>NZ_JBSWTB010000008.1:0-3965 GCF_056158305.1 Alteromonas sp. AWM4_230 | reverse complement strand
AATTTACCCGGCTGCCAGACATATCCAAATGATCATATAGAAAAAAGGGAGGAACTTCTCATGATGAGAAGTTTCCTCCCTTTCCTGTCTAAGTCATGAAAAAACCCTGCACCAAGGACAGGGTTTTCCTTTATTTATGGTTTTATTGAACGGTATACCCTCCGTCAGTCACCGGCCGAGCCTGACCGGTGATGCTCTTTCGCTTTGTCACTGACAAGGAAAATGGCGTAGTCAGCAACCTCCTGGACCTGAAGGAGACGTTTCTGAGGGACAAGTGGATAGATGACTTCTTCCAAGGCTTTTTCTTTCTCTTAACGTCTCCGCGTGTTCGCCAGGTCCTCCAGCTGATTCTGAACAAGCGGCGTATCCACATAGCCTGGGCAGATCGCATTAACGGTAATGCCATCATCAGCTCCCTCCAGAGCCGTCACTTTCGTCAGCCCGATAACCCCGTGCTTGGCACTGTTGTACCCTGCTTTACCGGCAAACCCAATTAAACCGTTGATGGAAGCCATATTCAAGACACGTCCATACCCTTGCTTTTTCATATGGGGAAAGGCGTGCTTCGATTCCGATAAAATGGGCCTTTGAGCATGATATCAAGAATCAATGCAAACTTCTCAGATGGAAATTCCTCCACCGGAGCCACGTGCTGAATCCCGGCATTATTGACGAGAATATCGATACTGGCCGAATTTACTGACTGTTTCTTCAATCGCATGCTTCACATCTTCTTCTTTCGCTACGTTGGCGACAACACCTTCGACCGTAAAGCCTTGAGATCGAAGCTCCTCGACCGATTTGTCCAATGTTTCCTGGTTGATATCATTGAACATAACTTTGGCACCGGCTTTTGCGAATTCCGTAGCAATTTCCAAACCGATGCCTTGGCCTGATCCTGTAATTAAGGCAGATTTTCCTTCTAACACGATAATTCCTCCTTCTAGGTTCATCACTCCTTACCTTTCCCACTTTTCCGGAAAAATGCACAAAAAACTCAGCCTTTGAAAGGCTGAGTTTTTTCAGCTTGTAGAGAAACCTTTTTTCCAGTGACTCCAAAGGAGCGGTCACCAATACTTGGTCATGGATAGGATTTTCCCCACGCAAGCGGCAGTAACGCAGCTTGTACTGTTCTTTTGAAACGGCGAAGGAGCTATGCTCAACCTTTCTCTTTTATCATAGGGTAAAGCTGTCTTCCCACAGGCATCGGCACGAGGAGCGTTCGGTGGTGACGCCTGCGGGAACAGCGCGAGCCGAAGATCCACTTGGTCCAATGGTTTTCTTGACCAAGTCAGCTGAGGCCGTGCCCGCGGCAGGCATCCACCGATAAGCGGAACGTGCCCTCTCAACACGACATGCGGACAACTCTAACTGGATAGGACGAACTTTTTCTTTAGTATAGTTTTCCCTGGCGGTACATAATGTTGGACAATTTCATAACGGAGTGGATATAGCAGTTTTGACGGAGCGGGAACGGATCTCCTAAAAACTGCGGAAGAATCGTATCCATCGTATGTTTCATTTTATCGAACAGCCGTTCAAATACTTCGTCTTCGTTCATGAAACGCGCCTCTCTTCCTGCACCCATTCATAGAAGGAAACGATCACACCACCGGCATTGGCGAGGATATCCGGAATGATCAAGACACCTTTATCCGCCAGATGCTTATCTGCTTCCTCTGTAATAGGTCCGTTAGCGCCTTCAACAATAATTTCTGCCTGGATATCCTTCATGTTGCCTTCGTGAATCTGATCTTCCAGCGCTGCAGGAACAGGACGTCGACATCCATGGTAAGCAGTTCATCCCGGTCTCTGATTTCTGCTTGGAGTTGGCTCTTCCAGCTGCTGATCTTCGGTGGGAAGGTCTCCATCATTCTGTTTCGTGAATTCTCGAGTGCTTCAATATCCAGCCCATCACGGTTGTACAACATGACGTTTGCATCGCTGACAGCGACCACTTTGTTGTTCAAGTAATCACATTTCCTGGATTCAAGCGCGGCTACTGATCGAAGGTTTCCAAAGCCCTGAACAGCCATTTTCAATTCTTTATCGGCATGATTCAGCGCCGTTTTGGCAATATATTATCGGTTCCTTCCAGCCAGTCCTAATCACTTCTTCTAAGAAGTCATGCAGCATATAGCGGAACGTAAAGTAGACACCTTTCCCTGTTGATTCCGCGGCGTCCAAGTGACCCACCGTTCACAATGCTTTTGCCTGTAAAACTGTTGCGGTCAGGCTTTTCCCGGATGGAGCGCCTTGTACTCTCCCATCATCCAGTCCATTTCCCGTTCTCCCGTTCCTACGTCAGGAGCTGGTATGTCTTTATCAGGCCCCAGAATATCGTTAAAATACTGGACATATTTTTTGCAGATCAGATTCAGTTCCTTCACACTGTAATCTTTGGGATTGATTCCGACGCCGCCTTTTCCTCCGCCGAACGGCAGCTCATGAAGGGCATTTTTCAACGTCATCAGCTTAGCGAGGTTGGCCACTTCGTCTTCATGGACCGATTTCATGGAAGCGGATCCCGCCTTTATATGGGCCTACCGTATCACTGTGTTGGATACGAAAGGCTGGAATACGAACGATCTGACCGTCCTCCATCGGAACTCTTAAGTATGATTTATGCACGTGATTCGGTGTGGATAGAAGGGCCACCAGTGATTTATACGCCTGCTCTCTGGACTCGGTACTTCAGATCCGGTAGAAAATCTTTATCTTCCATAACTGCTTTCAGTGACTCTTCGATGATTGATTGTTGTCTCTGCATACATAAAGCCTCCGATCTAATGATAAGGTCCTGTGCTGATTTTCACTCACTAAATTACCCATACCCTAATTTTTCCACGTGAAACGTTTCCTAACCATTAAAAAAGCTCCCTAAATAAGGGAGCTTTTGGCTGTAGAAAAAGCCTGTGTTAACCAGTTAGAGTTGTCCATTTGTCGTGGGAAGGGTCACATTCCGCTTATCGGTGGATGAATGCCGCGGGCACGCCCTCAGCTGACTTGGTCAGGAAGATCGCCTGCCCAGTGGATCTTCGGCCCGTGCTGTTCCCGCAGCATCACCACCGAACGCTCCTCGTGCCGACGTTAGAATATCAGAAGAGAGACGAGCAGTGAGTCGCATGGCTGCGCTATGGCCGCTTGCGTGGAAAAGAAAAAGGGAAAGAACAGGCGCTGATGACGGCTGCCTGCCGGAATATGAAAAAGATTGTCCTCCATCCAGCAAGGGTGAGCGGGGTGAAGGAGAGTCTTTGTCGATGTTAAAGAACTCCCAAGGAGCGGTGCCCCTTCCACTCCTGCGGAAGAACGAGTGGTCCGAGATCGCCGAGCGTGGGTTTTGCGAGGAAGCTCGGGCGCTCGTCCGCGGAAAGGGAAGGGGCTTTCGCTCCTGGCGGTAAGAAAGAAAAAAGCTTGTAAAGAAACAGAGGTTTCTCTACAAGCTGAAGCTCCCTGAATAAGGGAGCTTTTTGTTCAACCTAAAATATTATATCCAGAATCCACATACAGGATTTCGCCGGTTACCCCCCGGGATAGGTGACTCATCATAGCCAGCGTCATATCGCCGACCTCTTCCTGTGTCACATTTTTTCTAAGCGGAGACGTTTCTTCGATCTTGCTGAGAATTTCATTGAAGCTTGGTACACCCTTTGGAGCGAGCGTACGGACAGCTCCCGCAGAAATCGCATTCACACGGACCCTGCTGCTGTCCCATATCTTCAGCGAGGTAACGGACAGCCGCTTCAAGGGAGGCTTTTGCTACCCCCATGACGTTGTACCCTTTCACCAGGCGCTCCGCACCGAGATAGCTCATAGCCATCAATGAACCGCCTTCTGTCATATACGGCCGCGCCGCTTTGGCTACCGCTATGAGGGAGTAGCACTCGCATCATGAGCGAAGGCAAAGCCGTCCCGGACGTTTCAATAAAGTCGCCTTTCAAGTCTTCCGCATGGGCAAAGGCAAC
>NZ_JBSWTB010000007.1:0-3316 GCF_056158305.1 Alteromonas sp. AWM4_230 | reverse complement strand
AAAAAAAAAAAAGCCCCCCCCCCCCCCCCCCCCCCCGCACCCGTGCCCAACACAACGCCGCCCAAACCAAATGACCACACTTAGAAATGCCAATTGAAGGTGTTTATTGCTTTAATAGAATTACATCCCATTTAGGGATTGATACTTTGTGATAGAAGTAATGGATAACAAGCAACTAGTACCAACTTTCTGTTCTTACGAATGTGATGAAATGGGTCTAATTCGTTTTGGGACAGACAGCATTTTAAACTCTATAACACTTAATGCAATTTTTGAAGATCAATTAACCTTTACTTTTAGAAGTATAACATCTAATAGTGTATTTTTGAAAGTGTAAGCCTATTAGATGTGATTCAAGTGTATAGAAAGAAAAGGAAGCTAGAAAAAAATATTGGTCAGATAGTCAACAACGGTTTTACAGTACATTGATAAGTTTACTCGAATTTGAAGAAATATCACTAGATGGCTGGTATATTGATGAAATAGCCTATCTTAAAACAGAAATACATTATAGTCTCTTTCAAAAGAAAGAAAACGAAAATTTGGTAATAAAATATGATACAAAACAAGACGCCTTCTTCCCTATGTATTTTGCAATAAATTCATATGGTGATTATATATTACATCAAGCAAATTGTGTTAATGAAGCCATAAACAATTATCAGGACACTTATGATTGTTGCTATGCTCGTATATCAAATGACTAATTTTGGCAATTTTATAGATGAAAATGGAGGATTAGTGTAGAAGCTGAAAACCGGAATACGGAAAGAAAAACTGATGGAGATGATAAAAAAGAATAAAAATTCAGATGAAAATAAAAGAAAATTGCTGAATTATCTATTAAACATAGATTCTTCCTTTCTACATTTTTCATTCGGTTTAGGTGATGAAACAAGCGTTAATATGGATTATATATATACAGAAATGAAAACATACTTTATACCTGCGCTATTAACTAGCAATTGGACGTTTGGGTTTGGTGAAACATTTTTAGAAGAAAACGTGTTTATAGTCTGTATTAGGTTCAATCAAACAAAAAATATTAATGAGTTTATATTCAGCGGTACATTTGAAAAAGATAATCGAAAAAAATTTAATCAGTTAGAAATATATTTAACTAAAAATGAAAAGAAAACAGCACTTGAACAAGGGGTTATTAAATCGTTACAGTTAGGTTAAGCTTAAAGCTTGGGGATTGCTTAAAGCAAAACGGCGATATATCAATGATCTGTAGAAATATTCGTTATGGGGAAAATATTGTTCTAAAGAAAATACAGAAGGTGAATTAATAGGATATTGCAATAAATATTTATTAGGAATTGCTTATATTGCTTTTAATTATTAAAAGACGGTAAGTCTTTATGCTATACTTGAGGAAGCAATAGTATAAGATTTCTCAAGGGTGGTCAGGCACACTCCCAATAGAAAGGGGGTGGCTGTATGACGGTTTTTGAAACTCTAATGTTCGCTGTGGCGTTTTCCAGTTTGATCGTTGCGGTACTGTCATTTAACCAAAAAAAATAAATCCACCCTTGAGCTCACGACTCACTTTAGGGTGGATTATTCCACTTTAATGTCGATCTCCCTTGTAGGGAACTTATCTATTGCGTACCGTTAGTGTTACTAGCACTAACGGTATTTTTTTATTATATGGATTTCTTTTATTTATACCCGATTTTTTCGTAAATGAAAACAAGATCACTCAAAAGCAAACTGAAAAAATTTAAAACCTTTTTGGGGTTGCCCAAAAACGTACTACTCACAGGAGATAAGGCAGCAAAGAACGCAGCCTAACATCCTGTGGTATCTCGCTGTCCTCTAAAACACTCGATAACAACAAACTGTTTGATTGATGGCCAACTACAAAAAAGCGTGTAGTTCGCCATCAATCAACATTTTGTAAGTTCCTGATTGTTTCTTAACGAGTACACGACAACGAAAGATAAAAAACCAAAAGATGAAAGACAAAAAGGAAAGCAGGCTCTCGCCTGCTTTTTATTATAGTTATTTTTCCGTTTGCCATCCGAAGATTAAAGCCTTGCCACTCTAAGCCACCAGCAGGTAGGACACCCGAACCTTTCCTGCTGGTGACTAGAGAGTGGCGCAAAAAAATGTCAATAAACTTTCGTCGCTTCGCTCGGCATAGCCTCACTATCGTTCGGTATTCCACGTTTTATTGACATTTTTTTGCAGGCTTGTTTCTATTATCAAACGGGAAAAATAGATCCCCTTTGGGAAATCTATTTCTCGGCTTGCAAACTACAAATACAAAACATTTAAAGGCTTAAAACCTTTAAGTGCAAAGGAGAAATGAACAATGACAAATACAAATATTTTTAATAGCTATTATGAGTTGATAGCCGATGAGAGAATGTGTTGATATTTACGTGGAAGATGACAAAATCACCGTTTGGGGTGTGAATGTCATTAGAGAATTTAATTTATCTGAAGAAGCTAACATTATTAAAAAATTGCATAATATCAGCTTTACCGAATGAATTATGAGATTTTCTCACCTGAAAGGGGCTATTATTAAGTAAATATAAAGGACATTGTTACAAAATATTCTGAAGTGAAGGAGGAAAAAACATGAATTTAGGAAAAAGAATAAAAATCTTTCGTAAACAAGCAAGTATTACACAGGAAGATTTAGCTACAAAATCAAACCTTTCTAGGTCTTATATAGCTGATTTAGAAAGGAATAGATATAATCCAAGTATAGAAACTTTAAGAACCTTAGCAGAAGCTTTAAATATTTCTGCTAATGATTTAATAACAGAAGAACAGAAACGGATCATATGACGCCGATATAAGAACTTTGAATAGAGCAATTAGAGAATGTCGCCTGAACAAAGAAAAAAAGCCATTAAAATATTAAAGGCTACGGAATTAATATAAAGCGTTTAGTCTATAAAATTATTTTAAAAATACCATATAGTTTACTGGTAAACTGGTTTACTATATGGTATAATATAAGTAATAACAAAAGAGATCGCATAAAAAATTTTAGGAGGATTTTAAAATGAATGTTAAAGTTTATAGCTTAATGAGAGAATGGGAAAATAACAGGTCTTGGATTTGGAAAACGTAGAAAAGTTAAATGATTTGAAAGCTGGGGAAGGTGTGGTTGCAGATCCGTTTAGCATTCACATGCTAAATGCAGATCAAACCAAAGAAGAATTAGAGCGAAGGATTGCATATCATCAAGAAAATGATAGTTTGATTGCTGATGATTTATTCAACAAAATGCGTATTGATGTAGAAAGGTGCTGGTTTCATCTATCGGAGGGAATGGATTAACCTTAGCAATTGG
>NZ_JBSWTB010000006.1:0-6046 GCF_056158305.1 Alteromonas sp. AWM4_230 | reverse complement strand
AAGGTTAATCCATTCCCTCCGATAGATGAAACCAGCACCTCTTCTTGTATCCCCTTTGAAAAATAAGGTGTGTTCTTCTCATACTTATGTCATGTATACGTGTATATAGATATTAGCTAATTCACAATATATGTTGTAAAATTATGCAAAAAAATCAAAGATATATTTCTGTGAAAAATTATAGAAATCGATTCCATAAACACTATTCCATTCATTCGATAGGTTAATAAGCTTTTCAAACGCCATTCCGCGGTTTCCTTGTCTCATCTTTATTCCTCATTTTCTGTTAAAAAGATTATTTTGTTCAGTTATTTTTCATTAATCAGAAAAAATTGTTCCATGCTTCTTACATCCTTCTTATACATTGGCATTACAAATATCTCTTCATTTCTTAATAGTTGGAACTCTACACATCGTTTTTCTTTGTTCCACCCGTAACATGCCATAGATACATTTTTGGTTCCTTTCTTTCTTCTATTTCCCTCTACCCTTTGAATAAAAACTTAATATTCCGTTAATAATATGGACACATGGTTATCTTTCTCCGATTCCCTTATATGAGCAGTTAGCTATTGCTAGCTGCTTTTTTACTTATCCCATGTAATAACCTTGTTCTTTACCTTTTCCATTTATCAACATCAAAAATTGGGTCTTCATTGCGTTTCCGAACATAGCAATTGGTAACCAACTTTACCTTTACAAATTTTTTATCAAAATCTTTTGTCCATTCCTCAGTGTACGGTTCCTCACTGATCACTTCTTCAATGTATTGCTCTAATAAATTTATATCCATTCCCCTTTTCTAATAAAATAGCGTTTTTATTAAAAGTTCTTTGGAATTCAATAATTTAAAATGAGTGTATTTAAATTCTCTTTTCCGTTAAAATAAAAAAGATTAAATAAACGTTTTAGAAGGGATTATTAATGACACGAATTATACTTTTTGATGGGGACTGCAACTTATGTAATCAAAGTGTTCAGTTTATTATTAAAAGAGATCCTAAAGAATATTTTAAATTTGCATCACGCCAAAGTAGTATTGGCATTCAGTTATTAAATCAATACAACATTAGCGAAACAATAGATAGTGTGATTTTAATTGATAATAATAGGGCTTATACAGAATCCGATGACATACTGAATATTTGTAAATACTTAAAAGGAAGTTGTAAATTATTATTTATCCTTTTAATAATTCCAAAACCTATTCGAAACTTTTATTACAAAAAAGTTGCAGAAAATACGATACAAATGGTTTGGCAAACAAAACCAATGTCTTATTCCTACTCCGGATATCAAGAAAAGATTTTTAAGATAGTTGAAAATATAAACATTTTCAAAAGTCTCTCAATGAGAGGCTTTTTTCATTTTTATCATTTTAGCCAAGAAGACTCCTTCCTCAAGGAGCGTGAAGGGTCACAGTCCAGTGAGTAGGTGGGAGATGAATTGGCTTCGAACAAGGGATAGCAGGAAGCCATCTTAATTGTTCGACATATAGAAAGTATTACTCCACTACCTATCGAATATACGTTTGGTGTATAATAGTCATATACCGAAATGGAGGTGAATCAAATAATGATGAATAAAGCCTATAAGTTTCGTATCTATCCAAATCAAGCACAAGCAATTCTAATCAACAAAACGATTGGGTGTTCTCGCTTTGTATTCAATCATTTCCTATCCTTATGGAATCACGCATACAAAGAGACAGGAAAAGGCTTGACCTATGGTATATGCTCTGCCAAACTACCTGCCATGAAGAAAGAGCTTGTTTGGCTAAAAGAAGTGGATAGTATTGCGATTCAGTCGTCTGTTCGCAACCTTGCGGATGCTTATACGCGCTTTAAATCTAAGAAGAACAACGTACAATCTTATACCACAAAACAAACAAATGAAAATATTGCCGTTGTAGGGAACAAAATAAAGTTGCCGAAACTAGGCCTTGTTCGATTTGCCAAAAGTCACGAAGTAGAGGGGCGTATTGTAAATGCTACAGTTAGACAGAACCCTTCTGGTAGATATTTTGTGTCACTATTAGTTGAAACAGAAGTACAAAAACTTCCGAAAACACATTCTTACATTGGAATAGATGTAGGACTAAAAGATTTCGCTATTTTGTCAGATGGAACACACTATGAAAATCCGAAATTTTTCCGATCATTAGAAGATAAGTTGGCGAAGGCACAGCGTGTTCTTTCTAGAAGAATGAAAGGATCTTCTCGCTGGAATAAACAACGAGTAAAGGTAGCTAGAATTCATGAATACATATCAAATACTAGAAAAGATTACTTGGACAAAATTTCAACTGAAATCATCAAAAACCACGATGTTATCGGTATAGAGGATTTGCAAGTATCGAATATGTTAAAGAATTATAAGTTAGCAAAAGCAATTAGTGAGGTATCTTGGTTGCAATTTCGATCCATGTTAGAATACAAAGCAAAATGGTATGGCAAACAAGTCATTGTCGTATCGAAAACATTTGCTTCCAGCCAATTATGTTCTTGCTGTGGATATCAAAATAAAGACGTTAAAAATCTAAACCTACGTGAATGGGACTGTCCTTCTTGTCGTACACACCATGATAGGGATATTAACGCAAGCATCAATCTAAAGAATGAAGCGATAAGGCTTCTAACCGCAAGGACTGCGGGGTTAGCCTAATCAATTAGAGTTCGATAGAACTCTTTACTTAGGAATCCCTCACTTCTAAACAAAGTAAAAGTGGGGGTAGTTCAAAGCTTACTATTCCTCATAGTTGTGTTTTCTTCTATGACTTTTATAAAGTTAAATTGTCCATCAAGATAACAATCATTGATATAACCCCAAAAATATATTTCATTAACTTCGCTTAAAGTAAAATTTTCATTTTTTCATTCAACCAAGTTCGTAACATATTCTTTTCCCCCGATAAAATAATGATTAGGTGTCCCATGCCCATTTTATCCACTAGAAATAATATCTTTCACGTACTTACGTATTAGAAACTTCATTTCTGATTCTTCTGCAATAGCAATTTTGTTCACTTTTTTGATACATTTATGAAACATTCACATGGTATCTTCAATATGTTCTATTCTTTTTGAAAAACCATGTGAGAATACCAAAATAAGAAGCCCTAGAGCCCTAACTCTAGGGCCTCTTGTTTTCAAATAAGGATTTTGTTAAATATTCAATTAAACCTTTTTACACTCTCCCTGTTACTAGGCCACAAGATATTCAGAAACCTTATAAACTTGTAATACTAATGTAAGGTTTCTCAATATGAACCAATATATTTATGTAGTAAACTATTTATCGGCAATACATATCAAAGGAGAAACATTTATGACTTTTGAAGACAATCGTAAATTAGGCATTCAACAAGGGTGTATAGTAATAACAGATCAATCGAAATATCTTGTTGTTAAAAAGAATGAAAATTATTCTTTATTAAGCATCGCAACTGCGGAATGCATAAACTTTGAAGTTTCACTTGAACATCTTGAAGAAATGGTCCAAGTAGATTTAAAAGAAAAAATTCGAGATATCATTCCACCAGAGAACATTAAAATCGTAGCTCAAAACAGAATATAAAATGTATTTTCTAAGAGCACTTTCGGTAGTGCTCTTTTTTCATGAACAGTTTCAAATAACGCTTTTGTTTAATTTAATACGTGTTCTTTTCGATGCGGTATTCTATTACAATTAATTTTTATGTTATAGTTATCTATAGCATATATATTAATAAGCACAACAAATCTCATACATATAGGAGAGCACTTAATAATCCTAACTCAAGAAAAGAACATAAAATTAATTATGCATTTTCTTACCCTATTATCTTTTTGTCTTCTTATTTTCTTTAGCGTCACAATTTTTTATATACCATTGATTTTTTATTTCATATGCAAATCACAAGACATTCGAAAAAATATCCTTGAAGCTGTTTTTTACCAACTATTCATTTGGGTAATTACAATGATTTGGAATCTATTCATAATAAGAATCTTAATGTTATCTTTGTCTAATTTAGACTTAACGCCAAATAACGCTTTGATTATTTTCGGTATACCTCCTTTATATCTAATACTGTTTCTTTTGTTAATTTTCCGGACCTATAAAAGGAATTTTATATGTGCTACAGGAAAAAGACTTTCATTATCCTATTATTTCTAAATGGATTAACAAATAAAAATACGTGTAGAAGAATACAGAGTTTTACTGATTCTTTTTATGGACCTTTCAAACTCATTTACAAATTCCTCTGTTCCTTCTTTTTAATAAAATTCAAATTTTGTCTTACTTCGTTCCCGTAGATTCAAATCCGCCAACACCTCGTTCACTAACCAATAGCTCGTCCACCTCAACAAAATGAGCTGTTACTACTGACGCTATGACGCCTTGAGCGATGCGTGTACCTTTTTTGATTACATGAGCTTTCATATTTAAACTTATTGGTCTTTCAGTGTTATCTACCAACACCTCCAACCGCTCCACGATAGCCACTATCCATGTTCATCCACCCCACGGTAATTTTTAATTTAGGTCTTGAAATCCTCTAAATCTCGATGTATTATATTTTTGTATTTTCTCAGTTCCTAAACCGAGGAAAACATCATCACTTCTGAAACCACCGAACTTCCAGTGGCTAGTTTTATTTACTTAAACCCATTTTCAAATTCATTGTATTATATTTTCAGGTCTTACTTATATAAATCATTATCAGGAGAATCTGCGGGTTTGCAGGTTCTTTTTATATTGTTTCAAATATAAATTAATGTGTAATTTATATACAATAAAAAAAGCACCTATTTCTAATCTGTACCCTTTGTAAAGGACATTTTGAAAAAAGTTAGGCAACATCAAGAAGATGATTTCTGTATCCAACAGGAGTCATCTTTTTTAAGTTCCATTGATATCTATAGTGATTATAGTACTTCATATATTTCTTAATCTCTTGTTTCAACTCAGTAAAAGACTCGCAAGGTTTTATATGTGCTTCATCTTTCAGATGACCAAAAAATGATTCTTGTGGAGCGTTATCCCAACAGTTCCCTCTTCTTGACATAGATTGTCCGAGCTTTAGCTTTTTGACTAATTTTTGGTAGGTAGGGCTTGTGTAGTGGGCTCCTTGATCCGAATGAATATATGCGCCTTCAGTCAATGGAATCCTCTTATTCCGTTGTAGTTTATGAAGAGTTGTTGTTACGAGGTCTAATGTCATCTGTTCTGAAACATGGTAAGCTAAAATTTCATTGGTTGAGCCATCTAAAATTGTAGATAAATAAGCTCTTTTATTCTTACCGTAAATTAAATAAGTGATATCTGTAAGAAGCGTTTTTCCTGGGATATTTTGTTTAAATTCTCGATTTAATTGATTCGGCACTACTCGATGTTCTTTTGAAGCTTTCAGCATTCTTTTATAAGGATTTGCTTTCCGAATCGGACAGACAATCTCATATTTTTTCATGATTCTACCGGATACGCTTTGAATTGTAGACAACTTGAAACTGACCCGCCAATGTCATCTTTATCTGACGAGCCCCCTTCTTTCTATTTCTAAATCGAAGTGCTTTTAATATGGTTTTCTTCAATATTTCATCTCGATCATTCTTTTGTTTCCGTTGTTCTTGAGCTGAAATTGAAAAGTAATTATAGTATCCCGAACGGGATACACCAGCTACTTTACACAAATAACTGACCATATTCCTTAAGTTGTATTTCATGATGACAGAACGAATCAAGATGAATTTCTGACTAGGTGGTAGTGTTATTTCCTTTTCACCCTCCCTTCCATAAGTTTGATTTTTTTTAGCAATTCATTTTCCGCCTTTAGTAAGTTTCGTTCGGCTTCTAAACGGGCATACTTTTCTTCTAACGTAAGCTCTCTCTAACAGAGTTCTTCCAGCGTTTTCGATACGTGTATCCCTTAAACCCAAAACACCATTTTTTCTATAAGCAGCACGCCATCTACTTCCCGATGACATAACCCGTTTCATTCCAATCATATCTATATCAAAACCACATTCTTCAAAAATATTTCGAGGTAGCTTTCCTTTTTCAT
>NZ_JBSWTB010000005.1:0-7500 GCF_056158305.1 Alteromonas sp. AWM4_230 | reverse complement strand
ATATGAGAGATCCGCTGCAGCGGGATCAGCAGGCCCAGCACTACTTGCACTCCGGTCGCAAGCGGCATCCGCAAGGTTCTGCGCTGGCTGATCGGTATACGCGCCAACCCGGCATGGACCAGCAAGGCAACGTACAAGAGCACGCTCATGGCATCGTGGCGGGTGACGGTTTTGCGGCCATCCTGCATTCCGTGCAGGTAATCAGTATGAAACAGCCCCAGCCCGATATTGATGAAATGAAAGAAGGCAAAGGCAAACAGGATCAGGCCGCTGCCAATCCTGCAGCCGGGCTGCCCACCCGCCTTGCCATAGAACGCTACTCAATCAGATCACCTGCATTTGCTTTGCTTGGTACCAGAGTCTGATACGCGCGAGCGAATGGGTCAAGAATAAGACGGAACCCATTTGGTTGCAGTTGCGTCTGTGCGGATCAGGGCAGGGGAGATGTTGAACAGCACGACGTGGCTCAGCTCGGGGCGTGAGCGTGAGCTGTACAGCAATCCATCCGCGCCCATCGCGCGGGCCTGATCCGAAAATTGCCACGTGGGTGAGCGTCCCTGCCTGTCGTGGATGTCCTGCCAGATAATCGAGGCGTCGCGCTGCCCACGCAGGTCTACCAGACGCGCATCCGTGATGCGCGCGCGTTGCAAAACCCTTGGCGGGTCGCCGTCCGAAACATATCGTCAAATCGCAACACCGGCACCCTCTGTGCTGAGAGAGGCATAGAGAGCGGTCTGTCCTGCATAATGAAAACGCCCCTCGGGCGCCTTCGCGGGGGCCAGAGGGGCGTCGATCTGTGACAGAAACAGAATTCTCCAGACCGGGCCGGAGAATTCCAGCACCGGGTTAGTCCTGCTCCGCCAGGAAGCGTTCTGCGTCCAGCGCGGCCATACAGCCCATACCGGCGCTGGTGACGGCCTGACGATAGATGTGGTCGGTCAGGTCGCCGGCAGCGAACACACCCGGCACCGATGTCTCGGTCGAGCCCGGCTTGGTCACGACATAACCGCCCATATGGGTTTCCAGCAAATCCTTAACCAATTCATTGGCAGGCGCGTGGCCGATGGCGACAAACACGCCCTTACATGGGATCTCGGTGACCTCGCCGGTTTTGACGTTCTTGACGCGCACGCCTTCGACGCCCAAAGGCGCATCGGTGCCGACTACTTCTTCCAGCTCGTGGAACCACAGCGGCTCGATCTTTCTCGTGCTTCAGCAGGCGGTCCTGCAGGATTTTCTCGGCCCGCAGCTCATCACGGCGGTGGATCAGAGTGACCTTGCTGGCGAAGTTTGTCAGGAACAGCGCCTCTTCCACGGCGGTGTTGCCGCCGCCGATCACGACGATTTCCTGCCCGCGATAGAAGAACCCGTCGCAGGTGGCGCAGGCCGAGACGCCAAAGCCCTTGAACTTTTCTTCCGACGGCAGACCCAGCCACTTGGCGCGGGCGCACCGTGGCCAGAATGACCGCATCAGCGGTGTAGGTGGTGCCGCTGTCGCCTTTGGCGGTGAAGGGGCGTTTGCTGACGTCCAGATCGCTGATGATGTCTCCGATCACCTCGCAGCCCATCGCCTTGGCGTGATCCTGCATGCGGACCATCAGGTCCGGGCCCTGCACCTCGGTATCGCCGGGCCAGTTCTCGACCTCGGTCGTGGTGGTGAGCTGACCGCCGGGCTCAATGCCCTGAACCAGAATTGGCTCCAGCATTGCGCGGCTGGCATAGACGCCGCGCAGTATAACCGGCCGGTCCCGACCCGATGATCAGAACCTTGGTGTGACGTGTTTCGGACATGGTACCCCCAACTCGATCTGCCTGATTTGGGCGCGCCTGGCCCCTGGCGGATGGATATAGCGACCCGCAGTGCCGCGCTTAAAGCCCCTTCCTGTTTCACACCCGCTATGCACGCCCTGCGAATGGCGCACAAAAAAAGGACATTGAAAATAAACAATATTGCGCGGCCGCGAAAGATTATTGCGCATCTGTCCGGGTGCTGATATAACAACCGAAAAATCAGGAGCATTTGATGGTCGCGATACGGCTGGATGAGATTGACCGCAAGATTCTGGCGGAATTGCAGGCAGACGGTCGCATGACCAATGTCGAACTGGCAAAACGCGTTGGCATTTCAGCGCCGCCGTGCCTGCGCCGCGTGCGGACGTTGGAGGAATCAGGCCTGATCCGTGGCTACCACGCCGAAGTGAACTCGCGCGAGCTGGGATTCGAGGTTCAGGTCTTTGCCATGGTCGGTCTGGAAAGCCAGGCCGAGTCCGAACTGAGCGCGTTCGAGGAACGCTGCCGCGAGTGGCCACTTGGTGCGCGAGTGCCACATGCTGAACGGCGAGGTGGATTTCATCCTGAAATGCGTGGCCCCGGACCTGAGCAGTTTTCAGCAGTTCCTGACCGGCGATCTGCTGACCACGCCGAACGTGGCCAGCGTAAAGACTTCGCTGGTTATCCGCGGCGCAAAAGACGAGCCCGGCGTACCTTTCGATGTTCTCGAAGAACGGATGAGCCGGACCGCGTGAGCGCCGCCTGCTTTCGGATGTGGTTTCATCGGTGGCAGAAAGGCTGCCACCGTCATGTAAAACACCCAACTTAATAATAGCTGCATAATGCCCCCACATTGCAGATTGTAGCCTTAAGTTCAGGCGGTTATCGCATCCACCTCTCCGTCTCCGGCGCGCGGCAAGACCAGCAGGGCCGAAATCGTTCAGCGTGTCGATATGCGCGAACAGGTTCAGGTAGATGGACCTAAGCGACCGGCTGACCTTGCGCATGGTGTTGGCGCCGGGGTGGTACGACTCGAATTGCAGTCCGTCCACCTTGATCACCGCATGACGTTTCAGGCAGATGTGAAACAGCTCGACCGGGGTCGGCGGCAGCGTCTCGATGACGCTCGTGCCGTCCTGGAACTCGTGATACCGGTGTCAGGACCTGATCCGTCGCCGTGCACATGCCGCAGGTGTGCGAGGCGTTCCCAGCAACCGTGCGGCGGGGCCAGCGATCACACCCGACATTGGCTTTTGCATGCCGAACGTGTCGGCCATGATCCGCGTCAGCGGCCGTGTCCGGCCGCGCGTATCCTCGCGTCCCGGTAATCAAGGGTGACGGATCCTTTCCACAGAACCGTTTCCGAGGTGCCGCTTTGTGTCAGAACCGTATCGCCGGGCAGCAGGTCTTCGATTGCCATCGGCCCGGATTCGGTTTCGACCAGAGATCCGCGCGTAAAGGCGCAGAACGCGTCTTCGAACATGGGCAGGGCAGGCGCGATGTGGCGGGTCTGTACGACATCCCCATTTCTCATCAGCGTACTGACTTCGTAGCGCCGCAACTGCGCCTTTTTCTGCGTCGTTGGTCTTGGTGCATTCGCGCAGCAACGCCGACGTTTCTACGGCGTTTCTGGCAGCGCGCGATAACGAACGTGGAATATGTCATTTCAATTCCGTCCCCTCTTACTAACCGACACAGGCAAGCTGAACCCCCGTACAGGCCCGCCTGATCGGATTCTACTTGTGCCATGAAAGAAATCGGTGACCGCAGGGCGACAGGCGCGATACGGCCGTTGTCACTGAGATAAATCCCACGCTTTTGGTCACCACTTGATCCCCCAGACAAACTCATACAAACGCCGGCTGAAATTGCCTGCGCACACACGCCCCAAACCAGAACCGCACACAATATTGCGCGGTAGGTCGCACAGCGGGTCGGAGCACCCCTCCGACTATGCGTCTTGTTCCCCGGGAACCGGCAGCTGGTTCGCGGGGCCTGTTAAATCAGCGACGCGCTGCCAGACGGCGTGCGACCCTGACCGAGTGACTGGAAACCCGTTTCCACGGCATCTCCAGATGTTGCTCTCTGGTGGCCGCAACCACGGCGCTGAGAAAGCGTGATTTCGTCTTCATTTCTTGTCCTGCCCGTTTGGGAGCTTTTGCCCCGTTTTCCTCTGAGGCCTCAATGTTGCAGGGCCATTGCGGCGGCGATAAGGCTGATCCGGGATGAATTCAGGACATAGGACGGTTTGCGGTTTCTCTTCGTTTCGGGATATGTCGCGCCCTGCTGGAGTTTTGGCTGATAACCACCTGAGAGCGGACAATAAATATACAAATTGTAGCAACTCAGGTAGACACAAAGAATTGTGGCGAAAAAGCGGCGAAATCGCCGCAATTCAGGCCGTGTTGCTTAAAGTTTTATGGCGGAAATCAGGCGGCCGTAGTCCGGCCTCTTTCGCGTGGGTCGACCGGCGGTCACGAATAGAATCTTTCGGGATCCGGAATAGGTGCAGTGGCGTGTCCACTCGGCCTGACCGACGCCCGCCTGTCGCAGTCCGATGCAGGCCAAAGGCGGGCAAGATCGAACTGCAGCCTGTCCCCGGTACCGTTTGCAAAGAACCTGTAGGTTGTCCGGAGAATCCGCGACGAATTCGTCTAAAAACTCGGGACCCACCTCGTAGGCACGTTGCGAAATCGACGGCCCGATCACGGCCACCGTGTTTTCCGCGTTGCGCCCCAGGGCTTCCATCGCGTCCAAGCGTCGCCTCCAAGCACACCGTCCAGACGCGCCGCGCCAACCCGCATGGGCGGCTCCGATCACGTTTGCGTCAGAATCGGCGAACAGGACCGGCTGGCAATCTGCGGTGAGAATCGTCAATGCCAGATCGGGCGTTGCCGTGACCACCGCATCTGCCTTGGGTTTTTCACCGTTGAGCGGTCCATCGACGGTCAGAACGGTTGGTGAATGCACCTGATGAACACCGATCAGCGCTTCGGGCGCAACGTTCCATCGCCTGCGCAACACGCTTGCGGTTCAGCTGCAACGGCTTCGGTCTGATCGGACGAGCCGTAGCCGCAATTGAGGCCAGCAAACATACCCGATGAGGCGCCGCCGCGACGGCTGAAGAACCCGTGGCGCATGGGCGACAGCAAGTCTGAGGTCAAAATTTCCAGGGTCATGGTTCCAGTCCGGGTGGTGGCGAGGATAGGGGCGGGGTAGAGGCCCAGCACTTTGAACAGGTTTCCCATTTCCTCGGGGTGCGTCAACCGGCGATGTGCGGCAACCAGCGCTGCAAGCTCAGACCCGCCGAGCGACGCCGCCAGTGCTTGCGCGCGTGTTGTGATTCCCAGCCGTTCAAGAAACACGCCCTGCGGTGTCAGGCGCGTATGGGCGCATCCTGCGGCGCGGGCTGCAAGGGCCAGAGGTTCGAAATCCACATGCGCCGTCAGGTCGGACTGTCCGGGCAGTGCCAAGGGGTCGGCGCGCTCATGTGCTCTGAAGCGCCTGAAACGTATCGCCCAGCGAATGCCAATCACCGTAGTCCACGATCAACCCGGCGCCGCCATGGGTGCCGATTCGTCCTGCGATCACGGTGATGATGGGTATGGCCGCCGCACATAGCTCGACCAGATCACCATCTTTGGTGTCATGCCAGCCGATCCTTCAGAGCGACCTGCTGCGGCCCTGCGGGCCCAATGCCCAAGTCAGCGCGTCGCCATCCGGCACCGATCAGCCGTTCGCGCCACCCGTCGCCATCACGCAGGAACTGGCGAATAGGCAGGGCGTCAAAGAATTCGTTCGCGACCAGAAACAGCGGCGCGTCGGGCAGGTCGGCGACCGTGTTGATCCAGCGCGGTTCATAATTCCCTTAAGGTCTGTGCCTGAACATCCCGCAAGGCGGGCGAGGCCTCGACCAGTATGATCTCGGGCAGCATCGAGAAAGCCCGGGCACACGCGGCCGTGGCGCGCAGCATATCCCCCATCAGCGTGCCGCGCCCCGGGCCAAGCTCGGCCAGCACGAAACGGCTCAGGATGCCCCTGATCCAGCCAGCTCTGCGCCAGAGACAGCCCAATCAACTCTCCGAACATCTGGCTGATTTCTGGGGCAGTGATGAAATCTCCCTGCGCGCCAAGTGGATCGCGCGAGTCGTGTAGTAGCCATGCGTCGGATGCAGCAGGCAGTCGGTCATGTAGTCGGCCACGCTCATCGGGCCGTCCTGCGCGATCCGGCGCAAGCAGGTGATCTCTCAGGCTCATGATACCCGACCTTGCACGCAGGGCGAACCACAGGCCAAGCGCGATCATCGGCAGCGACAGCAATTGCCCCATCGTCAGGCCATAGCCGCCGACCTGCAGGGCCAGCCCCAGCGGGTTGCCGGGTGAGACGAACTGCGCGTCGGGCTGCCGGAAGAACTCGACAATGAAACGCGACGCGCCATAGCCCGCCATGAAACAGGCCCATGATCAGGCCCGGCTTGTGGAAGGCACCGCGCCGATAGGCCAGCCACAACAGCAGGGCGCCCAGCAGCAGGCCCTCAAACGCGGCTTCATACAACTGCGAGGGATGCCGGGCGCACATACCCGCGACCACGCCGGGACAGTCCTGCGCGGCCGCCACCTGGGAAGATCACCGCCCAAGGCAATTCGCTGGGTCGGCCCCACAGTTCGGCATTGATGAAGTTTGCCAGCCGCCCCAGCAGCAATCCGGGTGGTACTGTATGCGCGATCAGGTCCGCCATGGACAGAACCGGGATCTGGTGACGCCGCGCATAAACGTAAGACGCGATCACAACCCCCAGCAGCCCGCCATGAAACGCCATGCCGCCCTGCCAGACTTTCAATATCTCCAGAGGGTTCGAAAGGTAGTAGGCGGGCTGGTAGAACAGGACGAACCCCAAGACGCCCGCCAAGAATCACGCCAAGGATGATCCAGGTGATCAGATCCTCAAGCTGTTCTGGTTTCATTGGCGGTGTCTTGTTGGGCCAGAGAGCCGGGCGTTTCAGCGCCATAACCCCCAATCGCCATGCAATCAGGATACCGGCGATATAGGCCAGCGCGTACCACCGCAGCGCGAACTCCATCCCGAACACTGAGATCGAGAACAATTCGGGCGACAGATGGGGAAATTCAAAACAGCCTGCATGTGCGTCTCATTGCCCGGGGTTTGCGGGGCAAGTCAACCTTGAGCCCGCGCCAATCATTCCCCATATAGAGACCAACCGCGATTTCGGAGTAAAGCCATGCAAACCCGCAACAAGATCCTCGACGACGTATCCACTGATGACAAACGCCATGGGTGTGGCGCAAGGCGCGCGGGAAGAGGCCGAGAACGCGATGAAGTCGATGATCGACCGCTGGCTGGCTGATCGCGATTTCGTCACGCGCGAAGAATTCGACGCCGTTCGCGCGATGGCCCAGAAAGCGCGTGAAGAGAACGCCGCGCTTGAGGCACGCATTGCTGCGCTTGAGGCGAAACTGGACAAGTAACGTCCAACTCAGAGTTTTTCAGAAAAAGACATGCGCCGCGCAATCCCGACCTCGGATTGTGCGGTGTTGTGCATCTTGCCGTCTTACAGAGTTTAATCAAGACAAAGCTGCGTGAGGCGCCAATATTTTGATCGCCGTTGCCTTCTGTCCACAACTTATTGCTGTTATCCCCAATAAATAGGGTTGCCAGAACCCCGGTGCTGAGTCAGACCAGTTCTTTCTGTTAACCTGACCAAATCGTG
>NZ_JBSWTB010000004.1:0-4411 GCF_056158305.1 Alteromonas sp. AWM4_230 | reverse complement strand
CGTGGCCCGAGTTTCCACGCGGCTTAGCTTTGCCGCAGTTGCCGTGAGTTCCGGCAATCCTGTCAGTGCATTGGGCCGACAGCCCAGCGGAGTTCTGGTTGGGTGTTGCGCTATTGGCAGGACTCGACGCTTGGACTGATGCTGTGGGGCCGGCGGGCAGGGGCCTTGCAGGACGCGACGGTGTTACCTCGCGCTCGGTCTGGTTTGGTTCGTTCTGATGCATGGGTGGGACGATGGGGTCGTACTGCGCCATTTCGCTGAAACCTATGCGGAGACCGCACCGAGGACGGCGGATTACCCGTGGGTGGTCACGATCCTGATCATTCTGGGTGCGATGATTTCCGTCACCGCAGTGTCGCGCTCGATGCAGGCGCACAGGTTTGCGGCAGGCTGGGCCGGTGCCGCCGCCGTCTTTGCGCCCGTGTTGGCCATCGCGCTTGAGGTTGGTTGGCACCCCGCGACAGTCATCGGAGACTTACCCCTCGGCACTGCATCGGTATCGCCTTGGGCGTTTTGATGGTTGCTCTTTGCCGAAGCGTTTTGCGCGCGTTGAGCGGGGAGTGAACGGATGCGCGCCTCTCTGGCGACGCTCTCGGCCTTATCCTGTTTGACCTTTGCCTGCGTTCCTCGTCCTCAGTTCTGCGGCGCTGACTATCGCTTTGGTCGCGATGGTTGTCGTGGCCGCCGCGCTGGATCGCAAATTCACCTTACCGCCGATGAGTTGGTTCATATCGGCGGGTGTCTTCACGGTCACGGTTAGGCTAGTGCTGAACCCGGGGCTTCGTTGGGCCAGCACGGCTCCGGTCCTTGAAATGACGCTGGTCTATGCGGTCGCAACCCTTGGTTTCCTGTCGGGTTGGCTGCTGATCCGACCGCTTAACCGACCCGTTGCAACGCTGCTGTTAGAGAGCGCCACCTGGGCCACCGGGGGCACTGTTCCTGTCCTTGCTGCTGGAACGTTGCGCTGCGAGAGCTTTGGCGAGGGCAACGCTACAAACAGTCACTGGGGGCTGGGCCTGCTGGCGATCATCTGGTTGCTGCTGGCCTTTGCGCAGGTGCAGCGGTTCGAACTGGGCGGCAAGCTGAACTATGCCCGATATCTGCTGGCAGCTTTCTTTGCCGGGCACGGTCTTTTCCGTTTGGTTCAGGCGTTGGTTGATGCGAACCCGTTGCTAAGCACGGTTGCGCCACCGGTTCTGGGGCCGCCGGTATTGAATACGCTCGCAGTTGCTTACTTGTTACCCGCACTGGCCATCGGGTTCTCGGTCTGGCGTATCCATGCAACGCCGCTGTGGCTGAAACGCGCCAGTTGGGGCTTGAGCAGACTGCTGGCGAGCCGTCTGGCTGGGGCTGATGATCCGTCATGTCTGGCAGGGCGCGACCGGCATGTATGAGGTCAACGGCGTGACCCAGCCTGAGCTTTACACTTACACTATGGCCCTGCTGGTGATCGGGGCGGCGTTGTTCTACCAGTCGTTTGCGCGCCGATCGCGACGCTGATGCGCAAGGCGGGTCTGGTGGTGATCGGGTTGGCTGTGGCCAAGGTGTTCCTGATCGACATCGCCGGGCTTGGCGGCCTGATCCGGGTGTTCTCGCTGCTGGCTTTGGGTCTGGCGTTGGCAGGTCTGGCTTGGCTCAATCGCTGGGCCAAGCTGCGCCATTCGCCGCACCCGACCCGGAACCTCTGGACCATTAGGCGTGGGCGTCCTATAAGCCCGGCCATGTATGACCGGACGGCCATCATTATTCGAATTATATCCCCGGCGCTCTGACCCTCTGAGACGCCGGGCAAAGGTGTTTGAGACTTCGCACCGACCGCTTCGATCCTAGTACGACCAGATCATCCAAAGGACGCCCCCAATGTGCGCCGACACGATCCAGACACCTGATTACAAAGACACGCTGAACCTGCCCAAAACCGATTTCCCATGCGCGCTGGTCTGCCCAAGCGCGAGCCCGCATGGCTGGAGCGGTGGAGACCATCGGCGTATATGACCGCTTGCGCGAAAAAGAGGGCCGCGCGCCCTTTACGCTGCACGATGGCCCGCCCTACGCCAACGGCCACCTGCATATCGGCCACGCGCTGAACAAGACCATCAAGGACATGATCGTGCGGTCGCATCAGATGATGGGCTTCGACGCGCGCTATGTGCCCGGTTGGGACTGTCACGGTCTGCCCATCGAGTGGAAGATCGAAGAGCAGTACCGCAAGAAGGGCAAGAACAAGGACGAGGTGAACGTCGTCGATTTCCGTCAGGAATGCCGCAAGTTCGCCGAGGGCTGGATCGACATCCAGCGCGAAGAGTTCAAGCGCCTGGGTATCACCGGCAACTGGGCCGATCCCTACATCACCATGGACTATCACGCCGAGGCCGTGATTGCCGATGAGTTCATGAAGTTCCTGATGAACGGTACGCTCTATCAGGGCTCGAAACCTGTGATGTGGTCGCCCATCGAAAAGACCGCCTTGGCTGAGGCCGAGGTTGAGTATCACGACAAGGAGAGCTTCACCATCTGGGTGAAGTTCAAGGTCGTGAATGCGGGCGATCTGGATGATGCCTTTGTCGTGATCTGGACGACAACTCCGTGGACCATGCCGTCGAACAAAGCGGTAGTGTATGGCAAGGATATCTCCTACGGCCTGTACGAAGTCACCGGCGCTCCAGAAGAATGCTGGGCTGCGGTGGGCGACAAGTTCCTGCTGGCCGACAATCTGGCCGCCGATGTGCTTGGCCGCGCTCGTCTTAACGACGACCAGTGGACCCGCGTTCGTGACGTGACCGCCGGATGAGCTGGCAGGCGTTGCAACTGACCCACCCGCTGGCCGGTGCTGAGGGCGGCAATGGCGGAATGGGATGACATCCGTGACTTCCGCGCGGCCGACGTTTGTGACCGATACCGAAGGTACCGGTTTCGTCCACTGTGCACCCTCGCACGGTATGGAGGAGTTCGAACTCTATCGTGATCTGGGCATGCTGGAACAGGTCATCACCTATAACGTGATGGACGATGGCCGCTTCCGCGCCGATCTACCGTTCTTTGGCGGTAAGTTCATCCTGTCCCGCAAGGGCTGGCGAGGGTGACGCAAACAAGGCCGTCATCGACAAGCTAGTCGAGGTTGGCGGTCTGCTGGCACGTGGCAAGATCAAACACAGCTATCCGCATTCGTGGCGCTCGAAAGCTCCGATCATCTATCGCAACACGCCGCAGTGGTTTGCCTCTGTCGACCGCAAGCTGAATGACGGCATGGGTGAGATGGGGGATACCATCCGCGAACGTGCCCTGCGGTCTATCGACGAACTGGTGAAATGGACGCCGCAGACCGGCCGCAATCGCCTGTATTCGATGATCGAAGCGCGCCCGGACTGGGTTCTGTCACGCCAGCGCGCCTGGGGCGTACCGCTAACCTGCTTCACCAAGAAGGGCGCTCTGCCGACCGACGCGGATTACCTGCTGCGCAACGAAGACCTGAACGCCCGCATCAAGGCGGCGTTCGAGAAAGACGGCGCAGATATCTGGTACACGGATGGCTTCAAAGAAAAGATCCTCGACGGTATCGCCAACCCCGACGATTACGATCAGGTGTTTGACGTGTTGGACGTGTGGTTCGACTCCGGCTCGACCCATGCCTTTGTTCTGCGTGATCGCGAAGACGGTACCGAGGACGGCATCGCTGATGTTTACATGGAGGGCACCGACCAGCATCGCGGTTGGTTCCACTCGTCCATGCTGCAGGCCTGCGGCACCAAGGGTCGTGCACCGTACCGCAATGTGGTGACACATGGCTTCACGCTGGATGCCAAGGGCAACAAAATGTCCAAGTCGCTGGGCAACACAATCGTGCCGGAAGAGGTGGTCAAGCAATACGGCGCCGACATTCTGCGCCTGTGGGTGGCTCAGACCGACTATACCGCTGACCAGCGGATCGGGCCGGAGATTCTGAAAGGCACCGCCGACAGCTATCGCCGTCTGCGCAACACCATGCGGTTCATGCTGGGCTCGCTGGCCGATTTCACCGAGGCCGACCGCGTCGCGCCCGAGGAGATGCCGCGTCTGGAACGCTGGGTTCTCAGCCGTCTGGCCGACCTGGATGAGCAGGTCCGTAAAGGCTATGCGTCTTTCGACTTCCAGGGCGTGTTCAGCGCCGTCTTTACCTTTGCTACGGTCGATCTGTCGTCCTTCTACTTCGACGTGCGAAAGGACGCGCTGTATTGCGACGGTGACAGCCTGCGCCGCCGCGCGGCCCGCACCGTGCTGGACATCCTGTTCCATCGCCTGACCACATGGTTGGCCCCGGTGCTGGTGTTCACTATGGAAGAGGTCTGGCTGGAACGGTTCCCGGGCGATGGCACGCTCGGTCCATCTGGTGGACTTCCCGGCATACGCCCGCCGATTGGCGCAACGAGGTGAT
>NZ_JBSWTB010000003.1:0-6400 GCF_056158305.1 Alteromonas sp. AWM4_230 | reverse complement strand
TCTTAACGAATGCCTGAACACCCCAAAGGCATCCACCTGCTAAATATACAGTTTCCATACTATCCTCTCCTGCTTTATTTCATTGATTAATAAAAGTATATCCACCTCAAGCATATGATGCAAACGCCTATATATTGATGGTTTATTTTTTGTTAATAGGGAAAAATATAATAGAGAATAAGGAGGTATAACATGCCTAAAGTTAAAGAAAGATTATTAGAAGATATTGAAGAAAAGCCTTCAAGAGCTGACAGTGATTTTAATTCAGAGAAAGAAATGCAACAAAATGCTTTTGAACGATTAGGCAAAGATGTAGTGATTATAGAAACACTTTCTATTATGAATATTATCTTTGCTATCAGTACAATTAGTTTAGTAGTTGCACTTATCTTTACAAATAAAAATAAGTAAATTTATATACATGTTCTTTTCATTGATAATAAATTTGAAAAGAACATGTTTTTTATCATAATTCAAACGCTCTTCAAAAAATTTTTGACAATATTTAGTTTTACAAAATTTTTAAATTGAATATTGTTCCTTTTTTGTTACAATATAGTGAGGAGAATTTCGTCCTTTTATAAAAGCATATAGCAAACATTCATCATATCATTATGGATTGTAGCCGCACGACATCACTAAACTATTAATTTTATATAAAACTATTATAAACAGAAATAAATTAGAGGAGAATAGAATTATGGATTACAGAGTATTATTGTATTATAAATATACAACGATTGAAGACCCAGAAACATTTGCTACAGAGCATTTAGATTTTTGTAAAGATTTGGAGCTTAAAGGACGTATCTTAGTATCAACTGAAGGTATTAATGGTACTGTATCAGGAACAGTTGAAGCAACAGAAAAATATATGAACGCATTACAATCAGATGAAAGATTCAAAGGAATTACTTTCAAAATTGATGAAGCAGATGGTCACGCGTTTAAAAAAATGCACGTGCGTCCTAGAAAAGAAATTGTAGCATTAGATTTAGAGCAAGATATTAACCCTAAAGAACTTACTGGTAATTATTTATCACCTAAAGAATTTAAAGAAGCATTATTTGATGATGACACAATTGTTATCGATGCGCGTAATGATTATGAATATGATTTAGGACATTTCCGTGGTGCGATTCGACCTAATATTACTCGTTTTAGAGATTTACCAGACTGGATTAAAGAAAATAAAGATCAATTTATGGATAAAAAAATCGTCACTTATTGTACTGGCGGTATTCGCTGTGAGAAATTCTCCGGTTATCTATTAAGAGAAGGTTTTGAAGACGTAAGCCAACTTGAAGGTGGTATCGCCACTTATGGAAAAGATCCAGAAACAAAAGGTGAGTATTGGGACGGCAAAATGTACGTATTTGACGAACGTATCAGTGTAGATGTCAATCAAGTTGAAAAAACTGTTGTAGGTAAAGAATGGTTTGATGGGACACCTTGTGAACGTTACATCAATTGTTCTAATCCTGAATGTAACCGTCAAATTTTAGTATCTGAAGAAAATGAAGCACGTTATTTAGGCGCTTGTTGCCATGAATGTGCTGAACACGAAAATAATCGCTATGTTAAAAAACATGGTATTAGTGATGAAGAAAAAGCAAAACGCCTAGAAAACTTTAAACAACTTGTCTAGTAAATGATGCTTTGAAACACTGTATGAACATACGATAATGTCATACAAAATATTAGACATATCTATCAAGTTAACAAAAAAATAGTCTGGGACATAAAGTTCTTGGACAAGTGAAAAGGCAATTTCTATATTATTTCAATAGAAATTGCCTTTTTTTCAATACTGTTTTAATTATAATTAGCTCATTGAGTTACAACTTGGATTGATATAGTGTCTTATTTTTTAAAGTATTTAACGTAAAAGTACATATGAATACATTGTATTTTGGCGAGACGTTTGCTGGAACAAGACAATCTGAAGACGAGACAGACTGAATCTGTCCCTAAGAAATCGAGCCAACAATATGCTGCAGTATTGAATAATCAAAGAAACACTCAGATGGATTGAATTAAATCATATGAGTGTTATTTTTCTAGGGTTTATGTTTCAGTACCTTGTCTTTTTAAAATTACTTTTTTTACATAATTAGCTACCGCACGCTTTATATTTATTGAGATTTTTACATTTCACTTACTATTTGAGCAACATAATGATAACCTTTACTTATCAATTCTAATTATTAAGATTTATTTTACTTATAATAAATATGTGCTAACGTAAAAGTAAATGAATATTGCATTATTTTTCATCACATAAAATTTTTAGAGATAGAAGGTTGCTTATGTTTATTTTTATTCTTTCAGAAGTTATTTTGCCTATTTTACTTCTGATATTGTTGGGTTTAATACTTCAAATAAAATTTTCTTTTAATCTTAAACACTTTTCCACTTTAATAACATACTGTTTAATGCCGGCATCAGTATTTGTAAACATTTACCAAATTAACATTGATATACCTTTATTACTAAACATAATATATTATATTATCATTTTCAGCGTTATTTTAATTTTACTTGGCAATTTAATTTCTAAATGTCTACATTTGGAAAAAGGAGAAAGTGCTGCTCTAAAAAATAGTATTTCGTTAATGAATTCAGGAAATTACGGGTTACCAGTCAGTCAACTCGTATTTAGTCATAATCCAATCGGTGTCTCAGTCCAAATTTTCATTTTAGTATTTCAAAATTTACTCACATATTCTTATGGTATGTATAATCTACTATCAGCTAGTAAATCAATGGCAGATATCACACGCGGATTTTTACGTCTACCAGTTTTTCATGCACTTCTGCTAGGAATTATCTGCCAAGTTTTTACTGTTAAGCTTCCCAAAACGATTTTAATTCCCCTCGATCAACTCTCTGATGGATTTGTAGCTATAGCACTGATTTTGTTAGGAGCACAACTTGCCAGAATTAAAATCAACTTTTTCCATCGCGTTATTTCATGGTCACTTATCGGTCGTTTAATAATAAGTCCAATACTTTCTTTAGCAGTTATCTATTTATTAGGCTTAGACGGTGTTGTAGCACAATCACTTTTTATTGCTAGTTCTTTTCCTACTTCAAGAAATACTTCTACGATTGCCATGGAATATCAAATTGAACCGGAATTACATGCACAAATTGTATTGTTTTCTACATTATTTAGTATTTTTACAGTTACCACTGTTATCTTTTTATCTCGTATCTTATTTTAAAAATTGGTAATGATAACATATTTATCCCATAACAAATGCGCATATAAAAATACCAGCCATCCAATATATAAATGAAAGACTGGTATTTTCAAATTTTTGTAGTTAATTTGAAGATATTTGCTTTTCTATGCTTATTGTAATTTCATAAATCCATTTCCTAGGACATCTCGTACATCATGGATTACTAAAAAGGCATTTTCATCATGACGATTTACAATTTTTTTAATTCTAGCTAACTGATTTTGAGGAACGACTACGTAAAGCACATTCGTTTCTTTTTGTTGATATCCTCCTACACCATTTAACAGTGTTGAGCCACGACCTGTTTCTTCATTAATTTGTTTACTAATGTCTGCATTAAAATCTGAAATAATAGTAATTGCTTTTTTAGGATTAAATCCTTCTATTACAAAAGACATGCTTTTTTCAACGATAAACAACATGACAATAGTATAAAGTACATTTTGTATAGGTAAGACAAGTAAGAATGATAAAACTATCAATGAATCAAGTATAAATAATGCTTGTGACGTTTTAATTTCGCTGTATTTGTTTATAATTTTTGCAATAACTGAAGTACCGCCCAATGTACTACGGGCAGATATCACAAATCCTGTACCGATACCAATGAGCACGCCTGAAAAAATAGTATTGATAAAATCAGACTCTAAATTTAAATTAAAAGATTCAGTAATACCCAAGAAGAATGAACTTGCAACCACAGTAATCAAAGTATAAAGTGCAGTTGTTTTACTTAGATATTTCCAACCAACACCAATTAATATGATGTTAATGATAAGTGTCGTCAACGCTGGAGAAAGACCTAAAGTATATTTTAGATTCAAAGAAATACCGACTGTGCCACCTTCTCCTAAATTTGAAGCTAAAACAAAAGAATTGACGCCTATTGCAATTAAAAAAGTACCTAAAAGACAAAAACAAATATTTTTCAGATGAATTTTATATACCATTGAACCAACACCTCTTTCTATAGATTAATCTATTTTTTGAACAACCATTTTCTTAACTATACTTCGTCCATTTTGCTTTCAACACAAAAAGAAACTTTTCAGCAATAGCTAAAAAGTTTCAGAATTACAATTTCAAATTATAATTTTTTTAATACAGAAAACATAATAATAAAAATACGTATGTTTTTCAATGTATGCGGGTTATGTTGAATTATAAGTATATAATGTTTACTTCAATTTATTATAAGCTGTTTAATATTATGCTCTAATTTAATCATTTTCATGTTCCACTAAAAAATGAAAAATCCCTAGATTCTATAAAAGAACCTAGGGACTGATGATACAATATTTCAAAATTAAATATTATTTTATTATGCAGTAACCCACTGTGAAGCACCTTCAGATTCATATAAATCCATTGCTGCTTGGTCTTGTACTGATTCTGGTGCTTCCGTTGGTGATACACCTTTATATTCATCTGGTGCTACTGAATCCCATGTACTTTGTAGGAATTGATATTTACCTGCTGCACCTGAAGATGGATTAACTGCTTTTAAGTCGCCACCTGATTCACGTTGCGCGATTTGTTTCAAGTGATCGTTCACGTCTACAGATGAACCACTTGATGCTTCACTTGAACTACCTGTTGATTGTTGTGATGAAGCTGCTTCTTGTTGTGGTTGTTGCGTTTGCTCAGTTTGAGGTGCTTGCTCTTGTGCTGGTTGTTCTGATGAATCTTGTTGTGGTTGTGTTTGGTCTTGCAGTTTGCGGTGCTTGTTCTTGTTGTCCTGCATTAGTTGTTGATTGTGTTGATGCATCGCTTGATCCGTTTGAACCTTCACCATAGCTCCATGACCAATTTGTGCCATCAGATTCAAAGTTATAATTTAAATTATCTTGATTAAAGTTATAGTTATAAGCACCTTCATGTACTGGCTTAGCATTTAATTGTTCAGGGTTGTTTTGTGCTTGTTGAGCTAGTTGTGCTTGATCGATACCTTGTTCAGACGCATCTGCTGAATTTCCTGCTGCAATTCCTGTTACGCCAAGTCCTACTGCTAACGTTGAAGCTAATACTGTTTTTTTCATTATTAATAAATCCTCCCAAGAGATAATACTTTTAAATTTGCTTTTTAAATTTGTGTTTCGTTTTTTGCAAAATTACTTTTAATCAAATTTGCTAGTTCCCACTGTAACATCTAGAAAAAGCTTGTGGGTTACAGTGAAGTTAAAAAAACATCTAGATTTTTTACGTCCTAATGACATAAAAGTTAAATATTACACTCATCAAAAAACCTTAGAACGCCATCATCATCGTTTTAGGGTTAGTTATATTTTCAATTTTATTGTAATGATGTTGTAATAAAAGCACTTTTTATTCTATTATTGCAAGATTTAGTTCATTAATTAATAAGTCAGCAGTTTTAAATTAAGTATTATTTTTAGTATATTATTTAAATATCTTTTTTAAAATTAACTTTTCTATTAATTTTCTACAATTAATTCTATAACTTTCGAAAATATATGTCTTTCCCTCAATGTAAAAAGGACTAATCCATGTTGTTGCTAACGGATTAGTCCTTTATTTTAGCATGAGCTTTATATGTCACTCACTCTATACATTTATATTCATATTTTAAAATTGCATATTATCTTATTATGCAGTAACCCATTGTGAAGCACCTTCAGATTCATATAAATCCATTGCTGCTTGATCTTGTACTGATTCTGGTGCTTCTGTTGGTGATTGACCTTTATATTCATCTGGCGCTACTGAATCCCATGTACTTTGTAAGAATTGATATTTACCTGCTGCACCTGAAGATGGATTAACTGCTTTTAAGTCGCCACCTGATTCACGTTGCGCGATTTGTTTCAAGTGATCGTTTACTTCTACTGATGAACCACTTGATGCTTCACTTGAATTATCTGTTGATTGTTGTGATGAAGCTGCTTCTTGTTGTGGTTGTTGCGTTTGCTCAGTTTGAGGTGCTTGCTCTTGTGCTGGTTGTTCTGATGAAGCTTGTTGTGGTTGTGTTTGGTCTTGAGTTTGCGGTGCTTGTTCTTGTTGTCCTGCATTAGTTGTTGATTGTGTTGATGCATCACTTGATCCGTTTGAACCTTCACCATAGCTCCATGACCAATATGTGCCATCAGATTCAAAGTTATAATTTAAATTATCTTGATTAAAGTTATAGTTAA
>NZ_JBSWTB010000002.1:0-3216 GCF_056158305.1 Alteromonas sp. AWM4_230 | reverse complement strand
GGAGAAGGTGGCTTCCATTGAACTCACTCCTCTTTTAAAAGTAGTTTCGTACTGTTTAACAACACGCCGATCGTAGCTGCATTGTGAATCGCTGCACCTGCAATGGGAGCAATCACCCCGAAGGCTCCAAGCAGAATCGCCAAGCTGTTCACGGCAATCGTAATAGAGAAATTTTGATGGATGGTTTTCATGGTATTTCTGGATAATTCAACGACTTCAGTAAGGATCATTGGGTTGTCGGATGTGATGACTAAATCGCTTGCTTCAACCGCAATATCCGTGCGTTTTCCTCCCATGGTTGCACCTAAGGCTGCATAAGCAAGTGCAGGGGCATCATTAATACCATCACCTACCATCATGACCGTGTTCCCGGCTGCTTTGTAATCTCTCACGTACTTTGCTTTCTCATGAGGGAGGACTTCAGCGTAATAGTTATCAAGTTGAAGCTTCTCATAAACCTCATGGGCTACTTGTTCTTTATCGCCTGTAATCATGACCACTTCATCAACCCCCAGTCTACGAAGCTGGTTGATGGTGTGCTTCATGCCTTCCCGAATCGCATCCTCAATCACAATAACTCCCGCCATTTGACCATCGATTGCGACGTAAACCACATTGCTTGTGTTTGGTAGCTGATCGATGCAATTCAGCCCTTCGGTTTCCACATTATGACTTAGTATCAGCTTCATGTTTCCAATCAATACATCTTTCGTTTCTATGGTCGCTTTAACACCATGACCAACGATTTGTTCAATTTTGTCATGATCGTGTTCAGGGAGCTGGAGGTTCCAATCATTTGCTAACGTCACCATAGCTTCAGCAATAGGGTGAGAGGAATGTTCTTCAGCAGAGGCTACATATCTGAGTAATTCGCTTTCTGAATATCCGTTGTAAGGAATGATTTGTTTTACAACGGGCTGCCCCTTTGTAATCGTGCCTGTCTTATCTAATATTACAGTATTAATCTTGGATAGTGTTTCGACGTACTCTCCGCCTTTAATGAGTGCACCTTTCTTTGCAGCACTCCCAATAGATGCAGAAATGGCAGTTGCTGTAGAAAGTTTAATGCCACATACGAAATCGATCACGAGCATGTTTAAGACGCGATCCCAGCTTCTGGTTGTCAAATAGATGAAAGCTGCAAGCACGAACGAAACGGGTACAAGACGTTCTGATAGTTGGTCTGCGTAAGACTGGATAGGTGCTTTTTTCTGCTGGGCATCTTCAATTAATCGAACGATACGTGAGACAGCTGTTTCATTGCCTACATGTTCGACTTTTATATGAAGATTCCCTGAATGAACAATTGATCCGGCAAACACATTTTGATGCCGGCCGAGGTCTTTTGGAATGTACTCACCAGTAATAGAAGATTCATCGACGCTTGCACAACCACTCATGACGGTTCCATCTGCACAAATTTTTTCACCTTCAAAGACAACAATTTGATCGCCTTTGTTGATATCATGAATGGATACTTTCTTCTCTACTCCCTGACGATCAACTTTCCAAACGTATGAGACATCCAAATTCATCATGTCTCGAACATAATTCTTCGTTCGATTCGCTGTCATTTCCGTAATCATTTCACTAAAGGTGGACATGAACAAAATGACAAGTGCTGATCGCGGATTTCCTTTGAGTAATGAAGCGAAAATGGCCGCTGTACTTAATGTATCAGCATTGGGCTTTCTAAATTCAAACAATGGTTTTGTGCCATTTGCAATAATATTTCTAGAAGCATACAAACTGAGCAGAGTCCCTGGCCGTAATAATAGATTCAGACCGCTGAAATACTTAGTGGGAAATAAAAAATCAACCAGGAAGGCTGTTAAACTAATCCCCAGCTCTCGTTTATAATTGACCTTCGCTTCATCCCTCTGTTTCATATCATGAAGCATACGAACGATGTCACGGGCGGAAATAGTTAATTCATGATGAATGAGGACAGTATTTATTTTTGGTGTACATACCGCAGAATACACGCCGGGAATGGAACGGATCATAGCTTCTAAGTAGCTTGATTTTTGTTCGTCGTCAAGATGAAGACGAGTTCTTCCAGGGGTGTTATGAAGAATTTGGATGTTGCTCACAACCTGTCATCGCCCTCCTTTGTCAAGATTGCATATGCCCAGTAAAGCAGGCTGCTAGCAAATGCTGGATTCGTTGTGAATGTGGTTGCCCCTTTAAAAACTAATCCGACAATCATCAACGATTCGAAATCAGCCTTCCCACCCGTTTGTTTTTTTATTAGATGATTAATGGAATTGACTCCCTTTCGCATCGATTTTTTCATTTTTGCATCTAAATAAGGGTACGTTTCCGTAGATGTTGTCACGGCTGATTGAACGATTTCATCAAATTGTTCAGAGGTAAGAGATTCAACAGTAAATTCAAGGAGTAAGCTCCCGGTTATGCCTGAGGCACTTACGTGGCGTACGATAGGATATTTGGAAAAATTCTCTTCAAGAGCTCTTGCGATTTGTTCTTCCTGCCAGTTCGGACTCCGTAGTCGTACTCTCCCAGGCATGGCGTGTACGACTTGTACCTGTTGATCCTTTAACTGCTTCATCAAACGAGGTGCAACAAGAGAAGCGCTTAAACCAATCATTGACTGAATCATAACTTTGTAACCTCTTTTGAAATGACATCATTATGAATTTGCTGAACCGTATGAAACCAATCTTCCATTTGTTCTTCCGTAACGTTTGGATCGCTATGATACTCGACTAAAAGTGTACCGGTTTCGGGTGTGTGCTTGACGGATTGAATGTGCACTTCCGTTTGCAGGATTGGCATTAACTGATTGATAATCTTCGAGTTTCCTGCCCAGTAGGGGGATGACAGCCTAACGCGACCTGGGATAAAATGGATGACTTTAATTTGATAACGAGACAACATTTTTTTAATGCGTCTTAGAAAGATGGCTTGTTTCACTTTTGACAGCATGGCAAACTCCTTTACATAAAACGGACATCCTCAACAATAGATGAAAATGCACCTCTATAAAAACACAGTCTATCCTAATTAACTACATTTTATTTGTAGAAAAATGGAAAACTTAAAGTGTTTATTCCATATATCACTTAATCAGTACATTGAAATCAAGTCTTTTTGTGGGACGGTCTCAAACAGAGGTATGGTTTCCTAATGTGTAGGGAAGGATTACCGGGAGTTTTTCGTCTGAATAATACGACCAATAATGAAGGAGGAAGT
>NZ_JBSWTB010000001.1:1027500-4608574 GCF_056158305.1 Alteromonas sp. AWM4_230 | reverse complement strand
GAAGAAACCCGCCTTACGGCGGGTTTTTTGCGTTTGGAAGAAAGAAAAAATGGGGTCAGAGTACATTAATCGCCACTCCCCCCATCAAAACCTCAAATTGGGGTCAGAGTACTTTATTACTTTAAGCATTAAAACATAGTCACTCCCTTACCCCCAGTGCCGTTAAATCAGAGAAATGTACTCTGACCCCATTATTAAAATGTGTTTTTCTGCGACTGCTCTTTTTACCTACTTCTAGTCACTGTGAAAGTTTCATTTATCGAATAGTTTAAGGCGCACAAACTCCGATACAGACCTTTAGTCTTTTCACTCAGGAGTAAAGGGGTCAGAGTTCTTTTTGGCTCTCACTTTCGTTTAAAAAAGTAATGTACTCTGACCCCATTATTTTTGTGTTGTCAGTATTTATAGACATTCTTATTCGATAAAAGCCTTAATAGAATCGACTTACTTTTAGCAATGTTCAGGTTTTTTGGTAAACTCTTGCGAATATCATTTTAGTCGAAGTAAATAGGACGAACTAATGGCCGTATTCGGTACAGTATTTATGCCACAAATGGCGCTTGCTACCTTTGTCAACGATAAGTGGACTGACACCGAATTTGTCAGTGCAGACAGTATTTCACTTCACCCTGGTGCACACGTGCTTCACTACTCAAGTACATGCTTTGAAGGTTTAAAAGCATTTAAGCATGAAGATGGCAGCATCAATATATTCAGAATGGATAAGAACATTGAGCGCTTTGCTAAAAGTAGCCGCCTTTTAAATTTGCCTGAAATAGATAAAGCGCAAGTTGAAAAGATGATTATCGATATTGTTGCAAAGTATGCTTCTGAAGTTCCAGAGCCTCCTGGTTCTATGTACATTCGTCCTACTCACATTGGTACAGAAGCGTCTATTGGCAAAGCAGCAGCACCATCTGCAGATTCGATGCTATACGTATTATTGTCTCCAGTGGGTGATTACTTTGCGGGCGGAGCAAAGCCGCTTCGCTTGTTACTAGACGAAACAGGGATGCGCTGTGCGCCGCATATGGGAATGGTAAAAAGTGGCGGTAATTATGCCAGTGCATTACCACCTATTCTGAAAGCCCGCGCAGAAGTTCAGGCTGATCAAATCCTGTTTTGTCCCAATGGTGACGTTCAAGAAACCGGTGCAGCAAACTTCTTACTAATTGACGGTGACGAGATCATTACAAAAGGCTTGGACTCTAGCTTCTTACATGGCGTAACCCGCGCAACCGTTCTTCAAATCGCTAAAGATCACGGCATGAAAGTAAGTGAGCGTGATATTACAGTTGAGGAGCTATTAGAACGCGCTGCGAAACCAAATACAGAAGCGGCGCTGTCTGGTACAGCGGCTGTGCTTACACCAGTGGGTACTTTTATTCATAACGACAAAGAGTATCAGGTTGGAAGCGGCGAAGCTGGCCCGGTCACTATGAAACTTAGACAGGCGTTAAATGATATCCAATGGGGTAAAGCCGAAGATACCCATAACTGGCTAGTGAAAGTGCCAAACTAAACTAGTCATAATCAGATACCCATAAAAAAGCCTGCTTAAGCAGGCTTTTTAGTATTTAAAAGGTTTACGCTTATTTCGCTTGGCCTTGTTTAGCAACTGCATCCATCATTGCTTTAATTGCATCAGCATCGCCAAGATACTCCTTAGAGATTGGCTTAAGGTTTTCATCTAGTTCGTATACTAGTGGCACACCTGTAGGGATGTTAAGACCTAATACTTCTTCGTCTGACATACCATCTAAATACTTAACAAGCGCGCGAAGGCTGTTGCCATGGGCCGCTATAATTACGCGCTTACCAGCTTGGATGTCTGGGCGAATAACGTCGTGCCAGTAAGGTAATACACGTTCGATAGTAAGTTTCAGGCTTTCACCACGTGGCAAAATATCAGCATCTACATTGTTATAACGAGCGTCGTGACCAGGGAAGTGTTCACTGTCGTCTTCAACTGCCGGAGGTGGAATATCGAAGCTACGACGCCAGATTTTCACTTGCTCTTCGCCGTGCTTAGCAGCAGTTTCCGCTTTGTCTAGACCGGTCAGAGCACCGTAGTGACGCTCGTTCAGGCGCCAGTGGCGCTCAACTGGAAGGTAGTGTTGACCCATTTCTTCAAGGGCAATATTAAGCGTTTTGATTGCGCGAAGGAGTACAGACGTATATGCCTGATCAAATGTAAATCCAGCATCTTTAAGAAGCTGACCTGCTGTCTTTGCTTGTGCTACACCAGTGTCGGTCAAGTCAACGTCGTGCCAGCCCGTGAAACGATTTTCCAAGTTCCACTGACTTTCTCCATGACGAATAAGTACCAATTTATACATAGTTGGGTTACCTGCGGCGTTAAAGTGAAATAGTCTGAGATAATTCCAGAAGTTGGACGTTCAGACGTATATTTAAAAACTGCTGTTATCATCCTTGATTGGCGCTTAAAAATCCAGTTTAAGCGGTTATAAAATCGCAGGTAAGACGTGTCTTTGCCGTTCAGTTAAGAGATTTATTAAATAAACCGTGTCAGGTCTGGATGGGCAACTTTTATCCACTCTTTCATTGATGGTTCTTCAATAAAGCTAAAATCTTCAAAATCAAACCCTGGCGCGACTGTACAACCGACAAGTGAGTAGTCACCCATAGTTGCAGCTCCTTGAAAATTGCCCGCCTCAACGACTTCAACATAATCGTTGTTGCCACCACCTATACGGCGTTCCCATAACTGCTGTTTTTGAATTTGGAATAGCTGTAAAGGAGCACCTTCATAGTGATTCCATACTTCATCGTGTAAAACGCGATGAAAGCGACTGACTTGGCCCTTAAGTAAAAGAAAATAGATATGGGTGAGTGCTGGACGACTGGCACCATGGACATAGGATGTAGTCTTATTTTCTGAACGAAAAACCTGACGATAAAAACCTCCCTCGGGATGAGGTTCTAGGTTGTATTTCTTAATAAGCGGATGGGTCATGATAACTTCGTATTGTTGTTATTGCTTTTTTACCGGTGCTCGTTTTTCAATGACTTTCTGAGCATGTATCAAGGCATTAGGCGTTTAGCGTGGTGATAAGCATACCGCTTGCAAGATTATAAGAAAATAGGGATGTTATATATTTGTAAATGAACGAGGTATATGACATTTCATTCGTAATAACTTCCTCCTTGTCGCCACAGGCCAAAAGCTTCTATTTGTCCATAAAGGCTAACTATTCTAACTGGGTGCTTTTCGCTGATAGGAAACACTTTTTCCGCCCACCCCTTTAGAGGCACATGTCGAAACGAAAAGCGGCGATACGAATAACTAATAATAGGTGAACTTTTTTTCATGTTTATGCCGTACAAACTTGAAAATAACGCGACGGATTAAACACGTCGTTCGTTTCTTGCGTTGGTAAACTTGAAACGTACACAATATTCACAAACAGGCAAAGAAGGATGAGAGCGTATGACATATAAGTCTTTTTCGCAGCTTGAAGTAAACGGCAAAAACTTCAAGGCGGTCAATTTTGACAGTATAGGTAATCAGTATGCGCTCGACCGGCTACCTTTTTGTATTAAAATTCTTCTCGAGAACCTAATCCGACATGAAGATGAAGAGTTTGTAACTAGTAGTGATATTGAGCAAGTGGCTAAGTGGGACACTGACAACCACGCTGATCACGAAGTATCATTTGTTCCTGCGCGGGTTATTCTTCAAGACTTTACCGGCGTTCCTGCCATCGTCGATTTAGCTGCAATGCGAGATGCAGTCAATCGCTTGGGAGGCGATGCACAAGCAATTAACCCCCTAAACCCTGTAGAACTGGTCATTGACCACTCTGTGATGGTTGATCATTTCGCTGAAGAGAATGCATTAGAAAAGAATACCGATATAGAGATTGAGCGCAATAAAGAACGTTATCAATTTCTAAAGTGGGGGCAGTCTAGCTTTGACAATTTCAAGGTGGTTCCCCCTGGTCGCGGTATCGTGCATCAGGTTAATTTAGAGTATCTGGCTCGTTGTGCTTTTACCAAAGAGCAAGATGGTGAGACCTTGGTTTATCCAGATACCCTTGTGGGTACCGATTCTCACACCACAATGATTAATGGTCTTGGCGTACTTGGCTGGGGCGTGGGCGGTATTGAAGCAGAAGCGGCAATGCTTGGACAGCCAGTTACCATGCTGCTACCCAAGGTTGTTGGCTTCAGACTTTCAGGTAAGTTACCTGCTGGCGTCACTGCCACCGACATGGTGCTAACTATTACACAGCAATTACGTGAACATGGCGTAGTTGGAAAATTTGTAGAATTCTATGGACCGGGTCTTAAGCATCTTACTACGGCAGATCGCGCAACAATTGCAAACATGGCACCAGAATATGGCGCAACGTGCGGTATCTTTCCAATAGACGATGTTGCGCTAGATTACCTGCGGCTCACCGGCCGAGACGAAGATCAAATAGCCCTTGTCGAACAGTACGCTAAATTTAGTCACTTATGGCACGACGACCATTCAAAAGATGCGCAGTATCATGAGACCCTTGAACTAAACTTGGACGACGTTGTTCCTTCACTAGCTGGACCGAAACGCCCACAAGATCGCATTGCCCTAGATAAGGCAGCAGAAGCATTTAATGAATGGCATCGTTCGCAAATTGATGTGAAAGTACTAGATGAAGAAACCGATCTCATCGCAGAAGCGGGGTTAGGCACAACAGACGAGGTCGACGAAGACCACGACTCATTCGTGGAGTTCAGAGGAAGTAAGTTTAACCTTGAAGATGGCGCTATTGTAATTGCTGCTATCACAAGCTGTACTAACACGTCGAATCCATCAGTGCTCGTAGGCGCAGGCTTGCTTGCCAAGAAAGCAGCGGAAAAGGGTCTAACCCGTAAGCCGTGGGTAAAAACTTCATTAGCACCTGGTTCGCAGGTTGTTACTCAGTATTTAGAAGATGCTGGTCTTATGGACCCGCTTGAAGCACTAGGCTTCAATTTGGTTGGCTACGGTTGCACAACCTGTATCGGTAACTCTGGTCCACTACCTGATGCCATTACTGATGCTATTAGAAAGGCGAAACTTACTGTTACTTCGGTGCTATCCGGTAATCGTAACTTTGAAGGTCGCATTCACCCTGATGTAGCGGCAAACTATCTTGCATCACCACCTTTAGTAGTCGCGTATGCATTAGCTGGGAACATGAATGTAGATATCACTACAGAGCCACTAGGCCAAGCGAGTGACGGTTCACCTGTTTACCTTAGAGACATCTGGCCTACTGAAGACGAAATTCAGCAATATATTGCTGAAAACGTTACTGGTGATTTGTTTAAAGAAAAGTATGCAGATGTGTTTAAAGGCGCCGGCGAATGGAATGAGCTAGAAGTGAGTAAAACATCTGTCTATGACTGGCCAGAGTCGACTTATATCAAGCATCCACCTTTCTTTGAAGTAATGGGTAAAGAGCCGGAAGCCTTAACAGCAATCGAAAATGCGCGATGCCTAGTGAAAGTTGGTGACTCAATCACGACAGACCATATTTCACCAGCGGGAGCCATCGCAAATGATAGCCCAGCGGGAGAGTACCTGCAGGCACAAGGTGTTGAGCCAAAAGACTTCAACTCTTATGGCTCTCGTCGCGGTAACCATGAGGTGATGATGAGAGGGACGTTTGCGAACGTTCGTCTTCAAAACCAACTGGCGCCGGGTACACGAGGCAGTGCGACAACCCATTATCCAAGTGGCGACAGCATGTCTATCTTCCACGCTGCTATGCGTTATAAAGATGACGGTGTACCAGCAGTTGTCATTGGTGGTAGGGAGTATGGCACTGGCTCAAGTCGAGACTGGGCAGCTAAAGGGCCGTCTCTTATGGGCGTGAAGGCTGTGCTAGCGGAAAGCTATGAGCGTATTCACCGCTCTAACCTAATAGGAATGGGTATTCTGCCGCTTCAATTTAAGTCTGGTGACAGTGCGAGTTCTTTAGAGCTTAAGGGCAATGAGTCTTTTTCTATTGAAGCCGTCGAACGCGGGCAGACCGAGGTTGAAGTAAAAGCCGTGTCGGATGAAGGAGAAACAACAACGTTTATGATGGATATCAGAATTGATACATCAAATGAGTTTACCTACTTTGAAAACGGCGGAATTCTGCATTACGTGATCAGAGAATACTTGAAGAAATAAGCATGCTAGACGTTGAAGGCAAGGGACACATCCCTTGCCTTTTATTTGCGAGTTAGTAGTAGCGCTTTTCGCAAATAATCTCTTTTATGTTCGACCCAATTTCTTTGTAGCGAAAGCACTTAAGATCCTTGGCATCAGCGCCATATAAGCTAATGTATTCATCGACTTTTGGCTTCATACCTAATTTGAAGTCTTCGGGAAGCGCACTGTCGATCTCTCTGTAAGTTTGTTCCCATTTGCGTCGCTTCTGTTCAAGCGCGACGTTGAGCCACACCCAACCTTTTTGATAGTCAGGTTCCATTCCCCAACCATAAAGGTACATCTGCGCTAAATAATACTGAGCTTCCTTATTTCCTGTATGAGCTGATTCCGTTAGCTTAGCCAATGCAGTGTCGAAATCCTTATCTTTTAAGGCTCTAACACCATCCTTTACTATCGCTAAATAATCATCTTTCCACATATCTTCAATGGTTCTATCCCTGGCTTGAAGTGTTGTCGAAAACGCGCTAATTGATATCATCAAAACAACAGCTTGTTTTAGTTTCATTGCTTCCCTTCTTTTAACGTTATTGAAAATGTAAGTTTAAGATTAATCACCACCGATAATTTGAACTTGTGCAAGGTCGGTGTCGCCTTTAAGCACTTTGAATATTGCGTCTTGAACGAGGGTACGCATGCCATCAGCAGCAGCCTGAGACTTCATGTCGGCTACGCTGGCTTCTTTATATACCATTGAGCGAAGCTCTGGCGTCATCCCCAATAATTCGTGCACACCTGTTCTGCCTTTATAACCTGTGTTTCCACATTCTTCACAGCCTTTGGCTCTGTAGAGTTCAAGTGGGGCCTGAATGTTCAGTTCTGACAGGTGCTCTTTGCCATATTGGCGCTCAATAAACGCCATGTCTTTCTCGCCTGCTACATACTTCTCTTTACAGTTCCCACACAAGGTTCTTATAAGACGCTGGGCCAATATCCCTACACATGCGTCTGAGAAGTTGACCGGATCAAGACCTAAGTCAAGTAGACGGGTGATGGTCTCTGGTGCTGAGTTAGTATGCAGCGTTGAAAGTACTAAGTGACCAGTTAATGACGCTTCAATACCCGCATGAGCGGTTTCCTTATCACGCATCTCACCAATAAGAATGATGTCCGGGTCTGCACGTAAGAATGCCCGAAGCGCTGCGGCAAAGTTAAAGCCAATTTTAGGGCTTACCTGAACCTGTTGCAGACCAGGTTGAGTAATTTCTACCGGGTCTTCAGCCGTCCAAATTTTCTTTTCAGGCGTATTCAAATATCCCAATATAGCGTGAAGCGTAGTGGTTTTACCGGAACCTGTAGGGCCTACAACCAGTAAAATACCGTGAGGCTTTTTAATCATTTCTTCCAACCTTGTACGGTTGGTGGGGGCGAGGTTCATCTTGTCGATAGGCATCGCACCGCCTGATGCCAAAATACGCATTACTACACCTTCACCGGCGACGGTGGGAATAGTAGCCACACGCACTTCTACGAGTTTACCGTTCATTCTGAATGCGAGCTTGCCATCCTGAGGCACGCGCTTCTCTGCAATATTAAGATTCGACATTATCTTAATACGCGCAATCACCGCGTTATGATGCGAGTGAGGTACCTGGTTCATATCGCGACATACGCCATCCACGCGCATGCGCACCCGAGTAGGCGCATTCTTTTCTGGGTCTATATGAATATCTGAGGCATTTAAACGTTTAGCGTCGTGAAGGATACGACTTACCAAACGAACAACAGCCGGAGCATCGTCTGAAAGCTCATCAATCTGGTCTTCATTGTCATCGGTAGATGAGCCAATTTCATCAAGGATGTCGCTCATTTCACCAGGGCCGCCGCCACCGCTATTCTCCCCTAAATATTGAAGAATAAGGTTAGGTAAACTTACCGCGATTTCGTAGCTATCTATGCCCATAGCGCTTTCAATTTCCATTAAGAGCGCGGCATTGTTTGGCTCAGCCATTAGCACAATGGGTTTATCGTGTGCATCGGCGATAACTGCAACATAGTTTCGCTTGAGGTAAGAAACGTTTAGACGACTTTCGTTTTCGAACCTGTGATATTTTTCCGGCAGGTAAGAAATGAACGGCACTTGATAGTGGATTGAAAGAGAGTTACCAATTTCATCTTCTGATATGCGATGTTCAGATATCAACCGTTGAACTAAGGCTCGTATATCTGGAGTTGTCGCTTGTATATCGGCGAGGGTGGCCTCTTCTAGCAAGCTTTTGTGAACTAATAGGTCAAACGGGTTATTGGTGCCGCCTAACTCGAATCTGAATTTATCACCAAGAATTAACGCTAATGCATTCCCACGCTTGAGGTCCTCTTCGGTGAACCCGCCGCTTTCCTTATTAATGATCTGAATTACACCCATTAACACCCCAGCGTTCATTATTGGTACGCAAAGAATGTTTTGAGTTCTAAAGTCATTGTCTTTATCGAATTTATCGGCAAAGCGAAGACGTGGGTGAATGCTTTGAAGTAGGGTAGGGTTGTACGGGTCATCAATGACAACAGGCTTTTGTGAAAGCGCAACGTAGCCAGCAATAGACATGGGGCTAATCGGTACTTTTATCTCTAGGGTTTCTTTACCTGTTTTAAATCTGGCGACTAGGTCTTGGTGTTGACGACGGCGTTGAAAAATACTCATGCGTGTGGCGTCAAACAAGCCAAGTATCATAGGTTCTAATAGGCTGTAGGCATCTAACAACGTAGAGTGGTTATTTAAGATGCGCTTTATTTGTGCAAATGTTTGCTGGTTATTTACTACTTCCATATTCTCGCTACTAATAATGTTGGCGCCTATTCCTTTACGCTTTTGACGCTATAAGCATGTTTTACGCTAGGGTATCAAGATATCCTGTTACCATAAAACCAACAATACTACTTATAGACAGTTACATACACTGTTATAGCGTAAAAATATGTGTATAAAAAGCAAACTGCCTCTTGCATTGCCCTCTGCTTTCTGTATAATTCGCGCCCACTGCCCAATTAGGGTATGAAGTTTTTAGCCGCAACCTCACTGCTTTTAGGGTGGTTGCCGAAGTAACGGATTCATCATTACTGATTAGCCTGTTGCTGGCGTGCTAGAAAAAAGAACAGGGTTCCGATAGGGAACCATCGGTTTACGCACATCTTTTCTTTCCGGAATTAATGGAAGAGAAAAGGTGAATTTTTTTGTTCTTTCGATTGGAGCTTAATCGATGCCAAATCAAAGAATTCGCATTCGTTTGAAAGCGTTTGATCACAAGTTGATCGATCAGTCTACGGCTGAAATCGTTGAAACTGCGAAACGCACTGGTGCTCAGGTAAGTGGTCCTATTCCTCTACCTACTCGCAAAGAACGCTATACAGTTCTGATTTCTCCGCACGTTAACAAAGACGCGCGTGATCAATATGAAATCCGTACTCACAAGCGTTTGGTAGACATCATCGAGCCAACTGATAAAACAGTTGACGCGTTGATGCGTTTGGACTTGGCTGCTGGCGTTGATGTTCAAATCAGCCTGGGCTAATAAGAGAGGGTTATAACAATGGCGATTGGTCTAGTCGGTCGTAAAGTGGGTATGACTCGCATCTTCACTGAAGATGGTACGTCTATCCCTGTGACTGTTATTGAAGCGACCCCAAACCGCGTTACTCAGCTTCGTACTGAGGAAACTGACGGTTATCGCGCTCTTCAGGTTACTGCTGGAACTAAGAAAGCTAACCGCATCAACAAAGCTGAAGCAGGTCACTTTGCTAAAGCTGGTGTTGAAGCTGGACGCACTCTAGTAGAATTCCGCCTAGAAGAAAACGAAGGTGCCGATATTGAAGTAGGCAGTGAAATCACTGTTGAAATCTTTAACGACACTAAAAAGATTGATGTAACTGGTACATCAAAAGGTAAAGGTTTCCAAGGTGCTATCAAACGCTGGAACTTCAGTTCACAGCGTATGACACACGGTAACTCTTTGTCACACCGCGCACCTGGTTCAATTGGTCAAAACCAATCACCAGGTAAAGTATTCAAAGGCAAGAAAATGGCTGGTCAGCTTGGTAACAAGCAAGTGACTACTCAGTCTTTGGAAGTAGTACGTGTTGACGTAGAGAACGGCCTTATCCTAGTTAAAGGTGCCGTACCTGGCGCAACTGGCAACGATGTAATCGTAAAGCCAGCTGTTAAAGCGTAACGTCTGGGGAGTGAACTGATGGAATTAACATTGAAAGACGCGCAAAGCGCTCTTGAAGTATCCGAAGCGACCTTTGGACGTGAATTCAACGAAGCCCTGGTACACCAGGTAGTTGTAGCTTACGGTGCAGGCGCTCGTCAGGGTACAAAAGCGCAGAAAACTCGCGCTGAAGTTCGTGGTGGCGGTAAGAAGCCATGGCGTCAAAAAGGTACTGGCCGTGCACGTGCTGGTACAATCCGTAGCCCAATTTGGGTTGGCGGTGGCCGTGCTTTCGCAGCAAAGCCTCGTGACTTTGACCAAAAAGTTAACAAGAAAATGTATCGCGGTGCACTTAAGAGCATCCTGTCTGAACTAATCCGTCAAGACCGTTTGGTTGTTGTAGAGAAGTTCGGTGTTGACGCACCTAAGACTAAAGCTCTTATTTCTGCACTTAACGAATATGAACTAAATGATGTTCTAATCGTTACTCCAGAAGTTGATGAGAACTTGTTCCTAGCGGCGCGCAACTTGTACAAAGTTGACGTACGTGATGTAGCAGGCATCGACCCAGTGAGCTTGATTGCATTTGAAAAAGTGCTAATTACTGCTGATGCGGTTAAACAACTTGAGGAGGCGTTAGCATGAAAGAAGAACGTCTACTGAAGGTGCTAGTAGCACCTCACGTTTCAGAAAAGTCTACAATGGCTGCTGAAGCGAACAACACAGTTGTATTTAAAGTAGCTAAAGACGCGAACAAAGCTGAAATCAAAGCTGCAGTTGAAAAACTGTTTGAAGTTGAAGTTGAAGGTGTTCGTACTGTGAACGTTAAGGGTAAAACCAAGCGTCACGGCATGTCTTTCGGTAAGCGCAGCGACTGGAAAAAGGCCTACGTGGTTCTTAAAGAAGGTCAGGACATCGACTTTGTCGGTGGTGCTGAGTAAGAAGGGGATTAGAAATGCCATTATTGAAAGCTAAGCCAACTTCTGCCGGTCGTCGTCACGTTGTTCAGGTCGTAAATCCTGACCTGCACAAAGGTGCACCGTACGCACCTTTGCTTGAAAAGAACAGCAAATCTGGCGGTCGTAACAACAATGGTCGTATTACCACTCGTCACATTGGTGGTGGTCATAAGCAACACTACCGTGTAATCGACTTTAAACGCAACAAAGACGGCATTCCAGCCAAAGTTGAGCGTTTAGAATACGATCCAAACCGTTCTGCAAACATTGCTCTAGTATTGTACGCAGACGGTGAACGTCGTTACATTCTGGCTCCAAAGGGTATGAAAGCAGGTGATGCAATCCAGTCTGGTTCGGGCGCTCCGATCAAGTCTGGTAACACGCTACCTATGCGTAACATCCCTGTAGGTACTGTTGTACACGCAATTGAAATGAAGCCTGGCAAGGGTGCACAAATCGCACGTTCTGCTGGTGCTTACGCTCAGATCCTAGCACGTGACGGAAACTACGTTACCCTACGTCTACGCTCTGGCGAAATGCGTAAAGTTCTTTCTGATTGCCGCGCCACCATTGGTGAAGTTGGTAATGCAGAACACATGCTTCGTTCACTAGGTAAAGCTGGTGCTACACGCTGGCGTGGTATTCGTCCTACCGTTCGTGGTGTTGCCATGAACCCGGTTGATCACCCACACGGTGGTGGTGAAGGTCGTACATCAGGCGGTCGTCACCCAGTAACTCCTTGGGGTGTTCCTACCAAAGGTAAGAAAACCCGAAGCAACAAGCGTACTGATAAGCTTATCGTACGTCGTCGAAACAAGTAATAGCGAGGATTCACCATGCCACGTTCTCTCAAGAAAGGTCCTTTTATTGACCTTCACTTGCTGAAGAAGGTAGAGGCTGCAGTGGAAAAGAACGAACGTAAACCAATCAAAACTTGGTCTCGTCGTTCTATGATCATCCCAGATATGATTGGGTTGACCATTGCGGTCCATAACGGTCGCCAACATGTACCTGTCATTATTAGTGACGAAATGGTCGGCCACAAGTTGGGCGAATTTGCGCCAACGCGTACTTACCGCGGCCATGTCGCGGATAAGAAAGCTAAACGTTAAGGGGTAGGAAGATGGAAGCATTAGCTAAACACCGTTTTGCCCGCACGTCGGCTCAAAAGGCACGCTTGGTTGCGGATCAAATTCGCGGCTTACACGTAGAGAAAGCTTTAGAAGTTCTTGCGTACAGCCCGAAGAAAAGCGCAGCGCTAGTAAAGAAAGTTTTGGAATCTGCGATTGCTAACGCAGAGCACAACGAAGGCGCAGACATCGACGAATTACGCGTGTCTAAAGTTTTCGTTGACGAAGGTCCAACTATGAAACGCATCAAGCCACGTGCTAAAGGCCGTGCTGATCGTATCTTTAAGCGCAGCAGTCACATCACTGTGGTTGTAGCGGATAACTAGGAGTAGATAATGGGACAGAAGGTACATCCTACAGGTATACGCCTGGGTATCAGCAAACCATGGACTTCTACCTGGTACGCTAATACTGCAGACTATGCAGACAACCTGTATAACGATCATCAGGTACGTCAGTATCTGACTAAGCAACTTAAGAACGCTTCACTTTCTAAAATCGTGATCGAGCGTCCTGCTAAGAGCATCCGTGTGACTATTCACACTGCTCGTCCAGGCGTAGTAATCGGTAAGAAAGGTGAAGACGTAGAAAAGCTGCGTAACTACGTATCTAAGCTAGCCGGTGTGCCAGCTCAGATCAACATCGCTGAAGTACGTAAGCCAGAGCTAGATGGTCAGCTAGTAGCTGACAGCATTTCTAGCCAGCTAGAGCGTCGTGTTATGTTCCGTCGTGCTATGAAGCGCGCAGTACAAAACGCAATGCGTCTAGGCGCGAAAGGTATTAAAGTTGAAGTTAGCGGCCGTTTGGGCGGTGCAGAGATTGCACGTTCTGAATGGTACCGTGAAGGTCGCGTTCCTCTGCACACTTTCCGTGCGGACATCGATTACGCAACCTCTGAAGCGTCAACTACTTACGGTATCATCGGCGTTAAAGTATGGATCTTCAAAGGTGAAGTTCTAGGTGGTCTACCTACAACTCAAGAGCAAGCACCAGCTGCTCAACCTAAGAAGAAAGGCCGCAACGCTAAGCGAGAGGGCTAATCATGTTACAACCAAAACGCATGAAGTTCCGTAAGATGCACAAAGGCCGCAACCGCGGCTTCGCAGCGGGTAGCACTGTTGCCTTTGGTACTTACGGCCTTAAAGCAGTTGGCCGTGGTCGAATGACTGCGCGCCAAATCGAAGCAGCGCGTCGTGCTATGACTCGTCACGTTAAGCGTCAAGGTAAAATTTGGATTCGAGTTTTCCCTGACAAGCCAATTACTGAGAAGCCTCTTGAAGTGCGTCAAGGTAAAGGTAAAGGTAACGTTGAGTACTGGGTATGCCAAATTCAGCCTGGTCGTGTTCTTTACGAGATGGAAGGTGTTCCTGAAAATCTTGCACGCGAAGCGTTTGAATTGGCAGCGGCTAAACTGCCATTTAAAACAACCTTTGTAACTCGGACGGTGATGTAATGAAAGCGACTGAACTGAAAGACAAAAGCGTAGAAGAGCTGAACGCAGAGTTGATTAACCTGCTACGCGAACAGTTCAACCTACGCATGCAGCACACAACAGGTCAGCTTGAAAAAACTGATCAGTTGAGAAAAGTACGTCGTAACATCGCGCGTGTTAAAACCATTCTGACTCAAAAGGCTGATGCGTAATGACTGAGCAAAAAATTCGTACAGTACAAGGTCGTGTGGTTAGCAACAAGATGGATAAAACCATCACTGTTGTAGTTGAACGTTTTGTTAAGCACCCAATCTACGGGAAGTTCATCAAGCGCTCTACTAAGCTTCACGCCCACGACGAAAACAACGTGTGCAACCAAGGTGACGTAGTAACAGTACGTGAATGTCGCCCGCTATCTAAGAACAAATCTTGGATGCTAGTTGACGTTGTTGAAAAAGCTGGCGTTTAATCGCTAACTTTTTTCAAAGTCTTAAAAAAGCCGCTTTCGAGCGGCTTTTTTGTTTTCTATGACCTGTCCAAAAAAGCGTTCGCGCTTTGTTTTACTCACGCTTTCACAATCTGGTGGTAAAGCGCGGCATACTCTCTTGCCATATTCTCTATGCTGAAGTGTGTCTTCACATGCTGGTGAAGTGCTTTGCCTAACGCTATTTTTTGCTCGGGTTCCGCTATCAGTAAGCTTACTGCTTGCACTAAACCGTTAACATCTCCAGGGCTTACCATCAAACCCGTTTCCTTGTGTTTTATAATTTCCGGAATTCCGCCAACGGGGGTTGATACAACAGCACGTTTGCTTATACCTGCTTGTAGAAGTATAACGCCAAGGCCTTCAGCGTAAGCGGGATGAATCAGCGCGTCTATATTAGGCAATATGCTAGCGACGTCGTTAGTAAACCCACACAGCTTTACGCTACTGTGCAGGTTGTACTTGTCGATTAACGACTTATAGTGTTCTTCTTGAGAGCCCTTACCAAAGAGAAGGCAAGTAAGGTTATTGAATTGCGTGGTTAGCTCGCGCATAGCGAATATTAAATCGGCTTGCCCTTTGCGGGGAATATATTGTGCAAAATTAGCGATAACGAAGTGGTGCTGTGGAATAGTAAACTTACTCTTCAGCCACTGCTGGTCAGAAGGCTGTCCGTATTCTTCCTGGTCGACGGCAGAGTGAATAACTCCTTGGTATTTTACTTTTTCGCAATGCTTTGAGACAACCTTGCGCACACCTTCCGATATGCTTATTACCGCTTCGTACTCTCGATATTTAAAGCGGGCCAATTTACTTTCAGTATTATCTACACGTCGGGTACATACTGCCGGTATTCCAGTGAATTTTGCTGCTAATGCGCCCCATACATCAGCGCCACGTCGACTATGTACGTGAATTATGTCGGGCCTAATACGCTTTATAGCGTCAAGTAAACGCTTAAAGCCCATTAGGTCGGTATCGCCTTTGTAGTCAATAGAGAAAGTTTTACAGCGGTCAAAACTGTAATGACTGATTTCGCTGTTAGCAGCACAAACAAGCTGTTGGGTAAACCCACTGTCTTTATCTAGCGCATCGATAAGATAAGTTACTTGCTTCGCACCACCGTATAAATGCCTTCCCAATTCGATATGCAAAACGTTAATGTCGAAAGAATGCTGGTTGCTCATACTAGTGACTTATATATGGCTTAAGTTGATTAAACACTTGTTCAGGTGTAACGAGCTTCATGCAGTCAAAGCGGCCATTGCACGTGGGTTTTCGTTTACATGGGGCGCAAGGCATGTCTTTAAACAGAACATGGGTATCTGCATTGTCGGTTATAGTGTAGGGTCTCGTTGAACCAAAAATGGCAATTGTTGGTTTGTTATAGCTTGTAGCTAAATGGGTAAGACCCGTATCTACGCCAACAAATGAATGGCAAAGTGATAGCACGCTTACCGACTCCTCTAAGCTAATTTTTCCTGCCAGCGAAATTACCCCGTAGCATTCGAAGGTTAAGGCTTCAGCTTTTGCAGCATCTCCAGGGCCTCCTAAAATGGCTATAGGTAAATTAGAGTGTTTGCGTACTTTGTGAATTAAACTTTGCCAGTGTTCAGAAGGCCAATGCTTTTGAGGGCGAGTGGTAAAAGGCGCTATGGCTATAAAGGGTTGTGTTAAGCCTAAGTGACTAGTTTTCGATATCGCTGACTGCATAGCAGCGCGACTTGATCTGATGCACATTTCATAGTCTGAGCTATCATTGTTTTCAGCGCTGCAAAGTGAATATAGTGTTTTAGCGAGATGTCGATATTCGCTGCTAATTTGTTGTGATGTTGGCTTATCTAGCGCGAGAGTGAGTAATCTTTGGCTATTTTCCTTGCTTTTGAAACCTATGCGCTCTGAAGCACCACTGATGTAAGCGAAAAAGGCACTTTTCAACAGACCTTGCGCTTCAATTGCCACTTTGAAGTTCTTTTCTCTGAGCTGTTTTCTGAACGCTTTTATAGTTTTAAAAAGCGCCCAGTACTTTTTAGCCTTTAATAGCGCTCGCCATTCGTTTTTAGGCCATGCAATAACGTGGTCTACATAGGGCTGACTGCTAACTAGTGCGACATAGGGAGCTTCTACTAGCCAAGTTAATTCAACAGGCTTACCGTATTGGGAATAACTTTGCTTTATGCTAGACGGTAGGCCAGAAGCCATTACAATATCGCCAATTGCGCTAAGCCTGATAAAAAGAATTTGTTGTACGTCTTTAGGCATTAGAATAGGCTTTCAAAATTCACGTGAAGCTAACTAGCTAGCAATATCATCACAGTTTGACGACACTTTAATGACGCACATTGTATTAACGGTTATGTATGCGTTTATGTTTACCATTAAGGACAATTTATGTTTGCTGCCGAGCGTAACGGCTACAAACCCACACTTATCGAAGATATATGCCGATGGGGATATTCGCTTGTATTAGTGTTCATTATTCCCTTCGCCTTTTTACAGTTAATGCTAAGAGGTACCACCAGAAATAAAGACTATAACCGGAGAAGGTTTGAACGCTTTGGGTTCGTCGCACATGCACCTAAAAAAGACGGATACTTATTTCACTGCGTTTCAGTGGGAGAGGTGGTTGCGGCTTCTTGTTTAATTAAGCGCATCATGGCGGACGAGCCCGATTGCCAAATTACGGTGACCACCACTACGCCTACGGGCTCTGCGCGGGTACGCGCAATCTTCGGTGACAGCGTGCATCACTTTTACTTACCTTACGATCTGCATATGGCTATGGCAGGAATGCTTAAAAGAATTCAGCCCAAAGCTGTGCTAATTACTGAGGTAGAGTTATGGCCTAACCTTATCCACGCATGCTGGAAACGAGCTATACCTGTAATGGTCGTTAACGCTCGTATGACCGATAGGTCTGCCAGACGTTATAAAAAGATTGGTAAGTTGTTTAACCCTATGCTCGCTAAGCTTTACCATATTTGTGCCCAAGGGCAGCGCGACTACAAAAATTACGCATGGCTTGGGGTGCCCGATAAAAAGCTTACGCTTACTAACAACATTAAGTTCGACCAAGTAGCTTCAGCTACCGCGCCGGAGCATCCTTTTTTAGGTTTGAATCGAGCAGATTACCCCATACTTGTAGCGGGGAGTACCCATGACCTTGAAGAAGAAGCGGTACTTCAAGCAGCAAAAGAGTTGTGGCAACAAAGCCCTTCCTTCAAAGTAATTATTGTTCCGCGTCACCCTGAGCGTTTCGATACGGTAGCTAAGCTTATTGAAGCTAGGTCGCTACCCTTTGTTCGAAGTTCTCAAGTGCAATCTGTACCAGAAGATACCAATGTTGTGTTACTCGATGAGATGGGAAAATTAAATGATGCCTATGCGGTGGCTTCTTTTGCCTTTGTTGGTGGCTCCATAGCTGATAGAGGGGGTCACAATGCCCTAGAGCCTGCAAGCTTTTCTATTCCGATAATAATGGGCCCACACACTTATAATAATCCGGTTATCTGCAGTTACTTGGAAGAGTGTGGCGCCTTGGTAAAAGTGGAAAGCGGAGAAACAATATCAACAGTTCTTGATAGATGGCTCCACAACCCGAATGAGCGAGAAAAAGCAGGCCAATCAGGCCGTAAAGTACTAGAAGAAAATAGTGGTGCTCTTGAAGCTACAGTTCAGTGCATACGAAAATACGTTAACTAATTGTTTTGATTGAAAAACGAACCCCTAAATGGTGCGCCTTATGCACCTAAATGGGGTTTTCTAAGAAGTGGCAGTAAAGCTAGAGCGCGTAAATTAATGTAAGGTTATGTAAATTATGGTTTTTATTAATTTGGTCTACTCTTTGCTATAAAGCCTACGACAGCGTAGCGGCAGTAAAATCCAAATAAATATGCACCTTAAAAAAGGGCACTGTGTTACGTGTTCTCCAGGGAGAGACCTCCTGCCGAGAGGCAGGAGGTTTTCTTACTTTTACTCTTCTATTTTTTGTTCAAGCTCTGGCTCAATCAAGCTGATAATACGCCAGCCAGCTTTAGGCTGAATGCTGTTGCCGTTAATAAAGGTGTAGCTTTTACCTTCGGCGTTAATAGCAATAAGCGGCGTAGCCCGTTCACCATACTGCTTCGTATACTGCTCAAAGGTAAACTCTTCTGAAAGCCGGGTCGTTTTAACCGCAGATTCACGGGCAATGGCTGACGCTAAATAGCCATAGGTAACACCCTCATCAAATAACGTAAGCTTTTTAGCATACTGCTCGCTAACTTGGTGACTAGGTCTCGTAGACTGTTCATTGTTGGTCAGCGCCCACACTTTGTCTTTACCCATAGTGTACTCAAAGTGATAAGCAATAAGCGGGTTCAATTGTTTGTAGGGCGACATTATCAATACAGTGCCAAAGGTGTTTAAATCGAGATGTCGAGCAGCATGATCGGACATAGGGTTTCCGAAATACACCGGAATATCCATCATGCGCGCCTCTCTAATGGCATCCCAGTTAGTATCTGCAATAGTCACGTCTAATTTTTGATTCAACATCTCACACGCAAGGGCGCGATTGAATTTGCTACCTCCAAAAATAAGGTAGCCAGTAGGAGCCGGCGCTCTAACCTTAAGAAGAGATGCAACACTGCGAGAGGTAAGACTTTGCACTACAACCGTCGCGATAATCACCATAAAGACGATAGGAACGATAATGCCCGCTCCTTCATAGCCGATTTCTTCAAGCTTAAGAGAGAATAAGGCTGAGACTGCTGCAGCAACGATACCGCGTGGGGCAATCCAACTTAGCAACGCTAACTCATTAAGCTTAAGTCCAGTACCAATGGACGATGCTAATACCGACAGGGGGCGGGCTATAAACATAATAGCTGCTAGCACGACAATAGAGCCCCAGCCTACATCGATGACAGACTGTAAGTTCAGTCGCGTGGCAAGCAGTATAAATAAGCCTGAAATAAGTAAAACGCTTAGGGTTTCTTTAAATTCGAGGATGTCTTCTACATCAACATCTTTCATATTGGCCAACACCATGCCAGAGATGGTCACCGCTAGAAGGCCCGATTCATGCGCTACGTAGTTTGAGGCTGCAAATACACCTAAAATAACGGTTAACACAGCGGTGTTAAGCAGATAGTGGGGGATCCATTCTTTACGAATAGATAGGCCCAATAAATAGCCTGAGGCAAGCCCCAATACCGACCCTATACCAACGGTTTTTCCGAAGGCAATGAGCGTATGTGTGATAGCTGTTTCTTGTGATGCTACGATGAATTCGAATACCAGTACCGCTAACAAGGCCCCAATGGGATCGATAACAATACCTTCCCAACGTAAGATATTGGCTAGATTGGTTTTAGGTCGCACAGTCCTTAGCATGGGAACAATCACGGTAGGTCCAGTTACAGTAACAATTGCACCGAACAAAAAGGACAACTGCCATGAAAGGTCTAGGCTATAGTGTGCGGCTGTGGCCGCAACCACCCAGGTGACTAATACACCTATAGAGCACAGATTCCTCACCATATTGCCATGGCCCGCAATATCGCCAAATTTTAGTGTCAGTGAGCCTTCGAACAGGATAATGGCAACAGAAAGAGAAACGACGGGAAACAATAAATCGCCGAATAAGTCGTCCGCATTAAGCACACCGAATACCGGGCCGACAACAATACCGACTATTAAGAGTGGCAAAATTGCAGGAAGCCGTACCTTATAAGCTAAGTATTGGCATGTTATTGACAGCAGTCCTACTGCAACGAGTGAGAGAAGCGGGTCTGACAAAGTGAATCCTTATCGCGTTGTTATTTATCCATCCTATATCAGCCTAAATATTTGTCATATAGAGACTTTAGGCCAAGCATTAGCCCATAGCGATATACGCTTGGGTTTGAAGTTTAGACCAATAGACCAATTTTAGCGCGCTAATTGCATATTCGATGTTTAAAACCTTTGTTATTATGGCGAAAGATTACTGGCCTTTTCGGAGCGACTTCTTTGAACTCTTTTTCTAAACTTGCACTTTCGTTGTCAACGCTTTTGCTAGCGTCTTCATGCGCGAATCAATACCCTGCGTCAGTTGCTTCGTTTAACGTAGAGAGTGTTGTGGAATTGCCTGAAGAGCTTTCGGAAACGTCGGGTTTGTTTTGTGAAATTGATGGTATGTATTCGCTTAATGACTCAGGCAACGCACCAGTAATTTACCTTATTAATTACCAAGGTGAGGTAACCGAGCGGACGCGTTTACCACTGACTAATAGAGACTGGGAAGCAATAACCGCTGACGACACGTCGTTTTACATTGCAGATGTCGGAAACAATAAAGGAAAAAGAGAGAAGGTTGAAGTTCACAAAGTAAATCGCCGTAACACAAACGATATAACTACCTTCACGCTAAAATATGCAGGCAATAATGCTTCGAGCAATATTCCTTACGCACACGATTTCGATTCAGAGGCCATGGTCAAGTATGGTAATGAACTGCTTCTGTTCTCAAAAAGCTGGAGAACGGGCATTACTCATGTTTACAAGGTCAACGAAGGGGAAGCAGAACAAAGCATCAGCCCCTTTGCATCGATTGAAGGCCTACCAGGTGTAGTAACGGGCGTTGATTTCGACCGTCATCAAGGCAAGTTCGTTATCACAGGGTATAAATCAGATCCCTTTGGCAATTTCGCAACCTTTATTGCGCAAATTTCACAAGACTATACGCTTCTTGATATATGGCCATTAGAGCAATACAAGCAAGTTGAAGGTGTATGCGTGGATAACAAGGGCACCTATTGGTTTAGTGAGGAAGCAACGGAAGGACGCAAAGCTTCACTATCTAGCGCTGAAGTAACACAAAGATAAGCGAAATTCGGTCGTTATTGCTTGGTTAAGACCGTGAACAGTTCTACTGTCATTAACAGTATTCATTCTTTTTAAGTTATCTTTTAGCTGTTGTTAGTAAAATGGCTAATACCCAACTGGCCGTACTAGCGTCTATACTGAAATTGTTATCGAACAAGTTGTAGCCAACCACAATTTCAGAGGCAACCAAAATGAGACGTTTACACCAGTCCTTTTTAGCAATGTGTGTTTGCCCATGTTTATTAATGGCAGGGGCAGCTAATGCTTCCGTGGTTGAAAAGGCGCAGCAATGGCTCAACAAATATTCAGATAGCGATGATACCTTTTCTCTTACCCTCACAAAAAATAAGATTAAATTCAAAGGCTGCAAGCAGAAACAATATCAATTAGCGTTCAGCCAAAAACTAGCGCCTACGTTTAATATTGAAGCTATTGTGCACTACAATAAAGGGCTTCTTGACTATGGTGTTCTATCTCAGCGCGTGAAAAGCCACGAATTTGAAGTAGTCAGCTGGTGGGATAGAGGAGGCTACCGCCTAGGATTGAGCCACAAAGTTCGCCCTCGCCATGAAATGCGTATTCCTGTCGCCGATACGATCAGACTACCAACTAGCACAACGGCTGGGCTGTACGTTGAAGTTCCGTTTAACGAAGATAAACACTTACTTACTGTAGGTGCCTTAAGAGAGTCGTGGGAGAGTGGTGGTGCGTCACTTCAACTACCATGGCGTTCAAGCCGCGATAATCAAGTTAAGTTGCAATACGCCATCACCTTCTAAATGATGGCGTACAAGGTTTCGTTACGAACCGCTTAGCGCGTAAAGTAATAGAGACTTCTTATAGTTTAAACCTGCTCACTTCTAGCGAAAGTTCCTGCGCCAGCTCGTCAAGTTTGTCACTTACGTTCACCAATATTTGCGTTGCATTTAAAGTTTCTTCACTAGATGCACTAATATCGTTAATGTTTCGGTTTATATCTTCAACCACAGTCGCTTGTTCTTCGGTTGCAGTGGCAACTTGCGTATTCACATCGTTGATATGAGCAATCTCTTCGGCGATATCTTGAAGCAATTTGTCAATCTCAGTGGTTGCGGTTACTACATCAGTGGTGCGCGTACGGCTTGACTCCATTTGCGAAACCGCAGATTTAGAATCTTGCTGGAACTTGTCAATTTTAACCTGTATTTCATCAGTCGCTTGGGCGGCACGTTGCGCCAAAGTTCGAACCTCATCGGCAACAACCGAGAAACCTCGACCGTGATCGCCAGCCCGCGCGGCTTCAATTGCAGCATTAAGCGCAAGTAGGTTAGTTTGCTCCGAAATACCTCTTATCGTATCAAGGATACCGCCAATGGCTGCTGTATGTTCATCTAGCGACTGAATAACGCGTGATACATCTTGAATTTGCTCTGACAGGCCGTTTATCGCATGCACCGCACGCTGAGTAATTTCGCGACCATGAGCCGAGTTAGTGGTTGCTAAATTCGCATTCTGCGCAGCATGAGTAGCTGACTGGGCCACTTCATTTACTGTACTGCCCATCTCTGTTAATGCCGCCGCTGCTTGCAACGTCTGATCCCGTTGGCTTTTCGTAGAGTTCTCAGTTTGATGAGACTGCTTTGCTACATCCTGGGCCGATGCTTTTAATGCATGGCTTGTTTTAGCGACTTGAGAGATAGTGCCGTGAAGGTGGTCGATAAAGTTATTGAACCCTTCTACTAAGCGGGCAATTTCTTTTTGTTCAGGCATAGGAATTCGCGAGCGTAGATCGCCTTGACCTTTGCCAAGCTGTTGAAAGACATCCGCGAGTGATTCAAGTGGTTTAGTTAGGGTGCCAGCCAGCCATATTCCGATAAATGCAAACGCACCGGCTATGATCAACGCCCATATAATGATTTGGCGGCTACCAGCATCTAAGGATGCATAAAGCTCGTGCTCCGGTACTTGTGCTACTACGTACCAACCCGCCTTTTCCACATAGGTACTGGCAAACAGTTGAGTGTCGCCTGTTGAATCGCTGGTGGCCATGGCGAACCCCTGCCGATTAAGCAGTTGCCCCGCTGTGTTCGGATCACTTATTGACGCTAATTTGGCTTTGCCCAGTAACTCGGTATTGGGGTGAGCGATAATAGTACCGCTACCGTCTACAAGAAAGACAAATCCGGTTTGTGCAATTTTAACGGCATTGATAATACCCAATAACTCATCTACCGATTTAGCGACACCCGACATACCTCTGCCGTTTACTTGCTGATAATTCGCAAACAGGCGGTAACCCTGTCCGGGTTCGTTGTACAAACTCAGCGAGATGGGTTCGCCACTATTTTTGTAAGCGAAAAACCACCCATCGAACTCATCGTTCTTTAGTACACGCAAAAAGCCATCTTGATTCCAATATTTGTAGGTGTTTCTGTCTACAAACGAGGCTACCGTTAAATCGTTAAATTCAACGATATTATTTAGATAGCCCAGTAAACGCCGTTCGCCAGCGCTATCGGCGCTGGCTGATGACCAAGCGAGAATATCCGGGTTAGAGGCAATGCTGTGTGCTACGGTAAGCATCACGCTAGCCTCTCTGTCTACGCGGTTGCCAACCTGTTTCAGTAAAGAAGGGAGCTGTAGTTCTTCCATGTTCTCTTTGACGAGATCACGGGCAATCCATTGGCTAATTGAACCTACAAGAATAGCTGCGGCAAGTACTGCCACAATAAGAGAAATAATAAGTTTTTGTTTAATACTGAAAGTCATGACTTTCGACCACGTAAGTTAATGCTGAAAATTAATAGATCAAAGGTGACGTGGCATTGCAGGCACAGCAACGTCTGATACTGGATCCTAGGCGGGCCAGTACTACTTTATGATTCTTACGCTAATGCTTTTATTATTTTTAACGCGCAGAGAAGTTATCGACCTATTCATTGCAAAGTTTATACTTTTTGCTAATAAAAAGGGTAAATTGATTGTGAGGCATAATTGATCAACAGGTCAACAAAAAAATATTAGCCTTTACATATGTAGGGGATAAATAAAAAGGCTCTCGTATTTGTTATAAAAAATACGAGAGCCTAAGCATTTCAGAAACGGAATTGGTTAGTCGCAGGCGTTAACTTAGCCTGCTGCCGCCGTTTCGCTTATTCTTTATGTTCCTGAGGAATAGGGAAACCACGGTCACGCATCAATGCATCTACCTTGGCGTCACGACCGCGGAACTTGCGATATGCTTCAGCTGGATCCATTGCGTTACGTACGGCGAATAGATATTTTACTAAGCGATCGCCTACTTCTTTATCGTAGAAACCACCCGGTGCTTCCATAAAGGCTTCTGCTGCGTCAGCGGTTAATACCTCTGCCCACATGTAGCCATAATAGGCCGCTGCATAACCTTCGCCTGAGAATACGTGGCCGAAATGAGGTGAGCGGTGACGCATAACAATTTCTTCCGGCATGTCTAGCTTCTTAAGCTCTTCACGCTCAAAAGTGTCAGGGTCAATCTTGCTAGGATCGGTAGTGTGGTACTTCAGATCCATAATGGCTGAAGCCATGTACTCGGTAGTTTTAAAGCCTTCGTTGAAGGTTGAAGCCTTTTTAATTTTTTCTACCAGCTCAGAAGGAATAGGCTCACCTGTTTCGTGGTGAACCAAGTAGTTGTTGATAACCTCATCGGTAGTTAACCAACGCTCTAGCAACTGAGACTGGAACTCAGTGTAATCGCGTACACCAGAATGCGACGACGGGTATTCTACATCAGACGCCAAGAAGTGAAGTGCATGACCAAATTCGTGGAAGTAGGTTTCAGCATCATCCCACGAAATAAGCGTGGCTTCGCCATCAGCACCTTTTACGAAGTTCGAGTTGTTTGAAGACAATACGGTCTTCTTACCATCGAACGTGGTGTAAGAGCGGTATGTAGTTGCCCAAGCACCAGAGCGTTTACCCTGACGTGAGAACGGGTCAAGATACCAAAGACCAATGTGTTCACCGCTGTCTTTGTCGGTTACTTCCCATACTTTCACGTCTTCGTGGAAAACGGGTACTTTGCCTTCTTCAACAGGCGTGAAATTGAAGTTGAACAAGCGACCCGCAACGTAGAACATCGCTTCGCGAAGCTTATCAAGCTGTAAGTACTGCTTTACTTCGTTTGAGTCTAGGTCGTATTTTGCTTGGCGCACTTTCTCTGCATAGAAGCGGTAGTCCCAAGGTGCAATAGTAATCTCTGCACCTTCTTCATCTGCAATGGCTTGCATGTCGGCCACTTCTTCTTCAACACGAGCAATAGCGGCAGGCCATACTTTCATCATAAGGTCCATGGCATTTTCTGGGTTCTTTGCCATGCGATCTTCTAAGCGCCACTGAGCGTAATTCTCGTAACCTAATAGCTCAACGCGCTCATCACGAAGAGTTAAGATACGTTTAATAATATCGCTGTTATCAAACTCGTCAGCATTGTCACCGCGGTTGTAGTATGTACGCCATACTTTCTCGCGAAGCTCTCGGTTGGTGGAGTATGTTAAGAACGGATCCATTGATGAACGCGTATTGGTAATTGCATATTTACCTTCTTCGCCGCGAGACTCGGCTGCCGCTTTTGCTGCTTTAACAAATGAGGCAGGCAAACCGTCAAGCTGGTCTTCAGTAATATAGGTAACGTAGTTTTCTTCGTCTGCTAGTACATTGTTAGAAAACTTAGTGTGTAGCGTAGCAAGCTCTTGGTTAATTTCAGCGTAGCGCTTCTTCGCTTCGCCATCTAAGGTCGCGCCATTGCGCGCAAAGCTATTGTAAGTCATCCATGTTATACGCTGCTCTTCTGGCGTAAGTGAATCTAACTCGTCAGATTCATATACCGTTTTAACTCTTTCAAAAAGCTTTTCGTTTTGCGTAATTTGCGTGAAGAAAGCCGATAACTTAGGCGACATCTCTGCCTGAATTTCGCGGAATTCAGGGCTAGACTTGTTTGAGCTCCAAATGCCGTAATAGGTGAATACGCGGCCAAGTTCTGCACCTGCCCGCTCCATTTCTACAATAACGTTTTCAAACGTTGGTGGCGCTTCGTTGTTTGCGATGGCTTCAATTTCTTTAAGATTTAATTCCATAGCTTTTTCTAGCGCAGGCTTTAAATCTTCCAAATTCATTTTATCAAAAGCAGGTACACCACCGTACGGGCCTTTAAACTCTTGAAGCAGAACGTTATCAAACTGTGCTTGTTGAGATGCCGTTGTATTTTGCACTTCTGTGCTAGACGTTTCTGGTGCCTTTTGTTCTGAACATGCACCAAGTGCAACCACAACCGCTATCGCGGTAAATGATGTTTTAAATTTACCCATGAGTTTTCCTGTCTGTTTTTATCTATAGGTTTTTTGACAAAAACCATCTTAAGATAATGTAAAAATAAGTTAAATGCTCTTTAACGTAATTCCTTGCAGTACAGCGGTTTGGAGGGGAAATCGTACTGGTATGCAATTCGTCGAAATTGCACAAATTTTGATTGGCTTTGCGCTGGTTGGAAATTACACTGCGCCCGTTCTGAATTAGCTGTATCCCACAGCGTGTAAACCACTGACTTATTTACTGTGATCACCATGTTTGAATTACTTCTTCACGGGTTTCCCGTTGCATTCGCCTTGGCCTCCTTTTGGTCGAATACTGAACGCAAATTACTGCTGCTGAATTTAGGGTTATGTATTGCGATTGGCTCACTTTTAGCTTTTGAGCAAGCTTGGGGAGGCGTTGTGGTTATTACGGTAGCAGGAATGAGTACCAGCTATCGCATAATAAAAAATAAGCTACTTTCGCCTATTGCAACTTACATTACTTTAATCACTATGATGGTGATTGTACTGACAGTAAATAACTTAACCGGTAAAACCTCGCTGATTGAGGCTATGCCTGTGTTAACTTTTATGGCTTATCGCTTTGGTGAACTGCACTGCAAAGAAGCAGGTCTTCGCGTGTGTATGATTATAGGTTCAATCAACTTCACGGCATACGGTGTGATTACCCAAACCTGGGGATTAGCTATTACTGAAGCACTATTTGCAGCATCAAACCTGTGGTACTACATGAAGCTTAGGCGTGCCATGCGCATTAGCCCAATTTAGTTGAATATATAGTTGTTTTGTGATGTATTTATGGTCAAACGGAATTGAGTCTACAGGTAAGGAAATGCAACGTAAATCCATCGACAAAGCTCTATTTTTCGCTGTTCCTGCTTTTCTATTGGCGCTTTTTGTCCTGCGCCTCAATGTAGAAGACGATCTGAAGCTTGCAATGACTATTAGTAGTGTAGGGCTTCTTATTGGCTATGTTTCCTATTTCAGAAGCAGGGGCCTTAGCAAGAAATATTCTATCGAAAGTTTAATAGAAAAAGAGAATGGGAGCGTTGTGTTTCACTATTTACACGGTTACGACCGCCAGCCACTAAAAGTGAACGCTGACACAATTTATGCGCTTAATTATTCTAACCAATATCTAGGGGTAATTTTAGATAGGAATGGCAGAGGATTTGATTTTCACTATCCACACAAGGAAGCCGTAATAAAAGCGAGGCTTCAAGAAGTACTTGGTGAAGATGGGTTCAATAACGTGAAAAAGAATGTCTAGATAGAGCGAGACTCGACTAAATCAAAGCCCGAGAGTAATTTTACTGTCGGGCTTTTTTATTAGGCAATTGTAAAAGCTTACGCAAACACCACGGTTTTGTTTCTGTGAATAATTACGCGGTCTTCTAAATGGTAGCGCACACCGTGAGCCAGTGCGGTTACTTCACAGTCTTTACCTTTGCGCACCATATCAGCTGCGCTGTCGCTATGGCTGATACGTTTAACGCTTTGCTCAATGATTGGGCCTTCATCTAAATCTTTGGTGACGTAATGACAGGTTGCGCCAATTAATTTTACGCCACGATCATAGGCTTGTTGATATGGCTTAGCACCGGCAAAGCTAGGTAGGAAGCTGTGGTGAATGTTAATGGCTTTACCTTCCAGCTCTTGGCATAGCGTATCAGGTAAAATCTGCATGAAACGGGCAAGCACGGTCAAATCAATTTTGTATTCTTGAAGTAAGGTAGTGATTTGCGCGAACGCCGCGTCTTTGCCTAACGCCTTAAAGTCTACCCAATGGAAAGGGACTTTATACCAGTCGGCAAACTGTTTCATTTGCGGGTGGTTGCCAATAATCACTGGAATATCACAGTGCAGCTCGCCAGTGTGCCAGCGGTGAAGCAGGTCAACTAAACAGTGAGATTCAAGGCTAGCTAACAGCGCTACGCGCTGTTTTTTGTCTGAGTCACTGAGTTTCCAGTTCATCTGATACTCGTTAGCAAGTGGGGTGAACTCTTTAACGAAGCTTTGGTGATCTAACTTAAGCGAATCGGTACTAATTTCATGGCGCATAAAAAAGCGGCCGGTCTGTAAATCGGTATGATGGCTGGCTTCAACGATGGTTGCGTTGTGGTCGGCTAAAAATTGCGACACGCTGGCAACTAGCCCGATTTGGTCAGGGCAGTCTATAACTAATCTAAATGTTTGTTGCATGTGGGCAGTGTGAATAAAAAAACAGGCTATCTTTTTACCCGTGGCGCTAGGCGTTGTAAAGGCTATAGGCAATTTAAAACCAGCTTAAATTGCTATAACTCATAATCACACTCGGTCATTGCTCTCAGTCATCAAGGCTGCTTAGCTATAAAAAGGTATTTGCTATAGCGGTACAGATGCGGATAACCCAGCTCGGTAGTACATTTTCCTTATTCGCCGCTCTTTACTAGCCTCTTTTTACTCATCTGTAATACCGCGGCGAAGTTTCTCTCTTACCGACATATTGTGTTTCAACGGCCAAGATTGACGAATAGGGTAGGTCACCCCCTGCGGCGTAGTCACAGATTCAAATAGGTGAAATGCTGAAATGTGAACGTCTACGCTCGGGCTGTAAAGCGGTAGCGGCAATGTCGACGTAGCCTTTCTTACAAGAGTGACGTGAGGCTTATACTCTCTGCTTTCTACTTCGATTGCTGCTTTACGGGCCGCTTTTCTCGACAATTTAGCGAGTTCATTAAGTGCCTTTGGTGTTTCAGTGGGTGCAGCAAAGAGTATTTTAGGTCCATTCCATAACCCGGTAGCATTAAGAGTTAGAGAAAATGGTTCACTGACGAGCTGGTCGAGTTCATACACAAGCGCTTCGTGCTGACGGTGATTTATTTCGCCTAAAAAGCAAAGCGTGATATGAAAGTTTGCTGCCGGTACAGCATAAGGTACTGCGGGCCCTTGATTGTTGATGTGTTCGTTACGCTTGTTGCCAGACTTACGAGTACGAGTCACCTCGCTTTTCACCCATTGACGAGGCATTACTTCAGGCAACGCCTGTTGACGCCAGCAATCTAGAGCAAGTTTTTCTGTGGCGCTAAGATCTAAACCAATAAAGCTTCGCATAGCTTTCCTCCTTTAAATTTGCCCTATCTATGTACATTAAACAGTAGTGCAGCCCACAAGTTTAAGAAGGCAGCGAACGTCCGTACGACAATAAGTTTATCATGGCGCTGCGGACGAGTTCCAAAACAAGTCGCGCGTATTGAATATTTACCAAATTTAAAAAAATAGCTGTGATGTTCGAGTGCATTGTTTACATCAGGTACACTATACCCACCAACTTATAACACCTTTATGCCCTTTATGTTACAGCCGTTTTCTCACCTACCCGCTTATGAACTTGTTACGCCGCTACAAGAAGCCGTAGCTACTAACAACATCATCATAGGGGCGCCTCCGGGGGCAGGGAAATCTACTGTACTGCCTTTGTCACTGCTGCAATCTTCGCTAAAGGGAAAAATACTGCTTATGCAGCCACGCCGGGTGGTGGTAAGAAATCTTGCTGACCACTTAGCAAAACAGTTAAATGAAAGTGTGGGTGAAACAGTTGGTTATCGTATAAAGGGCGAGTCGAAAACATCGTCTGCCACTCGGCTTGAGATAATAACCGAGGGGGTGTTAACGCGCATGATCCAGCAAGACCCAGAGCTTACCGGTGTGGATGCTATTGTCTTCGATGAATTTCATGAGCGCAGTATTCATAGTGACTTTGGTTTGGCACTGGCACTTGAAGTCCAGTCTGGGCTTCGCGATGACTTACGCCTAGTGGTGATGTCGGCTACTTTGGATATTGCGCCACTTCAAACATTGCTTGATGCGTTTAGCGTACTGCCAGTAGCGAACTTAGAAACTCAAGGTCGTATGTTTCCTGTTGATGTTCGCTACACCCAAGATGTGCAGGCTTATGAGTTGATACCGAAAACCAGTAATCTCATAAAACAGGCAGTAAGCGAGCACGATGGTGATATTTTAGTGTTTCTTCCCGGCCGAGGAAGCATAAATGCTGTTGCCAGAGAAATAAAAGGGGTAGCTGAAAGTGCGGACATAGCCGTTCACATGCTTTATGGCGCTTTAGGAAAATCAGCGCAACAAGCAGCCATAGCGCCAGACCCGCAGGGAAAGCGAAAAATCATATTATCTACCAACATTGCAGAGACAAGTTTAACCATTGAAGGCGTGACAGTGGTTATTGATAGTCTGTGGGAGAACAGTGCTCAGTATCACCCTTCAAGCGATATTACCGCCCTCACCCAGCAACGTATTTCGCAAGCATCTGCCATTCAAAGAGCCGGACGAGCAGGACGGGTCATGGCCGGAACCTGCTATAGGCTATGCAGTAAAAGCAGCTTCGAGCGTTTGGCGAAACACAATGCAGCGCAAATTGAAAAAGAGGACTTAAGCAGCTTCTTGCTAGATACTCTAGCGTGGGGTAGCAGCCCAGAGTCCTTGGCATTGTTGACGAAGCCTACACAAGCGCAGCAGCAGGTGGCACAACAAAAGCTTCAGCGGGTTAATGCTATCTCTCAATCGAGCATTACTCCCTATGGAAGAGCGCTGGCCCAGTTGCCATGTCAGCCCCATTTAGCCCATTTATTGCTAACGGCAAAAACAGGCATAGACGGACTAAGTTCTGATGAAAATAGCGCGCTTCGCTTTGCTGCACCGTTTGTTGTGGCAATAAGCGAAAGTAATATTAATGTGAGTGGTGCCACAAACGTAATGGATGCTCTGCTTCATGCTAATAGCAGCACTCGCAATCAGCTTATACAACAAGCTTCCCGTTATGCGCGCTATGTGCAAAGCGGGCAGGGCAAAGCGCAGACTTTCACGCCCGATATCAATGCATTAGACGAACGCGCCCTTGGCCTTTGTATCGCCATCGCATTTCCTTTGCAGGTGGGCTACAGGCGCAATGCGCCAAGCGGTAATAGCGGTAACTCTGGTAATTCTAAAACCGTAACAAAAGGGGCTGCACGAAGCAGTGCTTCTCAGTCTCATATTATTGAATACAAGTTGGCGAGTGGGAAGGGGGCTGAGCTAACCGCTACAGCTGGTAATACATTTTCCAATGAAAGCGAGAAAGACAATGAACCCTGGATAGCGGTGCTTGAGGGGCAGCTAATTAAAAGCACAGTGGCAATACGCCTAGCTGAGCGTGTCCCCGAGCGCTGGTTGCGTTTAGCTTTCCCTGACGCATTTAGCGAAAAGCGTAGTGTTATTCTTAACAGCGAAACTGGCGTGATGGAAGCTAGAGTAAGTACAGGGTTTTATGACATAACGCTAAATAGTGCACCAATATCCGGACAGGAAAAAAGTCGCGAAAAAGCGTTTTGGGACAGTGCAATGTGCGATGCCTGGTTTGCCTATCTCGATACCTTGCCGTTATCCCATTGGCCACTGTCGGATGCCGATTGGCAATGGTGGCGAAGAGTGGCAATGGCAGGAAAGCTCAATTTACCACAAGAAAAAGCCTTCGATGAGCCCGACCCCTGGCCGTTGTCATTAAGCGCCCTGGTGCACCAAGCCAAAGACAGTTTAGCGCCTGTCTTAAAAAACTGTAAAAGCATCAAAAACCTTAAGCAGTTGCCGTGGAAAACGGCCTTGAATAATGGTTTGTCTTGGCCTCAGCAAGATGCGTTGGCCACGCTCTTGCCCACTCACCTGACTATTCCAACAGGCAGAGAGGCTAGCCTGGATTATCGCGATAATGGTGACGTGGTGCTGTCTGTCAAAATGCCAGAATTGTATTCGCAAAACGCCCCATTAACGTTAGCGGGCGGGAGAGTTACTGTTGTTTGCGAGTTGCTGTCGCCAGCTGGTAGACCATTGCAAACTACCAGTGATTTAGCGGCCTTTTGGCAAGGCAGTTATAAGGAAATACAAAAAGAAATGAAGGGGCGCTATCCCAAGCATTTTTGGCCAGATGACCCTGCCAATGCATTGCCGACCAGCAAAACAAAAAAGCATATGTAGCGGCTGATACGGCCATACCTCTTACGGTTTTTAGTTGATTGTTGTGTATTTCAAACACCAGTAATTGCTTATATGCCAGTTTTTTACACAGTCTGTTTTTAACGACAGTGGTTACATATTAAAAACTAAGCTAAGTTGATGGTAGCAATTACAAACTTTTATTTAGGTAACGTTACGCTATGAAATTATCCCGTTTAGCCACAGCAGGCTTTCTGTTTGCTACATCTTTAAGCGCTCAGGCTCACGATTTTTGGTTAGAGCCAGCAAGCTACCGTTCACAAGAACCAAGTGCTGTTGCCTTGCAGTTTAAAGTAGGCCATAAAGAAGATACCTCTCATTGGAACCTTGCGTGGGATAGGATAGTCGCGTTGCGCACTTATTCTTCTGACGGCGTGAGTGATATGGCCGCCAGCGTAGTACCTAAAACGTCAATGCTACCCGGCATGGCTAAAACGGTCGAGCTTTCACCTGGCACTCACGTTATAGGGTTTGAAAGCTACCATGCTACTAGTGTACTAAAAGCGAAGAAGTTTAATCAGTATGCGAAAGATGAAGGTTTAACAGAAATACTAGCCCATCGCGAGGCGAGAGGGCGGAACGATATTGCCGGAAAAGAGCTTTATTCAAGAAAAGCGAAAACCATTGTGCAAGTGGGTGAGTCAACAACGGATAATGCGCTAAAACCCATAGGCCATACGCTAGAAATAGTGCCCCTTGAACACCCCTATAAACTCTCAGATAACACTCTATCTGTTCAGGTATTGTTCAAAGGAAAGCCCTTAAGCAATGCACTTATCGATGCTGCATCCTTGGTTGATCACAGCGCCGAAGTGCAAGCGGTTAAAACTGACAGTGAAGGAAAGGCGACGTTTAAACTTAATGTCGAAGGGCCTGTTATGCTTAATACGGTTTGGGGCGTACCTCTTACAAATAGTTCTGCAGCAGATTTTGAAACTTACTTTTCAAGCCTAACGTTTGAATACGTTCAGTAACCAATAATCTGAACGGTTTTTACCTTACCGGTTACTGAAAATACCAAATGATTAATGCGCCCCTGAAAGGGCGCTGTTTTAATCAAGATTAAGAGGTAGCCTTGCTTGCAAGGTCAATGTTAAGGGCTGCCATTACTTCCAGACCTGGAAACCCATCTGCGATCATATTATTGCTAATTTGGTAGTTGCGGATACCCTCGCGAGTGGCAGGGCCAATAATGCCGTCGGGTTTACCCACATCAAAGCCTAAATTATTCAGCTTACTTTGAAGCGCAATAATGTCTTTGCGACTGTAGGCGGGGAGATCAGGTAAGGTTGCTTTAATACCAGACGCCCCAGCTATGCGGTCAGCCAATACGCCTACGGCGATGGCATAAAACTCGGAGTTGTTCCAGCGCATAATAACGCGGAAGTTCTTGTAAGCGATAAAGGCTGGGCCGTTATGTCCTGCAGGTACGATAACATAAGCAGTGGTATCGTCTTCGCCCAGCGCAGAACCATCGGCTTTCTTCACGCCTTGAGCGTTCCATTCGCTAAGAGGTTTTCTGTTTTTATAGCCAGACTCTTGATAGTCAAAGTTTTCAGGCAATTGCACTTCACGACCCCAGCGGAAGCTGCGCTCCCAACCAAGGTTAGCAAGGAAGTTTGCGGCAGAAGATAACGCATCTTCTTCACTTGCCCACAAATTGATTTGCCCATCGCCATCGCCGTCAATGGCATAGTGGGTATAGGCCGAAGGCATAAACTGAGTGTGGCCCATAGCGCCAGCCCACGAACCAATCATATCTTCTTTTTGTAGCTTTTCCCGTTCCATTAGCTTCACGGCCACAAGGAACTCTTGGGTAAAGTACTTACTTCTTCGTTTATCACAAGCCAGCGTGGCAAGAGAATCAAGTACCGGCATTTTGCCTTTGTACGAACCAAAGTTTGTTTCTAAGCCCCAGAAAGCGAGCAGGTAGTGAGGAGGCACGCCGTACTTATCACTTAGTTTGTGCAAAAGCTCCTCGTGCTTAGCGTACATCTCTTTGCCTTTCTGAGTACGCCAGTCGGTAACGCGCTTACTAAAGTATCCTGGAAAGGTTTGTACAAATTCGGGTTGGCTTCGGTCTAGCTCAATCACACGGTCCTGGTGAACAAGGTGAGGAAATACATCATCAATGGTTTGCTGGCTAACCCCTTCTTGCTTGGCTTTATCTGCAAGTACGGCGGTGCAGCTAGCAAATTGTTCATTGGCATACGCGAAGTTAATCGACGCACTAGCAATAAGCAGAGCCAAAGATGTACGAATGAATGAGGGGTAAGACTTGGTCTTCTTAGGTGAACGGTCAGAAAGAAAAGAAGACTTAAATGAAGCTAAGCGCATAGTACGATTCCTGTGTTACTTGCCAGCATGCTATCGCATTGTGACCGTGAAACGCGAGTAAAATTCACTTTTCGTAGTGCGTATAGACGTACTTTATCCCGCATCTGTAGTTAATGGGCAATAGGTGTGCATATTTGGAAACAGTTGTTGAGCGGCGGCCCGAATGGTAATGTTGATACTATTAAAACTAACGTTTTAAGCAACGTTCGTTAAATCTATATCGCAAAGAATGCGATGTCATCTTCAATGATCTTCATGGCGTTTTCACGTGGCAAAAAGACAGACACAAAACAAATCATCTTCAAAAAGTAAAGCAAGCAACAAGGATAAGAGCTCAGCCAAGCGCTCGTGGTTTTTCAAGCTGTTCTGGCGAGTCACTTTAATTGGCTTAGTGGTGCTCGGGGCTTATGCGTTTTATCTCGACGCACAAATTAAACATGCGTTCTCGGGTAACAAGTGGGAAGTACCTGCGCAAATCTTCGCTCGTCCTTTAGAAGTGAGTAAAGGCGAGGAGATCACGCCACAAGAAGTCATTGATGAGCTTAATTTGCTGGGCTATCGCAAGGTGACTTTTGCTGACAGTAGCGGTGAGTACAGCTATCAAAACAAGGTGTTAACCGTGCAGCGCCGAGCGTTTCAGTTCCCTGAAGGCGCTGAGCCTCTTCGACACTTGGTAATAACGTGGGAAGGTGCACGCATTGGGGAAATCTATGACAAATCGCAAGGGCGCCCTTATGGTTCTGTAAAACTTGAACCTTGGTTAGTGACGCGTATGACAAGCGGTTCGCAAGAAGACCGTATGTTGGTGACTTTAGACACTATTCCTGAAATGTTACCTAAAGCGCTGACGCTGGTGGAAGATCGCAATTTTTATAACCACCATGGTGTTGCACCACTTTCAATATTGCGCGCCCTAATGGCGAATATTGCTGCTGGTCGTACGGTTCAAGGTGGCAGCACGCTGACGCAGCAGCTGGTTAAAAACATGTTTTTAACCCGAGAGCGCTCAATTGTGCGTAAGGCAAAAGAAGCTATCATGGCGGTGATCATTGACGCACGCTACAGCAAATCAGAAATAATTGAAGCTTATTTGAACGAAGTGTTTTTAGGTCAAAACGGCGACATGGCCGTACATGGTTTTGGACTTGCCAGCTATTTCTACTTTGACCGACCAGCCAACGAGTTAAGCACGCCTGAAATAGCCACGCTTGTTGCCATTATTAAAGGCCCATCTTATTACAACCCCCGCAAATATGCCGAGCGCACAAAAGAGCGTCGTGACTTAGTGCTGCGCATGCTGTTTGATGAAAATGAAATAAGCCGTCAAGACTACGAACGCTTCGTGAATATGCCGTTAGGGCTTGCCAGTGGTGCGAGCTTAGCAAGCGGCAAACATCCTGCTTTCATGGAGCAAGTACGTCGAGAGCTTAATGAAATTTTAGCAGAGCCAAGCTTAAGAGACTCTGGCGTAAAAGTGTTCACAACACTTGATATCGTAGCTCAGCGCCGTGCAGAAAGTGCATTGTCAGGCACATTAGACGGTCTGCAAAAAGACAGACAAGTGCCCTTACAGGGGGCGATGGTTGTGACTGACAGCGCAAGTGGCGAAGTACGCGCTATTGTTGGCGGAAAAGACTTTGCGTTTAAAGGTTTCAACCGAGCATTAGACGCTAGGCGGCCGATAGGCTCTTTGATTAAGCCCGCTGTGTACTTAACTGCATTAGAAGACCCTACACAGTTTAATTTAGCAACACCTCTTGAAGATGAACCGATAACGCTTGAGAGTCGAAACGGAACCGAGTGGTCACCGCAAAACTACGATAAAGAGTTCAGAGGTCAAGTGCCTTTACTTCAAGGGCTAGTTGAATCTTTGAACGTGCCAACAGTCAATTTAGGCATGCAGATAGGCCTAGATGCGTTGGCCGATACCATTGAGCGCTTAGGGGTTACCACTCCGGTAGATAAAGTACCGTCGTTAACCCTAGGCGCCTTCGAACTGACGCCGTTTAGCACTAATCAGATGTATCAAACCCTATCTAACGACGGGCGCTATATCCCCCTCCATACAGTGACATCTGTAGTGACAGCGGATAATGCGTTGCTTTGGAAAAAAGCGGAGTTCTTTAGCCAGCGAACTGATGAGGCTGCTACCTATTTGCTTAATTACGCGTTGTATAAGGTAACCACAGAAGGCACTGCGAAGCGCATCGGTTGGAACTTTGGTAATGTGAATATGGCAGGTAAAACGGGAACCACAGATGACTACCGCGATAGCTGGTTTAGCGGCTTCGATAGAAACAATGTGGTCACGGTTTGGGTAGGTAACGACGATAATAAACCCGTTAACTTAACCGGTGCCGGTGGTGCGCTTCCCGTGTTCATTAATTACATGAAGTCTCAATCACCTAAATCATTATCAAGACGTTTCCCGAAAGGTCTGGGCATTGCGCATTTCGATGCAAAAACCGGGGCGGTAGTGGTTGCAGGTTGTGCGGGCAGTTTGAGCGTACCGGCTATTTTGGATGTGCTTCCTCCACCGCAGCAAGACTGCTCAGGCCGTCCTGTAGATGAAAATAGCGATAAAGATGAAAAAAGCTGGTGGGAACGGATATTCGGATAAAAAAACTCCAGTAAGAAGATAGAAAACACAATCACTTGGCTGGGATACTGTCAGTGCTTTCTATCTCCCTCTGGAGTAAAAGGCCCAGGGAAGGCAAATCTTTTAGCGGTAGTCGGTTAGGTTCCTATTTGTTTTTATTGCGTTTTCAGTGACCTTTCTGAAGGAATAGGCGCGCTGTTGAAAACACCAGCGCACTGACTATAAACGCAATAACCGGACCGAGTACTATCATAAACAGGGTTGCGGCGGTTAACATGTGCATTCTCCTTATGCGTCGTTATCGTCTGAGCTGACTGACTCAATTGGTGTAATCGTTATCTCTGCAACCAATGAGCGCGCTTCTTCTACTTCTGGTTCAAATGTGTGACTTGTAGTTAACACGTCATAGGTCACATCCAGCGCTAAGTTCTGCTTTACGTCATGCATGGCGCTTTCAACGATAAAATCTGTATGCGAAACAATGTTGTTCTGAGTGTCGTCAGCGAATGCTGCTGCGCTTAATACGCTAGTTGCTAAAGTTAGTGCAGTGAAAAATTTGCGACCGATAAACATAGTAATCTCCAAAAATTAAGTTAGACACTGCACTTGAACATACTGCGTGGCAGCTATCATGTTGCTAAAGGTTTCGATAATAAGTCGTTATCAATTAACAATTAGTTTATAGCGAGGGATGTGCCAACTCGTTTAAATTGTTTATCTTTTTGAAATTGTTGAGTTTTATTTTTATTGGGGAAATGAGCGAAAAGTTTAGCTATTACAAAAACGCTAAAATTTAGTGCTTTTCATATGGGGGTGGTCAAAATGACTAACGCAACATTTTTGCGAGCGTATGCTAAGGCATCTTTTGTCAGATAAAGAGCTAGACAGAGGGGCCGCGTTACAGAAAGCCGCGACGCCCTCGCTTAAAAGAAAAAGTGAAAAAGCAAAGGAAAAAGATCAAACAAAAAGATAAAGCATAGAGCACGGCCCTAGGACTTTTTGTCTTTAAACTTCGTAACCATTGTCACAACTAACGCAACGATAACACCAGCGGCAATACCTACTACGCCATCTGCCAGTATCGACATGATCAGCGACGCGCTTGGGATCAGCGTGGTAAACCAGTCGGTAAAAATATGTAAAAAGCCTATGCTGTGAGTAAGAATTCCGCCGCCTACTAAGAACATGGCCACAGTACCCACTACCGCGAGGGTTTTCATTAGTGCGGGCGCGGCAACCAGCAATGCTCTGCCGATAAATCGTTGGAGGGTGTTCATTGAACCTGTTAGTGACTTGCGAAGCATGTAAAGGCCCACATCGTCCATTTTAACTAAGCCAGCGACTAGTCCATATACGCCAAGGGTAATGGCTAAGCTTAGTGCTACTAGTACACCAATTTGCGTAGTAAGTGTTGCATCTGTCACGGTACCTAACGCGATAACAATGATTTCAGCGGAGAGTATGAAGTCCGTGCGTATAGCGCCTTTGATTTTATCTTTCTCAAAAGCTACCATGTCAACATCTTCGTGGGTGAGCGCTTCTATTCTGGCTTCTCGTGTTTTTTCTTCATCTTCGTGGGGAAGATATTTGTGCAGGAGTTTTTCTGCACCTTCAAAACATAAATATAATCCGCCCAGTACCAAAAGGACGGTTATAAGTGAGGGCACAAAAGCACTGATGGCTAATGCCGCAGGAACCAATATCGCTTTATTAATAAGAGAGCCTTTTGCTACTGCCCATACAACAGGTAGCTCTCGGTCTGCTTTAACCCCTTGGACTTGGTCGGCATTTACCGCTAAATCATCTCCTAAAACCCCCGCTGTTTTTTGCGCAGCAACTTTTGACATGGTAGCGATGTCATCCATTAGCGTTGCAATATCATCAAGTAGGGCAAGTAAGTTAGCTGCGGCCACAGTGATTTTCCTTGTATTCGTTGTTATTAAGTGTGCTGTTTTTATGTTTCACTAACATAGCAAATCGGCAAGCGATAAGTAGTTGCGGCATACAAAGAATACGCGCAGGGTCTTACCTTTGGCAACTTATGAATAGTACGACTTCAGATAAAAGGTTGAAATCAGTGTGAGTAATGATAGCGAAATAAATCAAGAGACAGCACTTCCCTCACTTTCAATTCGTTCTTATACCAGAAAAGCACGCAGTCACGCTCACCCATTTTATCAGTTAGTATTGCCTGTAAATGGGCATATAGAAATAGCGCAAGACGATTTTACAGGCAGCGTCGGTGTAGGGGAGGGAGTGTGTATAGCGCCATTCGAGGTACATAGTTTTAGTGCAAACGAAAATGCAAAGTTTGTGGTCGCCGACTTACTTTCAGTACCGGTACAGTTGCAAGACAAACACAATCCTATTTTTCAGGTTAATACCGCCCTTCAAGCTTTCTTAAGCTTTGTCGAAGTGCAATTAACGAATTACGCGTTTTACGGACAGGATGAAATGACCGCGTTATTTCAGGTGTTACTGGCAAAAAGCGAGGTGGGCGGGGGAACAGACAAGCGGATCACCCAAGTAATAAGCCATATACATAGTGACTTAGGGGCATCGCATTCGTTGCAGTTGCTTTCAGAGATGGCCTGTATGGGAACCACACAGTTCAAAACTCGGTTTAAACAAACCACTGGTGTTAGCTTACGTGATTACCTAGTGAAGATAAGGATGGAGAAAGCCAAAGCACTGCTTAGAAACACCGATACGCCTATGTCGAGCATAGCTCAATCAACGGGGTATGAAGATGTTGCCGCATTCAGCCGCCGATTCAAAGCCTATTTCGGGCAACCACCAAAGTCTTTTAAAAGAAAGTAATCACGCCTTGCTAAAGGGGGACACTAGTCGGCTACGGACTATCGCAAAAAAGAGCACGGCAAAAATCAATACGCGCTAGTTTCGCTCTTCATCTTTGGGCAGTTTATTCACTCTCGCATCTATAAAACGTTTGTGATCGTCCATTTTGGTGCATTTTAAAGTGCCACCGGCAAAACCGCTTAATATCGCCAAGGTTTTATTGGTCGTACTGCTACAGTTTACTTGTTTTGACGGGCGTCTATTTTCACTAGCTTGTATTTCTTGCGTACTTGGCCCGCTTAATATAGGGCTATCTTTTCGTTCTTGGAAATTCCTTGCTGCTTGCTCTGCGTCTTCAGCTACTTTTTCACTGTTATATTTTTCAAAATAAAGCGCAGCGCCATCTTTGACCGATAAATTTAACGAACCCGCGCGACGATTTGCATCTTTTGAAAGAGTCGGCGTTGGTGGCGTAGTAATTGGCTTATTTTCTACCTGGGCTTGCTGTATTTCTGGCTCAGTAACTTTCTGCTGCTTTGCTTCAGGAATTTCAGAAATTTTAGTTTTACTATCAGGTGCTTCGGTGGATTGAGTGACATCAGGCTTCAACTCAATTTCTTTCCTTTTAGCGGAAGTATCGACTGCTTTAGTGTCTTCTAATTCGGCTTGAATTGAGGGGCGCGGAGTTGGAGGGTAGTATAGTCTGGCACTAATCTCGGGTGTTCGCTCTGAAACATTTACACGAGCTTTTTGATTATCAATACTCAATTGAGAAAGTAAGACAACCAAAATCACTCCAATTACGTGAACACCACCCGAAACTAATAGCGGTCGCCACGCCGCTTTTTTGGCAACGGTGTGGTGCTCTGTACTGCGTTCTGGCGCAAAGAAAGAAGGCGTGATAGTTGTCATAGTAAACAACAGACCATTCACGCTATCGAATAGTTCCGTTCTAATTTCATCGCACTTATTAGTCACCTTACCTCAGCAATTTTCTCGACCGCTTCATAATTGGGCATTTTGCAACGGGTGCACCATAAATGTGCATTATTTTTGTGCATGATTATCTTGCCTGTAAGTATATGTATGATTTATATGAAGAAACATTTGTGGCATGGCTCTTGGTTTATCTTCCCATAGTTGGAAACACGACCATAAATCACAGAATAACCAAAACAAACTGGGAGCAACTCATGAAACTAGTCACAGCGATCATCAAGCCGTTCAAGCTAGATGATGTTCGTGAAGCCATTTCAGAAATCGGTATCGACGGCTTGACCGTGACCGAAGTGAAGGGCTTTGGACGTCAAAAAGGACACACTGAACTTTACCGTGGAGCGGAATATCAGGTGGATTTTCTACCTAAAGTCAAACTGGAAATTGCTGTTCAGGATGATCAAGTAGAGCGCCTGGTAGAAGCCATCGTTGGCGCTGCCAAAACAGGCAAAATTGGAGACGGCAAGGTGTTTGTTTACGACCTTGAGCACGCCGTTCGTATTCGAACTGGTGAGTCGGATAGCGACGCGCTGTAAGCCACAACGATATATTTGCGGAGAAAACCATAATGGAAATCACTTTTGAACTTGGGTATGCGCTAGATACCTTTTATTTTCTAATCTGCGGTGCACTGGTTATGTGGATGGCTGCAGGTTTTGCGATGCTTGAAGCTGGTCTTGTTCGAGCGAAAAACACCACAGAAATTCTAACTAAAAACGTGGCACTATTTGCAATTGCTTGCACCATGTACATGATTTGCGGTTACGGCATTATGTATGGCGGCGGCGACTGGGGTCCATTCCTAAGCGGTATTATGGGTGACGGCGCAACAGGTGTTGCTGAAGATCCAGCAACATACGCTCCTTCTGCAGACTTCTTCTTCCAAGTTGTTTTTGTTGCTACAGCAATGTCTATCGTATCTGGTGCGGTTGCTGAGCGTATGAAGCTTTGGGCATTCCTAGCATTTGCAGTTGTTATGACAGGTTTCATCTATCCAATGGAAGGTGCTTGGACATGGGGCGGCGAAGCGGTATTCGGTATGTATACGCTTGGCGACCTAGGTTTCTCTGACTTTGCTGGCTCTGGTATTGTTCACATGGCCGGTGCGGCTGCGGCGCTTGCTGGTGTGCTTGTACTTGGTGCGCGTAAAGGTAAATACACTGCAGACGGCAAAGTAAATGCTATCCCTGGTGCTAACCTGCCGCTGGCAACATTAGGTACATTCATCCTTTGGATGGGTTGGTTTGGTTTTAACGGTGGTTCAGTACTGGCTACTGCAACTGTTGAAAGTGCAAACTCAGTAGCAATCGTATTTATGAACACGAATGCTGCAGCTGCGGGTGGTGCAATTGCTGCACTTATCGTTGCACGTATTCTATTCGGTAAAGCTGACCTAACTATGGTACTTAACGGTGCGCTTGCGGGTCTTGTTGCTATCACTGCAGAGCCATCAACGCCAACGCCTCTTCAAGCGACTCTATTTGGTGGTCTAGGCGGTATCCTAGTAGTACTTAGCATTGTTGCACTAGACAAGCTTAAGATTGACGATCCAGTGGGCGCAATTTCAGTTCACGGTGTGGTTGGTCTACTAGGTCTAATCCTTGTACCTTTCACAAATGACGGTTCAAGCATCTCTGGTCAGCTAATTGGCGCCGCGACTATCTTTGTATGGGTATTTGTCGTGAGCCTAGTGGTATGGCTAGTGATTAAAGCGGTAATGGGTGTACGTGTGAGCGAAGAAGAAGAGTTCGACGGCGTAGACATGAGCGAGTGTGGTCTGGAAGCATACCCAGACTTTACAAGCGGCCGCTCGTAAGAGAGTCTTGATTAGGCAAATGAAATAACAATAACAATGCCTTATTACTTCGTTTAAGCCCCGCAGTTGCGGGGCTTTTTTCGTTTAAAGTCATGTACTTTTTAGTTGCTATAAGACTAAGGAAAAGGCCCTAGGCGTAATGTGACAATAACGCTACACTATGTTTTCAGGGGCTTAGGTTTTCAAGAGCTTAGGTTTTAAAGGGTTTAGGCTAGATTTATCAACGGCAACGTTTTTGCAAAAAGGATAGTTATGACTGCAAGTGTGCGACTACTACCTTTGATATTGGTTTTCTTCAGTATCAATTGTTTGGGCTATGACAGAATAACGGGGCAACCCTTTGCAAGTCGCTCAGAAGTTATTGCAAAGAACGGCATGGCGGCAACTAGCCAACCATTAGCCACGCAAGTGGCTTTGGATATTTTAAAACAAGGTGGCAGCGCGGTTGACGCAGCCATTGCGGCCAACGCCATGTTGGGGTTGGTTGAGCCAACAGGTAGCGGTATTGGCGGCGACTTATTTGCCATTGTGTGGGATGCAAAAGAAGAAAAGCTGGTGGGGTTAAATGCCTCTGGCCGATCACCACGACAGCTAACCAAAAAGGTCTTTGCTGAACGCGGTCTTCATCAAATACCCAAATTTGGTCCTCTGCCCGTATCTGTCCCTGGTGCTGTAGACGGTTGGTTCGCGCTACACGAGAAATTTGGCAAACTGCCTATGTCAGCGTTGCTCACGCCATCTATCAAATATGCCCGAGAAGGCTTTCCGGTTTCCGAGGTCATTGCTTACTACTGGCAGATGAATCAAGAACGAATTGGCCATTACGATGGCTTTGCTGAAACCTTTCTTATCAATGGTAAGGTACCGCAGAAGGGGGACATTTTTAAAAACCCCGGGTTAGCCGTGACCTATGAAAAGATAGCAACTGGGGGGCGTGATGCCTTTTATAAAGGGGATATCGCCCGTACTATCGATGCTTATATGAAGTCCCAAGGGGGCTTTTTGTCATACCAGGATTTATCTTCACATACCTCTGAGTGGGTAGAGCCTGTTTCCGCTAACTATCGCGGCTACGATGTATGGGAGCTTCCGCCAAACGGACAAGGCATCGCAGCACTACAGATTCTTAATGTGCTAGAACGTTACGATATCGAAGGAATGGGGTTTAATTCAGCTGACTACATCCATACCTTTGTGGAAGCCAAAAAACTTGCCTTTGAAGACCGCGCTAAGTTCTATGCGGATCCAGATTTTAATGAGATTCCCGTCGATTGGCTGATTTCGAAAGAATATGCTGCTGAGCGGCAAAAGCTGATTGACAACGAACGCGCAGCAAATCGTGTTGATGCAGGTATTTATGAAGGAGATACCATTTATCTGACCGTTGCTGATAAAGAGGGCAATATGGTGTCCTTAATTCAAAGTAACTACCGCGGCATGGGCTCAGGCATGACACCTCCAGGGCTAGGTTTTATTCTTCAAAATAGAGGTGAGATGTTCACGCTTGAAGAAGGGCACTTTAATGAATATCGCCCGGGAAAGCGTCCATTTCACACCATTATCCCGGCTTTTGTAACAAGAAACGGTAAGCCAGTGATGAGCTTTGGCGTGATGGGAGGTGGAACTCAGCCTCAAATGCATGCACAAATTATTGTAAACATTCTCGACTTTGGCATGAATTTGCAGGAAGCGGGTGATGCTCCACGCATACTGCACAGTGGTTCAAGTAGCCCAACTGGGGCGCTTATGACCGATGGCGGCTATGTGAGCTTAGAGTCTGGCTTTAGTGAAACCGTTCAACGAGAACTCATGGAGCGAGGGCATAAGCTGCAGCGCGTTGTAGGCGCATTTGGTGGTTACCAAGCCATTGCTTGGGATGAGCAAAAAGGTGTCTATTTTGGCGCATCAGAAACGCGAAAAGATGGACAAGCAGCGGGCTATTAAGCACACTAGAGTAAATATTAAGCGATAGATTATCTGCTCAATAAAGCTTAGCTTCACTTGAAAAGGTTTTTAAGTTTGAAGTAGTTGCTACAATTGATAAAAGGTTCGCAATACAAAGCGTGACGAATGTTCGTCAGCAGCGAAGCGTCATAGTAAGACGTTAATAACAAAAAGAGCGGCAATGACACAACCACAAAAAGGTCTCTGCGCTGAGCCCAACTTACATGCACAGTATTTGTTACTGAACGTAATTGACGATGATAGCCAAGCCGTGCGCGCAAAATTGTCTCGCGTGCTGGATATTTTTGAGCACTTCGAGAATGAGCATTACGAGGCTATGGTTACAGGGGTAGTAGCCATAGGTACGGGTTATTGGGCAGAAGTCTATCCGGGTTTGATACCCGTAGAACTTGCCCCCTTTCCCGATATGCAGTGTGAAGACCGAAGTGCGCCCACCATGCCCTGTGATCTCTTTATTCAAATACGTGCTGATAGGTTAGATATCTGCCACGCCGTTGGCATTGAAGTGATGGACCTGTTGCGTATTCATGTAGAGCTTGTTGAACAGATAAGAGGGTTTAGATATTTAGATGGGCGTGACCTCAATGGGTATCTTTATGGCGCGGATAACCCTCGTGGTATGAAGCGCAGAAAAGTAGGCGTTATCGGGGAAGATGACCCTGATTTTAGCGGTGGCAGCTATGTTCATGTTCAGCGTTATCGCCATGATTTAAGGCGCTGGAACAGCCTCTCGAGCCGCCAGCAAGAGCAGGTTATGGGTACAACGCAAGAGCATAACTTAGTCAGTAGTGAGCAGTCAGAGTCGTCACACAATGTAAGAGCAAGTACGGTCGCCCCAGATGGCGACGAGCCAAGACTAATAAAGCAAGGCATGCCTTACGGCGATATGATATCTCAGGGGTTATTCTTTGTAAGTTGTAGTGCGAGCGCGCGGCCTTTTAAACAAATGCTGCATAGCCAGATATACGGCAACGGTGAAGGCGACTACGACCGCTGGCTAGACTTCACCAGTGCCGAAACGGGCGCTGCTTTCTTCGCACCCTCAGTGACCTTTATTCGGCAACAAGCAAAGCTTTCGGAAAACTGAGAGTGTTGAATTAATGCTACTGCTCACAAGAGAAGGGAATGCTCCAACAGGTATTAACCGTTTTGAAGCGTTAGAACGATTAATGCTAGAGAACCAAGGCGCCGTCCCAGTCAGTAGCAAGATCTAAGTTTTTGTAGATACGGCACACATCTAAGTGGTGATGTACAAGTGAGTCATTGGGGCTTATGGCTAGGGCCGTTTCAAAGTATGCAATAGACTCGTCCCATTGCTGATTGATTCTACATGCCAGACCCGCCGCTATTTTCGTTTGCACCGCAAGCTTCTTCTCTTGTTCTTTTTCTGGCAGGTGGCTGAGAATTTCATATATCTCGATAGGCGATTTTCGTCCTTTAACTCTGACCCAGTCAAGTAAGCGGGTTCTAAGGGAGTCGTTAGGGCCGATAATTTGTAGCACCTGAGCGCTTACAATAATATCTGCTTGGTATTTAGGCGTTAGGGCTTCTAGTCGGGAGGCGATATTTACACTATCGCCTATAACCGTGGTATCCATTCTATCCTCCGAGCCCACGGTTCCCATAATGACTTGGCCGAAATGAATACCTATCCCCATATTTATGGCTTCGTAGTCGCAGTTTTTCCGGTGCCCGTTATAAATCGTTAATGCTTTACGTAAATCCAACGCTGCTTGTACCGCATCTAACGCTTTTTCTTTGGGCGTGCCGCCTTGATGGTCGAATAGCGCCATGATGCCATCGCCCATAAACTTGTCGATAAAGCCTCGGTTTTGGTGAATAGGGTCATTCATTCGCGTGAAATACGAATTTAGAAAATTCATCAGTTCTTGCGGGGTAATACGCTCAGAAAAACCTGCAAAGCCACGAATATCACAAAACATGATGGCAACATCGTTTTCAGCAGCATAGCCCAGTTCCAATGAATCTACATCGGTGGTAGCCATATGTTCAACGAACTGGCGGGGTACAAATTTCTGAAAAGTTTGGGTAAGTTTTGAGGCTTCATCAGCAGCGGCCTGAAACCGGGCTTCGTCTGCAGCCTGCAGTGTTGCTTCATACTTACTCGAATTGCGGGATAGGGCTTTTCTCAGTCGATATTTGAAGCGCCTGCTTCGCCTGACATAAAGAATACTTATAACAGTGCTATAAACAGTAAGTGCAACAAGCGCGCTTATTTGCCAATCCATTGTTAATCACACCTTTCAATTTCCTACAGAAAAACAGCAAAAATGCGGTTGGTAATTATACTGCAAAGCAAGTATAAAGGATAAATCGGCGTTAACACATTACTTTTAATTACATTTACAAAAAGTGCTAGCGCCGAGTTTTAATTAACGGTAAGGGACAATTAACTTATAGGGTGGAGAACACTTTATCTGCCGCAGCCAAAGTTTTTTCAATGACCTCGGCATCGTGTGCTTTCGAGACAAAACCTGCTTCATAGGAAGCGGGAGCCAAATAAACACCTTGTTCTAACATACCGTGATAAAACTTATTGAATTGCTCGGTATTACAGTTAATCGCCTGCTTGTAGTTAGTGACTTTCTCTACGTCTGTGAAAAATATCCCAAACATACTGCCAGCAATATTAGTAGTTAGACTAATATTGTGTTTGTCAGCTAGTGCCTGAAATCCATCGACGAGTTTTTGTGTATTCTCAAAGATAGAATCGTAAAGACCAGGCTGTTTGATTTGGGTTAACGCAGCAAGTCCTGCCGCCATAGCAACAGGGTTACCCGAAAGTGTACCGGCTTGGTAGATAGGGCCGGTTGGGGCAATATGAGTAATGATGTCGCGGCGACCACCGAAACAGCCCACAGGCATACCACCACCGATAACTTTACCCAAGCAAGTAAGGTCTGGTTTTACGTTGTAGCGTTCCTGTGCACCGCCACGAGAAACGCGGAACCCTGTCATCACTTCGTCAAATATAAGTACGCTGCCGTACTCATCACAGATAGTGCGAAGCCCTTCAAGGAAGCCTTCTACTGGGGGGATGCAGTTCATGTTGCCAGCGACTGGTTCAACAATAATACACGCAATATCATCGCCGTGAGCTGCAAAAATTTCTTTTACGCTATCTAGATTATTGTATTCAACCGTTAGCGTGTGCTCGGCTACGTTGGAAGGTACGCCCGGAGAGCTAGGTACACCAAGGGTTAATGCGCCAGAGCCTGCTTTCACTAAAAGTGAATCGGCATGACCGTGATAGCAGCCTTCAAACTTAACGATTTTGTTGCGGCTAGTGTAGCCGCGGGCTAGTCGAATGGCTGACATGGTGGCCTCTGTGCCAGAGTTAACCATGCGTACCATTTCCATAGATGGCACCAACTCGCTAACAAGTTCGGCCATGATCACTTCCGCTTCGGTTGGCGCACCGAATGAAAGGCCACTGTATGAAGCTTCAATCACTGCTTCGCGGATTTTTGCATTGTTATGACCTAGTACCATCGGCCCCCAAGACTGGATGTAGTCAATGTATTGCTTACCATCCGCATCCCACATATAAGCGCCATCAGCTTTGGTAATGAAGCGGGGTGTGCCGCCTACCGCTTTAAATGCGCGAACAGGTGAGTTTACGCCACCGGGAATGGTTCTTTGGGCGCGGGTAAATAGGGCTTCAGATTTTTGCATGTAATTACTTACTCTTATTGCTGTACCAAACAACATCGCGCTCATACTTGGTCAGAAGGTTTTCTACACCAAGGGTTAGCGCAAACAGGGCCATTCTTACAAGCACACCATTGTCGGTTTGCCTAAAGATAGCGAGGTTTGGATTAAGGTTTAGATCGTTATCTAATTCGTTGGCTTCCATACGTGAGTCACGAGGAAGTGGATGCATAATAACGGTCTTCGACTGAAAGTGTTTCGTGTAAATCGACTGATTTAAGCGGAACTTACCTCGGTATTTGTTCGCTTCTTCTTGAGAAGGGAAGCGCTCTTCTTGAATACGAGTTTGATAGCATATATCCGCATCCATATTTCCTTCGAGCGTGTCGGTAATAGTAAGCTGGTGTCCAGCATTCTCAATGGCATCAATAACTGGCTGAGGCATAGCCAGCTCTTTCGGCGATATCAGCGTGAAGCGAATATTCTTAAACAGGCATAATAGGCGTGATAAAGAGTGTACTGTTCGACCGTATCGCAGATCGCCAATCATTGCGATATGTAATCCATCAATACCGTGACCGTTGTACTCAAGCTCACGTTTAATGGTAAATAGGTCTAAAAGTGCTTGGGTGGGGTGTTCGTTTGCGCCGTCTCCCCCATTAATTACAGGCACTCGACTACCTTCTGCAAACTCAGCGACGGAGCCGGCTGCAGGGTGTCGCATGGCTATAATATCAGAATAGCCGCTTAGCACGCGGGCGGTATCATAAAGCGATTCGCCTTTAGCAAGTGCAGAGCTAGACATGCCAGTAGTTTCTCTTACTTCGCCGCCTAAAAGATTAAAAGCGGTACCAAAGCTCACGCGGGTACGCGTACTTGGTTCGAAGAAAAGATTTCCGAGAATAGCGCCGTCTAGTACGGTAGTGCGCTTTTGCCGCTTCGCATAAGGCTTCATGGAATTGGCGACCGAGAAGACTTTCTCAATGGCCTCGCGATCAAATTGATTAACCGAAAGAATGTGGTTACCGGTAAAGTCAGACATGCGCTTCTCAATCATCAACGAAAACGCCGCTAGTTTATAATACCGCTGGGGTTAAGTCATTAGCGCAAGGTTAATCTTACCTAACGTTTTTCTCGGTTTGACCACCTGGTTAAATAGTATTTGTGCTGTCTGAAATGGCTAGGATAATTTTCAGCTTTTACCACTTTGCTGCGTGTAATGAGTAAAAAGCAGCAGAATTTTCTCAGCGGCACTGTCAACGTGGGCTGTGATTTCGGCGTCTTCTAGCGGAGACTGTATGCCGCATAACATCATGGTGTGGTATTCGCCTTTAAGTAGAGCGCAATAATCCACGGCTAGCTGCTGCGCAACATCAGCGCTTAAGCTACCTTGTCCAAATCTCTCTATCACTGTGCTAAGTGTGGCGAGCGACGCTTCAGGGCCTGCCTGATAAAACAATGTAGCTACGTGGGGGCTATTTACCGCTTCGGCGATAATTACGCGAAATATAGCGATAGCTTCAGGGTCTTGTAACAGGCGTACAAACTGACACCCCACTTTTTGCAAGCATTCAAACAGTGAAAGCGAGCCTAAGGAGGCGTCGATAAGCTGCTGAGTGTCGAGTTGATACGAGCGACATTTTGAAGAGATAGCGGCTTTAAACAGAGCATCTTTGCTCTCGAAATGAGAGTAAACCGTTTGTTTAGACACTCCTGAAGCCTTAGCCACGGTGTCCATTGACGTACTAGCAAACCCTTCTTTTAAAAACAAGCAAGACGCGGCGTGCAATATAAGATGATATTTCTCTTCACTTTTGGGACGGCCTTGCTTTTTGATGTTAGCCACGTACGTTCTCACTTTATTGCAGAATATTTAAATATCAAACTGGACGGTCTAGTATTTATATACTAGCATAGCACAATAAGTATGCAAATATAGCCTAAAGCACACGCCTAATTGGTTAAAGGAACTGTTATGACTGCTGCAAATACCCCATCTAAAAATGGCAAATTCACGTTACTTATTTCGATTGCCGTTTTTACAGCTGCACTGGTGGTATTACTGATGACTGCTGGTTTGGGGAATGCAACGCAAACGCCGGAGGCAAGACTACCCGTTGCGGTCTCAACAGGTACGGTCACCATTCAATCAGGTTTTGAAACGCCTATTAATGTGTTTGGTTTAGTTGAATCACCCAAGGCCACATCTTTATCCTTTGATGTCGCTGGTCAAGTTACCCGAATGCTTGTTGAAGAAGGGGATGTAGTCAGTCAAGGCGATATTCTTGCTCACCAAGATTTGCAGCGTCTAAATGCAAGAAAGAGAGAGCTACAAGCAGCGCTAGAGCGAGCAAACGCTGATCTTGCACTTGCTAAAGTCAACAGTGATAGGACCACCTCATTGGTGGAGAGAAAGCTAGAGTCAGCGCAACGACTAGACGAAGCAAAAGCGAATTTAAATGTAGCGAAAGCGCAGGTTAGCGAAATGCAGGCCGCGCTCGAATCTCTCAATGTAGAGATAGCAAAAACTACACTCGTTTCGCCTTTTGATGGTGTTGTTAATCGCCGATTTTTTGATGAAGGCAGTGTGGTGAGTGCAGGAAGCCCTGTATTTGGCATTACAAGTATCGACAATTATCAAGCGCGTTTTGCGGTACCTGCTGATGTCGTAGAGCAGTTTGATGTTAATGAACCTGTGCTTGTGCGTATTGGCGATATCGATGTTGCCGGGACGGTATCTCAGCGGCTTCCAGTACGTAACGTGCAGACTCGAACCGTAGATATTCTGGTCACACTTAATAGTAACGAACAGGTTCGTCCTGGCGATATGGCAATTCTGTCTGCCTTCCGCTCCCATTCTGAAACAGGCGCTTGGCTTCCTGTAAACGCGCTAAGTAATGGCCTAAGAGGCTTATGGAGGGTTTTTGTTTTATCCAGTGAGTCAAACGCCACCATAGAAGCGCGCGTTGTCGAGGTGGTGTACACAGATGGAAATAAAGCGTTCGTTCGCGGCGCTCTCAAAAATGGCGATGTCTATGTTAATGAGGGCACCCATAAATTAGCGCCGGGGCAAATGGTAGCTATACCTAGCCAACAACATGCTGGGGCGCGTTAATGACGTCATTTAACTTCGATACTGATAAATCCTACCCGTGGTACACGCTCTTTTACCGACGGGGCCATTTGCTGGTTTTAAGTCTATTGATTTTGATTACCGCAGGGTTATCGGCTTTGGGCTCATTACCGCGAATAGAAGACCCTCGAATTGATACAAGAAATGCGCTAATTATCACCCAGTATCCCGGCGCATCAGCCGAGCGAGTTGAAGCCTTAGTCAGCGACGTACTTGAAGACAGGTTAAGGGAGATATTTGAGATTAAGGAAGTGAAATCTACCTCTCGTGCTGGGATTTCTATCATATTAATTGAAACACAGGACTGGATAGACAACACCAGTAACGAGCAGCTATTTAGCGAGATCCGCGATGCAATAGGTGCTGCCGCTGAGTCATTTCCAGAAGGTGCAATGGCGCCAATATTCGATGAAAAACGCGGCGCGACTGCTTTCACCTTGTTGCTTTCTGTACGTGCCGACCATTTTGATAATACACCTATTACACTTACCGCTCGTTTGGCTCAGGAACTTACCGACCGACTTCGCAATGTTAACGGTACTGAGTTAGTGCGTGTATATGGCGCACCGCAGGAAGAAATTAGTGTCAACATAGACCCTATTAAGCTTGCTGCTACAGGCCTTACATTGCAGCAGGTAAGCAATACAATCAGTCGTGCTGATCCCAAATTGCCTGCAGGTATGTTGAATACCGAACAAAGTAACCTGCGCTTTACGGTGGGAGAGGGCTTAAATGGTGTAAACATGATAGCGTCTATTCCTCTTGTTAATGAACAAGGGCGCTATTTGAGAGTCGAAGATGTTGCGTCGGTAGAACGCAGTTACACCACTCCACGAGGCGAAATAGCCTTTTTAAATGGTGAAGAGTCTATCTTTGTAGCCGCCCGCATGCAGCCGTCGTTGCGTTCTGACGTATGGACAAAAAATGCATTAGCGGTGGTAGAGCAGTTTAATAAAGATTTCAGCGGAACCTTAACTGCTACGGTGGCATTTGAGCAAAATGAATATACTGCCACGCGCCTTGCCGACCTATCGATGAACTTATTGATGGGATGTGCGGTTGTCATGATGGTTATTCTACTTTTCATGGGGTTTCGCGCAGCATGGATTGTGGGGTTAGCACTGCCATTGTGCGCCGCTTTTGCATTGTTTTCATTGAGCTTTTACAACGAGCAAATACACCAAATGTCAATCTTCGGCATGATCATCGCCATCGGCCTGCTTATTGATAATGCTATCGTAATTACCGATGAAATACGCATTAACTTACAAGACCCTAACCTAACGCGGGTAGGAGCTATGGCAAAAAGTGTTTCTCACTTATTTGCGCCACTTTTAGCTTCAACACTTACGACTATTCTCGGCTTTATGCCTATCTTTCTTCTTGATGGAAATATAGGTGATTTCGTAGGGCCAATAGCGATAAGCGTGGTCATGGCGCTCATTGGCTCTTTGTTTATTTCACTGACTATTATTGCCGCGCTAGCCGCACGATTTTTACCAAAGCACGACAATGCATCCCAAGGTAAAGCCGTATCCAATTCGTGGTGGAAAGTGGGTCTTCAAGCGCCGCAGTTAAGCCTAGCTTTTAAAAGGCAGTTAGGTCGTTGGGTCAAACAGCCCATTCTCGTGCTACCGGTTGTTGCCATACTTTGCCTGTCTGGCTTTGTGCTGTCTTCGACATTGGCCAATGTGTTCTTCCCAAGCGCAGATAGAGACCAGTTTGAAGTTTATCTGTGGACGAAAGAAGGAAGCAGCATTGACAACACTACCCACTACGTTAAAGAAATTGATGCCGCTATTCGCTCCGAGCAAGGTGTAAAGCAGGTTAGCTGGTTGGTGGGCGGCTCTGCCCCTTCGGTGTATTACAATCAAATGATGACTCGCGATAACATGCCTTATTTTGCTAATGCCGTGGTTTCTACCCACACGGTAGATGAAGCGGTAGCGCTGGTGGGTGAGTTACAACATTCTCTCGATAGCGAATATCCTGAGGTACAAATTGTAGTACGAGCATTTGGGCAAGGTCCGCCAATTGCCGCGCCGGTAGAAGTCGAAATATTTGGCCCAGATCTTAATATACTGAATGACCTAGGCGATAAAGTTCGTATGTTGATGTCACAAGTTGACGGCATATCTCAGTCCATCACCAGTATCTCTATGGGCGAGCCCGAACTTAAAATCAATGCCGATAGCGATAACTTATCTTACCTTGGCTTAACCCTTTCTGAGCTTGCTAATCAAATGCAGGTTAATTTCTCGGGGATCACCGGTGGCTCGGTACTGGAGAGCACAGAAGAAATTCCGGTTAGGGTAAGGCTGGATGAGGCCTACAGACAAAACGTAACGGGTGTGGATGCTATGCCCATACCTGTAGCCGGTGACAATGCAATCTCGTGGTCACCACTGGCGGCGGTTACTAATTTAACGCTACAGCCTGCAACTAGCAGCATTACCCGTGTTGACGGAGAAAGGCTTAACCGCATTCAGGCGTTTTTACTGCCAGGTGTGCCGGCAATTGATGCCAGTAATCAGTTAAGAGACTTGCTTGAAAGCCAACTTGAACTGCCCGAGGGCTATAGAATTCACTTGGCGGGCGATGCAGATGAACAGCAGCAAGCGCTAGGCAAGCTTGCCACTTATGCGCCTGTTTTATTGGTTTTAATGATAACCACGCTCATATTGACGTTCACAAGTCTGCGTATGGCCGGAGTTATCGCACTTGTCGCGATACTTTCAGTGGGACTAGGAATGTTTAGTTTGTGGATTTCAGGCTTGCCAGTAGGATTCAACCCTCTACTTGGCTGTGCAGGGCTTATTGGTGTTGCAATTAACGGTTCGATAGTGGTCATTGCTGCAATCAATGCTAATCCCAAAGCAAAGCAAGGCGATACCAAGGCCATTGTTGAAGAAACCATGAGTTGTAGCCGCCACATACTCTCGACAACCTTTACAACGGTAGGCGGTTTAATTCCACTGTTGTTATTTAGCGAGGGAAGCTTCTGGCCGCCATTGGCTGTTGTGCTCGCAGGTGGAGTTGGTTTTTCGGTTATCTTGTCGTTAGTATTTACGCCAACTATAGTGGCGGCATTTCAACGATATCGTTATAGAAACCACACATTAGCTTGATTTTGCGGTTAAACTATCCCTTTCTAATGAGCGTATAATAAGGGTGTATCAGCGTATGCGAAAATCTCATCCAATATTGCGCTGGTGGCAGACTGACTGCGTGAAATGTAAACGGGTCAGACTCTATATCGTTTGGGCCATAATTATGTTGGTGGTGTACTTGTATGTCTGGCACTAGTGTTGAACCTATCTATATCCGAGCTGCGTCAAAAAGTAACGGCATCACTAGCCTAGTATTGGGCTGTGTAGGACTTTTTGTCGCAGCATTGTGGCTGGCCTTTTTGCCAGATTGGTTGTTTTTAGCCGGTATTTTTCTGACAAGTGCGGCACTGGTGTGTTTACTAGTGGGTTATTTTAAGGTACGCGAGCCAGACTTCAGCTTAGAAATAGCCAGAGATTACATCACCTATCGCCACCGCCTCGGCAGTTGGCGAATTCACTGGGACAACCTCCAGCGTGCAGATTGCCCACGTGTGCGCCATGGATTAGATCACGTTCCCTTAGAAACAGTCGGCTTCAAAATAAAAAGCTATACTGATTTTTTAAATACAATATCACCTAGGCTTGCTACACACTTACTGATGGAGCAGCGACCTCTGCTAATGCAAAATACCGACGAAAACTGCGCGTCGGGAAGTTGTTACGAACAATCAATGTTTGACGATAAGCAATACGTTATGGAAGACGGTACTATCATTAAAGGAATAAAAGCCATGTTAGCTCATCGTATGGTAGAGCTTCGAAAACGTCTCGGTTTTGATATTTTTATAGCAAGCTCAGAGTTAGATAGAGACGCCAGCGAATTTGCTAGGTTAATCGCTGACTGTCAGCAATCACGGAAGTTTTTCCAAAAGGAAAACGCCACGCAATAACCAGTGCTATATGCGTGGCCAATAATTTGTTATACGCTAGGCTTACTCTCCCGTAACACTTTCTCTGCTTCAGCGATAAGTGCAGGTAAATGCTCATCAACAAGTTTATGCTGGCCTAACTTGAGCGCGCTTTCAGTATCATTCGCCAAATGCTGCATGCGCGGCAAGCCAGTATAACAACATGCACCATGAAGCTTGTGTACCTCGGTCTTTAGCTCTTTATAATCTTTTTCTTCCCACAGCGTTGAAAGTAATACAATGGTTTCTGGGAGCAGCTCTATAAAGCCGTCTAACATTTCTTTCGCGGTGTCTTGGTTTTGATTGGCACGTTTTAGCGCAAGCTGCCAGTCAACTGAGGGAAGCTCTATTTCCCCTGGTTCAATGCTGTGGCACCAGGATTTAATTAGGTTAATAAGTAATTCTACTTCGATAGGCTTAGGAAGATAATCATCCATACCTGATGCGAGTAATCGCTCCTGTTCTTCCTTAAATGCGTGAGCGGTGACAGCGATAATAGGCGTACCCATATTTACAGGAGATTTACGAATTTCCCTAGTTGCTTGTACACCATCCATCCCAGGCATCTGAACGTCCATTAAAATCAGGTCGAACTCTTGTGTCTGACACTGATTTACCGCATCTTGCCCGCTAATCGTTGTAATGAGTTCTACAGGTGAATGGTCAAGCCATGTATGCAGAAGTTTCAGGTTCATTTCCATGTCATCAACAGCCAATATTTTCACGTTAGGCAAACTGCTGATCTTCTCTTGCATGGCATTTTTCGCAGGCGTAGCGTGCTGGTTTACCAAGCTATCTAACTTAGTCAAGGTTATTGGCATACGTATCTGAGAATGGAAGTGCTGCGATAGGCTTGGATATTGAGCGTACGGCTCGGGGCCAGAGTACCAGAGGATTCGTTTTGTGGCTGGAAACTGTACAAATCGGCTTAGGTAAGTATCACGCAATGCTATTTTGCTTACCGGTACCGTTGCCATGAAGAAGTCATATTGACCGTTTAGCGTAGCTAAATAGTCTAACGATTCCACTGAGGTGACCTTGGCACCCAATATAGACAACATATTAGCGCTGGAGCGGCGGGTTGCGGGAATGGGGTCGAAAATAACCACGTTTTTATCTTTCCAGTCTTCGCTGCTCGTCAATGAATACTTTTGGCTAAGCTGATTCATACGAAGAGAGACGCTAAACGTAGAGCCCTGGCCCAGCACACTCTTAAGCGAAAGGTCTCCGTTCATCAGGCGAACGAGTTCCCTGCTAATAACAAGGCCTAAGCCCGTACCTTGGTAATTTCGATTTAGTGCATCGTCTACCTGTGAAAACGCGCTGAAGAGCTTTTTCCTGTCTTGACGACTAATACCAATTCCCGTGTCTTCAACGACAATATTTAATTCGTGGATACCATGAGGAAGCGAGCGCCCGCTTGCTGAGAATGTAATGGCTCCACTAGAGGTAAACTTAAGCGCGTTGCTGAGTAAGTTGTTAAGCACTTGCTTGATGCGAAATACATCACCAATAAGTTTTTCAGGCAGCGGATTTAAGTCGAAAACGAACTCAATGCGCTTGCTATGCGAAGACTTGGCCATGATAGTGACCATTTCTTCGAGTAGTTTATTAGGTGAAAAAGGTTGGTTGTTTATTTGAAGTTTGCCCGCTTCAATTTTTGAAAAGTCGAGTACGTCGTTAACAATGGTGAGCAGGTTTTCAGCTGCAGTATTGACGATCCGAACCTGCTCTTGCTGGTCCGTAGGTAGCAATGCGTTATTAAGTTCTTTGCTAAACCCCAATATTGCATTTAGCGGCGTGCGTATCTCATGGCTCATGTTTGCAAGGAACTGAGATTTTACGTTACTGGCCTTGATGGCGTCTTTTCGCGCAATGTCTAAGCGTGCATTCTGCTCTTCAATAAGCTCAACATTATTGCGTAAATCATCGGTTGCTTGTTCTACTTCGCTTTCAAGCTGGCTTCGACTTTTCTCCATGAGTGCAAAAGAAAAAAGTCCAGCTTCTAGGAAAACGCCAACTTGGAAGCAGTAGGTAGTAAAGTCGTTAGAGGGCAGCACACCGATAAGGCTTAACATGCCAATAATGGCACCGGTAGCAAGCATACCCCATGCAAAAATAAAGTAGCGTGCAGGTCTGAAATTATTGAGGAAGGCCTCCACCCCTGCGTAGATGTAGCTCAAAATCGCTACCAGCCCTACGCCATATACCAGGTTGTTCTTCCAGATAGAGGGAAGAAGATCGACAAAGCACACGAGTCCAGTGAGCGCTTGGCACACCAATAATAAGTTTATAATAGGATGAGCAGTGGGCGAGTGCTTTTCGGTTTCTAAGAAGGTCATGGTAAACAAACCTGAAGTGATACCGATAATGACGAATATCAATTCCGAATGACCGACTAGCCAAGAGGGAATTCCTTGAGTGAATAAGAGGTGTGTATGACCGCCCCACACGAATTGCCATAAGATCACCGCTAATATGTATCCAACATAAGCAACCAGGCTTTTCTCTTTTACGCCGAAAAATAAGGCCAAATTATAGATGGCAAGTATGAGTAAGCCACCGTAAAAAAAGCCCCAGAGCAAACTGTCCATTTGGAAATAACTGCTGTGTAAAGGCTCAGCTTGTATGCGAAGTGGAGCGATGAGGCTTGATGAATGACTCTCAATGCGTATGTAAAGGTCAACGGGGTCGCTGTTAGCGAGTTCAACTCGAAAGGTAGGAACGCGAAAACGCTGCTCTTTTTGCGCCTTACCTTGATGACTTTGACTAATCACCTTTCCATTTTGTACTAAATAGAAATCAACGTTATCGAGCTGACTAAAGTTTATTGAAAACACCCAGTTCTTGTCGTTTGAAACATTGGCAACGGATGTTAGCAACCACATACCATTATTGCGAAAGCCAAAGTTAGGGTTTCCGTGAGGATGCATAAGAAAATCATTTCGTCTTCTTGATACATCCCCAATGGTAAGCTGGTAATCGGTTTCGAACAGAAAGTACAGGGAGTCTGATAAATCTAGCGTACTTTGTTCGTCAAAAAGCTGCTCGATATGCTGCGCTTGGGAACAAGAAGGCCAGAAGCTAGCTAGCAAAATAAATAGGAAAGAAAGTGCGCGAAAGGTTGCCATATTATTCTGTACTTTAACTACCATTTAAATAAGGGTTTTATTATTTTTAAGGCGAATGTTGAACGCAAAATTCAGCCCAATCTATTTAAACACTCTATTTGCAGAATAACAAAGCAAACCATTAACACATTGATAGCGTTTACATTGCAAGGCTCTTTGCTAAATAGTAAAGACGGTGAGGCATTGGCTATTTGAAAAGTGATGACAATTGTTTTCAAAGATTGCACACAAATGCGGTTTACCCCACAATAGCCTAAACGCTCGCGTACATTCAGTAAGTAGTGCGCTACAACACAACGAGAATGGCGGCCTTTCTATTACGAGCGCATTGGTATTAATAACAAAACGAAAAAACTATCATGAGTGACGAGATCATCATTAATCGCGATGGGGTAGAGCAACTTCCTCTTCGACGTTTCACCGAAGACGCTTATCTAAACTATTCCATGTACGTCATCATGGACCGTGCTCTTCCGCATATTTCCGATGGTTTAAAGCCGGTACAGCGACGTATTATTTATGCGATGTCCGATTTAGGCTTAAGCGCGAATGCAAAATATAAAAAGTCTGCCAGAACCGTAGGTGATGTACTTGGTAAATTTCACCCACATGGTGACTCTGCCTGCTACGAAGCCATGGTGCTTATGGCGCAGCCTTTCTCATATCGCTATCCCTTGGTTGACGGTCAGGGGAACTGGGGCGCACCGGATGACCCTAAATCGTTTGCAGCCATGCGTTATACCGAAGCTAAGCTTTCTCGATTCTCGGAAGTGCTGTTAAACGAACTTGGCCAAGGCACAGTAGACTGGGTGCCCAACTTCGACGGTACGTTAGAAGAACCAAGTGTATTACCTGCCCGTTTACCGCATATTCTGCTTAACGGTGTGACAGGTATTGCAGTAGGCATGGCCACTGATATTCCACCGCACAATGTAAGAGAGTTGGCTAACGCATGCGCTATGCTGCTGGACAACAGTAAAGCTGAGCTTAGCGACGTCCTAGAACATGTTAATGGGCCAGACTACCCCACTGAAGCCGAAATTATTACGCCAAAAGCCGATATTAAAAAGCTTTACGAGACTGGGCGTGGCTCAATAAAAATGCGTGCTGTCTACGGCGAAGAGAATGGGGATGTGGTCATTACTGCTCTACCTCATCAGGCGTCTGGCGCCAAGATCCTAGAGCAAATAGCTTCGCAAATGCAGGCGAAAAAGCTGCCAATGGTAAGTGACCTTCGCGATGAATCGGACCATGAAAATCCAACTCGCTTAGTTATTACTCCTCGTTCAAATCGCATTGACGTTACTCAATTAATGCAGCATTTGTTTGCAACTACCGACCTTGAGAAAAATTACCGCGTTAACCTGAACATGATAGGCCTAGACGGTCGCCCTCAGGTTAAAGACTTGCGTACTATTTTATCTGAGTGGTTGCAGTATCGAAAAGATACAGTGACACGACGTTTGCAGTATCGCTTAGATAAAGTATTGGCGCGTCTACATATTTTAGAAGGTTTGTTAATTGCGTTTTTAAATATCGATGAAGTTATCGAAATTATTCGTACTTATGACAAACCCAAGCCTGAGCTGATGTCGCGTTTTGATTTAAGTGATAAACAGGCCGAAGCCATTTTAGAGCTGAAACTTCGCCACTTAGCCAAATTAGAAGAAATGAAAATTAAGGGTGAGCAGGACGAGCTAGCTGCCGAGCGTGACAAGTTACAGCAACTGCTTGGCTCAGACCGTCGCCTTAAAACCCTCATTAAAAAAGAAATCCTTGCTGACGCCGAGAAATACGGTGACGACAGGCGTTCACCTATTGTCGAGCGTAGCGAGGCTAAAGCGCTGTCTGAAAAAGAGTTAGTGCCTGCGGAATCAGTTACAGTTGTACTTTCAGAAAAAGGCTGGGCACGTTGTGCAAAAGGTCACGATATTGATGCTGAAGGGCTAAGCTATAAAGCGGGTGATGCTTATTTATCTAGCGCTGAAGGCAAAAGTAATCAGCCTGCCGTATTTATGGATAGCTCAGGGCGAACATTCTCGTGCGACGCTCACGGACTTCCCTCTGCACGAAGTCAAGGCGAGCCTTTAACCGGGCGCTTTAGTATTGTTGGTGGGGAATCCTTCCAGCACGTGATTATGGCGCAAGACGAGAGTAAGTTCTTGGTGGGTTCTGATGCGGGCTATGGCTTCGTCGGCACATTCAAAGATATGGTTAGCAAGAATAAAGCGGGTAAAGCCTACTTGTCATTGCCTACAGCAGCGAAAGTAATGAAACCAATGCCAGTGACTAACCCTGACTCTGATTGGTGTTTAAGTATTTCTAACGAAGGGCGCATGCTTATGTTCCCTTTGCGGGATTTACCAAGTCTTGGTAAAGGAAAAGGAAACAAACTTATCAATATTCCTTCAGCAAAATCTCAGTCCCGTGAAGAGTATGTCAAAGTTCTGGCTGTCGTGCCTGATGGCGCAGCCATTAAGGTTGGAGCAGGGAAACGCAGCATGACTCTGACTGCTGAAGATCTCACGCATTATCAGGGGGAAAGGGGCCGTAGAGGGAATAAACTGCCACGTGGTCTACAGCGTGTTGATAGCGTGGACGTTGTGCCAACGAATAATGGCGAAGCACCTGAAGATTTATCATAAAGTTTAGGTTGTTCTTATGCTTAGGTGAACTACACTCATTATATTAATGAATGAGGAATTTACATGTTAGGCATAGTTTTTACATCGTTAATCGATATGCTTGAGGAGAAGGTTTCTCCCGAGTTCGCTGATGATGTCATCATGGAAGCTGGTTTAGAGAACGACGGAGCTTATACCGCAGTGGGTTATTACCCGTTTGAACAGATGCAACGCCTGGTAGGTGTGCTGGTAGAGAGAACGGGTAAATCTGCTAACGAACTCTTATACGATTTTGGTTTTTATTTATTTGGCAAGTTAGGCGCCGTACACGGTGACGTGTTGGCCAATACCAATAGCATGCTAGACATGCTGGAGCACCTGGACGGCGATATCCATGTCCAGGTTAAAAAGCTTTATCCTGATGCAGACCTCCCTCGTTTTAAAGTGCTGTCACGCACAGACACCACCATGCGCCTTCAATATTACTCTGAAAGAGAGTTATATCCTCTAGCTGAGGGCTTGATGGACGCCGCTGCAGCGTATTACAACTGCAAACTTGAAAGGGAAACCCATCAACTAGAAACGCCTCACACGTACGAATTTAGTATATCTCTTGTTGTTTAACGGGGGATGTAATGTCAAATGATACATCCATTGGCAAATCCGTTAACAACGACGCTTTAGCTTTAATTGAGCGTCGTTTAAAACGAGAGCGAAATGCCAGAGCGCAAGCTGAAAGGTTGCTGACAGAAAAAACACAAAATTTGTATGCTTCGCTGAAAGAAAGCCAACGTGCGCAAAAGGACCTAGAACTTGCCCTTTGGGCTTCGCAAGAGTCATTTTGGAGTTGGGAGGCGCAAAGCGACATAATGGAGATTCGCTCTTTTTCTCTTCACTCACAAAGCGTATCTACGTGGTCGGGTACCCTAATTCAGCTTTCTGATCGCGTACATGAAGACGATTTAGAAGGGCTTCAGTTTCACTGGACCATGGCACTTCACGGCAATCGCGATCGTGTTGAGTTTTCCTTTCGCTTAATGTTAGAAAAGGGTTATCAATGGGTAAGGTTACGTGGCCGCGTACTAGAGCGGGGAAGCGCGGGTGAAGCACTGCACATTGTCGGAACTACCAAAGATATAACCCAGCAGCGTAAAGCCGAGCAATCTTTTCACCTAATGGCCTCTGCGTTCGCTAGTTCAAGAGAGCCTATGTTAGTCCTTTCTCCCGACTTGGTTATCACAGAATGCAATGATGCTTTTATCAAATTGCTTGGTATGTCAGTAAAAGAGCAGTGTGTAGGGTTGGATTTCAATCAAATATTCATCGCAGAGAAAGTTAATAAAGCGCAATTGGCCATCGATAAGCAGGTTCGATTTGAGTCAAAGATAAAAAACCAAAGCGGCGAAATGAAAGTGGTAGATATTTCTGTGGCTTTGTTCGAAACCTATCAACAAACCTCTACTTATTTAATCGCAACAATGCGCGACATTAGCGATAGAAAGCGCAACGAGGCCAAGCTACGTCAACTCGCCTTGCACGATGAATTGACCGGTCTTTCTAATCGTAACTCGCTACGTGAGTCTATTTCAGTGTTAGTGAAAAAAGTGCAGCCTTTTTCTCTCGTGTTTATCGACCTAGATGGGTTTAAAGCCATAAATGATAATGCGGGGCATGAAAGAGGCGATGCCGAGTTGCAGCGCATGGGAGCATTACTTACCGGTATGTTCGGCCCCATTGGGGAAGTTGGCAGGTGGGGAGGCGATGAGTTTATTGCCGTAGTACCTAACCAAAATATTGAAGAAATTGCCGAGCGCTCACAGGAACTTATTAGCCAAATTGAAGAAGACGCCATTGTTGTAAAAGGGACAGAGCTAAGGCTGTCGGCCAGCATTGGTATTGCAGAATTTCCAGAACACAGCAACAACATTGAAGGTTTAGTGCAGTGTGCCGATGCAGCAATGTATCGCGCCAAAGAGCTTGGGAAAGGGCAAACCTTTGTCTATGAGCCAGGGCTTTATGAAAGCATGACACAGCAGGTCAGTATGGTGAACGACTTGCGCAAGGCCGTAGAAAACCACCTTCTTGATTTTTATATTCAGGGTAAATATGACTTAAATGGCGTATTAAAGGGTGGTGAAGTGTTGTGCCGCTGGATCTCTGGACTGCACGGTGTGGTATCGCCAGCAGTGTTTATCCCCATAGCAGAAGAGCACAAGTTAGATAGCGCCATTGGTTTACAAGCGCTAGAGGCTGCCTGTGACTATATTTCGATAATGGAGTCGCAACAAGGCGAAGCTATTCCGCTGTCGGTAAATATTAGTGCTAACCAAATGCTCGCCCCAGAATTTCCTGACCAAGCAGCCTCTATTTGTTTGGATAACAATATATCCCCGGAATTTATAGAATTAGAGCTTACTGAGTCGGTGTTTATTCGGGACGAAAAATCAGCTCTAAGAGCATTAAATACACTTAGAGAGAGTGGTTTTAGATTGTCTTTAGATGATTTTGGCAGTGGCTTCTCATCACTTAGCTACCTGAGGAGTTTTCAGTTTGAGGTGGTCAAGGTAGATAAAAGCTTAATTCAAGGTATACATCAAGATAGCAAAGCAAACGCGCTTTTTAATGGTCTGATAGCTATGTTGAAGAGCCTGCAAATAGATGTGGTGGCTGAAGGGGTAGAATTAGAGTCTTATCTACCTTTTATGGAGCAAGCAGATATTAAATTAATGCAGGGCTTTTACTTTGATAAACCTATGCCTTATGACCAGTTTCTTGCCAGGCATACTACTGAGCCTAATCGTTAACGTCTTCTGTAAAGCGTAAACAAAAAAAGCCCTAACGGGCTTTTTTATGACTAAGCAAGCGCGTTACTTAGCGTTTGTACTTTCAAAGATTTTATCTGCCGATGCAGCTACAAAGCCTTTATAAAGTTTACCGTCAGGCATTTCATAACGCTGTGCGAACTCGTAAAAGCAGCTTGGAATAGCCACAGTCTCATCGCTAAATGCTACGTCAGCACGGTCAGCCATGGTTGACGATTGCGCTAAAAATACGTCTGGACCGCCTTTGATCTCGCCGCCTGAGGTGTTTAGCACAAATCCTGCTTCTTTAAGCAATGTATTTACGTCGGTAAGCTCGTCAGTACGGGTCAAGTGATTAACACTTACCGTAAAGTGGTTAGCGCGGAATCCCCACGCGGCCATCCACGCAGCGTATTCTGATTCGTTAAGCAGTGTGTCGTACTCTGCTTTTGAAACGTCCCAGTGTTTACCCGAATACAAAAAGTTGTCTGCATCCACAACAGATTCAGGCATTTGAGCTACAAGCTTTTTAATAATTGTTTGAGCTGTCTCAGAAAGCTCGTTTACACGAAGCTCACTAATGAATACTTTTGGTTTAGTATCGTCAGGGTGCTCAAAGTGCTTCGCAGTAAGCTTTTTCGCTTCGAAGTCATAGTCGCCTTTAGCTTCATAACCCAATGCTAAGAAGTGTGCAGCAAGCTTGTCTAAGCGGGTTTTATCAAGAGCAAAAGTTCGAAAAGCTACATGGTCGTTAACGATGTCGTTCGTGTTTTCTTCACCCGCCAAAAGTGCATGAATTTTATGCGCTGAGGGAGTGATGGTAACGTAATCGTCCCACATGTTGCTAAACAACGTATCGATGTTGCTATGCATGGTGGTAGGGTCCTTTCTGTCGTTGACTATTTTTAAACGAATAGTTCGTATAGGGTTGGTACTAAACTGGCCGACACAAAAATCGTGTCGGCCTTTTTGTAACGTGAAAAGCTTGGGTTACATCGACAAGCCTGGGCTTAATTTGCCCGGCATAGTAACTTTATCAAGCTCAACTGAAGCAACTGGGTACGCACAGTAGTCGGCTGCATAAAACGCACTTGCTCTGTGGTTACCGCTGTCGCCCACGCCACCAAATGGCGCTGCGCTGCTTGCACCTGTAATAGGTCTATTCCAATTTACGATGCCCGCGCGAATGCGTGCGAAGAAGTAGCGATAATCTTCTTCGTTGTCGCCTAGAAGACCTGCTGATAAGCCAAAGCTGGTGTTATTCGCTTCTGCGATAGCTGCGTCAAAATCGCTGTAACGAATCACTTTAAGTAGTGGACCAAAGTGTTCTTCGTCAGGCAGTGAAGCAAGCATGTCAGTCACATCAATGATGCCAGGCGTAGCAAAACCTTTGTTCTCATCTTTTTGTTCAAGGCGAACTAGTACTTTACCACCAAGGTTTTCAAGCTCTTGCTGTGCTTTTACCATAAGTGCAGCGGCGTTGCTTGAGATCATTGCGCCCATAAATGGTTGATCTTCAGCGTCATAATCACCCACCTTAATATTCTTGGTCACTTCGATTAAGCGAGCAAGGATTGCATCACCCTGTGCATCGGCTGGTAAGAATAGGCGACGTGCACACGTACAGCGCTGACCGGACGTAATGAAAGCAGATTGAACGATGTCATGTACGGCAGCATCAACATCAGCCACATCTTTAACAATGAGTGGGTTGTTACCACCCATTTCAAGAGCCAAGATTTTACCTGGGTGACCTGCGAACTGCTCGTGAAGGATTTTCCCTGTGCGTGAGCTACCCGTAAAGAAAAGACCATCGATATCGTTATGCGACGCCAACGCTTTACCTGTTTCAACTTCACCTTGTACTAGGTTAAGTACGCCCGCTGGCAGGCCAGCAGCATCCCATAGCTTCACCATTTCTTGTGCAACCATAGGCGTCAAATCGCTTGGTTTAAACACAACTGTGTTACCTGCAATAAGGGCTGGAACAATGTGTCCGTTTGGCAGGTGGCCAGGGAAGTTGTATGGGCCAAATACAGCAACAACGCCGTGAGGCTTGTGTCGAATGAAGGCTTTACCTACAGGCATTGGGTTTTCAACGTTACCCGTGCGTTCAAAATAGGCTTTTTCAGAAATACCAATTTTGCCCATCATGGCGCCCACTTCAGTGGCAGTTTCCCACTCTGGTTTGCCCGTTTCTTTAGCCATAACTTTGGCTAGATGCGCTTTCGCTTCTTCTAGCTTAGTGCCATAAACCTTGATGATTTCTAGACGCTCTTCAACGGTTTTCATGCTCCACGCTACAAGTGCAGCTCGAGCGGCGTTAATTGCGTCATCAATTTGAGCGGCAGTCGCAGACTTACCTTCCCAAATTACTTCGTTTTTTGCAGGGTCAACTGACGTTAAGTCGTGACCTTGTCCGGCAACCCATTCACCGTTGATAAAATGTGTATGTAGCATAGTGGGTGTCCTTTTAATCTCTGAATGTAACGGGGGCAAAGCGTACGTGCTCTCCCTCTTTGACATTCAATGCAGCAGCGGCTTGGCGAGATAGCACGGCAACTTGCTTTTCTTCGCTTACCGTCATCTCGGTGGCGACTGCACGAAAATCAGATACTGATGTATTAATGATGTAGTGCGTTTGCCCTTGGGCAGCAGCGCTATCGTCAATCAAAACAGGCAGTTTTAAACTCGACTGAGCCGTGCGGATGTGGCTCAAGTTTGCTTCTACCGTTGGGCCTGCGTCGAAAATGTCTACGTAGCCGCGGCAAGAAAAGCCTTCTTCTTCTAAAAGCTGAAGTGCAGGACGTGTTTTGTCGTGGACTTCGCCAATGACTTCTTGCGCTTCTTTGCTAAGCAGATTTACGTATATCGGGTACTTTGGCATAAGCTCAGCAATAAACACTTTATTACCAATGCCAGTTAAGTAGTCGGCAGTAGGAAAATCCATTGAGAAGAAGTGGGTTTCCAACCACTCCCAAAACGGTGAGCGTCCTTCTTCATCACTTACACCGCGCATTTCAGCTATGACTGTCTCTGAAAAGCGTTCACGGTGCTCCATCATGAACAAGAATCGAACCTTTGAAAGAAAGCGGCCGTTAATGCCGCCACGGGCTTGTTCGCGAAGAAACAGGGTACATATCTCAGTAACGCCAGTGTAGTCATTACAAAACGTTAGAATGTCTACCGTATTGTGAATGTTCAGCTCGCGCGAGGCATGCACGACTTTGCTAAGGTGGTAATGATAGAACGCATCATCTATACCAACAGCCGCTTCAATACCTGTTGTTCCCACTACCTGTCCGGTAGTGGTATCTTCCATTACAAACAAGTATGACTCATCGCCAGGTTCAGTTACGTTTGGCTTGTTGAACGCGGTTTCTGCACGATCAATTTTACGCTGCAGCAACTCGTCGTTGACAGGTAAAGACGTAAAGCCAATACCTGATTCAACGGCGATTTCTTTAAGCGCGTTATAGTCGGCCTTCGTGATAGGGCGAATGATATTCATGTTCGCTACTCGTGTTGTAATTATTCGGCGTTTACAACGGCAGCAACGGCGCGTTCAAAACGTGCAAGACCTTCTTTAATGTCTTCATCAGGAATAACCAGTGAAGGTGCAAAACGAATAACGTTCATGCCAGCAACAAGACACATAAGGTTCTCTTTAGTTGCAGCCATCATGAAGTCGCGTGCACGGCCTTGGTATTTCTCATTCAATGCACAACCTAACAACATGCCTTGACCACGTACTTCTTCAAATACGTTGTACTTGTCATTGATAGCGCCAAGTAGTTCACGGAAAAGGGCTTCTTTCTTAAGCACGCCTTCAAGCACTTCTGGCTGGTTCACGATATCTAACGCTTTTTCCGCAACCGCACAAGCCAGTGGGTTACCGCCGTAAGTACTACCGTGGGTACCTGGCTTAAGATGTGCTGCAATATCATTCGTTGTTAGCATGGCGCCAATTGGGAAGCCGCCACCAAGAGATTTAGCGGTTGTTAGGATATCAGGTGTTACGCCAAGACCCATATATGCGTAAAGGTGACCGGTACGACCCACGCCCGATTGTACCTCATCGAAAATTAGCAGAGCATTGTGCTTGTCACATAGCTCACGTACACCTTTTACAAAGTCGGCGTCCGGTGGAATGATCCCGCCTTCACCTTGAAGCGGTTCCATCATTACAGCACAAGTTTTATCCGAAATTAGGGCTTCAAAAGCAGCTAGGTCATTGTAGTCACAGTGATCAACCGCGCCTGGCTTAGGACCAAAGCCGTCAGAGTAAGCCGCTTGACCACCTACCGTTACGGTAAAGAACGTACGACCATGGAAACCTTTATTAAAAGCAATGATTTGATTCTTGTCTTCACCGTGCTTATCAAGTGCCCAACGACGAGCAAGCTTAAGTGCCGCTTCGTTAGCTTCCGCACCAGAGTTGGCAAAGTAAACTTTGTCAGAGAAAGTTGCATCGTTAAGCTTTTTAGCAAGGCGAAGCGCTGGCTCGTTGGTAAATACGTTACTTAAATGCCAAAGCTTGCTGCCTTGTTCATTAAGTGCTTTAACTAGCTCAGGATGGCAGTGACCTAAAACGTTTACTGCAATACCACCTGCAAAGTCGATGTACTCAGCTCCATCTTGATCCCATACGCGTGAACCTTCACCTCGAACAGGTACCATACCTGCTGGGTTATAGTTAGGAACCATTACATCATCAAATGTAGCGCGAGTTACGTTCATCTTTGTTACCTCTGCATTGGGCGCCAATCGCCTGCTTGTCTAATCAATGCGCACGTTTCATACGTGCTGCGTGAGTCGATAAGCACTAATTTGGCGCATAAAAACTAATCGGATTTGATTTACAGTATGCCATTTTTTTTAACATTTGTCTTCTATGTAAAGGGCTGCAGCCCTTTATTTATAAGGACTGTGGCTTAATTTGCAGGAAAAGTGAATAACTATTAACTACTGGGCTATATCATTAAGTAATAATCAATTTTTACGTTAAGAAAAGCGCCGCGTGGTGGTTTTGTGGTGCTTTAACAGAATAAAAGGGAGTAATGCGCCGTGACAAACTTGCCTGTTTACTCGTGCTGAAAACAGGCAAAGTACTGAGGTACGGCCGATATTTTTGAGTATCAGACATCAACTACGAAAAAAGTGCATAACCAATGCATGAATATCCATAAAATATTTCACGTTTAGTGCACTATTTTGCGTGATTGGTGTTCTAAATGAGTAGTGTGTAGCTAAAAGCTCTAGTAACTATCTTCATTTTTCACCAACGGAAGGGTGAAGATATCCGTGCTTTTAAGTGCCTCAAGTGCACCCGCAGGGTATTTTTGTTCAGCGAAAAGTGGTTTAACTTCTTTAATGTCGACAAGCTTTAACTGATGCAACATGCGTATTTGCGTATAAGCACGTGCTTGGTGCAGTATTTTGCTCAAGGTCTTGGCCTGCGCAGGCTGTTTATCAGCACATGCACGCATTGGCTGTGCAATTGGCAGGCGGGTAAAGTGCATCCACTCCAAAATATCTGCGCTTATTGCATCAGCAAATTCTTGCTGTAAGGCAATAAGGTGGTTTGCTGATGGCGCAATTTTTAGCAAAGCCTCGTGCCGTTTTTGTTCTTTATCTTTTTGACACTCTTGCAGCAGGTGCAGCTGAATTTTATCAAACAGCTTAAAGTAAAGCCTCGTCACGGCGCAACGGCCTAAGTTACTTACCATTGCCAACACGTAGGCTTGATTTTTATTCAGGTCGCTTAATGTAGCAAGGCGCTTAGCGGTCAGCGCAATGCCCGTAGAGTACTGCGTTAGTTTTTGTTTTATCAACGGGTATGGATCGGTAATTTGAGGCATTGCACGCTTTAATATCAACGACGGGATTAGCGTACGTAAGTTTTCGATACCTAAAAAGCTTAAAGCCGTACGTAAGGTTTCAACCACAATAATACGCCCTCGCGAGTCTTTTCGCCTAAATCTGGGCGTATTTACTACTACAATAAGTTCGTCGTAAAGCCACGGCATAGTGGCGACTATTGGCTCTAGCTTTGACACTGAGCATGCTTTGACAGATAAGGCATCTAATAGCTCACCAATGTTTTCAGGCAAGTTAAGCACTTTCTGAACGAGTTCATCGGTATAGCTGAGTTGTTCAGTAAGTTCACCAAGCAAAATCTCGTGAAGGTGGTGGCTAACCGATTCTAAATAAGAGGCTTCTGTTTTTTCCTGTAGGCGTTTATTTTCAATTGCGACTTTTTCAACGTGAAGTAAAAGCCTACGTGCGTCACCCTGTTCTGACTGTTCGAAGCTGACTTGGCCCACCTTACGCTTTCCTAGCATTTCAAGCACGCGCTCGGGTGATACGATCATATTTTCAAATCGATCATCTATCGTCGGCGGTGTGGTTGCCCCCATGGTCATATTAAAAGCACTCCTGCTCATAACTTTTTGGTGAACGGCGATATTATCGTACATTAGGGGCCTTTATAACGTTAGCTACGGTAATGATTAAAATGTAGCTACCACTTAAAAGCACAGTTAGCACCCTGCAATGATTGATATCGCTTATGTAGTTTTCAACATAACGCTCAGTTAGCGCTTGGCTAAACTTGATTATGAAAAGTTAAACGAAAAATCAGTGAATTGCGAATTTTAACGGCCTTCAAGCGCAACCTTTTACACTATGTAGGGTATCGGCAATACGCCTGTAGACTTAAACCTTTTTATGATGAAGAAAAGCTTCAAGCACGCTGTGACCGTGTTCGGTAAGTAATGATTCAGGGTGATACTGAACACCCCATATAGGGTAGCGATTATGGGAAACTGCCATAATTTCTTTTGTACCCGCCGCTGTCTCACACCAAGCATCGACGCGTAGTGATGGAGGTAAAGATTCAGGGCTTAATACTAATGAATGGTAGCGGGTTACGTTAAAGGTGTTTGGTAGCCCTTCAAATAGCCCTGTGTTGTGATGGGACAATGCTGAAACTTTACCGTGTTTTATTTCTTGGGCGCCTACCACTTCTGCACCAAAAACTTGTCCTATGGCTTGATGACCTAAGCAAACGCCCATTATGGGAATTTCACCGGCAAAATGCTCTATCGCAGATAAACTAATACCCGCTTCGTTAGGCGTGCAAGGGCCTGGCGAGATAACAAGCTGAGAAGGTGCTAAGCGCGATATATCGTCAAGGTTGAGGGCGTTGTTTCGCACTACTTCAACGTCAGCACCAAGTTCTGTGAAATACCTAGCAAGGTTATGAGTGAACGAATCGAAGTTATCAATTAACAGCAACACAGCAGTGTTAATCCTTGATATATCTATAAAACAACGGTTAGAACATGAAGCGCTTTATTAACGCTTCATGTCTTTTACGTACAGTATTTAAGTTACGGCTTTGGAATAAAACCCACTGCTTTGTAAACTTTGGCCAGCGTCTCTGCTGCGCGTGCTGATGCTTTCTCCGCACCCTGGCGCATAACGTCGTCTAAGTACGCTCTATCCGCACGAATTTCAGCATAGCGGGTTTGGATAGGCTCTAGTAAAGATACCACCGCATCTGCAACATCACCTTTTAAGTGGCCGTACATTTTATCTGTATATTCAGGCTCAAGCTCTTTTACTGTTTTACCCGTTGCTAATGAAAGCAGGGTAAGTAGATTAGATACACCTGGTTTCTCGGCTGGATTGAAGTAAATATTGGCCTGTTCGTCAGAGTCGGTTACCGCGCGTTTAATCTTCTTAGCTAGCTTCTTAGGATCTTCTAACAGACCAATGAAGTTATTGGGGTTGTTATCTGACTTAGACATTTTCTTTTCTGGTTCTTGCAGGCTCATGATACGAGCACCGAACTCTGGAATATAAGGGTCAGGTAAACGGAATACGTCGCCATATAAGTTATTCACGCGGGTAGCAATGTCCCGTGTTAACTCAAGGTGTTGCTTTTGATCTTCACCCACAGGGACTTTATCCGCTTGATAAAGCAAAATATCAGCTGCTTGAAGAACAGGGTAGCTGTACAAGCCCACATTGATGTTGTTCTCGTTTTTCGCAGACTTATCTTTAAATTGCGTCATGCGGTTTAGCTCGCCCATTTGAGCATAGCAATTTAATACCCACGACAGCTGCGCATGTTCAGGCACATGTGATTGCAAAAATAGCGTGCTCTTTTGCGGGTCAATACCGCAAGCTAGATAAAGAGAAAGGCCGTCTAGACAGGCTTCGGCAAGCTGCTTTGGATCCTGTCTTACGGTGATCGCATGCAAATCGACAATCATGTATAAGCAGTCGTGATCGTCCTGCATGGAAACCCACTGTTTAAGTGCACCCATATAGTTGCCAAGGGTAAGTTGTCCTGAAGGCTGGCAGCCACTTAATACAACGGGTTTATTACTCATTTCTATTTACCTGTAATACGTTAAATTCTGTTAAAAACTAAGCTTTAGACAACGACGAAAGTTCATCGCGCATTTGCGCAATCACATCGCTGTAATCGGGTTGGGAGAAAATGGCCGAACCAGCCACAAACATATCTGCACCAGCTTCTGCTATTGCGCGAATGTTATCGACTTTTACGCCACCGTCAATTTCAATTCGAATATCATAGCCGCTTTCTAGTACACGCTGCTTCACCGCACGTACCTTATCTAGGGTACTGGGGATAAACTTCTGGCCGCCAAACCCAGGATTCACCGACATAATAAGGATATGGTGTAGTTTATCCATAACATGATCTAGGTAGTGTAGCGGCGTAGCCGGATTAAATACCAAACCGGGTTTGCAGCCTGCATCAATAATGAGCTGAAGAGAGCGGTCTATATGTTCAGACGCTTCTGGGTGAAAGCTTATGTAGCTTGCGCCCGCGTTAGCGAATTTCTCAATAAGGTCATCTACTGGCTTTACCATAAGGTGAACATCAATCGGCGCGGTTATACCGTATTTTCTCAATGCTTCGCAAATCATTGGCCCAAACGTAAGGTTTGGCACATAGTGGTTATCCATCACATCGAAATGCACCACATCGGCGCCTGCGTCTAATACTTTTTCTACGTCTTCACCAAGTCTGGCGAAGTCGGCAGAGAGTATTGATGGGGCAATTAAAAAGGGTTTCATTACGTGTCCTTCAAGTCAAAAACAATAAGGTGCGTTGCCACTTACGATATAAGGTTGCGAAAGTTTACCCAAAACCATGCTTTTTTACTATGTAAAGGGCACATCAAGGATGATTTGACATAAATTTAAGACAGACAACGGTAAAGCGTGTCGCTGCCCAATTTTGGTGAGACTGCGTTTTATTGGTGCGTTTTTAAGCGGTCTTCCCACTGAGTAAATTTCGGGAGTATTAAGTGTTTATTGTTTAAGTTCTTACCTATCAATAGTTTATGGTTTTTTCGGCAAGCTTTTTTAATGAACCATAAATGGGCATCAACTTTGCGTTATCCAGTCCAAAAAGAAAACACAGACAGAAAAAACGAATTACAACAAGTTTGAATTTGACTGGAGAACACACATGAAAACATCTACAAAAAGAACCCTACTTGCCGCTGCTATTTCTTCAGCGTGTCTACTAACTGCAATGCCTAGCTATGCTGAAGGCGAGTTTACTGCCAATGCTAGTGCAACCAGCAACTACATTTGGCGTGGTCTAACACAGACAACTAACGAAGCTGCTGTACAGGGCGGTATCGACTACGCACACGAAAGCGGCTTCTATGCAGGTACGTGGGCGTCTAACGTGAATTACGGTGCAGGTGACGTATATTCATACGAGCACGATATGTATTTTGGTTTTGCTGGCGAGTCTGACGGCATTGCGTATGATTTTGGTTACCTTTATTACAACTACGATGATGAAGCGAACTTCGACTTCGCAGAATTATACGGCTCGGTAGGTATGGGTGGTTTAAGCCTTACCGTTTACTTGCTAGCTCACACCGAAGCTGATGAGGGCGAAGGACAGGACTTTGGTTTTGCGCAAGCGTCTTATACGACTCTTGGCTACACCACTGAAATTTTAAATGGCACTGAACTTGGTTTCCACGTTGGTTATCACGAAGGTGATTTCGCTGAAGCGTTTAACGGCGTAGAAGGTTACATGGACTACGGTATTTCAATCGCAAAAGACGGATTTAGCTTTGCAATTACAGGCACTGATCTTGATGATATGGGCGGTGACGACGAATATGATAACGATGCAGTTAAATTTACTGTAGCTTATTCAGTAGATTTCGAGCTTTAAAGATTAATCTAAGAGGCCGAAGGATAGGCCTCTTAACCTAAACGTTGAGTAGTAAAAGCCTAATGTATTTGCATTAGGCTTTTCAATTTAAAACGCAACGCATTTTTAACTTGTTCGTTACTTGCTTTTGATTATAATGAGATTAAATTTTAAACGAGTGTAAGGGGTATTCAGGATGAAAGTTCTTCCTTTTTTTGCGATTTGCGGAGCCGTCGCCCTAGTTAGCGTGGCCGTTACAAACCCGCCAAGCTCACGCTCGTCTGTTTGTGAATTTCAGCCTGTTACCGAGTTTAATCCAAAGCTTCCTGCAAGCCACATTCAAAACCAGTGCGCCCGTCATCAAGAGGGAGTTGAAGAGGTTAGCTGGCTGTCATGGATAGCAGGAAAATCACCGTCCTTTCAATTTCACTTTTTAGATTTACTAGAGTTGCTTCACAGTGACGATGGTAATCGGGATTTCACTTCACCTTCAAACGACTCTTAAGGGGATATTATGCAATCTGGCACTGGTTTTTGGTCAGTTCTAGGTAGTGTAGTGGCAAGTTTGTTTGGTGTTCAAAGCCATAAAAATTATGAACGTGACTTTACTAAAGGTACCTTTATCAGCTTTGCTGTTATAGGTGTTATTTTAGTCGTGGTATTTGTCGTATCACTTTTCATGTTTGTAAAGTGGTATACAGGCTACGGCTGATAGCCCCCTCACACTGAGTAAAAGCGCTTCATTGCTTCAAATAGGTGTTTGCTAACCTTTTATCTCGCAATAATTATTCAGCAGAAGCCGACTGAGCTACTTTTTTCTTGCGTGTTTTCCGTTTCACAACGACTTTCGCGGGTGGAAAATAAGCTAATATTTCATCTACTGGCTGTCGCTTCGCGCCATTTTGACTAATAGAGCGTTTAACTGACAGCATGCTAAAGTCTGCACCTTGATATAAAGCACGAGTTAGCGGTAAATCGTGGTTCGATATCAAAACCGGTATACCACGTTTTTTAGAAGCTCGGGTGGCCAATTCTGCCAGTTTTTCTTGGGATTCTTGCCCAAAACTTCGCGCCGCATAACTGGTGAAGGCTGCTGTCTTGCTAATAGGTGCGTATGGAGGATCGCAATAAATAACATTGCCTCGCCTAGCCCTTGAAAAAACCTTCTCAAACGGTAGGCAGGTAAAAGTGGCCTTTTGTGATTTTTCAGAAAACACAAACATTTCGTCTTCTGGAAAGTAGGGCTTTTTGTACCGGCCAAAAGGCACATTAAAACGACCTTGAAGACTATATCGACACAAACCGTTGTAGCCGTGGCGGTTCAAATAGAGAAAAAGAATAGCGCGATAGTATTCGTCTTGCGTGCCGTTGAACTCTTCACGCAGGTCATAGTACATCTTCTCTTCATTGCGGCTCCCGTCAAAAAACGCACGCGCATCGTTAATAAGCGCATCGGGTTGCGCTTTTAAGAAGTTGTATAAGTTAATGAGGTCAGGGTTGATGTCATTAAGCAGGTAGCGTTTGTATTGCGTATTCAGAAATACAGATCCAGCACCAACAAACGGTTCTATGAGTTTGTTAGCTTGCGGTAATCTGGCCTGAATGTGCTCAACCAAGCTGTACTTGCCACCGGCCCACTTTAAAAAGGCACGGTTCTTTTTCTGCATCATGCTTAAACGTTACTACCTAGACGGAATGAAGACGGTGGTTTTTCCTTGCGCCGCCGTTCCAAGGGAAAGGGTCGTCTTTATACTTTTATGCTGATCAGTATCAGATATCACCACGCTAAAGGTAGATTGTAACTTTCATCAGTAAAACGGACAACCAGCAAGTGTCGCAAGAGTGGAATTTAGCTAAATTATCAGAACTAATTAGGTGCTTTTGACTTTGAATCGGCTTAATTTTGCGCTTTATCTATTTCAGCTAGGATCTGACTACCTCGCTTTATAAACGCATTTTGTCTGCCTGGATATTCAGGTAACGCTGCGCGAGTTTGCTGTGCTTGTGATAGTGAGGGATAAACTTCTCGGAACACAACCACAAACCAATCGCCGCCGTAGCGTTTAGTTTTATAAATGTGGGTTTGCTCTACAAGATTGTTGTCACGCAAGAACGCATTGAGCACCGATTCGCTTTTCATGGCTAACATTTGAATGGCGTAATCGTTAGCGTCAATCCATTGGTTTGCTTGCAGTGATGTTTGGTTCACATTTTCGTTTCTTAGCGCCGTATCAGTGCTTTGCGTGTTCGTTAGTGCTGTTTGTGTATTCTCTGCAGCCGTTTGCTCAGTACTTTCACCTCGACTAGCCTCGACAGAGGAAGAGTTACTGCTTTGCGCCCTTGAAGTAATACTACTATTGTCGCCTTCTGTTTCAGACAAAGAACCTGCATCAGGTAATGAGGATACTGCGCTTTCCCAGTCGGTAATTAGCGAGTCATTCTCTGCTATTTCGTTTTCCACTGGCTTATCAAGGGTTGATTGACCGGTTAGCTCAGGTGGTGCACTTGGTGTCGAGACAATTTCCACATTACCGGTTTGTGCGCTTACGTCACTTTGCATTTCAGCAACGGTGACTTCTCTGCTTTTTTTCTCGCCGGTATTGAGGCTTTCGTCACCATCGCCGTCAGCAATTAGCTTGTTATAGGCTGAACCTGGTTCAACCTGATTTTCCTTAGTTTCAACAGTTTGCTGGCTAATAGGAGAGAAAATTGATGCGAGCTTTTCACCGTACTGCCAATAAATAAGGCCAGAGAATGTGGCTAGAAACACCAGAGCTACACCAGCATAAAACCATTTTGTTTTTAGCGGGTTAGTGAATGTCTTAGTATTTTCACGCTGTCTATTTTCTAAATGAGCCTGAAACGCTTCTCTTCGGGAAGCTATCATTTTATCGAGATCTGACTCGTAATTAGGCTGCTCGCTAATCACAGACTGGCTGCTAATAATAAGCGGTGTTTCAGTATTTTTAGCTGGAAGCCATTGTTTAGCGCGCTCAGCCCATGCGTTATTTGCAAATAAAAGCACATTTAAATGCTGTTTGTTTCCAGCAAATCGACTTTGTAATACCAAATCCCACAGTTCTTGTAACAGTGCATCAGGAAGGTTATGGGCTTGGGTGATAGAAATTAGAATTGGGCCTTCGTGGCTATTCAAATCAGAAAGTAACTCATTGAGGGGACGAACAAAGCTTCCCACTACTTGACCGAGCAGCTGCCGACAAAGCTGTCTACGATAGTCAGAAGGGTCCATATTATCTTGCGCGGTCAAATACGCAATTTCGGTATCGTCGTGCTGTTGAAAGACAAAGGCTTCAAGGGTTTTTTGTTGTTGAGCAATAGACTCACCGCTGACAAAGATCAGCTGAGAGGAATAGTTAACCAGATATTCCAAACGTTCATGCAGTTCACTTTGCATGGGAGTTTGCCCTTATTCAACGTTGCTTTAAAACTAGTCTAGCAACGGACCTTATTCTCAGCTTCCCAAATCTCGGGAATAATGAAAGGGCACGCTGCCAGTTTGTCGTGAACGCGATTGATTAAGAGAGAATGTCAGTAAGGATGGCGTCGGTGACGTCTTTAGTAACAACCGCTTTGCCAATGCCTTGAGGAAGTACAAATCGAATACTGCCGGCTTCCACTTTCTTATCGCGCTTCATGTGCTTAACATAGTCGTCTTTCGTCATGCTACTAGGCCCTGCAATAGGCAGTGCAAAAGCTTCAAATAGCGCTGTCACGCGTCGTGTTTCTGACGCTTCAAACCATGTTAATGCTTCAGCAGCTTTACAAGCAATTATAGTACCAGCGGCTACCGCTTCGCCGTGTAGCCAGTTACCATAGCCTTGTTCGGCTTCAATGGCGTGACCGAAGGTATGGCCAAGATTAAGAATGGCGCGTAAGCCACCTTCCCGTTCGTCTTTCGCAACAACGTCTGCTTTTATTTCGCAGCAGCGAGAAATGGCGTAAGTAAGGATTTCAGTATCAAGTGACTTAAGTGCATTAACGTTTTCTTCAAGCCACGTAAAAAACGGGGCGTCGTAAATAATGCCGTATTTAATAACTTCTGCCATACCAGCAGCGAATTCTCTTGGGGGGAGTGTTGCCAGCGAGTCGGTATCGATAGCAACATAAACAGGTTGGTAGAACGCACCAATCATGTTTTTACCTAGAGGGTGGTTTACCGCTGTTTTCCCGCCTACCGAGGAATCAACTTGGGAAAGCAGGGTAGTGGGCACTTGAATAAAAGGTACACCGCGTTGGTAAGTCGCTGCAACGAAGCCTGTGAGGTCTCCTATCACACCACCGCCAAGGGCAATCAGCGTTGTATCTCTTGCTGCATTAAGCTCGAGAAGACGGGTCATGACCACTTCGAACTGTTCTAAATTCTTATACTGTTCGCCGTCTGGCAGAATAATGGTTTCAACTTGAACGTCACCACATGCTGCTTTAGCGGTTTCTAAGTAAAGGGGCGCAACGGTCTCGTTTGTTACGATAACCGCCAGCGGGCCTTTTATGTAGGCACTAAAAAGGCCGGGTTGCGAAAGCAGCCCAGCCTCTATCTGTATAGGATAGCTACGTTCTCCAAGTTCCACAGTTAAGGTTGACATTGGCGTAGCACCTCCTATTACATATTTAATTTATAGACCGATTTTACTGATAATTTGATTTGCTACAGCACGCGCACTTTGGTCGTCTGTATCAACAATGTAATCAGCTACTTCTTCGTAAAGCGGGTTGCGCATTTCTGCAAGATCGCGAAGAACTTGTTCTGGATCTTCGTTTTGTAGCAAAGGACGACGTTTGTCGCGTTGTGTACGTGCAACTTGCTTATCGATTGTGGTTTGAAGGTAAACAACAATGCCGCGAGCAGATAAACGATTACGCACCGCTTTAGTTACAATAGAACCGCCGCCAGTGGCAAGTACAATACCTTGCTTATCTGTCAAATCGTTAATGACGTTCTCTTCACGATTGCGGAAACCGTCTTCGCCTTCTAAGTCGAAGATCCAAGCGATATCTGCACCTGTACGGCGCTCAATTTCCTGATCCGAATCAAAAAAATCTAGGTGAAGTTCGTCTGCCAGATGTCTACCGATGGTACTTTTGCCAGCACCCATTGGGCCAACTAAAAAGATATTACGTTTTTCAGCCATATTTGCTTATATCACAACTTAATCATGTTAGGGGCAGTGCACTGTTGCCTTACCAGCCTACCCATTGACTCGTGCCTATTTAGTGTCCAATAAGCACCACTCCTTAAACCTCGCTTAAATTTCGAGGCGGGGATTATCTCAGTTTCATGCAAGGCGATGCAAGTTTTGTTACTAACAAATAGCGTATACCTGTAAATTTAGTTACAAAAAAAGCCTTAAAACAAAAAAAGCGCATTAAAATGCGCGTTTTTTGGGAGGTGAAATTTTACTTATGGCCTTTCAGTTACAATTTTAGGTGTAACAAAGATAAGTAGCTCTCGCTTCTGTTGAAGCTGCGAGGTATTTCTAAATAAAGCGCCTATAAAAGGTAAATCACCAAATAAAGGTACCTTTGATACGCCGTCTGAACTGGTCTGTTGGAAAATTCCGCCAAGTACGATAGTTTCACCATTTTCTACCAATACCTGGGTTTTGATTTCTTGGGTATCTATGGCTACCGCATCACCGGTTGATGTAGACACAGTCTCACCGCGGGTGTCTTGGGTTACAACTAAATCCAAAATTATGCGATTGTCTGGCGTAATGTGCGGAGTAACTTTAAGCGATAGGACGGCCTTTTTGAATTCTACCGATGTTGCACCGCTCGACGTTGCTTGAACATAAGGAATTTCCGTACCTTGTTCAATATACGCTTCGTGCTGATTAGCCACGGTAATACGAGGGCTTGCAATAATTTCACCCTTGTTCTCTGATTCCAGCGCAGAAAGTTCAAGATCGAGAATGGTACCGTCTACTAAACTTGCAATTTGAAAGCCGATACTTCCCGCTGCGCTGGTCACTGGAAGGTTCACATTAAGACGGTTATCAATGCTAGGCACCACCCCTCCGGCAATGGTATCGGCCGCTTCAAGGGTGCCTGATACGCCGTTATCATCCTGGCGGTCGCTGAAGCCCCACCGAACGCCTAACTGCTCGTCAACATCATCAAGTACAGTAACCATGCGACTCTCTATCAGCACTTGCTTCACGGGAATATCTAAAGCATTGATGGTTTTTCTAGCTTCATCAATAGACGCTAAGGTATCGCGAATAAGTAATGTATTGGTTCGTTCATCCACGGTAACGCCGCCACGATCGGAAAGGATTCCACCTTCGGTAGATTTCAATATAGTGGCTAACGCTGTGGCTTTAGCATAGTTAACCGAAATATTTACCGTATGTAGTGGGGCTAAATCCGACACTTGTTTCTTAGACTGAAGCGCTTGTGTTTCGCGTGCAGATAATTCTTCGGCAGGCGCAATCAACAAGATATTGCCCTCTAAACGCTTGTCTAAGCCTTTAACGCGTAAAATCATATCTAGCGCCTGATCCCACGGCACGCCAGATAAGCTAATAGTGACGTTGCCTGAAACTGTGTCCGTTGTGACTAAGTTAAAACCGTTTACCTGCGCGATAATTTGTAGAACCTGCCTTACAGGAACATCTTGAAAGTCTAGAGAAATCGGGTCGCCTGTGTATTGTTGCTCTGCGTCCAACGCTTCTTGTTGCTCGATGTCCATCGGCGAAATTGCTACGCGTAGTACACTGTCTTTTACCGTATTCTTAACGGTAACTTGGCCAGAGTAGTTAATCTCAATACGTGCATCATTTTCATCTTCAAAGGTTTCGATGGTTGAAACAACAGTGCCAAAATCGGCCACGCTAAGCTCAACGAGCTGATCTTCAGCTAAAGCGGTATTGGTGAGCGTAAGAGACACTTTTCCCTGCGATTCAATAAGCTGCACTTTGGGAGCTGTACCAACGAACTCCACTAAGGTTACTGCCGTACTATTGGGCGCTTGGGTAAAGTCTATATTCGTAACCGTAGTAGTAGGCGCCGTTTCATTTTGTTTAGCGTTAGGGTCTACTAATAGAGGCTCTTGTGCTCTAACGGGGTGAGACACCAAAAAAGTAAATGAGAATATTGCAGCGACAGCAAAAGCCAGCCAATACCATCTAGGTGCTCTTCGAGTGAGAGACTTATTAAAAATGTATCGTTCGGCCATGCTTACTCTCCCGCCTTCGATGCTGTAGTCATTGTTGTTGTTTTCCTTTGCCAGCAGCCTGCACCATCAGGTAATAATTGTTCAATAGTAATTGAGTCGGTGCTAATTTGCATAATTTTGCCATAAAACAGCCCGATACGACTCCCTACTTTAGCTTTATGTAACGCGCCATCGTTGCTTTTTAATAATGCCCACTTTTCCCCCTTAACGGCAAAGTTGCCAGCAAGTGCAAGGGCATCTACACCATAAGCCTCCAATGCTTCCTTAGTGCGTTGAAAGTTGGGTTGTAGACAGTTTTCTACCCTTGCTTTAGCTACCGGCGCCGTATTCTTTCGCGGTCGGTCGAACGGGCTTCTAAGCGTGCTCGCAGTGTAGCTAAATGGTGGGTGTGTTTTAAATTCTGGGTAGGGCTCTATTTGAGGCTGTGCTCGCTCCTTAACACTTTGTGTGTAGGCCTGAAGATCGTCAAGCTTAGGCGAACAGCCTGTTATAAGTAGTAAAATTAAAAGAGATAAAAGCGAACGAATCATTGTTCATCTCCTTCAACATCTGAAGCATTTTCAGAACGATAGGTTTTAGCTTGCAATTTAAGAGACAAGCCGCCTACTTCGCGCTTAATATCAAAGTCATGTAGCGTAACAATACGGGGTAAGTCGGCCACTTTAGACACGAATTCGCCGAAGTCATGATAACCTCCGCTTACTTCCATTTCGATAGGGAGCTCGGTGTAGAATTCCTTTGGTACTTCTTGCTGCCAGTTAAGGAGTTCAAACGTCAGCCCAGCTGACGTACCCACATATGTGATGTCGTCAAGCAGTCCTGGCGTTTCGTTACTGGTTGGCAGACTTTTAAGCATAGAAGAGAAGTCTTCCTTTATCTTCGCAAGTTGCTCTTCATACGCTTCTAAATTAGCCGCAATGCGGTATTTAGCCTCAAACTGCAGTTTCAGCTCTTGCTCCTTTAGCTCGGCGGCATCCATAATCGGTAGTTTGGGGCTTACCAAGGTGTAGTAGCTTATTGCACCTACCAATATGGCAAGAAACGCAGCGACAACTATGCGGACTTCGTTCGGCCAAATTGCGATTTGTTCAAAGTCGAGTTCGTTGAGTTCTTTTAGTTTCGAGACATCAAACTTCATGATTACTTCGCCTCACTACTGACAATTTCTAAGGTAGCAACGTTCGGGTTTATCGAAAACGTAAGCGTAAAGTTGCTAATCGCTCTAGCCGCACTGCTGTCAGATTTTATGGTAGAAAGCTCTGCGCCCACGAATACTTTTGAATTATCTAGTGCGCGCATAAAATCTGATAAGCGGTTGTTTGAGTCGCTAATCCCTTCTATCGTGATGATGTTATTGGTTCTTGTCATAGATTCGAAAGCCACCCCTTGGGGGACCAGCTTGGCAAGCTCATCAAATACAATAGGGGCGACGTTACGGTTTGCTTGTAGTTGCTCAATGAGTGCCATACGCTGCTCAACCGCGCTCTTTCTTTCTTTTACTTTTTTAATCTCACCAATTTGCGCATCAAGAACAGCAATTTCGCGTTCAAGGTATTGGTTACGTGAGTTTTGGTTATTAATCTGCTGGTCGATAGCTTGACCAATAAACCAAAAAATTAAGCCCACAATAGCGGCAACCGCAACTAGGCCTGCCAAGTATTGTTGCTTTTGATGTTGGCGCTGCTTTTCTCGCCAAGGCAGTAAATTTACATGTGCCATGGCGTAAAGCTCCGGCTCGCCAGACCCGCTGCTATTGCAAGCTGAGGTGCAATTTTACTAAGTCGTGCAGTATCGAGTTTTGGGTTTATAGTCATATTACTAAATGGGTTGAAGCAATCTACTTCAAGGCCTAAGTCTTGTTTCAGAATGTCTACCAGTGGTTCGATGGTCGCTGCGCCACCACTCAACAGAATTTTCTTTGGTCGTTCAGCATGCAAGGTGCTCATGTACATCTGAAGAGCGCGGTTAATATTCTGCTGAAGGTTAGCTGCAAAAATGGGAAGGGTGTCTTCTACCCAATTGCCTGAAAGCGTCCCGTCTAGTAACTGACGCTCTGCCACCTCTCTTTCGACCATATGGATGGCACTAATATCATTGATCAGTTGGTTAAGCCCAAATGCATGCTCTTTCGTGTAAATCACATCACCGTTTTTAATCACGCATATTTGAAGCAACGAGGCGCCCACATTTATACAGCAAAGTGGCTCATCTTCAGCTTGCGGAGTGTGGAAAAAATCCAATGCATTGCCAATAGCGTAATTTTCCATATCAACAATCTTAGGCTCGAAGTTAGCTTCTCTTGCTAGCAATAACCTACTGTCGACGAGATCTTTATGAGCGGCCGTTAATAAAACATTGACCTTACCAGTGTGAGTCGCGCTTGGCCCCATTTCTTCAAAATCTAAATAGACTTCTTCAAGGGGGTAGGGAATAAGACTGTCTGCTTCTATCTCTATTTGATTTTCAAGGTCGTAATCATTTTGCTCAGGGTCCATATAGACTGTTTTGCTAATAACGGACGTGCCTGCCACCGCGACATTTGCCAGCTTTAACTTTGTTTTTAACGATTTACGGATTTTTTTTAGCGCAACGCTAACCGATTCATAATCTTTAATATCTCGCTCTGAAAAAGCGATCTTTGAGATGGGTTCGCAGGCATACCCTTGAAGGACGAACCCGTCTTTTGATTGTTCTAGCCACACCGCTTTTATTTGACGCGTGCCTATGTCTAAGCCCACAATGGGCGGCAGCTTTTTTTGGAACAGCGATTTCATTTACAAGTGTCCAGTTTCAAAGGTAGTTGCTCTAAAGTACAATATTACTCTATTAGTATTGTGCGTATGGTTCTACAGATAACACATACGTATAGAATATACGTCATTTCAACAAAATGTCTTGGTATCCGTTACAGTGAAGTACATTAAACCACTTATTTTATTTAGCTTTCTATCAGGCCTTCTTGGTTTTGCAGCACTGGTAGGTATTTACTTTTATATCAAACCTGACCTACCAAGTGTTACTGTACTTAAGGATGTACAACTGCAAACCCCTATGCAGATATACACTAAAGACGGAAAACTTATTTCACAATATGGAGTTAAACGGCGGATCCCAGTAAAACTTGAGGAAGTTCCGCAAGAATTAATTGACGCCATACTGGCTACTGAAGATAGCCGCTTCTACGAACATCACGGCATTGACCCCATTGGTATTGTACGTGCTGCAGTAAGTCTAGTACTTACGGGCGAAAAGCGTCAGGGCGCAAGTACATTAACCATGCAGCTAGCAAGAGGGTTCTTTCTTAGTCGTGAAAAGACCTACATTCGAAAAATTAAAGAAATTTTCATTGCGCTGCACATGGAGCAAGAGCTTTCCAAACAAGAAATATTAGAGCTGTACCTAAACAAAATTGAGTTAGGGCACAGGGCGTTTGGATTCGGTGCTGCGGCCCAAGTGTATTATGGCAAACCGCTAGGCGAGCTTTCTCTAGCCCAAATTGCCACTATTGCTGGTCTGCCCAAAGCTCCCTCGTTACTTAATCCCGTAAGCGGGCCAGAGCGTTCGGTTGAGCGTCGACGTGTTGTACTTCTTCGAATGTTAGATGAAGAATACATAACCAAAGCCCAGTTCGATGAAGCGGCTAATGCGCCAGTTACAGCGAAGAAACACGGCGCTGAAATTGAAGTTGATGCGCCATATTTAGCAGATACCATTTACAATGAAATGGTAGAAATTTATGGAAAAGAAGAAGCGGAAACGGGCGGTTACCAGGTTTACGCTACAGCAACTTCTGATCTGCAACTTGCGGCACAACGCGCAGTGGTGAGAAACCTTCATGATTACGATGAGCGTCATGGGTATAAAGGCCCGTTGGGATACTTATGGGATATTCCTAAGCAAGAAGGTAAAGATGACGTCATTCCCCAGCTTTCCTTAAGCTTTGACGTAAGTAATAAAACAACACGAGAAGAGTGGAACAACGAATCACTCATGCGTGTGCTTGAAGAAATTCCTCATATCAAACCCTTATTACCGTCTGTAGTTACCAAGGTAAATGAACAGTCGATAGATGTGCTTGCCGTTGATGGAAGAACCATTACGGTAGAGTGGGACGGCTTGGACTGGGCTCGTCGCTACATTACGGATTTTAGGCAGGGTAGTGACCCTAAAACCGCCTCAGATGTAACCCAAGAAGGCGCAGTAATTTATATCAGGCAGCAAGAAGGGCAGTGGCGTATTGCGCAAATTCCAGAAGTAAGCGGTGCCTTTATTGCGCTTAATCCTCAAAATGGCGCTGTTGAAGCTGTGGTTGGCGGCTATAGCTTTTACCAAAGTCAATTTAATAGGGCGACCCAGGCAAAACGACAGGTGGGTTCGAATATTAAGCCTTTTGTTTATTCAGCAGCAATAGACAGTGGTTACACACTCGCGTCAATTATAAACGATGCGCCTATAAACCAATGGAATGCCGCTACCGGCGTTGCTTGGCGACCGCAAAATTCACCAGCAGAGTACGATGGCCCAATTAGGATGCGCAAAGCCTTGGGCAAATCTAAAAACGTGGTATCGGTTCGTTTACTTCGTGGTGTTGGTCTAAGAGAAACGGCAGATTATTTAACCCGATTTGGTTTTAATAAAGACGACATTCCATTAGATGAAACCGTATCTCTTGGCTCGAGTTCACACACCCCACTTGAAGTCGTAAGAGGTATGTCGGTCATCGCGAACGGCGGTTACTTAGTAAACCCTCATTTCATTAGCAAGGTGCTTGACGAAAACGGCGATGAACTTTGGAAAGCAAACCCTGTGTGGGCATGTAATCGTTGCGAAAACCAAAGCGAGCAAGAAATGCTGCCTGAAGACGAAGAAGCGGATATTGAAGCCTTGCTAGCCGCTGAGTTAAACCAAGATATCTTACTAGGTGACGCCGACCTTGATGAAAACACTGAAAAAGCGATAGCGCCTCGGGTCATTACGGCTCAAAATGCCTTCTTAGTTTCAGAGATGATGCGTACGGCTGTTCGAGCAAATGGAAATTGGAGCAAAAAGACCTATTGGTTAGGCACAGGTTGGCGTGCTCGAAACATCCTACAGCGTACTGATATTGCTGGTAAAACAGGTACTACCAACGACTCTCGCGATACCTGGTTTAGTGGCTTCCATAAGGACTTAGTGGCAACAACCTGGGTTGGGTTCGACAATATGGGCCGTCAACTGGGACGTGCCACACGTAATCAAAATTTGATTAATAAGGACCCTGAGAAGTTCAACTGGATTGGTAACGCTTTGATTGGTATCGAAGATGGCGCGAAAGCGGCGGAGCCTGCATGGATAAGATTTATGCAGCACGCCCTTGAAAATAAACCGCATACGCCTATGCCCGTACCAGAGAATATAGTGCGTGTTCGCATTGATCGTACCAGTGGAAAGTTGACCAGACGTACAGACCATACGACACTATTCGAATACTTCCTGCAAGGTACGGAACCAACCACTTACGTTCGCGATGACGAAGTGTTGGATCCTGCCACGCAGGACAAGACTACCGCGCCAGAGCCAGAAGAAATATTCTAATTATAAAAAAGCACGCTGTGTGCGTGCTGCTTTAGGCGAAGGCGATGTATTTGCCCTGAACTCATTATCGGAAAACCAATGTCAGAAGATTCACAGCGATATCTTTATATTCCTCATGCCGGCCCTTCACTGCTGGAAACACCCCTACTGAATAAAGGCAGTGCCTTCACTGCACGTGAGCGTGCGGCCTTTAACTTAACTGGTCTAGTGCCTCCACGGTATGAAACGATTGAAGAGCAGGTTGAGCGTGCTTATATGCAGTACAGCAGCTTTGACGAAGCACTAAACAAGCATATTTATCTGCGCGCTATTCAAGATAACAACGAAACCTTGTTTTATCGTCTCATTCAAAAGCACATCGATGAAATGATGCCTATCATCTACACCCCAACTGTAGGTGATGCATGCGAACAGTTTTCTGACATTTATCGCAGTTCACGCGGCTTGTTTGTGTCTTATGAAGAACGTCATCAGCTAGATGACATCGTTCGCAATGCGACAAAGCGCAAAGTGAAAGTGATTGTTGTGACTGACGGTGAGCGCATTCTAGGCTTGGGTGACCAAGGTATAGGTGGTATGGGCATTCCTATCGGAAAGCTATCGCTTTACACCGCTTGCGGGGGAATTAGCCCTGCGTACACTTTACCAGTGATGTTAGACGTTGGTACTAACAACGAAAAACTGCTTAATGACCCTATGTACATGGGCGCGCGCCACCCGCGTATAGGGCAGGAAGAGTACGACGAATTTGTTGATATGTTTATCAATGCGGTGAAGCGACGCTGGCCTGACGTGATGATTCAATTTGAAGATTTTGCACAGCCAAATGCTATGCCGCTATTAAACCGCTATCGCAACGACGTGTGCTGTTTTAACGACGATATTCAAGGCACCGCTGCAGTTACTCTTGGCACTATTCTGGCGGCGTGTAAAACCAAGCAGCAAAAGCTAAGAGACATGAAAGTTGTGTTCGTTGGGGCGGGCTCTGCGGGCTGTGGTATTGCTGAAATGCTAATTCAGCAAATGGTATTCGAAGGCCTTACCGACGAACAAGCGCGTAAGCAAGTGTTTATGATTGACCGTTTTGGTTTGGTAACTGAAGGCATGGAAGGTTTGCGCGACTTTCAACAAAAACTTCAGCAGAAGAATGCCGATTTGGCAGATTGGACATTCAGCGGTGACTACGCCTCTTTGTTAGATGTGATGCACTGCGCGAAACCAGACGTACTTATTGGTGTTTCAGGTCAGCCAGGCCTATTCACTGAGCAAGTTATCCGTGCCATGAAGCAAGGTTGTGAACTGCCGATTATCTTCCCGTTAAGCAACCCTTCTCGCCAGGTTGAAGCGCGTCCAGAGCAAGTAATTGAATGGACCGAAGGTGAGGTTATTATTGCAACCGGGAGCCCGTTTAAGCCTGTTGAGTACAATGGCAATGTCATCCCTATTGCTCAGTGTAATAACTCTTATATTTTCCCTGGTATTGGTCTTGGTGTTGTTGCATCAAAAGCGAAGTTAATTAGCGATGAAATGCTAATGGCAGCAAGTAATGCTCTGGCGGCAGCGTCGCCATTAGTCAACACCGGTCAAGGTTCATTATTGCCACCACTTGCAGCTATCGCGGAAATTAGCCGTGAAATCGCTTTTGAAGTAGGAAAAGTAGCGATGGAGCAGGGGCTAGCCTTGGAAATGTCTGACGACGCACTGCGCGCCAGCATTGAGCGAAACTTCTGGAAAGCTGAATATCGCCCTTATAAGCGGGTAAGTATTTAATCTGCACAAAACTTTAAAAAAGCAGGTGAAACCTGCTTTTTTTGTGCCTGTTGATTACGTTCACACTAATAATTCTGTACCACTAGCAGGCATAACCAAACGCAATCTGTTTGGTTTTTATCCACCTTTCGGAATAATCGTTAACCAATGTAGAATGGTGTTGCCTATGCGCAACATTTCCTTCATTTCTCTTATTCACTTTACCATCTATTTCTTATTAAGATTCTGATATTTAAAGATTAATTTTAATTGGCACAATGATTGATACTCCTCTTATCAGTTACACAAGGAGCAAGAGATGTTATTGATGACAAAGTTAAAAAACAAGGTAAGTCCTTTCTGTGCGCGAGTTATTAAGCGCTCATTCTCTACGTCGTTAGTTATGGCAGCGCTTGCAACACTTTCTGCTTGTGATGCAACTAACGTTGATGCTGTATCACATGATGTAAAGGCTACGGAAAAAGCTATCGAACCTGCTTCGAAAAGCCCAGTTGATGAACAAAGTGAAATGTTTGTTTACTTGGATGAATCCGACCTAATTGACGCCTACTACAAGGTTAAGTAACTCGAAATTATACGTTTACATGCTATCGATATAGCCACCGTTTCTGCTGTTAAATCTTATCGGTGGGTATCGATTAGTACCAGTTTGCGGGCAATGGACTGCTCGCCTTTTATTATTAAAGCCGTGCTTTGTATCTCTGCAAAGTGCGGCTTTTTTTATGTCAGTAACCGTATATCTCCGTTTATTAGTCGACAGTGATGAGCTATAAGTCTTTAAATGCTGTTCTTAATAGCTATGTATTGCAGTAACTTAATAAATAAAGAAACTATAAGGATTTGCTATGTCGACAGAAGATAACTACACACCGCCAGAAGTTTGGACCCAAGCTGAAGATGATGGTAACAAGTGGGCAAGTATTAATCGTCCTGTGTCTGGCGCTACCCACGAAAAGGATCGTCCGAGTGGCGAACATGGTTTGCAGCTTTACTCGTTAGCCACGCCTAACGGTCAGAAAGTGACTATCATGCTAGAAGAGCTGTTGGCAGCAGGTGTAAGTGAAGCAGAGTACGACGCTTGGCTTATAAATATTGGTGAGGGCGAGCAGTTTTCTTCAGGGTTTGTTGACGTAAACCCCAACAGTAAAATTCCGGCAATGGTCGATACTACAACGTCACCAGAAACCAAGCTTTTTGAATCCGGTTCAATTTTGGTTTACCTGGCAGAAAAGTTCGGTAAGTTCATACCGCAAGACGCCCATGCTAAAGCAGAGTGTTTCAACTGGCTATTTTGGCAGGTAGGTTCGGCGCCTTACTTAGGTGGCGGTTTCGGACACTTCTATAGCTATGCACCTTACCCAATGGAATATCCTATCAATCGCTTTACTATGGAAACTAAGCGTCAACTAGACGTGCTAGATAAGCACTTAGCAAATAATGAGTTTATGGCGGGAAGTGAATACAGCATTGCAGATATGGCTATATGGCCATGGTACGGCAATTTAGTGCTTGGCAACCTATACGACGCAGCAACGTTTCTTCAAGTACATGAGTACACCAACTTGGTACGATGGGCTAAACAGCTAGAGCAACGAGAAGGCGTCAAACGAGGTCGTATTGTCAACAAAACCTGGGGCGATGACGGCCAGCTAGCAAACCGCCACAGCGCAAAAGATATCGACGACGCCCTCGCTAACACCTAAATAATGGGGTCAGAGTACATTACTCAAATGACGGGGTCAGAGTACTTTAGTTATGTTTGTCATCTTTTTAGCATCAGAATGGCTAAGGAGGGGGATAGACAAAAAGCGAGATCAAAAAGTACTCTGACCCCAATTTTCAAATGAGTTCTGCCACACTCTTTAAATAGGCTTGTTGAAGTGGTGTGAAATCCCACTCATTCAGGGCCTCATTAAATTCAAAGTTGCCCACACGGCCTCGCCAGCGTTCGTTAGGCGCTGCAGACCAGTTTTTCATATACACTAACTTTCCATGCAGGCAATGTAACACTTCAAGTTTTGGTGCTTCTGCCGCACTGTAAGTTACATGCTCAGAGACAATAGCGCCTTCTTCACAGTCTTGGTCAAAAAATACAAAACCCCGGTACCCTCCCTTTTCGGTAATGGTAACGAGTGATGCATATTCTTTACTCTCGGACACTTTTCTCAGCGCCGGCAAATAGCCATCAACTCGCTTAATCTGAAGCCCTTTTGATTTGTTATGCCATTGCCAACCTGAACTGCCCATAAAAGTTAACTCGTTGTTTTTATTGTTAATACGCCAAAGCGTTTCAAAGGTATTCCAAGACGCAAAGGCAATGATGCACAACATTATAAAACCGGTGATGAATATGAGTGGCTTTGTCATGGCACAAGCCCCTAGTAGATTACGAATGTTTAGTTCTTTGCTACGAAAAAAGCACAATGCTAGACCTTCATTGCAAAAAAGTAATTCGCTTTACCTTATTTCTGTATAGCTTTTTTGACTTCCGTTAACCAACGCTTGAGCCCAAAAAATCCATCGGACCTGTAAGCTTAATCAACTATCCACGATGCCAAACAATAGCGATGAGTAGCTTTCGCTCCTTCCAGTTATACAAAGCTCGCCGACGCTTACCCTCATCGAACGATGTTCCAGCAGCAAAAACGGATATACAAAAAATTCACCTAACGATAAGTGTTTTAGCGTGATTTAAAAACACGATTATCATTATCTATTTTGTTTACTTTAATTGTTTGGGTGATTTGGCGATTATCTTTTTAAACGAAAAAGGTGATTAACAAAAACGTTGTTGGTTACTTATGTTATGCCCAGTTTTGGCGAGACAATTAGTAAAGCTAAAAAGAGGGCGAGAAAAGAACTAGAAGGAATTCGCAATGAGTAAGTGTCCATTTTCAGGTACAGCTATAAACCCTACCACGCTAACGTCTAGCAATGGTGCGCCCGTTGCCAATGACAATCAAAGTCGAACCGCGGGTCCTCGCGGCCCAGTTACTTTCGACAACCATTATTTGTTCGAGAAGCTTGCGCACTTTAACCGCGAGCGAATTCCAGAGCGTGTAGTTCACGCCAGAGGTAGCGCAGCGTATGGTACGTTTACACTAACTAAAAGTTTGTCTGATTATACTATTGCCGACTTCTTGCAAAAAGAAGGGCAAAAGACTGATGTGTTCTTGCGATTTTCTACGGTAGGTGGTGGTCAAGATTCAAGTGATTACGCGCGTGACCCACGTGGTTTTTCTGTGAAGTTTTACACCGAACAGGGCAACTGGGATATGGTGGGGAACAACACGCCCGTATTCTTCTTGCGAGACGGCATTAAGTTCCCTGACTTCATACACAGCCAGAAGAAGAACCCACGTACTAACTTGCCAGATCCGCAGGCGGTATATGAGTTTTGGGCAAACAACCCTCAGTCATTACATCAATCAACGATTTTGATGTCTGACCGTGGTATCCCACTTTCCTATCGCCACGTAAATGGCTATAGCTCACATACTTTAAGCTTTTGGAACAATGCAGGTGAGCGCTATTGGGTGAAGTGGCACTTTAAAACTAATCAAGGTATTAAAACGCTCACTAACGAAGAAGCAGCGAAAATGCCTGCCTTTGGTGCGCAACAAGACCTGGTTGAAAGTATTGATAACGGTGATTTCCCAACGTGGACAGTGAACGTGCAGATCATGACCGAAGAGGAAGCCCGCAATTATCATATCAACCCGTTTGATTTGACCAAAATATGGCCACACAGCGATTTCCCATTAATTGAAGTAGGACAGTTGGAGTTGAACCGTAATGTTGATAACTACTTTGCAGAAACTGAGCAAGCAGCGTTCGCGCCGAGCAATTTGGTACCGGGTATTGGTGCATCGCCAGACAGAATGCTTCAAGCGCGACTAATTGGATATCAAGATGCACACCGATACCGCATTGGTGCAAACTACAACCAGATACCGGTAAACGCACCACGTTGTCCAGTACACAATTATCAGCGAGATGGCGCTTTTGCAGGGATTAACCCAGCACTTGCGGGAAGTGGAGCAAACTTCTATCCAAATAACCGTGCTCGCATTGGTGAGCCTGCTGAAATGCCAGAGGTGCACGAGCCACCGATGCCATTAGAGCAAGATGCATGGTTAGACATTTATGATAACCGTGATGAAGACAACTACTCACAGGCAGGTGATCTGTACCGCATTATGAGTGAAGACCAAAAGCAGCAGTTGGTAAACAATATCGCTGATGGTTTAAGCCAAGCGACTCAAGATGTTCAAGAAGCCATGTTCGTTCAATACGACCTAGCAGATAGCGACTACGGGGCTCGTGTTAGAAAGGCGGTAGCCAGCAGATAAAGTAAATGGGGTCAGAGTTAATTTTGGAAAATGTACTCTGACCCCGCTTTTTTACTGGGTTGCGACTAGGGCGTAAACGTGCAAACGAATGGCCTGAAGTGCGCGTTCTTTCCAATTGTTCCAAGTAATACGCTTGCTAATTTCGTGCTGGTTTAAGGTAATGTACCCGTGATTTAGCGCCCAAACCTGCATAGCCACATCTTGTTTTTCTTCGACAGACAAATCTTTTTTAATCAGCGCCGCGGTAAGCTTAGTTAGCGTGATAAAGGCTTTTTCACCTGCCTCTATCGCCTCATCTGATGGGGTATAGTCTTTCAAATTAGAAGCAAAAATTAGTCGATAATGAGCCGCATGAGTTTCTGAAAACGTTAAAATACGCTCGCAGCCATTAATCACTTTTTCCGCCGCAGTATTGCCATCCGCTGCCAACATTTCACGCTCCACTAGTTCAAAACCTTCAATATAGAGCGCATCTAGGATGCCTTGCTTACCTTTAAAATGGCTATAAATGCCGATAGTAGACATACCAGCGCCTTCGGCTATAGCGCGCACACTCAGCGCATTTGTACCGCCTTTTAAAAACAGTGCTGAAGCAGCATCTAAAATCTTTTGTCGGGTATCTTTTTTCATTTACACATCATTTACATGTTGCGCAATATAACACCGTTATGTAAAGTGGTTTTATAACGCTGTTATATCTCTTGGTTTAACATTCAACCTGCCTGCCCGCAGGTTATTCATAAGGACACTATATATGAAAACTGAGCAATTAACCTGCGATTATTTGATTGTAGGCGCTGGCGCGGTAGGGATGGCATTCGCCGATGTACTGCTCCACGAAACAAACGCCAACATTTTGATTGTAGATAAAAATGCGAAGCCCGGCGGGCATTGGAACTACGCTTACCCCTTCGTCACCCTACACCAGCCTTCAGCGTTCTATGGCGTATGCTCAAAAGAGCTAAATCGGGGCGTAATCGACAAGTGTGGAATGAATGAAGGCCTAATGGGGTTAGCTTCAGGCCAAGAAGTTAGCGCGTATTTCGATGCGGTAATGAACGAAACCTTTTTGCCTTCAAATCGAGTGCAGTATTACCCGCTATGCGAATACAAAGGAAATAAACAGTTTATTTCTACCTTAAGTGGCAAGCAGTATAACGTGACTGTGAACAAGAAAATTGTTGATGCCACTTATTTAAATACCAATATTCCACTTACCCATACTCCAAGCTTTACTCGCGACAACGATGTTGCATTTACGCCTGTTAATACCGTGGTTGAAAATATCGCAGGCTTTGATAACTACGTGGTGGTCGGTGGTGGTAAAACGGGTATTGATACCTGCTTATGGCTGCTAGAAAATCACGTCGCCCCTCATAATATTCATTGGGTGGTATCGCGCGATGCGTGGTTACTTAACCGTAAAAACACCCAGCCCTTGGATGACTTCTTCTTTGATTCTATTGGGGCGCAAGCGAATCAGATGGAAGCTATTGCTGCGTCAACTTCCATTGAAGATATGTTCGACAAATTGGAAGAGCGCGGTGTTTTACTGCGCATTGATAAGGAAGTAAGACCGAGTATGTTCCACGGCGCAACGGTGAGCGAATTAGAGCTAAAAGCCTTACAAACGCTTCCGTCTATCGTTAGAGAAGGTCGGGTTAAGCATATCAGCCGCGATAAGCTTCAATTTGAAGATACAACGTGGAGTATGCCAGATAACGCCCTTGTTATTGATTGTTCGGCTTCAGCGCTTACTAACTTAGAGATGAAAGCGGTATTTGATGGTGACACCATCACCCCTCAAACAGTACGTGCCTATCAACCCGTTTTTAGTGCAGCGCTTATTGCCCACGTTGAGGCGGCCTATAGCGATGAGCAACAAAAGCAAATGCTGACACAAGTGGTCCCATTGCCTAATCGCGACGTCGATTGGTTACCCATGACCGCCGCCATGTTGCGAAATATGCAAATTTGGGGTGAAGACACAGCGCTTAAAGATTGGATCTACCATTGTCGGCTGGATGGCTTTTCAAAAGTAGTACACGGCGTTGCAAAAGACGATATGCAAAAAATGCAGGTATTAGGGCGTTTGAAAGAAGCTGCGGTACCTGCCATGCAAAAGCTGATGACTTACATACACGGCTTAAAAGCGAGCGGGCAACTTTAAAAGGTTATAAATAACGATGAAACAGTTTCAAATAGACAAAACGAACCCAAACCGCTTTCGGATAATGCAAGCAGAAGATAGTCATGATAACGCGCAGATAGAGGAAGCTGGAAAGGCGAAAAGCCTAGTGATCAAAATTGAAAGGTTCGCGTTTACTGCCAATAACCTGACCTATTATATGGTGGGTGACAAGCTAGGTTATTGGCAGTTTTTTCCACCTTTTAATATAAGTAGCGACGAAAACTGGGGCGTTATTCCAGTATGGGGCGTGGGGCAAGTAATTAGATCTAATAACGATGCGGTAGAAGTAGGAAGTCGTTTTTTGGGTTACTTCCCACCCGCTGAATATTTGGTGATGAGTAACACTACAGTTAGTAGCAGTAACCTTATCGACTGTAGCCCTCATCGTTTGAAGTTGCCCCAAGGGTACAATGTCTACCGGCCACTTCCTGCATTAGCGGCTGGTGCTAACGCTGAAGTAAACACTAAGCAGCACAGCCAAGAAAATTTTCAGATGTTGCTGTGGCCGCTATACGCAACGTCTTACTGTCTATCAGAAGTAGTCGATGCTATACCTGGGGCACAAAGAGAGCAGTTATTAGTATTAAGTGCTTCAAGCAAAACCAGTTTAGGGCTTGCCTTTGCATTAAATGAAGCCGGTATTAGCGCGATAGGCGTCACCTCTGAAAAGCGCATTGCATCACTTGAAGCGTTAAATGTTTACAGCACCGTTATTAGCTATGAACAGCTGGAAATGTTGCAACTAAAAAGCACCGTTGTGGTCGACATGTCCGGCAATGCCAAGGTTAAAGACTCAATAAAACATAGACTTGGTGCGCACCTAACAAGATACATCAACGTTGGGCTTACTCACTGGCAGGATGTTAAGCCCGCAAGCGATGAAGAGTTCTTCTTTGCGCCTGCCCATATACAGCAGCGCATGTCTGAGATTGGGGCTGCTGAGTACCAGAAGTTAAGTAGCGGGTTTGTCTCAAAAGCCATTGCGTGGAGTGCCGGTTGGTTAAACGTTAAAGAGCGTGAAGGGTTGAGCGCATTACAAGATGACTTTAGCCAGCACCAACAAGGTCAGATTCCCTCAGACGAAGGAAGAATTTATACGCTTGTTTAGCGTGGAGCTCGTCACCTTCGTTGAGTTCGAGCGCTTTGATAAAAAGCGCTCGTTCGAAGGTAATATCACACGTATTGATTAAAGTAATCGGTAACTTTAGGCCATAGGTGCTGACATTTCCGTGAGAAAAACTTCATGTGGCCTATTTCTTTTACGTTATGAGCCAGAGGGTCGAGTTCCTCCACCTCAGCTTCCATATTGGGGAAAACGCTAATCATATCGTGAACGTTGTGAATATTAGCAATGTCGTCGTCATTGGCGAGTAGCCACTTAGAAGGAATCTGAATGGTGTCGTAGTGGTGCTGGTTTACATCACTGCCAAACCCTGTTTTTACGTAGCCTTTACCGTTACACCATTTCTGCCATTGGCGCGCCACTTTTTTAGGCAGTGGCTCTCCCATGCCTACCCACTGAGATTTCGTATGGCCGAACAGTAAATTACTCACCGGGATATAGAAATTCATAAAGAAATGCGCTTTTAGCAAATAGCTTTTACGCATGTTCCGTAAGCTACCTGATGAACTGCCAAAGTTACAAAAAGCAGTGAGGTCGTGTACGTTATACATCAAACCCAGTAGTTGACCACCCGCGCTATGACCAACAAGAAAATAGGGGACATTAGGGAAATGAATCTTTAGTGTCTCTAGCACCGCCGGCATATCCTGTTCACCCCATGTTACTAGTGATGCATCACTTTGTTTAACGCTGCCCTTTACCGACCCGCCAATACCTCGGTTATCGAACGTGATAACGCCAAACCCTTGCTCACACAAATAAGTGGCAAATGCGCTGTAAAACTGACGTTTAATACCCGTAGCAGGACCAATCATTATGGCTGCTTTAGCAGGGCTGACAGGAGAGAAAAGAGAAGCTGCAAGCGGAGTACTATCAGCACAGGCAACAGTGATATCTTTAACACTCGTATTCTTTTGGGTGTCTTGTTGCTTTATTTTGCTCGACATGGAAAATCTCGAAAACTCATCTGGTCTAACCAGTAAACCTTCTGCACCAATAAAATGCAATATCCTAACTATTTATTTTGTTGATAGTTAGTGCTGAGTAATGAGTGAAGTGCAAGGGGAACGCAAATGCTATCGCTTAGCTGGGATAAGTAAGCGATAGCATTCACGTTTTTAAATAGATAGGTCTCACACCGTAAGGGTAAACACTTTAGAATTACGCTGGAAGTTATACAGCTCTTTTTTCACGGCAGGTAAAGCACTAATGTCTGCGGGCTCAAACCCTTGCTCTAAGAACCAGTGCGCTGTTACCGTTGTTAATACAAATATGCTGTTAATACCAGCTTCTTTAGCACGCGTTCGTACTTCATCTAGAATCCGTTCGCCACGGTTTTTGCCGCGATAATCTTGGTGGGTCGCCACGCAAGCTAATTCGGCACAGCCATCTTCAGGGTATAAATACAAAGCTGCGCAGGCGATGATCATGCCATCGCGCACTATTACTATGAATTGGTTAATTTCGCTTTCTAAACGTTCACGAGAACGCTTCACTAACACCCCGCTTTCTTCTAGCGGTTTTATTAGCTTTAAGATCCCGCCCACATCTTCGATGGTCGCTGCGCGTAATTGCTCGTAATGGTGTTCCATAACTAGCGAGCCCGTTCCGTCGCGGGTAAACAATTCTTGAAGTAAAGCACCGTCCTTTTCAAAGCTGATACAGTGAGCGCGAGGCACACCGGCAGCTACGCTGGTGGTAAGGGCGCTTAACACCGTATCTTCGGTGGTGATGTCACCTGCTAGAGTTAGCTGTTCTAGCTGAGGACGTTCAATGGTGCGAAGTAAACGACCTTCGCGGTTGTATACGCCATCATAGTTTGAAAATACGATAAGCTTGTCAGCTTTAAGGGCGATAGCTGCCTGTGTGGCCACGTCTTCATGGGATAAGTTAAACACTTCACCTGTTGATGAATAGCCCATAGGCGATAGCAGCACAATCGAGCCGTCGTTAAGATGGTCGTTAATGCCAGTAGTATCAATACGACGCACTAAACCGGTGTTTTCAAAGTCAACACCGCCACGTACGCCCATAGGTTTGGCCACCACCAAGTTGCCTGAGCACACCCGTATTTGTGCACCGTGCATGGGGGAATTTGGAAGTCCCATAGTAAGTAGGGCTTCTACCTGTGAACGAACCGAACCTGCGGCGTCTTTTACACATTCAAGGGTTTGCTTATCGGTAATGCGCACGCCGTTTTCGAAACGGCCTTCTATACTGCGTAACGCAACACGCTGGTCTATTTGCGGTCTGGCTCCGTGCACCACTACCACACGTACACCAAGGCTGTTCAATAGAGCGATATCTTGAATTATGTTGGGAAAATTAGGATGTTCAATGGCTTCGCCACCGAACATCAGTACAAAGGTCTTTCCCTGATGAGCATTAATGTATGGCAGTGAACTGCGAAACAGTTTTATGCCATCTTGCTGCGCTAGTACCATCTAAGTAGTTCCTTACCGCTACCCTTGCTTATCCAAGTCTTCCAACTCTTGATACAGTGCTTTGGTGACTGTTTCTTTGCTGGTGCCGCCCAAGATATTGCGTTGATTAACGCCGTACTCTAGCTGTAGTACCGGGTATACGTCGTCTTCAATTTTATCGCAAATCGCCTGCATGTCGCTTAGCGGTAAATCTTCAATAGCACAGCCTTTATCTATGGCCTGAAGCACAACACGCCCTGCAATATCGTGGCCTGTTCTAAAAGGTACACCTTTGCCTACCAAGTAATCGGCAAGCTCGGTTGCGTTAGAAAAGCCTTGAGTTGCCGCAGTACGGCAGCGTTCTTCATTAAGCTGCAGTGAGTCGAGCACTTCACTAGCAATGCACAAACAAATGTGCCACTGGTTTACCGTATCGATAGCACCTTCTTTGTCTTCTTGCATATCTTTGTTATATGCAAGTGGAAGACCCTTCATGGTAACCAAAAGTGCTTGTAACGAGCCAAATACTCGGCCGCATTTGCCACGCATTAACTCTAGTGCATCTGGGTTCTTTTTCTGCGGCATAAGCGACGAACCAGAAGTTACGCTATCGCCCAACTGCAAGAAACCCGCTTCGCCAGAGTTATAGAAAATCATATCTTCAGCAAGACGCGATAAGTGCATCATGCTGGTGCTGGCCACAAACAAAAGTTCAAGAACGAAGTCTCTGTCTGATACAGCGTCTAAGCTGTTTAGGCATGGAGAGTCAAAGCCTAGTTCTTCAGCAATGGCATGACGATCTACAGGAAACGTGGTACCTGCCAATGCGCCAGAGCCTAAAGGGCACTGATTCATGCGCACTTTAAGATCGTCCAAACGGCTTAAGTCACGCTTTAGCATTTCAACATAAGCTAAGCACCAGTGCGCAAAGTGAATAGGCTGTGCACGTTGTAAGTGGGTGTAACCTGGAATAATGGCTTCTTGATGACGGCTAGCGGCATTTAGAAGTGATTTAATAACACCTAAAACATCAGCGCGAAGTGAGGCAATATGTTCTCTTACCCACAAGCGAAAGTCAGTAGCCACTTGGTCGTTTCGGCTACGACCTGTGTGTAGTTTACGACCAATATCGCCAAGCTTTTCAATAAGCGCAGCTTCTACAAAGCTGTGAATATCTTCTTCGCTCGATGCGTTAAAGTCTAACTCTCCTGCATCGGCTTTCGCTTTTAACTCGCTAAGTGCTGCTTCAAGCTGGGCTTGTTCGTCAGCAGTTAGTACGCCTGCCTTTTGCAGCGCACGAGACCAGCTGATAGAGCCTTGAATATCTTGGCTTGCCATAACTTGGTCAAACGGCAGCGAGTCGTTAACCTGTTTAAACATACTACTTGCACCGGATTCAAACCGGCCACCCCACAACGCCATGCGATGCTCCTTAAATACTGTTTGTTGCCTTTGCTACCTGCGCGTAGCTGCTAAAAGCTACGCGCGGTATACAATTAACCTTGATTTTTTAGTGCTTCAATTCGACTAGAAAGACTAAATAGGCGGATAAAGCCCTCAGCGTGCTTCTGGTCGTAAACATCGTCTGCACCAAAGGTAGCAAAGTCTTCAGAGTAAAGGCTGTTGGGCGATTTACGCTGGGTAACAGTAGCTTGGCCTTTGTACAGTTTAACCACGATATCGCCTGTCACTTTCTTAGCGAAAGACGCGGCGCCTGCAAGTAGCGCATCGTTAAGGGCGGTGAACCAACGGCCGTCGTACATCACGTGTGAGAACTCAAGGCCAATCTGCTCACGGTATTTAAGCGCCGCTTTATCTAGCACCATAGTTTCTAGCGCTTTATACGCTTTAAGTAATACAGTACCGCCAGGTGTTTCATAACAGCCACGAGACTTCATGCCTACAAGGCGGTTTTCAACAATGTCGATACGTCCAACACCGTGCGCTGCTGCGACTGTGTTTAGCTTAACGAGTGCTTGATAAGGCGATAATGCTTCACCATCAACGTGGGTCAGCTTACCTTCGTCAAAAGACAGGGTGACGCGCTCTGGCGTGTCTGGTGCATCTTCTGGGTCAACCGTCATGGTCCACACTTGCTTGGTAGGCTCTTGCCATGGGTCTTCAAGCTCGCCGCCTTCGTGTGAAATGTGCCATGCGTTTGCATCACGGCTATAAATTTTTGTCGCTGACGCTGTTGTCGCAATATTGCGTTCAGCTAGGTAAGCAAGTAAGTCTTCGCGGCTTACCATGTCCCACTCACGCCACGGCGCGATAACGGTAAGATCAGGGGCTAGGGCGGCAAAGGTGCTTTCAAAACGCACCTGGTCGTTACCTTTACCGGTGCAACCGTGACATAGTGCGTCAGCACCTACTTTACGTGCAATCTCAACTTGCGCTTTGGCGATCACAGGGCGCGCCATTGACGTACCAAGTAAATATTCACCTTCGTATACCGCACCTGTCGTGATAGTAGGGAAGATATATTCGCTTACGAACTCTTCTTTCAAATCAACAATGTGGCACTCGCTTGCGCCAGATGCGATAGCTTTTTCATGAAGGCCTTCTAGCTCTTCATCACCTTGGCCCACATCTGCCGCAAATGCGACAACTTCACAGCCATAGTTTTCTTTTAGCCAAGGAATGATGGCTGATGTATCAAGCCCGCCTGAATAGGCCAGCACGATTTTTTTTACGTTTTGCATCTATGTAATCCTTTTAAGCGTCTTTTTAGGCGCCTGCTTAGGCGTTAAGTAATTGAGTAAGAATGGCGTTTTGGCCATGCATTCTATTTTCGGCTTGCTGCATTAATAGAGACTTATCGCTATCAATTAACGAGCCTGTAATTTCTAAGTCGCGATGGGCAGGCTGGCAGTGCATTACGTAGCTAGCCCCCGTTGCTTCCATCAGCGCTTCATTTACCTGATAAGGCATGAACTTCTCTTTGATCACCTCAAGCGGCGTATCGTCACCCATTGAAAGCCATGTATCTGCATAGATAACGTCTGCGCCGTTAGCGGCACTAAGGTCGGTGCTTTCAACAATCGATACGCCCGTTTTCTCAGCAATTGCTTTGGCCTGCGCCACTATCTCAGGAGCCGCTTCGTGACCTTCTGGTGTTACTACCACTTGGTTGCAACCTAAAAGCGCACCTACAATTAATAGTGAATGGGTCACATTATTGCCATCGCCTACGTATGCCATGGTAAGACCTTCGGTCTTGCCAAAGCGTTCAAACATAGTGAGGTAATCGGCAAGGCCCTGACATGGGTGGTATTTATCGCACAGTGCGTTAACTACTGGCACTTTTGCTGCCTTAGCAAAGGTCTCTAGGGTTTCGTGAGAAAACACGCGAGCGACAATAGCGTCAGCCCAGCAGGCTAGGTTAGCTGCTGTATCCACTGCATCTTCTCGACCTGCTAATTTGCCCGACTGTGCATCTAAGTACACCATATGACCGCCAAGCTTATTAATTCCAATATCAAAGCTTACGCGGGTTCGCAAAGACGGTTTTTCAAACAGGGCAACGATTGATTTTCCCGCTAGCACATTGCTGTAACTTGCCGGTGCTTGTTTAATTTCTACAGCCAATTGCAGCAAGTTTTTCATTGCGTCTGGTGTCCAGTCTGCAAAAGTAAGTAGGTCCTGTTTCATTGTACTTCTCCGGCATTGCCTTTTGTTACGTCGGTGTGGTGTAAGTCAGCGTTTGTCGACTCTGAGTTTGCCAGCGCTGCGGGCAGAATTTGTGTGCCCGTTTTCTTATTTAAAATATCGTTGATATCAGCTGCCCAGCTTGCGATGTAAACCGCGCGGTCTAGGCTTTCTGCAGACGCAAGTGCCGCATCTACTTTTACTTTCATTCCGTCCGTGATCACGCCTTCCTCAGCGTACTTTGAAATACTTGCAGCGTTAAGTTCGCTAACTAGCGCTTTGTCGCCGTCTAGTACACCTTCAACATTAGAAAGTAATAAAAGTTCCGCGTTAAGAAGTTCAGCGATAACCGTGGCTGCTTGATCAGCATTTACATTCAGTAACCTACCTTGTGGGCTTGAGCCAATAGAGCTAATTACGGGAAGTGTAGACTGCGCTAGTACGCTTTTTAGGAAAGAAGCATCAGCTGTTGAAGGTACACCTACCGCACCATATTGATCAGCTAGTGGTTCGCATACCACCATATTTCCATCTAGCAGAGATAAACCAACTGGCGTAATACCCGTGGCAAGTGCCGCTGCACAAAGCTGTTTGTTCGCAGAGCCTGCAAGTGCGCCACAGATATAAGGCATGTGCTCATCGGGCGTAACGCGAAGGCCATCAATTTTCGTACTTTGAAGACCTAGGCTTGCCATTAGGGTCTCAACCAACGGGCCGCCACCGTGCACGACCACTACGGGGCGTATGGCTTGAACTTCTTTTACGCTTAAAAATAAGCGTGTCATTGCTGCTGCATCGTCAAGCAATGCACCACCAACTTTAATTACGATAGGTGAAACACTCATAGTACTAACCCTGTTTCTACTGGTTGTTTCGTCATTATATTAAGGCACTGAATAGCCTGAGAGGCTGCGCCTTTCATTACGTTGTCAATTGCAGCGGTAACCACTGCATACCCAGATGCTTCATCTAGCTTCCAGTGAAGATCAACAAAAGGGGTATGAGCAACGTCGTCAATTTTTGGGAAACTGGTACGCAAACGCACAATAGGTTTATCAGCATAGGCGTCAGTGTACGCTTGTTCAAGCTGCTCGCTGGTGGTACCAGCTTTAACCTTCACGGTGACCGTTGCCAAGATACCTCTTTTAAAGTTTCCAAGGTGCGGCGTGAAGATAACAGGCGTGCCTAGATACGCTTCAATTTCAGGCGTATGACGATGACCTAACACGCCGTATGCCTGAAGGCTGACCTCAAAAAAACTGGTGGTTAAACTGGCTTTTCTACCTGCACCCGATACGCCGGAAACGGCATTAATTACAGGGCGTACATTTGCATCAAGCAAGTTATTTTCAGCAAGTGGTTTAAGTGCACTAAGACTCGCAGTGGGGTAGCAACCCGGAACAGCAATTACATCTGCGCTGGCAATCTGTGCTTCGTGCCACTCGGCAAGACCGTAAACGGCTTGAGCTAGACTTTGCTTCTGCGTATGAGGGAAGCCATAAAACTGTTCGAAAACTTGGGTGTCTTTCAACCTAAAAGCGCCCGATAAATCAAGTACCTTTGCTTTACCTGAAGATAGAACAGGCATCCAGTCGTGGCTTGCTTCATGAGGTGTTGCCAGAAAAATAAAATCAACATCGTTAGCCATCTCTTTCAGGGCTGCATCTGAGATAGGCGTGAGCGTAGCGTTGACATGGGCCAAATTGCCGTGAAGCTGTGCGATATTTTTACCCGCATCGCTACTTTTCTCAGATACATAAGTACCCGCTAACTTAAGTTTTGGATGTTGAATAACCAACTGAACAAGTTGTGCACCTGTGTAACCACTGGCACCAATAATTGAAACGCTATACATAATTTAAAAATTCAATAAAAGGAGAAAAAAATCACTTTTTACCTTTGTAAACTGGTTGGGCGAATATCCTTGCCTAACCGCGACCACATTACAAAGGTAAAAAGTGTGCTACTGAATAAGCATAGATGTGCACACGCATCGTCGTGCGCTATGCATGGTGTAGCCAGCCAGGGGAGAGATAAACTCTTTATCGTTGCTAGTGGTTGAACCAACAACGCGAGTTGGTTGTGTCATCATCAATTCCTATAAAGTTACAACCCGAATTTACGGGTTGGATGCTTTAACCGTGGACTAGTGTATCTAATTTGAATGTTTATGCAATAAAAATGTATAAATATTTTATCTTATATTTATGCTGTTTCGTCTGTAAAAAGATACTTAATGATATATTTATAGTTATGACAGTAAGTTGACAACAAGCTCAATAGAACTGAATATTTATATTTGGCACCTAATAAGTAGTAGTTGTACTTATTTATGGCAGCGTTGCTGCTTAATAAGCTATGAATGTAGTCTGTTTCTGCAAAGGAAAACGGGCCCAAATTGTAAAGCGCAAGTAGCGCATGAAATCAGACAGTGATAAGTGATAGGTTGCTATAGGCCTAAGCAGAAGACTGTGAAAATAGGTTATTGGGATTGAACTCGGAAAATAAAATGAGCAAACTTACTTTAGCGCTGGTTGCGCACGATCATAAGAAGCCCGAATTGCTAGCATGGGTTAAACAGCATATTGACGTGCTTAAGCAGTGTAATTTGGTGGGGACAGGAACAACGGGCGGCTTAATTGCTAGCGAAACAGGATTAGACGTCACACGCTATAAAAGTGGCCCGCTTGGTGGGGACCAGCAAATAGGCGCGTTGATTGCAGAAAACAAGCTAGACGCGCTATTCTTCTTTTGGGACCCTTTAAATCCAGCGCCCCATGACCCCGACGTAAAAGCGCTATTGCGGCTGTGCTCAGTGTGGAACGTACCAGTAGCCTGCACACCAGCCACAGCAGATTTAGTGATCACATCACCGCTCTTCCTATCTCCTGAATACAAGCCAGTTAAACCCAACTTCTAAGGCCTTCGGGCAAACACTATTTTCTCTACGTGCGCTTGTTCAAAGTAGAGGCTTTAATTTAAGCCTCGTTGAACGAATTGGTAAGTAGCGTCCGCGGCCTTATTGGCTATTCCCGCCTTTATATCAGTAGTCTCGATAGACGTTGAGGCCAGTGCATTGTCATCAGAAACCTGTGAAGCACTATCTGCATTAATTTCGCTGAGGGACGATGACACTAGAGCTTGGCCCATTGACCACAGGTTATTTGAAATACTTTGCCCAGTAACGTTTTCAACGGCTAAGTCTACAGCGTTATACATAAGGCCACCTACGCCCCCATATAAAAAGCTACCAGCCAAACTTGCCGCGGCAGCAGTGTGGCTAGAAGTAGTTGCCTCGTAAATATCAGAAACTATAGGCAGGTGGTTTGCAATATTTAAGACATCAAAGCCATCTTTAAGGTTAAGCCCGTCATCACCAAATGCGTTTGTGTATAGGGTGTCGAATAAAGTTGGGCTGGCTTCATTTTGATTAATACTAGTATTGTCAATGTCAGAAGTTGCGCTGGTAGTAGCAGTATTAGTGGTGTCGCTATTGGAGGATAACGCTTGAAATATATTGTTTTGCAATGCAGTTAATAGCGTACCTTGCATAGCGACTATAGCATCATCTGAAAGTGCATTGCTCATGTTTGTCAGTGGTGAGAGTGCATCTGCTGCAAGGCTTGCAGCACTGATAGCCTCTTCTTTATCTGCAATAGTATCCGCACTGATATCCGCAACAATATCCGATGTACCCACTGGTTCATTCGTCTGGTTCTGTTGGTCAAGTAATAATGAGAAAATAGACGGCAAAGACTCGCCGCTTTTTGCCGCTTCATTATCTGATGTTGTTGAAGAATTTGTCGAATTTGCAGCTTTACTGTCATTGAAACCTGACGCTAAATCAAGTTTTGATAACAGTGCATTGAAGCCAGTTCCAACAGAGCTGGTGGTTGTGTTTTCTAAGGCCATAACATCCCCTTACCCGCAGGCATATAGTTGATTTGTAAAGGTTTTGCAAATAGAGAAAGTGAACGAGATTTCTTCTGATTTGTTCGTTTAAACTTGCTCCTGTCAGGTCATGGATGGCACTTAAATTACACACTGCATAAAAAATAATACTGAGCAATGTCATGAAAGTTCGATGCCATATACACACACTTATCGCAATCTTTACACTTGGGGGTTGCGCCCAAACAATTACTGAAGAAGAGCAGGTTGTTCAAAATAGCCCTACTAACCCCAATGTGTCGCAACGGGCAGTTAGCCAAATAGAAGACGAACCGAAACCTGGTCATCCGCGCTATTCACCACCCAGAGCGCAGCCCACACCCACTTTACATGTGCCTACCGGTTCTTTATTTAACCCTGAGCAATCAATAGGGCTTTATGAGCGCCATGCGAACTTTAAAGTAGGGGATATGATATTGGTTAAGCTCGATGAGCAGACCCAATCAGAGAAGTCTCTTGATTTTAATACCGACAAAAATACTTCGTTCGATTTGGCGCCCGTCACATTGAAACTAGGTGGTATTCGTGTTGAAGGCGACGATGTTGAAGTAGAGCATGAGCAAGACAGCGAATTTGCTAGCTCAGCTCAAACCAAACAATCAAATTCTATGAGTGGCAGCATTACTGTATACGTAACCGGTATAACCCCTGCTGGAAATTTACTTGTTACCGGAGAAAAGTGGATAACCATGAACAGGGGAAAAGAATACATTCGTTTTTCCGGAGAAGTACGCAAAAAGGACGTTGATGAAAGCAACACAGTATTGTCATCTAAAGTCGGTAACGCATTAATTGAATACAGCGGTACAGGTGATCTACAGGAAAATCAGCAGCCTACGGTAATCGGTAAACTGTTTTCAATTTTTGGTTAGTGACGAGAATTACATGTACAAGAGCCGATTACGTAAAACGCTTACTGGGTTAGTTTTATTCTCTTTTCTAATGGTGACTAAGTTAGCTTGTGCTCAATGGGTACAAGGCGAATCTACTGTAGCCCTCGCAGGGGCAGAGTTAAGCGATATAAGAACCAGTGCCATACAAAACGCTATCGCAGATGCGGCTTTTCATAGTGGCAGCACGATATCAGCGCAAGATATTATGGTAGATGGTTTACTGCTTTCTAGTAAGGCAGAAATTCGCTCTCAGGGAAGAATACAGCGTGTAGAAATTATAAGTGAAACACTTAAAGACGACCTGCTTACTGTAGTGGTGAACGTTAATATTACGCCTCTGTTTAACTGTACTAATAATGGATTAGCCCATCGGATACTAGTAACTGAATTTTCTCTAACTTCACCGCAGCAAGCTGCTACCGGTATGCTTTATTCATTTGGTAGTCATGTATCTCAACGTTTTACACAGCAGCTCAATGGGCTTTATAACGGCAATAGTGTTAGCCAAATTCCCGTTTCCCTCATTAACGTAAATACTTGGCTAACGTCTAGTCTCTCTGATGTCGATTTGACGGCGATGTCCACGTACCTTCGAAATGAGTATGGTCAGCAATTTGTGGTATTTGGGTTTGTTAAAGACATTTCGCTTTTTGAACAAGTGTCACAAGCAACGTCGGTATTTGAAAGCGATAGTACAGCACTTCGCAGAAACTTTACTGTTCAGGTTTACGTACTCGATACGTTTAAAGCAAAAGTTATTTTCAACGATAGCTATCACAGTGAAGCGGACTGGCCGTTCTCTCAACACGATTCTATAGATAGTAACAATAGCCTTTTGTGGCGAAGTGATTTTGGTCGAATGGTGCTAAACACTATACACGCTGCCATTACCGATATTCATGGGGCATTACAGTGCGAAACAACCTATGCGCAAGTTATAGATATATCGCCTGACTATATTGCAATCGACCTAGGTAAAAATAGCGGTTTGACGGCAGGAGATAAATTTTCACTCGTAAAGCAACGCGCGTTACCCACCCTAGGGTTATCAAGAAAATCGGGTTTATTTTCGAGTAATACCCTTACTTTAGAAGTATTTGAAGTGGCTGACGAGGTTAGCTTGCTTAAGGCTGAGCGAGGGAGTGATAGCGTACATCTTGGTGATTTTGTGACGCCACTGACCTTATCCGTAACACAAAAGTTGTCTGAGGCTCAGCCATAAAAAAGGCTGGCCGAAGCCAGCACTTTTTACGGTGGGTAAAAAGGTTAAAAAAGCTAAGCGTTAAAGCTTAAATAGCTCGTGTAGCTTACGTTCTTCTTCGCGCAGAGCTGCTAGTTGCGCTTGCTGCTCTGATGTTAGGACTTGAAACATGGCCTGATGCTGTCTAGCTTTTTCCACGCCGGCATTAACAAGGCTATCTTTGTATTGAGCGATAAGCGCGTCCCAAGCCTCTTCAGAGAAAGACTGGCTTCGAATTAAATCTCGCTGGGCGTCTTTAAAATTGCGTAGCGTCTCTCTATTTGTTTTCGATGTCTCTTTGAACGACTCGCGAAGCTCAGCAAGGCTTGCTATTTGTGCGTCGGTTAATTCAATGCCTTCGAACAAAAACTCCCTAGGCTTGGGTTTAGGACCTTGACCCTCACCATCCATTCGTTTGGCAAAGCGTGCTTCTTGTTTTTTGAAAGTATCATGATGTTTCTGTCTATCTACTTCTCTTTTAGCGTCTCGAGCTAACAGAATTGCTTGCTGTTCTTCATTCAGCACCTTGTAGATGTCGTGGCGTAGTTGAGCAAAAGCAAAATGCGTTGCTTCGCGCTCTTCAATCTGGGTTTGGATAAAAGCGCTGATCTGGGCTTCAGTGGCGGTAGCAAAATCTAAGTTAGGTTTTTCAATATCACCAAATTCAGGTCGAGGGTTAGCGTCTTTAAATGCGCTTACGAGTGTTTTTATTTCTTCGCGCTGCGCGTCACTTAAGCTGATGCCGCGAAGATGTTTAACAATTTCTTTTACCGGTTCGTGGTGACGCATTCCAGGCCCGGCAGGATGCGCAAGTGCGAGGCCACCTAAGCCAATTGCTGCTACTGTTACACTAGCAATTAATAACTTTTTCATTGTCGTCTCCTTTTTTTCGGACATGCTAACTCTAGCGTGCGCGTCTAAAAATGCAGTCAACGCAGTGTAAAGCTTATGTAAAGGTAAGACCGATTTGTGATTGTAAAGGTCTGAAAAGATATAGTACGCGTTTTGTCAGTGTTGTTTGTAAGCTTAAGGCGAAGCACCCCGAAAGCGTAGGTTGAGTTTTATCTAATTTACAGGCATTTTCATGAATCTAGCAGTTAAAGAGTTTAATACCATGAGTACAGATTTTCACTTGCAGTCTATCCTCGTTATTGATGATGACCTAGAGCTGACAGAAATGCTTTCCACCTACCTATCAGGTATGGGTTATCAGGTGCAAGTGCGCAACGATGGCGAAGAGGGGTTATCCGAAGCGATCTCTGGGCGTCATTACGACCTGATATTGCTTGATGTGATGATGCCTAAAATGGATGGGTTTGACGTATTAAAAAAGCTTCGAGCAAGTCACAGTACCCCTGTGCTTATGCTTACCGCGAGAGGCGATGACTACGACCGCATTTTGGGCCTCGAAATGGGGGCTGATGACTATCTACCTAAGCCCTTTAATCACAGGGAGCTCGTTGCGCGAATAAAAGCTATTGTTCGCCGTCATAATTTGTCATCAACGGGCGGAGCTGTTGAACAAGATTTATTTGTCAACGGGATCTTTTTAAGCCCTAGCAGTCAGCTGGCGAAAGTGGATGATGTCGAACTAACGCTTACAACAACGGAATTTTTAATTCTGCGACTGTTAATGCTCAATGCTGCTCAACGTGTTACGAAAGAAGAGATAAGCTTAAAGATACTAGGTAAGCCACTTCAGGCTTTTGATAGAAGTATCGATATGCACGTGAGTAACTTGCGCAAGAAAATCGGTGTAGTGGCCAGAGATGAAAAAATTAAAACCATCCGTGGTGTAGGGTATATGTTACTTGTTGGAAGCCACTAATGGTAAACCTGTTACGCAGTATAAGCCCAACCCGGGCCATTATGGGCCGATTGTTTCTTTGGTTTTGGGCAACATTCCTCGTTACCGCACTGTTGGCTATTTGGGGCAGCCGCCTTTTCTTTGAAGATCTTGAAATCGTGCCAATAAAGCCACGTGAAGTATCTGCCCTTAATCAAGTGGTGGAGCGCATTCAAAACGACCGTTTTCAAGATGCGCCATTACGCGGTGCGCTAGACCACCATTCTCGGGGAGGGAGAGGTCGAATGGTGGCTGTCGATATTAGTGATAATCGCGTCATTTCAGGTGGAGGCCCACCGCTTCGTAATGAGGATCGAGAAGATTTGCTCCGCTTAGTGAGTCAAACATCACCCATAGCGGTTAAGCGAGGGGCGTTTAAAATCTTGGGCCCAGTTTTCTTTGAGCGCAACGGCACTCGATTTGCGCTTTTTTCAGTAAGATTGGAAATGCCTGAAAAACAAACGCCTCCTGTCTTACTGTTTCTTAGTATCGCATTGATCACCACCATCTTGTTGAGTTGGTTGTTTGCGAAATCACTAACTAACCCCATATTGCGAATCCAAAGCTCAGCGAAACGCATAGCAAATGGCGATTGGCAGGCGCGAGTAGGCAGAGCAGCTAAGCGTCAGGACGAGCTAGGACAGCTTTCGCGCGACTTTAATAAAATGGCTGAGCAATTGGAGTCCATGTGGGGATCGCAAAAGCGCTTGTTAGCCGACGTTTCTCACGAACTGCGCTCACCGCTCGCGCGTTTGCAAATGGCGCTTGGTCTTGCCCATCAACAAAACGTAGATCCTGAAACGCTATCTCGGGTCGAGCGAGAGGCTGATCGCATGGAAGCGCTGGTAAGTCAGTTGCTTACACTAAGCCGTGCTGAAGCTGGCGAAGCGACAATGGAAGAGCAATTACTATCGCTAGTGCTCAACGATGTCTTTACCGATGCGAATTTTGAGGCGGCAAATAAAAACAAGCAGCTTAAAATTGATGATATTCCCACAAAGCGTGTAGTTATCGACAGTATGATGCTATGTCGCGCGGTTGAGAATGTTCTGCGCAATGCTATACGACATAGCGAGTTTTTAACACATGTTTCTTTTAGCGAAGATGCGAAGCAATGGTGCATTCATATTACCGATGACGGTAGGGGACTGACTGCAGAGGATTGCGAACGTATATTTTCACCTTTTTACCGCGCTACGCTTGCCAGAGAGCGAGAGTCAGGAGGTGTTGGGCTAGGTTTATCCATTGCAAAAGCGGCGGTTGAGTTGCATCATGGGCGCATTATCGCTGAACCTGTTGAGCGCGGTGGGCTGCGAGTCACTCTGTCATTCCCGAAGTAGTAACCTATACTTTGACAGTAGTATGTAGCTTCACAACGAGCGCAAATTGACCGTTATAGGGTATTTATGAACTGGACGTTCACGTCGGAAGAGAATTTAGCCAGCACCTTTGCCACTCACATCAACCCGTTTTGGCAGGAAAGTGTTACTGAAAACCACTTCACCGGCAAAGATGATATAAAGGTGCGTTACGCCTACTGTATTCCTGAATCGCCGCGAGCAACCATTGTTATCTGTTCTGGGCGTATAGAGTCTTATTTAAAATACAAAGAATTTATTTACGACCTCTATCAAAATGGCTTTGCGGTTTTTATTCTTGATCACCGAGGGCAAGGCCTCTCAGACAGAATGACACGGGATCCCCAACACGGCTATGTTGCGCATTTCGATGACTATGTAGACGATTTCGTTGCCTTCGTTGAGTCTATCGTTAAGCCTATGCAACAAGGTCCTCTGTTGTTGGTTTGTCATTCGATGGGCGGCGCTATTGGCGCGCTTACGCTGTTGCGTTTGCCCAACTTGTTTTCTAAAGCCGTTTTGGCTTCCCCCATGTTCGGTATTAAACCTTCATTGCCCAATTGGTTGGCGAACGGTTTAATTCGCACTGGTCTTGCGGTTAATAGAATGAAAAAAGCTGATGCAGGCTACTTTTTTGGGCAAACCCCGTATATCGCGTTTCCTTTTTCTTTGAATAAGCTTACCCATAGCAAATCCCGCTACGCATTGTTTCGTGAGCTTTATGATGAAGAGCAAGATATCCAGCTTGGGGGCGTAACGACTGAGTGGTTGGCCGCAGCCCATCAGGCCATGAATAGGATTGAAACTAGTGCGGGGGCAATCACTACCCCTTCACTAGTTTTAAGCGCAGACGATGACGCCATAATAGATAATAAGCGCCAACGGCGGGTGGCACACCTAATGCCAAATGCTGAGCTCGAAATTATACCAAGGGCTTATCATGAATTATTCACCGAGTCAGACGACATTCGCGAGCGCTCTCTTTCGACAATTCTAGACTTCTTGATCGCAGAGTAGGTGATGAATTTCCGTGTTTCGTTGTAGAATACGTCGGTTATTAACAGTGAAGGTCGTTTAAAAACATGCTTGATGTCGTACTTTATCAGCCAGAAATTCCGCCAAATACGGGAAATATTATCCGTCTATGCGCAAACAGTGGGTTCACACTACATTTAATCGAGCCTTTAGGTTTTGAGTGGGACGACAAGCGAGTACGACGTGCAGGTTTAGATTATCATGAATTTGCTCACGTTAAGCGCCATGCAAACTTAGAAGCCTACCTTGAAGATGCAAAACCGAAGCGAGTATTCGCTTGTACAACAAAAGGTAAAGCGTTTCATAGTGACGTATCGTATCAAAAAGGCGATGCACTCATATTTGGCCCTGAAACTCGCGGCTTACCGGACGAGTATATTCAATCATTACCTCCAGAGCAGCGCGTTCGTATTCCTATGTTGCCAGACAGTCGCAGCATGAACCTATCTAATGCCGTATCTGTCTTTGTATATGAAAGCTGGCGCCAGTTTGGCTACGAAGGTGCCCGATAGTAGAAGGTAGGCCAAAGCTGCCCGAAAATACACATGTTAAAAACGCCCTGTAACAAGGGCTTTTTTATGCCTAATGTAAAGACAGTGTAAAGCGCGCCAGAGTCAGTTTTCGTTCAGCTTCACTCATTAGTATAGCCATTGAATATACACAAATGAGTTAGGAGTAGCATTATGAAACGCATAACACTGAGTATCATTACTGGCGTTTGTTTACTAGTGGCCGGGCAGGCTAGCGCGCACTCAGGCCATCACTCTCATGGTAAAAGAGGCGGCAGTAAAACAGTAACTGTTATCTCGCAGCCCGTCCGTTCTTTGGTTGACGTAGTTATTAGCGTGCCTGAGATTGGGGTATTCGTTAACGTGTTACCAAGCGCACATAGGGTTGAGGTTGTTGACAACCACCGCTATTACGTTGCGAACAACCACTACTACCGCAAACATGGAAACCGCTATGTGGTTGTAGATTCACCCTATAAAAACGCGAAAAAAGCTAAACGTTATAAGCGCAACCAACACAGCTACCAAGGCAACAAGAAAGTTATCGTAGTAAGGGAAGGGCGTTAATAATTGGGTCTGAATGGTAAGGTCGTTAGCAGGAATTAAAGCGAAGCGTAATGAGAAATTACGCTTCGTTTTTCAAATCTCGCCCAAGCAGGGCTAAGGCCGCTTCCTTCGGTGATTTACCATGGTAAAGTACAGCATATATCTGTTCGCAAATAGGCATTTCTACACCCACCTTTTTAGATAATACATGCACTTCTTCTGTATTGCGGTAACCTTCAACAACCTGACCAATTTCTTCGATGGCCACATCTACACTTTTGCCTTGGCCTAACGCCAAACCAAAGCGACGATTGCGCGACTGATTGTCAGTACAGGTTAATACTAAATCGCCAAGGCCTGCCATACCCATGAACGTCTCTGGATTGGCACCTAGCTTTACGCCCAAACGGGTAAGCTCTGCCAAGCCTCGGGTAATAAGGGCCGTACGCGCGTTTGCGCCAAAGCCTAGACCATCTGCTAAGCCCGCGCCTATAGCGATAACGTTTTTAACTGCGCCACCCAACTGCACACCAGTAAAATCTGAGTTTTTGTATACCCGAAAAGACTTTGCGCAATGAAGCTTTGCTGCAAACTCGTCACTTAAGGTATCGTCGGTAGAAGACAATGAAATTGCAGTAGGTAATCCCTCTACCATTTCTTTAGCGAAAGTAGGCCCGGATAAAACTGCTAAGGGGTAATCTGTCCCTAGAATTTCTTCCGCCACATCGCGAAGCAAGCGCCCAGTCTTAGGTTCAAGCCCTTTAGTCGCCCAAATGATTCGTTGATGCGGTTTAAGCAATGGCTTCAAGCTTTGAAGCATAGCGGCAAATGCGTGACTAGGAACCACTACCAAGATGTCTCGGCTTGCAGCAACCACTTCTTCTAAGTTGGCATTTACAATAAGTGAATCGGGAAAAGTTGCGCCAGGAAGATATCGGCTGTTTTCTCGGTTCGCTCCCATTTCAGCAATGTGCTTTTCATCACGACCCCAAAGCAGTGTTGGGTTACCATTTCTGGCAAGACAAAAAGCAAGGGCGGTGCCATACGACCCCGCCCCCAATACTGAAACTGAAACCGACTCAGAAACCAAGTTCGACTTCATGTTCACCTGCTCCATGGTCACCTAATTAGGCGTCCATTTTAGGCGCTTCGCCTTGCGCTTGTTGTGCACGTTTTTGCACATAAGCCGCAAAGATAGCGTCAAAGTTAACAGGTGCAAGGTTAAGTGGAGGGAAGGTACCACGGTTAACCAAGTTAGAAATAGTCTCACGCGCATATGGGAAAAGCATGTTCGGGCAGAACGAGCCTAGTGTATGCGCTTTGTTTTGATCTGGCATTTCGCCGATAGCAAAAATACCTGCCTGTTGAACTTCACAAAGGAAGGCTGTTTCTTCACCTAGCGTTGCAGTAACGGTAACTGAAAGTACAACTTCAAACGTATTTTCTTCTAGCTTGTTAGTACTAGTGTCGATGTCTAGTTTAATTTCTGGCTTCCACTCTTTAGTGAAAATAGCCGGTGCGTTTGGCGATTCAAAAGAAATATCTTTTGTGTAGATACGCTGAATATTGAACTGAGCACCTTGTTGCGCTTGTGCGCCTGCTGCTTCACCTGGGTTTGTCTGATTTTCGTCAGCCATGGTATTTCCTATTTAATTGTCGTTTTAATTTAATGTAGTGCGTTGCCGTATGCGCTGACGCTTACGCTAAACCCAGCATTGGGTTTAGTTTGCTTTGTGCTTCCAAAGCCATCATATCGTCACAGCCACCAACGTGCTGATCGTCAATGAAAATTTGTGGGACAGTCCAGCCGCCATTTGCGCGTTCAATCATTTCGTCACGTAGCTCAGGCTTAACGTCTATTGGGTATTCGATAAATTCTACACCTTTTTGCGTTAACAGTGCTTTTGCACGGTGGCAGTAAGGGCAATGCCCCTTGGTGTAAAGTTCTACTTTGCTCATAAAGGTTACCTGTTATTTAGAAACGGGAAGGCTGGCACTTTGCCACGCGTTCATTCCGCCTTTTAATACATTCACATTCGCGAAGCCGTCTTTTAGCATCGCATTTGCTGTACCACGAGCCTGATTACCCATAGCGCATACTACGATAATGGGTTTGTCTTTGCTGTTTTCAAGTTTCTTGAAGTTTTTCTCACGCACTTCTTCAGGTTTAATTTGTCTGGCTCCTAAAATGTGGCCAGCTTTAAACTCTTTTGCAGGTCGTGTGTCTAACACTATCGCATCATCTTTATTAATTAAAAGCGTTGCTTCGTGTGTGCTTAATTCTTTTACCGAAGATGTCCATGTACTGATATAGCTAAATATCAACATGGCAATCAGCGCAACCCAAATACCAGCAAGAATAATATTGTTGCTAGCAAATTCTATTAGTTGATCCATTACCTCTAACCCTGTCTACAGACCATGAAAAGAGTGCAAAGTATATAGAAAAATGGGCGAGAAACCAGCTTACCTTTCAGTTAGCTAAGAGACTTTCACCATGCTTTGATCTTAAATACTTTAGATGATTGATATTACGGATAAATTGCACTGGGCATATGGGAAGCCGTCAGATACACTGGATGTTGTTATTAATAGTGGTGGTGAAATACAGCTGGTCAGGCAGTTATCACCATTGCAAAAGTAGAGGTTTTAAGCGCACGTTATGTCAGCACGTTCATTTCTTTCAGTTATCGGATGCATAGTAGCTCTGGCTGTTATGCCAATTGGAAGTGATGCGTTAGCCCAAGACAGCGAAGCTAGTGCGCAAAGAGAAAAGTTAGCAAAGCTGCAGGCCGAACTGCGTGCGAGGCAGCAAGTGCTCGAAAACAATAAAGCCAGCGCAGAAGAGCTAAAAGCTGTGCTAAAGGCGTCAGAGCTAGATATAGCGAAAGTAGCAAAAGCGTTATCTACCACTGAACAAACGCTTAAAAGCGTTAAGCAAGAAGAAGCTACGCTAAAAGAAGAGCAAGATGCATTGAAAGTTGCTATTCGCAAACAGCAATCTTTACTGGCAAGTCAACTCAAAAGTGCCTTCATGGCTGGTCACTACGACTACGCTAAGATGCTTTTTTATCAAGATGATGCGCGTACTTTTGAGCGTGTTATTACCTACTATCAATACGTGGCGAAAGCGCGCCAAAAAGAAATCGAAAGTTTTAGAAGTAATGTTGCAAGACTTGAAGACGTTACCGCCGAACTCAGTGAAAAAGCATTGTCGCTAGTCGCGCTTAAAGAGGAGCAGGAAGGGCAGCGGGCAGTGCTTATCACCCGGCAAGCCGACCGCAAAGCTACGCTAAAGAAGATAAATAAAACCATTGCTTCAGAAAACCAGCGAATTGCGTCTTTGCAGGCCGATGAGAAAGCGCTAAAAGGTGCTATAGAGGCAGCCCGCATTGCAGCAGAGCGGGCCGCGCGTGCCGCTGAGTTCAGCATGAATGGACTTGCTAAGCAAAAGGGTAAACTTCCCGCACCTGTGAAAGGCAAAATACGTCATTTGTTTGGTAGTCGCCGCCAAGGGCAGATTTCTTGGAAAGGTATTGTAATTGATGGTGCTGAGGGCGACCCAGTTAACAGCATTGCGCCCGGACGAGTATTGTATGCCGACTGGCTGCGTGGTTTTGGTTTGGTTGCCATCATCGACCATGGCGAGGGTTATATGAGTGTCTATGGACACAATCAAGCATTGCTGAAACAGTCGGGTGATGAGGTTCGGCAAGGGGAACGCATTGCTCTTGTGGGTCGAAGCGGTGGTCAGGAATATCCTAATCTTTACTTTGAAATTCGCCACAAAGGCAAGGCGCTAAACCCGAAAGCTTGGCTGGATTAAACCGTTAAAGTCACGATAAAATTTAGGCAGTAACTTCAAATGTTGCTGTATCGGGCAGTGGACGTTTAGGTTTACCTTCACCTAAACCAGCGAGTTCGCCGATTTGTTTTGCGTCAAAACCCGCACTGCTAAGTGCACTTTCTAATGCTTTTCCAGGCTCGATGCCTTCGCTTTTCAATTGTTCAACAATAGATGTTGCGTCTTCACTGGTTAGTGAATCAGCGTCATATTGCTCTAAAATGGATTGCAAAGTCTGCGTTTGCTCGTCAGTAAGTGATGTTTGCTGCCCTTTTGGTGGCGGTGGTGGAGAACTTGGTCTTAGTTGTTGAGCTGTCGAAGAGTCATTAATACCTGAAATCATAGTGAAGCCTTAAATGATGAGTAGTTGTTTACCATAAAGTATCGACCTCTCTCTGATATTTTTAGTGTGTAGCGCTAGATTTACGCAATATTTACTTCCCTTTACAAAAGCTGTTTATGACTTACCTGTAATAAGACAGTAATAAAACTCCTAGTTTTGTTGAAAGTGCGCTTGTTGTTGGTATGCTTAACCTTAAAGTGAATTCATTCACACAGTGCGCTTAATAATAATGATGAAAAACGGATGTGAACTAGATGCTTTTGCGTCTGCTACTGCCTTGTATAATCTTTGTTTTATGCGGGCTAATTAGCCCTAAAGTAAACGCAAAGTCAGACATATTAATAATATTAGATGACCTGGGATACAGGCCGTCCGACGTCGCTGCTTTTGCCCTCCCTAAAGAAATTACGTTTTCTATACTTCCACAAACCCCATTGGCAACTGAAATTGCGCACCGTGCTGAGCAAGAGGGCAGGGCGGTTATGCTTCATATGCCTATGCAAGCCCAAAATGGTAAAAACATGGGACCGCTGGGGTTAACCACGGATATGTTTGCCGGGGCTATTACTTATAATCTGCGCAAAGCGATGAAAAGTGTGCCAAACGCAGTAGGTGTAAACAACCACATGGGCAGTGCCTTTACCGGTCAGCAAGAAGGAATGGAAGCGCTGTTAAAAGAGGTAAAGCGCCAAGGTCTCTTCTTTGTAGATAGCAGAACTACTGTGCTAACTAAAGGTGAAGAAATTGCGCAACGTTTGGGTGTGCCTAGCGCAAGCAGGCAGGTATTTCTGGACCATAAACTAGAGCCTTCGTTCTTGTTGAAACAGTTTAATCAAATGAAACGCATCGCTGAAAAGAATGGGCATGTTGTGGTGATTGGTCACCCTCATCCTGAAACGGTCGAGTTCTTGAAAACCCATTTACCCTCACTTGAAAAAGAAGGTTTTACCCTTACTTCCGTAGCCGACTATTTTTCACACGCACCTAAAGTGGCTAAACAGTTTGGTAAAGAATGGAACCAGACTGCTCAACTCACTCGGGTAGATGAAAACAAAACCGGCTCAGAAATAAGTGAACAGGATAGGTTCGTTAGCAGAGGGTTTGTGCAGAGTTCCTCATATAAAGAGATAACTGAATTCAAAGAGAATACTGAATCTAAAGAGGTTACGGAACGCTCGACTACGGCGCCTAACGAGTAAAATCCTCGCCTTTTTTCTTACTTAATTAGTCTATTTTCATCTCAATAAGATCAAAATTTAATGTGGGAACGTTTCTCATTTTCGTGAGTCTGTTATAATATAACGTCTCTGGCGAATAATTCGCGTATACATTTTCAAGCACGGTGGTAATTAGAGTAATGACTCCAATTGACGAGAATCCAACAAAACTAGACAAACTTGGCATCTGGGTGTCGAGCTTGTGTGCGCTGCATTGCCTTGCGCTACCTGTTTTGGTGCCTCTGTTACCGCTTATCGGTTCTAGCTTTTTTGCCCAAGTATGGTTTGAAAGAACTATTTTGACGTTCTCACTGATTGTTGGGGCGGTAGCCTTGATTAGCGGTGCCATTCGCTACCACGGCAAATATTACCCGCTGGCACTACTGTTTACTGGTGGCGCAATTTACTGGCATAAAGATATTTTTGGGCATCATTACGAGCCATTTACTATTGCGGTAGGGGCAGGATTAATTGTAGCGGGTCACTGGATCAATATGCGCCTGTGTCGACAGTGTAAGTGCTGCAAAAATACAGTGTTTTCAGACCACCTATCTACTGAGTTTAAGTAGCCAGTAAAACAGAGTTTTAAGAAACGAGCCAATGGCTCGTTTTTTTATCTAATGAGTGTACATAAGATGTGTGTTCTACACACTTTACGTATTGAAAAACTGTTATTTAATTTGATAACACTTTAAGCGCAACATCAGGCACATTAGTAAATATGCCGGTTACCCCCCACTCTTTAAGCATTAGCATATCTCTGGGTTCGTCCACTGTATAAACGAATACATCAAAGCCTTCCTGCAGCGCAGTTTGTACGAACTGCTTATTAACCGCGTCTAGCGCAATATTTACCGAGTAAGCACTAAGGGCCCTTGCGCTTGCCGTGCAGTCTAGTTCATAGCTTGCGGTTAAAGCGCCAAATTTTACTTCGGGCCACAGGTGTGCAATCGCTTTAAGCCAATGGTGATTGAACGAAGAGATAAGTAGCTTATTAACACTAACGCCGCTTTGCTGCACCGCCGCTCTAACATCTTTTACCCAGCTATCTACGTCATGCAAGTGCTTAATTTCAATGTTGCACCACTTATCATTTGGAACACATGCCAAGGTCTCGGAAAGTGAAGGTATGCGTTCTCCATCGCCAATGTCCATTTGTTTGAGGGATTGCCACGGCGTATCTAACAAATAACCTGTCTCGCGGGCTCTACGTGTAAGGGTTCTATCGTGAAAAACAATAATGCCGCTTTCGTGTTGATAAGTATCAAACTCAATGCCGTCGGCATCTTGCTCGAAGGCCAATTTAAACGCTTTTAGTGTATTTTCTGGGGCGGCTTTACTGGCGCCTCGGTGGGCAAAAATTAGCATCGACATTCCTTCCTTAAATTTCAGCGCGAATGTTACTTATCGTTCGCGCTGTGTAACTTATGGGTGTTAAGCGTTTCATAGACTGACGCCGACGTTATAAGAATGCCGCCTAGCAATGCGCTTAAACCGGGCTTTTCATTAAGCAAAATTATGGCAAGAAAGACACCGTAAAGTGGCTGCATGCAGGCAATAAGTGAAAATGTCTTTGCCCGCAAGTGGCGCAGACTCGCCGCAATTAAAGCATGGGGAAGCGCGGTAAATACTGTGCCTAAAAGCAACAGCATTAGCCAAGAGCTCGTTGACGCCGAGGCTATTTCCGCACTGCCTATTGGCAGCATTAATACACTGATAACCAAAGTTTGCCATGCCATAGCTTGCGCACCGCTGTAGTGCTTAAAATGCTTACGGTGAATAAGGTTTCTAAACGAATACAATATGGCAGATGCAATACCGATAAGTACCCCAAGGGTAACGTCATTTTCCAACGACGTTTCAGGCACAATTAAATAAACACCAATAACTACCGTTAACGTAGATACAATGTCCTGCCACACCAGCCTAACTCGTTCGAAAAAAGGCTCAATAAGCACTGTAATGACAGGAAAGGTAAACAGCGCAATCATGCCCACAGATACGCCAGCATATTGCATTGCGGCAAAGTAAGTAACCCAATGTAGCGCCATTAAAAGCCCTAGACCAAGAGCGACGCCATAATCTTTTCTGGAATTTAGCTTTATTTTATTTCCGGCCAGTTTCAAAAATGCCAGCAGGGCGATGCAAGCAAATACTGAACGCACCAAGGTAATGTCACTGGCACTAAGTGGTACAAGCCGAGAGAAAAGGGCTGTACCACCTAACAAAATGACCGTGAGATGAAGCGAAATCAGGCTTTTTTTAACAGCATCCATAAACTAGCTGTCAGCGCCCTCAGATGGTGTTTCTTTTTTTGTCTCACCTGCATCGTCATCGAACTCATCGCTACTTTGCTCAGGCTCAGACGAAGCAAGGTCTTGGGAAACTATCTCTTGTGAAGATAGTTTTGAAGCCATAGGTTCACCTAGGCGAGTAACCATACCTGGGGCAATATCTTCAAAGTTGATCATGTCTTTTTCAAAACATACCACAATGGTAGAGCCCAGTTTGAATCGGCCAAGTTCGTCACCTTTTTCAAGGAAAACTGACGTTTCTGTGTCTTTTTCATATGACCAGTGCTGAACGTTTTTACCTGCAGGTGGCGTAACAGTGCCAGCCCAAACGGTTTCGATACTGGCCACAATCGTTGCGCCAACAAGAACCATTGCCATTCGGCCCACAGGAGTGTCAAACAGCGCCACAACACGTTCGTTACGTGCAAATAGCCCAGGTATATTTTGTGCCGTAAGCGGATTTACCGAAAACAATTCGCCAGGCACATACAGCATGTCAGTTAGGGTGCCCTCAACTGGCATATGAATTCTGTGATAATCGCGAGGAGCTAGGTAAATAGTAGCAAATTTACCATTTTTAAATGGTGCTGCTACTTCAGGTTTTCCACCTAACAACGTAGTTAAGCTAAAGTCGTGACCTTTGGCTTGAAAGATACTGTCGCTATGAATATCGCCAAACTGACTTACCGTACCGTCAACGGCATGGATAAGTACGTCATCGTTTTCATCAATCGTACGTGCTTCAGGTTTTAGAGGACGCGTGAAGAACTTATTGAAGCTTCGGTAATGCTCGGGCTTTTCATGCAGCGCTTCAGTCATATCAACATTGTATTGTTTGATAAACAGCTTGATGAAAAAGGTGGTCACGCTACCCATTTCCGCTTCTGCAAGTTTGCCCACAAGGCGTGAAAGCAGATGCTTGGGTGTAACGTATTGTAAATTAACTTTAAGCCAATCTAACACAAAATATCTCCGTTTCTTTTATGCAAGCAATAACGCATTGCATAGATAGCGTTATTGTATAGTAAGTTGTGGTAGTAAGAGTAACTTTAGGGTTATGAGTGCTTACACAAAAGCATAAGCATATGGTTCACACTGCAACATTTTCTTTACTGGTTTAGCCTCGCTACTCAATGCCAGTAAGCTCAATGTTAGTAAATTCAATGTCAGTAATAAGTGAGGTGCTATTCAGACGCTTCTGCAGGTTCGGCGTTTCAGCAACGTCAAAACCCTAGAGCATTTGTTATGCCCCAGGTGGCTGACTATGGCTAGGACGCTGCTCTTCCATAGTCGTCAAAATTCTATGGTAGCTATCGAAGCGTTCAGCGCTAATTTTTCCTTCTTCTACAGCTTCTTTTAATATGCAGCCGGGGTCATTTAAGTGCTTGCAGTCTCTGAATTTGCAGCCGCCCAAATAATCTCTGAACTCAATAAAACCCCATGTAATTCTCTCGGTAGGAATATGCCACAGGCCAAATTCACGTACCCCTGGAGAATCAATTAAATCCCCCCCAGCCGGTAAATGAAGCAGTTTAGCCGCTGTGGTTGTGTGTTGCCCCAGTCCTGAGTTATCTGAAATGTCACCCGTTAACTCATCCGCGTCTGGCAAAACTTGGTTAATAAGGCTCGATTTACCAACGCCCGACTGTCCTACGAAAACGCTGATATTATCGTTAAGGTATTTATTGAGTGTGTTGATCCCTTCGCCAGTTTTACAGCTAGTGAACAGTACTTCGTAGCCCAGTTTTTCGTAAGTTTTAAGCTGCTCTGCAACGTTTTCGCGCTCTTCATCGCTAAGCAACTCGACTTTGTTGAGTACAATCAGGGGCGTAATGCCGATATCTTCACAGGCTACGAGATAGCGGTCGATAATATTCAGTGAAAGAGTAGGTAATATAGCGCTGACCACAATGATTCGGTCGATATTTGCCGCAATGGGCTTAATGCCGTCGTAATAATCTGGGCGTGTAAGTACAGAATGCCTGTCTTTTACTATTTCAATAACACCCCTTACACCCGACTCAGCTTCATCTCCTTTGCTGAAAAACACCTTGTCTCCGCACACTACAGAGTCAACTGTTCGGCGAATGTGACAGCGGGATACGTCGCCACTGGCATCTTCAACGTCAGCGTGCTTACCGAAACGGCCAATCACAGTGCCACTTTCTAACGTGCTTTCATCTAGGTTGGCTGCGCCTTTAGTGGCGTGCTTTTCACGCAAGCGTTTGCTTCTGTTAGCTGCAACTTGTCGTTTCTGTCGTTGTGTAAGTTTTGGTTTTTTCGCCACGATTCTTTTCTAGTTTCACGTATACTATGTCAATAATACCGTTTGTAGGGCATGGTTGCCATGCCTGTAGCGCAAAGAGGAAAGTAATGAGTAAACACGACAGTAACCTTGTTTGGATAGACATGGAAATGACAGGGTTAGATCCTGAAACCTGTGTAGTAATGGAAATCGCGACCATTGTTACCGACGCACAGCTTAATGTTTTGGCAGAAGGCCCTGTGATTGCAGTACATCAAAGTGATGACGTGTTAGATAATATGGACGAGTGGTGCACACGCGTTCACGGAGAAAGCGGATTAACTGCACGTTGCCGAGAAAGTAAAATAAGTGTAGAAGAAGCGTCTGCACAAACCATTGCCTTTTTAGAGCAGTGGGTAGATGCAGGTAAATCGCCGCTGTGTGGAAACACCATTGGGCAAGACAGACGCTTCATGGTTAAGTACATGCCCGAGCTTGAAGCCTACTTCCACTATAGAAATATTGATGTAAGTACAATAAAAGAGCTAACGCGCCGCTGGAAGCCTGAAATATTAAATGGTTTTGAAAAGAAAGGCGTACACTTAGCCTTAGATGATATTCGCGAGTCTATTGAAGAAATGCGCTATTATCGAGAGAAAGTGTTTACGATTTAAGCATTCGAACATCGAGGTGCAAAAAAAGTAGAATTAAAGGTTGCGTTACCCCAAAATTTTTGTAAAATGCGCACCACTTCAAACGAAGTACCTCTTTTGTTGCGGGAATAGCTCAGTTGGTAGAGCACGACCTTGCCAAGGTCGGGGTCGCGAGTTCGAATCTCGTTTCCCGCTCCAAATTTTAATCTAGCTCTCTAGATTGCCTATAAGATGCCAGGCATCGACTCTATGCGGGAATAGCTCAGTTGGTAGAGCACGACCTTGCCAAGGTCGGGGTCGCGAGTTCGAATCTCGTTTCCCGCTCCAAATTTTTCTTCAGTATTCATATCCCATAATCGCAGTTACTTTGTAAGCGAAAGCTATCTGAACTTTCTGCTTTGGCAATGCTCAACTATTAGGTGCTTTTATGGATGGATGCATTAATGGTAGAGCCAAGGATTGATAGGTATGAGCTTGAGAGGAACTGTTTTACTCAAATAAGCCTGCCAAACGCTTCTGCACTCCGTGCGTTTATACTTTCTCTAGGTATCAATGGGGCACTGTTACTCGCGTTGGCATTCACCACTGGTAACGAGTCTGTAAGCCAAAAACACTCTACGCCCGTATTGTTAAAGGCAGTATTAGTAAGGCCAACGACTGCCCCTCAAAAGACCGAAATTGATTCAGAACCAGTGAATGAGAAAGGTAGCGACCTAGAACATAGCGTTGTCATTAAAAAAGCGAAAAAAGGTGAGAAAGTATCGAGCGCTAGCAAAGTGGTTGGCAAATCTAAAGAGCCACAGAAACTTTTGGTTAAAGAACCTTCACCACAATTTAAAGCAAGAACAGAAGAAACCAAGCTTAAAATTCGGGATGCCACACAAGATTATATCAATCGTCTGAACGCACAACGATTGCATGACATCGCCAATCAATCACCCTCAAACAAAACCCACTCGAATGTGAAAAGAAACACCAAGCTTTCTAGCTCCTTCAATACTGAAAACGAAGATTTTCTAAAAAGCATTGAAATAGTCGTTGATTGCAGTTCAATAAAAGGAAAGTTATTCAGCGCCCTCAGTAAAAATAAGGGAATTACGATTGAAGATCGCGATTTTCCTTCTTCACCCGACTCTATAGCTGTCCAGGGAACAGTAAAGTGTAGAGATAACAGTCGATTCAATGATTATATTAATCGTCGACTAAATAACGAATGACTTTTACGTTTCTCGTTTACATTACATTATTCTCTGGTTCTGGATATTAATTCTACCGTATTTGCATCAAATTGGTGCGTTCATGGTTAGGTTGTAGATTAAATTCTATAAATAGTTGAAATATAAATTAAAAAGCCATTTCCTTATGGGTTCTTATACAGTGCGCCTGCCTCTTCTTGTGTCATTCTTTGAGAATAATTGCACTTAATATGAATAAATACCCTGTTTTGATCTGGCTTTTACCTGTTTTTATATTAGAATGCGCGCAAATTCCGGCACGTATTCTGCTGAGCCATAGGTTCTAGACCCTTTTCAGTGAATAGTAACGATAGATAAGAGTAAGGCGATCAAGACCGAGCCGGTACGCATAATTACCCAATTCACGCTAGAAACACTCAATCAGAAGGACTCTGTTTTTCCAATGGAATGGGCTAGTGACTTTTTAGTAATGTCCATTTAAAGAGAGAGAACATGCATATTAAGAATGCTCCTTTCCATATTTCCGCTGTAGCAGGTGCCGTGTTAGCCGCTTGCTCAAGCCAAGGCGCATACGCCCAAACGGTTGCAGTAGACGAAAAACAAATCGAAAAAGTAGAAGTAACCGCAACGCGCAGAAGCGGTACGCTACAAGAAGTACCTATTAATATCTCAGCGCTAACGTCAGACGTTTTAGACCAACAGAATATTGAAGATCTTGACGGCGTAGCCCGTTGGGTACCTGGTCTTACTGTGACTGATCAGGGCGGGCGAAACGACTCTCCAATTATCGTACGTGGTCTAAATACTAATTCATCAGGCCCCGGATCAAATGGGGGCACGGTAGCCACTTATTTTGGTGACATTCCTCTTTTCCTAAACATGCGTCTTGTTGACGTGGATCGAGTTGAAGTTCTTATTGGCCCGCAAGGTACGCTTTATGGAGCCGGTACTTTAGGTGGCGCTATTCGCTACCTTCCGAAGAAAGTTGACCTAGAGTTTATGTCTGGTGAAGTGACAGGTGATGTATTCAACATCAGCGAAAGTGACTCGCTAGGCGGAGAAAGCAGTATTGTCTTTAATGCACCTATTATTGATGGCGAATTAGCGGTACGTGCGTCACTAAACTATTTCAATAACCCTGGCTTCCTTGACTACAACTATGTAGTAAGAGAAGGCGGTGTATCGTTGCCTGATCCAGACTGGTCTAACGAAGAAGAAGTAAATAGCAACTTAAAACAGGTTGAAGATGCTAACGGTGAAGATACGCTAACAGGCCGTATTGCAGTACGCTGGGCGCCAAACGATTGGTTTGACAGCACTTTGACTTACTTCTATCAAAAGCAAGACGTTGAAGGCCGTTCTATTACCCACTACGACTCACTTTCCTCTGAAAATCCTTTGAGCGAAGTTATTGGTGAGTATGAGTCAGCGTATCGCTATGAAGAGCCTCGCGAAAAAGAAGACGAACTTCTGAGCTTAGAAATGAATGCCGATCTGGGCTTTGCTGAATTAGTGTCTGCAACAGGGTTGTCTAATTTTGAAGCTAATGGCCAGCGTGATCAAACAGACCTGCTGATTCGCTTAGACTATAGCTATGAAGAATTTCCAGCATTTTCTGCTTACACCGAAGAAGAATCAGAACGCGAAGTCTTTACACAAGAGCTTCGCCTAGTTTCGCAAACTGGCGGCCCTCTATCTTGGATAGTAGGTGGTTTTTATTACGATTTAGACAGTGAAGGCAGCAGTAAGGAATTTACGCCTAACTTTGATGTTTATGCTATCGAAGTGTGGGGCGTAGAGGGTAACTATCGCCCAGACTCCCTTGAATACTTTTCAGTAGACGAAAGCGAAGTGACGGAAAAAGCACTATTCGGTGAACTTACTTACGAGTTAACAAGAGACTGGGACGTAACATTAGGTCTGCGCGCATACCAATATGATGTCTATTCGCGTTCTGCAGTAGATTTACCGCTTTATAATTCTGTATTTGAAAGCCGAGCGTCTGATTCTATTGTGCTTGATTATGGTGAGACAGAGGCTGACGATAGCGGCACGTTATTTAAGTTCAACACTAGCTATCAGTTTACGAACAGTACTATGGGTTACTTGACCATCAGCGAAGGCTTCAGAATTGGTGGCGCGAATAGCGTTGGTGCTTGTCCTGATAATGTTGACGATCTGAATAACCAAATAGTTTGTGCTACGCCTGAAGAGCAACTCTATGAGGCTGACACTACAACTAACTACGAGCTAGGCGTTAAAACCAGTTTCTTTAGAAATAAGCTCCAATTAAATACAGCATTATTCTATGTTGACTGGCAGGACCCTCAGGTATCAGGTGCCACCATTAATGGCCAGCAGCCGATCATCGTTAACGCTGAAGGTGCAGAGTCGAAAGGCGCTGAATTCTCTGTTCGAGGCATAATTGGCGACAATATCACGACTTATGCAACATATGCCTACACACAAGCAGAGTTAACTGCAGACGCACCTTTCTTATTCGGCGTGTTCGATGACCAAGGCACAGAGCTTCAAGATTTTTACGATGGTAAAGATGGTGATCGTTTACCAGGAACTGCAGAACATCAGTTCTCGTTCGGTATTACGTATAGCCAAGAAGTATTCGACGATAAAATGTTAAACGTAAACTACGGTATCACTGCGCAGAGCGATGTGTATACCACCGTTGGTCTTCGTCAAGATGGTGAGGCGCTACCTGGTTATGCTGTAAGTAATTTAAACGCCACTATTTCAGATGAAGACTGGTCGGTAACGCTATATATCGACAACTTATTTGATAAGTATGCGTTTACTTCAACACGTCGTAACGTAGGTGATATTGGTCTTGGGCAATTTAACGATACCCTAGAACCAAACGGTACCGAGTTACAGCGAAATTATGGCCACTATGTGTTAACACCGCGTACTGTAGGGTTGATGTTTAAGTATCAATTTGGCATGTAGTATAGTTACTGCTGTACGATAGAATATAGGGGCGCTTACGCTTAACGTGTAAGCGCCTTATTTGTTTAATGACGGTTTAAATACAGATAAACAATGAATACAAGCCAAACTCGCTTAGATGATGCCGTTAGGTTCTTAACACAACGAGATTTTAAGCAAGCACACCGCTGTTGCGTTGAAGTGATCCAACAATACGGGCCGCATGCCCATGCCTATTTTTTACTTGGCATTATTCATATTGAAATTGGCCAAATAGAAAAGGCTATCGCCTTGTTAACGAAGTCTAACGAAATAGAAAACCGTCCTATTACCTTTGCCTATCTAGCGAAATGCTTTGCGTTAAAAGGCGATATGCAGCAAGCGCTTGAGCTTGTATCGTGTGCGCCAGTAGATAGCCTAACTCGTGCCCTCGACTTAGATACGGTTGGCGTTTCACTGTCTCGAGTCGGCCTACATGAAAAGGCTATCGCTTATTTTGAAAAAGCACTTACGCTAGCGCCAGCGAATCCGCAATATCACTACAACTATGCTGTCAGCTGCAAGTTTGCGGGGAAGTTTGAGCTGGCTAGAAAACACTTTGAAAAAGCCATAGACAGCGAACCACATTTTTTTCAGGCACATTTTGCTTTGTCTGATCTCGGCGGTGTTTCAGATGAAAATAATCATCTAGCACGACTTGACCCCCTAGTTGAAAGAGTAAAGGACAATTTTGATGCGCGTCTTCATATAGGGCATGCGCTCTCCAAGGAGTATGAAGCTTTAGGTGATTACAGGCGTGCTTTCGACGCGCTAAATCACGCGAAAGCACCCCAAAAGGCGCGTAGCGAAAGCACGCTGAAAGATTATCAGGCTATATTCAGCACTCTTCATAGTAATTTGCAGGCACAGTTAAACTCCGATTCCTTTTCTAGTCGTGGTTCACAAAGCGACGCGCCAATTTTTGTTGTCGGTATGCCGCGCAGTGGCACAACGCTGGTTGAGCGCATTCTAAGTCATCATTCGTTAGTTGCTTCTGGAGGTGAACTGCAAGATTTTGGCGTTGCTGTTAAAGAGGTAACTCAAACTAGTAGTCAACTGGTGCTCGATACGCCTACCATTGAACGGGCATATGAGAGTGATTTAGGAAAGGTTGGAGAACGCTATCTTCAGCGCACCTCATTCTTGCGACAAAATTCAAAGCACCTAGTCGACAAACTGCCGTTTAACTTTTTCTATATAGACCTAATACGCCAGGCTCTACCAAACGCCAAAATAGTGTGCTTACTAAGAGATCCTATGGATACTTGCGTGGGTAACTTTAGACAGTTGTTTTCTATCCATAGCCCTTATTACGCCTATGCTTACGACCTTGATGTGATAGGACAGCTGTATCAAAGCTTCGAAAAGTGGGTGAGAAAATTTGCTGATACATATCCGAATGCTATTCGCCTGCAATCATACGAGCAACTTGCTCAGCATCCGGATACCGAAGTAAAAGAGCTATTGGCATTTTGCAATTTGCCTTGGGAAGAGCAGTGCCTACAGGTCGAAAACAACAAGCTTCCCGTATCAACAGCAAGTAAGGTTCAGGTAAGAGAACCAATAAATACTCGCTCAATAGGTCGCTGGAAACGCTACGCTTCGCAAACTGAAGCGCTACAGAAGTCATTAGGTATTATTTAATAGAAAAATCGTAGATTCGTTTGCAACCTTTAAACGTAACGATTATGTTAACGCTATATTTACTGGTCTAACCAGATTGCACGGATTGCATAAGAGCCGAAGTATCGGCACCGCTTTCTGCAATAGCACTTTATAGAAAATGAGCGTGAACAATTATGTCAAAGAATTACGTATTAAATACTTATAACAAATTTATGAAGCTGCCCTTTGGCAAAAAGCTGTTTAGCTGGTATTCAGCCCGCAGAGCGCCTTATTTCTCAACAGTTTCCCCCCTTATTACAGACATTGAACCTAACTACTGTGAAGTGCTCATTAAAAAGCGCAAAGGGGTAGAAAATCATATCGGCACGGTTCATGTCATTGCTATTTGTAATGGTTTAGAAATGGCCATGGGCTTTATGTGTGAAGCGTCAATCCCTAAAAACTTGAGATGGATCCCAAAAGGCATGGAAGTAAAGTATCCAGCAAAGGCCGATTCAGACATTCGTTGTGTCGCTGAAGTACCAGCTGATGCGTGGAAGCCGGGTGATTTACCTATTTCTGTTAAGGCTTACAACGCCCAAGGGACCGTGGTCGTAGATGGTATTATTACGGTTTGGGTAAGCGAAAAACGCTAAACGATGCCGTGATACTTGAAGGTCGCTTTTGCGGCCTTTTTTTATGCCTAGTCACAGTTGCAATATTAAGTTTTTACGACATGCCTATTTCTAATTGACAGCATTCAAAAACACATCTAAGAATAGACTGGTAAGCGATTAAGGCGCTATATCGGAAGTCTATTTCATTCAACTTTTAAGTGGCAGCCCTCCTTTTAAGCAACACGAGGGGCCGCAATGAAAGAGGTTAAGATGTCTGTAATCACAAAAGAACAAGTCACAAGAAAACCCTTCGCAGATAAGAAGAACTATCCCTACGGCTTCGCACGCTCTGGTGATTTTTCAATTAATGAAAGCAAACTTCTACAAACTCATGGAAGTTTGTTTGCCGCTTTAGTTGACGGAAAGATCACACCAGAAAACGACGAAGAGCAAGCTTATTTGGAGTCGGCACTTGGGCACCGTGAACCCGCTACACCACAGGAAAAAGCGTGGTTAAAATACCAAGCGCGAATTAATAGACCGAAAACTGCAAGCATTTATGGCTCTAAGCGCCCGGCTGCAGAAGAAGTTGACGATGATGAAGATATAAGCGATAACAGTGACATTGATATTGATCTAGACGATTAAGCTTATGCCTTTATGCACGTTAGTGGATAAAGGCGCATCGTTCTCATTCTTAAACTTTATTGTTCACACTGTTAATTTTGTGTAAATAAATATCCTATTTTCTGTCAAAATAAACCTTCAGTCGAAATATCCATCCTATTTATTACGAATATTGGGATATATATCTCACTTTTACGCAATTTGGTGTTTTATCTTCCTATTACCTTAGTTATAGTCGGGGCATCGTCAACGTACGCTGACAAACCCCCCAACCCATTACAGGAGAAAAGCACTGTGAAAATGATGTCGGGCGCAGCCATGGTGGTTGAAGCGCTAAAAGATGTAGGAGTGACACACGTGTTCGGTTACCCAGGTGGTGCCGTACTAGACATTTATGATGCGTTATTTGCGCAAGATGATGTCAAACACGTCCTCGTACGTCATGAACAGGCAGCCGCCCATATGGCGGATGGTTATGCACGTTCAACTGGCAAAACCGGCACAGTGCTCGTCACATCAGGTCCAGGCGCTACGAATACTATTACAGGTATTGCTACTGCGTACATGGACTCTATCCCGATGGTAATTTTATCGGGGCAGGTGCCGTCGAAGCACATTGGTGAAGACGCATTCCAAGAAACTGACATGGTAGGGTGTTCGCGTCCTATCGTTAAGCACAGCTTTTTGGTTAAGCGCGCGGTTGATATTCCAGAAGCCATTGCTAAAGCCTATTATATTGCTAACACAGGGCGTCCTGGGCCGGTAGTTGTAGATTTACCGAAGGATATTGTGAACGTAGCGGAAGAACACCCTTATGTGTATCCAGCCGACGTTACTATGCGCTCTTATAACCCTACCGAAAAGGGCCACCCCAAGCAGGTTAAGAAAGCGGTTGAGTCGCTACTCAAAGCAGAACGTCCGGTATTATATGTAGGTGGTGGTGCAGTAGCGTGCGACGCATCAGAAAAAGTTATTGAATTAGCTGAGAAGCTAAATGCTCCGGTAACTTGTACGCTAATGGGCCTTGGTGCTATGCCGGGTACACACAAGCAATTTATCGGCATGCTAGGTATGCACGGTACGCTTGAAGCGAACAAGACCATGCATAATGCCGACTGCATCATTGCACTAGGTGCACGTTTTGATGACCGTGTTACCAACAACGTTGATAAATTCTGCCCTCATGCAGACATTATCCATGTTGACATCGACCCAGCATCAATTTCTAAGACCGTCAATGCGCATATTCCTGTGGTAGGTTCGGTAGATAAAGTACTTGATCAAATTTTAAGTCAGGTAAATAAGAAAGATTTATCTGGGCAAAGCGAAAAGCTAGCCGATTGGTGGCAGCAGATAGAAACATGGCGTGCTCGTGAGTGTTTAAACTACACACAGGGCGAAGAAGTCATTAAGCCACAGCGCGTTATCGAAGCACTGTACAAACACACCGACGGTAAAGCCTATGTAAGTTCTGACGTAGGTCAGCATCAAATGTTTGCTGCGCTTTATTACCCTTATGATAAACCGCGTCAGTGGATCAACTCAGGTGGTCTTGGCACTATGGGCTTTGGTTTACCGGCTGCAATGGGCGTGCAGTTTGCGCACCCGGGCTCCACCTCTGTGGTAGTAACCGGTGATGGCAGTATTCAAATGAATATTCAAGAGCTATCTACCTGCTTGCAGTACAACCTGCCTATCAAGATTATCTCATTGAACAACCGTGCTTTAGGTATGGTTCGTCAATGGCAGGATATGATTTATAAAGGGCGACACTCACACTCGTATATGGATTCAATGCCTGACTTTGTGAAGTTAGCAGAAGCTTACGGACACGTAGGCATTAAAGTAGACAAGCTCGAAGAGCTAGACGCAGCAATGGAGAAATGTTTCAGTTACACAGATCGCTTAGTGTTTATGGACATAGCAGTAGACCAAAACGAACACGTATATCCAATGCAAATTAAGTTTGGCGCAATGGATGACATGCGCTTAAGCAAGACGGAGCGAACCTGATGAAACGTATTATCTCTGTATTAATGGAAAACGCCCCCGGCGCACTATCTCGTATCGTTGGTGTATTCTCACAACGTGGTTACAACGTTGACTCACTGTGTGTGGCACCAACCGACGACGCGAGCCTTTCACGTCTAACGATTATCACGCACGGCGATGATAAGGTTATCGAGCAAATTACTAAGCAAGTGAACAAGCTTATTGATGTGCTAAAAGTGGTAGACCTTACTGAAGGTACCCACATTGAGCGCGAGCTTATGCTGATTAAAGTTGCGACTCGCACAGAGTCGGTACGTGCTGAAGTGAAGCGGAACTCTGATATCTTCCGTGCGCGTATTGTGGATGTGAACGTAAACAATTACACCATCGAAATTACGGGCACTACAGATAAGCTAGATGCATTTGCCACGACTATGGGGCAGTGTGCTGAAATTATCGAATCATCGCGCACCGGCGTGTGTGGGCTTGCTCGAGGTGATAGGGCGCTTCGTCCTTAAATTGAGTTGCGTAAACATCGACTCAATACTTCATAGTTAATAAACGAAAAAGGGCCCTTGCGCCCTTTTTCTTGTTAAGGAGCAACGTAGTGCGATGCAAAGTTTGTCGTGTAGGTTTAGCTATTCAAACGTGCCTTTGACCAACGCTTCGCCTTGCTTAACCAGCTGCCTGCCTTTAGCGATAACATGCACAATGTCCAGCGTTGCCTTATCGCATAGCACTATGTCAGCATCACAGCCAACCTCTATTTTTCCTTTGTGATGCAACTTGAGCCTTTTGGCTGGCGTACTACTGACAACGGCAATAGCGTTTTCTAGCGATACGTTGTGTTGTAAAACCAGAGCTTTAAATGCGTCAAATAAACTGCTTACTTTTCCCACTTCTAAGCCTACAAGCAGGCCATTATCATCAAAAACGGGAAGGCTAGCGTTGCCGTCTGAACTCATGCTTAAACAACTTGCAGGTACACCCTGATTTAAGCAGTAGGCAATGGCCTCTGCAGCGGGTATTTCGCCCTCTTCAATAAATTGCTCGTTGGTGCTGGTGGTCATATCAATAACACCGCCTTTCTGTGTCCAAGCGATTCCTGCATCTAATAAACTTTGGTTTCTATTGATGTGAGTTGGATAGAACTGGCTTGCCGGAATATCCGTGTTATCAACTACGTCGTGCAATACAGAAAGTTGGCGCTCTCCGTCGCCAGTATGAATGTAAACAATACCTGCTTTGCCAGAAATCATGCCGCCAGTTCGTGCTTGTGCTGCAACCTCTGCAAGCGCCTGGACAGTCGGTTCGGCAGCTCTATGATCGGCAATTGCGACTTCTCCGACCCCAATCATACAGTCGATTAGCACAACGTCATCAGTAACGTTGCCTGTAATGGTGCGAGCCGGAAGGTGGTAGGAGCCGGTGTAACAATACGCACTGATCCCCTCAATGTTTAGGCCTTTTGTCTTAGCCACTAAATCAGGAAGTGTTCGCGTAGTTGCATCGGTACCTAATGCACCAATAACAGTTGTTACGCCATGTAAACTAGCATCAGTCAGCGACATTTGCGGCGTACGTGTGTGAAAACCACCCTCGCCACCGCCACCAGAAATATGCACCAGACTGTCAACAAGGCCAGGCAGCGCAATCAAATTACTGCCGTCGATAATGTTTAAAGAAGGCGAATGCATCGAAATGTTAGGGGCAATATGTGCAACAGTATTGTTGGCGATTAAAATGTCTACTGTGCCTTGTGGTGAAGGTGAGTAGCACTCTATATTTTTGATAAGCGTTAGCATTTAAGAGAAACCTATTAGAACGGCGGTGATAACAGTAAGCGACGCAAGTGTGAAGAGGCCGGCGCAAAATTTTGCGATGAATTTTACCCATGTTGTCCAACTTACGTCAGCCACACCTAAACAGCCTATCAGCGAAGCAGAAGTTGGAATAATTAAGTTAGTTAGGCCATCGCCTAACTGAAAGGCTAGTACCGCAACTTGGCGAGTCACGCCCACAAGATCTGATAGCGGCGCCATTAGAGGCATAGTGATCGCAGCCTGTCCTGATCCAGAGGCAATAAAAAAATTGAAGATGCTTTGAAACAACAGCATGAGCCAAGCGCTCATTACAGAACCGGTTTGCGCTAATGTATTACCAGTGTGATGCAGCAAGGTGTTTAGCACAGAAGGTGAAGTCACCTCGTCACCGCCAAGCACTAATACAATGCCTTTGGCCATACCTACAATGAGGGCGGCAGGCAGCAGCGATTGTGCACCGCTAACAAACGCCGCACTGATATCGTTCATGCGCATACGGCCACCAACCCATGCAATGGCACCAATCAGAATTCCCATACAAAAAAACTGTGAGGCAATTTGAGGAATATAGTAAGCATGAACAATTACTCCCCACATTACCCAGTAAATACAAGCAAAAAAGGCGATCAGAATAAGTTTGTCGGTAACGGAAAAATGCGGCTCAGTGAACTCATTTGTTGATGCGGTAGATGACGTGAACTCTAAAGAAGACGCCTGTTTGCTTACTGAAGCTGCACCGGTAAATGCTTGGTTACTATTTTTTAGCTGCTTTGCATAACGCAAAGTGAAGATTAAGCCAAAAACGGTAAACATAGCCCATATGGCCAGGCGAAAATATTGGCCCGACATTAACGGCACATCAGCAATGCCTTGTGCTATAGCAACAGAGAAAGGGTTCATCCAGCTTGTAGCGAAGCCGATTTGCGTAGCCACATAAGTGACAAGCACTGCCATGATGCCGTTATAGCCCATGGCTGTCATTAGCGGCACTAGCACAATACAAAATGCAATGGCTTCCTCACCCATTCCAAATACCGCCCCACCTAATGAGAACAGCAAAAATAAAGCAGGGAGCAAGAGATTATCGGCGTGCTGGTAGCGCTTGATCAACGCCATAATACCGTTGTTGATTGCACCTGTTTGCATCACAATGCCAAAGGCGCCACCAACAATTAGAATAAAAGCGATAACACCAACTGCGGCGCCCCATTTGTCGCCGGAAACCATACCGTCAAACGCATAGTTGGCTATGCCTGTTGTGTTGCCAGTGCCATCGAATAACACAAAACCATGGCTTTCTTCTACATATCTGAAGCTATCGGCATCAAGTACGGTTTTCACGTTACCGTCTGATGTAGTGATACTTTTAGTGTCAAAGGTGCCTGCTGGCACAAGCCAAGCCACTAGCCCTGCAAGCAGTATTACAAAAAATAAGATTACGAATGCATCAGGCATTCGCGATGTTGAAGGTGAATGTTGCAACCTTACCTCCGAAAATGAAGAGGGCTTAACGCCCTCTGTTATCACTTAGTGAAAATAGTAACTAAACGCAAGCGTGTAGCGCGTGCCAAATGGGTCATGGTTAAAGGCATCAAAACCTCTACCAGAGCCATAAGCCGTAGGGGCATCTCGGTCAAATACGTTGTCGACAGTAAGGCGCAAGTCAGCATTCTCAAAGTAATAGCCCGCGCTGAGTGTTACGGTAGTCCAGCTGCTTACATCGCGGGTATCATCTTCATCTTCAATGGCGCCCAACTCGATTAACTCATCAATTTCTCTGCTGCGTAAACGAATAATATCGTCGTCATAGCTGCCAGTATAGAAAACGTAAGCACCTACGTACCAATCCTCTTGAACATAGAAAAGTTCAGCTGTAGCAACAGTTTCAGGATAAAGGAAAGTGCCCGCTAGTGATTCAATTTCATCAGAACCTGGTCTATTGCGGTCGTAGGTCAGGTAGTGAGTGCCAGAAAACCCTAGCTCCAACGTGCCGCTATCTAACTGAAAGTCATGGTCTATGTCCCAGTCGATACCTTCGAGTTCTTGAGTGCCCGTATTATCAAGCAATAAAATATGATCTCTAAATAGCGGTAACTCAGCAAAGCGGGGGTCGTCAAATTCAACCCAAGCATCTAGGATTTCAGTTAAGTTAGCGCCATCATCTTCAATGGTATTCCCTGCGCTATCGGTAACTAAACATAGGTCTTCCAAGTAAGAAATGCCAACCTCTCCCTCATCCAATACACCGCAATGGCGAAGTGAAGCATCGGTAATGGCACGGTCTAGAACCCCCGTCATGTTGGTATCGACAATGTCTTCGTGATCGAAGGTCCAGTAATCAACCGTAATCGTGGTGTTGTCAGTTGGGCTATAGGCAAAGCCAAATGAGTACGTTTCAGACTCTTCAGCGCGCAGCGCTGGGTTACCAAGTTCAAGTACGTTATTGCCGCGAACGCTACCTTGCCCCTCGCAATACAAATCTGCAACGGCGTCGTTCGCTGAACAGTCGAAAGACGCGCGAGTCGTTCGCAGCTGCACGCCTGCTTGAGTCAAAGAAGGCGCACGGAACGCTGTAGACCACGAGCCGCGCAGTACTAAGTCATCAATAGGGCGGTAGGTGAAGCCCACTTTTGGATTAAACGTGCTGCCAAAATCATTGTAGTCGTCAAAACGACCCGCAAGACTAATATCAAACTGATCGGTAATAGGAACAAAGAGTTCAGTAAAGACGCCCATCTGATTTCTGTCTGCCGCTGAGGCACTTGAACCGAATCCAAAAACATCGACAAGAAAGCTATTTTCCGCTCTCGCTTGTGAGTCTAAAGACGGCAAGTCAGTGATGTCTTCCCGTCTGAGTTCAACCCCAGCAGCTAGCAACACAGCATTGCCATTCCACTGCGCTATTTCACCGTTAATTTTGGCATCTAGGCCGAATATTTCGCTGGTTCCATCACGAGTGGGGCGTGCTTGTGTTAGGCCCAAGATAGCGTCATTTTGCGTATCGCCTACTAGGAAAGGGTTATAGGCAGGTAACAGCGCGCCGCTGCCACAGCTTAAAATATCGTTTGTGCTGTCATACTGCGCAGTCTCAACGGTATCACAGAGCTCTCCGTGAACGGCGGCTGTATATAGATAGCGGTTGTAGATACCTTGTGTTGCAATCTGTTCAGACTCACTACGAGAGTAAAGGGCGCCAGCCTCCCATTCCCACTCACCAAAGTACCCCTGTAAAGACGAAACTAGGCGAATGGCGTCAGTTTCTATTTCGACGGTACGTGGGGATACAAATCTAGCATCGTATTGAAGACCGTCAAGTTCACGACCTGCAACAGTATCAAAGGAGCCTATGAACAAGTTGTCAATAATTGCGTTACGCGCGTCGTCCTCAAGTACGTTAAGAGCATCGAGTTCTATCCATGCTCCTTCTTCATCGTTTACCTGATTAATCGGTGATGGTGTAGAGAACGACGTTGATTTGGTATGCGAGGCAAGAAGATCTGTCCGCCACGTAATGTCGTTACCTTGATAGGTATAGGTGAAGCCTCCTGACAAGGTTTCTAGCGGCGTTTCGAAATAGTCATCTTCATTGGCATAATATGCACAAATTTCCTCATCTAGCTCCGTTATTGTAAGCTCATCAGGACAGTTAGGTGCAGGCATTTCATAGCGGTCTAGTGTGCTATCAAAGTAAATGTTGGGCTGCCCTTTAGAAAGATATGAGTAACTACTTTCCAAAATAGGATCGCGGGTTTGCGAAAAATCGGTAGCGCGGATCGCTTTTCTGTCGAAGTAGTCGAAGAACGCCGTTAAATTACTGCCGTTATCAAAATTTTTACCCCACAGCATTTGAACATTGAAGGCACCATGATCATTGCCGTTGGTAGTATTCTCGTAATTAGTTTGAAGCTCTAGCCCTTCATAATCGTTTTTAAGAATATAGTTAATAACACCAGCAACGGCGTCTGCACCATAAATCGCCGATGCACCCGTTGCTAGCACTTCTACACGCTCTACCGCAGAGGCGGGAATACTATTGATATCAACAAAATTCTCAGTACCAGAAGCAAATGAACTTGCTGCAATTCTGCGTCCGTTCACAAGCGTTAATGTTGAAGAGGGCCCAATGCCTCGAAGGGACGCTGCCGCTTGACCGGGTGGTGTAGAGGTAGACGTCGCCCCACTTTGGGTAGTGTCAAATGTACCAACGCCGCCACGGGTTTGCGTCACCGTGCGCATTAGCTCTGAAATGGTAGATGCGCCTGTGCGTGCAATATCTTCTGAAGTGAGAATAGTTAGCGGCTGCGCACCTTCCATATCCGCACCGCGTATATTACTGCCGGTGACCTGAATGCGCTCTACAACTTCTTCCTCGCTTGCTTCCTGAACTGATACTGCTTGCGCCGATACAGATTGGGAAAATACAGCGCCAGATATACAAAGCGATAGGTAGCTTAGCGTGCCAACAGACACACCTATTTTGTGAAGTAACGTCGATTTTTTCATTATTGTGATCCCCATAACGCGCACGGTCTAATGCCGCTTTTTGCGCGATTCAACACTTGTTTAGATAAAAATTTGCTGCAAGGCGCAGCGTGACCGCTTCAATGAATTGAAGGGCGCAGGAGCTACTCGTCGAACCACTCCGACAAGTAAAAGTTTTGATAGCGATAGTTGCCTAGGTTGGCAGCTTTCTTAAGCATTTATAAAAACCAGTGTTGTGACGAATTATGCACTTCGTCTGAATCAAATACTGTTATACGGCGTGAACTTTACCGTTGACATTAATAATTAGTTAACACTACGGTGAATAAAAGTCAATCAATTAAATGTTCCGTTGGTTTTAATGAAAGTTATTTTTTTGCGCGCAAATTTTTACTGTTTTAAGGATAGATTAAAAGCACCGATTCTATCGCTTTTTTATGTTTATCTTTCTGTATTTTCTATGTTTTGTTTCTCATCTCCTAATCTTGTTTTGGCGGGCGGAGCATTAAAAACATGTTCGAGTATGTCAACGAAAAACTGCAGTTCGTCGTCAAACTTTGCGTCTGGGAAAGCGGAAATTTTGTACGAAATAAATCAGCAATCACTGCGTAGATATCAGGATTTGGCGAACAAACACTCACAAAACAATGATTTTTTATATTCAAAATTAGTGAGTATATATTCATCTGAAGGTGAGAGGTTATATACAAAAAATGCGCTGCTAGATGCCCTCAATGATGCCGGGTTATCAAACAGCGATATTCGCTCCCTTTCTGATACTGACTACTTCATTTTGTTGGACTCCTTAGAAGCGCAGCAAACAGATGAGCTAGGCAACCGATTACAAGAGCAAGTATCCTTAACAAATACAAAAGCTAGGGCGTCAGTTGATATCTATAACGCGTTTATTGAGGCTGCACATGCTAAACGACAGGCTAAAATTGCGAAAAAGGGGAACGCCGATACAAGCGCTCGAACGACAATCGGTATTGTGACGGCATCGTCACGCGACCCATTTGAAGCGGTAGACTTCTACACAGGTGTTTTCCAGCAACCCAACGTAGAAGTGGTTTGGCTCCCATTAACTCCTGCTTTTCAGCAGGCCGTTTATGTCAAAAGTCTGGGAGGTCAAGGCTGTAACAATCTAGCGTTTTTCAGAGCTCAACATTCGCTGTTTGATAAAGAGAGGCTATATCCAGAGCGTACAAGTAAACAACGCTCATGGTGTGAAGATAACCAGTTGGCTATGAATACACTGTCTAGCCTCGATGGCTTATTTTTCAACGGCGGAGACCAAAGTAAAACCCTTGCTGCGCTAAGTACCCCAACAGGAAAACCCAGCGACTTTCTTATTGAACTGCGTGATCTCTGGCGAGACGATCAGCTAGTAGTAGGGGGGACCAGTGCAGGAACAGCAGTACAGGCTGGTGGATACAACAATCATCGACCTGTTCCCATGTTAACAAGCGGAAATTCGATGGGCGTCTTATCCGGTGGTGTGTATGGCGTCGCTCCCACATCACAACGCTGTGAGGACAGCGCTCAATGTGAAAATCAATTAACAGATGGCGCAATGACTATCAACCCTACCGGAGGTTTAGGGCTTTTCAATTTTGGCTTACTTGATACTCACTTTTCAGAACGTGATCGCGAAGTCCGTCTGATCGCTGCCACAGCATCAAGCGGCCAATCGTTTGGCTTCGGTGTCGATGAAACTACGGCGTTGATGGTCGACGTAAAAGCGCCCTTTGAAAACGTGTCTTTCACTGTATTGGGCGAAGGCGGGGTGTTTATTGTAGATATGAGCAAAGGTAAAGAAGATATCACTCATTCTCGCAATGGCTCCAAACGCATAATTGCAGGTGAGGCGAGTTACTTACCAGCTAAGACTTCCGGACAAATAACATCGGGTGAGCTGAAACTCACAATTGAATCATCGGAAAAGCCTGCTTCTTTCAAACGCAACGAGCAGGGAAAGTGGCGACAGGAATCGGGCAACCTTTGTCGTTCTAAAGGCATGATTCGCTGGCAAAATGGTGGGAATATACACGTGTTGCAGCCTTCAGAGGCCTCGCGCTTTCACAAACTGCGTTATTGTGCTTATAGCAAGGTTCCGTTTGTAATTTACGATTAGGTTGTGTTTAAGTATCTCGCCCATAGTAAGCTTCAACGCGCAAAGCTAAGCCATAAGAGGTTTTAAAATCCTCTTCACGTAGCCACAACACGAAGGGCTCTACTTCAAAGAAAAGCCAATCGCGTAACATATTGTTACGCCATCTAAACCCGCCGTAAATTTCTTCTACGCGATAGTTAGGTTGGCTCAGCCCCTCCACCATTAAGTGGGGAATAACGGCGTTATGTTGATCTACTGAAAACAAATGATGTACTTCGTGGCGCCACAACCAGTCATTTGTATTGTCTCGAAAATAAAAGCGGTTGTTTTGGCGAATGAGATGTTTTTTGCTCATCTCGTATTGAACTGCCCACCCAAGTTCAGCCCCTAATCGGTCACGGGTGTAATAATAAAGCTCTGCGTCGTAAAGCATGGCCCACTGTTTGGAAAAGGCGAAGGCGTCTTTGTATCGCGTCATGGCATAAAGTTGGTCGCGACGTCCTGCGCCAACTCTATACGAATAATGTGAATCTTGTTCTGGGCGAAACCTTAGTGCAATAGTCGTCCTATCGCGGTCGTTATTTCCGGTATCTCTTGCTGCCCGTATTGTATTGTTCTGCGTTTCGTCTTCATTGTCACTCAATAGTAAATCAACGCGCTCTTTTAAAGCCGGCAAACGAACACGAATACGAAAGCGTAAGTCAGTATCTGTAAGCATACTGCTTCTTGGCTCCCATGAGAGTTGAATACGGCCTTCCGCTCTTGCTTCTTTGCGTCCGGAAGTAATTGGAAGGCTGTCGCTCATAAACAAGCCATCGAGCTGTTTTACCGTAAAGTCCATAGTGTCAGTAAAACTGCGCTGCCAAATATCAAACCACTGCTCATCGTCTTGCACCTGTGCGGCTGACAGTATGTCATTTTTCGAATTGACAGAATTTGTAGTAAGGGCATGCGTAGGTTTAATAGCGTCGTGGTAAGCAGCGCTTCTACTGGTCGTGTTTACGGGTTGATTCAACGTGTGTGGAGTATTATTCAGCGTAGAAGGGGCAGAGAGCAACAAATGACAATAGACAATGGTAAGACACAGCATTGCTCACTAACTCCTTGTAAAAATTAGAATAGTTGAATGTATTTACTATTCGCTTTTAAGATATACAGAGAATGTATTGTCGATGCTAAAACGTCAATCTTTATTCATTCGAGTAAATATTCAGGTGAAAGCATTGGCGGGCAATGGCATACTGTGTACAACGATGTAATGGAGATTATTTTTATGGGTGGTATTAGTATTTGGCAGTTGCTGATCGTACTGGTTATCGTAGTGCTATTATTTGGTACAAAACGACTTAAAGGTATCGGCACTGACTTAGGCGGTGCAATCAAAGGCTTCAAAAAAGCTGTGAGCGAAGAAGACAAAGACGCCGACTTTGAGCAAAAGAAGCAAGTTGAAGAAAAGTCAGCGGCTGAGCCTGTTTCGACAAAAACACAGAGCGACGTTAAAGAAAAATCCTGATGTTTGATATCGGCTTTTGGGAGCTATTGGTAGTAGGCGTTTTGGCACTCCTTATTTTAGGGCCCGAACGACTGCCAGGTGCCATGCGCTCTACTATAAATACAATTCGCAGCGTGCGTAATGTAGCAACGGGCTTTAAGCAAGAAGTTGAGCATCAGCTGCGTGTGCATGAGTTGCATGAAAACTTGAAAAAAGCAGAGCAGCAAGGCCTTAAAGATCTTTCACCTGAACTTGAACAAAGTGTCGATGAGCTAAAAAAAGCCGCCGAGTCGGTTCAAGAACCATATAAAAAGCAATAGATGTCTGACGCTAACAATCTCATTTCTCATTTAATTGAATTACGCAGCCGTATTCTCAAAGCGCTTTTGAGCGTGCTGATCGTATTTGTGTGTCTTGCCGCTTTCGCACAAGACCTTTACCAGCTGTTAGCAATGCCATTACTTGCAACACTACCTGAAAACTCAAGTATGATTGCAACCGATGTGGCATCGCCCTTTTTCGCGCCTTTTAAACTTACCTTGGTGCTCTCGTTTTTCATTGCTATCCCCTATGTGCTTTATCAAGTGTGGGGCTTTGTTGCGCCGGGCTTATACCGAAATGAAAAACGCCTTGTTGCGCCTCTGCTTTTATCAAGTACCTTACTATTTTATGCCGGTATGGCCTTTGCCTATTTCGTTGTATTCCCTATTGCGTTCGCATTTTTCACCAGTGTGGCGCCTGAAGGAGTAACGGTAAGTACAGATATATCGAGTTACTTAAATTTCGTATTGAAACTGTTCTTCGCATTTGGGGTCTCATTCGAGATACCCATAGCTATTATTCTGATGTGTTGGACTGGGGTGACTGATGCTAAGTCGCTAAGAGCTAAACGTCCGTATGTGGTTGTAGGTGCGTTTGTAGTTGGCATGTTACTGACGCCACCAGATATTATTTCTCAGACTCTGTTAGCAATACCAATGTGGTTGCTATTCGAAGTCGGCGTCATTGTGGGTGGTTTCTACGCAGGTAAAAAGCCAAGTGACGATGAGTCAGAAGAAGTCACTGACAATACATAAAAGTTAAAAAGAGCAAGGAATAAGAATGAAAACTCGACTGATATCTATTGCCACATTATTGTGTGCTTTTGGAGCGCTTAACGTTCACGCCGAGACTGTAGCTGATGCTATGGAAAAATGCCGGAACACAGACAACAGCTTAAAGCGTCTAATTTGTTACGACAATATTGCGAAATCACTGAATCAATATGATGGCGCAGATGCGTCTGTAAGCCAATTGCAAGCGTATAAATCGCAAACAGTTGCTAAACCAAAATTGCAAGCAGAACCGAATACACGTCCTGCCGTAAGCAAACCTGCTAGCGCAGCAGAGCCTGAAAATGACTTCGGTTTAGAACATAAACGTGATTTATCTGCTGAAGCCTCTGAGATTTCACTCACTATCGCATCGTTTAAAGACTCTCTTCGAGGTAAAAAGATTATTACGTTTAGCGATGGCTCAGTTTGGAAGCAGAGCGATAGCGCTTACTTGAAGATTGAAGAAGGTCAGCAAGTTTCAATTGAAAGAGGTCTGTTAGGGTCATTCTATTTAAGCGTAGAAGGTGTTAACAAGCGCATGAAAGTAAAACGCGTTAAGTAAATGTCTTGGTTCGACGCAGGCGTCAATCTGCTTGATAAGCGTTTTGACGCCGAAGAAGTCATACAACGTGCACAAGAAGCCGGTGTTGATAAACTGTGTGTCATTACCACTCATCCCAATGAGTGGGATGCCGCGGTAGCGCTTTACGAAAAGTATCCTGATCAGTGCTGTTTCACCATTGGTGTACATCCTCATAATGCAAAAGATGTCACTGAAAGCGACTATGAGCGTTTACGTGAGCTCGCTCAACATAAAGGGTGTGTGGCTGTCGGTGAGTGCGGGTTAGACTTTAACCGTAACTTTTCACCTCAGGACGTTCAATTAGCGGTTTTTGAAGCGCAGTTAAAGTTAGCTACGTCATTGAACTTACCTGTGTACTTACATGAAAGAGATGCCTTTAACGAGCAGATAGGCTTGTTAACCCAGTATATGCCGAGCTTAAAAGGGGGAATTGCCCACTGCTTTACTGGCACAACTGAACAAGTAAAAGCGTATTTGTCGTTAGGCCTTTATATTGGTATTACAGGATGGGTATGTGACGATAAGCGCGGTGCTGACTTACGTGATGCCGTAAAGCATATCCCGCTGAATAAGCTTATTCTTGAAACTGATGCCCCATATTTATTTCCAAAAACACTTCGTCCGCGAAAACGCAATAATGAGCCCGCTTTTTTGCCCCATATAGCTCAGCAATTAGGTGAATATCTTCAAGTTGACACTGATAAATTGCGTATTAGCAGTTATGCTAATAGCTGTGAGTTGTTTTCTCTCAGCTAAACACGGGTTTATATGCAGACAAATCTAAAAGCGATCCGCAAGTATGATGCGGGTCTTATTCTTATTACAGCCCTTGCCGTTGTAGCATTTGCCTTAGTTCTGCTTAACCTTTCACCAGCCTCAAGCCTTTCCCCTCGGTTTTCACAGTTAATCTATCTAAAAGAAAATCAAGGAACGACACAAGATTTCAATAGTGTGGTTCAAACACCAACAAGCGAATGGACGCAAGTCTCTTCGCCAGTAAATTTAGGAATGAACACCGATGTGCACTGGTTTTCAATGGTGGTCGAGCCTACTCAAAGCAACCAAAGCCGGTTTCTTTTACATATAGACTATCCGCTGTTAGATAACTTGGATGTAGCTGTATATAGCCAAGTGGGCACTAAACCCATAGTGTCTTACTCTGGCGGCGACGGACAAAGCTTTGAAGATAGACCCATTGCGCACGTCAAACCCTTATTCCCCTTACCTGACAGTGCGCAATCTCTGCGCATTATTATTAAACTGCAAACATCGGGCAGCATACGCCTTCCCATTCGTATATGGGAAGAGACAGAGTTTATAGAATACACATCAACGAGAAACTTGGTGTTAGGCATCTTCTTCGGCGTTTTGCTAGCAATGGGGGTGAGTAATGCCTTTTTAACTGTCACAACCAAAAACGTGTCTTTTTTGTTTTACTCGGGTTATGTAATCAACCTGGCGTTTACTCTAATTACGCTTCATGGCTATGGCTTTTCTTATATTTGGTCTTCGAGCACTTGGTTTCAGAGTAAGGCGATTATCGTATTTGCAAACGCTACCATTATGTTTGCCGCGTTATTTACGCGTAGTCTTCTGCCTATTAAAAATTACAGCAATAAACTGGATAACGTGACCAAAGCGATTAGTTGGATTTGCGGCCTGAGTATTGTTGCAGGTCTTGTTCTGCCTTATTGGCTAATGATAAAAGCATTTCTTTTATTGCTAAGCCTAGTGGTTATTTTTACTCTGTCTCTGGGCGTATGGCTTTCTCTTAAAGGAGAGGTGGTAGCTCGCTACTTTACTATTGCATGGGGCTTCCTACTAATTAGCGGGCTGAGTGCAAGTTTAGATAATGTAAATATTATTCAGCTACCTATATCATCGAATAACTTGCTGATTATCGGGGGGACGGTTGAAGCCCTTATTTTGGCGCTAATCTTAGCGATTAATTACAGCCACAGTCGTGACGACCTAATTAATGCTCAGCAGTTTGCCCTTGAACAAGAAAAGCAGGCGAATACCGCTAAGGAAAATTTGTTGGAAGTGCAAAAGCGCTACCAAGATGATCTTGAATATAAAGTTCAGGAGCGAACGCTCGAGTTAGAGATAACACTGCGTGAGCTTTCCGATGTGAATCAAGAGCTAGAAAGGCTTAACGCAATAGACCCGCTTACAGGGGCCCATAACCGCCGCCACTTTAATAAGCGATTGCGTTCGGAGGGAAGGCGCAGCCGTCGTGAGCAAACGCCTTTATCACTGATCATTGTTGACGTGGATCACTTTAAAAAAATTAACGACGAATATGGACACGACGGTGGAGATGCGTGCTTAATTCACGTGACAAATGTCTTTCAAAAACTCATCCATCGCCCAACAGATGATTTGTGTCGCATAGGTGGTGAAGAGTTCGCCATTATATTGCCTAATACCGATTTAAGCGGCGCGTACCACGTTGCTGAGAATATCCGACATAGCTTAGAAAACAGTCCACTTGAATACGAGGGACAAGTAATTAAGCTAACCGCCAGCGCAGGTGTTTCTACAACCATTATCGCGGATGAAGAGCACGCGCAAAGTTTATTTAAATATGCTGATGACTGCCTGTACGAAGCGAAAGCTTCAGGGCGAAACACAGTAATACACAAACATTTACAGGAAAAACTATGACGTCTTCACCTTTCCCTCTCCGTCGTATGCGTAGACTACGTGCCAAAGATGCGTTAAGAGGGCTTGTGGCAGAGCACAGGCTAACTACGGATGATTTAATCTACCCCGTCTTTGTGTTGCCTGGTGATAACGCTAGGGAGGACGTACCCTCTATGCCTGGTGTTGAAAGACTTTCTATTGATTTGCTAGTGCAAGAAACGGCGAAATGGGTAGAGCTGGGCATTAGAACGATTGCGCTTTTCCCTGTGACACCTATGTCGCTTAAAACCGAGTGTGCAAGCGAAGCGTTCAATCCTGAAGGGCTTGCTCAGCAAGCAATGAGAGCGCTTAAAAAGGCGTTCCCTGAAGTCATGCTGATGTCTGATATTGCATTAGACCCTTTCACGTCTCATGGACAAGATGGCCTTCTAGATGAGGCTGGTTATGTGATGAACGACGAAACCGTTGAGGTTCTCATCAAGCAAGCTTTGTCACATGCCGAAGCTGGTGCTGACATTGTTGCACCTTCTGACATGATGGATGGCCGCATTGGCAGCATTCGTAAGGCACTTGAAGAGGCAGGCCATATCAATACTTGTATTATGGCTTACTCGGCAAAATACGCATCGGCTTACTATGGGCCATTTCGTGATGCAGTCGGCTCTGCCGCAAACATCAAAGGCGGCAACAAGAAAACCTACCAGATGGACCCTGCGAATACCGATGAGGCCCTTCATGAAATTGCCCTTGATATAGAAGAGGGCGCGGACATGGTAATGGTGAAGCCCGGCATGCCCTATTTAGATGTCGTACGACGCTGCAAAGGCGAATTTAAAGTGCCGACGTTTGCCTACCAAGTAAGTGGCGAATACGCCATGCATCAAGCTGCTTTTGCTAATGGTTGGCTAAATGAAGACGCAGTAATTTTAGAGTCTTTACTTGCATTTAAACGCGCTGGGGCAGATGGCATCTTAACCTATTTTGCACCTAAAGCTGCGGAGCTTTTAGCAAAGCAAAATGGTCAATAGACATTAAAATTAAATGATATTAAGTTGCGTATTCCAACAAAAAGCCGTGCTTAGCACGGCTTTTTTATTGATACGATAAGAGTGTGAGTATTTACTTACACACAAGCTCGCACCCTGCTTTGTGCTGTAGCCAGCACTCGTTAGCTAACTCAGCATTAATTAAAGGGTGAGACTTTAACCAGTCTTCAGGGAAAGTAAGTGTCCACTTACTGTCATCACATTGTAGCGAAACTTCTGGAATATGTTTGTTTTGGCGGCGTAGACATAAAACTACCGCTATGCGTAATACGCGAAGCATGCCTTTTAGCATAGGGCGATAGTCTTCGTGGTACTTATCAAAAATGTCTGCATCAATCGTTAAACGATGCTGCGCAACAAGGTCGCGAATTGCTGATCGCTGCAAGCGCGTAAACCCCGGTAAATCAATATGACTTAAAATATATTCACCGTGTTCGTGATGGCGTTTATATTCAATATGAAGACCAATTTCATGTAATTGTGCAGCGGCCCCTAAAATAGTTTCCGTATCTAGATGGCAAATATTTTGTTGAGCACAAAGCTGATGGCATAAAGCTAACGCCACATGGCGAACAGAATTAGCATGGTTTTTATCAACGTGATAACGCTGCTTTGCTTGGTTGAGCGTTTGTTGGCGTCTATCGTTTTCAGTAACGTTATCTAACATTCCGTAGATAAGCCCTTCGCGCAACGCCCCGCCGGAGATATTCATATGTTTGATATTCAGCGCTTCAAACAAGCTGATAAGAATCGCCAAGCCAGAAGGGAAAATAGCTTTTCTATTGTCTTCTAATCCGTCGATATCAAGGCTTTTAATATTGCCGCATTCGATACACTGTTTTTCCAAGTGATACAGATAGTCTAAGCGAATGGCATCGCTGATACCCTGTGCTACCAAAATCTCGGTAATCGCCTGCGGCGTCCCAGACGCACCTAAGCAATTCTCCCAGTCGAAACATAAAAAAGCGCTTGATACATCATCAATCAGTGCATGGGCCGCTTTTTTAGCATTTTCGAAGTTGTCTTCGGTTATGGTGCCGCCTGTAAAATAACGCTCCATAAAAGTCACGCAGCCCATATCCAAACTTTTCAAATGAATAGGTTGCATGTCGTTACCGATAATAATTTCGGTGCTTGCACCGCCAATATCAATGACAAGGCTGTTACCTTGGTTAGCTGATGTATAGGCTACGCCTAGGTAAATTTGTCGCGCTTCTTCCTCGCCGCTTATCACATTGAGCTTGTGATTAAGGATCTCTTCAGCTTTGCGAATGAAAACATGAGCGTTGGTCGCAAGGCGTAGGGTAGCAGTAGCGACTATCTTAATATTGGATGAAGGGATATCTTGCAGGCGTTCCGAGAAAACTTGCAGGCATTGCCAGCCGCGCTCCATGCTTACATCATCAAGTGCTAAGTTATCGTCTAAGCCAGCGGCTAAACGAACTTTTTGCTTAATTTTCCCTATTATTTGCACGCTGCCGTTAACAACGTGCACAATCACCATATGAAAGCTGTTAGAGCCCAAGTCCACGGCGGCATAATACTCGCCGTAAGTTTGTGCGTCGTGCTGGAGTTCTGCCTGCATAAAATCTCGTTTCTTATTGACTACCCTTGCGCCTTATTATTGCGCTCTGCTGTTTCGGTTTTGAGGCTTACCTCGGCCTCTACCGTTACCACGGCGAGAAGAGTTGCGGTTGTTAGGCGTACGTCTTCTGCGTGGCTTAGGTGGCGTCACATCGTCAAGTAAGGCACTGCGGTCATAATCGGTAACCGGAATTGCCTTTTGAATGTATTGCTCGATAGCCGGTAAGTTCAGTGCGTATTTCTCACATGCAAAACTAATCGCAACGCCACTTTGACCTGCGCGACCAGTACGACCAATTCGGTGCACATAGTCTTCCGCATCATCAGGAAGGTCATAGTTAAATACGTGAGTAACCGCGTCGATATGAAGACCTCGTGCTGCAACGTCAGTTGCAACCAGAATATCAAGGTTACCCTTGGTAAAGCCTTCTAATATCCCCAGGCGTTTTTTCTGCGGTACATCACCGCTTAGTAAGCCTACGCGATGTCCATCAGCGGTAAGCCAGTCAGTGACTTTTTCACAGCTATTTTTAGTGTTGGCAAAAACAATCGCTTTTTCTGGCCACTCTTCTTCAAGTAACGTAAGAAGAAGCAACATCTTGTCATCGTCAGACGGGTAAAATAACTCTTGTGAAACGCGAGTCGCCGTGGTTTGTTCCGGAGCAACCTGAACATGAGTCGGATTATTCATATGCTCATAGGCAAGTTCTTGTACGCGATAGCTTAGCGTAGCTGAAAACAGCATGCTTAGGCGGTCGCTTGCCGGTGGCATACGGCGGAATAAAAAGCGAATATCTTTAATAAAGCCTAAATCGAACATGCGATCGGCTTCATCAAGTACGGCAACCTGAATATTATTCAGAGTAAACACATTCTGTTTATAGTAATCAAGAATGCGTCCTGTCGTACCAATTATAATATCCACCCCTTCTTCTAAAGTTTCACGTTGACTTTGGTAACCTTCGCCCCCATAAATCAAACCAAGCGACAATCCGGTATGCTCACTAAGCAGTTTGGCGTCGTTATAGATTTGAACAGCGAGTTCTCTGGTCGGCGCCATAATAATTGCGCGAGGGCCATTTGATTTGCTGTTATCTGCATTTTCTGCTTTGCTTAGCAAATAGTGAAATGTAGCCACCAAAAAGGCAATGGTTTTACCGGTTCCTGTTTGAGCCTGACCTGCAATGTCGTGACCTTCCAATAATGGAGGCAGTGCAAGTGCTTGAATTGGTGTACAATGTGAAAAATTAGCTGCCGCTAAGGCGTCAACAACCTTGCCGTTAATCGGCAGGTCGGAAAAATGAGTATCAGTTAAGTGAGTAGGCATAGCTTATAGCTTATCAGTGCTTGCATTAAAAAACAGTTTCTATATAACACTTATGGTCGGGCTGAGACAAATCAGCGACAGACCAATAATGGAGAAAAGAATGAGCGACAAAATTATCCAGTTATCTGACGATAAATTCGAAGCAGATGTTATCAATGCTGAAGGTCCTGTACTGGTTGACTTCTGGGCCGAATGGTGTGGCCCGTGTAAAATGATCGCACCAATCTTAGAAGAAGTTGCGACCGAGTTTGAAGGCAAGTTAACAGTTGGCAAGTTGAATGTCGATGAAAATAACGAAACTCCACCTAAATATGGTATTCGTGGTATTCCTACATTGCTACTTTTCAAAAATGGTAACGTTGCTGCCACTAAAGTTGGCGCGCTATCAAAAGCTCAATTAACAGAATTCCTAAACGAAAATCTGTAATTGAAACAAAATAAAAAACCGGTGCGAATAAAGCACCGGTTTTTATTTGCATCACAGGTACTTACAAATTGTTTTAGAAAAGGGCATATCAATTTATTTAACATTTCGGTGGTAAAACGCTGGACGTTGATTAAATATAGTGCTAACTTTTCCTCAGCGCTCATCCGAGCAGCATTCTGCTTACGCCCACATCCGGGTGATATCAAATCTAAACTAGAACAGAGTGACTTTAAGTCCTGTAAGCGAAGTTCAAGCACAAAGACCCACCAGTATGAATTTAACTGAATTAAAGAACAAACCAATAAGCGAGTTGGTTAACCTGGCCGAGGAAATGGGCCTGGAAAACATGGCGCGCGCCAGAAAACAAGACATCATTTTCTCAATCCTAAAGACACACGCAAAAAGCGGTGAAGATATCTTTGGTGATGGGGTACTAGAAATTTTACAGGACGGTTTCGGCTTCTTACGCTCAGCTGACTCTTCGTATCTTGCAGGGCCGGACGATATCTATGTATCGCCAAGCCAAATCCGACGCTTCAACTTGCGTACAGGTGATACAATTGCTGGAAAAATTCGTCCACCAAAAGACAGTGAACGATATTTCGCTCTGCTTAAAATTCGCGAAGTTAACTTCGACAAGCCTGAAAATTCACGTAACAAAATCCTTTTCGAAAACCTTACACCGCTTCACGCAGCAGACCGCTTGCGTATGGAACGCGGCAACGGTTCAACGGAAGATATCACGGCTCGTGTACTCGATTTAGCATCGCCAATCGGTAAAGGTCAGCGTGGCCTTATCGTTGCACCACCTAAAGCCGGTAAAACCCTTCTTCTTCAAAACATTGCTCAGTCAATTGCTGCTAACCACCCAGATTGTGAGTTAATGGTATTGCTTATCGACGAGCGTCCAGAAGAAGTAACCGAGATGCACCGCCTTGTTCAGGGTGAAGTTGTTGCATCGACCTTTGATGAACCTGCAAGCCGTCACGTACAAGTGGCAGAAATGGTAATCGAAAAAGCGAAGCGTCTTGTAGAGCATAAAAAAGACGTGGTTATCCTGCTTGACTCAATCACAAGATTGGCGCGAGCGTATAACACGGTAATTCCTTCATCAGGTAAAGTACTTACCGGTGGTGTTGACGCAAACGCACTACATAAGCCTAAGCGCTTCTTCGGTGCTGCACGTAACGTTGAAGAAGGCGGAAGCTTAACCATTATCGCAACAGCGCTAATTGATACCGGCTCTAAGATGGATGAAGTTATCTACGAAGAGTTTAAAGGTACAGGTAACATGGAACTTCACCTTAACCGCAAGATTGCGGAAAAACGTGTATTCCCAGCTATCGACTTTAACCGCTCAGGTACCCGTCGTGAAGAGCTACTTACTGCGCAAGACGAACTACAGAAAATGTGGATCCTTCGCAAAATTGTTCACGAAATGTCTGAAATTGATGCCATGGACTTCCTTATCAGTAAGCTGTCGATGACCAAGACTAACGATGAGTTCTTTGACGCAATGCGTAGACAAAAGAGCTAATCGCGACTTAGCAATAAGTTGATATATACATTAAGGCGCCTCATGGCGCCTTTTTGTTTTCCAGGTTAGTTTGTTTCCCAAATTAGTCAGTGGCTTACCTTATACTTCCGTCTAATATTCACGGCTGCACGAATGGGGTATTTTCAAATGCCTGCTAATTCTTTACTGCAATTGTAGAAGCATTGGTGTGTTCTCCTTTAAGATGATTTACTCTGTCTAAAAACATCAAAGGAAATAAAAGATATGAATCGGAAGTTGCTGTCACTTGTATTTGCCAGGCCTAGCCTCTTTTACAGCTAGCGCTAACCCCATTAACGTTGATGAACTGGCTAACAAAGTAGAGCCAGACGTTATTAAATGGCGCCATCATTTTCATGAGTTTCCAGAACTGTCTAACCGCGAGTTCAAAACCGCTGAGTATGTGGCTGATTACCTTAAAAGCCTAGGCTTACAAGTTCAAACCGGTGTAGCTAAAACCGGGGTGGTAGCAATATTAGACTCTGGCAAGCCTGGCCCTGTTGTTGCCCTACGAGCAGATATGGATGGGCTTCCGGTCAAAGAGCAAAACGACCTAGCATATCGCTCTACGCAAGTAGGCGAGTATAATGGTAAAGAAGTGCCAGTGATGCATGCCTGCGGTCACGATACGCATATGGCTATGCTAATGGGGGCCGCAAAAATCCTTACTGAAATAAAGGGTGAATTAAAGGGTAAAGTGAAATTTATCTTTCAGCCTGCAGAAGAGGGCGCCCCCGCTGGAGAAAAAGGCGGTGCTGAAGTTATGGTGGCAGAAGGCGTATTAAAGAATCCTGACGTCGACGCTATTTTTGGTTTGCATATTAATGCCAACACTGATGTGGGCAAAGTGCGCTATAACGCCGGTGGCACTATGGCCGCAGTAGATCCGTTCAAAATTGTTATTCACGGAAAGCAAGCGCATGGCGCTTATCCGTGGAAAAGCGTAGACCCAGTAGTTACTGCTGCGCAAATGATAATGTCTATTCAAACCATTGTAAGTCGTGAATTAAAACTGATTGACGATGCGGCAGTGGTATCGATTGGCTCAATCCACGGTGGTAATCGCTCTAACATCATTCCAAATGAAGTCGAAATGGTAGGCACTATCCGTACTCTTAACGAAGCCGCTCGCGATCATATTTACGAGTCACTTCCACGTAAAGTAAAAGCGATTGCAGAGAGTATGGGAGCAGAGGCAGAACTCACGTTACCACTAGATTACTATTACCCAATTACGTATAACGACCCAGAGCTTACAAAAGCCATGCTACCTACCATGCAGCGTACCGCTGGCGTCGAAAACACATTGCTTTCTAAGCCGGTAACCGGGGCTGAAGACTTTTCATTTTTCCAGGAGCAAGTTCCAGGCTTATACGTTTGGGTAGGCGGTAAGCCGCTAGATGTATCAGAAGAAGACAGCCCTGCTCATCACACGCCAGAGTTCTACGTTGATGATGAGGGAATGAAGCTGGGTGTGAAGCTACTTACTAACTTTACTTTAGATTATATGGCGCAACACTAACACTGGCGGCTGGAGACATGTGTTGAAAATTGGTAGTAATTCGTTTTCCATTTCATGGTCTCTGGCCTTCCAAGCATTAATTGTTTGTGTGTTGGGGGCAAGTTTAAATGCCCTCTCTCCACCTTTTGACAGCAATGGAATAGCCGCATTTGGTATAGGAGCGGCAGTTTACGCCTCCCTTCGCTTTTCCCCTTTTATTTCAATTCCCATTGGACTTCTAATCAGTCTGCCACTTTGGCTAAACGAAGGCAGCATTGTAGGCAAAGAAAGTCTCACTCTTTTGCCAATAGTACTTAGCTTTTTCGGCTATGATAAATCGCTAAAGCAAGTGATTAAAGTAGGCGCAGGCTTCTGGTCTATCGTCTTTTTACCCATTTTGCTGTTAGAACACTCTCTGTTCGATGATGGCAACGTGAACATGGTGTTCTCTGGTGTTTTAGTTACTTGGGTCAGTGGTGTATTTGGTTTGATCATCGGCCATTTCGCTTACTTAGCTATTTATGGCCTGAAGCGGCAAACTTCTTACAAATCCGAGCGGGTCACGCTTCACTTTCTCTTCGGGTATTTTTTCTCTGGATGCTTTTTTGTTGCTTCTATGGCGGTGATATATCTGTCAGTCAGCTTGTTTCAGCATCAACAAGAGCGGCAAATTTACAGTTATATGGCCCAGCGAGTTAAAGTGCTGGAGTTCCAGCTTTCAAACTTTTTACGTCATCATCAAAATGCTATTACCGCCGCAGCGAAAGTACTTTCTAATAGTGGTTCGGAAAAAAATGCCGAAAACATCGCAGCCAAAAATCTACAAATTGTGGCTTCTCATAACCCTGAATTTTTAACCTTTCTGGTAGCCAATGAAGATGGTGATATTACGCATGCCTATCCACCAAGCATGTTGGAAAAAGCAAAGCGAAATGGGCGGCCCAATGTGTCTTATCGGCCTTATTTTTATGAAGTTATGCAAAGTGGCGTGCCATTTTTATCTAACGTTTTCCAAGGCCGTGGCTTTGGTAACGACCCAATTGTAGCGCTATCTGCGCCTATATTAGATAGCAATGGGGCGCCTAAAGGTATTGTAGAAGGGTCATTATCTCTGAAGAGCTTTCATGCTATTGATAGCCTTAGTCTCGGTGGATTCTCGATGTTAATCGAAGATCAAAAGGGTGAGGTAATTTACGCCTCAGAGGCGTTAGCGTTAAAGCCGTTAACTAAAGCACCGTTTTATTCATGTGAGCCCAAATGTTCCATTGAAGTTGATGATGGTCCTCAAGGTAAGACGTGGCTTAGATTTACCAAGAACATTTCTTTTGCCAATTGGAAGGTTAGCTATTATTTCGACAAACGGCTTTTGATGGCATCAATGAGTAGTTATTTACTCAAAGATTTACTTTTATTGCTGGCTTTATCTGCGTTCGGGACCTTTACAGGCTATGTAGTAGCGAAAATGGTGGGAGCACCCATTCGCCGTCTCGTTCGCTATATTGCAGACTTCGAACCTACACAGCAACAAGGAAAAAAAGCGCCGCAAAGAGCACTCCACATTCAAGAACTATCGTTACTAAGCGATGAGTTTATGCGCTTAGAAACCCGCTTGTCAGGTGCCTTTGATGAGCTTAAGAAAGCGAGAGAGATAGAGCAGGGTCTAAACGTAGAACTTAATGAGTTAAATCAGTCCTTGGAAAAGCGCATAGAGGAAAAGACTGAGCATCTAGCACAAGCGTTAAAAGAAGCTGAAGCTGCTAACGTTGCCAAAACGCAATTTCTCGCCAATATGAGTCACGAGATAAGAACGCCAATGAACGGTATCGTTGGTTCTTGCGAATTGATGTTAGACAACGACCTTCCTGAACATATCGCAGTGAGAGCAAAAACGATTTCTCGTTCAGCTACTAATTTATTGATTATTTTGGACAGTATTTTAGATTGGTCGAAAATTGAATCAGGCAAAATGCTCCGTGATATCCAGCGCTGTGACATTCGTGAATTGCTTGAAGCTTCCTGTGAACTTTATCGCCATACGGCGCAGGTTAAGGGGTACGACATTGCGCTTCATATTAGTGACCATGTACCCCATGCCTTAAACATTGATGCTGGAAAAGTAGCTCAGGTTATTAATAACCTTCTTAGTAACGCGATTAAATTTACCAATGAAGGTCAAGTTTCAGTTGACGTTGATTACGCGCACCAAGGGCTTAAAGTTTCGATACGGGATAGCGGCATCGGTATCGCTCCTGAAAAAATACACCTTATTTTTGAAAAGTTTGAACAAGCTGACACCTCAACCACCCGCCACTTTGGAGGAACCGGTCTAGGCTTGGCCATATCCAAAGGACTGGTTGAGTTGCTCGGCGGCGAACTCTACGTTGAAAGTGAATTGGGTAAGGGAACTAATTTTACCTTCCATATTCCGGCCACTACGAGTAATAGTGATAAGCAGGAGCAACGTAAGACCTCAGCAACACTCCCCAGTGGTCTTCGCGTACTTCTTGCAGAAGATAATGATATAAACGCTGACATCGTGATGGATATGCTTAAATCAGCGAACATCAAATGTATTCGAACCAAGAATGGCAGAGATGCCGTTCAGGCAGAGAAAAAACATGATTTCGATCTAGTTTTAATGGACTGTCAGATGCCCATAATGGATGGATTAGCTGCATCCACACTTATCCGCAAAGAAGGTCGAAATAAAACTAAGATTAAAATTATAGCGCTAACGGCCAACGCATTTGTCGAAGATAAAAATGCCTGCTTAGAAGCAGGCATGAATGCGCATTTAAGTAAGCCTATACGCAAGCAAGTGCTATTTGACTGTATTGCCCGTGAGCTTGCTAGCGTTTGAGGCTACGTCAGTGTCATCACTCGGTGCATCACTTACCAGGCGCAATACAATGTAGCCCAAGCACGCAGACACGAGAGAGCCCGCTAAAATTCCGACCCGCTCATCAAAGATTTGATTAATCCCGGTTTGTTCAAAAGCAAGGCCTCCTATAAACAGACTCATGGTAAAACCAACGCCGCAAAGCAGCGCACAGCCATAAATATGCTTGAAGTTCAGGTCGTCAGGTAACTTTGCTAGTTTCAGCTTTACCATTAAATAGCAAAACCCAAATACACCTATTTGTTTTCCCACAACCAAGCCAAGGAAAATGCCAAAGGTTACAGGGTGAAAAATTCCTTCTGGGCTAATATTGCCAAAACTAATGCCCGCATTAGCAAAGGCGAACAAAGGCAAAATGGCAAAACTTACAGAACTATTTAAACCGTGCTCAAGTCGAGTTACTGGAGAGTATGACGGGTCTTTTTGATCTCGCATGGGAATAAAACTAGCCAGTACCACACCGGCTAACGTCGCGTGCACACCCGACTTCAGCATAGCTACCCATAAAATGAGGCCTACAAAAACATAGGCTGGAATATCCACCACATTTCGCTTGTTCATTTGCCATAACAGCAACAAGCATCCAGCGGCCATGTATAATGCGCCAGCTGTAATGTTGTCGGTGTAGAACAAAGCAATAATTACAATAGCGCCAATGTCGTCGATGATGGCTAGCGTAACTAAAAACACTTTTAGGCTAGTAGGTACTCTACTACCAAGTAGCGCCAAAATACCCAACGCAAAGGCAATGTCTGTGGCAGCGGGAATGGCCCACCCTGCAATCGCCACTGGGTTATCCCAGTTTATACCTACATAGATTAATGCTGGCAGTGCCATACCGCCCACGGCACCAGCAGCAGGTAGAATAATATCTCTAGGGTTTGCTAGCTCACCTTCACAAACTTCCCGTTTAAGCTCTAGGCCTACGTGAAAGAAAAAGACTGCCATCAAGCCATCGTTAATCCATAGCAGCAATGGTTTATCAATAGCCCACGACCCAGCGGATATTTGAACTGGCATGCTGATTAAATGGTCGTAAAGGGTATCTAATGGGGAATTGGCAATAATGAGTGCGAGTATTGTCGCTGCCATCAGCAAAATACCGGGAGCAGCCTCGCGGTTTAAGAAATCAGAGACCACGTCCTGCACTTCTTCTATGACTTCGTCAAGTACGTCGGGTTCATGCTTATCTGTCATCAATAACCTCTTGCGCCATTTAACTACTAACACCGCAAAGCTTATAACGTAGCGGTTGCTAATCCGTGTTATACGGCAGTTTTTCTTCACAAATTAATTATAGTTAATACGGGTTATTAGGTTTAGATAGATCACCGGTCAAGGTAGAGTGCTTTTATTCGCTCGTACTCTATAGCACTATATTTCACGCCATTTACGGTGGGATTTTGAACGGTTTTAAGCTACAATCGCGGCCTTTCCAAGGTTGTCCATTTTACCTACTCCGAGGATCTCTAGATGGCAAAAGTCGCGATTGTAATGGGTTCAACTTCAGACTGGCCTACCATGCAGCAGGCCGCAAAAATGCTGAAGTCGTTTGGTGTTGAATTTGAAGCGAAGGTGGTGTCGGCACATCGTACACCTAACTTGCTAGTAGAGTTTGCTGAAGGCGCTGCCGATGAAGGTTTTAGCGCAATAATTGCTGGCGCGGGCGGCGCAGCACACTTGCCGGGAATGATTGCCGCACACACCCATCTGCCGGTGTTTGGTTGCCCGGTGAAATCAAAAGCGCTCAACGGGTTAGATTCATTGCTTTCTATCGTTCAAATGCCGAAAGGCGTAGCAGTAGGCACATTAGCCATTGGTGAAGCTGGTGCAGCAAATGCAGGTCTACTGGCGGCGCAAGTCGTTGCGCTGCAAGAGAAGAGTGTGCGAGAAGCTGTTATCGCTTTTAGAAAGTCTCAGACTGAGACCGTACTTGCTTCAAGTAACACATTGGAGCTAGATGAATGAGAGTAGTTGTTTACGGCGCAGGCCAACTTGCTCAAATGATGTACTTAGCGGGAAGCCCGTTAGGTATTGAGGTTCAAGCTGTGGACGTAAACAACGATACCGTTGTACATCCAGTTAGCAAAACCCCACTCGATACACCACTAGCGCAAGCGCTAGAAGACGCCGATGCGTTAACGGTAGAGTTTGAGCATGTACCTGAAAGATTGCTTGAAGAAGCGGCTAAAACTAACAAGTTGATGCCGAATATCGACAGTATTCTAGTTGGTGCCGACCGCGTACGCGAGAAAAAGCTTCTCGAAAGCATGAAGGTTGCAAACTGTGATCACCAGATAGTGACCGACCTTGCTCAGTTAGATGATTGCGTAAAACAGCTTGGTAGCAAACTTATTCTTAAAGCGAGCCGCGATGGCTACGACGGTTACGGACAGTGGCGTTTAAGTGATGAAGCTGATTTGCCAGCGCTAAGAAGCTCGCTACAAGGCTTGGACTTAGAAAACGTGCCATTAGTGGTAGAAAAAATGGTGGCATTCGATAGAGAGCTGTCTTTAATCGGTGTACGCAATGCTAATGGCGACGTGAGAACCTATCCACTTGCTGAAAATCTGCATCACCAAGGTCAGCTTCATGTGTCGGTCGCGCCTGCGACTCGTGTAGATGACGCTCTTCAGGCTCAAGCTCACGATATTTTCGTGAAACTAGCTGAGGGTATGGACTACATAGGCGTGCTGGCAGTGGAGTTATTCCAAGTTGGCGATAAACTGCTTGTAAATGAACTTGCGCCGCGTGTACATAACTCTGGGCATTGGAGCCAGTCAGGCGCGGTCACCAGTCAATTTGAGAATCACTTGCGTGCTGTTTGCGGCTTGCCTCTTGGCGATACGTCAGCTATTGGTCCAAGTGCTATGGTTAACATCATTGGATGCAGCAGCTTTTCTCGAGACCTGCTAAGTATTGATGGAAGTCACCTGCATTGGTACGGAAAGTCTGTTCGTGAAAAACGCAAAATGGGACACATCAATGTCACCACTAATAGTTATGAAAGTTTAGGTGAAAAGCTCATGGCATTGAGCAAATATTTACCACTTGAGTACTTCCCGAAATTAGTTGGTGAAGCAACGCGATTAAAAGGTTGACTCCCACGCGTTTATCGCTAGAATACGCATCCGCTGTCTAGGCAGCGGTTTTTAAAGTGTGCCGACTTAGCTCAGTTGGTAGAGCAACTGACTTGTAATCAGTAGGTCGCCAGTTCGATTCCGGCAGTCGGCACCATTTTTCTTTTTTCCTATGCCAAACTTACGTACACTTGCTTACGAATACTCATTCGGAGCAGACTGTATGTCACTTTTTTCCAAATCACTTAAACCGTTAGTTATCGTTACTGGCTTATTTTCTTTAAGCTTGTCTGGGACTATTTCTGCCCATGGCAATGATCATGATAACCACCACAAGCCAGAAGAGCAGCACAAGCACGCCAGTAAGCAAACTGACGTTATGGTGATGAATGGTTACGCCAGAGCAACCTTTGCCTTGGCAAAAACCGGCGCAGTGTACTTTACTTTACATAATCAAAGTAAAAGCGACAAAACACTGATATCTGTTTCAGTACCCCAAGATATAGCAAGTGAAGCGCAAATTCACACAACGGTGATGCAAGAAGATGTCATGAAAATGCGTGAGCTAACTGAAGGCGTCAAAGTAGAAGCGGGCGAGATGGTCGCTTTTGAACCAGGTGGCCGTCACATCATGTTGATGGGGCTGACTAAGGGATTGGAAGAGGGCAGTGAAGTAGTGCTAACCCTCACATTTAGCGATGCAAGCGAGCTGGAGGTTTCGCTACCGGTTAAAAAAGAAGCGGGCGAAGGTCACCATCACCACCATTAATACAGCATGAGGCAGAATGGATAAAGTCATCGATTAATACGATGAAAGCAATTAACTAAACCGTTAATCTAAATCAATATTTCTGTAGTACTATTAACTTATATTATCAAGACCTAGATTTTTGATGGCCAAGAAACTGGTTGAACGAAAATCTCAAAAAGGGTTTCAACGTTAAGGAGTGTGACATGAGCAAGATTGATATTGGTATTTCTGAAAGCGATCGTAACGCAGTAGCAGAAGGCCTGAAAAAGCTATTGGCCGATTCTTACACTTTGTACCTTCAAACGCATAACTTCCACTGGAATGTAGAAGGACCGCAGTTCCGTGAATTGCATCTTATGTTTGAAGAACACTACACAGAGCTTGCCGAAGCGGTAGATGAAATTGCAGAACGTATTCGTACTTTAGGTGTTTCAGCACCGGGCACATATAAGTCATTTGCTGAACTTAGTTCAATTGAAGAAGTTGAAGGTGTGCCTGAGGCCAACGAAATGGTTCGCTTACTGACTCATGGTCATGAGCAAGTAGTGAAAACGTGCCGCGAATCATTAAAGTTAGCGCAAGATGCTGACGATGAATCATCTGCAGCGCTAATTGGTGATCGCATGCGTGTTCACGAGAAAACAGCGTGGATGCTTCGCGCAACGCTTCCAAAATAAATACTGCGACGTGGTGAAGGTGGTTCGCGTCATTTAGACGACAAACTAACTTTATCGCATTAGCGAGTAAAACTATCAAAAAGGGTACAGCAGCGCTGTACCCTTTTTTGTATACTGCTATAACTTAAAAAATAATAGAAGAAGTCTGTGCAACCAAACACAGCTTCTGTAGAAGAGGCTTCTAACGATGAAACCAGCAGTTATTTCCAAACCTGTAAGCATACTAGCGCGTTCAGTAGTATGTGCGATGGCGCTAGCAGTAAGTCAATTTGCCCTAGCTCATGGCGATCACAAGCATGACGAAGACCATGAAATCACCGACAGCGATATAACCGTAACCACGTTTGCTGAAGGTTTAGTACATCCATGGGGCATGGTGTTTTTACCTGATGGCGACTTGCTGGTAACCGAACGAGCGGGTGGTATCCAACGTTTGTCTAAAGACGGTAAATTGTCAGGGCGTCTAAATAACGTACCAGAAGTGGTCGCGCAGAACCAAGGTGGTATGTTAGACATTACCATCGACCCAGACTTTGCCAGCAACAACACGATTTATTTCTGTTACAGCAAAGCGAGTGAGACAGAAGGCAAACCTGGCAGTAGCAGTAGTGTTGCAAAAGCCACGCTTACTAGTTCGGGCCTTGAAAATGTTGACGTTATTTTTAGTGCCGACTCTATTGTCGATAACGGCTTTCACTTTGGCTGTCGCTTAGCATTCGATGCTAAAAAGCACTTATACGTCACCATGGGCGACCGCTATAAGTATATGAAAGAAGCGCAGAACACCGATAACCATTTTGGTAAAATTGTGCGTATTAACCGTGACGGCAGCGCAGTAGAAGATAACCCTTTTACCGATGGCAATGCCCCTGAAATATTCAGCTATGGTCACCGCAACGTGCAAGGCGTCACTATTCACCCTGAAACTGGCGCAGTTTGGGCAATGGAACACGGCCCCAAAGGCGGTGATGAAATTAATATCCTAGAGCGCGGTGCGAACTACGGTTGGCCAGAGATTACTTATGGCGTTGATTACAGCGGCGATATTATCAGCGATAAAACTCATATGGATGGTATGAAGCAGCCTTGGTTGTACTGGAACCCGTCCATTGCACCAAGCGGCCTAACCTTCTATCAAGGCGACATGTTTAAAGAGTGGAAAGGCGATATATTAGTGGGTTCTTTAAAATTTACCCACCTTCGCCGTATCAAGGTAGAAGATGGAAAGCCTAGTGAGCAGTTTGAATATGTTCGAGGCAATCACGACCGCATCCGCGACGTAGAAGTGGGGCCAGATGGTGCCATTTACTTACTGACCGACGCCTCTAATGGCAAAGTAGTGAAGCTGACCAAATAAGGTCGATGATAAAAAAGGTAGGCGCCATTTCATTCACTGAAGGGCGCCTTTTTTCTTAAAAAGAACTGTGAGTTTAAAACGATTTATTCGCTGTCGATGTCTTTCTTGTAGCGTTCAAACCACGCCACAATATTCCCCACTTTTTGAATTAATCGCGAAGGGCGGCTTGCTATACCGTGTGACGCGCCTGGAATTCGTACCATAGCCGCATCCACACCTTGCAGTTTCAACGCTTGATAGTATTGCTCGGTCTCACTGATGGGAGTGCGGTGATCGGCTTCGCCAGTAAGCAGCATGGTTGGCGTAACTACGTTGCCCACTAAGCTCAAAGGACTGCGTTGCCAGAGTTTATCCGCAATATTCCATGGCATATCAGCCATCCAATATTGGCTAAAATAAGGATACGCATCGGCGGTCAAGGAAAAGCTCATCCAATTAATAACCGGCTTTGCCACAACGGCTGCACTAAAGCGATCAGTTTTACCAATGGACCAGGCGGTAAGTGTACCGCCGCCTGAGCCACCAGTAATAAACAAGTTCTCTGAATCTACATAGCCTTGGCCAACAACCGCATCTACCACGTCCATCAAGTCGTTGTAGTCTTCTGACGGATAGTTATGGTGGATAAAATTACCAAAGTCTTCACCGTAAGAGCTACTGCCCCTTGGGTTAGCCCATACCACAACATAACCTTGCGCGGCCATTAGCTGAATTTCCATAGCAAAATGAGGGCCGTAGGCAGCATGAGGACCGCCGTGAATTTCTAGTATCAGCGGGTATTTTTTGCTGCTATCGAACCCTGGGGGCAATGCAATCCATGCGTCGATAGGTAACTCGTCAACACTTGATACGACGGAAAGGTCTTGCACCTCTGCCAAGGTCTTATGGCCAAGTGCGTCGTTATTTAAATCGGTAAGCTGTGTGTCGTCTTTACCTTTTCTGTAAAGCGCCAAGTCACCAGGCATGGTGCGGCTGGCAGTGGTATAAACGATGTCACCTTTGTCACTAACGGCAAAGTCGCCCGACGTGTAAGGGCGTCCAAAGGCCTGACCGCCAACACTCACGTCGATAGTTTTTACATCACCTTTAAGGTTCACTGTAGCAAGCTTAGTCTCGCCATGATCAAGGTAAGAGAAAACTAATCCGCGACTGTCTTTACGCCACGTGAACTTACCTAAGCTTCTATCTAGCGATGTTGTTAAGCGGGTAATATCACCACTTTTAAGTTCTAGTACAACGAGGTCACCGTTTTGATATGAAAGCTTTCTGTCGTTAAGCTGAGTAAACGCAAGGTACTTACCGTCGGGGCTCAAGGTTGGCCTTCCTTCAGGCCCCTCCATATCGGTAACTTGTTCAACTGCCGCTGTGCTTACGTTTACTTTGTAGATATCGCCAGACAATGGGTGTAGCGCATAGTCTTCTCGCTGCGGTGTGGCGAAATAAATCCAGTCATTGTTTCTAGAAAAGGCAAGGGTACCGCCGCTTGGAAATTTCCCCGTTGTTAACTGTCGCGGCGTGCCGCCTTCAACAGGCAGAACAAATATCTGGTCAAAGCCTTCACGCAAGTAGCCTCTGCCGTCACCTCTATACTGCACCGCATCAATATAGGTGCCCTGGTCAGCCCACTTTGCTCCTTTAGGTTTGCTCGGCATGCCGGTAAACAATGGCTTTTGCTTTTCTTCGGTAAACTGTGTGAAGGCTAAGGTTTTGCTGTCATGAGACCAGGTTAACTGACGAGGTGCTTCGCTGGTGTTGGTCAAGCGCACAGACTGCATGGTATCTAAGTAATAGAGATGGATTTGTGCGCGGCCGTTGACCGATTTTGTAAATGCCACCATTTTACCGTTGGGCGATAAGGTAGCCTGTGACAAGTTTTCGTCCACCCCAATAAACGGGCGATGTTCACCGGATTTAATGTTTACCTGCCACAATCGGCTTTGTCTTCCGTCAGTCATGATATCCATGCTTTGACGAGAATAAATAACCGTTTCCTTATCGAGGAATTGAGGGTTAGTGACAAACTCTAAGTTAAAGGTATCTTCATACGTTAGCGCATTTACGCTACCTGAATCAGAGTCAGAGTTTTGCAATGCACTAGCTTGGCTCATGCCTAAAACCAAAAGTGATAACGCTGTCGAGGTAGCTAATAAACCTTGTTGTATAGGGCGAAGGGGGAAACGAGACACAAACATGTTTGTTCCTTTTGTTATTCTTTTTGCGCTATGCGCGATAGGCGGCGTTTTTCAAGGTAATGTGTTCGCAGTCGTGTTCTTAACGTTAACGCTAGGGTTAATTTAGTAAACTGCGAACCTTAATCTCAACCATATCGCTTTCGTTTCCATTATGTAAAGGTTGTGCGGTGAAGGGTGTGGATTGTCCGTTAAAAATGCGAATTGCTGCATGTATCGCAGCACATTACGCAATGTATAACAACGGGGGCGCTAACAGCGGGTGTTATCGTTATTACCGCACGGGTAGCCCTTGTGTAACTTTCCTGAGCCTTATTCGCCTTTAAGACTAATTTTGCCCACCAGAATATCTTTAAACATGACCCAATCGCCCATCAAACTATAAAGGGGGTGTTTAAATGTAGCGGGACGATTTTTCTCAAAAAAGAAATGACCTACCCAAGCGAAGCCATAACCTACTAGCGGAATAAACCACAGTAGCGACCAGCTCGCCATAAATACCGCTAGCGCTATAACGCTAAGTACTAGCCAAGAGCCGATAAAATGAAGCGTGCGGCATGTGCCGTCTTTATGCTCATTTAAATAAAATGGGTAAAACTCTTTGAACGAAGCAAACTGAGTGTCTGTGCTGGTTTGTGTAGTCATAAAACCTTCTTAGCCAAATCTTATAGAAATTAGGTGGCTTAATAATAAAGTATCTCAATAGAGAAGTTTTACACCACATTAACATTCCTTGAAGGTAGAGATTGTCGTGAAAGCGACAAAGGCGAAATGACCGCTATTACAAAAAAAGGGTATGCCGCTCGTTTCGGAGCTAAAGATAACCTCCAATAGCCTTGTAATTTTACAGCGCCTGCCCCATATTCCTCTCAATACAAGAAATTAAAGGCCTGCGTTATGGAAAATCTCGTTGCAAATAGCCAAGCAACCATCGTGGATATTACGGTAGAAAACTTTCAGCAAATTATTGTAGAAGCATCGCAAGAAAAACTAGTGCTTATCGATTTCTGGGCTGACTGGTGCGAACCCTGTAAAGACCTAATGCCCATACTAGAAAAGCTGGCAGGTGAATATAGCCAGCATTTGATTTTGGCCAAAGTAGACTGCGAAGCACAGCAAGAAGTGGCTGCTCAGTTTGGTATTAGAAGCCTACCAACGGTAATGGTGGTGCAAAATGGTCAGCCCGTCGATGGCTTTGCAGGTGTACAACCTGAGCAGCAAATTCGTGAAATGCTGGATAAATATTTGCCAAACCCAGAAGATGATCTACTTGCCACTGCAGGCAAGGCAATCCAACAAGGGGATTATGCAGAAGCATTGCCAGCGGCAAAAGAAGCCTTAACGCTTAACCCTGATAACGTAAACGCTAAGTATATGCTTATTGATTGCTACGTTGAGACGGGCTCTATCGATGCAGCTAAAGCTTTGCTTGAAGAGATTAAGCTGGTAGATCAAGACTCTCGCTATAAGAGTTTGGCGGGCAAAATTGAACTTGCAGAACAAGCTGCAGATACGCCTGAAATACGCCAGCTTCAAGCGGCAGTAGAAGCGAACCCTGATGACCTGCAGCTTAAGGTTGACTTAGCTGTACAGTTGCAGCAAGCGAACAAAGCACAAGATGCCCTAGAGCTTCTTTATACTGTATTAAAGAAAGAGCTTGGCTTTGGCGATGCCAGAAAGTTAATGATGGATATGATGAACGCACTCGCTGACGGCGACCCGCTTAAGTCAGAGTATCGTCGTAAAGTCTATAGCTTGTTGTACTAAGCCTATTCGGGTTTTAGCGTTCACCGTAACGCTAAAACCATCTCCTTGGGCTAGAAAACTAGCAAATAGGTGAAAACCCTTCTTTATGCAGCCAGTTAAGTGCCTCGAAGTATTTTTCAAAATACTCCCGTTCATAGTTGCTCGTTTCAAAATCACGTTGGTTTGATGGATGGGTGCGTTCCAGCTGAGCACGCTTGACCATTCCGCTATCTAGCACATACGCTGAGCGACTAAGCCCTTTCGAAATATTCACCTTTATTGCATCCGCTAAACGGGTCTGACATTCCGGCGTAGATAATACCCAACGGCGTCCGTCCATTAAGGCAGCCCAAGGCTTATTGTCGAACCTATCAATAAGCGCATGCATCTCTTCAATAAAATACTCGGTTGTTTTAAGGTTCCACGCCCCAGTAGCAAACACCTCAAGAACGTTACCTGAGACATCCAATGAATAATTTCCGTATTTAGGGAAACGCATAAAGTACCTTTAATGTGTGTCTGCGTGGAACAGATGGAGCTTGCTAACTAGACTTACAAAACTAACTCACCTCTATAGGGTATAGCAGAGTTTTCCAGTTTTGCAGTGGGCGTATGTATATAAGAAATAACATTAAGCGCAAGGATTTGGGCAAAACTATTTACACCTATTTTGTAAATAAATGTTTTGCTGTAGGCGCAGGTTCATGCGAAGTATGCTGAAGTTTGATAGGGTTTAAGCGGTTTTTATTTTAGGCAATAAAGCATGGCATATCAGCAGTTTTATACAGGATTTCTCAACGCTAGCAAAGGTAAACAGCATTATGCGTGTCACAGCCATTATTTTTGGCCAGACTGTACGCGCGAGGCAATGCTTGATTATTGGGATGACAGCGCTAAATACGTAGACGAAAAGTGGGGGTATTTTTTCCAAACTTTAGTACCGGAACTACAGCAGCGCATTAGCAAAATACTGAATACTGGCGCGCCTCAGCAAATCGTTTTTGCGCCAAATACTCATGAATTGCTTTATCGTATTATGAGCTGCATCGATAGTGCTGCCCCTTATAAAGTGGTGTCGACAGACAGCGAGTTTCACAGTTTTCAGCGCCAAGCGAGTAGGATGCAAGAGCAGGGTGCGATAGAACTTATTACCGTATCTACTAAACCCTACGATACGTTTGCGTCGCGCTTTAAGGCCGCCATTGCCGAACACGATCCCGAGCTAGTTTTCTTTAGTCAGGTCTTTTTCAATTCTGGTTATGTGGTAAACGACGTTTCAGATATTGTACATAGTGTGACTAACGACAGTACCCTCGTAGTAGTTGATGGCTATCACGGCTTTATGGCAAAGCCTACTGACCTTGCCGATATTGCTCATCGTATTTTCTATCTTTCAGGTAGTTACAAATACGCACAGGCGGGAGAGGGGGCGTGCTTTGCCCACGTACCGTTGGGCTGTAAGCTAAGACCCACGTATACCGGCTGGTTTGCCGAATTTGGCGAGTTAGACAAACCCCGCGAGACGGGCGGTAAAAATGACGTTCAATATAGTTTAGATGGTATGCGCTTTGCCGGTGCCACTATGGATTTTACGGCGCTCTACAGGTTAAGAGCTGTACTTCGCATGTTTGAAGAAAATAGTTTAGATGTTGCCGCGATAAATGATTACGTAATGCGCATGCAGCGAACATTTTTAAAAAAGCTTGCTGGCTGCAATCATCCGTTACTCAATGAAAAGCACTTAGCCGTTAACAATGAAATGAATCGGGGTCATTTCCTTACCTTTGAATTAGATAATGCCGATGTGACAAAAGCCCTTGCTTCAAAGCTTAAAGCACATCATATTCTTACTGACTTCAGAGGTAACCGGTTACGCTTTGGTTTTGGCCTATACCATACACCCGAATACATTGATTTACGCGCGCTTTCGGAAATACCTTAAAAGGTGTTAGTTCGTTACAGGAAAGGCAGCAAACAATGTCGCGAAAGATGTGGCGAACTCATTAACAGCGCAGTTATCAACGACATGCTCATTGAAAGCATGCTCTTTAAGAGCACAGTACTTTCACGGCTTTAAGGATAAATTTATGGAGTGGCTATTACCCGCTTTCGCTTTGGTACTTATAATCGAGGGAATAGGACCGCTGCTTTTTCCGAATAAGTGGCGTAATTATTTGCTTCAAATTAGTCAGCAACCGAGTAATCAATTGCGTCAAATTGGCGGTACCCTTGTGATAATTGGCGCGCTACTGCTTTTTTATTTCAGTTAATGTTGGAAGAAGCTTTTTTCTGAGCTGCGCAGTTTAAGGTTGACCGCCTGTTCAGGTTTTGCGCTAGCTAAACTTTAGAATGCTATAAAAATTAGCGCTTTAGGAAATATGTTTTATAAAACAATAAGCCAAGCCTTATTTTAAAAAGCCGCCGGCGACGGTTGGGCATCTTTATGTTTTCAAAAATAAAAATCAAATAGTCGTATTTTTGTTCGAAAAAGAGATGATCCTTGCCCTAGAATTTTGTAGAATCCCCGCCTAATTTTCTTACACATATGATTCATGGCAAAGAACGTTGTGGTACTCGGCACTCAATGGGGTGACGAGGGTAAAGGCAAGGTCGTAGACCTACTCACTGATCGCGCAAAATATGTTGTTCGCTACCAAGGCGGACACAATGCAGGTCACACTCTAGTAATCGACGGTGAAAAAACCGTACTTCACTTAATTCCATCAGGCATCCTACGCGATAATGTTACCTGTATTATTGGTAACGGTGTCGTGCTTAGCCCAGACGCACTAATGAAAGAAATGACTATGCTTGAAGAGCGTGGCGTTCCAGTGCGCGAGCGATTAAAGATTAGTGAAGCTTGTCCGCTTATTCTTCCTTATCACATTGCACTTGACGTAGCGCGCGAAAAAGCCCGTGGCGCAAAAGCAATTGGTACAACGGGTCGTGGTATCGGTCCTGCTTATGAAGATAAGGTAGCTCGTCGCGGTTTACGCGTAGGCGACTTATTCAACGCCGAAGACTTCGCTGCAAAGCTGAAAGAAGTACTAGATGTGCATAACTTCACACTTACCCAATACTATGGCGAAGAAGCAGTAGACTTTGATGAAACCTTGAAAGGTGCAATGGAAGTTGCTGACATTCTTAAAGCAATGGTCGTTGATGTAACTGACGAACTAGACAAAGCGCACAATGCAGGTCTACCTATCATGTTTGAAGGTGCTCAAGGCACACTTCTTGACATCGACCACGGTACGTACCCTTATGTAACCTCGTCTAATACTACCGTTGGTGGTGTCGCAACAGGTGCTGGTTTCGGTCCGCTTAAGCTAGATTACGTATTGGGTATCGTAAAAGCATACACTACGCGTGTAGGCTCAGGCCCTTTCCCTACGGAACTAGATTGTGAAGTAGGTCAACACTTAGGTGTTAAAGGCCACGAGTTTGGTGCAACTACAGGGCGTAAGCGCCGTACTGGTTGGTTCGACGCAGTTGCAATGAAGCGCGCAGTACAAATTAACTCTATTACCGGGTTCTGCTTAACGAAGCTTGACGTACTAGACGGTCTTGAAAGCCTTCAAATTTGTGTTGGCTACAAAGATGCAGACGGTAATGTGAAAGACGTTCCACCTATGGCCGCTGACGGTTACGAAAAAGTAACGCCAGTATATGAAGAAATGCCAGGTTGGACAGACAACACCTTTGGTGTAACTGAGTTTGAAGCCCTTCCACAAGCGGCGAAAAACTACATTAAGCGTCTTGAAGAGCTAACAGGTGTGCCGGTTGATATCGTTTCAACAGGCCCTGACAGAAACGAAACTATCGTTTTACGCAGCCCTTACGACGCGTAATAGCAAAGCGTTATATACTGTCTAAAGCCCGGTGTTTACTGGGCTTTTTTATTGCTGACAAAATTTACCTCTTTTTCACTTGCCTCTATCACGCCTCATTTTTCGGCGCCTGCATTTCACGCATATAAAATCTACTTGTACCCTCTAATATGTAGTCGCATTAAACATTAATTAACAATTTAGTTGCGTTGTCTTCGAACATCCCTATTAATATAAGATAGTATCAGTTAATTATTACGCTGCTTTACCCGTCAACAATATCAAAGAGAGTCATCGAATTGTTGCAGTGGGTGTTATGCTATCGGAGCCTTCTTATGCCAAATAAACCTTCTCTTCACGCAGTGGAAACCGGTGTGTGTTTCGTTGATGTTGTTCATAAACTTAATGATAGTTTCGATACAGGGAAAACTCAGTCCCTTGAGTGGCGAAAAAGCCAGTTAAAGGCATTGGAAACCTTACTGAAAGACAACCAGCACGACATTTTACAGGCCCTTAAAAATGACTTGGGCAAATGTAAAACCGAAGCTATGGTGGCTGAGCAAGGCTTTCTGCTTTCTGATATTAAGCATACCCTTAAACACTTGGACAAATGGGCAAAGCCGCGCAAAGTATCTACGCCTATGGTGGCGTGGCCAGGCAAAAGCTTTCGAAAGCCAGAACCCCTTGGCACTGTGCTTATTATCGGAGCATGGAATTATCCGCTCCAGTTACTGCTTGCCCCTTACATTGCTGCCATCGCAGCGGGGAACTGTGCAGTATTGAAACCCTCTGAATTGGCTGAAGAAACCTCGTCGCTGGTGGCTAAGCTTATCCCTCAATATATGGATAATTCATGCGTTGCAGTAATAGAAGGCGGTAAAGATGAAGCGACGGCGCTTCTTGCCTGCAAATGGGACCATATTTTTTACACCGGTGGTGAAGTGGTGGGCAAAATTGTCATGAGCGCCGCGGCCAAACATTTAACGCCTGTAACCCTTGAACTTGGCGGTAAAAGCCCTTGCTTTGTAGATAAGAATACAAATCTTGCCGTTACCGCGCGCCGTTTAGTGTGGGGTAAATGGATGAATGCAGGGCAAACCTGTATTGCGCCTGACTATGTCATTGTTGAAAAGGGCTTTGAGCAAAAGCTTATTGATGCGGTTAAAAAAGAGCTGAAAAAGCAATACGGCAAAGCGCCTTTATCGTCACGAGATTACGGCAATATCGTTAATCATCGTCACTTAAAGCGTCTTGAAAGTTACCTTGAAAACGTCAATGTGGTGTATGGCGGCGAGCTAGATGAGTCTCGTCCAGCCATGGCGCCTACCCTTGTACTAGAGCCTTCGTTAGATAGCCCGCTAATGAAAGAAGAGATCTTCGGCCCTATCCTACCTATCATCACTGTCGACAACATGGAGGCGGGCATTAAGTTTGTGAACAGCAGGCCTAAGCCACTTGCCCTTTATGCATTTAGTGATAAGGACGATGTACTTGATAATATTATCAGCAAAACCAGTTCAGGCAGTGTGTGTACTAATGACACTATGCTGTTTATGACTAATCCTGAGTTGCCGTTTGGTGGCGTAGGGAATAGCGGCATGGGTAACTATCATGGCCAAGCAGGTTTTGATACATTCAGTCATATTAAAACGGTAATGAAACGTTCATTCGCCCTCGATGTATTCTTTCGATATGCGCCGTTTTCAAAGTTTAAGCTATCGTTACTTAAGAAGTTTTTATAACAGGAGTTTTCATGGTTCAACCTTTTCACCTTGCCATTCCGGTCACTAATTTAACCGACGCAGAAGCGTTCTACGGTGAGTTGTTGGGGTGTGAAAAGGGCCGCAGTGACACCCAGTGGATAGACTGGAACTTCTTCGGACATCAGCTAGTGACCCACTGTGTAGAAGCTATGCCGTCGCCGCCTGCCTATAACGGGGTAGACGATCATGCCGTGCCGGTGCCGCATTTTGGCGTTGTGCTAACCATGGATGATTGGCAAGCACTAGCAAGTAAGCTAGAGGCCTCAAATACTGAGTTTATTATTGCACCTTATATTCGCTTTAAAGGAAAGCCCGGTGAACAAGCCACTATGTTTTTCAAAGACCCTTTCGGCAACGCGTTAGAGTTCAAAGCGTTCGCCGATATTTCTCAGCTTTTCGCTAAGTAAAACTTTTCTCTTCGTTTAGAAAAAGCTAGCGCTTTTTCCACTTTGGTTTTTGGTTTTACTAGCAAAAGGCTATAACATCAGAAAACATTAACCGAGTAAATCGATAAAGAGAGTGGTTTTGAAAAAAGCTTTAGTACTGGTAGACGTACAAAACGTGTATTACACGTGCCGTCAGGCGTACAAACGTAACTTTAATTACAACCAGTTTTGGCGTGAACTTAGCTACAACTTAGATATAACCCATGCTTTTGCATATGCCATCGACAGAGGCGACAGCAAGCAGCGAGAATTTCAAAACATTCTTCGCGCTATTGGATTTGAAGTAAAATTAAAGCCTTTTATTCAGCGCGCCGACGGCTCGGCAAAAGGTGACTGGGATGTGGGTATAACGGTAGATGCACTTGAACACGCCGACGATGTTGATGAGATCATTCTGGTGTCGGGCGACGGCGATTTCGATATTCTTGTAAACGCCCTTAAAGGAAAAGGGAAAACCGTAACGGTGTACGGTGTTCCTGCACTAACGGCTGAAAGTATTCAAAAAGTGGCGTCTAAGTATGTTCCAATCGACGCTGCATTATTGCTGTAAACACACTAGCAGTTTCGCCAGAGTTGATGCGATATTTAAATAGGCCAACTGTGGAATACTCCACAGCTATCTCCTCTGAAAAAGGGCTGTATGAATACTGAAACCACTTGAAGTTCCACATTTCCATCAGCCCTTTAGCTAGTAGCCATAAGTTCTCAGTCATCATTGCTTCGCCTTTAAAGCGCTGAGCAAATACGGCTTACCCTAATATGGCTTACATTAATACTGCTGTGCTAATAAGGCTGGACAAGGCTCTTACCTCGTCCGCTTTTTTCAGATGCGGCTTCTACACCCTCTTTAGTACGCTTAATTAAATGCACATCACCAAAGCGACGGTTATCTATGGTATAGCCCATTGCTTTAAGCTCATTTACCGTTGCCTCTGTAAACCCGTCGTGCATACGAATGGTGTCTTTGGGCAATAGCTGGTGATGAAAACGTGGTGAGTTCACGGCTTCTTCAGCGCTCATATCGTAAAGCAAGGCATTCAATAGCGACTGAGTTACTGACGAAATAATGGTAGTGCCGCCAGGAGAGCCTGTTACCAGTACCACTTGGTCGTCTTTAGTGACCAGTGTTGGCGTCATAGAAGACAGCATGCGCTTGTAAGGTTCAATAGCATTCGCCTCACCACCTACAGCACCAAAAAAGTTTGGCACACCAGGCTTAGCACTAAAATCGTCCATTTCATCATTCAACAAAAAGCCAGCACCAGCCACAACAACGCCACTACCAAAAGTAAGGTTGATGGTTGTGGTATTGGCAACAGCGTTACCCCATCTATCCATAATCGAGAAGTGAGTAGTATCTTCGCTCTCTTTCAAGCCCGGCTTAACGCTTGGCGTATCAGAAATGCTGTCAGGCTGAATATCTGCTGCGCGTTCGATAATGTAGTTAGCGTCAGTGAGCGCTTTTACCGGAACACTAACAAAGTCAGGATCGCCCATGTATTCAGCGCGATCGGCAAACACACGCTTGCCTATTTCAGACATAACGTGAATATATTCAGTGCTGTTTTGCGCAGGCAAATCGTGGTTTGCATCATAGGCTTCTAGCATGCCAATCCATTGCGCTACGGCAACACCACCCGAACTTGGAGGAGGTGCGGTCACCAGCTCATAACCTTGCCAGTTTAGGTGAAGAGGTTTGCGCCACACGGCTTTGTAAGCTTGCAAATCTTCGTAGGTAATAAGGCCGCCATTTTGCTGCATAAAATCAACAATATGTTTTGCTACATCGCCTTTATAAAAGCCATCCTTTCCCTGTTGCTGAATAGCTTTAAGTGTTTTTGCTAGCTCAGGCTGCTTAAAAGTAGCGCCCGCTTTTGCATCTGCAAAGTATTCACTGAAATTGTTGTCGATGCCTTTTTCTTGGGTGCGCGAAATATAGCGGGCAATGTTGTTTGCTAATTTTTCATGCACCACAAAGCCCTGTTCAGCCAAATCAACGGCTGGTGCGAGTAGACGCTCCCAATCCAATGTGCCGTATCTTTTATGCGCGGCCCACATACCTGCAACGGTACCAGGAATGCCAGACGCTTTAGCCCCAAACAAAGACTCATACGGTTTTACATCACCTTGCTCGTCAAGATACATATCGCGGTGAGCTTTTTCAGGCGCCATTTCACGGTAATCAAGAAAGTCGGTACTATCTTCAAACTTTATTGTCATAAAGCCGCCGCCGCCAACGTTACCCGCCTCTGGCAATGTTACGGCTAAAACAAACTGAGCAGTAATAGCCGCATCAACGGCGTTGCCGCCTTCCTGAAGTACCTGCATCGCAGCATCGGCGCTATAGCTGTCAGGCATGGCAACGGCCTGCTGACTTAAGCCTACGGCATTTTCTCCAACAGTATTAACAGTGTCGTTTGGCGAATGTGAACATGCTGCCACTACTGAAATAAATGCCACTATCATCGAGATAAACCCGATGTTTGCTATCCGTCTTTTCATTAAAAAACTCCTTGCTACAGATATTGCTAACACCTTGATATTAGCAATCGGCTACCAACAAACGTTAGTCACGTGTTTAGCCAAGCATGACTAAGCTTGCAACAAAATAGGCAATAAGCGTAAGTGCGCCGGCAAATAGTGCATAAGGGAACTGTGTTTTAACGTGCGTTAATACGTCAGTACCCGCAGCTAGCGAAGATACGGCTGTGGTATCGGAAATAGGCGAACAGTGATCGCCAAATATACCGCCACCCAATATAGCGCCAATAACCAAAGAAGGAGGCAACCCTAAACTCTGAATTAGTGGTACACCAATAGGTATAAGGATGGCGAACGTACCCCACGACGTGCCTGTGGTAAACGACATGATCCCGCCAGCAATAAACAACATGGGAACAATCAGCACCATTGGAAGGTATTCACCCACTATTCCTGCCACGAATACGCCTGTTCCTAGCACCTTAAGGCTATTGCCTAAGGTTAATGAAAGTAACACTATGGTAACTAGGGGGAGTAGTTCACCCATCCCTTTAAAACCGATGTCTACCGCTTCTTTATGAGTAAAACGTTTATGGACGAGAAGCAGACCGTAGGCAATAGCAGTGGCAAGAGCCGTAGCATAAAGAACTGATTTACTGCCGCTGCCTTCAGACAAAACGCCGTTGCCTGTCCAGAACATGAAGCCAACCATACTCAATACCATCACTAGCAGCGGAACCAGCATAAATCGCGCTTTAGTGGCAGGCTCAGTCGTGTGATTTACCTCAACATGAGACAGTGCTTTTTCTTCTTCAGCCATAGGGCCGTGCACTTTATCAGCCGAAATTGTATAAGCCACAATAAGTAAGGTGAAAATAGCATAAAAGTTAAAAAATACGCTGCCCCATAAAATGGAAGCTGACGAAGCGGGTAGTTCGTAGGCATCTAGCAGGCTGAGTATAAAAGCGCCCCAACCGTTTAATAAAATCAAAATACAAACAGGCGCGCTGGTGGAATCAATGATGTAAGCTAAACGTGCGCGGCTCATGTTGAAACGATCAAATAACCCTCGGGCGAATATACCAGCAGTAAGAACGCTCAAATTCGATTCTATGAATACTGCAATACCAGTAAACATGGTTAAACCGCCTACTTGTTTACGGCTTTTCGCTACGCCCTTATTAACCAGAAAGTTAACGGTTGCCGTTACGCCACCAGAATCACGAATAAAAGCCAGTAATGCGCCTACTAGAACAGAGAAAATAAGCACCCGCGTGTTACCTGGGCTAGCAGCGGTATCAACCACACGTTCTATGGCATTAATAGGGGCCATATAGCTAGTTGCGATATCAGCATTGACCAAAATTAAGGCTTCAGCAGACAGTACGGCCAGCGCCAATGCTAAGATAACTTCTTTTTTCCAAAAAACGACGGCAATAGCCACAAGAGGGGGGATGACTGACATCCAATCCATACTTCTTTCCAAACTTAAATTTATGTGTGCTTAGGACCTGCTGCTTTAGATTGTTTTCTTAAATTCAGCGTGTCCTACAGGTATGTCTTTTCACGTCGCATATTATATAAACTAACGCGTAAGAGAAGGAGTGAATACAGTTCAAAGTTGGCGAACATGCTTCTCTCATTTATGCTAGCGTACCGTATTGTGCTCTGTGTTACCAAGGATTAGATAAACATTGTTATTCCAGCAAGTTATTTGTAAAAAGCGTGCTTCTGTATTGGGCTTAAGTCATTTTCTTTCAGGCATTTTAGTTTTATTTAGTGTCGGCATTTTTGCTGCTAGCGCAACGGCAAACTCATTAAGCGTTGACGCATCAAATCCGGGTGCCGTAAATACAGCGTTGCCCAAAATTAATACCAAGAAGGTCAGCGCTAAAAAGGCTGGCGATGACGGGGCTAGTGAGGAATTGACTAGCGCGAAAACGATTAGTGCCGAAGCTATTAGTGCCGAAGCTATTAGTGCAGTAAAGAACATGCTTGGGCAAAAGATTATTTTGGATTTTCGCTATTTTTGTGAAGACGGCACACCATCATCGCGCTGTCGCACGCCTATGACCGAAATTCCTCCTTCGCTTTTAAGTGTGCTCAGTACACACAACATAGGCGGTGTTATTTTGTTTTCGGAAAACATTCAAAATGCCGAGCAGTTAATTACGCTTAATTACACCATGCAGCAGCATATGGTAAAAGCAGGTCGCCAGCCGCTATTTATTGCTGTAGACCAAGAAGGAGGAAGAGTAGCGAGATTGCCTTCAGATATGCTTTCGCCGTTTGCAGGTAACATGGCTATAGGTGCTACCTTTCATCAGCGGGGCCATGCCTTTGCCCAAAGCGTAGCATCGCACATTGGCCAAACGCTGTTACCTCTAGGGGGTAATACTAATTTTGCGCCGTCAGTGGATGTAAACAGTGAGCCAAAGAACCCGGTTATAAACGTACGCAGTTTTTCTGAAAAGCCAGAGCAGGTGGCGGCACTCGGACAAGCGTTTGTAAGTGCAATGCAAAGTACGGGAGTCTTGGCTGCTATTAAACATTTCCCAGGTCACGGTGATACCCATGTGGACAGCCACAGTGGCTTACCGCAAGTCACCCATACCAAAGCTCAGGCTATGTCGGGGGATATTCTTCCTTTTGCTAATATCATAAACAGTGCAACCCCGCCTGCAATGGTTATGAGCGCACACATTCAATATCCGTCGTTAGATGATACTGAAATTGCAGATAAAAATGGCAAGCTACAAATTGTTCCCGCTACCTTGTCGAAAAAGATCTTAACCGACATGCTTCGCAAGCAGCTAGGGTATAAAGGCCTGGTCGTTACAGATGCTTTAGATATGGCTGGTATTACTCAGTTCTTCTCACATGAAGAAGCTCTCGTTCGCGCATTTAGTGCCGGTGCGGATATTGCGCTCATGCCTTTCACCATAAGAAATAAAACAGATATCAACGCATTCTCAAAGCTTTTAGATAATGTGGCAGTAAGACTTGTAAATAAGTCATCAGACCCATTCTTGGAAAGCGCTTTCTTGATGTCTTCCTATAACCGCATTCTTAAAGTAAAACAACAGTTTACTTTAAAAAAATTCGTATCCAAGCCTGTATCTTGGTGGCTTAATGAAGCAAAAGAAAACGCATCGATTGATAACCCTAACAGTCTAAAAAATAAAGGAATTCAAATTGAGAAAGCGCTTTCTAAGGCTTCGGTTTCGGTGCTGTTCGGAAAGGGGAAACTTCCGCTAACATCAACGCGTTGGCTTGCGCTAATGCCTGATGCCGCAAGGTGTTTAGCCTTTGAAAGTGCACTGATACGAGCAAGTTCAAAGAGTACTAATAAGCCCCTAGAATTTGCTTGTTTAGCCTTGACGGCATTGCCAAAAAAACAGCTTGCTATGATGCTTTTAAAACAGGCAGAAGTGCTAGTGGTGGGTAATATTAGTCCGCTTCACGCGAACTATGAGTTAGGTGGGCTTGATCTACCTGAACATGTGAAGCAGCGCGCAAGTGAAACTGATGTGATGGAATTTAGCAAAATGATTATGACTGCTGCGAAAACACAGAACAAAACCGTGGTTTTTGCTCCCCTACGTATGCCGTATGATGCAAATGACCTCAAAAATGTGGCAGACATTGCTATTGCGACATTTAGTTATGCAATAAGCATAGACAGTCAAGGTGATAAGGACGGTAACAAAGTTACCAGCTATAGTCTGAACGCACTGGCTGATGTTTTAGTTGGTAATTCAGTTGCTGAAGGTCGTGCACCCGTTTCGTTAGAGTAGCTTTCACTATACCTAAAAGCGCCAGTTTGACCGACAATGTGAAAGGCTAGTTTAAAGGTGCTTCTTTAGACAACCTTAAAGGAAAACATGTGAATACAGAAAACTTATCAGGTACTACGCGAGCATCACTAATGGACTCTGTGTTAAGTGCGTTCGTTACATTTGTTCCTTTACTTGTTGCTATAGCACTGGTTGTAAGTACACTCATTACTCTACATTACCTTTTGCTTGCTAAACAAAGCCACCTTACCAGCGAACAGAAACTGCCTCGTCAAGTTGGCATGTTAGTGCTTACTATCATTGGGGCGGTTGTTATAGCAATGACTCTTCCAGTAAGTGAAAGTACGCGAAATCAAGTTATAGCACTTATCGGTGTACTCATTTCTGGTGTCATTGCATTTTCATCTACCACAATGGTGGGTAATTTGATGGCAGGAATAGTACTTCGGGTAAACCGCCCCTTTAGGGTCGGTGACTTCATAAAAGTAGAAGGCTATAGTGGTCGCGTTACCGAAATGGGGTTGCTTGATGTTGAAATTCAAACCGAGAGCAGAGAACTTATTGCCTTCGCCAACACGCTTATGGTGAATTCGCCTGTTTCGGTCACGCGTGCTTCTGGTGCAATTGTTAGCGTGGATATTAGCTTAGGCTATGATATTCACCACAGCGTTATTGAAAAGCATCTACTTGCTGCTGCCGAAAATGCAAAGCTGGCAGAGCCTTTTGTACAGGTCATGGGGCTAGGCGATTTCTCTGTAAGCTATCGTATTTCCGGGTTGCTAACCGAAGTAAAGAGCTTGCTGAGCGCTCGCTCAAGGCTGCATAAAGCTGTACTTGATGCCTTGCACAATTCTGATATTGAAATTGTTTCGCCTAGTTTCATGAACCAGCGTCCTCAGGCCGATGGTTTGAAAATGATTGCTAAATCGCCCAGCCAAACCACCAAAGAAGAAGCGTCTCCAGAAGACGTGATTTTTGACAAGGCTGAAGAGGCGGAGCAGAAAGAAAAGAATAAAGAAATGCTGATGCAGACCATTGCCGATATTGATGCAAAAATCGCAGAGGCTGAAAGTGAAAATAGAGATGAGCTAAAGCAACAAAAAGCCACAGCAGAAGCTAGACTTGCAACACTAGTAAAAACTAAAACAGAGGAAGGTTAGTTTTTACTAACTTTTTTGGGACCTATGATATAAGCTCTAAAAGCTGAGTAAGTGTTTACTTTCACCTTTAATCATCCAAAGGTTAATAGCAGTTCCTCTCCATTTTGTCTTTCTACCAGTTCGTTAAATTGGCAAGCCTACATGAGTTATTCTTGACGTCGTTCGGTGTCTTCATAAAGTAGATATGGCTTTCTTTTTCCTCTGAACGCACTCAAACTTTTTTGCCAGCTGTGGCGAATCTCAGCAGATGTTTTCCCGGTTCGGATTTGCTTTCGTAGTGCATCAGTACCCGCTAATTTATCGAAAAATTCTGGGCGGGTGAAAAATGTTTCTGTAGAACTTCCACTGGCGGTGGCAATACGGTTGTCTTCAGAAAAGCGAGAATAGGCATCAATCAAGGTTTCTATTTCTAATCCACTAATTGGTGAACCTTCTCGATTCTGTAACTTAAGGCTTGAGTTTTCCAAGTCCATATATTCAGCGTCGATAAGATCTGCGCGGGTAAAAACGTGTGCATTTAGTACGGTGTTTTCATGTTTAGGGTGGGGCGCTGCACTATTTGCTTTTACCGGTATTTGGTTTTCACCAAATGCAATATTAGGGTGACCAATAAGCTGAAATGGAAAATCAGTGCCACGGCCAATGCTCACATCGGTTCCCTCGAAAAAGCATAGCGTGGGGTATAGCTGGATAGACAAATCATTTGGTAAGTTAGGGCTGGGTGCCACCGGCAGGGAATAGTGCGCAGTGCGTTTGTAGTTTTCTACCGGCACTACGGTAAGCTTTGCTTGGTTGTAGTTAGTTGCCTCGATATCTAACCAGCGCTCTCCCACGATCATTTGGGCAAGTTCACCTAATGTCATGCCGTGCAAAACGGGAATAGGGTGCATGCCAATAAACGATGAAAATGCTGGCTTTAGCACTGGGCCGTCGACATATCGACCATTAGGGTTTGGTCTATCTAGCACCACAACCTGAATGCCTTCGGCAAAGGCAGCTTCCATTACATAGTGCAACGTACTTAAGTACGTGTAAAAACGTACGCCCACATCCTGAATATCGAAAACAATTACGTCGGTATTTTCCAGCATAGCCGTTGTGGGCTTTTTAGTTGCCCCGTAAAGCGAATGAATAGGTAAATCTGTTTTAGCATCAATATCGCTATTTACCTTTTCACCTGCGCCTTTATCACCTCTAAATCCGTGCTCGGGTGACATAATGCTTACTAGGTCAATGTTACGTTGCAATAGGGCATCTACCAAATGCTGATAGGGTTGGTTTGCTTTTATCTGTCCTGAATGCCCAGTTATCTGGTTATTTCTAACCAAATCATTTCTAACTAAAGAGCTTTGGTTCACTACCAAACTAACTCGCTTACCTTCTAACAAAGGGAGGTATTTTGAATAGCGTTCAGCACCTACAGCAAGTTGATTGGCGTTTAAGTCTTCATTGACCAGCCCACTTTGTTTTGCTTTTAAACTGTCACTATTGGTTGTATATACATGTGTAGATAAGCTGTTTTTCGCACATGAGGTCAAGAAGAAAAAACTGACCAACAAGATAAACGCGATGATTAATACGCTCTTTGTATAACGTGTAATATTTGTGCTCATAGTGACTAAACCGAACCCCCTTATTGCAGTCCCTTATTGCAGAGAAGCGCCTTAGCTATTCACTTTCTTCTACGGCTTTACGTAAGTAGCCATCGTTAGCACTTAGCTGTGCGGCTGCCTGCTCTGCGGTTTGCCCTGTTAGTACCATTAGAATGGCGACCTTTGCTTTGTTGTTGCATGCGCTAAGTGCTGCTAAAGCGGCATCTTCACTACAGTCGGTAGCCTGCATAACAATGCGAAGGGCACGAGCTTTTAGTTTTTCGTTAGTAGCATTCACATCTACCATCAAATTTTGGTAGGTTTTCCCCAGCTTAATCATAGCGCTAGTGCTAATCATATTAAGTATAAGCTTTTGTGCCGTACCCGACTTCATGCGTGTGCTGCCGGTAAGTGCTTCAGGGCCGACAATGGGGCATATGGCCGTGTCAGCATTCTCAAAAATAGCAGCGTTAGGGCTACAAGCAATGGCGCCGGTAAAGCAGCCAAGGGAACGGGCATATTCCAATGCTCCACTTACATAGGGCGTGCGGCCGCTGGCCGAAATACCAATAACTGTATCGGTTTGGGTTAAGGATAAATTCTCAAGGTCGGTGCGACCTGCATCAAAATTATCTTCCGCACCTTCAACCGCGTGCTGAACGGCTTTCTCTCCGCCCGCTATTACACCCACAACCATTTCATCGGGGACGCTAAAGGTAGGGCGACACTCAACAGCGTCTAGTATGCCTAATCTGCCGCTGGTCCCAGCACCAATATAAATAAGCCTTCCGCCATTTTTAATGCTAGTAGTAGCGGCATCTACCGCTTTCGCTATTTGGAGTATTTGAAGTGCTACCGCGTTTGCGACTTTAGCATCCTCGTTGTTAAGGCGGGTAAGAATGCCTTGGGTACTTAACGTGTCTATATCCAAGGTATTGGGATTTCTGCCTTCTGAGACAACTTTATTCAGTGATTTAGCTAATTCATTCACGGTGGGAGCATTATCTGCCGCGTTGTTTTTAATACGGCTGTTTGCGGGCGAATCTGAAGTAGAAGGGTTGTGCGAAGACATGATAAACCTTGAAGCGACGAAATTGTTATAACAAGCGAGCGCAAAGCATAACGGTATTTTAAACCATAAGAAACCTTGCGTTAGACAGTCGTTTTTTCAATATTAATCCTGCGCCCTCAATGCGTTTCTCGTGGTACACTCCGGTTTTATATGTTTCCCCATTAAACATTTAAGGAACGTGTTTTTCAGTGAGCCGACAAACGCAAGCTATTATTCATGCTGACGCCATTTTACATAATTTCAAAGCTCTTGCCGCTTTAGCACCATCAAGTCAATCTATGGCGGTGGTGAAAGCTGATGCCTATGGTCATGGAGCCGTAAATGTGGCGCGTATTCTTCAGCATGTTTCTTCGCGTTTTGCTGTCGCTATTATCGAAGAAGCTATTGCCCTTCGCGATGCGGGAATTACCGCGCCAATCGTTGTTTTAGAAGGGGCTCATCAGGCAAAAGAGTGCCAAATGGCGTTTCAGCATAACTGCATTTTGGTTATGCATTGTGAAGAACAGCTTGCATGGCTAGAAAAATGCCCTGAACAGCAACGCCCCCACATTTGGTTGAAAGTAGATAGCGGTATGCATCGCTTGGGCTTTGCTCTTACAAAAATCGAAGAGATTACTGACAAATATCGACACCTATTAAGTGATAACACGGTTATTGCTACACATTTTGCGTGTGCCGATGACGTGGATAACAGTTTCACCCATGCTCAAATGAATGGGTTTAATCAGGTTGCTGGAAAGCTGGGCCTACCTACTAGCGTGGCTAACTCTCCGGCTACGGTCAATTGGCCCGCAAGTCGAAATGCGTGGAACCGGTTGGGAGTGGGCGTTTACGGTGGTGCGGTTTCAACCTCGCAAAACATTGATGTTGAAATGTATCCAGCCATGACCCTTCGCTCAAGCGTACTGGCTGTGCGAACTATACCCGCAGGCGAGGGGGTCGGGTACGGGCAAACCTGGGTGGCGAATAAACCCAGCAAAATTGCAACCGTAGGTATTGGTTATGCCGACGGCTATCCAAGGCACTGCAAAAACGGTACGCCAGTCATGGTTAGGGGTAAGCGCGCTTATTTGGCAGGCCGCGTATCTATGGACATGATCACCATTGATGTGACCCATATCGACAACGTAGCAGTGGGCGATGAAGTAGAGCTGTGGGGACAGAATGTATCTATTCAGGAAGTTGCAGCCAATGCCGACACTATCGACTACGAATTAATGACACGAGTTTCTCAGCGTGTACCGCGCATTGTGAAATACCTTTAGTTATCAACGCAGTGCCAGTTTGGCTAAATTTTATATAAGTTTTAATAAAGCACTATTCATTAAAAGAATGAGACTTTTACCCCTAATCTGGGCTTTACTGTTGTGGCTTAGTGATGGGATTGCGGCGAATATTTCGCCTTCAACTGTTCTGAGCATCAACTCATAAGTGAGGTTTGTATGCGTACTTCGTTTTCTCGTCCGAGAGTGAATCGTGGAGTAGTTAGTCGACCGTCAAGACCTGTTCAAAAGAAGCAATAGGTTTGTTGTAGGCGTCAAGGAATACAAATAAAAGATACAATAAAGCCCGGTTAGGTTTGCCTAACCGGGCTTTCTATTAACTACTTATATGAACGGTTAAGTACTTTCAGCTTGCCAGTATCTGTTTAGACGCCCAAGCCTTTAAACCTAAACGTAAAACCTTAGGCGCTGACTACCAACTTAGCCATTTTGGGCGCGAAGCTCGCTGTCTATGCTGCTGTGCTCATTGCTATCCACACGCTTCGCGTCAGCCTTTTTTGATTCTGTTTTAGCCTTGTCTGAACTGTCTTCGCCGAGTACTGGGAAGTAACGCTCAGGTCTATGGTTAAGCGAAATTACCATATTTAAACAAAACGCCGCGAGTATCGAGATAAGCACTAATGGCCACGAAATAAAAAACAGTGCGCTAAGCAATATGCAGCTATCTACAGTTAACTGGAAAGTCCCAGCTCTGATATTAAAGCGTTGCTGTAAGTAGAAGGCCATAATACCAACGCCGCCTAGGCTAGAGCTGTGACGGAACATCATCAGCATGCCTACACCAATTAAAATTCCGCCAAATACCGCTGCGAAAAACGGGTTAACGTGGCTGATATCTACAAATGCCGGAATTTGCTCGGTTAACACCGAAACAGTGGTTACAGAGATAAACGTATTGATGGTGAAACGTTTACTAATTTGAGTCCACGCTAGGGTATAGAAAGGTAGGTTAATCAAAAAGAATAACAAGCCGAAGTCCATGTCGAAAGCATAGGTACCTAATAGCGCAAGACCTGCTGCGCCACCTACCATTAGATCTTGCGACTGAAACAAATATACGCCAAAAGCAACAAACAAGCCGGCGCTTATCAGGGCGAAAACATCCTCGACGACACTGTGTTTTGTTTTTTGCATAAAAAAGAGTTTGCGTTAAGAAGACACAGCGTAATTATACGTTTACAGCACATTCGGTGACAGCAAGATGAAAAGTTAACTCAGCATGATAAAAGTAAGAAGGTAAGTTTGCCTTTACGACTTTTAGCGCTTCGGTGAATAAGGTGTTGCGGCGATGTAAACGTTGCACTAAGGTGGTTCAGCTTTATGGCTACAAGAGCTTAATGCGTTCCTAATATTTGAAGGTTGAATGATTATTCCACAATAGAGAACACCACAATATCTTGCTTATTAAATTCTACACTGCACTTCATGATACCTAAGTGCAGTGGACTATATGCTTCAATCTTGCTGCCATTTGCAACAAACTCAGTATCCCACAACAATAAGTCTGCGGTGTTAAGCTGGCGTTCAACGCTTTTTTTCGAAACCCCTGGCGTAAAGTTGTCGCAAAGAATAATGACCTCACGTCTTGCTTCAATCCAGTAAAAGGTAGTGGTGATCAACAGTGCTATCGCCGCTATTGCAACAACATCTGCAATAATAGAACGTTTCATGGCCTGCACGTTTTACTTCTCCTCTACGTCTTTACTGTGGGTGATTAAACCTTGTGATACAGAATGCGCTATAAGCAAGGTGCACTTGTATAAAGTGCTATTCAGTGGTTTGAATCAAATCCCACTTATTGCCGAACTTATCTTTAAAGATGGCTACCGTACCATAAACTTCTTCACGGGGAGTTTCTAAAAACACCACGCCTTTACTTTGCATTTCGTTAAAGTCGCGCCAAAAGTCATTGGTATTTAAAATTAAAAATACTTTGTTTGCGGCTTGGTTACCAATAAGCGCTAATTCAACGTCGTTTTTAGCTTGCGCTAGCAGCAAGCTGGCTGAACTGTTTGGCGGCGTTACTAACACAAAGCGCGAGTCTTCACCGGTTGCTTTATCTTCAGTTAAGGTGAAATTTAAAACCGTTGTGAAGTACTTAATTGCGTTGTCGTAGTCGTCTACGAAGAAGGTAATCGCCGAAAGGTGTTGTGTCATAAATGTGGTTTAGTCCAAAATGGTTAAGTGAACTTGGCATACTACCTAAAAGCTCACCGAGCTGAAATGCGGGTTATCAGTTATTGCATGAAGTTGAGCGATTTCATTAAGGGCAATGTTTTCTACATTACCGTTAATGCGCATTTGTATACATTCTGTTGGCGCGTCATTGCGTTTATCTATAACTGTATTTAGTGCCTTGCCGTTTTTTAGTTCCCCACTTTTTAATACGGCGCTTACCTCAAGTTTATACATGCAGGCTATTTCTATGTAGTCATAAAGCTGACAGGCTATATTCACAGGTTTTCCTATAATTGCTTTTAAAGCGTTGCTCAAATTTTAGATAAGCCCTGGCGTTCACGGCAAAAACTTCTTTATTTACCGTACATTCATTCCACTTCACTTTAAACATTCGACTGCCAATGTTTAAATGCCGCCGCCTATCGGGGCGGCGAAGTTTCTCAGCTTAATTCACAGAAGTCTGACCTTAACAAATGATCTTTTTTTAAGGTTTGCTCAGTATTGTAAGTACTGAAGGATTTATTTTGGTGCACGAAATTCCTAAGCGCTTAAACGCCCCTTTACTCATTAGAGGCAATTTTTAGCAAAGGGTTCCCGCCGAAAATTCAATACAGGAACAGTAATGAACAAGCTACTATCCGCATTTTCTTTAGTTTCAATTGCTACATGCGCTTCGAGCGGCGTAAAAGCCGACGAACTCCCCTTTAATTTAAGCGGTCACGTGAGGGTTAATTACGGACATCAAGATTGGCAAATTCCCGAGTTTAGAGATGGTTTTGAGTTTGAATCATTCAAGCTTGGCGTATCGGGCGAGTCAGACCAGTTTAGCTACAAAGCTGAATACCGTTGGTACGAAAATACTGATTTTGATACCGTTCGCTTCGCTGATCTTACTTATCATTTTGACGATAAAACCGAAATTACCGCAGGTATAACGCAAACCCCGTTTGGTCTACAGCCCTTTGCCAGTAACAACTTTTGGTTTTCAGTTAACTACTATCTTGGCTTCGAAGATGACTACGATGCTGGGGTCAAAATTAATCACGACTGGGGTAAATGGGATTTTCAAGCCGCTTACTTTATGAACGATGAGTACAATGACGCAGCTGAGTTTGGTCGTTACTCATTTGATGTGGCAGATGACGGGGAATACCGAAATAAAGAAGACGGGCAGTACAATCTACGTGCTAACTACTCAGCGAATTTTATACGCGGTGCGACTACCGATATCGGTGTGTCGTATCAGTACGGTAACATTCTAAACTTAGATACGTTAGACGATGGTGATATGAATGCTTATGCCGTTCATATGCGTCATACCCAAGGTGACGTAAAAGTTGAGCTACAGTATATCGACTATGAATACGACCTGGCTGCACCTGAAGGGCAGGCTGACGACCGTATAGCACTATCGTCTTTTACCTTTCCATTTCTGGCGGCTGCTGACGGCAAAACTTATTCAGCAAACCTCGTGTACTCGGTGCCCTATAAGTTTACGCATATAGAATCACTTACCTGCTATTCAGAATACAGTGTTGCCAAAGGCGAAGGAAATGAAGGGAAAAACTCTTCACAGTGGATAAATGGCTGTAGCTTTGGCTGGGATAAATTGTTTGTATATGTAGATAGTATCCAAGGCAAAAACATGTGGTTTTCAGGCGGCCCTGGCGTAGGGCTAGACTTAGGCGGTAGACAAGAAACTACCCACCGGTTGAACATAAACCTTGGTATTTACTTCTAATTAATAACAGGACTTTGACATGCGATTACTACTTATAGCGACATTGATACTAGCGCTAATTCCAATGCAAAGTTTTGCCCATTCATGGATGAAACTGCGTATAGCGACCACAGAGTATGCGCCTTACACGTCAACCGACATGCAGCACGAAGGTTACATAAACCATATTATCGCCGATGCGTTCAAAGAGACGGGCGTTGTAGTGGAGTTTGTATCTTTACCGTGGGAAGAAGCCTTAGAAGCAACCTTAAAAGGTGAATACGACGCAGTTTCTTACGGCAACTTTGTACGTTCTCGAGAAAGCGAGTTTTTTCACAGTAACCCAATAAGCGCAGAGAGCCTGGTGTTTTATGTTAACGCCGAAAAAGGCCCCGATAGTTGGCGTGACCTTAGCGATATGCAAGGTCTAAAAATGGGGATCACAGAAGGGTATTTATATAACGATGAGCTTGCTGCTTTCATTAAAGGTAACGAAAGCGTAGAGGAGCGCAAGACTGATAAAGCGAACCTAGAAGCGCTAATAAACGGTGATATCGATGTTTTCCCCATTGATGAACTTACCGGTTGGTATTTGCTACAGCGAGACTTCAACAGTGGCGACCGTCGTGATGTTATGCCTATTAAACCTTTTATCTCTACGGTAACCACGCATTTGTTAGTGCCTAAAGGGCAAGGCGATAGCCAGCTTATTTTGTCCTTATTCAATAAAGGACTAGAAGAGCTAACGTTGGAAGGTAAACTAACTCGCTTTAAGCGACTGCTAAAAGAAGGCTATTATCAGCACCCGCAGAAGAAGGTAAATTTCGACCGACGCTAACACACAACCGTGTTCTAAACGCGTGCTAATCCACGACTTTTCAATTTGAAAAAAAGGTTGCGAGCCAAACGCGGTTCGCAACCTTTATTCATGCCACTTTCTCATCACTTAGTGTCTTTTCTGCTGATTACTAAACTGATATGGTTAACGGCTATTTTCTAATGCCCATTTAGAGGTTGCCTTGTCGTACTCAGCTGAAACACCATTCCTTGCTCGCATTACCGCCTTACTAAAATTACTCGGTCCTGGTGTGCTTATGGCGACGGCGGCGGTAGGTGGAAGCCATTTGGTGGCCTCAACTCAGGCGGGTGCAAAGTTCGGATGGCAGTTAGCGCTTCTCATATTGTTGGTCAACCTACTTAAATACCCGTTTTTCAGGGCAGGCGTAAGTTACACCATCAGCACGAAGCAAACCCTGCAGCAAGGCTATTTAGAGATGGGGAAACGCTACCTAGCCATTGCCTTGTGCTTAAATACTATCGCATCGGTAGTCAATGCTGCGGCACTGTTACTGTTTGCAGCAAGTTTATTGTCGTATTTTATTCCATTTGATATAGCCATAGCGGTATCTGCCTCAGTAGTTTTAGCGCTCATATTACTGATTTTACTGGCAGGGCATTTTGAAGGGCTAGACAACATTGCCAAAGGCATAATGGGCGTGCTTGTGGTGGCAACCATAGCAGTGTTTATCGTTGCACTTAGTAATTATACTGCGCCAATGGTGCCTGCCGAAGAGCAGCCTTCGCCGTGGACGCTCGCCACGCTCGGTTTTTTAGTGGTAACAATGGGGTGGATGCCTGCACCTATTGAAATATCCTCTATTACTTCTCTTTGGTTAAAGCGTCAGTGCAAAGGTCAAGCGGTGACCCCGAAGTCGGCCCTTTTCGATTTTAACTTGGGCTATGCGGTAACCGTATTACTTGCTCTGCTGTTTTTAGGGCTAGGTGCGTTAATTCTGTATGGCAGCGGCACAGAGCTCAGCACTAGTGGAATTGGCTTCTCTCATCAGCTTATAAGCATGTACTCGTCAACCATCGGGGAGTGGGCGCATCTGCTTATCGCGATAGTGGCGTTTCTATGTATTTTCGGCTCGGCGTTGACGGTATATGACGGTTATGCGCGAGTGGTTGCCGAAGCAATTGCGCTATTGTTTAACAAGGATAAAGCCGCCCGAAATACACTTGTAACACCAGTATTGCTTTTCATGGCAATATTCAGCTTTATTATCGTGCTTTTTTTCAAGTCCGCTTTATTAGCCATGCTAGGCTTTGCGATGACGTTAGCTTTTGTAACCACGCCCATGTTTGCTTGGCTTAATCATAAGCTGGTGGCACAAACTAAGCTGCACCCTGATGCCGCGCCTAATAAGGTAGTAAAGTTACTTAGTTTGCTAGGCCTAATTTACCTGTTTGGGTTTCTTTTGGTATTTGTTTGGTGGAAGTGGTTTAGCTAACGGCTTACCCCAGAACATAGCCTCACTCGCCCCCACCTTTGACAGCCGGTTACTGCTATTGCTAGCCGGCCCACTTCCGCAATTTAATACGAATCTTTTGAAAGCGCCTAAAGGCATGAGAGCCCTAGGTTGACGCTTCACTTCTTCAAGCAGTAGTAAATTAGTTTAATTACTTATACCAATGCAAGTATTCATTTAAGACTCATCTATACTAAAAGCGACGCTGCTAAAGGAGTGGGCTATTCGGTGCGTAAACTAAAATTATTTCCAACACTACATTCAGGTAAATACATAAGCTTTGTATTGCTTTGCTTCGTATGTATGACGATGTGGGGATGCACAAAAGATGAGCCGAAATCCATACAATGGAACAATGCCTATGATATTGAAAGGGAGCTTCACCTTTTAGGGCAGCAGGATGACCCGAGAGAAATTTATAAGCGTTTGCAGGGCATTAAACAGCAAGCATCGCTTAAGCTATCCCAGCTTCGCAAGACAGGGCAGCACGACCCTCTATTTACCGAATGGCTAGAGTCATTAAGAATAAGTTTGTCGCTAGCACCACTGTATAGCAACACAATCGAAACCTGTGACGTGTGGCAAAACGCAATGGAAGAAGCGTGGGGCGTTCAAATTATTGAGTTCAACGAACGAGCTAAACTCGTGTGGCGGGTAATGGTCGCTACCTGCAACGCACGAGTTCGCTCTTTGTAAACCGCTAGGTTTTACTGAGTGTAAACAGGGCGGGCAGCAGTTAGCGTAGCAACCTTATCTTTAACTTGCTGAATAAGATTACTGTCTTCAGGTTCCGATAACACATCGCAAATCCAGTTAGCTAACTGGGCACAATCGTATTCGCTAAAATTACGAGAAGTCACCGCTGGCGTACCTATCCGAATGCCACTTGTAACAAAGGGCGACTGTGGGTCGTTAGGCACAGTATTCTTATTAACAGTGATATTCACACTATTTAAAATAGCGTCTGCCTCTTTACCCGTCATCCCCTTACTAACCAGACTTAGTAAAAACATGTGGTTGTCAGTTCCGTTAGATAACACATCAAATCCACGCTTCATAAATACGTCTGCCATAGCGCGTGCATTGGTAACCACTTGCTTTTGATACGCTTTAAATTCGGCTGTCATGGCTTCTTTAAACGCAACAGCTTTAGCCGCGATAACGTGCATCAGCGGGCCGCCTTGAATCCCCGGGAAAATAAGTGAGTTAAACTTCTTTTCAAGTTCAGGGTTTGACTTACACATAATGAGCCCGCCTCGAGGGCCACGTAGTGTTTTGTGGGTAGTGGTAGTAACCACGTGCGCGGCGTTAATTGGAGAGGGATAGACACCCGCAGCCACAAGACCCGCAACGTGTGCCATATCTACCAGCAAATACGCGCCTACACTATCGGCGATGTCTCTAAACTTTTGCCAATCGACAACGCGAGAATAAGCTGAAAACCCTGCCACAATCATCTTTGGATTATGCTCTTTAGCTAACGCTTGTACTTGGTCGTAGTCAATTTCACCGGTATCGGTGTTTAACCCATATTGAATGGCGTTGTATAGCTTGCCTGAAAAATTAGGTTTTGCGCCATGGGTTAGGTGACCGCCATGATCAAGACTTAACCCGAGTATGGTATCGCCAGGGCTTAGCAACGCCATGTAAACCGCAGTATTCGCTTGCGAACCAGAATGGGGCTGAACATTAACATAATCAGCTTCAAACAGGGCTTTGGCTCTGTCGATAGCAAGCTGTTCAACTTTATCCACGGCTTCACAGCCACCGTAATAGCGCTTACCCGGATAGCCTTCTGCATACTTGTTCGTCAGTTGGCTACCTTGCGCCTGCATAACGGCTTTGCTGGTGTAGTTTTCTGAAGCAATTAGTTCAATGTGATGTTCTTGGCGCTTGTCTTCTTGCGCAATAAATTCGGCGATATCTGGGTCTTGCTGGTTAAGGTTTTGGTTTAGCGTATTCATGCTGCCTCCTAATTTTCATTGTTGTGTATTCGATACTAGAAGTGCAAAATGAATAAATAAAATTAATAAAAAATATGGTGTTATAATTTTATTAAATGCATGCGGCTGCATTTTTGGCACAGCACAGCACAGCACGGCGCGTTTGTGTTTGTCTGTAATAGAGCGGCTAACAGAGTGAGCCTTTAAAGTTCACTAGTGAAAGGTCAGTGTATAGTTGACGCTATAAAGAAGGTGTAAAGCAAAGTAATGAAGAACTTGTCCATAGATTTCCTACGCTCGTTCGTGCTTATCGCACAGACGGGAAGCTATACACAGTGCGCCGAGCAGCTGCAACGGACACAACCTGCAATAAGCCTTCAAATTAAAAAACTAGAAGAAATGATTGGGGAGAAGTTATTTTCTCGCGACAAAAATCGTTTAGCGCTTACTGGCGCTGGTAGTCGCTTGTTGTCATATGGTGAGAAAATAGTAGCGCTTAATGACCAAGCTATGGCTGAGTTCGGTAAGCCTCAAGTGACCGGAAATATTAAGTTAGGTATTCCCAGTGAATTTAGCACCACGCTTATGCCTAAAATCATTCGGCGGTTCACTCAAACTTACCCGGAAATATCGCTAGAGGTGCATTGCGCGCTAAGCAAAGATTTGTTGAGCGAACCGCTGAAAAGCCAGTTCGACTTAATTTTGTCATTACAGGAAACACCAGATCCACAGCAGGATGGCTTCATCATCTCAGATCAACTGGTATGGGTAGGCAGTCAGCGCTTTGTTAACAGTGTGCCTGCTAAGCTCCCTATTATTGCAGCCCCCTCACCGTGTATTTATCGCAAACGCGCCACTAACCTTTTATCCGCAATCAAAAAGCCGTGGCAGGTGGTATACACCATTGCAGATTTAAACGGTATTCAAACTGCTATTAATGAGGGGCTAGGCATTACGGTACTGGCAAAAAGCTCAGTACCGTCAGGATTACACATTTTATCTAATTCAGAAAACTTGCCCGAACTTGGACATGTAGGCGTTTGCTTAGTTAACCCTCAAAAAGTGTCATCTAAAGCGATTAGCCTGCTCACTGAAACCATTACTAATGAGGTCGCAAATTTTTAAAAAGTGATAGATTGCTTTAGCTAGCGCGCTTGGTTAACAAAAAAGTAAGCGCGCTAAAAGGAAATGAAGCTTTTCAATAAAGCGCCGTTTATGCCTTTTTTACAAACTGTGCGGTAAGCATCATCTCGCCAGCGCCATCTACTTTACAGTCTAGCTGGTGGTCTTTGGCATCTTTCACATGACGGATAACCGCTTTGGTACCAATTTTAAGTACCAGCGAACTGCCTTTTACTTTCAAATCTTTTGCTAACGTTATCTTGTCACCAGCAACTAGCGGCGTACCGTTATAATCTTTTGCAGAGACTTCTTCTTCAACATCGTTCGGGTTCCACTCGTGTCCACATTCAGGGCAAATAAGTAGAGACTGGTCTTCGTATACATATTCTGATTGGCAATGCGGGCAAGGAGGTAACGACATGTGGAATTCTCTTAAAATACTAAATTAAAGCGCTCGGGTCATAAAGTGGCTGTTGGGATCGATTGAATAACTGCCAAATGGACCGCAATCAACAAAACCAAACTTTTTGTATAGGGTTCTGGCCGCTAAAAAGTAGTCTTGCGTTCCTGTTTCTAAACTTACCGAACTAAACCCTTTCATTTTCGCATGTTCTAGGGCAAAAAGTAATAACTGAGACGCCACACCACATCCTCTGAAGGTTTGTAGTTCGAAAGAAAGTAATTTTCATAGTTATAACTACACCTCAAATTCCTCTTTTACTACAAACTCAAACATAACGATAAACATCGGTATATCCTCCAGTCGCTATTCGCAAGCCATTGCGGCTTGTTTCTTACACTTTGAAATAGATTCTGCCTCTGTATTACCACCCATGCAGAAATCTAACCTCAATAGCTTTTCTTCGCGGGTCGGAGATTTGCTTTTAGCCAATGTCCACTCCCAATCTTGAATAACTTTCGTTACCGGCTTAGAAATAACCTTTTTAGGTACTGAACTTATAAGCTCAATGCTTTCGGTCAAACCACTTTCGTCCACTATTACTTTAAATACTCCGCAGCCAACAATGCCTTTTCTTGCTAATTCAACGGGGTAGCGTGGCATAAACTGCTTTTCTCTCAACCAAGTGGTTTCAGTAATTGTTGGCTTTAGATGTGTTAACTCCACAGAAGCATAATTAACTGCTGCGAGTGTGCCAGTAGATAAAAAATAGATGACGAAGAGTAAATTCTTATAGTTCATACAACCTTCCTTAGTGGGTTCAAAAAACATTCGCATAAAAAACTCAAATACGGCTTCTATGGTTGGAGCGATGGGGCGAAGTCTAATGTAGCTTGTCAGTTTACGAAGAGACTTTATTGTTACGTGCGTGCATTGTCAGACCCACAGACAAATGTTTCTTCACCCAGATGGTAGACATTATTGATAGCTACGTATGTGCCAGAAACAACACCCGTTATGGGGAGTAGTACAAGGCCACTAATTGAATAGAAGGTATTGGTATCCTTAAATCCATTAATAACTTTAAGGGTTTTGCGGTCCGATGATATCTCACACTTGTTCACTTTAGCCGTATCGGTTTCTGGAACGACTACACAAGCACTTAGCAAAGGCATGCTTAAAATTAAAAACGCGAGTAATTTCATCAAATAATTCCTTTTATCTCTCGTCACACAGATTAGCACATATTTTCGCCTAGCCCACAAAGAGGGGGAACTAGGCTTTTTGTTATGCATACATTATTGAGCCAGCACACAAAAGTAAAAAAGCGCAAAGAAAATATTTACTACTCACTGAGTTGAAGCTTACATTTTGTTTAAACCAAACCTTTACTGGCATGGTTAACATATACGGCGATAACAACAATCCGCGTAATAAACATAAGACGCCCTATGTCATGGTGATAGAACCGAAGTTCAGTGTCTTAGTGTTTTGGTAAGCGACTGCTTCTATAAGAATTACGGCTGCTATAGCTACTTTGATTAAAATTGCAGCCCTTTGGACTTTAATTGCTTCGTATTCCATTGCGAATAAATCCTAATAGCACTTATAACATCCACTAAGGGGCAGTTATGTATAGATTGAAGATCTCTTAACCATCTAACATAGTGCGATGAATTGAGACTATAGGATCTTCCATATACAGCTAATGCCCCGCAGAACTGATTTGATATGTAGCCTTCTATCCTTGAGTGTATTTTTGTTCGCAAGAAACAACCGCAGCGCATAAGCCGCTAACAACTAGAAAGCAAATAGTAGCGGAAAATGTGCCTATGCTAACGAATAAACAAGTTTCTCTAACTCTAGGGTCGACGACAAAAGCTGCGCCCCATAGTAGAACAGTAAAAAAAGAGAATATATAAGCGAAAATACCAAGAGCTCTAGCTGCGAATAAAAGAGTGGGTAGGTTTACAGTTTGTATCGTTTGGTAAGGGTAAAGTTTCATAAAAAGTCCTTCTACATAATGCAAAGCTTCATAGCCACATAGCGTTTAAATAACGGGCGTAGGCGTGTGGGGCATAATGGGGAAACCGCCCCACGAGTACATCTCCCCGCTTGCGAAACGAGTGTGTCGATTGCTTTATTTCGGTGAACTCATGAAATGACCGTTTTCTTCTACATCTTTCTTAAGAACCAAAACAATTAAAAATATTAGCGATAGGGGCGGGATAAAAGCCGTGAAAAAACCAATCACGGAGGTTACGACAGGTGTGGTGGTTTTACGCTTTCCGAGATAATAGCCAGCTACAGTCATGAGTATTGCTAAAACGATTATGATTTGACCGAAAAGTGTCGCGTTGATATTCATAAATAATTCCTTCTACTTGTGATAATTTTGGTAGCACATTACTTCATCGCCTTTTCTCGTGGTTTGATTCTTTGAGCCAAATGCGGTGGCAAAGACGAGATTACTTCTTTTTTATCACTGCTATTTTTAATGCATAAAACAATGCCGGCAATGGGGACAAAAATAATCCAAAGAAGAACCAGAGCCAAGCATTCCTGCCAGTCTCTTGAGCCCAGTATGCGCAAAAAATACCAAATAAGAAACTGACCATGCCCTGAGTTGCAAAATTATGTTCCATTTAAATAGGCTCCCTTTCTTAAATAATGAAAATGATTTTTGGGGTTAACCAAGAAGTACCTAACTTTTAAATAACGGGTATAGGTATGTGGGGCATAATAGCGAAGCCTTCCCAGATGTATGCGCCCCAGCGAACCTGCGAGCGGCTTAATGTGATTGTTATGCGCTATTGACTTACAACGCGTAAGTACCATAATTAGGTATATATTGGTACTTGGAGAAAGCAGATGGCTAAAAACACCAGCATTACCCTTGGAGACCATTTTGATGGCTTCATTGCTAGCCAAATTCAAACTGGTCGGTATGGTTCAGCAAGCGAGGTGATTCGTTCAGCTCTTCGCTTGCTAGAAACACAGGAAACCAAATTAAACACGCTGCGTCAATTACTTGTAGCAGGTGAAGAAAGCGGCGAAGCTGAATACGACCTTGAGCATCTGATATCAGAACTAGACGGTGAATTAAAAGAGTGAAACCGGTTAAGTTAACCGTACTAGCAAAATCAGATCTCAAAGATATTGCATTGTTTACTCAACGGAAATGGGGCCGACAACAGCGTAATGTATATCTTAAACAATTCGACGATTCATTTTGGATGTTGTCAGAAAATCCTGATATTGGTAAAAGCTGCGACGAAATAAGAGATGGATACAGAAAATTTCCTCAAGGTAGCCATGTTATTTTCTACAAACAAACGGGCAGTCAGGAAATTCTGATCATAAGAATCCTTCATAAAAGTATGGATGTAAATCCTGTACGCTTTGGCGCATAACTTTTCAATAACGGGCGCAGGCACGTAGGGCATAATGGCGAAGCCGCCCTGGGGGTATGCGTCCCAGCGAACGCAGTGAGTGTGTTTATTGATTTGTTATCTTCTTTCCTTGATTGCCCAAAAGAAGACCATTAACACTTAAGTCCTCGTCCAATTGAGGCCAATGAATACCTTCGCCATCACCCAGTATCTCCCAATCTTTAAGTTGATCTGCAGTCGCAGATGAAAGCGATGGAAACCAAGCTAAAGGAACAGAAAGAGAGCGGCCATCAATTAGACTGATAATAAGTGAATCTGAGTCAAAACTAACTGAGTGAGCAAGAGGGTGATGTTCAACTGCTAAAATAGCCATTCCAAGCCTCCAAAAATGTTTCTTTATTTTCGACCACCATTTGCTCGAGTTTTCTTAACTCTTTCGGTGGAAAACGAGTAGAGCTAGCTAAAGCAACAGGCTTTAACCAGAATTTAGCAAGCATCTTCTCTCGCTGAATATGAATGTGTGCGGGTTCACCGTTTTCATTACTATAAAAGAAGAAACGATAAGGCCCTAATCTTAATACTGTCGGCATACAGTAAGATTATCGCAGAAGAGCACATATGCCAATTGGAAGATAACTTTTCAATAACGGGCGCAGACATGTGGGGCATAATGGCGAAGCGGCCCTGCGTGTTAGCGTCCCAACGAGCGACAGCGAGTGACTTTATTTGGTTGTTATGTTCAATTTTCATCGGGTAACCTTATTAATGTCAAAAAGGCTTTTAGCAAACCCCAGATAAAGCAAACTACTCCAACCATTAGGACAAAGGCCAGAATCAAATGCTGATTTATAAACAATGAGTGGCTATCGCCCATAAATGGCGCCGAAGCAAAGATAAAAAATACGCCAAGAAAAATATATCCTATAGCTTCCAAATACGGCCGCTGACCTTCTGATAGTCTTAGTATCTCTGAAAGCTCTCTGTTTAACCAATTTGATTCGGGCAGAAATACACTAAACAGGCTTGTTGCCACGCTGAATCCGGACCAGCTGGCTACTACCAACGAAGTGATGAATATGGTTGTCGGAGAGTTGTGTCTTGAAAAATACTCTTCATTATTTCCAATGGATTCAAGGCAGAAGTATGCAAGAAGAACGCTTAAGGCCAATATCACAAAATTTAAAGCTATCTTTTTCATATTCTGAATTTAATTCATCCTTGATTGAACATAACTTCCCACTAAGGGGCGATAACATATGGGCTAAAATTAGGAGCGAAGCGACGCAGCCCATGTGTTAGCGTCCCAGCGAGCGGAGCGAGAGCCTTGAGTGGTTTGTTAGGTGTCGTCCCTACTATGATAAAAGTAAAACCCAACGCCAATAAAAACTAATAAGCATATTATGAATAAGCGAGGTTCTTCAGCGTAATAAATAAAGCCGTTTCGCGAAGGGATTTTTCCAAAATAAACTGAAAAAACAACAGTGGCAGGCCATACAGCGAGCACTATTCCTCGTGCTGATTTTTTTCCATTTTTGGTGTTGTGCGGTGAAGAGTTGGTAGTATCCAATGGGCTGTGATTTTCAGCAGGAACACCGCTTCTCCTTCGTGCTATTTCTTTCTTAATTGTTAAAACTCTATCGGGGAACTGAGCTTTATCTATTTGCGTCAAGACATCTTCTAGTTCTTCCAATGTATAAGATGCGAAATTTGGTTCATCCATACTCAAAGGCACCTAACTTCTGCATAACCGGCACAAACGTAATGCGATAATGCCGAAGGCGCATTGCGTTTGTGTCCGTTGCGAGCGCAGCGAGTGGTTAATGCACTTGTTATGTGCCAACATAGTCCATTAAACCTAATATGTCTTTAGCTCTTTTAGTTAAAATGTTGAGTTCCTCTTCCCTAATAAAACCCTTACATCCATGATTTATGCGAACAGTTTTATGCTCCCCTGCATATTGAAGTGACAATATACTGATTCCATGGTGAGTTCTTTGAATTTGGCATTGAGGATCTACGCCATCCTCTTCAAGACCATAGCTGTCCGAAAAGGTACTAAATTGATACCTGTCCAATAACTCTAAAACTTCGATAAACGTTTCCGATGTGTTTGGCAGTTTGAAACTGCGAATTGTTGCAGATTCGTTTTCTATGATTAATACGGTGGTACCATCGCCAAAAATTGAAACCCTGTAGTGTTCCCATGGTTCTTGAAAGCTGAAAGAGGAAACAGTAAATGAATCATGGCTATCTTGTTCCGAATAAGCTTTGGCACTTAACAGTATAAGAGCTAAAAAAATAATTCTCACGTTAACTCCCTTGGCACATAACGCCCCACTAAGGGGCGATAACACATGGGCTAAAATTAGGAACGAAGTGACGCAGCCCATGTGTTAGCGTCCCAGCGAGCGAAGCGAGAGCCTTGAGTGGTTTGTTATGCACGTGCATGACACAGATCTCCATAGCTTAAAGCAATAAACGAAGATATTGTTGCGATAATTGCGAGCAAAAGAACTGGCCTCCATTTTGTCCCAACCGAGTTAAGCCCCTTGGAGCTTATTAGAATGTGAAAAGGACCAAGAACTTCGATATACCAATCAAATTTTTCTTGTTTTCTTTCATTTGAGAAAACTGCGAAAGCACTGAAAATTGTTAGCAATATTCCCAGAACTGCGATTAGAAAGATAGCTTGCTCAAAGAAAGTGTGACAATTGCTAAATTTAATTGGCATTAAAAACAATAATTCCTTTTAGAAGACTCTGTAGTGCATAACACCCGCATAACGGGCTATAATACCGAGCGAAGCGAGGGAAGCCTACGTGTTTTTGTCCCAAGGAGCGCCAGCGACTGAGTTAATGCGCTTGTTATATTTACATTACTCTAATACTTGGCTTAAGTACGGTTCTATATTTCCGCTTTCATCATTAGCTGATTTAACCTCCAGAATGAAGATAGAAAGAGCAAACCAACCAATAGCAAAACCATAGTTGAATACCCAAAATAGAATTAAAGCGGGAATACCGCACCAAATTAAAATTGTCAGTATTCGACTTTTCACATTCAACGGTGCGTCTTGTCGATAGAGCTTTACAGCATTATTCACAATCTCAACTTTCTTACTGTGCTTGAGATTCTTTAATCTTTTGTCTTCATACAGCTTAAAATGGAACACTGAACCTCCTTGTAAATATAACTTTCCAATAACGGGCGCAGGCACGTGGGGCATAATGGCGCAGCCGCCCCGCGTGTTTGCGTCCCAGCGAACGCAGTGAGTGAGTTGATTGGCTTGTTATGGCCGCGCCGAAAATTCCCACTGATCTCTGTTGGCATAAAACACCCAATTTAACTTACTGGATACTAAGTACAAAAACAAAATATCTGTACTCTTTTGAAACGTGTCAAAGTTATCCCAAGTTAGAGAAAAATTTGAGTTAATGCGCTTTTTTATACCTGTTTTTTTTGACACACGCTCAAATGTTTCGAAGGCAAAAACTTGTTGGTTGAGGTATGGCGAAAAAAGGGAGTTGAATTCACTTTTGTTGAGCCACCCTGTCGAAGAAGTAATTGAGCGGATTACTTTTGACCAATCAGAATTTTTAACCGAAAGCTCTATATCAGTATCGGTATTAAGAATTTGGTTCAGTTCAATAAATTCCATTCTTTACCTGAAGGCTATAACTTTCCAATAACGGGCGCAGATATGTGGGGCATAATGGCGCAGCCGCCCCGCGTGTATGCGTCCCAGCGAACGTAGTGAGTGTGTTGATTGGGTTGTTAGGTGCGCTCATGCCAAGACCCCATTTAGCAGCATACTAGGCATAAAAAAGTAAAAAGCCAATAAGCCCGAACCTGTAAATAGAAGTGCGGTTGCACAAAAAGAAGCTTGAACGAAAAAGACGGAAGGTTTAGCGGATGCACTATGCCTAAGAGCTACTACTGAGGTTTTTAAACATTCTTTAATCGCTTGGTATTTAGCTGAGAACCAAGAAATGATGGGAGCAAGGCTAGCAAAAACGAGAGCAAATGCGATTTCCACACCGCCTAATTGAACTAAGAAGGCTATCTCTGGCAAAACTGCGGCCGCAACAACCATTGCGATGCCGATAACTGCGCGTTGTAGATTAGTTAATTCATTCCATGATTTCACAATTTTTCCTTTTAGCACCTAACTTTCCAATAACGGGCGCAGACATGTGGGGCATAATGGCGAAGCCGCCCCGCGTGTATGCGTCCCAGCGAACGCAGTGAGTGTGTTGATTGGGTTGTTATGTGGCATTTAAATAAGACGCACCAATAGCGCCGCCAATAATGAAAAACAGTACAAATATCATTGAGCTTAAGAATGACTGTATAGCTATTGACCAGTGTTTCTTATATAACCAATAAAAGCTACTAAAAAATATAGCAACTGAGAGAAAACCGCCAGCAACGAGAATCGGTAATTCACGGGAAAGCATAGTGTGAATATCAATTGCTTCTCTTTCAAACTGATAAAGGTCAACTTTTGCGACAATGATTAAAAAGAGCCCCAATATTGCTGGCGACCAAACTATAAATATTCGCTTCATAGTGATGACACATAACTTTTGAATAAGGGGCGCAGACATGTGGGGCATAATGGCGAAGCCGCCCCGCGTGTATGCGTCCCAGCGAACGAAGTGAGTGACTTAATTTTTTTGTTAGAAGCCTGCACGCCGTTGTTCCTTAAGAGGATCGTGTGGATTTACATTACCACCAAATGTTTGTTTATACACCTTGCCCAAGTCTGACTTGATTTCCAACGTTACCAGATAGGGTGAGCCCAGAGCCGAACGCCAATAGTGATACTGCTTTTGATATTGTTCATTAAAGCTAAAAGTAACAGTAGCTGACGTAAGCCATGATGAGGGGATTTTATGAGAGTTCAGCATATTAATGAGTGATTTTCGAATGCTTTTAGCAAAAGGTTCGAGGTGGTTTATTACGCTGTTATGCTCTATTTCTAACAGATTGATTGATATAGAAGAGATGTTCTGTTTCTGTGCGAGCAAGCATAGTTGTCCTGTAGCCCAGTAACCAAGATGATCGTTATTGCGGTTATTTAGCATGTGAGCAAAGTTTCTTACGATTCCTTTGAACTCTGAACGACGAGCCATGATTCTCCTTGGCTTCTAACGCCTAAATATGGGGCACAAACAGGTAGGCGATAATGGCGAAGCCGCCTGCCTGTTTGTGTCCCAGCCCGCCTGCGGTCGACATAATTTTTTTGTTATGTGACATTACTGATTAGCCCTTTTACCTGCTATACCGATAAACAAGAATAAGAAAAATAAAATACTGGGCATGATGACTGTTAATGGGTTTATGAAAAATGCCACTAAGATTTTAGACAGTAGTTCGATGCTGAATTCTGTACTTTCTGGCCAATACATAAACAGAGACAAAGGCAATAAGATGACCAGCACTTTTAGGTAAAATGTGACTGCGGCCCACAAGGCCTTTTTAGAAACATTTTTTAACTCATAAAAGCTCATTTACTCAATATCCGACTGGCACATAACTTTTCAATAACGGGCGCAGGCACGTGGGGCATAATGGCGAAGCCGCCCTGCGTGTATGCGTCCCAGCGAACGAAGTGAGCGCGTTTATTGACTTGTTATATTTCATTTGTGTCAACGAAGAGCTTAGCGCTCGAAGAACAGAGTTTAAACATTATTACCGCTAGAGGTGCAATATAGAAAATTAAGCCAAATATACTAGCTGGAATTGATATGAACTCTGATGCGGCAGAGGTATATACCAGAAATACAATAGTTACTGCAGTGAGAAGCTTTAAAGCTAACAGTGCGCGCGCTGATTTTTTAAGGAAGAATATACTGGCTATAACCAAGCAGATAGACAATGCAACCTGCACCAAAGCACCTGTAGGGTTACCGAAACCATTATGAGTAGCAGCTAGTACGTAGCCGAGTCCAGTCAACGCAGCAATGCTACCAAACGTAATATAAATCCAAGCGATTATCTTAAAACTGCGAAAAATAGCTCATCTCCAACTTTGAAATATAACACTTAAATATGGGGCACAAACAGGGAGGGTACAATGGCGAAGCCGCCTGCCTGTTTGTGTCCCAGCCCGCCTGCGGGCGACATGATTTTTTTGTTAGGTACGTGTCTAAAAGAGCCATACTTGTTTTGGCAGAATCGGAGACTGGTAGTTTCTCAATAAAACTACATGAGAGTTTTTATGAATCCAAGCACTGCAATTAAAAAAACACAAAGACCACAAATAGCTATAACCGCCCAATTAAAATACATTACTGCCCGCCAACCGATAGATTTAAACCTAAAGTGCTCTCTATTCTGCTTTTCTAGCAATATCAATGAAGTAGGAATTACGGTAATGGAATACACCGCAAAAACTATAACAAGCATACCTAAAAATCCCATGGTTACCGCAGCACCAGCATAAAGAGGCGTATCGGCAGATATATCTCTAAAAAAGTACTTACCAAGCGCGACTACAAAGATAGGAAATAGTAAGCCGATAAATTGAAAGCCTTTGACAATCATTGAAGTACCTAACGGCCCGCATAACGGGCAAAAATACGTAGGCTATAATACTGAGCGAAGCGAAGGGAGCCTACGTGTTTTTGTCCCAGCGAGCCCGCGAGCGAGTTTATGCGTTTGTATGGATAATTCTTCCTTAAATTTCCCACAACTTTTTCAAAAATGGGTAAAGTGAGGCCCAGACTTTGGCTGCAACCAAAGTTGGCTGCGTGGCAGTTCGATTATGCGATGGCTCCTCAGTTGAGAGACCGTTAACAAACATGAACACCACACAGTGCTCCAAGCAACATACTCGAATAGTCGACTGGGCCCCGAGCTCGCATTTAGCAAACCAGAGTTAGCTTATTATGAATAAATCAGCAGCGCAAAGAATTAACGTTGGCGTAGACACAGGCAAACAATTCTTGGACATCCATGTTCGTCCGTCACATGAATATTTTCAGGTCAGTAACGATAAAACAGGCATATCTGAAGCAATTAAACGGCTGAAAAAAATAAGCCCTGAACGCATTGTGATTGAATCCACCGGCCGTTACGAAGCCGCATTTATTACAGCATGTGCGAAAGCCAATTTACCGTTCAGTATGGTAAACCCGATACATGTAAAACGCTTCGCCGGCGCAATTGGCAGAAAAGCCAAAACAGATAAGCTGGATGCTGAACTTATCGCGCATTACAGTGAGGCCATACAACCTGCTCTATCATCTCTGAAGCCGGAAACAATGCGGCTTATGGCAGATTTGGTGTCACGACGGAACCAGCTTTTAGACATACAGACCAGCGAGAAGAACAGACTTCAAATTATGCCGAAAGCTACTCAGTCTAGTATTAAATCTGTACTCCTGACTATCAAAAAGCAAATAGAAAAAATGGATGATGAACTGGGCAAACTGATAGAAAGTTGTCCAGAGTACAAAGCCAAAAGCGATCTTGTGCAAAGCATGCCGGGAATAGGAAAAGTATCAGCCGCGACGCTGATTAGTTACCTGCCAGAGCTCGGACTGCTCAACAGCAAAGAAATCGCAGCCCTGGTAGGTGTTGCACCGATGAACAAAGAAAGTGGTAGGTACAAAGGCAAGCAGGCTATCCAGGGTGGGCGTAGTCAGGTTCGCACCGTACTGTTCATGGCAATGATGTCAGCGATGCAGTGTAATCCGGTTTTTAAGCGTACTTACAACCGATTAGTCGAGGCAGGCAAACCTAAGAAAGTCGCCATAATTGCCTGCGTCAGGAAGATGATTATCATCCTCAATTCGATGGTAAGAGATGGTGTCGTGTGGGAAGAAAAAGCAGCTTAAAATCAGGGTTGACGCCATAGTCGTTTGTTAGCTATGCCTTAAAACTTCAACCCCAAGTACACATGATACGGATAAAAGGCCGAACCACCCTAAAATATGCCCAAAGTCCTCGCCGAAATAATCTAGTGACGAAAAGCCTTCTATAATTTCACTGGCAGGTTTGGAAAATACGATAAGACTAATACTTAAACCTGGTTCCCATAGTAAATACCAATAAGTTGATAATCTCCAGCTAGTCCCTTCAGTTGTAGCTATGAAAAAGGTCAACACAGTGAAGAATACAATGCCAATAATCTTGGAGTTTCTCCACCTTTTAAAACTGGTCGCTAATGAATGCTGATATTCATATTTTGAGTAAAGGAATACAAAGGCAATTGGCGACAAATAGAGTAAAAAAATAGCAAATGAAAATAGCATGTTCACCAAAATAGCTAACGCCCCGCTTAGGGGCAATAACACGTAGGCTAAAATACCAAGCGAAGCGCAGGGAGCCTACGTGTTATTGTCCCAGGGAGCTTGCGACCGACTACAGCGGATTGTTAGGTGACGGCTTTCTACGAAGAAAGTGAGCACCGATAAAACCAACACCAAGAGCTAACAACAATATATGCAAATAAATACCAGTGACAACACTTTGATTGAGAAAGCTTAGAGTAGAATAAGTATTTGAAAAGCAGATATTACCAGAAAGCTTACACTCTACAGTGGTTTGAGCGGGCAATAGTTTTTGCGAGTAAACCAAAATACCAGTTGGTGGGTTAGTGTGGTGGATGAATAATTCAGGGCCGTTGGCGCGAAACCCTTGATTAGGGTCCGTAAAAGCTTTCTCGGACACTTGAAAAGAACTTTCTTTGCCGTTAATCCAAGCAGAGAAAAGCGTCCAATCGCTAAATACATCTGCTGTTAGAGAGCCTAGGCCAAAGATAAAAAACGCTAAACCAATCTTAAACAAGTCAAATCCCTACACCGTTACCTAACTTTTAAATAAGGGGCGCAGGCATGTGGGGCATAATGGCGAAGCCGCCCCGCATGTATGCGTCCCAGCCCGCGCAGCGGGCGTACTTAATTTTTTTGTTATGTTGCTTAGTCACAACCACCGCCTCCGCCAAAGTCATCTGGGGCTGACATTTTGGGATCGGCTGAACCTACGTCACTCTTTGATTTATCCGGATTCTTATGAGGCATATTTGCGATGGAGCCTACAAAAATACCCAACAAAGCAAAGCCACCACACCATACAAAATATTCGATAATTGATGGACTATTTGTTTCAGCGGTTGCCGCTGCCACTAAGGCACCAATTATAGCTCCCAAAAACAAACCAATGATTTTAGATAGAGAAAAACCAATGAGTGCGAGATAAAGGGCAATTCCTGATTTACGAATCTTAGTCATTTGAATTCATATGAAACATAACACCCACATAAGGGGCAGTAATACGTGGGCTAAAATCCGAGCGAAGCGACAGAGCCCACGTGTTACTGTCCCAGTGAGCCTGCGAGCGGCTTAATGTGATTGTTATGTTTTTACTCGTATTTGGCCATTTCATTTAGCAACTCTTCTTTTAGGTCTTGCGGCTCAATACACCAAAAGGTCCACTCTTGATTCGGAAAGACAGCAACTTTCATGTCATCTTGCTCAAATAGCGGAAGCCAATAATCAAGTAATTCTTCTAGGCTAATTTCTATTGCGGTGTGGCCCGGAAAATTCTCATCTGTGATTTTCTGGGCATACTCGTAATGTGGCCATAATGGAAAATATTCAAAGTCTTCAGGTGCGACTGGGACGAGCCAGCCTTCCTCACTTTTGACACCCCATAGTTGCTGCCAGTCCGCGACTTTACTGATGAAGTGATCGTATCTATCAAAGCTATCTAATGCCAAAACAGCTTCATACTGCTTTTCATTCATCTTATAGGGCACTGAACTCTCCCTGAAACATAACTTTTAAATAAGGGGCGCAGACGTGTGGGCTAAAATCCGAACGAAGTGAGCAGCCCACATGTTTGCGTCCCAGCCCGCGCAGCGGGCGAACTTAATTTTTTTGTTAGGTACGTGCTAATTATTCCTCGATGCTTGTCCACGATACCTATTAATTTTGGGGCTGAGATAATTGATATTTAGGATACAGCCATAGTCCCGCTTAGTGTATAACCAATCCTCGATCATTATATATTCAATATCAACTATTCTATTCGTTTGAACTTCACCCCTGATATCCAAGCATGGGCCAAACATAAACTCAGATCGAAAAATCACCCCAGACACATTAAATGAGGTGTAGCTACTTGGACCAAATATATCAGTTATTGGTCCGCTAACGTTATATCGCTCGTGACTATTGAAAGCTTGTTCAAAGTAATAAATTTTATAAAGCCCAGCTACTATAAACATGAGAAAGCAGAAAGCGAAAATTCCAACAAAAATCAGTCTGAAATTTTTGATTTCTGTTTCACTCAAGAATTGAAATTTATTCATGAGTACCTAACTTTTAAATAAGGGGCGCAGGCATGTGGGCTAAAATTCGAACGAAGTGAGCAGCCCACATGTTTGCGTCCCAGCCCGCGCCGCGGGCGAGCTTAATTTTTTTGTTAGGCATTTACACCAAACTTGATTTAACAAGTGTTGTAGCAACGGCTTTTATGACATCGAAAGTCATGACACCTCCTTTTTCTGCGATAATTGATTTAACCTTTTGCCATGTACTTTTAACTCTTATTGAATCTAAAAATTCATGGCCTTCCCATGTTAAAGAACGTAGAAAGAAGTGAGTGGGACTTTGGCTTATTTCGTTTGAGATTGAGGCGTTAATTAGCCCAGCACTTTCTAAAAGTTGGACATGATAAGATATTTCAAATTGCGTGTTCGTTTCAAAGTCTTTTAATGAAAGTGTTTCATTTGGATTTAGGTTTTCTGTTTTAAGCAATAAGTCTCTGATGATGTCCCAGTCTCTTTTCATCTTTCGATATCTCCCTGATGCCTAACACCTAAATAAGGGGCGCAAACATGGCGGCTATAATCGGAACGAAGTGACACAGCCGCCATGTTTGTGTCCCAGCGAGCCCGCGAGCGACTTAATTTTTTTGTTAGGTGACATCTCAAACATCCTTGATCAAAACTAACAATAAAAACGAAGCAAGCGCAGAGAAGGCCATACCTAAAAAGTATTTCCTTGCCAAATTATGAGCGTGCACAAAACTCGAATCACTTTGTCGACCTTTCATATACGATCGGCTTATCAATGTAAAAGTCAGCTTGGGAGTTGCAAGTAAAATTAACTTTGTCGGCTCTACCGTTATACCAAAAACCTTTAAATTGTCTTGCGACTTTAATTCTTTGCAAACTAGGTCGAGTGCATTGACGTACTTATACAAAAAATACAAATAAGAGAAAGCGCCACATAAAAAAAGAATTGTCCTTAGACTCTCCACTTGTCACCTAACATTAAGCTAAGCGGCGCAGTTGCGTGGGGCATAATGGCGAAGCCGCCCCGCGTAAATGCGTCCGAGCGACCGAAGGGAGCGGTCTTAAGCGCCTTGTTATAAGCAAAGCCAGTTCCTTTGGTCTGTTTAAAAACTGTTAAAGCCAGCATACGATTGATTGTTAACACAAACAAGCAAAACGACTGAGCAGTGATGGTTTTGATTTGACTGGAGCAAGCTGCCATTTGAACTGTCGAACGCATTGGCGCTTGTTGACGTCAAATAACAACTTGGCGACAAAGCGCCTAATGCGCAACCTTTGAATTGAACGCGGCGGATTTAAACCTGCCACAAGCTAGAGCGATGTTAATGAAAACAGGTGAGGGTAGTTTTACTGGGGTTTTTATAAAGCCAAACGCAGTTTAGGCTGACGCCTTATAACTTTCCAATAACGGGCGCAGACATGTGGGGCATAATGGCGAAGCCGCCCCGCGTGTATGCGTCCCAGCGAACGAAGTGAGTGTGTTGATTGGGTTGTTAGGTTTCATTTGCTTGACCGAAGTGCATTGACCAACGCTGAAATGTGAATTAGTAGGAGTCCAAACAATATTAAATTTTTTGATTTGAGAAGGTCAACGAGCGCGTATGTATCATCTATTCTTGCTGTTTCAGAGTTTAACTTTTCAGTCACTAGAGCTATTGCCATATCTTCAGTCAATGGTTCGCCTGCTTCCTGAATTACTTTGATTAGTTCTTCATAAACCACTTGTGATTGCTTTCTGGTTTCATTAAGCCTAAGAACATTATCTGCAATGTATTCGGGAGCAAAATAAGAAAATATCGAATATGCCACGATTAGCGAAAAAGAGATGTAAACAGCCTTTGTCTTCAAAATTTTCTTCCTGAAACCTAACTTTAAGCTAAGGGGCGGTTACGCGTGGGGCATAATAACGAAGTGGCCCCACGTGTAAGCGTCCCAGTGACCGAAGGGAACGACTTGAGCGTTTTGTTAGAAGCAGAGCCTGTTCCGTTGGCCTTTTTAAAAGGTAATGCAGCCAGCATACGATTGATTATTAACACAAACAAGTAAAACGACAGCGTGGTAATGTTTTTGATTTGACTGAAGTAAGCCGCCATTTGAACTAAGAAACGCATTGGCGCTTGCTGACTGAGAATAAGAACTTGGCGATAAAGCGCCTAATGCGCAACCTTTGAAGTTAATGCGGCGATATTAAAACTACCAAAAGCTAAAGCGATGCTGGTAAAAACAGGTGAGGGTAGTTGGACTGAGATTTTTACAAAGCCAAACGTAGTTTAGGCTGACGCCTTCTAACAATTTAGTGTAAGGAAAAAATCCTTTATGCAAGGTGGATAATTTCCGTATATCACATTTATAGTTTTCTTACTTTCGCACGTAAATACCCTTTCATCAATAACCTACACTTAGTATCTGAAAATGCTGTACTTAAGTACGGAATCTTTCCTTTTCATTTTACGGTCGCATCAAAAACCGTAATTCTGTATTTATTTACAGTAATTAAAATCAAAAAAATGAAATCAATGTTCATGCAAATGGTGATAGAGCATATGCACAACCGTCGCTATGCGAAGCGTTCGATTGAACTCTATAGTAAATGGATAATTAGCTTTATTCGCTTCAACAACAATAGGCACCCATCTGAAATGGGAGACCAAGAAGTTGAAGTGTTTCTGTCTCACCTAGTTAACGCTAAAAACGTAGCTCCAGCTACTCAGGCTAGCGCGCTAAATGCACTGGCGTTCTTGTATCGCGATATATTAGAACGTCCACTTTCTTGCGAACTCAACTTTGTTTCAAGTCGTCGGCAAGCCAAGCTTCCAGTTGTATTAACGCAGGAAGAGGTCGTTTCTCTTTTCGAGCAAATCCCTGCCAACTTAAAATTACCCATATCTTTGCTATACGGAAGTGGGCTGCGACTAATGGAAGCGGTTAGACTACGAGTTAAAGACATTGATTTTGACTACAACGCTATTCGCATATGGGATGGGAAAGGCGGTAAGCATCGCATTGTAACCTTGGCTGCGGAACTAAAACCGGGTCTTACTCGACAAATCGCTATGGTAGAAAGCTTCTTGGCGGCTGATTTAGAAAATCCTAAATACGCAGGCGTTTATCTACCTCACCGATTACGTTTGAAATACAAAAACGCGCCCAGAGAGTTAGGATGGCAGTATTTATTTCCATCTTCTCGATTGTCTGTCGATCCTGAAAACAAAAAAGTGCGAAGGCATCATATTGATGAATCGAGTATACAAAAAGCAATTCGAAACACGGCTAAAGCCTGCGACATCAAGAAAAAAGTAACGCCTCACACGCTGCGCCACTCTTTTGCAACGCATTTATTGCAATCGGGTGCTGACATTAGAACGGTGCAAACACAGTTAGGTCATTCAGACGTGAAAACTACGCAAATTTATACTCATGTGCTTCAGCAAGGTGCGCAGGGTGTGGTAAGTCCTTTATCTCGTGTTTTGAAGTAACCTGAAAAGTAATTAAAGCCAACAAAAAAGGGCCCGAAGGCCCTTTCAAAATTTAGCTTTAAAAGCGCTTATATAAACGCTTATACGCGCTCAAATACGGTAGCAATACCTTGGCCTAAACCAATACACATAGTCGCTAAACCTAGGCTTACGTCTTGCGATTCCATTAGGTTGATAAGCGTACCCGAGATACGTGAACCAGAACAACCTAGTGGGTGACCAAGTGCAATCGCACCACCGTTAAGGTTAATCTTAGTATCTAGGTGGTCCATCCAACCTAGTTGCTTAATGCACGATAGTGCCTGCGCCGCGAACGCTTCGTTAAACTCAGCAAGTTCAATATCGTCCATAGTAAGGCCAGCACGCTTAAGAGCTTTCTGTGTTGCTGGAACTGGGCCATAACCCATAATTGCCGCATCACAACCAGCCACTGCCATAGAGCGAATTTTCGCACGTGGCGTTAGGCCAAGCTCTTTCGCACGGTCTGCTGACATAAGCAGCATGCCAGATGCACCGTCAGACAGCGCAGAAGACGTACCCGCAGTAACTGTACCGTTTACTGGGTCAAACACTGGGCGAAGCGCCGCCATGCTCTCAGCAGTGCTCTCTGGGCGTACTACTTCATCGTAGTCAATTAGCTTTAATACGCCGTTTGCATCGTGACCTTCAACAGGCACAATCTCGTTAGCCCAGCGGCCTTCAAGGTGTGCTTTGTGCGCTAGCTGATGCGAACGCGCGCCAAATGCGTCTTGTTGCTCACGAGTAATACCGTTTTGACGGCCAAGTAGCTCGGCAGTCATACCCATCATACCCGACGCTTTTGCTGTGTACTTAGCAAGGCCAGGGTGGAAGTCGATGTTGTAGTTCATCGGTACGTGACCCATGTGCTCAACACCACCAATCATGTAAATGTCACCACGGCCGCTCATGATGCCACTTGTTGCATCGTGAAGGGCTTGCATTGATGAACCACATAAACGGTTAACTGTTACCGCGCCTGTTGTGCGTGGAATTTGTGTTAGTAGTTGCGCGTTACGTGCAACGTTGAAGCCTTGTTCTTTAGTTTGCTGAACACAGCCCCAAATGATGTCTTCAATTTCCGCTGGGTTTACGCCAGGGTTACGCTCTAGTAGCGCGGTCATTAGCGCAGCAGATAAGTCTTCTGCACGCACATTTCTGAAAACACCGTTTTTTGAACGACCCATAGGGGTACGTACGCAATCGATTACGACCACTTCTTTCATTAGTTTTTCCTCCGGGTCTTATGCGAAATAGGATTTACCAGCAGCGGCCATTTCACGAACGCCATCTGAAATCTGATAAATTGGACCAAGTTCAGCGTACTTGTCTGCCATCGCAACAAAGTTCGCCAAGCCAATGGTTTCAATCCAACGGAAAATACCACCGCGGAATGGAGGGAAACCTAAGCCGTAAAGTAGCGCCATATCTGCTTCAGCTGCGCTATCTACAATGCCTTCTTCCAGGCAGCGAATTGCTTCGTTTGCCATAGGGATCATAAGGCGTGCAATAATGTCGTCAGCTTCGAAGTCTGTCTTCTCAGCTACGTGTGGCGCCATTAGTGCGTATGCTTCTTCAGCAGGTGTTTTCTTAGGCTTACCGCGCTTATCAACACCGTAGTTGTAGAAACCTTTACCGTTCTTCTGACCTAAACGATCTTCTTTGTAGAACAAGGTTACAGGGTCGTTGTCTAGGCGAGCCATACGCTCTGGAATACCTGCTGCCATAACGTCTGCTGCGTGATCGCCAGTGTCGATACCTACAACGTCCATTAGGTAAGCCGGGCCCATAGGCCAGCCGAAGATTTTTTCCATTACTTTATCAACAGCAACAAAGTCAGCGCCGTCGATAAGTAGCTTACTGAAGCCCGCAAAGTATGGGAACAATACGCGGTTTACCAAGAACCCTGGGCAGTCGTTAACCACAATCGGGGTTTTACCCATTTTAAGGGTTGCCGCTACTACTGCATTGATGGTCTCTTCTGACGTTTTTTCGCCACGAATAATCTCAACAAGCGGCATGCGATGCACTGGGTTAAAGAAGTGCATACCACAGAAGCGTTCTGGCTTGTCTAGGCTTTCAGCGAGCTGATTGATAGAGATAGTAGAAGTATTTGAAGTGATGATAGCGTCGTCCGCTACATTGTCTTCTACTTCCTTAAGTACAATACCTTTTACTTTCGGGTTTTCTACAACCGCTTCAATAACAAGGTCTGCATCTTTAAGTGTGCTGTACTCAAGGGTAGGCGTAATAGCGTTAAGTGTTTGCGCCATTTTAGTCGCATCAACTTTACCGCGCTGCATACCTTTGCCAAGAATTTTCGCAGCTTCTGAAAGGCCAAGGTCTAGTGCACCTTGGTTAATGTCTTTCATAATTACCGGCGTGCCTTTCACTGCGCTTTGGTATGCAATACCGCCGCCCATGATGCCTGCGCCTAGCACAGCGTTAAGCTTAGATTGCTTAGTCGCTGCTTTCGCTTGCTTTTTACCTTTGCTTTTAACTAGCTGGTCGGCTAGGAAAATACCAATTTGCGCTTTCGCTGCGTCGGTTTTCGCAAGGGCTACAAAGCCTTCGTTCTCAAGCTTAAGCGCACCTTCACGGTCTAGGCCCGCTGCTTTTTGAACAGTCTCAACCATTTTGTGAGGAGCTGGGTAATGTTTGCCAGCTTGCGCAAATACCATAGCTTGAGCTGTCGAGAAGCTCATCATGGCTTCGTTTTTGTTTAACTGTAGCGGGGCTTTTTTAACCGCACGACGTGCTTGCCAATCAAATTTACCGTCAGCGGCATCTTTCACCATTGAAAGCGCGCCTTCAACTAGCGCCTCTGGTGCTACAACTGCATCAACTGCACCTTCAGCAAGGGCTTTCGCGCCTTTTCTGTCGCGGCCAGTGGTCATCCACTCAAGGGCATTGTCTGCACCAATAAGACGAGGTAGACGAACCGTACCACCAAAACCAGGCATAAGGCCTAGCTTAACTTCTGGCAAACCAATTGAAGCGGTGGTGTCGGCAATACGCATGTCACACGCCAATGCCATTTCACAGCCACCGCCAAGCGCGAAGCCATTAACAGCAGCAATGGTAGGGAAAGGTAGGTCTTCAAAGCGGTCGAATACTTGTGACGTATTGGCAACCCACTGTAGTACTTCGGCATCGTCCATAGCGAAAAGGCCAGTGAACTCGGTGATATCTGCACCTACGATAAATGCAGGTTTTGCACTGCGTACTACTAAGCCTTTAACATCGCCTTTAGCAAGTAGGGCTTGAGTTGCTTCATCAAGTTCGCTCACGGTTTGGCGGTCGAACTTGTTTACTGAACCTTCGGCGTCGAATACCAGCTCAGCAAAGCCGTCATCTAACAGGCTGACGGAAAGACTTTTGCCTGTGTATATCATTATCATCTCCTTCGGCATTGGCCAGGATGTTAGTGAAGTAATCCAACTAATTTGTAGGGTCGTATGCATTCACTAACGCGTTAGGGTGGCTAGATTCTTTACAAAGCCACACAAAATTTCAACAAAAAATCAAACAAGCGTTTCAATTTGTCTAAGGTAGTGGTCCGATGACTTAAATTCAAGTCTAAATATCGAATTCACACTTCATTTCGGTATTGGTGGTTGTATAATGAGCGTTATTGGCCCAAAGCGCCAATCCAGCAAAAGAATAATCTACAATCATGTCAACTATGTTTGTAAAGCATAGCTAACGACAGCTGGCACAACATCTTCTTTGGCACGGAGCCAGACTGAAATTTTCCCTTTGTTTATAAAACAAATGTAGTGGGTCAGTCGTAATGCTGCTTTATCAGCAACATTTTACAATCAGCTCGATTAGGCAAAGTTGCCAGCGCTCATAAGCGTTCGAGTGTAGAGCAGGGTAGGAGTTCTATTGTGTCTGGTTTTAATTTTAGTTCGAGGTTAGGTCAGCGCTCGCTGACAAAAAACAATAAATTACTCGCCACGCTAGTGGGGGCACTAGTTTGCTCGCTTTCTTCAGTTTTCTCTATCAGCGCATGGGCTGCACAGCCGTTAACGCTACCCAATGATATTTTCGAAAGCGATCGTGCCCGCTATTTAGAAGTTGAAAAGAAGCTACTTACTTACTCGAAACACCGCCTTCAACACCTTGATAACGACATTTATGAGTTAGCGCATTATCCACTTTATCCGTATCTGCTACGGCTTAAACTAGAGCGCACCATGTCAATCAAAACAAAGCGCGAAGTTAGTCAGTTTTTGGACGACTTTAACGGTCAGCCAGTAAGCTACGGGGTGCGCTACAAGTGGCTCAACTACTTAGCTAAAAAAGATTACCGCAGCACCTTTCTAGAAAATTATCGCCCCGGTATGGGCGCGCGGCTTACCTGTGTTGCGCTTAATTACCGTTTAAAAGAAGGTGAAAGCGAACAAGATATTCTCCATGAAGTGGATGCGCTTTGGCTTCATGGTCAGTCCCAGCCTGACGAATGCGATCCGCTTTTTGCGAAGTGGAAAAAAGCGGGCATGATGACACCAGACATGGTGATAAAACGCATTGAAATTGCGGCAAAAGAAGACAACCGAAGTATTATCTCTTACCTAAAACGCCAACTTCCCAGCGATAAGCAATACATTGCAGACGCATGGTTATCGGTAACCCGCGACACCAGCCGCGTTAATAAAACCGCGCTTTTCCCACTTAAAAATACTTCGCATGAAGCTGAGGTAATAGTGTGGGCAATAGAAAAACTAGCCTGGCGAAACCCTGATTTAGCGGGCAAGGTATTTAACCGCTACAACGATAAGAACGTGTTTTCCAAAGCCCAGCAACACGTTATGCGAAGAGCAATAGCGCTTAGCTACACACTAGACCGCCTTCCCCAAGCCCATCAGTGGCTAGAGCTAGCTGATGTTAACGGCGCCAGTGATGATGTAAAGCTATGGCACGTTTCTCATTTGTTGCGCATGAAGAATTGGCAGGAAGTGGTGAATGTTATTGAAAGCGCCCCCGCCAGCCTGCAGCAAGAAGAAAACTATCGTTATTGGAAGGCCCGTGCTTTAGAAGCGCTTGGTCAAACTATGCAGGCTACAGTGTTGTACAAAGAACTTGCGCAAGAACGCCATTATTATGGCTTTATGGCCAGTGCACATGTAGGCGAAATTCCATCGCTTGCGCATACGCCAGCGCCAAGAGACACGGCAGCTATAGCCAGTGTGGCTAAAACCCCCGCTACCATGCGCGCTGTAGAATTTTTCAGGTTAGACAGAACCACAGAAGCGCGCCGTGAGTGGTTCTATTTACTGTCACATTTACCCAAATCAAAAGTAACCGATGCGGGTATTTTGGCGTACGAGTGGGGGTTATACGACCAAGCAATTACCAGCTTCGCAAGAAGCGGCTATTGGGACGACGTTGAGCGCCGGTTCCCACTAGCGTTTAGCGATGTATTCAGCGAAAAATCTCAGGCCTATAGCATTTCGAAGTCGCTAGCTATGGCTATTGCACGCCGCGAAAGCTCGTTTAGAAGTGACGCTATCTCGCCTGTTGGAGCGGCAGGTTTAATGCAGCTAATGCCAGGAACAGCGCGTTACGTGGCAAAAGAGAAAGTAAGTAGAAACAAGCTGTTCAAAGTGGACGACAACGTTGATTATGGTGTGCAGTACCTTCGTTACTTAATGGACAAGCTCAATAATAACCCGGTGCTGGTTTCTGCCTCTTACAACGCGGGATGGCGTAAAGTGTTGGAATGGCTGCCTGCTGATGAAGCGCTTCCGGTCGATATCTGGATTGAGAATATCCCTTATAAAGAAACTCGCGCCTACGTAAAAGCGGTAATGGCGTACCAGCATATCTACGACCACCAGCTAGGTGGAAACGAGAATATCTTCCCTCAACTTACCCAGGATATGATCCCTTCCGCAGACGCGGTAAGTACACACCCAGTAACAGGAACTCTTCAACTAGCGCCACGTTAGTAACGTGAGGGTGGGCGTACACAGGTACGCCTGGGTTTACCTTGCGTGGGGGCGAGCACTGGCGATTTAACGTAAACCACAGCGCAGTGGTCGGGGTCAGCATGCACGTTATACTGACCTCGTGATACACTATAAAGTGTTACATCTAACGACTAAAAAGATAAGAGGGGCTATGTCGCAACATCAAGCAACCTACCAACAGCATATCGAAGAGCTTCAAGCTCGTACTCGCGAAGCATTACAGCGAGAAGGACTCGACGGGCTAGTGATTCACTCGGGGCAAGGCAAGCGCCTTTTCTTAGACGATAATCATTACCCATTCAAGGTAAACCCGCAGTTCAAAGCATGGGTGCCAGTTATTGATAACCCTAACTGTTGGCTGGTGGTGAACGGTGTAGACAAGCCTACGCTTATTTTCTACCGTCCCGAAGACTTCTGGCACAAAGTGCCGCCAGAGCCAAATGATTTCTGGACTGACAGCTTCGACATTAAATTGCTTCAACAGGCCGATGCAGTAGAGAAATTCCTGCCTTATGACAAAAGCCGTTTGGCTTATGTAGGCGAATACATTGAGGTGGCCAAAGCGCTGGGCTTTGATAACGTAAACCCAGACCGCGTGTTACATTATTTGCACTATCAACGTGCTTATAAAACCGATTACGAGCTAGATTGTATGCGCGAAGCTAACAAGTTAGCGGTAGCAGGGCATAAAGCGGCTGCGCAAGCCTTCCGTGAAGGAAAAAGCGAGTTAGATATTAACCTTGCTTATGCAACGGCAAGCCGACAAGGCGATAACGATGTGCCTTACACCAGTATTGTGGCACTTAACGAGCATGCTTCAATTCTTCACTATATGCAGTGCGATACAGTAGCGCCAAAAGAATCCCGTTCGTTTTTGATTGATGCGGGTGCGAATTACCATGGCTATGCGGCAGATATTACGCGTACTTATGCTCAAGACGGTGTTCAGAATTCAGCGATGTTTCGCGACCTTATTCAGGCAGTAGACAAGGTAACGCTGACCTTGGTCGATTCGTTGAAACCTGGCGTAGCTTATACCGACATTCATTTGCTAGCCCATGACGGCATTGCACAAATTCTTCACGATACCGGCATGGTGAATTTAACGCCGCCAGAAATCGTAGAAATGGGGATTACGCGCACGTTCTTCCCACACGGCATTGGTCACTTCTTAGGCCTTCAGGTGCACGATGTTGGCGGTCTTGTAAACGACGATCGCGGTACGCCTAAGCCTGCTCCTGATGATCACCCGTTCTTGCGCTGTACGCGTATGGTTGAAGCCCGTCAGGTTTTCACTATTGAACCTGGCTTGTACTTCATCGAAAGCTTGCTTCGAGACCTAAAAGCGACGCCTGCGTCTAAATACATTAACTGGGATACTATTGATGCATACAAGCCGTTTGGCGGTATTCGTATTGAAGACAATATTATTGTGCATCGCGATAAGAACGAAAATATGACCCGAGATTTAGATTTAAATTAATCGGGCTTTTCTGAGCATAGCTAACGGCAACCTCAAACTATTTTCATGAATGCAAAGAGCAGCCTTAGGCTGCTCTTTTTTGTTACGCGTTTAGAAAAAGGCTCTGAATTTTAAATTATTCTGGCAATCTGAAAGGGAACAGCCATTCCTGCATTCCCACGCTTCGCTATGAAGCTTGCGAGCGCCTTCTGAGTGGGCAATTATCTATGCGGATTGGAATTACTTGTAAACCAATGGTGCTGTGTGAAGTAATTAATAAATAAACATGTACTGACAAAAGCGAGAAAGGAGTCTTTATGTCACAAAGCGATATTGTAGGTTTACTGGTAATGGCAACGGTAGCAGGCCTTGCCATGCCTGCGGGCGCTATTTTAGCAACGTACCAAGGTATTCAACCTAAGTGGTTAGAAAAAGAGTTACGCCACGGCATTTTAGCGCTTGGGGCAGGGGCGCTTATTTCGGCGGTAGGTCTTGTGCTTGTGCCAGAAGGGATAAAAGACGTATCGGTATTTGCTGCCATATTGTGTTTTATTGGTGGCGCCTTAGCTTTTATGGCCCTTGATATTTATTTAGCGAAAAAGAAAACCGCAGGCAGCCAGTTAGCCGCTATGCTCAGTGACTTTGTGCCAGAGTCTATCGCCCTTGGTACCACGGCAGCTTTAGGCGGAGGTACCATGCTATTAGGCCTATTGATTGCGGTTCAAAATTTACCTGAAGGGTTTAACGCCTACAGAGAAATGTTGCCCAAAAACAAACAGCGCAGCAATAAACTCATTGTTATCTTTGTTCTGATGGCGTTACTCGGGCCGTTATTCAGTTTGCTAGGCTTTTACTACTTAGCCCAGTTCCCAGTGATTATGAGCGGGATTATGCTGTTTGCTGCAGGCGGTATTCTTTATTCAGTGTTCCAGGATATAGCACCGCAAATTCGTATGGAAAACCATTGGTTACCACCCCTAGGCGGTATTCTTGGCTTCTTAGTTGGTCTTGTAGGTTTTATGCTTGAAGGTTAGCGTTTCAATAAGTAGTTAGTTTTAGTAATTGGTTAACGCCAATAAAAAAGGCGTGTTGCTTACAACACGCCTACTCATATCACTTATTGACAATTGTTTATTTATCGCTAGTTAGCTCGTACGCTCAATTGAAATATGCGCCAGTGCAATAAGCGCTTCTTTGTATTCAGAATCTTCGACAGCGTTTAGACTATCAATGGCCATTTGCACTTCTTTTTGGGCACATTCTCGTGTGTAGTCCAAAGCGCCGGTTTCTTCCATAATACCTTGAATACGGTTTAAATGTGGCAGGCCATTGCTTTGCTCAATGGCTTCTTGAATAAGTGCTTTATCGTCGTCATTCTTAGCGTGCCACATAGCGTACAGTAATGGCAGGGTAGGTTTACCCTCGGCTAAGTCGTCGCCAGCATTTTTACCCATTTCTTCGCTGTCAGCCATATAATCCAGAATATCGTCAGCAAGCTGAAAGGCTGTGCCTAAGTGTTTACCGTATTCTTGCATAGCGTGCTCAATGTGCTCGTCTTGATCAGTCAAAACAGCCGCTAACTGTGTTGCCGCTTCAAACAAACGTGCCGTTTTACCGTAGATAACATCAAAGTAACGTGCTTCTGTAGTGCTGGCATCGTTACAATTCATCAACTGCAACACTTCGCCTTCGGCTATTTGGTTCGTGGCTTCCGACAATATTTCCATAACGCGCATGCGCTTTAGGCTTACCATCATTTGGAAAGAGCGGGTGTAAAGAAAGTCACCTACTAATACTGAGGCCTGATTACCAAAGATAGCATTCGCAGTCTCTCGACCTCTGCGCATGGTCGACTCGTCAACCACATCGTCGTGCAACAGGGTTGCGGTATGAATGAATTCTACAATGGCTGCAAGGGTATGATGGTCGTTGTTACCTATGCCCATTGCCCGCGCACTTAGCACGGTAAGTAGAGGGCGTAAGCGTTTGCCGCCACTGTTTACAATATAAAAGCCAAGCTGATTAATTAGGGCAACATCAGAATCGACTTGTTGTTGAATCAGTTGGTTAACCGCCTGCATATCATCATTAGACAGGGCGCGGATTTGATCTATATCCATAGGCATGGCAATAAATACTTACTCTTACGTCTTGGGCAATGGTTGCTGGCGATTGTACCTTAATCATCTGTACTATCCACCAAATTGTCTTAAAAAATGACGGCTTAACGTATTTACGTGTAATTTCTTAATTACGCTTAAACTTGTTTTAGAAATTGCACAAAAGCATTTTTCATCAGAGATTCGAAACTCTTTTAAACATTGTTTTTTCAATAGTGTTCAATTTGCGTTATTCGCTTACTTGAGCTTTGCCCATTAATACTTCCTTATGCAATTAATTGTAATTATAGGCACTCTTAATTGTTTTTCCTTTCAAAGGGCGATTTTTTTACTTTTTACGTGCAGATGTAATGCGCATTACTAGCTACTAAAGCTAGCTATTTAGCCAAGCAACTAGAGCGGATGACCAGTTACAGAAATTCACGGATCCCACATCAAGCCGATAAGGGAACGTGACGATCTAACTTTGCGATCCAATAGACAATCGAAAAGCCAAACTACAAAAGTAGTACTAGGACTAGATAGTAAATAGGAGCGCAGCTTATCTGGTAAGAAACGCTCTTTTATCCTTTTACCGATAGTGCCGAACTATTCAGGATCTCACTTGGGCGATCGCAAATGCCTCTATTAGATCGCTTATTGCTTTTTGCCTGATCGCTAGCGCTGCAAGTCAAACCGCCAGCGGCCTTTATGAGTTCGCTGTCGTCTTGTTCGCACTTTTTGTCAATATTCTTTGGAAATAGCCCAAGTTTTTATAGTTAGCGATCCTACTTTTTGCTGATTTCTCGAAATAATTTGTGAAATTTTAATAGTTTCTGAGCATTTGAAGCTGCATCAAATAAGCAATTGAGGCATAATTCGCCCCATGTTGGAAAAATAATCATTTTTTCTGCGAATCGGGCTTGTGATTTACGGATGTTTCACGTACAATTCGCGCCCTGTTTTTTGAATTGAAGCGTCAGTGGACGCAGAGCGGAGTTAACTATGTACGCGGTTTTCCAAAGTGGCGGTAAACAACACCGTGTGGCCGAAGGCCAAACCGTTCGTCTTGAAAAAATCGAAGTAGCCCCAGGCGAAACGGTTGAATTTGACAAAGTTTTAATGGTAAGCAACGGTGACGACGTAAAAATCGGCACACCAATCGTTGCTGGTGGTAAGGTGACTGCTGAGGTTGTTACACACGGTCGTGGCGATAAAGTAAAAATCGTTAAGTTCCGTCGTCGTAAGCACTCTCGTAAGCAAGCGGGTCACCGTCAGTGGTTCACAGAAGTGAAAATCACTGGTATCAACGCATAATAGGAGCACGAACACATGGCACACAAAAAAGCTGGTGGTAGTACCAAAAACGGTCGTGATTCAGAGAGTAAACGCCTAGGTGTTAAGCGCTTTGGTGGCGAATCTGTTCTTGCTGGTAACATCATTGTTCGTCAACGTGGTACTCGTTTCCACGCTGGTGACAACATGGGTATCGGTAAAGACCACACGTTGTTTGCACTAAAAGACGGTAAAGTTCAGTTCGACGTTAAAGGACCGAAGAACCGTAAATTTGTAAGCATCGTAGCTGAGTAAGCGCGAAAGCTTCTCGCCGAACAGGCTTAGAAAAACCCCGCGCAAGCGGGGTTTTTTGTTTTGTGAAACCTTTCTTTCTTTTACTGTTCTTATTTGTAGCGTGTAAATTCTAGAACGAATTAACGCTAGGCAAGGTTTTACTTCTCGTTTTTTAGAATGCTGAGCAGACACAAAAGCGCCAATGGGTAATTTGGTGTAAACTTAGTATTCGCATTAAAAAGTTAACAACCCACGGCATTACAGCCCGGAGTGATAAATGAAATTTGTAGATGAAGCTGAAATTCGCGTTGAAGCCGGTGACGGCGGCAACGGTACCATTGGCTTTAGAAGGGAAAAATACGTACCTAAAGGTGGCCCAGACGGTGGCGACGGTGGTGACGGCGGCAGCGTATTCTTACAAGCCGATGAAAACCTAAATACATTGATCGATTATCGCTTCGAGCGCTTTCACCGTGCTGAGCGCGGCCAAAATGGGCAAGGCGGCAACTGTATCGGTAAGAAAGGCAAAGACCTTACTGTAATGGTGCCTGTGGGAACACGCGCCACTGATAGCGATACGGGTGAAGTGCTAGGCGACTTAACTCGTCATGGTCAAAAGCTTAAAGTGGCACAAGGTGGTTTTCACGGTTTAGGTAATGCTCGCTTTAAAAGCAGCACAAACCGTGCCCCACGCCAAAAGACCAATGGTACACCAGGTGAAATTCGCAACCTTAAGCTAGAGCTTATGCTTCTAGCCGATGTTGGCTTACTCGGTATGCCTAACGCGGGTAAATCAACTTTTATCCGCTCTGTATCGGCAGCTAAACCTAAAGTGGCTGACTACCCGTTTACTACGCTAGTGCCTAACTTAGGTGTGGTTCGCCAAGACTCACAGCGTAGCTTCGTTGTCGCTGATATTCCTGGTTTGATTGAAGGTGCAGCCGATGGTGCTGGATTAGGCATACGCTTCTTAAAGCACTTAGAGCGTTGTCGTATCTTGCTTCACGTGGTAGATATTTTCCCTGTTGATGAAACCGATCCTGCCGAACATGCAAAAGCGATCATTGAAGAGCTTGAAAAATACAGCCCTAAATTGGCAGAAAAGCCCCGTTGGTTGGTATTTAATAAAGTCGATTTGCTGCTTGAAGAAGAAGCTGAAGAGCGCTGTCAGCATGTTATTGACGCATTAGAATGGGAAGGCCCAGTTTACCAAATCTCTGCGTTCCAAAAGATGAATCTAGATCCTTTGTGTAATGACATTATGGACTTCATCGAGACCCTTCCAGCAGAACTGGAAGAAGAAGAAGAGAAGAAAGAAGTGGAGTTCAAGTGGGACACCTACCACAAGAATACGCTTGAAGCTCATGATGAATTCGAAGGCGACTTGGGTGACGATCTCGATGATGACGACTGGGACGAAGACGACTACGACGTGGAAGTTGAGTATCGTCGCTGAGAAACAGTCGCTGACTAACAGCCATTCAGAAGCACTGGTCGAAGATAGCTTCTGTGAGTTAGTGATTTAAGCAGTCACTAGCAATCAACTCACAAAACATTAAGCTCGTACATTTGCCAAAGCAAAGTGCGAGCTTTTTTGTAAGGTGAACACCATTTCTACACCGCAAATCGCAGCGGTATTTCGTTGTTTACAATATTGTTAGAAGCTTCTATTACTGTGTGGGCTCTGTCTACTATGGCATTTCTGTGATGGGTAAGTCTTAAATGAAAATAAATATCTTCAAGTAAACTGGTCAAACTCATAATTTTAGTCGTCATAGCGCTGTTTTCGCCACCATCAACTTCAAGCAATATGACGGCGATATCAAATGCACAACCAAGATAGGGAATCGCTTCACTTAACTGGCCACTTTGCATAAGCATAGTGCCCTGCATTTCGTCCCGTGCCATTACGTGTAGCGCTTGCTCTGGATTGTTGTAAACCCAGTCTGCATGTTTAGGGCATAAATAATTTATAAGCATGGTAGCCACCTCCTAACTCTACACTAAATTACTTTTACAATGCATGCAAATGATAATTGTTATTGTTTGCTTTAAGGTGTTGGCGCATTTCCTATCTGATGTTGATATACTTTGCCTTGAAGAATTAGAACTTAGTCTGAAGGTGTAAAAAATGAAAATAGCGATGATTGCTGCTATGGCAAAAAACAGAATTATCGGTGCAGACAATGATATGCCGTGGCATTTACCCGCTGACTTGAAGCATTTTAAAGCTATCACCTTGGGCAAGGCAGTTATCATGGGGCGCAAAACCTACGAATCAATCGGTAGGGCGCTTCCGGGTAGGCCAAATATCGTCATTACCACTAATGCTAACTACAGTTTATCTGACGCTACTGTGGTCGACTCGCCGGAATCAGCATTTGAGGTCGCAAAAGCGCTAAGTAACAGTAATGGACAGAATGACGAAGTAATGATTATTGGTGGCGGTACTATCTACCAGTCATTTTTAGATAGAGCGGATACCTTGTACCTTACACATATTGATCTTTCAGTAGAGGGAGATACCCAGTTTCCAGATTATGAGGCAGCAGCAAGTTGGAATGAAGTATCGCGAGAAGCACATAGCGCCGATGAAAAGAATGCGCATGATTATACTTTTGTGACGCTTGAAAAGAACTAATATAGTCAGAACTAGTAGAAGCTTGCTAGGTTACTTTGAATTTAAAATAAAAAAATGCCAGTGTTGAAACGCTCGTTTAAGAGCGTCACAACACTGGCATTTTAGCATTACTCTGCAATATGAGTAGTAGCTACTTCATTTGGTCGAACAAGTTTTCTAATGAAAGACCTTGATGACCCAGCATATCGCGAAGACGGCGAAGTGCTTCTACTTGAATTTGACGAACACGCTCACGTGTTAAGCCAATTTCTGCACCAACATCTTCAAGGGTTGAAGGCTCATATCCCATAAGGCCAAAACGGCGAGCGAGCACTTCGCGCTGCTTAGGATTTAGCTCTTCAAGCCAAGTTACGATATTACTCTTGATATCAGAGTCTTGTAAGCTCTCTTCAGGGCTAAACTCTTTCTCATCAGCAATTATATCAAGCAGTGCTTTGTCATTTTCTCCGCCAATAGGCGTATCGACAGAGGTAATGCGTTCATTTAAACGAAGCATCTTTGTTACATCTTCCACTGGCTTATCAAGCGCCGCCGCAATTTCTTCTGCAGTTGGCTCATGGTCAAGCTTTTGTGAAAGTTCACGAGAAGCACGTAAATAAACGTTTAGCTCTTTTACTACGTGGATTGGCAAACGAATAGTACGCGTTTGATTCATAATAGCGCGTTCGATAGTTTGGCGAATCCACCAGGTTGCATACGTTGAAAAGCGGAATCCGCGTTCAGGATCAAACTTTTCTACGGCACGGATTAGACCCAAGTTACCTTCTTCAATTAAATCGAGAAGTGCTAATCCACGGTTGTTATAACGGCGAGCAATCTTTACAACAAGGCGAAGGTTGCTAACAATCATACGTTTGCGAGAGGCTTCGCAGCCTTTCAGTGAGCGGCGCGCAAAATAAACTTCTTCTTCTGCGGTTAGCAGTGGTGAAAAACCAATCTCGCCTAGATAAAGCTGTGTGGCATCTAGGTTTTTAGGTTGGTCATCCTGACTGAAAATGGCATCGTCATTTTCTAGTTCAGCGTCGTTGGTTAAGGTTTCGTCAGCTTTCATATCAGCTGGCATATCGATGACATCTAAGTCATCTTGCGGTTTTGATTCCAAGGCTTTATTTGACTTACCCATCATGAATCTCCTGCTACAAGGTTTACCTTATGACGTTTCTCCTTTGTCTTTTTTTATTGTTATTTATTTTTATTATTTTAATACTGGCAGGTATTTCATCGGGTCTAATGATTTCCCTCTATACCTAACTTCAAAGTGAAGTTTTACCGAATTTGTTCCGCTATCACCCATGGTTGCAATCTGCTGCCCCGCTGACACCCATTCTCGTTCTTTAACTAAAATAGTGTCGTTGTAGGCGTAAGCACTTAAGAAAGTATCGGTGTGTTTGATAATAACTAACTTACCGTAACCTCTTAAGGCACTCCCTGAGTAAACAACTTTTCCATCTGCTGCTGCGACGACTTTACTGCCTTTGGCACCAGCGATATCAATTCCTTTATTGCCTGACTCTGACTTACTGAAGGTACCAACTAACTTACCTTCTGCAGGCCAAACCCACTTTTGTACTTTGCCTGGGAAGCTCGTTGGCGTTTGTTCTTTGACGCTTTGTGACGGCTTCTTGACAGTCGTAACTTTTTGTGGCTTAACAACTTTTTCACTTTCACGATACGCTGGTGGCGATGGGCGGTCAACCAAACTTTTGTCTACATTTGAGGTGGTCGGAGTTGTTGACCGTTTGGTCTTCGCCTTAGGTTTTACGGGGGCTACGGCTACATTTGAGGGTGGTGTAACCTTTAAAATTTGACCAGGAAAAATGGTGTAAGGGGCTGATAACTGGTTGTATTTTGCTAAATCGCGATAGTCGTTTCCGGTGTACCAAGCTACTGCGTAAAGTGTATCGCCTCGTTGTACTTTATAGGTTTTTTTTGTGTACTCTTCGCTTCCATCTGAAACTTGACTATTTAATAAAACAACGGGGGCAGGAGCACTTCTTCCTGCGCATCCCCCGATAAGTACACAAAAATATAACAAAAAACCTATATAAAAAAGAGGCTTATGCATATCATCGCAGCAGTAAATAGGCGACTACTGCAAGGATGACAACTGCCCACCCAAGCACTTCTACGTACTGTCTTAGCTTTTGCTCCATTGCGGCTCCTCCCCAGCGCATAAGAGCTGCAACTAAGAAAAATCGCGCGCCGCGCCCAATGGCGGATGCAAGCACAAAGGGAAGAAAAGCCATCTGTAAAAAACCGGCACTAACGGTGAAGATCTTATAAGGAATGGGTGAGAAACCCGCTAAGAAGACTACCCATACACCATAATCTTTAAACCACTGCATTGCAGTTTCAATTTTATGGGTATACCCCCAGCTTTCTATAAGCGGAGCTAGCCAAGCATCAAACGCGAAGTAACCAAGCCAGTAGCCAGCAATACCACCCAAAATAGAGGCAATGGTAGTAATTAGAGCAAACTGCCATGCCTTATTAGGCTGCGACAAGGCCATTGGTGCAAGCATCACGTCAGGGGGAATGGGGAAGAAAACTGACTCTGAGAAGCTTAACCCACCTAAATATTTAGTTGCGTGGCGATGCCTCGCCCAGCGTAACGCCATGTCATAACACGGCTCAAAAAGCTTCACATTAGCTCTCCTGCTACAAGAGGAACAAATCGAACCGATTCAATGGTCGACGTTTTTAGTTCCCCTTCAATCCTATCAATACACAGCAACGATTGTTGTTCGTTACCCACGGGAATTATAAGTCGCCCACCTTCTTTTAGCTGATCGCACAAGTCTTGCGGAAGGCTAGCAGCGGCAGCGGTAACAATAATGGCGTCATATGGGCCTTTTGACGCCCAGCCTTTCCAACCATCGCCGTGTTTCATTGCAATATTGTGAAGGTCGAGTTGATTCATTCGACGCTTCGCTTGAAACTGCAATGATTTAATACGTTCTACACTAAAAACTTTCGCAAAAAGCTGTGCAAGAATAGCCGTTTGATAACCTGAGCCTGTGCCTATCTCCAGCACTTTTTCAGGTTTGTTTGGGCTATCAAGCAATAGCTCTGTCATTTTCGCAACGATATAAGGCTGCGAAATTGTCTGGCCCTGGCCTATCGGCAATGCCGTATTTTGATAAGCCTTATGTTTTAGCGCGTCGGGCAAGAAGCTCTCCCGCGGCGTACCAGCAATGGCGTTTAATACTGCTTGCGAACGTATTCCCTCGTTATAAAGCAGTTGTGCTAACGCGTCTCCTTTTCTAGAAGCTCTCATGATGTTGCGTACTTTCCTTTATTTTTATTCACAGCTACGCGAGGTTAAAACTGTTGCGCGCCACACTTTTCTATCAATACTGTTAAACCCGGTTAATGGGGGATAAGGTCTCCACGCACTCTCTAAGGACCGAGGTTGCAAAGCAGCCGCTTGGAAGCGCAAACGAGATAGTAAATGTATCACCCTTACTCTGCCATTCAAGCTGCGAAGGCCAAATTTTTATCGCTCGGCGCTCTTGTTCGAACCCGCATTGACTTAGAAAATCGATAACTTCGCTATTTTGCGCAGCAACGGACTGTTCCAAAGCTAAGGAATCTGCTTGCGTAACAAGTGTACCTTTACCCCAAAGCGGCGCTGAAGGACACACGTCTTTGGCAGCAAAGCGACGTTGAGCATCTTGTTGCTGTTCTGAGCCTTCAGCACCTTCGTTGATGAAAAAGCTATTAGACCCGGAAAGCACCAGTGCATCGCCATGGTTTACTTTATCAAATGTGCCTTTTTCAAGGCGCGTAGAAAGCATTTCATTGAATAGCCAGCTGCGCAGAGCTGAAAGCGCCATAGAGCGTTTGTTACGATGCCTAATGGTTTCGCCATTGACCATGCGCTCGGCCATTACCAGGTTTCCGCCACGCTGCACTTCACCCATATCATTTAAGCGCATTACCCCAAAGCGTTGCTCGCCGTAGTAATTAGGTACCCCGTGTGCTGCTATTTCTTGCAAACGCTCTTCAATAGCTTCTGGGTGCAAGACCTGACGCAAGGTAATAGTAAAGTGGTTGCCTTTAAGCTGACCCGTACGCAGCTTTTTGTTGTGACGCATTTGTTTGAGTACTTTAACGCCTTCCAGTTCGAAATTGCTAAAATCGAAATCTGGTTTGCCTGGGGCGTGTATGCCAAACCACTGTTGTGTTACTGCGTATTTATCTTTACGACCAGCATAAGTAATTTGGCGTAGTGGCAGGTTAACGAAGCGCGCCAGTTGCTCAGCAACAAATGCGGTATTTGTGTTGGTTTTTTCAATAAACACAAACTGGTGCTCGCCTTCTCCACAGGGGGTATAGCCCAAATCCTCGACAACTTGAAAGTCGTCGGCTTGGAATTTAAATATGCCAGTAGATACAGGCTTTGTGAAATAGTACTGCCAGTGATCAGTGTTTAAGGGCTTCATAGTTTTTCCAATAGCACGACAGCGTGAGAGGCAATGCCTTCTTTGCGGCCGGTGTAACCGAGTTTTTCCGTCGTCGTAGCTTTTACGTTGATGTCGTCAAGCGCGACATTACAGTCTTCGGCTATAATCTCGCGCATAGCAGAAATATGCGGTGCCATTTTAGGTGCTTGCGCCACAATGGTCATATCAGCATTACTTAGCTTGTAGCCTTTTTCTTTTACTACATTCACAACGTGACGTAACAGTACGCGACTGTCTGCACCTGCATAGGCATCGTCTGTATCCGGGAAATGTTTGCCGATATCACCAAGTGCTGCTGCACCTAGCATTGCATCGCAAAGTGCGTGAAGCAATACGTCGCCATCAGAATGTGCCACTAGGCCTTGTTCGTAGTCGATGCGCACGCCACCTATGGTGATGGGACCTTCGCCGCCAAATTTGTGTACATCGAAACCGTGTCCTATTCGCATTATAAGTTTGCCTTTTGATCTTGTGCGCTATGGCTTTGTAGGTTGTTGCCTTGCGCGCTAAATTTTTGCTTAAGATAGAATTCTGCCAAAGGAAGATCGGCTGGGTGAGTTATTTTTATATTTGCTGGGCTTCCATTAACCATAGCTACCTTGTAGCCAGCAAGTTCCATAGCCGACGCCTCGTCAGTAATCGCTGCGCCTTTTGCTAAACCGTCCTGAAGGGCCTGCTTTAAAAGTGTTGCGGGAAAGAACTGTGGCGTTAGTGCGTGCCATAGGCCGTCTCTGTCCTCGGTGTGAGAAATGATACTGGTATCAGTATTGGTATCAAGCGCAACTCGCTTCATGGTATCTCTAACAGGCGTTGCCAGAATACCGCCGGCAACCGACTTATTGTCTATTAAGGCGATAAGCGCCGAAATATCACTCTTTTCAATACAGGGGCGAGCTGCATCGTGCACCAAAGCCCAGTCATGCTCTCCTAAAGACATGATACCATTGAGTACGCTGTCTGCCCGTTCCTTGCCACCGTCTACCACGTGAATCGGTTTTTCCCGCAGTCCATAGGTATCGAAATATGCGTCGCCTGGGCTAATGGCCACTACAACCTCGTTAACTAATGGGTGGGTTAACAAAGCGTCTATGGTATGTTCAAGAATGGTTTTACCGTTTAAGGTAAGGTACTGTTTGGGACGGTCGGCTTTCATGCGGCTGCCAACTCCGGCTGCGGGGATAACCGCAACAACGCGGGGCGATGTCATTTTATTCACTTAGCATCTGCGGGCAAAATACGGTAAAAGGTTTCTCCCTTTTTAATCAAACCGAGTTCATTTCGCGCTCTTTCTTCAATGGCTTCTAAACCAATTTTTAAATCGCTGATATCAGCTTTAAGTAACGCATTGCGTTGAGCAAGGTTTGCGTTTTGAAGGGCTTGTGTATGAACTTCTTGTTTTCGGTTGAAGTAATCGGGAATACTATTTTTTCCAAACCATAGTCTGTATTGCAATAGACCAAGAAGTACTATTAACACAATGGGAAGCCATTTACCTTGTAACACAGATTCACCTGACAATATGGTTAAGCGGAAAAAAGCAGAGGCGCTATGCCTCTGCTGTGTTGTATTATGCCGCGAAGCAGCGCCGAGTCAAAGGTGCATTATTCACCCTGACCAAATTTACCCTTCAATTTATCAAACAGTTTACTTTTTTGCTGCTCTACAACGTTGTTAAGCTGAGCTTGAAGTAGCTCCTGAAGGGCTGCACTGTCGCCTTGGGCTGCGCTTAGCATACTGTTAACGTCAACGAGCTCACCAGACAGTAGTGATTGCTCGCTACTTATCATGCTATTGAGCTTATTGTTTAATTCATCAAGTTTGTCTTTCTGGCTGTCAGTTAGCTGGGAAAGCGCCGCCTTAGCTAACTTATTATCAAGGTCAGACTTGATATTAAAGCCAGGGTCCGAAAGGGTACCATCAAGCAGCATAGTCATGTTCAAGCTGGTTAGTGTTTGCAATGCCTGGGCTATAGCACTGGTAATATCACTGGTGCCCGTTGCTTCCATGACAAGCTGCTGTAGATCGACTTCGCCGGTACCGGTAAGCATGTTATCAGTGACTTTCATCGACCCGTTTGTTTTCATTAGCGCTGATTTAAGCACCGCATTAAGTGTTTCATTGCCGCTAAAAGAAATGTCAGACATATTCACGCCGGCTAGTTCCCATACCTGGCTAGCATCAACACCTTCACCATCAATCCAAAACTCACCGCTAGAAGTAAACGACTTTAATAACTCGCCAGCCGCTTCAATAGTGAAGGTGGTTGGGTTACCAAATACTTCGTGAACGTTAGTGATATTGTTCCATTTGCTAGTGATAGATTCGTTTTGCCATAGTACAGAGACATTAGCCTCTTTTACTAAAATTGAGGGTACGTCAGCAGGCGCTTCGCTTTTTTCTTCGCCCTGAATAAGCGGCATAACTATTTGCATTGCGGCCATTAAATACTCAGTGTATTCCGCTGCTTTATCGCCAAATACAAAATAGGTTACCTGAGAAAGGGCGGCCTGATCGCCAGCAATAACACCTTTAAGTAAAGCATAGTCTTCCTGAGGTGCTTTTTTGAGCGCTTCAACACTTTCACTTAAAGCTTGTTTTGCATCGCTAGCCTTTTCAGTGAAGTTGCTGATAAGCGCGCGGTCTGCCTGCATCTCTTCTTTCAGTTTATCGAATGCTGACTTGGCTTGAACCAACGCTTGAGGATCTTTGTAATCCGTTTCTTTTAGCTCAGCGACCTGTGTTTTGTAGTACTCAATGCGTGATTTATCAGGCAAAGATTCATAGTCGTCTTTCAAACCTTTGCCATAGGTATCGTAAGCAGCCTTTGCATTTTCGATGGCTGCGGTCGTTTTTAGCGGGTTGCGTGCAAGAAGCTCATCAACCGTAGGCACGGCCTCTTTCGCTTTCGTTTTGATTTCATCAAACGACAGGGAGCGTTCTGGGACGCGATACACTTCACCTTCAGACTCACGCTCAGTATCAAACTGTACTTTAAGTAGGTTTAGGTTATTAACAATAACCTGATCATCAAGCAGTGGCTTTAACTCTACGTCGGCATTCGCTTCACCCACAAAAACTTGGTTGTGAGATGGCTTGGTTGGGTTGGTTAGCGCGATGCCTTTCAGCGTAACGGTAGTGGGGAAAAGAGAATGGTCGAACTCGTCGATGTTCACTTCTGCGCCGTATGACTCACCTAATTTTGACTCAAGAATAGATTTTATAATGGTGTTGGCGAACAAAAAGTACACCAAGAATAACAACACAAAAAAACCGGCTACCCATGTTAAAATAGGCTTCCCCTTAGAACCACTACTCATATTCAACTCCTTGATTTGATACGCGTCTAACGTTACAAGCGCTTAAGCCATTGCCAAATTGCGATAGCACAGCCGATTACCTAGAAGAAATCGGCACTCGGCCACTTAATGTGATTCTGAGTGTAATGCACTCAGGCATTTTGTTCCACAGGCAGAGCTTGTCGCTGATGGTTTAAGAGCGTCTAAATGCTACAAAGTTTCGTTATTAGTATCGAAAACAATCGCATTTAAAGTTTGAGTTAAAACAAGGAAGGATATAAAGAAAGGTGTAAGCGGCCTGAACACGCGCGAATTGCTTCACGGGTTCTTTAGGCCGCGGTCGGTAAGAAGTTTACAGCTTAAAACGGTTAGCTATATCCATAATTGCCAAACAACTGCTTTTTAGTGCTTGGCTTGCAGCAGCCAGTTCATCTGCTGTTTTCAAGCTACTATCTGCAGCCCCCGATAATGCATTTATTCGCATATTCGCTTCAGTGGCGGCTTCTGCTTGCTGTTCAGTAGCCCGGGCAATTTCACTGCTCATGTCAGCAATTTCCGTCATTAAACGGTCAGCCTCCTGAAGATTCTGGTTTGCTTGAATAGCATTGTCTACTGTTGTGGCTGACGCAGCCTGACTGACTTTCACAGCATCTACTGCGCTTTTGGCATTAGTCTGTAGCTTTTCTATCATAGCTTGAATTTCATCGGTACTTTGTCCAGTTCGACTTGCCAAGGTGCGAACTTCATCAGCGACAACGGCGAAGCCCCTTCCTTGTTCACCGGCTCGAGCAGCTTCAATCGCAGCATTTAGGGCGAGTAAGTTGGTTTGTTCCGCAATGCCTCGAATTACGTCAAGCACAGCTCCGATACTGTCTGTTTGCGCAGCAAGTTCAGTCACTACGTTGCTCACGCTTTCTATATTAGAGGTCAGCGAGCGGATATCTTGCACCGTACTGTCTACTACAGCTGCGCCGTTTTGAACGTTCCCTCGAGCACTACTTGTACTCTTTTCCGCAGAATCCGCATTGCTACTGACATCGTTAATCTGTGTTGTCATTTCTTCCATTGCTGCGGCAACTTGGAGCATATTCTCGTTTTGTGTTTGCGCTTGTGCATTACTATTTTGGCTGGATGACTCTACGAGTTCAGCTTGCTGGGTAAGAGAGCTAATATTTTCGCGAATACCCAGTAAAGACTGACGCATTTTATCGGTATACTCGTTAAAGTAGCGGGCTAACCGAGTAACTTCGTCTTGCCCAGTTTCAGGAAGAGAGCGAGTCAGATCGCCTTCTCCCTGAGAAATACCTTTCATCCGTTCAGACACTTCTTGGACAGGTTTTACAATGCTTCCACCTATTATGTAAACCAGCAATACAACCAACACAATGCTTACTAGGCAAAATACCAAAATTAGATTGCGAAGGTGTGCGAACTCTTCTTCAAGGTTTGTAAGGTAGATCCCAGAACCTACAGTCCAGCCCCACGGTTTAAATTCTTTTACATAAGAAATTTTGTCAGTAGGGGTTTCTTCGCCGGGAAGAGGCCACACGTAATCAACAAAGCCGTCACCTTGCGCTTTAACTTTCTGCGCCATTTCTATAAAAAAGGCTTTGCCGTTTCCGTCTTTAAACGTTCTTAGGTCTTTACCGTCGAGCGCCGGCTTGATGGGATGCATAACCATAGAAGGGGTTTGGTCTTGGATCCAAAAGTAATTGCTGCCGTCATATCGCAGCGCTTTTACCGCTGCTAGCGCTTGTTGTTTAGCCGTAGCCTCATCTACGTCGGTACGCGCTTCAAAGCTACTTAGCATGGTATGAACCACTTCGACCAAGTGTTGGTTTTCGTCATAGGACTTTTGCTTTAAAGCTTCGTAGTGCCTGTTTAAAACAACAGCAGTTAGCAATACAAACAGCAGAGTAATTAGAGCAACAATAATGCCCAGTCGTTGAATTAAGCTAAATTTTCGTAACCACATTGGCAATACCTAATTATTATTTTGTTTTTTTATAGTGTAGTCGGTTTTTAGTTAGCCGCTTTTTATTGCGATTAAAAATACATCATTTTCAACAAGCTTTTACTACGAGCTTTTACTACGAGCTTTGGCGTAGTGAGTTAACGGACTGATTAACTAAAGCTGGAGGAGCTTTGAAAGGGTAGTATATGTCATCTAACGCACTGAATACGTAGCTTGACAGAGAAATTGAAAAACTTTGCTGACGGGGCTTGGCAGGGCGCTTTTGTGTGCTACCATCCACGCAAATTTGGCTCTGTCGTGATCTTCATCCAAAAGTATAAAGTTAAAAGAATAACGATAGATCAACGCAGGGTTTCGACTTTGCTTGTTTTTTAGCCGCTTCCATGTAACCGTGGGCAGTCATACACGGCGGGAACGCTTTTTGTTACAGCTATTTCTATGAAAGGGTTGCAATGCTCATTAATGACACACTTCATACAACTTCACCCCTACGCCAGCGTATAAGAGACTACTATCGCATTAGTGAGTCGGTGGCTGTGGATCAAATTCTTCCTATCGCCGAGGTCAACCCGCGTGCACGAAGTCGTGCATGGGAACGCGCTCGCAAGATGGTACTTCAAATTCGTCGTGAACAAGAAGGTCACGGTGGCGTAGACGCACTCTTAAACGAGTACTCGTTGTCTACTGCCGAAGGCGTGGTATTGATGTGCTTGGCTGAAGCCCTTTTGCGTGTTCCAGATAAAGCCACTCAAGACGAGCTTATTCGTGACAAATTGTCTCAAGGTCAATGGACGCCACACCTTGGCAATTCAGAGTCGTTGTTTGTAAACGCATCTGCCTGGGGCTTGTTGTTCACTGGCAATATGGTGAACTATGCCGACAAGCGTAAGAAAGAACAGTTTGGTTTGTTAAAACAAACCCTTGGCCGCTTAGGTGAGCCGGTTATTCGCCGTGCAATGAACATTGCCATGCGCGTTATGGGCCGTCAGTTCGTTATGGGTGAAACCATTGAAGATGCGGTGGATCGCGCCAAAGAGAAAGAAACCAAAGGATATGTGTATTCTTACGATATGCTTGGTGAAGGCGCACGTACCATGCATGATGCTGAGCGCTACTACGATGCATACGTGAAAGCCATTAAAGTTATCGGTAAAGCGGCCAATGGTCGTGGGCCTAAGCGTTCACCGGGTATTTCGGTAAAACTTTCTGCTATTCATCCGCGCTTTGAATTTTCACATCGCGAACGCGCCATGGAAGAAATACCGCCGCGTTTAAAAGCACTGTGTATGATGGCGAAGGAATACGATATTGGTTTAACGGTAGATGCGGAAGAAGCCGACCGTCTTGAGCTTTCTTTAGACATCATCGAAGCAGTATTTCGCGACGAAGACTTAAACGGTTGGACGGGCTTTGGCTTGGCGGTGCAGGCTTACCAAAAGCGTGCAATCCATGTTATCGAACATTTGCGTGAGCTTACTCTCGAAGTAGGTCGACCGCTAATGGTGCGTTTGGTTAAAGGCGCATATTGGGATACTGAGATTAAGCTGACCCAACAGGCGGGTCTTGAAGAGTTCCCTGTGTTTACCCGTAAGTCTTCAACCGACGTGTCATACCACGCCTGTGCGAACCGCTTACTTGAGTACCGCGATACCATCTATCCGCAGTTTGCTACGCATAATGCTTACACAGCATCTGTTATTGTTGAGCTTGCTGGCGATGACAAAGAAGGCTTCGAGTTCCAGTGCCTGCACGGTATGGGTGATACGCTTTACGACCAGGTGGTAACCGAAGATAAAATTCAGTGTCGCGTGTACGCGCCAGTTGGTGAACACGAAGACCTCTTGGCCTACTTGGTGCGCCGTCTTCTTGAAAATGGTGCGAACTCTTCATTCGTGAATGCCATTGTTGATGATGAAAAGCCAGTTGAAGCTTTGCTTGAAGATCCTGTAGAGAAAACGCAGCGCTTGAAGGTGCGTTATAACAAGTTAATTAAAACGCCACGTGGGCTGTATGCGCCAGAGCGCGACAACTCGCGCGGTTTAGACCTTACCGACACTAATGCGGTAACAGCACTTAAACATGAACTTGAACGCTGGCAGGATTACTACAAGGCGAAAGGCGACATTCCTGCAGGCGCTACACCTGTTGTAAACCCTCTAGATCACAACGATATTGTGGGCTACCACCACTACGCAACGCCCGACGAAATGCGTAAAGCGTTAGATGACGCTGATGCAGGTTTTGATGCCTGGTCTAAGCGTGATGTAAGCGAACGCGCAGAGATCCTGAATCGTACGGCAGATGCGCTTGAGCGCCATATGGCTGAGCTTATTGCCATTTGTATGCGCGAAGCGGGTAAAGTTGCGCAAGACAGCATTGATGAAGTACGCGAAGCGGTAGACTTCTGTCGCTATTATGCAGTGCGCGCTGAAGAGCTTGCTGAAGACCAGCGCTTAAAGCCTCGTGGCGTAGTACTTTGTATTAGCCCATGGAACTTCCCATTGGCCATATTCCTTGGACAGGTTACAGCGGCATTAGCAACGGGCAATACGGTTATTGCTAAACCTGCTGAGCAAACCAGCATTGTTGCACAGCGTGCAATCGACATTATGCACTCAGTAGGCTTACCGGAAGATGCATTAAAGCTTATCGTATCGCCAGGTAAAGAAGTGGGTGAAACCTTATTGCCTGATGAGCGCATTAAAGCGGTAATGTTTACGGGCTCAACGCAAACGGGTACGTTGATTTCACAAGTGCTTGCAGAGCGCGGAGGCGAACAGGTACCGCTTATTGCAGAAACGGGCGGTCAAAACTGTATGATTGTCGATTCGACGGCACTGCCAGAGCAGGTTGTTGACGATGTCATTCGCTCAGGCTTCCAGAGTGCTGGTCAGCGCTGTTCTGCGCTTCGTGTGCTCTATGTACAAGAAGAGATTGCAGATGACCTTACTGAAATGCTTATTGGTGCAATGAAGGAGTTAACAGTAGGCGACCCCACGCAGCTAGCAACCGACGTGGGCCCTGTTATCGATGAGAAGGCACTTAAAAGCCTAACAGACCATCAAAAAGCAATGGAAGATAAAGCAAAGCTACTTTATCGCTCATCATTGCCTGAGCAATTCGAAAACGGTACCTTCTTCCCACCGACTTTGTATGAAATCAAGAACATTGATGTGTTGGAAAAGGAAGTATTCGGTCCAGTAGTTCATATTGTGCGCTTTAAGTCGAAAGAGCTTGATGGCGTACTAGAGCAAATTAACGGCACGGGCTATGGATTAACAATGGGTGTTCACTCGCGCATTGAAGAGCGTGCTAATGAAATTGCAGCAAAAAGTCGCGCAGGTAACGTTTATATTAACCGCGATATCATTGGCGCTATCGTGGGTGTTCAGCCGTTTGGTGGCCGTGGGCTATCTGGTACGGGTCCAAAAGCAGGTGGTCCTAACTATTTGTCTCGCTTGATGATGGAGCGTGCTACGCCTAAGCCTTCACATATTGACGATGTAGACGGTACTGATACTGCACTTGTAGGTGATGAAAAGATTGCCGAACGTGCACACGTTATGATGGATAGAGCAAAGGCAGTGGAAGTGCAGTGGCGTCATACGCCGTTGAACGACCGGATCTCTATGGTACGCCAACTTCTAGCGAAAATTGCGAAAGTAGACATTGTTGACGAGCTAGCCGACGACTTAAATCGTACGCTTGCGACGGCGCGTCAGCAGCTGATCAGCGTTGAGCGCAAGTTAGCAAAACCACAAGTTCTGCCGGGGCCAACAGGTGAGTCGAACAAACTTTACTTAGAGCCGCGCGGTATCTTGGTATGTTTTGCCGATAAAGAAGTAACCTTTGAATATTGGTTACTCTCTGTTGTAACAGCACTTTCAACCGGCAACCCTGTAGTGTCAGTTGTGTCTGAAATCTTCTATGATGAAGCCGTAGAAATTCAGAACAAATTTGAATCGACAGGCGCACCAAAAGGCTTATTCCAAGTAGCGCGCCTTGCCCACTTAGATACCCTGTTGATGGATGAAGATTTATCGGGTGTTGTAGTAGATTCGAGTACTGAACGTACGGCGAGAATCTCGGCCATGCTGTCTTCTCGTGAAGGGGCTATTTTGCCGGTAATTACCGCGGAATATAACGATAACCTTATTCAGCGTTTGATGACTGAAAAAACTATTAGTATTGATACAACGGCATCAGGCGGCAACACGTCGTTGATGACCTTAGTTGAAGATGATGAATAAGCGGTAGCGTTCGCTGCAAATAGCTAATTCATTAAATAGCTATTGTACCAATATCTTAGGCCAGCTTGACGCTGGCCTTTTTTATTTGACTTACTCTGGGCTTCATCTAAGCCTTTTCATGCCTTTCTCCTCTTTTTCTTATCCCTTTCTCATGCCTTAACCCTGCCTTAACCCTGCCTTAACCCTGCGTTTGTAATACTAGCGTCAGTTAATTTAAACAAGTTGCGTATAGGCCTTAAAAAGTAAGCTATGCGCCAAGCAATAGGCATAAGTAATGGGCAAGATAAAACTGACGGTAAATAGTATTACCCTTTGTATTTTATTGTCTGCATGCACAAGTACTGATGACAGAGCGTTAAGTGAATCAGCATCCCTTACAACGGGAAATGATGTTGTGTGGCAGTCCCAAGCGCAGCAACAAGTTTCAGCGCAAACCCTAGTGTTGAATTCAGACACTGGGTTAACCGACGTAATAGATCTCAATCAGCTTCCGCATTTAGCAGACTTTATTGAAGAGGCCCTGTCTTCCAATGCAAACCTGCAGCAGTCGCTAATTACACTTCGTAAAGCACAAGTTGCCATTGATAGTGCAAAAGCAGACAGAAACCTGAATGTGGACACAAGTTTCTCAGCATCAAAAAGTGAAACTACAGGCAGCAGTTCATCTACTAATACGGACGTAAATACAAGTGATCAGCTAAACAACCCAAGCTATAGCGCAAGTTTAAACGTTAGTTGGGAGCTCGATTTGTGGCAGAAAATTAGCGATGGCATAAGTGCTGCAAACTTAGATGCCGCGAGCGCCAGAGCCAGCTATCAATCGGCCAGAGATTCATTGGTTGCTAGCGTAATAAGAAGCTATATCGATGTACTTACTCAACAGCAATTACTAAATATCGAACAGGCTCGGTTATCGGTACTAGAAAACAACGAAGCAGTGATCTTAACGCGCTATCGCACCGGGCTTGGAAGCCTAGACGATTTAGATACCGCGCGTACAAGCAGTGCAAATACCCGAGCTTCTATTGCCCAGTATGAATATACTCTGTCATCAGCCAAGCGCACATTGGCAGTACTCCTAGGCAGGCAGGACCAATCGCTAAGCGAGCTTGATACGCAGGTGAATTTTCCAGATATCCTGTTGCCGCTTACTAATTTGCCAAAACAAGACCTTGCCCGCAGACCTGACCTTCAGGCGGCCTTCTACACGATACAAGCAACAGAGTTTGAAGTTGATGTGGCCTATAAAGCTTTACTGCCCAGTATTAGTTTATCGGCATCGCTATCTGATTCTGCCTCTACACCCTCACAAGCTTTGTTTACAAACCCTGTATGGACATTGCTTGGACAGATGACGGCACCTCTTTTTCAGGGAGGCGCATTGAGGGCCCAAGTAGAAGACGCAAAACTTACCGCAGCAAATGCTTGGTGGCAGTATCGCGAAACGCTATTAACTGCGGTGCAGGAAACCCAAAACGCACTGGATAATGAAACTGCCTACAGCGCGCGAATTGGCCATTCAAATGTGGCACTTGCTAATGCAGAGCGCAGTGTAGCTACCATTGAAGGTCAATATCGACAAGGTCTTGCTGATATCTTGGACTTACTTTCTGTGTATGACACGCACTTTGACTTACAAGCTCAAGCTGTTGAGCTTCACGCCCAAAAATTACAAAACCGAATTGACTTAGGTCTGGCTCTTGGCCTTGGAGTGTCGCAATGAGAAATAAACGAATTATCGTAACCTTAATCGCTGCTGCTAGTATTGCGCTGGCAGTCATGTATACCATGATGAACATGGGGGCTCAGCATCCTGGCGCTAGGCCGCAAGGGGCCTCTGAATCACCCCCGCCAGCTTCGCCATTACCCGATGATGCTGAGCAATTAAAAGGTGACGCTTCAACAATGAGACCAGCAGGTGGTGGAAGACCGTCAAGAGGTGACACGGCTGAAGGTACTAAGCTTCGTCCATCTAGGGGAAATGAGAATGAAGTAGCTAAAGAATCAGGTAAAAGGCCATCTGCAGATAGCCCTTCTTACCGAAGCCAAAAAGTAGAACAAAGTGCTGATTCTCAGCTAGCTCAAGTAGGGGTTATTAAGGTAACCGCCAACAGCTACAAGGCCAAAGTAAAGGGGTATGGTCAGGTAGTTCCTCAAGATAGCTTGAGCTTAGTCGCACAGGTTAGCGGGCAAGTTACTCACGTATCATCAACTTTTAAGACTGGCGCGTTAGTTGAAAGTAACACAGTTTTAGCGCGCATTGATGACACCAGCTATCAGCAGGCATTAGCAAGTGCCAATGCGACCTATCAGGCAGCTGTAGTAAGCCTAGAAGAAGAGCGCTTACAGGGAACACAAGCTAAAGATGAATGGACACGTTCGGGGCTTGAAGGCGAGCCGCTATCCGCGTTGGTTTTAAGAGAGCCACAGCTTAAAGCCGCGCAGGCGACCTTGGATGAAGCCGAGCAGTCGGTAAACTCAGCCAAGCGAGACTTGGCGTTTACCTCGTTACGTGCCCCTTTTAACGCATTGGTGGTTAATCGTGATATTGCGCAGGGAAGCTTTGTTCAGGCCGGCAGTGCTGTTGCAACACTTTATTCTACTGATGTTGCCGAAGTAGCGATAGGGCTGTCTCCAAGCCAATGGACTCAGTTACCTTCGGTTTCTGGAGCGCAGTTATCTAATGATACTCCTCTCAATTGGTCGGTAACGCTGACCGATACCACCACAGGTTATGAATGGAGTGCCAATATCGTCCGCGCTGAATGGCATCAAAGCGATACAACGCGCCAGCGCAACGCTATTGCGGTTATTGAAAAGCCATTAGATCAAGCAAATCCGCTTTTATTCGGCAGCTTTGTGCAGGCAGAAATTGAAGGAAGACAGCTCGAAAATGTATGGAAACTACCGGCTTCTGCCATTTCACAAAAACAAGAAGTATGGTTGGTAATGCCGGCCACTGGGCAGCTAGCGAAGTTTACTCCCTCAGTGCTTTTTGAAAGCGATGGCTATGCCTACATCACTCCACCTAAGGCGAGTGATATTACTGGCGACATTACCAATGAGTCTAGGAGCAATACGAGCAGTGAAGCCGAGCCGGAACTTGAAGGGGAAATTCGCCAAGCGATGGTCGTTGCGCGCCCTTTAAACAGTTACCTGATCAACACGAAAGTTAAGCCTGTTGTGGAAGGACAAACGGGAGGGCAAGCCAATGACAAATAACCGAAACGGCGGGCCTTTTGATGGCAGCGAAGAGCCTAAAAGTAATAGACATAATGGGAAAAGTCCTCGGGGAATTATCGCTTGGTTTGCACAAAATTCGGTGGCGGCCAATTTACTGATGGTCAGTCTTATCGTACTGGGTTTAGTTTCCATGAACGATATCCGCAAAGAGGCGTTTCCAAGCATGGAGCCACGCTTTGTTACCATATCGATGACATATGATAGCGGTGACCCCAAGCAAGCCGAAGAAGGCATTGCCATCAAAATTGAAACTGCGCTAGAGGCCATTCCCGGTATTAAACGAATTACGTCTACCTCAAATGCCAGCGGCGCCAGTGTGCAGGTAGAAAAGGAAACCGAATACGATTTAGACACGCTTTTCAACGACATCAAAACCGAAGTAGACAGTATTTCTAACTTCCCGTCAGATGCTGAAAACCCGGTTATCAGCAAAGCGCGCCGTCAAGAGCATGCTATTTGGGTGCAGCTTTATGGTGATGTCGACCACGCTACGCTGCAGTACTTGGGAGAGCAATTAGAGCGAGATTTACTGGCCAAAGAGGATATTCGGGAGGTCAGCGCGGGTAGTTTTGTTGACCCCATGATGTCTATTGAAATAGACGAGGGCAAGCTTCAGGCCTATGGTTTAACGCTATCTGATGTGGCAGATGCGGTAAACCAAGAGTCTAATACCGCCCTTACAACCAGTTTGCGTAACAAAGAAAAAGTAATTCGGTTAAAAGCCTCTGAGCAGTCTTACTGGGCGAAAGATTTTGCTGACATCCCCCTTATTGCCGATACCAGTGGCGTAATACTTTCTGTTGGCGATGTGGCGACGGTACGCGATACTTTTGCCGATGACAGCTATCACTTGTCTCGTTACAACGGAACCAATGGATATGGTATTCAGGTGCTAATGGATGAATATGGCGACGTAACGAAAATGGTGCAACAGGCCCACGAGGTAGTAGATGCGTGGCACGATAAAGGTTTACTACCTCAAGGTGTCGAACTCGAAACCTGGTATGACAAAAGCACGCTCATTACCGAGCGCTTGGAATTGCTTACCAGTAACGCACTAATGGGCATTGTGTTGGTGTTTGTTACCCTTGCTGTGTTTCTTAATTTGCGTGTGGCATTTTGGGTGGCGGCTGGCTTGCCGTTTATTTTCTTCGGCACCTTGTACTTCATGACCGATAGCTACACGGGAATGACGCTAAACGAGATGACCACGTTCGGCTTTATAATGGCACTTGGCATAGTGGTAGACGATGCCGTAGTGGTAGGAGAGAGCGTTTACGCCACGCGAAAACAGCACGGTGATACGTTGCATAATACCATTTTAGGTACGCATAAAGTGGCGGTGCCCACACTGTTTGGGGTGTTGACAACGGTGGCAACCTTCTTCGCGCTATCGAACGTATCGGGCGGCTTAGGTACCTTGTACTCGCAGTTTGGCACTATTGTTACTTTGTGTTTACTGCTTTCGGTGGTGGAATCAAAGCTAATTCTACCGTCGCATTTAGCCCACCTTCCAACCAAACAGAAAACCCGAAAGGGGATAGGCGGCATGTGGAACAAAGTGCAGCAAAAAGCAGATGGTGGACTTCAATGGTTTAACTACCGAGTCTATCAACGCATGTTGAAGGTCACGGTAGCCTACCGCTATGCAGCCGTTTTATTGTTTATCGCGCTTTTCGTCATCGTTGTTAGTTTACCGCTAACGGGCGCAGTACGAGTAAGCTTTTTCCCCAGCATGCAAGGTGATACTGTTTCGGCGAATATGTCCCTTTACAGCGATGCTAGCTACGGGCAAAACGAACGCAACTTAATGCTGCTAGAGAAAAATGCGCTTGAAGCAGATCGCCAACTAACCGAAGAAAATGGCGTAGATCAAAGCGGGATTAGTAGTTTACAGGTTACGGCAAGTGGCGATCAAAGCGGCACAATCACCATATCACTTGATGAAGACTCGCCTTATTCTTTGGATGAGTTGTCTGCACGCTGGAATGCCTTAACTGGCAGTTTAGAAGGCGTAAAAAGCTTAAAGATACGCTCTCGACGAGAAATGGTCGACGGGTTCAATGTTGAAATAAAAAGCATTAACGACGATACCTTAACGGCGGCGAATGACGCTTTTGTTCAAGTGCTTAACAATATTGATGGCGTATATGCAGTAGAAAGCTCGCTTACACCCGGCGAAGCCATGATGAGCTTTGAACTTACTCCCGAAGGACGAGCCTTGGGATTAAATACCCAAAGCTTATCGCAGCAGCTGTTAAAAGCGTTCGGTGGAGAAATTGTTCAGCGCTACCTGCGCGATAAAAACGAAGTGAAAGTGCGGGTACGTTACCCTGAAAAGGATAGGATGAACCCGTCAGATGTAATGAATACCCAGGTGCGCCTGGATGATGGCACAGTGGTACCAATTTCCGTAGTGGCGAATGTTATTCAAGATGTACAAGAAAAACAGGTAGTACGTATTGATGGATTGCGCGCTTTAACGGTAAGTGCCTCGGTGGATAGCGATGTTATTACTTCTACAGAATTGGTTAACTATCTCAATAGTGATTTTGTACCCCAGTTAGAACGTCAATACCAAGACTTATCGCTTTATTTTGCCGGTGAAGCCGAGCAGCAAGCGGAAACGCAAAGCTCAATGCAGAGCGTGTTCATACTTGCTTTATTGTCTATTTTTGCATTATTAGCGATACCGCTTAAATCCTATGTGCAGCCGCTCATTATAATGACTGCAATTCCCTTTGGTATTGTGGGAGCCATTCTTGGGCACTGGTCAAATGACCTTATGATAAGCCTACTGTCGTTAAACGGCATATTGGCGCTTAGCGGCGTAGTGGTAAACGATAGCTTGTTATTGGTCTCGCGATTTAATGCGTTACGTGAAAATGGCATGCCTGCGCATGCGGCGGTTATTGAAGCGTGCACCAGTCGCTTACGTGCTGTGCTTTTAACTTCAATTACTACCTTTGTAGGTTTATACCCCATATTAGGGGAAACCTCGGTACAGGCGCAGTTCCTAATTCCGGCGGCTGCCTCATTGGGTTACGGTATTTTGTTCGCCACTCTTATCACGCTTTTATTAATTCCGGCATTGCTGTTAATTTATGAAGATGTAAGCCGTTTAATGGCAAAGTATTTGGTAAAACCTTTAACGGAGAGTACGGTTAATGATCCGCGTGTTACTAGTGGAAGATGATATGGGCCTAGCCGGCAATATCATTGACTATTTAGAGCTTGAAGATATGGTGTGCGACCACGCTGCTAATGGCGTGGCAGCACTAACATTTATGCAAACTAATCCGTATGACGTTGTGGTCTTAGACATCAATTTACCAAGACTTGATGGCTTAAGCGTATGCGAAAAAGTGCGCGGTGACGGCAACGATACACCTATCATTATGCTAACGGCCCGTGACCAGCTAGAAAATAAGCTCGAAGGGTTCCAAAAGGGTGCTGATGATTATTTAGTAAAACCCTTTGATATGCCTGAACTGGTAGCACGAGTTTCCGTGTTGGCGCACAGGCGCTCATCGCAAGTGAAAAGGCTAAACTTCGGTAATATGAGCTTAGAATTAGGTAGTGAAGTGGCAAGTGTTGATAACACGCCAATTAAGCTAAGTCCTACTGGCTTTACCTTGCTAAAATCCTTATTGCAGCAGCAAGGAAAGGTTATGCCACGGGAGCGTTTACTCAATGCGGTGTGGGGGGAGGACGCGCCCGAAAGTAATGCGCTAAAAGTCCACCTTCACAATTTGCGCAAATCGTTGGCTCAAGCTAAGGCAAACATAGAAATTAAAGCCGTACCAGGCGCAGGTTTTTGTGCTGCGCTAAAAAGTGACCAAACGTCGAGCGAGGGCTTTGATAATACATTGTCGTCAAATAAAAGTAAGGACACTGACCAATGGTAAACGGCCTTCGCATCAGCTTAAGACGCTATGTCTTATGGTCGTTACTAAGTTTAGCGACAATAGTTATTGTGCTGTTTTCTATACAAAGTAGCGATAGCTTTTTTGATGGTATGGACGGCATGCTCAGAAATACCATGGTTCGGGCGGCACAAAGTGCAGAGCTTGATAAAAGTAATCATGCGCAGATCCTCGATTTACATGTTTATGCTCATTACAATGACTTGCCTGATGAAGTGAAGCAAAGCTTTTCCAAAGAGCGCTTTGAGCCATATATCCTATTAAAAGATATCAACAAGCCAGATTGGTTTTCTCGCCCAGTTTCGGCGCACTTTGCTGTGTTGGTCCCTCTGGATGATGGAAGGCTTCGATACGTTTCCCAAGTGTTCCGAGCGCCGCCCTCAGATGGTCAAAAGCACTTTAGAATTAACCATGTTATCTACAGTGCTATTGTAGGTTTTGTCGCACTTATTTCCTTTTCTGTCGCACTACTATTTTTAATGCGCAGCGTGTCTCGTCCTATAGAATCATTACAACGCTGGGCAGCCTCTCTTGATGAGAAAGAGCTCGATAAGCCTATTCCTGAGTTTCGCTACAAAGAGCTTAACGCGCTTGCGGCGATAATTCACGGTAGCTTGCAAAACGTACGTACTACGCTTAACCGAGAGCGGGAGTTTGTTAATCATGCCAGCCATGAGCTTAGAACGCCTATTGCCGTTATTAGAAGCAGTGCGGCTTTGCTGCATAGAGTGATAGATAGTGAGAATACCAAAGGCAACAACGCTCTAGCGCGGGTGGACCATGCCTCAAAAACCATGGCGGATTTGACAGAAACATTACTGTGGTTAGGAAGAAATGAAGAGACTGCGCTGCCTAAAGAAAAAGTGAATCTAAAAGCTATGGTTGAGGCACTTAGCCAAGACTTAATGTATTTGCTGTCAGGCAAAAATGTGAATGTGCAATTGTACCTGAATGAGTGTGAATTGATGCTGCCTAAAACCGCAAGCGAAATAGTGATTGGAAACGTAATTCGAAACGCTTACCAGCATACCCAGCAAGGTAACGTCACTATCACGCTTTCAGGTGCAACGCTTACCGTACTTAATGAAGAAGGTGGCATTGAGCAAAACGAAAGTGCCTCATTATCGGTAACGCCAAATAGTGAGTTAGATGGCGGTTTTGGAATAGGCTTAAAGCTTATCGATAAGCTATGTACGAAGTTGGAATGGGGTTATTCACACAAGAAGGTCATTGCTCGCGATACACCGAGTAACCGAGAATATATGGACTCTGTGGCGAAGGGGTATAGTGTTGTGCTTGAGCTGCAGTAGCCTGCAAACAGGGCAGAGTTAATATACTATTATTGCTGGACTGTTCTTAGAAAGATTGTATTAGACCCTCTAAATGCATCTACAAAAAACGCCGATGTTTAACATCGGCGTTTTTTTCTGTTTAAGCATTTTTTATAAATGCTAGCACTACATCCATTCGCTGTTTCTACGTTTGCGCTTAGGAAGGTAAGTGAGCATTACACCAAGCAATATCCCCACGCCTGCCACTATGCCACCGCGCGTAAACCAAGTAACAAGCTCATCTTTATTCGCGCTTTCAACCTTGGCGGTTAAACGAATGATTTGAGACGCTTGTTCGTCGTTTGTAGTGGTAAGTTTAGACACCTTTTGACGAGCATCGTTAAGCTGCTGACGAAGTCTGGCGTTTTCTGACTGTGCAGCTTGCAGACCACTTTGGCTCTCAGCAAGCTTCTCACTAACTATAGGCAACTGCTCTGCCTGCGACATTGTGTTAGACACAAATTTACTTTCCACCCAGCCTTTACGTCCTTCATCGTCGGTAATCTGCGTGAATTCAGCATCATTGTCGCGCGAAATTACCGTAATAGGGGTGCCAGCTTCAATTGAACCTAGGATACGATAGTTACGACCAGGTCCAGTATGCATAAAGATAAACAAGTCATCTCTTATGTAGTGCGAAGAAGACGCTTCTAAATCAGCGGTATCTTGTAGCGAAAATGCTTGAAAAGAGCATGCAATAAGGGCTGCTGCTAACCACTTTCGAATCATATGGAGTCCAATTTTAGAATTTAAAACGTGAAGATGGTATTGGTTGACCGCGATAAAGGCAAGTTTGTTCCACTTTTGTCTAATTTAAGCGACTTGTTTAACAGCAGCAACATTGCGAAAAGTGATCGACAAGGGTAAGGTGTCAGCATCATAAGCTGTGCTTAGCGCAACCATGTCAGAAATAGAATTAAAATTTGTAACGGGTGACAATGCTCACCAGGCGTTTACCCAACGTGTACTCCCTCTTTTTGAAAAACACAATATCCAGGTTAACTCTCATCGCGAAATGCGCTTAGAGAACGATTATTACGATACGGATCAGCTCGATTTTCAAAACAATAAAATGGGCTTTCGAGTACGTGGTAATAATGGCGAGTACGAACAAACCTTAAAAACCAACGGTGTAGTAAGCGGTGGCTTGCACAAACGCATGGAATATAACGTAAGTCTTGATAACGCAAGGCCGGATCTCACGTTATTCGAGTCGAATGTGTGGCCCGAAGGTTGGGACATTACAACAAAGAATGCGAGCCTTTCTAAACAGTTTAGTACACACTTTACGCGCAATGCCTATGTGGTTGCTTTAGGCGATAGCCAAGTTGAAATTGTCTTAGACTGCGGTCAAGCTAGTACGGATAAAGCCAACTCCCCCATCAATGAGATTGAGCTTGAATTGATGTCAGGTGACATCAACAGTCTGTTTTCGTTGGCTGTGCTTATAAACGACAATATGCCGGTGCGACTAAGCGATGTATCAAAAGCCGCTCAGGGCTATCAGTTGCTACACGGCTTTAACGCTAAAGTTCGCCACCTACCAGACTTTCTAGCCCTTGAAGAGACCACCACCACAGAAGAGGCATTCGGCCAAGCAGTGCAAACCGCTTTGGCACATTGGCAGCATCACGAGCATGTCTTCTGCGAGAGTGGCTCTATAAAAACGCTGGCTGAGGTTGCTAAAAGCGTTAGGTTGCTACTGCAGAGTGTGTCGCTTTATCTACCCGTATTGCAGTGCCCAGAGCTATTAGCCTTGCACAAAAAACTGGTAACCCATGCGCAAAAGTGGGGCTGGCAAGATGATTTACAAAGTTTGCGCTATTTGCTCTCTAAAAAGAGCATGTTTAACAAAACCTTAAGCAAGCACCCAGCGGTAGTAAGCTACCTGCAAGGGCGCCAGACAGGTTTAATGCAGGCCCATGAGCCTGAAAAACTATTTTTCGACAATGATGCTACAGACATTAAGCTTCACGCTATAAGTCTTATACAGAATAAGCCTTGGCAAAAGGTAGCAACGGGGTTTGATCACCCTGTACTTGACCATGCAAAAGGATGGTTATCGCAAGGGTGGCAAACCGTGCAGCAGAGTATGCCCCTCAATAAAACCATGGGGCCAGCTAATTACAGTGCAGCGGAAATAATGCTAAGACAAACCCTGTGGAGTGGTTTTTTGCTTGGTGACCTATTTGTTGAAGAGCGAGGTAACTTTCGTGCGCCTTGGTTAGATTTACTTACTGGCATTGATGAATTAAACGCATTGCTCATGCTGAAGCAATCAATAGACGATGCGGAAGTGGACTCTCACGATGAGGTACGCAAATGGACAGCAGAGAAACTCAGTACGTTAATTCGAATTATGGAGCGAACGCGCACTGTGGCTATGCAACGTGAAATCTACTGGTAACCCATGTCGGTGGACACGTATTGCGTTAGCAAATTTTATCTCAGGGAAGGAGGACGCTGATGACTTCAAGCTACTATGATTATTTTCTTTATTCGCTACTAGGCGTTTATATTTTCTGTTTTGCGCGTCTGTTCGTTCAAAAAGTAAACTTAACCAGCATGCGCTGGCTAGTTGGTGCCTTTATCTGCTGGCCACTATTTATGCTAGATGAATGGCTGCGAATAGCACAAGCGAGCTCATTAGCTATCTTGTATGGTTTATCAGATGTATTTGCCGTCATCGCAATTACTTGTTGTTATCGTGCCATAAAGCCCATGTTATTGGCTTATCCTACGGCAAGAAAGCGGCTATGGTGGCCTGCCGTGGTAACGGCAATTTTTCAATGTACCGTTTTACTTATTCCAGTGGGTGACAAACAACAATGGCTTTCATCGTCGCCGAGCGGCGAGCCTTTATTGCTATGGCCAGCCTATTGTGCCTCGCTACTTACAGGCTTTAGTGTATTGCTCATTGGTATTCTTATTACCGAACACATTCAAATGTACCACCGACATTTACCTGAGCAGGCGGTGGACATTAAAAACTTAAAAATGCCTAAGCTTGCCGGAGTAATGGGAAGCTTGGTCGGTGTTGCCTTTATGAGTATTTTACTTGTTACCGCCGCAACCTTTGGTTTTTTCCCCGTACCTTTTTGGGAAAGCTTTCATCACTTAATGATTGGCTGTGCACTGTTAGTGGTATTGTTTTCACTAACCTTTATTCGCCGAACAGCGCCGTCGCCATTGAACTACGAGCGACTGGACGAAGGCAAAGCCACACCGTATGAAATAAGCAGTATTATTTCTAAAGCAGAACGCTATACCATTGAGTCAAAAGCCTATAAAACCCGTTTCCTTACGCTAAGTGAGTTTTGCAAAGGGGCTGATATCGACCCTACATCTTTGGCTATTGCGCTTCAGCTTACTGAAAAGAAAAACTTTAGGCGGTTTATATTTCACTACCGCCTGGAGTATGCGAAAAAAGTGCTGCTCCATAGCGATGCTAAATTAGAGGCTGTAGCAAAACGACTAGGCGTTAATTCAGAAAAGTTCTTAAGCGAATACCTTGTTAAACATTTGAATGCTGCTCCTACGAAGTGAAAAACATTTTCTTTTCGTACAGCTTACTTCAAACACCAAATGCATTGCGCAGTATTTGATGGGTGAAGGTCTTGCGCAGATAAAAGCCTCTAGGGCGAGTTTTAACACGTTGGCCCTCTGGCCCTAGCGCATCGGTAAGCACCTTACCGTTGGCCGCTTTAGGTCTAATATGAAGCGCCTCTCCTTGTCGAGAGGTAATCGATTCCACCTGTCCCGTGGCAATTTGTTCTACCAATTCTTCCCAATCGTGTCTAAGCATGGCGTCTTCATGCTCATTTGGTCGCCAGTAAAACCCCGTAGCTACCCGACGATGCGCTAAAGGAATGGCTCTGTCACCTTCAATGGGTAGCCACAACACCTGCTGTAGCTTGTTTCGCACATTGGATGTTTCCCACGTGATACCCGGCGCCATCAAAAGGGGCGCAAAACAGACATACGTGGTTTCCAGTGGGGAAAAATTAGCATCGATGGGTATGGTTTTAAGTTCTATACCTAACTCGGGGAAGTCCTGTTGAGGCTTTGAACCTGCACTGGCGCCAAGCCATTTTTCAATAAGCATGCCTGGCCATCCTTTGTGACGCTGCAAATTGGCTGGGATGGCAACATTGGCCATGTCAGCTAACTCTCCTAAGGTTAAACCTGCAATAGCGTGACACCGCGCTAAAAGACTATCTGGCGAAGATGGAGGCGATGAAGGAGGCTGCATAAAAAGTGGTTAATTTCCTGTTTGAAAGCGAAGGCGAACATTAAGACTATGATTGGAGCATAGTTTGTGGAAGAATGAAAACATATACAAGTATAGTGTGCCCGGGAGTCTATGTGATAGATGCCGATGGATTCCGTGCGAATGTGGGCATAGTGATTTGCAACAAAATGGGTCAAGTATTTTGGGCAAGACGTTATGGTCAACATTCATGGCAGTTCCCTCAAGGCGGAATTGATGAAGGGGAATCTGCTGAACAAGCTATGTACCGCGAGCTTCACGAAGAAGTAGGACTGACACCGAAAGATGTCACCATTTTAAGTGTTACCCGTAACTGGCTTAGATATAAGCTACCAAAGCGATTAATTCGACAAGGCAGCAACCCTGTTTGTATAGGGCAAAAACAAAAGTGGTTCTTGTTGCAGCTAGACTGCAACGAGCGCGACGTTAATGTGCTTAAAACAGGCCATCCTGAATTTGATGACTGGAGGTGGGTAAGTTACTGGTATCCCATTAGAAATGTTGTATCGTTTAAGCGAGATGTATACAGACGAGTAATGAAAGAGTTCTCGCCTGTAGTAATATCTGCGCAACATCGACCTCAACAGCGCCAAAATGTAGCCCCGCACAAGCGTGGTAAAAAACGCAGGCGCGGTTAAGCCGCTAATGGAAAAAGTGTAAAGGGGCAGAGATGTTAAAGGTGTTAGAGGCAGCGATGTGCAACAGTAAGCGACGAGCAAACTGCAATTACACAAGGATAAACCGGTGAGCCCTCAGAGCCAACAAGGCGCAATGTTAACTACATTAAAACGTATCGTGCAGGAAATGAATCAAATTCCTGCACTTGATACCGCGTTGTTTAGGCTAGCTTCACGTGTAAAGCATACGCTTAGTGTTGACTCATGTTCTATTTACCTTGCCGATTACGATACGCAAGAATTTATCCTTAAAGCCACTGACGGCCTTCACCCCGATGCGGTAGAACAAGTTCGCATTGGTTTTTCGGAAGGTCTTATCGGTTTAGTTGGTCAACGGGAAGAACCGCTTAATATCGTAAACGCGCACAACCATCCTAGATTCAAACACTATCCCGAAGTAAAAGAAGAAAAGTATAATGCTTTTTTAGGTACGCCCATTATCAATCAAAGGCGCGTACTGGGTGTTATCACACTTCAGCAATCTCAGATGCGACGCTTTAGCGAAGATGAAGAGGCGTTTTTGGTTACCCTCGCTGCACAGTTAGCGCTAGAGATCACTAATGCTGATATACGCGGTGCTTTAACTCTCTCTAACTCCACCGACAACATTGCTCGGCAAAAAAATGTGCGTGGCATTGCAGGCTCGCCTGGTTTAGCTATAGGTAAAGGGGTCTCACCCGATAAGTCTATCAACCTCAAAAACTGGGTGGTTAAGCGCACTCAATCACCACAAACGCAAATTCAGCTTTACCGCAAAGGTGTTGAGGTAACACGAGGCCATGTTGACGCCCTGTCTCAGCGATTGGATGACGGAATCCCCGACGACGTTAAATCAATTTTTCAGCTCTATCATCACCTTTTAGATGCCAATAGTTTAGGGCGTGAGGTAGAAGAAAAAATTCGCCAAGGTTGGGACGCTGCCTCGTCGTTGAAAATGGTAGTCGAAAGCTACGCAGCCCGTTTTCAGGCTATGGACGACCCTTACATGCAAGAGCGTGCTATTGATATTGTCGATTTATCAGATCGTATATTAGCCAATATTTTGTATGAAGCGAACGGACAAAAAGTTTCTGAGCAGGTTATTACTGAGGCAAGTATTTTAGTCGCTGATGAAGTGTCAGCCCCCATGCTTGCTGAGTTTCCGCGAGATAAGCTCAAAGGCATTATCTCTATTCGGGGCTCGAACAACTCTCACGCAGCCATATTAGCAAGGGCTATGGGCGTGCCTGCCGTAATGGGCTGTCAAAACGTTACACCAGCGCTACTTGAAGACAAAGAAATACTGCTTGATGGCTATTCTGGGGAAGTCATTATTTCGCCAGAGCGCAACATTAAGACCGAATTTATTCAGCTTATTGAAGAAGAGTCGGCCATTGCGGATAAAATCGACGCAGAGGCGGATAAACCGTGTGAAAGCGTTGATGGTTGCAGAATGTCCTTATACATCAACGCGGGCCTTTCTGCTGAAGTAGAGCTAAACGCCGAGCAGATTGGGGCTGGCGTGGGTTTATACCGCACCGAAATTCCCTTTATGCTGCGTGAGCGATTCCCTTCGGAACAAGAGCAGGTAAAGCTGTATCGCCAAGTCCTTGAGGCTGCGCCGTCGTTACCCATCACCATGCGTACTTTGGATGTGGGAGGCGATAAGCCGCTACCCTATTTTCCTATTAACGAAGAGAACCCGTTTTTAGGCTGGCGAGGTATTCGACTTACCCTTGATCATCCCGAAATATTCTTGGTTCAAGTTCGCGCTATGCTTCGGGCAAGCGTAGGGCTAAGCAACCTGCAAATTATGCTGCCCATGATATCTACGGTATCTGAAGTGCAGGAGTCTAAGCGTCTTATCAATCAGGCGTTTTATGAGATATCTGACGAAATTGCAGAATCAGGGCAAACCCTTAATAAACCAAAACTAGGCATTATGCTTGAAGTGCCATCGGTACTTTATCAACTACCTCAGCTCGCCAAGCATGTTGATTTCTTTTCAGTTGGCAGCAATGACTTAACCCAATACTTATTAGCAGTCGATAGAAACAATACGCGGGTGGCTGGGCTTTACAATAGCTATCATCCAGCCGTACTAGGCGCGCTTTACGATGTGGTTCAAAAAGCTAACCAAAATCAAGTGCCCGTGACTATCTGCGGTGAAATTGCGGGGGAGCCAGCAGGGGCACTGCTGCTAATGGGAATGGGTTATCGCCGTTTGAGTATGAATGGTTTCAATTTAAGAAAGATAAACTGGCTTATTCGAAAAGTAACGCTTGATGAGTGTAAGCAGTTACTTTCACTAGCGCTAACTTCTGTTAGCCAAGAAGAAGTTTTTGTGCACTTGAATCAGTATCTTGAAACTAAGGGCCTAGGAGGCCTTATCCGAGCAGGTGCTTAAAAAATGGATCCACTCGTTGTAATTGTTGCCAGCTGTCTGATCTTAGGTTCTGTTGTCGGTATTCTTGCAGGTATGTTGGGTATCGGTGGCGGCTTAATTATCGTACCCGCGCTGTCATATTTGCTTATCCACTTTTTGGGCATGACCACCGAAACGGTTATGCCTGTCGCTATCGCAACATCCTTATCTACCATTATTTTCACGGGTATGTCGTCGGCTTTAGCACATTATAAACTGGGTAATATTCAGCGTCATATTGTGCTTTATACGGGATTAGGGATCGCGTTTGGTGCAATTGCCGGTGCGCAGGTGGCAAGTCATATCTCGGGCGAAGTGCTTAAAGATGTGTTCGCCGTACTGGTTATATTGATAGCGCTGCAAATGATTTTTGGCAAACAAAAAGCGTCTGAGAACGAAGCCTCTAAAGGTTCACTGGCTGCTGTTGGCGGTGGAGCAGGCATGCTAAGTGCGCTTATGGGTATTGGCGGTGGCGCATTACTTGTACCCGCTTTAGTGTGGTTTCGTGTTAATGTACGCGCGGCTATAGGTTGCGCCGCTTTTTGCGGGCTTGTTATTGCCGTTTTTGGTACCACCAGTTTTATTATCGCTGGGTGGGGTGAGATAGATGTACCAGAATACAGTATGGGTTATGTTTATCTGCCTGCTACAGCTGGTATTGTTGCAACCTCCATGTTTACCGCAAACATAGGTGCGAAGCTTGGGCAGCGCGTTAATATACGTGTGTTAAAAGCGATGTTGGCATGTTTACTTGTTTTAGTAAGCATTAGAATGATTTTAGGAATTGAATAAAATAATGGAACAGAGCAGTTATCTGGTGTTTCCCAGTATCGACCCCGTTATCTTCAGTGTCGGTCCATTAAGTGTCCGCTGGTACGGCTTAATGTATTTGGTAGGTTTTATTGCAGCGTATCTGTTAGCACAAAAGCGCCTATCGCAAACTAACTGGAGCAGAGAACAGTTAAGCGACCTGCTTTTCTGGAGCTTTGTGGGCGTGATTTTGGGGGGGCGCATTGGCTATGTGTTCTTCTACCAGTTTGGCATGTTCTTAGACGACCCTCTGTATCTGTTTAAAATTTGGGAGGGTGGAATGTCTTTCCACGGCGGCTTGTTAGGGGTATTAGCAGCCCTGTTTTGGCGCGCAAAGTGTATGAATACGACCTTCCTACGTTTAGGAGATTTCGTTGCGCCACTTGTACCCATTGGTTTGGGGGCTGGTCGAATTGGCAATTTCCTAAACGCAGAACTATGGGGGCGCACCACTGACGTACCTTGGGCTGTCATTTTCCCTAACGCAGGCTATGTGCCTCGCCACCCTTCACAGCTTTATGAGTTTGCTTTAGAGGGCGTACTGCTCTTTATTATCCTATGGCTTTATTCTGCCAAAAAGCGCCCGGTAGGGGCGGTCAGTGGCTTATTCCTGTTCGGTTACGGTAGCTTTAGGTTTATCGTTGAGTACTTCAGAGAGCCTGATGCTCATATTGGCTTATACCAAATGGGCCTAAGCCAGGGGCAACTTCTTTGTTTACCTATGATAGCTTTAGGAATAGGATTAATGGTCCGTGCTTACATGCGCGGAAAAGACCGTGTTGAACAACAAAAAATATAAGAATAACGATGAAAGAATATCTCGCATTAATGCGCCATGTACGTGATACGGGTGTGAAAAAGGAAGATCGAACTGGTACAGGTACATTAAGTGTATTCGGCTATCAGATGCGTTTTAATTTACAGGAAGGTTTCCCTTTGGTGACAACAAAGAAGTGTCACCTAAAATCAATCATTCACGAACTACTTTGGTTCTTAAAAGGCGAAACAAATATTGCCTATTTAAAAGAGCATGGCGTCAAAATTTGGGATGAATGGGCTACCGATGAAGGCGAGCTTGGCCCTGTATATGGCCATCAATGGCGTAGTTGGGATCGCGGTGACGGTACCTCGGTTGACCAAATTGCCGAAGTGGTAGAGCAAATTAAAAATAACCCTGATTCACGTCGTCTTATCGTTAGCGGCTGGAACCCTGCGGTCTTACCTGATACTAGCTATTCACCCAAAGAAAATGCGGCAATGGGCAAGCAGGCGTTACCTCCATGCCATACGCTTTTTCAGTTTTACGTTTTAGAAGGCAAGCTAAGCTGCCAGCTTTACCAGCGTAGCGGTGATATTTTTCTTGGCGTTCCGTTTAACATTGCAAGCTACGCACTGCTTACCATGATGATTGCACAAGTATGCGACCTAGAGCCGGGTGATTTTATCCATACGCTAGGTGATGCGCACTTGTATTCAAATCACCTTGAACAGGTAGAACTTCAGCTTAGTCGCGAACCGTTTGCCCGTCCAACGATGGAAATTAACCCAGATATTAAAGATATCTTTGGTTTTTCATACGATGACTTCACGCTAAAGAATTACCAGTCACACCCACATATTAAAGCCCCTGTCGCTATTTAAGGAGTTACCATGAGTACTCCAATATTGATTTGCGATGACTCGGGCTTCGCAAGGCGGCAAATGGCGCGCAGTTTACCCGACGGGTGGGATGTAGATGTCTCGTTTGCCGAGAATGGTGAACAAGCCCTAGCTCTTATCAAAGAAGGTAAGGGCGACGTGGTCTTTCTCGATTTAAACATGCCGATAATGGATGGCTATCAAACTATGGAAGCCATTCGTCAACAGGACTTGCCGTGCTTAGTGGTGGTAGTGTCTGGTGATGTTCAGGCGCAAGCGCGGGAAAAAATGCTCGCACTCGGTGCTTTAGATTTCATTCGAAAGCCAATTGATAATGATAAGCTTAGTCATATCTTATCTTCCTACGGCATTTATAGCGGTGAGAGCCATTCATCAGGGGCTAACTTACAAAAGGCCCAGGGGCAAAGTGAGTCAAGTGCGCCTAAAGCCAAGGGCCCAGCGAGTAATGAAGAGCAGTTAGACGCATGCCGTGAAATGGTCAATATTGCCATGGGGCGCGCAGGAGAAAATCTAGCCCAGCTGCTAGGTGAGTTTATTGACTTACCCATACCTAATGTTAACTTAATTGAAAGCAACGAATTGTCTATGGCGATTGCCGAGATTAATCGTAATGACAGCGTGTCCGCGGTTTCAAAAGGGTTTATTAGCGAAGGTATAAGTGGTGAAGCCCTGGTTATCTTTAACGATACAAATACGCAAAATATTGTTGAATTGTTGAAATACCCTTCGTCGGCATCGTCAGACAAGCTTGCTCTTGAAGCTCTCATGGACGTTTCAAATATTCTTATAGGCGCTTGTTTGAACGGTTTGTCAGAACAGCTTAATGTTGCCTTTAGCCATACGCATCCTGTACTACTGGGACAGCACCAAGGCCTATCAACCCTTTTAAGTGATAACGTACAGCGCTGGGGAAAATTAATGGCCATTGAAATTGGGTATGCGATAAAGTCGAGAAATATTTCCTTCGACCTTCTATTGTTGTTTCCCGGTGATGCTATGAATCACATTTATGCACGGTTGTTCGATGATGGTTCGATAAAACAAGACAAGGAAAGTCTATGAATGCTTCAACTGGTACACTCGCTGCAGAAGCTCTCGTTAGTTCACCTCACGTGCCTGCAGGATTACTCGACTCAATTGAAGTAGGAATTGCGGTAATTGACCGCAACTTCAACGTGCAGGTCTGGAATAAATTTCTTGAGGATCATAGCGCTAAGAAAGCGAAAGCTATGGTTGGAACTAGCTTGTTTACACACTTCCCAGAAATAGAAGAGAAGTGGCTCAGAACCAAAGTTGACCCTGTATTTAATTTAAAAAGTCCGGTGTTTATCATTTGGGAGCAGCGTCCTTACTTATTGAAGTTCGATTGTAATCGTCCGGTTACCTGCGCCGCTGAGTTTATGTACCAAAACGTGACCATGTTCCCTATTGTAGATAAAAGCGGACGTGTAGAGCGGTTCTGTATGCTGGTTTACGATGTGACCGAGCAGGCCCTGGGCAAACTGGGAATGCAGCATCTTAACGAAGAGTTGAAAACTGCAAGCCGAGTCGATGGGCTTACAGGCCTATTTAACCGCCGCTATTGGCAAGAACGCTTTGATGAAATGCACAAACTATGCGTTCGACGAGGAAAGCCCAGTACCGCACTCATGCTAGATATCGATCATTTCAAGCGGGTTAATGATACCTACGGGCACCAAGCTGGCGACAAAGTCATAAAAATGCTTGCTGCCCTGATTAAACGTTGTGTGCGGGAAACCGATCTGGCGGGGCGTTATGGCGGTGAGGAGTTTGCAATTATCCTTAACGATTCAACGGTAGACGATGCGAAAGCGGTGGCCGAGCGTATTCGACAATTTGCACAGCGTTTGGTGGTTGAGCATGAGGGCGAATCGATAAACTTCACTGTAAGCCTTGGGCTTGCCCAGTTTTCTCCCGACTTTAAGGAGTCGATGGCATGGCTTGAGTGTGCCGACCAAGCGCTTTATCAGGCAAAAGAAAACGGTCGAAATCAGTACCGTATCTATACTTAGAAAAACACCATCTATAAAAGTGCAAGACGTAAGGTATTTTTGAGTTCCTGAAAGGTAACGGGCTTCACAAGGTGATATCGAATACCTGCCTGCAGTGAAGCTTCTTTATCGTTTCTGTGGGCATTAGCGGTAAGTGCAATTATAGGGAGGTTAGGGTGCCCTTCTTTCATTATTTTTGCTACTTCCAAGCCGTTAATATCTGGCAATTGAATGTCGAGCAACACGCAGTCAAAGTCGGTTTCGTTAACTCGGCTAATTGCATCGTCGCCGGTATAACTCACCGTCACATTGTGACCCATACTTTGTAGCATATACTCCACCATCTCGGCGTTAATCGGCTCATCTTCAACAACTAATATGTTGGCCTTGGCTACATCTTTTATGACTTTTGCATTATTTGCCGTTAGTTGATGAATGGCGTCTACAAACCGGTTTCGGTCGATAGGTTTAACAAAGCTCTGATATATGGGTAGCTCACTTTTGGCGATAATATTGGCGATATCCGGTGTTGCAGACAATACGATGACTGGTGGCACTCGTTCTCCATAGATGGCGCGCAGTGTTTTTACAAGTTCAAGTCCATTCATCCCTGGCATATATAAATCGGCAATGATGCCCGAGAATTGAAGCAGTTCTTCGTGGAGGTTCAAAAGGTTAGCGCCAGACGAAAACGTTCTTACGCTAAACCCTTCGTTGGTAATAATGGACTGTAGGTGAAGTCTTGAGATTTCTAAATCGTCGACAACCGCGAATTTGGCATATGAAGGGGTAGACGACACCAATGGAGAATCTTCTACTGGCTTAATGGGCAGCGATATTTTAAATTCAGATCCGACGCCAGCGGTACTGTTGACTTGAAGTGTACCGCCAAGTCTATCAATACTGCGTTTGGCAACCGATAGCCCAATTCCCGCCCCTGGGTAGCGCTGACTTTGCGAATGCTCTCCTCTATAAAAGCGCTCAAACATACGTTTTTGCGTACTATCATCAATGCCAATGCCGGTGTCGTTAATAATGATTACTAGAAAAACTTTTTTGTTTTTAACTAGCGTTGTAACGGTCACGTCAATTAAACCCGTTGAAGTAAATTTCACGGCATTATCGAGAATATTCATTATGACTTTGGAAAGGGCCATAGCATCGGTTTCAGCATAACTTGGCACGCTATGACTGCAGTGCATGTTAAATTCGAGCTTTTTGTCTTTAATCCTTACCGAAAAAGGGGATATGCATTCGTCTAACAAGCTGATCAAGTCCACCTTTGAAAGTTGAAGGTCATCCTCTATGTGATTATTGAGTATATCAGTAAGGTTGTTGGTTAAATTTAGCAGTCTATAGCTTGATTGCTCAGCTTGTTGAATTAACCGAGTACGCTGATCTTCCAAATTAGGAATAAGCTCTAAGGCACTAATTATGGCGCTAATCGGGGCCCTAAACTCATGGCTGATAAGCTGTAAAAACTCTTTGTTCTGTAGGTCTTGATCATTATCAGCAATAGCAAGCCGTACATTTGACTTGTTGAGTTTTCGCAGAGATTTCTTGGGTGAGCTTTTACTAATAGTCCACGCACCAAGATACCAAAGAACCAGAACAACTGCGCCAAATAAAGTGGTTATCAACATCTTTTGCCGCAGTGCTTGTACACGGAGTAACGCCGAATTTTCTTCCGCTTGTAAAGTGCTTAGAAGAGGAAGAAGGCTAAAGCCATCATCGATATAGGGCTTTATTTCTGTAGGGGGGAGCGCCACAAGTGTATAAAGCAATATTCGCGTTGTTTTGGCGCTTTCTTCTGCTGCGGCTCTATGTAAATCTTTATATGCCTTTTTAAACTCTTCTTTAGAAACGAGCGCAGGAGCGTCGCTGACCCTCCATCTGTCTTGTAAATATCGATGTAACCCCTGGTACGTTACCTGTAACTGATGGGCTAGAGCGGTATGATTGCCATTATCGCTTTGAGTTTGCCTGTTGAATTGGTGAATTCGATGTTCAGCGGTAATTATACTGTCTACTAAATCACTCTTTTGCTTAAGGTTAGTAATGGAAGACTGCTGTTTGGTGTTTAACACAAACAAGACTGAGATAATAATGGCAGCGAAAAACATAGCCGTGGCGTTTACTTTTGAAAAGGTAAAAGCGGTGGATACCAAAGATGACTTGCGTTGCGGTGGATCAGCCTTGTTTACGCTCAACTTTCTTCCTTGCAAGAGTTTGCATTAACTACCTTCTTTAAATGTAGGCAACTAATCCAAACTTGCAAGGTAATTAAATGCAGACTGCAACAGAGAGTAAGGAATTTATGGCGCTTCGACGCGCTTTATGTGGTCTCTTATGGAGTATAAAAAGCAAAGGCTAGGGATCACCATGACAGCCGTCAAAACAAAAAACAAACTCCAGTTTCCATTAAGACTATCAACAACTAAACCACTGCTAGAAGCAACTAATGTTCGTCCTGCAACACTCAGAGAGGCCATAAGTGCATATTGAGTTGCGCTAAAAGCGCGGTTACATAAAAGCGATATAAAGGCGACCATGGCAACAGTGCTCCATGCTCCGGTAAAACCATCGACAATTACAGTGATGGCTAAAAGTGAAGTTGAAGGTCCTGTTTGTGCGATAAGAGCAAACAGAAGGTTTGAGGCTGCCATGGCAACACCAGCAATCATCAGTCCTCGGTAAATACCATAGCGGATGTTCACTAACCCGCCAAGTAAAGAGAATATAATGGTCACCCACCAGTTAAGTAACTTTGAGTAAGTGGCGATATCGCTATTTGAAAAACCCACTTCTTTATAGAAGACGATGCTCATACGACCTAAAAACGCTTCTCCAATTTTAAAAAGAAAAATAAACAGTAAGAATGAAGCAGCCAGCTTGATGCCATTGCGGTTAAAGAACTCCGAAAATGGTGTTATGAGAGTTGTTCTTATCCAGTTAATTGCTGCAGAGCTGTTTGCGTCTACATCCGTTACTTGCTCAAGCAAAGCTTCCCTATTAACTGCGGGTTCATTAGCAAACCAGGTAGCTATTGCCAAAGAGGCCATGATAGCGCCAAGTAATAAGTAAATATCTGGCCAAGTCCAGGAAGTGAGGTCTGCTAAGAAAAAGGGGATAGCGCCAAGGCCACCGTAGCCCGTCCACCATCCAGCTGTTGCTACTGATGATGCAGCAGACATACCATCTTTATCTTCTTTTTCAATACAATCAATACGAAAGCCATCAATAGCAATATCTTGGGTGGCAGAAGCAATGGCAATGAGTAAACCAATTAGGGCAACGTAGAATAGGTCTTGGTTTGCGGTAAGTTGGGACATGGCCAGACACAGTAAAATAACAACGCTTTGCATCAAAAAGATCCAACCGCGTCTTTGCCCTAACAGCGGTGGCTTAAGCTTATCGACAAGGGGCGACCATAGAAAATTAAATGAGTAGGTGGCGAAGATGATACCGAAAAGACCAATAGCCGAACGCGATAAACCTTCATCTTTTAGCCAAGCCGATAACACTGAACCAATCATGATCCAAGGAAAGCCACTGGAAATGCCAAACAGAAAAATCGTTAGGTAGCGTTTGTCGTTAAACGTTTTTAATGCAGTAAGCAATACTTCGGCCTTCAGCGGTAACTCAAAAGTACATTGAGCCACGAACCACTGTGATTAGCAATAAAACTGTGAAGGCATGATGAACTTTTAAGCGAAACGTTTATAACCCAAAGGGAGAGAATAACGCTGTAAGTGAGTGAAAGTTAGGGGCGGATCCCGACGCAATCCAGAGGACAGTGCCCTAAACCTTCAAGGAAATTGACGCAGTTAGTAAGCTCGTCAACGAGAAACTGATCTTTTGTCAATTTTTCTTCACTCCAGTAATGCACTTGGTGCAGTAAGTGCCAAAATACGCGTTCCTTTTGCGTATAAGGCTGTGTTAATGTGCATTCAATTTGACCCCATTCTTCCATGCTATCCCAAAAGAATAGCTCGATCTCCTCGACCGGAAGCTCTCCTTGCCAAAATGCTCTCAAATAGAAACACAGCTGCTTCGCTTTGTTATCTACAAAATCCTGAACATCCACGAGTAACTCAACCATCTTTGTTTGCTTAAATTAGTATAGTCCATTACATAATTACCATTGACTGCATTTGCCCGCTGTTCGCTTTATTGCGGGTAGGTAACTGTTTTGGGTACTAATTTAGCGTAATCTCAAGATGACGTAATTACCAGCCTAGATGCCGTGTCCAGCCTATGGTTCTATTTGCAACCATTTGAATATAAGATGTTTTTTCAATCGCCTTTATACTAAAGGTTGAAGAATTATTTGGAATGATAACTTGCCTGTAGTGCAACTTTAGTTCATTTTTTGCTCTAACTTTTCTTTTCATTGTGGTGATGCCCTCCCAGTCATTGAAGTCGCTGAGGGATAAGTCGAGCACAGGAAAGCTGGCTTTCGCGATAGTATCAATCACTAAGTTATTTGTTTTTTCTTGTGGCCAAAATGGCGATATAGCGACAAACGAGTCTGGTTGTAAACCAGGCTGCATTTCTACTGCAGACAAGTAGGCCGTTGCAAGCATTCCTTGCGCAATGACCATGCGGTACCCGGTTCTATCTTGCAAATAATTATCTAAAGCACTGAGTTGCATCGTTAGTGCAGTCGTTGTTGATTTAAAATCAAGGTACTGAGTCAGTTGATCACTTCTAGGGTGGATGACTGATTCGCTTTCCATCGATGAAGGTGCGCTTTCTGCTTGGGCTTCACGGGTTTGTTCTTCACTAGTTAGAGCCGATGGTGAGTTTGTCGCCAAATTAAATGGGCTGATAACTACGCTCCATCCTTTTTCAGCAAGCATACTCGCTAGGCTGTTACCTTCTGCAAGGGTCAAGCTAGATGGAAAGGGCTCAGTGAGAACCACTGCAACACCCAAAGGGAGTGGCGTTTGTGCCTCAACCATAATAACAGGGGCTTTCTCTTCGCCCACCATTAACGCGTCCACTTCTCCGGGCAAATAGGCATTACTTACATCTGTGAAAAAATCACAATGCGCCGTTACAGGCAGCAGCGATACGATAACTGCAAATGTTATAAGAAGAGCGTGCCTTTTCATAAAAAACGGTTTGCCTTTACCTATTTTTGATTTGCGCGGTTACGGCAGCATCAAATCAATTCATACACCAATTATTCTACGAAGGTTATCGGCAGAACCTTATAAAACTGAAATGAAGTCCATAGATAAAATAAAGAACCGCTAACTACTCAATACTTTCAGAAAGGGCTCTGGGTTGGTACTGGCTAAAGGGGATAGGGATGTGAAAATGCTGCCAATGTCCGAGTGTAGGATGGGAAAAGCTTAAGCTTTCTGCATGTAGCTGTAAGCGAGAGGCCATGGATAGCGCTTCTTCATGGGCATAAAGTCTGTCCCCTAAAATAGGGTGGCCTAAAGCAAGCATATGCACGCGCAGTTGATGAGAGCGACCTGTGATGGGATAAAGGGCAACTAAAGAGTAGGGCAATCCATTTTCATCATGATTACGCTCGACAACGTCAAAATGCGTCACTGCTTTCTTACCGCGCTCGAAATCTACCATTTGCTTAGGTCTGTTCGGCCAGTCGCAAATAAGGGGTAAATTCACCTCTCCACTGTCTTGTGTTACATGCCCATGTACTCGGGCAAAATATCGCTTTTTAGTTTGTCGAAGCTCAAATTGTTTTGATATATGGCGATGACTCTCTTTATTCAGTGCCAGCACTAAGATACCCGATGTTGCCATATCTAGCCGATGAACCACAGTGGCGGTGGGGTAAACACAATTAACACGGCTAATGAGCGAGTCTCGGTGCTCTAAGGCCTTTCCTGGCACGCTTAACAGCCCGCTAGGCTTGTGCGCTACCAGCATATCCTCATCTTGATACAGGATATCAAGATAAGGCGTCATAGGCGGGTTATAAACAAAACTCGGGTTTGCCATTATGTACTCGTTACTTCAACGTTGCTCTTTCAGTGCTTAACATTTTGCATTTACGGGTTGTTCACCACAATACGTATTGCGTCTAGCTGAACATCAGCTTCCTGAATGACCTTATCGAGCGCATTCATTTGCGTTTCAATAAATTCAATTTCGCTATCGCGCACAGCAGGGTTGCGCTTTTGAAGATCGCGCAAGCGCTGTATTTCATCATTCAATGTGCTATGCATATCGTTAAGGGCATCATGCTGCTTTTGGTTAGCCTCATGATGGGCAAGCTTACGTGCTTTCTCGATTGCAAGTTCAAGCGGCTGTTGCAGTGCTTTTAGAAGTTGAGAAGAAATTTTGCGGCCAATTTTACGCTTAACATCAAAACTTAGCTCAGAAGGATTGCCCTGCGCATCTAAACATACCCGCACAGGCGTTTGTGGCAAGAAACGGCCTAATTGAAGCGCTTTCGGCGCTTGTGCATGCAGCACGAAAAGGGTTTCTATCCAGTAGGCGCCCTTCGGTAAAGATGGCTCGGCAATAAAGCCCATGCTGCTTTTTCCGTGTACGTCGGTGAGTACTACATCAATCGCGGTATGTACTAGCGGGTGGTCCCAGCTAAGAAACTGTACGTTTTCAAGCGTGGTGGCAACACGGCGCTTGTAAGTGACCGTCATGCCTTCGGGGTCAAGCCCTGGAAGCTGGCTTACCATGGATTCGGTTGGCATAAGGATAAAGCAGTCATTGCCTTTTTCGTCCTGCTGAACACCGATAGCGTCAAATACACGGCCCATAAAGCGCGACAAATCTTGTTCGCTATCAAGTGTAATAATGTCTTCAAGCAGTTGCTCTACACGGCCTTCTCCAGAAGCATTAAGCTCAAGAAGTCGATCGCGACCGGCTTCAAGTTGAGCCACCAGTTGGCTATTTAGCGTAACGCTCATGTTTACAAGCTCGTCACGGGCACTCATATCGTCAGGGTGCAAGCAGGCACCAATAAGCAAAGGTTTAACGTCGTCAAACACACCAGAGCCGGTCGGACAGGTCTTCTCAAAGGCATTAAGTCCTTCGTGATACCAATCTAGTAAGACGTGCTGCGCGGTTTTCGCTAAATACGGAACGTGAATTTGTACAGTTTGAGTTTGGCCAATACGGTCAAGTCGACCAATACGTTGTTCAAGCAGGTCTGGCGTAATAGGCAAGTCGAACAGAACCAAGTGGTGAGCGAACTGGAAGTTACGGCCTTCACTGCCAATTTCACTACACAGTAGAATTTGTGCGCCGTCTTCTTCGTCAGCAAAGTAATGGGCCGCTTTATCGCGCTCTACGATGCTCATGCCTTCGTGGAATACACTGTGGCGTATGCCGGTTTGCGTGCGAATGACTTCGCCTAGTTCTTGTGCAGTACGAGCGCTGGCGCAAATAAGCAGAATTTTTTCTGGCTTAACGCTTTGCATAAAATCTAGCAGCCACTCAACGCGAGGGTCGTGCTTAGTCCAGCTATTAACAACACTTGCCATACGCTCAGGGTATAGTGAATAGGTTAGGTCGCCGCCGCTCACTGCCTCTGAATAAACCTCCGGCAACGCCAATTCATATGCACTTAGTTTACGCTCCGGAAAGCCTTCGATATTGGCGCGACGGTTTCTAAACAGCATGCGACCTGTACCGTGACAGTCGATAAGTTGATGCAGCAACGCATGACGATTTTCCGGCGAGTTTAGGTCTCCCGCATGTTCCATTACGTCAGGCGCAAATTCTGCGAGTTTGCTGCGCTGTTTGTCGTTCGGCTCGGCGTCTGAAAGTAATGGCGCTACCGCATCGGCGAGCTGGCTGTATTTCGATTCTTCATCTAAGAAAGCGTCGTAACTATGGAAGCGAGCCGGGTCGAGTAGGCGTAAGCGTGCAAAGTGGCTCTCGTGACCAAGTTGATCGGGCGTTGCGGTAAGTAGCAATACGCCAGGCGTTTGATTCGCTAGTGCTTCAACACATAGGTATTCGGCAGAAGGAGCTTCACTTGACCACGCAAGGTGGTGGGCTTCATCGACAACCATTAAATCCCAACCTGCGGCTTGAATTTGCTGCTGGCGTTTTTCGCTCTTACTGAGAAAGTCGATACTGCAAAGTACCAACTGATCGCTTTCAAATGGGTTTACAGCGGCTGTGTCAGCTGTATCGTCATCTTCTAGACCTTCGCTCTCTTCTATCGCTTCGCAGCGACTCTCATCGTAAATGGCGAAGGGAAGATTTACACGGCGCAGCATTTCAACTAACCATTGGTGCATGAGCGAGTCTGGAACCAAGATAAGCACGCGCTCTGCACGGCCTGTTTTAAGCTGCTGGTGAATAATTAACGCGGCTTCAATAGTTTTACCAAGACCTACTTCATCGGCAAGCAATACGCGAGGCGCGTGTCTTCCGCCTACCTCTGACGCTATGTGTAGCTGGTGCGGGATAAGCGATATACGGGCACCGGCAAGGCCGATAGTTCTTGAACGCAAATATTCGTATTGATGATCTAGGGCGCGTTCACGTAAGTCGAACCATTTCGGATTGTCTAGCTGCTGGCTGAACAGGCGCTTTTCAGGTTGGTTTAAGCGAATGTGGCTGTCTAGCATGGTTTCAGGTAAACGCACTTGGGCCTTGGTATCTTCACGAAGCCCGTGATATATAAATAAACCTTGGCTTTCTTCTTTTTCAGTAATGGTCATTTCCCAGCCATCTTGGCTTTTGACCGTTTCGCCAATTTCGAATATTAGTCGCGTAAGCGGCGCGTCCTGCTTTGTGTATTTTCGCGCTTCGCCTGTTGCCGGATACAACACTTCAACTGAGCGGAAATCGTTACCGATAACCACGCCCAGCCCCAGCTCTATTTCGGTGTTGCTTAACCAACGCTGACCAACTAAAAATTGACTATCTGAACTCATAAATCACCAACCTGTTTTTCGGGGGCGGTATTGTACGCATTGCGTTGTGATAAGTCATTAATACTAGCTTATTTGATTTACGGTTGCAGGTGGGGGACGTGATTGAGTAACTATGCCTCTGCGTCAATAAGACGATGAGCACGAGTAGTGCCTTCATTACTTCACAGCGAGAATGCTGGTTAGCAAAAGAATAAGAACGTTAACGTATCCATCAGGCTTGCTTTGTCACAGGGTTGACGTAAAACTGTCGTATCACTGACCATGGATATTTCTTACTGTTAACCGCGTTACGTTTTTAACGTATGTGAAGCGCAGCTAACAGGAGGAAGCGCGAGATGGATATGAAAGTAGACAGTCAAAAGCTTATACAACTTCGCAATGCTAAGGCATGGAGTCAGCAGCATCTGGCAGATGTGTCCGGATTGAGTTTGCGTACTATTCAGCGAATTGAGAAAACACAATCTGCATCACACGATTCAATAGGCGCACTTGCTTCGGTTTTCGAAACGACGCCCGATGCACTTTTAATGGGTGAACCCCTCGCCACTACAAGTCATGCTCAAGGGCAGCCAACCTCGCAAACTTCTACTGCGGGCGAGAATGCCGCAGCTCATCATGCAATTAAACAGCAGCTTGACCGGCCAACGTCGTTGAATCCCCAACATGTTCTTTGGATCACGCTAGCGCTCGCTATCAGTTTGTTTGTAGCTATTTACTATGCACAAACAGTCAATGCAAATAACGGTAGTAACCAAGTAATCGAAGCTGGCAAACCAGTGAATGTAAGTAGCGAAGCCCTTGAAAATGCTACAAATTGGTTGCAGCTGATTGATAGCGGTGAATATGAACAAAGCTGGCAAGAGAGTGCGGCTATATTCAGAAGTAATATTTCCCAAGCGAAATGGGCTGAAGCTCTTCAGCTTGCTAGAAAGCCTCTAGGCGATCTAAAAAATCGAGAGCTTTCTTTAGCTCAAGCGCCTTCTTCACTGCCAGGGTTGCCAAAAGGCAATTACCTAATCTTATCATTCAGCACCCAGTTCACTGAAAGTACCTCTATGAATGTAGAAACACTCTCTATGGTAGAGGTAAATGGTGAATATAAAGCAATAGGGTACTTCATCAAGTAGACCCTTTTATCACTCACCCATGCGATACAGGGTCTGTAAGCCCAGTATCGCCTTTTTATCGTTGTCGCTAGTTGCATTGTTAATGGCGTCAATAAGTTCAGGTGCGTTATAAGGTTCAAGTAATGCTAAGAAGGTCGCTGTGCCAGGCGGCATGCCACTATTCACTACTTTTTGAAGTCGCTTCCATACGGTGAACAGCGACTCCTCACCTAACGTTTTTTGCTGCACCACGCTATCGATGGCGCGGTGCATTACCATTCCGCACGAGTAATAAAGATTGAAGCGTCCGTTCTTATAAGCGTTGGCTAGCGTGCTTTGCGTTAAACCTTGCGTGCAGCTTTCAAAGGCGTGGGTTATACGCCTATCCACATAGCTATTGGCATCTTCATAAAGGTAGTTCATGGCTAGTGCCGCAAAGTAGTCGGCGCTACCTTCATGTAACCATGACTGTTCGTCATTCTCTGAGACGCCGTCGGTATTACCTGGCTGATATAAATGTGCTGCTTCATGGGCAAAGAACCACAACGTCTTATTGGCAAAGTCGATATTCTCAGCGCGTTTGTCCAAGTCATTTCGGTTCCAGTGCATAAAAATTTGATTTGGCAACGTGCCGCCTTGTGAGGAATGACCGTCAACCATGGCGTAAGAAGCAAATAGCATAGGTTTCTCAGTGGCAAGTGAGTTAAGAGAGTGAGAGAAATAAGCCATGAGATTGGGCATGTCGTACTTAAGCTTCGCTTGTATGCTCTCAGGTAGGGCGGGGTCAATAAGAGCAACGGCGCTGTCTGTGATAATAGGTTGCTGCGTACCTTCATAAACCTGTCTGCCATTATTTTTATCCACCCATGAAGCGCTGCCTCTAAGTACTTTTCCGTTTAAAACGATGTGTTCGCCACTTGGCACTATAAGGGTGATAGGCCATTCATTATGTTCTTCTTCACAAGTATTAGCACAAGCAAACAGACGACCAGAATGAAAAGCATTGCCACCGTTCGAAAAGGGCGAAAACGGCGCATAGTCTTTGCCCAAATGTTTGTAAGTGGGGGTGAGTACAAAAGAAACCTTAGCAATAGGTTTTCCCGTTTTAGATCGCACAATTTCTTGTTGTGAAGTGGTGTCGTAGGCAATCTCAATGTCACTATTTTTTGGTAGCCAGCGAGTGGTTCTAGAAGCGTCAGGATTTCGGACGAATACTAGCTGTTGTGAAGGCTTGTCAAGGGTATAGCTTAGCTCCCAAGTAGCACCGCTTTCTGTCTGAATTTTTTCAATTACGGTGTCGACCTGGTTAGCGAGACTTACGCCACTCGTAAAGTTAGTGACTATCAACACTAAAAGGGTAAGAAAGGGATGAGCTATAGTTCTTAGGGCGTTTGTCACAACTAAAAGATCCTTTTTAAGTGCAGTGATAAAGGCGTACTTTCGCGTATTTCAACTTTAGCTAATATCAGCGTCTACGCGTGTGTTTCGCAATCAGGGTTAAAATAATGTTAATTTATTTACTGATAGTAACGCACGTTTTGTTTTTATCTGCTATTTAAACTTACATCTAATGAATAATGGAACTTATATAATGCCAAATATAGCGGGTGATGTTGTTTCCCTTTTTACCCGTACGTGGGTACCTAAAAAGGCGATAGGGTTGTACTTACTATGTTTGGTTTTTCTACTTGGCACCAATTTCACCTATGCACGCCCTGTTACGCTTGCAACATCAGAGGTAAGCCCCTTTAGCGACAGCCAAGACGTGTCGAAAGGCTATGTGAATGAAGTGGTAATAAGAGCTTTTGAAGAGCTCGGCGAGCCGCTTAATGTAGAGCGTTACCCTCATGCTAGGGCTTTAATGTTGGCGAAAAAGGGCGCCGTAGACGGTGTCTTTCCTGTTCATGACTACGAGCGTTTTAATGACGCATTTCTTCTATCTGATGCTATCCCAGCGGGAGCAAGTGGGTTCCTAATTAGGACGAAAGACTTTAAGAATAGAAGTGAAATACCTAATCTAGTTGAATGGCTCAAACGACAAAACTTGCGAGGAATTGGGTACCTCAGAGGCACAGTAGCGCCGCAATTTTTATCAAATGAAGCGTTTTTCAATATGTACCCAGGAAAGTCTACGGTTAATCTATTAGATTTACTTGGAAGAGAGAGAATTGATGTTTTATTTATTGATAAGTATAGCGCCAAGGAAGCATTAGTTAACGAGCGACCTAGCCTCAAAGGTGAGTTTATATTTATCCCTGGGGAGGAAGTGCAAAGCTCTTTTCATCTAGCGCTTTCAAAACAAAACCCTAAGTCTTCCAAGCTAATTGAGAAGTTCAACCTAGCGTTACAGAAACAAAAACAGAATGGGCTTTTGGCGCACACACTCGAAAAGTATGGTGTATATAACACCTCACAAAACGAAGATGCATTAATTGTTGGCGCGCCAGATATTAATGGTGTTTTTAATGCAAAAGCATACCTGGATAAATACGGCTCCCCTCTATCACAGTCAAATATCCAATGGCGAATAATGGATGAAACCGTTTTACGCCGCCGATTGCTCGGTAATTTTTCAGTTAATGAAAATAGCTTTGATTTGGTACTCATTGGTAATTACGGGCTTCCTATTTGGGCGAAGCGGGATATTCTCGTTCCTTTTAACACGCATCCTGACGATTATGACATTAATGACGTCATTCCTGCTGCTCTTCATGCAAACACCGTTGACGGAAAACTTTACGGGTTACCGTTTGTCGCTGAAACAACATTGACTTTCTACCGAAAGGATCTGCTTGATAAGTTTAATTTAAGCCTTCCCTCAGTGCTTACATATACCGACGTTAAAGCGCTAGCTCAACAAGTACATATGCCCGAAAAAGAAATTTACGGCGTAGGGCTTAGAACGCGTGTGGGGTGGGGACAGAATATGGCATTAGTGAGTACCATGGCTAATACCTATGGGGCATCGTGGTTAGATGAAAAAATGCGACCTACCTTAGACAGCACAGCGTGGCTTAATGCCGTGAATATGTACGCTGACCTTGCAAAGAACGTTGGCCCCCCAAGAAATGAAGATATGGGGTGGCAAGAGAACCAAAAACTTTTTGCTCAAGGCAAATTAGCGTTTTTCATTGATGCCTCTTCTTTAGGCGGGGCGCTATTTGATAAAAACTTCTCTAAGGTTACTCAATCCACTGGCGTTACTTATGCGCCGCTCGGAACGCAACAGAAAGGGGCGCAGTGGTTTTGGTCATGGAATTTTGCCATTCCAAAACAATCGCGCTATGTGAAGGAGTCCCAGCAACTTGCGCATTTTTTAACATCAAAAACCTTTATTGATGACCTCAAGAAAGTTAGCGGTGAATACGCGGCCCCTTCAGGTACTAGGCACTCTACGTATTCGAATGCCTATCAGCAAGCTGTGCCTTATGCAGCTTTTGAACACCAAGCATTGAAGTTACTTTCAAGCGATGACTTGAGCAATTCTATGATAGGCAGTCAGTTTATCCCTATCCCAGAGTTTACTGCTATTGGCTACGCAGTAGGGGCACAAATTAATGACGTGGTTACCGGTAAAAAAAGCGTGAAGGCGGCATTAGACAATGCCCAAAACCAAACAGAGATAATTTTAGAGCGCGCTGGGTACTTCACGAACAAAGGAAACTAGCTTGTTTAGCATTGCGTATGTGAAAAAAGGCTAAGACGATTGCGCTTTACATTTGTTCTAAATGAAAATAAAAAAAGAAAAAACAGTGCTAAATCTTAAAAACTGGATTATGGTGGAATTAAGGGTTCGCTAATTCAACTGACGAACCTTTGAGGCAGAAAGTGTAGTACTGCTTCTCAGTCGACGCGAGTAGGGGAAGAAGTCCTGTTTCGAGCGGCATTCTCCTACAACCGTAACTGTAGCTTGTTAGTGCGCGGGTTCATAAACGAACTATACGCCTAACCTGGCTTTATTTACCGGAGTGAAGGATGCCAAAAAAAAATTCTACCGATACTAAGATTTACGTCCTCGATACCAATATTCTGCTGCACGAACCTCACGCTTTTCTCTCCTTTAAAGAACATGATGTTGTTATTCCAATGACCGTATTGGAAGAACTCGACTACATAAAAGACAGTAAGAAAGACGTGGCGCGCGACGCACGGGTATCCATTCGGGCGATGGAGGATTTACTCCACGACGCAACGCCAGAAGATATGCTAGCGGGTGTATCGATGGAAGGGTTGGGCGCGGGGCAAACGGCACCTACAGGTAGCCTATCTATCTTTGCCGACCTTAATATGGTCGAAGCCCAGCAAGTCTTCACCAGCAATGAGAACGACAACCGCATTATTAACGTAGCGCTGCACTTGCAAAAGACCTTTGCGCCGCAAAAAGTGGTGTTGGTAACCAAAGACTTAAACATGCGCCTTAAAGCGAAAGGGGCAGGGCTTGCTCATGTTGAGGACTATCGAACCGACCAGCTTATTACCGATATCAAATATTTATCTCGCGGGTTCCATACCTTTGAGGGAAATTTCTGGGACAGCGTAAAAAGCGTGGATAGCCGCAGTGAAGGTCGAGACACCATTCACACCATACCAAAATCCATGTTGCCCGAGGCGTATGTAAACGAGTTCTTACTCGATGAAACAAAACAGTTTGCAGGCCTTGTGGAAGAGATCACCGACGATCATTTAGAAGTACTGGATTTAGGTTACGAACGCTTAATGGGTCGCCATGCCTGGGGCATTACACCAAAAAATATAGGACAGGCAATGGCGCTTCACGCCTTGCTAGACCCGCATATTGATATGGTTATTCTCACAGGCCCTGCAGGCAGCGGTAAAACGTTACTTGCGCTAGCGGCTGCCCTTGAAATGGTGGTAGAGCGCAACATGTATGACAAAATCATTGTTACGCGAAGCACGCCAGAAATCGCTGAGTCTATTGGCTTCTTACCGGGTACTGAAGAAGAAAAAATGCTGCCTTGGTTGGCGGCGATTACTGATTCGCTTGAAGTGCTTCACAAGCATGATGAAAACACCAAAGGCTCTATGAACTACATCATGGAAAAGGCCAATATCCAGTATAAGTCGGTAAACTTTATGCGGGGGCGAAGCATTCAAAACGCGATCGTAATCTTGGATGAATCGCAGAACTTAACGGCATCACAGCTTAAAACTATCATCACCCGTTGTGGTGAAGGAACGAAGCTCATTGTAGGTGGTAACTTGGCGCAAATAGACAGTAACTACTTAAGTGCTGTGACTTCGGGCCTGACCTATCTAGTTGAGAAATTTAAAGATTTCTCGGGCAGTGCCACCATTAATCTAGATGGCGTTGTAAGAAGTCGACTAGCGAGCTTTGCTGAAGAGAATCTATAACCTAAGATAATGCGTAAATTGGCAGTATTGTTTTTATAACAGAAAACTGTCCTCACTGTTATACTCCGCTGGTGGGAACTATCGGAGTATAACGTGGCTAAATACGAAGTTTTAGCTCACCAACTTAAAGAGCAGATTGAGCGCGGCGTGTGGGTAGAAAATGAAAAACTCCCATCGCTTCGCAAACAGGCAGCACAAACTGGCTTCAGCCTAATGACAGTGCTGCACGCCTATCAGATGTTAGAAAGCCAAGGCATAGTAAGCTCCCAAGAACGTTCGGGCTTTCTGGTAACAGCTAAAGCGAACAATGCCTCAAAAGAGCGTGTACAGGCCACAGAAGCCGTCAGCATTAACGACTTTGTGTATGAAGTGCTGCAGGCCTCTCGCGACCCTCATATGTTCAGTTTAGGATTTGCTTACCCCGACCCAAGCCTTTATCCAAGGCAACATTTAAATAAGTCTATTGCAGCTGCCGCCCAGCAAATTTCCTTGACCAGCGCCATGGATAACTTGCCTCCAGGTAACCTGGACCTTAGAAAAATTATCGCTAAGCGCTATGCCGCCAAAGGTGTGAATATATCGCCTGATGAAATCATTATTACCGCTGGTGCGCTAGAGGCGCTGAATTTGAGTTTGCAGGCGTGCACCACACCAGGAGACTGGGTGGTGGTCGAGTCGCCGGTTTTTTATGGAACGCTGCAGGCGCTTCAACGTTTAGGTCTAAAAGTGATTACTGTAACGGTATCACCCAACACTGGCCTGGATGTAGCTGCACTTGAGCGAGCATTTAAAAATCATAATGTGAAAGCCTGCTGGCTTATGAGCAATTTTCAAAATCCTGTTGGATACTCATTGAGTGACGGTGAAAAACAGCAGGTGGCCGCGTTACTCGATAAGTACAATGTTGCCCTTATTGAAGATGATGTGTATGCCGAGCTTTATGCTGATAAGCGTCCACCACTACCTATTAAGCATTTTATGAAAGAGGGAGATAGCATGTTGTGTTCATCGTTCTCCAAGTCTTTAGTGGCAGGATACAGAATAGGGTGGGTCGCCGCAGGTAAGCGTGCCCTTGAAATTCAAAAGCAGCAGCTCATGAGTACATTGGCAACCAGCGCACCGATCCAGCTTGCGCTTGTAGATTATTTATCCACAAAAAATTACGAGTCTCATTTAAAGCAGCTGCGAAAAAAACTCATCGCTCGTAAGAAGGCGATAACGGCCTTGCTTATCGACCTTCTATCAGGCGTTGCGACTATTCATACACATAGCGGCGGCTATTTTTTGTGGGTGGAATGCCGAGGGAATGTTGATGCAATGGCTATTTATAAAGAAGCGTTGCGTTTACACATCACCATTGCGCCTGGAAAACTGTTTAGCTTAACCAATGAGTTTAACCATTGCTTTCGTCTAAACGCGTCGTTTGCTCTGAATGAAGCGAAGCACAATCAACTGCTAAAGCTTTCCTTGTTTATAAAAAGCCTTTCATAAATAACGCATTATCTCTATGTGTAACGCAAACGAAGTTTTTCTACATTCTGTATAGGACGCAGGTTTGAAATAAGAAAAACATAGACCTAAAAACCTGCGCCTTCAAAGCCTATACCTTAAATATCTACGCCTTAAAAAGTATAGCAACTGATCTATAAAGAAACTCCTAATCTGTTTCTATTTTAACGGCCCTAAATCCCTACCATTAGCGCAAAATTTTCGGAGAAAGCTAATGACGGCAGTTAAAATTCGGCAAGAAGACATCATTGCTTGTACACCCGTAGAAAGCAAAAAAATCTATATCCGTGAGGAAACCGGGCACTTTCAAAAAACACGTCGATACTTGAATGTAGTATTAGTGACGCTGTTTGTTGCGCTCCCCTTTATTCAATACCAAGGACAGCAGGCGATTTTGTTTGATGTGGGGCGTCAAACCCTCACGCTTTTTGCATGGGTGTTGTATCCACAAGACCTCATGATTTTTGCCTTTCTGTTTATTCTTGCGGCTTTTGTTTTGTTTTTAGTAACCCGTCATTACGGGCGAGTATGGTGTGGCTTTACTTGCCCTCAAACCGTATGGACTCTCGCTTTCAATTGGGTAGAGCGCCGTATTGAAGGTACGCACAATCAAAGCAAGGCTTTAGATAAGCAGCCTAGCTCACTAACAAAAGTAGTCGTGAAGGGGGCAAAACACAGTGCATGGTTAGCATTGAGCCTAATTACTGCGCTGGTTTTTATGTCTTACTTCTATCCGGCATCTCGTCTATATACGGAGTTTTTCACTTTCTCTGCGCCAGCGTTAATCTCAGGCTGGACAATGTTCTTTGCCGTTTGCACTTATGCCAATGCAGGTTGGCTTCGAGAGAAAATGTGCACGCATATGTGCCCCTATTCTCGCTTTCAAGCTGCGATGTTTGATAACAGTACGTCATTGGTCACTTACAACGAAACGAGAGGAGAAAGTCGCGGACCAAGGAAGCGTTTTTCACAGCACGAAGACCTGGGCGATTGTGTCGATTGTAATTTATGCGTACAAGTCTGCCCAGCCGGCATAGATATTCGTGAAGGAATTCAGTACGAGTGCATTAACTGTGGCCTGTGTATTGACGCATGCGACAAGGTCATGGCCAAATTTGGCTATCCACTCAAACTTATAAACTTTACCCGAGCCGGCAGAAGTTCTGGGCGTAAATTCACTAACTACCTTTACGGCGCAGCAATCATTGCCATACTGCTCGCAATGGTTGAGTGGGCTATCGACAGGCAGGACTTCGAGGTTTCAATTAGCCGTGACCGCAACGCGCTTTACAGAGAGAACAACGCGGGACACATTGAAAACACTTATACGTTAACCGTTTTAAATAAATCCCGCGTGGCCAAAACCTATGATATTGCTATAAATACGCCATCTGATATGCAGCTTATTAACGTACCGACTATAAACGTAGCACCAGGCGAAAAGCGAAATGTGCCGTTTTCAGTTGAGGCATTATCGCCAATGGCTAATACCATGCAATCTGTTAGCTTTGTTATTATCGATAAATCTACCAACAGTGTGATTGGCAATGAAGTGATGTTCTATTCAGGGAATAACAGGCAAATGTAGATGGAACTTACTCTACTACTTCCACTTGATAGCGCCCGGTGACAATGTGGCGTTCGGTATCTTTAGATACTTGTCCAAATGGAATAAGTGCCGGGCCAGTGGGGTCGTAAAGCACGTAGGTGTCGCCCTCGTGCTCTATAGTTCTGTCATCGGCCATGGGCGTCAAGGCAACCCCGAGCAGGGCATGATTAGGTAAAAATACCATGATCATTTTGGTTGACGGTAAAAATGCACGCACCATTGACGATGCCAATACTGCTTTACTGTCGCAATCACCCAGGTTCTGCATAAGTACGCTGACAGGCGGCGCATAGCCAGAACCATTACTCACTACTCTATCTTCTAAGGTGTCGTAAGGGATACTTTGAAGCCAGCTAAGAATGAGCGAAAAATATTCTCTGTAGTCTGACTGTACGTTCACCTTTTCATAAAACGCCTGCGATGCTGCTATTAAAGGCTTTACCGACTCGGCAACATATCGCACATGATCGGGTTTTATTGCCTGTTGATTAAACAAGGTTGTAAAGCGGGTAAAGTAATGGTCTCGCAAGTACTTATCGTACTCTTGCTGCTGAATAGCTTTTAGTTTACTGAGTATTTCTTCAACTTTTTCTTCATCTGAGCCTGTAACCTGAATATCAATAGACTCTCGTTTGGGTGTTATCTTCACACGCGCAACTTTAGGGTCTATTTTTTTGGCTTCTTTGGTTAATGCAACAATGATGTATCGCTGTGCTATTTTCGGTTTGTAATTAGCTTGCTGAGAGGGGGCTTCTTTTAATGCACTATTAGATAACTCAAAAGAAATAGATTGTCGCGTGTCATTGTTATCCAGCCATTCGTAGCTAAAATTTACCCCAGTATCCGTGTTAACTTTGCTGTATTGGAGTTGTTCGCCGTGTGCAGCAGCTACTAAACAGAGGCTAGAAAACAGCATAAGCATGCTGGCTGGTTTTAATGTGCTAAACGCGCGAAATTGAGACACGAATACATATCTTTTCAACGCATTTCTAATCGCTGTATGTGCACCACCCTTCACATTGTTTACCACATCATTTCCCACATATTCATCACATTACTGAGTATGCGCGCCTATGTGTAAAAAACAAGTTTATGCTGAATTTGGTCTAAGGGGATTGAGAGACGAAGCCACGTTAAGGTGTTCTTTGGATAAAACGCAGCCTTCGGCTGCTAAAACAAATAAACCCCTCCGGAAAAAAGGGGTTTATCATCAATCTGAGGTGACTTATGTCGCCTATTCTTGAAACCAGTTCAACTCATCGTGAAGGCTTACTACGCTACCCACAATAATGAGTGTAGGTGGCTGAAGCTGCGCTTTTTCCTGCTTAACGACAATGTCTTCAAGTGTACCGGTTAACACCTGCTGCTTCTCAGTGGTGGCTGACTGAACCAGTGCTATTGGCGTTGAGGCATCAAGTCCGTGTTCAATCATTTTTTCACAAATGATAGGCAAACCTGTTAGCCCCATATAAAACACAGCGGTTTGATTTCTCTGGGCAAGAGCAGGCCAGTTAAGTTCTATAGTGCCGTTTTTTAAATGGCCTGTAGCAAACACGACAGACTGCGCATGGTCTCTATGAGTAAGTGGAATGCCTGCATAGCTTGATGCGCCGCTTGCTGCGGTAATGCCGGGAACAACCTGAAACTCAATACCGTGCTGAATAAGAGTTTGAATTTCTTCTCCACCACGCCCAAATATGAAGGGGTCGCCGCCTTTTAAACGCACCACGCGATTACCTTTTTTTGCTTCATCAACCATCAGCTGATTAATATCGTCCTGAGGAAGCGTGTGATTGCTTTTAGCCTTACCTACATAGATTTTCTCCGCATCGCGACGCACAAGCTCAAGAATTTGTGGGGAAACTAAGCGGTCGTAAACAACAACGTCAGCTTTTTGCATTAAGCGAAGGGCGCGAAAGGTAAGTAAGTCTGGATCGCCAGGGCCAGCCCCCACCAGATATACTTGGCCTTCTACTTTTTTGTCTTCGGCGGCGGCTTGTAGTGCCAATTCAAAGGCCTCATCAGCTTTTTGGTCTTGGCCTTTTTCAACCATTTCTGCAATGTCGCCGTCGAGCACGTCTTCCCAGAAGTAGCGTCTTGCAGTTACACCGTTAAGCGTCTGTTTCACTTTTTCGCGGAATTTTTCAGAAAACGCGCCCAATCGACTTAAATTGGCCGGCAGAACAGTCTCTAATTTTTGTCGTAAATAACGCAGCAGAACCGGCGCAACACCGCCACTACTCATAGCAATAATAATAGGGGAACGGTCAACAATAGAAGGGGTAATAAATTGGCATAGTGGCGTGTTATCTACCACATTAACCAACACTTTGTTGGCGCGAGCTAAGTCGTGAATATACTGGTTAACATCGCCTTTGTCGGTGGCAATAAACACCATGTCTTTATGGGTAAGGTCGCTATTTTCAAACTCACGTTCTATCAGCGTGACTTTCTCATTTAACGCTAGTTGCTTAACCGTGTCACAAACCCAAGGTGCAACCACGGTAATGGTTGCAGGCGTCTTCATAATAAGCTCTAGCTTACGGGCTGCCACTTCACCGGCCCCAACAATAAGGACATTGAGTTTTCTAGCGTCTAGGAATAGCGGAAAGTAATCCATAAAGGTTTTCTTAGCTTTAAATACAAAAAAAGAACTGACACTATTTTGCGCCAATTCTTTTTAATAAGAAAACAACGAAAACAGCCTTCATATTGCAATTAGTTATATAAAGGCTGAATGTGTTGCTATTTAGTTCTTACGCTTACGGTTTTCGCGGTCTCCGCGATTGCCTCGGTCTTCACGGTTGCCGCGAGGTGCTCTGTCGCCGCGATTACCACGACCTTCACGCTTAGCTGGTGGCGTATCAGACCATTCGCGAATATTTAAACGCTGACCTGCAACACGTGTGCCTTGAAGCGTATCGCGGGTTTCCTTAGGCATGCCGTCAGGAAGGTCTACCGTGCTGAAGTTGTCATAAATTTCGATAGCGCCAATGTGCTTCGAGTTTATGTTTGCTTCGTTCGCAATAGCGCCTACGATATTGCCAGGCTTAGCGCCGTGAACATGACCTACTTCAATACGGAAGCGCTGCATGCCTTCTTCTGGCTTGCGGTTACCACGTGGTACTCTTGGCTTTCTTTCGCGGCCATCACGAGAGTTTCTATCACGGTTTTCGCGCGGAGGCTTGCTATTAATGTCTGGTCGATCTGATTCTTTAAGAATTAACGGCTCGTCGCCTTGCGCAATTTTAAGTAGCGCAGCCATGATGGTTTCAGGCGATGCTTCGTTTTCTTCTTTAATCATCTCAACAATAGGCATTAATGATTCAATGCTATCGTCTTGAGTTGCTTCGGCAACTGACTGCTTAAAGCGGCTTAAACGGGTCTCATTGATTTCGCTAATTGAAGGAATAGGCATCGCTTCAATAGGCTGCTTAGTGGTTTTCTCGATAGAGAACAACAAGCGCTTTTCACGGTGAGAGATAAATAAGATTGCATCACCTTGACGACCCGCACGACCGGTACGACCAATACGGTGTACATATGACTCACTGTCATATGGGATATCGTAGTTGATAACGTGGCTTACACGCTCAACGTCAAGACCACGGGCTACTACGTCAGTAGCAACGAGGATATCAATTTTACCTTGTTTAAGCTTTTCAACAGTACGCTCACGGGCGGCCTGAGGAATATCACCGTTTAGCGGCTCTACATCGTAACCACGCGCAGACAGTTTATCTGCTAATTCAACAGTAGCGGTTTTCGTACGTACGAAAATGATCATGCCGTCGAACACTTCCACTTCCATGATGCGGGTTAGCGCCTCAAGTTTATGGTGTGGTGCAATTTGGCAATAGCGCTGGCGAATAGTGCTAGCTGTACTTACTTTAGACGCAATTTTAACGTGCTTAGGGTCTTTTAAGTAACGCTGAGTAATTTTCTTAATTGGACCAGGCATAGTTGCCGAGAACAGCGCGGTTTGGCGCTCTTCTGGTGCGTGGCTAAGAATAAGTTCAACGTCATCAATAAAGCCCATGCGAAGCATTTCGTCAGCTTCATCTAACACTAAGAACTTAAGTTCGCTTAAGTCTAGTGTTTTGCGCTTTATATGGTCGATGATACGGCCTGGTGTACCCACAACCACTTGAACGCCGCGCTTAAGCTGGCGAATTTGGTTGTCGTACGACTGACCGCCGTATACTGGAAGTACTTTAATTTTTTGACTAAAGCTCGCATAAACCTGAAACGCCTCTGCAACCTGAATAGCTAGTTCACGGGTTGGGGCCAATACCAGTAATTGCGGCTTACGTTGCTCAGGATCGATATTTGCCAACATAGGCAGGGCAAACGCAGCGGTTTTTCCTGTCCCTGTCTGTGCCTGACCGAGTAAATCGTGTCCTTCTAGAATAAGAGGAATACTCTCAGCCTGAATAGGAGACGGTTTCTCGTAGCCAACTTTTTCAAGGGCTTGTAAGATTGGTTCTGGTAAATTGAGGTCTTTAAATGTCATGTCGACAGTTGTTGTCATTAAGGGTCCTGGTGCATTAAGTAAGGAGGGTGCGGCATACGACTAAACCGTACTTTTTCGGTTTATTATCGCAAGACGCTATACAGCGTTGAACTGGCCTGTCCGGCGAGTTAATGAAGCGTATTCTTAGCGTATTTCGCGATATGCTTGCCAGCAGTGTTGCAAAAAACAGTATTATATTCGAATAATGGACAGGTTGCCACGAAATTGCACAAATTCGATGAAATAATAAGCAGTTTGGTCAGTGCTTTTGACAAAGAGCAGGAATGTGACGACAAAAATCTGAGGAAGGGCAAGGAATTACAATGACAAAGCAGAGAACTAATACATTAATTAAACGCACCACGTTAGCCGTTATGTTAACCAGTGCACTTTTGTCAGGGTGTAGCGAGAAGTCGATGGAAAGCCATTTGGCTGATGCACGAAACTATGCCTCTCAACAGCAGCTTGATGCCGCCATCGTTGAATACAAAAACGCTATTCAAAAGGGGCCTAATGCGGCAGAGCCTCGCTTCGAGCTAGGAAAACTGTATCTACAGCAAAACAATTATGCGGCGGCAGAAAAAGAACTTAACAAGGCAATGGATTTAGGCCATCCCGTGAGCCAAGTTATTCCATTGTTATCTGTGGCCTATCAACAGTCAGGAGCAGAAAACGCCCTCGCTGAAGTAGATTATCGCGCAGAAGGAATGACCGCGGTTGAATCAGCAGAAGTGGGATTTTATAAGCTTCAAGCCCTTATGCAACTTGGTAAAAATGAAGAGGCGCAAGCACTTCTAGCCGATCTTTCCACCCTAGATACCAGTTCGGTTTACAAAGGCCTTATTGATAGTTACGCCTTTGTGCTAGAAAACGATATGGAAGGCGCATTAGCCGCAACAGAAGCCTTGCGTGAGCAAGCGCCAACCAACAAAGACGTATTGCAACAGCTTGCCAAAATTTACCTGCAAAATGGCGAACCTGAAAAAGCCGCAGAGGTATACGGCGTTTATGTTAGCCAGTTTCCAGATGACGTTACCAGTAAATTTGCGTATGCCGCGCTTCTTATTGAAATAAGAGATCTAGATAAAGCTCAGCCTATTGTGGATGATTTGTTGGTGCTAAACGAAAACCATCCGCTGCTAAATACTTTCAAAGGCATTATTGAGTCGGCCAACGAAAATTACGCGAAAGCCCTTGAACACTTGGAAATTGCCGTTCAAAACGGTAGGAGCGATCAGGTTGTGCGTTTGGTTGCGGGTTTTAGTGCGTATCAAATTCAAGACTTCGAAGCGGCCCAGCGCCACTTAACCATGGTAGCGTCTAGCTTGCCTGATAATCACCCTGGCCTTCGAATGCTTGCAGACAGTATGCTCCAACTAGGTGAAAACGATGAGGCGCTTGAAGTATTAGCAAGAGTTGAAGGTGAGCAGGGTGTTGATGCGGCGTTGTTTTCGAAAGCCAGTTACCAATTGCTTAGAGAAGGCAACGTCGTTGGCGCTCAGCAAATGGTAGAAAAATCAGAAGGGGTCAGCACTACAGCCGAAGACTTATCTCGTTTAGGTGTGTTACAACTTTCATTAAACGACATTGATGGATTAGTAAATCTTGAACAGGCGGTTGAGCAAGCGCCTGAGTCTGTTACTTCACAAGCAACCTTACTGCGCGCCTACATAGCGACTAACCAACTCGATAAGGCGAAAAGTGCGGCAAAAGAGTGGCATGAAGCGTCGCCACAGACTGCCGCTCCCTTAATTTACTTGGGAAACATTGCAACGGCAGAAGGCGCTTATCAAGAAGCGGCGCAGTACTTAGACAAAGCGAGTGAGCTTAGCGACGCTGGTAACGAGGTTACGTACTCGAGAGCTAAATTGCTTGTTGCCGAGGGCAAGAAAGAAAATGCAGTTGCGTTTATTCGCGCTTTTATCGACGAGAACCCTGCTGACGTCCAAGCACTGGCGCTGTGGTTTGCGTTGGCAATGGAAAGTGGTGATGCCGACGACGTTGTTAAACATACTCAAGCACAGTTTAATACCAATAAGGGCAATATTAACCTGCGCCTTTTACTTGCAAGAATGTATTCGCTTAATAACCAGCTAGATAAAACTGTCTCGCTGTTGACGGCTGTTGAAGGTGACGAGTCATCGCCTCAGACCTTTTGGAATCTAAAAGGCCAGGCACTTATTGCTACTAATAACGTAAAAGATGCAACGACCTTCTTTGATCGCTGGTTATCATTTTACCCACAAGATAAAAATGCGGTATTGGGCAAGCTACTTATCGTCGACTCTCAAAAGCAATTCAAGCAAGGATTAGAGTTAACAAACAAGGTATTGTCTAAGCGCCCAGACGCTCAATTAACGCTGTTGAAAGCTTATTTTCATAGCCGTCTTGGTCAGTCAAAACCGGCATGGGAGATCATCAACAATGTCTCTGACGAGGTTAAGGCATTGCCGTTTGTAAGAGGCGTCATCGCCCGCTTACATCTTATCGATAAAGCCCCTGAGCAGGCCGTTGACCACGCGAAGGCCGCTTATGATGCTACTTCAAACTCAGACAATGCTTTGCTGCTTGTTGCCGCCCTTGAGATGTCAGGTAAAAAAGAGCAAGCGTTTAGTTTTCTACAAAAGCACGTAAATGCGCACAATAACGACGTACAAAGTGCAATGTTGTTAGCTGAGCGTCAAATTGGTAATGATAGAGCCGCAGCCATCGATACCTACGAGCTTATACTTACTAAAACGCCTGATAATTTTGTAGTGCTTAACAACCTGGCGTATTTAGCGTTTGAAGATAAAGACCTTCAGCGAGCTGAAGAGCTAGCGAAAAAAGCGGTATCGCTGCAGCGTGAAAATGCTGATGCTGTAGACACATTAGCGCAGATTTATATCGCTAAAGGTGAGAAAGAAGAAGCGCTAACCCTGTATGAGCAAATATCAACAGGCCCCATTGCTAGCGATGAAGTGTATTTAAATCACGTAGCTTTGTTGCTTGAACTCGATAAAAAGGCCTTAGCGAAGCGACGCCTAGCAAGTAGGGAGTTCACCTCTGAAGCTGCAAAGCAAAGAGTAGAAAGCCTAAAGCAGCAGTACGGCGTGTAAGGCGCTTTGATAAAGGTTTTAGCTATTTATCTGACGCTGTTAGTTTTAGTTAGTAACAAAAACTGAAATGAAAGAAGGCCACTTATCGTGGCCTTCTCTTTATGGTTGCCTGTCTGCTTGGGTAGCTTCTGATTTACTACCTGTGTCTAGACAGCCTCTGGCAGTTATTCTCTGCTATTTTGTGACGCGACCTGCGCTTTTAGCTCTCGCAACTCTTTGAGCACATCATGCAGTGTAGGTTCGATATTGCCTTGTGCGATTTGCTCTTCAAGTAAGGCAGCTTCTTTTTCTGCTCTTGCCTTTTCGTTTTCTCTTTCCATCACATTGACCACAATACCAATGACCATGTTGAGGAAAGCAAAAGCGGTAAAGAAGATAAAGGTTAAGTAAAAAATCCAGCTGAGTGAGTACACTTCTTGAGTTTCGTACATCACATCTGTCCAATCTTCGAAGGTCATGATCCTAAAGAGTGTCAGCATAGAAATAGTGATATCGCCCCACAGCACCGGATTAATGTTTTCAAATAGTGTGCTGCCTACCGCTGCATATATATAGAAGATGATAAACATCAGCAGCATGACATAGCCTAGCTGAGGGAGAGCTTTCACTAGAGAAACAAGTAATATTCGAAGCTCTGGGATGATTGAAATCATACGAAGCACGCGGAAGACCCGCACTAAACGCGCAATCAGCGCAAGTTCAGTGTCGTCTGCCGGGATTAGACTTATAACTACAATGAGGGTATCAAACCAGTTCCAGAAACTTTTGAAAAAGTAACGCTTTTGCTTTTCCGCTAAAAAGCGAATTGTGATTTCAGTTAGAAAGAAAGCGCTGATAAACCAGTCTAAAAACAACGTAACAGATGACATGCCGGTAGGTAGTTCATAGGTCTTCGCACCGACTAATAGCGCCGATATCACGATGACGCTGATAACAAAGGCTTCAAACCATTTATTTGCTCTTATGCGCTCAAATTTATTTTGTAGTTCAGAGGCTTGCATTTTTATTTATCACTCAAGAAAAAAAACAATAAACCAAGAGGCTTGTCGTAAGCTTACTTGGCGTTATACTAAAGTTGTTGTTCGCACACTTTATGCGCCAAAATGTAGGGGCAAAAAGGCGACTTTAAAGCCTTAAACCCGGCAAAAACAACATCATTAAAAATAGAGACAAATCTAAAGGGCATAATCATGGATGATGAGTTACAGCTGTTGCAAGAGAAATTACGCGTCGTTTCAATGCGTTTATCTAATTTTGTAATGACTAAACAAAACGCTGAAGCATTATGTGATGAATATCGGCAGTTGTTGGGCGCATTAAAGAAGTTCTCTTGCGCAAAATAGCGAGTAGATATTCCTGCTAAACCTCAAATCACCAATTTTCAAATACCGGAGTAGGCACAAAAAAGGGCAGCCAGTCGCCACCCTCTTTATGTCGTACTCAAATGCTTACTTAGCGGTATAAAACAACCTATTGGTCGTTATTGCTCTCGACCGGCTTGAGACCGCGGTTGATCATAGCTACATCTTCACCTGTAAGGGTTCCCGCTGCTTGCTTAAGTGTAATCACAGACTGAATGAAGTCATAGCGAGCACCAGCAAGGTTACGACGCGCATCAAACAGGTTACGTGTGCTATCAAGTACATCAACGATAGTACGTGTACCTACATCAAATCCAGCTTCTGTTGCTTTAAGGGCGCTGTCTGCCGACACAACAGACTGCTCTAGAGCGCGAATAGTAGAGATAGACGCTTTTACGTTGTTAAACGAGCTACGAACCGACTGTACGGTCTGACGGTACGTCTGCTCAGCAACTTGGCTTGCTGCTACATAGTTGTACTTCGCTTGCGATGTTTGTGCGCTAACACTGCCGCCTTGGTAAATAGGTACACTCAATGTCACGCCAATAGACTGACTGTTTAAGTACGGCGTTTCATAACCAAATGGGGTCGTTGAGCCATCGTCGTTAAGAATCTCGGCGTCTACATCGTCTTTCGAACGGCCATAGCTGCCTGACAAAGATAACGTTGGCAAGTGACCCGAACGTGCGATTGCGATGTCTTCTTTCGCCACATCCATGGCTAAACGGTCTACCAACAATGCTAGGTTTTTGTCTTGGGCGGTTTCTAGCCAGCTATCTACGGTTTCAGGTACCGGCATAGTGGCTGAGAAATTATCTTTGTTTAATCCGTAAAGACGGTCGTGATATTTACCTGTAATCACACGCAGCGCTTCAAGGGCAAATTCAAGTTCGTTTTTAGCCTGAATTTCCTGAGCGACTGTGCTGTCGTAGTTTGCTTGCGCTTCATGCACGTCAGTAATCGCCGTAAGGCCCACTTCGAAACGTTGGCGTGTTTGTTCAAGTTGACGTTCAATCGCACGTTTTTCTGAACCTACAAACTCTACGTTGTCACGGGCACGCAATACGTCAAAGTAAGCAGTAACTGTACGTACAATTACATCCTGCATGCTTGCTGCAAGCTGCGCATCGCTTTGTTCAGCAATTTTTTCAGCGCGGTCTAAGCCCAACCAATTAGCGTGGTCGTACAGCGACATCGAAAGCGTTAAGCCGTAATCGATGGTGTCTACTTCTGTATCTGTGGTAAAAACCTGAAGGCCGTTGTCACCAGCAGCTTGTTGAAAGCGTTCAGAATCTGACATGGTGTAGCCCACAGAGCCCGATATTTGCGGTAGTAGACTTGCACGGCTAATACTAATTCCTTCAAACGCAGCATCACGTTGCGCTTTCGCTTGGTTTACCAATGGATCGTTCGCCAGTGCTTGTTGATATACCTGCATTAGGTCATCGGCTAGTGCACCAGTTGTCATCGAAACACCGATAACCAGCGACAGAAGTGTTCGTTTCATGCTTACGTCTTCCTGTTGTTTTCAAGTTGCGTCGTCATTTATTCGTTAAGACGACTTATTAAAACCAAGTGTATGAAAATTCAACCACAAACCGAAAGTCCAAACTCGTAACAGTATTCGATTAACTGTAACAGAATATGTGATCTACCCACGCAATTTTTATAGTAATAGACGACTTGTAATATGAGTTTTCTGTTATTCGTACACACTCAACATCGCATTTTTCATGCGTATACATGGCTGGTGTGTAAATGTACTATGTATGATAAATCTATTTGAACCATAAGTGTCAGCAAATGAGCAAGGAATTCCTTTCATTTACCTCAAATGACGTCGAAATTACCGACATTAAGCCAGTGTATCGTGGTTTCTTTACCATGAATCAGTATCAATTTAAGCACAAGTGTTTCAATGGAGAATGGAGCGACACGGTTACACGCGAAATTTTTGAACGCGGTCATGCGGTGGGCGTTTTGCCCTACGATCCTATTCTGCAAGAATTCGTGCTAATTGAGCAAGTTAGAATTGGGGCGTTAGCTACATCTTCAAGCCCTTGGTTAATAGAAATTATCGCAGGCATGATAGATAAAGGTGAGACTCCAGAAAATGTATGCCATAGAGAGTCCATGGAAGAGGCGGGAATAGAGTTACAAAACTTGACTAAGGCCTTAAGCTATTTATCGAGTCCAGGTGGTACCACGGAAAGATTACATATATTTATAGCAAAGACTGATGCTAACTTGGCAAAAGGAATTCACGGGCTTGAAAGCGAGTCTGAAGATATCAAAGTGCATCGCGTAAAAGAGAATACCGCTCTTGAATGGTTGGAAAATGGCCATATAGACAACGCCGCAGCAGTAATTGCGCTACAATGGTTCTTTATGCATAAAACACAACTTCTGGAGCAGTGGCAGACATCGTGACACAACGCAATCAACGAAAATACATCCCTCATCTTCCGTCAATGCAGGCGCTTTGCGAACTGAACTATGCTTATGTTCTTAGAATGCTACCTGACTGCGATACGGAAGATTTGAGTTATGAATTTTCTGTTGGCGTGGGATTAGCCTATGAGATCAGGATAGTGGACTCTGCTCGCTACACCAGCACGTTGAGCATAAAACAAACCACTAAAGACATGCCGACGTACCTAACGCCAAGTATGACGGTTCGCCTATATCATGATGCGCGCATGGCTGAAGTGATAAACAGCCAAAATACAGGGGCCCTTGAGCCTTCCTACGAATACCCTAATTTGAAGATGCGCCAGCGCAACGAAAAGCATATGGTAAATATCTTTTTAGCTGAGTGGCTAAACTTTTGCCTGCAACATTCAACAAACGTTACCTCTGAAGCGTGATATCACTAATACAGATAAGTGATTGCCACTTATTTAAGGATAAAGACAAGACTGGTTACGCAGGTATAGCGCCTTATCATTCATTGACGCGAGTGCTTGTCGCTGTTCGAGAGGACCTTACTGATATTGCTGACTCAAAAAAACAGAGCGCTAATCAAGGCAACAACGGGCAAGAACAGAAAGTGATAGTGTTGGTTACTGGTGATATCAGCGGCGATAACTCCCCCGAAAGCTATCAACATTTTACCGCATTGATGGAGCAATACATCGAGCCAGAAAATGTAGACTGGTTCGTTCTTGCTGGAAATCACGACAATAATCCGCATTTCGAAAGCTATCTTGGTAGCCGTCACTTACAAAGCACCAACCCGATAAGCTTTTCAAACTGGCAAATACACGGTATGGATACCCGCGCTTCAGGCAATATGCACACGGCGGCGGGCGAAGTAAAAAGCGGCGATTTAATTGCGTTAAAGCAATCGCTAGATGCATCTTCTCACGTTAATCATCTTGTTGCGCTTCATCACCATATATTGCCTTCGAAAAGCTGGATGGATAAACATTTTTTGGCTAATGCGCAGCACCTTGAATTGCTTATTAATGAATATCCGCAAATAAAGGCGTTAATTCACGGTCATATTCATTCGCCATTGCGCCAAGAAATAGGAACGAATAGCACGCCTTCTTACGGGAGCCCTTCTACCTGCTGGCAGTGGCAAATGCGTGCTGAATTCGGTGTAAGCGAAGACTCACCTGGGTATCAGCTGATTAACTTAATGGATAATGGAACGGTAGACGTTAGGGTTGCCGAGGTCTGGGTTTGAAATAGTCCAAAATACAGAGAACAACACAGTAGAGAACAGTATGCAGCACATCTTATATCTCCATGGCTTTTTGAGCTCGCCGAAGTCCATCAAGGCCCAAGCCACTAAACAATATTTTGAGCAGCATCACTCAAACGTCACCTTACATATTCCTGAACTGTCTAACTTTCCAAGTAAAGTTGAAAGTCAGCTGCTTGAGCTTATTGATAGCACCCCGGCACTGCTTGAAAACGGGCTTAAACTGATTGGTAGCTCAATGGGCGGCTATCTCTCTACCTTTTTACTTGAGAAGTTCGGTGGTAAAGCCGTATTAATAAATCCAGCGGTACGCCCCTATGAACTGCTGCAAAACTTCATAGGCTCTCATGAGAACCCATACAGCAGAGAAAAATTTGAGATAGTAGAAAGCGATATGGGGGTGATAAAAGCCTTAGAGGCTGCTTCAATTAAACAGCCATCTAGTTACAAAGTGCTGCTTCAAACTGAAGATGAAACCCTAGACTATCGCTTGGCTGCAGAGAAGTACCAGAAAAGTCACTTACTTATTGAAGAGGGTGGTGATCACAGCTTTGTTGGTTACGAAAACCACTTACCTGCTATCGCAGAGTTTTTGTTAAAATAAGCGCATTGCCAGTCTTTACTAGCCCTGCTAACATCAAATATACGCCGTGCAGTGCTGTAATTACTGACAGTAGTGCGTGCTTTCTTTCCTTATCGCTGGCTTAAATAACAACCATAACTATGTCAAATCAATATAATTCAGAAGCTATCGAGGTTTTAAACGGCCTTGACCCCGTAAAACGCCGTCCTGGTATGTATACCGACACCACCCGCCCAAATCATTTAGGGCAGGAAGTCATCGATAACAGTGTGGATGAAGCGCTCGCCGGCCATGCCTCTAATATCAAAGTTATTTTGCATGAAGACCAATCGTTAGAAGTTATTGACGATGGTCGTGGTATGCCGGTGGATATACACCCTGAAGAGGGAATATCAGGCGTAGAGCTTATATTATGTAAGCTTCACGCAGGCGGTAAGTTTTCAAATAAAAACTACGCCTTCTCTGGTGGTCTTCACGGGGTGGGGATCTCGGTAGTTAATGCGCTTTCAACCCGCGTTGAGGTGACGATAAGACGAGATAGTAACGTATATCAAATCGCCTTTGAAAACGGCGACAAGGTAGAAGATTTACAGGTTATCGATACTTGTGGCAAGCGCAACACAGGTACCCGTGTTCATTTTTGGCCCGACCCGCAATATTTTGATTCTGCAAAGTTCTCGGTTAGTCGTCTTGTTCATAATCTGCGTGCTAAAGCGGTATTAAGCCCTGGCTTACGTATTCGCTTTGACAACAAAATTACCAAAGAAAGCCAAGAGTGGTATTACGAAGATGGCCTAAAAGACTATCTTTACCAAGCGGTGGAAGAGTTCGAAACTTTACCGTCAGATACGCCATTTGTAGGCACGTTCAGTGGCAATACGGAAGCCGCGGATTGGGCTGTGATGTGGCTGCCCGAAGGTGGTGATTTGGTCACCGAGAGCTACGTTAACCTTATCCCTACCGCGCAAGGTGGTACACACGTTAATGGATTGCGCCAAGGCTTACTGGAGTCGATGCGCGAATTTTGCGAATTTAGAAACTTAATGCCCCGTGGCGTCAAGCTATCGCCGGACGATATTTGGGACCGCTGCGCCTATATCCTTTCAACTAAAATGCAGGACCCTCAGTTCGCCGGTCAAACCAAAGAGCGTTTATCTTCACGTCAGGCCAGTGCGTTTGTATCGGGTGTGGTGAAAGACGCATTTAGTTTGTGGCTAAACCAGCACACTGAAATTGCTGAAGCGCTGGCTGAAATGTGTATTAACAATGCACAGCGTCGTCTTCGACAGGTGAAAAAAGTCGCCCGTAAAAAGGTTACTCAAGGCCCTGCATTACCGGGTAAATTAACCGACTGCTCGTCACAAGATATCTCTTACTCTGAGTTGTTTTTAGTAGAGGGTGACTCGGCAGGTGGCTCGGCTAAACAAGCGCGTGACCGAGAATTTCAGGCAATTATGCCCCTGCGCGGTAAAATCTTAAATAGCTGGGAAGTCGACTCTTCTCAGGTGCTGGCATCACAGGAAATTCACGATATTTCTGTGGCGCTGGGTATAGATCCAGATTCAACAGACCTGTCTGGTTTACGCTACGGTAAAATTTGTATTCTTGCCGATGCTGACTCGGATGGGCTACACATTGCAACCTTGCTATGTGCACTCTTTGTACGTCATTTCAGAACCTTAGTAGAGCAAGGCCATGTGTATGTCGCTATGCCGCCGCTATTTAGAATAGATGTAGGCAAAGAAGTGTATTACGCCTTAGATGAGGGTGAAAAGCAGGGGATTCTGGATCGTATTGAAGCGGAAAAGAAACGCGGAAAAGTGAACGTACAGCGCTTCAAAGGCTTGGGTGAAATGAACCCGCTACAGCTTCGCGAAACGACCATGGACCCGAACACCCGTCGCCTTGTTCAGCTGACTATTGAAGATGCTGAAGAGATGATGGAGCTAATGGATATGCTGCTTGCTAAGAAGCGTTCTGGCGATCGTAAAACGTGGCTTGAAAGCAAAGGAAATATGGCAGAAGTTGCGCTATAGCGCACGGCTCTAGCGCTTGTAAGAGCTAACGCGCAGAATAAACGTCGATGCTTTGAAAGTTAGTCAAAAAGCAAAACGTCAAAAAGTGAATAGAAAACGCCGAGAGACTATCCTGAAACATGGAGTTCTCGGCGTTTTAGTTTGTGCATCTGCAACAAAATACTGCCACGCATTATAACACTGGTGCCGTTTAAGATGAGTAGCGGCCAGCTTTGGCTTAACGGCATTGTTAAGCCAAACATTAAGGTGCTAACGTCTTTAATCAAGATGTTTCGAAATAACGCAAAGGACAGCGAGCCTACTTTTTGTCTGCGCTGTAACACAAGCCACTGATGCAGTGACCCTTGAAATAAGATGACGGTGACTACCAGCATCAACGTGTTTGCGCCAAGTTGCGCAAACGTTGGGAAGGGGCGAAAAGCAATGGAAAGGGTACCGCCAACAAGCGCAAGCAAAGCAATAGCGGCAACGTAGCCTGAAATAGTAGTGCGCCTATGTTGCCATATCTTCCAAATTATTATGAGCGTAAGAATGAGCGCGCCAAAACGCGTCCAAACCAAGTAATGGTTAAAAGGCTCTACCGAAATGCCGAAAAGGAAAATAGAGAAAAACGCAAAATAGCTAGATCCAAACTGGTTTAGCGACAGGCTGTGGTTCGCATCACTTTGCTCGCTCGCAACGTGCACTTGGTGGTGCGTCATAGCTTTAATTTGTGACCATAAGCCTAACCATGTCAGTAAAAAAAGCGCGGCACTGGCAAAGCCTAAAATGTGGTAAAGCACGCAGTTAGCTCCACGTAAAAAAATTTCAAACTGGTGAGAGGCTCTCAGTGTACCACAGGAGTAGCTGGCCTAGTCTCTGCATCATTTGTCATTGGTAATGACTAGGTTGTTTCACCTTCTCGAAATGAAATAACGGACAATAGACAGAGACAGGATGATATCGGTTTTTCGGTGCCGATAGCGTTCTATGTATTCTCAACATCGAAATTTAGTTTTAATAGCAAGGAGGTTTATTTTGGCATTGCATTCAGTTTCTTCATCTACACGCCAGTTAGCGGTGAGCGATAACACCACAACGCTATTATTTGACCACGATGGTACCCTGATTGACTCAGAAACCATACATTTTGACCTTTGGAAAGACATTTTATTGAAATATGATGTTGAGCTAAGCAAGGATTTTTATTGCGAAGTAATGGCCGGGATACCGGTTAAACAAAACGCAGTGGACTTGGTTGAGCATTTTAATATTGATATAGAACCGCAGTTGCTGGCTCAGCAGAAACATAAAAGCGTGAGCGACTACCTCGATAAGCAAGCTTTTCCTTTGATGCCATTTGCTAGGGAGACCATTACACAATGTGCAGACAAGGGATTTACTATTGGTATTGTGACTGGGGGAAGTAAAAAGGCAGTAGAAAAAACGTTATCTCAATATGAGTTGAGTGATTATATTTCCTGTGTGGTGGCCGTAGAGGACGTAGAAAACAGTAAGCCCTCCCCAGATTGTTATGCCCTTGCAATGGATAAGTTAGGTAAATCGCCTAGCGAGTGTGTAGCCATTGAAGACACGCAAACCGGCATGACAGCGGCACTTGAGGCAAAGTTGGCTTGTATTGTAATACCTACAGACTTATCGCAGCATCACGATTTATCCCGTGCTACTGTGCGTTACGATAGCTTGAAAGAGTGGAGCGATAGTGAGCTCAAGACACGTTGATTAATAAAGATACGTTAATTAAAAAGGTTATATACGACCAACTTGTCATTCCACTTGTCACTGGTGGCGCGAAAATAGATAACGTAGTATAACCAGCATCTTAGCGCCTATTGTGTTCCGTTTCACAACAACGCATTTAGGCGCTAATTCCTTTTTATTAGTTGTAATTACAGGTAAAGCTGATTTCTTATGATTTTGCGTAGCCTCAAATGGCTTTTAATAACTATCGCCATCATCCTTGTTCTGCTTGTAGTAGGCGTGGCTACGGTTACCGTTATGGCTGTACAAAAAGCGCCCTTGGTAGCATCGACAGCGCCCACACAACTAGATGGTGCTGACAGTGTTAACGAACTGCTCGGTCAGCTTAAACAGGCATTTTCACGCCGAGAAGAAGGTCATCAAGTTACGCTTACCGAAACGCAAGTCGAAAGCCTGGTGGGCGTGTTACAGCGGGCCTTACCGGAGTTTAAAGGCGTAGTAAACATCACCCCATTGGGTGGTACTGTAAATGTTACTTACGCCATTGATAATACAGGCTATTACATTAATGCCTCGGCATTAGTATTACCCGGAGATAGCTTGCGTATAGAGCAAGTTCAAGTAGGTGACTTAACCATTCCAGGCCGTTTTTTACTTGGCTTTTTAGAACGCACGGTGAACTCTTATACCCAATCAGAAATAGCCACTATTGCGCTGTCTCGGGTAGAGCGAGTAACAATGGGGCGTGGTGAACTAACCCTTGATGTTGGGCGCTTAGACGAGCTACTAAGTGAGCTAAACGTTGTGACTTCAAATATGTCAGTCAGCGAACAAACCGAGCTTCAGCAACTATCAGCCTATTACCTTCGTTATTTATCGGGAAGAGAAATAGCTTTATCAAACAACCGGTTTCTCTTACTGAATACTTGCGTGAAGGGATGGCTAGAGCGCGAGAGCAAAGTCAAACGTCGCAAGATGCCGTACTCCACAACAATGCTGTAATTCTCGCGCTAGCGGTTTACGTGGGTCATCACCGCGTGGGTGCACTGGTTGGCGATATCCAGCCAGATCCCGATAGGGCGTTAAAGCCGCGCAGGGGCGCGGTACTTCATAATCGCAATGACTTGGCTCGCCACTTTATTATTTCTGCGGCGTTAGAGCTAATGGCTGAACAAGGTATGTCTTTGGCAATCGGCGAGTTTAAAGAGCTAATGGACAGGGGCAACGGTGGTTCGGGCTATAGCTTTGTAGATTTAGCCGCAGATATGTCGGGTACTGAGTTTGCGAAGGTTGCTACAAATCCTAACACCGCAATGGAAGTACAAAACGCCATGGCGCGCATTCAAAGTGAACTTGAAATCATCCCGCCTATTGAAGGTCTGCCTGAAGGCTTGAGTAAGCAAGCCTTCACTGAACAATATCAGCGCGTGGACAGTGAAGCCTATTTAAAAGAAGTAAAGGAAATTAAGCGTAGAATCAGCTTGCTGCCGCTTTACCAAAAATAAGCGCTAAGGAATGTAAGAGTGCGCCGAAACTAAGACGCTAATCTATAAAAAAGCCCGCTGTTAAAGCGGGCTTTGTTTTACTCACTTGCCGTTCTACGCTACTTTTTAGCAAGAGACTGCTGAAACTGTGCAATGGTTACTAGAGCCAACTCTATTTTTTTAACCAATGGCGCTAGGGCTTGTTTGGCCGCATCATCATCCAGTTCCTTTAGCGATTGCCAGTCATTCGCAATCTCTTGTACATAGGGGCCAAAGCGCTTGGCTGATGTGGTAAAACCGCTATCGTCAGCGAATACGGCTGCAAACTTACCTTTTTGATCGCGCTGTAAGTTATCTAAAACTTGGTCGGCATCAACGGCTTTGCGGTGCAGCGTTTGAAGTGTTTCTTGAAGTTGTTGATGGACAGCTTGCATCTCTTGGCTCTGTTGCATAGTCACGCCTTTTATTTCTAATGTGATTAGGTGTGCTTACTACCTGCACACCTAAGTTTATATGGTTTGCGTCGCAATTATTTTTTGCCACGTAAAATGTATTACGGTAAATAATGGTTAAAGTTTCGCCTTTCAAGGCCGATAACTTAACGATGTTGTAAATTACAAAACCTACGGTTCACTAAAGAACATGTTGGTTACGTAATGCTCAACACATCGTAAGGGTGGGCAATTCTGCCCATTTTTTTACTTTGCTACAAGCAACAAAGGAAAATGGTATGGATCTACAAGGTGCTAGTGCCTCTGGAGCGTCCGGTGCGTCACTTGAGTTGGCCTCTCTTAAGTTGGCAAAAAGCCAACAAGAGCAAGAGGGTAAAGCGTCGCTTCAGCTGCTGGAATCAGCCGCTGACGTACCAAAACCGTCATCTTCAAACCCCGCGTTAGGCGCCAACATCGATACCTACGCGTAAGTTACGGATGCAAATGTAAGTCGATAGGCGTTTTGCCAGGTTGACCGCCAATTTCTCTCACCAGTTTTGGCACTAAAAAGCCTGGCAGACGCTTTATCGCTTCTTCCATAATCAGGCGACCTTCATCGTCGCTGACATAAAAATGGCTTGCACCCTGCACTTTATCTAATACGTGTAAGTAATAAGGCAGGACACCCGCTTCAAAAAGTGACTCGCTTAAGTTACTGATGGCCTCGCCAGAATCGTTAATGCCTTTAAGTAATACCGACTGATTGAGCAAGGTCACACCTTTGTCTCGCAATGTGTGCAGTCGCCTTTTTAAGGGCTCAGAGACTTCATTCTCGTGGTTCGCGTGCAGCACCAGCACTTTTTGAAGAGGCAATGCGGTAAACCATTCAATAAAGTCATGGCTAATTCTTTCTGGCAGTACCACAGGCAAGCGGCTATGTATACGCAGGCGTTTTATGTGGGGAATGGCTGCAATTTCATTGGCTAACCACGCCAAATGATCATCTTTCGCCATAAGAGGGTCGCCGCCGGAAAAAATCACCTCGTTAATCTTGCTGTTACTGCGAAGGTATTCAAGTACATCAAGCCACTGATGTTTACTTACCGAATTGTCGGCATACGGGAAGTGGCGACGAAAACAGTAACGGCAGTTTACAGCACAGCCAGTGCGTACCATTAACAACACGCGAGAATCGTATTTGTGCAGTATGCCTTTACCTGCTGTGTCGTGCTCATCTAACGGATCTTCGCTATAGCCCGGTGAAGTGAGAAATTCGTCGCTAAGCGGCATGACCTGTAGAAACAGAGGGTCGTTAGGGTTTCCTTTTTCCATAAGGCTAACGAAATGCCGTGGAACACGCATAGGAAACAGACGGCGCGCTTTAATATGTTGAGCGTATTTTTCTTGGTCTAAACCTAAGTGCTGCAACAGTTTTGCAGGATCGGTGTAGCTACTTGCTAATTCTTTTTGCCAGTTATGCTCTACAGAAATCGGTTTTTTAGGTATTATTTGTTCCACGAAACTTTTTGTACCTTATGTTTAGACAGAGGAATTATGGCTAATTACAGCACTAACGAGTTCAAAGGCGGCCTGAAAATCATGCTGGACGGCGAACCTTGCAACATTCTAGAAAACGAATACGTAAAGCCGGGTAAGGGCCAAGCGTTTAACCGCGTAAAAATCCGCAAGCTTATTTCAGGTAAAGTTTTAGAAAAAACTTTCCGCTCAGGTGAATCAGTAGAAGGCGCTGATGTAATGGATACAGAGCTTGCCTACTTGTACACCGACGGCGAATTCTACCACTTTATGAACAACGATACATTCGAACAAATCGCTGCAGACGAAAAAGCGGTGGGCGAGAACCAAAAGTGGTTGGTAGAAAACGACGTTTGTACTATTACACTGTGGAATGGTTCTCCTATTACGGTAACGCCACCTAACTTTGTTGAGCTAGAAATCACTGAAACGGACCCAGGTCTTAAAGGTGATACAGCAGGTACGGGCGGTAAACCAGCGACACTTAGCACTGGTGCAGTTGTTCGCGTTCCTCTATTCGTACAAACAGGTGAAGTTATCCGCGTTGATACGCGCTCTGGCGAATATGTGTCTCGTGCACAAAAATAATAGCGAAAACTAAAGCGCTATACGCGCATATTGTTTACGTATAAAAGCCGGTGCCTTGTGTACCGGTTTTTTGTTTAAGCTTTACTATTTAGGTTTTAATACATGCAACCTTGGCAGCCGACTACCACACATGATGCGCGTGTAGCGCGTGCAGAATTACTCAGAACCATCCGAGAGTTTTTTTACGCAAGAAACGTGTTAGAGGTAGACACGCCTTTACTTTCAAACGGCACAGTTACTGACGAACACCTAGATGCGTTTGATACACGGTTTAATTTTGCCTCATCTGGTAAGCCAAGTAAGTTGTATCTTCAGACCTCGCCAGAATACGCCATGAAGCGTTTACTGTGCGCTGATAGCGGCAGTATTTATCAAGTTTGTAAAGCGTTTCGCCATGAAGGGGAAGGGCGCTGGCACAATCCAGAATTTACCATGCTAGAGTGGTATCGCTTAGGCTTTGATCACTTCGCTTTAATGGACGAGGTTGACGCCTTATTGCAAGAAACCTTAAACACCGCCTCAGCCGATAAAATGACTTATCAGCAAGCCTTTCAGCACTATCTAAATATTGACCCACTAAGCGCTGATGATGAAATTTTGCTAAGCGCAATGGAGCAGCACCATATAGATATTCATGCGCCACAAAGCCTTAGCTATGACAGCAAATTACAACTGTTATTTAGCTATGTTATCGAGCCTGAAATCGGTATTGAACGGCCTTGTTTTGTCTACAACTTTCCGGCCTCTCAGGCTGCGCTTGCACAGTTAAGTTCTGCTGATGAGCGGGTTGCTGAACGCTTTGAGGTGTATTACCAAGGCGCCGAACTGGCCAACGGCTTTCATGAGCTAAGTGCGGCGAAGGAGCAAAGGCTTCGCTTTGAGACAGATAACGAAAAGCGCAAAGAAAACGGGTTGCCAACAAAGCCCATTGATGAGAATTTTTTAAGTGCCCTTGATGCTGGGTTGCCTGCATGTGCAGGCGTAGCCTTAGGTGTCGACAGGTTACTGATGTTGAAAACAGGCGCGTCACATATTAAAGAAGTCATTAACTTTAATGTAAGTAGAGCTTAAGCACTTTTGCGTATGTTGGGGCGAAAAGTGTTAACTAAGCACCTAAATAGTCACAAAACATTAAATTACGTTAGAACAAAGGGAAGTTACGCTAGCCCGCGGTTGACATAAGCAGGTCAATGCTGAAAAATGTTATAACATCACTAGATAATGTTATAACTTCCTTGAAGGAAACCTCATGAAAATGCGTTCGCTGCTAAGTTTGTCCATAGCAGGGCTTTTAAGTGCGCCTGTGTATGCCACTACAGTAACGGGAAAAGTAACAGATACTGCTGGCCAACCAGTTGCTGGTGCAGAAGTTAAAATTGAAGGTAGCCGTCGCGTGGCTTACACCGATGAAAATGGCGTTTACCGTTTTGACGATGTTAAGCAGCCACATATTCATTTACATGTTTATTCTTCTAACTACATTCATGGTGATAACGACCTAGGCGACGTAAACGCAGATCAAAACGTCGACTTTGTTTTACAGCCCGCATCTGTTGAAAATATTGTTGTAACTGCTAATGCGCTTCAATCATCGGTACTTGAATCGGTTACACCTGTAACTGTTATCGGAGCTGATAAACTACGTAAAATTGAAGCGCCAACCCTAGGCGAGACCCTTAAAAACGCGCCGGGTGTACACAGCACGTATTTCGGTCCAGTATCAAGTAGCCCAGTTATTCGCGGCAACGATGGTCCTCGCGTAAAGATAGTTCAAAACGGCTTAGATGTTTCTGACGTATCGCGCGTTGGGCCAGACCATAACGTAGCGACTACGCTTTCAAGCGCAACCCAGGTAGAAGTGCTTCGCGGCCCAGCAACACTTCAATACGGCAGCGGTGCTATCGGTGGTGTGGTTAACGTAGTAGATAAACGCATTCCCCAGTACCAAATAGACGGCGTAGAAGGCGAAGCAGAAACTAGCTACAGCACGGTTAACAATGGTTCGTACACTCGCGCTGATGTGACTGGCGGTAGTGGCAATATTGTGTGGCATGTAGACGGTTTCTATCGCGACACAGATAATGCTGACATCCCAGGCTTCGCGTCTATCGAACCTGATGAAGATGAACCTTACGGTGAATTAGAAAGCAGCGCCATGGAGACCCGTAACGTTGTTGCAGGTCTTTCTTACGTGGCAGAAGAAGGTTACTTCGGTTTTGCGGTTGAGCAACTAGACAACGAATATGGCGTGCCAGGCCACAGCCATGAGCACGAAGAAGAGCATGACGAAGACGAGCATGATGAGCTTGATGGTGATCACGACGAAGACGATCACGATCATGAAGAAGAAGGCGTGCTACTTGATGTAGATATGACTCGCTACCAAGCAGCCGGTGAATGGCATTCTCCTTTCGAGGGGCTAACTAACCTTAAATTTGCCGCGGCTTATACCGATTATGAGCACGCAGAAATTGAAGACGGCGAGCCGGGTACTGTATTCACAAACGAATCAAGCGACATTCGCTTGTCGGCTTATCATGAAGAAATAAACGGATGGCACGGCGTATTCGGCCTACAGTTTAACCATAGCGATTACAATGCTGTCGGCGAAGAAGCTTTCACGCCAGCCAATACCACCTCAAGCTATGCACTTTATGTCGTTGAGCAGAAAAAAGTAGGTGACGTTACCTTTGAGTTGGGTGGCCGACTTGAACGCACAACCTTGGATGCTGAAGCAAGCGAAGTAGAGCTTGACGTTTTACATGAAGATGAGGAGCACGAAGGCGAAGAGCACGAGGATCACGAAGGCGAAGAGCATGAGGGGGAAGAGCACGAAGAGCACGCTGTGGCTTTCAACTTCCCTGATTATGACTTCACCAGCCTGTCGCTTTCAGCGGGCGCCAATTGGGAATACCAGGAAGGCCACTCAATTGCAGTGACCTTATCACGCAGCGAACGCGCGCCTAGCCAGCAAGAACTTTTCTCTGCAGGTCAGCACTTAGCAACTCAAAGCTACGAAGTGGGTCTGGTATTCGATATGGACGAAGAAGGCCATATTGAAGAAGACTTAAGAAGCGTTAACGAAGAAGTTAGCACCAACCTAGATATTACTTTCCGTAAATTTACCGGAAGCTGGGGTTACAGCGCATCTTTCTTCTACAATCAGGCTGATGACTATATCTTCCAGTCGAGTACGGGTTTACTTGCCTTGAGCGAGCACGAACATGAGGAAGAGCACGACGAGCTTGAAGAAGAGCATGACGAACATGAAGAACACAGCGATGAAGAGGGCACGCCGGTTTATTATTTCCAACAAGCTGACGCTGACATCTGGGGCTTTGAAGCAGAAACTTACGTAGACTTAACAGACACGCTACGCTTGACTGTATTTGGCGACTATATTCGCGCAGAAGTAGAAGATGACAACCTTCCACGCACGCCACCTATGCGCTTTGGTAGTGAAATAAGCTATGTGAACGATGGTTTAAGTGCTGACGTGGGCTTTACATGGTACGACGACCAAGATGAAGTGGCGTCGTTCGAAACCTCAACCGATGGCTACACCTTGGTTGATGCTAGCGTTCAATACGAATTTGGTTCGCAAGGTATCGATTGGGTGCTATTTGCTCGTGGTGAAAACCTGACTGATGAAGAAGCTCGTGTTCATACATCTTTCTTGAAAGACCAAGCACCGCTTCCAGGTAGAAACTTTACTATGGGTGTGCGAGCCTTGTTTTAATTAGCGACGTTACTGTAGTAAGCAAAGGCGGTGTAACGTGTTACACCGCCTTTATCATTTATGAAGCGTGAAAAAATATTTATACAGTTTGAAAAAATGCGTAAAGCAATTTTTTCTTAGGGCTATACAAAGTAAAGATAAACAGCCCTAAAATAGTGATGATGAAGCAGCTATGAAGTAGAGGTGAAAATGAATGAGATAGCGAATTGGCTAAGTACGCAAACCGAACAACATATGGTTTTAGGTTACGGAAGCTTACTCAGCAAAGATAGTCGAGAGCGCTACTCGAACATTTTCACAAAAGGGATCCCTGTAACCGTATCAGGGTTCGAGCGAGCTTGGGTGACGCGCAGTATCCATGAAGAACAAACCTATGTAGGTGCCGTAGCCAACGCTCATAGCCAGCTGAACGCTCAGCTTATCCCCACGCAAATTAACCCCGCATTACAAGAACGCGAGAAAGACTATCGATTTGTGGAAGTTAGTCCTAAAGCGCTTAGTTTTCAACTTCACCAAGGTGAGGTAACAGACGCGTTAAATGAGCGATTGGCGCAGTTCACTTTCTGGATTTGTGAAACACTCGCCTGCGAGCCAGCAAGCGAAGCTTTTCCTGTTAGCCAAACCTATGTTGATACTTGTATAGCCGGTTGTTTAGAACACGGTGGCATTGAAGAAGCGGAGCGATTTGTAATGCACACGTCGCTATGGGAACACCCGAGAGTAAACGACAGAGCACAACCAAAATACCCACGTGCGGCAAAAGTAAATAATGAAACTATTGAGCATATAGACAGAATTCTAGCGAAGCGCTAGTTTTAGCAGTAACAAACGCCTTTAGGCAGAGAGTTTAGTGTGAATACTGAAGAATCAATTTTAACCTCGGATAGAATTACTTTAAGACCGCTCACGTTTGATGATCAACATTGGGTACTAGCATTACAGCAAGACGAGCTGTGGCTTAAGTACATTGGAAGTAAGAATGTAAACACATTAGATGACGCCTGCGACTACATTGGAAAAACCAATGCGCAACGAGAAGAGTGGGGTTACGGTTTACTTGCTGTTGAGTTAAATGACACTAAACAACCGTTAGGAGTTTGTGGGTTATTTAATCGCTTTGCATTTGAATGCCCAGACTTGGGCTTCGCCATGTTGCCTGAAGCAAGAGGAAGCGGCTTGTGCCACGAGGCATGCAAGAAGGTTATAGCTTGGGCTACTGCTGAAGGGTATGGTTTTTTAACCGCTATGACGCACCCAGACAATAAGGCGTCGCAGAAGCTTCTACAGCGCTTAGGATTTAACAAGCAGGGCTTTTACTTCGACAAAACGTTCCCAAAACAGCATTTGTTTAGACTTGAGCTGTAAAACTTGGCGGCGATCTAACAGAATCGGGCAGTCCACCTAAAGAGCCTTATACTTTTGTCTAATTTGGTGCATTGCCTTTTTGAAGTGCCCTTTTTGTAAATATCCCTTTTCATCTTTTTGTTATGAAAACGTTATTAATCCTCCATTGTTTCCATCTAGCTTTTCTTAAAACGTCACTTATCTCCGTTTAATGTTACTTCGTCCAATCTTTATCTTCCTAACTTCGTCTTGGTACAGCTGTTGAAAACACCTTAGTCATCACCGCACAAGGAAGCGCGTAGAATAAAAATAGGGTTGCTAATCAGACAATAAAACAGATAAAGAAGAGCGCAACTATGAACACAAGACGTACACAAAAAAGCTTTAAATACTCACTTCTAGCTGGCGTCATCGGCCAAGTATTAGTCTCACCGCACGTGCACGCGCAGCAAGCGCCAACTGCTCAGCAAACCGAAACTGAAGAGAAAATCGTCGTAACTGGGCGTCGCGTTTCACAAACCGATATCGCTATTGGTACTGATGAAGCAACTAATACACTTGCGGTAAGCCGCGAAGAATTGCTTTCAGCGCCATCGGGTATATCAGGCTTGAAAATGCTAGAAAGCTTACCAGGCTTTAACGTGCAAACTGATGGTGCACTGGGCCTTTATGAGTTCGGTAACTCAGTGCAGGTAAGGGCTTTTCAACTCAGTCAGATGGGTTTTGTTCTTGATGGTGTTCCTATGGGACGTTCTGATGCCTTCGGGGGTAGTCCTATCTTTCGTTATGTTGATAACGAAAATTTAGGGGCTGTAATTGCCTCTCCAGGGGCGGGGGATGTATCTGCTCCAACCTACGCATCACTTGGACCTATTGCGCAATACAATACGGTAAGACCTTCAGATGAAATGGGCGGCATGGTAGCCGTGACCGCAGGAGACTTCGATTTACAGCGAACTTTCGTGAAACTAGAAACTGGTGACATTGACGGATTTAAAGCTTACGTAAGCCGCTCAAAAACCGATTCAGAGTTATGGCGCGGCCCTGGCACAATTGATCGTGAACACATTGAAGCTAAAGCGCTCTACGAGTTTGGCAGCAGCTATATACAAGCTACCTATGTTGCCAATGATTTCTTTGATTACGACTCTCCTTCTGCGCCTGCGTCAGTCTTCGAAGATAACTATTACTATAGTTACTTAGACAGCATCCCTGAAGGGTGTATAGAAGCGCAGCCTGAAGTATATGACTTCAATGGCGATGGGACTATAGACGATACTGATTTTACGCCTGTGTTCACAGGCTCAAACTGCACTAGCTATTACGAAGACAGAATTAATATACGCGACGACAAGCTTTATTCATTAGGCTTTGGTACTTACTTAACTGACGAAGTACAGCTTGAAGTTACCGCTTACTATGAAGATAAAAATGGCTATGGAGTTTCGCCTGATAGCTACACCAACACACTAAGTATTTATACTGACCAAGCTGCCGCAGGTCTAGATGTAGTTCACCCTAGGGGAGTCCAGTACGGCCTATCGACAGTTGGTGGTGAGCGTGAAGGTCTTGTTGGAAGTGTGACCTGGTTCATGGGAGATCATAAATTAGAAGCAGGTGGTTGGATTGAAGAGGATACTTATAACCGAACACAAGCCCGCCTCAATAAAACCGGGGGGAGTGCTGATGGTGAAGTTATTTATGATGAGGTAGCGTACTATCGTCGCGACTACACTGCAGTTCGTGATACTACGCAACTCTTTATAAAAGATAACTTTAGCATGATGGATGACGACCTTTTGTTGGAGGTTGGCTTTAAGTCACTGTCTATAAATTATTCATTAGATGGCTATCGCGATTATGACGACTATGAAATTGATGGAGAGCCTGGCTATGGGCCACAGTCAGTAGACGCTGAATACACCGATAATTTCTTACCAATGGTGGGGGCTGTATACCGTCTTAACGATACTGATCAGCTTTTTGCATCATATGCGCAAAATTTCGCATTGCCTGCGGGAACCGACGACATCTTTGATAACGCGGTAGGCTTTGATGTGGAAGCACCACAAGGTGAGGAAGCAGACAACTATGAACTGGGTTTTAGAACTAATCGCGAGCATTACAACGGGGCTGTTGCGCTGTTTTACACACGTTTCGATAATCGTTTGATTGCAAGTAGCGTCATCAATCCTGCTACAGGTCAGCCAGAAACCTTTTATGTGAATGCTGGTGCATCGAAAGCTTATGGTATTGAGTTTAGTGGTGTTTTTCAGCCAGAAATGTTCGATAGAAAACTCTATTTCAATGCAAATGTTTCGTATAAAAAAGCAGAGTTAGTGGATGGTTTTGCAGGCAATCCTGCTGGTAGTCAATTACCCGATAGCCCTGAATGGCTAATGACAGGTGGCGTAACTTATGAACCTACTGAGTGGTTGGTTGCTAACTTCTCAGCGAAGTATACAGATATCCGCTATACCGACTTCAGTGAAACGTATGAGCTAGAAAGCTATTTGGTGGCGCAAGCTTACGTTGATATTGGAGGCCCGAATAATTTTGGGATGCCAGAAAATGTTCGACTGCGTTTTAATGTAGATAACGTGTTTGATAAAGAAGTGATGTCTTTCGGTTTTACGGGCTCTTCGTTTGGACGACCTTTAAGCCCCCGTACATTCCAAGCAACAGTAACGGTGGATTTTTAAATGATGAGTGTTAAAAGTATGAAGTTAAGTGCGATTGCTTTCTCTTTATCCATATCTTCAATGTATGTTTATGCACAGTCGCCTGGTAATGAGTCTAAAACTCAAGCGTTTCATGAATCCATGGTTGTAATGGACACCCATTTAGACACGCCAGCGTTACTCGTGCAGCCGGGCTTTGACATTATGCATGCCCATACGGTGGATGGAGACTTCTCTCAGGTCGATGTGCCAAGGATGGATGCCGGAGGTCTAGATGGTGGTTTTTGGGTTATATATACACCACAAGGGCCCGTAACTGTAGAAGGATTCAAGTCTGCTCGAGATACGGCGCTGCTGCGAGCGATGGCAATTCATAAAATGGTCGAAGCCAACCCTGGCACTTTTGCTCTTGCTACTAACCCGAGCGATGCAAAAGCGATTACTGATGAAGGGAAGAAGATTGTCTATATCAGTATGGAAAACGCCTACCCACTAGGAGAAGACTTAAGTCTCTTAGAAACCTTCTACAAGATGGGCTTGAGAATGGTTGGGCCTGTGCACTTTAAGAATAATCAATTTGGCGATAGCTCAACCGACCCCAATGGCCAACAATACGGAGGCTTATCTCCCTTGGGAGAGAAGTTGGTTAAAAAGGCAAATGAGCTAGGAATTATCCTAGATGGTTCGCACGCTCATGATGAACTCTTAGAAGACATGATTCGATTGTCCAAAACACCAGTGATTCTTTCTCACTCTGGCACTAAGTCGGTCTATGACCATCCGCGAAATATTGACGACGAGCTACTTAAAAAGTTAGTTGAAAGCGGCGGTGTTATTCATGTAAACGCTTATGGGTCTTACCTTACAGAGCTACCCAGCGACCCAGAACGCAAAAAAGCATATGGAGAGTTGTTTAAGCAAATGGGTAATATTGCCGAGATGACTGCTGAAGAAGTCTCGACGTTAAAGCTTAAGCGAAAACAAATTGATATGGAGCACCCAGCGGTTCGAGCTACCTTCGAAGATTATATGGCGCATTTCCTTCACATTCTAGCGATAGCGGGGCCTAAGCATACTGGTGTAGGTGCAGACTGGGACGGAGGGGGAGGTGTTGAGCGCATGATGGACGTTGCTGCACTGCCTCTTATAACGGAAAGGCTTCTGGCCGAAGGATATACCAAAGAAGATTTAGCAGATATTTGGGGAAACAACGTTTTACGATTGCTCTCTCAAGCACAAGACTACGCCGAATCTTTAGAATAAACCGTAAATAATGTCCCTATCTTTACAAGATAGGGACATTAATGTCTTCAAAGTTAACGCTAATTTTAGTTGGGAGCTTTAAAGCGGTGGTAAAACGGTCACTTTTTTAATAATGATTGGCTCAATGGGGACGTTATTCGCGTTAAGGCGAATCGAGTATTCAGTTTCTACTTCCGACATAGCATCAACAATATCTTCGCCTTCTACAATCACACCAAATACTGCATAGCCCCAGTCTCTTCCTGGGTTTAAGCTACTGTTATCGTTCACGTTAAAGAAAAACTGTCGGTTAGCGGTATGTGGGTCATTTTGTCTTGCCATTGCAATGGTGTGTAGGTCGTTGGTTAAACCGTTACCTGATTCATTGAAAATATCGGGGAAGTTTGATTTGCCATTGAAGTCAGCAGTATAGCCTCCACCTTGCACAACAAAGCCGGGCACGATGCGATGGAATATCGTGTCTTCATAAGCGCGCTTATCTACGTAGCGAAGAAAGTTATTTACCGTAATTGGCGCGCGTCTTCTGTCTAGCTCAACCACGATATCGCCCATGGTCGTTTCTATTTTCACCCGTGGGTAATAGTTATCTGGCTGAACCTGAGACCCATCATCTTTCTTAGCCATAACCGACGAACTGCTGCCAATCAGCATAACAACGGTGATGAGTGATAAAAGTATTTTCTTCATAAAAATGCCTTTAAATGTATTCCTTGATTCGAGCGCTTTTTTGCGCAGCTTTCTTTATGCACTTTTCTTTGCGCTTAGCGTTTTGCAGTGCCTAAGATAACGAACTTTTTATCACTCGCAAGTACCTTGGCGCCACCAAACAGCTTTTTAAGTTTAATGTGGTAATCGAGGTGTCGGTTGCCAACCACTACCAAGTGACCACTTTTAATCAGCAATTCACGAGAATCTGTAAACATTTGCCATGCAATATGATCGGTGATCGCGTTTTGCTGATGAAACGGAGGGTTACACAAAATCTTAGTAACAGCTGGTTTGTTTTCGCGATTTAAGAGTGTTTCTAAGCAGTTACTTGCCACAAACTCGCACTGGTCGATTTTATCCGGAAAGTTGTTTAACACGTTGAGTCGGGCACTTTCCAACGCCATGTAAGACTCATCCACGAATATCACTTTGGCGTCAGGAGCGAGAGACAGCGCGTTTACACCTAGTACACCATTACCACAGCCTAAATCTACCACAACGTCATTGGCACTCACCGTCATGTGCTCAAGCATAATACGCGCGCCAATATCCAGCGACTGCCGAGCAAATGTGTTGGCAAGGTTATCGATAGTAAGCTCTACGCCCATGGTGCTTTTACACTGCCAGCGCGTAGGGTAGGGAGAGTCAGCGAGTTTCAGAGACTCACGAGGCGTTGCAAAAACAAGCCGAGACTTCTTTTTAGCAAGGGAGGTGGTGGTAGGGCCAATATATCGCTCAAACAGGTTAAGTACCGACTTCGTAATGGCCTTCACTTTACCCGTTGCGACGATGCGAGTATCAGGCGTAACATATTTCTGTAAATCGATAAGCTGTTGTTCTAGCAAAGCGAGGGCGCGAGGGACCTTTATGACGATAAGGCTAGGTGCAGTTTCTGGTTTAAACGTTAAGCTTTGCACACTGGTTAGCGTTTGCAGCGGTGCGGTCGCTAGCTCACTTGTACTGTCATCTACTGATGCATTGAGTAACTGATTGGCTTTCAAGTTCTCAGACAGTGAACGCAATGAAATATACGAATCGGACACCCAGTAAGGCGCTAAATGGGAAAACCAGCAGCCTAACGCACCAAAGTCATCATTGAAGATCATCATTGACCCATCATTCTCATCGCTGCCAACTGAGAGTGATGTTTCACTTAATAAAGTTTCGATGTGCTCAATAGCAAGCTCATCTGCGCTATCCCATGCTTGAAGACTTACATGCTGGTGCTTTTCAGGGTAGCGAATCAGCGAGAACTGGCGGTCGGCAAATATAAATTCTGTATTCATTGGGGTCTGTTTTTAGAGAAGGCTCAAAGCATTATCTACTAGGGAATGCTCATTTAATTTACGTGCTAATGTCTATCTTATCATATCAACCACTTGGCTCTAGCGAATAACCCGTTATTCTTCGGTATTGGATGCACCTTGTATGAAGCACGATATTTAACGATGACAGAGCAATCCGCACTGGAAATGCATGCGTACTCATTGAAAATAAGGTGTAATTACACAAGCTCTAAAGGGGGCATTGGCACCGTCAACCACTATGTAGATAGTTAGTATTGAATATCAAAGGAATTATAGTTTTTACACATGCAATTTTCCCTGTTCGACACGGCTGAAGACAAGCGCACGTCTTATAAGCTCCCGTTAGTTGAAGGTGATGTCACTTACTTTTCTAACGCGCTATCGCAGGCTACTGCAGATACCTTTTTTGCAAAACTGCAAGAAGAGTTACCCTGGCGTCAGGATACGATTAGGCTGTTTGGCAAGCCGGTAAAAATTCCTCGGCTTCAAAGCTGGCACGGCGATCCCGAATGTACTTACACCTATTCAAATTTAACCATGTCACCGAACCCTTGGACGGAAAGTCTTGCAGACATTAAAGCGCGCTGTGAGCAACTGTGTGAAAAATCGTGCGCGTCACAGTACAAAGCAAGGTTCAACAGCGTGCTAGCCAACTGGTACCGAGATGGTCAAGACAGTATGAGCTTTCATTCCGATGATGAGCCCGAGTTAGGCATCAACCCCGTGATTGCATCAGTTACCCTAGGCGAGGCAAGACCCTTTGTTTTTAAGCATAAAGAAACAAAGGAAAAGCATACGCAGGTACTTGAACACGGTAGCGTACTGATTATGGCAGGCACAACACAAAGCCATTATGTGCACGGTATTGCAAAGACGGCTAAGCCTATCGGTGGTAGAATTAATCTTACATTTCGACATCTTATTCAAAGAGCAAGGTAAGCCAAATGCAAGTAAAAGCGTTTCTAGAAACTACGATTGAAGCGGCACTTAGCCCTAGTTATCTCGAGGTGGTAGATGAAAGCTTCATGCACAATGTGCCAGACGGTGCGCAGAGTCACTTTAAAGTTACAGTTGTGAGCGACGCCTTTGAAGGTAAACGTTTAATAGCAAGGCACAGGGAAATTAACGGGCTTGCGGCAGAAGCGCTTCAAGGGCCTGTTCACGCTTTGGCGCTTCACACGTATACACCGGCCGAGTGGGAAGCGAGAGGTGGAGAGGCGCTAGCATCGCCTAACTGTTTAGGCGGCAGCAAGCACGATAAGTAGTACCCTCAATCGTACTAAATGGAAGTAGAAACATGACAAGCAGTAAAAAGACAAAAAATGGCGCCATCGCCGATTATCTAAGCATGATAAAAACACCCGCTATTCAGGTTTTACTACTTGGAACAGGCTTTTTGTTAATGATGCTGTTTGTTTACATGGGCGTTTTAACGTCATTTGATAAAGCATTGTTTAACACAATTAGCGAGCTAGGCAATGTGTCGGGCTGGAAGCGTGATGTGCTTAGAGATGCCACAGCGCTAGGTAGTAATACGGTGCTAGTTTTTGTTGTGGCAGCAGTCGCTGGTGCTTTGGGTATGGCGGGAGAGAAGAAAAAGGCTGTTACCTTTATCATTGCCGTTGCGGCGGGAATTGCGATGACTTTTCTACTTAAAGCGGGGATCGACAGGCCGCGTCCATCGCTGAACATGCAACATGTTGATGTGTATACCCAAAGTTTTCCTTCGGCTCACGCCACGCTATCAACCTTGGTTTACTTTTATGTAGCTCATTTGCTTACACATTTAACGCAAAGTACGCGGGTACGAGTATGGATACACCTTGCGACTACTCTGCTGGTATTTTGCATTGGCCTTAGCCGTGTCTTACTGGGTGTACACTGGCCTAGTGATATTATCGCAGGCTGGTTTGCTGGCGGAAGCATGGCTGCATTTTGCTTTTACGTGATTAAGTGGAAGCGAAAGCTGCGTATTAAAGACAAAGGTTAAGCGTGCAAGAACCTAAACGGCTTGGTGATATTATCAAGCGTGATCCTTTCAGAATGGATTGCCTTCATGCCTTGCGGTCGCTCGATTTACCACAAGGCCACATAGGTGCAGGATTTGTGCGAAATGCTATATGGGATGATTTGCACGAAAGGGTTAAACCAACGCCGCTTAACGATATTGATGTGATTTACTTTAGTAATGAAGTCACAGCGTCTAAGAATGTTGTAATAGCCCAGACTTCAACAGAACTAGCATTTCAACAACAAGAGCACTCATTAATAACTGCAGACGCTAAATCAGAAATAAAAACCCAAGAAAAGGCCATTGAACGCCAGTTAACCCAAATAGTGCCCCAAGCTAATTGGCAGGTGAAAAACCAAGCACGTATGCATTTGTCTCACGGACATGCTCCCTATCAAAATTGCCACGACGCTATTTCTTATTGGATAGAACGAGAAACCTGTGTTGCGGTTCGTCTTTTAGCCAACGATGATTTAGACATACTCGCGCCATTTGGTTTGGAAGCAAACTTCGTCGGCATCATAAGTATTAACCCAAAATATCCAAGACCTGATGTTTTTAAACAGCGACTTGCTTCTAAGAATTGGCTTACTGTTTGGCCTTCGCTGACAGTTCAGAAATAACTGGAAAACAGTACGTACTTGTAAGAATCGGCACGCAATGTTTGAGACTATATTTTAGTTAATCAAAGCCATAATAAACATTCTTCTGCACAACAATTCGTTGTTCTTCTGCTTTTATACCAGCAGCAAAGCATTACTCAATAACCATTTTATCTCGGTATTGCCTTTGTACCTATCATCCATAAAGTTACGAAAGAGCGCTGTCACAGTAAACGCGTAACACTTGAGTTGCACAAAAAACTTGCACTTGTGTAACCTTTGGTTATTATTGATACCTATGGGTTACATATGATCTGTTTAGGTATCAAACGAGACAAAAAAACGCAGTGAGCTTTATACGGCATCAATGCGCCGTTAATAATAAGGAATTTAAAAATGGCAACATCAATTTTAGTAACACCAGAGACGGAGCAAGAGTATTTAACAATAACTGGAAAAATTAGTATTTGCCTTGCTCTTATTGTACTAAGTAAGGCTGCGTTGGCTGTGGTCAACGACACTGGCTCAGTGGTTAACTTACTACTAGATCTGATAGCAGCGGCAAGTGCGATTTACTGCGTTGTTTTATCAGTTAAAACGATGAAATTCACAAAAAATATATCGCGTTTGGGTTATTGGACACTGAAATTTAACGATGAGTATGTGGACTATGTCAGTTCGTTTAGCTTGCGCATTACCTGTCACATCATGTTATTTGGTGCGTTGGTTCTTGCTTTTTGGGGCGACAGCAGATGGTTTGTAGATCTCATGGCCCCCTTTGAGATCACCAATGCTCTTCAAGTCTTGCTCGGTGTAGCCGCGGCTGCGCATGGAACATCCATTTTATGGAAGCTGCGTGAGGAAGACCTAGATGAATGAAGATTTAGATAACCACATTCATAAGCTACGATTGCAACACAAAATATCTCAGCAAGAATTAGCTGACGCTATTGGTGTTTCCAGGAAGACTATTAGCACAGTAGAAACCGGACGCTTTACACCATCGGTAGTTATTGCTCTAAAAATTGCCGAATATTTTGCCATTCCAGTTGAGCAAGTATTCGCACTTAAGTAAATAGGTAGCGTTATGCTGGAATTATAGTGTAATGATTGTCATATTAGATAGCGCTGTATTATACGGTTGAATTAGTACGAGCCGGAATTTATCTTCTGGCCGAGTTTTTCGATGCAATATCAACGATTTTAGCGGAAATAGACGCTATGGTCGTATTTTCGCTCATAGCTTGTTTTTGTAGTCGGCGATACGCGTTGTTTTCGCTTAGTCCAAATTGTTCCATGACTACCAGCTTTGCTCGGCTTATCAGCTTCTGATCTTGAATTGCACGTTTAGCCTCTTCAAGCTCTCGCCCCATGTCTTCTATATGCTGGGCTTGTGAACGCAGTAAGTCGTAAAAAGAGCGGTGGGCCGATAAGGTTTTAGTCTGCTCATCGAGTGACAGCGTTTTAATCTCGTCGTCTTTTGTATCTTCTGCTAAGCCGGGCATGCTGGGGTCAAACAGTAAGGTGAGCGGCGAGCCATCATTGGCGTGCTCATCGTTAAAGCGCGTGAGCAACTGTTGATGATTGGCCATTTCATTTTTTGCATTGGCAACTTTACTGTTAGCTTGCTGTGTTAAGGCTTCGGTCAGTGCCACTTCGATATCCTGCATTGCATCTATACGACGGGTCGCAACATCAAACCAAACTTCGGATATTTCACCGGAAATAGGGCTGCCGTCACTTAGTTGTGCAATCATATTTCTAAGCTGGGTAATATCTATTGCCGCTGGGCTTTTATTTAAAGCATCCAATGCGTCCTTATGCGGCTTACAGCTAAACTCACAGAATATATTGAAGTGATGTTCTTGGGCTTGCTGAAGCGCAGCAAGCTTTTCACATAGACGCGCGTCGAAATGGGTTTCTGCAAAACCAATTGCACCCCACGCACGTTCTTGCCCAGCATACTCTTTGGCCTGCATGAAGTTGAACAAAGCAACCAGCAAACGGGTAATGGTTGGGTCGCTTGCTATGTCTGCTGCTTCAAAAATGACAGTAAGTAAACTTGCCACTAAGCGGCTGTAGGCTCGTGTTGATTCCAGTGGCGTTAACTGTTGCTTACTGACTTGTTCTCTTAAGCGAGGTAGGTAGTCAGTAGCCTGCATGGCAAGCGTGATACTGCTCAATAAACGTGGGTTGCCTGAAGTAATCTCATCAGTTAAGTAAAGAGATTTCAAATGACTCTTTAGCATTGACTCAGCTTGTTCACTAGCACTGACATACTGCATTCGCTCAGCTTTGTAGCGCTCGGCTTTAGACGCAAGAAAGATATTGCTGGCTCCGCGCTCTTTTTGCAGTTCATGTATAAGCTCACGAACCGCAATAACAATACGACAGTTACTAGAAAGCTGTTCTAACACAGTGATTTCTGCGTGTTTTGCGGCCAGCAAAAAACGTTTCGTGGCATCGCTACAAAGCGCAATGGTTTGTTCAGGTTCGTGTAGCATAAGAGGCCCTGCTAAATGTTGGTTTACGCAATTCGCTTTTTTATTGATAGTTTTTTTGCGAAGTATTGCATTAAAGCACGTTGAATTAAGCAACACTTATGCCCTGTTTATCAGAATGGAGTTAGGCAAAGCCTGGATGGGGGAGTAATGCGCCGAATGCTTAACAGACGTGACTTTTATAGGTGTAACGCAAAATTAATTACTATTTGATGAGTTAAAAATGACGGGCATTTTAGGAGAGATCGTAAGCGGTATTGCACTTTAGTGGTGCAATCCGCCTGTAGATACTTAGATTTAATTTCAAAAGCTAGTTTCTTACTACGCGAAGAAACCAACCGACAAAGAGAGAAATCAAGAAGCCGAAGAAGGCAATCATCGTAGTTATGGTGAGCATCTGTCCTGAGAAGTCTGCATTTTCCCCGGTATGTTCGCTTACCAGCATTCCTGAAGCCTTGAAGATAAACAGAGCCGCAACAGAAAATAGTAAGATAACGGCGGTAGACATAATGGTGGCTTTCCAATAAGCCTTTGGCGACATCCAATGAATAGCGCCTGCAACTAGCACGCACAAAATGGTAAGAATATAAGGTACCACGTAAACTCCTCGTTAAATAAGACCTATGCCTTACATCATTGCCACATCATTAAGTGCAAATTAGCGCGAAGTAGCGGGCCAATAATACGAGCTAATGCTACGGGCTCCTGCTAAGAGCTAAGCGCAACGATGGGCTAGGTTAATAAAATACTGCAATACGATGCCACGTAAGATGCCTTTTGTCAGCAAAGGCCCCAAAATTTAGCGCATCTGAAACTAAACCAAGAAGCGGCGTTAACAAGAAACTAAATGGCTTTTGCTTTTGTTGTCTTGCCGCTGCCCCCTCTGAACTGTGTTTGTGCGTCAGTAACAATCTATTAAAAGATTTTAAGCTACAATGGTGGTAGAATCGCCGAAAAATCATCCTGCCTACTTGGTGTACTGCTATCACGCGGTTTACGCCACGGTGGGTTGTTGTGTTTAACATCTTAGCTTCTGAGAGAACATGTTCGATTTAATTACCAGTAAAGACAGCAACGTTAAGAACGACGTGCTATCAGGTATTACAGTGGCACTAGCCCTGGTCCCTGAAGCCGTCGCATTTGCATTTGTAGCCGGCGTAGAACCAATGATTGGTCTATACGCGGCCTTTATGATGGGGTTGATTACCTCTGCTATTGGCGGTCGCCCTGGAATGATTTCTGGTGCTACCGGCGCCATGGCCGTTGTAATGGTGGCACTGGTTGCCCAGCACGGTGTGCAATATTTATTCGCCGCGGTTATTTTAGCGGGCTTACTGCAAATTATGTGCGGTATATTCAAGCTCGGTAAGTTTATTCGTTTAGTGCCATATCCGGTAATGCTTGGCTTTGTAAACGGTCTTGCAATCGTTATTTTCTTAGCTCAGTTAGGCCAGTTTAAAGTGACTAACGCTGCTGGAGAATTACAGTGGATGGAAGGTACGCTGCTATACTGGATGCTAGGGCTCGTGGCGTTAACCATGGCCATTATCTATTTACTGCCTAAGCTAACCAAAGCTGTTCCTGCGTCGCTAGTAGCGATTGTTACGGTAACAGCATTAGTACACGGCCTCGACTTAGAAGCACGTACGGTAATCGACTTTGTTCGTGACCTGTTACCGGCTGACCAGCGTGACACCGCAACCTTAGCGGGAGAGCTTCCTAGCTTTGCTATTCCTATGGTGCCGTTCACCTGGGAAACTTTCATGATAGTACTACCAACCTCAGTGATTCTCTGCTTGGTGGGTCTTATTGAATCGCTTCTTACTCTTTCATTAATTGATGAAATGACCGATACCCGTGGTCGTGGTAATAAAGAGTGTGTTGGTCAGGGCGTTGCAAATACCGTTAACGGTTTCTTTGGCGGTATGGGCGGTTGTGCCATGATTGGTCAAAGTATGATTAATATTAACTCTGGCGGCCGTGGTCGCTTATCCGGTATTACTGCCGCACTTGTACTATTGGGCTTCATTCTATTTGCAGCACCGCTTATTGAAATGATCCCGCTTGCTGCTCTTGTTGGCGTTATGTTCGTGGTGGTTATCGCTACATTTGAGTGGGCGTCATTCAGAATTATACGCGGCGTAAACAAAGAAGATGCCTTTGTACTATTTCTAGTGACAGGCGTTACGGTTATTGCTGACCTTGCCATTGCGGTGGTTGTCGGTGTTATCGTTTCTGCCCTTGTGTTTGCATGGAAACACGCCCGTCATATCGAAGCGAAGTCGCACATTGATAACGACGGTTGGAAAGTCTATGAACTAGACGGCCCGCTTTTCTTTGGCTCGGTATCGCATTTCAAAGACTTGTTTGATATCGCTAACGACCCACAAGATGTAGTTATCGATTTTAAAGACTCTCGTATCTGGGATTCATCAGGTATCGACGCACTAGATACCCTTGCAGATAAATATGAAGAGCAAGGTAAGAAGCTACACATTCGTCATATCAGCGATGAGTGTCGTTCACTGCTTCGCAAGGCCGACAAATTTGTTGAAATTAACGTAGTTGAAGACCCTCGCTACCGCGTAGCAACGGATAAACTGGCATAAGTTATTTGATAGCGCTTAATGCACCAAGTGAACACAGATTTGCGTTTGTTTGGTGCAGTTATGAAATTTGAATAATGCCTATTTTTTAGTAAATCAAATAAAAACAATAGATTACGTTTTTGGCACTGAACTTGGATAGCTATTAGCGTAAAGTGTGTTTTGGTGATTTGTGTCAATCGCTGAAAATTGTGTGATTTATAACACTCCGTAAAATGTGTTAGCCGACCTAATCCGTTGGCAAAATAGGCAACGAAGCCCGCATCAACGAAAGTTGAAGCGGGCTTTTTTTTTTGTCCCGAAAAAAGGGGAATACCATGACTTCATTGGACTCAAAAACGCAAATTGTCGTCGTAGGCAACGGCATGGTGGGGCATCATTTTGTTGAGCAGCTTCACCAAAGCGATGCCAATGTAGAAATAACCGTTTTATGTGGCGAGTCTCGCCTCGCATACGACCGCGTTTATCTGTCATCATTTTTTAGTGGCGCTAGTGCTGATGACCTAGCGCTTACTACACCCGCTCAGTACGCCGAATGGGGCGTAAACGTAGTCACCAATGCCTTAGTGACCGATATTGACCGTGACAATAATAAAGTGACGACTTCTGAAGGGCAGGTGTTTAGCTACGATAAGCTTGTGTTAGCTACGGGCTCATACCCATTTGTGCCACCCATCCCTGGCAACGACCAAGAGCATTGCTTAGTGTACCGCACCATAGACGATCTACTCGCTATTGAAGCGTCAGCAGCAGTGAGCAAAGTAGGGGTTGTTGTTGGTGGTGGGCTGTTGGGTTTAGAAGCCGCTAACGCATTAAAGCAAGCTGGGCTAGACACTCACGTGGTCGAATTTGCGCCACAGCTTATGGCGGTGCAGCTAGACCAAGCCGGTGGTACCGTACTTAAAGACAAAATTGAAGATTTAGGCGTAACCGTTCATACCCAAAAAGCAACCCAAACTATTGAAGCTGGTGATACATGCCGCTATAAAATGGTATTTGCAGACGGCACTGCGCTAGAAACTGACATGATTTTATTTTCTGCCGGTATTCGACCTTCCGACCAGCTCGGCAGAAAGTCAGCGCTAACATTGGGTGAGCGCGGCGGTATTGTCATTGATAATCACTGCGTGACGTCTGACCCAAACATTTACGCGGTGGGCGAATGTGCGCTGTGGGATAACAAAATCTTTGGCCTGGTAGCACCGGGCTATACCATGGCGCGCACAGCTGTAAGTCATATAACCGGCGGCGATGCCGAGTTCGCTGGCGCAGATATGAGTACCAAACTCAAGCTAATGGGTGTGGAAGTGGGCTCAATTGGCGATGCTCATGAACGCACAGCCGGTGCGCTTAGCTACACCTATTTAAATCAGCCAGAAGGCGTGTACAAAAAGCTGGTGGTAGATAGCGAGCAAAAGTACGTGCTTGGTGCTGTACTCGTTGGCGATACCAGCGACTACGACACGCTATTACAATATGCGCTTAACAGCATCGAATTACCTGAACACCCAGAAAGCCTGATTTTGCCATCTTCTGATGCTGCACCAGCATTAGGTGCCGATGCACTTCCAGACACAGCCTCTATTTGTTCATGCCTAAACGTGACTAAGGGCGACATTGTTTCAGCTATTGAAGGTGGCTGTTGCAGCGTTGGCGATGTAAAAGGTGAAACTAAAGCCAGTACTGGTTGTGGAGGCTGTGCCGCACTACTTAAAAACGTAGTAGATAGCGAGCTTGAAAAGCGCGGTGTTGAAGTATCAAAAGCGATTTGTGAGCACTTCAATTACACCCGACAAGAGCTGTTTCACATTGTTAAGGTAAACGGCATTCGCACCTTCGACGAGCTACTTGAACAGCATGGTGAAGGTTTAGGTTGTGAAATTTGTAAGCCTGCTGTGGGTTCTATTCTGGCATCAGTTTATAACGACTACATCCTAAAAGCTTCACATCTTCCTCTACAAGACACCAACGATATCTACCTTGGCAACATGCAAAAAGACGGTACCTATTCTGTAGTGCCTCGCGTTCCTGGCGGAGAAATTACGCCCGATAAGCTCATTTTGTTAGGAGAAGTGGCGAAAGAATACAACCTTTACACCAAAATCACTGGTGGGCAGCGCATCGATTTATTTGGCGCACGCGTAGAGCACTTACCTGATATATGGGAAAAGCTAGTAGCCGGTGGGTTTGAAACCGGTCACGCGTATGCGAAAGCGCTGCGTACAGTGAAATCGTGCGTGGGAAGTACATGGTGTCGCTACGGTGTGCAGGACTCAGTAGGCACGGCTATTGATTTAGAAAACCGATACAAAGGCCTACGTGCACCGCACAAAATCAAATTTGCCGTATCGGGTTGTACCCGTGAGTGTGCAGAGGCTCAAAGCAAAGACATTGGTGTTATCGCTACCGAGCAAGGCTGGAACCTTTATGTGTGCGGAAATGGCGGTATGAAGCCACGACATGCAGACTTGTTCGCCACCGACCTAGATACGGAAACGCTAGTTAAATACATCGACCGCGTGCTGATGTTTTATGTGAAAACGGCCGACCGCTTACAGCGTACATCAGTGTGGATGGACAACTTAGAAGGTGGGTTAGCTTATCTGCAAGATGTTGTGATTAACGATGCACTTGGCATCAATGAAGAGCTTGAAGCACAGATGGATGCTGTGGTCGACGCTTATCAGTGCGAATGGAAAACCACCATTGAAGATCCTGAGTCGCGCAAGCGTTTCCGTCAATTTGTAAACAGTAGTGCCAGCGACACCAATATTCAGTTTGTTTCAGAGCGGGGGCAGGTTCGTCCAGCTACTGAAGCTGAAAAAGTAGCAGGGAAAGATCAGTTTATTCCCATCTCTATGGTGTAGTTCACAAAATTAATGGTGTAGCCACTGATTTAATGGTGTAGCCACTGGCTTATCAACCTTGTTAGGAGATACAAATTATGACAGCTGCGCAAAACGTAATAGCGTCAGAACAGGCAGTGCAATGGCACCTTGTTTGTGAGACGAAGGACCTTGTGACAAACAGCGGCGTTTGCGCCCTTGTTGACTCACAGCAAGTGGCCATTTTCTGCTTGAAAATAAAGGGCGAAACTCAGGTTTTTGCCATTAGTAACTACGACCCTATTGGTAAAGCAAATGTGCTTTATCGCGGCCTTTTGGGGTCGATAGGCGGTGCGCCAGTTGTCGCTTCGCCGTTGTACAAAGAGCATTACTTTTTGGAAACCGGGCTGTGTAAAGAACGCGATGATGTATTCGTCACGGCTTACCCTGTGAAAGTAGAGGGTGAGAAGGTATTTGTAGGCGTTTAAGCGAACTGCCAGTATTTGAATGCCCACATGAATAAAGCCTTCTTGCAAAAACGCATTCAATTATTTCGAAATCGAAAAAGGTAATGAAATGAATATGGCTACACGACAACCCGACATGATGTCTGAACAATTAAGACAAACAACATGCCCATACTGCGGCGTAGGGTGTGGTGTAGATATCAGTTGCAACGTTAGCAAGCGTGCCACAACCCTGGACACTGTTAAAGGCACGCCAGAGCATCCCGCCAATTATGGAAGATTGTGTGTTAAAGGAACAAACCTGCTTGAAACAAACGACCTAAATGGACGTTTGCTTCACCCAACCATAGCAGGTCAATCGGTGGATTGGGACACGGCCACCGATGTGATTGCGGATAAGATCACATCTACCATTGCGCAGTATGGCGCGGATGCCGTTGCTTTTTATGTTTCAGGCCAGCTTCTTACTGAAGACTACTACATTGCCAATAAGCTTATGAAAGGTTATATCGGCAGTGCCAATATAGATACCAACTCTCGACTTTGCATGTCATCAGCGGTAGCTGCTTATAAGCGCGCCTTTGGTGAAGACGTGGTGCCTTGCGATTACACCGACTTAGAGTGTACAGATTTATTGGTAATTACGGGAAGTAATACGGCGTGGGCCCATCCTGTGCTTTTTCAGCGCATTCAGCGAGCAAAGCTGAAAAACCCAAATATGAAGGTCATCGTTGTCGACCCGCGCAAAACTGAAACCTGTACGATAGCCGACTTACACCTTCCTATAAAACCAGGTAGCGATGTTGCGCTGTTTAATGGCTTACTTAGCTATGCAGACGCACAAGGTAGAATAGATAGAACCACCGTCGAAACCTATGCCGAGGGGCTTGATGAAGCGCTTGAAAGTACAAGTGGCTTAACGCTGGATGACGTGGCTAGCGTATGCGATATAGAAAAAAGCAAGGTTAAGGCTTTTTTCGACGCATTCTGTGAAGCATCCAGCGCCATTACTTTTTATTCTATGGGCGTTAATCAGTCTTCCGCTGGCGTAGATAAAGCCCAAGCCATTATTAACTGCCACCTGGCTACAGATTTAATTGCCAAAGACGGTTGTGGTCCGTTTTCTATCACAGGTCAGCCTAATGCCATGGGGGGGCGTGAAGTTGGTGGCTTAGCTAACATGCTAGCTGCCCACATGGATTTAGAAAACCCTGAGCATATCGAAGCAGTAAAGGCCTACTGGCATGCACCCGTTATGCCCAAAGGTCAGGGGCTAAAAGCTGTAGACCTCTTTAACGCAATAGAGAGTGGCAAGGTTAAATTCGTTTGGATAATGGGGACTAACCCTGTTGTCAGTATGCCCAATCGCGGCCAAGTTGAGCGCGCACTTTCAAAATGTGACATGGTGGTGGTGTCTGATATTGTTGAATCTAACGATACGCTTAACTACGCCCACATTGCCCTTCCTGCCACAGGGTGGTCGGAAAAAGACGGCACAGTGACAAACTCAGAGCGCCGTATATCACGTCAGCGCGGCATATTGCCCCCGCCTGGAAATTCAAAACACGATTGGCAAATCATGTGCGACGTGGCGGTTAAAATGGGTTTTGGCGAGGCATTTAGCTTTACTCATCCGTCGCAAATATTCTGCGAATACGCTGGCTTAACTGGCTATCACAATAATGGCAAACGCCAGTTAGACTTATCACCTTTGCAAATGCTAAGTGAAGCGCAGTACAACGCTCTATCACCTATCCAGTGGCCTTTTCAGAGCGCGGTTTTGAATACTCCCTCATCCGGTACCAAGCTTAACGCAAACACTAAGCCCAACCTTATCAGTAAGCGTCCTTTTGAAGATAAGCAGTTTTCGACGCCTAGCGGTAAGGCTAAACTGATTCCCGTAACCTATAAAGCTCCACTGCAGGTTACTTCAGATGCATACCCTTTTGTCGTTAACAGCGGTCGAGCTCGAGATCAATGGCATACCATGACGCGCACGGGTAAAGCCGCAAAGTTACTCGCCCATATGCCGAGCGCCTCTGTCTACATAAACCCAAAAGACGCTGCTGAGTTAGGTGTTGCAAATAATGACCTCGTTTCTTTGGCAAGTGCGGTGTGTCAAGACGCCCCAGCTATCTATCCGGTAAAAACAGATGCGGACATGCGCAAAAAAGAAGTGTTTATACCCATACACTGGTCGGCGCAATGGGGTTCTCACAGTAAGCTAGGTGCACTTTACGCGAGCGCGGTAGACCCGATTTCAGGGCAGCCCGAACTAAAACACGCTGCAGTGGCTATTGCACCTGTACGTTACGCTACGTATGGAAAGCTCTTTTTATCATCAAAAATACAATCGTCACACGACTCAAAAAGCAACATTGATAACCCCAGTATTGATAATCCTAGCATCGATAATCCCAGTATTGAAAATCACGATGCGCTAAAGAAAGTATGTGATTACTGGAATAAAACACCGCTTGAGGCCGAAGGCGCTACATCAAGCGGAAGTAGTTCTGAAGAAGCGCTATCAGTATTAAACGTAGCGTCGAACAAAGGACGTCGAGAATTTACGCAAAGCTTGATACCACAGTTACCGCAAAACGCGGTGCTATTACAGTTTCACCATCACACTTTTTCAGTATGCCTTGCGCTTGTCGATGACCTACTGTGCTTCGCCGCATTTCTGGGCGATGAGCCAGAAAAAACAGGCTCGGCTCATGTGGCGGCACAGACAAAAAGCACTTGGTCAGTTCCGAATGCGTGGCTTGCCAGCCTATTAAATACGGCGATTTCCACTGAGTCACAACGCAATTTATTGCGAGGACAAGTGGATGACGCATTTCTAAAAGGCGATGTAGTTTGTAGCTGTTTTGAAGTACGTGAAAAGACGATTACAGATGCCATCACCAAAGGCTGTTTATCGGTAAGCGAACTTGGTAAGCAGTTAAAATGCGGCACTAACTGTGGTTCTTGCAAGCCCGCCTTGTCCGAGCTTATAGACAAGCATTTAGTTATAGAAACCCAATCTGTTTAGGAGCGTTAAATTATGTCAATTGCATCTAGTTGGTCTTTACCGTTTTTGCGCACCTTATTCAAACAGCAGAAACCTCTGTCTAATCTTTTTTATCGCGATGCAACTTCGAATAAGGCTTCGACAACTCGTAAGTGTAACGACACTTTTAAATCATTAGCTAAGTATGCGTACCTCAACAAGTGGCTGAAAACAGCAAACCTTGGTGATGGGCGTCAAAAACAGGGCCAAGTATTTATTGTAGGCGCAGGTCCTGGCGATGCAGAGCTACTTACCTTAAAAGCGTTTCGCCTTTTACAGCAAGCCGATGTGGTATTGTTTGACGCACTTGTAAGCGAAGATATTCTTTCGCTTATTCCATCTAGTGTAGCGAAAGAGTACGTAGGAAAGCGATGCAAAAAGCATAGTTTTACCCAAGACGCTATTTGTAAGCGGGTGGTTGAACTTGCCAGTTTGGGCCATACCGTGGTGCGACTAAAAGGTGGCGACCCAGCCTTGTTTGCGAGAACCTGCGAAGAAACTGATGCGCTAACAAAAGCTAACATTCCTTTTGCTATTGTTCCTGGTATTACTGCGGCATCGGGCGTGTCTGCTTATACGGGTATTCCTCTTACCGACAGGCGCTGTGCCCAATCGGTGAGTTTTATGACTGCACATTTTAAAGATGCTGAACAATGGCCTGAAATGGCGCCGATGGCGCAGAATGTATTAAAGCAAACCATGGTGGTTTATATGGGGCTAAGCCGCCTTGAGGGGCTTTGCAAAGGCTTGATGCAGCACAAGGTGCAAAGCACGTGGCCGGTAGCGGCAATTGAAAATGCTACATCGCCTCAACAGCGCGTAATTACTGGCGAGCTTGCTAATATTCATAGCAAAGTAAAGGCTGCAAATTTAACTGGGCCTACGTTACTTATATTTGGAAAGGTGGTAGAGTCTCGTCAACAGGTAAATACACTTCTACTACATTCATCCGAGCATGCAGCAACCATTTAGCGAATACATAAAAATTATTGGTAAGGGTCAAAAAGGGGGGCGTAGCCTCACCCGTGATGAAGCTTATCATGCCATGAAAATGGTATTGGCCAATGAAGTGACCGGCGATCAACGGGGCGCATTTCTTATGTTACTTCGCACCCGTGAAGAAACACCAGAAGAAGTAATTGGTTTTGTTGATGCATGTCGAGAATTGATTGAGCCAGAGGTTAAGACACTTACCCCAACGTTAGATATTGGGTGTTATGCAGGAAAACGTCGTCAGCTTCCTTGGTACTTACTGGCCGTAGCCGTACTAGCCAACAACGGTTATTCCATTATGCTTCACGGTGCCCATGAACCCGGTTCGGGTCGTCTTTATGCAAGTATAGCATTGCCAAAGTTGGGACTACCTGAAGTCACCAGTATCGCTGAGGCAAACCAGCAGCTTGCTGATAAAAGCGTAACCTATCTCGATTTATCTTACTTATTACCTTCGCTAGATACCATCATTAAGCTACGCGAAGTGTTTGGGCTACGCTCTTGTGCCAACACCCTAGCCAGGCTATTGAACCCCACCAGCGCAGAGTTTTGTGTGCAGGGGGTTTACCACATGCACCTTGACCATAAGCATTGTCGCGTTAATGAAAATTACCCGTCAATAAACGCCCTTTGTTTTCGCGGCGATGGTGGCGACCCCGAGGTTAACGGAGAACGAGAAACCGAACTTTTCATTACCCGTAATGGTAAAACTGACGAAGTAATAATGCCGGTGGTTGCTGACAAGTGGGCGCTAAAAGACAAAGATATGAACGTAGACGATATGCTCGACGTGTGGAAGGGTGAAGCGAACAGCCTTTACGGTGAACAGGCTATTTTAAGCACACTTGCCAGTTATTTGGTGCTCCTTCAAAATTGTGATGCTGCAGATGCCTTGTCGCAAGCACGACAGCTTTGGGCGCAGCGAGATAAGAACGCATCGCCATTCTAATGACTTGGTGTAATGACCATTTACTTTATTAGAGACCACGCTTAATTGATCGCGAACTACCAGCTTAAACATGAAATTTATCAGAGCATAAAAAGCTTGTTGATTGACGAAAAATTGCCAATCGTCGTATTGTCTTAATCGCTGCGTATATACATCGCTTCCGTAAAGTGAGGCTGAGCAAGCCCAGAGTTTGCTTGTTCTGGTTCACAGGGTAAGATCTTTCATAGACCAACAAATATTAATGCTTTTATTTTTGTTAATTCCTAATAATCTCGATTTCCTCTGCTATCTTTAATCAAAACCGAAAAAATTAGCTTATCGTTCCTGACACTAACCGTAATTGCGAGTGACGGAGCACGTACTATTTCAAATGTGCTGCATCGCCGAAGGGTTACTGGCTGACGAATAAGCGCGCTTAGTTCATCAGGAGCAGAGGATGTTTTTCAAAAATAAAGAGGTAATAGCTGAAAACTCACGTTTGAAAAAGGAGATTGAGGCATATCAAACAGTTCAGGAGGAGCTGCGCGAAGAGATGCTTTATATAGAATTAAACCCTGACGGTAGGGTTAATGCTATCAACGACTTGTGTTCTCAGGCAACTGGTTACTCAATAGGTGAATTAGAGGGAAAGTCTCTAGAGAGATTGATGAGCCAAAGTGCGCTTAGAAAACCTGCTGGACAGGATATGCTCGGTGCGATTAAAACGCATCGTCATTGGCATGGAGCAGTCAGTTTTTTAGATGCGAAAGGTCAAGAAATGTGGGTACGCGGTATTGTGCAGCCCGTTGATGACGCGAACGGTAACGTAAAATATATCGCCTTCTACATGGCAGAACAAACGCGAAACATCACTCTTAGCAACGAACTGCGCGATATGATTGCTGCGCTTCACCGCTCATCTGCTGTGATTGAGTTCAATTTAGATGGAACGATAATAACAGCGAATGACAACTTTCTTAAAGGTATGGGGTACACCCTAGAGCAGATAGAAGGTAAGCATCACAGAATGTTTTGTACCGAACAAGAAGCTAATTCAGAAGAATATAAACATTTCTGGCGGGACTTAGCTGAAGGGAAATTAGAATCAGGTAGGTTTAAGCGAATAGATAGCCGGGGCAACGAAGTTTGGTTAGAAGCGTCGTATAACCCAATTAGAAATGAAGACGGAAACCTTTATAAAGTCGTTAAGTTTGCCACCGTCATTACTGAGCAAATGCAGCGTGAGTTTGCAATTTCTGAAGCGGCTAATGTGGCATTTAATATCTCGCAAGAGACAGGAGAGCAAGCCCGCAAAGGAAATGAAGTGCTTAATGCCACAGTGAAAGCAATGAATGAGCTCACCACTCAAATGGGCAATGCGAGCGAAGGCATCAAAGACCTCGATGAGCAATCACAAAAAGTTGCCGATTTGGTACAAAGTATCAGTGGAATTGCTGATCAAACCAATTTGCTCGCGCTTAACGCCGCTATTGAAGCCGCTCGCGCAGGTGACCAAGGTAGAGGGTTTGCTGTTGTTGCCGATGAGGTAAGGCAGTTAGCTTCACGAACAAGCAGTGCTACAGAAGAAATAGTCAACGTTGTTGTAGAGAACAGAAAACTTACTGAAAATGCCGTTCAGCTTATTGAAGCAGGACAGGAAAAAGCCCGCGATGCACTTGAATATTCAACGCAATCAGGTAACGCGATGGGTGAAATTCAAAGTGGAGCGAATGAGGTAGTCAACGCTATCGGACAGTTCACTAAACGTCTATAGAGCAAAGCGTCTATCATTCGTGTTAGGCGTGTTTATACGTTTAAATATACTCAATCGTGGTGCTTGTTTGCTCGCACCATGGTTGAACACCTCCCCCGTTTTGGTGCACAAAACCTTTCTTTAGTTTGAAAGTGCCTAGCTATATTTTTAAGTATTCCTTTAATAATCATATGGTTAAATTTTTGGCACGTTGGCTGCAAATACATACGTGCAAAACAACGTTGCCATACAAGGCTGCGAATGCGACACGACTGCTTATGCATCGTGTAATGCACAACATTTTCCATAGTGTGAATAAGAAAAATTATTAGGAATCAGTGGAGAACGGTAAGGAAGCTCCTACTTCTCCAGCATTTATGGCAAATGATAATAATAAGAAAAGATGGTTTTATTAAGCTAAAGCTTTTTTATAACCTCCCTTTAAGATGAGGTGTGTGAGCGGGAATTCCTGACTTACCAATAACAACTTGATGCGTTAGTAATTACTCCGATGTTACTAACACGGCAACGAAGCCCACCGTGCTAGACATGCAAATGTCTATAGCTGGTGGGTTTTTTTTTGGCTACGAGGAACACGTATGACTGGGTTAAAGACAACATCATTACTAAAACGCTTTAGAACGGTGGGCGCGAGCGTTTGTGCTGCACTTGTCGTTTCTGTAGCAACATTTTCACCATCTGTTTCAGCACAAGCGCCCGCAGTAGGTTGGCCAGAGAAAGAAGAACTGAAGTTTGGTTTTATTAAACTGACTGATATGGCGCCGCTTGCTGTGGCGTATGAAAAAGGCTTTTTCGAAGATGAAGGGCTATACGTCACATTAGAAGCGCAAGCAAACTGGAAAGTGCTGCTAGACCGGGTTATTGATGGCCAGCTAGATGGCGCTCACATGCTTGCAGGTCAACCGCTTGGCGCGACTATTGGCTTTGGTACGGAATCCCATGTAGTTACTGCGTTTAGCATGGACCTAAACGGAAATGGCATTACCGTATCAAACGAGATTTGGGAGAAAATGAAGGCGCACATTCCACAGGAAGATGGCAAGCCTGTACACCCAATCAAAGCTGATTATCTTAAACCGGTTGTTGATGAATACCGCAACGCCGGTAAACCTTTCAATATGGGCATGGTATTTCCTGTTTCTACCCACAACTACGAGCTGCGTTATTGGCTAGCAGCAGGTGGCATACACCCAGGTTATTACGCTCCTCATAAAGGTGATACCGCAGGCCAAATCGATGCACAAGCACTATTGTCTGTAACGCCACCACCACAAATGCCAGCGACTATGGAAGCAGGCACTATTTATGGCTACTGCGTAGGTGAGCCATGGAACCAGCAAGCGGTGTTTAAAGGTATCGGTGTACCTGTAATTACCGATTATGAGATCTGGAAAAACAACCCTGAAAAAGTGTTTGGTGTAAGCCAAGGTTGGGCTGAAAAGTATCCAAATACTCACATACGCGTGGTAAAAGCCTTAATTCGTGCAGCAATGTGGTTGGATGAAAACGACAATGCTAATCGTCCTGAAGCAGTAAAAATTCTTGCTAAAAGCAACTACGTTGGCGCAGACGAAGACGTACTGGCTAACAGCATGACGGGCACCTTTGAATACGAAAAAGGCGACAAGCGTGACGTGCCAGACTTCAATGTGTTCTTCCGCTACAACGCTACTTACCCGTACTACAGTGATGCAATTTGGTATCTCACACAAATGCGCCGCTGGGGACAAATTTCAGAAGCTAAGTCTGACGATTGGTACAAGGAAACGGCCAAAAAGGTCTACAAGCCAGAAGTTTATGCCCAAGCTGCTAAAGCGCTTATCGCTGAGGGTAAAGCAAAGGCATCTGATTTCCCTGAGTTTGGAACGGAAACAGGTTATAAGCCGCCTCAGAGCGAGTTTATTGATGGCGTAACGTTTGATGGAAGCAAGCCTAACGCTTACTTAGAGCAATTTGATATTGGTCTTAAAGGCGACACTGTTCTGTAAGTGTCTCGTAAAGTTGCCTCGTCGACCCTCAGGTGAGACGGGGCATTCAAAGCGCAATAGCGCACATTAAATATCAGGAGCAAGCAATGAGCAAGATGACAACCATTCTTCGCCTTCCATCATCGCCGTCAAACGCAAACTCTTTATTGAGTCGTTTATATCAATCCACGCCTGCGTTGTTGCTGCCTGTAATCGGCTTGCTGATGTTTCTGGCCATTTGGAATGGCGTTGCAAAAAGTATCGATACATCGTTAGGCCAATTTCCAGGCCCTGCACAAGTTTTTGAACAAGCGGGTGCTTTAATAGACGAGCATGTCGCCCAGCGTGAAAAGGCAGATGCTTTCTATCAACGTCAGGAAGAACGAAATGCAGCGCGTGTGGCGCAAGACCCTACTTATGAGCCTAAGATACGAGACTTTACCGGTGCACCCACTTTCTTCGATCAAATTTGGACCAGCCTTTACACCGTTATGGTTGGATTTTTTATTGCATCAGTAGTCGCAGTTCCATTGGGTATTTTGTGTGGTTTAAGTAAATCAGCATACACGGCTATAAACCCACTTATTCAGTTATTCAAGCCCGTTTCGCCACTAGCCTGGTTGCCACTAGTTACTATGGTAGTAAGTGCGCTTTATGTCAGTGAAGACCCAGCGTTTTCAAAGTCGTTTGTGACTTCTGCCTTCACGGTCTCGCTTTGTTGCCTATGGCCAACCCTTATTAACACAGCGGTAGGGGTGTCAAACATTGAAAAAGATCTTATTAACGTGAGCAAAGTGCTGCGTCTTACGCCTTTTGCGCACCTTACGAAAATAGTACTGCCATCTTCAATTCCAATGATTTTCACTGGGCTTCGATTATCGCTTGGTATCGGTTGGATGGTACTCATAGCAGCAGAGATGCTTGCCCAAAACCCAGGGTTAGGAAAGTTTGTCTGGGATGAGTTTCAAAACGGAAGCTCAGAATCCTTAGCCCGAATCATGGTGGCAGTATTAACTATTGGTGTCATCGGCTTTGTATTGGACCGTCTAATGTTATCAATTCAGCGCGCGGTAAGCTGGGATAAGTCGAGCGTATTACGCTAATTTTGAGGAGAAATTTATGCATACTAAACATTTAGAATTAGAGCAGGTAGGTATCGACTTCCCAACTCCAAAGGGCCCCTTTACTGCGCTTCAAGATGTAAATCTTAAAATTAGCAAAGGTGAATTTGTTTCATTGATTGGTCACTCTGGTTGCGGAAAATCGACAGTGCTGAATATTATCGCGGGTTTACACCAAGCGACTTCAGGAGGCGTAATATTAGATGGCGCTGAAGTGAAGCAGCCCGGACCAGAGCGCGCCGTAGTATTTCAAAACCATTCGCTATTGCCTTGGCTTACGGTATATAAGAACGTTGAGTTGGCCGTTAAATCCACCATGCGAGGTAAGAGTAAAGGCGAGATGCGCGAATGGATCATGCACAACTTAGAGCTTGTACACATGACTCACGCACTCGACAAATTGCCAAGTGAAATCTCCGGGGGTATGAAACAACGAGTAGGTATTGCGCGCGCGCTGGCAATGGAACCTAAAGTGTTATTGATGGACGAACCGTTTGGCGCGCTTGACGCATTAACTCGTGCACACCTTCAAGACTCTTTAATGGAAATTCATGCTGATTTGGGTAACACCGTCATCATGATTACCCATGACGTGGATGAAGCAGTATTGCTATCTGATCGCATCGTAATGATGAACAATGGGCCCGCCGCCACCATTGGTGAAATTCTAGATATTGAGTTGCCTCGCCCGCGTGATCGATTAGCGCTTGCCGACAACAAACAATATAACCACTACCGACATGAGGTATTAACCTTCCTTTACGACAAACAGAAGAAGGTTGAAACCGTTACTTCACGTACTAACAACGCATCATCAAAACCCAGCGGGGTGACATCTGAAAAAAAAGACACTAAAAAATCAGATGCTGCCTAGCACTATCGGCATCTGATAAGAGCGGTAGCTTTACCGCCTACAACGTATAACTTTCACTTTTTAACCGGCATTTTCATGCTGGCTGGGTAAGTGTTGGCTAATAAAAAATTAAAATCAAAACCGATAGGGAACACGCATGAACACGTTTAAAAAACTAAGCATTAATATGTTAGCTGCCTCTGTTATGGCAGTTTTAGGTGGCAGCGCAATGGCAGCTGATATTCATACCGCGCTAAGCGACTCAAAAGCATGGGCAGATCTAAACTTGCGTTATGAGGCCGTAGATCAAGACAACGCGCTAGAAGATGCAAGCGCACTGAGCTTACGTACCCGTTTAGGCTTTAGCTCGGGGAGTGTTAATGGTTTCTCGTTTACCGCCGAAGTTGAAGATAGCCGCATTGTAATGGGGCAAGATGAGTTCACCGTAGGGCCTACTGGCTTCAATGTGGGTGAATACTCGGTAATTGCCGACCCTGAAACAACGGAAGTTGACCAAGCCTTTATTCAATACAAAACAGATGACTTTACCGCCAAGGTTGGTCGCCAGGTTATTACGCTAGATGACCACAGATTTGTTGGTCACGTTGGTTGGAGACAAGACCGTCAGACCTTTGATGCCATAAGCGCAAAATATGCGGCAACTGACAATCTAGAGCTTTTCTATAGCTACTTATATAAGCGTAACCGTATTTTTGCCGAAGCTGCTGATTTAGATTCAAAAGATCATATCCTTCACGCTACTTATAAGTCGAAAATAGGTAAGTTTGTGGCCTACGCGTATTTATTAGAAGTAGATAATGATACAGACAATGCACTGGATACGTATGGCGTAAGCTACGATGGTAAAATGAAAGGTGACAGCATAAATTGGGCTTATGGCGCTGAGTTTGCTACGCAATCGAGCGAAGCTGGCGCAGGAGAGACAGCCACTGATTTCGACACGTCTTACCTAAACGCCTATCTAGCCGCAACCTTCTCTGGTGTAACCGCTAAAGTCGATTATGAAGTACTCGGTTCAGATGATGGACTGTACGGGTTTGCTACACCTCTTGCTACTCTACACAAGTTCAACGGTTGGACCGATCAGTTTTTGGGGACACCAGCACAAGGCTTACAAGACCTTAAGTTTTCACTTTCTGGCGGCCTCAGCCGGTGGTAAGTGGCTTTTGGCTTATCATGATTTTAGCGCTGACGACAGCAGCAATGGCGTTGATGATTTAGGTAGTGAATTCAATGTTCAATACACCAAGAAATTTGCGGGTAAGTACAATTTCGGCATCAAGTACGGTACTTACGACGCGGGCGATATAAAAGTAGACGCTAATCGCTTTTGGATGTGGGTTGGTACGCGTTTTTAATTGCTATGCGAATTAACGCTCAGATCTAACCTAGCGTTATAGCTTCACGAAACTAGATTGGCTAAGTCGTTATTGACTTAGCCAGCCTTTTTCAACGGCTATATCTAGCTGCTGCATAACATAGTCCCACAGTGCTGGCGCACACGATTTCAAGTGTGCATTTCGCGCCTCAATTTTCTCTCTTGCAATACCGTGACGCTTCCAGCTTCCTCCATTGTCTTTCATATTTTGAAATACAGGAAGTACTCGGTCCATGGCTTTAGCAAATTCTGCATCGGCGGTTTCTGCGGCTTCAAACTCAAGCCATAAATTGAGCAGTTCGCTATCAAGTGGGCTTGGCAATAAACCAAAAATGCGCTTTGCGGCCGCGAGTTCCTTCTCAGCTTGTGCGTCATGGTCGGCTTGCTGGTTAAACGCGAACATATCACCAGCGTCAATTTCCACGATATCGTGAATAAGGATCATGCGAATAACTCGCGTGATATCAATTGGCTTGGCTGCATATTCACTCAACATATTTGCCATTAACGCAACATGCCAGCTGTGCTCTGCGGAGTTTTCTTGGCGATAGTTATCACTTGGAAGCGTAATCTGACGCTTAACCGCTTTGAGTTGATCAAGTTCACAAATGAATTCGGCAAAGTTGCTTACTGCTCGCATTCGGGGGCTCCTAGGCGTAAAAATGGGCGCAAGAGCGCCCATTTCATAATTAAAGGTGTTATTGGTTGTTAAACCAAATTACTTCTGCTCTGACAACCACACGATAAGGTCAGCGATGTCATCGTATGACATATCAGCGGTAAACGTTGGCTGATATTTACCGTTAATAATAAAGCTAGGTACACCTGTTAGGTGCTCACGGTACTCATCAATTTGCTGTTGGTTTTTGCGCACCATGCTATTAACGCCGAAGCTCTTAGCCATTTTATCGAATTCTGCACCGTCTATGCCATTAACCACGAAGATGTTGCGAAGGTCTTTCAGCCCTGTGATAGACGCGCGCTGTTTATGAATGTAGTTAAAGATAGCACCGTTCATTGCATCTTCTTGCTTCATTGCGCGGGCAATTAGCATAGCTTTAGTCGCATCGTCCTGAACTTCTGGGCCGGTGAAGCGCATAAAGTTTACGTGTACTTTATTGAACTTAGTACCGTCGCTTTTCTTTTCTTTAATTTGTGCAACGATTGGCTCGAACTGGAAGCAGTGCGGGCACCAAAATGAGAAGTACTCAGTAATTACGGGTTTATCTGTGGCTTCTTTATCAAGCACTTTAAAGTGCGTGCCTTCTTTCCATTTAGACGCTGGCTCTTGAGCGCAAGCTGTTAATGGCAAAAGCATTGCCATGACAAACATTACTGCAAACTTTTTCATGGATTATGATCCTGTATTAAAAAAACGATTATCGATGTTGAGATTATCACAGGCTTGTTTGCTTAACTAGGACCTGTTTCGCAACAAAGTCTTAGTACGCGATGGGGTTAACATTACCTGCGATGGGATAAGCGATTGTCGCAGAATAAACCTCTTACCATGAATAGAATATGAATAGCATTTACTGATACGGCTAGAGTAGGGGGAGATAAAAAAATGTGCCGAAGTTTAAGCCTGCGGCAAAGAAGGGCGATGATAAGTAGAAGTAAAAGCTACAATAATAAAATAGACGCCAAACTATTGAACGAAAAACGGCTACACCACTGTGTAGCCGATTGAATTGCTAGGCTTGGCCTAAATTAACTACATAGTATAGTTAACAGAAAGCAGTGCTCTTTGCTCCTGCCCCGCATAACCTACAATATCTTCATAGTCGGTATCGAATGCATTGTCGACTTTCAGCGAGACCTGCCACTGACTATCGATTTGATAACCTACGTTAACGGTAGCAAGGGTATAAGCTGAAAGCGCTAACGTTTGAGACGGCTCAGGGAATGGTGGGAAGAAAGTGTCGTAACGGCTTCCGGTGTAGGCCAGCTTGGTGTAAAAGCTAAACTTTTCTGTACCAAAGTCAGTGGTATAAGTTATCGAGCCTTGATGGCGAGCACGACGTAACTCTGTGCTTGTGATACCACTGTCAGTTTGCTCAGCGTCTAGGTAGCTGTAGGCGGCGGTAAGGTCCCCATAGCCACTGTCCCAGTCTAGCTCTACATCGATGCCTTCCCGAGAACTTTCACCATCGATATTATCCGCACTGAACGCACCTAAGTCAGAAACATAAACAAAGCCGTTAATTTCGTCTTCAAGATCGGTGGTATAGGTACTGATTTGACCAGAAAGCGATTGCCAGTTGGCTTTAACACCTACTTCCCACTCTTCACTGGTTTCAGGCTCTAGGTTAGGGTTTCCGATGAAGCTCGCTGGGAAATAACCAAAGCGTTCAGTAAAGGTTGGTGTTTTAACGGCTCTACCATAGCTTGTGAAAACAGCGTAGTGGTCGTTAAGTTGCCATGTCAAACCGCCGCGATAACTTACGGCATTGTCGAACTCACTATTGTTGTCGAACCTTGCGCTTAATGTTGCCGTTAGCGACTCGGTAAACTGACTGTTTGTTTCTGCAAATACGCTGTAGGTGTTGTCGTGTTGTTTTTGGTTAGGATCGCCAAATACAATAGGGCCGCGCTGGTCAAAAAGGCGCTGTAGATATTCAACGCCGCCTGCAAAATCCCAATTGTCGATGGTGTAAAAACCGGTCCAGTTTAATTCAATACGCTCACCCGTGGTGCCGCCTGTATCCGTACCCGATTCAGTATTATCGTTTTCATCTTTACGATAGTGTGCACTTAATGCCGAACGGTAGCCTGTGTTTTCAGGGGCAAATTCCCATCTTAATTTCGCACTAACTTGTGTGCCATCTGTCACGTTATCTGTATCAGCGGGAAGGCCGGTTATGACAAAGTCAGTACCGTCATAGTCATTTTCATATTGAACAGTACGTAAATTCGCGATGAAGGTGTGCTCGGTGGTGGCGGCATAATTGAGGTTTATGCCAGCAGTCATATTGTCATAGCCATCGTCTTCGTTACCAACGCGAGATACGTTATCTCCGTCAGTCCTAATATAGCTCGCGTAGGCAGACACTCCCACGTCATCGCTCTGTGAGCGCGCATTCATGCTGCCCTGAAGGGTACCTTGAGAGCCAATGCCAGCTGAAAAATCTACGTGAGAACCATTGTCGGCAAACTGGCCAGATTTAGTGGTAATGCTCAGTACACCACCAATTGCACCGCTACCCCACCTCGCACTTTGCGGGCCGCGAAGTAGCTCAATGCGCACTACGTTGGCGCTAGTAAGATGAGCAAGGTCAACAAGACTCCCTTGGCCTACATCGTTGGCAACAACACCATCAATTAAAACAAGTAGATGGTTGGTTTCACCGCCGCGCACGCGCAGCTCTGTTAAGCCACCAGGACTGCCTGACTGAGACAAGCTAACGCCCGGTAGGCCGCGAATGAGGTCAGTAAGTTGAAGTGCGCCCGAAGCTTTAATGTCGCTTTCAGTTAGCACCGATACTGAGCCAGGCAGTTTAGTTAGCGAAATAGGTAAACGGGTGCCGGTGACGGTTAGCGTTTCAATATCTTGGTTTGAAGTTTGCGCGAAGGCAGATGTGCTTAAGCACGAAATAACTGCAGCGCTAAGGGCTGCTTTAGTAAAATGTGTACGCATGGTTTTTATATTATCTTTGATGCGCTCCACCCGAGCACATGATGAGTGAAAGTGCACGTTGTTACTTATTCTTTTGAATAGGAGCAAAAAACGACACCATGAAGTACAGGCCGGTATCCGGGCTTACTCGCCAATACCGATAAGGTAATGGCTCTTTTGCCTTCCCATCTAGTGGCGTCTGATTGCGCTGAAGCGCGTTGACGTATAAAAGACAGTGGCGAATGAAAAGAAAACGACAATGCGTTGAGTTTACCGTTGCGGGGGCAGCATCAGCTTTTCACTGATTTCCCGTTTAACTATTGTCACAGTAGTAGTTATGGAGCGCGACAAAAGCACCTACACAGCGCGATTATATAGAACTTAAAAAGTGATAGCGAATACGGTTTCTTATAAATTACGCTTTTTCGATTTGTATAAAAATATCGAAAAAGCGCTTTGATAAGTGATGTAAAAGTTGGATCAGTAACCTAGTTTCAACGGGGGCTCTTGGAGTGCAGATAGCTGTTCTTTAAGGGCAAGTATTTGGCCTTCCCAATATTTGTCTTCAGCAAACCAAGGGAACGCACGAGGAAACGCAGGGTCTTCCCACCGACGAGAAAGCCACGCCATGTAATGCACCATGCGCATTGCTCTAAGCGGTTCGATAAGCGCTAACTGAGCCGTATCGAATTCGTGAAATTCTTCGTAGGCCTCTACTAGGGTATCTAGCTGCAAAAGCTGCTGTTGGCGGTCGCCACTTAACATCATCCATAAGTCTTGAATAGCGGGTCCCATACGGCAGTCATCTAAGTCAACGAAGGTTGGACCGTCGCGCCATAGTATATTGCCTGGATGGCAGTCACCGTGTAAACGAATATTCGATGTTGGCTTATACGCTTGTTGGGTGGCCTCAATAACTGGATTGAGTATGGCAAAAAAGGCCGTCTTTAAATGCTCGGGTAGCAGTGTGCTTTGCAACAGAACCTGTTTGGGCTCATCAAGGTAACTTTCAATGTCAATTGAGGGGCGATCTGCAAACTCTTTAGCTGACGCAACGCGATGGATACGACCAATAAAACGCCCCATCCATTCGAGCTGATCAAGGTTGTCGTTTTCAAATTGTCTACCGCCTACCGAAGGGAATAGCGTAAATCGATAGTCAGTCTCTGCCACCGTATGATGATGGAGTGTTTTACCGTTTAAAGCTAAAGGTGCAGCCAATGGGATTTCGTTATCCATTAGCTCTGCAGCAAACGCGTGTTCTTCAAGAATTTGCGCATCTGTCCATCGACCTGGGCGATAGAATTTTGCCACATAGCGCTGACCGTCTTCAGCCAAAAATTGATAAACGCGGTTTTCATAGCTGTTGAGCGCTAGCAGGCCGCTTTGAAGAAAAATGCCCTGACTTTCCAGGGCATCTAATATGGTGTCTGGGCTAAGCCCAGAAAAAGAAAAATCTGTCATCGATAAAGGAACTTCGTTGGTTCATCAACCGTAACCGTTTCCCCATCAATAGTGGTGGTTACACTGATAAAAATATCGGTAACCGTATCTTCCAGATTATAAGCGTCCGTTGCAACAGAAATCGGCGTACTGTAAACCGCACCACCTTTAACTGTTACTTCTTGCTCGCCTATGTATTCGTAGTCAGGAAGACCTTTTACAGCAATAGTATACGTTTGCTCTTGCTGGGTTTTGTTGAGCACTTTTATGGTATATACGTTTTCAATAAGCCCTTCATTGGTCTCGCGGTACAGTGAGTTTCTGTCGCGGATGATGTCGACTTCAGTTGGGCTGCGTGTCCAAATATTGGCGAACAACAAACCTGTCATCACCAGAAGAACGACAAAGTAACCAATTAGTTTAGGTCGAAAAACGTGAGTCTTACCACCAGCAAGTTCTTCCTCTGAGGTAAAGCTTATCAAGCCTTTGGGGTAGCCCATTTTATCCATTACGCCATTACAGGCATCAACACAGGCACCGCAGTTGATGCACTCGTATTGAAGGCCGTTGCGAATATCAATACCGGTAGGGCAGACTTGAACACATAAATTACAGTCAATGCAGTCACCTAAGCCTTTTTCCTGCACCTGTTCGTGACTGAGCTTTCGAGGGCGTGGGCCGCGCTGTTCGCCGCGTTTTGCATCGTAAGATACGGTAAATGTATCTTTGTCGAACATGGCAGATTGGAATCGTGCATAAGGGCAAATGTGGGTACACATGATTTCACGCATGTAGCCTGCATTCCCGTAGGTACAAACTGCAAAGAAAATAACAGAAAACCCTGCCCAGAAACTGGTATCGAATGTGACGAAATCAACAAACAGAGCATCAATTGGCGTGAAGTAGCCGACAAAGGTTAGCGCAGTTAATAGGGCTACCAATACCCAAGCGGTATGCTTCGCCGTTTTACGCAAAAATTTATCTGCATCCATTTTACGCGCATCTAGCGCTATACGCTTGTTACGCGGGCCTTCGAACTTCTCTTCAAACCATGTGTATATGTATACCCATGTCGTTTGTGGGCACATAAAGCCACACCACACTCTACCTGCGAAGGTGGTGACAAAAAACAATGCAAAAGCGGAAACAATGAATATATAGGCCAGTAAGGTAAGGTCTTGAGGCCACAAGGTAAGCGAGAAAATAGTAAAACGTTGCTCGCCAATATCAAGCAGTACGGCCTGATGGCCGTTGTACTGAATCCATGGAATGATGGCAAAAAGGGCTAAAAAGAAAAGACCGAAGAAACGTCTAAACGTTTCCAAGGGGCCCTTTACGGCGCGCACATAAATACGGCTACGGGAGTCGTGACGTTTACCCTCTGTGGCTCCTTTGGGTTTATGTACTTTTACCGGTGTTACGTTTTTGACCGGTATTTGTTCATTCATAGCTTAACCTTATGTGACGTAACAAACTGCTTGTGCAGTATAACCGCGTTCAACACGTCATATTTAATATAGATCAATAATGCGGCGTATGGTCTATCTTTTTAAACTTTCAGTCAATACTGAAAGTTCAGAAAATAATGCTGGTGGCTTGTTATTTTTCTTTTGCATTATGTCATTTTGTAAATTTCTACATACAGCGACATGGCTAATAAGCGTAAAATTGAATAAATGGTTAGCCCTAAAAAGTGTCGGTCGAAAAAGTATACAAGTTATACCTTAGTATAAACTATCGTGTTTACAGTAAGTTAGATAACACACTACCATGCAGCGCAATTATGTGGCCAATAAGTGTCCAAATCATGTACAGTGAACCTTGTTGTAATACAAATTAGCAAAGCATTTATTAAGTATATTGTTGGTGAAAAGCGCACAAAGTAGGCGCTATTTGTTGTAAACCCCTATCAAAGTTAGCTGAGAAGTTATGTTACGGTTCTTTATTATCGCTGCGGAAATTATTGTTTTGGTAATAGTGCTGCGCTCTCCTTTTGTCCAGTATTTATTTGAAGATATTCAAAACTCTGTCTCTGACTGGCTGGTGTCCATTGCCACCCTTCCAGAGCGAAAAGAGTTACGTAGTTTGCAAGATAAAATAAATATTGAACTAAGCCCTTTGAAACCTTACCAGCAAAGCTACGTTAAACTAATTACCGCCGATGCTGCAAGCGTAAAACGCTTTCACCACACCTATTGTGAAAACGATGATATAAACCCTAATTTTACGGGAACTAAACGCGCAAAACTGTGCCTAATCATTAAGCAGTCGCCGGTTATGCAAGTTTCAAAGTGACATTAGCTTTTTGAGTAAGAAAAAGTTAAATCTAAAACTTTTCTAATGTTTTTTTGATTAATAACTTTCTCAACGCTTGCTAACTTAAGGTTAAACGACTGAATTTAGGAGCATGAAAGTGAATAAATTACGTACTTTTTCTTGTTTAAGTTGCGCCGCAGCCGTAGGGGCTCTAGTTGTTTTTGCGCCAACCCAAGCCGCTGAGGTAGAGATAACATGGGAAGAGCCAGAATCTTACAGCGATGTCAGGCCAGCCAATGAATCTCGTAAACGCTTTCGTGAGCGAACTTTAAAAGACTTAGAAGAACACATTACAGAATTAGCTAGCGACCTGCCCGAATCACAGGTACTGTCGATGACGGTGACAAACGTTGATTTGGCTGGTCAAGTTTGGCCGAGCCAGTTTGTAGGTTTTGGCAGCGGGGCTGGCAGCGATGTGCGAATAATTAAACGCATAGATATTCCAAGAATGACGTTCAGCTACTCGCTATCTAATTCTGATGGTCAGGTCATTTTAAGTGGTGAGGATGTGAAGCTTAAAGACATGGACTTTATGGAGTCGAATATCCGTCACAACCGCACCGAGTCGTTATCGTACGAGAAAGCCATGCTAAACGACTGGTTTGCTGATACGTTCTCCACGCAAGTCGCGGCAAACGATTAATACACCTTTTTAAAAAGGTAATAAAAAAGGTCACGTGTAGTGACCTTTTTTGTGTTTTTAGTCCAGGTTTGTTGGGCTAAGAAAGCGTGTATAGCTTACAGGTAATCAAATTCATTGCCCGAAATAGCGAGTGTGCTTTCAGGGCCTGCTTTGTAAGCGGCTTTATGTGCGTCACGGCGTACTAAAATACGTTCCATATAGAAGTCACGTGTTTTCATCTTTGAGGCGGCAAGTACCATATTGCCCGATGCCTGAGCTTTATCAGCCATGCTGTACCAAAGTACACCAATCAATGAATAGGCGCTGTATGCTAAGTAATCACAGGCAGCTGCCGCCGCGGTAGTTGCATCCATACCTAAACAATCGGCTGAAGATGCACGCCAATCATCAAGAATACCTTGAGCGAGACCTTTCGCTTCACTGTCTTGAATGTCGCTAACTAATGCACTAAACGCTTTATAAGTAGCTTCCATCATTTGTCCGCCATCGCGGGTAAGCTTACGGCCGATAAGGTCTAGGGCCTGTATACCGTTCGTTCCTTCGTACAGCATTGCAATGCGCACATCGCGCATAAGTTGCTCCATGCCCCACTCACGAATAAAACCGTGACCACCGAATACCTGTACACCGAGGCTAGTCGTTTCAAGGCCCATATCGGTCATAAAGGCTTTACAGATAGGCGTTAAAAACTGAAGTATTTTGTCGGCATCTTCTTTTTCTTGGCCCTCACCAAGTTTTTCTACGTCCATAAATTTAGCGTAGAAAAGTGAAAGTGCACGGCAACCTTCAATCAATGATTTCTGTGTAAGTAGCATACGCGCTACGTCAGGTTGAAAAACGATTGGGTCTGCTTTGCCCTCTGGGTTTTGGATACCCTGAGGTGCGCGAGACTGCACACGTTCGCGTGCGTAGGTTAGCGCGCCCTGGTACGAGGCTTCTGCTGCACCTAAGCCTTGCAGGCCTACTTGGAACCGAGCATCGTTCATCATAGTGAACATGCATGCTAAACCTTGGTTTTCTTCACCGACAAGGTAGCCTGTTGCGCCGTCGAAGTTCATCACACATGTCGGGCTCGCTTTGATCCCCATTTTGTGTTCAATGCTTCCTACTGAAAGGCTGTTCGCCTCACCTGGCTCATTGCTAGCATCTGGAAGGAATTTAGGCACTAAAAACAGGCTTATACCTTTAACACCTTTTGGTGCGTCAGGAAGGCGAGCTAGCACAAGGTGAATAACGTTCGAGCTCCAGTCTTGATCACCAGCAGTAATAAATATCTTGTTACCGGTTACTTTGTAGCTACCGTCGCCTTGTGGCTCAGCTTTAGTGCTAAGCAAGCTCAAATCGGTTCCCGCGTGAGGCTCGGTCAGGTTCATTGTACCTGTCCACTCACCGCTGATTAGCTTAGCAAGGTAGATATCTTTCAATTCTTTACTGGCGTGCTTAGTAACAGCAAGCGTGGCGCTTTCGGTAAGCATGGTGGTTAAGCGCCAGCTTAAGTTCGCCGCGTTTAGCATTTCGTGAACAGGCACCGCCATAGTGTACGGCAAGTCTTGCCCGTCGTACTCGGCAGTGCCTAGCATTGCGTTCCAGCCGTTAGCAACATATTCCTGATAAGCATCTGCAAAGCCTTTAGGTGTGGTAATTTTACCGTTTTCAAGCTTACAGCCTTCCTCATCGCCCTCACGGTTAAGAGGGGCAACCACATCCAAGGCAAACTTTGCGGCTTGCGCAATAATTTCATTGGCTAGTTCGCTATCAAAGTCGCTGATACCGAGCTTTTCGTAGTGAGCATCAAGTCCAAGCCAGTCTTTTAATAAGAACTGAAAATCAGTTGTAGGGGCGTGGTACAGAGGCATGGATGACTCCTTTTTCAAACAAGTGTTTTAATTTTGCCTATTATAGTCACAAAAAGCGTAGTCCGAATAGTCCGTTAAAGGAAAGTTAATAATAAATTTGGATGATGTGGCAATGAGAGCAGCCCATGGAAATGCTGGTGATGATGTCTCGTGTGCCACTGTTAATATAGAATGGTGAACACAAATGCTTAGCTTGCTTGCAATTCACATACTCAGTGGCATGCTTAGCCTACATTGAAATAACACATACGCACCAGCAACACGGTACATAAAGTCATGAATTCAGATAGCGCGAAGAAAAACCTTGAGCATAGTAGTAATGAAGCGCAGGCCCCGGTTTGTATAGTCACGGGGGGAAGCTTGGGTATCGGTTTTGCAGTATGCAAGTTGTTTAGCGAAAACGGCTATCAAGTGGTTAACTTAGATATAAGAGACTTTGAGCAAGCTGTGCCTAACGCTATTTGGAAGCCTTGTGATGTAAGCGTGGTAAGTAACGTTGAAGCTGCAATCGATGAAGTTATGACGGCTTATCAACGCATAGACGCGTTAGTGTGTAATGCTGGTATCCACGTGTCTGCAACTATTGAGGATACCGACGAAACCTTGCTTGATAAGGTGCTTAGCCTGAACGTTAAAGGCGCCTATGGCGCAATTAAATCTTGCTTGCCGACGATGAAAAAGCAGGGAAGTGGAGCCATTGTGGTGATGGGATCTGATCAGTCGTTTGTAGGAAAGCGAAACTCCTTTGCCTACGGGGTAAGTAAAGGTGCGCTGGCGTCTATCGCAAAAACCACGGCACTTGATTATGCCCCATACAACATTCGCGTTAACGCGGTATGCCCAGGAACCATTGAAACCCCTTTATTTCATAACGCGATTGACAATTATGTAGCTCGCTCTGGTGTAAATAAAAGCGATGTAGTAGCTGAAGAAGCTGCAGCCCAGCCCATTGGGCGATTAGGTCAGCCAGAGGATGTAGCGGAACTGACCTATTTTTTATGTAGCGACAAGGCGTCTTTCATCACAGGAAGTTTGTATGCTGTGGATGGGGGCTACACGGCTCAATAGAAAGGGCGAGATAAATAGAGCTCAACACAAGCGGCGCAAAAAGAGGCACAGAAGGCGCAGCTCACTAGTGAGAGCGAAATAGGAACACAGCAAGTAGGTGATGTAAAAAACGCCACAGTTAACCGTACAAACTTTGGGTTAAAGAATAAAAAATGATTCAGCATTCACAAAGGTGGGTAGACCCTCATATTCATCTTTTTGCTTTAGATGAAGGGCAGTACGATTGGCTAAAACCCACTAATGCGCCTTTTTGGGCTGATAAGAAAAATATTGCCAAAAATACCACAGAGGCGATGCTTCATCGGGCTTCTCTAGGACAGCTTTATGGGTTTGTGCATATTGAAGCTGGCTACGATAACAGTAGACCGTGGAGAGAAATTGCCTTTCTAGAGCGTCATTGTACGCTGCCATTTCGCTCGGTTGGTTGCATAGATTTAGCTGGCTATAGTGTTGGCAGTCATATTGACAAGCTAGAACTTTACCCCTCTGTACGTGGACTTCGCCATATTTTAGATGACGACGCTGCAACGCTTTTGCGCGCCCCTAGAGTAAAATGGGCGATTAGTCACATGGCTTCTAAAAGCTTGTCTTTTGATGCTCAGTTAAATATTGCGGATACTAACGCCGTAGTTGCATTACTTAATGTATTAGAACAAAACCCAGCTTTGAAAGTAGCAATCAACCACGCCGCTATTGCGCCACTTGATATAAATAGCTTTGCGTTTAGAACATGGCGGCAGAATATCCGCGACTTGAATGAAACCGGGCAGGTTGCGTTTAAGTTTTCAGGGTTAGAAATGCAAGAGCGGAGGTGGCACTGGCAGCGAGCCAACTATATTTTTGAAACCTTATTGAACACAGTTGGCACAAATCAGGTCATGTTTGCGAGCAACTTCCCGTTGTGCCAGTGGCGAATGCCTTATGCAGCGCTTTGGCGAGGGTTCTCGAATATGATAACGCCGCTTTCTGAAACTCAAAAAGCGGCGCTGTTATCTATAAACGCTAAGCAATGGTATGACATCGCTTAAGCGCTAACCTGAAACAAACTTCACAGCTTATTTCGGCGTTGTGAATCTGCGCAGGTATCTTTCATAAATACCTAGCGCAGATACCTAGCACAGATACTTTGCACAGATACCTTACACAGGTGCTTTGCGTAGGGACCGTGCAGGCTTACCAGTGTGCCTGTATGTCACTTTGCTATTTAAGTTCCGTTACCGTCATATGTGGCGAGCGGTAAACCACCTCATCGTTTAGGTCAATACCGATTCCAGGCGTGTCGGGCGCTTCTATAAAGCCGTTAACTGGCTGAGGGTCTTGAATACAAAGCTCACGGTTCCAGTCTTTGATGGCATAGGTGTGATGCTCGTGAATTAAAAAGTTTGGAATAGCCGTTTCTAGATGCAGACTTGCCGCCGTAGCAACTGGGCCGCCGCAAACGTGAGCCTGAATGCGAACGTCGTAAATGTCGGCATAGTCGCATACCTTTTTCGCTTCTGTGAATCCACCGCAAAGGCCAACGTCAGGTTGAAGTACATCAAGAGACTGGTCTTCAAGGTACGGGCGTACGTCCCAGCGGTGATACAAGCGTTCACCGCCCGCAATCGGCACGTTGACGTTCTTCGCCACTTTGTCGTGAAGTTTAGAGTTAAGGTAATTAACCGGCTCTTCATAATACAAGCAGCCAATTTCTTCTACGATATCGCCGAGCTGAATGGCCGTTGATGCACCTAACAAGCTGTGACATTCAAAGATAATGTCGCCATCTTCGCCCATGGTGTCTCTAATTGCCTGAAGGCGAGCTTTGAAAAGTTTAAGCTCGGGCTTAGTAAACAGCTTAGTTCTGTCAAAGTGAGTGTTGCCATCTTTATCGTAAACGATGGGATCAACTTTCACGGCGTCGTAACCGTCTTTCAGGGCTTTTTCAGTAGCGCGAGCATAATCTGCTGGGTCATTAAGTTTGGTGACTTCTTTATCCCAGTCAAACTGTAGCTGGCTGGCATAGCTGCGGAGCTTGCCATTTGTTTTACCACCAAGTAGTTCGTAAACAGGTAAGCCAAGTGCTTTGCCTTTAATATCCCAAAGCGCGGTATCAATGGCGCTCATTGCGGCATAAATTACCGGGCCGCCGCCTAGTCCCCAAAAGCCTTCGCGCAGCATTCTCGACCAAAGCAGCTCAGTGTGGAAAGGGTTAAAGCCAATTAGCATGGCTTCGGCAATTTCCTTAATCATATGCGCTGCGGCGCTGTGACCCCAGTCATAAGCAAGCCCTGCTTCACCTACGCCAGTAATGCCTTCATCGGTATAAACACGCACAAAAACAGGGTTCCACTGGGGGCGTTTAGGGCATTCGATATCAAAAATTTCTACTTTGGTGACTTTCATGTGTTAAAACAATTCCTGTTTAAAAATGAGTTGGCGTTTAGCTAAATAGGCTTAATTATTCGCAAAAACTTGGATCTAATTTATAGGCTTTGCGCAACATAGCAGGCCATGCTTTTTGACCGCCAGTCTCGCCGCTGTGAACAACATTTGCCTGAGCATATATACCATCAATAATGCTTTGCGGTATTTCGATAACTGATTCGTTAGATTGCATTAATGCAAGCTGAATTTCGCACGCACGCTGTAAATCGTAAAAGCGCATAAAGGCGTCGCCAACAGTTGGGCCAAGGGTTAAACCGCCATGGTTAGGCAAAAGCATATGATTCGTATCACCAAGATCGTCTTGCAAACGCTTCTTTTCGCTATCGTCTACGGCCAAGCCTTCATAGCTGTGATAAGAAAGCGAAGGAAGCGAAAACATTGAATACTGACTCCACGGCTTCAATCCGCCTTTCACCGAAGCCACAGAGATGGTAGCTAATGTATGTAGGTGGATGACGCACTGGGCGTCGTGGCGCACTTCGTGAATGGCACTGTGAATAGTGAATCCGGCCGGGTTAATTCCATAGGGTGTGTCGTCAAGTATATTGCCGTCTAAGTCGACTTTTACCAAGTTAGAAGCCGTAACTTCATCGAAGGTAAGCCCAAAGGCATTAACAAGATAATGGTCTGTGCCCGGTACCTTGGCGGAAATGTGGGTATAGATAAGATCGCCCCATCGCATATCGGCAACTAACCGATAGCACGCCGCTAAATCAACACGGGTTTGCCATTCTAGTTCAGATACTTTGCCTTTTAGGCTTAATGTTGGCAGTGAAAACAAGCCACTTCTCCTGTTTATTCAGTTGGGACAATTTACCAATCCCCGACACATTGAACAATGCTTTGTCAGTGCTGCTTTATAACGAATTGGGTGTAGCCATCGCGCAAGGGAATAAGATCATCAGCATAACGCAACGCATCATGGTCGAGCATAAATGGGTCTGCCTTAACGAGCCTGACAACTTCTAATTTTGCCCACGGTGGTGCATCGAAAGTGTTAGGAAACTTTTCAATTCCTGCATCTACATGACAGCCAAATATGACTAAGCCATTAGCTGTCGTCGATAGATATTCTTTTACTTCAACGTTAAAACCTGTTTCTTCCCACGTTTCTCTATGGGCTGTGCAGGCAAGTGATTCACCTTCGACTATCCCTCCGCCGGGGAAGTCTAATTTGCCAGACAGGCGGTGCTTTACCAGCAACACTTTGCCCTCAGTTTTTATCAAACAGGCCGCGCCAACGGGGGAACCTTGAGCGTTTACTTCATCGTGAACATACTTAGATAACAGTGCATCAGAAACACGGCACATTGGGGAACTAGGCGTTGACGGTGAACATGCGAAAAGCGTTAAAACAGCGAATATAGCTGATAAGCGAAATAAGATGACCATTGATTTGGGTAAAATACTCTAGCGGGTGTTTGCGATTGCTTTAAAAGTAATCAATATTATCAAGCAGACTCTACGCAAAAATAAAAATAACACAACTAACAATAATAACGCGGTACACAAAAAAATGTTTGGGAAAGTTTGCGCTTAAATAAAGCGAACTTTGTGTACTGAAGCATTCAATGAGTTTTTAAAAAAGTTCACGCTCAGCGCAATGCTATTTTACCAATAGGAAAGGTTATGTCTTCTCGATTCTCGTTATCGCCCTTAGTACTTGGCGTGCTGTTGCTTGCAGGTGTTGTTGCATATTTAAATATGCCACAGGAAGAAAGTAAAGCAAGCGCTGGCGCTAGAGCCACACCAGTAAAAACAGCAGTTGTTTCGTCACAGGCATTTCCTATCACTATCGAGTCGCTCGGCACAGCTACTGCTAACGAGTCTGTAAATATCACCGCTCAAGTTACCGATACGGTAAAAACGATAAATTTCGATGATGGCGATAAAGTCGTAGAAGGCGAGCTTTTGGTGCAGCTTAATAACACTGAAGAGCGTGCTAGGGTAGAAGAGCTAAAAGCGAACATTGACGAGGCTAAGCGTCAGTTTACCCGCATAGCCGACTTACGTCAGTCAAATGCTACTTCTGAACAGCTTCTCGATGAGCAGCAAGCTCGAGTGAAAGCATTACAAGCCCAGTTAGATGTCGCGTTAGCTCAGCTTAACGACCTTCAAATACGCGCTCCATTTAATGGGTTGCTAGGCAACCGAGAGATCAGTATCGGTTCACTAATTCAGCCAGGCGACTCTATCACCACGTTAGATGATATTAGCCAAATCAAAGTTGATTTTAGTATCGCTGAAAACCACCTGGCTAGCCTGGCTAAAGGGCAATTCGTAAGTGCGTCGTCAGTTGCTTACCCTGGAGAAGAGTTTACAGGAAAAATTACCAATATTGATACGCGCTTGGACCCCATTAGTCGCTCCATTCGCGTGCGCGCAACTATTGATAACCAAGACAGTCGTCTACGCCCGGGTATGCTGCTAACCGTTGTGGTAGAAAAACGTGTACTTAGCGCTTTAGTCTTGCCAGAAAAGGCACTGGTGCCAGTGCAAGACAAACAGTTTGTTTATGTGGTTAAAGATAATGTCGCACATCAAACTGAGGTAAAAATTGGTGAGCGTCGGCCAGGACAAGTGCAGATTGTCAGCGGTTTAAGTGAAGGAGATGAAGTAATAACCGAAGGTACACTTCGCGTACGTGACCAATCTCCGGTTAATGTATTAAACCGCTAGGGAGTATACAGTTATGCTATTGTCAGACGTTTCTGTAAAGCGCCCGGTTTTTGCAACCGTACTCAATTTACTGTTGATTATCTTTGGTATTGTCGCGTTCTCCATGTTGAGTTTACGGGAATACCCCGACATCGACCCACCCATTGTCTCGGTTAATACAAACTACACAGGGGCTTCGGCAAACATAGTCGAGACCCGAATTACCCAGCTTCTTGAAGACAGAATTTCGGGTATTGAAGGCATAAAGAATGTTACCTCTACATCTCGCAATGGTCGTTCAGACATCACAATCGAGTTTAAACTTTCTCGAGACATTGATGCGGCAGCTAACGATGTGCGCGAGCGCGTCAGTCGCGCGTTAAATAACTTGCCCGATCAAGCCGATCCCCCTGAAGTATCTAAAGCGAACTCAGATGAAAGTGCCGTGGTGTGGTACAACTTACGAAGCACCAACCTCAATACTATGGAGTTGACCGACTACGCAGAACGTGTGCTGGTTGACAGGCTATCCATTGTGGACGGTGTGGCTAGAATTCAAATTGGTGGTGGAAGACGTTACGCCATGAAAGTGTTTTTAGACCGCAATGCTATGGCGGCTAGAGGCATAACAGTTAGCGATGTAGAGCAAGTGATCCGCGCCGAAAACGTAGAGTTGCCTGCTGGTGAAGTAGAAAGTAAAGATCGTGACTTTGAAGTACGGGTAGCGCGAACGTTTCTAACGCCGGATGATTTTGCAGCGCTAACCGTTGCAGTAGGGGATAACGGCTATCTGGTGCGTCTAGGCGAAATAGCCCACGTTGAGCTAACCGCCGAAGATGACGAGACAGAGTTTCGGGGTGATGGCGTCAATATGATAGGCCTAGGCATTATCAAGCAGTCTAAAGCCAATACTCTCGAAGTAGCCCGCGCAGCGAAAGCGCAGATTGAAAAAATAGAAGCGACCCTTCCAGATAACATTTTTATTGTGCCAAGTTACGACTCATCAGTTTTCATTGAGGCATCAATTGTTGAGGTGTATGAGACCTTGGGGATCGCTATGCTCATGGTAGTGATCGTAATATACCTTTTCCTAGGTAATATTCGCGCCACGCTAATTCCTGCGGTTACCGTACCTGTTTCTATTATTGCTGCTTTTATTGTGATGTATGCGCTGGGCTTTTCAATAAACCTGCTAACTCTGCTTGCTATGGTATTAGCGATTGGCCTAGTGGTAGACGATGCTATTGTTGTACTTGAGAACATATATCGGCGCATTGAGATGGGAGAACCGCCTATTTTGGCTGCCTATCGCGGTGCCAAAGAGGTCGGATTCGCCGTAATTGCCACTACTCTGGTACTTATTTCTGTGTTCGTTCCTTTGGTTTTCCTTGAAGGCAATATAGGCAGACTTTTCACCGAGTTTGCGTTGGCCATTGCTGCAGCAGTGGCATTTTCAAGCTTTACCGCGCTTACTTTGTCGCCCATGATGGCGTCAAAAATACTTAAAAAACGCCCTCGTTCATCAGGCTTCGGAAGCTGGATGGATAAGCGGTTTTCAAAGCTTGAAAGCAGTTACTTCAATACGTTGGGTAAAACCTTACACCAACCTTTCCTTATGCTGATCATGCTTATTATTGCGGTTGTTGCGTTAGTCCAACTTTCAGAGAAAGTACCTAGTGAGTTCGTTCCTAAAGAAGATAGAGGTAACTTTTTCATCTTAATGAACGCTCAAGAAGGGGCGAGCTTTGAAAGTAACGCAAGAAATTTAGAGCAAATAGAAAGCATATTAATGCCCTATCGCGAGAGCGGTAAAATTAATCGTCTTTTGGTGAGAACACCGGGTTTCGGCGGAAACGCGGGGATAGCAATCGTCGGTTCTGCAGATTGGGATGAGCGTGATTTCAGTACATTTTCACTAATGGATGAAATCAGCGGCAAGCTTAACAGCGTACCTGATGTTCGCGCGTTTGCGATCATGCGAAGCGGGATATCAGGAGGTGGGCTAGGGCGTCCTGTTCAGTTCGTCTTACAAGGTGATACCTATGAGAACCTTGTAGAGTGGCGCGACATAGTGTTACAAAAAGCAGCGCAAAACCCGGGATTAATTCGCCTAGACTCCGATTATAAGGAAACGTCACCACAGCTGTTGGTCAAAATAAATCGGGACAGAGCGGCTGACCTTGGCGTATCAATTAGCGATATTGGCGGCACGTTAGAGGTCATGCTTGGTCAGCGTAGGGTGTCTACTTTCCTCGATAGAGGTGAAGAGTACGACGTTATTATGGAAGGCATAGAAGAAGACTTTAGAAGCCCTAACAGTATTGAAAATTTATACGTGAGGTCATCTCGTACCGGTGAGCTTATCCCTATGGACAACTTACTCACCTTTGAAGAGCAGGCTACCTCGGCAAGACTAAACCGCTATAACAGAATGCGGGCCGTTACTATATCGGCTAACTTAGCAGATGGTTATACACTAGGTGAGGCACTTTCCTACTTAGAAAATATTGTGGCTACTGAACTGCCCGATAACGTATCTATCGATTACAAAGGTGAGTCACAGCTTTATCAAGAAGCAGGCAACTCTTTTGTTTATGTCTTTATGCTAGCGCTTGCGGTCACTTACTTAATATTGGCCGCGCAGTTTGAAAGCTGGGTGCACCCTTTAGTTATAATGCTTACCGTGCCCTTAGCTCTCGTTGGGGCATACATCGGGCTGTTTTTTAGTGACATGACGATTAATATCTACAGCCAAATTGGTTTGGTTATGCTTATCGGGCTTGCCGCAAAAAATGGCATCTTAATAGTAGAGTTCGCTAATCAACTTCGTGATGCAGGTATGGAGTTTGAACTCGCACTTAAGCGTGCTGCCGCACAGCGTTTGCGCCCTATCGTAATGACAGGGTTTACCACCGTGTTTAGCTCTTTACCTTTGGTGCTTGCATCAGGACCTGGCGCTGAAAGCCGGATGGTAATCGGTATGGTTATCTTCTCAGGTGTGCTTGTTTCAGCATTTATGACCCTTTATGTTGTTCCTACAGCGTATAGCTGGCTTGCAAGGAAAACAGGCTCTCCAATGCAGCGAACCAACGAAATCGAAGCGCTGGAAAAAACGATTCCTTACAAGAAAGGTGAGTCATAGGTATTCGCTTATAGACTATTGTTTACTCTTGGGCCCGCGCCAATGCCAGTTGGGCGGGTTCAAAAGTTCAGGTATCTTCTTTCATACTCTAATATGAGTTTCTATCACTTCCATCACAATGCTTAACTTTTTTAAGTGGCTGATATATATAGGCTAGTTAAGTTTTTTTGCTATGCATTTAGTTTTTTTATTGATACTTATAAGCGCTAACGGTATGTATTAGACAATCGTATAGTTGTTTAACTTTCTACTTTCACTACACTGCGCGCCATTCCCAAGTACTTATATAAGCTATTAATTTATATAAGATAAATATTTAAAGCTCAAAGTGGCGAATATTGCGTTTGTGACCAATACTTATCTCGTTGTAAATGTTTGGACACACAAGCACCTGTTTGCTTCATATCGCTCTAACACGCAAATGTCGTTTTTAGCGCCTTCAAAGAAAGTGAAGAGCGATGGGCTAGCATCCAAAAAGACTCCAGAGGACATATGATGAAAAAATGGATACTTGCAGCCGGACTGTGCTGTAACGTGGCGATTGCTGATGTAGCAGTCATCGTGCATCCTAGCAATGGCGATTCACTAGATAAAGATAGTATAAGCCGTCTTTTCTTAAACAAGGCCAAAGCATTCCCTAGCGGTACAAAAGCAGAGCCTGTTGCGTTAGCTGAAGGTCAATCTGCTACAGACGAATTCAACGGCAAGGTCTTAAACAAAACTGCAGCTCAACTTACTGCGTTTTGGTCAAAACTTGTTTTTACGGGTAAAGGTCAACCTCCTGAAGCGTTAGGTAGTGACGCAGACGTTATATCTGCAGTTGCAAGCAACCCAGGCGCTATTGGCTATGTCGACGCTGGCGCGGTAAACGATAGCGTACGTGTTGTCGCTACCTTCTAACCTACCGTTAATACAAAGAATTTAAGGAACACGCATGAAAACCAAATTAGCTATCTTATCTATTGCTGGCCTTTTAGCTACTCCAGCACTTGCCGACATTCAAATTAACGGCTTTGCAAACCTTATTGGCGGAATGACGCTAGATGATGACGAGTCAGTATACGGCTACGACAGTGATTTTAACTTCGACCCAGCCAGCGTCTTTGGTCTACAGGTTCGCGGTGACGTTAGCGATAAACTTTCTGCAACTGCGCAGCTAGTTGGCCGCGGAAGTGAAGACTACGACGCAGATTTCGAGTGGGCTTACATGACTTACATGTTGAACAACAACGTCAACATCAGTGCCGGTCGCCTACGTATGCCTCTTTTCAAATATTCTGCATCACTTGATATTGGTTATTCTTATCACTGGCTAACGCCACCTGACGCTGTTTACGGTATCGACTTTAACAACATCGATGGCGTACGTATTGACTATATGAATTACTCTGGTGATTGGGAGTATGGCGCTCAGCTTACCATGGGTCGTGTAGAGGCTGACACGACGATTTCAGGTACGCCTGCGGCGCTAGAATTAAAGAATGTAGTGGCTGTTTCTTTTGAAGCAACGCGTGACTGGTTCAGTGCTCGTACATTATTTGCACGTGGTTCGACTAGCGCTGCAAACGAAGATTTTGATACGTTTATAGATGGCATGTCTGCGTTTGGCGCGGTTATTCCAACTGCAGCCACTTCAGCTGAAGGTTTCAGCGTTAATGACGACACGGGAACCTTCTTTGAAGTAGCGGTTGATATCGACAAATATGATTGGTTTGTAGGTGCAGAATTTACTCAGACAGAAGTTGATGGTTCTGTTATCGCTGACAATAAAGCGTGGTACGTAACTGCAGGCATGCGCTTCGGTAAGTTTACGCCGCACATCACATATGAAGTAGAAGAAGCGGATAACGCTAATCAGCTTGGCCATGTAGCAGCACTTCCATCAACTATCTCTACTGGAGACGCGGTTACTGATGCGACTTGGGCTTCTATCTATCAAGGTGCTGCTGGCATTGCAGCTCAACAAGAGCTAGATGTATCGGCAGTTACTGTGGGCCTACGCTACGACGTGGAGCCAGGCTTCGCACTTAAAACCGATGTAACTTGGTACTCAGACGACCTAAATGATCTGAATGATGCAACACTACTTAAAGTTGGCGTAAATTATACGTTCTAACTACCTATCTATGGCCTTGTACTTGTGCGAGGCCATAATTTCGTTAAAGTTTTTTACTAATAGGTAGATAAATTAGGTAGACCAAACAAAGTGCAGCGCTTTTTGAAAAGTTAAGTGAAAGGCAGTTGCACGATCATAAAAAATAGTGGGATAGTTGATGAACTTTCTAAAGAAAATGCCAATTGCGACTAAGATCTTCCTTATACCGGGGATCGCAGCGCTAAGTTTTATTATTTATTTGCTTATCACTATCTACACCGCGCTCAATAATGGCGCAACGCTAGAAAAAGTACAGAAAGTTCAGTTCCCAGCATTACAGCTATCGGCATCGACACTGGTCGACATGCAAAAAGTGCGTGACACCCTAGCAAGTGCAGTAACAACAGGTGATCAAGATACCCTTACTGTGGCGCAAGAATTGGCAGAAGAAGCGAAGAAAGGGCTTAATCAAATCGCGAATATCAGCCCGGAGTTTCGTTCAGATATCTCGCGTATATCCTCAGGTTTCGACGAATACTTTGACGTCGCCTACGAAGTTTCACAATCCATGGTAGACGGCACAGCTGACTTTAGTCGCCTAGGTGAACTGTCTGCTCAAATGAATCAGTCTTACGATGGGGCTATTGCCGCTATGTCACAATTTCGTGATGCACAGCAAGCTGCATTCGAGAAAGCCTTTGAAAACACAGATAGCGCAAATACATCGCTTATTAGTACGGGCGTTATTTTAGCTATTGTTGTAACCATTTTATTGTTTGCAACCGCAGTACCTATTGTTCGCGGTATAAAGCAGAGTATTGATGATGTTGTTCGCTCTCTTAAAGATATTGCGCAAGAAAATGGCGACCTAACGGTACGTATTGATACGAAAAGTGAAGACGAAATTGGTGAGCTGGTTTACTGGTTCAATCAATTTATGGATAAGCTACAAGGCGTAGTGCGTGATGTGGTTGAGGCGAGTTTACCGCTATCGAACTTAGCGCAAAACCTACGCGGCGTTACAGAAGAAACTCAGCGTACCATTGATGTACAGCAAAAGTCTGCAACTAATGCTAAGAGTGCAGTAGATACCATGAGCGGCTCTGTAGATGGTGTTGCACACAGTGCAGCGCAAGCGGCAAGCGATGCCAATGAAGCTACCACAGCGGCGAGCGAAGGTCGTCAAATTGTGCAGCAAACCGTAACTAGCATTCAGCAGCTTGCTGAAAACGTACGTGAGACAGCTGATGTTATTGGGCGCTTAGAATCTGACTCAAACAAAGTCGGTTCAGTGCTAGATGTAATCAAGGGCATAGCGGAACAAACCAACCTGCTTGCACTTAACGCGGCTATCGAGGCTGCAAGGGCCGGTGAGCAAGGGCGAGGCTTTGCAGTAGTCGCTGACGAAGTTAGAACGCTAGCGTCGCGCACGCAGCAATCTACAGAAGAGATTCAAAGCACAATAGAGCAGCTTCAAAGCGCAGCGCATTCAGCAGTTGAAGTAATGGCGCGTGGTACCGAACAAGCCACAAATAGCGTTGAAACCGCCAATAAAGCGGGCAGCAGCTTAGAGACCATTACCAGTACTATCGGTCGCATCAACCAAATGAATGAACAGATTGCTCACAATACGGAAGACCAGCGCACCGTTGCGGTCGATATTGTACGTCACGTGGATGAAATTCATGAGCGAACAGAGCAAACTGCAAGCCGTTCAGGCGAACTTGGGACTATGTGTAATGAGCTTGCTGACCTTGCGCAGCACCTTGAATCAATCGCTAAGCAGTTTAGAGTGTAAGCTCTAACTAACCTTTCTAAAGCGTATTGAAAGCCTCCTGACGGGGGCTTTTTTATGTGTGCAGCAAAATATTGAAACAACGAGGTGCAGCTTTTTATGGAGAGAACTTCGGGAAGTTAAGACAAAAAAATCCCCAGCCAAGGCCGGGGATTTATAAACAAAGCAATGCTTTTCTATTCGTCTAAGAAGCTGCGTAGCTGCTCAGAACGACTAGGGTGGCGAAGTTTGCGAAGTGCTTTAGCTTCAATCTGACGAATACGCTCACGGGTAACGTCAAACTGCTTACCTACTTCTTCAAGCGTGTGGTCGGTATTCATGTCGATACCGAAACGCATACGTAGTACTTTCGCTTCTCGAGCCGTTAGGCCTGCTAGTACTTCTTGTGTTGCGCCTTTTAAGCTACCGCCAGTTGCTGAATCGAGGGGCTGAATAATAGTGCTGTCCTCGATAAAGTCGCCAAGATGTGAATCTTCATCATCGCCGATAGGTGTTTCCATCGAGATTGGCTCTTTAGCAATCTTAAGTACCTTACGAATCTTGTCTTCAGGCATTAGCATGCGCTCTGACAATTCTTCAGGTGTAGGTTCACGTCCCATCTCCTGAAGCATTTGACGAGAGATACGGTTTAGCTTGTTAATCGTCTCAATCATGTGCACAGGAATACGGATAGTACGCGCCTGGTCAGCAATTGAACGAGTAATCGCCTGACGAATCCACCATGTAGCGTAAGTTGAGAACTTATAACCACGACGATATTCGAACTTATCTACCGCCTTCATCAGACCAATATTACCTTCTTGGATAAGGTCAAGGAACTGAAGACCGCGGTTGGTGTACTTCTTCGCAATTGAGATAACAAGACGAAGGTTAGCTTCAACCATCTCTTTTTTCGCACGACGCGCTTTCGCTTCACCAATCGACATGCGACGGTTAATATCTTTAATATCAGCGATAACCAAGCCAGTTTCTTGCTCAACTTGATTCATCTTGCTAATGCAGCGCTCAATCTCTTCTTGGTTAACTGCAAGTTCAGCTGCATAAGGCGCACCTGATTTAACTGCTTCGTGTAACCATGCAGTAGACGTTTCGTTACCCGCGAAAGCTTTAATAAAGTCTTTCTTAGGCATTTTTGCATTAACAACACAGAACTTCATTACAAGACGTTCTTGGATACGTACTTTGTCCATCATTGCACGCATGTTTTTAACCATGCGATCAAATTGCTTAGGAACTAGACGGAACTCTTTAAATACGTCGCTTAGTGCGTTGATTTGTGTACGAGAATCAGCATGTGAACGACCCTTCTTCTCGATAACATCACGAGTTTTGATGTACTGTTCACGAAGTTCTGCGAAACGTTCGCGCGCTAGCTCTGGGTCTACGCCGCTATCGTCTTCATCTTCGTCGTCGTCATCATCATCATCGCCATCTTCGTCATCTAACTCTTCTTCAGATAACTCAGAGCCTACGTGCGTTGCAGTTGGCGCGAGATCTTGATCATCGTTAGGATCAACAAAGCCCGAGATAATGTCACTTAGGCGAATTTCTTCGGCTTCGTATAAATCCCACTGATCTAACAGATAAGTGATCGCTTCTGGATATTCAGCAACCGAGCACTGTACTTGGTTAATACCGTCTTCAATACGCTTAGCGATTTCAATTTCGCCTTCGCGTGTAAGAAGTTCAACGGTACCCATTTCACGCATATACATGCGAACTGGGTCAGTCGTACGGCCAATTTCACTTTCTACAGTAGCAAGTGCTTGAGCTGCCGCTTCTGCAGCATCTTCATCAGCATTCGCTTCTTGCATGAGAAGTTCATCTGCATCAGGAGCTGATTCAGAAACTTGAATTCCCATGTCATTAATCATGCGGATTATGTCTTCGATTTGATCAGAATCGACAATATCTTGCGGCAGGTGGTCGTTTACTTCTGCAAAGGTTAAGTAACCTTGCTCTTTACCTTTTGCAATCAGGAGTTTAATCTGAGACTGCTTGCTTTGCGCCATATAACCTACACTTCTCACATTCAATTAGTTTGCAATAGAAAAGACAACATACGCCTAAGTATGTTCCCTGTTCTGCTGTAGTACTGCATTTGTATCAAGGCCGTTAATGCTAGATGCCACGCTGGTGTAAACCAATATATTTACGATGCACATCTGCTCGGGTTCGGTTCTGCCCGTTATGTTCGGCTATATCTTTGCTACTCGTGTTGCTGCATTTTTGTTCACATGAAAAGTGTGAACCATGTTCAAACATGCCCGCAGCGAATTAGCCAGTATAGCAGAATAAGCGGTGGTTTTACCAGATTGACGGCCGATTTTTTAGTCAATGCTTTTTACATTTCCGCCTTTACTACTTGCATAGTGCACAACTGCAAGGCGAAGGCGAGCTAAACGTAAAGCTTACTACGCAAAAACAGACCAACCCAAAGTTCATTTTCCCCTGGGTTAACTCTTCTGTCTTTCCCTCATAAGCAGGTTCAATTCCTGTTTTTCCGCTTGAGTCAGCGGTTGAACCCGCGAGCGTGAAATTAAGGTTTCAATGCGGCTATCGAAATGCCCGTCTAGTAAGCGAGCGAAGCTGTCGTTATATACACGCTCAGCATCCTCATCTTTGACTAAGTGTTCTTGCAACAATAATTTCGCGATAGTAGAAGAATGGGGATGGTCGCGGAAATTTTCAACAAGCTGCGCAGTTTTTGCGTGAGGGTGATTGACACAATAGCTGTGAATATCGCGCAACAAATCCATACCGGCAGCATTGCTACCGGCGAATATATCTATCTGCACATCTTCGCAATGTGCGGCTAACTCTGGCTTATCAAGCAGTAAGCGTATCAGCATGCGAAGTGGCGATAGTTTAGGTTTGTTTACCTGGTTGCGATTAGGGGAGTAAGCTTGCTTTGAACCTTGATTCGCTTTGGTAATATCTTGTTGAAGTTTAAACCTATCGAACTCGCCAGTGTGCTTGGCTAACTCTTCCAGCAACATTTGCTTTTGGTCATCACCTAAGGTGCTTTCAATCAGTGGCATAGCCGCTTTTTTAAGGGCAATCTTACCTTCTGGCGTACCCACGTTGTGAGTTTTTAGCAAGTTCTCAAAAAAGAAACGAGACAAAGGCGTCGCGCTATCGAGCATTTCCATAAACGTATCTTTGCCCACCTGACGCACCATGGTATCTGGGTCTTCGCCATCGGGTAAGAATAAAAAAGATATACGCACGCCGTCTTTTAACGCCGGTAAGGCGTTCTCTAGCGCGCGCCATGCAGCTTCACGCCCAGCGCGGTCACCATCATAACAGCACACAATGTGCGAAGTAGCGCGAACCAGCATTTGAATGTGTTCAGGTGTGGTAGCCGTACCCAAGGCAGCGGTAGCAATATTAATGTCGAACTGACTCAATGCCACCACATCCATGTAGCCTTCAACAACGACAACCGTATCTAAAGTGCGATTGTTCTGGCGCGCTGAATAAAACCCAAAAAGTTCGCTGCCTTTATGAAAAATGCGAGTTTCTGGTGAGTTTAAGTATTTAGGACCGCCGTCATCTAATACTCGACCGCCAAAGCCGACCACGCGACCCCGTTTATCCCTAATTGGAAACATGATGCGGTCGCGGAAGAAGTCGTAGGTACGTCCTTGGTCGTTTTTATTGACCAGTTTTAAATCGACCAACTGCTTGATGCGTTGGGGATCTTTACCAAAGGTATTTAGCAGTGCGTCCCAGCTGTCAGGGGCATAGCCAATTTCCCACTGCTTGACGATATCACCACTGAGCCCACGGTTCTTTAAATAGTCGATGGCTTTTTTACTATTACCGTTTTGGCGCAACTGATGCTGGAAAAAGCGTGTGACTTGTTCCATTACTGCATAGTCGTCTTGCTGTTGCTGTTTTTTCTCTTCGCTCATGGCAGGCCGGCTGCCTTTTTCTCGAGGTACTTCAAGCCCGTGATAACGGGCTAGCTCTTCAATCGCCTCGACAAATTCTAAGCGGTCGAATTCCATAATAAATGAGATAGCATTACCGTGAGCGCCGCATCCGAAACAGTGATAGAACTGCTTATCTTGACTAACAGTAAAAGAGGGTGACTTTTCGTTATGAAAAGGGCAGCACGCCTGGTAATTCTTACCTGCTTTTTTGAGTTTGACTCGGCTATCTACCACTTCTACCACATCGGTACGTGACAGCAGGTCATCTATAAAATCGCGAGGTATCTTTCCAGCCATGAGGGTACTTTCAACAAAAGTTAGTTAAAAAAAAGAGTTAGTTAAAAAAGAATGAGTTCAAAAATAAAGAGAAAAGCATAGTCTTAGCTGCGCTTTAAACGACAGGCTACAACATCATGAAAACAGTGAAGTACTGTAACAGGGAAGTGGTTAAATGAGAATAACGAAGGTGAGACAATGCCCACCTTCTGCGCGATTCACTGTTACACGTGGGCAGTACTTAAGCGTTCAAACGCGCCTTAATTTTTGCACTCAAAGCGCCCATGTCGGTGCGGCCTTGAACTTTAGGCTTCAATGCGCCCATGACTTTACCCATGTCTTGCATACCCGACGCGCCAGTCGCAGCCATGGTTTCGTCGATAAGGGCATTGAGTTCATCGTCAGTCAAAGGCTGTGGCAAGAAATCTTCAATATAAGTGATTTCTTCACGCTCTTTGCTCGCTAGGTCTTCGCGATTGGCTGCGTCGTATTGCGCTGCCGCGTCTTGACGCTGTTTAACCATTTTGGTCAATACCGCTAAGATTGCGCTATCGTCTAGCGTGATTTGTTCATCGATTTCTTTTTGCTTAATGGCAGCCATAGCCATGCGAATAGTACCAAGACGTACTTTTTCTTTTGCACGCATCGCATCTTTTTGCGCTGCTTTTAAATCATCAATTAGTGCCATGATGTTTCCTGATTTTTATTAGTAGATTGAGCTTATTAAGCCCCAGGTTGAAAATCAAATGCAACCATTTGAAAAGGAAAAAATGGAGTCGTTAAGAATAAGGCCAAAAAAATAGAGGCCCAGAAACGCGAAAGGTGCTGCAATTGCAACACCTTTCAGACTCGTTACTTAACCCTATATTAGTAGAGTTTTACGCGACGTGCGTTTTCACGAGCTAGCTTCTTAAGATGACGCTTCTTAGCGGCAGCTTTCTTGCGCTTGCGTTCCCAAGTTGGCTTTTCGAAGAATTCACGACGACGAACTTCAGAAAGAACACCTGCTTTTTCACAAGAACGCTTAAAACGACGCAGCGCCACATCAAACGGCTCGTTTTCTCTAACTTTAACGATAGGCATTAAACACTCACCTCAAAACTTTTACTGTGTAAATCCGGGTAAAATTGTGCGCTAAAAAGGCCACCCGGGTTAAAAATGGTGCGAAATTCTAATCATATCTACAGAGAAAGTAAAGGATGAATTGCCAAAAAATAGCCAATATTGTGCATTTACCGTTCATTTACCTGTTCACTGGCATTCCATGAATGCAGGATAAAAGGTAAACTCTGCGCTCGTTAAGCACCGTGTTGTTTAACGCGGCTTGTATAAGCGCCCTTTTCAGAATGCTTTTTGCTCATGTTTCTTCTGATATATTTTTGTGATCAAAAGTAGAAAGCAAACGATCCTGACTAGGGTAGTGTTATGATCGCGGCGGGATCATAAAGATGATCGCCACAGATCGCCAGAATTATTTTCTCAGTTTTTGGTATTCGCTTAGTTATCTTGACTCACAACAATTGTGTGGACACTTGTTGTGATAAAAAGATGACAGCAAATTCAGAAACTAGGCATTGAAGTTAGTAGTAAAAGGGTTGCTCCCCATGCGTATTTTAGGAATAGAAACATCTTGTGACGAAACTGGCATCGCCGTTTATGACGATGAAAAAGGCTTGTTGTCACACGAACTATACAGCCAAGTAAAGCTACACGCTGATTATGGCGGTGTGGTGCCCGAGCTTGCTTCACGGGATCACGTAAGAAAGATCATTCCTTTAATTGAAAAAGCCATGGAAGATGCGAATACCCAGCCATCAGATATCGACGGCGTTGCCTTTACTCAAGGCCCAGGTTTAGTAGGGGCGTTATTAGTGGGTTCGTCAGTAGGGCGTTCATTGGCCTATGCGTGGAATGTACCTGCTGTGGGCGTTCATCATATGGAAGGGCATTTATTAGCGCCTATGCTTGAAGACGATGCGCCAGAATTTCCTTTTGTTGCGCTATTAGTGTCGGGCGGTCACTCGATGTTGGTTAAAGTAGAAGGCATTGGCCAGTATGAAGTACTCGGCGAGTCTATCGATGATGCCGCTGGTGAAGCCTTTGATAAAACCGCCAAGTTACTTGGTCTTGATTATCCTGGCGGCCCTCTCTTAGCAAAATTGGCCGAAAAGGGAGAAGCGGGGCATTATAAGTTTCCTCGCCCGATGACCGACAGACCAGGGCTAGATTTCAGCTTTAGCGGTCTTAAAACCTTTGCAGCGAACACCATCCGCGATGCTGACCTAACCGGTGATGATGCAGAGCAAATTAAAGCGAATATTGCCTACGCGTTTCAAGAAGCCGTAGTGGATACGCTTATCATTAAATGTAAGCGAGCATTGAAGCAGACGGGTATGAAGCGTTTGGTTATTGCTGGCGGCGTAAGTGCAAATACAATGCTGCGCAGTGAGATGAAAGCCCTGATGCAAGAGCTAAAAGGTGAGGTGTTTTACCCTAGCTTAGCGTATTGTACTGATAATGGTGCCATGATTGCCTATGCGGGAATGCAGCGTCTAAAAGCAGGCGAAACCTTGGCGTTATCGTCACAAGCCAAACCGCGATGGCCTCTTGATACCTTATCAGCAATTTAAAAACGCCGACTGGGTTTTAAATGATGTTGTGAAATTGATACTGCTTATCAACGTATGCATAAGATGTGCAAAAGGCAGATATCAAGCATAGCAAGCGGGCAAAATAGACAAACAAAAAGTAAAGGCAATGGGAGCGCGTCCCATTGCCTTTTATTTTACCAAAATGAACTTTGAGTAAGGACGTAAAAAAACCATGCGCTTAGCAACAGACGGTACAAAACAAAATGCATCGCTATTATTTTTAGCGCTGTCGTTATTTATTTTGATTTTCTTTGCAGCGCTCGCCACGCCTAATGCACTTGCCTCAAGTAAAAATCCTTCAAATGAATCAGCAAAAGAGACAAAGCGACGGAGTCAGCAAGACCAGTATGTCGTGTTAATTTCTCTTGACGGTTTTCGCCACGACTATATCGAGTTACACAACGCCGAGAACCTTGGCACCATTGCAAAGCAAGGCGTAAGGGCGTCATCAATGACCCCTGTTTATCCGTCGAATACCTTTCCCAACCATATTTCGTTGATCACAGGGCTGCTTCCTAAACACCACGGTATTGTGAATAACCGCTTTTATGATAAATCACGTCCTACAAAAGACGGTTATGCAAAATATCAGTTAGGCTATGGCAAAATGGATAGCACCTGGATCACGGCAACACCGCTATGGAATTTAGTGGAATACCATGGGATGAAGGCTGCTACCTTTTTCTGGCCAGAGTCTGACGCACGCATATCGGGTGCTTCTCCGACTTATTTCTATCATTATTCAAAATATGCTGACTACCAGATGCGTATTGATCAGATCATCAACTGGCTAAAATTGCCCGAGGTATCGCGCCCTCGTTTTATCGCGAGCTATTTTTCGCTTACCGATTCGGTAGGACACGATGAAGGCCCTTTTGCCGATAAAACCAATGATGCGGTGCAGGAAGTGGATGCGCTTATCGGTCAACTTTATAAGCGTATTAATGCATTAGACTTACCAGTAAATCTGGTAGTGGTGTCTGACCACGGCATGACGCCTATTGATGAAAGCCAGCTTATAGAGGTTGAGTCTTTATCCATTCCTGATAGCTTCATTATTGAAAATGAAGGGGCCCAAGTACACTTGTATGCCAAAGAAGGTGTGTCTGATAAACAAATCAACGAAGAAATAGAACGTCTTACCCATATAGCCGAAAACCGCTTCATTGTGCTTAATGATACCCAGCGCGCTCAGCGGCACATGGAAGTGGGAAACAGAACGGGCGATATTATTTTGGAAATTGCGCCACCGGCCCGTTTCAAAAACGCTAACAGTACGCATGTGAGTAAAGGTGGCCATGGCTACGTAAATACGGTACCCGATATGGGAGCGACCTTTGTTGCAGTGGGGCCGGCGTTTAAAACGAACACCACTATTCCTACATTTAGCAACCTAGAAGTTTATCCAGCGCTGGCTAAAATATTGGGTATTTCGCCTGTTACGCCTATAGACGGAAAGCTGGATGTACTACAGCAGGCACTTACTCTTTAACTTTGCCTTTATCCCATACCTTACTTTCATTGCCTGCTAACAGGCGGGCAATGTTGTCTTTATGACGTAAAATAATAAGCAGCGAGAGCATAGCTACCGGCACAGTGTACAAAGGTTTGATTAATAATGTGAAAAGTGGCGCTAGCGACACTGCAATGAGCGCACCTAGCGAAGAATAGCCGGTAAGAAAAACCACTACTACCCAGCTTAGAACAAGCAGCCCTGCTAAATCGAGCCCGATAGGCAGCATGGCACCAAAAGCGGTAGCGACGGCTTTACCGCCTTTGAAACCGAAATAAAGCGGAAATATATGGCCTAAACAGGCAAAGATAGCAATTATGCCCAGCATTATTGGCTCTATACCCAAAAAGTAGCTGCCGTAAACGGGAATAGTGCCTTTTAGTATATCCATAACAAGTACAAGTAGCGCAGGAATACGACCACCTAAGCGGTACACATTGGTTGCTCCTGGGTTTTTAGAGCCAGCGGTCCTTGGGTCGGGTAAACCAAATAATTGGCTTATAACCACTGCACTTGATAGTGAACCGAAGAGGTAGGCAACAGCAGCCATTAAAAGCGTTAGCGAAATCATTTTTTCATTCTAATTATCAAAAGCGTTTTAGAAGCACTACCTTCTGTCGGGTTTTACTTCTCCTGTAGGAGGGTTAAGGCTTGTGTCCTATTAAATTACAAAACCTTGGTTGCCCCCAGTTGTCATACAGCGGTATAGTTGTGCCACACAAGCGTAAAGCTACTCCATCCAAACGCGATATACCACCGTTTACCAGCAATATGTGGTTGAAAGCGCAGTAGTAAGACCAGTATTGAAGCCGGAAAGTAAGGCAATAAACTGGGTTGATAACAGACAAGATGAAAAAATTCCATGGGAAAAATTTATATAACAGGGCTTGAAGTAGACACCCTGATTGGTGTTTATGACTGGGAGCGAGTAAGAACCACCCAGCTACTTCTCGATGTAACACTTGATGTTGACTTAAGCGCGGCGATGCAAAGTGATGATGTTGCCGATACGGTAGATTATGCCAAAGTAGCCGAGTGCATCGTGGAAGTAGGTAAAGAGAGTACGTTCGAACTACTTGAGGCTTTCGGAAGCAAGGTTATGGATACCGTACTTGCTCACTTCTCGGTTTCAACAATAACGCTTAAAATCGTTAAACCTAATATTCTTCCTAATGCGCAAACTGTTGCCGTTGAAATGCGAAAAGAGCGCAACTAATGCCTGAACATACCATTTTAATCAGCATTGGTTCCAATATTGAGCGTGAGCATTACACTAGGCAGTCTTTGGTTGCCCTAAAACAACACTTCTCAGATGTTTCAGTGTCTTCCGTTTATGAAAGCGAAGCTGTAGGCTTCAACGGCAGTCCTTTTTATAATGCTGCCGCACGGGCGACAACATCAAAAAATGTTGAAGAGGTGTGTGCAATACTAAAGGCAATTGAGAAAGACAATGGAAGAGTGCATACCGACAAAAAATTCTGCGCAAGAACCCTTGATCTCGATTTGCTTACCTATGATAGTAAGGTAACCACATCCCCTGTGGTTTTGCCTCGCGAAGAGATTTGTTACAACGCGTTTGTGCTTTGGCCGTTAGCTGAACTTGTTCCCGACGACATTCACCCTGAAACGCAAGAAACCTATGCCCAAATGTGGCAAAACTTTGATAAACAGAAACAGCAATTATGGCCAATTGACTTTACTTGGAGTTAAGCAAAGGAATGACACTTTTCGAAATCATTATTTTAGCAATTATTCAGGGCGTGACTGAATTTCTTCCAATCAGTAGCTCTGGGCACTTGCTGCTACCCGCTGAGCTTTTCGGTTGGGTAAGCCAAGGTTTGGCGTTTGACGTAGCAGTACATGTGGGAAGTCTTCTTGCAGTTATGATCTATTTTCGTCAAGAAATAGGGCAGATGACAGTAGCATGGGTGACTCAAGGCTTCAGCAAGCAGCAATCTACCGACAGTAAACTGGCGTGGTACGTTATTGTGGCGACTATTCCTGCGGTCATCATTGGTTTTTTGATGAAAAGCTGGATAGAAGACAATGCACGTACAGCATTGGTGATCGCAGGTACCACCATCATTTTCGGTTTGCTTTTATGGTATGCCGACTCGACAGCAAAGCGGGAACAAGAACTTGAAGGCCTAACGCTAAAACAAGCCATTTATATCGGCTTAGCCCAAGTGTTAGCGTTGATTCCTGGGACGTCTCGTTCGGGTATAACGATGACCGCTGGCTTGATGCTAGGATTAAAACGCGAAGCCTGTGCGCGCTTTTCTTTCTTACTGTCTATACCTGTCATCTTAGGTGCAGGGTTGCTAGCCACCTTAGATTTACTTAAAGCAAATGAAGCCGTCGACTGGTATGCATTGCTGTATGGTGCAGCATTTTCATTCGTAAGTGCCTACCTTTGTATTTATTTATTCCTAAGCTGGATATCCCGTATAGGCATGCTGCCTTTTGTTATCTATCGCTTAGCGTTAGGCGTAATACTTCTATGGTTTGTTTTTGCATAAAACAAGGCATCGAGCCGAGTAAAAACACTGTAGTTAAGACTTTGTAATTGCGTTGGTGAGAGAACCATCATCGTTCGCTAACGCAATAGTTAAACACCTAATTAAAAAGGAATGTGAGACATGGCAGAAACAATTTTTGATAAAATTATCAGCAAGGAAATTCCAGCAGAGATTTTGTACGAAGACGAACTGGCGCTGGCGTTTAAAGATATAAACCCTCAGGCTCCGACTCATTTTCTGGTTATTCCGAAAAAGCAAATTGCCACGGTAAACGATATTGCTGAAGAAGACCGCGAAGTAGTGGGGCACTTGTCATATGTAGCAGCAAAAATTGCCAAGGAGCAAGGCTTTGCCGACCAAGGCTTTCGTACTGTCATGAATTGTAACGAATACGGTGGGCAAACCGTATATCACATTCACCTTCACGTGTTGGCGGGCAAACCGCTAGGCTGGCCTCCGTATACTGAAAATATGAAGCAACACGTAGAGTAACGTTTGCGCTTAAAGATAAAAAATGCCGCCCTTTATTCAAAGGGCGGCATTTTTATTTACGCTGCAGATAAATGAGGTAAATAAGTGAAATCGATTGACTTATTCAGCAAGCCCAAGCACTTTCTTACCTTGATTAAAGTGAATATCAACCGGGATGCTGGCTGCTTCTAAGCGCGCTAAATCTGACGCAAGGTCAGGCTTAATCACACCCATAGTTTCTACAAGTTTTGCGACACCGTCGTAATCGCCGTCGCCTTGAAGGGTAAGGATCAATTCAGAAAGTGCTTCTACCGCGGCGCCCATCTTTTGCATATTTACGCGATACATGCCGTCTTCTGTTTTCTCAAACGCACCTTGCTGTGCAAAAAAGTTAAAACGAATCATGTTCGCTTTGCCGTGAGCAGAGCTTGCTCCAAAACGCACAGAACGGAAAATTCCGGCCATAAAGGTAACGTAATAATCTTCTAGTGTACCTTCGGTAATTTCACCTTTTTCAAGAAGACTTTGTACCATGTACAAACCTAGAATATCCGCTTTACCTTCTTCAAGGGCTGAGGCATGTTCTTTAAGTGCACCGCGCACGGTACCCGAACCGTCTAGGGTGTTTTTAATACCAAGACCGTGAGCCACTTCGTGAAACATGGTGTTGGCGAAAAAGGCGTCAAACGTAATGTGCTCACGTTGCTCAGGCACAATTAGCGTATCTGCAATAGGTACCAAAATAGTATCGAACTTTGCGCGCATTGCGTTTTTAAGCTGAAGACGGCGGGTTCCCTTTTCTAACTGAACGCGCTCGTCATTTGGCAGGTTAATCGCAATGGTTTTGCTACCAGCATTAGAGTGGCCTGCGTAATAGATAACGTCATAAGCATTAAGGTCTGCATCAGAACCTGGCATCTCAGCTTTGTAAGCGTCGGCAACAGGAAGGCCTTGCTGAAGCTCAGGTAGGAAAGCAGCGTACTTCGCCAGCTTTTCACTCCATGCTAAATCTTTAATAAGCACGTAGGCTTCAAAGGCAGTGCGGTAGCCGTATAGCTGGTCTTCATAGCTTTCAATAGGGCCAATAACCAGCTCTACTGGGTTAGTCTTCATATCCATCCAGGCCATATCAGAGGCAAGATAATCGTTAGACAGCAATGCCTCAGAACGCAGTTGCAGGTATTGCTTGAAGCTTTCATCTTCAGCTAGCTCTGACGCTTTTTTTAGTAGGTCAGATGCTTTCATTAACTCACTCTTAAAGGCTTCAGAGTAAGGCACTGAATAAAGGTTACCTGCTTCATCGCGCTTCACTATAGAATACAAGCCTTGCTTGTCGGCAAACTCAGCCGTAGCAAATTCTTCCTTTTCCATGTCGTGAGGATAAAACTCAGCGCCTAGGGCTTTATCTTCATAGCCGCTAATAAATGGCGTGTCGCCATTTAGGCGATCCCAAGGACCATAGTTAATCGCTGCAAAGTGACGTACCTTTTCATCGCTTATCGAGGAAAGAAATGCATCTTTATCTTCAAAAAATGCCTGCTTCCAAAACAGGTCATCCATAATTTTCGACGCATCGATTAAAAGCGAAAGCATTTTATGCTGGTTGTCATTAAGGTGTGATAAATCACTGGTAAGGTCTACACCGTGATAAATAGACAAGCGGGACTCGTCTACAAGTAAGGTTTGCGCTGTATCGGTTTCAGGCTTTGCCGTTTGAGTTTGCGTTGTATCGGCACTTTTGCTGCAGGCGGTCAGCATAAATAGCCCTGCTACTGCAGCAGCAATAGGCGAATAAGTTGAAGTCGTTTTTTTAATCATAAGGTTTACCGTGTCGTTTTCCCGTATTGATTTAAGTATGTGGGGAGGTGTTTGCGTAACTCACTATAGCTATGCTTTTGATTTTATACAAAAGTATGAAAATTATTTGCTTAATATCAATAGTGGTTTGCTGCTTGTTGTCTATACTTTGATTAAGCTCTTGTGCTTCTGCGGTCGTTAAACATTCGCACTAAGCCTGTCTTTTTTAGTTGGTCGAAACTAAAGAGCTACTATAGTATGGTGATAGAAATACCATAATAAAACAATAAACGGTTTGTATTTTAGCGTGAAACATAGAGGCCTATGTGAATAAGCGCAGGGAATGCAACGCACAAATACTCGATTTATTTGGCGCATCAGGATTGATGTTAGCTATGTGGATAACGGGTAACGCAAACTATCGCCTTATCAAGGCAATTTGGAACTTTCTAAGGGTAGAAATATGTCTACACAGAACGCGCTTTCAACCATCTTGGTTGAAAAGATAAACAACGACACACTGGTCCTTCCTACACTTCCTGCTATCGCATTAAAAGTCCGTAAAGCAGCAGATGACCCTGACATTAACCTTAATGCTATGGGCGAGGTAATCGGACAAGACCCATCACTTAGTGCAAGAATGATCAAAATTGCAAACAGTGCTTATATGGGGCGCAGTGTTAAAGTAACCTCTATCAGTCAGGCGGTAACCCGTATTGGTTTGCGACAAATTAAGAATATCTCTACCGCGCTAGCAATGGAGCAGCTGTTTGTATCTAAAAATGATGTAGTTGCTCGTTATTTGCAACAGGAATGGGCGAATACGGTAAACATAGTTGCCAGTGCAATGGCGGTATTACAGCTTTATATAGCCCGCACTAAAAAGCGGGAAATGAGCATGGATACTATGACTTTAGCTGCATTGGTACATAATATTGGTGTACTGCCTATTTTGACCGAAGCTGAGCGCCACCCTGAAGTTTTTGCAAACCCTTCTTTCCTTGAAGTGGCAATCGATAAACTAGCGGGCCGCATTGGTGCAAGCATAATGAGAGAATGGGGCTTTGGTGAAAGCTTCGTAAATGTAGCGAAAAACTGGAAAGACTTAAGCTATCTTCCTGATGAGCTAAGCTATATTGACTTTGTTCGCGTAGGTGCGGCAGTCTCGGGAGCGGCAGGTAGTCAAAAAGACGCAATGCTAAACTTAGCTATTCAGCGTGGTGTGGTCGAAGATATGGGCGAGCTTCACTCTGATGAGTTCGAAGAGCTCACAAGTGCCGCGAAGCAAATTTTCTTATAGCAGTTAAGCTTTTAAGCTACCCCTCAGATCTACACCGTAGTGTTAGGCCGATACAGAAGTGAAACCTCAAAACGTATCGGCCTTTTTGTTATATAGGTTAGCTACACGTACAGCGCATAATAAGCAACACTATGCGTTAGCAGGTTTCTTTTGAACAAACAGCAATAGTAAACCTAGACCCAATCCCCACACCGCTGAAGTCATAGAAAATAAGCTAAAGCCTGACGCCGTACACAGCATGGTGAGCAGTGCTGGGGCTCTGTGATGCTCTACTTCCATAGCGCGAACCACCGACCCTTGCAGCGTACCTAAAAGTGCGAGCCCTGCAAGTAGATGAATAATGATACTGGGCATGCTAACAAATAACGTAACGATCACAGACGCTAACAGCCCCATAAATAAATACGCCACGCCGGCCGCTATGGCAGCTCTATAGCGCTGTGATTTTTCTCTATCCGCCTGCTCACCCATGCAAAGTGCTGCTGTGATAGCGGCTAGGTTAAAAGTAAAGCCACCAAACGGTGCTAATAGACCTTGTATAACGGCAATGCCTGATAAGATAGGCTTATGGTCGGGTGCATAGCCGTGGGCGTGATGAATAGCTATGCCGGGCAAGTTTTGAGAAAGCGTGGTGATAAGAAAAAGAGGAAAGGCTAAGCCAATGGCGGCGCTGAGAGAGAAAGTGGGCGTTACCCAAATCGGCTCGGGCAGAGTAATTATTGATGGCAGCCCTGATGAGGTACTTGGTAAAGCGACAACACCGCTGGCACTACCCATAAACAAACTAATGCCCACCGACATAATCAGTAACAACAGCATCAGATAGCGGGGGAATAGTCGGCTTCCTATTAGATAAGCGGAAATAAATAACGCGACTAGGTGCGGCGCTTCATTAACATCGGTAAATATAGCAAGGCATATAGGCAGAAGAATACCGGCTAAAAGTGCAGATGAAATGGCCGGAGGAATGCGACTAATTTGTTTAAGTAAAGTCCGACTTTGCGCTGTTATCAGTGAAAGCACTGCGCATATTACAAATGCACCAATGGCTTCACTTAAACTATAGTCGCCGATACTGGTTAACAAAAAAGCCGCACCAGGGGTAGACCAAGCGGTAACAACGGGCAGTTTGGATAGCCACGAAAACAGAATACAGGTAATGCCCATTCCTAGACCAAGCGCGAATAACCAACTTATTACCATGTCATCGCTAGCGCCGGCTTTGCGCGCAACATCAATGATAATGACAACAGAACTACTATAACCTACCGTAACGGCGGTAAGCCCTGCGCTGATATGACTTAACTTCCATTTATTCATGAAAACCCTCGTGATGGAATTCGATTGGAAACGATTGAGCGATAAAAATACGCTTTTAGCGTCTTTCGAATGTGCTACTCTACCTATTCGTGCGCTATAACGCACAATGGATAACTTAACATTTGTGCGTTATAGCGCACAACTGCTTTATTAACATCAGCGACAAAATAAAAGGCCTTCATTACATGACAAAAGCAAATGGGCAGCCTTCTGCTATTTCAAGGAGTATTGCACAGCACCTGCAGTCTGTTCGCAAAGCAAGGGGGCTTTCGCTTGATAAAACAGCGAAGTTGACGGGGGTATCGAAAGCTATGCTTGGGCAAATAGAACGAGGTGAGTCTAGCCCAACCATCGCTACCCTGTGGAAAATAGCCACAGGTCTTGCGTGTTCATTTTCTTCTTTCTTATCTGGTGACGAAACAGCACCTTCGTCTCAACACGCCGATAACAAGTTCGCTAACGACCCAAACGTAACCATAAAGACGCTATTTCCGTTTAACTCAGCTACTCAGTTTGAGATGTTCGAACTATGCTTAACAGGCTTTCATGAGCAGCACTCTTCAGCTCACCAAATTGGTGTCACCGAACATATTCACGTACTACAAGGAAAGTTAGGGGTTTTGCAAGATGGACAGTGGAAAAGCTATCAGGCTCAGGAGCAATGTATATTGCGTGCAGACCAGCCCCACGGTTATCGAGACGAAGCCGGAGAGACGAGCTTTATTGTGGTAATTCACTATCCAACTTACACCTAAAGCGGTTGGACAACTTTCTTGCAAAGGCTAGGAAAAGGGCTAAAAAAGCTAGGAAGTATTTGCGCTTCGAGACGGTTGCCAGTTCAAACATGCAACTTAATTAACAGGCCCTAATAAAAAGCCTAACGACCCTTAGGTAATTAGGCTTTTCGATAGCGCTAGGCTACCTTTATCATTTGCTTATTATTTACTTACCGTTCGCTTATAAACTATCGTCGTTAAGATTAAGCGCACCGCGAAGGAAGTTCAGCAGCGTACAAATCTCTGCTGACATTAGCGCAAACTCTGCATCAAGGCGAGCTTCTACCTGATCCTTTGGTACGTCGTCAGTTTCTTCTTTAATGCGGTCGGTGAACTTAATACGCTTAATGGCGCCATCTTCACACATAATAGCCGTTAGGGTTTCTGCATATTCAAACGCGACTTTTTGAACCAGCTTACCGGCATCTAGGTGAATACTGATTTCTTCGCTATCAAGCGGCTGGTTCTTACAGCGAATAACACTGCCCGTGTCGTCGGTAGATTTAAGCTCAGCTTCTTCAAGTAGCCCAACGCCTTCTGGTGTTGACTCAGTAACCCAATGCGTAAGTTCGCTTTGAAGGCTTCTACGCGTAAACGGCACTACTGGAAGTGAACCTATGGCCTTTCTTACCATGGCCAAAAAGGCTTCGGCTTTGCCGTCAGACGACGCATCAACCACTACCAAGTTGTCGGAAAGCGAAATAAAACCGTGGGTGTAGGTGTTTTTGGTAAAGGCCTGTGGCAGCAAGCGTGTCTGAATTTCTTGCTTAAGGTCAGCTTTGGCTTTTTTGCCAACTGGTGAACCGGTTTCCATTTCAATTTTAGCTACCATCTCGTCAAGCTCGGCATTGACCACAGCACCGGGCAAAATCTTTTCTTGTTTCTTTAGCGTTATCCAAAAACGCTGTTGAACAACATGAAACATGGTGCCTTGCTTACCAGCCTGAGAAAACGGAGAGGCAAACCCCATGGTTGCCAAATCTTGGCTGCCGCACGGGCGAAAAGCATGTTCGTTTAAGACTCGCTCTAAATCACCCTCGTCTAGCGATAGCGGCTGAGTAATTTGATAGGCTTTTACATTTTTAAACCACATAGTGTAAGCATTCTCTTAATAAAAATAGGGCGCAAGCGTACCAACGTAAGACTTGCGGTGCAATTGAATAAAGGGTTGTTAAATACATAAAAGGGCGCTTGCAGTGCGCGCCCCAAATTGAAAATAGTAAAAAGGCTTACACACTCTTTTTGGGAAAACGAATGATGTACTGTAAGCCGTTGCCGAGTGTACTGTCGGCTTCAATATGGCCATGCAGGGACTGCGTAACTAGATTATACATAATATGTGTGCCCAAACCGCTGCCACCTTGGCCTCGTTTAGTAGTAAAGAAAGCATCAAACAATTGACTTAATTCTTCTTCACTTAAGCCCCTGCCGTCATCCTTATAGTAAAGAACAACATTATCACCTTCTTCTTTTACATCGAGGGTTACCGTGCCTGCGTTTTTGCCTTCAAAGCCGTGCATAAGCGAGTTAACGACCATATTTGTAACAATCTGTGCAATAGCGCCGGGGGCACAGGTTACTACTAAATTGTCAGGGCAGGTTAGGTTAATTTGATGTTCGGTTTGCTTGAAACTCGGCTTTAGGGACTGGATGATTTCGTTGATGTAATCGCCTAATACAAACTCGCGTTCGGTTTCACTGGTCTGGTCAACGGCCACTTGTTTAAAGCTGGCGATAAGGTCTGATGCGCGCTCTAAGTTACTCAAAAGTAAAAGCGCAGTTTGCTCGGCTTCGTCAATAAAGCTTGCCATATTTTTACTGGTCAGGCTTTTATCTTCAAAATCAGTCTTTAAGTTATTAAGTCGTTCTTGCAGAAAACTGGCTGCGGTGACGCTCACCCCTAACGGCGTGTTTACGTCGTGTGCAATACCGGCAACAAGGCCGCCAAGTGAAGCCATGCGCTCTGACTCTACTAACTGCTCTTGCGCTTGGTGAAGGGTATCCATTGAGCTTGCGAGTTCTTGGTTACGTTTGCGAAGCTCTGCTTCTATATACTGGCGATTTTCGTTTTCCTGGCGCAGCTCTCGCTGGTGAGCAACAAGCTCATCTTTCTGCTGCTCTAAATCAAGCATGATTTGCGACAAAGACGCGGTTTTTTTTGCCACTTCCTGTTCTAAAATAAGGTTTTGATCATCTAACTTTTTATTGGCAAGCGTTAGCTCGCTTTGCGCATTATTCAACTTATTATTTGAAGCGATAAGGTCATCAATAACATTGTTGTACGATTCTTTAAGCTGCAATAGCTCGTTATCATCATCCAGCTTGATGTTGAACTTACTCTCTTCCGGGTGCTGAGGGTTGAAATTGCCCATTTGCTCAGTGATGGACTGTAAGGGTTCAGAGAGCATGGTGCGAAAGGCTGTCATAAATAAGAAAACAAGGAAGGTTGTCTTCACTATCGCGTTGCCGATAAGAAAGAAAACACCTACTTCAATACGGCTAAATATAGTGTCGAAGCTTGAGTATAAAGTAACATCGCCGACGGTAGACTCACGGCCAGAGAATTTGAAAACAAGCGGGAAGCTATAGCTAAAAACGCCTCCGGGATGATCCTCTATCAGCTCTTGGTCGACAGGCGCGGGAGAGCGCTGGACCCGAATGCCGTACTCGGCAATGTAGTTACCGTTTTCACCACGAACTTGCAGACCTTCAACTATTGGGAGCGACATTAACCCTTCAGCGATGGCTCGGACTTGATCATTGTTAAGCTCCCATAGCGCGCGAGTAAGACTAGAAGAAAAGGTGTTTTTTAACGTTTGAAGCTCGCTTTCAACGTGATTTTTGGTGCTGAGATATTCTGTGAAAATTTGTCCTACTGTCACAATAAGTGTGAGCGCAAAGTATACCGATAATACCCTTGCTAAGAGCTTCCTTGATAACCCTGTCTTGACCGCAGCCATAGAAAAACACACCCCTGTTACTTCGGACTTTGCATGATTCTCCCACTTGTGGTGAAAGCACCATTTTGAATTACATACATGTAGATATTTTTGACAATTCAAGAATATGCGCAATTGTATGAATAAACAAGATTGTATGTATAAACTTTGGACGAAGCGTGTTTTAAAACCGTATTAAACTTGACACATTAATGTAATCGTTTTAATAAAACTGTCACAGACCACATTAATAATAACGGCGTTTATAAATGAGCAGGAATATTACGATGTCTCGTACAGTGTTGGTGGTTGAGGACGAAGCGCCTATCCGTGAGATGCTTAAGTTCGTACTTGAGCAATCTGGTTTTAATATTATTGAAGCCGAAGATTTCGACATCGCGCAAGAAAAAATTTGCGAGCCTTACCCAGATTTGATTCTACTGGATTGGATGCTACCGGGTGGAAGCGGTGTACAACTGGCTAAAAGTTTAAAGCAACACGAGTTTACTCGTGACATTCCCGTTATCATGCTAACAGCCCGTGGTGAAGAAGAAGATAAAATTCGCGGCTTGGATGCTGGTGCCGACGATTATGTGACTAAGCCCTTCTCGCCGAAGGAACTAGTGGCAAGAATTAAAGCGGTAATGCGCAGAGTCACGCCCACATCAAACGAAGAGCCCATTGAGTTTAACGGACTTAAACTTGAGCCTGTATCGCATCGCGTTATGGCCAATGAAGAGCCATTAGATATGGGGCCCACAGAGTTCAAGCTATTGCACTTTTTCATGACTCATCCAGAGCGAGTATACAGCCGAGAGCTTCTTCTTGATAACGTGTGGGGCACCAATGTTTACGTTGAAGACAGGACGGTAGATGTACATATTCGACGCTTGCGCAAAGCTATCTCTCGTCACGGACATGATGCTATGATCCAAACTGTACGCGGTGCAGGCTACCGTTTTTCTACTAAGCTTTAATAAGATATGGTGTTTAGGGAGTGGTATGACGCCATTCCCTTCACGTCTGTGTGCCATCTGAACGTACGCCTATTTCCACTTTCAACAACGCGAGCTATTTCATGTATTACCCTTTCTCTTGGTTGAGAAGTACTTTGCGCTTAGTGCTATTCCTTGTGGTTTTTGCGCTGGTCGGGTGGTACCTGGATGATATGTTATTCGCTGTCGCCATAGGTGCGACTTTGTTACTGCTGTTTAACTATTGGCACCTTTATAAGCTGAATCGCTGGCTGTGGCATAGTCGCAAAATGTCTCCTCCTACCGTGCGAGGTGTATGGGAGCATATTTATGAAGGTATCTATTACCTTCAGCGTCGAAATCGCAACAAGCGTAAAGAGCTTGGCGAGTTAGTAAAACGCTTTAGAGAGGGGTCTGAAGCCTTACCAGATGCAGCGGTAGTGGTTGACTCAAAGGCTTGTATTATTTGGTGTAATCGTCTTGCACGTTTAGATCTTGGGTTGAAATGGCCTCAAGACTCAGGCCGTAGAATCGACAATTTATTGCGTCACCCAGAATTTATTCAGTATTTTCACGCGGGTAACTATAAATACCCTATTGAAGTACCGTCGCCAACGAACCCCAATAAAACTTTCGAATATCGGATAATGCCTTATGGCGACGAGCACCTTCTGCTGATTGCTCGTGATATAACGCGTGTATCTCAGCTTGAAGAAATGCGTAAAGACTTTGTGGCGAACGTATCTCACGAGCTTCGCACGCCGCTCACGGTTATAAATGGGTACTTAGAAATTCTTCCGGTTGATGAAGCGTCAGACCCGTTTATGCACAAAGCGATGAAAGAAATGACATCGCAAACCCAGCGTATGCAAAACTTAATTGAAGACTTATTAGTGCTATCGCGCATTGAAGCAAGTTCGGAACGTATTTATGAAAATACCGTTAATATACCCGTGGTCCTCGCGCAAGTGGAACGAGAAGCTCAAGCGCTGAATAAAGAAAAAAATCACACGATAAACTTCCATATTGACAAAGAGCTATATGTCTTTGGTGTGGAAACCGAACTACGCAGTGCCTGTTCTAATTTGGTGTTTAATGCCGTTCATTACACCCCCGCTGGTGGCGAGATAAACGTATATTGGCGCCGCGGTACGAGTGGCGCGCAGTTTTCTGTTGTAGACAACGGTGAGGGCATTGAACAGAACCATCTTAATCGCTTAACAGAACGCTTTTACCGTGTGGATAAAGCCCGTTCCCGTAAAACCGGTGGTTCAGGCTTGGGGTTGTCCATTGTAAAACACGTGCTAAGTCATCATAATTCTCGATTAGAGATAACCAGTACGTTGGGCGAGGGCAGTAACTTCTCCTTCGTGTTGGATAACGAGTTAATTGCAGAGCAGCTGTAATCTTAAGAGGCAGTAAACCTTGGTGAGCAAACGTCATAACATAGTGAATGGGCTATGCCATAGTTTCATGAGCTTATTGTTGGTAATAAGCTTGTTGATGCCACTTAAATTACTCGCCAGCACTCAGCTTATGCAAAGCTCTTCTTCTGTTCCAAGCACTTATCAAGTGCCCGCCTATGAACGCAAGCCCGGTGTTGCAGGGAAAATATCCTCAGTGGGCTCAGATACACTGGCAAACTTGATGACCTTTTGGTCACAGGAATTCAAAACTCTCTACCCTCAGGTCGGCTTTCAAATTCAGGCATCTGGTTCATCTACCGCTCCGCCGGCACTTATTGAAGGTACTGCCACCATAGGTCCCATGAGCCGGGAATTAAAACCCAGTGAAATACGCGACTTCACGCGAGTTCATGGTTACCCACCCACTGTTTTAAAAGTTGCGATGGATGCCATCGCAATCTTTGTGGACAGACGAAACCCACTTCCAGGTATGACGTTAGAGCAAGTAGATGCCGTATTTTCTGAAACCCAGTTTTGTGGCAGCAATACCGCCATAACCAATTGGTCTCAACTCGGCGTTAACGATATAGGCTACCGTTCTCCCATCAGGCTGTACGGCCGGAATTCAGTATCGGGTACTTATGGCTTGTTTAAAGTGATGGCGCTGTGTGATGGGGACTTTAAAAATACGGTTAATGAACAACCTGGCTCTGCATCGGTGGTGTTATCTGTTGCTAGTGGAACTGGCGCTATTGGCTATGCCGCTTACGGTTACAAAACCGCCGGGGTTCGCGCTCTGCCACTAGGTGAATCGCTAGATAGCTTAATCCCTCTTTCTATTGACACTGTGCGCAACGAAACCTACCCCTTTGCCCGTTTTCTTTATTTAGTGATAAATAAAAAGCCCGGCGAGCCTTTACCTACTTTAGAACGGGAGTTTTTGCGCTATATCTTGTCACAGGAAGGGCAGCAGCAGGTGTTAAGAGATGGCTATTTCCCTATTCGTGAAGATGTATTGGTGCGCCAGCGTCGATTACTTGGTGAATAAATAAGCCAAATTTATGTGATGAAATCGTTTCGGCGTTGCCGTACGATTTCATGGTTATTCACTGAATAAGCACTATCCAAAACACATGTGCCAATAACCTTGAGTGGTCATGATTTTGTCACAAAACAGTAATGTAACTTCATGAATACCAGGTTTATCTTAGACAAAAGATCAATTTTCAATGAAGAATAAAAGACTTATCTCAGCCAATTTGGCCAATGTGAGTTCTGCAACTATCTGAAAATAAGCAAAAAATAAAGTCCCATAGAGCTTTAAGCATTAATTGTGTGATTTTTTAGCTCAAAATTGAACTTTTTATGTGAAACTTTTGTTACAGTGCCTTAATGTAACAAATGTGTCATCTACCTCAGTTAAAGTTTCCGCGTTTTTAAAATCCATAATTATACCGTACTTGGAGAAACACATGGAACTTAAGCAACTTTTCAAAGCTTCAGCTATTGCTACAGCGCTTGTGCTAGCTGGCTGTGGTGGCGATATTAATATCAGTGAAGGTGATATTGATAACAGCGTAACTAATAACAATGGTGGCGACACTGGTGGCGATACTGGTGGCGATACTGGTTCAGATGATACAGCTCCAGGTGAAGTAAGCTCTTTCCTAAGTGGTGAAGTTTCTGATGCGTTCGGCCAGTCGGTTGAAGTACGCGTTCTTTCTGGTCGTTTAACAGCTGATGATGCTGACGATCAAGGCGTTATCACGCTAACTAATGACACAGTGTGGGCACTTGAAGGTCCAGTATTTATTGGTAACGACAAAGCAGACAGCGTAACGCTAGCAATCGAAGAAGGTACAATCATCTTTGGTCGCACTGGTGCAGATTACCTTGTAGTTAGCCGTGACTCTCAAATTGAAGCAGAAGGCACAGCATCTTCTCCAATCATCATGACATCTTTCAACGACGTTGTAGGTGACGAAGTTGGAGCAGGCCAATGGGGTGGTGTAGTTATCCTTGGTAACGGTACTTCAACTAAATGCCCGCAAGACGGTTCTGATTGTGCGCTTCAGGTTGAAGGTGCAGAAGAGGGCGCAGTATTTGGTGGTACAGACGATACAGACAGCTCTGGTATCCTTAAATACGTAGTTGTTAAATACGCTGGTTTTGAAATTGCGCCAGACAACGAACTTAACGGTATCACTTTTGGTGGTGTTGGTTCAGGTACAGAAGTTGACTATGTACAAGTACACAGCAACGCTGATGACGGTGTAGAGTTCTTCGGTGGCGCGGTAAACGCGAAACACTTAGTTTTAACAGCTAACCAAGATGACTCAGTAGACTGGGACAACGGTTACAAAGGTAAGCTTCAGTATGTTTACGTTCAGCACGCTGCTGACAACTCTGACGCAAACCGCGGTATTGAAGGTGACGGCGACGGTGGTGACGGCCTAGAATTCTCTAAGCCAATGATCGCAAACATGACAGTTATCGGTAACACTTTCGACACAGCTGACGCAGATTCTGAAGGTTTACTACTTCGCGACCAAACTGGCGCAAACCTAATGAACTTCCTTATCACTGGTCCAGAAGCAATGGGCGAGTGTTTAGAAATGGACACAGACGAAACGGTTCAAGCTAACCTTTCTGACGGTGACCTAACCATGACTTACTCAGCTATCGCTTGTTCTGAGCCGTTCAACACGCCAGAAGGTGCAGTTGACCTAGAAGCGTGGTTTACAGGTCAAGAAGGCAACCAGCTAATCGCCTTTGAAGACCGCGCAAATCTTGGTCTTAACCCAGATGGCACATTAACAGCTCAAAGCGACCTTCTTACCGCCGGTGGCGACGCATCTACGTTGCTTGATACTTTCTTTGAAGCAAACACATTCATCGGTGCTATCGGTGAAGATGACTGGCGTCAAGGTTGGGCATTTGGCTTCGGTGGCGGTAACATCGAACTAGCACAATCTGCTTCTGGCTGCCCATCGGGTACTACTTCTATCACACCAGTAGACGGTTCAACCACTACGTGTGAAGTGTCTGGCACCATCACGTCTGACCTAACGCTTACAGAAGGTAACTTCTACGCGCTTTCAGGTGCAGTATTTGTAGGTGGCGACAAAGAAAACAGCGCAACGCTTACTGTTGAGCCAGGCGTAACTGTTTATGGCGCATCTGGTAACGACTACCTAGTAATCAGCCGTGACTCAGAAATTAATGCAAACGGTACTGCTGAAGACCCAATCACATTCACTTCACGTGACCACGTTGTTGGCGGTCTTGAAGCGGGTGAAGCTGGTCAATGGGGCGGCATGATTGTTCTAGGTAACGGCGAATCTACTAAGTGCCCTCAAGACGGTACTGACTGTTCACTTCAAGTTGAAGGTGCACAAGAAGGTGCAGTGTTCGGTGGTACAGATAACACTGACAGTTCAGGTACGCTTCGCTACGTTCGCGTAATGCACGGTGGTTTCGAAATCGCCCCAGATAACGAACTAAACGGTATTACGTTTGGTGGTGTGGGTTCTGGTACTACTGTTGAGTATGTACAAGTACACAAAAACGCAGACGACGGTGTTGAGTTCTTCGGTGGCGCAGTAAACGTTAAATATCTTACGCTAACAGGCATCCAAGATGACTCTGTAGACTGGGATAACGGTTACAAAGGTAAACTACAATTTGTTCTTGTTAAGCACGCAGAAGACAACTCTGATGCTAACCGCGCAATTGAAGGCGACGGTGACGGCGGTGACGGTACTGCGTTCTCTAACCCAATGGTTGCTAACATGACTATCATTGGTAACGAGTTCGATACTGCTGACTCTGATTCTGAAGGCGTTCTTCTTCGCGACCAGACAAATGCACAGCTTTATAACTTCGTAGTTACTGGCCCAGCGGGTATGGGTGAATGTTTCGAAGCTGACCTAAGCGATGGCGACACTACGCTACTTGCTAACATGGACGGCACTAACGACCCACAACTTACTTTTGAAACGTCTGTACTAGCATGTGCGGAAAACATCAAAGATTCTGGTGATTTTAGCCAAGAAGACTGGTTCACCGCACAAACAGGTAACAGCCTACTTGATAATACTGCGACAGTACTTAACGGTATCTACACAGTAGACGCAACTGCTGCGACTGACGTATCGACGCTAGACAGCTTCTTCTCTTCAGTAGACTTTATCGGCGCAGTTAAAGACGCTGATAACGACTGGACTGCGGGATGGACTGTTGGTCTTGAATAAGACCCAGTTCGCATAGCTAAAAACAAGCAAGTGCGTTGCAAAAGTGGCGCACTTGCTTTTAAGTTTGTAAGACACGAATTATTTTCGTGAATGTATTCCTTTCTAAAGAGGTTCATCATGAACAGACCTGCTAACAGGTTTCTTCTAAAGCCCATTAGCTTAGCCGTTGCAGCAAGTATTTTGCTTCCAGCGTCTATAGCCAACGCTCAATCAAATGAAGACGAAGTGATTGAGGAGGTTGTCGCTACCGGTACGCGCTTAAAAGGCACCGCGACAGCAGTAATGGAAGAACGTAAAAATCAAGCCTTCGTAGCTGATATCATGGGTGCTGAGCAGATTGCTCGTACTGGTGACAGTGATGCTGCGGGTGCACTTCGCCGTGTAACTGGTCTAACACTGGTAGATGGTCGTTTCATCTACGTACGTGGTCTTGGTGAGCGTTACTCATCAACACAATTAAACGGCGCAATCGTGCCAAGCCCAGATCCAACGCGTAACGTAATACCTCTCGACTTGTTCCCGTCGAGCATTATAGAAAGCCTTGCGGTTCAAAAATCGTATTCGCCTTCCATGCCTGCGGCATTCGGTGGCGGTAACGTAAATATCCGATTGAAATCTATACCTTCACAGCGTGTTTTCAACGTATCAGCTGCGGTTGGTATCGATACGGAAAACTCTGGCGATGTCCTGGATTATGCTGGTGGCGGACGCGACTGGACAGGTGAAGACGACGGAACCCGCGCAGCCTCTGCTGCTATCCAAGAGCGTTGGGATTCAAAGAATTTCCTAGACGACCTAGAGCCCGAGGAAGCGCTAGAGTTGTTCAAGGGCGTTAACAGAGAATATGGGCTTGAGAGAGAATCTGCTGACCCAGATATGCGCGTTAACGTTACCTATGGTGACAGTTACGACTACGATGACGACTGGCGCTTTGGCTTTTTGGTAACTTCACGTTACTCAGCCCAAACTCGCTCTTCTGAAGAATACGAGCTACAAGACCCTGACTTAGTGGGCGATGACATTATCAATGTACGCTTCTTTGACGATATTCAAGGTACTGAGCAAACGGTGACTTGGTCTTCACTATTAACATTAGGTGTAGACTACAACCGTCAACATCGTATTGATTACAGCCTTATTGTACTAAACGACACTCGCGATGAAATTCGCGAAATGTTTGGTAACACGGAAAACTTAAACCAAGCAGAAGGTTTGCGTATTCGCGATATCGACGTTCAGTACGAAGAACGCTCGCTTTATACCAATCAGATTAAAGGTCAGCACACCATCCCAGAACTAAACTTCATGGGTATTGACTGGACTTACTCGTTGGGTCGCTCTGTACGTCATGCGCCGGGTAACTTCAATGCGCGTTTCGTAATGGAAGACGTGAACCAAGACGGCATCTTCGATGATGAAAACGAAATCTTCTTGTCAGATGCACAAACTGCGGCTCGATATACGTTTCAAGACCTTCACGACCGCTTGGAGAATTTTGGTTATAACGTGACTTACCCAATGACAATGGGTAAGTGGGAAACTGAGTACAAAGTGGGTGCAAGCTTTGTAACCAAAACACGTACTGCTGAAAACCGTCGTTTCGACATCAATACACTTGGTGTTGAAGACCGTTCAATTCTAGACGGTAACGACTTTAGCGAAATTTTCAGCGACAGTGTTCTAGACACCCTATCTTTGTCTAGCCGACCCATTATTCGTGATACGACTATTGCCGGTGATGACTATGTAGCGGGCCAGAAAATTGATGCTTACTATCTAGAAGCTGATTTCTTCTATGACAACAAGTGGCGTTTCACTGGTGGTGCACGTTATGAAGACTTCCGTCAGGTAGTGGCGCCGCTAGACCCGCGCACAAACCAGTTTGACTTGAGTGACGAAGCGGATCGTTCGCAGCTTGCGTTCCAAGAAGACGGTTTTTATCCAGCACTTGCAGTGACTTACTTCTTAGAAGACGATATGCAGCTACGTGCAAGTATCGGTCAAACGGTTGTACGTCCCGATCTTCGTGAGGTTTCTTCGGCGACTTACTTAGACCCGTTAACTAACTTCCCGATTGCTGGTACACCTGGTGTAAGCACAACAGATATCATTAACTATGATTTACGTTGGGAGTGGTATCGCGAAGCAGGTAACAACGTGTCTGTAGGCCTATTCTATAAAGACATGGAGGCGCCGATTGAATCGGTACAGTCTCCGGCTCAGGATGGTCCACCCCTAATTCGTATTGCTAACGCTGAATCTGGCGAGGTTTACGGAGTTGAAGTTGAATTCCTACAAGACTTAGCCTTTATTGGCGACGGTATTTGGGACAACTTGTTTACTACAGGTAACATCACTGTCAGTGATTCTGAAATCGTATTAGATCGTCAGAATATCGTTGAACAAACGGGTGTTTCTGCGGCAATTACTAATGTTGAGCGCCGAATGACCGGCCACTCTCAGTATGTACTTAACATGCAGTTGGGTTATGACTCTGATAACGGTGAACACACTGCATCATTAGTCTATAACGTATTCGGTGAGCGTATTCTAATTCCGGGTATTGATGGTTTCGACGATAACTTCGAGCAACCATTTCATTCATTGGATATGGTATACAAGTACTACCCAGACTTTAATAGCACTGTCACATTACGTGTTCAGAATATTCTAGGCGAAGATCGTGAAATTGAATTTAACGATACCCTGCTTAGGTCTGAGACACGAGGTACAGGTATTAGATTGTCATTTAAATATGACTTCTAAAAACTGAACTTATCCTTAAGGCCGCTACATGCGGCCTTTTTTATGAGTTAAACATGACACTTTCGGTTCTAATATGACAGTTTCGTAATAAAACTGTCACAGAAAAACTCTATCCTACGCGCAGAAATTTATAGTCGGATACAACCGATTTCTTTTAACTTTAAAGGTTTGAATGTATGAAGCTTATCAATGCTTTGTTAGTTGCAGGTGCGCTTACAGCGACACCGGTACTGGCACAAGACGATGAAGTCTTAAAACCCGTTGTCGATGAGGCAGCGAAAATCAATGAGTCAGCGGCAAAATCGCAAGAAAAAATAAACGGTATTACCGATCAAATTGACAGCAAACTTCAACAGTTCAAAACATTGATGAAAGAAATCGAAGGCCTTGAGGTTTATAACACTCAGCTTCGTAAGCAAATCAATAACCAAGAACAAGAAATGGCAGATCTGAACTCAGCTATTGACGAAGTGTCTGTTGTTGAACGCCAAATCACGCCACTTATGATGCGTATGATTGACGGCCTAGAGCAGTTTGTTGCTTTAGATGTACCTTTCCTTCCAGAAGAGCGCGCTAACCGCGTCGCTGACCTTCGCGCCATGATGGACCGCGCCGATGTTGCTGCATCTGAAAAATTCCGCCGCGTTATGGAAGCGTATCAAGTAGAGATGGATTACGGCCGCACTATGGAAGCGTATAGCGGTATTCATTCAATTAACGGTCAAGAGCGTGATGTAGAATTCCTACGCCTTGGTCGTACAGCGCTAATTTATCAAACACGTGATGCTAGCATGCAGGGTGTTTGGAACAAGCAAACCCGTCAGTGGGAAGAGCTTGATAGCAGCTACCGTACACAAATTACAAAAGGTCTGCGCATGGCGAAGAAGCAACTTGCACCAGACTTGCTAATGCTGCCAGTGGCAATTACAGACTAAGAGGTTGATGAGAATGTTTAACACAGTAAAACGTATCGCTGTTGGTCTAGCAGCCCTTAGCATCAGCGTTGGTGCTTTCGCACAAAGCGACCGTGCGATGGACTTAGATGCACTTCTAAAGCAATTAGAAGAAGGTCAGTTCGCACAGTCTCAGCAAAACAAACAGCGCGAGCGTGATTTCCAATCACAACGTGCAGAGCAAGATCGCATTCTTCGCGAAACCCGTGAAAAGCGTGACCAAATGCTTGCACAATCTGAGCAGCTTGAAACTCAGTTTGAAGAAAACGAATTCAAACTGGCTGACTTAAACGGTGCACTAGACACGCGTCTTGGTTCACTAAAAGAGCTATTCGGTGTGCTGCAGCAAATCGCGGGCGACACCAAAAACAAATTCTATAACTCAGTAATATCTGCGCAAATTCAAGGCCGTTCAGAGTTCCTTGACCAAATGGCACAAGATATGGGTTCAAGCTCAAAACTTGCTTCAATTGAAGAGATTGAGCGCGTGTGGTTTGAAATGCAGCGTGAAATGACTGAATCAGGCAAGGTGACTACCTTTACCACTGACGTTGTTGAAGCTGGTGGCGAGAAAGTGAACAAATCTGTTGTGCGTGTAGGTCCGTTCGCGCTAGTTGCCGACGGTAAATACCTAGACTACAACGGTGTAACCGGCACAGTGTCTGAACTAGTACGTCAGCCTGCTGATCGTTACAATGACTCTGCGGCAGAGCTTCAAGCATCAAATGGCGAGTTAGTTCAATTTGGTATCGACCCAACAGGTGGTTCTATCCTAGGTCTTCTTGTTCAAGCGCCAAACCTTAAAGAGCGTGTAGAGCAGGGCGGTGTTGTAGGTTATATCATTCTTATCGTTGGTGCGTTTGGTTTACTACTTGCTCTAGAGCGTCTTGTAACGCTTACGCTAACGCGCATGAAAGTGAACAAGCAGCTTAAGAGCAAAGAAGTTAACACTAACAACCCGCTTGGCCGTGTACTTAAAGTCCGTGACGAGCACCCAGACGCTGACGTTGAAGCGCTTGAGCTTCACCTTACAGAAGCGATTTTGGGCGAAGTGCCTAAGCTAGGTCGTAACTTAACTATCATTAAGATTATCTCAGTAGTTGCGCCGCTTATGGGTCTACTAGGTACGGTAACGGGTATGATTAACACCTTCCAAGCAATTACCTTGTTTGGTACAGGTGACCCGAAACTGATGGCTGGTGGTATTTCAACAGCACTTGTAACAACAGTACTAGGTCTTGTTGTAGCGATTCCAATGACACTGCTTTACGCAATGCTAAACACACGTTCTAAGAACATTGTGTACATCCTACAAGAACAGGCGTCTGGCGTAATTGCAGAGCGCGCTGAGCGAGGCTAATCATGATCGAGTTTCTAGAAGCAATTCGCGATTTCACAGAAACAGGGGGCCAGGTTCTCCTGGTCATCGGTCTGCTGATATTCGTTATGTGGCTTTTGATCCTCGAACGTGCGATGTATCTGATGGTTTGGCACAAGCAAGCCAAGAAAGAAGCGGTAGCAATGTGGACAGCACGTACCGACCGCTCTTCTTGGTTCGCTGAGCAAGTTCGTCAGAAAACAATTTCACAGTTGACCATGCGCCTTAACGGCAGCATCCCAATTATCCAGTCACTGGTAGCGCTTTGTCCGCTGTTAGGCTTGATGGGAACGGTTACCGGTATGATTGAAGTGTTCGATGTAATGGCGATTGCGGGTTCAGGTAATGCTCGTTCAATGGCATCAGGTGTATCGAAAGCCACTATCCCGACAATGGCGGGCATGGTTGGCGCACTTTCAGGCGTATTCGCCGCTACCTGGTTAACTCGTATGGTGAAATCAGAACGCACGCATCTTGAGGATGCATTGATTATTCAACGTTAATGCTAGCTAAGCGTTAAGGTAAGGTATTTATTATGAAGCAGCACTTTCAAAACCTAGTCGATGAGGAAGAAGCAAACATCGACATGACGCCCATGCTGGACGTTGTATTTATCATGTTGATCTTCTTTATCGTGACTGCGTCATTTGTGAAAGAAGCCGGTATCGATGTTAACCGTCCTGAAGCAGCCACCGCTGTGAAAAAGGATCGCGCTAATATCCTTATCGCTATTTCAGATAAAGGTGAAATTTGGATTAACAAACGTCGTATCGACGTTCGCGCAGTACAGGCGAACATCGAGCGCCTACACGCTGAAAACCCACAGGGTACTGTTGTTATTCAGGCTGACAAAAAGGCCACAACAGAAACCTTAATTAAGGTTATGGACGCGTCGCGAGCCGCTGGTGTTTACGATGTTTCGATTGCAGCCCAAGAGCAATAAATCATGCCACGATATTTAATCGCATTTGTTATTTCCCTTGCGATCACGTTAGGCCTGTTCTTCTTGATGCAATCGCTTATCAAGATGGGTGGCAGCGCACTAACTGAGCCGCCTAAAGGAAGCGTGCTTGACTTCGTAAGGGTTAAGCAGGATGAACAGGTTGAGAAAAAAGATCGTAAGCCGAAGAAGCCACCTAAGCCAGAAGAGCCGCCACCGCAAATGGAGCAGCCTCAAATGGACTCGCCTTCTCCAGATGCAGAAGGTACATCAATGGACTTTGGTGCTGAAGTGGGAGACGACATCTCGCTAGAGGGCGGTTTGGCTCTTGAATCTGGTGACGGTGAATATCTGCCTATTGTTAAAGTTGCGCCGGTATATCCACGACGTGCTCTTCAGCGGGGTATTGAAGGTTTCGTTATCGTTGAATTTACGGTAACTAAGCAAGGCGCAGTACGCGACCCGATTGTTGTTGAAGCTAACCCTTCTGGTATTTTTGAACAAGCGGCGATAGATGCGGCAATGAAGTTCAAATATAAGCCTCGAGTAGTAAATGGCGAAGCAACGGAAGTGTCTGGTGTACAAAACCGTATTACGTTCCAAATTGACGGGTAACAGAACATGATGAAAAAACAGACGAATACATTGCTTAGTGCACTGGCGTTTGCATTTGCATCGGCCACGGTATCTGTACCTAGCATGTTGGTTGCCAATGATGCTGTTGCGCAAGAGCAAAAAGCCAGCGAGAAGAAAACTCGCCGTGTACCTACACTTCGCGGCAAGGTTTACGAGCAGTTAGCCCGGGCCCAAACGGCAGCAGATGAAGCGGGTAATATTGAAGAAGCTATCGCTATTTTGAAAGAAGTAGAAGATAAGGCTGACTCAATGAACGCTTATGAAAAAGCCATGATGTACAACTTTTTCGGCTTCATTTATTACAACAACGAAGACTATGCAAAAGCATTGGAATCGTTTGCCAAAGTGGTAGAGCAGCAGCCAATTCCTGAAAAGTTCGAAATGACCACGCTTTTCAGTCTGGCCCAGCTTAACCTTATGCAGGGTAATTACGACGACACCATTACTTACCTAGAGCGTTGGGAAAGTCTTAGTACAGGCCCTGTACCGGTTAAAAATAAAGTGATAAAAGCCCAAGCGTACTATCAGAATAAGAAGTACGACGAAGCTGCAATGTGGATTTCTGAAGCCGTTGCCGATCACGAAGCAGAAGGCATGATCCCTGATGAAGGGTGGTTAATTCTTCAACGTGCTATTTTTTACGAACTCAAGCAGCCTCAAAAGGTTAAAGACGTTCTTATTAAAATGGTTAAGTTGTTTGACGAGCCTAAGTATTGGATCCAGCTAGCTGGCATGTACGGTGAGCTAGGTGAAGAGCGCAAGCAATTGGCCATCATGGAAACCGCTTACCAACGTGGATTTGTTAATACGTCAGCTGATGTATTTAACATGGCACAGCTTTATTACTATCACCGTGTACCTTATAAGGGTGCTAAGTTGATGGAACAGGCAATGAACGACGGTGTGCTTGAGAAAAACTTGCGCAACCTTAAGTTCTTAGGTCAAAGCTGGTCACTTGCTAAAGAGCAAGACAAAGCCATTCCCGTTATGATGCAAGCGGCTGAACTGTCTGAAGACGGTGAGTTAGATGCACAGTTAGCGCAAATTCTTCTTAATGAAGAGCGTTTTGACGATGCAATCGCTGCTGCAGACCGTGCTGTTGAAAAAGGCGAATTAAGAAACCCTGGTTTGGTTTACTTGATAAAAGGCATGGCACTTTACAATAAAAAGCAATATGCCCTTGCGCTTAATCAGCTTGCAGAAGCTGAAAAGCATCAGAAAAGCCGTGCTATGGCACAGCAATGGAAGCAGTTTGTGCAGGGCGAAAAACGCCAAGCTGACGCTATCGCTGCCGAGCTTGGTGCCAGTTAAAGCTAGCGGTTGAATGCAAGCGTTAATTGAAAAGGTCGATAAAATATCGACCTTTTTTTATATCTTCATGCGCAATATCTTTAATTAGAAGTCGCGAATCTTTTGGTTTGTCAGATAGCGTTTTATAGTGGCTATAAGTGACTAGAAGTAATTAGGGGTTTAGATCTGATACTGATGCCATTTGGCCTTCTGCCTCTAGCTGATTCCAATGGCTTTTAGTATCTAGTATTTCCTGTTTGATTGAAAAAAAACACTCTACTAGTTTGGGGTCGAAATGTTTCCCTGCCCCCTTCTGAATATATTCAAATGCTTCTTCGTCAGACCATGCTTTTTTATAAGGGCGTTTCATCGTAAGGGCGTCGAATACATCGGCAATGGCGACAATGCGCGCGCTTTCGGGAATGTCTTCACCCGCCAAGCCTTCGGGGTAGCCTGTACCGTTCCATTTTTCGTGGTGACATAATGCTATTTCCGCCGCAAGGTTAAACAAAGGTGTATCGCACTGCGAAAGAATTTTGTGGCCAATTTGTGCATGGGTGCGCATCACCTCCATTTCGCTGTTTATAAGGCGACGAGGCGCTTTCAAAATTGCATCGGGAATACCGATTTTACCTGTGTCATGCATAGGCGCAGCTTGCGCCAACAAGCAAGCGTCGTCATAGGACCAGCCGCAGGCAATAGCTAAACATTTGCTGTAGGCAGCCATGCGCCAAATGTGGTGTCCTGTGTCTGTGTCATTGTAGTGTCCTGCTGCCGCTAACATAGTAATGGCACTTTGCTGGCTTTTGCTAAGCTCTTCAGTGCGTTTTGACACCAAGTTTTCGGTAGTACGCATTTGATGAGCAAGACTAATATGTGTTTTCACGCGCGCTAGTGTAATGCTGGGAGATACTGGCTTGGTTATGTAGTCGACGGCGCCAAGCTTGAAACCCTTCTCCTCGTTTTCTCCTTGGGTCAACGCTGTGACAAAAATGATCGGAATCTGGCTTAGCAATCTGTCAGTTTTTAATTGTTTGCATACTTCAAACCCGTCCATACCTGGCATCATAATATCTAGCAGTATTAGGTCTGGCGTAAACTGCTGAACTATTTTGAGGGCAACCGCGCCGGATGGCGCGACTTTAACATCATAATAAGGGCTTAGTATTCCAAGCAATATATCAATATTGGCTGGCTCGTCGTCTACAACCAGGATACTGAATTTTTGTGCTACTTTATTCTGCTTGTTCATGCTTTATTTCATCTAAGATTTTTTGTACGACAGCTAAAGCACCTTCGAAATCATACACAGAGGCGAGCTGTTTTAATTGATTTATGCTGTGTGAATGAATTGAATCACAATGGCAAGCCGCAACTTTAGTAATATGGTCAAGCGCCTTTGCATCATACGCTTCAAGAAAAGCTTTCACCTGTTTTAACGAAGAGAACAGTGTCGCTGCTCCCAAATTGTTACTTTCAATCGACCTATTGATTGTGCCCGTTTTATCTATGGTATGTGCAATTAAACGCAGCGTCGCATCTAGTTCGAAAGAAAGCTTTGCAATGTACTTGGCAATAACCGAATCCGGACGTTGTTGAACGTCTGCAATACATTGTAAATGTCGTTCTAGCGTACTTGCCCCAATCCTCTGAGCATCTGCGGTTAAATTTATTAATAGCTGGCTTGTGCAGGACGGCGTATGAAGAATATTGAGCAGGTCCGACATTACGCTTCGTTGACTATACTTGTTGTAGAAATCTAGTAGTGCAGTGAAGAACTTATTGGATCCGTCCAACCGCATGATTTCAACGTAGCCAGAGTGAATATGAATATCAATGGTATGAACAATTTCGTTTGCTGTGGCGGGTTTGACTAAGTGATGGCACATACCAGCCGCTAGCGCTTTTTCTGACGCTTCATTGGTTTCATCAGCACTTAGCGCGATAATTGGCGTGAACCAGTTTCCATTTTGCGTCAGTGTTTCTGCGATGTCGTAACCAGATATGTCTGGTAGGTGGCAGTCAAGTAAGATGGCGTCAAAGGTATTCGAGTTGCACAGTGCCAGCGCATACTCTCCCGTTGTTGCCGTTAACACTTTTATGCCTAAGTCAGTTAGGATTTGTTGGCTTATTTCCACACTTATTAGGTCATCGTCTACTACTAATACTCGTTTACCTGCCAATCGATTGGTTCGCCACTTTTTGCTTTCAAGACCTTCGGTTGCCTCCTGATTTGTTGGCACTTGCAAAGGTGATAAAGCGGAAATGATTTCGCTTTCTGTAAATGGAAGTTCAATAATTCGAACATCGCTAGGAAAGGTTTTTCCGAATCGCTTACAAACGTCTTCTCGACAAAATGGGGTGATCAGAACATTGACGTTTAAGTCGCGGTATTCACCAAATTGCATGTGATTGGCAAAGCGTTTCCAGCTCGATTCATCAATAGGTAAATAAGCGATGCTAAAGGGCGCCTGCTGTGGTAATAGCCCTTCTGCCTGATCTACAATTTGACAGTTGATGTTGAGTCTTTCTAACGTTTGGCAAAGAATTTGACATCCTTGCTCCACGCTTTCGTGTGTCTGAATGCAAAGTACTTCCGAGGGGACCGAGACAGGAAGTAAAGCCTCAGCAGGCTTCTCGTCATCAAGGCAAACGGGAAGCGAGAATGCAAAGCAACTTCCCTCATTGATTTGGCTTTCAAGGGTCAGCTCTCCGCCCATGAATTCTACAAGTCGCTTACAAATTGCAAGCCCTAACCCAGTACCACCAAACTTTCGAGAAATGGATGCGTCAGCCTGTTCGAAGGCATTGAAAAGCTTTGCTTTGCCCGCATCGCTAATTCCCATTCCGGTATCGCTTACACTAAAGAAAAGGTGATTATTCCGCTTATCAACTTTAAGTAGAACGTAACCTTTTTCTGTAAACTTGATAGCGTTACTTAAAAGATTCAACAAAACTTGGTAGATTTTTTCGCTATCGCCCTTGCATGGTGTGTTGGTATTGCAGCGAATATCAAAAAGTAACTGAAGATGTTTTTGCTGTGCTTTTACTTGAAACACCTGCGCCAGCTTTTCTATCATTCTACTTAAAGTAAACGGTTCATCGAGAATGTCTATTTTATTGGCTTCAACTTTGGAAAAGTCCAAAATACTATTCATCAACTCGAGCAGCGCATTTGAACTTCGCTGAACTTTCTCTAAGTATTGCTGGCGCTGTTCATTATCGTTTGTTTCTAAGGCCAAATGCGTCAAACCAATGATGGCGTTCATCGGCGTCCTTATCTCGTGGCTCATTGTAGCAAGGAAGTCGGTTTTAGCTTTGTTTGCACTTTGCGCTTCGTCATAGGCTTTTTGCAGCTTCTGTTCAATGGCTTTTTGACCACTAATATCGTTGAATACACCCACATGCCCGTCTGGTTCACCTTCGTTATTCATCAGCGGTACCGCAACGATAGAAATGGGGAATAGCCTACCTCGCTTATCGGTAAAAAAGTCTTCATATGAGGTATAAGACTTTCCTTCGCGAATAGCGAGGTTTACTGGGCACTGCTCTCTAGGGAGGAGAGTGCCGTCTCCCTTTTGGTAATGGACGGTATCGTGAAAACGACGGTCTTGAAGTTCTTTTAAAGTCCACCCTAGAAGCTGAGAAGCGGCAGGATTGAGAAATTGTGTTTGACCCGCTGCATTTACTGCATAAACCCCTTCTCCAATACTATCGGTAATGCTGCGGTAAAAAGCGCGTCCTTCAGAGAGACGCTTTTCTAAACGCTTCTGTTGAGAAATGTCTGTCCCAATAACAATAAGGTGGTCGACAAGGGTTGCTTTTTTAACAACTGGAACCACAGTGGCAAATACATACCAAGGTTCACCCGTTTTTCTTATGCTGTGAACTTCGCCTTGCCATATTTTGCCTAGTGAAAGTGAGCTGAAGATCTCTTGCTTTTCATCGGCTGTAATATTGGTGATGTCGAAGGCGGTGATATTCTCACCCACTATTTCTTTCTCAGAAAACCCTGAGAATTCACAACACTTTTCATTAGCACTAAGGATATTCCCTTTTACATCCATAGTTGCAACCATGCCATGCTTGTCCATAGCCTGACGTTCTAGCAACGGGCGGTTCACAACCAAAAGCCCTTTGGAAGGCGTAAAGTTAATCTAGAGCAAGACAGCGGGTAGACAGGTAATGTCGTAAATTGCATAAGTGCAACGAAAGTGATTGGGGTTTGTTTAAGTTAATGACAGAACCGCGATTTTTTCAACACGTTAAGCTTATTCTTTGGTAGCAGTTGTCTGATATTTAAAATAAAAAAACGCATAGGTTTTGACACTATGCGCTTTTTTTTCAGTTGCTATTTTTTGTGCTGTTTTGTGTTTTTAGGCAGAACGTAGTTCTCGACGGAGTATTTTACCCACTGTTGATTTGGGTAGCTCTTCTAATATTGTGATTGACTTCGGAACTTTGTAGTTAGTTAACTGCGTCTTGCAATGTTCGATAACGTCTTCTGTCGATACATCACCAGATAGCGTAATGTAAGCACACACTCGCTCTCCTGTTTTATCATCAGGCTTGCCAACAACGGCGGCTTCCATCACGCTGGGGTGCGACGTTAGCACATCTTCTATTTCGTTCGGATAAACGTTGAAGCCTGAAACAATAATCATGTCTTTTAAGCGATCTACAATTTTAATTGCGCCAGATTCTGTGCGAATACCGATATCACCGGTTTTGAAGAAGCCGTCTTCGGTCATTACCTTTGCCGTTTCATCATCTCGATTCCAATAGCCCATCATAACCTGCGGTCCGCGCACTGCTATTTGCCCCGACTCACCTTCTGAAGCTGGCTTATCATAACTATCAAGAAGCGCTACCTCAGTGTCTTCTAGCTCATGGCCCACTGTGCCTATTTCTTCTTTTCCTGGAATGTTGAATGAAACGACGGGGGCGGTTTCAGACAGGCCATAGCCTTCAGTGATGGTATTACCCGTTACATCTCGCCAAATTGACACAGCTGCTTGGGTGAGCGCTGTACCGCCAGACATAGTGAGATGAAGATTAGAAAAATCGAGTTTTGCAAATTCTGGATGTCGTCCAAGACCGACAAATAGCGTATTTATCCCCATAAAGGCGGAAATTTTATGGGGCTTGAGTGTTTGAATGAAACCGTCGATATCTCTCGGGTTAGGGATAAGAATAATGTGCGTGCCCTTCGCAAATAGCGCCATCATACCGACCGTGAACGCATAAATATGATAGAGCGGCAACGGGCACACCAACACTTCTTCGCCGTCTTTAAAGCCTTCACCAATGCGATCAAGCATTTGAATACAATTAGCCATTACATTTTTATTGCTAAGTGCTGCGCCTTTAGAGACGCCGGTCGTACCTCCGGTGTATTGCAGCATGGCGAGCTCGTCTAACGCTATTGAAGGACGAGAGAACGAAGGCAGTGCACTTCCTACTTCAATTGCTTTGCTAAAAGAAACCGTCCCGTCAAGCGTTGGCGCTGTACTAGGGTCTAGCAACTCTGTTGCCGAAGTCGTAATGACTGTCTCGATACCAGTGTCATCTTTAATGTTGGTAAACTTAGGAAGTAAGTCACTTAAGATAACTAAGGCTTTTGCCCCGCTATCGGTAAACTGATGCTTCATCTCCCGCTCAGTATATAGCGGATTAGTATTTACTACGACAAGACCTGCACGGAGTGCGGCATAAACGACAATAGGGTTTTGGATAAGATTGGGAAGCTGAATGGCCACTTTTGTACCAGGAGTCAGTTTTGCTTCGTGTACGAAATAACGTGCTAACGCAGACGACTTACTGTCGATATCGGCAAACGTGAGAGTTTGTCCAAGAGCCGTATATGCAGGTCTATCTGCGAACTTCTTTAAAACACTTTCAATATAGTCGGCTAGGCATGTCACATTATCTGGGTAAGTTATCATGTTGCTTATTCCTAATAAGGCAAAAGATGTAAGGTATGCTCCTTACATTAGCAAACTTAACTTTTTATTTACATCAGTGTTGGCTTATTTAGTAGTATAAGTTTTGGTTATTGATGGTGGCTGAAACTATCACTGAATTGGCGATAGAGAAACCCTGAACAGACGCCTGCAAAACACTGTGCTGCAAGTCCTAGTGTCGAGCGAGCACCTGCAATAAGGGTGACATTTAAAATAGGCTGCATGGCTAGCAACATCAGTAGGAAAGAAAGGCCGCCTGCAGCAGCGAAGAGAACCGTTCGACTAGTGCTGTTCGCACTTTTTGCTTCGTTAAGGTTGAGTTGCTTAACGATAAAATGTGTTATTGAAAAAGCTAACAGCAAAGTTATGGCGATAATAGCACCGTAAGTGGGTAAAAGACCTAAAGCGTCCTGCCATATCATGGAAAGCCAATCGCTAACGTTTAACTCGACGCCAATTTGAACCAAGCCCATCAAAACAGAAATTGAATGAAATAGACTTGCAAGTAGGAAACCGACTGCCCAAGATGGGACAAAATGAAAAATAGCGCGGCGAGTTAGGTTTCTCATGTATCACATTCCGAGGTTCGTCTTTTATTACCATGTATTAACTATCAACAAAGCGCAACAAGAACACTGAATGTAGTTATATTGCGCTTAATAACCAAGCATATCTTTATAGCTTAAATTAGCTTAGCTAAGGTCTTCGAGGACAATAACAATGAAGTTAGAGCGTATCGTAAGAAAGTTTTTGGTTTTCGCGTTAGCTAGTGGGGCTATTTCGCATGCTCTTGCGTCAACTATCGTTTCTGACACTGAAGTTGAGCCCACACGTAATTCCCAAAAGCATGCAGATATAAGCGATGTGCCGGCGTCTTTAAAACGTTTTGCTAGTAACGTAGTAACCGAAAACTTGGTAACCTCGTTAGCGTTTCCAAAGGCGTTAACAACCTTTGTAGACCAAGAGAAAGCAACTACGCATCTATTAATAGTAACAAGAGACGGTGAACTCGTTATTGTTGATAATAACGGTGAAGCATCTAAGTTCTCTTTGGCTCTTGATAACTTATATACAAAAGGGCAGGGAGGTGTGCTAGATATTCTTATCCCTTCCCAGTTCCCCGCCAATTCCACTGTATTGCTTAGTTATTCCAAGGGTAGTGATGATGCTAACCGTCTTGCTGTAGTAAAAGGTGAGCTTTCTCTCACTTATGGCATTAATAATATTGAACCCGTAATTGAAGTAGCGCAAACAAAAGATACGCCTGTGCACTATGGCGGGAAGCTTCTTCAGCTTAGAACTAGTGATGCAAGCCAAGAACAGGGCTTCCTAGTCACTACCGGTGACGGATTTGATTACCGAGAGCAAGCACAGGTTGTTAGCTCACAGTTAGGTAAAGTGCTAGGGTTTACACTATCAGGTGAACCGTTAACGAATCCTTCTTTCTCTAAAAGCCCTTATGTATACACTTTGGGACATCGCAACCCTCAAGGGTTAGTGCAGGGGCCTAAAGGGCAAATATTTCTGCATGAACACGGACCTGATGGCGGCGACGAAGTGAACCTACTTCAAAAAGGCGCGAACTACGGTTGGCCAGTCGTTACGTTAGGGAAAGACTATTCAGGTGCAAGAATTTCACCTTTTTCAACTTACCCAGATATGACAGACCCCATTGTGGACTGGACACCGTCCATCGCGCCGTCATCTATGGTTTACTACGCGCATGATCAGTATCCAATGTTGACCAATACATTACTAGTTACCAGTTTGAAAGCGAAAGCCTTGTATGCGGTCCATAAAATACCGAATAAATATGTTTCTACGAAAATTTATGAGGAACTAGAAGTGCGATTAAGAGATATAGCGGTTGATCACCAAGGTAACCTTCTACTTTTAACTGACGGTGAGAATGCCAAGGTAGTAAAAGTTTCACCTAAACAGAACAATGCACAATAAAAAAGCAATAAACTGAAATTTTGTTTCAAATTTGAAGGTAATTTGTACTGGTAGCACCATAAATAGAATGAATCTTTATCATAAGTGCAACACTATTATTTATCTTTATTGGTCAAACCATTCTTATTAAAAATGATTTTGTACTTCAGTCTTTATCTTTGTAAGTAACTGAATTTAATAATCATTGCGCATTTTTTTCAAAAAGTCATTTTTTGCACCTATGCTCTTTGAGGTTTATTTTACTTTGGTTTAAGCGGCTGTATAACCAACTGATTACTTTCAGTCATTACGTAACTGCTAAAAATCAGTTAAAATATCCCTCATTTTTATATGCGTATAGCTAAGACCGACTTAACACTACGCCCAAGTAAAACTAAGACCGAGAGAACTATATGAGTTTGTATTCAGAATATCTGGCAGAGATCGAAACCCGTAAAACGGAATTAGGTCTTAACCCTAAGCCAATTGACAGTGCAGAACTGCTGTCTGAAATTATTGCTCAAATCAAAGATACAACAAACGAGCACCGCGAAGACTCTCTAAAATTCTTTATCTATAACACCTTGCCAGGAACGACGCCTGCCGCTGGTGTTAAAGCACAATTTTTGAAAGAAATTGTACTTGGCGAAGAAAAAGTAGAAGAAATCACGCCAGAGTTTGCACTTGAGCTACTTTCACACATGAAAGGTGGTCCGTCTGTAGAAGCACTTCTAGATCTTGCTCTTTCTGATGATGAAGCCGTTGCCAAGCCTGCAGCTGAAGTGTTGAAAACTCAGGTTTATCTATACGAAGCCGATACTGAGCGTCTTGAAACGGCATTTAAAGCAGGTAACGCGATTGCTAAAGACGTGCTAGAAAGCTACGCAAAAGCTGAATTCTTTACCAAGCTTCCTGACGTTCCAGAGAAAATCGAAGTAGTGACCTATATCGCTGCTGAAGGTGATATCTCAACTGACCTTCTTTCTCCAGGTAACCAAGCGCACTCTCGTGCAGACCGTGAACTTCACGGCCAGTGCATGATTTCTCCTGAAGCGCAGCAAGAAATTGTTGAGCTAGGTAAAAAGCACCCTAACGCAAAAGTTATGCTTATTGCTGAAAAAGGCACAATGGGTGTAGGTTCTTCACGTATGTCTGGTGTGAACAACGTTGCACTTTGGGCCGGTGAGCCAACAAGCCCTTACATTCCTTTTGTAAACAAAGCGCCAATTGTTGCTGGTACTAACGGTATCGCGCCAATCTTCCTTACTACTGTAGACGTAACTGGTGGTATTGGTCTTGACCTTAAAAACTGGGTTAAGAAAACAGACGAAAATGGCGAAGTGGTTCGCGATGCAAATGGCGACCCAGTGCTTGAAGAAGCTTACTCTGTTGCAACTGGTACGGTACTGACTATTGATACCAAAGCGAAGAAGCTTTTCAACGGTTCAGAAGAACTGGCTGACGTATCTGCCTCATTTACACCTCAGAAAATGGAGTTCATGAAAGCGGGTGGTTCTTACGCTGTAGTATTCGGTAAGCAGCTACAATCTTTTGCTGCACGTACACTTGGTGTTGAAGCGCCAGCAGTTTACGCGCAATCGAAAGAAGTTTCACACGAAGGCCAAGGTCTTACTGCTGTAGAGAAAATCTTTAACCGCAATGCAGTAGGCGTAAATTCAGATGCGCCGCTTCACGCGGGCTCTGACGTTCGCGTTAAAGTAAACATTGTGGGTTCTCAGGACACTACTGGCCCAATGACCTGCCAAGAACTAGAGTCTATGGCGGCATCAACTATTTCACCTACTGTTGACGGTGCATACCAGTCTGGTTGTCACACGGCGTCAGTATGGGATAAGAAAGCACAGGCTAACATTCCTAAGCTAATGTCATTCATGAACAACTTTGGCGTAATCACAGCACGTGATCCTAAAGGTGTTTACCACTCAATGACTGACGTTATTCACAAAGTGCTTAACGACATCACCGTAGACGACCGCGCCATCATCATTGGGGGTGACTCGCACACTCGTATGTCAAAAGGTGTAGCATTCGGTGCCGACTCAGGTACGGTTGCATTAGCACTTGCAACGGGTGAAGCGGCAATGCCAATTCCAGAGTCTGTGAAAGTGACCTTTAAAGGTAGCATGAAAGAGCACATGGACTTCCGTGATGTGGTTCACGCTACTCAAGCTCAAATGCTTAAGCAATTCGCTGGCGAGAACGTGTTCCAAGGTCGTGTAATTGAAGTACAAATCGGTACTCTACTTGCTGACCAAGCGTTTACGTTCACTGATTGGTCTGCAGAAATGAAAGCGAAAGCGTCAATTTGTATCTCTGACAATGAGACTATGGTTGCGTCACTTGAGCTTGCTAAGAGCCGTATCCAAATCATGATCGACAAGGGTATGGATAACGAAGCGAACATGCTTCAGGGTCTAATTGACCTTGCTGACAAGCGTATTGCTGAAATCAAGTCTGGCGAAGTACCAGCGCTTGCACCAGATGACAACGCTAAGTACTACGCAGAAGTGGTTATCGACCTAGACCAAATCGATGAGCCAATGATCGCTGACCCAGACGTAAACAACGAAGACGTATCTAAGCGTTATACCCACGACGTAATCCGTCCTGTTTCTTACTACGATGGTAAGCCAGTAGACCTAGGGTTCGTGGGTTCTTGTATGGTGCACAAAGGCGACATGCAAATTATCGCGCAAATGCTGCGTAACCTAGAGAAGCTTAACGGCTCTGTAGAGTTCAAAGCGCCACTTGTTGTTGCGCCACCTACATACAACATCGTTGACGAGCTTAAAGCAGAAGGCGACTGGGAAGTACTTGCAAAATACGCAGGCTTTGAATTCGACGATGCTAAGCCTAAAGAAGCAGCGCGTACTAAGTACGACAACATTCTTTACCTAGAGCGTCCTGGATGTAACCTATGTATGGGTAACCAAGAAAAAGCTGAGCCGGGCGATACCGTAATTGCTACCTCTACACGCCTTTTCCAAGGTCGTGTTGTAGCTGACTCTGCTGAGAAGAAAGGTGAATCACTACTAGGCTCTACGCCGCTAGTAGTACTTTCAACGGTTCTTGGTCGTTTCCCAACGACAGAAGAGTACAAGCAAGCAGTTGCAGGCATTGACCTAACTAAGTTTGCTCCACCTTCTGAAGACTTGGCAGTTAAGCCTAAGTTCGAAGCAGATGTAGCCGTTAAGCGCGTATAAGCACTTACCGCTAAACAAGACATTAAAAAGCCCCAACCATGGTTGGGGCTTTTTTATACCCGAAATAATGGGGTCAAAGTACAAAATAATGGGGTCAGAGTACATAAACTAAGAAGATTGGGGTCAGAGTACATTTCTTTGAAACCTACTCTGCTTAAATGCCGAAAAATGTACTCTGACCCTATTTATTTGTTATTCGGCATCGGTTGCTACGAGTTCGTCAAGTATGCCAAGTAGTAGTTTGGTGCCGGTGCCAGAGGCTATTGCGTCAAATACATTCTCAACATTTTTACCGTGCTGACCGCCCGCTAAGTCGCTAATTGATCGGATAATTAACCAGTCTACGTCGTTAACAAAGCTCACCTGTGCAACGGTCGCTGATTCCATTTCCGCAACATCAGCCGTGTAAACGTCACGCAGCCACTCACGGTATTTAGCGTTGTCTACGAATACTGAACCTGTTACTCCATTTCCACCTATATCAACCAGTATTTCCTTACCTGATGGCATAGTGATAGGCGAGATCTTTGTGAGCGCGCGTTTTGCCATCTCTAACAATGCCTTATCGGCAGTGAAATAAGGCATTCGTCTGCGGGTGTCCCAACCCTCTTTAACTACTGCCACCTCGGTAGGGTGAATAAAACCAATGTTTTTGTAGTTGGGTGCGTGCTTATCTGACTCCCGTCGTGCTTTGTAATACTCAAGCTGTTTAGCGTAATAGTCCGGAAGCTCGTAGGCGTTGGCGTCATCTTTCTTCGGGTTGATATAGACTGACTCGTCGTGAAAATACCAACGTTCAGGTACTGCGATATCGCCAGGCGTGTATTTGGGGTTTATGGCCCCTGCGATACCCATCATAACCAGCTTATCAATAGGGAAGTAATCCAACGCCATCTGCACAGTCATTGCTGCGTTGGTAATACTGACCCCCGTACTAAATACAACAATGGGCTCACCTTTGTAGGTGCCTAGCTGGTACTTAACCCCTTTAATATAAACCGTTTGCGTAATTTGAGCGTCGTCCATAGTCGCAAACGCGGTGTCAATGGCTTCAATTTCTGGCTCGTAAGCAGCAACCACGGCTGTCCATTTGTTTGTAACATTGGAAAAATCTTTTGGACCATATTGGCTGCTATCTTCTTTAGCGAGACACGAAAATGATATACACACGAATAAAACAAAACTACTTAAGCGCATAGTGACCTTATTTAACCTATTTATGCACCAAACAGGTGCGGACAATGAAAAAAGAACGAGTCTAAAGGCCTTGGAGTGCTATAGGCAAGGCTCAAGACAACAATATTAAATATGTTGGCAAGGTTCGGGCCAATAATAGGGTCAGAGTCGCGACTCTGACCCTATTATTGTTATGCAAAATCGCTGTTTAGTACTTATACTGTCTTATCAATTGTTTATCTCTAGAACGCTAATGTCGCAGCAGTACACCACAGCAACTGAATCTTTTGGCGAAGTCACCATGACCTTGCGAGGCGCAGGGTTTAAAATTTTGCTGGTTTTTTCTCTACTGATACTCGTGGTTATTGCTATTAAACAACCCGATAACGTTTATGTGGCGTCGTTTTTTGGTCTCTCGTGGTGTGTTATATCTGTAGTAGGTCTCACCTTTCCTAAAAAACAGGAGCTATTAGCAAAGTTATGGGCCTTACTCACGATTCCAGTGGCCCCTTATTTGGTCATAAGCAATGGACTTATGCCCGCAGCCCTTGCACCTATTGCCACCATATTTCCTATTTTGTTGCTTTCTAATAGCTGGAGAGGTGTTGCAATGGTGGTGCTCGCAAGCTGCACTTTTCTGGTCCCTTTCTACGATAAACCCTACGATGAAGGTCTTTGGTTAAGGTTATGTCTAACAAACGTGATTGTTTCCCTAATCATCTATGTTTTAGCGAGCCAATTGGAGAAAGCTTTACTAGAAAGTAAAAAGAAAACCCTCGAGTTAAACAGGGCGCTTGAGAACGAAAAGCAAGCGTCGGCTGCACAATCACGATTTCTTGCCACCATGTCACACGAGATTCGCACGCCATTAAACGGTATTTTGGGATTAACCGATGTAGTGCTATCTCATGAGGTATCGGAAAGTGCACGGCCTAATCTGGAGAAGATTCAGCGTTCAGGGTTATCGCTTAACCGTATTTTGAACGACATATTAGATCTCTCTAAACTGAACGCAGGTAAGCTTGCGCTGGAGAACATTCCTTTTAATCTAAAAAGTACTGCGAAAGATTGTGTGGCGTTTTATGCGCAATTGGCGCAGAACAAAGGAATTTCATTACGAATAAACGTAGACAAGGCATTGAATACCAATGTGGTGGGTGATGCTACTCGCCTCTCACAAGTGTTAAACAACTTAGTGAGTAACGCGATCAAGTTTACACATAAGGGCAGTGTAACCCTCGGGCTATCGAAAGGTGAAGCTTCGAAGACCCACCAATTTATAAGATTTTCGGTAAAAGACACGGGAGAGGGGATTGACGTTGATGAGCAAGAGCGCGTATTCGACGCATTTACTCAAGCGAACAGCAGCATAAATCGCGTACACGGAGGTACTGGACTTGGATTACAGATAGTAAAAAGTTTAGTTGAAGCAATGGGCGGTACCGTGTATCTAAAAAGCGCTGTTGGCCAGGGGAGTGAGTTCTACTTCGAATTACCGTTTGAGATTACAGATAGTGTAATTGGCACTAAAGAACAGAACAGCACACCGTCGTTTTCAAACCTTACTGTTTTGGTTGCAGAAGATAATGACATTAACCAAGTTGTCGCAAAATCCTTGTTAGAAGACACAGGATTAAAAGTCGTGATAGCAGATAACGGCAAAGAGGCAGTGGAAGTCGCACAAAAGCAGCAAGTCGACCTGATTTTAATGGACCTACACATGCCTGAAATGAACGGCTCTGAAGCCGCTCTAGCGTTGCGACAAGCAAACATCACTATTCCCATTATAGCGTTCACTGCCGCGGTAGTTGCCGAAGAAATAGATAAAGCACTAGCATACGGGATGAATGGATATCTCACAAAACCCGTCAATAAAACGGAACTACACGCTGTACTGACAAAATATTTGGGCGGAGAAATGTCTACAGAAAGTTCCTATATTGCTAAAGAGGCTTATACAGAGTAACGTGGGTTAAAGGTGTCGAGATTCCAAATAACCCCCTGTTTTAGAAAAATTAAAATTAAAACGCGCTTGCTCCTATTAAGTGAATAGTATTACGTTGAAAAGAAGAGCGTCTTATAAAAGGATTTAAGTTTGAACTCACAAATAGCGACTGTTATAGCCCTACTGCTTTTTGCTTTAACGAGCGGATGCAGTTCGGTTTCAACAGCGCAAACTGAACACTGTATTGAGCAAGCTAATCGCGCTGAAGTTTATGAAGTGAATACTGCTGATGAGCGGCTAAACGCATGTTTAGAGACCTACCAAAAGAGACGTGACGAAGAGAGAACTTTTGGTGAGGCATTAGCCGAGGATGTGCTCATCTCTGTTCTTGATATCATCACTGACTAAGATTTTTTTAGCCAAATAAAAACCTTCTTACGTACAGTTAAAAAACATCCAAAGGCAGAGTAATTTACTCTGCCTTTGTCGTTTTAGTCTCTTTTTAATGGCTTTAACGGACTCCGTTTAATAACTTATGGAAAGAGCCAATGCGTTATATTCTGACATTTGTCTGTGTGTTTTTGATTACTGCAGTTACTCACGTTAGTGCACAGAGCAAGCTTGATATTGTGAACGGTTTGCAGCGTGCCAAGCAGTATGAACGCAGCCGCCAAGATATAAACATCACCGATTACTGGGTGAGCGAAAAGTTAGACGGTATTCGGGCACGATGGGATGGCACTGAACTTAGGACCCGAAACAACAACAAAATATTTGCGCCAGCTTGGTTTACCGCCCATTGGCCTAAAGCGACTATCGACGGTGAACTTTGGATAGAAAGAGGGCAATTTGAACTTACTGCTTCCATCGTGCTTTCTAAGTTAACGGAAGGGAAGTCGCACCTTGTCGCTAATTCTTTGTCTGGGGCAGAAACTAGCGCCGAAAACAGCGCCGAAACTACCGCGTACGACATTGCAGCAGCGTCTATATCAGACACACGCTGGGCTAAGGTTAGGTTTATGGCCTTCGACATGCCTGTAGCAGGCCAGCGTTTTGACAGCAGACTGAACAAGCTTAATAGTCTTAGAAAGGCCACACCCAATCCTACATTTGCCGTGATCCCCCAGTTTAAGCTTTCGTCTCTAACCGCGCTTGAAGAAGAACTTAAACAAGTAACTAAAGACGGTGGTGAAGGGCTGATGCTTCATCACGGGAGGGCGTTTTACCAAACAGGGCGTAGTGACAACCTACTAAAGGTAAAACATTTTGAAGATGCTGAAGCGAAAGTATTGGCGCAACTTCCAGGGAAAGGAAAATTTAAAGGCATGATGGGTTCACTGCTGGTAGAAACATCTGCCGGCATTCGATTTAAACTGGGAACGGGGTTTTCTAAGAAAGACCGGCAAGCGCCTCCGGCGGTAGGTAGCTGGGTAACTTTCAAGTTTTACGGTGTAACGAAAAACGGTAAGCCAAGATTTGCCAGCTACCTTCGAACTAGACCCGACGCCGACTTATCAAAATAGCTCAACTTATCAAAATAGTACGGTTATTAATAAGCGAAATAGCCTCAGTATCGAACTTTTAAATAACTGTTATCTATCCTTTACGATGCGCTTCAGTTGAGCAAATCTCACATAAAGCTACCCCCTTGTCTTCAGCATATAAAACCTTATAACTTACTTAACCAGTAATTGTTTTTGTCACTTTATGCACCGTCCTTTAATCGCTTTTTGCGTTCAAAAGAAATGTTATGAATAGCGATTATAAGCGGAAAATAGGGGCTAGAAATTTTAAATTTTAGCCCGTGAAGTTATACTGTTGATGATTAATTAAACACTCCTTGCGTCAAGTGCGTACAAGACCGTTTACTCCCATTGCGCAAGCTAACTTAGAGGAAGAGACTGTGTTACAAGACTATCGCAATCACGTTGAAGAACGTGCAGCCCAAAATATCCCCCCAAAACCTCTTAATGCAGAACAGGTAGCAGCCCTTGTCGATTTGTTAAAAAGCCCGCCAGCAGGTGAAGAAGAATTCTTATTAGAGTTGCTTTCAGAGCGTGTGCCACCGGGGGTTGATGAGGCGGCTTACGTCAAAGCTGGTTTTTTAAGTGCTATTGCAAAAAGCGAAGACAGTTGTGAACTTATCTCAAAAGAGAAAGCTGTTGAATTGCTGGGAAATATGCACGGCGGTTATAACATTGCAACGTTAGTAGAGCTACTTGACGATGAAAACCTCGCGTCATTGGCTGCCACAGAATTAAAACACACGTTGTTGATGTTTGATGCTTATCACGATGTGGAAGAAAAGCACAAGGCGGGTAATGAGTACGCCACGGACATCATTAAATCTTGGGCTGAAGGCGAGTGGTTTACATCGCGCAAGTTAATGGACGATAAAATTACTTACACGGTGTTTAAGGTTACAGGTGAAACCAATACTGATGATCTGTCGCCAGCCCCTGACGCATGGTCTCGCCCAGATATACCGTTACACGCTCTTGCAGCTTACAAAATGCCTCGTGAAGGGCTAGAGCCAGAGGAGCCAGGTGTTAAAGGGCCAATGGCGCAAATAGAAGAAGTCAAAAGCAAGGGCTACCCCGTAGCTTTTGTTGGTGATGTAGTAGGTACAGGCTCATCGCGTAAGTCGGCGACTAACTCTGTCTTGTGGTTCTTTGGTGAGGACTTGCCGGGTGTGCCTAACAAACGGGGTGGTGGCGTATGTATCGGTTCCAAAGTCGCACCTATTTTCTTTAACACCATGGAAGACGCGGGCGCATTAGTATTTGAAGCCGACGTTGAAAAAATGAATATGGGAGATGTGATTGATATCTACCCATTTGAAGGAGAAATTACTAATCACGAGACTGGTGAGTTACTTGCTGAATACAGCTATAAGTCGAAAGTTATTTTAGATGAGGTTCGTGCCGGCGGACGTATTAACCTGATCATCGGGCGCGGTCTTACCGAGAAAGCGCGTGAGACACTAGGCTTAGGCCCAACGGATTTATTTCGTACGCCTGAGCAGCCAAAAGACAGCGGCGCGGGATTCTCGCTAGCGCAAAAAATGGTGGGCAAAGCGTGTGGCGTTGAAGGTATTCGCCCAGGCACCTACTGCGAACCTAAAATGACAACCGTGGGCTCGCAAGATACCACTGGGCCAATGACCCGCGATGAGCTTAAAGACCTTGCTTGTCTTGGTTTTACTGCCGATTTAACTATGCAGTCCTTCTGTCATACTGCTGCTTATCCAAAGCCGGTGGATATTGAAACCCAGCACACGCTACCTGATTTTATTATGAATCGAGGTGGGGTATCGCTTCGTCCCGGAGACGGCATTATCCATAGCTGGTTAAACCGCATGCTGCTGCCTGACACAGTAGGGACTGGTGGTGATTCGCATACTCGTTTCCCATTAGGTATTTCGTTCCCTGCCGGCTCTGGCTTGGTGGCGTTTGCAGCAGCAACGGGCGTTATGCCACTGGATATGCCTGAGTCTATATTGGTGCGCTTTAAAGGCGAGATGCAGCCGGGCATTACCTTACGTGACCTTGTACATGCCATTCCGCTATATGGCATTAAACAAGGGCTATTAACGGTAGAGAAAAAAGGCAAAATTAATGCATTCTCTGGCCGTATTTTAGAAATCGAAGGGTTGGAAAACCTTACTGTAGAGCAGGCGTTTGAGTTATCGGATGCGTCGGCAGAACGTTCAGCTGCAGGTTGTACTATCAACCTTTCTGAAGAGTCGATAGCTGAATACCTGCGTTCAAACATTACCATGCTTCGCTGGATGATTAATGAAGGTTATGGCGACCCTCGTACGCTAGAGCGCCGCGCGCAGAAAATGGAAGAGTGGCTAGCTAACCCCGAATTAATGCGCGCCGATGCGGATGCTGAATATGCCGAGGTTATTGAAATTGACCTTAACGACATAAAAGAGCCTATCGTGTGCTGCCCGAATGATCCTGACGATGCGAAAACTTTATCTGACGTTGCAGGTGATAAGGTAGATGAAGTCTTTATTGGCTCGTGTATGACAAACATTGGCCACTTCCGTGCAGCCGGCAAATTGCTAGAGCAATACAATAAAACACTTCCAACACGTTTATGGATGTCGCCACCGACTAAGATGGATAAGGCCCAGCTAATGGAAGAGGGGTATTACAACATTTACGGACGCGTAGGCGTACGCACCGAGATGCCGGGGTGTTCACTTTGTATGGGTAACCAAGCAAGAGTTGATGCAGGCGCTACTGTGCTTTCAACGTCTACTCGTAACTTCCCTAACCGCTTGGGCGATGGGGCGAATGTTTATTTGACCTCAGCAGAGCTTGCCGCTGTTGGTGCAATAGTGGGGCGCATTCCAACTGCCGAAGAGTACATGGAATACGCCAGCAAAATTAATGCAATGTCGGGTGAAGTATTCCGCTACTTAAACTTCGACAAAATGCCTAGCTTTAAAAAGGCGGAAGAAGAAGCTAAGGCGCGCATTATTCCAACGTTGAATGTTGCTTAAAATAGTGTATAAACTACAAAGCCGGTTGCCTTAGTGGTGACCGGCTTTTTTTATGGCGAAAAGGAATGTCTAATGGGAAAATCTTTCTTTATTGTTGCTGCACTTGTATTAACCTTAGGGTGTGCAAAAGCGCAGGTAGACCCTGTATCGTCGCTGAATTCAGTGAACTTCGAATCTATTACACTGGAGATTGGCGGCAAGCAATATGAAGTTGAGTATGCCAAAACCTTTGAACAACGCGCGCAGGGCCTTATGTTTCGCAAAGCCTTGTGCGAAGACTGTGGTATGTTTTTTAAGTTTTCTAGCCCCAAATTTGCGGGCATGTGGATGAAAAACACCTTTGTTCCCCTAGACGTAGCATTTATCGACAGAAATGGCGTAATAACGGATATAAAACCTCTCACTCCCCATAGTTTGGAGTCGGTCGGATCTTCGAAAGAGGTACTTTACGCGTTGGAAATGAACCAAGGGTGGTTTGCCGAGAATAATATAAAAGTAGGCGACCAAATAACGATTGATTAACCGCGCAGAGCGCGGTTGCTGCTAGCGAAAAGCTAGTTTTATTCTGGAGTTAAATATAGTGACAAATGCCTTATCGATAGCTAAGTTCGGTGGAACTAGCGTAGCGAATTACGAAGTAATGCAAAACTGCGCCCGAATTGTTGCCGGTAATGAAAAAACACGCATCGTGGTAGTGAGTGCTTCAGCTGGGGTTACAAATCACCTTGTTAGCCTAGCGCATACGCCAATGACGCAACAGCAAATTGAAGAAACCTGCCAAGCCATTGTGGATATAGAACAGGCTATTCTCAATAAGCTTAATGACAAAGATGCAGTAGAGCCTAAACTTAGCGATTTGCTAGAAGAAATGCGTAGCTTAGCGTTTCACGAAGAAATTCTTCACCGCGATGATTTGAAAGATCAGCTGCTATCTATGGGTGAGCGAATGTCATCATTGATGTTCTCATCAGTACTTGCAGAGCAAGGCGTGAAAACCATGAACTTTGATGTTCGCAAAGTACTTCGTACTGACAGCGAATTCGGTGAAGGCGCGCCTCAAATAGAAGAAATTGAAAAACTTGCCAAACAGTTGCTGGCGCCCGAAATTAAAGACGCTATTGTAGTTACACAAGGCTTTGTTGGTGCAGATGAAGAAGGCCGCACTACAACGTTAGGTCGTGGTGGCTCTGATTTTACGGCTGCACTACTTGCTGAAGCGCTTGATGCAGAATCGTGCGAGATTTGGACTGATGTAACGGGTGTGTACACAACTGATCCGCGCATTACTCCTGCTGCTCATCCGCTGCCTGAATTGAGCTTTGAAGAAGCGGCGGAAATGGCCACCTTTGGAGCCAAGGTACTACACCCTGCCACTATGGAGCCTGCCCTGCGTAAAGACATTAAAGTGTTTGTAGGGTCAAGCAAAGAGCCTGAAAAGGGTGGTACATGGATTGTGCGTGATTGTGAGCACGAACCACCGTACCGTGCTATTACTCGCCGTAAAGAGCAAGTAATGGTGACAGTGAAAACACCGAAAATGATGTACGCGCAAGGCTTCCTACAGCAGGTATTTGCTATCATCGCTAAGCATAAGCTGAGTGTTGATTTGGTAACAACATCGGAAATCTCGGTATCTTTTACTCTTGATAACCCCGCGAACTCTGTAGCCCAGCGTTTGAATAAAGAGACTATTGCCGAGCTTGAAACTATCTGTGACGTTAAAGTAGAAAAAGGTTATGACCTTGTCACCGTTGTAGGTAATAACATGCAAACGGCTATTGGAGTTTCAAGTAAGATTCTATCTGCGGTTTCTGATTTTAACCTGCGCATGATTTGCTTTGGGGCTAACCCACACAACCTATCGTTCTTGGTTAACGAGACCGACAGTGATGACGTGGTTCGCAAGCTGCATTCGGCATTGTTTGAATAAGTATTAGGTTTACGTAAAGCGTAAAAAGAAACGGTCGCCCTAGGGCGGCCGTTTTTGTTTTGAGACAAGTACAAGTAGCTAGGGAGCTTCTACCGGAATAATAATTTCATGGCGCTTATTCCAAGGCAGGGTGAATGGAGAGTCGTAACCCATGTAGCTAGGTGAACCCGCTGCTTCGATATTGTTTTCTTCCAATACTTTGCGCAGTCTACGGGTATATTCCTCTTTATCACTATCGCTACTAAAGCCTGAATAGCGGATAGCCGCCACTGTTCTCTCAGGTACGGCAACAAGAGATACATTTTCGTTGGTGGGGGTAGGTGCACTTTGCATGTCATATTTACTGGGTAAGAAAAACATCATAGTTTCTGATGACGACACTTCAACAGGCGAAGTCATCGCAATTTCTTGTGAACCCTTACCAACTTCCACTGGGGAAGTCATAGAGATATCACTATTCGTTTTGTTCTCACCAGAGATATAGTTAAAAAGTAGGTTGAATGCCCCTGTATCTTCGTTTCCTTTAGACATAACGCCAACAGCTTGGTTGTAATGTCTGATTTCTATATCATCAGCCAGTGTTTTGGTAACTGTATAGGGCAGTGTTTCTGTATCTTTGTAATATGTTGGTTCAGACTGGCTCATGGTGGATATCAGTATCGTAGCAATAAAAAGTGACAGACGGTAAAAGTTAGTAAGCATAGAATTTTTAAGTTTGTTATTTGTACTGCTTATACGTAAAAAAGCCACTTAATGCTCAGTTTAGTGTTGCTAAGTGTTTTCGGAACAGGCATAAAAAAAGGGGCGTGAGCCCCTTTCATAAATAGTGTGTAAGCAGTGTTTAAACTTTAAACTGCCTGATAGACTGCTGTAGCTCTTCGGCAAGACGTGCCACTTCATGGCTAGATTCAGACGTTTGCTGGGCACCCGCTGTCGTCTCTTCAGCAATGCCCACAATGGTTTCAAGCTTTTCACTAATTTCTTGCGAGACTGTATTTTGTTCACGGGCTGACTGCTCAATTTGAGAGCTAACGTCATGAGCTTTGTGAACCGCATCAGTAATGATATCGAGCGCTTGCGTGGCTTTTTCGGTTTGTGCAACACAGGCGGCGGTTTGCTCTTTACCTTGGTCCATCACAGACACCGCTTTTTCAGCCCCAGCTTGAAGCACTTCAATCATGGCGTTGATTTCTTGTGTCGACTCCTGTGTGCGACTCGCGAGGGTTCTTACTTCATCTGCAACTACCGCAAAGCCTCGGCCTTGTTCACCGGCGCGTGCAGCCTCAATCGCGGCATTTAATGCAAGTAAGTTAGTTTGGTCGGCGACACCGCGAATAACATCAAGAATGCCGCCAATGCTTGCGCTATCTTGGTGAAGCTTATTAATCACGTCGGCTGCTTCTTGAACATCCCGAGACAAGATCTCAATAGTGTTCTTGTTCTCTAACGAGATTTGGCGAACATTTTCAGCTTCGGCATCTGCATGACGAATTTGGCTAAGCGTATCTTCGGCATTTTGCACAACAAGCTGCGACGTTGAGTGCATTTCCGTTGTCGCCGTTGCGACTTGGCCAATTTGTGATTTCTGATCCTGAATAGAGTGGGTGGTTTGTGCCGTCACTGCCGACGTTTGTTCCGACGCTGCAGCTAGCTGCTCTGCGCGAACGTTAATGGCAGTAATCAGCTCTTTCAGGTTGCCAATTAGCGTATTACAGTTTCTTGCTAGTAGCCCAAACTCGTCTTGCGCTGAATCGTCTAGGCGATGAGTAAGGTCACCTGATGACGCAACAGTAAGTAGTTCGTTTACGCGATAAAGCGGGCGTGTAATAGCGCGAACTGTGACGTAGCCAATGAAGGCTGCTACTGCAATAGAGATGAGAACAACAACAATAACAAAGGTGTTGCCTGTTGTAATAGCACCGTTCACCTGATTTTCTATATGAGATGCTTTCTTATCAGCAAGATTCAGCAGGTTTTCAAGTGCGACAACACCCTGCGTAATATTTGAATCAGATGCGTTAAGTGCTTGTTCAGCGTCATTTCTGCGCTCTAGTCGGTCGACATGAAGCTGCACAACGCCGTCGTTAGCTTTTATGGCGTTGATGGCGTCATTAACTAAGTCGTTAATATCATCAAGTGTACCTGAGTCATCACGACCCCCCGCAGCTTCAACCATTTCGCTTAGCTGGGTAACTACTTTTTCAACTACAAGGTCGACCTCGTTACCGAGCGTCTGTGAACGCACCAGTGTTTCGGTTTTAATGTACTCGTATGAAACAGTAAGAAGAGAGAGAAGCGAAGTTTCAAGTTGACCACCGATCTCAGCAGCACGTCTGAGGTTGGGATCGCGCTGAACCTCGTCTAGGTCTGAAAAATCCAGAAGGTAAGTAGAGGCATCGTCTGCGTTATCTTCAGCATCACCTAGTTTGTCTTGTATATTGTTTCGCAAGTCGAGGTACATTTGGTGATTTTTGTACATAGCCTCAACATTGGTAATATACGCATCATAAGATTCACGAACACTGTTTAGCGTGTTTCTAAGCTCTGGCTCGTTACTAACGGCTTGTGCTAGCTTATTGTACTCATTTTCAAAGGTATCTTTGGCAGTGCCAAATGACGCTCTCTTGTCCTTAAGATCACTTAAATCTTCTTCGATATAGCTTTCGAAGGTAAGTCGACCCATATTTAGGAAGCTTGCTTTGAGTGCATTACTGCCTGCTACGGTGGGCAAGGCAACGTCGTTTACTTCCTCTGTTGCAGAGCCTATAGAATTGAGGTTATAAAGTGACACAACACTTATAACGATTAGAAGTGCGCTAATCGCTACAAACCCCCCGATTACGCGTGTGGCTACCGTTATTTTCATCGGAACTCCTGGATGAGTGTTTTTTATTTTTATCCCTAACGATATTACCCGCCTCAGCTAACAAAATATAGCACTTATAAAGTGATGCATGCTTGAATGCTGAGCAGGTAACGAAACATCATCGTTACTTTCACAAGTAAGTGTATCGGCTACAGTGACTTAATGTTTATTTTATTTAGCACTTAAGTCTAATTGTTATTACTGGTACAACCAGTTGGAGCGGGATAAGCTGGCTCTTATTCGGGCAAATTTCATATCTGAAGACGTGAATATAACAATGATTCTACGCTGGTACGCTAACCAAAGTTGAGGTATCTAAATTCAATAGCGTCATACTTTGCCCCCATACATAGCCAGTATCTAACCCAACAAACTGCGAGTTGTTTGTCTGGCCTGAAAGGGCGGCCCAGTGTCCGAAAATAACTCGCTGGCTAGCTGTGATCTTTGTATTGTCTACTTCAAACCAAGGCCTTAGGGTGCTATTAGCACTACTAGAAACAGTACTAGGATGAGACTTATTGTCAAAGTCGAGGGTGCCATCGGTATGAACAAACCGCATGCGCGTACAGGCATTCACAATAAAACGCAGTCGCTCGTCATCCTCGAGTTTATCTGACCAGTTGTCAGGTGTATTACCGTACATCTTTGAAAGAAAAGTGGCGTAATCAGCGGACTTAAGGATGTTGCTAACTTCATCACTAAGTGAAACGCATTCATCAATAGACCACTTAGGATAAAGTCCCGCGTGGACCATCACAGAGTTTTCATCTAAATTCATCGCTAGAGGAAACTGCCGCAACCAATCAACCAGTTCGTTTAAATCCGAAGCGTTAAGAAGCGGGTCTAACTTATCTGACTTTTTGGCTTTGCGAATATCGTTTACAACGGCAAGTAAGTGCAGGTCGTGGTTACCTAAAACACTATTAAACTGGCTGCCAAGAGATTTCAGAAAGCGCAATGTGCTAAGCGAATCTTCTCCTCTTGCAACCAAGTCACCGACAGCAAACAGCTTGTCGTTTGTCTCGTCAAATTTTACTTTATCCAATACGCGACGAAGACCGTCATAACAGCCCTGAATATCGCCAACGACGTAGGTGTTACCTTTAGACATAGAAACCTTAATGAAGAATGCTTGGAATGGCTAGGCGAAATACGTTTATAGGAACGCGAAAACGCTCACCGCTTTCTAGTTCCATTACATAGTAGCCTTCCATATTGCCAACCGGTGTGTCAATGACTGCGCCACTGGTATAGTCAAAATGTTCACCAGCTTTCATTATAGGCTGTTTTCCTACCACTCCATCACCTTCTACTTCTGACGTTTTACCGTTAGCGTCGGTTATCTTCCAATAGCGACTAAGCAGTTGGACGGTATGCTCACTATTGTTTTCAATAGTAATCTGGTAGGCAAACGCGAACTGCTTAGAATCTGAGGGCAGGTGGTCAGGAAGGTGACGGGTTTTCACCCGCACCTTTATATCAAGTACATCCATAGAGGAACTTATTGCTCTTGTTGGTGCTCTTTTGCCGATACAGCGTTAGCTATAGTGGCAAAGTCGTTAAGCGATAACACTTCTGCGCGAGAAGTTGGATCTAACCCTAACTCACGGATTTCTTCCTCACTTAAGCTGTCTTTCAGTGAGTTACGAATAGTTTTTCGGCGTTGATTAAAAGCCTGTGCACAAACGCGCTCAAGGGTATTTACTGATTCAACATCAACGGGTGGAGCTTGATGTGGAACTAGTTTTACAACGGCCGAGTCTACCTTCGGAGGTGGCTTGAAGGCACCTGGCGGAACATTCAAAACAGGGATCACGTGGCAATAGTACTGGGCCATTACTGAAAGCCTGCCGTAATTTTTAGATCCCGGTCCAGCAGCTAGTCGGTTCACCACCTCTTTTTGAAGCATAAAATGCATGTCTTCGATGCAATGAGCATGATCAAAAAGGTGGAACATTAGCGGCGTTGAAATGTTGTAAGGCAAGTTACCAAATACGCGAAGCTTCTTGTCTTTTATTGGCATTTCTTTGCATAGTGCGCCGAAATCCATCGTCATCGCGTCTTGTTCAATAACGGTTAGTTTTTCGCCGTTAAATGGGTGATGTCGCAGACGTTTGGCAAGGTCGCGGTCAAGTTCAATAACCGTTAGTGCGTCAACTTCTTCACAAACAGGGTCTGTTAATGCGCCTAAACCGGGTCCAATTTCTACCAGGTTTTGTTCATTTTTTGGCGCGATGGCTGCGACAATTTTACCTATCACGTAGTCATCGTGTAGGAAATTCTGCCCGAATCGCTTTCTGGCCGTATGGCCTAAATGTGTTTTACTCATTGTTGATGATGTGCAAGCTCAATGGCTTTTTCCAATGCTTTTCTGAAACTACCGGCGTCGGCTTCACCTGTACCTGCTAAATCTAATGCAGTACCGTGGTCGACTGAAGTGCGAACAAAAGGTAATCCTAATGTGATATTCACTGACGCCCCAAAACCCTTGTATTTTAGCACGGGTAAGCCCTGGTCGTGATACATAGCTAGCACAACGTCGGCATTTTCTAGGTATTTAGGCTGAAATATAGTGTCAGCGGGCAGGGGCCGGTGATCTTAAGGCCTTCGTCTCTTAGCTCATTTAGCGCTGGGACGATAGTGTGGATCTCTTCAGTACCAATATGGCCATCTTCACCCGCATGCGGGTTTAATCCGCATACGTAAATGTGAGGCTCATTGATGCCAAACTTAAGTTTCAGGTCAGTATTAATAATATGAATAACTTTGTGTAGGCGCTCACGGGTTATCGCTTTTGCCACGTATTCAAGAGGGATGTGAGTCGTAGCTAGCGCTACATTTAAACCTTCTGTAGCTAACAGCATAACCACATCAATGGTATTAGACTGATAAGCGAAAAACTCAGTATGTCCGCTGAATGACACCCCTGCTTTGTTAATAATACCTTTGTGTACCGGGCCAGTTACAACAGCGTCAAAGTCGCCGTCCATATTGGCCTGGCACGCTTGGCGTAAGGTTTCGACTACATAAAGCCCGTTCTCACTATCAAGAGTTCCGGGAATAACATCAGCGGTTTTGTCTATCTGCTTTATAAACAACGAACCCGCATCTTGAATCTGCGGGTTATTTGCATCGTAATCGATTAGTGTTAACGGAAGCCCTAAGGCGCTTGCTCGTGCTTTTAGCATGTCGCCATCGGCAAACACGACAAGCTGGGCTTGCCATGTTTCTTGGGCCAGTTTAATGATCAAATCTGGCCCGATACCGGCCGGTTCTCCCGGCGTTATTGCTATTTTAATTGGTGTGCTCATGAATAACTTATTATTAAGATTCGACAACTTCGACGTAAGCGGCATCACGCATCTCACGTAACCAGTTTTCGGTTTCTTCTGAAAATTTACGGTTAAAGATAAGCTGATATGCTTTATCTTCTTTACGTTTATCCGTTGCGTCATCCATGCGACGGTCGTTAAGTTGAATTAAGTGCCAGCCGTGAACAGTGCGCACTGGGTCGCTGTATTCGCCAGGTTCAAGCTGTGATAATGCTTCTTTAAACTCAGGTACATAATTACCTGGGTCAGACCAACCTAGTTCGCCACCGCGAAGGGCCGAGCCAGGGTCTTCTGAATATTCTTTAGCTAACTCTGCAAAGTCCGCTTCACCGTTTTTCAATTCTTCTTTGAAGCGCACTAGCATCTCTTTTGCTTTTTCTTCGCTCAAAATAATTGATGGCTTAACCAAGATATGACGTGAGTTCACTTCTTCAACGGTAACTTTCTCAATACCGCGAGTATCTAGTACTTTAAGTATGTGAAAGCCTGCGCCGCTTCGGATAGGACCAACAAGCGCATCCTTATCCTTGTCCTGAATTGCTTCTGCGAAAAGCGTTGGCATAGCGTTAATATTAAGCCAGCCCATATCACCACCTTCTAACGCTTCGTTACCCGATGATGAGGCAATGGCGATTTTAGCAAAATCAGAGCCTGATTCTAACAAGGCTATTACTTTGTCCGCGCGTTCACGTGCTGCCTGAATGTCCTCGTCTGTTGGTTCAGGTGGGAAGCCAATAAGGATATGACCTAAACGGTATTCGGCCTGCGTTGCACCCTGTTGCTCCATAAGATCAATCAGCGTATCTATTTCTTGAGGTGTGATGTAAACGCGGCGGCGTACGTTCGCGCGGCGCACTTCACCCATGATAACTTCTTCGCGTATATCTTCGCGGTAGTCATCATATGCAATGCCTTCAGCGGCCAATTGAGCGCGAAGTTGTTCTACGGTCGCATTTTGATTGGCCGCGATATTACCAATGGTTTGCTCAAGTTGAGGGTCACTGATACGAATACCCATACGCTCAGCCATTTGTAGCTGAAGGCTCTTCGTAATTAAACGCTCAATAGCCTGTGTACGAAGCGCGCGGTCTGAAGGTAGCTGTTGGTTGTTAGCTTCAGCGTTGCGCTTAACGTCTTGTACAAGGGCTTTAATTTCACTCTCAAGTATAACGCCTTGATCAACAATCACAGCTACGCGGTCTAGCATCACTTCTTGTGCTAGGCTGTTAAACGAGAGTAGGGCACCTAACATCAATGCACGGATAATGAACTTCATACACACTCTTTTATTATTGGTTAATGCTTTTAAGCGCTGCTAGGCGCTCAATTGCGGGTTAATTTAAACTATAAGGCTGGCGATAGCCAAACATACCGTCTTCAAGCATGCTTCTTTGGGTTCCAGATGACCCTATACCTTTGAAAATAAACTGTAGCGACACACCAGAGTCGAAATCATCCGTTGTCTGAACGCCACTGTCGTTGTAGCGGTTGTTCAAACTGCGCTGGGCGACAAGTCGAACTGCCCAGCAACAAGACTCATATTGAATACCTGCGTAGGTTTCTACACTTCGATGGCGCTCTAAATCACGGTAAGTACGGCCAACCCATTGCCAATTCTCAGAAATTGGCCAGCTTGCTGAAATACCTATTTGATTAATGGTTTCACCACTAAGGTCGCGAACGTAGCGATGACTTAATTGAATAAAGCGCGCGTCATCTTTACGGTATTCAATGCCCACGCTGCTCAGGTCAACTTTGTCTGTGTCAGTGGTGACCTGCACATCAGAATGGAAAAACCAATTTTGGTTAAAGCGCCAATCTACCTCAGCGGCAAGGGCTGATCGATCTTGGTTTTTAGTTGCCGCAACCACTTTATTATCTTCAAGATAGAATATCTGACCCACACTAAGAACGAATTGTTCCCGATTGTTTTTATCTAACATGCGAGTGGTGGCACCAAGGGTAATCTGGTTGTTGTCGCTAATTCTATCGAGACCAGTAAATTCCTGTCCTCGAAACAAGCCTTCAACGTCAGTTAACAGAGGTGTTGAGTCATAAAAGCCGATGGCAGTTTGGTCTTCATAAGACGTGTAAAGATACTGAACTTTTGGTTCAAGGGTCATCGACATATCGTCACTAAACCAAGATGTATCTCTTTCAAAGTACAGTGCACCGTAAAGGCGAGCCTGACCAAGGGTACGCTCTACATCTTCTTCTAAATCAGTCCCTTCCACATTGTCTTGCTGATACACAGTTTGAAATAATGAAGTCTCTGCAACAAATTCTCCCCATGCCGCGCGAAATGGCATGGCAAGCGTTGGCGCAATGTGAAATCGCGTTGCGGTTGGCGCAGTATCTAATGTGTTGTCAAAATGAGCGACTTCTGAATCAAGGTTAAACTCAAAGTATTCGCCTAGTGCTTTGTTGTAGTTAACTTTAATTTCTGGAACAGCGCGATAGCTGTCGGCAGTATCACCCAATACTTCAAAATCTTTAACCTGCATACTGACTGAAAGGTTCTGAGAGTAGTAACTCAACCCAATATTTCGGTATAGATGGGTATCGGAGCGGCTGTAGTAGTCTGACCCAAGATCTACTATGTAGTTGTCGTCACTTAGGCCATTAAAATCAATATTGAGCAACCAGTTGTCGGCAATTAACCCTTGGTGTTCAAGGCGGTAAAAATATCGGTCTGGGTTACCTGAAATATCCGAATCGCTAGGTAAATATTCAACGTAGGCGGTCCCTTGACTGCGTTCTGTTAGGTAACGAAACTCGGTATTTAGCTGAAGGCCGCGCAATGACATTAACCGGGGGGAAATGGTCATGTCGTAGTTAGGCGCAATATTCCAGTAAAAAGGCTGAGTGTAGTCTACGCCAGTTCGACTAGAGCTTGTCAGCTCGGGAAATAATAAGCCGGTTTGTCGCTCATTGCTTACTGGAAACGCAAAATAAGGCAGATAAAATACTGGCACATCGGCAATGTAGAAACGGGTGTGTTTGGCTTGTCCCCATACAGTCCCTTTTTCCAAGCTGATTTCGCTGGCGCGAATCATCCAGTCTTCATCACCTTCTGGGCAAGTAGAGAAACTTACCTCTTTAAGTACTATGCCGGTATCTGTATCTAATAGAATATCTTCGGCTGCACCTTGTCCAACAAACCCAGTCAGCTTATAGCGGGTATTTTGCATCTCCAAACGCTCTTCTTCAGAACGCAAGGTTACCGCATCGCTTTCCACTTTCAGCTGCGCATCTTGGTAGGTTACATCGCCTTTTGCTATAAGGTCGCGGCCACTACCGGTTCCATTAACTTGTGCCTGAGAGGCACTAATTATTGCGGTGTCTGACGTTATGTCTACATTGCCAGAAAACAAGGCTACAGTGTCTTGAATGATTTCTGTACGATTAGCTTCAACTTTAACATGGCCTTTAGGCATCAATGCTTGGCTACTAAAAGTAACAGGTTCGACTGAGCAAAATGCGAGAGGGGCTGCATCTGAGATTGATTGAGAATTTGAAGCTGTCGTTTCCTGTGCAAACGCGACCGTAGGCAAAAGAGTCGCGGAAACAAGCATGGCGCAGGTGTTTTTCATGCGTAAATGGGTGGCCTGTTTTGTTGTATGTTGCTTTTAAACCCAAGTAAGACGACGTGCGTCTCGGTTAGTTCGACATAACGATTAAAAAAACCAGTGATCGCGCTCTTTATTTCTTTCACTGTAATAAAGCGTCGAGCTCACTAGCTATTACTATTTTATTCAAGCGCTCAATTCTAAGCGCTTCTGTCGCAATTACCAACCATTCAGGTAAAAAAATGCACTTTTATATGGTCAACACATCAAAGACAGCGGCAGTAAGCTTGATTTCGTTCTGCTTAAGCCCTAGTTAATTAACTTATGTATTTGATATGATGATGTACTTAACGCGCAGTGCACGGCGTGAACTAACGACAGTAACATCAACTTTCTAAACAGTGCACCAACGGAGAATGACGCGATGTCAATTTGGGGAAAAGTCCTCGGCGCCTTGTTCGGCTTTATGTTTTTAAAAATACCAGGAGCGATCCTAGGGCTGATAGTCGGACACTTTTTTGATAAAGCCTACCGCCAAGACTTTAATCAGCTAGGTGGCTTTGGGCGCTTTTTTACTGATCAGGACAATTTGAAGCAGCAAGCCATTTTCTTCCATAGCTTGTTTAGCGCATTAGGTCATCTTGCTAAGTCTGACGGTAAAGTGACTGATAAAGAAATTCAAATTGCTACAGCGTTAATGGACGAAATGCGCCTGACAGGCGATGCCCGCCGCGAAGCGCAAGATGCATTCAGAGAGGGCAAAGCACGAGACTTCCCACTAGTTGATACGTTAAAAGGCTTCTATGATGCCAGCCACGGTCGTCGGGATATTCTGCAAGTGTTCTTGGAAATTCTTATTCAAGCCGCGTTTGCCGACGGTCAGCTTTCTCAAGAAGAATACAATGTATTGGAAAAAGTGGCGAAACCACTGGGTTTCAGGCGTCGTGATTTAGATTATCTTATTTCAATGTATGAAGCTGAAATTCGATTCAGGCAGCGGGCACACTCAGGTGCGGGGCAACGTGCTCACTCGGGATCAGGACAGCGGCACCGTGGTCAGCAATCGGCCTATTCAGAACAGCAAAGCTTAGATGATGCCTATCGCATTCTAGGCGTAGCTGCATCTGACGATGAGAAAGTGATAAAGCGAGCTTACAGAAAGCGCATGGCTGAACATCATCCAGACAAGCTTGTATCTAAAGGCTTGCCGGAACAGGCGATGGAGATTGCCAAAAAGAAAGCGCAAGATATTCAGTCAGCTTACGAGTTGATTAAGCAAAAGCGTGGCTTCTAAATGGCAAAAAGTGAACGTGAGTTAACCTATGTGCCTGCGGCAAGTCAGGCACATATTGATGGTTTTATTGAAATGTTGTGGCTCGAAAAAGGGCTGTCAGAACATACTCAGCAAAGCTATCGCACCGACCTCACTAAGCTTGCCATTTACAGCAACAATCAAGGTGTTAAGGATATTGCTGTGCTGACTACTGAACAGCTCCAAGATTACCTTGCCTATCGCCATGATAAAGGCCTGTCTACTCGCAGTACGCAACGCGCGCTTAGCGCCATTCGCGCCTTTTTTGTGTTTCTTATAAGTAAACAAATTCGCGTAGATAGTCCTGTTTCTGCGTTGTCCAACCCCAAAACACCAAAGGCCTTACCTTCTTCTTTAAGCGAGCAGCAGGTTGAAGATTTACTTAATGTCCCTTTAACTGACGACCCAATTGAATGCCGAGACAAAAGTATGCTTGAAGTCCTCTATGCTACGGGCCTGCGTGTGAGTGAGTTAATAGGGTTAACGATGGATCAAGTTAGCCTTCAACAAGGTGTGGTAAGAGTGGTAGGTAAAGGAAACAAAGAGCGTTTAGTCCCTCTGGGGGAAGATGCAATTGAATGGTTATTAACCTATATAAAAACTGCGCGGCCTATTCTTGCCACAAAGACTTCTGACGTCGTTTTTCTAAGCAAGCGCGGACAAAAAATGACGCGCCAAACATTTTGGCATCGCATTAAATACTATGCAGTGAAAGCAGGTATTGAACAACATCTATCCCCCCATACATTACGCCATGCTTTTGCTACGCATCTGTTAAACCACGGTGCAGATTTACGGGTAGTGCAAATGTTGTTAGGTCATAGCGATTTATCGACAACCCAAATTTATACCCATGTAGCGACAGAGCGACTGCAGACGCTTATTCATAGTCATCACCCCCGAGGCTAACGAGTCAAAAAACACATTGAGTGAGAATGCTACAAACTGAGCCTTGTGTACGACGAGCCTCTGCTTATACATATATCAAATGAAAAGGGGTGTGATAGGATATAGCCGAAGAATTACTTTAGATTAAGCGTAGTAGGCTAATACTGAGGTGTGTAGTTTATTAACCTCGTGGTTACCTTAATGGCATTTTGTCGCGGCGTAATGCACAGATAAGCAAAAAATTAGCGTGAAAAGTGCAATTTTTTGCTAAGTTCGTCGGTCTGAAAGTAATGAGTATGAAAATGTTTAGTGGCTGCCTAAAAATACATGTTTAGGCAGCTACAATCTAAGCCAAGTGAGTACAAACAAGCTTAAATGGCAAAATGGAGAGTATTTAGTGAAAGCAGTAAAGAAAATTTTGTTTGCCAGCGTAGTAGCGGCAGGTTCTCTATTAGGGTTAAGCGCGCAAGCTGCTGACGAAGCCGCTATCCGCGATAAATTAACGTCAATGCTTGGGCTAGATGTAGAAACCATTGCCGATTCTCCTGTATCTGGCTTAGTTCAAGTATCTACAAACCGTGGCTTGTTTTATGTAAGTGAAAATGGACAATATTTGCTTCAGGCTCGCGTTTTTAACATTGATGAAGAAATGCGCAACGAAACAGAGATGGCCCTTTCAGGCTTGCGTAAAGAGGGCGTTGCATCAATGGAATCGTCGTCTATTACGTTTAAAGCGGAAAACGAAAAGCACGAAATTAGCGTGTTTACAGACATCACCTGCGGATATTGCCGCAAATTCCATAACGAAATTGACGAGCTTAACGATGCCGGTATTACGGTTCATTACCTTGCGTTTCCACGTTCTGGGCTAAATAGCCAGAATTATGAAGATATGGTGTCAGTATGGTGCGCTGAAAACCCGCAAAAAGCGTTAACTAAAGCTAAGGCAGGCAGTGATGTGGCAAGCGCAAGCTGCAAAAACAAAGTGGCAGAGCAATATATGCTAGGTCAAAAGCTAGGGGTGAACGGCACACCTAATATCGTGTTGCCCGACGGTTCGTTGATTCCTGGTTACCAGCCAGCCGCATTGCTCGCAAAAGCGTTGGAAGGCGAAGAGTAGTCATCTAAACTCCATAGTTTCTGACATGAAAAAAACGCACGCACTGTGCGTTTTTTTGTTTTCTGCGGTATGATTCATCGCGTTATTTTCTTACGTTCTTTCGTATGGTTTCACTTTGCAGTTAGCGCAGAACTTCTATTTGAAAATTTTCATTCTTTATCGAATATGTTCAATTTAAGTTTGCCTAAACTTGATTCGTATTAACTGTTTAAGACAACTGCAATCACAGTAATGGTTTAGTGGTATTTCATGATTTTGCCTATTGTTCGCCGTGAGGTCTCCGGCGCCTCGTTAAGTTCCGACTTACACCCTGTTATCGACAGAATTTATCGCGGTCGCAATATTGCGAATATGGATGACTTGGAGAATGGCCTTAAAGGGCTTACGCATTTCAACGTATTAAAAGGGATGCCCCAAGCCGCGCAAATCCTTGCTAATGCCGTTGTGCAAAATAAGCGCGTTATCATAGTGGGCGATTTTGATGCCGATGGTGCTACCAGTACGTCGGTATGTATACTGGCGCTTCGAGCCATGGGCTATTACAACGTTGATTTCCTGGTACCTAACCGCTTTGATTTTGGTTATGGGCTTAGCGTACCTATTGTCGATGAGGCAGCCAAACTAGGTGCCGAGGTTATTGTAACCGTGGATAACGGCATATCCTGTATTGACGGTGTGACCCATGCAAAATCCTTAGGTATGCAGGTTGTGGTGACCGATCACCACTTGCCAGGTGATACATTACCGCAAGCTGATGCGATAGTGAACCCTAACCAACCTGGCTGTGAATTCCCGTCTAAAAACTTAGCGGGCGTGGGTGTGGCATTTTATATCATGCTCGCGCTTAAAGCTGAGCTACAGCAACAAGGGTATTTTGAGAAAGTAGGTATTGCACCACCTAACTTAGCGTCTCTGTTAGATATTGTTGCTGTTGGCACCGTGGCCGATGTGGTGGTTTTAGATAAAAATAATCGAATTTTAGTTCATCAAGGGCTTCAGCGTATTCGGGCTGGTAAGTGTCGACCTGGTATCAAGGCACTAGTTGAAGTGGCAAGCCGCGATTGTGCCCATCTAACTTCGACCGACTTGGGTTTTGTAGTAGGCCCAAGACTTAATGCCGCTGGTCGCTTAGACGATATGTCGCAAGGCATCGCTTGCTTATTAGAAGATGAAACCATTCAAGCGCGAATGATAGCGGCAGAGCTCGATGCTCTTAACAAGGAGCGCCGTGAAATTGAAACCGGCATGAAAGCGCAAGCCGAGACTTTACTAGAGCAAATGGCGCTGGATGAAGGCGATATGCCAAGCGCGCTGGTAGTTTATCGCGAAGACTTTCACCAAGGCGTGATTGGGATTGTGGCAGGGCGTTTGAAAGAGAAGTATCTTAAGCCCGTTATCGCTTTTGCCCATCAAGACGATATTGTTATTAAAGGCTCAGCGCGTTCAATTCCTGGTGTGCACATTCGCGATGTACTTGATGAAGTAAACACACGCTTCCCTGGCGTTATCGAGAAATTTGGTGGGCACGCCATGGCCGCAGGATTGAGCTTGCCTGTCGCAAAGCTTCCAGATTTTGAACGAGCTTTTGTTGATGTTGCTCGTACCCATATGGAAAAGCTTGATGGCAATCATGCATTGCTCTCTGATGGTGATTTATCTTCAGAAGAATTGTGTTTGCCTTTTGCGCATTTATTGCGCCAGGCTGGTCCGTTTGGGCAGGGCTTTGAATCACCGTTATTTGATGGAGAATTTACGCTTCTCGATCAGCGCCTAGTGGGACAAAAGCACCTTAAGATGGTGTTGAAAAGTGACGGCGCCAATGAAGTAGACGCTATTGCGTTTAACGTTGATTTAAAAGCATGGCCTAATGCCATGGTAAAGCGTGTACATATCGCTTACCGCCTGGATATCAATGTTTTCAGAGGGCAAGAAACTGTACAGCTTATTATTGAGCAAATAGAAGCGGTTTAAGCGAAGTTGATTTAGGTACAACATTGAGTCTTAGAAAACCTAGCTAGTCAAAAAGCGATACGTGTTAAAGAACTAAAAAATAAGAAAAAAGAGGCAAGGGTGAAAAGCGAACGACAGAAGCTGGTGGAAAAGCATAGTCAGCTTAATCAAACCGATAACGTTAAAGTAATTTCTCACGTTCAGCGTGAAGAAAAAGACAGCGATTGGATACGCCATACTATTATGCTTGAAGGCATTGATGTCCCTTTTATTTACCGGCGAAAGCAGCAATATCAAAGCTTAAAAGGGGCAAGAGTAAACGTAACCTATTATCGCCATGTAGAAGAGGTGGCCGGCATTGAATTTGAAACCATGAAAGTGGTAAGAATTAAACGCAGCTAAATTGTTAACTAGCCCTTGCCGCTAAGATAAACCTTTTTTGACTTACACCTTTTAACTTGCACCTAAATAGCTACCGATTCGGTGCTAAACCATAGTGAACAACAATGAATAATGAATGGTTAAATGCCTATGTACTGCATAGACGCCCTTACAGGGAGACCAGCTATATTGTTGACTTTTTCACCCTGGAAGAGGGGCGTGTTAGTGCGGTAGCTAAAGGCGTGAAAAACAGTAAATCAGATAAAAAGAGCCTGCTTCAACCTTTCCAGCATCTTCGCCTACAGTTAAGTGGAAAGTCAGAGTTAAAAAACCTACGTCACGTTGAAAGCGTCGCCCCGTCCATCAATCTTGTAGGCACAGCGTTGTTTTGTGCCATGTATGTAAACGAGCTAACCAATCGCGTTATGCCCGCCGGCCTTGCCAGCGATGGCGTACACAACGCTTATGAAAATGCATTACTGTCCCTTCGTGATAATAACGACATAGAAGTGACCTTGCGACAGTTCGAATTTGCACTACTTGATGAAATGGGGTTACTTCCCGACTTCACTACTGACGTAGAATACGAAATGCCAATAGAAGAAACAGGTAGCTATAACTTTCAAATAGATGCGGGCTTTGTGCCTATTCCCGAAGATATGGCTGGCACGAGGGGTATGCGAGGCTTTCCCGGGCGAGCATTGCTTAGTTTGTCACAGGGAGAGTTTACCCCGCTTAGCAAGAAGGTTGCTAAAGTGCTTTGTCGCGACTTGCTTAAACCGCTCATTGGCGACAAGCCGCTTAAAAGCCGCGAACTATTTATGCCAAAACCACGTTAGGGCATAAATAAGTTAAAATCGCTAACATCCTAACGCATTTGAGAACTTATCTTTCAAACGCACTGTTCTATGAGTATTTATGTGTTTGAGTAAACCTGTCATCACTGTCAGTTTCTCTAAATTATTTTCTCTTAACTCAAATGCTTAAACAGCACCTTCTATAAAAAAATTTGCTACAATCTCCACTTTCTAAGGAAGGGTGTTTGCGCCCTTTAAATAATGTATTAAACATGAAGAGCAGGCATCTTCTTTCGCTCTTACAGGTTAGGTGGTGAAATGAGCACGATTCTATTAGGCGTTAACATCGACCATATCGCAACGCTTCGCAATGCGCGCGGTACACATTATCCAGATCCAGTGCATGCTGCTGACATTGCTGAGCGTGCAGGTGCAGACGGCATTACCGTTCACTTACGTGAAGATCGCCGTCATATCAAAGATCGCGACGTACGTATTTTAGCGCAAACCATTAACACCCGACTTAATCTGGAAATGGCAGTAACCGATGAAATGTTGGCCATTGCAGAAGAAGTAAAACCTGTTTTTTGCTGTCTAGTACCAGAAAAGCGCGAAGAGCTGACTACCGAAGGTGGACTCGATGTAGCGGGCAATTTCGAGAACATCAAAGCAGCGTGCGAGCGTCTTGCGAATGCAAACATCCTAGTGTCTTTGTTTATCGACGCAGATAAAGCGCAAATTGATGCAGCGGCAGCATGTAACGCGCCTTATATTGAAATTCACACCGGACAATACGCAGAAGCTACCAGTGAAGATGAGCAGCAAAAAGAGCTGGCTCGCTTAGTTGAAGGTATTGAGTATGCTGACAGTTTAGGGCTTAAAGTGAATGCGGGTCACGGCTTGCACTATCACAACGTTAAACCAATTGCCGCTATTCCTCAGCTAATCGAACTTAATATTGGTCATGCTATCATCGCTCGCGCCGCGTTTGACGGTCTTCACACAGCAGTGGCTGATATGCGTAAGCTGATGCTTGAAGCTCGCGCGGGCATTTAAGCTTAGATTCAAAAGGGTGTAGATAACGTGGCAATTGCAGGGCTAGGTACTGACATTGTAGAAATTGCTCGCCTTGGTAAAGGCGAGAGCGCTAACGAACGTTTGGCCAAGCGTGTACTTACGCCTTTCGAATGGCAGACGTTTAGTGAACACGCTACACCAGTGCGCTTTTTAGCAAAACGTTTCGCCGCGAAAGAAGCCGCGGTGAAAGCCCTTGGTACCGGTATTGGGAATGGAATTAGTTGGCAACACATAGAGGTGCGTAACAACGACCTAGGGGCGCCAGAACTTCATTTTTCTGGTGAATTTGCTGCTATGTGTGAGGCACGGGGCATTACTCGAAGCGTGATCAGTATTTCAGATGAGCAGCATTACGCCGTCGCCACCGTTATACTAGAATCCTAATCATTTACTAAAGCGGGCGTTAACTAAAACGCGCACTACGAAAACGCAGACTCAATGAAGCCCAGGTAGATGACATCTATCTGGTCTGCGTTTATAAAAAACGCTACAAATATCAAACCACGCAAAGCAAGTTACCGGAGTCACACTTGGCAAACCTTTTTAAACAATCACGCAGCAAGCAAAAAGGCAAAACGTCTTCACGCCTAAGTGGCAATGCAAAGAAAGGTAATGCTAGCGCCAACGCGCAAGTCGCAGGACTTCGATTTGGAAAAGCTAATAAAGCCTCACAAGGCAATAAAAGCCAAAATTCCAATACGGTTACCATTGAAGATATCGACTGGATGGGCCATGGGATAGTGCGCGGTAACCCCATGATGTTTGTTGAAGGTGCCCTTGTTGGGGAAACCTGCGACATAGAGGTGCTATCTAGCAAAAAGAAAGTGATTAACGCGAAGGCGACAAACATTCATTCGCCAAGTGAAGCAAGACAAGCGCCTTTTTGCCCAGTGTTTGATTCATGTGGTGGATGTCAGCTGCAGCATATAAAGCCCGATGCGGCCCTTACGCAAAGAGACAATGCCCTTAAAGTGGTGATGGAACGTCAATTGGCGATGAAGCCAAATGTTTGGCAAGCTCCTTTAGTGGGTCCTCGCCCCCAATATCGCAGAAAAGCAAGGTTGGCTATCGATGCCCGCAACCCGAATCAAATTAAACTAGGCTTTCGTGAAGCGAATAGCAACAACGTCGTTAATATAGAAAGTTGCCCAATACTGGTCGACCCTTTATCTAATATCATTGGCCCTTTACAAAACGCGCTTACAGGCTTCGAGTCAGCTCGACACATTGGACATATCAGCCTTATCGCCGGTGATAATATCTCGCACCTTGTTATTAAACATATTAAAGCCCTTGAGGCAGAGCTTATTGATGCGGTGAGCGAATTGGTCAACACGAGTTCTTCGGTTGGCGACCACGGTATTGAGTTAAAGCTTGAAAATAAGCAAGGGCAAATACGCAGTGTGGGGCGTGGTACTGATATGGTCATTAACACGATAAATGACTGTTCTATTTCCCCTAGTGCTAATGACTTTATTCAAATAAATAAAGTGGTTAACGATAAAATGATTAAGCAGGCAATAGGTTGGCTAAACCCACAGCCCAACGAACGTATTGCCGATTGGTTTAGCGGGCTGGGCAATTTTACCTTACCTATTGCTAAGTCAGGTGCAAGGGTACAAGCGGTAGAGGGTGTGGCAGAAATGGTGCGCCGCGCAAAAGACAATGCACAGCGACAGGGCATTAAAAATGTCGAGTGGCTGCATTTAGATTTGGCAGATAAGACCAACGTCGAGGCTTCATTACAGCAGGGCTTTGCTAAGGTACTGCTTGACCCTTCAAGAGAAGGGGCATTGACCGTTTGTCATGCGCTTGTAAAAGCACTACCAAAAACGATAGTGTATGTTTCTTGCAATCCAAGTACGTTTTCTAGAGACGCAAAAGTGTTGATAGACGGAGGTTATGAAATGGAAAAAGCGGGCATAGCAGAAATGTTCCCCTTCACCCATCACATGGAAATGATGGCCTTGTTTACGCGAAAGCAGCAGTAACGAGTAAAGGATATGGTATCAACAAGAAAGGTCCACGAAGCAGACCGGCCCCCCTTTGAAGCCTGGCTAGACAGTCTTGAGCTGAGTGCAGAAACAAAAGATAAGCTAAGTGCTGTGTCTTCCATTCCTGAGCGACTATTGGTTGGTCAAGAAATGGTTGAGATTTTGTGTCAGCTTAATATGGATGATGCAACGCTTCAGGCTGCCTTGGTGTTTCCTTATTGCGAACAGCACGCTTTAAGTGAAGAAGATATTGTTGATGAATTTGGTGGGGAGATTCGAGACCTTATCGTTGGCGTGCGTCGAATGGATGCCATCAAGTCGTTACATGCCCGTAAAGTGAACGGCTCTGGCTTTGCTGAAAGATCAGACGAGCAGCATATAGACAGTATTCGCCGCATGCTGCTGGCGATGGTAGAAGACGTACGCGCCGTTGTTATCAAGATGGCCGAGCGTATTTGTGCACTACAACAGGTTAAAAAAGCTGACGAAGAAACCCGTGTTATGGTGGCTCGCGAGTGCGCCAGTATTTATGCGCCATTGGCAAACCGCTTGGGTATCGGACAGTTAAAGTGGGAACTTGAAGATCTCGCGTTTCGCTACCTACACCCCATTACCTACAAACAAATTGCCAAGCAGTTAGACGGTAAACGCAGAGAGCGTGCTGAGTATATAGAAACTATTGTGGGCGACTTGCAAGGCCTACTTGATGGTGAAGAGATCCGCGCTGAAGTTTATGGCCGCCCAAAGCACATTTTCAGCATTTGGAAGAAAATGCAGAAAAAGCGCCTAACGTTCGAGCAGCTTTTTGATATTCGTGCAGTGCGTATTATTGCCGAGCGACTTCAAGATTGCTACGCAGCGCTTGGTACCGTTCACGCAAGCTATAAACATTTACCTAACGAATTCGACGATTATATCGCAACGCCTAAACCCAATGGATATCAGTCAATTCATACAGTTATTGTGGGGCCTGAAGGGAAGTCGGTTGAGATTCAAATTCGTACCCAGAAAATGCATCAAGACGCCGAACTTGGTGTGGCTGCGCACTGGAAATATAAAGAAGGCAGTACGGGCAAGCAGTCAGGCTATGACGAGCGTATAAACTGGCTTCGTCGCATACTTGCATGGCAAGAAGAAGTAGCGGAATCTGGCGATTTGGTTGAAGAACTTCGCAGCCAGGTGTTTGACGATAGAGTGTACGTGTTCACACCGAAAGGCGACGTAATTGACCTTCCCCAAGGCGCTACGCCCCTTGATTTTGCGTACTATATTCACAGTAATGTGGGACATCGCTGTATTGGCGCAAAAGTGAATGGGCGCATAGTGCCGTTTACTTACTTGCTGCAAAGTGGCGACCAAATAGAAGTATTAACCGGGAAAGAGCCGAATCCAAGTCGGGACTGGATGCATCCGGGCCTTGGCTACGTCCATTCTTCGCGAGCGCGCGCCACTATCCACTCCTTCTTTAAAAAGCAGGACAGAGATAAAAACCTTGCAGCCGGTAAAGAACTGCTAGAGCGCGAACTTCAGCGTGCTCATTTGCCGGCCAAAGTACCTAACGAGGCGTTTGAGAAGTTTAACTTACAAACCCTTGATGACTTGTACACTGCGGTAGGTGCCGGTGATGTGCGCGTTATGCAGGTGATTAACTTTATTCATCACTTGCAAGAACCTCCAGCCCCTGAGCCTGAAATTAGCCCTAAGGTGAAAACACGCAAGACTGCGGCAGGCACGGGCAAAAAAGACGCCGTAGTCGTGCAGGGCGTGGGGCACTTAATGAGTCAGCTGGCTAACTGCTGTAAGCCAGTTCCGGGCGAAGCTATTTTAGGCTATATCACGCAAGGCCGTGGCGTAAGCGTTCACAAAGAAAGTTGCAGTCAGCTGCAGCACTTGTTGTCACAGCACCCTGAGCGTCAGATCGAAGTGAATTGGTCACATGAGCTTAAAGTGGGTTTTGAGACGGGCATTGATATATTTTGCCACGATAGAAACGGCCTGTTGCGCGACATTACTACTGTGTTGGCAAATGAAAACGTACCGCTTTTAGGCGTAAACAGCTTAAGTGATAAAAACAGGCAGACGGCACTAATTGCCATATCTATCGAAGTTAATGACCTTGAAAGAGTGTCAAAAGTGTTAACCCAATTGCGACAACTTAAAGGCGTGACAGATGCAAAACGCAAGCAAAGCTAGCCTTGGCGAAATGCAGCGGCTGCTGGACATTATGACGCAGCTGCGCGACCCGCAATCTGGATGTCCGTGGGATGTGAAACAAACCATGGAAAGCCTAACTCGCTACACCATAGAAGAGGCCTACGAAGTGGCTGATGCTGTTGCCGCTGGTGATATGCACGATATCAAAGATGAGCTCGGTGATTTGTTGTTTCAAGTGGTGTTTTACGCGCAAATCGCTAGTGAATCGAGTGCATTTTCTTTTGACGATGTGGCACAAAGCATTAGCGAAAAACTCGTGCGTCGCCATCCTCATGTTTTTGCTAATCAGCTTGCATCTGAGAGCGCTGGCGATACAACTGAAAACGTCACGGGCGAACGTACCCAGTTGAACGACAGCGCTTTAAACGCGCAGTGGGATGCAATTAAAGCTCAAGAAAAGCAGCTTAAAAAGCAGCGCTTAAAGCAAGTCGGCGAAGCAGTAGATACCAGTATTTTAGATAACGTACCCAAAGGTATGCCGGCACTTATGTACGCGCAAAAGCTGCAAAAAGCCTGTGCAAAGGTAGGCTTTGACTGGCCTGACGCCGCACCTGTTATTGATAAAGTACGCGAAGAAGTAGAAGAGATTCAGCAAGAGCTTGATACGAAGCAACGCCTTCTATGTGAAAACAGTACTGACAAAAAGCCTTCAAGCAATGTTATGCATGATAACCAACTGGCTATCGAAGAAGAAATTGGCGATGCGCTTTTTGCCATGGTTAATTTGGCAAGGCACTGCAAGGTAGATGCTGATACTGCGCTTCGCAACGCCAGTAACAAGTTTGCCAACCGTTTTAAAGGCGTAGAGCGTTTAGCGGCAGAGCAGGGTGAGAAGCTTGACGCATTGACTTTAGATGAAATGGAAGCACTGTGGCAGCAGGTTAAACAATCTTCTAATACTAAGTGAATTGTTTAGCTACGCTTTAAAAACACAGTAACAGGTTATTCAACGTCTAGTTTGTCTCAAAGATTTTGGGCTACTTGTGTATAAATACATCACGCACAAAGGTCAAAAAATTAGACCAATGTAGATGGAAACTTTGCCATTTTGTCATATGTTTAGTAAGTAGGTTTGATTTACGACAAGGGCATATAGATCCATTTTGTCTATAATCTGTGTACTAAACTAGCACGTTGGAATGGTGCTTAGCCGGTGTTAACAGACAACACTGACCAAGGAGTTGGACTGAATTGGGCGCAACCGTTTTATGAAAAAAGTACTGTATTTATCGTTAGGGTTGTTTTTAACGTGTTTGGGTATTATTGGTGCCTTCCTACCAGTAATGCCAACCACGGTATTTTTGATAGGTGCGCTTTTTTGTTTTACTAAATCTTCACCGCGCCTTGAGAGTTGGCTTATTCAGCACCCCAAATATGGGCCTAGTCTGGTTGCGTGGCGTAAACACGGTGCAATATCTAAAAAGGTAAAATGCATAGCCTGTTGCAGTATGCTGGTAAGTTTTATTCTTATTTGTCTATTTGCATCAATGCCGATCCCCGCTTACATAGGCATCGCAATGTTTATGGGAATAGGCGCATATTTCGTAGTTACGCGCCCCAGTATCCCAGCGATCTAGAGCTGTACCGAAGCTCAATAAGCCTTCACAAGTGAATATCCCGTAATTGAAGAAATCGAATTGTGACAATCCATTAGCTCTAACGGTTCCTACCTAGTCGCTCGTGACTGCTTACCCATTCATCTGCTACCACAGCAGAGCCCAGAGACAGATCGCCACATAGCACGGTCGCCGCAACAATTTCCGCAAACTTGTTAACGCTACCTCTTTCTGTACAGCCAAGTACGCTTAAACATTCGTTTTGTGTAGCTAAGCCGGTTCCACCACCGTACGTAGCAACGATTAGCGATGGAATAGTAACAGAGAAGTAATAGTCGCCGTTTGGCGTAATTTCGGCGTAGGTAAACCCCGCCGACGACTCAGCTACGTTAGCAACATCTTGCCCGCAAGCAATAAAGATAGCGGTAATGCCGTTGGCGAAGTGGGCACCATTGTTAACACTACCGGCCATCAACGCGCCCATATTTGAATATTGACGCTGTTTAAACAAAGCCTCTGGCGGGCAATGCATAATGTCTGTCATAAGTTGTTTAGGCAAGGTTATCTCTGCGACAACGCGCTTACCGCGGGTATGCAGCGAGTTTAAGTGAGAGTGCTTTTTATCAGTATCAAGATTTGCTGCCAGCACAAAGTGCTCAATAGGGCCCGAATAGTTTGTCTGTATCCACTCGCAGCCTGCTTTGGTAGCTTTGCTTACCATGTTTTGCCCAGCAGCATCACCACAGGTAAAGTTGAACCTAAGCCAGCGAAGCTTAGAGGCGGCATATTGCTCTATATCCCGAAGTTTACCTACGCTGGTGGTACTATCACAGGCTTGTTTAATGGCTTCAAAGTTTTGCTCAACCCACTTGCCAAATTCGAGGGCTTCTCTTGCGTTAAAAAACGCGAACATAGGCGCTCGCTGCATAGCGTCGTCAATAACTGTGGTGGTTATGCCGCCCGCTTCTCTCGTTAAGCGCATGCCTCTGCTGTAGCTGGCTGTTAGTGTACCCTCTGTTGTAGCCATTGGAACGTAGAACTCGCCTTTGGCGTGCTCTCCGTTCACTAGCATCGGGCCTGCAAAGCCGATAGGGACCTGTGCAACGCCTGCGAAGTTTTCTATGTTTCCCGACAAGGTTTCGGGCGGTATGGAATAGTGTCCTAAGTGGTTTAGCTGAGTGCCGGTCTCGCGCGCAATAAATTCGCGGCGTGTTCGGCTCATGTCATCGGTATAGTCGTTGTCTGAGGAACGTGGGATTTTAGGCATTGGGCCACTCCTTTTTTTTTCATAATAGGAGTGCTGATACCGAATGAGAACTGTTTACAATTTATACATGGCGATAAGTGCCGCCTATGTATGCGCTTTTTATGTAGAAAGGCAGTAAATTCACCTTTCTACACGCAAAAAAAACAGAGGACATTGCTTATTTCGAACTCACTAGCGACGCGAGACTGCGCCGCATACTGCTGATGATGCTATGCTTTTTGAGTCAATTTTGCTTGAAGTACAGCAATCTCTTCTCGGCGTTTTTTATCTGCTAGAGGGCGGTTGGCTTTTTCAGGCGCGTTTTGAGCGCGGATTAAAAACGCTTGGGCCTCTTCATATTCTCCATCGTCGAAAAGAAACTCGGCATAAAAGAAGTTTTGGTCCATCCCTTGAGGATTGATTTCCAGTGCACGCTTAAATAGCTTTTCAGCTTTTTTGTCACTACCAAAGCTCACAGGCCAGCCCGGCACTTTGTGATAAAGCGCGGCTAATACGGTTAATGCCGTTCCGTCTAGAACTGATTCTTCTTTTTCAATGGCGCGCTCTAAATTTTCTTTCGCACTTTTAGCAAAGTCTAAGGCGCCCAATCCTCCTTTGGCACTTGCTGTGCTGGATTGAGTAATAGCCAGCCAAGTAAGAGACTCTGCACTATTCTCAGATTGCTCCACGAGTTTTGTAGCTTGTTCGATAAGTTCTGAAAAGGCGCTAAGTTGCGCGTCGCCCTCTAATTGATAGTTCACGGATGCCCACTGTTGTTGAAGCTTAAGCAGTTCGTCGGCTGACGCCGCTACCGGAGTGATAAGTGCCGCTGATGCTAATCCTGCGATAACAAGTGGGGAAAGTCGTTTTTTTATTGTCATGAAAATACCAGATAAAAGAGTTTAATTAGATAAATAATATGGCCATTAGTGCTTGGCCACTAAAGGTGAAGAAAGGCTGCATTTAATACTGAAGTTGGTTCAACCCATTGTTAACAATATCGGTTTGCTTGTCCCGTTTTCTAGAGGGGAGGGAATAACTGATCGATAGGTTTGTTAGTGTGAGCAGCATAAAAACTGAAGCTACAAAGTGGGGTCTTTTCATTAGAGTTATTAGAAGAATTGAATGCAACGGACGTACAGTACATTAACTCAGTTTCTGTGTCATCGGCTGATGATGGAATTTTATCCATGTTTTTTGTTGTTAGGGGTTCGCATTTCCTTCAATTCCTGTATAATTCGCGCCCTGCCCAGTTACGCCCACCTTTGGGAAGGTGGAAGAATCAGCCGGCTCGAAGGGGTCTTTGTGTTGATTTTAAGGTGATTTCTGGTGTTCAGAAATCAGTAACGACGATATTATTCGGGTGAATTTGAAAATGAAAACTTTTGTTGCTAAGCCAGAAACGGTACAACGTGACTGGTATGTGGTAGACGCCACAGACAAAACTCTAGGCCGTTTGGCTTCTGAAATCGCACTACGCCTTCGTGGTAAGCATAAGCCAGAGTACACACCTCACGTGGACACTGGTGATTACATCATCGTAATCAATGCTGAAAAAGTTGCGGTTACAGGCCGTAAAGCGCAAGACAAAATGTACTATGCGCACTCTGGTTACCCAGGTGGTCTTAAAGAGACAAACTTTGAAAAACTAATTGCTCACAAGCCAGAAATGGTTCTTGAAAAAGCAGTTAAAGGCATGTTGCCAAAAGGCCCTCTAGGCCGCGCAATGTTCCGTAAAATGAAAGTTTACGCTGGTGCAGAACACTCTCACGCAGCACAGCAACCACAAGTTTTGGACATTTAAGGAGCTATTAACATGGCAGATACTCAATACTACGGCACAGGCCGCCGCAAAAGTTCTACTGCTCGTGTGTTCCTACGTCCAGGCACAGGTAGCATTAAAGTAAACCAACGCGCTCTTGACGAGTACTTTGGTCGTGAAACAGAGTGCATGGTTGTTCGTCAGCCACTTGAACTTGTTGAAATGACTGAAAAGTTTGACGTATACATCACTGTTAAAGGTGGTGGTTCTAACGGTCAAGCGGGTGCAATCCGTCACGGTCTTACTCGTGCTCTTATGGAGTATGATGAAGCACTACGTCCAGCACTTCGTAAAGCTGGCTTCGTTACTCGTGATGCACGTCGCGTTGAACGTAAGAAAGTTGGTCTACACAAAGCGCGTAAGCGTCCACAATTCTCAAAGCGTTAATTTTTACGTTTTTTGTATTGCAAAAACCCGGCTTATGCCGGGTTTTTTATTTCTAGCCAGAAAATAAAATGAAAAAAGGTGGAGGGATTTATGCTTCACTGCGTATTAATAAGTAGGCCAGAAATGAATGAAGAATCAGTGTGAAAGTTGTTTATTTAAATACTCAATCAGCTATAGCGCAATCTCAAAGCGACAACGCTACGCTCTACCACCTCATTTCTGAGCATGAACCGGCACTTCGTCGGTTTATTCGAGTAAGGGCACGAGCTAATTCCTCGGAAGTGGAAGATATTCTCCAAGAAATGTACGCCAAACTGTTTTCACTAGATGGAATGGCTCAAAAGATTGAAGCGCGCCAAGATACGTTTAGAAGTTTTTTGTTTACCGTCGTCACCAATTTAATCATCGATAGAGAACGGCGAGCAAAGGTACGTGCTCATGAAGCGCATGAACCATTTTCTGATACCCTATACTCTACGTGGAGCAATGAACCCGAGAAGCACGCAGGGATAGCTGAGAAACTCATTGAAATTGAAAGTGTGCTTGAAAATATTAATCCTCATCACAAATCTGCGTTTGTACTTTGCCGTGTTGAAGGTAAAGCTTATCGGGAAATCAGCGATATATTAGGCGTTTCTGTTAGTACAGTAGAAAAATACATTTCGGCCGCATTGACGGCTATTCGAAATAAGGTGCAAGATTAATGGCTACGGCTTTGAACCAGCATTCAATCAATAAACGTGCAAGTGATTACGTTGTGCGTCTTTACTCTGGTGAACTGACAGCTAAAGAAGAAAGTGAGATCCTTGCATGGTGCGATGCAAAAGCCGCCCATCAAGCAGCTTTTGACGATGCGCTTTTAGTATGGGAGAGCTCTGCTCACATTGCGCCTCATATAGGGTGGCGCCAAAAGTTGGAAAAACGTTTCTATCGCATGCGCTATCTAGCCGCATCTATTGTTGTAGCAGCATTCTGCTTTTTACTCATCACGCATTATGATGCGCCTGACCAACGTATTGCTAACAGTGAGCTTGCCAATAGTTATTCCACTGCCATCGGCGAGGTGAGCAATGTTGGATTACCAGATGGCTCTACCATTACGTTAAATACAGATACCCGCATTAATATAAAGTTTAGCGAAGCGCACAGAGAGCTCTGGCTAGAACACGGTGAGGCATTTTTTGATATTGCTAAAGATCGCTCCCGTCCATTTTTAATTCATACCGTAAATAAAACCGTGAGAGTCGTAGGGACGAAGTTTAATATTAAGCTGTCACAGTCTGGGTTTGATATAGCCGTAGAAGAAGGTATCGTTGCCATTGAAGAAAAGGCAGAGTCGAACACCGACAAACCAGCGAAAGGTGATACCCAAGTGTTATTGGAAGCCGGCGCAGTTGCATCATTCAATGATACCAGTGCACTTATCGCAAAAGAAAATGTGGACAGTGTAGTAAAAGCGCAAAGTTGGCGTACGGGTTACTTACGTTTTGATGAAGAACGGTTAGATAAAGTTATTGCCAGTTTTAACCGCTATAGAAGCAAAAAAATAGTGATTAGTCAGGATGTAGCCGATTTGCGTATTAGTGGCGTTTTTAAGCTGTCAGATGGAGATGCGATTTTAACGGCACTTGAAGCAACCTTGCCGATAGAAGCGAAAAGAGATGAAGAAAATATAAAACTAGTGAAGAAATAGCGGAGGGTTTTGTTTTTGGCTGCGTATTAACTAAAAGGGAACACATTAAAATACTATAGGAGCAGCCATGAAGTTGCCAAAAACCACAACAAGTACGTTAGCCCTGTGTGTCGCATTGTCACTAAGCTCAGGCTTAAAAGCACAGCAAATAGATAACCTTTCAATTCAAGCTACTACACTTGATAACGCATTACTCTCACTGGCACAGCACAGTGAAGTTCAAATCTTGTTTTCAGACGCTAGAATAAAGCAAAAACTAGCCCCTAAGCTAGAAGGTAGTATGGATGTGCAAGATGCACTTTCTACCTTGCTTGAAGGCACTGGCTTCACCTACAAGCAAACCTCTAAAAGTACCTATATTGTTACACCGATTGGTAGCGAAGAGAAAAACCAACCACAAAACCCTTCTGCCGTTCCCGTTACTGCTGACGTTCAGAAACAAGAAGCAAGTGTAGAGCGTATTCAGGTTACTGGCTCAAACATCCGTGGGATGCAAGATACTGGCGCATTGCCCGTCACCATGATGTCGTCTGAAGATATTGACGGTTTAGGCTTAAGCAGTGGCGCTGAAATTTTAGCGGAGTTACCGCAACAAGGTGCTGTAAATTTTAACAGCGAGCGTGTAGTTGGTGGTGTTAACGACGCACGTGGCGATGTCTCATCAGTAAACCTACGTGGTATAGGCACAGGTTATACGCTTACGCTGTTGAACGGTCGCCGATTAGTGCTACACCCAGGTACGCAAGCCGAAAACTTAGTACCTGTTACTACCGTGAATTCAAATACGCTCCCAGTTAAAGGACTAAAACGCGTTGAAGTGTTACGCGATGGCGCTGCGGCTATTTACGGTACTGATGCCATATCAGGTGTAGTAAATTATGTTTTAGACGACAAGTATACGGGTGGTGAGCTTCAAGCCCACTATGGCAGTAGTCAGGGTACAGGTCGTGACCAAATCAATTTATCAGGCGCTGGTGGTTGGTTATTTAACAATGATAAAACCCACGTTACTTTTAGTGGTGGGTACTATCATCGGGATATGGTTATGGCGAGTGAGCGGGATTATTCTGCCAGTTCTGACTTACGTAACTACAGCGAAGTGCCTGCTGATTTTGTTGGCGATACACAACTAGATAATCGCTCAACGGTAACGCCATGGGGTGAATTTTCCTCAGACAGTCTAGGCACCTTTCACCTTGAGCCAGCGTCATACGACGATTGTGTTGCGGAAGTTAATGGCGATGTGTGCGCGTCTTCTGGATCAACGCCTCGAGATATGCGCTTCGACTCAAACTCACAGCGTAGCTTGAGCTCGGAAGTTGATAGGCTCAATCTATACACCTTGGTGAATCACCAAATTAATGATGATGTTGAGATATACGGTGAAGCCCTTTACTACTCAGCAACAGCAAAACGTATTCGTGAACAATCGGGCAATTTAACAGCACAGCGTTTTACAGTTTCTGCTGATGCATTTTACAACCCTTTTGGTGAAGACGTGACTGTTCGTCGCTATCGTCCCATTGATACAGGCCCTCGAAATATCGAAGTCGATGATTACAGCTATCGTTTATTAGCAGGCTCTCGTGGTTATATCGGCGATTGGGACTTCGATTCCGCCGTGTTGTATTCAAAAGCCAATACTATCGATACCGCAAATCGAATTAACACCACCTTGTTCCAACAAGCGGTTAATAGTACTGACGAAAGCACGGCTTACAATATTTTTAGCGGCGCCAGTGTAACTAACCCAAATACGGTCGATGAAACGCCGGTATCTCAAAGTGTTATCGACAGCTTTATGGTGGATGTTGAGCGGGAATCAGAAACAGAACTTGCTTCAATTGATGCCAAAGTATCTCGATCAGATTTATTTAGTTTACCCGCCGGTGATGTAGGTTTTGCCGCAGGTATTGAATATCGCTATGAAAGCTTTTTTGACAAACGTACCGATGATTTGAATGGCACATTGTTTTTCAGTGATTTAGTGGGTGGCACTTCATCCGAAATTGCTAGCCAAGTATTAGGAAGCAGCCCTACGCCAGATGCTAGCGGAAGTCGTAATGTGGTATCTGCGTACGCGGAATTTGCTATTCCATTGTTGGCCGATAAACCGTTTGTTGAAAGTTTAAATTTACAGGTAGCCGGGCGTTACGAAGATTTCTCTGACGTAGGCAGTGTATTTAAACCTAAATTTGCCCTTGCATGGACGGTAAATGAAAACGCATTAATTCGTGGTGCATATTCAGGGGGCTTTAAAGCGCCAGGATTGCCACAAACCACAGCAGTAGATGTTGCCCGTTCTAATACCAGAACCGATCCGTTGACACAAACGAATCGTGGTACGCTAGAACTTCGAAATGGTAGCGATACCTTAAGCCCCGAAGAAAGTGAAAATTACTCGTTTGGCGTAGTACTTACCCCTACCAAAGCGTTAACCCTCACAGTCGATTGGTGGCAAATCAAACAAGAGAATACGGTGGGTATTTTAAATAGCCAAACACAAATCTTGTATGATGCGCTATTACGTAGCCAGGGTAGCTCGAATGAAAATGTGGTTCGTGATGAAAATGACGAAATTATATATATTCGAAATGATTACACTAACTTACTACCAAGAGACATTTCTGGTATCGATTACAGTGCTGATTACCGTTTTGAAACTGAAGTAGGTGATTTTTCCATTAAGCTCAATGCCGCCAATTTAAGAAAATTTGATCAAGGATCTGACGATATCACAGACCTAGTGGTTGCAGCGCAAGAAGCTGGAAACGAAGCGTTATTGTACGAAGGTGAGCAAGTTGCCATATTTGGTAGCGATGGCGACCTTATTCGTCAAAACGAACGCCCAGAATGGCGGGCTAATTTATCGCTAACCTATTCTCGAGATGCATGGCGTGCCGGTCTTAAATATCGTTACGTTAGTGATGTTGAAGACACTAGCTTAAATTATACCGACGATTCAGGTGATTTAGTGACTTACGTCATTGATGATTGGTCAACGTTAGATGCGTACGTAAGTTACCGCTTTAGTAAAGATGCATTGTTTAGCGGAAAAACGAAAGTGACCGTAGGCATGCGTAACCTGACTAACGAAGAACCGCCGTTTGCCGATGAAACTTTTGGTTTCAGCAGTAGCCTTCATTCATCAATTGGCCGTTATACCTACGTAACTCTAAATCATAAATTCTAAGTTAAACACTAAATCTATTTTCACATCATAAAAAGGCGCTTACCATTAGGTGGGCGCTTATTTCATGGAGATATCATGTTCCGATTACTTTTCATTGCACTGGCATTTGCTTCCCCTTTTACATTGGCGTGTGAATTCGAAGGCGTTACTTTTTCTGCAGATTTTGAAGCCGGTAAGTTAGATTCCTGTGAAGTCGACGAAAACGGCACCTATGTATTGAGCTTCTTACCAGAAGATAAGCCCATAAATCCTAGCCCTTGGTATTACTTTAGTGTTACCGCAGCAGGTGATACATCGTCAAAACAAGCTGAAAAAGTAGACGTAGTGCTGACCTTTGACGGTTATGCTCCAAGGTATTTACCTAAAGTGAGTTACGATCAAAAAAGCTGGAAGATAACCGCGTTTGATACCACAGAGCAGGGAATGACACTAACTTTGCCGGTATCAAAGCAGCCACTGTATGTGGCAGCCCAGCGTCCTATTCCAAATTCAGTTTACACAAACTGGCTAAAACAAGCAGAGCAAGACTTTAGCATTAAGCCGTTTACGATTGGCAAATCTACCGAAGGCCGCACGCTTTCTGCATTTGCTCTTGAAAAGCCCGAGAACACCGAGTGGGTTATTTTCGTTGGTCGTCAACACCCACCGGAAGTAACAGGCGCGGTAGCCATGTTCTCTTTTCTAAATCAATTCTTAACTATTACGTCTGAAAACAGTGCGTTTTTGTCGCGCTTTAATGTGCTGGTTGTTCCGAACATAAACCCTGATGGTGTAGCCAATGGTCATTGGCGACATAGTGTTGGGCATAAAGATCTAAACCGCGATTGGAATGTATTCTCTCAACCAGAGACCAAGGCCGTGAAAACGTATCTAGATAAAATAACGAATGCTGGTGGGAAAATTGTAATGGGTATGGACTTTCACTCTACCCACAATAATGTTTTTTATACCATTCCGGTAGATGAAAATATCGCCCCTAGGGACATGGTTGTAGGTTGGTTGGCCGACTTGCAAACGCAAACCAAAGGCGTATTTAAAGTCGTAGACAAACCTGGCACTTCGCCAGGGAAAGGCGTTTTTAAACAGTTTTTTGCTGATGTTTATCACGTGCATGGTGTTACCTATGAAGTCGGTGATAATGAGCCGAATGAGAAAACTCGCTACGTTGCTAAACATGCTGCCAATACGCTTATCGATACGTTAATTGCCACCCCTGCTGAAGAATTTTATATTAAAGCGTGTGCAGACGAAGCAGCAAGTTGTGAGCAATGATTATGCATTTACGCACAAATAAACCCAAAGCGCTTCGCCATAAACTTGCTATCGCAGTACTCATGTCCTTGATTAGTGTTGCAGGCACTGTTAAGGCTCAAAGTATAGAGCAAACTGATGTTTCGGCGATAGACTCTAAAGCCGCGTTTACTTTTGTTCATCAAAGCACAATGAAGCATATTGCTAAAACTATGTGGGAAAAACCTGAACTGGGTTTTCTAGAGTACAACAGTAGCGCATTAATGCAACAGACGCTGATTGAGCGTGGCTTCAAAGTAACGGCCGGTATTGCGGGTATGCCCACTGCATTCATTGCGCAATACAACCAAGTAGGCCAGACAGAAGATGGTGAGCATAAGCCGGTTATCGGCTTGCTTGCCGAAATGGATGCCTTACCCAGCATGGGGGTCTTAAATACGTCTGATAAACAGCCGATTAGCACTAACGGTCATGTTCACGCAGGTCATGCTTGTGGACACAACTTGTTTGCCGGCGGGGTAATAGGCGCTGCGCTTAGCTTGGCTGATTATCTCGACTCCCATCCAAATCAAGGCTCTCTGAAGGTTTTCGGCGCACCCGCTGAAGAAGGAGGCTCAGGGAAAGTTTATTTGGTGAAAGCTGGCGTATTTGAAGACGTAGATGTTGCCCTTCATTGGCACCCATCGGATAGCACGACTTCTTCACCATCATCTTCGCTGGCCAACAAAAGTGGTAAGTTTCGCTTTTATGGGACTGCCGCGCATGCTGCTGCGGCGCCAGATAAAGGGCGTTCGGCATTAGATGGCGTAGAAGCTATGAATATGATGGTAAATTTAATGCGTGAACATGTACCGGATGGCACGAGAATTCACTATGTCATCACTAACGGCGGAACGGCGCCCAACGTAGTGCCGGATTTCGCCGAAGTATACTATTACGTGCGTTCAGCACAGCCAGCTGTTGTGCTGTCACTGTGGGAAAGATTGGAAAAAGCGGCGGAGGGAGCGGCACTTGGCACCGAAACCCGTGTTAATTGGGAAGTCACTGGTGGTGTGTGGAATGTATTACCTAATGTGACCTTATCAAAATTAATGCACAAGCATATTGACGCCGCACCTCCGATTATTTTGACTAAAAGCGAGCAACAGTTTGCTAGCGAAATAAGTCGCACCCGCGAGCAGGCTTTTGACCACAATGCTCACAGCACACCAGAGCCCTTCGATGAAAAGATTACTGTTTGGTCGGCATCAACTGATGTTGGTGATGTGAGTTGGCAAGTGCCTACCGTAGGAGTATCTAGCGCAACCTGGGTAAAAGGAACGCCACCCCATACTTGGCAGGCTTCAGCAATGAGTGGTACTGATATTGGTTACAAAGGTATGTACTTGGCCAGTGAGGTCATCACGCAAACTGCGATATCCCTTTTCTCTGAACCTGAAAATATCAGTAAAGCGAAGCAAGAGTTTCAGCAACGAAAAAGTACGTTGAACTATGAATCCATGCTTGGGCAGAGAGCACCAGCACTTGATTATCGTAAGTAGAATATTGTCGTAGTACTGCGTCAGAGGTTTATAACAATCTTGTAATGTAACTAAGAGGTTTGGCCGAATCTCGGTCAAATTCTTGATTCTATTCCGATCACTCGCTAATTTTTAACGGTGACCCCAGATTAATTTATCGCTTAAATATCAGTAAAACCTTGTGTTTATAAGGGCTTTTCTTTTATCATTTGCGGTCGAAAATTTTGAAAACTTTCGTGACCTCGTAAACCAGTAAATTTTTGCTGTTACGTTGCTGTCATGACAAGCCATATGATGCATGACGCAAGCGTGATAAAACCAGTATAAGCTTGGGTTACACATCATAATTATCCAAACCTGGAGAAATGTGGATGAGCAATGTATCTGTAGATGCAACAGAGTCTGCACACAATGAAAACCAGCCAGAAAACAACACTCGTCGTCGGTTCTTGACCGTTGCCACGTCGGTAGTTGGTGGTGTAGGTGTCGTTGGTGCTGCTGTGCCTTTTATTGCGTCCTGGAATCCAAGCGCCAAAGCGAAAGCAGCCGGTGCTGACGTTGAAGTAGATATCAGCGGGATTGAGCCTGGACAATTAGTACGTGTAATGTGGCGAAGCAAGCCTGTATGGATTGTACGTCGTACGCCTGAGATTCTTGAAGAACTAGGCACACACGAAGATAAGCTGAAAGATCCTAACTCTGAAGCTGAGCAGCAACCTACTTTTGCTCAAAATCGTTTCCGTTCGATGAAAGAAGAATACCTGATTCTAGTGGGTATTTGTACGCACCTAGGTTGCTCTCCACAGCACCTTAAAGACGGCGCTTTCGAAGAAGTGGTTGAGGGTGTGCCAGATGGTTTCTTCTGCCCATGCCACGGTTCTAAGTTTGATATGGCAGGACGTGTATTCCAAAACGTACCGGCACCATTAAACCTAGTTGTACCGCCATATCAATTCGTTGATGACAATAACATCATCATCGGTTCAGAAGCGGAGGCTTAATTATTATGAATGCTTTCCTAGGTTGGATTGAAGAACGCATCCCAATGATGCGCGTTGCGAATATGCACGCTCTTCAATATCCTGCTCCAAAGAACATGAACTTTTGGTATGTGTTCGGTTTTCTAGCTACTATCGTTTTGGTAAACCAAATTGTTACTGGTATCTGGTTGACCATGAACTTCGTTCCATCTTCAGAAGGTGCATTTGCTTCTGTTGAATACATCATGCGTGAGATCGACTACGGTTGGATCATTCGTTACATGCACAGTACTGGCGCATCGGCGTTCTTTATTGTGGTATATCTACACATGTTCCGCGGCATGATTTACGGCTCTTATCAGAAGCCTCGTGAGCTTTTATGGGTGTTTGGTATGTTTATTTACCTAGCACTCATGGCAGAAGCTTTCATGGGTTATGTACTACCTTGGGGACAGATGTCTTACTGGGGGGCGCAGGTAATCGTATCGCTATTTGGTGCTATCCCTGTTGTAGGTCCTGACTTGGTAATCTGGCTACAGGGTGACTACGTTATCTCTGGCGCAACTCTAAACCGTTTCTTCGCATTACACGTTATTGCGTTGCCATTGGTTATCGTTATTCTTGTGTTCCTTCACATTATCGCACTTCACGAAGTGGGTTCTAACAACCCTGATGGTATTGCTATCAAGCACAAGAAAGGTTCACTGCCAGAGTCTGAAAAGACTAAATATGAAATTCATGAATACTACACAAGCAAGTACGACATTGCTGATGACGTATTGCCGTTCTTCCCACACATCGTACTTAAAGACCTTGTGGCATTCTGTATTTTCTTAGCGCTATTTACTTATGTGCTGTTCTTTGCCCCTGAAATGGGCGGTAAATTCCTAGAGCACCCTAACTTTGAAATTGCTAACCCGTTGAAAACACCTGAGCATATCTTCCCAGTGTGGTACTTCACGCCGTTCTACGCAATTTTGAAAGCGGTACCTGATAAGTTGTTCGGTGTACTAGCTATGTTCGGTGCAATTGCTGCGCTATTCGCTCTGCCTTGGTTAGACCGTGGTCGCGTTAAGTCATGGCGCTATCGCTGTGGTCTGCACAAAGTAAACCTTATTGTGTTTGCAATTGTGTTTATCTTCCTAGGTTACCTAGGTGGTACGCCACAAGAAAACTGGAAAATCATTGCGTCGCAAGTTGCTACAGTAATGTACTTCGGTTTCTTCATTGCATTGTTCTTGTACAGCAAAAACGAAAACACTAAACCTGTGCCAGAGAGGATTTCTAAATGAAAAAAATGATGTGCTTTTTAGCCTTCTTCCTACCTGGCGTAGCGCTTGCGGCAGGCGGGAACGTACACCTAGACAAAGCGCCTATCGATTTAACCGATAAGGCGTCTTTACAACGCGGTGCACAATTGTTCATGAACTACTGCTTAGGCTGTCACTCAATGAAGTACCAGCGCTATCAGCGTTCATTCCAAGATTTGGGTATTCCTGACGAACTAGGCCAAGAATACCTGCAGTTTACGGGTGAAAAAGTGTCTGACTATATCACTCGTGCAATGCCTGAAGAAGCTGCTGCTGGCTGGTTTGGTGCTGCTCCACCAGATCTAACCCTAGTGGCGCGTGTTCGTGGTGAAGACTGGATTTACACTTACTTGCGTTCTTTCTATGTAGATGAGAGCCGCCCGTTTGGTGTGAACAACACAGTATTCCCAGAAGTGGGTATGCCACACGTACTTCAACCACTTCAAGGCACGCCAACGCGTACATATGAAGAGCAAATGGTTGATGGCGAGATGGTTAAGCGTTATGTAGGCATTAAGTCAGATGGTACTGGCGCAATGTCTCCTGACGAGTACGACCAAGCTGTTGCCGATATCGTGAACTTCCTAGAGTACACGGGTGAGCCTTCAAAACTTGAATCTCACAAAATCGGCAAGTGGGTACTTATCTTTATCGCAGTATTGTTTGTATTTGTTTACTTACTGAAGAAAGAATACTGGCGAGAAGTGCACTAATCGCACAGATTTATGTATAATATGAAAAGGGGGCTTCTCGCCCCCTTTTTTGGTATTTACTCGTGCTACCTGAAAACCCTTTTGTATAGAGTGTTCAGGTAGCACGAGTTATCGTAATAAGCTTACCGTTTGTAAGCGTAAACTTGTTTCTCGACGGAGGAAATTGAATGGCCGTAGCCGCGAATAAACGTTCTATTATGACGTTGTTCTCTGACACAATTGATATTTATAGCCACCAGGTGCGCATTGTGTTGGCAGAAAAAGGTGTGGGTGTTGAAATCAGCTACACAGATCCTAGCAACCTGTCTGAAGATCTGTTGGAGCTTAACCCTTACGGTACTGTTCCAACTCTAGTTGATCGCGAGCTTGTACTTTACAAGTCGCATATCATTATGGAATACCTTGATGAGCGTTTCCCTCATCCACCACTAATGCCGGTTTACCCTGTATCACGTGGCCAAAGCCGTCTTATGATGCACCGCATTGAGCAAGATTGGTACTCGCTTGCTGCTCGTATCTTCCGTGGTGAAGGTGACGTAGAAGCAGCACGTAATGAGCTGCGTGAAGCCTTGCTATCACTTGCGCCTGTATTTGGTGAGATGCCTTACTTCATGAGCGAAGAGTTCAGCTTAGTTGATTGCTACCTTGCTCCGCTATTATGGCGTTTACCTGCACTAGGTATTGAACTAAACGGAGCCGGCAGCAAAGAAATTAACGCTTACATGAACCGCATTTTCTCTCGTAGCTCATTTAAAGCGTCTTTGACTGACCAAGAGCGTGAGATCCACAACCCGCTATGACATCTATGACGTCTAACCAGCCCTATTTGCTTAGGGCTTTTTATGAGTGGATTGTTGATAACGATTTAACGCCGTATATTGTGGTTGATGCAACTAACGAATTAGTTGAAGTGCCGCAAGAATTTGTTAAAGACGGCCAAATTGTTTTAAACGTATCGCCAAGCGCATGTGTGAACTTCTCTCTTGATTTAGACGGCTTGTCTTTTCAAGCACGTTTTTCTGGGCAGCCCAGAAGATTGAGTATGCCTTGTGAAGCTGTGATGGCTATATACGCAAGGGAAAACGGTGCAGGTACTGTATTTGCCACCGAAGAAGATGTGGCTCGTGCGCAGCAAGAGCGTACTGAAACATCTGAAGATGTGTCTCAACCGAGCGGACCAACGCCGCTAGAAGATGCTGACTCAGGCGACATTCAAGATGCGCCGGTTCCGCCTAAAAAAGGCAAGCCGAGCCTAAAGGTTATTAAATAGCTAATTAAGTAGCTAACTGGGCCATTTTCATGGCCGCTATTTAAAAACTTTCAGTGTATTGACGTAGTCTGGCTTTGCAAAGCTGTTCGCTTAAGCAGAGCCAGCTATTATCTTCACACTCGCCTCACCTAATGCTTTACTCTCACTTCGAAGCTAGTATTTGTTACCTCGCAATTAAGTGTCTATTTACAAAAATCGTGCCTAATTAAAAACGAAAACACCCCATTACTCATAGGTAATAGGGCGCTAAAGCGGCTGATTCGCTATCGATCTATTAACGAGTTCGCGTTATCACAACACGACTTGTCGGGAAATCGAAGCGATGGGCTTCGGTTAGTACAGACGTTGACAACCCTTCACGGCTTGGGTCATTCGTGTTTGCACTAGTTACCACACCTTGATGAAGCCTTACTGCATCTGCGAGATCGTCCCTAACTACATCATAACCCGCTGCCTCTCCGCCACCACCTGCTGTTCCTGCGGCAGGGCCCGGCATTGTGGCTGCTGTTTCTGTATTGGCCTCTGTACCTGCGTCCCAAGTCACTGTCATGAATGTTTTCGCATCACCCACTGCCATGTTACTTACGTTAGCTGCATTTAAGCCAGTAAACGCATCGTTGGTATTAACCAACATGGTCGTTACTGTAAGACGCAGGTCGTCAGCGTCGAGTTCTGGAACCACAAGGGTTAGTTCTGTGCCCATTGAACGAGGGCCCAATATGCCCCCAGAGTTTTGCGCATCCAAAAAGTCCGTGGAGTCCATGGCTTCAGTAATGACCATAGACGGGTCACCGCCCTCAGCCATAATTTCAATGCCCATGCTGGCTGGCTCGCCCTCACTAAATGAATGGAAGCCTGACTCATGCAAGATGACGGCGGCAGGAGCAAAGGGCTGAGAGTAAGTTAAGTTGGTAATTTGTACGGTATAAACCGCTGAATTACCATTGATACCATCTTGCCCGTCCGAACCGTCTTGGCCGTCTGCGCCATCCTGTCCGTCAGTACCTGCTTCCCCCTGTGGGCCAGCGGGTCCTTGAGGGCCTGTATCACCATCGTCGCCGCACGCCGCTAAAAGAGCTGATAGCATCAATAACGTACTGAGTTTAATTATTGGATTATTCATTGTATTGGCTCCTTAAGATGCAGGAACAGTAATAACTATATGTGCTACTGGGTTCAACCAACGGTGTACGGTAGAGTCCAGATCACTGGCACCAGCGGCGCTATCAGTATCGCCAAGCGCATTGCGGTGAATGTGCACTGGGCCATCTTCACCATCTTCTATTTCACCATTAACTACCTGTGCCCCCACACCAGTGCCACCTGTACCTAAATCAACGATACGAGTAGGTGCACCGCCACCGGCAACACCAGGAACACCATATCCACCAAGCGCATTTCCTGTCCCAGCTTCAACAACGTCAGTACGAGCACTATTTAGCTCATCGTTTAACTCAGTACCGGCATCGTAAGCATTTAAATAATACGTATAGGTGCCAGGTTCAGTAGGGATTTCAATACTGTCCATACCTACAAAGGCATCATTGGTCGGTATCAGCATAGACAGCAGTGAAAGATAAGGCTTGTCCATTGTGTCGAAGGGATAACTTAATGTTGCTTTCGGGGCTAGAAGACCGCCAAAACGATGCCATGTGTTTGAGCCATTGTCTGTATCGACAGGACCCAATAACGCCTCAAAGTTAGCGCCGCTTGAATCAGCGTTTTGCTCATCATCAATAACCCCCGCTTCAGCAAGCCAGGCTAACGCCGATGAAGCTGGCTGGCCCACTTCAAAAGCGTCAACGGTGTCATCGTGCGCAATAACTAGGCGCGGCGTAAAGCTTTGCGCTTGGGTTAAATTAGTAATTTCAACATCTAAGGTAACGGCTTGGCTTACTGAAATTGTTGCTAGCGACAGTAGGGTAGCGCTAGCAAGTTTAGTGAATTTCATCTTATTGTCCTTGTTTATGGCTTAATTCGCATAAAAATTTAGGGCAGTAAAATTTTTAATTCATCACAGAACTATCACAAAAAACGCACAGATTTGTATCGATGAATAACACTATTGTTAGAAATTTTTAGTGCTTATTTATCAATCAAAAAAATTGTTATTAATGTGAAATAAAAACACGGAGGGTCGGGTCTTGTTTTTTATCGGCGAATTAGGAGCGAGTTATGATCCTTATCATCTACAGCGGGAATAAGTTTCAACAAAACATATCGCAATGTTTGAGCAAGCATAGTTTTCTTTATGACGCAGTCTCTAATTTTCAATCAGCAGAATCCTTGCTAAAAGCACAACATTATTCACTTATAATCGTTGAATCAGTACGAAACGAGATGTGCCTGCAGCGTATTAAAACTCTCGTAGACGCTAACTCCGAAAGCTGGGTAGTGGCTGTCGAAAGTGAGATGTCGACAACAGATACGGCCTGCTCGGAGGTAGATGAAGCAAATTATTATGAAGCGGGTGTTGATGACTACCTTACTGGTACGTTTGACGAACGCATGTTTTCGGCACGTATTCGCTCTCATATGCGTAGAAGTATGCCTAACCATGAAAACACGAGAGCTTCCGGTGGTAGTGACGAGCGTATCGAGATAGGCCCGCTTAGCGTCGACTTGCGTTATCACAGCGTGACGATTAATGGGCAATTGCTGACACTAACAGCACGAGAATTTACCTTGTTGAATTATTTCTGTCGTCATCCCAATCAAGTTTTTTCTCGCAACCAACTACTTAGCGAGGTGTGGGGCTATAATCACGAAGGGTACGAACATACGGTAAACACCCATATCAATCGTCTACGCAGTAAACTCGATAAGGTTAACAGTATTGAAAATGGCGGACAGCTAGTACAAACCGTATGGGGTGTCGGATACAAACTGAATATTAATGGGTATACAGCCAATTCGTTAATTGCCTGAGCGCATAATATCAAAAATCGCTAGATCCTAATTAAGGATGATTATTTTTTAGGCTTAAATTAAAAACAGCGTTGCCGTACCTAAAAAGGCAAAGATACCAACTACATCTGTTATCGTAGTTAGAATAACGCTTCCAGCAAGCGCTGGGTCTATTTTAAGGCGCTTCATGATCATGGGTAAAGTTGCGCCGGCAAGCGCTGCCGCAATCATGTTTACCATCATCGCAAAGGCGATAATAACGCCCAGCATGTAATCTTGCTTCCAAAGTGCGATAACAGAGGCAATAAGCACTGCCCAAATTGCCCCATTTAAAAAGCCAATCGAGATTTCTTTACTGATAAGCCAACGCGAGTTACTGGCATTTACATGACCGAGCGCCATACCCCGAATAACAAGGGTTAGTGTCTGGTTACCAGCCACGCCGCCCATGCTCGGTACGATAGTATTTAATATAGCTAATACGGCAAGCTGGCTTAGCGTGGCTTCAAATAAGTCACTTACCATTGCTGCCATTAGCGCAGTCACTAAATTTACTGCCAGCCAGACGGAGCGGCGTTTAGTACTTTGCATAACCGGTGCAAAGGTATCTTCATCATCATCAAGACCCGCCATACTCATCATTGAGTGTTCGGCGTCTTCACGAATGATATCAACCACGTCATCAATGGTAATTCGCCCAACTAAGCGATGATTTTCATCAACTACCGGCGCTGAAAGCCAGTTATAACGCTCAAACAGGCTTGCCACTTCATCGTCGGGCATGTTTACCGGAATGGCCTCTGACTCTTCGTCCATAACATCAGACACCTTGTCGTCGGTATCCGCGGTGAGTAGACGGGCAACCGGGATGATACCGACCAGATTATCGGTTCTATTGACCACATAGAAGGTGTCTGTATTTTCCGGTAACTCACCTTTTAAGCGAATGTAGCGAAGAACCACATCAATGGTTACATCAGGACGCAAGGTAATGGTATCGGTGTTCATGATGAAACCAGCGGTTTCCTCACCGTAAGACAGCGCCTGCTCTGCACGTACGCGGTCTTGTGCATCCATTGAATCGAGAATGTCTGCCAGCACAGGTTCAGGAAGGCTACTCAGCGTTTCTGCCAAGTCATCGGTATCCATTTCTTCAAGTGCATCAACCACATTGGCGGGGAGCATCTTTGTGATAATACCGTTTCGAACATCATCAGAGAGTTCTTCTAAAATATCACCGTGAAAGTCGCTATCAATTAGCTCCCACAACTCATCACGGGTCCTGCTAGGGCTAGATTCGAGAATATGCGCAACGTCTGAAGGGGGAAGTTCAAGCAGAAGCTTACGTACAGATACAAATTGACCGTTTATCAACGCTGCGTTAAGTGCACGTAATTGGGTTTGTACGTATTTAGAAACAAGCGCTTCTGCCATAAGGCGTTATTCCTACTAAGCTGATATGGAAAATAAAGGCTGTGTAGCCTAAGTGTGCGTAGAATATCGCAATTATATTAAGTCTGTCATGATAATTGCGTGGCTTTTACGCAAGAATTTGGAATTACTAAGCTAGCTGTTGATTAATTCGTCAAGAGATATTCGGGTTGAGACTATTCGTCTTCGTTAAATCTGCCCTCAATCAGCTCTTCAATGGCAGCAAGTGCATCGACCGCATCATCACCATCGACAATAACATCTACCTGTTCACCTTGGTGACTTTCCAGCATCATCAAGCCTAATACGCTGCTTGCATCGGCTTCTTTATCGCCTTTTTTCAAAATGATTTTGGCATGAAACTGATTAGCAAGCTTAACTAATTGGGTGGCTGCTCTCGCGTGTAAGCCTAGTTTATTGACGATTGTAAGCGTTTTTTGAATAGTCATTACTGGTTCAACTCTCTGTGACGAATTTGAACATCAGGATGTATTTCGCTGAAGGTTTTCGACAAGGTTTGGGCAATATAGACAGAGCGGTGTTGGCCGCCAGTGCAACCGATAGCCACAGTCACATAGCTTCTATTGTTGCGCTCTAAGTGAGGAAGCCATGTAGTCATCAAGTTTTGAATCTGCCAAATAAATTTGGTTACTACGGGTTGTGAGCCTAAAAATACTTCCACGGGGGCATCTAACCCAGTTAAGTGTTTAAGGTCTGGCTCCCAATGCGGGTTAGGTAAAAAACGCGCGTCAAAAACGTAGTCAGCATCTTTAGGTATGCCGTGTTTAAAACCAAACGACTCAAAGACAAGAACAAGGCGTGAACTTTTCTTACCCAAAATACGTTCACGGATCAGTTCGGCGAGTTGATGTATTGTTAGCTTGTCTGTATCTAGGTATAAATCAGCGCGTTCAGTAATTGGCGCAAGAAGCGCAGACTCCGCCCTAATAGCCTCCGATAGAGACTTATTTAGCTTAGCTAAAGGGTGAAGACGGCGAGTTTCGCTAAAACGCTTAACCAGAACGTCATCGCTTGCGTCAATGTACACTATAGTCATCGACCAAGAAGAAGGCAGGTAGTCTAGAATCTCTACCAAGTCGTCAGGGTTTTTGGGTAGGTTCCTAACGTCAATACTTACCGCAACTTGATCGTATTCATCAACAACAGTATGGGTGAGGGTGGGAAGCAAATTTACTGGGATATTATCAACACAGTAGTAACCTAAGTCTTCCAATGCGCGAAGTGCGACAGACTTACCAGACCCCGAACGACCACTGATTATGATCAGCTTCACCTAAATTCTCCCTTATATTCTGGTTTCATCACATGCGAGTTGTCAAATAAAGCGCCTACCTATGAGGTGTAGGCACTTATTGTTTAACTTAATGCAGAAATAATTTCGTCGCTGGTTGTTGCACGACGTATTGTTTTAATCGTTTCTTTGTCGCTTAGCTTACCGGCTACGGTAGCCAGTGTCTGAAGGTGTCCTTCGGTTTGCTCTTCGGGAACGAGAAGAGCAAAGAATATGTCTACGGGCTTTTCGTCTAGGGCATCAAAGTTGATAGCTGGTGTACTTGTTACAACGATTGCTATTACCTTCTCAAGGCCAGCCAAGCGACCGTGAGGCAGTGCTATCCCGTTACCAATACCCGTGCTACCCATACGTTCTCGAGCCATCAAGCTATTTAGAACCGTTGCCTGGTCGATGTTGTCGTTATGCTTGGCAGCGATATCAGCGATGATCTCAAGAATTCGCTTTTTACTATTACACTGAACCGCACACTCGGTGCGGTCCAGACTTACGATGGCTTGTATATCCATGCTCAATTAACTACTAATGTTTTTTCAGTTTTTCCTTATGCTTGATTACCTGCCGGTCGAGTTTATCAACCATGCTGTCAATCGCCGCATACATGTCGGTATTTTCTGAGGATGCGAATACTTCAGCGCCACTTAAATGAACAGTCGCTTCAGCTTTTTGATTTAATTTTTCAACGTTCAGGATGACATGCACATTAGAAATGTGATCAAAGTGACGTTCAAGTTTGCTGAACTTCGTATCGACATAATTACGCAAAGAGTCGGTGATTTCGACATGATGACCAGTAAGGTTGATTTGCATATTTCGTCTTCCTTATATTATTAAGCCCGTTTAAATAAGGCTTTTGCGTTGGTTCGACGGCGGGATCGACAATGATTCCCGGTATTTTGCTATTGTTCGCCGAGCGACTTTTATGCCTTGCTCGGCCAACAATGAAGCAATCTTGCTATCACTTAGCGGCTTGCTAGGATTTTCCGCAGCCACTAACTTCTTGATCAATGCACGAATCGCTGTAGATGAACACTCACCACCTGACTCTGTTGCTACGTGGCTTGAGAAGAAATACTTCAATTCGAAGATGCCACGGGGCGTATGCATATACTTCTGCGTTGTTACACGCGAAATAGTCGATTCGTGCATATCTACCATTTCTGCGACATCATTTAGCACCATTGGTTTCATCATTTCCGGGCCGTGCTCAAAAAAGCCCATTTGCTGCTGCACAATGCAATTTGCAACCTTCATTAAGGTATCGTTGCGAGATTCAAGGCTCTTTATGAACCACTTGGCCTCTTGCATGTGTGAGCGGATGAATTGTGAATCGCTGCTGTTCTTGGCACGACGACTCATCGCTGCGTACTGTTGGTTTACGCTTAATTTAGGCAGACTGTCGGGGTTCAGCTCAACCACCCAACGGCCATTTTTCTTGGTTACTGAGACATCAGGAATAACGTACTCAGGCTCTTTAGTAACTAAAGCACTACCTGGGCGAGGATTCAAGGTTTGAAGTAAACGCATTGCTTCGCGCAGCTGATCTTCTTTCAATCGGCTCTTACGCATTAGCGTGCGGTAGTCTTTACTGCTCAGTAAGTCTGAATATTCCTCAATAAGCTGCTTCGCTTCAGCAAGCCACGGTGTGTCTTCTGAAAACTGGCGCAATTGCACCATAAGACACTCTTGAGGTGTACGAGAACCTGAACCAATGGGGTCGAACATTTGAATGCGCTTAAGTACACACTCTATTTCGTCCATTTCGATAGGCTCTTCTAGATCATCGTCGTTGACCGCTTCTAAGATGTCGTCAAGAGTAACGGTTAAATAACCTGATTCGTCAATTGAGTCGATGATTGCTGTAGCGATAGCGCGGTCAGTATCTGAAAAATGAGTGAGGCGCATTTGCCAAAGAAGATGTTCTTGAATGTCTTCTGTGGTCTCACCTTGGAAGATTTGTTCATCATCATTAGATGGGCCAGGTGCAGGCGCGGAAGAAGCCGAATAATACTCATCCCAAGTACTGTCGATAGGTAGCTCATCGGGAAGATCATTCTTCTCCAGTGCATCTCCCGCTTCTAGCGTATCGCTTGATGCAGAAGCGGTCGCTTCAGCAGCGCTATCGTCACTATCGACATTGTTCTTTTCTACTTGTGGCTCGTCGTTACTTTCTTCCACTTCTAAAAGCGGATTAGAATCGAGGGCTTCTTGTATCTCTTGCTGGAGATCAAGCGTAGAAAGCTGCAGCAGTTTAATGGCCTGCTGAAGCTGAGGTGTCATTGTAAGTTGTTGGCTAAATTTTAGCTGTAAAGATGGTTTCATCTACGTCTTATTTAAATGCTCTAAATTAAATATACCAGAGCGAAACTGAAAAATGACAATTAGGTTACACTAACTATAGCCTGAATTGTTCGCCTAGGTATACGTCCCTTACTTTTTGATTACTTAAAACCTGTTCCGCAGTTCCTTGCGCAATAAGCTCGCCATGACTCACAATGTACGCTTTTTCGCAAACATCCAATGTTTCGCGTACGTTATGGTCCGTGATAAGGATACCAATACCCCTATCTCGCAGATGCTGTATTATCTTCTTTATATCATTAACTGATATTGGATCAACACCGGCAAATGGTTCGTCTAACAAAATAAATTGTGGTTTTGCTGCCAGAGCGCGGGCAATCTCTACGCGACGCCGTTCTCCCCCTGACAAACTCATCCCCGTACTATTACGTATATGGTTGATATTAAATTCATCAAGTAGGGCGTCTGCTTCTTCTTCTTGCTGTTGTGAATTTAAATCTTTACGGGTTTGCAAAATGGCCATGATATTTTCATGTACCGTAAGCTTTCTAAATATTGATGCCTCTTGCGGAAGGTAGCCTATACCGCGGCGAGCGCGCTCATGCATTGGCTGGTGAGTAAGCTCATTATCATCAATTTCGATCTTGCCTTTGTCTAAGTTGACTAAGCCTACAATCATGTAAAAAGTGGTGGTCTTACCAGCGCCGTTAGGGCCGAGAAGACCAACAATTTGACCGGTAGACACTGAAAGGCTTACATCGCGAACAACCTGTCGCGATTTATACGATTTAGCAAGGTTTTTAGCGCTCAAAGTTGCCATTGCTATTCATTGTCCTCGTTGTCTTTCTTAGACGATGTTTTACGAATGGTGTCAGGAGTAAATACTGTGGTTACACGACCTTCACCATCTTCACCGGCACCACCCGTTGCAAGCAATTGTTCAGTAATCATATCGAACGTAATCTTATCACCTTGCACTTTACTGGTATCTTGCTGTAGCTCAGCATTACCCGCCAGAGAAATAGTGCGATTAATTACTTCATAGCGAATTTCATTGGCTTTCGCTGATACCGGTGTACCGTCTTCTAGTGATTGAGAATAGCTTGCAGGGTTGCCACGGGCGATAAATATTTCACGGCCGCTGCCATCTGTAGCTATTACTTCTACTTCATCAGCTTCGATTAGGAGTGAACCTTGGGTAATAAGTACATCTTCCTTGTACAGCGCGGTTTTGTTTTTACCATCAATAAACTGGGTGTTTGACCCTATCTTAATGGGTTGTGAAAAATCTTCTTCACTGGCTATTACCGCACCGCTAGCGATGGCAAGTAGAAGGCTAGTTGCTAGGGGAATAAGTCGTTTGTACATGATCTAAAAGCTCGTATTCTTGTGTGCGTAAATTCGCGTTAAACCCATTGCTTAAAATAAGATATTGCGTACCCAGTATCTCAACGGGTTGATCAGATGTCATTTGTTTCGTGTCTAAATTTATCTGGATGTATTCCGTGGATAAACTTTTGACAAAATCATCGCTGGTTTGATTTTCAATAACAACGCTATCTTCAAGCTGAATTAATTCATTGTTATAAAGCGTTCCTTCCTCGGCAGTTACAACCCAAGGTGATGAAGCGCTTTCTGTATAAAGGGTATATTTAGGTTGCTGGAATAAAACAAAGCCTAATTGGTCGTAATGCTCCATCGACTCTGCAAAGACTTTGTGATTTAACTCACCGTCTTGGTTGTACAAGGTTGTTGTTAAGTTTTTGGCCTTGTAGGCAGGCTTGAGCGCATCATTTTCGCTACTACCTTGAGTTTCAGGCTGCTCTTCCATCCACGTTGGGATGTACATAAGCATAGCTAAGATAAATAGCGCCGATATACTTAAACCTAAGCGATTGAAGCCAAACTGGCTCATACACTAGCTCCGAAAATATCATTTGCAACGCCTTTAGCTTGCAAAATGGTGTCTGATATTTCTCGAACTGCGCCAAATCCGCCCGGAAGTGTGGTGATCCAGTTCGCTTGCTTTGCAACAAAAGGGTGAGCATCGGCAACCGCAATTTTTACCGCTACGTGCTGATACATACCTGTATCGGGCATATCGTCTCCTACGGCGGCAACTTCGCTTGAGTTCAACCCTAGGCTTTTCATTAATTCGCCGAGGGCGTCAGCTTTGTTTTCTTCACCCTGAACAATGTGTGCTACGTTTAGCGCCTTCATTCTGTTTTCTACAATTGCTGAACGTCGTCCTGTTATCACGGCGACGTTAACACCATTACTTACCAAGGCTTTCACGCCATATCCGTCGCGGGTGTGAAAGGCTTTAAGCTCTTCACCGTCGTTGCCCAAGTAAATGCGACCGTCTGAAAATACGCCATCCACGTCACACACCAGTAGTTTAATGTGCGCCAACTGCTCAAAAAGCGCTTGGTCTAAATCGGTGTATAGAGTCGTCGTCATTTAGAGTACTCCCGCTTTCAAAAGCATATGCATATTAAAGGCTCCGACAGGGTTGCGCTTTTCATCGGTAACCATCAGTGCGCTTATCTTATGGGTTTCCATTAGGTTTAGGGCTTCTACAGCTAGCTGCTCTGCTGTGGTTGTTTTGCCGCCTTTGGTCATTACATCTTCTACTGTCGCACTATGCACATCTATACGGGCATCAAGTATTCGGCGTAAATCACCATCAGTAAACACGCCTGTTAACGAACCATCGGGTGCGATAACACCAGTCATGCCTAGGCCCTTTTTGGAAATTTCTAAAAGTGCATCAGCAACAGTTGCATTTAAATTTACTAGTGGGATATCACTGCCACTTAGCATGATATCACTCACTTTAAGCAGCAGCTTTCTACCTAAGCTACCGCCGGGGTGCGACAGCGCAAAGTCGTCTGAAGTGAAACCCTTTTGGTCAAGTAGGGCTACCGCTAGGGCATCACCCATAACCAGTGTGGCCGTTGTGCTTGATGTGGGCGCCAGACCCAATGAACACGCTTCTTTTTCTACACTAATATCCAGCACTACATCTGCGTGTTGGCCTAGCGAACTATCGGCACTGTTGGTCATTGCCACTACCAGTATACCTAAGCGCTTAACAACGGGCAGCAAGTTAACTAATTCATTGGTTTCACCAGAGTTAGAGATGGCTAATAGAACATCTCCCTTGCTTAGCATACCCAAGTCGCCATGGTTGGCTTCACCGGGATGCATGAAGAACGCTGGAGTACCTGTACTGGCTAGCGTAGCCGCAATTTTATTACCGATATGTCCAGATTTTCCCATACCGCTTACAACCACTTTTCCCTTACAGTTGAAGAGAATGTTGCATGCAGTGATAAAGTCACCATTTAAGCGCTCAGCAAGGTTAGCAATAGCCTGCGTTTCAATGTCGATAACGCGCTTTGCCGATTCGATATAGTGCATCTGAGTTTGTGTATTCATGATTATCCGAACAGCCAATATTGGTAGCCGATAAAGCAAGCCAGAAGTATAAATCCATTGGTTCTTGATATTGTACGCTTTCCAATTAAATCAAAGCTGAACAAGAACAACAGCAAGGTTAAACCGAGCATAACGTACATGTCTCGATTATAAACGTCAGGGTCTAGCAGACCTGGGGCAATTAAACCTGGCATACCAAGTACGGCTAGCAAGTTGAAAATATTAGAGCCGATAATATTACCAAGTGCTAAATCATCTTCACCTTTAAGCACACCTGCGACACTTGCTGCTAATTCAGGAAGGCTTGTGCCAAACGCGATAATCGTCAACCCAATAACCAAATCAGAAATGCCCATGTATCTGGCAATTTCAACGGCTGAGTTTACAAGAAAGTGGGCACTTAAAGGCAATACGACAAGGCCAACACCAATCCAAATAAGCGCTGAGGTATTAGAAACGCCTTTAGGGATTTCATCTGCGGTCTCAGCTACCAACGGGTCTTCTTTATCTACTTGTAGCGATAACCAAGCCATCATTGCCAAAACAAAAATAAAAAGGCCCAGTAAAATTATCCCTTCGTAAGACTTCAGCTCGCCATCGAACATAAAGCCGATTGCGATTAATGAGATAATGAGAAGCGCAGGAAGTTCACGTTTAAGCGTTGTAGACGAAACAAGCAGTGGTTTCACTAAGGCGGTTACACCCAACACCAGCGCGATATTAGTTATATTTGAACCAAGGGCATTACCCACGGCTGTGTTCATATTGCCATTGGCAGAGGCAATAGCGGAAACCACAATTTCAGGTGCCGAAGAGCCCATAGCGACAATCGTTAATCCGATCATCATAGGAGAGATGCCGATGTTCTTTGCTAGTGCGGAAGCACCGTACACAAAACGGTCTGCACTCCAACTTAAGACAATCAGCCCAACCAGAAAAATGACAATGTTTAAAAGCACAACAACCTGTAATAGTTAGTATTTCGATAGATTGTCGCAAAAAGAGTGCCATTTGCCTATGCTAGCGTTGCTTTATTTTCACCAAAAATTGCTATTTGCTGTGAATTTCCACTTATCAAGCACTCTTGCAGTTTGAACATACTGCTGGTCAGCATTCAGTTTCAGTTAATAAACAACGAAATAGGATGGGGACTGGAACTACCCGTGGGAATTAGTTAAGGCACTGGCATCACTTCAGCGCGGGATACCTATTATTCGTCTTAATCGAACATAACTTGTAACTTTTTGACTTTGGCGAGGCTCTTGAAAAAGCGTACAATGGCTCCAAATTACACGGCCCATAAGGTATGTCTACTGGACAAGCCAGCCTGTAAACATAAAAAACTACACTGCAGAGTAAACTTTTTTGAATTTGTTGGCTCTTAAAAGTAAACTGTTCAGTAAACTTTATGAGTTATGTGTGTGAAGGCATAGAAATTGAATATGCACATCGCTCATACACTTTTAATATTTTCTAAGTGGATTGATTTTGCCGTTAAAAACGAAATTAATCCAGCGTCAGGGGTCGACATTTAAGTAACTATGGATCATTTAGTTGAAGTAGATAACCTAACCTTCAAACGCGCAGATCGTATCATTTATGATGGGATTTCATTGAAGGTACCTAAGGGCAAAATTACTGCGGTAATGGGGCCAAGCGGAATAGGTAAAACCACGCTGCTGCGCCTTATTGGCGGGCAGTTAACGCCAGATGAGGGCGACGTAAAATTCGACGGCGATTCAATTGTCTCTATGTCGAGAAAGTCTCTTTACGAAACCCGTCGTAGAATGAGCATGCTATTTCAAAGTGGTGCGCTATTCACTGACATGAGCGTGTTCGACAATGTGGCGTTTCCGCTTCGCGAGCATACTGAGCTATCTGAAGACTTGATAGCTACTATTGTCGCTTTAAAGCTACAGGCCGTAGGTCTGAGAGGCGCCGCGCAATTAATGCCGAGCGAACTTTCTGGTGGAATGGCGCGCAGGGCCGCGCTCGCTAGGGCAATAGCGCTAGACCCCGATTTAATTATGTACGATGAGCCTTTTGCGGGACAAGACCCCATATCCATGGGGGTGCTGGTAAAGCTTATCCGAGAGCTCAATGATGCTCTTAACTTAACTAGTATTGTCGTGACCCATGACGTAACGGAAGTGCTGACCATCGCTGATTATATTTACATATTGGCGGATAAACGCGTCATTGGTGAAGGTACTGCGCAGCAAATTAAAGAAAGCGATTCCGAATTGGTTCAGCAATTCTTAAAAGGTAAAGCAGATGGCCCGGTTCCATTTCATTACCCAGCGCCAGACCTGAAAGCAAGCTTTCTGGGGGCAGATAAATGAAGTTCTTCCAATCATTAGGCGCTAAAACTATAGGGAAAGTTACTGCGATTGGTCGAGCAGCACTCATGCTGTTTGGCGCACTCATCGCTGTTCCCCGAGTTAAAAATGTTCCGCTGGTTATCAAACAGCTTTATGTAGTGGGTGTTCAGTCGTTACTGATCATCATGGTTTCTGGCCTATTTATTGGCATGGTAATGGCGCTGCAAGGCTATACCATTCTAGTGGATTACGGTGCAGAGGGTAGCTTAGGCCCCATGGTTGCGCTTTCTCTTTTACGAGAACTTGGTCCGGTAGTCACCGCATTGCTTTTTGCTGGGCGTGCCGGGTCAGCGTTGACCGCTGAAATTGGCCTTATGAAAGCCACCGAGCAGTTAAGTAGTTTGGAAATGATGGCAGTAGACCCACTAAGGCGCATAGTTGCTCCTCGTTTTTGGGCGGGAATGTTAGCTATGCCTATGCTAGCCATTATCTTTAGTGCCATTGGTATTTTAGGCGGTCATTTAGTTGGCGTAGACTGGTTAGGTGTTGATGCAGGCAGCTACTGGTCAATCATGCAGTCAACCGTTGACTGGAATCAAGATGTTATAAACGGCGTAATAAAAAGCCTCGTTTTTGCCTTGGTTGTGACGTGGATTGCCATATTTAAAGGTTACGATTCTATTCCAACATCGGAAGGGATCAGCAAAGCGACTACCGAGACGGTGGTCTATTCATCATTAGCAGTATTAGGGCTGGACTTCGTGCTTACCGCCCTTATGTTTGGTATCGAGTAGGGGATTGGAATGAGTAAGTATAAAACGGAAGTAATGGTTGGTGTGTTTGTCATGCTTACTATAGGTGCTTTGTTATTGTTAGCACTTAAAGTTGCAAACCAAACGGTCGCAACCGAAGGCGATACCTATACCTTATATGCGAAGTTCGACAACATTGGCGGGCTAAAGCCTCGCTCTGCTGTGAAAGTGGGTGGCGTAACCGTAGGTCGAGTGTCATCTATTTCTCTCGATCAAGAAGATTTCACACCGGTAGTAGAGCTATCTATTTTAAATGAATACAACGGCTTCCCTGAAACAAGCTCGGTGTCTATTTTGACCTCGGGTTTATTAGGTGAGCAATACGTAGGTTTCCAGCCAGGGTTTTCTTTTGACGGTGTCGCCAATTTACAAGATGGTGATTACCTACAGGATACGAAGTCAGCGTTGGTACTTGAAGACCTTATCGGGCAGTTCTTATTTAACCGCGGTAGCGACGAAGACTAATCGCAACATAGCGACTGAGCGTATATAACGAAGTCGTCAATCAATTCCAGCGGCCTGATGAAACTAAATACCTCATTATCAGGTCTGCTTAAAAGAGTTTGAAGTTAGGAGAGTTATTTTGAAAAAGTTTTTCGTAGCAATTGGCATTTTTATGATGTCTATAGCCGGTATGGCTAATGCGCAAGAAGTTAATGAACAAAACCCTTATGAGTTGGTTCAGGATGTGGCTAACCGCACATTTGAGCGAATTAAAGCGAATCAGGCTGAAATTAAAGCTGACCCTGAAATGCTACGCACTATTATGGAAGAAGAGTTGGTGCCGCACATTGACTACAAATTCGCGGCATTTATGGTACTAGGTAAACATTTTAAATCTGTGCCTCAAGAAAAGATGGGTGAGTACATCAGTGTTTTCCGTCAATATCTGGTAACTACATATGCTGTAGCAATGGGCTACTACGACAATCAAGAAGTTATCTTTGAGCCTGAGTCTTCTTTTGATGACAAAAAATCAGTAACCGTGCGCGCGGTCGTTCAAGACCCAAGCCGCCCTGAAATTAAAATTGCGTTTAAGGTTCGTAAAGATAGCAAAACAAACGAATGGAAAGCCTATGATATGGTTGCCGAAGGGATCAGCATGCTAAACAGTAAGCGCAGTGAGTTTGAATCAATTCTTCGACAAGATGGCATTGATGCAGTTATCGCACTAATGCGCGATAAAATTGGCAAGCCGGTAGAGCTAAAGCAAGGTGAGCCAATTGAAATCGAAGGAGAGGCTGAGTGAGCCTGTTCGAGGTAAATGATACGGGTAGAATAGTGGTTCACGGTCAATTAGACCGTGAAACGCTGTCGAAAAATTTTTGGGAAAGTTTGAGCGGCAACCAACGTAGCACATTGGTTAGTAATAAAAAGTGCCAAGTTGATTTAGGCGATGTGGAGCGTGCAGACAGTGCAGGTTTAGCATGGCTTATTAATGCTGTTAGGGATGCAAAGCAAAATGGTGTTAGCATGACCCTGTATAAAATGCCCGAGAAGCTACAAAAGCTTGCGAAAATTAGCGACGCGGATAGCTTTTTACCCGTAGAATAAACACCATTAAGCGAATTAAGAAGTAAGTTATGGAATTGTCTGAAATTGAAAAAATCTTGAAAGATGCGTTAGATCTTCACGAAGTCCACGTAAAAGGTGAAGGTTCGCATTTTAATATCATTGCGGTAAGCGATGCATTCAACGAAATGAGCCGAGTGAAGCGCCAGCAGGCAGTGTACGCGCCTTTAGCTGATAAAATTGCAGACGGCAGCATGCATGCAATTACCATCAAGACGTTTTCAGTAAAAGACTGGGAGCGCGAGCGCCAGTTCAACATTCCTCAATAATAGGCGCTGCTCGTGGATAAACTCGTAATTAAAAAGAGCCCTGCGCTTAACGGTACAGTGTGTATATCAGGTGCCAAGAACGCGGCATTGCCGCTGTTAATGACCAGCCTACTTACCGATTCCCCTTGTCGTTATACTAATGTTCCTCGGCTTCGTGATATCAACACTACCACGGCGCTTTTGCGTGAGTTAGGTGTTGAAGTCGCACTACCCGCACCTAACGATATCGTTATCGATGCGAGTACGTTACAAAGCGTTACGGCGTCCTATGAGTTAGTACGTACTATGCGTGCGTCTATCTTGGTACTTGGCCCATTGTTAGCTAAGCAGGGTAAAGCGAATGTGTCTTTGCCCGGTGGTTGTGCCATAGGTGCACGCCCTGTAAACCTTCATTTAACTGGCCTTGAAAAGATGGGCGCAAAGATTGAAGTAGACGAAGGCTATATTCGTGCTGAAGTTGATGGTCGTCTAAAGGGCGCTCGTATCTTTATGGATATGGTGAGTGTAGGCGCTACCGAAAACCTTCTGATGGCAGCAGCGTTGGCAGACGGCACGACTATTTTAGAAAACGCCGCGCGTGAACCTGAAATTGTTGATTTGGCTAACTGTCTTATTCAGATGGGCGCCAAAATCAAAGGTGCAGGAAGCGATAAAATTACCATTGAAGGTGTAGAAACCTTAAACGGTTGTGATTATGCCGTACTGCCAGATCGCATTGAAACCGGTACTTTCTTGGTAGCGGCTGCCGTAACCGGCGGCAAAATTCGCTGTACCCATGCAGCACCAGATACGTTAGATGCAGTACTAGACAAACTAGAGCAAGCTGGTGCGAAAATCACCTTAGGCGAAGACTGGATTGAGCTAGATATGGAAGGGCGTAAGCCTCAGGCTGTGCGTGTTAAAACTGCACCACACCCAGCATTCCCTACTGATATGCAGGCTCAGTTTGTTACCCTAAACTGCGTAGCCGAAGGTACAGGCGTAATTACCGAAACGATTTTTGAAAATCGCTTTATGCATGTGCCAGAGTTACAACGCATGGGCGCAGAAATCGCACTTGAAGCTAACTCAGCCGTGTCTAAGGGTAGTTCAAGCTTGAAAGGGGCGCCAGTAATGGCTACTGACCTTCGCGCTTCAGCAAGCTTGGTTATCGCTGGCCTTATCGCAGACGGTGAGACTCACGTAAATCGTATTTACCACTTAGATCGTGGTTATGAATCGATAGAAGAGAAATTGGGTGGCTTAGGAGCCATCATCGAGCGAGTTAAAGAGTAAACCTTATACCTTGCACAAGAAAAAGCGCCGCATTTGTCAATGCGGCGCTTTTTTATATATAAAAATTTACTACCTAATTTTTTCGCAGATGCTTTCTACAAGCGTTATAGAAGTTTAAGCGTTAACTGTTGGTAAATGCTACTAAGGCTATTGCCCCGCTCGGAGTTCTCCGACAGTTGCAGTCAACGTGATTGATTGCCCATCGCGGCTAAGTTCAATTTCAAGCTCAGTACCAGGCTCTGTTTCAGCAATCATATCCAGCGTTTTTGATGCGCTTTCTAAACGCACACCATCAATGGCTACTATGATGTCACCCGGGCGAATACCTGCGATGTCGGCAGGACTGCCTTTAGCTACCGCTTGTACATCAATGCCTGGTCGGTTGCGGTTCTCTCCGCCTACAAAGCCAAGCTGACCGCGCACAACCCGGCCATTACTGATAATTTCATCCATAACGCGCTTAGCCAGTTCATAAGGAACAGCGAAGTTAATTCCATCTACATTGCGTGCGCGATTGTTAGAATCTAGCACCTGGAAATTGGCGTTGGTGATACCCAGTAAAATGCCATTACTATCTACCAAAGCACCACCCGAGTTTCCTTGGTTTAATACAGCATCGGTTTGAATGAAATCCACATAGTTCGAAAGGCCATTGCGACCTGCTCTACTTACGATCCCTTGAGTTATGGTTTGCCCCAAGTCGAAGGGGTTGCCTATTGCCATTACTACGTCGCCGACATGGGTATCGGGTTCTGAAACTTGAGGAATAATGTGCAGGTTGTCAGCCGTGACTTTCAATACGGCAAGGTCAGTGAGTGGGTCGGTACCTACAATTTGTGCTTCTAAAATACGACCGTCTTGCACTGCCACGTAAATACTGTCGGCATTGGCTACAACGTGGTGGCAGGTAAGCAGGTAGCCATTCTCTGTCATGATAACGCCAGAGCCCAAATTGGTACGCCCACGAGATTGATTTCGAAATAGACCTGAGCCGTTTTCGATACTAACACTATAAATGTTCACGACAGCTGGTGCGGACCGGCTCAACGCTGAAAAATAGCTTTCGCGACTGGCGCTAACAGATGGCTCATTAAAAAAGCCTTGGGCGAGCCCCTTACCTTGCCTAAGTTCTGGCAAAAAAATCAACAGTAGAGCCGCAACGGCAACGCCTAGGATGATAGATTTTAGTAAGAAGTTAAATATTGAGCGGCCAGTCACAAGTCACACTTATTGTTGTCTGTTGCACTTACTCCATACGTACCGTTATTGAGGTACTACTTCACAAATTAAAAGCGCAACAATCTGAATTTATCGTTATTAATGTAAAGGATATCACTTTATTCACTAAACTACCGTAATGAAGCGCAAATTTTGTGTAACTCAATACGAAAGAAAAGATGGTTGGAAAGTAAGCTAATGTGGATAGGGCTAAGGGGATAGTTTAGCTCAATAAAAAACGGCGCTTTAAAAGCGCCGTTCAACATGTATTCCTGCTTAGGAATAAATAGTTTTGAGAACTGAGCTCTACTGTCTGATAACCAAGTAAAGGGTAGAGTTACCGCGTTTTACATTAAGTGCGATAACGCCTTTGGCTTCGTCTAGCGCGTTTCTGAACTCCGCAACCGTTGATGTGCGAACGCGGTTAACGCCAATGATCACATCTTCAGATTGAAGGCCGATACGCGCGGCAGGTGCACCACGCTCAATCTCAGATACGACTACACCAGCATTGCCAGCATCGTCTGTGCCATTAGACAGTGTGGCGCCTTCTAGGGCTGGGTGAATCTGAGCCGCAGTCACCGTGGTATCAGTAGCATCGTCTAATACAACGTCTACGTTCATTTTCTTGCCTTTACGCATAACGGTTAGCTCAACCTCTGCGCCAGCCCCCATACTCGCAATTTTTGCACGCAGTTCTTGGAAGCTGTGAAGTTTGCGACCGTTAATCGCCGTAATAATATCACCTGCTTGAAGACCGCCTTTCTCTGCAGCCGAGTCAGGCTGTACTTCGCTTACGAACGCACCAATATTAACTTCGGCATTCATAGCTTCAGCAAGGCCCGCATCAATATCACTACCTAGAATACCCAGAAGACCACGGCGTACTTCACCATATTCAGCAATTTGATCAACAAGGCTTTTCATCATATTGGCAGGGATAGCAAAACCAATACCCACGTTGCCGCCATTAGGGCCAAAAATAGCGGTATTGATACCAACCAACTCACCGTGAAGGTTAACTAATGCGCCACCTGAGTTACCCCGGTTAATTGCTGCGTCAGTTTGAATGAAGTCTTCGTAACCGCCTATGTTTAAGCCTGAACGGCCTAAAGCACTTACAATGCCTGAGGTTACCGTTTGAGAGAGACCGAAAGGATTGCCAATGGCGACTACAAAATCACCAACCCGTAGTACGTCAGAATCGGCAAGCGGCAACGCTTTCAAATCATCCGGCTCAATTTTAAGCAAAGCGATATCACTTTGCTCATCAGAGCCCAACTTTTTCGCTTTGAACTCGCGTCCGTCTGTTAATTTAACGGTGATTTCGTCCGCGTTATCGACAACATGATTGTTGGTAACTACGTAACCTTTGTCAGCATCAATAATGACACCAGAACCAAGACCACGGAAAGGACGTTCTTGAACTTGCTCTTGCGGTGCACCAAAGAAGTAGCGAAACATTTCTGGTACGCGCTGTGTAGAAGTTTGCGTACCTTCCACTGCGATACTGACTACCGCAGGTGTCGCTTCTTCGAGCATAGGGGCTAAAGACGGCACTTCGTCTTTTGAATCAGAAAAGAACGGTAACGCCGCCTGCGTACTAGCAGTAAAGCCCAGTGAACTTACAACAACGGCAGACGCCAATAGACAATGGCGGAAAGACATTTTCATGTTCGCTTACACTCCTTCATGTTATATGCGACATAGCATGGTTTCACTAAAAGAGTCTGACGCTGGAATAAAGTTCCCGATGTTACTGTTTTTCTGCGTTATTCTGCTCAGAACCGCCGACGAACAACCCAGACCCTGTATTCGCAAAGTCTTTTGGTTGAGTATCAGAAACACGATTTACTTTAGATTTGTCAGTCCCTTTCAAATTATTGCGTAAATAGGTGGTAGCTTGCTCCCCATAAAAAGGAACTTTGCTGTCTTCTTCATCGCTGCCTTGTTCAAGCAGCATTTCGTATTCTTCTATCTGTTGTTTTAGCGTTTCACACTGACTCTCAATGCTTTCTAAGCTTTGACGAGTTTGATGTATATGATGCTGCGCCTGTTGTGCGAGGATCTCTTTAACTTGCTTCTCAGTTTGTGCAGCATTACCTGCGCCTTGCTTTTGTTGAAGAAAGCGACCAGCGAAAAAGCCAATAATTAAACCAACAACTAACAAAGCAAGAGATACTAACAATTCCATTATATTCTCCGAATAAATCTACGTCGTGCAGCCGACCTTTCTTTCTACGGTCTAAAAGCTGCTTTCGACCATATGCTGAATATAGCAAGGTCAAACCCGAAAAGCGCATACATAGTTTCATTTATTCAGTGTATGTCGAATTTCAATGTGAGATTCTACCGTGATTTCCATTAAAATTAAGGTCATAATTGAGAAATTCAAGCAGGTCGGTGCAGCAAGCGCCGCTATTGACTTTTGTACGGAGTGGTTTCGGCGATGACGCCATGGGAAAAATATCAGCTAGATCTTCAGTCGTCTGATTTTCATTATGACGAGGCACAAGAAAATGCAGTTAAAGAACTTCAGCGTTTGTACGATGAACTGACCGAGCCCAAAAAGAAAATGACTTGGCGGGTAAAGTTAAAATCAGCATTTGGGAAAGGACATGCCAAGCCAGGTATTCAAGGCATTTACTTTTATGGCGGGGTAGGGCGAGGTAAAACCTATTTAGTAGATACCTTCTACGATTGCTTGCCTTTTGAAAAGAAAATGCGCGTGCATTTTCACCGCTTTATGTATCGCGTGCACGACGAACTTAAGCAGCTTAAAAGCGAACAAGATCCTTTGAAGTTGGTGGCGGCAAAGCTGGCAAAAGAAGCACGAGTTATCTGTTTTGACGAGTTTTTCGTATCCGATATTACTGATGCCATGATTTTAGGCACGTTAATGGAAGAGTTATTTGGTCACGGTATTGTGCTGGTGGCAACCTCTAACATAGTGCCTGACGATTTGTATAAAAACGGATTGCAGCGTGCGCGATTCTTACCAGCCATCGACTTACTAAATCAGAATACCCGCGTGGTAAATGTTGATAGCGGTATCGATTATCGTCTAAGAACGTTAGAGCAAGCCGAAATTTATCACTATCCACTTGATGAGGAAGCCACAGAAAACTTACATAGCTACTTTTCTCAATTAGCGCCAGAAGAAGGCACCAAAAGCGAAGAAATTGAGGTGAATAATCGCAAAATACCAACGCTTAGAAACGCTGACGGTGTATTGATGATAGATTTTAAAGCTTTGTGTGGCGGGCCCCGTAGCCAGAGCGATTACATTGAGTTAAGCCGCTGTTATCACTCGGTGCTTTTAGCCAATGTCGCGGAAATGGGCCAGCATAACGACGATGTGGCGCGCCGCTTTATTGCTATGGTAGACGAGTTCTATGAGCGTAACGTGAAACTCATCATTTCGGCAGAAGTTGCACTGGAAAGCCTTTATACCGAAGGACTTCTTAACTTCGAGTTCAGACGCTGCCTTAGCCGCTTAAAGGAAATGCAGTCACACGATTACCTGGCAACCGAACATCTACCGTAAGCATAAATATGGGGTCAGAGTACATTTTGACCTCATCGAAAATGTGAAAGATACCAACCTAAACCCTTTCTAGGGGCGTTCACATTGGTATTACACGAAAATTAAGGTAGAATTTCGCACAATTTTTCTGTGTCGCTAAGTCAGCGTTTAGTTTGTGAAAGATAGCAGTCAGCAATTTTTGCAATGCTTCGTTTCGCATTAACTCCAGATAAGACAAAGCGGCACAGCCTGAAAAAGGTTCAGGCAAATAGTACCCCGATAAAACCCAACGCAGCATTTCTAATTGCGAGAAAGAGAATTTTAAGATGGGAAGAGCATTCGAAGTTCGTAAAGCCGCCATGGCAAAAACTGCCGGCGCAAAAACAAAGGTTTATTCTAAGTACGGTAAAGAAATTTACGTGTGCGCAAAAAATGGTGGTGCCGACCCAGACACTAACCTTTCACTTCGTCGTTTAATGGAAAAGGCGAAGAAAGACCAAGTACCAAGCCACGTTATTGAAAAAGCCATTGATAAAGCCGCTGGTGGTGCTGGTGAAGACTTCCAGCCTATGCGTTACGAAGGCTTTGGCCCGGGTAACTGTATGGTTATTGTTGACTGCTTGTCTGACAATGCAAACCGCACTATTACTGAAGTTCGTAACTGCTTCACGAAAACCAATGCCAAGCTAGGTGCGCAGGGTGCGGTATCGCACATGTTCGATCACCAAGCGGTATTCCAGTTTGAAGGTGACGACGAAGACGCCATTTTAGAAGTGCTAATGGAAGCAGACGTAGACGTAACTGATGTTGAAGTTGAAGACGGCAAAGTGACGGTTTATGCGCCGCATACTGAATTCTATCAAGTAAAAACAGCGCTAACAGAAGCTTATCCAGATATCACGTTCATTGCCGATGAGATGAGCTGGATGCCTCAGACTGAAACTGAGATCAGCGAAGAAGATATGCCGATGTTTGAAAAATTCATGGACATGCTTAACGACTGTGACGACGTACAAGACGTTTACCACAACGCGATTACGCCGAGCAGTAACTAAAAAGCGCAAACCCCATGAACAAAAAACCTCGCCAATGCGAGGTTTTTTTATGTGCTCAAACGTTTAACGGCGTTTAAAGATAAACCGTTTCGTACTTTATCGGCGCTAACTTTTTCAAAATACGATTTTCCTGTTGATAGGTAAGGCCTACATCGCGCATAGCGCCTTGAACATACTCAACCAAAATATAGAATTCACGCTCTTTGATGTTAAGACCTTTGTGAGACTCTAACATTGATTTACCATCGTACTCGCAAGGGCCCCCAATAAGCTCACAGGTTTGCAAGACGAGCTGGTCTCGTAGATGCTTTTTTGGCACCCCTTTAAAGTAGTGACCAATTACAGGGTCAGTGTAAATACGGGTGATAGCTACACCATAGACAGTGTTCAGCGTTTTATGGCCACCAATTTCATCATACAGACTTTGCTTTTCAGTACTTGCACAACCAGAAAGCAAAATGTTTAGTAGCGCTAGTGCTGCAATAGGAATACTTTTCAACAATTTCATATGTGATATCTCCCCATTAAAAATTGCCATTTACCGTTAGGTAGAAGCCACTTGAGCTCTCTTGCAGCGGTAAATTACCTAAATCCACATAGGCAGCGGTAATTGAAATAGACTTATTTGGAAAGTAAGCAATAAAAGCATCAATAACCGTGTCCTCTTCGGCTAGCCCACCTAACCGATTCGTTTGCGTTCGAAACTCAGTGCCAATTGCCGTGGTGGGGCTGATTAATACTGCAACGGAGCCTTCCCACTCAACTTTTTCACTGTCGTTACCTTCAGCACCAAAACCCAATAGACCAAACACATTTGCCTTGGTGTACCTAGCGGTTAAATTAGTGAGTAAATTATAGCCTGACGGTATGCCTAGCCATAATTTAGTCGCCGAAAGGTAGATGTCAGTACCGCTGTCGTCCTTCGCACCTAACAGTAAAGGTACTCCTATTTCAGGAAGTGGAACGGTGCCATCTGGTAATGAAAGCGAACTATCAACATCTCTATTTTTCTTGTACTGGGCGCCTAAAGCGATTTGCGGGGCCCATGAGTTTTGGGTAAAAACGCCATCACCGAACAATTTAACCTTTGCCCCCACAATATCTTGCTCGATATTTGTACTGTTAGCATTGGTCACCGCACCTTCAGTCAGTAGCGCAAAAACATTGCTGGTTAACCCGGCTGAAATATCTAGACGCTGACGCTGTATGCTAATTTCAACGCGGTCAAAAAGACTTATGCCTGCACCAGCGGTAGTGAGAGAGTAATCGTTAAGGCTCAAGTATTGAATATTGGCAGAGTAGCTGATTTCTTCTTTACTCGTGTATCCGCCGATAAATGCCCAAGGGGTTATGCCGCCACCTGCGGTACCTTCAAAGCCGGTAATTCCACCCGAGGCGATTAAGCGAGAACCACTGTCTGCTAACGCGAACGATGAAGTAAAAAGTAGCGGTAGCAGCAAAAGCCTTTTCATAACAAAGTCCTAATTTTATTTTGTGTGATTCTTTCCACTAGTTCAAAGCATAGCGGCTAGACAAATAATTGTGAAATTATTGATAAGACTACTAAACTGAAGCAGCTTAATAGTCCGATTACCGATACCCACCGGGGAATAAAACGCTTACTTTTCTCAACGTTAAGTGCAGCAAGGTTTGTAATGCCGTAGTACAGAAGTACCGTAAGCGCACTTAATGTCCACGCAAATTGAATACCTCCCAAGGCAACGATTACAGAAATAACGGCAAAAGTAGCCCAGGTTGCAGCGGGCGCAGATTGATTGTCGTTACTTAGTTTGCCAAACGTGTTGGGTAAGTCACCTCGTCTACCCATGGCTAAGATTACCCGCGACACTCCTAATAGTAGATTTAAGATGACCCCACACATGGCAGTGATGCCTCCGAAGAGTACAATTTTCTGCCAAATACTATCAGGTAATAAATAAGCGATGTTGTAGTTATTATTGACAAGTTGCCCAGTGTCGATGCGCAGAATGGCTAGCCCTAGTAGAACATAAAGCAAGCTGATGATGGTCAGGGTAATAACCACAGCTCGGGGGATATTGCGTCTAGGAGCAATAATCTCTTCTCCCATGGTGGCAATGCGTCCATATCCTGTGAATGCGACAAACATTAAGGCCGCGGCGTGAGAAACAGATAGCCAAGAGACCTCTAAGTGCTCATGTACCGTATTATCGCTTCCAGTGACCTGATGTGATGCGGTGCGAAGATCTAAAGACATTGCAGCGATAATGAAGGTTAGCAGCCCAGCGACACTAATAAGGACAAGTAGCGTATTGAGCCAGTTGGTACGTCTAACACCATTTAGCACAAGAAAGGTAAAAAGTAGTAACAGCCCAATTGACAGTGCACTTACAAAAACAGTGTTTAGATTTACTGTAGAGGGCATAACATGTTCGAAAACGTGTAAAGTAAACACTGTGACAGCAAGCGCAGCGGTGGCCGCCGATGCGCTTTTCGCTACCACAAAAAGCCCGCCAGCAAGTTTTCCACTAATCGGGTTAAGGTAGCGATAGCCATATTCATACGTCCCTCCGCTTACAGGGTGTGCAGCGGCAAGCTGCGCAGATGATAGCCCATTGCACAATGCCGTTAATGCGGCTATAGCTATGGCAAGTACTAAAAAATGTCCAGCGAAGGTTGAGCTTAGGCCAACACTGACATAAGCGCCCGTGCCTAAAATTGAGCCTAGCCCGATTACCAATGCGCCCCACAACCCTGTGGTTTTTGAAAGCATGGTGTGAGTGTTTTGTGTCATTAAATATTGAACCCCGTTTAAAAGATAGAAGGCTGCGCTGAGTAGGAATTGAAGCTGAAAAGTGTGATAGTGTTAATCCATCGACGTATCTCTTTTCTCATGGAAGTAGATATTTGGTGAAATTTTTGACTGAGCTAATTGTATTGATGCAATCGTTTACCTACACGCTCAACGTTTTTATCAAATCGTTCCAGTTAAGCGGTTTAGACAAGTAATAACCTTGTGCCCAATCACAGCCACTTTCTTTTAGATATTTGAGTTGTTCTTCAGTCTCAACGCCTTCAGCGATTACACGTAGCCCATACAACTTAGCTAAACTCTGTATGATCATAACCATTTTTTGTCTGGCTTCTCGCTCAGAGAATAAATCATTCACAAATGAACGGTCTATTTTCAGGCAGTCAGCAGGGTAATTGATCAATTGGCTAAACGCAGTGTACCCGGTTCCAAAATCATCTAACGCTAGTGACACTCCCAGTGCTTCTAACGCTTTTAGCGTTGCTATACAGGCGGTATCTCCTGCAACAAAAGCAGTTTCTGTTACTTCAAGCTCAATGTATTCGGGTGATACATTGTAGGTTTCCAGTAAGGCTTTAACTTGGGAAGGGAAAAGTTCGTTATGTAACTCTACGCCAGAAATATTGATACAGATTTTACCGTTGAAGCCATGTTCCGACTGAAGATTAACGAGTGCCCTCAACGCATTATTGATGACCCAAAGGTCGATATCTTTTATAAGCCCAGTTGCTTCCGCGACAGGGATGAAGCGATCGGGGCCTATTCCTTTGAGGTCTGGCGTATGGCACCTAAGCAAGGCTTCAACAGCAACTATCGAGCTATTTCGGCAGTCGTATATTGGCATAAATGCTAAAGAAAATTGTTCTTCACTTAACGCGCGTTTGAGACCCTGCTCTATTTGTTGGCGATCTCGTAAGCTATCTGCAATATCTTGTGTAAAAAATCTGAAGCAATTCTTACCACTGTGTTTTGCGTTATACATAGCAGCATCAGCGTGATTGATCAGGCCTGAAGGTTCAGTAGCATCGTCTGGGTAAACAGCGATTCCTATGCTCGCATAAGTCATATGCTTTATACCATCAACTTCAAAGCCTCCATTGAACACCTCCAAAATACGTGAGGCAACGGTTGCGGCATCTGTAGGTTCTTTGATGTTAGGCAATAATACTACAAACTCATCCCCAGCGAGCCTAGCTAGACTTTCTGAACTACTTTTGAATACTCGATCTGTTGAGCGAATCGCTTCCCACAGGCGTTCACTAAATTTGAGTAACAAGCGATCTCCCGCGTCATGACCATATTGATCATTTACTTGCTTAAAATTATCGAGGTCTATGTATAACAACCCTATACGCTGTTTATCTTTTTCAGCCCGGCTTAGCATTCGATTTAAATTTGTTTTAAAACTCCAGCGATTAGGTAGACCTGTTAATGTGTCGTAATAGGCCATCTGACGAATATCGTCATCATGAAGCTGCATAATGGTTTGATAAGATTGTTCTTCAGACTTCAATGCCGCGAGACATATTGTATTAAGAGCCAGTGTAGTAAGGATGAAACGAATAGATTCAACAAGTGTGTAACTAGTTACTAGCAACGCAGATAATGGTGTAAACAACAGTAAAGTGCTAGTCACAGTGAAGATAGCAAATACAGCGACTGCAGGCCAAAAGCGGTTGATAAAAAGGTTAATTGCAGCAATAGGGTAAACCCAAAGTAAACCTGTATTATCCTTACCCCCCGTAATCAGCAGGGTCATTGATAGAGTAAATAAAATGCCGCTTAAAACAATAGCTGCGCGTTCAACATTATTGCTGCGCTTTAATAGATAAAGGTTAAATAACCCAACTGCCGCGTTGGCAAGGAGGATACTACCTAACAGTACAGACCCATCGTATAAACTGAATCCGCCTAATGCACATAAAAAAATAACGCCAATGGTGGTCAGAACATAGCACAGTGTGTAACGCCTACTTTGGCGTACTGCCCTCATTTCTTGATGTCCCGCAGTGGTTTGTTGAGATGATGAAGTGGTTGTCAAGGTTACCTAGGATCCATGGTAAGAATATCGGCTTTTAGGCTTATAAGAATCTAACTGGCGAAAAATTACAATTATCAAAATAATAGACCACAAAACTAAGCAATTCAAAATGAAACAAAGTGCGCTACCTAATTGGGCTGGAATTACAACGACCACTTAGCTTAGCTGTATAAACCTTGAACGAATTTTTACAATGCCAGTTCAGTTTCAAAAATATTTTGAAACTGATTCATTTTTTATCGGGCTTATCATTGAAAAGCTGAATCTATACCATACACACAACTTTTGAGTTTTCCCTATTTAATGTTCTGAGGAGTTAGTTGTGTCTCATCCAATTATTGAAGATTTAAACAAGCGTTATACGGTTAAGAAGTACGATGCAAACAAACGCATCTCAGCGGACGACCTTGCTACCATTCTTGAAGCTTTGCGTCTATCAGCGTCTTCTATCAACTCTCAGCCTTGGAAGTTTGTTGTAGTAGAAAGCGATGAAGCAAAGCAGCGTTTGCACGATAGCTTTGAAAATAAGCATCAGTTTAACCAACATCACGCTAAAGAAGCATCGCATACTATTTTGTTTGCCTACGACCCTAAATTCACCAAAGAAAAGTTTGTTAAACGCGTAGATGCAGAAGTCGCTTCTGGTCATTTACCTGAAGATATGCGTGAAAACTTTATGGGGGCTTATGCCTTCGCTGAAGCGAACACCGATGAAAATGGTAACAACGCAGCGTGGACTAAAGCGCAGGTTTATCTTGCTCTCGGCAATGTTATGCACACGTTGGCTCGTTTGGGCATTGCGTCTACACCGATGGAAGGGGTTGACCCTGATATGTTAGGTGAACTGTTCGCTGACGAGCTAGACGGTCACATTTGTGAAGTCGCGTTAGCGATGGGGTACCCTGACACTGAGCAAGACTGGAACCACGGTTTACCCAAAGCACGTTTACCAAAAGAAGACGTGATTGCAGTGGTTTAACCCTCATAGAACAGTCAGCTGTTTCAAATAAGTATAAATTGCAAAAGAGCGCCTTTAACGGCGCTTTTTTATTTGTAATGCTCGTCCAAGATAGCGTTGAAAGTAATCTGTTTGCCCCCATCTCACTGGCTTGTCTGAAATTGTATTGTTAATCAAACCAGCCTAAATATCGTGCGCGCTTTTATAAAACGCTTTTACCCTTCTTCATTTACGCCGTTTTTTGTGGCGTGGGTATTGTCGTATCTAATTGTTAGCACGGGTTTTCAGACATCTGATGTAGCGAGTGATGCTGAAGTTACCTCGCAATCTCCGCTGGCCAAGTTTGTTCACAGTACGCAAAGCTACTCCCTTAGGTTTAGCGCAACTAAGCTAACCGGTGATAAAGGCGAAAAGCCTACCGACGCAGAGCCGCCAGGTTTAATATCGGCATTGCTAAACTTTGCCTTTTACAACTTGTCATCCACCAAGGTGCCATCAGCAGGCCCTTTCTTTACTGATAAAACGTGGGTAAAAGCGAGCCCTCGAGGTCCACCTTCCATCCTGAGTTAACCCTTTTACACCCGCTAACGTGAAAGCAAAACCTCTTGTTTCTCGTTAAAGCGCTTTAAAACTTAATTATTCAGGATTTAAAATGGCACGATTTTCATTTCGTGGCTTTGTGTATGTGCTCATCGTTATGCTCGGTTTACTGAGCGCTGCGCCCAACATATTGCCACAATCAGTTAAACAGCAGTTACCTTCGTGGTACACCACATCAACACTATCTCTAGGCTTAGATTTGCAAGGTGGCTCGCATCTGCTCTTAGCCGCAGACACCGACGCGTTGTTTGAGAAGCAACTCAGCAGTTTTTCCAGCGATGTACTTAACGAATTACGTACCCAAAACGTACGCTATACCAGAACATCTCACTCGCTTTCTTCAAAGGCGAGTAGTGAAGATAGTACTGGAAGCGTTGTATTTACTTTGCGCAATGCAGGCGATGCTAGAAAGGTTAACGATATTGCCTATCAAATTTCCGCTCAGCCAAATGGTTCAAGCGCACTTGATGTTGCGATTAAGCAAAACACCGTCACTCTTACACTTAGCGAACTCTATTCAGAGCAATTAGTTAAGGACACATTAAGCCGAAGTGTTGAGGTTGTAAGGAAGCGTTTAAACGAAACGGGGCTTACTGAGCCCAGTGTTACCTTACAGGGTAAAGATGCGATTTTAGTGCAGATGCCAGGTATGTCTGACCCGACCCAAGTTAAAAAGCTACTGGGTACTACAGCACAAATGACCTTTCATTGGGCTGCAAACAGTCGCTCAGAACAAGTAATGAGCAAACAAGATGCGGCGGGTAATTCCTACCGTCTAGAACAAAAAGTGGCGCTAGAAGGCGAACATATCACTGATGCGACCGGTGTTTTAAGTAGCGAAACCGGTCAGCCAGTAGTGACGTTTCGTTTAGACAGTGCAGGTGCTAAGCAGTTTGCTACTATGACCCGTGACAACATTGGCCGAGTGCTTGCTATTGTTCTTGACGATAAAGTGGTGACCGCCCCGGTTATTAACAGCGTGATCCCAGGTGGTCGTGGAGAAATTACCGGTAACTTTACGCTGCCAGAGGCTGGTAATACCGCATTAATGCTTCGCACTGGTGCGTTACCTGTGCCCCTTAATATTATAGAAGAGCGTACGGTTGGGCCTGATTTAGGTAGCGACGCTATTCAAACCGGTGTAGAAAGTGGCATAGCAGGTGCGTTGCTGGTTTTAGCATTTATGGTAGCGATTTACGGCAGGTGGGGGGCTATTGCAAGCTTTGCTCTGTGTATAAACATGGCATTGGTGTTTGGCGCGTTAACCTTATTTGGTGCAACGCTGACTCTACCTGGCATTGCAGGCTTGATTCTGACCATGGGTATGGCGGTAGATGCGAACATTTTGATTAATGAACGTATTCGTGAGGAAAGTAAAAAAGGCCGCACTGCAGCCAGTGCAATAGAAGTGGGCTTTGAAAAAGCTTTCGCGACAATAGTAGATTCAAACTTCACTACGCTCATAGCGGTAAGCTTGTTGTTTATGTTTGGTAGTGGGCCTATCAAAGGGTTTGCTATCACCATTGCCCTTGGTCTTGTATCTTCAGTATTTACTGCAGTTGCCTTAACTAAAATGTTGATGCTAAAAGCGGTTAAGTTGAAAAAAAGAAACACGAGAGATCGCACGCCCATGCGCTTCTCATCACCGCTACTGCGGTTGAGTGATAAGCTAAGCGGTATTAATTTTCTGGCTAAACGTAAGATTGCATTAGCTATTTCGGTAGTGCTAACAGTGCTCTCAATTGGTTTATTTGCCAAACCAGGTTTACATTATGGTGTCGATTTTACCGGCGGCACCATGATTGAGTTGACCGCACCAAGCCTTTCTACCGATGAGCTGCGCAATGTCATTGAAAGTAATGGCTTTGATCAGATAGCCATTCAAGAATACGGCAGTGAGCATCACTATTTGTTGCGAGCTCCTGTTCTGGATAGCAGTGGCGAGCTTGAAAATAGTAATGCAAAGCAGACTGATGCCCTAAAACGTGCGATTTCACAGGCTGACGAGCAGGTAAGTTTTGATAAAATTGATATGGTTGGACCCAAAGTCAGCGGAGGCTTCGCAGAGCTATCAATTCTTGCGCTGCTTATCGCAGGTGGCGGCATGTTGATGTACTTGTGGGCGCGCTTTGAAGCGCATTTCGCGACGGCAGCACTGCTTACCGTGTTACTGGATTTAACCAAAACCATAGGCTTTTTTGCGTTAACCGGTATCGAGTTTAACTTAACAGCGGTTGCAGCGTTATTGGCGCTGATTGGTTATTCGATAAACGATAAAGTGGTGGTGCTTGATCGTATCCGCGAACTATTACGTTTAGACCCAACCAAACCTTTAGCAAATACCATCAACGAAGCGGTAAACAGCACATTAAGTCGAACGGTATTTACGTCCGTTACCACGCTGTTAGCGCTGCTTCCAATGGCTTTATTTGGTGGTGACGCAGTAGAAAGTTTTGCAGTGCCTATGGTTTTCGCTGTCGTAATTGGAACGTCTTCAACCTTGTTCATCACCTCTACATTATTGTACTTGTTGGGTAGTAGAAGAGAGAAACAGGGGAAAGCACAGTTAAAGCCCACTGCGGAAGAAATTAAGGCTTCGTTGTCGCACATCCCTTAGGCGACACTAGTTCCTTAACTTTATTACCCTGCCGCGTTTTTGCACCTCAATACTTTGGAACAAAAACGCGGTAAGGTAGCAGTATTAACAGGAACCCTTGATACGTGCTTCCAGCTTTTCGTAAGCATGCATTAGTGGCAATAAGGAACGTATAATGTTTGCAGTTGATCACATTATTTTACTTAGCGCAGTGCTTGCCATCTTAGGTGTGCTGGCCAGTAAGCTATCTCCGCGCTTTGGTGTACCTGTTTTGGTGCTATTCCTCGGTGTAGGTATGCTTGCGGGTGAAGATGGTATAGGCCGAATTTTCTTTGATAATGCCGATGCCGCCCATGCTATAGGTACATTCGCGCTTATCCTTATTCTATTTGATGGCGGTCTTCAAACATCCAAAAAGTCTATAATTCAAGCGTGGAAGCCAGCAGCTTTGCTTGCTACCTTTGGCGTTGTGGGTACAGCGGTGCTTACTGGTGTGGCGGCCATGATTATCCTTGATTTACCGCTCTATAAAGGCTTATTGCTTGGCGCTATTGTGGGGTCAACAGATGCTGCTGCGGTATTTTCGGTTTTGCGCAATGCAGGAATACGAATTCCCGCTAAGATAAAGTCGACGCTGGAGCTTGAAAGTGCGTCGAACGATCCTATGGCCATATTCCTCACTATTGGTCTTATTACGCTTATTCAAGACAGCACCACTAAGCCAGTGGACTTACTTTCCCTGTTTGCCAGTCAAATGGGGGTGGGAGCGATAGTGGGCCTAACCATTGGCGGGATCGCAGTGTGGCTTTTCAGAAGAGTCACCTTAATGGCGATAGGTTTGTATCCCGTTTTTGTGATGTTATTTGGTGTATTGTCTTTTGGCCTTGCTGCGAATTTAAACGGCAGTGGCTTCCTCGCTACTTTCATTACTGGCGTAATAGTGGGCAACAGTCGTTTTGCGTATCAGCGTAATACCTTTGTGTTTCTCGACGGGCTGGCTTGGTTGGGGCAAATTGCCATGTTTGTTATTCTCGGCTTGCTCGTTACACCCACTGAGCTTTTCGTAAACTGGAAGGAAGGCTTACTCATTGCGTTTGTGCTTATTTTTATTGCCCGTCCGCTGGTGGTTATGCCTATTTTGTTGCTCTCAAAATTCTCGTTCAAAGCATCATTACTCATATCATGGGTAGGATTGCGCGGTTCGGTGCCAATTATCTTGGCTATTTTCCCGCTGATATTCGGTATGCCTTACGCAGAGCTAATTTTCAATGTGGTGTTTTTTATTGTGCTGATCTCAGCCCTGCTACAGGGCTCAACCTTGCCCTACGCGGCGCGCAAGTTAGGTTTAGTATTAGAAGACCAGATAAAGGAATCGAGCACGCTGGAAATTGTGAAAGTTGCCAAAAGTAAACGAGAGCTTATAGAAATAGAAGTTTCTAAGTTATCACCGGCGCTAGATAAAACTATCAGTGAATTATCGCTTCCTGACAATACTGTAGTGGCCATGATTGCCCGTGGTGAAGAAACTCTTATACCCAAAGGAAGCACTAAGATAGAAACGGGTGATCAGATTTTTATTATCACAAAACTGCTCGATAAAAACGCCGTTGAACAATGCTTTTACAACGAGCAGGAATAGGGTGCTATTGTAGGGCACTTCATGTAGAATGCGCCGCGGAGTTGGCCAGGCAATCGCCGCTTTCGTAAGAAAGGGGAGGAAAGTCCGGGCTCCAAAGGGCAGGGTGCCAGATAACGTCTGGGCGGCGTGAGCCGACGACAAGTGCAGCAGAGAGAAGACCGCCTAAGCATGTTTACATGCCGGTAAGGCTGAAAGGGTGCGGTAAGAGCGCACCGCACCTCTGGTAACAGAGTGTGGCAAGGTAAACTCCACCCGGAGCAAGACCAAATAGGATCCCTCAACGTGTGGCCCGCATGGGGATCGGGTAGGTTGCTTGAATCAGTGAGCGATTGCTGATCTAGAGGAATGGTTGCCCACGACAGAACCCGGCTTACGGCCAACTCCACTCTTTTCTTTGATAGCTTCTCAAAGCATGTTTATTGTGCCGCTTTTAGACGATACTTTTCCTAAAGTAAATGAAGGCTATTCCTTTAGCAGGTGAAGGTTATTTCTATAACGGGTGAAGCCTCTACCTGAAGGGACATTCCCTCAGGCAGAGACATATATCGCTCGTTACTGGAAGAAATAGCGGAACGTTGCGCCTACTGTGCGAGGTTGGTTTACCGTAAACCCAAGTCGAGCACGTCCACCACGTTCTCTATCAAACGAAAGCTGTGCGTTTTCATCAAACAGGTTGTTGGCGTATAGCAAGATTTCGTAGTCATCGTAGGTAAGACCAAAGCTCATGTTCATTGTACCGTAGTCGTCTAGCAATAAATCTAACTCCGTTGTTTCAGTGCCGGTTGCACCACCAAAGGCAAGTCCTGAAGTGAATATACCTGCACCCGCAACTTGGTCACTAGGTTGTGTAATACGGTCACCTACATACTGGTAAGAGCCTTGGAAGTAGGTGCTGTTTGACGAGAATAAAGGCTGCGCTAAATCATAGGTAAATGCGATAGCGAAGCTTTCTTCTGGTACTGACGCCAAACGGTTGCCATCTTCAACGCCACCCAGCACCGCACCATCACCGTCAACGACGGTTGAATCGAACTCAGCTTCAATGATGCTACCAGTTAATGAGAAAAAGAGCTGGTCAGTAAACTGACGCGTAAGTTCAAATTCAATACCTTGAGTATGCGCTTCAGGTACGTTAAATGACACACGTGACGAGCAAGAACCGGCATCCAATGTAACCTGAAGATCCTCAATATCGTTATAGAAAGCTGAAACGTTTGCTGTCCAGCCCCGTCCTGACGACTTCATGCCTATCTCATAGTTAGTGAGCTTTTCATCGTCATAGTCTTGGAACGAACCAAAGATGGCTTCGTCTTGGTCGGTACACAAGCTTCTATTTAGCGGGTCATTTACACCACCAAGTCTAAAGCCTTGCGATACTTGGGCATTTAAATTCACGTTTTCGTTAAGGCTATACTGACCAATTACGCGTGATGTGAAGCCGTCTGACTCTGTCGAATCAGTTTGGTTGTCGCCGTTGGCGAATAAGCCGCCGGAAATAAACTGACGCTCTTCTTCATAATCGTAAAAGCGAGAGCCCACGGTCATTTTGAAGTCATCGTTAACTTGATAATTCACTTCACCAAACACAGCAAGTTGCTTTAAGTCGTAAGGTAAATAAGCGTTGTACGGCGAATCGGCCTCAAAGCCATTAGCAACCGCTGCTGACGTGCCTTCACCTAATGTAGCATCTGTAAACGCATCATAGCCGGGGGTAGGAAGTGATTGATCGTAAACGCGTTCAGTTGAAGAGTAGAAAGCGCCAACTAACCAGTCTAGTGCGCCATCGCCATTAGACGCGGCGCGAAGCTCAAAGGTGTCTTGCTCTACTTCGGTTCTGTCTAATAGGTTCGACGGTAATAATACGGCTGCATCCGGAAAACCTAAGTCGATACTTACTGAGCCCGAAAGCGCGCTGGCATCACGGCTCACCAATATATCTCGGTCGGTATAGCTATAAACAAAAGTAAAGTCGGCAACATCAGCTTGATATTCAGCGGTTACGTCAGCTATCAAGGTTTCGTCAGTAAACCCTTCCTCAAGCAGTAAGTACTGTTCGCGCTCACCCAATTGAATAGCAGGGCGAGTCGTAGTGTAAGGGTTTGCAAACACGTTATAGACTTCTTCCCTGTTAAACCCGTTCATCTCGAGTTCTTGGTAGATTAGTCGCGGTGTTATGGTGAGTTTATCGTTAGGTGCGATAATAAACGCTACGCGTCCACCGGTTCTGTCACCGTCATTAACGTCTTCGTTAAACGCGCCATTTTCACCTAACGCATCAATAAACCCCGCATAATCGGTACGATATACCACTGCGCGCATAGCAACTGTATCTGAAATTGGCACGTTTACCATGCCTTTTACGTGACCGCCCACGCCGCCGTCTGTCACACTATTAAGGTTAGCTTCAAACTTACCTTCAAATGTGTCTAACTCAGGCTGGTTGGTAATGTAACGAAGGGTCCCGCCGATAGAGCCAGATCCGAAAAGTGTACCCTGCGGTCCACGTAGAGTTTCTATGCGGTTAAGATCAAAAAGATCGAGATCTGGGGTAAACAGCGATAGCGAAATAACGCTTTCATCAAGATAGACGCCTACTTGCTCTTTAACGCCAGGTTGGTCACGCACTATTTGCCCTGCCGATACGCCACGCATTGAAACCTGGCTTTGGCCTGGCCCTAAATTTTGAATAGAGACGCTTGCCACATTTCTAGCTACATCTTCTAAGTTACCCGCGCCGCTGCGTTCAAAGTCTCGCTGGGTTTGTGCGTTAATTGAAAAAGGAATGTCTTCAATGGATTCAGCGCGCTTTGTAGCGGTTACTATAATCTGCTCAAAGTTATCGTCATCCGCTTGTTGTGTGTCCTGTGCAATTGCACCAGAGCTAAGCAGCCCCATTACCGCAATGCTAAGTGTGCTTCGTCTAAACGAAGGTTTTTTTATTTTAAACATAAGTCCATCCAAGGTGGTTGTTTCTATTTTGTTATTAGGCAAGGGTGTAATGTGGCAAAAAAAGTTGTCTTTTTCTATATCTGGAGAAACAAATATTTCTACTTTAGTAGTATGGGGTGATTTCAATTTTCTCGTGTTACTTTTTTGTTAACTGTTGTTGTGACCTGAAAATGCGTCTAAAAGGTCAAAATAAGTGTCTATCAGGCTAATTACATCGTAAGTAATCTAGGTATGATCCCGCTTAGATGAGGTTTAGCTTTTACATAAAAATATCTTAGTTCTAGCAAACGGCTGATGAAAAGATATTCAAAGTGCAAACCCCTTACCTAAGCAGAAGAGCGAAAACGAAAGTCATACGAGAGAGGTGCAATGGAAAAGCCAGTAAAAGCCAATGAACTACTAAAAGGTATGCTAGCAATTGTTGTTGCAAGTTTTCTGTGGGGGACAACAGGTACTGCAGCACAGTTTGCGCCCGAAATCAGCCCATTGGCCATCGGTGCATTTGCAATGGGAATAGGTGGCGTTCTGCTTTGCTTAAGTGCTAGAAAATCTCTAGTAGAAGATGCCCGAGTCCTATTGGCTAAACCACTTACCTTTCTGTTTGGTAGTGCTTGCGTAGCAATCTATCCGCTCGCTTTTTACAGCGCTATGCGCTTGTCAGGTGTAGCCATAGGTACTGTAGTCTCTATCGCTAGCGCACCTTTATTCGCGGCGCTTTTAGAATATTTTCTAAGTAAAAGGCCTGTATCTTTAAAATGGTTTATAAGCTTTATATTCGGCGCATTGGGAATTGGCCTGTTAGCTATGGGCAAAGCAGAGGGGGCAGTGGAGCTATCAGCATCTAAAAATAATCAGGTATTCGGCGTTATTTTGGGGTTAATTGCTGGTTTAACTTATGCGGGATATTCGTGGGCTGCAAAACAACACATTGACACTGGCGCAAACTCAAAGTCTGCTATGGCCGGGCTGTTCGGCTGCGCTGCAATTGTCCTACTGCCCTCACTTTGGTTTACCGGTCATAACCTGTTTACTAACGCTATCCACACTAGTGTTTCACTTTATATGGCCGTAGTACCCATGTTTCTTGGATACTTGCTGTTTGGTTATGGTCTTCGCACTACTGAAGCCAGTAAAGCTACGCTTATTACACTAATAGAACCACTGGTTGCGACACTTTTCGCTATCTTCCTGATTGGTGAAGTGTTCAAGCCGGTGGGGTGGGTTGGCATGACGCTAGTGTGTCTTTGCCTTTTAATCCAGTCGATTAAATTTCCTTTTGCTCTAAAGCGCTATGGCAGAAAAGCAGCGGCGTAATGTCGAAATAGCGTGCAGCTTATAATGAGAAGTCAGAATACTTTCCAAGTATTCTATCAATTTGACCCGTTTGTTTTAGTTCAGCGATAGCACGGTTTATGGCAGGAAGCTTATCTTTATGTCGATTGTGAACACGCAACGCCATTTTGCCCGCGGTATGGATGGGCCCCAAGGCAATTTTCATTTCGTGAATTGAAGACCAGTAACGGGCCGATGCCTCCTCCATTATGATGACATCTACCCTTTTTGCACCTAGGGCTAAGATAAGGTTGCTCTCGGCTTGAAAATCCATTCTGACGAACTTATCAGAATCAAAATACACATAGCCGGAGATCATCCCTACAGTTTCACCGTAGATAGAGGCGACGGTTTGGTATCGGCTATGGTTTTCAGGCAGAGTAATAAAGTGTTCTGTGATGTCTATAATGGGATCTGAGAAAGTGAAGTCGGCTGCGGGCTCATCTTTAGACAGCCAGCTTGGACTGAAGAAGTCGAAATCAAGATCGCCTGTTTTAAATGCAAGCATGGCGCGTTTGGTAGACAGCATGACTTTTTCCGTCTTAATACCTGCTTTATTCATAATAAGGGGGAGAATTTCAACTAGAATACCGGCCCTATCTTCGTCGACAGCATTTTCGTACGGGATAGAGCTGCCTGATGTTCCAAGATTATACCTCAATACTTCATCGGCAGTCGCGCCACCGCAAAAAAACGAAACGTTAACCAATAAACTTAACGAAACAACTATTTGGATAAGAGGTGTTAATACTGTTAATGCATACACTCAAGATGTCCTAATATAATAGGTTATGAACTACGCTTTCTTTAGTCTTTCTTTCAATACTTGCCCAATGATCGACTTTATCGATAAGGTCTTCAGCATCGAAGGGCTTACTTAAATAATCGTCCATTCCCGCTTCAACACAGCGCTCTTTATCACCTTTCATTGCATTTGCGGTCAGGGCGATAATCGGAACGTTGAGGTAACGCTCTCCAGCTTCACCGTTTCTAATGCGCTTAGTTGCTTCAAAACCATCCATTTCCGGCATCTGACAATCCATCAAGATGACATCAAAGGTCACCTTCATTTTATTCAGAGCCTCTAGTGCTTCTAAACCAGATTTGGCGCTAAGGGTAGTATGGTTGCTGAGATGCTGTTTCACGATTATTTGATTAATATCGTTATCTTCAACAATAAGTACTTTACGTTTTTTACCTTTTTCTCGTTTTAACGAAGAGGCGTGGTGCACAGGGACCAGCAAAGTTTCATCCGCGGGCTCAAGAGAAATAGTAAAAGAGAACGTACTTCCGTGACCTTTTACACTTTCAAGTTTAATGTTGCCACCCATAAGTTCGCAAAGTTGTTTGCTAATTGATAAACCCAGACCGGTTCCGCCGAACTTGCGGGTGGTTGATAAGTCTTCTTGCGTGAAGACATCAAAAATAGTGCTTTGCTTGTCTTGCGCAATACCTATTCCCGTGTCTTTTACGCTACATAAAAGTGTAAGGCTGTCGTCTGCGTTTTGTTTAATGCTAGTGGTAACTTCAATGCATCCAGAGTCAGTAAACTTGACGGCGTTGCCCAGCAAGTTCGACAAAATTTGCCTGAAACGTACATCATCACCTTGTACAACGTGGAACCCTTGTAGATCAAAGTGGAAGTGTAGCTCAAGACCTTTTTCCTGGCACATGATGGCGTACTGACTTTGAAGGTTCTCAAGGGACTCTAAAATGTCGAAAGGGTTCTCTTCAATCTGTAGCTGACCTGCTTCAATTTTAGAAAAGTCCAAAATGTCATTTACGATATGTAAAAGGCCTTGAATACTAAACTTAGCGAGTGAAAGGTAATGCTTCTGCTCTTCGGTAAGTTCAGAGTTTGCCATTAGCTGCAAAACACCAGATATACCGTGGATAGGCGTGCGTATTTCGTGGCTCATACTTGCTAAGAAGCTAGACTTCAGTCGAGCAGACTCTTCGGCTTTCTCTCTCGCTTCTTGAAGGTATTGCTCCGTTTGTCGTTGCTGCGTAACATCTTGCTGAAAACCGATGTAATGAGTCACTTCGCCATTGGTTTTAACTGGTGTTAAATTTAGTCGGTTATAAAAGGCGCTGCCGTCTTTTCTGTAGTTAAGTAGTGTAGTTTCAATAGGCTCACGTGTCGCAATGGCTTTACGAATTTGCTCAACAGTTTGCTTACTGGTTTCATCACCTTGCATAGAGCGACAGTTGTGCCCAATCATTTCACTTCGTTTGTAGCCAGTTAATTCTTCAAATGCACTATTTACATAAATAATTGGCTGTCCGACCCGTTTAACGTCAGAAATAATAATTGAAACAGTTGCTTCATCCATGGCATGGGTAAGCACATTTACGTGGCTTTCTAATGCGCGCTGCTCGGTAACGTCATTTCCTACATATATATCACCACGAATATTGCCATTTGCATCGGCAAGGGAGGCTTTTGTCCAGCGAATATAACGTTCTTTGCCCGAATTCACTGAAAAGTGCGTCAGCTCATCGCTTAGTTGTGTCGCTAGCTTCCGTACTATCAGCTTTAATATTGCACTCTTTTCACCGTATTGGTCATCGCAAAAAATGTCGAAGCGTTTGTTTGAAATGAGAATTTCTTGATTCTGATCGACCACGACCAGCATGTCGCCCATCGATTCTAATACATTCGAAAACTGTTCGTTAGACATTGAGACCTCGGTCAAATCCCAAATAAGCTTATCGAAAGCGGCTCGAATGTCGGCTAACTCTTTTGCCTCAACTTGAGACTCATTGTTTAAAGACGTTGTATTGTCACTATTAAGGCGATTTTTAATATCTTTATACAGTGTTGAAAGGGTTCGCTCGGCCAAGGTTCCGGTCATACTCACCATATGCAATATAATGAAAATGAACCCCACAACCATTGCTAATAAAACAATGCCTGTCCAGGCAACCTCTCTGTATGCAGTAATAGTTGGTTTAACGCTATATAACTGAAGGTTCTTCCAGCTGGTTTGCTTAATAGAATAGCCACTTTGGTTAAACGCTAAAAAGCTTGAGTTTGGCGCTATTAAAGAGGGCTCGCTACTAAATAGTACGTTTCCGTTTGAATCTGTGACTAACTGGTTAGTCAGTCTAGGGTAGGGCGCGAGCAATGATTGAAGGCTATCGACGTACATGACAAGGGCACCTTCAGAGACGCCATTGAGCAGAACGGGGACGCTGATGACTACTCCGTATTTAGATACGGACGAAAAGGTGTTTGATGAGCCAAGCGTTTGCTGACGCCAAGCACTGCTTAACGACTCAGGAAGCGTAGCACTCCAGTTTTTGTCGATAACTTTCTCACCTGCAAAATCAAACAGTGCAAATTCTACAGTTTTTGCCTGGGTAAGATTTAAAGAGCGAAAAAACATAGGTAGGTAATTATCTCGCTGCTGTAAATCAACCAGCGAATTAATAATAATGTCGTTTGCCGCTAGATCGGCTAACTGACGCGTTGTATCGCTAACAATGAAGCTAATATCTTGCTCGAGCCCTTCTACCGACTGCTGCTGAAGGGCATTACTTTGCTTAACAATGAAATGAAAGGAAAGGGCAACTAGCGTAATAGACAGCACTGCTATTAATAGCGCTAGCCTTGGGATCATGCTTGAAAGCAATAAAGAACGCAGCCTCATAGGTTCATGCTGCATTATTTCTTGCCCGTTGTTACCAAATGGCCTTTATCATTAATCTTCGTCATAAAATAATCCTTTGACCAAAGTGCATCATGCCTTTCTTTAGTGAATGGAGCTTCATAGTATTTTACAGCACCCTGGATGTCTTTAAGCGATTCTAGAGCATTGCGTAAATCGTTAACTTGTATGCTATTAGCTTTATCGGCAGCGATAGCAATTAAGTGAATTAAATCATATGCATGGGCTAAACCTGTGACACCTTCAATAGCTGCTGCATCAATAAGCCCATATTTATTATAATAGGCTTCTAATAATTGTTTAGCCTTGTTATTTTTCTGATGGTGGAAGTGAAACGTTTGAAGAACTGATATGTCGTGCTGATTGATAGGGTTGGCTAATTGAGATGCGAACTGACCTGACGCTATACCCCAGTGAGAAACAACAGGGAGCGAGCTTAGGCCTTGTTCAGCCAATGCATCTACAACAACCACACCTTCAGGTACGTTGGTAACTAATATTACACTGTCCGCCTTCGAATCTTTTATCGCCTTAGCATCTTCAGAAAAATCTTTCTGTTGCCAATTAATCCAATAGGTTGCGCTAATGTTCACCCCTTGTTCCTGTGCCGCTTTAGTTAAAGACTCAAGGTTGGAACGTCCCCATCCTGTTCGCTCCAAGATCAAAGCGACATTAGATAACTCTCTGGATTTTACAAAGTCTATCAGTACAGACGCTGCTTCAGCGTCACGTACTGAGATTCGAAAAACATTATTGGGTGAGTGAGCATTGTCTACTATGGGCGTGCCGGCGGCCCAGGGAACCAGCATGAGAATATTTTTAGCATGTATAATATCAATTTCCGCAAGCACCACGGGAGTATGTACCCCACCAACGACGGCTAGCAAGTTTGGCATTTGCGCAAACTGTTCAATGTTGTAAATACCGCGAGCAGGATTTCCTCGGTGATCTTTCGCAATCACTTTGAGTGTACGGCCAAGTATCCCTCCATTCGCATTAATTTCCTCAACGGCTAGCTCTACGCCTCGAGTAATAGCAACGCCTCCCTCTACAGCAACCGCCGAGAGGTCTGCATCAATACCAATAATTAAAGGCTCTTGAGTACTGTCAGCTCGGCATGAATTAAAGGATATAAAGCAGAGGAGCGCTGATAGAAGAAGATATACACGCATGAATTAGCTACCTGATTGACTACTCTTAAAAGTGTATAGCAATGTGCAGGGCGTTTTATTATTTACGCATTATCCTTTAGTCTAAATTTGCTTGTTATGTAAGCAGTCTTTCTATGAGTTTGCGTTCACTCTCCTTTTTGGAATAACCAATGTGGCACGATTCTGCTATTAAACACAAGGAGTGAAGCTTAATGTTTGTTAGGTGAGCAGCTATGTGAGAGCGCAGAGCACGATGAAAAATAAAAATACCTGTGCCAGTGAGAAGGATATTCTCTTTTGCTAACACAAATTAAGGAGAACAGTAGTTTGGAGTATAAGTGCGAAATACAACATTGCCTACAATTATAGATGTGGAAGCAAGTGGATTTGGGGCGGCAAGTTACCCCATAGAAATAGGCATTGTGCGCTATGATGGTGCAAAGTGGTGCAAGCTACTAAGGCCATTTGACTCTTGGGTACACTGGGATACAAAAGCAGAATCGCTTCATGGCATCTCTCAACAAATGTTACAAGCACGAGGCGAGGAACCTCATAAGGTGTGCGTTGAGCTTAATAATTTTCTGGGGAATACAGTTGTATACAGTGACGGGTGGGTGGTAGATAACCCTTGGCTTATAAAGCTGTTCTCGGCTGCGCAAATTGAAATGTCGTTCACCTGCCGCGCCCTTGAATATATATTGAGTGAGTCTCAAATGGATAACTGGCATGACGTAAAAAATAGTCTTTCCGCTGAACTAGACGTTAAGCGTCATCGGGCGAGTTCAGATGCAATGATAATTCAGCAAACCTATGCTAAAACAATGGCACTCACTCAGAAATGATTCTGTATTGCATTTGTTGTTAGGGTGCGTCAATTTTGGTATCGAGGCGTTCGAAAAGCTAAAGGTAGTGATATTTCTAGAACAGGTAATTAACACCTAATGAAAGCGCCATATTCTCTTCTTCTCCAACTTGTCTATGCTCAATCTCAACGGCCATATTTAACCCTTCGCTTTGGCCAAGTAGCCAGCCTAATCGCGTAAAAGTACCCACATCGTGCGGTAAATAAAGCCACTCAGCATAATGTTGAAAAGCGGTATTGTTTGTTTTGTAGGTCGCATAAACCTTTTGAGGCACCCAGGTGTTAAAACGCCGGCTGGCGCTAAACATACCTTGTGAGCCCGCTGGATAGGTATAACTGTTGTCGTAAAGGTAGGTTTCGGTCGTAGATTGAACGCGGTACATACTGTTTAGCTGCCACCGAGCTATCTTCTTGCTCTTAAATTGAATTGGGCTGTAGAGGGTATCATTTACATTCGCGAACACAGGTAAGGCTGTTATTGAGACAGCCAGCGTGAACGCTATAAGAGTACCGGAAACTACATTCATGGAAGAGCCCAAGTTGTTGTTATCATGGCTTGTAAACAACCAGAAACTACAAGCGATAGTGTGTTCGTTATTTAAGCATAGCTGCAAAAACAAAGGATGGAAATAGGCTTTACCGTATTTAATTTAGGGGGCTAGCTTGTCTCACCTGAAAGACTCAACAAAAAACACCGCTAGGTTGCATAGCTTCAATGTAAAGCGTAACAAGCTAACGGCGTTTTCAAAGAGCGTTAATGGCTTATCGTATTAAATCGATGCTTTTAACGCTTCCGCTTTATCTGTTGCTTCCCATGGGAATTCGTCACGACCAAAGTGACCGTATGCAGCTGTTGGGCGATAAATTGGGCGCTCAAGATCTAGCATTTGGATAAGGCCGTAAGGGCGCAAATCAAAGTGTTCGCGCACTAATGCAACGAGTGTTTTCTCATCTACAACGCCAGTCCCAAAGGTATCGATGCTGATAGACGTTGGCTCTGCCACACCAATTGCATAAGACACTTGGATTTCACAGCGCTTAGCAAGGCCCGCGGCAACAATGTTCTTAGCAACGTAACGACCCGCGTATGCTGCACTGCGGTCTACTTTAGATGGATCTTTACCAGAAAACGCGCCACCACCGTGACGAGCCATACCACCGTAAGTGTCTACGATGATTTTACGACCTGTTAAGCCACAGTCGCCCATTGGACCACCGATAACGAATCGACCTGTTGGGTTGATGTGAAAGCGCGTATTTCCATCAATCCATTCACTTGGTAGTACTGGCTTGATGATTTCTTCCATTACCGCTTCACGTACTGTTTCAGTGCTTACTGAATCACAGTGCTGAGTTGAAAGTACAACCGCGTCGATGCCTACAGGCTTGTCGTTTTCATACTTGAAAGTAATTTGGCTTTTCGCATCTGGGCGCAACCAGTCTAGCTTACCAGATTTACGTACTTCCGCTTGTTTTTGAACAAGGCGGTGAGAGTACGTGATAGGCGCCGGCATTAATACATCAGTTTCGTCGCTCGCGTAACCAAACATCAGGCCTTGGTCACCCGCACCTTGTTCTTCTAGGCTTGCGCGGTCAACACCTTGATTGATATCAGGAGACTGTTTACCGATTGCGTTTAATACCGCACATGAATCGGCGTCAAAGCCCATATCTGAATGCGTGTAGCCAATTTCTTTAACAGTTTTTCGGGTAAGTTCTTCAATGTCTACCCATGCAGAAGTGGTTACTTCACCACCTACTAAAACCATACCGGTTTTTACATACGTTTCGCAGGCCACCCGAGCGCGAGGATCTTGTTCTAATATAGCGTCAAGAACCGCATCTGAGATCTGATCAGCAATTTTGTCCGGATGTCCTTCAGACACTGACTCGGATGTGAATAAATGCGTGGCCATAAATGCTCCGTAAGCGTTAAATTATCAAAATAGTCGTATATTGTACTAAAACAAGTTATAAATACCAGTCTTTACTTCTAGACGTCTAAAAGTCTCTTTGTTACGAATAGTTGACATAACCCGATCATTTTTGGGGTTATTTCGATGTATAACAAAGACAAAGACATATAAGTGTTATCGGTAATGCCGTGGGCTTTGTAAGCTTCTTTGATGTTTTTGGATTTACTTTCGATAATGGCAATGAAAATCCATTGAACTGAAAGGTGGCATGGGTAAGAATAGCCTCACATTCAAAAGTGCCTAGAAGTAGAGCAAGAGCAGACAATTGATGTTCCCCAGTGCTCACATCAATTACTACCGTGGTACCAAAAGATACAAAATAAATCAGGAGACAACATGCCCTCTCGTCGTGAACTCGCCAATGCTATCCGTGCATTAAGCATGGACGCCGTTCAACAAGCTAAATCTGGTCACCCAGGTGCCCCAATGGGGATGGCTGATATCGCACAGGTACTATGGGGTGATTTCTTATCACATAACCCTGCAAACCCATCTTGGGCTAACCGCGATCGCTTTGTGCTTTCAAATGGTCACGGCTCAATGCTGTTGTACTCTCTTCTTCACCTTTCAGGCTACGAACTGCCAATTGAAGAGTTAAAGAACTTCCGTCAATTGCATTCAAAAACGCCAGGCCATCCAGAATATGGTTATGCGCCAGGCGTTGAAACCACCACTGGCCCGCTAGGTCAGGGCATCAGTAACGCAGTGGGTATGGCGCTTGCCGAGAAAGTGTTAGCGGCACAGTTCAACAAAGACGGTCACACTATCGTAGACCACCACACCTACGCGTTCCTAGGTGATGGCTGCTTGATGGAAGGTATCTCTCACGAGACGTGTTCACTGGCCGGTACACTAGGCCTTGGTAAGTTAATCGCATTTTGGGATGACAACGGCATTTCAATTGATGGTGAAGTTGAAGGCTGGTTCACCGACGATACTCCAGCACGCTTTAAGAGCTACGGCTGGGAAGTGATTGAAGGCGTTGACGGTCACGATGCTGAACAAGTAAAAGCTGCCATTGAAAAGGCGCAGGCGAATACGGCGCAGCCTACACTTATTTGTTGTAAAACCACCATTGGTTTCGGCTCGCCTAATAAAGAAGGTACTGAGTCTTGCCACGGTGCACCGTTAGGTGATGACGAAATTGTCGCTACACGTGAAAAGCTTGGCTGGAGCCACGGCGCGTTCGAAATTCCAGACGATATCTACGCGGGCTGGGATGGCAAAGAGAAAGGCTCAAAAGCGGAAAGCGCGTGGAACGACGCTTTCGCTGCATACGAAGCCGCCTACCCAGAGCTTGCAGCAGAATTCAAACGTCGTGTAAATGGCGAATTACCAGCAGATTTCAGCGATAAAGCAGATGCAATTATTGCTGAACTTCAAGCTAACCCACAAAACATTGCTTCACGTAAAGCGTCACAAAATGCATTAAATGCATTTGGGCCGCTACTTCCAGAGCTATTAGGTGGCTCTGCCGACCTTGCAGGTTCTAACCTAACTATTTGGGAAGGCAGCAAAGGCGTTGAAGCAAGCGATGCATCAGGTAACTACATTTATTACGGTGTACGTGAATTTGGTATGTCGGCCATGATGAACGGTATTGCCCTTCACGGTGGCTTCAAGGCGTACGGTGCAACCTTCCTAATGTTCATGGAATATGCACGTAATGCGGTACGTATGGCAGCGCTAATGAAGCAGCCTGCAATTTTCGTTTACACCCACGATTCAATTGGTCTAGGTGAAGACGGCCCAACCCACCAGCCGGTAGAGCAGGTGGTTGCGCTACGTGCGACTCCTAACCTTGATAACTGGCGTCCTTGTGATCAGGTTGAGTCTGCTGTGTCGTGGAAGTCTGCTATTGAGCGCACTGACGGCCCAACAACGCTGATCTTCACACGTCAAGGCTTAGCGCAGCAAGAAAGAACGGCTCAACAAGTGGCCGATATCGCGAAAGGCGGTTACGTACTTAAAGACTGCGAAGGTACGCCAGAGCTTATTCTTATTGGTACCGGTTCTGAGGTTCAGCTAGCCGTTGAAGCCGCAGAGAAACTTACCGAGCAAGGCAAAGCCGTTCGCGTAGTGTCTATGCCATCAACTGACGTATTCGACCGTCAATCTGCTGATTACCGTGAAAGCGTACTGCCTTCTAGCGTTGTTAAACGCGTAGCGGTTGAAGCGCTGTCTAAAGACAGCTGGTACAAGTACGTTGGCTTTAATGGCGCTATCGTGGGCATGGACACCTTTGGTGAGTCTGCGCCTGCTGGCGATTTGTTTAAGCACTTCAACATTACCACTGACGCTGTAGTAGAGGCTGCACTGTCTCTGTAAGAGGTAATAGATAAGCCTATGGTAAATATTGCCATAAATGGGTTTGGTCGCATTGGTCGCAACGTGTTGCGTGCGCTGTATGAAAGCGGGCGCAACAACGAATTCAACGTAGTGGCCATTAACGACATTGCTAAACCCGAAGGCATAGCACATTTACTTAAATACGATACCGCCCACGGGCGGTTCCGTTTTGATGTGGCCTTAGAAAACAATACGCTTAATGTGGCAGGCGACGATATTACACTGCTCGCGATAAGCGATATTAAAGACCTACCCTGGAAAGACTTGGGCGTTGATATTGTGCTTGAGTGTACGGGGAAATTTGATGACAGAGCATCGGGGCAAGCGCATTTAGATGCTGGCGCTGGCAAAGTGCTTTTCTCGTCACCCGGTTCACCAGATTTAGACAATACGGTCATTTTTGGAACCAACGAAGACACGTTGACCAGTGAACAAAAATTAGTCTCTAACGGCTCTTGTACCACAAACTGTATTGTTCCGGTTATTCAAGCGCTAGATGCTGCGTTCGGTGTCGAAAGTGGTACGATCACAACCATTCACGCGTCTATGCACGATCAGCAAGTTATCGACGCTTATCACGAAGATTTGCGCAGAACCCGCGCCGCGAGTCAGTCGATTATTCCCGTTGATACCCGCCTCGCTGCCGGTATAGAGCGTATTCTGCCTAAGTTTGCGGGCAAGTTTGAAGCTATTGCGGTTCGAGTGCCTACTATCAATGTTACTGCCATGGATTTAAGTGTAACGCTTCAGTCTAAGGTAACTATTGAGCAAGTGAATCAAGCCCTTCGCAATGCAAAAGCGGGGCGTTTACAGGGCATTTTGGACTACACCGAAGAGCCTTTGGTGTCAGTAGATTTCAATCACGACCCTCACTCGTGTATTGTAGATGGCACACAAACAAGAGTCAGTCACAAACAGCTGGTTAAAACACTGGTGTGGTGTGACAACGAATGGGGTTTTGCAAACCGTATGCTCGATACCGCTAAAGTGATGTTCGACGCAAAATAAAGCATTGATGCTGCCAAGGGGTGGTGGCACCAGCCCGCGCAGCTTTCACAGTTAATTTGAGCGTGTTTGACTTGTTGAAACACGCTCTACTGAATTTAAATTAACATAGGAAAGACGATGGCAATTCCAAGCATGAGCGATATGGCCCTAAATGGTCAGCGCGTACTAATTAGACAAGACTTAAATGTGCCGGTAAAAGACGGCAAAGTAACTTCAGATGCGCGTATCAAAGCATCTATTCCTACGATTAAAGCAGCACTAGACGCTGGTGCAGCAGTTATGGTGATGTCTCACCTTGGCCGTCCTACTGAAGGCGAGCCTGCGGACGAATTCTCTCTTCAACCTGTTGTTGATTACCTTAATGATGCCCTAGACGTACCGGTTAAGCTTGTTAAAGACTACCTAGACGGTGTTGAGCTTAGCGAAGGCGAATTGGTTATCCTTGAAAACGTACGTTTTAATAACGGCGAAAAGAAGGACGACGAGACGTTAGCGAAACAGTATGCAGCACTTTGCGATATTTTCGTCATGGATGCCTTTGGCACCGCTCACCGTGCACAAGCGTCTACACATGGCGTTGCTAAATTCGCGCCAAAAGCCTGTGCTGGCCCATTACTTGCTGCTGAATTAGATGCACTGGGTAAAGCGCTAGACAACCCTAAGCGCCCAATGGTTGCTATTGTGGGTGGCTCTAAAGTATCTACCAAGTTGACTGTGTTGAAAACATTGGCTGAAAAAGTAGACCAGCTGATTGTTGGCGGTGGTATTGCTAATACTTTTATTGCGGCGCAAGGACACAATGTAGGTAAGTCTCTGGTTGAAATGGACTTAACTGAGCAAGCTACGCAGCTTATGAATGAAGCACAAGCAAATGGCGGTAATATTCCAGTGCCGACTGACGTAGTAGTAGGCAAAGCGTTCGATGAGAATACCGAAGCGACGCTTAAAGTAGTCAGTGACGTTGCAGACGACGATATGATTTTTGATATCGGTCCAGACTCGTCAAAAGCGTTAGAAGATATTATTAAGAATGCGGGCACCATTGTTTGGAATGGCCCTGTAGGCGTTTTTGAATTTGAACAGTTCAGTGCAGGTACGAAAGCGCTTTCAGAAGCGATTGCAGCAAGCGACGCATTCTCAATCGCAGGTGGTGGTGATACACTAGCAGCGGTTGATAAATACGGAATTGCCGATAAGGTTTCTTATATTTCGACAGGTGGTGGCGCGTTCCTTGAATTCTTGGAAGGTAAAACACTACCAGCGGTAGCAGTACTAGAAGAAAAAAACAAATAAGCCAAAGCGCTGCACATGAAAGCAGCGTGCTATAGCGAATAAGAGTTCATAGAAGCTCATTAAAGCTAAGGCCTAGTGCAAAGTTGCCCCAACATGCGTCACGCTCAGTAACAGCATTTTTGAGCGTGACCCTATAATCGGAAACGATTACACCTGCGAAACAGTGAAGTACGCAGGCATAAATACCAATCTTATTACAGATGTGTTTACTTAAGGTGTCGGCGTGCCGAGTCTGAGACAAACAGATCTTTAATAGAATTGGTATAACAATAAACCCTACACCTGTCTATTAAGGCAGTAATATACAAAAGGAGTGTTGCAATGGCATCACAAGCTCAGCAGGCAATGTTGGATAAACTGAAAACACAAACCGGTTTTATTGCAGCGTTAGATCAAAGCGGCGGTAGTACACCGAAAGCGTTACGCTTATATGGCATTGAAGAGTCTGAATACAGCTCAGACGAAGAGATGTTTAATCTAGTTCACGAAATGCGTACGCGCATTATCACCAGCACCCCTTTTAGCGGCGAGCGCGTTATTGGCGCAATCTTATTTGAAAACACCCTTGATAGAGAAATTGAAGGCATGTCTACTGCGCACTTCTTGTGGCAGAAAAAGCGTGTTATTCCTTTCCTAAAAGTTGATAAAGGATTGGCTGAAGAGAGCAATGGCGTTCAAGTGATGAAGCCTATGCCTGGGCTTGATGCACTGCTTGCTAAAGCGGTAGCACAAGACGTATTTGGCACTAAGATGCGCAGTGTTGTAAAGCTTGCGAATCATCAAGGTATTAAAGATGTCGTTGCTCAGCAGTTTGAAATTGGTAAGCAAATTTTAGCTGCTGGCCTGGTTCCAATTATCGAGCCAGAGGTTGATATACACAGCCCGCAAAAAGCAGAAGCTGAAGCGCTACTTAAGTTAGAGATCCTAACCCAGCTTAATCTTCTTAGCGAAGGTGAAGAAGTGATGCTTAAGCTAACGCTACCAACCGAAGCCAACTTTTATAAAGAGCTTGTTGATCACCCTCGCGTACTTAAAGTGGTTGCACTTTCTGGCGGCTACAGCCGTGACGACGCAAACGCGAAACTGGCAGAAAACCAAGGAATGATCGCGAGCTTCTCTCGAGCATTGACCGAAGGCGTATCTGCACAGCAATCTCAAGAAGAGTTTGAAGCAACACTAGATAAAGCGATTGAAGGTATTTACCAAGCTTCTAAAGCGTAACAAAAAGCATTGGTACAATCTTCATTATAAAGTTGTAAGAGCGCCACTGGCGCTCTTTCTATTTATTCACTGTTTTGCTGATTTTTTAGCGGGTAAAGTCAAACTTGGTAAAAAAGCGTTCAGCGTCTTTATTACCAAAGTCATAGCCCATTTTCGTTAGCGCTTGTAAAGCATCTTCCACAGAATCATAAAAGCAATAAGGAACCTCAGCAGCGTCATAACACTGAGAGATCTGTTGCTTAGTTGTCAGCATAATATCGGTATCTAATATCACCACAGCAAGAAATGACAGGCCGCGGGCTTTCCTTACGCGTGTTTGCTTTACAAAAATATCAAAGGTGGAGGGAGGCATCAGGCTTTCACCATAAAGACAACTTAACTGTATCCATGGTCTACCTTGTTCGAATGTAGAGATATCGGACGACATCTTAATCACGCCATTTCTCATGGTTTCATCATTCCATGGACCGCGCGCCGCGAACATCAGTAACTGACCGTTCGCTTTACTTTTAAATTCACCGTGTGGATTATTCATGGTTAATACCTTTTTGCCATGTATAAACGTTAGCATTCTGACGTTTATCTGCAACTAACCATAAGGCTAACAAATGTACTAACATGTAATATTTGTGGTGTTAGGTCTATTAGTTTGCGCTTAGTCGTCTTGTTGAGGGCGTTCAGCGTTTACTCTTTATTGAGAATATTTATTCAGTAATACTGGAATAACACTAACATCACGCAAAAGTGATTACGCCAAAAAGCAAAAAGAGAGGACCTGATTTAAAGTGTTCCGCAAAGGTTTACGGGTCCATATAACGAAAAATAAGGTGAGGTATGTTTAGAAATAGCAGTCTCAGATGCTCGTCTGTAATGATGCGTAAGGCAGTATTAACTGCACTTTTTTACGGGGGCGCCTTTGCTTTATCAAATACGGTGTTACCCAGTACAGTCTTTGCCAATACTGAAGCTGAAATTACCGATACAGACGATAGCCAGTATTTTAAATCGGAAGATATCTTTAATTTGGAATACGTGAGTGATGTTCAGATATCTCCAGACGGTAAAAATATCGCCTATGTGCGTCGTTCAAACGACATTATGTCAGACAGTAGCCGGGCAAATGTGTGGCTAGCGTCGGTTGATGGCAAGTCAAACCGCCCCTTACTTTCATCAAAAAAGAATTACTACTCTGTTCGCTGGTCACCTGATGGAAGCCGATTGGCTTATCTATCCAATGAAGAGGGCAAACCTCAGCTTTATGTGCGCTGGATGGACACGGGGCAAACGGCGTTAGTTACCAACGTTACTTCAAGTCCCAGTAACATTACGTGGTCGCCTGACGGTAAATACATTGCTTTCACCATGAGCGTTGATGCAAAGGAAAAGCCGCTTGACGTTAAAATGCCGAAGAAGCCGGAAGGCGCAAAGTGGTCGCCTAAATTCCAATACATCACTAAGGCGCGCTATCAAGCCGATGGGCGCGGTGTTCTTGAGCCAGCTTATACCCATATTTTTATCGTTCCTGCCGATGGAGGCACAGCACGCCAGCTGACTTCAGGTAACTACCACCACAATGGGCGATTAAGCTTCTCCCTCGATGGTGACAAAATCTATTTCTCTGCTAACCGCAGTGATAACTGGGAGTATGAACCAGTTGAGGCCGATATATTTTCTGTTGATATGACGGGGAATATTGAACAATTGACGCAGGATAAAGGGCGAGAATCGTCACCTGTTGTATCGCCGGACGGAAAGCATATTGCTTATGCGTACCGTGACGACGAAAAAGTGATGTACAAAAATAGCTATCTGTATGTAATGAATAGCGACGGCTCTGACCAAAGAAACATAACGAAAGACATTGATAACTCGGTGTCTAATTTTTACTGGAAAGATAATAAGCACGTTTATTTTCAGCAGTCGGTTCGCGGTTTAGCGCAGGTGGATGTGGTATCGCTTTCTGGCAGTGTAAAAGCCGTAGCTAGAGGGCTTGGCGGCACCACGTTAGGGCGTCCTTACGTATTTGGTACTTATCACGCTGTTAACGATGTTGTGGCTTATACTAAAGGGCGTACAGACAGACCCGCCGATTTATATGTCACCACCCGAAGCGAGCGACAGCTTACTTCGCTTAATGAAGATGTTTTAGGCCACAAAAAATTAGGTGAAGTTAAGGAAATAGTCTATCAATCTTCTATCGACGGCGAAGAAATTCAAGGTTGGTATATTCTTCCGCCAAACTATGACAGCTCGAAAACCTATCCGCTAATTTTAGAAATTCACGGTGGACCTAATCTCGCTTATGGCCCTGTCTTTACGGCTGAACTTCAGCGCATGGCAGCCGAGGGATATGTGGTGTTTTATGATAATCACAGAGGCAGTACGGGTTATGGTGAGCGCTTTGCACTGCTACTTCAGGGGAAATATAGCTCTGAGTACGACTTTGCCGACCATATGTCTGGAGTAGACGCGCTGATTGAAAAAGGCATTGCCGATCCAGAGCGTTTATTTATAACGGGTGGCTCTGCAGGTGGCATTGCATCAGCCTATGCCATTGGACTTACAAACCGTTTTAAAGCAGCCGTGGTTGCAAAACCCGTTATTAATTGGTTATCGAAGGTATTGACTGCCGATTCGGGCCTGTACCAGATACCTTTCCAATTCCCTGGCAAGCCTTGGGATAACGTAGAACACTATTGGAAGCGCTCGCCATTATCGCTCGTGGGCAATGTAACTACCCCCACCATGTTGATTACTGGAGTGGAAGATAAACGCACGCCAATGTCTGAAACTGAGCAGTTCTATCAAGCGTTAAAACTTCAAAAGGTTGATAGTGTACTCGTGAAAGTACCCGGCTCACCTCATGGTATTGCCTCTAAACCTTCTAGAATGATTGGTAAAGTGGAAAACATTTTGGCGTGGTTCAAAAAATACGACAGCGCGCACTTTGATGATACCAAAGCCAAAGCCGAGTAATTGAATCAACGTTTAGATACGTTAGTTTCGCAAGGCTAGAGATAAATGGGGCTATTGTTCCGAGCCAATCGGTTCAATGCCCCATTTTTATAATCCGAGCCTGACGTTTTTCTTATTCTATCGTGGGATGAAGTTGCTCGATATCAGGAAAAACAGAAAGCTTCAAATCAAGGGATTTCCAGTAGTGACTTTCACGTAGTAGGTCAGCAGAGATTATAGGTTTTTCATCTAACCAGCCTTCAGGAAAGGTAATGGCCAGTTCATTCTTTTCTACCTTAACAACGAGATCAGGTACAAAACCCTCTTGGCGTTTAATATTAAGCAGCACACCCAAACGCAGTAGTGCAATTAAATGCTTTACCGACTGCTCATCAAAAAGGTTGAACGTGGGGAGTTCATTGGTTCGAATTTTCTTTCTGTGAAAACGCACGAGTGTAGCTAGCAGTAACTGTTGTTCCTGCGTAAATCCAGGCATGTCCACGTTGCCAAGAATATAGGCGCTGTGTTTTTGAATACCCCGAGAGTTAATTTGCATGCCTACTTCATGAAGTAAAGCAGCCCAACCCAGCATACTTTTAAAGTCACGCCCTTTAAGTTTCCATTCTTTTTCAACATCATTGAAAAGTGACAGCGTTGTATTAAGCACCATGGTTGCTTGTGACGTATCTACATCGTAGCGGGTGGCCAAACTGCTCGCGGTTCTGCCTCTAATATCAGCGTGATGTAACTCATCTTCCATCTGATAAAGTACGCCTTCGCGCAAGGCGGCAGGCGAGTAAACCAAGCCTTCAATTTCTAGCGCTCTGAAAACAGCAATAAGAATAGCGAGACCGCCTGCAATAACAACACGACGGTCTTCACTTAAATCTGGGTAGCTTAATTTGTCTATATGGCCTGCGCTTATGAACTGCTTCATCAAATTGCGTAAACTTTTAAGCGTTACCGGGATATCGTGGCCATTGGGCCTGTCTTGCTGACAAAGAGTGAACAGCGAACGAATAGTTCCTGACGTACCAATACATTGGACCCAGCCAAGTCTGCGATACTTATTGTCAATTAACTCAAGTTCTTGCTGCGCAGCAGTTATGGCGCGATTGAACGCTTTGGACTTTAGCTCACCGTCAGGGAAAAACCGTTTGGTATAGCTAACACACCCCATTTGAAGGCTGCGGCAAAGCAAAGGGGTAAACCCTTCGCCAATAACAAATTCTGTTGAACCACCGCCTATATCAACGACCAGTTGTTGACCGTCTGCGTGATTAGTATGGGCAACGCCAGAGTAAATAAGACGCGCTTCTTCTACGCCTGAAATCACTTCTATAGGGTAGGGAAGGATGTCTCTTGCTGCGCTGATAAAGTCTCGTGCGTTACGGGCCTTGCGCAGCGTATGAGTGGCAACGATTCTGACTGAATCAGGCTCAAACCCTTTAAGGCTTTCTGCTACTACCTTAAGCATAGACAGCCCGCGCTCCATTGCCTCATCAGACAATACGTCGTCTTCGTTGAGCCCTTCGGCCAAGCGAACTTTTTGTTTAACTCTATGCAGAATTTGCACAGACCCAGCAACAATACGTGCTACTACTAAGTGAAAACTATTCGAGCCAATATCGAGTGCTGCGACTTTACTGACTTCGCGGGTTTCCACGTCATTAAAAACTGATTCGTGCTGGGTCATGTACTAATCTTATATCCTACATAGTGTCTTCTTGCTTCTTCAAATAGTCGTATATTTCTATTTGCGAGCGAAGTTTTTTACGATTTCCCCTCGCAACGTACTTGTTGCTCTGATCCTTGTCAATCACTCGAGCTTTCAGGGTATCTTTAAATTGTAGTTCCATTATATCAACAATGCGCTGTTGAAGACCTTTATCGTAAACCGGGCAGCCTACTTCTATGCGGTTGTCCATGTTTCGGGTCATCCAATCAGCAGATGAAATATACACTTTTCTCTCGCCGCCGCCTTCAAAAATCATTACGCGAGGATGTTCGAGGAACCTATCAACAATAGAAATGATTTCGATGTTTTCGCTTATTCCTTTTATCCCAGGGTTAAGCGAGCACATACCACGGACTATTCCGCGGATCTTGACGCCAGCCTGGCTGGCTCGGTACAAATCATCAATCAGTTCTTTATCAACAAGGTTGTTAATCTTGAAGGTGATTTGAGCCTTTTGACCTTGGTTTAGGTGCTGAATTTCTTGGCGAATTAGCGACTGAATTTTGGTTCTCGCGTTTAACGGCGATATTTGTAGGTGCTGGAATTTATAACGTCTATAAGGGTATTGAATAAGATCGAATACCGCTACCCCTTCATTGGCCAATTCTTGATTGCGGGTGAATAAGCTGTAGTCGGTATAAATTTTCGCGGTTTTCTCGTTGAAGTTACCTGTACCGAAATGGGCATAATTCACCAAACTGCCCCGTTCTTCGCGGGTTACAATACACAGCTTAGAGTGAATTTTTAGGGTGGGCACACCAAGCACTACACGAATGCCCGCATCTGTCATGCGCTTAGACCATTCTATGTTTGCTTCTTCGTCAAAACGTGCGCGAAGCTCTACCACTACGGTTACTTTCTTGCCGTTATCTACCGCGTCAATTAACGAGTTTATTATGCGGGAGTTACTCGCCACTCGATAAATATTGATGCGTATAGCTTTTACATTTGGGTCGAAAGCCGCTTGTCGAACGAATTCGGTGAAGTGCAGGAAGCGGTGATACGGGTAATATAGCAGTATATCCCGTGCAGTAATTGCATCAAATACCGTGTTGTATTGAGAGAACGCTTTGCTGTCGATGGCCGGCAGTGGAGTGTGCTCTAAATATTCTCGACCCACGTTGGGGAAGCCAATGAAGTCTTTAAAGTTACGGTAGTGTCCCGCAGCGTGCATGGTATCAAGTTTGGTTATTTTAAGACGTTTGCGAAGGTCTGACTGCATATCTTCTGGCATGTCAGTGTCGTAGATAACGCGCACCGGTTCAGCAATGAGACGCTGCTTCATGCTTTCTGACATTTTCTCTACGAAACTTTCGTCAATTTCTTCGTTAATCGAATATTCTGCGTCACGGGTCATTTTGAATGAAAAGGCTTCAATTTCGTCAAATTTCACAAAACCGCGGAAAATATCCTCAATGCACAGCTGAATCATGTCATCGAGCATAACAATGCTCTTTTTCTTACGGCTCTTTTGCGGAGGGATCAGCATAAAGCGCGACATTTCAGAAGTGGGAACTTGAATAACGGCGAATTTAGGGTTGCGTTCTTTTCTTCGTAACGCAACATACAAATAGACAGAGTTTCCGTTTAAGCGGCTTAGCAGATCTGTTTTCTTATCAATAAGAATAGGCGCAATATGGCGCAATGCTTTGTTGATAAAATAATTGCGTACCCACTGCTTCTGATAATCGTCTAAGTCATCTTTACGCAGGATATGAATATTGTACCGGGCAAGGGTTTTGACGACGTCTTTATGGATTTGGTCAAATTTTTCAGAAAGCTGTACTACTTTCTTTTGTATCTGCGCCATAAGTTCGGTGAGGCGCTCTGCTTCTTCTTCGTTTCCGTCATTTTGGGCGATAGTGATAAGGCGTTTAACATCTGCCGCGCGTACCCGATAAAATTCATCAAGGTTATTAGAGTAAATACCAAGAAAGCGAATGCGTTCTATTGCAGGGTTATTTTTATCCGCGGCTTCTTGCAATACGCGTTCGTTAAACGATAGCCAGCTTAGCTCTTTGGGATAATATAAAACGTCGTTATCCATAATGTCTCAATTCACGTTCATAAAAATGGTCAAAGACTGCCACCAGTCAGTGACACTACTGTGACAACACGTATTTTGGCACTAAAGCCTACGTAATACGTTGCGGTGATTCCGTTACCTATGGGCATGACTATGAGACACTGCGATAGTCCCTCGCGCACTCATGCCCCTATATTTATCGCGTTGCAGTAATATCTACGACTAAGTCATTAGCTAACGACTCTAGTGCATCTTGTAATGCTCCGTCGTCGAAGTCTTCCGTTACCGCAATTTCAGCTTTTGCTTTGAAAATTAGGCTACCCCAGTTAGGCGCGCTTTCACAATGAGAAGCAAAGGTGAGAATATTCAAGTTGAATTGGTTGAGAACAGATGTGAGTTCTTGGACGATGCCAGTTTTGTCATTGCCCATTACATCAACCGTTAATTTGGTATTGTTGTTATTTTCATTGTTGGCAACCGCTACTGATTGCACCGACAAATCTTTAATGGCGTCTAGTGCATCGATTAAGCCTTGTTTATTCTCGTCGGCAACATGTACTTCTACAAAGCCAGTAAACATACCCGCCATATGCGCAAAGCTTGACCCTTGCCAGTTGCCTTCATGCTTGTATACACACTTCGCGAGTGCGTCTACCAAACCAGGCTTGTCTTTACCCATAATGCTGATAACCAATGATTGCATGTAATGCTCCTTATTGGGCGTGTAGAGAAAAACTTTGATCGTCTTCCTGTAGGGTAATACCATAGGCGCAGAATAGGTTGCGCGAAGGTAATGCCATAAACTTTCACTTGCTATTAGCATAACAAAACTTACACTGCTCACCAGTGCAATTTAGGGTTATTCTTCTTAAAAAAGAAGAATTTCGAAAATAAGAATTATTAAACAGCCCCATGACTTTCGACAGCAAAAGCATAAACAAGAAACGCCAGCGCAGAGATAGTTGGTCACGCTATGTAGTGACGGGCTTTGGCGGCCTTGTTTTGTTGACCCTGGTTATTCTTATTACCCATCTCATTAGCCAAGCGCTTCCCCTAGCTTACACTCCTACCTTACATCATCAGTTAAGTGTTGAAACACCAGACGATGAAAAGGTGATAAGTGCAGGTGACATTATCAATAGCCAGCCTATGCTGGTTAGAAAATCAGACTGTCGATTAGGTCTTAAATTGCTCCAAGGCAAAGATCTGGTAAGTAACCACGAATATATTCGTCCATGCGAGCATAGATTGTCGGCTCACAGTGTGATGGGGGAGAACTATATTGTCGACGTTTCGCCCAATGCGCAGGTACGGGTCTTACCGGTAAGGTCTTTTAATCTGACAGGCAGTAGCGAAGTGAATATCGCCGCTAACGCTCCACAAACAGCCCTGTCGAACAGCATTACGTTCGCGCTTCCCAAAGATGAGTGGGATAAACGCAGTAGCTGGAACATAGCACTGTCTTCTAAGTGGGCTGTAGCCTCTATCGCTCAAGACGACAGCTTTTTCATCCGTTGGGTTAATCGGCATCGCCCTACGCAGGTGGTAGATAAACGATTTCATAATATAGACAGGCTAGTGTTGCTACCGGGCAGCGAGAGTGTGTTGCTTCAAGTAGATGACGCCCTTTACCTTAACAGACTTGATGATAAAGGCACTTTACTACTTCCCATAGCTGGTGGCATCTCTGCGTCATTAGATGAAAAGATTATTTTTCCTCTAGCCAAAGACCGCACCTTCTTTCTAATGAACTCAGAAAATCAAACACTGACACGTTGGGTGCTCAGTAAAAGTGAAAAAGGTCTCACCTTTGAGCAGACTTATCAGATAGCGGTTCCAGGTGAAAAAGTAAAAGCGGTGACAGAACATGCCAGTATGAACTTAGTGGCCGTGCTAACTGACAAAGCACGTGTATTGCTAGTAAATCGGGTATCTGGCGATGTGGTGGCTTCTCAAAAAATAGAACGGGCCGCTAATAATATCATTTGGTATGGGAATAAGCTTTACAGCTACTCTGACAACACCTTGTCGGTGTGGGAGGGCAAGCATTTAAGTGGTATTACTACGTGGGCATCGCTTTTTGAACCTCAGCACTATGAGGGATATGAAACGGAAGAAACTGTATGGCAAACTACCAGTGCCTCTGACTTTCAAGAGGCAAAATTCAGCTTAACCCCGCTTTTAATCGGCAGTATCAAAGCTTCCCTCTTAGCGCTGCTTATTGCGATACCTGTTGCTATCGGCGCTGCAATTTACACCGCGTTTTTCGCTAAAAGCCGATTGCGCAACATCGTTAAACCTGCCATCGAATTGCTTGAAGCTATCCCCAGTGTTCTTATTGGTTTCATTGCGGCCATTTGGTTATCGCCAAAGGCTGAACAGTTTTTGTTTTCTTTTGCATTTTTTCTGATTGTTATTCCCTTTGTGCTTATCGCGGTTGCTCTAGTGCAGCGCCCCGTTGCAGAACATTTACCAAAGAAGTTTAGGCATGGTGCAGAGCTGTTTTTTGCTATTAGTGGTGTGTTCCTTTTAGGTTATGTCAGTGTGGAATATGCGCCATCGCTCATCTTCTCGCTGATGGGGATTGATGGGTTTACGTTGCTAGCGGCGGAATCAGATAGTCCTATTGGAAAAACGACCATAGTGGTAGCCCTAGCGTTGGGGGTAGCTATTTCACCCAGTATTTACTCGCTAGCTGAAGATGCCATCAATGGTGTGCCTAACGACTTAAAACATGCTTCATTCGCATTGGGAGCGACCCGGCTACAAACTTTGCTGTATGTTGTGCTACATGTTGCCCTACCAGGTATTGTTGCCGCAATAATGTTAGGCTTCGGGCGCGCGTTTGGCGAAACTATGATAGTACTTATGGTAACGGGAAATACACCAATCTCCAGCTGGGGACTTATAGAAGGTTTGCGAGCGCTTACTGCTAACTTGGCAATTGAACTTCCTGAGGCTGATGTTTCATCAGCGCATTACCAGATTTTATTCTTCACTGCATGCATTTTGTTTGTGTTTACCTTCATAGTAAACACAGTAGCAGAGCTTTTGCGGCAGCGTATAAGAAGAAGGGCGTACTATGGCTAATCAAGCATCTTTTGGATTTAATCCGGTCCAACGCCAATCGCTAGTCATCAGCTTAACCGCTTTTTTCACTAGTCTATTGCTGATCGCTCTCGTGAGTGTACTTATACTGATTAGTTTTCGCGGTACCGCTTATTTTTGGCCAGAGCCTATCTACACTGTGAAGGGCAAGTATCAAGACGGCTCCACGTTCTCAGTACTCGCGAACCTCTTTGAAGAGCAATCAAATAACAACGTTACCCTTAAGTATTCGGATGCTCAGCATCCTTATGGTTTTCAAGTTCAGTTATCCCGCAGTCAGGTGAATGATACGCGACTTGCGAAAGAGAGCGCGGAAATTAAGCTGATAGATGGTAGGCGTGTTTTGGCGGTACCTGAATATATCGTTGTACCGTCCAAGCCGCCTCAAGCCCTAGATAATATTGATACAGTAATCGAAGAAGTAGCACAGATTAGTGCACAAATTGAAGCGCTCAATACCCGTCATCTTGCGCCTATACACGAAGCGCTGTCTCAGTTTGATAAACGTAACGTGGTGGAAGACGCGCCGGCAAGAGAGCGCTTAGTTGCTTCATTTAACGAGTACCAAAAACGAGTAGAAGCGCTCGAAGACACTCGAGCTGAATATACCTTGCTGGTGAGTTTCGCAGATGGTGCGCCCTTTGTTATCCCTATTTCAAGCATTCAAGATGTGGATTTCGTAAGCCGTTTGAGTACATTCGAAAAATGGCAGGTAGTGTTTTCAGAAATTGGCGTGTTTCTTACTGATTCCCCTAAGCAAGCTAATACTTCTGGCGGCGTATTCCCCGCCTTGTTTGGCACTGTCCTCATGGTTTTTTTAATGACCATAATTGTAACGCCTTTTGGGGTGCTAGCCGCTATTTACCTAAGTGAGTATGCGCCCAATACCGCGCTAACTACCATTATTCGTGTGAGCGTAAGTAATATGGCGGGGGTACCTTCGATAGTATACGGGGTATTCGGACTTGGATTCTTCGTTTATACCCTAGGTGGCAGTATTGATGAGCTATTGTTTAGCGAAACACTACCCGCGCCAACCATGGGCAGTCCAGGTGTGTTTTGGGCGGCGTTGACCATGGCAATTTTGACTTTGCCTGTGGTTATTGTTGCTACAGAAGAAGGCTTGCGCCGTGTACCAGAAGGGTTGAAAGCAGGCAGCTACGCATTAGGTGCAACTAAAATTGAAACCATAGTGCGTACCGTTTTGCCTATTGCGTCTCCTGGCATTATGACTGGCGTAATTTTAGCTATTGCAAGGGCGGCAGGAGAAGTTGCTCCTTTAATGCTTGTAGGGGCGGTTAAGTTTGCGCCAACGCTGCCCATAGACGGTGAATTTCCTTATCTTCACCTTGATAGACAGTTTATGCATTTGGGCGTGCTTATTTATGACGGTGCTTTCCACAGCCAAACCGATGGGAAAAGTGCAAGTATGATGTTTGCTGCCTGCTTGCTTTTACTCGTCGTGGTCTTTGTATTAAACATACTGGCAGTGGTACTTAGAGCGCGCCTGCGCAAACGCTATATCAAAGGATAATACAGGTTTTATAACATGTTGAAGTTGTTTGAACACAATACGCTAAACGTTAATGATATTAGTGAAGCACAAACTGCAGTTGAGGTGAAAAACCTCAATTTATGGTTTGGTAATAAGCATGTGTTAAATGACATCAGCATGCGAATACCCAAAAACAAAATTACGGCGTTAATTGGTCAAAGTGGTTGCGGCAAATCAACCCTAATAAGTTGTTTTAATCGCCTTAACGACTTGTATGACGGTTGTAAATATGAGGGTGAGATTATAATAGACGGTCGAAATATCAATAGCCGTAAAGTAAACGTATCACGCCTTAGATCTAATGTGGGTATGGTATTTCAGCGCCCCAACCCATTTCCCATGAGCATTTATGAAAACGTGTGTTACGGGCTCAAGCTTCAAGGGGTGAAGGTTCGCCGACACTTAGACGATGCCGTTGAAGGCGCATTAAAACAAGCTGCATTGTGGGATGAAGTAAAAGATCGCTTATTTGAATCTGCCCATGTTCTATCGGGCGGACAGCAGCAGCGTTTAGTGATTGCCAGAGCGTTGGCGCTAAAACCTGACATACTTTTGTTAGATGAACCCACGTCAGCGCTTGACCCCTTAACCACACTCTTTATCGAAGAGCTGATGGACTCGCTAAAAAAGCAGTGCACCATTATTATTGTGACGCATAACATGCAACAAGCGGCTCGGGTAAGCGACTATACTGCCTTTTTCCATCAGGGGAGGCTGATAGAGTATGCCGACAGTGACACTCTGTTTACTATGCCGGTTAAAAAGCAAACCGAAGATTATATAACGGGGCGATATGGATAAAGTATCAGTGAACGGGTGTCCTAATTTCGAATTATGCCGCGAGGAGAATTCACCATGCGACAAGTAGCCTTAAATACGCACATCTCAGGTACGTTTAATATTGAGTTAGAAAACTTGCGTAACTCGGTATTAACCATGGGCGGTGAAGTTGAACAGCAGTTGGTGGATACGTTAAAAGCGGTAAAGCACAACCATGCCGCACTGGCTGAAAAAGTGGTGTTAAATGATTTAAAAATTAACTCCATGGAAATTCAAATTGACGAAGAATGCCTGCGTATTATTGCAAAACGTCATCCTACCGCCAGCGACCTACGTTTAATTATGACCATTTCAAAAGCCATTACCGATATAGAAAGAATGGGTGATGAGATTGAACGTATTGCCAAATTAGTAACGCGCAATAAGCTGCCAAGCTCAGATACTATTAAAAGCAGTATGTTGCTTATTGGTGAAAGGGTAGCGGCTATGATGCGTGGCACATTCGACGCCTTTGCCCGTCAGGATGAAGCTGCTGCATTAGAAGTGTACGACCAAGACAATCGCATTGACAGTGAGTACAAGCGGCTACTGTCGTATACCACTTCAGAAATGCAGAAAAGCACCGACGATATGCAGGATTGGCTAGATGTGTTGTGGGCAATGCGCTCGTTGGAACGCATTGGTGATAGATGTAAAAACGTGTGCGAATATGTGGTTTATCTTACTCGCGGTACAGACGTAAGGCATACGCCGCTGGAAAACATGCAGCAAAAACTGGAAGATTTGACGTAATCCTGTCCAAATGGTCAGTGTTATTTTGCGTATCAGTGAATAAATATGAATATTTGTGAAATTTATTTGTCATAAAAATGCAATATTTGGTGGATTTATCATCGCATTCAAATAATTCCGTATACTTTTATCGTTTTTCAGTGATTTTCGCTATGGCTTCTATGACGATTACGTTATCATGCGCCGCAGCCAAGAACAGATCGTGCAAAATTTAATCGAACCTTATGATAAAACACAATTTGTCTTTAACTTCTTTCTCTAACCTTTGGGGTGAAGAGATCATGCTACTTACTCAAGTAGCGTCCAGCCTAAATCGCGTTTAGATCGGGAGCGATTATCCGTGGAATTTTTTGAAAGTTATGGCCTAATTCTTATAATCCTTGCCGCCGGCGTCGGTTTCGTCATGGCATGGGGTATTGGAGCGAATGACGTTGCCAACGCAATGGGTACGTCAGTGGGTTCTAAAGCTTTAACCATAAAACAAGCCATTATCATTGCAATGATATTTGAGTTTGCTGGCGCCTACCTAGCAGGTGGCGAAGTAACGTCTACCATTCGAAAAGGGATTATCGACTCAACCTTTTTTATAGACATACCTGAATACCTAGTATTAGGTATGATCTCGTCACTACTTGCGGCTGGAATATGGCTAGCGGTAGCGTCTTGGTTGGGATGGCCTGTATCTACAACGCACTCTATTATTGGTGCAATCATCGGCTTTACGGCAACTGGCGTCAGTATGGACGCAGTAGCGTGGGATAAAGTGGGTGGTATTGTAGGTAGTTGGGTAGTAACACCGGCTATATCGGGCATCATTGCTTACCTTATCTTTATGAGCGCTCATAAGCTCATCTTCCAAACTGCTTCTCCGTTTGCCAATGCCAAGCGTTATGTGCCGTTTTATATGGCATTAGCGGGCTTTGTGATGTCGCTTGTTACTATTAAGAAGGGGCTTAAGCACGTAGGCTTGGAACTTAGCGCTCTTAACGGTTATCTGCTAGCAATTGGGATAGCTGTAGCACTTGGTTTCTTGGGTAAATGGTTCATAGGCCGTATGAAATTCAGCGGTTCTGAAGATGCAGACTTACAGGCAGCAAACGTTGAAAAAGTATTTGCTTTGCTTATGGTAGTAACTGCGTGCTGTATGGCATTCGCCCACGGTTCTAATGACGTAGCGAACGCAATTGGTCCTCTTGCGGCTGTAGTAAGTGTTGTCACCAGTGGCGGTGAGATTAACGCAAGCGCCACACTGGCTTGGTGGATTTTACCACTAGGCGGTTTAGGTATTGTTGCAGGTCTTGCTTTATTTGGTCATCGCGTTATTAAAACCATCGGCCAAGGCATTACACATTTAACGCCAAGCCGTGGCTTCGCCGCAGAGCTAGCTGCAGCGTGTACGGTAGTTATTGCATCAGGTACTGGTTTGCCTATTTCAACGACGCAAACGTTAGTGGGTGCAGTTTTAGGTGTAGGTTTGGCACGTGGTGTTTCAGCACTTAACTTAGGTATTGTTAGAAATATCGTTGTGTCTTGGATTGTGACCTTGCCAGCAGGTGCACTGCTTTCAATTGTTTTCTTCTTTATACTGAAGGCAGCATTTGGCGTAGCTTAGTAAGCTTGCCCTATTGTTATATTCAAAAAGGCCGCGCTTCAATGAAGCGCGGCCTTTTAGTATAAATCGATAGCTGATTAACCGTATCAATCTCGTGAGATTGGCGATTCAAATCCTCTTGGTTTAACACCTACCACAGCACACTTCAACTGGTGAATAGTTTCTTCGGCAGTATCTCCCATGATGTAGCCAGGCACGCCAAGACGAGATACTGTGCCCATAACGATTACATCGGTATCTAACGATGTAGTTGTAGCTGCAATTTCTCGACGTGGGTAACCATGCACAATATGGTTCTTAGGCTGTAAGTATTCCCAGACATTGTCGTCGAGTTCATCAGAAAGCTCAGAAAGTAGCTTCTCTAATTCTTTTTCACGCTCTGCGTGAATTTTCGCTAGATCAGTTTCCATTCTATCGTTATCAACGGTAATAAAGCCATCTCTGGCTATATTTTCCGGTACCGCATCAAACACGTGAACAATATGCAGCTGGGCAAATTCTAATAAGGCTATTTGGCTAGCGTGTCGCAGTATATCGCGGTTAAGGTCGCGTCTTATTGAAACCTCGTGGTTCGGGTAATGATAGTTAAGATCTAGTGCGGCTACTACGTTCTTGTATTGGCTGCGAGGTTTGTGGTTTATAACCCACAAAGGGCAGGGGCATTTGCGAAACAGCTGCATATCCAAACTGCCAAACAGTTTATCTAAAAAGCTTTCTTCTGCTCGCTTTATGACTAAGTCGATATTGTTATTCATTACATAGCGAACGATATCAATTAACGGGTGCCCCACCGTTACGGCTGTCGACACTTCATATTGTTTACTCCAGCTTTCAGCCTGCTGCTTCAACCAAAGCTGAGCCTGAGTTTCCATGGTTTGTTGAGAGTCCACGTAAGAGAATGACTCCATGACCATACTCGCATTAGGCGGTAGTGATTCAAGAGAAAGCATTATGGTAAGCGAGGCTTGGTGAGCTTTGGCGATATGCAGTGCTTGAGCAACTGTGTCATCTTGACGATGTGAGTCGCTCAACACACATAAAATGTTTTTATAATGTCCTTTCATACTGCCCTCAATAGTAGTTCGCTTAATTGATTGAATGATACAAGAGCGGGTCTTACTTTGCTGTAAAAACATGTGGTAATTGATGCATTTTTTTGATCCTAACGCTACTTATAAAGGCTTTCCAGTTGGGAATGGCAAATTCTTAAAAGCTTCTTATAAAACGAAGTAAACGGACGAATAAATAAACGCAACCCTAGATAATAGGTTGTGAGTGTGGTTAAGCATAAGCAACAGCCCTAGGCTGTATTTAATCTTTATGTTAGATTAATCCAATATTTTTTAATCCCTTTTTGAATCATTGTGAGATATCCATGAAATGGCCTAATCTTAAGCACCTGCACTATTTGGTGACGCTACATCAAGAGCAACATTTTCATCGTGCTGCCCAGCGCTGTAATGTAAGTCAGTCAACACTGAGTACGGCCATTCAGAACTTAGAAGAACATTTTGGAAGTCAGCTTCTAGAACGTGAACACAAAACGTTTGTGTTTACTTCACTAGGTTTAGATATTGTTGAGCGCAGTAAGGTGCTGCTACAAGAAGCCGGTGAGCTAGTTGAATACGCGCAAAACGCGGGCAACTGGCAACGAGGGACCTTAAAGTTAGGCGTTATTCCTACCATCGCACCGTTTTTGTTTGAAGGCATGATGGGTGCGTTTTCTACGTTTCTACCTGAGATCAATTTAGAGATGCAGGAAGACACCACCGAAAAACTGCTACAGCAATTGACTGACGGCCGATTAGACTTACTGATCTTAGCGCTTCCAATGGAAACCCCAGGGTGTAAACAAATGGTTTTGGGGCACGACCCGTTCCACCTCATCGCTCACGAAGATATGGCCGAGCAACTGCCTAACCCAGTGGATATTTCGACCTTGCCTAAAAAGAGTATTTTCTTATTACAGCAAGAACATTGTATGACAGGACACGCCGTAAGCGCGTGTAACCTTCAGCATAGCGACCAAATTAGCAGTGTGGCGGCAAGCAGCCTGTATACCTTGGTGCAACTAGCGAACAGCAAAATGGGCTATACCTTTTTACCTGAGCTCGCGATCAATCAATCCATTCTTGAGCACACTGGACTTAAAAGCTTCCCAGCCGAAGAACAGGGCTTTAGAGAGATTGGGTTAGTATGGCGTTCAGGCACAACGCGTATGCAGTTGTTTCGTCGTATTGGTGAAATCATCTCGCCTCTGCTGCCAAAGCCTACGTTGAAATAGTTTTTGCTTAACAACACGCGCGGTTTAGTAATTTTTATTGCCGCGCGTTTTTAATGGCCTACATTTTAGGTGCGATATGCCCTAATTCTGCAGCCCAGGTGAGTTCGGATCTTTTAAGATTATTTGCCGCACTAGCGCCAAAGCTGTGCAGCGCATTGTAAGCGCTGTTAGATGGAACACGGCAATAGTGGCAAAGCGCATAGAACAAAAGACTACAGCGGTGCTGTGAACCGTCGCAGTGTAGATATATCTTGGCTCCCTCAGTCAGCATTTGAGATAGCTCATGAAGGTATTGATGAAGGTGTACATCTTCGGTGGGTGACTCTGACGACGGGTGTAAAAAGGGAACCCATAACCATTCTAACCCTGCCGCGTTCGAGCTATCGCGAATAACCGGAGCTTTTTCTTCACTGGTTTGCACCGTTGCAATATGGGTAACACCCAGTGACTTAAGCCGTTTAAAATCGCTTTCTACGGGCTTTTTCCCCAAGCATATTTGACCTGCGCGTAGTGAAAACCACGCGATATTCGGTTTTGCTGTTGTGCTGTCTTCTTTTTTCTCAGCGTCTTGCATAGCTGCGTTATCTAAAACCTATTGTTAAACGACAAAGTAATAAATAGAAAAGTAATGGCAGCTACATCCGCCAATAACGAACAAGTGCCAAATTGCATGGGTGTACTTTACCTTTTTTGCCACGTAAAAGCACACGCCTACGCTGAAACACAGCCCACCTGCTACCAGTAACCAGAGTCCAGCGCCTGGCAGGGCAACATAGAGCGGGTAAATTAGGCCTAGAGCAATCCAGCCCATTAATAGGTAGGTCATTACCGACACTTTTGGAAACTTGTGCTGAGCGATAAGTTTAAACGCGACGCCACCTAGCGCTAAGCTCCAAATAATAGCAGTCATGGTAATACCTAAGACGCCACCAATCGAAACCAGTAACAATGGTGTGTAAGTACCTGCTATCAATAAATATATTGCACTGTGGTCGAATAACTTAAGCCACCCCTTAGCTTTTTGGTGCGAAATGGCATGATAAAGCGTAGAACTTAAAAAAACGAGAATTAGGGTAGACCCGTAAATGGCGGCTGTGGTTAGCGCTAATGTATCTTCAGCGCGGTACAGCATAAATATTAAACCCACGATAGCCGCTATAAAGCCAATGCCGTGAGTAATACTATTCAACCACTCTTCTAAAACGGAGTAAGCTTTGGCAGAAATAGCTTTTGTTTGTTCCTTCACGTCTGTCATCACGTTTCCTGTTTTGCAATCAGTAGAAATATGCACACCTCTTATTTATCTTTCCGCATATCTATGACAATTATAGCGCACACTTGTTCGCTCAATATGAAAATATTAACAGAAAACGCCGATAGTCTGATGACGATAAGATTACAAAGGAACTTATAAATCGGTGTTTTCGAAGCAGCCGCCCAATTTATCCAGAAGGTGTTTTAATGTGCGACTTTCTTCTGTACTCATACCATTGAACTTGCAAAGCATTTGCGCGGGCACTTCTTCTGCTACGGCTTTCTGTTCCTTACCCATTTTTGTAAGCTGTACGCGCTTAACGCGTTTGTCGATTTCGTCTTTAGTAACAATTAGAAAGCCCTTTTCTTCCAGCTTCTTTAAGATCAAAGACATGGCACCACCGTCAATCACTGTTTTGTCCAGAAGCTGAGCAATAGTGATGTTATCGGTTTCCCACAGGGCCATTAAAGTTACATATTGAGGGTAGGTAATATCTAACGCTTTAAGAAGTGGGCGGTAAGCGCGAGTGAATGCATTCGACAGCGTATAAAAACGATGACAAAGTTGATTTTCCAACTTTAATAATTCTGACATGACACTTAACCCTTGTTGATACTAGTCTCCGAATGCTATTTATATTTTGCATACAAAATACTTGATCCGCAACTGAGTTTGGTGTTAATTTATTTTGCATGCAAAGTAAATTAGCAGTTCATTATTGAGGAGAGCAACATGCATAAGCTTCAACAAGTCGTTTATACCGGAACCGCAACAGCAACCGGTGGTCGCGAAGGTACAGCAAAATCCAGCGACGGTAATTTAGATCTTAAATTGTCTACCCCTAAAGCACTGAGTGGCGCTGGTGGTGAAGGTACTAACCCTGAACAAATGTTTGCGGCAGGCTACTCGGCGTGCTTTATTGGTGCGTTAAAGCATGTGGCAGCATCGCAAAAAATTAAGCTAGCTGATGACATTAGCGTAACGGGCGACGTTTCAATTGGCCCTATCGAGCAAGGCTTTGCTATTGCGGTTAAACTAACAGTTGATCTAGGTGATATGGACAAAGCACAAGCACAAAGCTTAGTCGATACTGCCCATCAGGTATGCCCATATTCAAACGCGACCCGTGGCAACATTGAAGTAGATATTAGCTTAGCATAATCATAAAATAGCAGATTCAGCAATTGCGCCCGCCTTAGCGGGCGCAATTATATGTGTTGAACACTGCTACCCTTTAAAAGCTATGCGGCAGTTTCCAGCGTTAGGCTAAAGCAATTGATACTGAAATGATGCATCAAATTTCACTGTACGGTTATAGAAATATAAGGTTTTAAATTATAGCGCATGTAAATAGCAGTTCTTCGAATTAGAGTCGCCAGTCATATAACAGATTGATACACTGAGATCGTATCAATCATCCTTTAGGAAGTTATATGAAAAAATACGGATTACTGGCTACGTTCGTATGTGCGCCTATATTGTTTGCGTGCAGCGATAACAGCAATGTAGACGCAGCCAAGACAGACAATGATCAAGCCGTCAGCGTAAGCTCAGATTCAAACACTGAAGCAAAAACAGCTTCGGTAGAAAATCACGCCGATGCAGCCATTGCCTCTGGGGTAGATTATCACTCCTTCGCGAACCCTAATGAGATTCGGGTTACCCATCTCAGTCTAAACCTAACAGCAAACTTTGAGACCCAGCAGCTAGTTGGTGATGTGACTCTTGATATAAAGCGAACAGAGCCTGAAAACAATACATTGGTCCTAGATACCCGCGCTCTAGATATTAAGAGTGTAACCGTTGACGGTGAAATCGTTCCTTTTGAAATGGGGGAGACGGACGCTGATCTAGGTACGCCTCTTACAATTACACTACCTAGCGCGGCAGACTCGGTGACGGTAGCGTATTCAACCTCGCCCGACGCGTCTGGCGTACAATGGCTAACGCCTGCGCAAACTGCGGGTAAAAAGCACCCGTTCCTGTTCACTCAAGCACAAGCAGTGCATGCGCGAAGCTTTATTCCGCTTCAAGATTCTCCACAAGTACGGGTAACTTATGACGCAACCATTAAAACACCTGAAGCGCTATTGGCGGTGATGAGTGCGTCGAACGACCCTACCACTGCGCGCGATGGAGAATATGAGTTCACCATGCCGCAACCTATCCCTTCGTATCTTATTGCGTTAGCAATAGGTGATTTGAAATTTAAAGGCATGGGCGAGCGTACGGGTGTGTATGCAGAGCCCGCACTTCTTGAAAGCGCCGCAAAAGAATTTGAAGATACTGAAGCCATGTTGGAGGTAACTGAAGAAACTTATGGTCCTTATCAGTGGGACCGTTACGACCTTCTTATTCTCCCGCCGTCGTTCCCGTTTGGCGGTATGGAAAACCCTCGTTTGTCGTTCATCACGCCGACAGTTATCGCAGGGGATAAAAGCTTGGTCTCGTTAATAGCTCACGAACTGGCGCATAGCTGGTCTGGTAACACCGTCACCAATGCTACATGGCGCGACCTTTGGTTAAACGAAGGCTTCACGACTTATCTAACTTACCGCATTATGGAGATGATCTACGGCCACGATCGTTTCAAAAAAGAAGCCGTGCTGGGTTATCAAGACTTAGAAAAGGATATTGCAGCTTTAGATGAGAATGATGAAATCCTTGCTATCGATCTTCGTGGTCGTAATCCGGACGATGTTTTCTCCAACATACCATACGAAAAAGGCGCTCTTTTCTTACGTGAAATTGAACAAAGGATTGGTCGAGAGAACTTTGACGCGTTCTTAATGCAATACTTCAAAGACTTTGCCTTTAAGAGTATTACCACTGATACATTTATCACCTACTTAGACGATACGTTATTGAAGCAGTATCCAGATAAGCTAGACGCGAAGCGCATCCAAACGTGGATTTTTGAACCAGGCATTCCCGAGGGAGCGCCACAGCCAGAATCTGATGCGTTCACTAAAATCGATGACACACGAAGCGCTTGGCTTTCTGGCGAAGTGAAAGCGGCGGATATTGAAACCGCGCAGTGGACTGTACACGAGTGGCTATATTTTCTAAACAACATGCCTGAAACGTTAAGCGAAGCTCAGCTTGCTGAGCTAGATTCAGCGTTTTCACTCACCTCGACTAAAAACAACGAAATTGCTCATAGCTGGTTGATGATCGCAGTAGAGAATAACTATCAGCCTGCCTATGATCGTTTGTATAGCTACTTGGTGTCGATAGGGCGCAATAAGCTTGTTAAGCCCCTTTATCGCGAGCTATCAAAAACACCTGAAGGCAAGGCGTTTGCTAAACGCGCATTTGAAGAAGCTAAACCGGGCTATCACCCACTTACGGTGAAAGCGAATGAAGGCTATGTGAATTAATCATCAGTCGTTCTGTTAAGTTAGTGACAAGTAGAGCAGCGCATTAGGCGCTGCTTTTTTATTTTTACCAAGCGCATTATTTGTACGAAAATTTGAACGATTGTTCAGAAAGGCGATCTTAAAGTTAGGACGAGCGTATCAACATTTAACTGTAATTAAAGTGCAGCTGAGCAGCTTATTTGCTAGCCGCACGCTGAAGGATTCGAATTAATTGTTAAGGAGTTTTTATGTATACACAAAAGATGCACCCAGCTACTACTTTTCCTGAAGTAAAAGCGACGTTATCAACTGGCGAGACAATATCGCTGGCTGACAAGGGCGAAGGATGTGACTGGAAGATGGTAGTTGTTTATCGTGGCAAGCACTGCCCGATTTGTACCAAATACTTAAACAAACTTGAAGATTTCACAGGTCGACTACGTGAGCTCAATATTGATGTTGTCGCGGTAAGCGGCGATAGTAAAGAGCAGCTTGAAGAACACTTAAACGACTTGTCTATCAACTTCCCGATTGCTTACGGGTTGTCGCAAAGCGACATGGAAAAACTAGGTCTATATATTTCTGAGCCCCGTTCAGAAAAAGAAACCGATCACAATTTCGCAGAGCCCGCGTTGTTTGTGCTTAACGGTGATAACGAAATTCACATTGCTGAAATCGCCAACGCGCCGTTCGTTCGTCCAGACTTAGAGCAGCTAGTATCGGGTCTAGAGTTTATTCGCAACCCAGAGAATAACTATCCTATTCGCGGTACGTTTAAAGGCTAAGATTGCGAGTCAGTAATAGTGATATGTCGTTCAAAAGTGAGGCTCTAGTGTTTATGAAATGACCCCATACAGTTGGACTCATTTTTTAAACGGCAACCAAGGCCTGATTTCGATATTGTATCGGACTCAGGCCTTTTAATTTTCTTTAGCTTGCTCGTTTTCCGCAGATACGGAAAAAGCAATGGGCGTCATCTGCTTTCTAAAGTCACTTAGTGCATTTAAGGGCAGCTCAATATCTATTTCAACACTGCTTCCATAGCTGCAGTTGGCAATTTTGCCATCAGCTTGTTCCACTAAATGACGGACGAACTGCTCATGTTTGAAATCAATGTCTACACAAACCGGTTCTAGTTTTATTTCTTGTCTTACTTCAAGAGCGTCAATGGCTTGCTGAGCAGCAGCGGAATACGCGCGAACCAAGCCTCCTGCACCTAATTTAACGCCACCAAAATACCGCGTAACAATAACCATAATATCGCCAATATCTTTGTGCTGAAGCACATTCAATATGGGCTTTCCTGCTGTGCCGCTAGGTTCGCCGTCATCGGCCATAGCTGCACTACTGGGCGCATTGGGGTTTCCAAACACATAAGCCCAGCAGTGATGTCTGGCGTCGGGATATTGTTGTTTGACGCTTTCTAAAAGTGCCATTGCACTTTCACGAGAATTGGCAAAGCCGGCGCAAGCAATGAACTTGCTTTTCTTAATTTCGTACAGGGTTTCAACCTGTTTGGCGGGAACGGGATAAGTCATTGGCACATTGTAAGCCAAGAGCATTTTTTATTTAAGCTTAATCAGTCAGATGAAGCAATCTATCGCTAAATAACGGATTGTTTCAATAGCAATAGGCACCTATAAAAATAGGGTGGTCAAAAATGCTACTATTTGGCTAATTATCTTGAAAGGTGGTTTTTCTCATGCGCTACAGATAAGTGATTTCTGTTGTGTTTGTCGTTAAGTTATTAAGTTCAATGGTTTTTTTAAAGTTGGCGTAGTGATTGTAATAACAATATTAATTGTGAATGTGGCTAAGACGTAATGCCACTAACAGGTAACTTCGTCCCAATAAGGAAATCATGCTATGAAATCACGTACTATTGCTATTGTTGCTCTTGCATCACTATTCACTGGAAGTGCTCTCGCTTCTGTCGAATTCATCCCTACTGACGATTCAGTAACGTCTAACCTTTGTGTAACGGCTGCAACTGGAAATAAATGGAAGTTTCACAACCAGATTAAAGCGTCAGCGTTAGATAAAAAATACGTAGCAGAAGAGATGACTTGTAATGGTCTTACGGTCTCGGCTTTTGTAGACCAGTACGGTAAAAATGGAGATAGCATTAAAAAATATCTGAATATTCAACAGCAGCACATTGCTAATGTAGCTCACACTAAATAGAGCGAAAGCGCCAATTCAGAAGATTGCTCTAAGTGCTTGTATACCTTCAAATTATAGTAAATTTAGAGAAGTACAATAAATTTAGAAGAGCAGGTTAAAGAAAAGAGGGCTGTGTACAATGACAGCCCTCTCTAATCTTTATCTAGGTCTCTTAACGCAATATACCGGAAACGGTTTCTGATACATTTAATGCGCCTTTTTGAATTTCATCAATTATGCTTTGAACTTGTGCAATTTGCTGACTGTTTTGGTCTACGCTATCTTTTACGCCTGACATTTTCTTCGTCGACTTGTCAGCAAGCTTTCTGTTCTCTGCAACCACGCTTTCTATTTCCACTGTAGAGTCACTAGTTCGCTGCGCAAGCTGTCTTACTTCATCGGCTACAACGGCAAAACCTCTGCCTTGATCGCCAGCTCGTGCTGCTTCAATGGCAGCGTTTAGTGCTAACAGATTGGTTTGCTCAGCAATACCACTAATGGTTGTCACAATAGTTTCAATCTTAAGTGACTGTTCACTGAGTTCATGCATTAGCTGGTTGGTTTCTTCAACTTCAGAAAGAGCAGCGTCGAAAGTTTCTACGCTACGCTGCAAAGAAGAGGCGCCATCCGCAGCAATTTGTGAAGTCTCTTCAGCGGTTGATACTGCTAATTCAGCTGCTTGTGCAATGGCATCTTTCTCATTCACTGCATCGGTGATATTAGATGCGAATTTAATCACTTTCACTACTCGACCTGAAGCGTCGAACACGGGATTGTAGGTTGCTTCTAACCACAGTGCATTACCGTTTGAATCTACGCGCTCAAACTGACCCGAAGAGAAATTGCCTCGAGCAAGGTTATCCCAAAAATTGGGGTTCTCTTGATAGAACTTATCGCGGCAGAACATGCGGTGATGTTTACCTTGAATGTCAGTCAAACTGTATTTGACTGTGGCCGTGAAGTTGTCATTCGCTGTGATAATAGTGCCGTCTGGCTCGAATTCGATAACCGCCATCGATTTGTTTAACGCATCAGTGACTGCTTTACCTTCAAAATACGCCGTTTCGTGTTCAGTAATATCGTGATAAATAGCGTGTACTTCCACACTACCGTTTTTATTTGCAGTAACATAGCTTGCTTTAAGCCATTTGGTTTCACCGAGCGCTGATTTTCTTGCAACCGTTCCGCTGAAACTGCCACCATTAACGAGCTGTTGCCAAAACGTTTTGTATTGGGGTTCAGCTTCAACCCCTTCAACTCGCATCGTGGCATGAGAAAACGATGCTACTGTGGAGTTTGGATAATTCAAAATGGAAAGTAATGCTGAAGAGGCATAGGTGCACTGTCCATCAGTATTGTAGATGGCATAAGCCGTATTATTTTTAAACGCATCCAGCGTACCAAGCAAACCTTGACTCTCGTCCCTAAGAGCCGATATGTCATTATTGTATCGAGAGCTTGATACAAACATAATGTCTCCTTAAGTTACATGCATATTTTTAAATGCGCGCAGTATAGATGCTCTTTGTTGAAGAAATATTTCGTTTAAACATTTAGCGGATTTCACGAGCTAGGTATTATCCATTGGGCTTAATTCCGCCAAGAATGGTTGTATTTTTATTACAGTGCAGTAACTATCCGCATTGAACAAGAATTAATAAAACTGATAAGACCACCTGATGCCATTAGAACGATTTATTCCTTTTCGTAAGCATGATGTCGCTACTTTATGTGAGGGGTTACTTTTTTACGATTCCGAAGGTTTGCGGACTCTCTCTACGCTGTTATTCAGCCGTATACATTACCAGTACCACGAACAACTAGAAGCGCTGAAAAATAGCTATAGCCATTTCGATCCAAATAAAGACACACGTGAATTGCAGCCTTCAGATGAAAGGGCACTCAAACAGAACCAAAAAGCGTTTGCCAAGGGGTTTGCCAGCCTCTTAAACGCAGCTAATTTTGAGAAAGTCACAGATGATGATTTGGAAGCTGCAATGAATGAGGAATCCTTGTTCAAAGTGCGTCTCGCGGTAAGTTTCAATGACTTTGAAGATGTGGTGTTTTATCGACGGGGCGAGTCGGTAAAAACGGAAACCGTACGTACCTTTTTCGGACTACGCAAAAAGCAGGTGTCGTTTACAAATTACGACAAAGTGGCTGTTTATATCACTTTTAAAGATGAAGCCTACTTCAAAGAGAAAGGGCAAACGCCAGTTACCTTTAAACCTGGTTCCACCATAGTAAAGCTTTTCCAAAACGTACCTAAAGCAGACTTGGAGATGCTGTTTCCCAATAGCGAAGTCAAAATGCGTCCGCTAGATAAGTTGATCATTAGTGCATCGGCGGCAATAGGTGGCACCGTGGTGCTAGTGACTAAATTAGGCGCATCGCTACTTCTCATGGCATCTTTTCTGGCCTTTTGGCTTGGCTTTAAAGACGAAGAAGTGGAATTGACTAAGCAAAGCCTAATAACTTTTGGTATTGGCATGGGTGTATTCGGCAGCTTTATCTTTAAGGAATGGACAAAGTTTAAAAACCGAAAAATTCGGTTTATGAAGGCCTTGTCTGACAATCTGTATTTTAAGAATTTGGACAATAACGCTGGCGTGTTTCATACGTTAATTGACGCGGCAGAGGAAGAAGACTGCAAAGAGGCTTTGTTGGCTTATACATTTTTGCTGAAATGTAGTGAAGTGTCTGTAGAAGGTGGTGCTGCATTCTGCGCGGTGCGTGCAGAGCGCGAGATTGCCGCTGGTGGAATGACATTGGCAACGCTCGATAGTGTAATAGAAAGTTACTTTTCAAAAGAGCTTGATTGTGCGCTCGATTTCGACGTTACTGACGCTATTAATAAGCTGGTGGACATGGAACTAGTCGAACAATACGGCGATATTTTTGTGGCGCGGGCGCTTAACGATGCTGTGAAGATACTTGATGACTACTGGGATAATATTTATCAGCCTGTTTGATTGTTTCTTGTACCGTCTAGCAGATTGCCCAAGCTAGGTTATTTCATCTGGTATCCTTTGCGACGCCTTTGGTTTTAAATAAACGAGGCTAAGGAAAAAAATAAGACCGGCAACGGAAGTTTCAAACCGTTGTCATAAAAGCACAAAATCTCTATAGTTGCCTTAAGGTGTGTAGAGCTATGTACACACCTTGGCAGCAACCGCATTGCACTGAATGCGCATCTTTATCTCCAATGCAACAAGCCTGGTTCACTTCTACATGAAAATATTGCATACGTCTGACTGGCACTTAGGTCAGAGTTTTTTTACGAAAAGTCGCAAAAACGAACATGCCGCTTTCCTTAAATGGCTTCTTCAACAAGTAGAAGTGCATCAAATAGATGCGATTATTGTCGCGGGTGATGTGTTTGACACGGGCACGCCGCCTAGCTACGCCAGAGAGCTCTACCATGCGTTTATCGGTGAACTACAGGGCATGCAGTGCACATTGGTGGTGCTGGGAGGAAATCACGATTCAGTGTCGGTGTTAAACGAAAGTAAGGCGCTACTGAAATACTTAAATAGCCACGTAATAGCCAGTACCTATGGCGAATTAAGTGAACAAGTCATTACGCTTAACGATCGCAAGGGGCAGCCCAGTGCCGTACTGTGTGCCGTACCGTTCATTCGCCCACGTGATGTGCTTGTTAGTGAGGCAGGACAAAGCGGCACTGACAAGCGCCGAGCGCTGGGCGACGCGATAAAGCAGCATTACGGAAAGCTTTACAATGAAGCCCTGTCACTGCGCGCCTCAATTGAAGAAAAGCGAATAAAAGAGGGGAGTGAAAATAGCGCAGCCATTCCTATTCTTGCTACAGGGCACTTAACCGCTTTAGGCGTGAGTCAGTCAGAAAGTGTGCGCGATATCTACATTGGCACCCTTGAAGGCTTTGACGCCAAGGGATTTCCGCCTGCTGATTATATTGCACTTGGGCATATTCACAGGCCACAGAAAGTCGCAAAGACAGAACACATTCGCTATTCAGGCTCGCCAATACCGCTAAGTTTTGATGAACTAAACACACAAAAACAAGTGGTGTTAGTCTCGTTTGAATCTGAAAGCACAACGCCAACTATCTCAACGCTTCCGGTACCGCGCTTTCAGGCCATGGAAGTAATAAAAGGCGATTTAAAAGCGATTGAGGCGGACATTAATGAAAGCGAAGCCATCGCGCTAGCTTCTTCTCAAACAGGTGATGCCGTTAGCGAAGTGGATAAAGCCCTTAGCGAGGTAAATAAACCCCTTAGCGCAACGGATAACGCCATTAGTCCTAAAGATCCTGTGTGGTTATGCATTGAAGTTGAAACACAAGACTACCTAACTGATTTGCAACAGCGTATTCAGGGCTTGTTAGAAGGAAAAAACGCTGAGATTTTACAGTTGAAACGCAAGCGTAAGCGAACAGTAAATAGCTTAACGGAAAAGCAAAACGTCCAGCTTAGCGAACTATCAGTAAACGATGTATTTGAAGCGCGTTTGGCATTGGAGAGCATAGAAGATAATACAACAAGTGAGTCGGCACAAGAAACCCTGCTAGATGATGACCAAAGCGCCAGAGGAAAGGTAGAAGCAGGGACAGAGAAAAGCGCTTCACGCATCAACCGGATAAGGCAGCTGTTTAATGAAGCGCTAGAACGAGTGCATACCAATGATGAAGATGCTGAAGCGCCAGTAGAGGCATCATTGGCAAACAAGACAGAAAACAAAGGCGAGTAACACAATGAGAATATTGACCTTACGCCTTAAAAACCTAAACGCTCTAAAAGGGGAGTGGAAGATAGATTTCACCCAGTCTCCGTTTATCGACAATGGGCTGTTTGCTATCACAGGCCCAACGGGGGCGGGTAAAACCACGCTGCTTGATGCCATTTGTTTAGCGCTTTATCACCAAACCCCTCGCTTGGGGCCAATTTCAACGTCTAACAACGACATCATGACCCGCGGCACGGCGGAGTGTTTGGCGGAGGTTGAGTTTGATATTAAGGGGAAAGCATACCGTGCGTTTTGGAGTATGCGTCGGGCCAGAGGGAAAGTTGACGGTAACCTGCAAAGTGCCGATGTTGAGCTGGCCGAAGTTGAAAGCGGCAAGGTATTGGCTACCCAAGTTAGGCCGAAAAGCGAAGAGATTGAAAAGCTGACTGGCCTTAATTTTGCTCGTTTCACCAAGTCTATGATGTTGTCGCAAGGGGATTTTGCTGCGTTTTTAAATGCTAACGAGGCCGATCGAGCCGAGTTGCTTGAAGAGTTAACCGGTACCGAAATTTACGGGCAGATATCACAGGCAGTACATCAGCAATTTAGTGACGCTAAACAAAAGAAAAAAGAGTTTGCGATAAAGCTGGAAGGCGTAACCTTGCTTAGCGACGAGCAAATTACCCAGCTTGAAGAAGAGCAAGCACAAACCAAGAGCCAAGTCGCAACGTCTAACCAAACACTTGTTCAGTTACAAAAGCAACAGCAGTGGCAACATGCGTTTAACACAAACGAGCTAGCCATTAACGAAGCCAGTGAAGCACAGCAGGCTGCGAATAGCGCCATCAATGAGGCAAAGCATGAGCTTGAACTCCTAACCCAAAGCGAGCCAGCTGAAAAGCTTCGCCTGCCATTTTTGCAAAGAAACGGGCTTCAGCAAGATGTAACCCGTTATAAAGAAAAACTTGAAGAGAAAGCAGCCCAGTTGCCCGACGTAAAAACGCAAAAGGCACAGCTCAGTTTAGAAGTGACCAACGCCGAACAAGCGTTAGTTCTTACAAAGCAACAAAGCAGTAAGCTTGAAAAGCGCATAAATGAGCAGGTAGTTCCGCTAGATAACCAAATAGCGCAACTCACTACTGAACAGCAAAAAGCAAACGAAAACGCGGCACGTTTAAGGCAGTCAATAAACGCGCTAACGCTAAAGCGCACAGAAATCGAAAACGCTTCGGCAGATAACAAGACCAAGCTTGTTGAACTGGAAACCTACTTACATGAACATCACTCACTTAGCGGCATAGCTGAATTTATAAGTGGCTGGAGCGAAACGGCGCGTCATATTGAACACGATAAAAAGCAGTTAGAAACACTGACACAAAGCGTAAATAATCATCGTCAGGCGCTTTCATCCCTAGATGACGCTATCGCAAAAACAAATGAGTCGTTAAGCGCGTTAACGCAGACCTTCGATGACAAAAACGCGCAAGTGGCCAAGTGCGAAGAGGCACTTCAGGCCGCGCTATCTGACAAACCAAGTGATACTAATAGTGCTAATGCAACCAGCAAAGCAAGCCTTCAGCAAGAGCGTGATACCAAGCTCCATCATTGGGATAACGTGTTACAGATAGGGCATATTCAACAGCAATATTTAGCACTAGAGCAAGACAGAGTATCGCTGGGTGCGCAAAAGGAAAACTTAGCGAAGAAACTAGCTCAGCAGCAATCTGACCGTCAAGCCTTGGTTGATGCTTACAGGCAAGTTCGTAGTAATTTAAAAGACATAGAAGCGATTATCGCCCTGGATGCTGAAGTGGCGCACCTTCGCGCACAGTTAAAAAATGGCGAGCCATGCCCTGTTTGTGGGGCAAACGAGCACACCACGTCTAGCGTGGTTATTGATGTACCTGAAACTATTCAAAAGCGAGATAGCCTAAAGCAGCAGTTAGATGATATTGAGCAGCGAGGGGCGCGAGCAAAAGAAAGCGTTGCACAGACTGAATTCACTCTTGCTCAGGTTAATAAGCAGTTGGAACAGGCAAGCGGGCAACGAGATACGCTGTTAGAAAAGTGGCAGCAGATCTCAAGCGTACTTAGCGCTGATATACCAAGCTTTGAAAACGTCGACATGAATACATCGCAAAGCGTCGCCCAATTTACCCAGGAGTTTAAAACTCGTCTCGATGATATTAGTGCCCAATTAACCCGTTTAGAAGAGTGCGAGCAAGCTCTAAATGCTGCTTTGCAGGCTAAAAATGAAGCGCAACAGGCATTACAAGGCAAGCAGTCAGAACTTGCAGTTTCTCTGCAGCAGCGCGAAACCTTGGAAAAGCAATTTACCGAACGTAGTGCAGAGTTAGAGAATAAAACAAAAGGGGTTAACGATGGTATTTTAGCGCTCAGCGAGACTATGACGGCGCACGGTGCTGATATTCACAACCTGTCTATTGATGGAATTGCCACGTGGTTAAATGAAAAAGCCGAAGCGCTTAAAACCTATAAACACAATCATCAGCTACACGCCAAACTTAAAGATGAGTTGCAAGGGGTAAGTAGCACCTTGCTTGTGGTCAATCGTGATATCGAAAGCGCTGAGAACCAACTTAAGGGCGTATCCGAAGAGCTTGTGCAGCTAGATAATAGTTTAAAGGCGCTGCGAGACTCACGCAAAACCGTATTCCCTGAAGGTGATATTGCTGAAACCAGAAATAACGCAAGCGAAGCCCAAGACCACGCTGAGCGAAATGTAAATGAATGCAAAACTCGCCTGCAACAAACGGACACTATTTTGTCTCGTTTAGAGGCCGAAATTGCCCAGCTTAATGAGCAACTAAACGAGAAAGAACTGGCACTTACAGAGGCAACAGAGCACTTTAACCGTCAGTTGACGAGCAGCCCATTTGCCGATGAGCAAGCGTTCAGCAATGCACTTTTAGACGAAGAAACTCGCAACACCCTGCTTGAACTGCAAAAGCGATTAGCTCAGCAAAAACAACAAGCGGACTTAAAGCTAGAAAACGCGCTAGCTACCGAACAATCGCTAAAATCCCATGCTAATGCAGCGCAGTGGCAGAGCGAGTTAGAAGAGCACGGTGCACAGTGGCTCGATTCGAAAATTACCCAGCAAGCTCAGCAGCGTGACGCGCTGTTATCTTCTTTAGGGCAAATTGAACAGCAGCTAAGCGCTAACAATCAAGCCCGTGAAAAGCAGCAGCAGCTTGTGGATGAGATGGCCGCGTTTGAGGCCTATTATGACGATATTACTTATCTGCATTCATTAATTGGTTCGGCAAGCGGCGACAAATTCAGACGGTTTGCCCAAGGGCTTACGTTAGACAACTTAGTGCAGCTTGCAAATCAGCAGCTTGATAAATTGCACGGTCGCTATCAGCTAATGCGAAAAGAAAACGAAGGGTTGGGTTTAAGTGTATTAGACACCTGGCAAGGTGATGTAGTGCGAGACACCAAGACCCTGTCTGGCGGAGAAAGCTTTTTGGTAAGCCTTGCACTAGCCTTGGCGTTATCTGACCTAGTCAGCCACAAAACCAGTATCGATTCACTGTTTTTGGATGAAGGCTTTGGCACCCTTGATGCTGAAACCTTAGATGTGGCCCTTGATGCACTAGACAACCTAAATGCCAGCGGAAAGATGATTGGCGTGATAAGCCATATTGAAGCCATGAAAGAGCGTATTCCTACTCAGCTTAAAGTGATTAAACGCAACGGTGTGGGCTTAAGTGCACTAGAAAAGCCTTACGCGGTGGGGTGACCCACCGCGTAAACCCTTATAAACGGCAAGCACACGGTAATTTGCGAGTAACTAAGACCAAACTGGTTCATTTGTTGGGCGTAATACTTTATGGTGCGTCGTCAAAAATAATAATGGACCAACATTTATGGATTCAACGTCACGCCCTAGTCTGTTTCAGCGCTACATGAATGGCAGTTTGGTACTGCAAATTATCATTGGTATCGTATGCGGTATTGCGATAGCGAGTTTTTCACCTTCAGCTGCTCAATCAGTAGGGCTGTTGGGGAGCTTATTCGTAAAGGCCCTAAAAGCGATTGCTCCTCTATTAGTTTTTGTTTTGGTCATGGCGTCCATTGCCAACCACAAGCAAAACGAGCAAACTTTTATCAAACCCGTGCTTGTGCTTTATCTGTTGGGCACACTACTGGCCGCACTCACCGCCGTATTGGCAAGCTTCGCTTTTCCCACAAGTTTAAGTTTAGTGACCTCTGACATTAGCCAAGCTGCACCAAAAGGGGTGTCGGAAGTGCTTACCACGTTACTTTATAACATGGTGGATAACCCGGTGAATGCGCTAGTAAATGGAAACTACATCGGTATTCTTACTTGGGCTGTAGGTCTAGGTTTAGGCCTTCGACACGCTAGCGAGGCAACGAAAGCACTGCTGCAAAATATGGCAGATAGCGTAACAACCGTGGTAGGTTTTGTTATTAAACTCGCGCCCTTCGGTATTTTCGGCTTGGTAGCTAATACCATTGCTACAACGGGCTTTGAAGCTTTGCTTGGCTACTCTCATTTATTAACGGTACTCATTGGCGCGATGCTATTTATCGCACTTGTGACCAACCCGCTGTTAGTCTTTTTGGCAACGAAAAAGAATCCGTATCCTTTGGTGTTTAAATGCTTAAAAGAAAGCGGTATCACGGCATTTTTCACCCGTAGTTCTGCCGCCAATATTCCGGTAAACATGGCGTTGTGCAAACGCTTAAAGCTAGATGAAGATACCTACTCGGTATCCATTCCGTTAGGCGCCACCATTAATATGGCTGGGGCTGCGATCACCATCACGGTGCTTACACTAGCTGCGGTTAACACCTTAGGTATTTCTGTAGATTTCCCTACTGCTGTACTGTTAAGTGTTATTGCTGCGGTATCAGCATGCGGAAGTTCAGGTGTTGCTGGCGGTTCGCTATTGCTTATTCCGCTTGCCTGTAGCCTGTTTAATATACCGAATGAAGTGGCTATGCAGGTGGTTGCGGTGGGCTTTATTGTTGGCGTATTGCAAGACTCTGCTGAAACCGCACTAAATAGCTCCACTGATGTCTTGTTTACCGCCGCTGCGTGTGAAAGGGCGGGTGGCAAGTAAATGTTAAATCGTTAAGTGTGCGAGCTTATTGCATCTACCGCCTCAAAAATTAGCCGTGCAGCCAGCTTTGCTGTACGGCTATCAATATCATAATTCGGGTTCATTTCCGCAACGTCACACAGCCTCCATTGATACCCGTAAGTATTTTGGTGCTGAGCTAAAAAGTGGAGCGTGTTGATAGCAAGAGCCGGAGAAATCCCCAATGCACAGGGTGCACTAACACCAGGTGCTTGTGCTGCTGGAAATGCATCTAAACATATGGTGACGTAAAGCTCATCGATGTCTTTTAGCATCGGAGATAGCAGCTCATCTATTCGCTGCATACAAAGCGATTCATCACTTAATGCTACGTCGGTCAAATAGCGCGTGTTAGACGTGTTGGCAAAGTCAAACAGTGCTGGTGTATTGGCTGCTTTCGATACGCCCAAACAGGCATAATGAAACGGTGTGTCGTGTAACTGGCAGTGCTCATACACTTGCCTGAACGGCGTACCTGAACTGGTGTTTGGAGAAGGTTTTCTTAAATCAAAATGGGCGTCGAAATTAATAATACCAATACGAGACGTTTTTGGGCTTGCATTAAAAACGCCTTGATAGCTACCCCATGCAATTTCATGTCCCCCTCCCAGCCCAATGACCAATCCATCATGTTGCTTGAGCGCATAACAAATGGCGTCGGCATATTGGGTTTGTGCTTGGGCTAAGTTCTCTTTAGCGGTAACATTCCCTAAATCAGCCAATCCTGCGCTTGGCCAGTGCCAGGGCAAGTTTGCAAGTGCTTGGCGAATAGCATTTGGGCCCGCGGCTGCACCTACGCGGCCTTTGTTAAATGCCACGCCCAAGTCACTTTCAAAACCAATAAGAGTAGTGGTGTTGGTCAAGTCGCTATCTTCACCATCCTCAATTTCGTTAACTTTTTGATGCCAGCGCATTCCACCAGCACCATCTTCGCTGTCTATTCTGCCTTGCCACTTAAACATGTTTCCCCTCCTTAAACACAGCAATAGGGCGATGACCATTAATACAGTAAGCAAGTTCAGCGGGCGTTTCGATATCCCACAGTGTTAAGTCAGCAAGCTTGCCTGCTTCAATAACACCTCGGTCATGTAGCCCAAGTGCGCTCGCCGCGTGTATCGTGGCACCGCGAAGTGCTTCTTCTGGGGTTAACTGAAACAACACGCAACTCATATTCATCGCGGTAAGTATAGAGGCTAACGGTGAACTGCCAGGGTTAAAGTCTGTCGCTATCGCCATTGGAATATTATGGGCCCGAAGTGCATTTACCGGCGGCTTTTGCACTTCACTCAGATAATAAAACGCGCCTGGAAGCAATACGGCTACGGTACCACTTTGGGCAAGTAAGGGGATGTCACTGTCAGCTAAGTATTCGATGTGATCTATCGATAGTGCACCGTATTTAGCCGCCAAAACAGCACCTTTGCTGTCGCTAAGCTGTTCTACATGAGCTTTAATGGGTAAACCGTGCTGCTGTGCGCAGCTAAACACCCGTTCTGTTTGTGAAGTTGAAAATCCGATAGTTTCACAAAATACATCAACGGCGTCAGCTAAGTTTTGCGAAGCAATGTAAGGAAGTGTCTCGTTGCAAACGAAATCGATATATCCTTCTGAGTCGTCAGCAAATTCATTGGGCAGGGCGTGAGCGCCTAAATAGGTAGTTTTAATACTTACAGGAAGATGCTGCTCAAGGGATTTAGCCACGCGTAACATGCGCACTTCAGTGTCTAAATCCAATCCGTACCCTGATTTCACCTCAATGGTGGTAACGCCTTCTTCGCATAGTCGCTTTGCTCGCTTTATCGCGGTATTACGCAAAGTGCGCTCATCAGCACATCGAGTTTTTTCCACTGTACCTTTAATGCCGCCGCCTCGCTGGGCTATGTCAACGTAACTTGCTCCCTGCAAACGCATCTCAAACTCTTCAGCGCGGTTACCGCCGTACACTAGATGCGTATGGCAATCGATGAAGCCAGGCAATAGCCACGGGTGTTTGGGCGTTGTACCTTCATTTTGCGGAACTAGGGTAGTGGCATCTATCACGCTACTAGCTTGCTTAAGCACTTCGCTTAATGAGTTATCGCAGGGAATTAGTGCAGCAATTTTCCCGTCCTTTAGGGCAATGGCATGTGAAGGTAATTCGCCATTAGGCAACCCATTGTTTTGCATAGATGCAATGCGAACGTTGTAAATAAGCGTGTCGTACTGATAACCCATAATGTGCTCAACCCTAAGTCACCTACTGTCTAGCTCTTTGCCTAGTTTTACCCAGTGTCTTCACTGAAACATAGTGCAATTTTAAAAGTCAGTGTACTTGTGCATACTTGTATATACAAGTATGCTGTTATCATATTATTAACAATTTAGTTGTGAACCCACGATATGCAACCTCGATACAGGATTATCAAAACGGCAATTTTGGATGCCATTGAAAGCGGTGAAATGAAGCCGGGTAGTCAGGTGCCCTCAGAAAACCAACTTGCCCAGCAACATGGTGTTAGCCGAATGACAGCGCGGCGTGCGTTAAGTGAGATGGTAGATGAAGGAATCTTAATGCGCAGTCAGGGAATAGGCACTTTTGTGTCAGACAGCCGCCCTATGAGTTCAATGTTAGAAATCAAAAGTATTCGCGATGAAATTGAGAGGCGGGGGCATAGATACACTAACGAGATATTGGTGCTTGAAACTGCGCCTGCCAGTGATGCTATTTCACAGCGCCTAGCCGTTGATGTGGGAGAAACTGTATTTCACAGCATTATTGTGCATTGCGAGAACAACTTGCCCGTTCAGTATGAAGAAAGGTGGGTTAATCCAGCTTGGATTAACGACTACTTAGATAAGGATTTTAAAGCGCAAACCGCAAACTTTTATCTGAATCAAGTCGCGCCGCTTTCTCAGGCGGACCACAGCGTTGAAGCTGTAATTGTTGAAAAAGATATTGCACAAGCGTTACTGATAAAGCCTAAAGAGCCGTGCCTGAAGATTACTCGAAGAACATTTTCCCAGGTGACGGGGAACGGAAATGGGTCAGCCGCTGTGGTTAGCCACGCTGTGTTGTTCCACCCTGGCAGTAGATACCGACTGGGAGGACACTTGGAGTTTTAAGTGTAAACGCGCCTAAGACGCTAGCTCTCAAGGCGCCTTTTATAAAGATACAGCTTCTTATAACAAAAATGTTTCAGTAAAAGATGCCTAGGAGAAGTTTATGAAACGCCTCGACCCTACAAGAGAAATTCGTGCCCCAAGAGGCAGTACGTTAAACGCAAAGAGTTGGCAAACCGAAGCGCCGCTTCGCATGTTAATGAATAACCTAGATCCAGAAGTGGCGGAACATCCACAAAACTTGGTAGTTTACGGCGGCATTGGGCGAGCGGCCCGAGATTGGGCGTCATACGACAAAATTGTTGAAGTGCTTAAGCGCTTAAATACTGACGAAACATTGCTTATCCAGTCAGGCAAGCCGGTCGGCGTATTTCCAACCCATGAAAACGCACCTCGAGTATTAATTGCAAACTCTAACCTTGTTCCGCACTGGGCTAACTGGGAGCACTTTAACGCGCTGGATAAAGAAGGCTTGATGATGTACGGGCAAATGACGGCAGGGTCGTGGATATACATAGGCTCGCAAGGCATTGTGCAAGGCACGTATGAAACCTTTGTGAGCGTGGCCAAAACCCATTTTGACGGCAACGCTAATGGGCGCTGGATTTTAACGGGCGGCTTAGGCGGTATGGGTGGAGCACAGCCACTTGCGGCTACCATGGCTGGCTTTTCAATGGTGGCAGTGGAAGTTGATGAAACCCGCATAGATTTCAGAATTCGCACAGGCTATTTAGATAAAAAAGCCCAATCCCTTGAAGAAGCTATGCAACTATTAGAGAGAGCCAAACAAAACGGCAAACCAGTCTCTATAGGCTTGCTCGGCAATGCTGCTGAGGTATTTCCCGATATGCTAGATAAAGGGATCATTCCTGATGTCGTAACCGATCAAACCAGTGCTCACGATCCGCTTAATGGCTATCTGCCGATTGGATGGACGCTAGATCAAGCTGAAGCGCAGCGTACAAAAGACGAAGCTTGCGTGGTTAAAAAAGCGAAGCAGTCGATGGCATTACAGGTTAAAGCCATGCTGGGCTTTCAACTGGCAGGTGCGGCAACACTCGATTATGGCAACAACATTAGACAAATGGCCCTGGAAGAAGGCGTTGAGCATGCTTTTGATTTTCCGGGTTTTGTACCCGCCTACATTCGTCCGCTGTTCTGTCAGGGCATTGGCCCCTTTAGGTGGGCAGCTTTATCTGGCGATCCAGAAGATATCTATAAAACGGACGCTAAAGTTAAAGAGCTTATACCCGATAATCCGCATCTACATAACTGGCTAGATATGGCCAAAGAACGCATTCAATTCCAGGGCCTGCCTGCGCGTATTTGCTGGGTTGGTCTAGGTGAAAGACAAAAGCTTGGACTTGCCTTTAACGAAATGGTGCGCAGTGGCGAGTTAAGCGCACCGGTAGTGATCGGTCGAGATCATCTCGACTCTGGTTCGGTAGCGTCACCAAATAGAGAAACTGAAGCTATGCTCGATGGTTCAGATGCGGTTTCGGACTGGCCGTTATTAAACGCGCTATTAAATACAGCAGGTGGTGCGACTTGGGTGAGCCTACATCATGGTGGTGGTGTAGGAATGGGCTTCAGCCAACACTCAGGCGTGGTTATTGTTTGTGACGGTACTGATGCAGCGGCCGAACGTATAGCTCGGGTACTTCATAACGACCCCGCCACAGGCGTAATGCGTCATGCGGATGCTGGCTATGACATTGCAAAAGATTGTGCCGCCAAACATGACCTTGACCTCCCTATGATGAGTTCCGTGGCTAATAATCAAGGGGTTGGCAATGAAGGTTCAAATTATAGTTCACTCGAAAATAGCTCACACCAAAGCTTAGACGGGGAGGCGTAGTTATGTCCCAAACGTCTTTTTTCACTGAGCAAGAAGGTATTAAAAAGCTAATGCTGGTCCCTGGCACATTGACCCTAGAACAGTTAAGAGAAGTGCATCGAAACCACATTCACTTGTCGCTGGTGGAAAATGCGATACCTGCCATAAACGCTGCCGAGCAAGCAGTGCTTAACGTGATTAAAGAAAATCGTACTGTTTATGGTATCAATACCGGCTTTGGGTTATTGGCTAATACCCGTATTAATGTCGATGAATTGGAATTATTACAGCGCAGTATAGTACTTTCTCATGCGGCCGGTACTGGTGAATTTATGCAAGAAGATACAGTGCGTTTGCTTATGCTGCTAAAGATTAATTCGCTATCACGGGGTTATTCGGGAATTCGGTTGAGCGTAATAGAGGCGCTGATTACTTTATTTAACGCTCAGGTTTATCCAGCCATTCCAGAAAAAGGGTCGGTAGGGGCTAGTGGAGACTTAGCGCCTTTAGCACACATGAGTGTAGTGCTTTTAGGGGAAGGTGAAGCCTTCTACAAAGGAGAACGTATAAGTGCGGCTAAAGCATTAGAAATAGCGGGCATGGAGCCAATTGCGCTGGCACCCAAAGAAGGCTTAGCACTGTTAAACGGTACACAGGCATCAACAGCGTTTGCACTTCAGGGGTTATTTTACACTGAAAATGCACTTCATAGTGCTATCGGTGTTGGTGCGCTTACGGTTGAAGCCGCGTTAGGCTCTCGGGTGCCCTTCGACCCGCGCATTCACGAAGTACGAGGCCATAAAAGCCAGTGCGATGTAGCCTCGGCTTTTAGAGCATTGCTAGATACCTCAGAGATTGGCAATTCACATCAAAGATGTGAAAAAGTGCAAGATCCGTATTCATTGCGCTGCCAGCCACAAGTAATGGGGGCTTGTTTACAGCAAATGCGCTACGCCCAAGATATTCTAGTGACTGAAGCAAATGGCGTTAGCGATAACCCGCTAGTTTTTGTTGAAAGCAGTAATGGTTCGAATGTTGACGATGCTACCGCTGGCGATATTTTGTCTGGCGGAAACTTTCATGCGGAAACGGTGGCGATGGCAGCAGACATGCTGGCTATTGCGCTGTCTGAAATTGGCGCACTGTCAGAGCGTAGAATGTCGCTAATGATAGATACTCACTTAAGCGGCTTGCCGCCATTTTTGGTTGAAAACGGTGGTGTAAACTCAGGGTTTATGATTGCGCAGGTGACCTGTGCGGCACTTGCTAGTGAAAATAAAACCTTGGCGCACCCAGCATCCATCGATTCTTTGCCTACGTCTGCTAACCAAGAAGATCATGTGTCTATGGCTACATTTGCGGCAAGGCGATTAAGAGACATTTTTGACAACGTAGCGGGCATTTTAGCCATTGAATGGTTAGCGGCCTGCCAAGGTTTAGATTTTAGAAAACCGTTAACAACGAGTGAAAAGCTGCAGGAATTAATGCAGTTGCTAAGAAAGCAAGTGCCTTTTTACGACAAAGATCGCTATTTCGCGCCGGACATTGAAAAAGCCAAGCAACTTATAAAACAGCATGCGCTTATGGATAAAATACAGCTTAACCTGTTAGGCTAAAATGATCACAGACTCGGTAATTCGAGTAGGTACATAAAAGGTTATAATTAGCATAGAGGCGATAAAGGTATGAAAACAAGCGGACGTTGGATGAAGCTCAAAAAACACCGTGCTTTTTCAAATAAGGTTTCAATAAAAAGCACCGCTTTCAAAGGTTCTGTACTTGGGCTACTCACTGCTTCGCTTTTTACGCTAGCAGGCTGTAGTGATAGCGAAGTTGGCGACGTGTCACTTGGGCTCTTTACCACAAAAGACATCAAAATTGATGCGCTTCAAGACCCTGTTGTCACTGGCGTTACCTGTCATATTTCAAGTATTGAAGCGAATTTAGATTTGTCTGATCCATCAGACAGTTCTATTGCGTGCAGACAAACCGGCCCAATCACAGAAGAGATGCTAGAGGCTATTGATAAGTCAGATTCCGGTGAAGTGATATTCAAAAAATCTAAAAGCGTGTTTTTTAAAAACATGAAGCTTCGACGAATTTATGACGCCGATTCAAAAACGCTGATTTACCTGTCTTACAGCACTAAAGAAACATCAGGCAGCTATAAACACAGCCTTTCTACTGTTCCATTGTGGGAGACGCTAGCCTTTAAAAAGTCAACGTAAGTACTAATGTGTAAATAACGCGAATGCCCTCGAAAGTGAGGGCATTTTTAATGATGTTCATAGCTTTTAAGGCTAAGCGTGATAGCGTTTATGTACTAGTAAAGGAAGCTCAGCTATGAAACTTTACACATCTTTGGTGAGAAGGTGGCAATCGCTTAGAAAAAGCGCGTGTAAACCAGCATGGCACTTAATGCGGTGTCATCGTCGGTTAGCGGGCTATCGCTAATGCTATCGTCAAAGAAAGTAGCGCCAACCTCTAAACGCGTCATACCGCCTAAAAACTGGCGGGTAGAAACAGCAATGCGGACTTCTGTATTAAGTGCGCTATCGCCGTTATATGTGTTTCGAAACGCAGTAGCTTCCTCGGGACGTACACCGTAATAGTAGTCGACATAATTACTGTCTTGGTAGGTAACCCCGACCGATGGCTCTATCATGAAGTTATCTACTCTAAACTGTTTGCCTATTCGAGCAGACGCTTGATAGCCGTCGAACTTACCCAGAATATCCGCATTGGTTGATAATGAATATACCCAGCTGCCCGCATTATAGTTGAGGCCAACGCCAGCCGCATAGCTAAAGTCTCTATCTTCCATACCTGTAAACACGGCGCTGTCATCTTCTTCATAACCTGCAAATACCGGCACAAGTTGGGCATCAAGGGTGAGGCCCTTTTCTCTGTATAACTCGTAGCCTATGAATGGCCCGTAAACCCTAAGCTTTTCACCTGTATAGCCAATAATAGGAATAGGCACAATGCGGTTATCGAAGTCGGTATAAACGTCTTGAGATGCTGCAACACCAAAACCCCACATCCAGCCTTGAGGCTGTTGTGGTCTTGCTGACTGCTGTGCAGAAACGGTGGAGGAGAACACGAGTAATGTTGACAGGCTTACTGAGCCTAAACACTTTAATAGAGTCATTAATTAATTTCCTTTTTAATCACAATACAGACTAAACTTCAGGTTCGATCAATTCTTTGCCCGCTCTTCACATACAGTGCTTATTCAAAGGTGTAACCCAAAAGGGCTATATTTTTTAAAGCGTGTAGTGAGTAGGCCAACTAACCCCGTTTACAAATCGCAGCGGTAATCATCTCTATTATTAGCTTTTCTTTCATGAGAAAAAGAAATCACTGGAAGCAGTGTGAAGGTTGTTTGTTACAGGTAAATTTAAAGTGATTTGGAAAGTTAAACTGTGCATGAGAATGCTTAACGTAACTTTTTATCGATAGGGAAGATTGCTTGTAATACACTGAGAGGAGGTTTAGTGCAAAACCATAATAGTCTAAATTCAGTATTAAGCTCATTAGCTTTGAAATAGGGAAATGTTATGAAGTTTGTAACAAAGTTTAGTGTGCTGGTTGCTATATCAATGCTGGCAACCGGGTGCGTAACGCAAAGAGGTATGGATTCAAGTGAAAGTGTTCCTACCGAGATTAATGACGATAAATCAAGTTCAGGTAATCAAACAAACAATGATGCGGTAGATAAGAAGGTTGATGGTTCAGAGCAAGCGAGCGAGGACGAAGCCGATGAAGCTAAAGAACCGATAGAAGTACCAAAGCAAAAAATAGGCGTTTTTATCAATGCGAATGGTTTCCCATCGCACACCCATGTTGGTACGACTAAGTTTAATAACTTCACGAAGGAGTATGCATACGACTGGCAGATAGCATCTACGCTTTTTACTAAACTTAAAACGGCAATAGAACAATCAAGCCGCTTTGAAGTGGTGGACGTATCACCCAAAGTTAAAGGAGCATGGCAGCTTGATTTCGTGGTGAAGCAAGACAATAATTGGTCTTTTAATGAAAATCAAAATGCACTTAGAAAATCGCTGTTAGCTGACGGTGTTATAAAAATTATTATCGTTCAAGAGGCACCAACAGTAGCCATCACAGAATGCGGCACTTATGGTTGCTCAGACCATCAAAGTGAAGGGTTTGGTCTATTTACTCGGAGCTTCTTGGGAACCGATTATTACATCGCCTCCGCAAGTTTTGATATCAGCATTGAAAGCTTAGACAAGCCCGTAGACATTGCTTCGAAACCTTTGTTTAAAGAGTTACAAGATGACGCCATGAAGAACGTGCGCATTGAAGAGTTCGTTCCACCCGAAGACTTTGATGAAGTTACAGAAAAAGAACTAGCGCCTATTAAAAATTCAATAATGAGCTATTTTGAACGTTTAGCTGAAACGGCGGCTAAGTATTTTTCCAATCAATAAGTTTCAAAAAAACAAAAAACGGGCACTTAATCAAGTGCCCGTTTTTTTAGGTTTACTATCAAAACCTCAAGGGTGTGTAGGTGACCTTAGCGGCGCGTACGCGCTTTTTACGCGTTTTCTTTATGGGCCAAAAACTCTTCGTAGTTTCCATCGAAGTGGTTCAGCTGTTTGTCTTTTATTTCAATGATCTGTGTAGCCAGTGATGAAACAAACTCGCGGTCGTGGCTAACGAAAATCACTGTGCCGTCAAACTTGTAGAGTGCATTGTTCAGCGCTTCAATCGATTCCATATCCATGTGGTTGGTAGGCTCGTCCATTACTAATACGTTGATGTCTTCAAGCATAAGCTTTCCAAATAACAAACGGTTTTTCTCACCACCAGAACATACCTGAACACGTTTATTGAAATCATCAGAAGTAAACAATAAACGGCCTAACATGCCCTTAATTTGCAGGTCGTCATGTTTCGGGCTGCGCCATTGGCTCATCCACTCAAACATAGTGATATCTTCAGCAAAGTATTTGGCGTTGTCCTGTGGAATGTAGCCAATTGCGGCATTTTCTGCCCACTTATAGCTACCAGCGGTAGGCTCAATGTCATTCACTAGGCACTTTAACAGCGTAGTTTTACCTGCGCCGTTTTCACCGATGATGGCTAAACGTTGTCCCGCTTCCAACAGTAAGTTCGCATTGTCGAATAACGGAAGGTCTGGATAGCTGTGTCCTAAGTCTTCAAGGGTGATTGCAAGGCGATGTAGTTTCTTGTGCTGCTTAAACACAATATAAGGCTTACGACGGCTAGACGCCTTTACTTCAGCGAGTTCAATTTTCTCAAGACGACGTGCGCGGGAAGTAGCTTGTTTCGCTTTCGATGCGTTGGCAGAGAATCGCGCTACGAAGCTCTGTAGCTCTTCAATTTCTGCTGACTTTTTAGCATTCTCTGCATGAAGCTGTTCTTGAACTAGCATGGCAGCTTGAATGTAGTCGTCGTAGTTACCTGGATAAACGCGCAGCTCACCGTAGTCGATATCGGCCATATGCGTGCACACAGAGTTTAAGAAGTGTCTGTCGTGCGAAATAATAAGCATGGTCGATTTACGCTTATTAAGTTCTTCTGCAAGCCAACTGATGGTGTAAATATCCAAGTTGTTAGTTGGTTCGTCTAGAAGCAGAATATCAGGCTCGGCAAATAGGGCTTGGGCTAAAAGTACACGTACTTTTTTACCTGGGGCCACTTCCTTCATCAACCCGAAGTGATAGTCTTCGTCGATACCGGCAGATGTAAGTATTTCTCCTGCGCGGGCTTCAGCTGTATAACCATCCATTTCGGCAAACTGAGTTTCTAAGTCTGCTACGCGCATACCATCTTCTTCACTCATTTCAGCCTTGCTGTAAATGGCGTCACGCTCTTGTTTAACTTCCCATAATTCACGGTCACCCATGATCACGGTATCGACTACGCTAAACTCTTCGAACGCAAATTGGTCCTGACTTAATATACCTAGTTTCGTACCCGGAGCCATTGAGACGTTGCCCGAGGTTGGCGTTAGTTTACCGCTTAGAATTTTCATAAAGGTAGACTTGCCACAACCGTTTGCGCCAATCAGGCCGTATCGGTTGCCGTTGCCGAATTTTGCGGAAATATTTTCAAATAATGGCTTAGAGCCAAACTGCATTGTGATATTTGCGGTGGTAATCAAAACAGGTATCCAGGGGTAAAACGATGAGAAGAGATAGTAGCGACAGCGGTTGTCACTTCACTAATATATAAAAGCGCGCGCACTATAAGGAATTGAGGGCTACATGTCGAGGGAATTTTGAACAGTTTTTGCGCTGATGTGCTTTTGGCGAAGCTTATCAAGTATAAACTCGATTGCCTGAGGGCTTTTGAATGAGTTATGTGACGAGTTAACAATTGTTGTGTCTTTTGCCTCAGGTAAATATGCGCTGCTATAACTGACGACAGAGTCAGTTATAGCAGCGCATTCTGTTTCTGACTGGCAATACAAGGTACTGGTTGAGCCAATAATAGAATAGCTCTCGCCTTCTACAGGAATGTCGGCTAACGCTGTCATCAGCGGGTGATTGGGGCGCAACACTTGGACGCTATCTGGCCCGTAGTTTTGCAAGAAAGGAAGCATAGCAGCGGTTAATCTGCTCACGCCTACTTTTTCGATAAAGTTTTTAAATAGCGCTTTAAAACTAAAAGGGAGTGTGATGAGTGAAGAGCCTAACGATCCTATAAGGCTATTAGCTATTTCTGAGCCTCGGTGTGGCGTGTCGAGAAAAAACACCGTATTCTCTTTATACACAGGATTAAATATAAATATATCTCGCAACATTTCATCGCCTTTAGCAAGTAGCGCTTCTGGAGGCTCTGTGAAAGTAGTATCCCATAACGTGTTATCTGAATGCGTTGAAATCAGCTTTGCGATTACGCCGCCCATACTATGCCCTATCAATACCGCAGATGAAGAAGCGCCTTCCGGTGATGCTATCCGCTGGTTTAGCTTGTACAGTAAATTGCGAACTCGCATGGCGTTATAGAAAGGAGGAGGGCCTGATGGGTAGTACACGTGCAATATCTGATAGTGTTGAGATAATTCTTCGTCATTGAAAATAGCCATTGTGAGATACCGCCAAATTAGCGGGTCTGAATTGAGGCCATGAATCATAATAATCGGGGTTTTGACTGAAGAAAGCTCTCCAATACTAAAGACTCCCATTCTCTTTTCAGCGTCTTGTGCATTAATAAATCCTAGCCAGCTGAAATTGTGGATGTCGGCATTTTGTAATAGGAAAAGGTAAGCGGCAGCAGGTGAGTACCGTTGCGTGTATGTGTTGTTTCCAATCAGTATTTCGGTAGGCACATCGACGTGTTGGGCTTGCAAGGATATGTGAATTCTAAGCCCTTTCAATGCAACCGACTCAACTTGAAGGGTGTAAGGCGAGTAGATACCTTCTAGTGGATAGTTTAGGTCAAGGCTACGGCCATTCTGTGCTTGGTTGCTAATTCGAGCCACTGCAGCACCGCCAAGTTCACCAAATACCTTAGGAGAGAGGCGAGCGTCTAAGGCTTCTATTTCTGAAACTAAATCGAGCTCGCTTGGGCCCGAGTAGTTAACCTGAATTAAGTTGTCAGTTGTATGTCTAAGACGGAATAACTTGTTTACTGCGAGGTTATACCCGTCGATCCCTATAGCACGATGCGCATCGGAAAGACTGTCTCTTTTTAACAAGGTAATGTAGCAATCGAGCGCAAGCGCGATATCTAATGTAGTACTTTGCTCGTACGACGTGCACCGAGCAGCTAGTTGTATGTTGTCGAAGTGACTTAAGTCGGGCAAATAGCCATATCCGTATGCACCGGGCAAAGACAAAGGGGATACTTTTTTACGCATAAACTTATCTGAACTGCATGCACTAATACAGCAGACAGTCGCTACCAATACCCAATAAATGAGATTCTGCTTGATGCGCATTTCACCCAAACGCTAAAAAAAGTATTAACCTTTTATAGCGTGTTTTTGTCAAAAATTGCACCTGAAACTTAACTCCATATGGTATGAGGCGTGAAACAAGCGTTTCGAATCCCCCGCTCATTCTACAGATTGCCCCTTTTTGTTTGTTGCTTCTTTTATATTAGTGGCAAGCAAATAATTCCAGCATAAAGAAAATATTACATAACTGTCAGCGCGCCGTGATGCATCAATGCAGAATTAACGAACAAAGCTTTGAGCAGCATTCTTCGTATAAAGGTCACTTAAATCGTTATTTTAAAGAGAAAAATGGAACCTTGTCTATTATGAAAAAAAGGCCTTTTTAGTTGGTCTTAATCTTGCTGTGCTTATCTACTGAAAATAAACCGCAGAGCGATATGCGTCTGCTGAATCAGTGCGAAGTTTTATTTCACTCTAGTTTATCGTGAGTTAGGTAACGCAAAAGAAGAATAAAACTGGGCATTTTAAAGAGGGAAACATCATGAAATTTTTGAAAAAAATTGCGATTGGTTGCTTTTCGGCAACGGTTTTAATGTCTGGCAGCGTGCATGCAGAAGCAATTAGCTCAGATTCCGTAATGCAAACTCAAGCCGCTCACTACAATAAGCAGCAGCTTATTGACATGGTTAACCGAGCAGACGTGCAAAGTAAACTAGTTAGCTTAGGTGTAGATAGCAATCAAGCGATCGCCAGAATCAACGGCATGACTGACAGTGAGATCGCGCAACTAAATGATGAAATCAACCAAGCGCCAGCAGGTGGTGTTGTGGGTGCGGTACTTACCGTACTTGCTATCGTCGCAATCCTGGATCTTATTGGTGTCACTGACGTTTACCCGTTTATTCGTCCAGTAAATAGCTAATTGAATGGAAAGTATTGTTAAAAAGGTCTGCGTGTTAGCAGGCCTTGCTTTTTTGTTCTTACTCTCTGGCTGTCAGTCCACACCTCAAGCTGACAAGCTAAGGCAAGAGGGACTTGCCTCTTTGCCGGAATCACACACTATTCAATCTGTACCATTTTTCCCCCAAGAACAGTTTTATTGCGGGCCAACTACACTGTCTGAAGTGTTTGGTTACTATGGTGAAAGTACCTCTCCAGAGGACATTGCGCCTAAGTTGTTCATTCCGAACAAAGAAGGAAGTCTGCAGCTCGAAATGATCAGCGCTACCCGACAATTTGGTTTCTTGCCATACACTGAGCGAGGAACATTATCGTCTATTATGTCGTTAGTTAAAGACGATATCCCAGTGATTGTTTTTCAAAATTTATCCATTCAATTAATACCCCAGTGGCACTACGCCGTTGTTATCGGGTTCGATAGTGATAAGGGAACGGTTACTTTACATACGGGCCTTACGCCTAATCACGAAATGTCGCTTGAACTTTTTGAACGAACGTGGGCGAGGGGAAATTACTGGTATTTGGCACCAGTTCCTCCTAATGTAACCTCGCCTGAGATGACACCGTTCACTTATGTAAGTGCGGCTTACGACATGCTTAAAGTGGGAGATAAATCGCGTTCATTGGCGTTTTTGGAAACCGCGTCGCATACATGGCCAACGTACTGGTTAAGTTACTTCTTGATTGCCAATTATTACTTAGAGCAAAACGACAACCAAGCAGTGGCTTGGTTTAAGAAAGGCTATGAAGTGGGGCAGAACCAACATGTTTATGTTCACAACTACGTATTAGCTTTGCGACAAAATAATCTGCAAACAGAAGCAAATGCTATTTTAAAGCAAGGGCTTGAGCGATTTCCTAACAATGAAGCACTTTTGAAATTGACTGATAAGTAATTTTAAATCTCGAGTGAGTTCGCATTTCCTACAATTTATCGGCTACTATTAATTTAGGAAGTAACCGTGAAGGTAGGCAATGTCGAAAAAACTAAGCTCATCAACAATCTCATATCAAAATGGAATAATCTTCAGTCGACTCCATGGCGCTTTCAATGAAAAAAGTGCCGAAGAATATAGTGAAAGTCTGTTTAAATTAGTCGTAGGACTTAATAAAAAGCCCTTTTCCCTTCTGGCGGACATCAGCCAAGTCGAGGGGGCGACTCCTGAGGCCTTCGACATACTCAAACGTATTATAAAACGCCTCCCTGAAATGGGGTTAATAGCGAAAGCTTATGTCTATCGAGGACCTGTTATACGCGGAATAATGTTTCAGAGGATCCCCGAACTCAAAAATATGGATTATCTGTTTTTTACGGATATTGAAGACGCTTCTTCATGGTTGTCTCGCGAACATGAACGCAAATTAACTCTTCTTTCTGATTAGTACTAAGCCAGAAATAAGCTAATCACACGCTCAACTGTCTCATTTCTCAAATTTGGTTGGTGCAGTTAACCACTAACTGTAAATAGGCGCTTTGCTAGAGCCCTATAAAACCAAGCCCTATGTTGTGAGAATCGCACGTTTTTTATGGCGTTAGTTTGATTGCTGTCAAGTTGGATGAGCATTGTGAGTAAATAACTGGTGTACCTTTTGCGTCTTCTTTGCCGTATTAGCGTATAGCTAATTAAAAAAGCAGCATATTTTTTACGCAGGAGCATCGTCAGCCGTGGATAGCACCCAACTTCTTGAAAATAAGCAGGTACTTGCAATAGCCGGATTAATCGGCGTTGTTATTGTGCTTTTCATCATTAAGCGCCTTATATTGGTGCGCTTAAAAGCCAAGGCGCGTTCTGAAAGCAGCAGCATGTCTGATATTTATCGCGTGCTAGTTCTATCGCTAAATGCCCCGCTGAATTTGCTTATTTGGGTTATCTTTCTGCTGTTAGTGAAAAGTATTGTTTCAGTGTTTCAGATAGAAGATGAAAGGGCTATTGAGGCGTTAACTATTGTTATTGAAGCAGGTCTTATAATTACCCTGTTTCTCTTTTTCGAGCGCTTTGTTACCTATTCTCTAAGTCGTTATCGCGACCAATCAACCATTGTAAAAAACACCAGCGCTATTGCTGGTGGTGCAGTAAGAGCAGTGTTTGCCGTACTCGCCATTTTAATCATTTTAAGCACAATGGGAGTATCGATAACGCCCATCGTTGCTTCATTAGGTATTACGTCACTTGCAGTAGCTCTAGCCCTTCAGCCCACGCTTGAAAACTTCTTTTCAGGCATTCAACTAGTGATGGATAAGCCCATTCGTATAGGCGATTTCATTGAACTGGATTCAGGGGAACAAGGGTTTGTCGAGAAAATAGGGTGGCGCTCTACGTGGGTAAGAATGCTGCCTAACAACATCGTTATTATGCCGAACAGCAAGCTCTCTAATTCCAAACTGATTAACTACTACTATCCTGAACGCGAACTTTCAGTACCCGTTGAAGTGGGCGTGCACTATAGCTCTGATTTAGAGCATGTTGAAAAGGTCTGTTTAGAGGTGGCCAATACTATTTTAGAGCAGCATGAGTTTGGTGTTGAAACCTATCAACCTTTTGTGTTGTTTCACACCTTCGACAATTCGAGTATTAACTTAACCGTAATGCTGAGAACCCGCGAATATTTTAACCGCTTCTTTATTAAAAGCGCCTTTATCAAAATGCTGAAAAAGCGATTTGATGAAGAGGGTATTGTAATACCGTTCCCAATTACTGCGCTTAATATGGAGCAAGAAGGCGCGGCTAATGTGTTGTCGACAGCACATGAGCAAGGAAGGCCGCAAGGCTGAGCAAAAGCAATGGTGTTAACGTTGCACTTTGTAAATTGCAGATTCGTATCGCGTTATGTCATCGGTGAGTGTCAATAACCGATAAGCATAAAAAAGCCACGTTCAAAAAACGTGGCTTTGATGCGTTTACGCCTTCTTACTGTTAGCGTATTAGAAAGTGTAACGCGCTGATACACCTAGTAGGTCTACTTCGTCAGCGATGACATAAGTTGCGCCGAGTGAAAACTGCGGCGTAAAGAAATAGTCTGCGCCAATTTCAAAAGCAGTATCATCTTCTTCAATGTCGATATAGCGAATCGCACCGCGAAGCTCAAACTGCTCTGTAAGCTTTGAGCGTATACCGGCAGTAATGCCATAGCCGTTATCGTCAGCTTCCGCAGAAGCGAAGCTTGAATCTAGGTCAACATCTACATACTCATACGTTAACTCACCAAAAAAGTCAGTTGTTGTAGTTAAACCATAGCGGTAACCAACCCCTGCAGAGATATAGTCAAGTTCACCGTCAACACCATATTCGTCTTCACTTAACTGACCATAACGACCTGTCAGGTATACATTTTCATTAAGTGATTTGAAGCCTTGAATTTGAAAACCTGTTGGCTCGAAGTCGCCTGCGTCTTCAATATCTGCTTGTACATATCCAGCTTTAACGAAGTCATATGAAGGCGAAGCTGCGAATGCATTTAAAGAAAGCGCGCCAAAGATACTGGCGAGAATAGTACGTTTCATTGTTTCTAATATCCTTTTAACAAAAAAACTTCCAACCACTTTTGGAAGCTTCAACATTATGGGGATGAGTTTTGAGAAACCAAATAGGTTAGTACAAGAAGTTTTCGTTTATTGGCTATAGCCCACGCGGTTTTTAACGCGTGATTGCAATTGCATTATCGAAAGAATGATTAACTAGTCCTTTTTCAATGTGAAGCAAATAGCGATACTGGCAATACTTAGCGCACAAGCCGCTACACTAAAAGACGCGGTAGGCTCTAGCGTTAACATCGTTACTGCGTAAGCGCCTATGGCAGCCCCGGTCAGATGAAAAAAGCCAGTGAGAGCAGCTAAAAAACCGGCAGATGTTTCAGAATAGCCCAGCATAATAGTTACGCTACAAGGCATAGCGATACCGATGAAGAAGAACGAGATATAGCAGTAAGCCAAAATACTGACTAACCCACTATCTATGTTTAAGAAGACGGTCAATGCAAAAAGCACGGAAAATACCGCTAAACAAAGACTAGATCCCCTGAATTTTTGCAAAGGCGACAAAGACTTCAGCCAAATATTAAATACGCTGCCTACAACGAAAGACAAGGTGGCTAGCAGTGAGTATACCGAGAACAGGGTTTTGGAAAGCCCAAACTGCTGCATTACCATAGAGGGCGCGATGGTTATGAAGCAAAACACAATGCCATACAGAAGCCCGCTGGCCATGCCTACCGAGACAAGCTTCACTATTGTGCTTTTTATAAGTACTAACGTGTGACTAAAAACATTGTCAGATACCGGCGGCGTAAAATGACTAAGAATGGTAGAGACTGAGAATAGCAAAAACAGGGCGATCAGCCCCATTACCACCACGAAATAAAAAATAGCGGAAATACCCAAAGACTCGCCAATTATTGTACCTACTAGAGGCGCTATTGCTGGGGCAACAGCAAAGGCAATATTGATAAGTGAAAGTGAAGTGTTAAGCTGCTTTTCGCTAAATATTTGACGTGACAACCCTCGCGATACTGATACGCCAACGCCACCACCCAAGCCTTGCACCACACGACCTATAAGAAAAGTAGACTCTTCACTGGCAAGCGCCACCATAAGTGTACCTGCAATAAATACTATGATTCCGTAGAACAAAAATTTTTTCTTGTTTATGTAGTCGCACACTATGCCAGACACTAACTGTGAAAGTGAGAAGGCGACTAAAAACACAGCTACGCTTTGCTCAATCACGCTCAATTGACTGTCATACATTGTCGCTAAGTCAAAAAAGAAGGGGCTATAAATGCTGGTAGAGACTTGGCCCAGAACAGACAAAATAGTGAAGGTAACCGTTAGCGAGTAAAACGCATGGCGCGACATGGTGTGCTTCATCTAATTAGAAACCGGTAAATGGGTGAACTGACAATAAATATAGGCTACAGATGAGGTATTACAGTTTAAATAAAGGCGCTTTTTCAAATTTAAGTAGTAGTGCACAACGGAGAGCCTAGAGAAGGGGCGGTGTTATCAGCAGGTGACGCTGAGAAAATGGTGGTCCTTTCCCTTCCTTAAGTTAACCTCATATTAGAACAGGGTCTAACGATACAAAATGGCGGAAGCGATAGGCCAACAAATAGCTTTTTGCAACCCGTTGTTGTATTTAATCGCAGAAATAATTAAACCCGGCCAAATAGGCCGGGTTTTCACTATTTATCGCTTATTTGTATTGTTTTTGTGGCAATGGTTGCGCTGCTTCGGCAGAGAATTTAGTCCCATTAAATGCTTCCACACCAAGTGTTTCAGCGTCCGAATACGTTGTATGCTGGTTAATCTCAACAACCTCAACATTGAAATCATCATCAACGATTAGATCGAATGCCACCCACATTCTAAAGCTATTTGACCCAGAATCTACATCGTCAGCAGGGTTAAACACATAGGTTCTGTCGTTCAGACGCAGTTCTACACGAGTCGGCGACGAGAAGATCGTACCTGAACCAGAATAATGATACACACTGTAACGATAACGGCCAGGTAATACGAAGCTTGGAATAGTGAGTACTTCCGGGCCGTAACTCGATGTATCATCAACATCTAGATTAATAGTTACATTGCCAATGGTTTCGTCCTTATTGGCGTAATACACTCGGAATCGGGTATCAGTTCCTTCCTGAGGTCCGGTCAAGTGAGTATCTAGGTCACGAGGATTAGCACCCCATGTAAGCTTTACAATGGCAGAACTTTCGCCAACTACAAGGCAATTATCTAACTCGCTGTCAACATCGCTGGTATTAACCACAACAGTATTCGTCTGACTTCCGGCACGAGCAAATACCAACAGCGAAGAATCTCTTCTCACTGGTAGGACAAAATCGCCTTCGTCATCAGTGTAAGCGCTACTGCGTCCAATGTAGCTGGTGCCTTCGGATAGTACCTGTATATTGGCGACTGGCAAACCTTCAGTATCAACTACACAACCGAACAGTTCGACAGTATTATATACCTGATCTGCGTTCCAGGTGGTGAAGTGACTTACTGTACCCACGTAGAACGAGGCACCGTCAATCGCTGTTAAGGTTGCCTCTCCTTCTTCTACCCATAATGCTGTCGATTCATCAAAATAGTACAGCGGGATTGTTTCCGGAGGATTTGTTACGCCGCTCGCCAGAGGAATTCTCACCGTCGCGGTTGTGCCATCAACTAAATCAAGGTCGTTTCCATCTTCGTCGGTTAGGGTTAACGAGAAAGCTCCAAAGCTTTCTATCGGCTCGATGTCGCCCGTTTCACTGTTAGACGTTGTATACAGACCCGGCATCGCCTCAACATACAACGAAGGATCGATCACAGTGATAGTCGCGGTGATGACGCCACTTGGAGCATTGCCGTCAGCAGTTTCCAGCGTCGACGCGGGGATCTCGACGATGTTGACTGTTGCTTCTGCGCTTTCGCCCATATTGATAGGATCACTCGCAGCAAAAGTTATTGAATAATCAATTGGCAGGAGGCTCAAATTCAGAACACGTTCGGTTTCTCCATTTGCAATATGACGCTCAACATCCACTACATAATCCGCACTGGACAGCCGAATATAAAAGATGTCTGTGGTATCGACGCCGATCATCTCGTACAGACCGTTTTCGTCTGTAGTTACCGAACCAAACTCGGTCTCACCGGTATTGCTTAGGCTATAGGCTGTAATCGTTACATCACTAGCTACTTCACCCGAAATAAAATTAGTAACAAGACCGCTTACTGAACCAATGCTGGAACAATTGACCGCGATATCAGCAATCTCGGCAGTTACAGTTACCTCAGTTGGTGTGACTTCACATTCGTATCCGGGAGTATCGCCAACAGCAAGCGTGATGGACTGCTCGTAGATAAAGTCTTCTGCTAAAGTAAACGGACCTGAACCACTTAGCGGTACGGTTATATCTCTGTCGCCACTAACAATAAGAGAAAAGTCAGCCGGCGCATCACCGGTAACCGTGCCACTTACGGTATACTCTATGGCCTCACAGGCAATCGCCACGTCGGTCACATCACCGGTTATCGTCAGCTCGGCTGGTGTCACTTCACATTCATATCCGGGAGTATCGCTAATAGCAAGTGTTATGGACTGCGCGTAGATAAAGTCTTCTGCTACAGTAAACACGCTTGTACCATCCAAGGATACGTTTATATCTCGGTCACCGCTAACGATAAGAGAAAATTCAGCAGGCGCATCACCTGTAAACGTACCACTTACGCTATACTCTATGTCATCACAGGTAATTGCCAGATCGGTCACATCACTGTTCAATATCAGTGATGTCTGGCTTAATTCACATTCCTGACCGGTAGGCTGTTGAGTGATTTCAAAAGTTACCTCTGTACCTGCCGAGTAATCGGCATCAAATGAAAATGTCGTCTCATCAGTAAAGGTATGACTTTCTGTTGAACCACTAGCAGTTCCGCTTACAGTAAGGTCACCACGTTTCAGATTGTCGATGGTGCCAGATACATTATAGGTTGTCGTGCCGCCAGGATTAGGATTAGGTTCTGGGTCAGGTGAGTCGCTGTCTGATCCACCACAAGCTGTGAGAGACAGAGCAGCAGTTAGTAAAGCAATGCCTTTTAATGAGGCACAGCTGGTCTGAGGGTACTTCATATAGTACTTCCTTTTTCTGAGTATAAATCCGTTTATTGACAAAACTATAAGCAATGCTTTGTCGACTGTCAAACTACTCGCTAATGCCTAAGTGACCAGTTGGTGTTTTCAAAAGGGTAAGATGAATTCTGACACACGTTTATGGGGTAGAGCCTGACGATTCAAGGGGACTAGCTATGAAGGAAAAATGGTGGCCCCACCCTTCCTAGAATTATGCCCATTTAGGCATTTTTAACGGTGTGAGGGCCACTCGAACCCCCGTTTTATCAGTCTTTATTCCACTCTGTTCCACCTCAATTTAAATAATCGAAGTGGAACAAAGGTGGAACATGCCAGAAATAATTAAGAACCTAACCGATAAGTTTTTATGTGATATCAAGCCGAAGTCATCGAGCCAAATTTTTCGCGATAAGCACAGAACCTATTTGAAATTTGTTGTGCGGCCCAGCGGCGCTAAGAGTTTTTACTACAGAGCAAAAAAAAAATGGGAAAGACCTAAAGCGGAAGATAGGTGATGCTTCGACCATGAGTTTAGCAACAGCAAGGTTAATTGCAGATAGTCAGCATTCCGGATTCAAAAACGAGAGCCAAAAAGGGGGGCAGTACCGACCAGTCTTTAAAGTCTTACTGTTAACTGTATGTTTGAGTTGTATCGAGAGAATGAACTTAAACATAGAAGAACACAGTTGCTGGCAGAAAACATGCTCTTGAAGTTGCGTATAATCTTCATGTCAAAGCCAGTCTCGGCCATCTTGTTGTTGCACAGCTGGATAGAAAAGAAGTTCGTTCTTCCGAGAACTCGAAGATAAGGGATATTGCGCTCACAACAAAGCGGTATCAGTGTTAAAAGCAGCGTGTAATTATGTCATCGATTTTGAAGATACAGGATTAATACTTAATCCATTTGAGCGCATTAAAAAGATGCCAAGTGTAACGAGAACCCGATACCTTACTCATCAAGAGGCTGGACAGTTGATGAAAGCATTAGAACATGCCTCAAATCAAGACGTAGCTGATATATATCGTATGGCACTTTTCACTGGTGCTAGGCTGACAAATGTGAAGACTATGGAATGGCAAGATATCAACTTAAGTAACGCTGTTTGGTTAATACCTGCGACTCGGACAAAAAACAATCAGATTTACGAAATTCCGCTTCACCCGCTGGCAGTTTCTCTTCTTAGAAAAAGTCAAAGAAATTGTCTAGGTAACCATTTTGTATTTCCATTCAAGCAGAAATCAAAATACGGCTACATAACAGGAGGCGACTCGGTGTGGAAGGCGGCGATTAAACGAGCAGGCCTGTATCATGATAACCCTAATATTCGCCCCAGACCACACGACCTCCGAAGAACATTTGCAACATGGCAGATTCAGTCGGGCGCAGATGTTAGTGTGGTTTCGAAGGCTCTTTGCCATACATCGTTAAAACATACAATGGTTTATGCATATGCCAATATCGATCAAATTAGAAACTCAGTTGTCGGAGCGTTTGACAATTTCAATGTAAATTAAAATAGCTGCTAGTGCCCTAAAGTAACGTTAGAAAATAGCGCGTTTTCGTGTTCAATCTTGTCAGCTTTGGGCACTAGACACCTTATGTAAAAATCTGTAATCTTCGTCGAAAATAATAAAGTGCGTATAAAAAAACTAGATTTTTTATCAGCGCTAACAAGAACAAGGAAGTAGTATGAGCAATGAAGCTTTGAAAACGCATCTAGCAAAACTGGAAGACTTGCGAATATCAGCAAAGTCTAGGGATGATATAGCTAGTGTTGTGGAAGAAATAAAAGAATATTCCAAATCAGGTTCCTATACCTTTCAACAACCGTTTGTTATCTATCTATTATTTATCTCCTTTTTCCTTACCCTAATTATTTATGCAAATTCATCCTCTGATGAAGGGCTTATGCTAGCAGGTGCTTCATTTATAGTATTCATAGGTAGTGTTTTTGCGTTTTTCTCGAAGAAAAAGCAAGTAAAAAACGTAGGAAGAAACCTAGGGCATACGGCTTTAGCTTTAGCGAATAATTTAGTTCCTAATGAAGCTTTTAACGGGCGAGAATTATGGAAAGATTTAAAAAGACAATTCCGCGTGTTTAGAGCTGGCGACGAAAGTCAGGAGATTACAGCCTTGTACGACGGGAAGACAGAAGACGGAGCATTCTTCCAATTGTTTGAATTCAAGTACGTAGATGTCACAGAGGAAGAGGACGAAGACTCAGACGGAAACAAAACAACTACCGAAAAAAGAACTACGCATTATGAATATGGTGTCCTTATCCATATGCCATCTTTGCCTTTGATGACTATTAATACGAGAGGTCAGTTCAAAGAAAAATGGGATTCGGCGAGCAAAGAATTCAACAAAAAATTCAAGATAAGGTGCTCCAATCCTGTAGAAACAGCAAAGTTTTTCAATCCTGCTTGTGTACTTAAATTTGAAGAGTCATTTAAGAATATACGTTACCTAGATATGACTCCCTCTTCATATGTTTGTATATCTGCTAAAAGGGATATATTCCCGAAAAGCTTTGGTGTACCTCATATCAAGAAAACTGATGAGTACATATCGTATTTGTCAGTCCCTCCAAAAATAGAAGCCCTTAGAGTATTAAGAGACTTTGTTGATTATTCGAACTCAAGAAGCGTTATGAAAAAGGAAGCGGTTTAATGGATAATATAGCCCCATACGTAATAATCGCGATAGTTGTCATCTCAATTATCGTAATGTACAACACAATTATAGGAAGAATGAATCGGGCGAAGCGAGCATGGTCGGATGTAATAACCTATGAAAAACTAAAAAGTGAGTTGATACCAAAATTAGTAAGCCTTACTGAAGAATTTAAAGTTTTCGAATCAGACTTCATAGAGCAGGTTACAGCTATGCGCTCGGCAATATCATCAATCTCTAAGGATGATATTGATATCGAAAAATTGAACGAAATTGAAGCGCGATCTAACCAAGTCTTTAGTACATTTAAAGCTACAGCGGAAAGTTATCCAGAACTTGGTTCAACTCAAGTAGTAAGAGATTTACTTAGTCAAATAGCAGACAAGAGTGAAAATGTTGCAGCTGCAATAACAATTTATAACCGAAGCGTTGAACAGTTTAATAATTCTGTTGAAATGTTTCCAATTAACATTGTTAACGGTCTATTAGCTAAGAAAGACAAACTTAATACCTTCACGCAATCTGGAGTGACAGATGAGTACGACTATAAACCGAACTTTTCATAAAAGGATTACTCGTGAAATTATAAAGATACTTATCACTATTAAGTTTAGCGCTAGGGTTTAGTTCTATTGCAAAAGAAACTGACTATGCTTGTAGTTTTTAGAGATGAAAGGAACCCTTGTTTCAAAAACTGACTTTGAAAATAAGAATGTTGGTTCAATCACAATAAAATACCTAAATGGCAGTGAATATTTTACCCACGATTGGACAACGCATATTGGTAACGACAAAAAAAGGATAGCGGTTGAAAACGTTTCCAACGCAGTAATGGTGGTTGTTGCCGGTATGTATAAAACGAGGTTTGAGTACGATTCTGGCAAAGACAGCGGTTATTTCTGGGTAAATCAAAGTAACAAACAAGATGCGTAAAAGCTTAACTGTATAATACGACGAGCTTAACTTATCGTGTTTAGGATAATTGCTCATGGGTACTATCTCAACCAGAAGTGAGAGTTACTCTTTAAGTTGGTGTGTCGGGAACATATAGAAGCGCTTTTTGATTACAGCGATATTACCATTCCAGCTACTTGTATTCGCTGTGATGTACCTGCAAATGAGCTTGCTAGTTTTACGGAACCAGAGCTTGGGGTTGCCAATTTTACTGCTGTTCGCTATCCACATCACAACCAGCTTGTGGAGATGAAATGTATGCTTACTGATATTTACTTCCCGAGTAAAGATAATGCGGCATAGTGCTAAAACAAAAGTACTGCAACGAATTGCAGCACTTGAAAATCAGCAGCATAAGGACTTGAACAAGCCTTATGCTCTTTTTCCTGTTAGGAAGTCACTTGAAGATTGGGAACTACTTGCTGCACCTATGCAAGCTCACCTGAAAGCGAATGTTAAGACTGGTGCGCCAGTTTGTTATTGACTTTCAGATCTTGATTTTCTGTAAGGGGACTGGGATTTTTCCTCAAATTTTGAAGTATCAAATTTGTCCGAGACTTTTTGTAATAGCTGGTTCATATTTCCTGGCATTTCGTATGTTATGCCCGAAAGTCGATGGTAATTGGCGTCTTCTGGGAAATGAACTTTTTCTATTAGTAATTCTTTGTCTAAGTCAGACCGTAGACATGCGTGAGCGGCTACTGGAAACTCACTAAGAAATTTGCTGAATTGATAAGTTAAGTCATCCGTTAACTTTATAACGTATTCTGTTAATTGAGCGCATTTCATTAAAAGGTGGAAAGGAACAGGGCTATCATTTTTAACCTCAAGAAACTCTACAAATTTCTCTGACTCAAAAATCATTACCTCTATTTGTCCCCGCATCACGTTTCTCTTCTCCCATACAGCCAAAAGATGATTGTAATTAAAGAAAAGGGCGTGAACTTGGCTAATTTGTCTCCATTTTGATTCATCTTCACCATCGTTCTTTGGCAACAAAAAAGTCAAAGAGTCTATGAAATGCAAATCTACTGGCTGCGCTTGCATCGCAATAATCTCTGGTAAGTCCATTATTCTTTGAGGGTAATCTTTCGAAAGTGAACCTCTGTAGTTATCTTTGATCGACAATAGCTTTGTAAAACAAGATTCGGCTAACAGTACAGTGTGATTAATTGCCCCTATCTTTCTATTTTCGCGGTCGATGTTTTGAGTTAGCTTGAACTGCCGATCCTGTTGCTTTTTTGCAAATTTATGGGTGAAGAACACTGTAATAAAAGCGATCAGTATGGTGATTAGTAAAGGTAATATCTTGTCAAAAAATATACTCTTTTCCGCAGCTTTACGAATTACCTCTATAAGATCTATCAACAAGGCCAATTGTAATTGAGAGTCAAGTTTATCGGGAGTTAAATCCATTTCTTATCCGAATATGATACGTAAATGTAAGTAACTAAAGTACCACCAGACACGACAGTAAAAAACCTAAATATAAATGATGGTTCAAGGGAATAACTATGGAGGGAAATGGTGGCCCCACCCTGACTTGAACAGGGGACCTGCCGATTATGAGTCGGATGCTCTAACCAACTGAGCTATGGGGCCATTTTGAGATGTGCTGTGTAATTCTGTCTGCAAATTGTTTTGCATAACAACCACAAGCGAGCGCAAGTATAAGCAGTTTTATTTACCTTGTCACGCCTAGCTGATGGCTTTGTGAATTGTTTGCTTTATTTTTGTTCATTTTGCTCCTGTTTTGCTTGTTTTATGAATAGCGTTAGCAAACATTATTCGAAATCCAATACTTCCCACCCCCCCTAATTACTAGAAGAAAGTACTAGAAAAAAGCGCTAGAAGAAAGCGCTAGAAAAAAGCATTACTGAAAAGTACTGGAAGAAAAGCTAATACTTTCTTTGCCCAATAACGCTTATTTACTCTTTTTGTATGTTAGTCCGCCTTGACTCACGAACGCTAAAAGCAGCACTATTGCGTTTAATAGTAGTGCGCTCATTTTATCGATTATGTGGTGAGTGAAAGTGCAGCGGTTTCTGGCTGCAAAATATTTGAAGGAATTATTGAAGTAAATGAAAATACCTTTTCGCATGAAAGCTATATATACGTTGCTTTTCTCTACATTGCTTACGTTAGTAGGATGCGACGTGATTAATCTTAAAGGACGCGAAGCGGGAGAAATACCCTTTAAACTTGTGGGTGTAGACACAGGCGCGTGCCCAATGATTATGAGCATTGGCCCGCAGCGTTGGAATATCGATTATTTCGGATTCTATCTTAGCAAACCCGAAGTGCGCATAGATGGAAAATGGCAACGGGTGAAGTTCAAGCAAACTCAATGGCAAACGCCAAATGAAGCACTGTTGAAATTTCACAATAAGTGTAGCAACCCAGACGACGCTAACAGCAAAATAGTGTTAGATGTGTCAGAGGAACTCTTAAAGTTAGCAACTAACCTCCGTTTTACTATGGGGTTACCTTTTGATGTTAACCATGCTGACCCGCTTACTCAACAAACGCCTTTGAATGATAAGACGATGTTTTCAAGTCGTCAAAATGGGCACCAGTTTTTAAGGCTGGATGTTTCAAAAAGTGGTAAAGAAACCCGTAAATGGTCTTATCATTTGGGAAGCGTAGGGTGTTCATCTGAGTCAGCGTCTGCGCCACCTGCAAAGTCATGTGCATTCACTAATCGCGTTGAATTTATTTTGCCAATGAATCAGTTAGATACTGACTTAGACTTAGAGGTTTCTGTTTCTAACATAGTGGCACAAGTTGATATAAACGAAGCTGAAAGCTGTGTTTTTAAGTCTCCAGAAACTAAGCCCTGTGAGAAGCTTATCCATAATCTCGTTTATAGACCGTGGATAAAATGGCAGTAAAATTGAAATAAACATAATTAAACACTAAAAATTAGCGATTTATTGCTCACATTTCGCAATTTATGTTTATACTCTGCACACATATATCAACCAAATGCTTATGTGCTGATTATTAACATCGTGATAGACTCGACGTTCACAATCTATGTTAATTATAAAAAAAGCAGGTAAGCGGTCGCGGAGATGAGAATGACTGAAAAACCCTTCATTACAAGTGGTCGAAACACCATCATTCATAAAATTAGAAAGTTAGATCTATTGGTTATCAATGGCGATGAAAACCCGCCTATCATTGTGACCTACAAAGGCATTAAGCAATACGAAGGTAAAGTACCTGAGAATAAGCGTGATGCAAAAATGATGGATATGGAATTAGTCGATGTAACGACTAGCGATGTTTTCGGCGACGAAAAAACTTTAGTATTCATTCAAACGCTAAACGGAAAAGAATATAAAATTGACTACTCGAAAATTGGTACGGGTATGTTTATTAAAATTCACCAAGACAGCATTTTCTAAAGGCAGAACTACCTTTTGCAGGTAAACGAGCTTTTAGCTATGTGGGGTTAGGCAATCTGACCCCAATTGTCTGGCACTAAAGAATTAAAGCCTGCGATAACTCGGCCTTCCCCTTTAAGCTGCACATAACGTTTTTTAAAGATATTGAACCGACAGATGTCAACTGGGGTTACCTCGGATGAGTTTACACCTGTAACCACACCCGCGGTCTTTAGCCCTTCAGAAATAAGCTCTGAACAAAACCAACTGCTAAAATCCTCGTTATTATAGCTAATACTACTAAATAGAGGGTGCTCGTCGAGTGCGTCTACAGCCGAACCGAATAGCTGAAGTATGTCGTAGGGTTTTCCTTCTTGCTCGCACATAAAGTCAAAGAACTTGCGTTTGTTTTGTTCGAAAATACTGCGCGATGCGTTTGATAAGGGCAGCCACCAAATATCGCCGTCGTACGATGCAACACGCTCGCTTAGCCGGTTTGTCATAACGCCCCGCTTGCCCTTGAACGACGTAGCTTCCATGACGTGATTGTAATATCGGCTTCTTTCCTGGTCGTGCGGCATGGTGTGTGTAGCTTTGGTATGCGTAGCTTTTGTATGTGTAGCTTTAGTGTGTGTAATTTTGGTTTGTGTAACTATGGCAACATGGGTAACGGCTGAGCGCGTAGTAAGTTTTGTCCATCGGGAAAACACGCTGTTTCCGCCAAACGCAATGATGTCGCCTGGCTGCATATGCTCTCTTATATGGTGATAGTGCTGCTGCTCTAACATTTCTCTTCCTTGAATTAATGCTATTGGCTTACGACATGCCTACTTTAAATTCTATTTTTATAATATCTTAGCGCGTCTTAACTATAGCTAGCAATTTTAAAATTTTTAGGTTGTTTCAAAATATGTTTTAAGCACGACTAATAACAGTTTAGGCAGATAGTTAAACCTTATCTTTTGTGCGCTTATCGCTACAACTCAGGTAACCGTATTTTAACGCTTCTGTAGCGTAAACATCATAAAACTTAACTAGGTTATGGGTGCGGCGACAAGTAGAGGTCGTCACCGCGTTGCCTAATACTATCAGAGGAAATTGTTATGTTTACGTTACGCCGTGTTACCCAAATCGCTTTACTAGGAACCACACTTTCTTTAACTGCTACTGCTGCTAATGCTGGCTCTTACCCAGCTGAGATAGAAGATAAGCTAATTGCTGTATGTGAAGCCGTAAAGAGCGATAGCCGCTTTAAACTACATCGCGCGGTAAAAGCAACAGGCTTAAATATGAGAGACCTGCACGAAGGTTTGGTTTGTAATGGCCAAGATATGTTGACCTTTGCGGCTACTCATAACGCTTCTAAGAATGCTCAGCATATCGCGCGCCGAGTAAATGCAAACCCAAGCGTATTGACCGCTAAACGCTAATTTGAGTTTTTTGCCCTGGACTTAGGGCTATGTGATGCATAGCCCCTTTTTTCCATCTTTCTTCAGCTAGTTCTTTAAAAAGCTGCGGTATAAAGCCTAAAAAGTCATAGCATCAATTAAATTGCAAGGGAGCGCAGATGATCTCATTAGTATTCTTACAATCTGCATCTAAGCAAGCCGCTCTTTGCAAAATCTTGAAGCAACTAAATCTGTTTAGCCATGTTTTTGGAGCTGAGTCGGTGGGTCACTGTTTAGCTTTGGCTGAAAAGTACCCTCAATCAATCGGTTTCTATTCGGTTTCAAAGTCATGCCGTAATCTTGCTTCAAAGTATTGGTTGGCGGTGGGCGACAAGGATGAAGAGGCACTTCTGGCGTTCTCGTACAACGCATCTGGTTTTATTACAGCGCCTTTTGAAGAGGACCAGCTAATACGTGCTATCGGATACGTTAAAAGCAAATTTGACTGTTTCGAACGTGATTTTCAATTTAACACAATGGTAAAAGGGCTGTGCAAACAGTACGGGGTATCTAAGCCCGCGTTGTTAGCGACATTACGCCAGCAGTTAAGCAAGAGTATCAAACCTAATGTGGTCGGTATTAGAACTGAGAATGGGTGGTGTTGCTTAAATCCCGCTGATATTAAATGGATAGAAGCGGCAGGAGACTACATGTGTGTACAAACACTGTCTGAATGTTATGTAGTTCGCACAACTTTGTGTGAATTACTGAAGCGTCTTGGCGAGCAGTACTTTAAGCGCTGTAATCGCTCAGTAGCAGTAAATGCCAAGCACGTCGCGCATTTAGATCAAAGGCTAAATCAGCAAAGAGTGGTTATGCAAGATGGCGAGATCTTTAAAATAACCCACAAGTACTACTATCAGTTTTGGCATGTCGAGGGCCAAGAAAATCAAGAAAGAACATAAGGCCCATAAGACCATAGTCCCGCTGGTGGTAGAACTCGCTAATCGTTACACTTAGTACTTTATACTTGAAAGCAAGGACAGAAAGTGCGAAATGTTAGTAACGCAGTAGTGGGGGCCATAGTGGTTTTCGCTGCGTATTATGCTGGGCTTTTCGCCGTTACCATGTTGGCGTTACCTATTCCAGGGCCGTTGGTTGGGCTTTGTCTGCTACTTGTTGTGCTCTTCACTTTTCCAAAACTGGAAGTACCTACAGCTAGGGTTGTCACCTTTCCCTTAAAACATATGTCATTGTTTTTCGTCCCAGCAGTACTAGGTGTGTCTATTTACTGGGACGATATTCAAGCCAATGCGCTGGCAATCTCCATTGCCATTATCCTTACTACCTCATTAAGCTTAGGTGTCACCGCTTGGTTTGCACAGAAGTTATTTTGTAGCAAATTGAATAAACCTTCCAGCGCTTCACAAAAGGAATAGGAGCTTGAATGATTGATGCATTAAATCAAGCGTTTACTTTAAATGGTTTGTTGTGGCTCTACATTTCGGTTGTCGGTTACGTTATCGCATTGTGGGTTAATAAGAAATGTAACGGTCACCCAATCGCGCATCCCATTATTTTTACGGCTGCGTTTGTTTCTGTACTCCTTTATTTGACCAATACTGAAGTTGTTGAGTATCAGAACTCGGCATCATTACTTCATTGGCTATTGGGGCCTGTTACTGTTGCGCTAGCACTACCAATTTATCGGCAATGGCAGTATTTAAAGCACTACGGATGGAGGTTAATAGTCAGTATTGGCTTTGGTGGAATAATTGCGCCTGTTACCGCATGGCTCACGCTTTTTGCGTTGGATGCACCATCGGCGCTAAAAATGACCATGTTAGCTAAATCAATCACCACGCCTCTTGCGATGGAAGCCAGTGCTCACATCGGCGGAATTCCCGCGCTAGCAGCCGTTTTTGTTATCACTACAGGTATTGTGGGTGCTATTGTTGCGACCGCCGTGTTCTCTGTATTTGACGTACGTGACCGACAGGCGCAGGGCATTGCTTTAGGTACTGTTGCACATGCTATTGGAACCGCCAAATCAATACAAATGGGTGAGGACGTCGCCGCTATGGCTACCCTTGGGCTTTGTGTAAATGGAATATTTACGGCTTTGATACTCCCCCTAATCTTTGGCGTTTTTGTTTAAACTTTCAGTCCGAGACTTCAAACCTATAGCTATGTTGTAAGCTTATAGTTAAATGTAAAACACGCTGGCAATATTCCCCAAAAGTGCTATTTCTTAGTGAGGTGTTTCGTATCACCATATGCAGGTTATCTGTTTATAACGCCGATAGGGCACTACCGCTTACTGTACCTGAAGCAGAAATCATTACTTCAGTTCACAGTAGTTGTGCCGATACAGTTGAAATTACTAGAAAATATCAGCGGCAGCTGGTTGTAAAAGCTAGGTGGTAAAAGAACTTAATGTTTTCAGTACTCGTATGTGACGACTCGTTAGTTGCGCGCAAGCAAGTGGCTAAGTGCCTCCCCCAAGATTGGGACGTAGCCGTGCACTTTGCAAAAAATGGCCAAGATGCTTTGACTGCGCTCGCCGATGGTAAAGGCGATCTTTTACTCTTAGATTTGAACATGCCTGTTCTTGATGGATACGGTACGTTAGAGGCAATTAAACAGCGTGGTCTTAAAACCAAAGTTATTGTGGTATCTGGCGATATTCAGCCGGAAGCGCACGAAAGAGTGACATCATTGGGGGCGTTAGACTTTATCCGCAAGCCTGTCGACCCCAAGAAGCTTACTGAGGTTCTTGATAAATATAATATTCTTCACGCCGAGGAAGAAGAGCGAGAAGAAATTACGCCGCTTGACCCTGATATTCGCGATTGTTACCAAGAGATAACGAATATCGCAATGGGCCAAGCAGGCGACCACCTCGCGCGCACCATGAATGTGTTCGTAGAACTTCCCATACCTAACGTTAATCTCATTGAAGTTTCAGAGCTTCACATGATGCTTTCTGATATTGAAAGCCACGAGCAGGTTACCGCTGTTTGCCAAGGATTTTTGGGGCCCGGAGTAAGTGGTGAAGCACTGTGTATTTTAAGTGATTCAAGTTTTGATGATGTTGCTAAGATTTTAAACGTTGAAGGTGAAGTAGACGACCAACTTCAATTAGAGCTGCTTATGGATGCGGCGAGTATTCTTATTGGAACCTGCCTGACGGGGTTAGCAAACCAAATGGATATTAACTTCAGCCAAGGCCACCCTATTGTGCTTGGTCAGCACCGTGCCATCACTGAAATTATTGGTATGAATCAAATTAAGTGGAAGCGAACATTGGCGATAGAGCTTAGCTATGGGCTTGAAGGCTACAATGTTCAATGCGATTTGATTTTGTTGTTCACTGAAGAATCCATGAAAATGATGAATTCAAAGCTTGCCCACTTGTTGGAGGATTTCTAATGAGCCAGCATCTAGATGAGTTACAAGAATTCCATTGGATGATGGACATGCTACAAACGGTAGATGTGGGGATCGTTGTACTTGATCGTAATTTTACCGTACAGGTATGGAATGGCTTTATGGAAAGTCACAGTGGACTTTTGCCGAGTGAGGTAAGAGACAAAACGTTATTCTCGCTTTTCCCTTCAATTAAGCAAGACTGGTTTATGAAAAAAGCTAAGCCTGTCTTCGACTTAAAAACTCGCGCTTTCATGACCTGGGAGCAGCGCCCGTATTTGTTCAAGTTTCCTAACTACCGGCCGATTACAGGTAGTGAGTCATTTATGTATCAAAACATCACGCTATCTCCACTTACCTCCACAACAGGAACGGTGGACTTCATTAGCATGATGATTTACGACATGACTGATGTGGCGGTAGGTAAAAAGCAACTCGAGGCTCTGCAAGTTACGATGTCCGAAGAGCAAGAAGCGAGATTAGTCGCGAATAAATTGAAACACACCTTACCTTAACCGCTATTTGTAACGCAACAGAGGCCATAAGCCGCTTAGCGAATCCATCTATATCGAGTTTTTTCACGCGCTGCGTCTGGGCTTTTCAGCACTAAGTGCGATGGGAGTATGTATGCAATTAATTAAGTCTTCATTTTCAGGCTATTTACCACGTACTGTGGCGCGTGGACTAGCCATTTTGGGCGGCGCATTTATTTTAGCTGCCTGCGGTGGCGGCGGAGGCGGCGATGGTGACTCGAGCGATGGGGGATCGGGTAACGGTAATTTAGTGATAAATGCTGGCCCTGATGCCACAGTGACAGAAGGCGTAACCTACTCACTTAGCGCGGAGGTAAGCGGAGGTGATGGCACTTACACGTATAATTGGAGCGCATCTCCGTCACTAACCATCACCCATGAAGACACGAGTTCTTCTGCCGCTAGCTTCGAAGCGCCGCTGGTGGATAGTGCCACTGAATATACGCTGACCGTGTCGGTTAATGATCAGAGCGGTAATACGGCCAGTGACTTTACAGTAATTACGGTTGCGCCTGTAAATATTGCCCCTGAAGCCAGTATAGAAGTGCCCGAATGGGACGATTTGCCGGCTAATACATTCCCTGGAGGGGTAGAAATTGTCTTTGACGGTACTGGTAGTAGTGACTCAGATTCGACTGCCACAGAGGGCGAAATAGCCGATTACACGTGGACTCAAACCAGCGGGACCAATGTGATAACCGGTGTAGAAACTAACCTTTCTACGTTGACTATCGTAACGCCCATCGCCAACGATGCACAGCAGCTTACCTTTCAGCTAGAAGTGACCGATAGTGAAGGGGCTACTGATACCGATACCGTCACCATTTCTGTTCAATCTGAAACTGAAACCTTACCAGTTGTTGATGCGGGTTATTCTCAAGGCGTATTTAGTGGAGAAGTGGTTATTTTAGATGGCGAGGCCAGCACTAGTATTCCTAGTGCTTTGCCGCTTACTTATTCATGGGAGCGCAGTAATAACGTTTCCTCAAGCACTACGCTAGCTTCAAATGCTGAAATTAGCGCAGTAGATGACAATGATGCACTATCCACATTTGCTATAGCACCTTCTGTATCGTCCTCTACTGTTGTGGCCTATACCCTTACTGTCACCGACGCCAACGGCAATAGCGTTGAAGACACGATTAACGTAAATATACGCCCAATGCCAACGCCGCTTTTGAACGATACAGGCTTTTTGCAGCAAGCGACCAATAATGCATTAACCGAAGCGCAGCAAAACGACTTTCCTGGGCAGGACGGGCAACGAGGCGCTGATATTATTGAGCAGAACGGCTTAATAGAAAAAGCAGGGCGTGGTAAAGCTGGGTTTGACTTCACGCGCTTAAACGCTAACGGTGATGAGCAGGATGCCAGTGCTGATACATGGTCGTGCGTTCGAGATAATGTAACCGGGCTAGTATGGGAAGTGAAAACCGACGACGGTGCATTTCAAGACAAAGACTATACATACTCTTGGTATAGCGACGAGGTAAATGGTGGATTTGAAGGTGATGAAACAGGTTCGAATGCTACGTGCTTATTAACTAACTGCAATACATCTGCGTATGTTGAAGCTGTAAATGCGCAAGGCTTGTGTGGTTTTTACGACTGGCGTTTACCTACTCATCATGAACTATTTTCTTTAATGCACTTAGGCATTGCCGACGATGTTGCTATTGATGAAGATTATTTCCCTAATACAGGCGCAGTCTCTACCGAACCGCTTTGGTATTGGACATCCGTGCCTAGTGCAGACGGGGTGAATAGCGACGATGCGCAAAATGCCTGGGCTTTAGATTTTGACTCGGGCGTAGATAACTTTCTTAACAAGTCGTCAGCCGCACGTGTTCGTTTAGTAAGAGCGGGGAGATAGTCATGAATAAGCTAGTAAATACGATCGTCAAAAAAGTGATGAAAAAAACAATGATTACTTCAGTTAATCTGTTCGCTGCATCAGCATTGCTTTTAGTTGGTTCGGCCTCAGTTCATGCCCAAGAATGTCTATCAGATGGGCTTGAAACCACGCCAAACGATAATTTTGAAGCGGTTACCACTAATACCTTGCTAGATACCACAACAGATTTGGTGTGGATGCGTTGTTCGGAAGGGCAAACGTGGGATGGCTCTACGTGTAGTGGTGAAGCGGTAAAATATACGTGGCAGCAGGCCTTACAGCTTGCGCAGCAGGCGAGCAACGATGATTTATTGGGGTGGCGCTTGCCTAACGTTAAAGAGTTGGCAACGTTAACAGAACGAGACTGCGTGCGACCCGCCATTAATAGCTCACTTTTTCCGGCAACGCCGCCAGATGACTTTTGGACTTCTACCCCTTCAGCGGACGATCCAGACCGAGCATGGGTTGTTGCGTTCTTTAATGCTAGTCATTCCATTAAAGAAAAAGACCGATTCATATATGTACGTTTGGTACGCACCTACACCGACGAATAGGTGTAGGTAAAGATCTACATCCTTTCTTATTAGTCTTTCGTCTAGTATCTGATACTGAGACTTTTTATCAACAAAGCACGCTCTATAATGCGTGCTTTGTTGTTTTAGGTCTGAACGTTAAAGATACAGATGTTTATCGTTCTCATTAATGACCCATTTGCGCGTTGCGTAAAATGATCATCTCGACATGTTCAACCTGATTTTTAGCACGTTAGACTCATGATGGCTTTTTATTTCTTAGTAAGCTAGCCACAATGATGGTATGAAAATGATATCGCGCCTTAAGGCTTTTCTCTTCACAATTTGTTTATTCGCTGGACTCAGTACATCGGCGCAAGCTGAATATACGTGCAACATCGATTTTGCCTACGGTATTGCCGTAAACAATGCGCAGCTTCGTGTAATGGATAAAACCCGCACCGTAGTTCAGATTAATGACCAAAACCAACTGTTCATAGGCGGGCGTTGGCAAACCTTAAGCGAACAAGAAAAGCAGTGGCTTAACGAGTATTCTTCAGGTTTGCACTATGTGGTTCCCAAAATGATTATTTTGGCTACCGAAGGTGTCGACTTGGCGATTGACACCATTGAACACGTGTATTTAGGTTTAGTTGGTAGCGACCACGATAGCTATGAACGATTAAACGCTGCTATGAAGCGCGTGCAAAATCGCGTGAAAGATAAATTCAGGCACGCCAGTAATCATTATTTTATCGGCCCCGGGTCACTGGAAAGCGTTGACGAATTTGTTGATAGTGAAATAGAAGCACAGCTTGAGGAAGCAATTTCTACCTCAGTAGGCGGTATATTATCGGCAATTAGCGGCATTAATACGGGAAGCGGTGAGGTTAACCAAGAGAAAGTAGCGGAAATTACTCGTCAGCTAAATAACGTGGGCGAGCACCTGGATGTAGGCGACAAAGCCACCACCTTGCGTAAAAAAGCAGAGTGGTTTTGTGAAAAGCTCAAACGCTTAGACGTTGCAGAAGAAAACCTTCGCGCTAGCGTACCTGCCTTTAAACCTTACAATATCATTACTCGTCACGACGAAAGCGAAAACTAGACGCAGTTAGAAGAGTAATACTATCTATTAAAAGATCATTAGAATAATAAAGCCTGCGCGAGCAGGCTTTTTCGTTCTAAGTCCTTATAGAAACCAGGAAAGCAAAGAGCTTAAAAGAGCGGGTTTAAACGAAGCACGACAGTAGGGAGTTGAGATATCTACGTCCTTTAGCAGTTACCTGCCAGTGACTATCTGAAATAGAAAGTAGCCCTTGGTGATGAGCATCAGACAATGCGCGCTTAACGTCATCCGTTAACTCAGTACCTGTGAAGTCATTAAAATCACTCATCGGGCAAGGCTCAACTAAACGAAACCTGTTCATAAAGAATTCAAACGGCAGATCGTCTGCACTAACCAGCGTTTGCGTATCTAAATACGGGCGGCTCATTTCCATATAGCCTCTTGGATGCTTCACTTTGACGGTCCGATGAATAGTGCCGTTAGCGGCATCGGTAATCTTCCCATGTGCACCGCATCCAATACCTAAGTAATCGCCAAAGCGCCAGTAATTAAGGTTATGGCGGCATTGATGCCCTGCTTTAGCGTAGCCTGAAATCTCGTACTGGTGATAGCCCGCACGCTCTAAAAGGCTGTGGCCTTTTTCCTGTATTTCCCACAGAATGTCGTCGTCAGGTAGCTCCGGCGGCTTGGAATAGAAAGGCGTATTTGGCTCGATAGTAAGCTGGTACCACGACAGGTGATAAGGATCGAGCTCAATACCTTGCTTTAAATCTGCCATAGCATTCTCTACGCTTTGCTCAGGTAGACCATGCATAAGATCTAAATTAAACGTAGGTAGCCCCGCACTGTGTGCTTGTTTTACCGCATTTTCAGCTTGGCTTTCATTGTGAATACGGCCTAGGACTTTTAAATGCTTCGGCTGAAAGCTTTGAATGCCCACCGATATTCGGTTTACGCCTGCCTGATAAAAGCCTGCAAACTTACCGGCTTCAACGGTTCCTGGGTTGGCTTCCATGGTTATTTCAGCTGTGTCGCTTAAGTTAACCCGCTGTTTAACGCCGTTTAAGATGTCTGCCATGGCCTCGCTTGAAAACAAACTGGGCGTGCCACCGCCTATAAAGATTGTCTCGACAGTACGGTCGCCAATGCGTTTGGCATCAATGGCTAAATCGTCCAGCAGATGCGCCACATATTCTTTTTCGGGCAAGTCAGACTTAAGCCCGTGAGAGTTAAAATCACAGTACGGACACTTTTGAACACACCAAGGAATATGGATATAGAGGCTAAGCGGAGGATTACGCAAAAGTCGCTCTCATACTATCAAGCAAAATCGCTAGGGCGTTGCCGCGATGGCTAATGCGGTTCTTTTCGGCTTTTTCTAGTTCTGCCGCAGTGCATCCATGAGTTGGCACGTGAAAAACAGGGTCGTAACCAAAACCGTCGTTACCCGAGCGAGCAGTTAAGATTTCGCCTTGCCATTTACCTTGGCTAACTAATGGTACTGGGTCGTCAGCATGGCGCATAAACACTAATGTACAGAAGAAATGCGCTTTACGCTGGCTCTCGCCATCAAGGGCAGTTAATAGCTTGTCGATATTGGTATCGTCAGTTGCATCAGCGCCAGCATAGCGGGCTGAATAAATACCAGGTGCACCGCCAAGAGCGTCGACTACTAAACCTGAGTCGTCGGCAATAGCAGGAAGGCCAGTTACTTTTGCCGCATGACGCGCTTTAATAATGGCATTTTCAACGAACGTTGTGCCTGTTTCAGGCACATCAGATACACCTAATTCTTTTTGCGCCACAACGTCTACACCGTAATCTGCAAACAAGGATGCAAACTCACGCACCTTACCTTGATTACCTGTGGCTAAAACAATTTTTTCTGGGAACTTCATTGTGCCAGACTCCTCGTTCTTTCTTTATTCCTGAAATAAGCTCGAATACATTAAACGAGTGCTTGAGACTATTCAGGACGAAGGTTGGGAGTGGTTTGAGCAAACCCTCTGCCGCAGGGATGCGGCAGTGGAGCGCACATGGATGTGTTTACCGCGTGTTTGCGAAAGCCACTCCCAACCTTCGGCCATCGCATCACTCACCCTTAACGTGCTCAAGTTTTACTTTTTCTTTTTAGGCTTAGCTTTTGCCTTGGCTTTGTCTTTGGCCTTCACTTTCTTCTTTTTGGGGCCAATCTTAGGCGTTTTGTTTTTGGGGCGTAGCTCGTCAATAACGCGAGCTTTAAGCGGTTCGCCCATGTAACGTGCGGTTTTGGCTACCATGTCAAAATCGTGGGCTTCTACCAACGATATTGCAGTACCTTTGGCACCAGCACGACCGGTTCTGCCAATACGGTGTACGTATATGTCAGCTTTGCGCGGCATGTCGAAGTTAATAACGTGGCTTACATTGGGTACGTCGATACCACGAGCTGCAACGTCAGTTGCCAATAAGATTGGTACCTCACCACTTTTAAAGCGAGCCATGGCTGCATTACGCTTGTCTTGTGGCATTTCGCCTTGTAGCCAACACACTGGAATGTCTTTAGACGCTAAGAAATCTTTTAGCATCTGTAAGCGGTCACGAGTTTTTACAAAAACAACAGCAGATGTAGTCGTCTCTTGCTTTAATATATTTACCAGCAGGGCTTGCTTGTGATTCATGTCATCAGCAAGGTGATACCACTGATGAATTTTGTTCTTCTCTTTGCGTGACGGGTTCGCTTCCACAACTTCAGGGTTGTTAAGAATGTCGTGGGCGAAGGTTTTAACCCCTTTACCTTCTAACGTGGCTGAGAACAGTAGGTTTTGCTTGCGCCAGCGCGCTTCGGCAGCAATTTGGTTAACTACCGTTGAGAAACCCATATCCAACATGCGGTCAGCTTCATCAAGAATTAAACACTCGATATCTCGGCAATCTGCGGCTTCTTTTTCGATATGCTCAAGCAAGCGACCTGGTGTAGCCACAAGAATATCAAGATTCTTGCTTAAGGTTTCTTTATCGGTACCGTAGTTAATACCGCCGGTTATCACGCCGCACACAATTTGCGTGTGCTTTGTTATGGCTAGGGCTTGTTCGTAAACCTGTAACGCTAACTCGCGGGTAGGTGTTAGGATCAAAATGCGTGTAGCACCAGGCTGTCTGCGCGGGTAATCAAGTAAAAATTGGCACGCAGGCAATAAGAATGCGGCTGTTTTACCAGTACCTGTAGGCGCAGAGGCCAAGATATCTCGTCCATCCAACGCATGCGGGATAACCAGTTCTTGAATGCTAGTTGGAGTTTCAAACCCCATATCGGCAGCTGCGTGACACAGTGCTTCGTCTAATTCGAGTTCTTCGAAAGTCATAGTATAAAAAACGCTCTAAATGAATGGGGCGTATTGTAGCATTGCTATACCAAAACATTGAGAAAAACTGGCGTTAAATTCGCACACCGTAGGTAAATACATATTCTGACGCTAACGGGTTGGCACTGTTGGCGTTAAGTAAATGCAAGTGGGTTAAATCGAGCTTACTCACTTTATCCTCACTTTCAACCCGTGAAATTTCGAAGTAGTAGTCAGTTTACAGTTCTGGACCAATGGAATTAAAGAGGGTTGGCTATTGCGCGGTAATCCCAGCTTTGAAGCACGCCATCAGAGGAGAGGGTAACAACATCACCATTCTCGTTAAGTGTAATAGCGTGAGTTGTGGCTTCGCTTGAGTAGCGTTTAATTTCCCATGAGGCTATCTCTTCGCCAGAGTTAGCATGCCATAGCGTCACCACTGATTTGGGTGATGTTGTCATTAGGTAGTCACCGTTTTCTAAAAATAACCCTTTTCGGAAAAAGCGGAAACGTTCCATAAATTGCAGTTCAGACATCACTTCATGGGTGGCGAGATCAATAATTTCGTGGCTGTTTAGCGCATCGGATATAAAAGCTCGCTGAGCTCTATTGTCTAGCACTGAAGCGGTAACTCGACTGCGATATTGCCTTTCCAGCAACACATCGTTTTTGTCTAAATCCCATAGAAACCAGCGTTTATCTATCCCTCCAGAAAACGCATAGCCATCAGAAAAATAGCCTACATGAAGCACTTTCATTGTATTGTGCTGGTATTGCAATGCAGTACCGTTATCAAAATTTAGTAGCAATACGGTACCGTCGGTCATACCAACTAGTGCGCTGTCACCATGGTGGGATAGGGAAGTTGATGACGCTGTGGCACCGGGATCTTTACCACTAAAATGCCAACTACCTACCACATCACCTGAGTGCAAGTTAATCAGTGTAGTGCTCCAATAGCCTGTGAGCGCTAACCATGCCTTGTCTTTGGAAAACGTAATGAGGTGCAGTGACTCTTCATCAAACACGTCATTATGCCACTTGTAGCGCTCTCGTTTTTCATCAACATCCCAAACAGACACCGAGGAATCGTCAAAAATGAATGCCGCAAGACGGGCATCGTCTGAAAGCGCAGCTTTCCTCACTGGCTCTTGGGTAAAGCGAAACTCGTGAACAGGTAATACGCGCGTCTCTTCAGTGCAACCAGTAAGCATAAGGAGTACGATGAAAAGTAAATAAGAAAGTGGTGACGTTAAAGGTGAGAGAAAGCGTCCGTTCATTTTTCTTTCGATCATTGCTTTAGCACAATTATGTATTAATAGAGGCAATAGCGAATAGCTTTGCCTGGTTGAGTGCGTCTTTTATTTCGGGGCCTTTAACGCCTGTGGCAATGATGTCTTGCACATTTACTTGGTTGGCGGCTGCCAACGCATTTTTAATGTGCTTCTGTTGATGTTGCCAATCTACGCCTTTGTTGTGTGCATAAGGCGCAAAAGCACGTAGCAATAATGTGAAACGTTCCTCTCTTCGCCACGCATCACAGCCATTGAACAAGGCGAGTAAGTCGGCGGGCGAGTTCTGCGTATTTAATAGAAGATCTTTAAATTTGCAGGCAAGGCTGACAATTTCACTAACTTGGTTTTGCACTTTGAGCCGACTGCATAACAGTTTCGCTTCTTCTTCATTGAGGTGAGTGAGCAGGGCAGTAAACCTTGTTATCAGCCTAGCGGTTTCTGAATCGCTGCTTTCAGCCTTTTCTAGCGCTACCGCCGTTTTTAATGTTGCCAAAGCAGAATCTAAGTGACTTTCAAGTTCAGCAAACCAGTCATTAAGGCCATGGGCTTGGTTTAATACAGTGAAAAAAACATGGGGTGTTTTCTCTAAAAGACTTCGCTTTGTTTCTTGCCATACGCGCTCTGCACTTAGCGTGCTTAGCTCGCCGCTTTGCGCCATAGACTGCATAAGAGCCATGGTTTCAGTGGCGATAGTAAACCCCAAATAAGCATAGCGGGTTGCAAACCGAGCAACGCGAAATACGCGTAAAGGGTCTTCACTAAAGGCTTCTGATACGTGGCGAAGTATACGGTTTTCTAAGTCTTTTTTACCACCATAAGGGTCGATAAGGTTACCAAGGTTATCTTGGGCTATTGCATTAACGGTAAGATCTCGGCGCAATAAGTCTTCTTCCAGAGTTACGGTGCTTGATGCATCGCACACAAAGCCCGTGTAGCCTTTCCCTGATTTACGTTCTGTGCGAGCTAGCGCATATTCTTCCTGTGTTTTTGGATGTAAGAAAACAGGGAAGTCTTTGCCTACTTGGGTATAACCCTGGCTAAGCATTTCTTGCGGTGTGGCGCCCACCACTACATAGTCACGTTCTACAACTTTTCTGTTCAACAGTGCGTCACGTACTGCGCCACCAACGAGATATACTTGCATGCTCTTCCAACGATTTTTTAGTCAGTAATACTTTTTAGATTGGGAATGCATCGACTTTTGACGTGTAACGAAAATCAACCTTCCCAAGATAACAGAGGCGCAGTATAGCAATGTTACAAATAAAATTCGTCGCCACATCGTTATGCGCTTTCACTTCAAGGTTGCGTCTGGTAGTTTAATCGTCGTTAAAAATTAAAACAGATAGGCGCTTCAGCAACCATGTATTTGAACTACTTCGGGTTAAATGACAATCCTTTTTCGATTGCGCCTAACCCCGATTATTTGTATATGAGCCCAAGGCACAAAGAGGCATTGGCCCATTTGACCTTTGGCCTCAGAGAAAGCGGTGGTTTTGTAATGCTCACCGGAGAAGTTGGCACGGGGAAAACAACGGTATCGAGAAAACTGTTGCAGCAGCTACCCGATAATACGCAGGTAGCCATGATTTTGAATCCTACCTTGTCCGCCCTTGAGCTATTAGCAACGGTTTGTGATGAACTAGGCTTGGCTTATACGCCTGAAAAAGCCAGCCTTAAGTATTTTACTGATTTGATTTTGTCTAAGCTGGCCGAAAATCACCAAGCAGGTATCAACACGGTGCTTATGGTAGATGAAGCGCAGCATCTACTGCCCGAAGTATTAGAACAACTTCGTTTATTGACCAACCTAGAAACTAATCGTGAAAAACTGTTAAAGGTAGTATTGATAGGTCAGCCTGAATTACAGCAGTTGTTAAAGCGTAACGAATTACGTCAGCTGGCTCAACGTATTACTGCTAGGTATCACTTACTGCCCTTAACTGCGCCAGAAGTTAGTGCTTACATAGCACACCGCTTAAGCGTCGCTGAAGGTGACATCAGCATTTTCAGTAAGTCTACATTGCGCGCGGTGCATCAAATTACTGGTGGGATTCCAAGGGTAATTAATTTGCTGTGCGACCGGGCGTTAACCTTATCTTTCACGAAGCAGCATGCGGTTGTGCAAAAGCCTATTTTTTTGGCCGCGGCGGAGCAAATTCTAGGTGAAGATGTAGTCAGTCAGCGCGTGCAAAGCCAGCGTAAATGGTATCTGGCATCGGCGTTTGTTTTGGCCATTATTTTCGGTTACGGGTTAGGGAGCTTGTATGTCTAATATCGTTGCCATTGAAAATCTAACGCCCGGCATGGTGATTGTCCAAATCATCAAGCAGAACGGGCCGGTTAAAATTAGAAAGTCGGGCTTAGTGACCAGCGACGCCATGGTGCAGGGCCTTTCTGAAATGGGTGTGCAAGAGGTCGAAATAGACCCTGAGCAAACCGTGGAAATAGCGCCTGCAACAACGCACCACAGAACGCAAACCCAAGCTTTGCTGCGAGGCGAGCACGATACTACCGCCAAATTTGATAAATCCCTTAACGAGCAGTTTAATCGAAGCTTGTTTTTGCCAACAGTAGAAGGGTTACCGTCGGCGTGGAAGCTGTACACCAAGCAACTAGTGCTCTTTGCTGTGGTTGTACTTGGCGGCTTATGCATTGGCTTTTCCGCAGCCACAGCCAAGCGCTGGTGGCCGATGTTAACGGCGCACACGGCGGCACCTACGACAGCATCCGAAACCAGCGCTGAAAAGGAAGACAAAAGCGAGGACACTTCGGAGCTTGTCGCTACGCAAAGCGGTAGCGAAATGCCCGCTACTTCGGAAAATAAAAGTGAACAAACACAACCTACAGACCAGACGGGTACACAAAGTGGCAGTTCGAATGTTCCTAAAGAAGAAGCTGTGGATATAGTTGCAAATACGCCCGCTTCTAGCGAAGCTGCCATTGAGCCAAATACTCAGCCCGACATTACGCGAAGCAATAAAGCAAGTGGCAATGTAGCAGCTACACAGGGTGATAATTCAAGTGACACTCTGTCTTCGCAAGATTACGAAGGCAAAGTGTTAAACGAATCCGAAGCTCAATCTGACGTATCGGTGTCGCCGGAGCTTATGGCGCGCTTTAACGCTGCTGTGGCGGCATTAGACTCGAAAGCGCAAGACGATAAACCCACCGAAGAAGAAACAAAAGTTACAGTTAAGGACGACCTGCCTCGTGTTGACCAATTGCCCGTTCGCTTGCTAACGCGCCTTCCTACAATGAATTTTAGTGCACATATGTATGCGTCTCGTCCTGCCGATAGGTGGGTGAGAGTCAATGGCCGTCAGATAGGCGAGGGCGATTGGATTGCCGATAGAGTGCAAATTGTGAATATTGAAGCGCAGCGCGTGGTACTTTCTTTTGAAGATGAAATTTTTACTATGGCAGCATTAACCGATTGGTAATTACTATCTGTTAGTTCCAAAAAACACTAAAAAGGCCCTTTGACAAAAGGGCCTTTTCGCTGGTTATACTTTGTGTTCTACAGCGGCATCTGATTGATGAAAACGTCTTTAAAGAATTTTGGTAAGTTCAAACTAAACTCTTCGGGGCGAACGCCTGACACAATCTCGTCGTCGTACTGACTTAAATCAACGCGTTTCACTTCATTGAAATGCTGCGACGTCACGCTGTAAAAGGTCATAACGTGAGGGCTTACGGGGTCTTTAGGGTTGATTTTGCTAACAATACCTAATTTACCGCTCTTTAACCTCACTAAGGAGCCAACAGGGTGCACGCCAATACACTGGATAAATTGTTTTACCAATTCTTGGTCTAAGTTCTCTGTCGCAGTTAGTCGCTTTAGCGCCTGAGTAGGCGTGATACTGTTTTTGTGCGTACGATTAGATGTCATGGCATCGTATGCATCCACAATGGCAGCAATACGCGCGAACTCTGAAATTTCGTCACCAACCAATCCTCTCGGGTAGCCGCTTCCATCAACGCGCTCGTGGTGCTCTTCAATGATACGCAGCGATAGGTCAGAAATATCGCCACACTGTTCAACTAGGTCTGCACCAATTTCAACGTGGGTTTTCATCACTTCCCAATCATCACTGGAAAATTCGCCTGTGTTATTGCGAATTTCATCTGGCAGAGAAGACATGCCGATATCCATCAATAGGGCACCTAAACTCACTTGCTCTGTGGTATCTCTGTCATAGCCAAGAAACTCACAGAAAATGCCGCTTAGTACACTGCAATTAATACTGTGCTCAAGAAGGTACTGGTCGGTATCCTTGATCATAGTCAGGCAGCTCAGCGCATCTTTATTATCAAATACACTTTCGATCAGGCTTTGCGACAGCGACTCCATGGGAGACAAATCTTTTACCGCCCCATTTTTAAGTGACTTTAAAAAGCTGCTTTGAATGGCAATTGCGCTGCTGTAAAGCTCGTTGGCTTCGTTAATTGAATCACGACCCACTGGCTTAACAACCGGTTTAGTCACTTCAGGCTCTTTGTCTTTCGCCGGCTCGGGTGGCACAGTTGGCTCGGGCAGCTTAGACTTCGCAAGATCTACTTCGACGCTTAAAATACCTTTCGATTTTAGACTATCAATAATGGCTTGAGTTTTCACAATGCCTTTAGAGCGCATTTTAAGTGAACCTGTTTGTTCAAGTACTTGATTGACGTACATTCCTGGCTGCAAATCATCAATGGGTACCTGTTCTAGCATTATCTCTCCTGTGAGGCACAACGTTGCCATAGCCTTCAATTACAATAGAAACGAATAGTACGATATTCCAGTGAAAAAAGTGAGGAGTTTATTAGTCTTTAGTATAGCTAGAGTCGGCGAATGTAGGATTACCGAATTCGTGAGAAAACGTGTGACGTGTAAATATGCCGAGAAGTTACTTATGGCTCAAATCAGGTGAACTGATATTTTTATTGCGGATTGGTATTAGGCGTCTTGATGCGAAGTTAAGGTGAAGGCATAGATAAGAGAAATAAACAGGGTGCCATCTCGCGACAGCACCCATGTGTCATGCTAGGGCTTTGTTAAGCGCTAAAGCCCCACGCTTTACAACCACGCGGGCTGTTTATCTTCGAAGGCTTCTATAGCACTTGTGAGTTCAAGCGTTTGACCGATAGCATCTAAGCCTTTAATAAGGTTGTTTTTGTGATGCTCAGCAATATCGAAGCTGAAGCTTGTATCGTTAAAACTTACCGTTTGCGCGGGAAGGTCAACAGTAATTTGGGTTGCTGGATTTGCTTTAACAGCTGCAAATAATGCGTCCATTTGTTCGCTTGATAATGCCACTGGCACTAGCTGATTATTAATGCAGTTGCCGTAAAAAATATCAGCAAAGCTGGTGGCAATAACCGTTTTAAAACCGAAGTCGGCAAGTGCCCACGGCGCGTGCTCACGGCTTGAACCACAACCAAAGTTTTCGCGAGCTAGTAATAGACTTGCGCCTTTGTGCTCAGGCTTATTCAGCGCGAACGCTGGGTTTGGCTCTTTCTCTTCTAAATCCAAATAACGCCAGTCGTGAAACAAGTGCTTGCCGTAGCCAGCACGCGTTACGCCGGTTAGAAACTGCTTTGGAATAATTTGGTCGGTATCGACATTCGCCTGATCAAGCGGCGCAGCAATGCCTGTGTGTTGTGTAAAACCTTGTTCAGACATAAATTACTCCTGATAATCTCTAACGTCAGCAAAGCGACCGGTAATTGCCGCAGCAGCAGCCATTGCAGGGCTTACTAAATGAGTACGCGCACCACGGCCTTGTCGGCCTTCAAAGTTACGGTTACTGGTAGAGGCACATCTATCGCCTGCTACTAGCTTGTCGTCATTCATACCAAGGCACATAGAGCAGCCTGGCAAACGCCATTCAAAGCCAGCATCGATAAAGACTTTATCTAAGCCTTCAGCTTCTGCTTGGCGCTTAACATTACCAGACCCCGGAACAACAATAGCTGTTACTGAATCGGCGACTTTACCGCGCTTGGCGATTTGTGCTGCTGCACGCATATCTTCAATGCGTCCATTGGTACATGAGCCGATAAATACGTGGTTTACCGGAATGTCAGCTAGCTTTTCGCCTGGCTTCAAACCCATGTATTCGAGTGCTTTTACCGCGCTTTCTTTTTCAATCGGGTCGCTGAAATCTTCAGGGGCTGGTACCGGTGTGTTTACGCCAATGACCTGGCCTGGGTTGGTACCCCAAGTAACCTGAGGAGTAATATCTGCTGCTTCAAGCTCAACCACAGTGTCGAAGGTTGCGCCTTCTTCGGTATAAAGGGTCTTCCAATAAGCGACTGCGTCTTCCCAGTCTTGGCCTTTCGGTGCGTATTCGCGACCTTCAAGGTAGGCGAATGTTGTTTCGTCTGGTGCAACAAGGCCAGCTTTCGCGCCAGCTTCAATACTCATGTTACACACTGTCATGCGCTCTTCCATGCTTAAACCGCGGATAGCTTCACCTGCGTATTCAATAACATGGCCAGTAGCCCCAGCGTGGCCAATCTTTCCAATAATGGCAAGTATGATGTCTTTTGCGGTAATACCGACAGGAAGCTTGCCATTTACGTTAATAAGCATGCTTTTCGCACGGCTTTGTTTCAACGTTTGCGTAGCCAGAACATGCTCTACCTGAGAGGTACCAATACCAAACGCCAGCGCACCAAATGCACCGTGAGTCGCAGTGTGTGAGTCACCGCACACCACCGTCATACCAGGCTGAATTAAACCTAATTCAGGCCCCATAACGTGCACAATACCTTGCTTTTGGTGACCCACTGGAAATAGCTGAATGCCGTGATCTTCACAGTTTTTTGCCAAGGTTTGTAGCTGAAGTGCATTGGCTGGTCCACAGGCATCGATTGCTAATGAACGAGTTGAAATACTGTGATCCATGGTGCCAACCGTGCGATCAGGGCGTCGTACTTTACGACCTTTTTCATTAAGGCCAGCAAATGCCTGAGGTGACGTAACTTCGTGAATTAAGTGACGGTCGATATAAATTAAGCTGTCTTCACCGATTTGGTCAATAATGTGAGCTTGCCACACTTTGTCATATAAGGTCTTGGCCATGAGGTTGTTTTACTCCTGCGCCATTAATTGTTTAACGATTTCATCGCCTACTTGCGACGTGCTTGCCGCTTGGCTGCGTTTATCGGCAGGTAATAACTCGCCTGTAAGTACACCTGCTTCTAGTGTCGCTACCACTGCTTTTTCGATAGCGTCTGCTGCATCGCCTAAGTTCATGCTGAAACGAAGCATCATAGCGGCCGATAAAATTTGTGCGATAGGGTTAGCAATGCCTTGCCCTGCAATATCTGGGGCCGAACCGCCTGCTGGCTCATAAAGGCCGAAGCCTTCTTCGTTCATGCTTGCCGATGGCAACAAGCCCATAGAGCCTGTCATCATGGCGCATTCATCAGAAACGATATCGCCAAAAAGGTTTGAACACAGCATCACATCGAACTGCGCCGGATTCTTCATTATTTGCATAGTGGCGTTGTCGATGTAGATGTGGTCTAGCTCTACATCTGGATAGTCTGTTGCGACTTCTTCAGCAATTTCACGCCATAAGCGGCTGGTTACCAGTACGTTGGCTTTGTCTACTGAAGTCACTTTGCCGCGACGCTTCTGTGCTGCTTCAAACGCTGCAATAGCAATACGGCGAATTTCACGTTTGCTATAGCGCATGGTGTCATACGCGAACTCTTCTTCGCCTTCACCTTCACGGCCCTTTGGCTGACCAAAGTAAATGCCGCTGGTTAGCTCACGCACAACTAAAACGTCTACGCCTGATTTAGCAATGTCTTCACGAAGGGGAGACAGGCTTTCAAGGCCCGGATAAATGCGAGCTGGGCGTAAGTTACTGAACAGGTCAAAATGGCTGCGAAGGGTAAGCAATGCGGCACGCTCAGGGCGTTGTTCTAGCGGTAATGTGTCCCATTTAGGGCCGCCGATACTGCCAAACAAAATTGCATCGGCTTGTTCGCAGCCCAGCAAGGTTTTAGAGGGCAGAGCTTCACCTTCAGTATCAATGGCGTAGCCACCTACAGGGTATGCAGTACGGTTTAAGCTAACGTTAAACTTCTTTTCAACAGCATCTAAAACCTTATTGGCTTCCTGCATAACTTCTGGGCCGATACCGTCTCCGGCTAATACGGCAATTGAATACTGGCTCATTTATACTCCTGCAACGCGTTCTTGTTGATTTTTCTGCTGATCAATCTGATCGGCTAAATAAGTGTTATTTAATACGAAGATCAAAGCTTTTACGCCGGCTTCTACAATGTCTGTAGCAAGCCCGATCCCGTGGAAACGGCGGCCTTTATATGTAGCAATAACGCTCACTTGCGCCAAGGCATCGGCACCTTCACCTTTTGAATCTAGTTTAAAGTCGACAACTTCTAAATCTTCGTGACCCAGTATAGACATGATGGCCTTATAAGCCGCATCTACCGGGCCGTTTCCAATGCTAGACTGGGTAATTTCTTCATCGCCCACTTTCATTTTGACCGTAGCGCTTGGAATGATTTCACGGCCTGAGTTTGCTTGAAGATAAAGCAACTGGAAGTGCGCTTGGTCGTGCTTTTGCTTATCGAAGAACAATAATGCTTCAAGGTCGTAGTCGTATACTTGACCTTTCTTGTCCGCTAGCTTTAAGAATGCGTCATACACGGCTTCTAAATCGTAGTCTTCTGCTTTGTAACCCAACTCTGTTAAGCGGTGCTTAATTACATGGCGGCCAGAGCGAGACGTTAGGTTTAGATTATTCTTATTAATGCCCACACTTTCCGGCGTCATAATTTCATAGGTATTTTGCGCTTTTAAGACACCATCTTGGTGAATACCTGATGAGTGACTAAACGCATTGGCACCTACAATGGCTTTGTTGGCCTGAACCGGCATATTACAAAGCTGGCTAACTAATTTAGAGGTGCGAGAAATTTCGGTTGAGTTGATATTGGTATCAATGCCCAACATGCTCTTACGGGTTTGCAAGATCATCGCGATTTCTTCAAGCGATGCATTACCAGCACGCTCACCAATTCCGTTAATCGTGCATTCTACCTGTCTTGCACCTTGCTCAACAGCAGCTAATGAATTTGCTACCGCTAAGCCCAAGTCGTTGTGACAGTGAACGGAGATTGTGGCTTTGTCGATGTTGGGAACGCGATTGAATAATTGCTGGATAATACCGCCGAACTCTGTAGGTGTGGTGTAGCCCACTGTATCTGGGATATTCACGGTAGTTGCACCGGCATTAATCGCAGCTTCTACCATGCGGCATAGATAGTCGATGTGAGTACGACCAGCGTCTTCACACGAAAACTCTACGTCATCTGTGTACTGACGTGCATGCTTAACCGCCTTCACCGCCATTTCAACAATTTCATCTTGTGACTTGCGAAGCTTAGCGCCAACGTGAATTTCGGAGGTAGCAATAAAGGTATGAATACGGAATTGTTCGGCAACGCTTAGCGCTTGACCACAGGCATCAATATCGCCTGGCAAAGCACGAGATAGGCCACAAACAACAGAGTTTTTAACCTCTTTTGCAATCATTTGTACAGAGCGGAAGTCACCAGGAGAAGACACGGGAAAACCCGCCTCAATTATATCTACGCCTAAGCGTTCGAGCGCCAGCGCGATCTGTAATTTCTCTTTGGCACTTAGGCTTGCAGGTAAGGCCTGCTCACCGTCTCGCAATGTGGTATCAAAGATCTTCACTTGATTTGTCATGACGCTCTCTCAGTTGAATAGTTAAAAAAAAACCCGTGCTGAGCACGGGTTTTTGTGAAATTAAATCGCTGGTCGCAATCTACCCGTGCAGTCTGGCTGCCATAAGGAGTAGAGATAGAAGAAGAAAACGAATACGCATTTGCTGCTGTTTCTTTGCTGACCAAGTTGATAGCGACAATGTACCCATGTGACGGGGAGAGGTCAACCATTGTTTACGATAATGAGTATATTTTTCGTATATAAAAGCTATCTTTTAATTATTTAGGATGGATATCCTAATATTCGCTCTTTAGGTTTAAGGTGCCTCACACTTTACGTAATATTAAGTAAATCTTAATATCGCTTAAGCAGGTTGTTAGGATGCATATACTAAAAAACTTAAAAAGATGGTTTTCTGATTAGTGAAATACCATGCAGTAAAAGTGAATAATTATTGCCTGCTGCGTGTTGAAGTGAAATTTTTCCAATTGAGCCGAGTGGATAAGCGCATCTCTCGTAACGAAAGAGAACGCGGGCTAGATTTTGATTTATAGTTCCACATATGACCGCAGCAAGCACTACTCATTATAGCTTTAGTAGGTTTTAGCAACGTAAGTGTTGTGCTTGATAGTTGGGACGAAGAGAATACGCTTTTTGATAGTTCATCAATCGGTTGAATGTTAATAGCATCTTGTGACGCGCATTTTTTAGTTAATTGGCCTTTGCCTACATCGAACCAACCATGCTTATTTAAATGAATCTTATCCCTAGACTCGCGAAACATATCAATAGAATCAAGTTCAATCGTAAGTCCTTCAATGCTTTGAACGAGTACAGGAACAACTAAACCGTAATCCGTATTCTTCTTGAACCATTGCACGCATTTTTCATTATCTTGCGTTGAACCAGGACACTTACCCGGTTGCTTAGCAAACCAACTTCCATTGTGCGTATCGACTTTCAGCGGAGGGGAAAATTGAAGTTGTGTAACCATAAAGCGAGCAACGCTTCGAATATGATAGGGCAGGCCACCCATTCGACGTTTTATCATCGAAGCATTGTTTGTGTTCAAATGAGCAAGTGTCAATAATTCTCTCTCATAGAGCGCAGTACAAATTTCGGTGAACTGCGCATGGCTTCCCCCTAATTCACCCGATTCACTGAAAAAGCCTGTTTGAGATCGAGAAGAAGGTTTCTCTGATGTCATTACTTATCTGCACATGTGTTTGATTATTGTTTAACCGTATCAAGAAACGGCAAAAAGCGCCACATAGCGATTTCAATAGGTATTGTCTCCAATGAGCTGAGCGAACGCCAAATTTAAGTTTCATCCTTTTTTTAAACAATGGATTGGCATACTACTTATTGATAACTAACCTGTATGACCAATTATGTTGCAAAGCTTACCGCTTGTGTAAGTAATGTTAAAAACGACGGAAAATACATTTTAAATATATAAGCTTCTGTATTTTAAGTGTTATTTGTTGTTTCTTATGGCGTTTAATCTTATTGAGTCATCCTTTATCAATATTGGTAATGCCAAAAATATAAATATAATTGACCATTTTTTAACATTTTGTGTTGACCAATGTAAAAACTTGTCTTACTTTTGTAACTGTCTTGTAAAGTAGGTGTAAGGCAAATTTGCAGGGCGGGTAAGTTGCAAATCAATTAAGTGGTAAGGAATGAGTGATTAGACATTCCTCAATCCTTAAGAGGAAAACACACATGGCACACAAATTATCAAAGATTACACTTGCGGTACTTTCGGCTACGACACTAAGCCTAACCGCATCAGTAAACGCACAAGAAACACAGCAAGAACAAAACGAAGATGTTGAAGTCATTGAGGTATCGGGTATCCGAGCGTCACTCGCTAGCGCAATGAATGAAAAACGCTTTAAAAATAACCTTGTTGAAGTTATCGAAGCAGAGGACATTGGTAAGTTACCAGACCAAAACTTAGCAGAAGTACTAGAAAACATTACCGGTATTCAAATTACTCGTGAAGCAGGTGTTGGTACAGGCGTACAAATTCGTGGTACCGATGCTAACCGTACAGAAATTAACGGTGTTTCCACCGTTGGTTCTGGTGCAGGTCGAAGCGGTATTGACTTTGAGGACGTTTCAGCTGCGATTATTGCTGGCTTGGAAGTGACTAAGTCGCCCGACGCTAAAACCATTGAAGGTTCAGTGGGTGGTACGATTAACTTGAAAACAATCCGTCCCTTACAGCTTAATGAACAGCTTGCAGCGTTTCGTGTACAAGGTGAGAACAGCAGCTTAACCACCGACAGTAACTTTCAGCCTCGTATTTCGGGTACGTTTGGCGATAATTGGGATACCGACCACGGTACCATTGGTGTGGTAATAAGTGGTAGTTATGCTCAGCAAGACGTAACGGCATTTCGACCTCGCGCAGACAGAGATAACCTAGTTGCTTCAGATAGCGGTGTAGCAAGTGCTCAGTCTTTTGATTTTTTACCTATCCAGTTCTTTGTTCAAGACTACGATAACTTTGAGTACGAAACTAAAAACCTTGTAGGTACCATTGAATGGGCGCCGAATGACAACACCAAGTTTTTCTTTGACGCTATTATTAATGATCAAGAACGTCTGCAAGAGAGTTCTCGTGTTCAAGCGTCAGGGGTAAGCGCGCTTAATGACATTTCTGTTCCTGATGAGTTTGAAACTATCAACTTTGGTTCATTAGGTGGTACAAACTTAGGTTCTATACAGGCAGCACTGCGTGGTGTTATCCCTGTGAATTTGGAAAACGACGACGACGATCCTAACTTACGTTTCTCAAGCGATACTAATTCACGTGTAACTAAAAGCGAGATATTCCGTCTAGGTGGAGAATGGCAGGGCGAAAAGTGGAGCGTGTTTGCGGAAGTTGCATCAACAACATCTGACACTACAACGCCAAGCTTCAATACAACCCTTAACTTTATCAATCCAAACGCGCCGTTAGATGCCGGAGGTGCAAACGATAACTCTGTTCCTTTTGCTTATGACCTGACAGGCGGCGCATTGACGTTTGGTATTGCTGAAGGCGCTGAGTATGCTCCTACGGTTGAACAATTACTTGACCCGAACAATGTAGTGCTTCGTGATGTAAATATTGGTCGTGATACTACCGAAAACTTTGAAGATGCATTCCGCGTAGATTTTACGTATTACGTGGATACTATGATTACGTCAGTGGATTTTGGTTACCGCTACAACAAATCTGGTAGCAAACGTGAGGATATTGGTACTAGCGTTGGCTTGCGTACAATGGAAGATAGTCCTCGAGGCAGCTTATTTAGTGACTTGTTGGTTGCGGGCCCTGATAACTTCAACGATGCAGACGGACGTGAGCTTTATGTCAGTGACTTCCTGTTAATTGACCCAGAGCAAGTGTCATCTGACCCTGATGCGGTACTAGCGACGCTTCAAGCGGCAATGGAAGCACATGGTTCTACACGTTCGTTAAGTGCTCCTACGGCAAGCTCATCAGGCTTCTTTGACATTGAAGAAGAAACCCATGCATTGTACGCACAGGCTAACTTCGAGTATGAAATGTTCCGCGGTAACTTTGGTGTTCGTTATCTGCAAACAGACGTAACGTCTGTAGGTAACTCAATAACCGTAGACGATGAAGGTAATGAGTTGGTTTCTCGAGTGACTAACACTGGCGATTACGACTTCATTCTACCTCGTTTCAACTTAGTGGCAGATGTTACTGATGACGTAGTATTAAGATTTGGTGCGGGTAAAGATATCCGTCGTCCTAACTTCAATGACTTATCAACGTCAGTGACCTTCAGCACAAGCCCTAACCCTAATGTGGCTATTGGTAACCCAAACTTAACGCCAGAAGAAGTTATTTCTTATGACTTAGCGGCCGAGTGGTACTTTGCTGAAGCCAGTGTAGTAAGTGTGGGTATCTTCCACAAAACTCGTAAAGATTTGTTCGTAGATCAAATTGTAAGCCCATTTGAAGACCCGACGACAGGCTATCGCGACCTAACTGACCCTTGTGAAGGTGGTGGTGTCTTTAACCCAATTGCTGATATTAACGTGTTTGGCCCTGAGCTTGGTACAGGCGTTTGTGTAGGGACAGAGACGAAAATTAACGATACGGGTGAAACAACCCAGAAAGGTATCGAATTTGCGGTTCAATATGATTTATCTGGCTTTGAAAGTGAGCTAGGTTGGGCTTCAGGCTTTGGTGTGCTTGCTAACTATACCATTCAAGAATTTGATGGTGGTGAAGCTGAGAATACGGCTACAAGCCGTGCAGCTAACGTTTTTGCTGCTACTACTGGAAGCGATGAAGAGGTTAGCGCAGTTCAAGGCTTACTAAACCTTTCAGAGAACGCCTACAACATTACACTTTACTACGAAAAGTTTGGCTTATCTGCTCGTATGCGTTACACGTGGCGTGAAGCGTATCGCACCGATGACTTCGGTAGTACGTCTAGTTTCCCATGGGGTTTCCCTGCGGTACAAGCTGACCGTGGTCAGTTAAATGCAAGCGTGACTTACGATGTTAACGAAAACCTTAATATTGGTGTTGAGGCAGTAAACATTACTGAGTCCGAAGTAGAGCAGTACTGTGTTAACGAAGGCTCACTTCTGTGCTTCCAAGGTCTTACTGACCGAAGAATTACTGTAGGTGCAAACTATCGTTTTTAATTTGTAAAACAACTGCCGTGACACGCGGCAGTTGCTACACCCTGGATCACAAAGTGTGGTTGTGATGTGTGCATTAGCCCTAACGCCAGTTAGGGCTTTTTTTGTTTGTCAGCATCGCTGGGCAAACAAAAAAGGCACCGCGAATTACGCTGGTGCCTTTCAACAAAGCTAGTTAAACCATATTTGGCTTAAGCTTATTGACCTTTAATTTCGCTACGGCCTTTATAGGTAGCTGCGTCGCCAAGTGCTTCTTCAATACGAAGCAATTGGTTGTACTTAGCAACACGGTCAGAACGACACAGTGAACCAGTCTTAATTTGACCCGCCGCTGTACCTACTGCAAGGTCAGCAATGGTCGCATCTTCAGTTTCGCCAGAACGGTGAGAGATAACCGCTGTAAAGCCAGCGTCTTTCGCCATTTTGATTGCGTTAAGGGTTTCAGTTAGTGAACCGATTTGGTTGAACTTGATAAGGATTGAGTTACCAATACCGTTATCGATACCGCGCTTAAGAATTTTAGTGTTAGTTACAAATAAGTCGTCACCAACTAGCTGTACTTTGTCACCAATCTTCTTAGTTAGGCTTGCCCAGCCGTCCCAGTCGCTTTCGTCTAGGCCATCTTCAATTGATACAATTGGGTATTGTGAAGAAAGGTCAGCAAGGTAGTCGCCAAACGCTTCTGAATCGAAGCTCTTGTCTTCGCCAGATAGTACATATTTGCCTTCTTTGTAGAATTCAGACGCCGCACAGTCTAGTGCAAGGGTGATGTCTTCATTCATTTTGTAGCCGGCATTTTCAACGGCTTCAACGATAACTGCTAGTGCTTCAGCGTTTGAGCTAAGGTTAGGTGCAAAACCACCTTCGTCGCCAACTGCTGTGTTAAGGCCTTTTGCAGAAAGTACTTTCTTAAGTGCGTGGAAGATTTCAGCACCCATGCGTAGTGCTTCTTTGAAGCTCTTCGCGCCAACTGGCTGTACCATGAACTCTTGGATGTCTACGTTGTTGTCAGCGTGCTCACCACCGTTGATGATGTTCATCATAGGTACAGGCATTGAGTATTGACCAGATGTACCGTTAAGGTCTGCAATGTGCTCGTAAAGCGCTACGCCTTTTTCAGCCGCTGCCGCTTTAGCAACAGCAAGAGAAACAGCAAGGATCGCGTTTGCGCCAAGGGTCTCTTTGTTTTCTGTGCCATCAAGGTCAATCATGATGCCGTCGATATCAGCTTGTGCTAGTGCATCTTTGCCGATAAGTGCTGGCGCGATGGTATCGTTAACTGCTGCAACTGCCTTTGTTACACCTTTACCTAGGTAACGAGACTTGTCGCCGTCGCGTAGTTCTAGTGCTTCGCGGCTACCAGTAGAGGCACCAGATGGTGCTGCAGCTCGGCCCATTACGCCCGATTCTAAATATACGTCTGCTTCTACGGTAGGGTTTCCGCGTGAATCTAAGATTTCGCGTCCGATAATGCGACTAATTTTCGCCATGTTTTTTCCTCAACAATTGAATGGGGTGCAACGGGAGAGAGCACCCCTTTTATTAGAAATTAGTGATTTTCTTTCTGGTATTTTCCTGCCGCAGCAACGAAACCAGTAAATAGTGGGTGTCCATCCCGAGGAGTTGATGTGAACTCAGGGTGGAATTGGCCCGCAATGAACCATGGATGATCAGGGATTTCCACCACTTCTACAAGTCGCTTGTCAGTGGACAAACCACTTACCTTTAATCCCGCCGCTTCAATTTGATCGCGCAGGTTGTTATTTACTTCGTAACGGTGACGGTGACGCTCATAAATCTCTGCATCGCCATACATCTCGTGAACTTTTGTACCTTCAATAAGGTGGCAAAGCTGGCTACCTAAGCGCATAGTGCCGCCCAGATCAGACGTTTCGGTACGTACTTCAGTGGTACCCGCAGCGTCTAACCATTCGGTAATAAGACCCACAACAGGATAAGGCGTGTCTGGATTAAATTCAGTACTGTTCGCGTTTTCCATACCTGCCACATTACGTGCATATTCGATAAGTGCGACTTGCATACCTAAACAAATGCCTAGGTAAGGCACCTTGTTCTCTCGAGCATAACGGGCTGCTGCAATTTTACCTTCAATACCGCGTTCACCAAAGCCGCCAGGTACTAAGATAGCGTCTAACTGCTCTAGAATTTGTGTGCCTTTGCTTTCCACGTCTTGTGAGTCGATGTGATGGATGTTCACGGTAAGACGATTTTTAAGACCAGCGTGCTTAAGCGCTTCATTTACCGACTTATAGGCATCAGGTAATTCAACGTACTTGCCAATCATACCGATGTTTACTTCAGCCGTCGGGTTAGACTCAGCGTAAAGTACTTGTTCCCACTCAGATAGATCTGCTTCGTTGCACTCTAAACCAAAGCGGTCTACAACCAGTTGGTCCATACCTTGCGCTTTAAGTGCAGCAGGAATACGGTAAATGCTGTCTACGTCTTTAAGTGAAATAACCGCTTTGTCAGCAACGTTGGTGAACAGCGCGATTTTAGAACGTTCGCTAGCTGGTAATGCACCCACTGAACGGCACACAAGAATATCTGGCTGAATACCAATAGAGCGGAGTTCTTTTACCGAGTGCTGAGTAGGCTTAGTTTTTACTTCGCCTGACGCTGGCATATAAGGTACTAGCGTTAAGTGCATGAACATAGCGCGCTCACGGCCCACTTCTGTACCAAGCTGGCGAATTGCTTCTAAGAATGGTTGTGACTCGATGTCACCTACGGTTCCGCCCACTTCAACAATAGCCACATCGTGACCTTCAGCACCTTCAATTACGCGGCGCTTAATCTCGTTTGTGATGTGCGGGATCACCTGAATAGTTGCACCTAAGTAATCACCGCGACGTTCGCGCTTAAGTACTTCTTCATACACGCGACCGGTAGTAAAGTTGTTGCGCTTTGTCATGCGGGTGCGAATAAAACGCTCGTAGTGACCAAGATCGAGGTCGGTCTCAGCGCCGTCATCAGTAACAAATACTTCACCATGCTGGATAGGGCTCATAGTGCCCGGGTCGACATTGATGTAAGGGTCGAGTTTTAACATGGTTACGGTGAGACCGCGAGCTTCCAGAATTGCGGCCAGCGATGCTGCAGCAATACCTTTACCTAGCGATGAAACTACACCACCTGTGACGAAAATATAATTTGTCATGCGAAACCTAGAACGTTTGGGTTGTATGGTAAATATAGGCTGAGTTTAGAACAAAACCAGCTACACTTTGGACGGGGCGATAGTATACGCAAAATCATGTGGGCAGACAATCAATTTGCCCACATGATGCGCAATTTATACGCGCTTAAGCTTGGTTTAAGACTGGCTTAGACGCTTTAGTGTGTAGATAAGGTCTAGCGCTTGGCGCGGTGATAGCTCATCAGGCGATAAGTTTTCAAGGGCTTCTACAACCGGATGTGGCTTATCAGGGAATAGCATTTCAGCTTGGCCTTTGGTATTTGATGTGGCTTTACCTGATGCGCTTGTTTTATTTCCACCTTTTACCGAGCTCTTCGCTCCAAAAGACTTATCGTTGGCTTTCTCTGATCCATCTTCCGTGCTGGTCATAAGATGTGATGATTCCAACACCGCAAGCTTCTGTTGTGCCGCTTTTATTACCGCCTTCGGTACGCCTGCAAGTTGGGCAACCTGTAAACCAAAGCTTTTGCTCGCAGCGCCTTCTGATACGGTATGCATGAAGCGTATAGTATCTTCAAACTCCATCGCATCTAAGTGCACATTCACTACGCCACTTTGCGTTTCTGGAAGTTCAGTTAGTTCAAAGTAATGCGTGGCAAAAAGCGTATAAGCATTGAGCTGCTTTGCTAAGTAACTTGCACAGGCCCAAGCCAGTGATAAACCATCATAGGTACTGGTACCGCGTCCTATTTCATCCATTAATACCAACGAGTTTTCTGTAGCATTGTTTAGAATGTTTGCCGTTTCTGTCATCTCAACCATAAAGGTTGAGCGACCAGAGGCTAAATCATCCGATGCCCCAATACGCGTAAATATGCGATCAAGCTTTCCTATATGGGCGTTTTCAGCAGGCACAAAACTACCGATACAAGCTAGTAACGCAATCAGCGCGGTTTGTCGCATGTAAGTTGATTTACCGCCCATGTTCGGACCCGTAATGATTAACATGCGACGTTCGGTATCTAGCTTAAGCGGGTTGGCAATGAAAGGGTCTTTCATTACGTTTTCAACCACAGGATGGCGACCAGCGTCATAGGTAAGTGCGCATTCTTGGCTTAGATTTGGGCGATACCAATCAAGTGACACGGCACGTTCAGCAAAACAGCACAGCACATCAAGCTTGGCAAGCGCTGCGGCGGTCTCAATTAAGTTATTTAAGTATGGCGCAAAATTGTCGAACAGTGCTTCATAAAGTTGCTTTTCAAGGGCGAGTGCAGCGCCTTGGCTACTTAATACTTTATCTTCGTGCTCTTTCAGTTCTGGTGTTATATAACGTTCAGTGTTTTTTAGGGTTTGTCTTCGAATATACTCAGCGGGCGCTAAAGCACTGTTCGCTCGGCTAATTTCAATAAAGAAACCGTGAACTTTGTTATAGCCCACTTTTAGCGTAGAAATGCCGGTGCGCTCACGCTCTCGTTGCTCCATAGCGTCTAGGTAGTCAGTAGCGCCTTGTGATAGCTTGCGTAGCTCATCAAGCTCTGCGTTGTAGCCTTCGGCAATTACGCCACCATCCCGTATTACTACTGGCGGATTATCAATAATGGCATCGTTTAATAAGGCTTGAAGCTCAGGGTAAGTGCCAATGGTTTCGCTGATACTTCTGACTTGCCCTGTATCGAACCTAGCTAAGGCATCTTGTAAATCAGGCAATGCATTAAACGCATTTTTTAGGCGAGCAAAGTCACGAGGACGCGCAGAGCGAAGAGCTAATCGCGCCATAATACGTTCTATATCACCAATGTGCTTTAACGCGGTGCGAATATCTTCAGGGTCGTCGTTAATGAAAGTTTCAACAGCATCTAAGCGGCTGTGCAATTCATGTTGGTCTGTTAAAGGCGAATGAATAACGCGCTGTAGCATACGACTACCCATGGCCGTGGTGGTGGTATCCATCACGCTAAACAGCGTATTTTCCTGCCCACCCGACAAATTATGGGTAAGTTCTAGGTTCCTGCGCGTGGCAGCATCAAGCTGCACACGGCTGTCTTGCTGTTCGGTTTGAATGCGACGAATGTGGGGCAGAGCAGTGCGCTGGGTATCCTTTACATATTGTAAAACACAGCCCGCTGCGCCTAAGCCTTTAGTGACGCCTTTTATTCCAAAGCCTTCTAATGTTTTGGTTTCAAACTGGGCGTTTAATTGCTCTGTGGCGGTGTCTATGTCAAATTCCCATTCAGGACGGCGTCTAAGCCCTTTGCGGTTTTCAACAAGAGGTAAACTTTCAAACCCTTCAGGATAAAGAAGTTCTGCTGGGTTAATGCGCTGAATCTCTGCCAATAGGCCTTCATCACTATCGCTTTCAAAGATAACGAACCTGCCACTTGTAACATCTAATGTCGCTAAACCATAATGCATACTATGACCGCAGACTGCCGCAAGAATATTGTCGCGACGTTCTTCTAGTAGCGCTTCATCGGTCACTGTACCAGGCGTAACAATACGTTGTACTGCGCGTTCAACAGGGCCTTTGCTGGTGGCAGGATCGCCAACCTGTTCACAAATGGCAACCGACTCGCCCATCTTGACTAAGCGCGAGAGGTAGCTCTCCACTGCATGATAGGGCACACCCGCCATTGGGATAGGCTCGCCGCCAGATTTCCCTCTTGCTGTTAGCGATATATCCAGTAATTCCGCAGCTTTTTTGGCATCGTCGTAAAACAACTCATAAAAGTCGCCCATGCGATAAAATAGTAGAATATTCGGATGCTGCGCCTTAATAGTCAGGTACTGGCGCATCATAGGAGTATGTGATTCCAAAAAAATGCCTCTATGAATTTGTTGCTGGGTTTAATGCCTGTTAAGGGGAATAAATGATAAACTCACGCCCACTAAGATCAAGCGAAGATCTGATAAAGCACAACAGGTGTAACTAGGTATATCCAAATGAGCACAACATTTTCAACTGATTCGACGGTAAACGCCAGCCCTTTAAAGCTTGATAGCGCATTATCTGCGCAAGTTCAGGCACTAGGAGATGCACTTAGAGCAAAAGGTTGGAGTGTATCTAGTGCAGAATCCTGTACAGGGGGGGGGATTGCTTTTGCTTTCACCAGTGTTTCGGGAAGTTCTGACTGGTTTAATCAATCTTGGGTGACCTACTCGAATGATGCGAAGCAAGACATATTAGGCGTTACCGAGCAGACGCTTAAAGAACATGGTGCAGTGTCAAAGCAAACGGTAAAAGAAATGGCAGAAGGCGTGCGACGCGATAGTGGTGCTCAGCTAGTTGTGACCGTAAGTGGCATCGCCGGGCCTGGCGGTGGCAGCGAAGCAAAACCGGTGGGCACTGTGTGGTTTGGTTTTTTGTGTGGAGAGCAAGAAGCGCAAATCAAACAGGTTTTCAGCGGCAATCGCGACGAAGTTCGGCAACACGCTATTAGCTTTGCTATTACTCAGTTAATTAAAATCTTGAGTGAAAATTAAAAACACTGGTTGAAACTGTATGCTTGTACAGTATAGAATGTGATCATTATTTGGTAACTTCATACAAAATATTGAAAGTACCAAAACAGAATTTAACCGCAAATCCTAGAGGATATATACGTGGACGATAACAAATCAAAAGCTTTAACCGCCGCAGTTGGCCAAATTGAAAAGCAATTTGGTAAAGGCGCTATCATGCGCTTAGGCGATAACCAAGCCATGGACATTGAAGCGATTTCTACTGGCTCACTTACCATTGATATCGCTCTAGGTATAGGCGGTTTGCCATGTGGACGTGTTGTTGAAATCTACGGGCCAGAATCATCAGGTAAAACCACGCTAACACTTCAGGTTATTGCTGAAGCGCAGAAGAAAGGTAAAACCTGTGCGTTCGTCGATGCTGAGCACGCCCTAGACCCAGTTTACGCTGAAAAGCTTGGCGTAAACATCGACGAACTATTGGTATCTCAGCCTGATACTGGTGAGCAAGCGCTAGAAATTTGCGACATGCTAGTACGTTCAGGTGCGGTAGATGTTGTTATCGTTGACTCGGTAGCGGCGCTTACACCTAAAGCGGAAATTGAAGGTGACATGGGTGATTCTCACGTTGGTCTTCAGGCACGTCTTATGTCGCAAGCGTTGCGTAAGCTTACGGCTAACATTAAACGCTCTAATACGCTGTGTATCTTCATTAACCAAATTCGTATGAAGATTGGTGTAATGTTCGGTAACCCTGAAACCACTACTGGTGGTAACGCGCTTAAGTTCTACTCTTCTGTTCGTTTAGACATTCGCCGTATCGGTGCAGTGAAAGAAGGCGACGAGGTAGTAGGTAACGAAACTCGCGTTAAGGTAGTGAAAAACAAGGTTGCGCCTCCGTTTAAGCAAGCCGAGTTTATGATCCGCTACGGTGAAGGTATTAGTAAAGAAGCTGAGCTTATCGACCTTGGTGTTAAGCAGAAGCTTGTTGATAAGGCCGGCGCTTGGTACAGCTACAAGGGCGACCGCATTGGTCAAGGTAAAGCGAACGTAATGAAGTACCTTAAGGAACACCCTGAAACGGCTAATGAGATCGAAACAAAGATCCGTCAAGAGCTATTGCTCTCTAAAACCATGCAGGCTGAAGAAGCATTGCCACAGGGCGAAGACGACGTACTTCCTGAATAAGATAGGTTTTACAAGTATCTTAAAAACCCACCGAAAGGTGGGTTTTTTTATGCCCTTGCTACATAGGGTATATTAAGAAATATTTACTAACACTTAATATCCGCTTGAAACTTGTACAAAAAATAAAAACAGGGAATGCTGTAATAAAGTACGATAAGCGAAGACTACAAAGAAAGGTTGGCTTTTGGTGTATTTCCAAGGTTCAACGTTTCAGAATATAAATAAGGAAAATTTGCGGCTACAGCAAACAATGCCTTAAACAACAATTAATATTGAGAATAGCTTACATCAAGAGGGAAAAGGGAATGATTGAAATATCAGGTCTCGCTAAACGCTTTACGGTGGAGAACCCGAAAAAGCTTAGCGAACAAGAGAAGAAGGACCCGCGTTTAAAAGGGCGTTATTTTCAGTCAGTAAGGGATGTGTCTTTTACTTGCGAAAAAGGTCAGGTTCTGGGACTGCTAGGGCCTAACGGCGCAGGTAAAACCACTACTTTGCGTATGCTTTCAACAGCGCTTAAACCCGACAGCGGTAAAGTGCTTATAGGTGGCGAGGACGTACTTTCTAACCCCAACATTGCGCGAAAGAAAATTGGTTTTCTTTCCAGTTCAACAGGTCTATACGGCCGTTTAAGTGGGCGTGAAAATATTAGCTACTTCGGTGAGCTACACGGCATTTCAAAAAATGTAATTAATGCACGTATTGAAGAGTTAGCTGATTTGCTCGACATGCAAACCTTCCTTGATAGACGAGCGGAGAATTTTTCATCAGGCATGAAACAAAAAGTGTCGATTGCCCGTGCGGTTATTCACGAACCAGAGTTGGTGGTTCTCGATGAGCCTACAACTGGCCTTGATATTATGGCAACCAGTACGGTAATGGAATTCATTCAACGTCTTAAGGATAAAGGTACACCGGTAATCTTCTCTACCCACCACCTCGACGAAGTACAAACTCTTTGTGACAAAGTAACCGTCATTAATCAAGGAGAAACAGTATTTAACGATTCGCTTGCCGCCTTTAGTGCACTTTCTGGTAATGGTGCAGAGGCAGGGCAAATGCATAAGAGCTTCCTAAAAACACTTTCAATGGATTCTGAGGAGATGGGTAATGTGGTTAATCTTTAAAAAGGAGTTCAAAGAGCTATTAAGGGATAAAAAGACCATCATATTTATGATTGGTTTACCGCTTTTATTATTCCCAGCTATTTTCGGTGTCGCGTTCTTTTTCATGAGTTCAGCGGCGGATAAAGCAGAGAATGAAGTGTTGAAATACGCGATAGTTGGTGAAGCTTATGCGCCAGCAATTGTACAGTCTTTTAACGATGCCTCTGATAAATTCGAATCGGTTGCGATTGGCGATGAGACTGACTATGCCAAACTCATTAAAAACGAAACCTTGGACTTTGTGTTGGTTATACCAGAGAGTTTCGATAGTGACGTATTAAGTTCAGGGCAACATAAGATTCAGCTTTATTTAAATGATGCAGGCCTTAACAAAGTTATGGGGCGTGTTTCTGATATTATTGATGAATATACAGACGCGTTTCAGCAAAGCGCGTTTGCACAGCTAAACCTTGACGAAACTCAGCAAGAGGCTTTACTAAAACCAATCAAAATAGAAAAGCAAAATGTGGCGGATGATCGCGAAGTGTGGGGTGAACGTTTAGGCGGTATGCTGCCTTACTTTATATTCATCTTGTGCCTACAAGGTGCAATGGCGCCAGCTTCAGATTTGGGCGCAGGTGAAAAAGAACGTGGTACCTTAGAAACCTTACTTATATCGCCAATGGATCGCCACAAATTGGTATTGGGTAAGTTCTTTACGGTAGCCACCGCAGGCATTGTTACTGCGCTAATAACGGTGTCTTCCATGGCCATATGGGGGCTAGTGCTATCCCAAGGCATGGCCGTTGAATTTGTGGTAGAGATCATGTCAATGATAGGTCTTGTAGACTTCTTACTGATATTCTTGATGTTAGTGCCTGTGGTCGCAGTATTTGCGGCGGTATTGTTATCGCTTTCTATTTATGCTCGCTCTTTTAAAGAAGCGCAAAGCTACATGGGGTCACTGATTATGGTGGTTATCTTCCCCGTAATCATTGCGATGATGCCGGGCGTAGAGCTTAAAGGTGGCTGGGTTTGGGTACCGCTGACGAACGTTGCCCTTGCTATGAAAGAACTGTTTAAAGGTACCATGGACTATTTCGCGCTATTTGGCATATTTACGTCTACGGCAGTCATCGCGGCAGGTCTTATTTTCTTTTGTATCCATTGGTTCAACAAAGAAAAAGTACTGTTTAGATAATCTGAAAAGTATTGAGTAAATAGCAAAAGAGCTCGCTTAACGCGGGCTCTTTTTTTACCCTCACACTTCAAAATCTACCCGTTTGATAATACCTTCCCACCCAGGAGGAATTTTCCCCTGCAAAACATATGAGTAAGCAAGAAGTTCAGCGATGACGTAATAAAGTGACTCGGGTATGTCTTGCCCTACATCTAATGTAGTGAGAACTTCACTCAAGTAAGGGTCTTCATGAATAAGTATCCCAGTTTCTTCAGCCATGGCAATTATTGCTTCAGCTAAGTCTCCATACCCCTTAGATACTACCTTAGGTGCATTTTTCTTGTCGCCGCCATCATATTTTAGACCAATAGCGCGTTTTGTCTTTTGAGAATCAGTCATACTCCTTCTACCTATACCCTAGTTTCAAATATCTGATGGGGGCGTGTGTTTAACGTCTCAGGAATATGGCCTCGCTGGTAACTTGTGTTTTCAACCACAAGTCCGAGAGAGGAAAGGCGTTTATGCAGGTAGGGTAGCGTATCACCAATACGCCTAAGGATTTCATCGTTCGATGCATATAAGTCTAAGTTAATCGTGTCTTTATCGATCTTTGACTTCGCCAATACTTGCCCGCTATCGCCAATGTCTAGTTTCATCGTGATATTCCAAAGCGAGCGCTGACCCGCTTGTGTTTGCCTATTGTGTTGCCCACTTTGGTCACGCTTTATCAAGAGCTCAGGCGGACTGTGATGTTGTGAAAGCGACGGTAACACATAATAGAAACTATCTTGTCCTTGAATACGGGAATCGACACTCGCTACTTTACTTTGCTGATGACTGCTTAGTAAGGTTTTAAGTTGAGAAAGCAACTGCTGTCGCCCGTCTAACTGGTTCATGTCTTGGCTAACACGACTTGGTTGGGTGGTCACTCCCATATTCGATAGCGTCTTAGAAACGATAGAGTCGGGTGCATCTATTTGGGTTTTTAAGCTAGGCTGTCTTTGCATGGCACGGCCTGCTAGCGCTAGCTGAATTAACGCAACCATGCCTTGTACGAAACTTGATGAACTTACAGGCGATGTTAAATTAATTGGAGTCGTCACCAATGCTTGTGTTGAGATAAGCTGCTGCAAGCGTTGGGATAAACCTTGGTCGTTCATGTCTAGTGCGAGTTTTTTAGGTTCGTTATTAACGTCGCCAAGAGGCTTATCGGTATCAGAAATAATAGGAGGGACTTCTGCGCCCTTACTTTGTATAGCAGTCAATTGTTGAGCAATACTATTCAGTAAACTATTCGATAATCCTTTTGCTTGTGTGCTTAGGGACTGAGCTAGGGAGGCAAGTGAAACCTGTGATACAGAGGGCGATTTACTTCCACTATCCTTTCCTTGGATTCCCACCGTTTCTTCAGACCCATTGCTCTTGGGTTGCTTTAACGCATTTGCCGACGCCATTAATTGCTCAATAGTAGGCTTAGGAGGCCCGATAAAGTCACCATTAATAGCTCTGGCTTGCGAAGGTTTGGCATTAAGGGCATCAAGGCCTTTTAGCTGCTGCAATATTTTATCAATATGCTGTACTTCGGTTATTTTTGTCGCACCGCCATCTTGCGATAACTTTCCATTTTCAACAATAGTGACGAGTTGGCTTAACGCTTGGTTTGTATTGCCCGTCTGGCTTAGTAAGACTCGAGAAAGGGCGGTGATCGCCCTGTGCACATCCGAGCCTTTAAGTGATGTGGGGGCTTCTTTATCAATGTGTGCGACAGTAGATGTGATACTTCCAGCACCTCTATCTGAGACAGTCTCGACCCCTTTTGCGTTTACTTTGGGAAGTTGTGACAGATCGAGTTTGTTTACCTGCTCTGCGTTTAAAGAGGGAATGGCTAAGGAAGATGAGCTACTCTGAGGCAAGCTTATTTGTAATAACGGACTTTGTTGCACTGTACGTATTGAAAGCTTGCTATCAATCAAGGTTAGCGCAGATACTGCTTTTAATGCATCGGGTTTGGTGCCTGTACTATTTATAACAGCATTAAGACTTGGCGGGTTATTAGAATTGTGCTCAATGGCAACGCCACCTTGCCTAATCGAACTTGCGATAACCTGCTGTTTTAAATTAGCACTTATATTTTTGTGTGTAATGGTGGCGAGATTACCGGCGTTAACTCTTGGGTCATTGCCTGCTTTAGAAAGCCCCTGAGAAACCTGAAGTGTGATATGGCCATTACTTTCTCTACTTAGCCTTAAGACAACTTGCTGTCCAAGCAGCTTTTGAAGTGCGGTTTTAGCTGCACTATCAAGCCTTGCAGTGCTTATGTCGTTAAGCGCCAGAACGTCGCTTTTGGAGGTATTAATTTGAAGCTGCCCGAAGCTCTCGCTTTTTGTTGAAATAGTGAGTTCACCTTTGAGGATCACGGCAGCATTATTTGCAGCGAGCGCCTTTGCCACGGCTTTGAACAAATCCGCTCTATCAGGGGGCGTTAATACGGCGTTCTGTTGCGAGGAACTTGTAAAAAGCAGTAACGCGCGCTGAGCACTAGATTGATCAGATAGGGTACTTTTAGGCACAAGAGCAAGCTGAGCATTGTTAATTACTTGTTTTGGCAGTTTTGCAACTGTCTCGGCGGGTAAAACAATATTTAGTGTCTGTGAAGCTGAAACAGCACTACTTGATGGAATATTATTTACCGGGGCGCTTATCGCTAATACCCGTTCGGGCAAGCGTTCAACTATTACTTTTGCCGCATTATCTAACGCGGCCGCCTGAGATAACGTGGCATTAGTAATTGCGGGAGACGTACCACCTTTTTGCCCTTGAGTCGCAGCGTTTACACTTCCTGTATGTGATAAGGATGCTGAAGCCGAGCCAGAAGATGGACTCGAAGTGGCTGCCAATATTGATGATAATGGTGTTGTCATGATTGTAATATCGGCACGGTGGCGCTTTTCCTTACTAATTAAAGTATAGCGAAGCTATTAAGGGCTGTTTTCAATTTACGCATGCCACCAACAGGAAAGAGAGAAACTTTCAATAAAGGTAAGATAACCTGAGTGAAAATGCCTTTGTCGTTGAAGTAAATCATATTTAATTGGAATTCGCGACTGCGAAAAAGCGTTCATGTGGTAGACTAGCGCCATTTTTTACAACCTCTTCTGAACGTTGGAGTAGCTAGGCAGTGTTAGAGGCGCGCGGGTTAACATGCAGCAAACGAGACAGAACCCTTTTTGAGGGGCTTTCACTTGCCGTTAGTGCTGGTGAATTACTGTATTTGCGTGGACCTAATGGCGCGGGGAAAACCAGCTTGCTTCGCATTCTCACAGGGCTAAGCTCACCTGATTTAGGTACCGTTTTTTATCAAGGAATAGACGTATCTAAGGACAAGTCAGACTATTACCATGATCTCCTTTATCTAGGTCACAAAAGCGGCACTAATGGTAGCCTTTCGGCATTAGACAACCTGTCGTTCTGGTTAGCTCAGCACAAGGTATCGGTGCCAGTTAATACATTATATAACGTATTAGAAAAAGTGGGGTTAGTTGGTCTTGAAGACGTGCCTGTTAGGTATTTGTCGGCAGGTCAGCAACGTCGTGTAGCGCTATCAAGACTATGGCTTAAGCCAGCAAAGGTGTGGATATTAGATGAACCCTTTACAGCACTTGATGTAAAAGGAGTGCACATGCTTGAAACTAGCATGAAAGAGCACGTAGGTCGCGGCGGTCTCATCATTACTACTTCGCATCAACCCCTTTCAGAAACCGCTGGGGAACACCGTGTATTCGACTTGGAGTACCGCTTCTAATGTCACTTTATCAAGGTATTTTTAAGCGCGACATGCAGATTGCGTTCAAGCAAAAAGCGGAATTAGTGCAACCACTGATGTTTTTAACCATGGTAGTGACTTTGTTTCCGTTAGGCGTTAGTCCGTCTCCCGATACCCTTCAGCGCATTGGACCAGGGGTAATTTGGATTGCCGCCATACTGTCCTCTCTCATGGCGATGGAAAGGCTGTTTCGCGATGACTTTCAAGACGGCTCTTTAGAGCAATACATGCTTTCTGGTATAGCGTTGCCAGCGGTAAGCGCGGTGAAAGTGACCGTACATTGGTTGGTTAGCTTCGTGCCCTTATTTTTGCTTTCCCCTTTATTAGCGATGTTTTTGAATTTGACAGTAGATATGTATATCGCGCTTGTTTTAACGTTGCTGCTGGGTACGCCGCTACTTTCTCTAATTGGTGCTATTGCGGTAGGACTTACCGTTGGATTGCAAAAGGGAGGGGTACTTTTAGCACTGTTACTTATCCCTGTCTTTATTCCTTTACTGATATTTGCCACGTCGGCTGTGGATTCTGCCGCACTGCAATTACCTTATCATGCGCAACTTGCTATTATTGCCGCCATGCTTTTATTGGCTGCGGCATTGGCACCGTTTGCCATCGCGTATTCTTTAAAAGTGAGTCAAAACTAATGTGGAAGTGGTTACACCCCTACGCAAAAACAGAGCGAGCCTACCAGCTTTGTTTAACTTTACAGCCTTGGTTTTGGGTTGGTGCTTTAGTGTGTTTAAGCATAGGTACCGTATGGGGGCTTGCCTTTGCACCCCAAGATTATCAGCAAGGTGATTCGTTTCGTATTATTTACATTCACGTGCCTAGCGCCATTTTGTCTATGGGTACTTATGTTGCTATGGCAATTGCAGCCCTGGTCGGTATGGTTTGGCAGTGGCGTACTGCTTATATGAGCATGATTGCCATGGCGCCCATTGGCGCAGTAATGACCTTTATCGCTTTGTTTACAGGGGCGGCTTGGGGTAAACCTATGTGGGGCGCTTGGTGGGTGTGGGATGCGCGACTGACGTCAGAGCTTATTCTACTTTTCTTGTATATGGGGGTTATAGCCCTTTACGGTGCATTTGAAGACAAACAGCAGGCTGGTAAAGCCGCAGGCGTAATGGCGCTTGTTGGTGTTGTAAATATCCCCATTATTCACTACTCAGTAGAGTGGTGGAACACGTTACATCAAGGCGCAACAATCAGTAAATTTGACAACCCTTCGATTGCGCCTGAAATGTTGTGGCCGCTGTTAATTAACTTACTGGGTTTTGCTTTCTTTATTGGTGCTGTAACCACAGTGCGTCTACGCAATGAAATTGTATTACGAGAAATGCACAGGCCTTGGGTACAAGCGTTGGCAATGAAAGCAATGTCAAAGCATCAAAGCGATACGGCAAGTACATTTGAGAAAGAGGGCAATTAAGATGCAGTTTGAGTCCTTTGCCGATTTTTTAGCTATGGGTGGCTATGCGTTTTACGTATGGCTGTCGTTTGGCGTTACTTTTGTGGCAATGGCCATAATCGCCGTACAAAGTTTTATAAAGCATCGCGGCCTTTTAAAGCAGGTGGTGGTGGAAAAAGAACGCAAAGCGCGCATTAAAAAAGCGCGACAGCAACAGCAAAACAACGCCTAGTTTAACGTTAAAAGTTAACTTGGCATCTATTTGCGTTTTTATCGTTTATTAGTTTTTTCGAAGTGAGAGTTGCATGAACCCGAGACGAAAGCAGCGATTGACCGTAGTAGGAATTATCGGTTTTTTAGTAGTAAGTGCAATTGGATTGATGCTTTACGCTCTAAACGACAGTATTGACCTTTTTTATACGCCCAGCGAAATTATTGAAGGCAAAAATGGACAAAAACCACAGGTTGGCCAGCGTCTTCGTATAGGCGGTATGGTGGTACCTGGCAGTGTGAAGCGGGATCAAGAGAGTTTGGCTGTGAGCTTCGACCTAATCGATACCGGTCCAACGGTTACTGTAACTTATACGGGGATCTTGCCTGATTTGTTCCGCGAAGGTCAGGGCATTGTGGCTACGGGGATACTTACCGGCGAGAAGAATATCAAAGCGCAGGAAGTCCTCGCTAAACACGACGAAGAATACATGCCGCCAGAGCTGGCAGAAAAAATGAAAGGCATTAAACACGTTAAACCTGACAACATGCCTTCTTACGAGTCGTCTAACGGCACTGGAGGCAAATAATTTATGGTGCCTGAGATTGGAAATATAGCGCTAACGTTAGCATTGGTATTGTCTATTTTATTAGCCGTTTATCCTCTATGGGGGGCGCATCGTCAGCATGAAACGTTAATGGCTACCGCCAAACCGTTAGCCATTGGCTTGTTTACGTTTACGCTTATTGCCTATGTGTGCTTGACCTATGCGTTCGTAACCGATGATTTCAGTGTGGCTTACGTTGCGCAGCATTCAAATAGCCGGCTTCCTATTTATTATAAGATTACCGCTGTATGGGGCGGTCATGAGGGCTCTTTCCTACTGTGGGTATTGATGCTTTCAATCTGGACAGTGGCTGTTGCGATATTCAGCAAGGGAATACCTCTTGCTATGGTCGCTAGAGTACTGTCGGTATTAGGCATGGTAGGCATTGGTTTTTACTTATTTATGCTGCTTACCTCAAACCCTTTTAACAGCATGCTGCCGTTTTTCCCAGTTGACGGACGAGATCTGAATCCGCTGCTGCAAGATTTTGGTATGATCATTCACCCGCCTATGCTTTATATGGGCTATGTAGGCTTTTCTGTCGCTTTCGCGTTTGCTATCTCGGCGCTTATCTCGGGTCAGTTAGATTCAACCTGGGCGCGTTGGTCAAGGCCTTGGGTTATCTCTGCCTGGGCGTTTCTGACTGTAGGCATTGCACTAGGTAGCTGGTGGGCGTATTACGAACTTGGCTGGGGCGGCTGGTGGTTCTGGGACCCAGTAGAAAATGCCTCGTTTATGCCTTGGTTGGTAGGTACGGCCCTGATGCACTCGCTAGCCGTGACCGAAAAGCGAAAGGCGTTTAAATCATGGACAGTGCTACTTGCAATTGCCGCATTTAGTTTAAGTTTATTAGGTACCTTCTTAGTACGTTCTGGGGTCATCGTTTCGGTGCACTCTTTTGCAAGCGATCCTACTCGAGGCTTGTTCATCTTAGGCATATTGATTGTACTTAGCGGTTTTGGATTGCTGCTTTATGCCATGCGTGCGGCTTCGCTTAAAAGCCCTGGACGCTACCAAGCCTTTTCTCGAGAAGTGCTGTTAATGGGCAACAATGTCTTTTTATGTGCAGCAACATTAGTTGTTCTTCTCGGTACGCTACTGCCTCTTGTTCACAAAGAATTAGGCTTAGGCAGTATTTCTGTAGGCGCGCCGTTCTTTAACCAAATGTTCACCTTGTTGATTGTGCCCTTTGTCTTGATGCTAGGGCTTGGTCCGCTAACGCGTTGGAAGCAGCAAAAAGCCAGTGAACTGCAAAAACAACTGTTAGTTGCAGGTGGAATTGCGCTAAGCGCAGGTGTACTAGTGAACTTTGCCTACGACGAGCCAACTTACATGGGCGTGTTGGGCATGGTCTTAGTGTTTTGGATCCTCGTCACCACAGTGCAAGAAGTCATGCAGCGTTTATCAGCTATGCCTTCAAATAGCTCTGATAATGCATCGGTACTATCTAAACTTCGCAAACTTACACCAAGCCACTGGGGCATGGTGTTGGGCCACGTTGGCTTTGCTATCTGCATTATCGGTATTACCCTTGTTTCAAACTACGAAATGGAGCGGGATGTTCGCATGGACATTGGCGATACCGTTTCTCTAGGTGGTTATGATTTTAACTTTAAAGACGTACGTAAAGTACAGGGCCCGAACTTTGAAGCGGACAAGGGCGTATTCGACGTTTATAAAAACGGCGAATTAATCGCGCATTTAGAGCCTGAGAAACGTTTGTATATTGTTCAGCGCATGCCAATGACAGAAGCGGCTATCCATTCAAACCTAGCACGAGACTTATTTATTGCTATGGGTGAACCGTTAGATAACGGTGCTTGGGCTATTCGTATTTACATTAAACCGTTTGTTATCTGGCTATGGGCGGGTGCGGTAGTAATGGCGATAGGCGGCATTTTCTCCATTAGCGACAAGCGTTACCGTATGGCTAAGGTGAAAAAGATAAAGCGAGTATTTGGTGGCAATAATGACGTGAACTCATCGACAGGCAATGAGCAAGCATCCGTTGTTTCAAATACTTCAGTGAAAGGAGACGCGTAATGAAAAAAGCTCCACTTGTTGCCATTCCATTAGTGTTGTTTTCTTTGCTGGTTGTTTTCTTATTCAAAGGGCTTTTTTCTGACCCTAGAGAGCTAGACTCTCAAGTTCAAGATAAAACATTACCTGCTTTCTCACTGCCAGATCTTATGCAGCCAGATGTAACCTATACCCCAGAAGATTTAAAAGGGAAGGTGACTATCTTGAATGTATGGGGTGTATGGTGTGTGACTTGCGCTGTCGAAATGCCGTATCTTACCCAGCTTAAGAATGAGCAAAATGTTCACATTGTGGGGTTGTATTTCGACCAGGATTTAGACCCGGATTTTGGCACAAAAACACTTAGTCGCGTTCAGCAAGAAGTCACCGACATGCTCAGCCGCTATGGCAACCCTTACGCATACAATATCTTTGATGTTTATCGCGATACTTCCCTTGATCTTGGCGTTACTGGTGCACCAGAGCACTTTGTGATTGATGCTGAAGGCATTATACGTATGCATCACATAGGCGATATTAATGAGCGCGTGTGGAATTCAAAAATTGGTCCGCTTTACAATAAGCTTGTTGCCGAAGCGTCTGGCAAAGTAAGTGAGGATAGGAAAGTGGACGTTGATGCTGTAATGAGTGATGGCCAACGTGTTCAAGGAGGTGAGTGAGGATGTTAGCTAGAAATGCTACTCATATACCTTGTAGAGCCTACAAGGTTGATACAGATGTGCGCGTTGTTCACAATATAACTATCAACTTTTCCATTTTCAAAACGCTAGTGTCTAGCGTTTTTGCCCTTTTGCTAATAGTTGGCGCTTTCTCGGTGCACGCCGCTGAAGATAAATTTACCTTTGACACTTCAGCGCAACGTGAGAACTTTTTAAAACTTACCGCTGAACTGCGTTGTCCTATGTGTCAAAACCAGAATATTGCCGATAGCGACGCCATGATTGCCCACGACATGCGCCGAAAAGTATACACCTTACTCAAACAGGGCAAAACAGAGCAGGAAGTCATTGAATTTATGAAGTCGCGCTATGGCGACTTTGTCCATTACCAACCGCCTGTTACGGCTGCGACACTGTGGCTTTGGGCTGGCCCCGTATTGTTTATATTCATTGCCTTGTTGGTTGTAATTCGCCGGAAATCGGTAACGCCACCTGAAGATATGGCCGCTAAGTTAGCCAAAGCAGACAAAATGTTGGAGCAAGAGAAAGAATGAGTTGGTCTGAGTTTTATATTATTGTTTCAGGCTTAATCACGCTTGTTCTTTTAATTGTTGCTTTTCCATGGCTTCGCAATAAAAATCACGCAAAACAAGACAGTTTAAGCAATACGCAAATTGTTAAGCAGCGCCTTGCTGAACTTGACCGCGAGGTGCAAGAAGGGCTTATTAGTGAGCACGACAAGCGTCAGGCGGTTGATGAACTTAAACTGGCGCTAGTGGATGAAAGTGCATTTCACCAAAACAAAACCGGTAACGCTAAATTGCCACTGGCAATAGGTGGTCTACTTGCTGTGTTATGTGGAGCAATTGTGTATTCGCAAGTTAACCAGATGGAACGTGTTGCGAAAGCCCAGCAGTCTATTGAAGCGCTACCCGAGCTGAGTCAGCAACTTGCCAGCGGTAACGCGAACAATTTGACTCAGCAAGATATCGCAAGCCTTGCCTTAGCTATACGCCAGCGTTTGCGAGAAGAGCCCGAAGACGATACAGGCTGGATGTATTTTGGCAGATTGATGCTGAGTGTTGGGCAAGAAGTGCAGGCTATTGAGGCTATTGATAAAGCTGTGAGCTTGGCACCTTCTAATTCAGCTAACCGTATTACACTTGCTCAGGCTTTAATGACCACGGGTGATGTAAATAACTTGGAACGTGCGCAATCTATCTTATTAGGCTTGCTTAATGATAACCCTGAGAATGATAATCTCGCGCTTATGATGGCAGTGGTGTCGGCTCAACTTGGTGATCTTAATAATACTCGCCGTTTTTATCAGCAAGTTGAAGGTAAACTGCCAGCAGATAGCGATATGGCCCAGCGTTTAGTTGCGCGTATAAGAGAGCTTGAGGGAAATACCACCGAAATGGTAGCGTTACAACGCTCGGATGCAGAACCTACGGATGAGACGGATATACAAGGCGATAACGAGCAAGCCCTTACAGGTTTTGCCATCACCGTTAATTTGTCCGATAACGCTGAAGCAAGCGCGCCTAAAGAAGGCTTTTTAATTGTGTTTGCTCAAGATGCCAACTCAGATAATAGAATGCCTGCTGCAGTGGTTAAGTTGCCAATAGATGACTTTCCGGTTTCTGTAACATTATCTACCGAAAACGCTATGATGCCACAATTTACACTTGCTGCGCTTTCTGATGTAGTGGTTACCGCAAGGCTATCGGAAGATGGCAATGTTGCGGTAGCTGAGGGAGAGTGGCAGGGAAGTGTAAACGCAAGCGTTACTGCCAATCAGCTATCTTCACTAAGCATTATTATTGATAAGGAATTATAAGTATGGACTTGTCTAAATCACTCGCGACCGGGTTGATTATTGCCGCAGGTTTTCTAGGAGGCTGTGCGACCAATGATGCGCAGTCTCAATCGCAGGAGGCTAAGTCAAATACTGCTGTAGTAGATACATCAGACCCACGAGATCCGCTTGAACCGGTTAACCGAGAGATTTGGGACGTCAACTGGGATGTATTGGATGCCTATATTTTACGCCCTATCACAGTTACCTACGTTACCGTGATGCCTCAGCCTGCACGAACTGGTTTGGTGAACATCACGGATAACCTACAAGAGCCTGCAAACTTTTTGAATAATATGTTTCAAGGCAAGGTTGATGATGGCTTAGATAGCTTGGCTCGCTTTTTAATTAACACCACAGTAGGGTTAGTTGGCACCTTTGATGTCGCGTCAAAAATTGGCATTGAGCGTAAACGCGAGCAGTTTGGTGAAACTCTGGCTGTGTGGGGTGTTGATACAGGGCCTTTCTTAATGCTGCCCTTTTTAGGCCCAAGCGATCCGCGAAGCTTTACCGGTGATTATGTTGACGGTTTTGCGTTTCCAATGTCGTTACTCGAAGGTTCCGTAAACTTAGCGCGCATTGGTATTTCGGTACTGGAAACAAGAGCGCAATTACTTGATCAAGAGGCGCAGCTAGAGCAGTCAGTTGATGACTATGCTTTTGTGAAAAATGCTTACTTTGAAAACTTGGAGTTTCGCGTTACCGACGGAAAAAGCGGCGATAAAGCTATTGATGATGAGCAGCTAGACGACTTTGCTGATTTTGAAGCAATGCTGGAAGGCAATGACTTTGATAGCTATGAAGAAGCGTCAGAGGAAGCTGTCGACGAGCCTACAGATTCAGAAGATGCGTCAGCTGATGACAGTGAAAAAGCTAAGCTAAAAGAAAAAGACTCGAAGTCGAAAGACGGCAATTAGAGAGTAGAGTAATAAATAGGACGAATTCGGGTAAAATTCGGGGGAAGGGGTTATTTAGTATTATCTAATCTCAACCTCAACTTCAACGTCATCCTAGCTATAATGCTCAAACAAAAAAGCCATGCTCAACAGCATGGCTTTGTTATTATTGGTATGTGAACAAGCTTATTAGCAGCGTTCAAACGACAAACTAGTCCTTTGGATAGCCCATAGGGTTTTGCGACTGCCAGTTCCATGTGTCTGCGCACATGTCTTCTAAGCCTTTTTCAGCATGCCAGTTAAGTTCTGTGGCCGCTTTCGTTGGGTCGGCATAACAGGCTGCCACATCGCCGCTTCTACGCGGGGCAATCTTATAAGATACAGTTTTACCCGAACCTTTTTCGAAAGCTTTAATCATTTCGATGACTGAATAGCCTTGACCCGTACCTAGATTGTATTTATCTAGCCCCATATTTAGGTTAAGTCGATCGAGCGCTTTTAAGTGACCGTTTGCAAGATCTACAACATGGATGTAGTCGCGAACGCCAGTGCCATCAACAGTATCGTAATCATCACCAAATACGCTTAGCTGCTCTAGCTTACCGGTGGCTACCTGAGAGATATAAGGCATTAAGTTGTTTGGAATGCCATTAGGGTCTTCACCAATTTGGCCAGACTCATGCGCGCCAACTGGGTTAAAGTAGCGAAGTAATACTATGTTCCATTCGTTGTCCGATACGTAAAGATCGCTAAGCATATGTTCAACCATTAGCTTAGACATACCGTAAGGGTTTGTCGGTTGGCCTGTAGCCATGTCTTCGCGTAGCGGTAGCGATGCTGGGTCGCCGTAAACCGTAGCAGAGGAGCTAAATACAATATTCTTTACATTGTGCTTCTGCATGGCTTTACATAGCGTCAACGTGCCGTACACGTTGTTTTCGTAATACGAAAGGGGCTTTTGCACAGATTCGCCTACGGCTTTTAACCCTGCAAAATGAATGACGGCAAAAATATTATGCTCGCTGAAGATGTCATCTAAGACTGCAGTGTCGCGAATATCGCCTTGAACAAATGTCACTGACTTGCCTGTCAGTGTTTCTACGCGACGCAACGACTCAGCACTTGAATTGGCTAGGTTGTCCAGTACGACAACGCCGTAGTTTTGTTCAAGTAACTGTAGAACTGTGTGGCTACCTATATAGCCGGCACCACCAGTGACTAGGATGGTCTTCATGCATTCTCCTTGCTAGACGGTTGCGCAATGTATTTAGCGCATATGGAATATTGAATAGGTTTTATAACCAATGGATAAACTAAAAATACCACAAAAGCCCAGAGTAACGAGGTCCAATTTGATGCGGTTTGAAGAATAAGAGCAAACACAGGCACGATAACAAGTAGCTTTAGAACATTCAGTAAGGTCTTTTCTGGAACAGTAAGCCGTTTAGCTGCCTTGTCGAGCAACTTAACGCGCTCTGTTAAAGGAAGACCTTGTAAGGCAGGAATGTCTCTCGTAGAAAAATAAAACTTCATAGGTTTGCTCTAAGCCTTTATTTCGAAACCTTAAATAAAAAACCGCCGGAACGTTACGTTGCGGCGGTTATTGTAGGGTAATTGGTCAGCACTTAAAACATGCTAACAACAAATTACGCTTTTTCTTCAATACCTGCTTTTTCCCAGAAACGAGACTTAAAGCTCATTAAGCCAATCACAATAGCAATGGCAATACTAAATAGGGCAATTTGAAGATACAGGTCTGGCATCTGCTCAACCTTCTCTGGATCAAAGTTACCAGAAAGCAGGCCAGCAATAATGTTACCGATAGAGTAGGTTAGTACAAACACCCCCATCATTTGTCCTGCAAAACGCTTAGGCGAAAGCTTACTTACGGCGCTTAGTGCAACTGGGCTTAGGCAAAGCTCACCAACCGTGTGCAAGAAGTATGTTGTAACAAGCCACATAGGCGCAACTTTAAGGCCTTGAGCAGCGTATTGTGACGCCATAAACATTACCAAGAAGCCCGATGCCATGATGACGATACCAATAGCACACTTGATGGTGTACGACGGGTCAATCATTCGCTTAGCAAGGTTAATCCAAAGGGCGGCGAAGAAAGGCGACAAAATGATAATGAATAGCGAGTTTGAAAGCTGGAACCATACGGTTGGAATTGCATCCATTCCGAATAGGGACGTAATAAGCGAACCACTTTCAAGCACACGGTCGGTATAGTTCTGTGCGAATAGGTTTAACGAAGAGCCTGCTTGCTCAAAACCAGACCAGAAACAGGCTGATGCAACACACACTAAGAACAGCGCCCACATACGCTTCTTCTCGTTGTCGCTTAGTTGGCCTTTAAAATAAATAAAGCCGAAGTAAAGGAAGAAGATAACAGTAAAGGCAACGGCAACCTGTTGAGCAAGGGCAACAGGCTCAATAACGATGGTACCCATGTGCGCAAGTACAATGACAACAACTGCGAGTGCAACTACTGCCCATACGCTCATCCATGCACGCTGTTTAGCGGCACCTTGATATGGGTTGGCAGGCGCAACAGAATCAGCCGAAAGCGAACGGTTGCTGAAGTAATATTGAATTAGGCCAATAGCCATACCAATAGCAGCTGCACCGAATGCATAGTGCCAGCCCCAATTTTCCTGTAAATAACCAGTCACTAGGTAGGCGATAAGAGAGCCAATGTTAATACCCATGTAATACAGCGCATAGCCACTGTCACGACGGCCATCATCCTCACCATATTGCTGACCAACCATGGCTGAAATATTGGGTTTAAGTAAGCCTGTGCCTGAAGCTACAAGAATTAGGCCTACGAAAAATAAATTTTGTAAGTCTATCGCAAGCACTACGTGACCGGCGAAAATGATAATGCCGCCGTACCATACAGCGCTTTTACCACCGATCAAGCGGTCAGCTAGCCAACCACCTGGCAACCCTAAAAAGTATACCGCGCCAGTGTATAGGCCGTAGATAGCGCCAGCCGTTGCAACGGTAAAACCTAACCCTTGGGTTTGTAAGCTTGCTGTCATGAAAAGAACAAGTAGCGCGCGCATGCCGTAGTAACTCATGCGCTCCCACATTTCTGTAAAGAATAGCGTTCTTAGGCCCCCTGGATGGCCGAAAAAGCTAGTATCGTTAGATGGTTTCATAATTATATTTTAATTCCATATTGCTTATGGTTGTTATTGTAGAGCACTTATAGGATAGGCTCTTTGATAGTAGTCCGTAAGGCGGATAGCTTCTTATACTAGAGCTAGCTTAAAGACACAAGATTTGGGCGACAAACTACATTAATGCGGTGTCAATTGACCAAGTCTTAATCGACTTAGCCAATTGACAAAAGGGTTTGCTGAAAAGGAGTCCCTAAAGTTCGCGGATGGTCGCCACTACAATTCTTACAATTCCGTAAATAAGCAGCAATGACACACCGAAAAGAACCAGGTTATAGATAACCGTTGGGTAAGCATTATCGTCTGGAAGGGTAGGCGATTCTACCGTGACCAAGTGTTGCAGTTTTTGATATGCCTCTACGCGCGCATTCTCAAGGGTGATAAGCGATGACGAGTAAGCTTGAATAGCCAACTGAAGCTGAACCTGCAGGTTGCTGTATTGTGCCATAAGCTCACTCACTGACAGTGCCTCGCTTTCACCTTCAGCAGTACTGATTCGCTCTTTCTGCTTTTCTACTTCCTTTTGAAGTGCAGCTATTTCACGCTTAATGTTAATCACTTCAGGTGCAACGTTAGACATCATGGTCGACATGGTACTTAGCTCAGCCTTTTTCTGGGCAAGGGTTGCTTCTAATGAAAAAGCAATCTGCTGAAACGCTGCGCCTTCAGCTGTAGGATCAAGCACGTTGTATTTAGATTGAAAACCTAAAATTTCAGTCTTTGCTTGCTGAAGCTTTTGTTCAACAATCTCGTGTTCACCTTTGGCAAACGTAAGCTTAGACTTCGCTAAGTTATTATTGATGTTATTAATAAACTCTTCTGCCTTATCAACAATAGCCTGGTTGATTATTTGCGCATATTCTGCGTCAAAAGCTCGGGTACGCAGGCTAATTACAGAAGACGCTGAATCGACGCTTACCTCAATATGATTTAAGTAAAACTGGTAAAAGTCTTCTTGCTTATGAGAAGACGACAGGCCGCTAAACATATCAGCTTTGTCTGACATGTAATGCTCTCGAAGGCCAATAGTCTCATCTATATACTTAATCATATCGGCAGATTGAATATAAGCTTCTACAAGCTGACTTTCTGTGCCGCCTGATGCACCAGAAACACCAGCAGCCATCAATAGGGAAGATGGGTCAAAGCTGCTGCCGCCATCGCTTGATTTAACGATAAGTTGGCTTTTACTTTCGTATTGTGGTGCCGCCCATAGAACAAGGTAGACGGCATACAGTACCCATGGAAGTACAAGCAACAGCATTTTGTGTTTACTTAGAAGGGCATTGAGCTGTGTAAGAGATTTTTCCACTGTGATTTGAACCTATTTAAGTGATTTCTTATTGTCTGCATCCTGCGTATAAACGTCGATGCCTTCTTCGAGATCGTGATAATAAGTGAGTTTTCCATCGTCAATGATGACGGCAGAAGTACAGAATTCGCGAATTTGGTCAAGTTCATGGCTAACCATAATGACCCCGGCCTGCTCACTCTTCTCCTTGAGCGATAACCGTGCTTTTTTTCTGAAAAGCGGATCGCCTACTGATGTCGCTTCATCGATAAGATAAATATCGAAATTAATATTCATGCAGCACGCAAATACGAGTTTGGCCCGCATGCCTGAAGAGTAATTTTTTACAGGGAGGTCGAAACGTGCGCCGAGTTCGGCAAATTCTTGCACTTTTTCTTCGTATTCTGCGAGCGACTTGACGTTATTAATTCTCCCCACGAAGCGCGTATTCTCACGCCCCGTCATTTGAGCATGAACGCCGGTTTGTAGCGCAACTGGCCAGGACATAGATTTGTTGGTTAAAACACGACCTCTGTCAGGATATTCGCTTTTGGCTAGCATCCGAAATAGTGTGGACTTACCCGCCCCATTTTTACCTAAGATCGCGACATTATTTTCCGTAGGAAAATCAAAATTCAAATTTTTGAAGATATATTGAGGGCCCATTTTACTGGGATAGCTCTTAGTTAAATTCTCAATTTTTATCATCGAGACAATACCTTCTTCCACGTAATGTGATACATAGACAAGCTTAGAAAAAGAAATACCACTGTCACTTCAACGACAAAACTGAAAGACACGCCTTTAGTGCCGTAAGATTCAAAGCAAGCGTAGCGTGCCAATTCGATAAAGTGAACTAACGGATTCCATGTTAAAAATGGCCACATCTCTTCAGGTATGTCCTGCAAACTAAAAAATACACACGAAATAAACATGAGTGGGCGTGTTGCAATTGACTTAATTTTATCAACTTCGGGAATGAAAGCTGAGGCAATAGCGAAAATCAGTCCAATTGAAATTGAAAATACCCAGAGAAGTAAAAATAAAGTTAATAAAAGTAAAGGGTCGTAGATAACAAAAGTCTGATCCATCAGGAATAGAGACAGCGTTAATAATAAAACTACAACAACCTTGATTGAAAACTCAAGAAAACCAGCGGTCAATACGGATGTTATCGGTTGGACTTGACGGAAAGCATATAAGGGTTTGTTCCGCTTTATAGATGTTGACACAGATTGTAGACATGTATTGAGCGATTGAAGACCTACCATACCGATCATCATAAATATAAACAGTGGTATGGTGTGAATCTCGTTACCACTTACAATTCCTCTCATTGCGGACAGCGCGAAAATAAACGCAAAGGGCTCTAAAAATGCCCAGCCTAAGCCAAATTTATCGTTAAATTTACTTTGAAGCTCACGCAGGAAAAGCGCGAATATCACGCCTCTCCATGCGTAGAGCTGGTCTTTAAACGTTACCATGTTTAGTTAGTAGCAACGTTAGCTGCAATAGCAATTTGATAAACGATTTGGGTGATATCTTTAACAGCTTGCAGTACTTTGGTATCAATTGCAGGCAGAACGATAATCTGATCCCCTGGCTCAAGCTTGCTTTCATCGCTTGAAAGGAATGAGTCGTTCACGCTTGAAAAAGTAACGTTCCCATTTTTGCGAACAATAAGTATACGCTCGTCTTCAGCGCGTTCAGTAAAGCCGCCAGCCCAAGCTACGTAATCTTCAGTAGTTGCATCTGGGTTAAATACTACAGATTGCGGTAGTAGTACTTCACCGCCTACATGTATCAAGTCAGTCACTTCTGGAATGACGATTGTGTCATTAGGTTCAAGCAGAATATTCGCTATGTCGCCGTTTTCAGATACAACAACACGGCCTTGGGGCTCTACTTGCCTTGCTCGAGCTATAAAGTCTGCAACAAGCTGTGCTTCTTGAGCGCGTATAGCACCCTCACCCGTCGAGCTTATCGGTGCGGTATACATGCTTCTCTCAAGACGCTGTAGACCTTCTTCAATGATTTCCTTTTGCTTAACGGCAACACTTTCTCTAAGTAGGTAGATATTTTGCGTGTCAGAGAGCGTGGTATCAGCTTCAATGTGGTCTAACACGTCAAGTAAGCGTGTGCCTTTATCAACCATAATTTGCGATGCACCTGCGAAGGCGCCAGCAACATTAATTCGATATATTTGCGGCTCGTGATCCGCAATGTATTCTACCGTGTCGCCTGCGCTTAGCTCTAAAGAAGCGAACTCTTTTAAATCTAGGTAGCGTGCGAACTGTTTATTATTGCGAACACCTGATACTGAGGCATGAGAAGCGAATTCACCAGGTCGTGCAAAGTAATTAACCACGCCACCGTTAAGCTCTTCATTTAAAAATTCAAAGGTAAAGCTATTGCGAGCACCGGTTTCAACAACGATAGTGTTGCCAATTGGGTGCACTAAAATGGTGTCGCCGTCTTTGAAGGATACTTCTGGAAGCTTTCCGCTTCTAAAAAAGGCATACAAGTCTGCAGATGCGACGACCTTACCGTTGCGAACGACATCTATTTGCCTAAAACTGCCGCGCTGGAAGTCGATGCCGCCTGCACGTTTTAAATAATAAAGCACGCTATCTGAAGCAAGGCCGGCGTATTGACCGGGGCGCAATACTGGCCCTGATACAAATATAGACACTGGCGTCGATGTAAGAAGGTTTACGTAAACATTCACATCGTTGGTATACACCTGCCTGATTTTTGCTGTAACCGTTTGGTTAACGCTTCCTGCTGGTGTATTTGCGACTCGGATAGGGCCAATATTAGGAATAAAAATATTGCCTTGGTTATCTACGGTAACTACGCTAGAGAAATTGACCGCGCCCCATAGCCAAATATTTATTTTATCACCCGGCGCCACTAAATAATTGTCGTTCAAGCCTGAACTGCGCTCTGACTCAAAGCCACCAATAAATAGGTTCGCAGCAAATGGCGGATTTTCCATAGGGGGTTGGGCAGGGAAAACCGTTTCAATAGTAGGTTCTCCAGGTAAATTTACACCGTTTCGCGGCTGAGTGGAAAATTGCCCCATCGAGTTTGCAGTACCTGTGGCGCCCGGCAGAGTTCGCTGTGTCGAGATACTAAGAGGAGAGACTGACTGCGCAGCGCCTCCGCTTTGCGATTGTTGAGCCCTTTCTCTTAGCTGCTGTAGTTGTTCGACACTTTGTGCGAAAACAGGTTGCAAAAGAAGGCAGCCAACTACTGCTGAACATGCTGTTACTGAAAGCGTTTTGATTGTGTTTTTTATATCCATAAACTTCATTAACTTATTCACCTTGCGCGGTTGCCGAAACTACGAGAGGAGAAACGACTTTCCATCGCCCATCCCGCTGGCAAGTGGTTACTTTGCGCTGCGCGCCCGTCTGAACAGAGTCACTGTCTTGTAAAGAAAAGCGGATACACTTATTGCCGGTGGCTGAAACGTAGTGTTTGGTGGCTGCGTAATCATAGCCACCAAAGCGTATTGAAAAAGATTCTTTTTTATCAAAATAAATATTGGCTTTTGGAATATTTATTGCAGACTCTTTTTCCGGTGCTAGGGAATATGCAAGAGAAGAGTGCACCAAGGGTATGTCGGCTTCGGTAACTGTAGGTGAGTTAGTACACCCTGCGGCGCTCACAATTAGTGCAAACGGCAAAATTAAACGTTGGAATTGTTTGAACATTAGCTTTCATATCCATATAGCAATTTCGCGCTAGGATAACATAAGTTTTAAAAAAAGCATGTTTGCTATCGCAGTGGCGCTAAGGTTTAAGACTTCAAAATGACTATATTGTTATTGGAAAGTTCACAATGAGTAGGAAATTTAATAGTTAGTGAAATAATTGCGCTTGTGGTACGTCTACATTTTGTATTTGCGAGTAACTGAGATGTCACGAAACGGCTTCATGTGGCAGTTAGCGAAATATTTGTGCGTGGTAAGCGCAGTTAAAACTGTAACTATTACGAAATGTTTTGAAACGATAATTTTGCGATTGGGGTGGTTACTTAAACAAATGTTTTATATCATATGGCAGTTTTCGACCCGCATAGTTATAACGATAAACCCTCACCGCGCTGGAAGAAATGGAAGTTGTACAAATATGGAATCGATATTGAGCTTTTTAAACAAATTTACAAGTGCATTGGTCAGGCTGGAAAACTCGCGTGTTTCGGTAACCGGTGACGAGAGGTTGTGTGTTTTATGCTAGCGTACTTGCAGTTCGTCCCGCTTTTTACTGCATTTTTCGTAGCCCTAATTCTTTTAGTGGTGATGACGCCTCTAGCGCATCAGTTTGGTTTAGTTGATCAACCTACAGCACGTAAACGCCATGCTGGATTGGTTCCCTTAACCGGTGGTGTGGCGATATTCATGGCCGTACTTGTTGCAAGCGTCGCTACCGATGTATGGATGAAGAATAACCCGTTGTTCTTTACCGCATCTGCTTTTGTAGTTTTGCTTGGTATGCTGGACGACCGCTTTGACTTAAGTGCGAAAGGTCGCCTCATGTGTCAATTTGGTGTGGCCGCCATTATGGCATGGAGCGCGCAAAATTATATTACGTCGTTAGGCAATATCTTTGGCACTGGCGAGGTGCTTCTCGACCTCGGAGGCTATTTCTTCACCATCATTTGTGTTGTCGGTGTTATCAATGCATTTAACATGATAGACGGCATTGATGGTCTTGCAGGCGGTATGAGCCTGGTTATATTGCTTACCGTGGCAGGTTTTTTAATTTTCACTGGCAATGGCGTCTCTATTATGGAGCCACTTATTATTGTGGCTGCTATTGTTCCTTTCTTGGCGTTTAACCTGAGTTGGAAAGGGTTCAAAGGGAACAAGATATTTATGGGCGATGCAGGCAGTATGTTTGTCGGCCTCACCATTGTATGGCTACTTGTTGATCACACCCAAGGTGAAACGGCTGCGTTTAGACCTATAACGGCGGTGTGGCTTGTTGGGCTTCCCTTGATGGATATGGCTGCAATCATGTACCGTCGAGCGCGCAAGGGGCAGTCTATGTTGAAACCAGACAGGCAGCACCTTCACAACATTTTCATGCGAGCAGGGTTAAGCAGTAGGCAGTCACTGGTTGCAATATTGTGCCTAGGCGCGTGCTATTGCTTTATCGGTATATTAGGCGAAGTTTATCAAGTACCTGAAGCGTTTATGTTCTATGGTTTTATTGGGCTTCTAGTCGTCTATAGTCTTGTGATTCAGCATATATGGAGCGTACTTCGCTTTATTAAGCAAGTCAGGACCTAGATTCGGTAAAACCCATAGCAGGTTGCATAAAATCTCTGTAACATACTGTCGAAAAAGAAGCGCGTAAAAGCGCTTTTATTTCCTCTGTTACTTTTATTGCTGGTAAATAATTCTTGATAAATCAATTCTCCGTCATTCACAACGAAAACAAAAAAAAGCATGTTGAATCGATTGTCGCAATGGCCGTTTATCAAGCTGACAATGCGAAATGGTTGCGAGAGGCTATCAAGAGTATAACAGGCCAAACTTATACCGATTTTCTCTTTATCATTGTTATCGACGGGCCGGTTCCAGGACCCATTACTCAAGTACTTCAACACGCTGCAAAAAATGACGATAGAATTATATTGGCGCAAAATAGCCAAAATATCGGCCTTGCAAGTAGTATGAATTCTGCCATCGATTTTGGCTTGCAGTTTAACCCCTCTTATTTTGTGAGAATGGACGCAGACGATATCTCCGAAGAACACAGACTTTTGCGCCAAATCACTTACCTTAATCGGCATAGCAATATTTCGGTTCTAGGCTCAGCGCTCACTGAAATAAATGAAAGCGGGAAAAAAGTCGGAGCGAGAGTAATGCCTGCTTCACACAAACAAATAACCCGAATACTACCTAGGCGCTGCTCGCTTAATCACCCTACAGTGGTGATTCGTTACAACGTGTTTCATGATGGACACAGATACAATGGCGACTTACTTAACACACAAGATTATTTTTTCTGGGTTTCACTAGCTTCACAAGGTTATATCTTTAGAAACCTGAAGGACAGATTATTAAAGTTTAGAAGAGTGAATAACTTCTATAAGCGGCGTGGGCTGAGCAAGTCTCTCAATGAGTTTAGAGCGCGCATCTTTGCGATCACTAAATTAAAACAGTTTTCACCCTATAACTTTTTTTATGCTTGCGGTGTCTTATCACTGCGATTGATGCCAGGGAAAGTGGTCAAATTAGCATACAAGCTCGACAGACATTTGTTAGAGAGGTTTGGTAAGCATTGAAAACAGGGATTGTCGTAATACTTTATAACCCCGATATTGGCCACCTTACCAGTGTGATTCAGGCTTTTTCGGCGCCAGAATGGGATTTAGTGCTGGTTGATAATTCAGCCAATGCTGATGAACGTTTGAATATATCTAGCTGCACTTACATTCATTGTGGAACCAATCTAGGTATTGCAAAAGCTCAAAACATAGGTTTGGAAAAGCTCTTTGACAAAGGTGTTGAATACGCTTTCCTGCTCGACCAAGATAGCCAGTTTACACCTACCATTGCTAATGAATTATTAGGCCAGTTTACTACTTTGGAGCAAGAAGTGCCTATCGCCGCTATAGGTCCCTCTATTTACTGTCAATTTTCTGATTGTGTTGATCAGGGTGTGCTTCAAAAGGGTAAAAAGGTCTCCGATAGCTTGAAGGAAGTGAAACAAATTATTGCCTCAGGCATGCTTATCTCTCGTCGTGCTTTTGAGAAAGTGGGCGGAAAAGAAGAGGCACTTTTCATAGATGGTGTCGATCATGAATGGTGCTGGCGAGCTCGAGCTAAGGGTATGGTCATTTACCAGTCGTTGAGCGCTTGTATGCCTCATCGGCAAGGCGACGATAGAGTGAAGGTATGTGGTGTTATGTTTAAGCAAGGTGCTCCCATTAGACTCTACTATCAGTTTCGCAACGTACTTATTCTCGCCCGACGTAGCTACGTTCCGCTTTATTGGAAGCTCCGTCATGTTTGTGCAATACCCGTAAGGTATCTTGTTAATCGATTTTGCTTTGGGCAGGGAAAAGCGAGAGGTCAATATATGCGTCACGGGTTAAAAGATGGTTTTATGCGTAACGGCGGTCCTATTCGATCAAACAAGTGGGCTAAATAAGCGTCGCTAATCAGCTACTTCTAACCGATTGGATCGTAAGTAAAGTGAAAAATATACTCACTGCTCTTTCACTGAATTGGTGCATTAGATATTATTTATCCCAAATTTTGTGCATTAATGAGTGGAAAATAACCGTAATGCCCATTTTCAAGACATAAATGCTCTAAAAGGGTAATTGGAACATCGATTGCATTACTCTTTTGTATAATAGCGAATATAGATAAGCTTAAGAAATAACTGACGGCAAGGCGCCGACTTGAGCGAGTAACTAGGATTTTAAAAAAGGATATTAACTTATGAGTCAGGTTAAAAAAGCGGTAATTCCTGTAGCAGGTCTTGGGACGAGAATGCTTCCGGCAACGAAAGCTATCCCTAAAGAGATGTTACCTGTGGTTGATAAGCCACTAATTCAATACGTTGTTAGTGAATGTGTTGCGGCTGGTGTAAAGGAAATTATTCTAGTAACTCACGCTAGTAAGAACAGCATTGAGAACCACTTTGATACTTCATTTGAACTTGAAGCAACGCTTGAAAAGCGTGTTAAGCGTCAACTTTTAGAAGAAGTTCAGTCGATTTGTCCGAAAGACGTAACTATCATGCATATTCGTCAAGGCGTAGCTAACGGATTAGGTCACGCGGTATTGTGTGCACGCCCTTTAATCGGTGATGCTCCTTTTGCTGTAGTTCTTCCTGACGTGATCATTGACGATGTGGCAAGCGATCCTAAAAAGGATAACCTTGCTGATATGGTAGCTAAATTCAATACCAGCCGTGTAAGCCAAGTTATGGTTGAGCAGGTACCAGAAGAAGATATTTCTAAGTTTGGTATTGCTGATCTTGATGGAGCGGCTATCACTCCAGGTGATTCAGCGAAAATTCACGCAATGGTTGAAAAACCGCCTCGTGACGAAGCGCCTTCAGATCTAGCTGTAGTAGGTAGATATGTGCTTTCAGAAAAAATTTGGGATTTGCTAGAGTTCACACCACCAGGTGCGGGCGGCGAAGTTCAACTTACCGATGCTATTGATGCATTGATGAAGCTTGAACAAGTAGATGCTTACTACATGAAAGGTAAGAGCCATGATTGCGGAAGTAAGCTAGGCTACATGAAGGCTAATGTGGAATACGCATTGCGCCATCCTTCTTTAGGTGATGAGTTTAAAGAATACCTAGCGTCTGTAGTGAAATAATAGAGTATTTCGGAAGCTACAAGTAATATAAAAATGCGCCAATATTGGCGCATTTTTGTTTTTAACCACTTTTTTGTACGCTGCTAGACAAACCATTAAGTTGTTATCTAAAGCCGTTAAGCTAATGTCATTTACTTCACACGCACATGATTTTCTATCTTGCTTAGCATTTTTTCGCCAATGCCTTTTACTTGGGTTAGCTGCGCGACTTCAAGAAACGGTCCCACTTCTTCACGGTACTGAATAATCGCTTTTGCTTTAGACTGACCAACACCTGGTAGCGAAATTAACTGCTCCACAGTCGCTGAGTTTAAGTCGATGCGCTGTTGCAGGTTTGTTTCTTTATGCTGTGTTTGCTTACTACTTTCTACTTCAGCATGAACCACAGGAGCTTGAATAGCTAACGCTGATAGAACGAGTAAGCCAGATATTAATTTTTTCATCATCTTTCCTTGTAAGTGTTGCTAAGTACGCTACCCAATATTGAGGCATTACGTCTTAGCTAAATGGGATTAAATTTATGTACCCAGAGTGCACTGACTTTTTCTAGTCTTAGTACTATCGAAACTAACTCGTCCATAACTATTAGACTCTATTCGATGTAGCGATTAGTAACAAAGCGCAAAGCACTTTAGTGTGTACAAACAAGATAATAGAGGCGGGTTGAAAAAGCGGTAGTCCAGTTTTAGTACAGTTTTTAGTCGGGAAGTGGAAAGTAATGCATAAAAAAACGGGCTATAAAGCCCGTTTTAAAATAATAACAGTGCTACAGCACAAGGCGCTTATAGACGATCAAGAAGCGCTTGGGTAAATTCTGTTGTACCGGCTTCACCACCTAGGTCGCGAGTGGTGCGGTCGCCAGATTCAATAACGTCTTTCAATGCTGCGCGAATTTTCTCTGCTTTATCACCCATGTTTAGGTATTCAAGCATTTGCGCTGCAGCAAGTACTACAGACGTTGGGTTCGCAAGGTTTTTACCCGCGATATCTGGTGCAGAGCCATGAACCGCTTCAAAGATCGCACAGTCTTCACCAATGTTTGCGCCTGGTGCCATACCAAGACCACCAACAAGACCCGCACACAGGTCTGAAAGGATGTCACCGAAAAGGTTAGTGGTTACGATAACGTCAAACTGGTGAGGGTTCATCACAAGCTGCATACAGCAGTTATCTACAATCATCTCAGCAGATTCGATGTCTGGGTAACGCTCGCCAACTTCACGAGCAACTTTTAGGAATAGACCTGACGTCGATTTAAGAATGTTTGCTTTGTGTACCGCTGTTACTTTCTTACGGCCTTCGCGACGTGCTAGCTCATAAGCGAAAGTTACGATTTTCTCAGCGCCGTCACGAGTAATTTTACTCATTGCTTCAGCTTCGTTGCCGTCTTCTGAAACAACTTGCCCAAGACCAGAGTACATACCCTGCGTGTTTTCACGTACAGTGATGATATCAATATCTTCGTAACGTGCTTTTGTGCCTTTAAAAGACATTACCGGGCGAAGGTTAGCGTACAGTTTAAACTGCTTGCGAAGACTAACGTTGATAGACGTAAAGCCTTCACCAACTGGCGTAGTTAAAGGGCCTTTAAGCGCAACTTTATTTTTTGCGATAAGGTCTAGTGTTTCTTGAGGTAGAAGCTCGCCATGTTCTTCCAGTGCAACTAAGCCCGCATCGGCATAGTCATAGGCAAAGTCACAGCCAACCTTATCTAGAATTTTTGTGGTCGCATCGATAATGTCCGGGCCAATGCCGTCACCGCGAATGACTGTAATACGTTGCTGAGTCATGTGGAGGGATCCTCTGGTAATTCTGTTATCAAAATCGTTAGGTTTATTCAATTTTTGGTTTGGCGCGTGAGGTGCCAATTTCTGCTTGCTTACTTATTATAATTGAAATTGTAGGGAAAAAGGATAAAGCACCGCAAAAGTTGCCGTATTTTATACGATAGCCGGCGCAAGTTATAGCCATTCGTAAAGATAAATTAAGGTGATAGGGCGATTAATCTGTCGTTACGCGCAGATCCAGTTATTAAATAGTATTGAAGCGGGCATAGGGTATGAGTTAATAAGTCGGATACGTGTACTATTTCACACTTGCTAGACCAAGGGCTAATAAAGCATTTTTATTGATTTGAGTGTGGTTAAAAGCTCTTATTTGTAACTAAAGATAAAGAGGGCAATAGAGCAGCTGTCCATTGGACTCAAGTGCATTATGAACATCATTAGGTTGTATATTTAAAATGCTGATGAGTGTTTTCACATTAATATCATGAAGTAACGAATAGACATCTTGGTGAAATAGACATGCTTTCGCGAGAGCAAAACTTAATACTAAAATCGCCTGTTCTTTTTGAATCGATTTTGGAACCTCAGTACTCGCTTTTCCGCATTGATGTATTACCGCGCGCCAGGTAGAACTTTGATGCCAACTACCAGCGAGTTCCGACGCTATTGCTAGCCAAGGCGTGTCGGACTTCACTTTAAACGCGTTATTAATAGATACGGTTTTGTCGAGGTCGACAGGCAAGGATTTTGATACTTTGAAACCTGGAAGAGTAAATAGCGGAGTGCAAACGAAGGTCATCGTTAAGGCTGCCGACTGCGGCGTAAATTTCGAATCTACAATTTGTGCAAAGTAGCTAGAAAATGAGCACGCTAGTAAGGTTATTTGCTTACACATTCCCATCAGTGGAAAGTGATTCTGCGTCAGCCGCTCTAAAAGTGCAAACTGAATAAGCATGTCGCCCACCCGTTCTATACCATAGGTTAATACTGCCTGTTTGATACTTTTCACTGGCAGTTGCAGCCTGTTGTCTTGACTCGCTGTGTGCATCAAAAAGTGGTTAAAAGTAGGGACTTTTTCAATTTTTTCACACAGCTGTTCAATCACGACATCTTGCTTTTGCAATTCATCGATAATGGTAGTAAGCGCTTTGGGAGGATGCTGGATAGCGAATGTTGAAGGCAAGTATGGTGTGCCGCCCTGGTTCACTCTGGCATTGGCGGTGTCTGTATACAGCGCTATGAAATGCTCAAAGGGTAATGATAAAGGCACCGGAGCTTGAATAGCCGATAAAGGAAGCCATTTGCCATCTTCGTCATCCTTGCTGAGCGTAAATACATACCCGTGATTTTGCTGCACATCTACCAAAGCGCCGGGTACACCCTTAGCAAAAACTTTTGCTCCAGGAAGCAAACCTTCGAATAGCTGAATAAGCGGTGCGATATGATGGCGATGATGGGCAGGCAGGCGACAGGCTATGTGAGTAAACACCGTTTGGTAATCGGCTTTTTTTGCGTTTGAGGCGAAAACACCCGAGAGAAGACTGAGCCTCTGCGCTAAATTTAGTCGGTTATCTGCAATAAAGTTAATGTATTTTCCCGTCTGAAAGGCTTTTTGCAATTTTACCGTATCTTGCCAAATGGCCAGATTATGTTTACGCAAAAAGCGAATGACTTCAGGAATGCTATCTCGTGGTGTTTTAGCGCTTGATAGCCAAAAAGTGGCAAGTAAAGACGCAAGAACGTGCTGTAAATAATGATCGTTGAATCGACACAGCTTGCCGAATAGTGCCAGCAGCAAAAGTTGTTGCGTGTCTTTAGGTAAGTCGTTATCAATATGAAGCGTGGCTGCAGCTAGGGCTGGGTTTGCATTAACTAACGTCAATATGCGTTTTGCGTTTTTTAACCAATGATTAATACGCTGCTCGACTGATAACTCAGCTTCGCCTATATGAACAAGGCGTTTAAGTGTGGAAATGATGTCGGTCACTCCCCATCCTTTTAACTTTTTTGATAGCTAGAGTAAGCCCCTTCACCCCAAGCTATAAGCTTATCGTTTTCGAACAGCAAAGGTGTGCACTCATCTTGTGTTGTAAGTCCGTCTGCACGTACGTGCTGAGTTCTAAAAAACATAACTTGAATCGCTGTAGCACCTTGCCGTTTTGCTTCTGTAATGTCAGGCGAGCCCAGTAAAGCAAGTACCTCTTCTCTAGTACTGCCCAATTTCAATTTAGTAATTTGAACGCGGTTGTACTCTTCACGGTCTTTCCAATCCATATTTTCAGGTTTATCAGGGTAAAAGGCGATAACCATAAAAACAAACACCGCGTATAACGCAACGCCAGCTAATATTAGACGAATAACCTTGGTATTCATGACCGTTACTTCTCGTTTTCTATACTAAAATGTTAATGATGGACATTAGTGCCCAAAAGCATGACCATTTAAAAAGGTAAACTTGCAGCTCGTAACATTTTTCTGTTTAACAATACTCTAGGCAAGTGTACCTTAAAACGCCTATTAAACATAAGTAGTAAACGTAAGCAAATGCGTCACCTTTTCATTTTGCTTAATTAGCCATTTTTTACAACATAACAAGGCTCGTAGGCACTGCCAGGAAGCTTCATTCTGTGCTGTTTTACGAATGACTCTAATAATGTATCCACTTTGTCCATAAGTGTACTATCGCCGGTAAGCTCGAAGGGACCGTGTTCTTTGATTTGTGCGATGCCTTCGGCCTTTACATTTCCAGCAACGATGCCTGAAAATGCTTTACGCAAATTTGCAGCAAGATCGCTTTCACTTTGATCTAGATGTAGCTGTAATGCTGCCATGCTTTCGTGAGTGGGAATGAAAGGTTGTTGGAAGTCCTGTTCAATTTTAAGTGACCAGTTAAAGCTGAAAGCATCACCCATTGCCCCTCTAAATTTTCTGACTTTTTCAAGGTGTTTGCTCATAGTACGGGCGACTTCTTCAGGGTCATCCACGATAATCTGATATTTTGATTGAGCTTGGGCGCCTAACGTTGCCCCTACGAAGGTATCTATGGCTTCGAAATATTCTTCGCTGCCTGCAGGACCGGTTAATATAAAAGGAAATGGTTGTTGCGCATTGCGCTCATTCATCAATATGCCAAGTAAATAAAGCAGTTCTTCAGCAGTTCCTACGCCGCCTGGAAATACAATGATACCGTGCCCTAATCTAACGAAGGCTTCTAAACGCTTTTCAATATCTGGCATGATAATAAGCTCGTTCACAATCGCATTAGGTGGTTCTGCGGCAATAATGCTAGGTTCAGAAATACCTATGTATCGACCTGATTTGTGACGCTGCTTGGCATGACCTATAGTCGCTCCTTTCATTGGGCCTTTCATTGCGCCCGGTCCGCAGCCAGTACAAATATTCATATCGCGCAGGCCTAACTGATAGCCTACTTCTTTGGTGTATTTATACTCGACTTGATTGATAGAGTGACCGCCCCAGCACACTATAGTATTCACGCTATCGTTACCTTCAAGGGCTTTTGCGTGGCGTAGCATGTCAAACACCATGTCGGTGATCTCACTTCCTTCAGCGGGCGCTGTTTGATGAAGAAATGCATACTTATTGCCCATGTAAAGCAAATCACGCAGTACAGCAAACAAGTGTTCATGAACACCGCGAACAAGTTTTTCGTCTACGAATGCGACTTCTGGCGGATTAACAAGTTCGATCTTTACGCCTCGCTCACGGCGGATGAGTCTAATTTCAAAATTCTCAAAAGGGGCGAAAAGCGCTTCAAAATTGTCTTCATCCACTCCGCTGTTCAATACTGCAAGGCTGCAGTTTCTAAACATAGAGAAGAGCTCGCTATTTGTTGCATCTTGGAGGCGAGAGACTTCCACTTGCGAAAGCTGACTCATTGAGCCAACGGGATTAAGCTGAACTTTCTTCATACTTCACACCTTATAAGTCAGTGCTTAAATCAGTTACTACAAGATTGCGGCCGTTTCGCTTCGCTTTGTAGAGGTATTCATCCGCGCGTTCGAAAACTGTTTCTGTCGTGTCTTCTTTACCAAAGCAGGTCGCGCCAAATGAAGCAGTAATTTTGACTTTTTCTTGCTTAAACTTAAACGGCATAGCAGCCAGTTTAGTTCTAATTTCATTAAGCTTTTCGTCAATTTCTGTCATTTGCGATTCAGGCAGTAGCATCACGAACTCCTCGCCACCCCACCGTGCGACAAACTCGTTTTCAGAAAGGTTCTGCTTCAAAAACTTACTTACTACTTGAAGGGTTTTGTCACCGGCAGCGTGACCAAATCTATCGTTGATCGATTTAAAATGGTCAATATCTAAAACGGCAACGGCGAGTGTTGTTCCACTTTCCTTGTAGTCAGCAAAAGCGGCGTCCAATTTCTCGTTATAAGCCTGTCTATTTGGTAGGCGAGTGAGTGGATCGGTGCGGCTCTGCATTGCTTGCTCTGCCAGTTTCTTTTTATAAGCGCTGGTTTGCTGTTGCAACGTGTCTATGCGCGATTGCATAGACGATAGCAACGCCAAAAGCGCTTCTTGCCCTTGTTCATCGTTATTTTGCTGTTCGCTTAAGGTTGCTACAAGTTTTTCTACGCGAAGTTGGGTTTGCTCTTTCAGTGATTCTAATGAGTCACTCTCTGATACGGTTTCTTCGATATGACTAATGTGTCGTTTTATCTGCTCTGTACCGGCTTTCCGCTGCTCAAACTGTGCTTGGCTACCCTCAATGGTTATATTTACGTCGTTACTGATTTCGCCTAGCGAGCGATGAAGGCTTTGAATCACTTTCCCTGTTAAGCTCGCCTCTGACATTGCGTCTTGCACGATCATGCGTAAAATTACAACGCAGCTCCTAAGTAGCTGCTCTTTATCCATACCTTCATCGAGGCGTTGCTTAATATCATTGAGCTGCTGATCACTCGGCTTTTTCTGAGCATAAGAAGTAATTAGGTGGTTAAGCTCGACTAAAATAGAACGGTAGTGAGGGTTTTCATCTTTAATTGAGCCAACTGTAGCGCTTTCTTTGTTTTCTGGTTTTGCTTCTACTGGTTCAGGTGGCTCAAGGCCTATCATTTCTTTATTAAGCGCAATGCGATGAAGAGCAATGGCTTTGGCGTAAAGCTTATAGATACTGAAGATATCGCCTACAGGTTGGTTAAGTTTAATTAGCTCTTGTGTAGTAAGGCCTTTCAATTCATTGTCTTCAAAAACAACTTTTTGCAGCTGTTTCATTGCACCTTCTAGCGTCGAAACGGTGTCAATACTGTACTTTCTTAACGTAATTTCTTGACGCTGAAGAGATTTGTTGAGCTTTTCAATGCTTACAGCGGCAAGGCTAAAATTAGGCGTACCTGAAAGATGACCGCGCAGCACTTTGAGTTCGGAATCTATTTTATCGGAAAAGCCCTCGTAGAATGCTGAGAGCCTCACGATAAATTGACAAAGAAGCGCGTTATTTTGTTTTAGGGCTTGTAGTTGTTTTGCTTCCATAATCTCGTCTTTGTTCTAACTCGCAATTACCGTTGCGATTTAGTTAGCTTTTGTTTGTGTGCTTCATCGCTGTATTACTGACGCGCCTGACGATGGTTAGCATAAGGTGCTTCGAAATTCGAACGGAATGGGTTGATGTCTAACCCCCCACGTCGGGTATAACGGGCACACACTGTTAATTTAGCGGGCTTACAATGCTGCATAATATCATTGTAAATACGCTCAACGCATTGTTCATGAAATTCATTGTGCTGCCTAAAGCTAATCAGATATTTTAAAAGCCCTTCGCGATCAATGGCTTTTCCTTCATATCTAATCTGAATACTAGCCCAATCTGGCTGACTTGTGATTAAACAATTAGATTTAAGTAAATGAGAAACCAAAGTCTCCTTGGTATCGACATTATTCTCGGTAACCGCTAAATATTGTGTGTTAGGTGAGTATTGCTCGATTTCCACATCAAGGTTATCTAATAAAATTCCCTCGAATTCCTTAAACTGCAATGCGGTAAACTGTTGAGGAAGAATGAGTTTTACCTGAACCTGCTCCCCTGCACATTTAGATAAATCAGCTTGAAGAACTTTTTGAACCTCTTCTGGTGAAGCAAGCTTTGATTGGTTGAAACTGTTCAAATATAGCTTGAACGATTTTGATTCAATAAGGTTTGGGGAAGTAATTGGAACGTGACACTCCAAAATTGCCACATTAGGCTTTCCTTTTTCGTTAAGCCAAGAAAGTTCATATCCCGTCCAAGTGTCTATTCCGTCAAACGGTAATTCAGAATCGTTAAGGGATAACGTATCTCGGCTTAAACTGCGAGGTACCCCTTGCAATAAGCTTGGGTTGTATTCAAATTCATAGTCAACCTGTTTGCCCAGAGATAGGTCATCAGGTGCGGAGATAATAATTTTTTGAGGCGAATTGTCAGTCGACATAAGAACCTTTCATCTATCTACTTAAAGTGCTAACCGGTGTGCTGCTACAGCGTTATTTTACAAGGGTACGTTATGAACTAGCAGTACAGCCTAAGCAAGCCGAGTATTGACTTAACTGTTTAGTTGTATAGTGTACCCCAAAAATACGAGGGTAACGTCAAAATGGCTCTAACAATTCCTGCACAATTAGATAAATTTGTATCATCTTATGTCGAGCAAGCTGAAGGTAAGGGATTAGAAATCGCATTTGACAGAGAGTGGCCATCGCCTTGCTATAAAAATAGTGCGAATGACGGTGAGCTCGTCAGTTGGACTCCCGTGCTGCAATCTCCTCCACACTCTTTCGATAATGTTGAAGAAGCACTGACCTTAACGCTCAACCCAGATTATTGTCAGTTTTTCACTCGTTATTACAGTGACAATTTAAAGGCAGTGGCACCTCAAGGTAACTGCGAATTGCTTCAAGTGTTTAATAGCGAAGACTTTGAAAGGCTACAACAGAATTTAATCGGCCACTTGTTAATGAAGCAAAGGCTCAAACAAGCACCTACGTTGTTTTTCGGGTTAACAGACGAAGAGGATTTTATATTAACGGTTGTCAACGAAAGCGGTGAAGTGGCATTAGAACAAGTAGGAAGAGAGCCTGCTAAAATACTTGCCCCGTCTCTAGCCGTATTTCTTGAGCAACTTACTCCTCGTGCTTGAAAATAGCGCCTTTATATAACCTACCTACAAACAGTCATTACTTTCTTTGTTCGCATTAGTGTTTACTGAGCATCCATCAATTTAAGTAGTGCCTGTTTTAATTCAGCGACTTCCTTTTCTAATGTTTCCACACGCGCTTGAAGGCTGTCTGGTCGATGTGTATTTAACGAAGTACTTTGTGCAGATTGGGCTTCTTTGCCGGTGGCGTCAAGCTGAGGCTTATGTGCATTGAATCGTTTAATTGCTTCAATAGCTTCTGTTACTGACACTTTAAATGGGGCTTTAGACCTTAAAATGCCTACCGTTGGCGTTTTGCCTTCCTGATACATTTGAAGACATAAAACGTGAAGCTGCTGCAAGTTCGAATTTGACATAAGAGTAAAGAGTTTTTAAATCGCGAATATAGCTAGTGTAGCTTGTTCACATAGTCAATTTCACTAATAAGTTGCTGATTTCACTATTTTTCAAATGTGAAAAAGTTGAGTGGTAAATAAAGTTTATAAAAATCAAAAGGATATGCTTTTGGTACTATTCTTGTTTACTTAGTTTTGAATCACGTTTGTTTACACCATTAAGTGGATGAAACATAGACAGTGCATTGCATTCAGTGTCGATTCACATAGTAGGCGTAATACTCTGCATGGTTATATGTATCGACAATGTTTGCATTTGTAAGGTTTGCAACTGAAAGGCCATCAGGCTCTTAATTTAAAAATAAAAAACAACACACATATTTAAGGAATTCACATGAAAACGGTTCTTCTTTCTGTAGCTTTAGCATCTTCTGTTTTGCTTTCTGGCTGTGTCGTATCTGTAGGGGGCGGGTCAGATAGCCACTATGGCGCTGATTGGGAAGATAGAGAGTTTAATAATCGCAAACATATCGCAAATCTTGAGACGGGCACGAGCTATGAAAGTGTTTTAAGAAAAATGGGCGTTGCAGACTTTAACGAATTGTTTGAAAAGCAAGACGGTACATATCGCGTACTGTATTACCGCACCCAAAAAACAATGGGCGATGGTATAACGACGAAAGATGAGTGTACGCCTCTTGTTTTTAGAAATAGCAGCTTAGTAGGGTGGGGCGATAGCGCATACAGCCTGATGAATTAATTTAATGTGTGATCTGGCAAATGTATAGCGATGGATAATTTGTCAAAAAGCTAAATGTTAATTAAAAGTTAACATGATAGGGGTTTTCAAGTAGGCTAAAGTTTAGACAGGGTGTGTGGGGCGCGGAAATAAAGCGAGTGCCCCACTGCCCACTTTTTCTTATTTTACCGTACTAGGTATGAGTAACTAAACAGCTTTGCGTACATGGAGCCCCTATGAACACCGATGCCCACAACAACGCGTTGGCCCCCTTGCAAGACACTGTCAAAGCGATTTACCTTTCAGTCGACGATCTCAAAGTTGCCGCGTCTATACTTTACAATGCGTATGTAGATGACCCCCTATTCATAGATATCTTTCAGGCGGAAAAAGAAGGTTATGAAAGTCGCCTTCGGTCAGCCATTCGCGAGGAACTTAACGCATTTTGGGTAGCAGAGCAGCCCATGATTGGTTTATTTGACGACGATAGATTGATTGCGGTGGCATGCCTTACCGCACCGGATGCGGCTTTTGGTGCAGGGCGTTACTGGCACTGGCGATTGAGAATGCTGCTAACCGCAGGTTTGTTCGGCACCAAACAAATGCTGGAAAAAGAAGAGAAAGTAAGAGCGCTAGTACCTGCAGATAATTTCCATATGCTGAGTTTCATTGCGGTGCATCCTGATTATCAACACCACGGTCTCGGGCATATATTGCTAGGCGCCATCGATAGTGTTGTCGAAGAAGACGACAAAAGCGAAGGCGTTTCGGTATTTGTGACTGTAGATAAACATCGTACTTTTTTTAACGATGATAACTATCAGGTTGTCGGACAACTAAGCCTTTCCCATGTTCAGGGGGAAGTCATGTTCAGACAGAAGTGACGCTTTTTTATTCAAAAAAATGTACCTATCAGAACATCGCCAAAAACAGTTCCAATCTTTACGCCAAATTTACTACAGCGCTTGTAAGACATGTCCTACAAATGCTGTGAGTGATCTTACCTAAATTCTGAAAGAATTAGTCATACTAAAGTATACGACCTTTGTTTTTTAAGGATTTTTTCTTGTTAGCCAAAAGTCGTACAAAAACTTTTCTTAAATCTCTGTAATTCAATATGGCGGTAATATTTGGAAGGGATACTATGAACATGTCACAAGGAAACACGACGAGTCACGGATTGAGTCAGGAATTCATTAAAGGAATGAATTAGGACAACTTAAGGAAGAGATTCTCATAAGGTTGTGAGTAAAAGGAAGGGACGCAGTAGGGAATTGCGAAACAAGGAAGTGACAAAGGACTGAAGGGAACGAACGGATTTCATGGACGGTACGTGTGATAGGAATGTCACAGACAGGACGTAGCATGGATAAGGACAAAGCTAGCAGGGAGCTAGTGGCAAGGAGCCAAGGGCAAGGCGGCCTTTAAGGAATTTCTAGTTTGCATGGACGAGCAAACCAAGGATGAAAGAGGGACATGCTGAAGGATTAGCAAAGCTGTAGCAGGATGTGCAGCGAACAAAGGACGAAGGAAGGGAAGGTCAGCGGAGACTGACAAGGACAGCCTCAGGATGAGGAACACTGCATGAAGGATGTGCAGTAATAAAGGAAAAAAGGAAAGGGACCTACGCATGGAAGTGTAGCTCGCACAGGAAGTCGCGAGAGTAGATGGAAAGGGGTGTATACGGATTTTAATCGGGAAGATTTTAGTCGCAAAGGATCGCGGAGAAGGATACTCAAAATTCCAGGAAAAAGGGGAGCCGTCAGGTTCCCCTTTTTTTTGGTGGTTTTGGGGAACCTAATTTTCAGCTTTCTCAGAATTATTTCTTTGTACTAAAAAGCCTGTAAAACCCCGGGCGTAAGCATTTACACCCTATGCGGCGGCACCTCGGTTCGCATAACTCTCACGCCTATCAACTCGACTTCGCCGGTATACCTGTCTTCACCATTACTTGAAAACTCAAAATTAAATAAGCTGTGCCAGTCCGGTTTGCCAAACTTAAATGAGAACCGAGTTTTGGCCCTAGCCACACTTAACAGCTGCAAACCATGCTTATCGCAATATTGCTTTAGATAAGCGTTTGTTCGTTCTGAAATAGCCCGAATACGCCAAAATTGATAGCCGGTAAAACCAATCGTTAACCATATGACTAATTCAAGTAACGTCATCTACTTTCTCGCCTGCGCAAATAATCGCTGAAATGCCTTGCTGAGAATATCATCCGAGTTAGCATCCGAGTGCAGCAGCGTAAGTACTTGTCTACGCAACTTCGGGATTTGGACTAAATCAGAAAAGAAACCAGCAAATAAGGCACCCTGATGACCTTCTTTTTCATCAACTTTTGCAGCTTGTTCTAAAAAGATGCTCAGCAATAGCGGTTCCATTTGCTCGAAATGCCGTGCCGCAATAACACTTAAAATATCGAGGCGCTGCGTTTTTTCATTCTTCAATAAGTCTAGTAGCTTACTATTTACCGCTGGGTTGAAGTTTCCTTCTGACGTGCCTCTCAAAGCCGCTAGATTGATGTCGTCGCCATCATCAATTTTGCTCAAATACATCGCCAATAAGTTTTCTGACAAAGAAACGCTCTCGCTTGTTTCCATAAGCGTATTAACAAACACATCTGAGTAAAGTGCTACATTGGCTTTAATTGCTTCTTCTAACACGTCTCGCTTTGCGTGCCTGCTGAAACCATGTATAAAATCTGCCACGCTTTGCATAGATATTTGTTGCCAATCCACAAGCTGCGGGGCTTGGATGTAAGCTTCAACTTTCTGCGCTTCTTCGCTTAAGGGGTGGTTTAAGGTGCTTTTGACTAGCGCATTAAACTGAGCAAGTTGCGATTGGTTCGGAACGAAGGAGTAAGGGTTGTCGGGCAATTGCTGTGCATTTTCGGTATCTTCTGCAATCGACTTCCCTAATGCATCCACAATAATTTCTAGAAAATGATTTCTAGCAGCGGCAACGACCAAGCCTTGCTCATCAAGTGGCAGCTTTATAAACCAAATATAGTGTTGCGAAGATGCATTTTTGTTCCAAAAAACAATACCGAACCACGCATGTTGTTGACGAGGGTAGGGCGCGTAAGCACTGCCACTTTCTATTTCTAGAAACGTTTGATTATCTGTGGGTTCAATACGTCGACCTAAATCAAAAACATGATATTCAGTGCCTGCGTGTAACAAAAACTCACTGATAGAATTGATACTGTTAGCGCTCATAACTCGTTCCAAAATACTGCTTTAATTAAATGTTGCTAGGCCCGTCGGCCGTCGATGTTCAGTAAAGATCAACCGCATTTAAGGTGTACTTATATTTGCTCTGTGCCATCAGCAAACCTCGTTAATGGTATCACAGCAGAAGAATTTCAACGATAAGACACGCAGACTTATGTTGACCTTAAGCCCCTGATATACTGCGCGCTTCAAAATTAAAGCGTTTGTGAATTGGGAAGAGGATGTGATTAAAACGAATAGCACTCATCACATAGCATTAAGTAAAGCATTGTTACAATTAGAAACAGACATGTATCAGGATGGCATTTGGCCAAATGAAGAGCCTGCGGAACACGACCTAAAAAATGCTATGGAAAGTGCGGTTCCTTTTGCGGTCGACTGTTTAGCGTTTGAGAGTTGGTTGGCTTTTATTTTTATTCCAAAAATGCGCGTTTTGTTGACACAGGAACAGTCTCTACCGCCTATGCAAATTACGCCTGCAGCAGAAATATACCTATCATCAGCGAATCAGCGCACCCTGTCTCAGCTACAAAGAATTGATAACATTGCCAGTGGAAACATTGGGTGAGCAAACACAACGCACTATGAAGAATGATTTAAAAGGCCAATTAACTGTGCATTCAGATGAGCAAATAATAGGAAAGGTAGACATTGGTGAGGAAGACAGTGTTGAGGAAGATAGCGTTAACGCTCTTCATTTACCTGTGTTGTACCAAGATGAACACATTATTGCGATTGAGAAGCCGCCAGGCCTATTAGTGCATAGAAGCCCGATTGATAGACACGAAACTGTGTTTGCGGTGCAGACTCTTCGAGATCAAATAGGTCAGCACGTTTACCCAGCTCACCGCTTAGATAGGCCAACATCAGGCGTGTTGGTGTTTAGTTTTAGCTCAGAAGTTGCGGCAAAGCTAGGCCAACAAATGATGGATAAGCAGGTGGTTAAGGGGTATCACGCTGTGGTTAGAGGCTTCGTTAACCATACCGGCTTTATTGATTATGCCCTTAAATATCGTTATGACAAAATTGCAGACAAACACAAAAGACCACAGCAAGCACCTCAGCCAGCGTCCACCATGTATGAGCCGCTCGCAAAGTTTGAAGTGCCCGAGCCTGTAGGTAGATACCAAAGTGCTAGATATTCGTTAGTAAAACTATCTCCCAGCACTGGGCGTAAGCACCAGCTTCGAAGACACATGGTACACATTCGTCACCCCATTATTGGCGATACAACTCACGGTGATGGGAAGCAAAACAAATTCGCTAAGCAGCACTTTAATTTTAATAATTTGGCCTTAAGTTGTACCCATATGAGCTTTTCTCATCCTGTTAGTGGTAAATGGATAACGATTAATGGTGAGATGCACAATGAAATGCAACAATTCGTAAACAGGTTAAAACCGTTTAGTTTGATAAGATAGAAATACTTTCCGCCTGTCGACATGGGCGACGATCATTGGTTTAAGAGGTAAAAATGGCAACATTGAAAATTATTGCGGGTACAGTATACGGTAACGCACAACACGTAGCTGAGCAGGTGGAAGAAAATTTAGCTGAGCAGGGAGTTGATTGCTCACTGGAAAGCGACCCTTCAGTAGCCGATTTTACTGATGCTGACGCACTGTTAATTATTACCTCAACGACAGGTCAGGGCGATGTTCCACCTAACCTAGAGTTTGTGTTTTCAGATTTAAAAGACGAATCACCTATGCTAACGGGCAAGCCGTTCGCTGTTGCAGCGCTGGGTGATAGCAGCTATGGAGAAAGCTTTTGTGGTGCTGGTAAACAATTCCAAGAATTACTTGCTGAACTGCAAGGTAACGCGGTTGCTGATATGTTAGAAGTTGATGCTATTGAAACCCTAGAGCCAGAAAAAGACGTGGTGGAGTGGGTTAACACCATCAAGGACAAGCTTTTGTCTTAAGCGTTGATGACTCATGGGTTAAAAATAAAAAGAGGCGCTAAGACGCCTCTTTTAGTATCTGCGAACGTCGTTAATTACCTAACGACGCATAAATTATTACTCAACGCCGCGAAGTAGAGCGTTAATACCTACTTTAGCGCGGGTTTTTGCATCAACTTTTTTCACGATGATTGCTGCGTATAGGCTGTACTTACCATCTGCGCTAGGAAGGTTACCCGCAACGACTACAGAGCCCGCTGGAACACGGCCGTAGTGAACTTCACCGGTCTCACGGTCATAGATACGCGTGCTCTGACCGATATAAACGCCCATTGAAATTACTGAGCCTTCTTCAACGATAACACCTTCTACGATTTCAGAACGGGCACCGATAAAGCAGTTGTCTTCAATAATGGTGGGGTTTGCTTGAAGTGGCTCTAATACGCCACCGATGCCTACACCACCAGAAAGGTGAACATTTTTACCAATCTGCGCACACGAGCCTACTGTAGCCCACGTATCAACCATAGTGCCTTCATCAACAAATGCACCAATGTTTACGTAAGAAGGCATAACAACTGCGTTTTTGCCCACAAAAGTACCTGTGCGTACTGCTGCAGGAGGAACAATACGAGCGCCATCCGCTGCAAACTGCTCAGCTGTATAGTCAGTGTACTTAAGTGGTACTTTGTCATAAAACTTGCTCTCTGCGCCTTCGATAACATCATTGTTGTGAAGGCGGAAGAAAAGTAGAACCGCTTTTTTCAGCCACTGGTGTACTACCCATTCGCCAGCAATTTTTTCTGCAACGCGGCCTTTTCCGCTATTAAGTAGGTCGATAGCTTGCGCTACCGCATCTCTTACTTCATCAGGTGCTGATGACGGGCTAATGCTGTCGCGATTTTCGAAGGCGTCTTCAATAATGGCTTTCAATTCATTCATGGTATTGTGATATCTTCAAGTTGGTCGAGTTTAAACAGGATACGCTTTTTAAGGTTTACCTGTTGTTCTTGGGTTAATGCGATGCCAGCCTCATTGCTGACGATAAAAATATCTTCGGCTCGCTCGCCAATGGTGGCAATTTTTGCAAGCTTTAGTGTCATATTAGTATCAACGAATGCATGACCAATTTTAGCTAAAATGCCCGGTGCGTCTAGGGCTTCTAACTCGATAAGCGTGGCTTCATCGTTGATATTGAAAAAACGAACCTTGGTTGGCACGTCTAATTGTTTCATTTGGCGCGGTAACTTTCGTTTGTTTTCGTGAGAGCGTCCCGGCTTTTCTAATTGTGCAGAAATAGCATTTTCAATAGATGCAATGCGCGACTCTGAGCTTATACGACTGCCGTCATTTTCAAGAATAAGCATACTGTCAAACACATAGCCATCTTTAGTGACGGTAACGTGGGCGTCGTGAATTGAACAATTACGGCTATCTAGTACAGATGCGACTTGAGCAAACAGGGCTTTTCTATCTTTGCCATATACAAAGACTTCAGTGCCGCCTTTAGCGCTGTTATCGTTAGCCTTTACTAAGAGGCCATCATGTTCTGGCGTAAGCCATTCATCTTGGGCTTTAATAATTTCATCGGTATGCCATGCAATTTGTGTAGGCTTAAAGCGAACAAAGTAATCATCATCAAGTCTTGCCCACAGCGCATCAATGGCTATAGGGTCTATAGCGCGCTCTTGCAGAATCTGTCTTGCCTGGTGTTTGTGAGTGGTTACTCGCTCGTTGAGTGTAACTTGGCACTGTAGTCCATTATCTAACGCTTTTTGCGTCATTAAATACAGTTCGCGAAGCAAAGACGCTTTCCAGTCATTCCAAAGGTTATCGTTGGTGGCGCGAATATCGGCAAGGGTCAGCGTATAAAGTAAATTGAGGTGGTTGTGGCTTCTTACCGCTCCAGCAAACTCACTAATTACATCAGGATCGTAAATGTCGCGGCGTTGGGCAACCACTGACATAAGCAGGTGGTTTTCTACAAGCCATGCAATCAGTTCTGCATCTTTACTAGGTACGTCGTGCTGTGCACAGAACTTAGCGACATCTTGCGCGCCTAGGGTGGAGTGGTCGCCATTACGACCTTTCGCGATGTCGTGGAAAATTGCAGCAATGTAAAGTATTTCGGGTTTGTCTAGGTTTCGACAAATTCTGCCGCAGCGTGGAAAATCTTTGTTCTCTTTCGAGAAAAAGTAGTTTACATGCTTTACTAATCGGTGAGTGTGTTCGTCCACCGTGTAGGCATGAAACAAGTCAAATTGCATCATACCTACAATGGTATCCCATTCTGGAAGGTAGGCTTGTAAAATACCGTACTGGTGCATAATGTCCCAACCAAAATCGAAAAATTCAGGCTGCTTCATTAATCGCATAAATTTATCGCGGCATAGAGGACGTTCTACGTAATATTCGGCCTCAAAGGCCCGGTGCGCGTTACGCAATTGTCGAATACAGATAGTACTTAAGCCTTTTACTTCTGGCGTGTTTGCCACCAAATGTAAAAAGTCTAAAATTGCCTCTGGTGATGAAAATACGGTTTCGTGACGTGGCGAAATCATATTGTCGAGCAGTTCAAAATCTTCGTTTATGATTACGCTTTTTTGCACGCTTTGATTCAGCATGTCGTACTTGAAGCGCTGAAGCAGCATTTGGTTCAGTTCAGACACGCGCGCTACGGTGCGGAAAAAGTCACGCATCATTTTTTCTACAGACGCCTTACCTTCTTCACCGTATCCCATCATGTGTGCGACATCGGGTTGATAGTCGAAAAGCAGTCGGTTTTCGCTTCTGCCAGCAACCAAGTGTAGCGCACAACGCATTTTCCACAGATGCATACGACAGGCGATTAACTCACTGTGTTCTTGCTCGGTGAAGTAACCGTGTCCCACCAAGTTCCATCCGTCATACTCTTTAAAGTGCTTTTTCGCTACCCAACCGATAGATTGAATGTCTCGCAAACATCCTGGATTTTCTTTAATGTTTGGTTCAAGGTTGTAAGCAGTGCCGTTGAACTTGGCGTGGCGCTTCTTTTGCTCGTCATATTTAGCCGAGAAGAAAGATTTACTCGACCATGAATTGCGACCGTTTACCTCATCCCACAGTTTGTCGAATGTAGTTTCACTGCCACAAAGCAGACGGCTTTCAACGAGATTCGTCGCAATAGTAATATCGTCTTTCGCCAGTTTAACCGTTTCTTTAATGGTGCGTACCGACTGTCCAACATCTAGCTTGATATCCCATAAAAGGGTGATGAACATGCCAATTTTTTCTTGCACTTCAGGCTTTAGCTTCTTCTTACTGACAATGAGCAAATCGATGTCTGAGTGGGGTTGTAAATGGCCGCGACCGTATCCACCCACCGCACAAAGAGAAAGCTCGTCCACGGTATCTAAGCCGTAAAGTTGCCAAAGGTGACAAAGTAATGCGTCGACAAACTGCGCACGACCGGTAACGAGCTGATTAACTGGCGTAGCGTCGAAAGACTCTGTTATCCAAGTGTAACTGGCTTCCACGCATGATTTAATGACGGGGATTTCATCAACAGAGTTAATTGTGTCGATATTCTTTATCAGTGATTGCAGCGTCAAAATGCACCTTTGAAATAGACTTCTATTAAAACGCTAAGAACAATAGCATGAATTGATAGTAGTTCGCAGTAGCAAATTTATGCATAAGTTAGGTTGAATTGTGAATATTTATGGTTTTTTGTTATAGGTGTGTAGCCCGTTAAATAGGCGCATCGTATGAGAATTAAAAATAAAGATTTTGTATGCGGTTTTGGATGAGGCAAAGGGGAAACAAAGCGGCCGTTTGCTTAACAGCCGCAATGTAAAAATTAACCGTGTGAAATAACACGCTCTAAGCTTTCTTCCTCGCGAAGCGTTAGAATTTCAACACCGGTCTCAGTAACTAAAAGAGTGTGCTCCCATTGGGCACTTAAACTTCTGTCTTTAGTTACAACAGTCCATTGATCTGGCAAAACTTTTGAGTAACGTTTGCCTGCGTTAACCATAGGTTCGATGGTAAAGCACATACCAGGCTCTAAAACGTCGCCTGTACCTGGCTTTCCATAGTGAACAATTTGCGGTTCTTCGTGGAAGCTTGCACCAATGCCGTGACCGCAGTATTCACGTACTATTGAATAGTTATGCGCCTCAGCATGGGTTTGACAGATATGACCAATGTCGCCAAGACGCATACCCGGCTTCACTTGTTCAATCGCTTTATATAGGCACTCTTGCGTAACGCGAATAAGGCGCTCGGCAAGAATAGATGGCTTACCTACAACGAACATCTTCGAAGTATCACCGTGATAACCGTCTTTTATAACAGTTACATCAATATTGATGATGTCACCGTCTTTTAGCTTCTTGTCAGAAGGAATGCCGTGACATATACAATGGTTCACCGAAGTACAAATAGACTTTGGAAATGGTGGGTGACCATAGTTTAGCGGAGCGGGCACTGCCTTTTGCTCGTTTACTATATAGTCGTGACAAATAGTATTCAGTTCATCGGTGGTTACGCCTTTTTTCACATAAGGCCCGATCATAGTAAGTACTTCGGCAGCCAGTTTACCGGCTACGCGCATTTTTTCGATTTCTTCTGGGGTTTTGATAATAGCTGTCACAGCGCCTCTCAAATCGTTTGAAACTAGTTTGGTGAAGAATTTAAATTACTTACGCAGTATAACACTATTCAGGTCATTCTTAGTAAGGTGCTGATATTCATGGTTTTTAATTGGTGATTTCCAAGGCTGATAGCAATGGGGTGGGTCGTTTTAATAAAGGTTGGCAAAAATACTTAAAAGCCTGGCTTTTTAACGCTAAAACTTGAGGCTGTGGTGGTATTGTGATATAAAGCGCGCGCCCTGACGGAAAGCTCATTTTGCTATGTGCAACAAGCACCGTTTTAGAGGGTAAATTTATTTTATTAAAACACACATATACCGACACTTCGTATCGGGGTGTTCAGTTCAACGTAAGTTGGCCTGAATCGATACAAGGGGTATATGGAGGCCTAACCCCAAGAGGAAAATAAAATGGCTAATGTTTCTATGCGTGACATGCTGAAAGCAGGTGTGCATTTCGGTCACCAAACTCGTTACTGGAACCCAAAGATGAAGCCTTTCATCTTCGGTGCTCGTAATAAAGTTCATATCATCAACCTTGAAAAAACGGTTCCACTTTTCAACAACGCACTTAACTACCTTTCAGGTGTTGCGTCTAAGAAAGGTAAAATCCTTTTCGTTGGTACTAAGCGCGCCGCTGGCGAAGCAGTAAAAGATGCCGCTCTTAAGTGCGACCAGTACTACGTAAACAAGCGTTGGTTAGGTGGTATGCTGACTAACTGGAAAACAGTACGTCAGTCAATCAAGCGTCTTAAAGATCTAGAGCAACAAGCTCAAGACGGTACGTTTGAGAAGCTAACTAAGAAAGAAGCACTTATGCTTCAGCGCGAAATGGACAAGCTTGAAAACAGCCTTGGCGGTATCAAAGACATGGGCGGTCTTCCAGACGCAATCTTTGTTATCGACGCAGATCACGAGCACATTGCTGTAACAGAAGCTCGTAACCTAGGTATTCCTGTTGTTGGTGTTGTTGATACTAACTCTAACCCAGACGGTGTTGATTACATCATCCCTGGTAACGACGATGCTATCCGCGCTATCCAACTTTACTTGGATGCTGCTGCAAACGCTATCAACTCAGGTCGCGAAAGCAACCTTGAAGTACAAGCTGAGCAAGACGACTTCGTAGAAGCGGCAGAGTAATTCTGATTGCTTACTGTCATATCTAGATAATATGGCGGTACTACAATACGAAACGTATTGAGAGGGGCGATATCGCCCCTTTTACCTAACGAATTTATATTTAATGCTGAGGAATTGAAAAATGGCAGTGACTGCAGCACTAGTTAAAGAACTGCGCGAACGTACTGGCGCAGGTATGCTGGATTGTAAAAAAGCCCTGGTTGAAACGGATGGTGACATTGAGTTAGCCATTGAAAATATGCGTAAATCAGGCCAAGCGAAAGCGGCTAAAAAAGCAGGTCGTATCGCAGCTGAAGGTGTTATCCTTACTAAAGTTGAAGGTGGTCGCGCGACCATGCTTGAACTAAACTGTGAAACTGACTTCGTAGCACGTGACGAAGGTTTCCTTAAGTTCGGTAACGAGCTTCTAGAAGTAGCAGCGGCTAACAACATCAACGACATCGACGCACTTAACGATGCAGAACTTAACGGTTCTAAAGTAAGCGAAGTTCGTGACGCACTTGTTGCTAAAATCGGTGAAAACATCTCTCCTCGTCGCGTTATCAACGTTGAAGGCGACACGCTAGGTGCATACGTACATGGCGGCCGTATTGGTGTTATCTCTATCCTTACTGGTGGCGACGAAGAGCTAGCAAAAGACGTAGCAATGCACGTTGCAGCTGCTAGCCCGCAGTTTGTTAAGCCAGAGAATGTTCCGGCTGAAGTTGTAGAGAAAGAGAAAGAAATCCAAATCGAAATCGCTATTCAGTCTGGTAAGCCAGCTGAAATTGCTGAGAAAATGGTTGCAGGCCGCATGAAGAAGTTCACTGGCGAAGTGAGCTTGACTGGTCAGCCTTTCGTTAAAGATCCTTCAATCTCTGTAGCTGAGCTTCTTAAGAACAACAGTGCAGACGTAATCAACTTCGTACGTTTCGAAGTTGGCGAAGGTATCGAGAAGAAGACTGAAGACTTCGCTGCTGAAGTAGCTGCTCAAATGGAAGCTGCTAAGAAATAATTGAGCGTTTATCTTTTGCATTACGCAATAGTTAGATAAACTACAAAGCACCTCTTAGGAGGTGCTTTTTTATAGCTGCATTTCTTTAGTATTGCTAATGCAGTGCGCAAGTGTGAAGCTAGGCGAGTTACAAGCGTGCGCCTGCCAAACAAACGAAAGCGCTTTGTCCTATGTTTTTTACGTCAATGCTTTATTGAAAGACATAGGACAAAACGGGTTTACGAGGACAATTCAAACTATGAGTATCACACCAAAATCAGCATATCGACGCATTCTGTTAAAGCTTAGTGGTGAAGCCCTAATGGGCGAAGAAGGCTTTGGCATAGACCCTAAAGTGCTAGATAGAATGGCACAAGAAATAAAAGAGCTGGTTGAACTTGGTGTTCAAGTTGGTCTTGTTATCGGTGGTGGTAACTTGTTCCGTGGCGAAGGCCTAGCAAAAGCGGGAATGAACCGTGTTGTTGGCGACCACATGGGCATGTTGGCTACGGTAATGAACGGCCTAGCTATGCGCGACGCGCTTCATCGTGCATTTGTAAACGCGCGTATGATGTCTGCTATCCCATTAAACGGCGTGTGCGATGCTTACAACTGGGCAGAAGCTATTAGCCTTCTTAAGTCGGGCCGCGTTGTTATCTTTTCTGCCGGTACTGGCAACCCTTTCTTCACTACCGACTCAGCGGCATGCTTACGGGGTATCGAAATTGAAGCCGATGCGGTACTTAAAGCCACTAAAGTAGACGGCGTATACAGTGATGACCCAGTAAAAAATCCTGAAGCGACATTGTATGATCAATTGTCTTACCAGGAAGTTCTGGAAAAAGAATTAAAAGTAATGGACTTGTCAGCTTTCACTCTAGCACGAGATCACAGCTTACCAATTCGCGTATTCAACATGAATAAGCCGGGTTGCCTTAAGCGTGTTGTGATGGGGGAAAAAGAAGGTACCGTCATTTGCCACGCTGACAACGATTAATTAAGAACAATAGGATACAAAACGTGATTGATGAAATTGAATTAGATGCGCAAGAGCGCATGGAAAAAAGCCTAGTTTCTCTAAAAGGCCAATTCAGCAAAATCCGCACTGGTCGTGCGCATCCAAGCCTTCTAGATGGCATCATGGTACCTTATTACGGTGTAGACACGCCGCTAAAGCAAGTCGCTAACGTCGTTGCGGAAGACAGCCGTACTCTAGCGTTAACTGTTTTCGATAAAAGCGCTATCCAAGCAGTTGAAAAAGCGATTATGCAGTCTGACCTAGGGTTGAACCCAATGAGTGCGGGCGGTTCAATTCGCATTCCTCTTCCGCCGCTTACAGAAGAGCGTCGTAAAGACCTTATCCGCGTTGTACGCAACGAAGCGGAAGGTGGTCGTGTTGCTATCCGCAATATTCGTCGCGACGCTAACGGTGACATCAAAGATCTTCTAAAAGAAAAAGAAATCAGTGAAGATGAGAGCCGCGCAGCGGAAGAGAACATTCAATCTATTACTAACGATTTCATTAAGAAAGTTGACAGCATGCTTGCTGACAAAGAAAAAGAACTAATGGAAGTATAAGTAAGTATTATGATTGGAAAGCGTTTAAGCGCAGCCAAATCGAAAAAAGCCGAGGTGCCAGCAGAGTCTGCTGGCCCGAAGCATGTTGCAATCATTATGGATGGCAATGGTCGATGGGCGCAAAAGAAAGGGAAAATTCGTACCTTCGGTCACAAAGCCGGGGTAGAGTCTGTACGTTCTGTTGTGCGCTTTGCACGTCAAAACGGTATCGAATCACTAACGCTATTCGCGTTTTCAAGTGAAAACTGGAAACGTCCTGAGGAAGAAGTCAGCGTCCTTATGGAGTTGTTTAATCTCGTCCTCAATAGTGAAGCAAAACGCTTACACAAAAATGGTGTACGCTTGCAGGTTATTGGTGATGTTGAGGCTTTCGACGCCAAGCTAGTCGAAAAAATTCGCAAAGCCGAAGACATGACTAAAGACAACAAAGATTTGGTCTTAAATATCGCAGCAAATTATGGCGGTAGATGGGACATCGTAAATGCGGCCAAGCAACTCGCATCGCAGGTGAAAAGCGGCGAGCTTGATGTAGATAACATCAGTGAAGAAGTTCTTGGTTCGCACATTTCTACAGCTAACCTTCCAGAGTTAGATCTTCTTATTCGCACTGGTGGCGAGCACCGAATTAGTAATTTCTTACTGTGGCAGTGTGCTTATGCCGAATTGTATTTCACCGATGTACTATGGCCCGACTTCAATGAAGACGTGTTTCAATTAGCCGTAGATGATTTCAATGTTCGTCAACGAAGATTCGGTCTAACCGGTGAACAGGTAGTCACAGCCGATGGTTAATACCATGCAGGCAATTATCAGGCTAGCCCTGGTAACCAAAGCCAAGGGCAAATTATGCTAAAACAACGGATAATAACTGCATTAATTCTCGCGCCGTTGGCGCTCTACGCTATTCTTTTTCTTCCTATTTTCTGGTTTGAAATAGCCATAGCCGGTGTTGTCGGCATTGGTGCCTATGAGTGGGCGAATATGTCAGGCGTGTGCGAGCGTCCTAAAAAACTTATTTACATGGCGGGAGCCTTTGCAATATGTATTGCTCTATCGCTTACCGTTGATGCCAGCACCATTTGGTATCAGGGCCAATTGCATGGCCTGTATCGCGCAATTTTAACCATCGCTGTGTTGTGGTGGATAGCCTCTTTATTTATGGTGCTTGCCTATCCGAAATACTCACGATTCTGGAAAGACAGTCGCAGTGTAAGAACCCTATTTGGCGCACTTACGCTTATACCAACATGGGTAGCGGTAGTTGCACTTCGCACTAGCCTGCATGATGTTGATCCATTTTATGGCGCATCGCTGATTTTTTATGTATTGGGTATCGTTTGGGCGGCTGATATAGGCGCATTCTTCGTAGGCGTTAAATTTGGTCGACACAAGTTACGCCCTAACGTATCGCCAGGTAAAAGTTTAGAAGGTTTGTTAGGCGGTATTGCTGCCTCGTTCGCTATTATTGCTTTTGCTGCACTGCACTATCAGGTTGAGCCGTCGCGCATTTGGCTACACCTTGCAATTGGCGGTATAACCGTTGCTGTTTCTGCGCTTGGTGATTTGAACGAGAGCATGCTGAAGCGATGCGCTGGCATTAAAGACAGTGGTAAAATACTGCCTGGCCATGGTGGTGTGCTAGATAGAATTGATAGCCTAACTGCAGCATTTCCAGTATTTGCCTTCTGCTATGTAACTTGGATGGCGTAATGCAAACAGTAACAGTGTTAGGGGCCACAGGCTCCATTGGTTGTAATACACTCGACGTAATAAATCGCCACCCAGACAAATACCGCGTTTTTGCTATTACTGGTAACTCTCAGCTTGAACTGCTTATGGAGCAAGCGCAAAAATGCGCGCCCCGTTATGTAGTGATCGCCAACGATGCTCACTATAAAGCCGCCTGCGAGTTAGCTTCTCAATACGGTGTAGATGCTGAAATTCTTTCAGGCACCAAAGCATTGGAGGAGGTATCAAGCGCACCTGAAGTTGACGCTGTCATGGCTGCAATTGTAGGGGCAGCAGGCCTTTTGCCTACAATGGCGGCGGTTAAGGCAGGAAAACGAGTTTTGCTTGCGAATAAAGAAGCCTTGGTCATGTCTGGCGCTTTATTTATCGAAGCTGCAAACCAAAGTGGCGCTGAAATACTTCCAATTGACAGCGAACACAATGCCATATTCCAGTGTCTCCCGCACGATTACGAATATGGTAACTTTGCTGCATCAGGTATCCACAAAATCTTATTAACGGGTTCTGGTGGCCCATTCAGAGAAAGACCACTTAGTAGCTTTTCTTCAATTACCATTGATGAGGCCAGTACTCACCCTAACTGGTCAATGGGCCGAAAAATAACAATCGATTCGGCAACTATGATGAACAAGGGGTTAGAGTTCATAGAAGCCTGTTGGCTATTCGGTGCCGGCGCTGAAGATATTGATGTTGTTATACATCCACAAAGCATAATCCATTCTATGGTGCAGTACATTGATGGCTCTGTAATAGCGCAAATGGGTAACCCAGATATGCGAACACCTATTGCATATGGTTTGGCTCACCCAGATCGAATTGAAGCAGGTGTGAAGCCCCTCGACTTTTCGGATATGGCTAATTTCAGTTTCCAGACCCCTTGTTTTGAGCGTTACCCTAATTTGAAGTTGGCTATTGATGCATGTAAGGAAGGGCAATGCGCAACGACAAGAGTCAATGCGTCAAATGAAGTGGCTGTAGACGCTTTTTTAGAGGGCAAAATTCAATTTTGTGATATTGCTAAAGTAAACGACGCTACGCTCAATGCTATGCCGCACGTATCGGTAAGTTCTATTCAACAAATATTAGAACAAGACGCACTAGCAAGAACCAAAGCTAACGAGATTATTCGAGGTAAATTTCAGTGCTAGCATTTTTATGGAGCCTTGGGGCATTCATTGTCGCCTTAGGTATTTTGGTAGCCGTACATGAATGGGGGCACTTTTACGTTGCTCGCAAATGCGGTGTACAGGTAGAGCGTTTCTCAATTGGATTTGGCAAGCCAATTTGGCGAAAGTTAAGTAAGTCCGGTACAGAATATGTTATCGCTATGATTCCCCTTGGTGGTTACGTTCGCATGCTCGATGGGCGTATTGATGACGTACCGCCTGAGTTAGAAGATAAAGCCTTCAATAAAAAACCTGTATTGCAGCGCATGGCGGTAATTGCAGCGGGCCCTGGCGTAAACTTCATATTTGCATTTTTTGCTCTTTGGCTAATGTACCTTGTCGGTTTAGAAACCGTTAAACCTGTTGTTAAAGCTGTCGAGCCACAAAGTGTTGCAGCTGTAGCAGGCGTTCAACCTGGTGATGAAATCATTAAGGTCGGCGACAGAATTACACCGGACTGGGAAGCGGTTAATTTAGAAGTTGTCTCTAACATAGGGTCAGAAAAAACCACTGTTACGGTTAAAAATGCATCAAATGTCGAAAAAGAACTGACATTTACACTGGGTTCTTGGAACTTTGACCCAGATAGTGAGTCTCCATTAAGCAGCTTAGGCATAACCCCATACCGACCGGATGCAACGTTAACTGTTGGGTTTGTTGGTGAGGGAAGTGCGGCGCAGGAAGCAGGGTTGAAACCCGGTGATGAACTTGTCGCACTAAATGGCGCTAAATTGACGTCGTGGGAAGGTTTGGTTGACGTTATTGTTGAAAGCCCCGGTGAAAGTATCTCTCTTGATATACAAAGGGATGGACAGCAACTAACGTTAAATGCCACGATAGCGCGCCGCGATACACCACAAGGGCAAAGTGGTTATTTAGGTGTGAGCCCAACATTCGAGCCTTGGCCTGAAGGGTATGTGTTTACTCATCAATATGGCATTATAGAGGCTATTGGGAAGGCGCTAGACAAAACGTGGCGTCTAATGACACTGAGTGTCGAAATGATAGGAAAGCTTATCACCGGCGATGTCTCGGTGAAGAATTTGAGCGGTCCTATCTCAATTGCTCAAGGTGCGGGAACAAGTGCTGGGTATGGACTTGCGTACTTTTTGAGTTTTCTTGCCTTAATAAGCGTAAATTTAGGCATAATAAATTTATTACCCTTGCCCATGCTTGACGGTGGCCACCTCATGTTTTTCATTGTGGAGTGGATCACTGGTAAGCCTGTGCCTGAAGCGGTGCAAGAATGGGGTTACAGAATAGGTGGCGTGCTTCTGTTTATGATCATGGGTATCGCAATTTTTAACGATATCGCTCGCATAACCTGATACAAATCAGGAAGTACAAAACAGCTAATACAAAACGCGGCCAGGAAAAGAAAAATAGATGAAGTTAAAACAGTTAGTAGCAGCCGGAGCCATTTTTTCCAGTGCTAGCTTTGCCAATGCTGCGGCGCAAGACAGTGAATTTGTTGTTGAAGACATTCGCGTAGAGGGTTTGCAACGTGTTGCACTTGGTGCAGCCTTAACCTACTTGCCCGTTCAAGTTGGCGACGAGCTTAATACATTCAGGGTAACGCAGCTTATTCGCTCGCTTTACTCTTCAACTCACTTTGAAAATGTAGAAATTCTTCGCGACGGCAATACCCTTGTGGTTCGTGTGGCGGAGCGCCCAACCATCAGTAATATTATTTTTGACGGCAATGATGATATTAAAGATGAGCAGCTTCAAGAAAGTTTGGATGGCAATGGTGTTCGCATCGGTGAGCCACTTGATAAGACCGTACTAACCTCTATTGAGAATGGCCTTAAAGACTTCTTTTACAGCATAGGTAAGTACAATGCTGACGTAACGGCTATTATTACGCCGTTACCGCGTAACCGTGTCGATTTGAAGCTACTTTTTGAAGAAGGCGATGCCGCTGAAATCGAGCAAATTAATATTGTAGGTAACGAAATTTTCTCAGACGAAGAGCTGATGGAAGCGTTTGAGCTACAATACGATACGCCTTGGTGGGACTTTCTATCAGAGACTCGCTATCAGCAACAAACGTTACAAGGTGACATGGAAACCTTGCGTAACCACTATTTAAATCGTGGTTACCTACGATTTAATGTTGACTCTACTCAAGTGTCGATGACCCCTGAAAAGTCCGGTATCTACATTGCTATGAACGTATCAGAAGGTGAGCAATACACCATTTCTGAAGTAGAACTCGTAGGTGATGTACTTGGCCATGAAGAATACATCGAGCGCGTACTGCCGCTAACAGAAGGCGAGCTATACAACCAAGCGGAAGTCACCTACACAGAAGAGTTTATTAGTAAATACCTAGGTCGCTTCGGCTATGCTTATCCAACGGTAACCACAGTACCTGAAATTAATGACGAAGATAAAACGGTTAAGCTGACGCTATCTGTAGACCCGGGTAAGCGTATTTATGTTAACCGTATTAAGTTTAACGGTAACGTGGTAACCGCCGACAGTGTACTTCGTCAAAACGTAAGTCAGATGGAAGGCACCTGGTTATCTAATAATTTGCTAGAGTCTTCAAAAAATCAGCTTTCTCGTCTTACCTACATGGAAGAAGTAGAGTTTGAAACTGTACGTATTCCAGGCTCTGAAGATAAGGTTGATGTTAACTATAATGTTAAAGAGCAGCCTTCGGGCTCGTTTAACGCAGGTATCGGTTACGGTGACAGAACCAAGTTAAGCTTACAGGCGGGTATCCAACAAGATAATTTCTTGGGTACAGGTAAACGTGTTGGCCTTAACCTAAGTACGGTTTCGTATCAGCGCAGTGCGCAAATCACCTATAACGATCCTTACTTCACCATTGACGGTATCAGTTTGGGTGGAAGCATTGGTTATAGCGAGTTCGACGGCTCTGACTTTAACGTAATCCAGTACAACTCAAAACGTTGGTCAATTGGTGCGAACATTGGTTATCCAATTAACGAATTTAATCGTATCAACTTCGGTTTAACCTATAGCAATGTAGAGCTATTTAACCGTGGTTATTATGAGCAAACAGAGCAGTTCTATAACCAGTTTACCAATGGCGAAGATCCGGATGCGGCTATTAAATACGATAGCTATCTTGCTAGCGTAAGCTGGAGTAGAAGCACGCTAAACCGTGGTCTATTCCCAACGGCGGGCTCGTCTCAACGTGCATCCTTTAGCATTACTACGCCAAACTCTGACGTTAACTACTTTAAAACTGTATTCGATGGTAAATGGTATTTCCCATTATCACGTGATCAACGCTGGTCGTTCCTAACACGAATTCGTCTCGGATACGGTAACGGTTACGGTGATATCGATGGCAACGAACAAATATTGCCGTTCACTGAGAACTTTACCGCAGGTGGTTCAGATTCACTGCGTGGATTTGAGAATAATACGGTTGGTCCTCGAGGTATTTTCCTCGGTAACACTGGCACCATTTCTGGTCCTGATGGGGAAGTATTCCCGGCGGACCCAGCTGACGCTGCACTTTCTTGGTCGACGCGAAGCCTAGGTGGTAACGCTATGGCACTCGGTGGTATTGAGCTAATCGTGCCTACGCCGTTTGTTGAAGAAGAAATGGATAACTCTGTTCGCACAAGTTTGTTTGTGGATGTGGGTAACGTATGGGATACTGAGTTTGATTATGACTACTACCGTCAGTTTGATATAGCATCTACTCAAAATGGTGAGCTATTGGACTATTCTGACTGGAGTCTGTATCGTAGTTCGGCAGGTATATCGGTCCAGTGGATTTCACCAATGGGGCCGATGGTATTTAGCTTCTCGAAAGCGATACAGCAACGTGATGGTGATGATGCTAGATTCTTCACTTTCAATATTGGTCAAACTTTCTAAGACATTAAAACGAGCGCGTTTTAACCGCGCTCTATAATAAGATTCACAAAAGGAGTTCCCTTTGAAACAGTTGGTTAAACATATCGTTGCAGGAGCAATGTTGGGTAGCGCTTTAGTAAGTACATCTGTAATGGCAGAACAGAAAGTGGCTGTTGTTGATGTGCAAGGTATTTTTCAAGCGATGCCTCAAGCGGCTGAGATTCAAAATGCTATTCAAGCTGAGTTTAAAGACCAGCTTGAAGAAGTGAATCAGCTGCAGCGTGACGGTCAGTTCTACGCAGAGCGTCTTCAGCGTGATGCAGCTACAATGAGCGATACCGAGAAGAAAGAACTAGAACAAAAAATCTTGTCAGTTCGTGAAGAGCTATCTAAGAAAGGTCAGCCTTTACAACAAAACATTCAGCGTCGTAGCAACGAAGAGCGTAACAAACTGCTTGGCCTTATCAAGCAAGCTATCGACTCTGTTGCATCAAAGCAAGGTTACGACTTAGTACTTAATGCGGGTGCAGTTGCTTTTGCTAAAGAAGAGCACGACTTATCTGAGCAGGTACTTCAGCAAGTAAGCAAAACTAACTAATTAACTTAAGACGTGTCGGCCTTCGCTGTTCATCAAAGTTCAGCAGGCGCTGGTCAGTTATAAAATTTGTCAGACCAACCCCTCTAAAGGTGTTGGTCTGATTTGTTTTTCGCGTTTAACAGCGTATGGTTGCCGCCGTTTTTAGTTTTTACGGCGAGTTTGACCCAAATACCAATGTATCATCTGTATTGGTATGAAATAGCTAAAGGTCATGCTTGTATACAGGAGAAAGTTTTTGGCCAATTCACTAAATACCATCGAAATCCAGGAAATATTGGAACTGCTACCACACAGATATCCTTTCCTACTTGTTGATCGTGTTACTGATTATGTTCTGGGTGAGTCTGTAAAGGCTTACAAAAATATTACGATCAATGAGCCATGTTTCATGGGGCATTTCCCTGGACAGCCAATTTTTCCGGGTGTTTTAATTCTAGAAGCCATGGCGCAAGCTGCCGGTGTTTTAGGTTTTAAGACCATGGGCAACAATGATAAGTTATACTTGTATGCAGGGATTGATAACGCACGCTTTAAACGTCCAGTTGTTCCGGGTGATAAGCTTGAGTTTGATGTTGCTCTGGTAAAAGAGCGCAGAGGGATTTGGAAATTTAAAGGTACTGCAAGTGTCGATGGCGATATTGCTTGTAGTGCAGAGTTTATGTGTGCGATGAGAGAGATAGCGTAACGTGATCCATCCTACTGCGGTAATTTCAGAAAGTGCAACGATTGGTGAAAATGTCACCATAGGTCCATTTTGTGTGGTAGACGACAACGTCACCATAGGCGACGGCTGTATTCTGAAATCACATGTGGTGGTACGCGGCCCGACGCGTATCGGTAAAAACAACAAGTTTTATCAGTTTTCTTCAATTGGTGAAGACTGCCAAGATAAAAAATATGCGGGTGAGCCTACCGAATTAGTTATTGGTGATGATAACGAGTTTAGAGAAGGGGTTACCGTTCACCGTGGCACAGTCCAAGACAACGGCATAACGATTATCGGTTCTCGTGGTCTATTTATGGCTAATGCACACGTTGCCCACGACTGCGTTCTTGGCGATGACATCATAATTGCCAACAATGTGGCTGTGGCTGGCCATGTTCATATTGATGATTTCGTTATTATTGGCGGCGCTACAGGCATTCATCAGTTCTGTAAAATCGGCGCCCATGCATTTTTAGGGGCAGGCGGTATTATTCTGCGTGACGTCCCGCCTTTTGTTATGGTGAGTGGTCAGAAGAATATTCCTCAGGGGATCAACTCTGAAGGCTTGAAACGCCGTGGTTTCTCAAAAGAAGAAGTGCTTGAAATCAAGCGCGCCTATAAAGCGATTTATCGTGAAGGTAATACTATTGACGAAGCAGTGGACAAGCTTGCTGAACCAGCACAAAAGTTTGATGGTGTGGCGCTAATGGTTCAATTCTTACAAGACTCCAAGCGAGGCATTATTCGCTAATTATGTCTAAACCAATTCGTATCGGCATGGTTGCCGGAGAGCCCTCTGGTGATATCCTTGCCGCTGGAATGGTTGCCGAGTTAAAACGCCAATACCCAGATGCTATTATCGAAGGTATTGGTGGTCCAAACATGATAAAAGCGGGTTTCCATAGTCTATTCGATATGGAAACCTTGTCGGTTATGGGGCTTGTTGAAGTCCTATCCCACCTTCCAGCCATCTTAAAAGTTAAAAAGCAGCTTCTTACTCATTTTGAGCAAAATCCGCCAGATATTTTCGTAGGTATTGACGCGCCTGATTTTAATTTGAGAGTAGAGAAAGCCCTCAAAGCCCGCGGTATCAAAACCATGCACTATGTAAGTCCTACGGTGTGGGCGTGGCGTGAGAAACGCATTCACAAGATAGCGAAAGCGGCTAATCGCGTACTGGGGTTGTTCCCTTTCGAACAGCAGGTTTACGATAAATATAACGTTCCCTACACCTTTGTGGGGCACACAATGGCTGACGCTATAGCCATTGAGCCCGACCAAAATGCGGCAAGGCAGGCATTAGGTGTAGATAGCAATGCTCCCATATTGGCTGTACTACCCGGCTCAAGAAGAGGCGAAGTGGATACGTTGCTTCCCGTGTTTCTGAAGACCATAGAAGCTATTCATGCTAAACGCAGCGACATTCAATTTCTTATCCCTGCGGCAAATGAGCATCGCCTTGCGCAAATTAAAGCACTCTTGCTTGAAGCTGATAATGCTGAAGCACGCTTACCCATTCAGGTCACTCAAGGCACTTCTCGTGATGCTATGATAGCAAGCGATGTTATCTTGCTCGCATCAGGTACAGCGACGTTAGAAGCTATGTTGTGTAAGCGCCCAATGGTAGCCGCTTATTTACTTGCGCCGCTCACCTACAAAATCATGCAGCGCCTGTACAAAGCGCCTTACTTTACGTTGCCAAACCTCTTGGCTAACGAGGCAATTATTCCTGAGTTACTCCAAGACGAGGTAAACGCAGAGAATATGAGCAATCAGTTACTTAACTTCTTCGAAAGTGATAATTCAGCGCTTATTTCCCGTTTCACCAGCCTCCACCATACGCTAAAATGCAATGCTGATAAAACAGCAGCAAAAGCTGTCGTGGAGGAATTGTTTGCATAAGTTAATTGCCGGTATTGATGAAGTAGGGCGTGGCCCTTTAGTTGGAGATGTGGTTACTGCTGCGGTTATACTAGACCCAGAAAACCCCATTGAAGGACTTACCGACTCTAAAAAGTTGAGTGAAAAGAAACGTGTAGCCCTTGCTCAAGAGATTCGTGAGAAGGCGCTTTACTGGAATATCGGTAGAGCAAGCCCTGAAGAAATTGACAAGCTTAATATACTGCACGCTACCATGCTCGCTATGATCCGCGCAGTGGAAGGTTTACCTGTAAAACCTGACTTTGTGCGTGTAGACGGCAACCGCGTCCCAGCTTGGAATTTTGACTCTGAAGCGGTAGTGAAAGGTGACAGCCTACACGCTGAAATTTCAGCAGCATCAATCATTGCCAAAGTAGAGCGAGATAACGATATGATTTCGTTGCATGAGGCCTACCCACAATATAACTTTGCCGGGCACAAAGGTTACCCTACAAAAGCACATTTTGAAGCTATCGCCGAATATGGCATCTTAGACTGCTATCGCAAAAGTTTTAAACCCGTAAAAGCGCTACTCGAAGAGAAATAACATCATGTCATCGCCATTTATTCATTTACGTGTTCACAGCGACTTTTCGATGATGGACGGCCTGAATAAGGTTAAGCCTATTTTAGGTAAAGTGGCCGCGCTTGGCATGCCTGCCGTGGCAATCACAGATCAAATGAATATGTGTGGCTTGGTAAAATTCTATTCGGAGGCACATAATTTAGGTATCAAGCCCATAATTGGCACCGATTTTTGGGTGACTAATGAAGCTTTTGGCGATGAACCTTTCAGACTAACCCTTATTGCGATGAATAATGAGGGATATAAGAACATTACTATTCTTATCTCCAAGGCTTACCTTCGCGGACACTTGGCGCACCGCGCAGTCATTGATCAAGCATGGTTAGCAGAGCATAGCGAAGGCGTTATTGTTTTATCGGGCGCACAGCATGGCGATATCGGCGTAGGTTTAATGAAAAATAACGCCAAGCTTCTTGAAGATGCGCTTGAGTTTTATCAAACCCATTTTCCCGACCGTTTTTATTTAGAGCTGATTAGAACCGGTAGACAAGGCGAAGAAGATTATTTACACCATGCCGTAGAGCTTGCTGAGCAGCGCGGTTTACCCGTGGTTGCCACTAATGAAGTATGCTTTATTGACCAAGAGGGTTTCGACGCGCACGAAATTCGTGTGTGTATTCACGATGGCTATACCTTAGATGATAACCGTCGCCCTAAGCGCTACAGCGATCAGCAATATCTGCGCACTGCCGAGGAAATGGTTGAGTTATTTAGCGATATCCCCGAAGCCATAGAAAATACGGTTGAAATAGCCAAGCGCTGTAACGTTACTGTCCGGCTAAATGAATATTTCTTGCCTCAGTTTCCAACCGGCGGTATGACCACCGAAGACTTCTTAGTTAAGGTGTCTGAGGAAGGCTTGGAAGAACGTCTAGAATTTCTATTCCCCGATGAGGAAGTGCGCAAAGCCAAACGGCCAGAGTACGATGACCGACTTCGCATTGAGCTTGAAGTTATTAACCAAATGGGGTTCCCGGGCTACTTCCTTATCGTAATGGAGTTCATCCAGTGGAGTAAGGATAACGGTATCCCTGTAGGGCCAGGGCGTGGTTCAGGTGCAGGTTCATTGGTGGCCTATGCCCTAAAAATTACCGACCTAGACCCGCTAGAATTCGACTTGCTATTCGAACGTTTCTTGAACCCAGAGCGTGTATCTATGCCCGACTTCGACGTCGACTTCTGCATGGATAGACGAGACGAGGTAATCGACCACGTTGCTGAGCTCTACGGGCGACAAGCGGTATCTCAGATCATTACATTCGGTACTATGGCGGCAAAAGCAGTAGTGCGCGATGTAGGCCGTGTGCTTGGTCATCCTTATGGTTTTGTAGACAGAATTTCAAAGCTAATACCACCTGACCCTGGCATGACGTTAGAAAAGGCGTTTAAAGCCGAACCTCAGCTGCCAGAAGTTTATGAAAGCGATGAGGAAGTGAAAGACCTTATCGATATGGCGCGTATTCTTGAAGGGGTCACCCGAAACGCGGGTAAACACGCCGGTGGTGTTGTTATTGCGCCAACCACTATTACTGATTTCTCGCCGCTGTATTGTGATGACGAAGGTAATAACCCGGTAACCCAGTTTGACAAAAACGACGTTGAAACCGCTGGGCTTGTAAAATTTGACTTCTTAGGTCTTCGTACGCTGACGATCATTCAGTGGGCGATAGATATGATCAAGGAAGGGAAGAACGTCGATGTCGATATCAGCGCTATTCCGCTTGAAGATCCAAAGAGCTTTAGAACGTTACAAAACGCAGAGACCACAGCCGTATTCCAGCTGGAATCTCGCGGCATGAAAGAGCTGATTAAACGCCTTAAACCAGACTGTTTTGAAGATATCATCGCACTTGTGGCCCTATTCCGCCCAGGTCCATTGCAGTCAGGCATGGTAGATAACTTTATCGACCGTAAGCACGGACGTGAAGAAATTTCCTACCCCGATGCTGAATATCAGCACGAGTGCTTGAAAGAAATTCTAGAGCCTACCTATGGCATTATCTTGTATCAGGAACAGGTAATGCAGATAGCCCAGGAAATGGCGGGCTACTCACTGGGCGGCGCTGACTTGCTTCGTCGTGCTATGGGTAAGAAAAAGCCTGAAGAAATGGCGAAGCAGCGCGGCACCTTTGCTGAGGGTGCGAAGGGCAATAATATTGACCCGGACCTTGCGATGAAAATCTTCGACTTGGTAGAAAAGTTCGCGGGTTACGGTTTTAACAAATCTCACTCTGCAGCCTATGCATTGGTGTCTTACCAAACCCTTTGGCTGAAAGTACATTATCCAGCGGAATTCATGGCTGCGGTAATGTCGGCAGATATGGACAACACCGATAAAATCGTGACGCTTGTCGATGAATGTGAGCGCATGGGCATCGAAATACTGCCGCCAGATTTAAATGCGGGTAAATACAAATTTACCGTCGATAGCGAAGGTCGCATTGTTTACGGTATCGGTGCGATTAAAGGGGTAGGTGAAGGCCCAATTGAAGCGATTATTGAAGCGCGGGAGACCCAAGGGGCATTTAAAGATCTTTTTGATTTCTGCGCCAAGATAGACATTAAACGGGTAAACAAGCGAGTGCTAGAAAAGCTAGTGTTAGCGGGGGCAATGGACAACTTAGGTCCGCATCGGGCTAGTCTTATGGCGAGTTTACCCGAAGCCCTTGCCGCCGCTGGACAGCATGCAAAAGCCGAGTCTTTTGGTCAGTCAGACATGTTTGGCCTACTGACTACCGAGCCTGAAGATGTGAAGCAAGCATTTGCTGACGTGCCTGAATGGCCTGAGAAAGTGTGGCTAGAAGGTGAAAAAGATACCCTAGGCTTGTATTTAACCGGCCACCCCATCAATCAGTACGCTGAAGAACTGCGTTACTACACCGACGGTCGATTAGTTGATTTAAAACCAACCAACAAAGACCAAATGGCCAGTGCTGTAGGGTTGGTACTTGGCGTTCGTGTTATGACGAACAAGCGGGGTCGTCGCTGGGCCATAGTGACACTGGATGATAAGAGTGCCAGAATAGACGTACGTTTCTTCCCCGATATGTACGAGCAGTTCGAAAGTGTGTTAGAAACTGACAGAATATTGCTTATAAAGGGACAGGTCAGCTTTGATGATTTCTCTGGGGGCAATACAATCACCGCCCGTGATGTAATGGACATTGTTCAGGCACGAGAGAAAAACGCGAGAGCGCTGGCACTTAATATTGATACCCAGTTGCTTGAACCGAAGAAAATGAGTCAGATGCAATCTATCCTGCAGGCATTTAACGGTGGAAGTTGTCCTGTTCAGTTAGCGGTAACCCATCCAGACGCTGAAGTAACCTTGGCGTGTGGCGCAAGATGGTACGTTACCCCTGAAGACCAACTTTTACACGATCTCAAGCAATGTTTGGGAGACAAAGCCGTTTCAATTCTCTACCATTAGGGTTAAGAGTTCGATAGATTGGACATCTCGCGTTTGCATAGACGAGCGTAGTACGAATAGGACATGAAATGAGTATACAGTTTTTGGACTTTGAACAGCCAATAGCCGAACTAGAAGCAAAAATTGAAGAGCTTAGGTTGGTGAATCAAGGTGGCGAGTTTGACGTTGGTATTGAAGAAGAAATCAATAAGCTTCGCGGCAAAAGCGCGGAGCTAACTAAAAAGATCTTTTCTGATCTTGGCGCATGGCAAGTTTCTCAACTTGCACGTCACCCAATGCGTCCATACACGCTAGATTATATTCCTCGTATTTTTACAGAATTCGACGAGCTTGCTGGCGACCGCGCGTTTGCGGACGATAAGGCAATTGTTGGTGGCCCAGCAATGCTAGATGACCAGCCTGTGATGATTATAGGTCATCAAAAAGGCCGTGACACAAACGAAAAAATTAAGCGTAACTTTGGTATGCCTAAACCAGAAGGCTACCGTAAAGCATTACGTCTTATGAAGATGGCTGAGCGCTTTAACATGCCTATTATTACCTTCATCGACACGCCAGGGGCATACCCAGGTGTGGGCGCTGAAGAGCGCGGCCAAAGTGAAGCAATCGCGAAAAATTTATTCGAAATGGCTGAGCTTACTGTTCCAATCGTGTGTACCGTAATTGGTGAAGGTGGTTCAGGTGGTGCATTAGCTATTGGTGTTGGCGACCGCGTTAATATGCTTCAATATTCTACCTACTCGGTTATTTCACCGGAAGGTTGTGCGTCTATTTTGTGGAAAAGTGCAGAAAAAGCTCCACTCGCTGCTGAGGCGATGGGTGTAAGTGCGCCACAAATTAAAGAACTGGGTCTAATTAACAGCATTGTTGAAGAGCCATTAGGTGGCGCTCACCGCGACCACAATGGTATGGCAGCTAATTTGAAAGCCGTCATTAAGCAGCAGCTTAATCAACTTAAAGAGCTTGATAAAACAAAACTAATGGAAGAGCGCTACGAGCGTTTAATGTCGTTCGGTTATTGCTAATTCTAGTTAGGGCTACGAGTTCGAAAACTGCGAATAGTAAAGTTTTGATGCGAAGCGGTGTACGATTAGGCGAAGCGGTGTACGATTAGGCGAAGCGGTGTACGATTAGCAAAAATGTTTGTTGTAAACGTCTATTAAGCCTTTGCTTAGTTCATGTCGATTCAGATTAGTTCGAGAGGGTTGTTTACCATTGGTAACCAACCCTTTTGCGTTATTAGAAAACGAGTAATCAGCAGATACAAAGCTGAACCCTAATAAAACATAAAGTTGAAACAATAAGGTATTACTGGTCTGTGACCCCTCTACAATCCCCCACTATTGAACATATCGTCAACCGCATAGCCACGTCACTGACTAATGTAAAGCGACCACTTCAAACGCCACTCGTCGTTGCTTACAGCGGTGGTGTGGACTCCACCGTACTGCTTCAAGCCGTCGTCGCGTATAGGGAGCAGTTTGATAGCCCGATACATGCTGTACATGTACATCACGGTTTAAGCGAAAATGCGGATGACTGGGCACGCCACTGTGAACTGCAGTGCCGTCTTGAAGATGTTGAGTTTCATCAATATCGTGTTGCCGTTGATACCAGCTCTAGAAAGAGCTTAGAAGCTGAGGCGCGTAAAGTTCGATACAGCGCACTATTAGAAGTGTGCGAACAAATTGGCGGTGTACTGCTTTTGGGGCAACATGCCGAAGATCAGCTTGAAACTGTATTGCTTCAGCTTAAACGCGGTGCTGGCCCTCAGGGATTAGCGGGTATGGGAGAAGTGCAGTACCGCGGCGATACGTTAATAATGCGACCTATGCTAGCTCTTGAGAAAAGCGACATTATCGCTTATGCCGAAGAGGAAATGTTGCAGTGGGTAGAGGATGAATCTAACCAGCAAAACAGCTTTGACAGGAATTTCTTGAGAAACGAGATAATACCTCATTTGCTTGAGCGGTGGCCCCAGTTAACTAAGACAGTGGGGCGAAGCGCTGAGCTTTGTGCAGAGCAAAGTGATCTAGTCAGCGAATCTGCACAGCAATACTTCGAAGACTGTAAACGTGCTGATATCAGGTTAGATGGACAAAAGCTTGCTGCATTGTCTATCCCTTGGCAGGCTATGGTAATTCGCGCCTGGTTTAAAGCGCAGGGGCAGCTTGCACCTTCAAAAGCGCAGACAGACCAAGTACTTGCTATGCTGGGGGCGAAACATGATGCTACCCCTGAAGTAAACTTTAAGTGGGGCAGGGTTATACGTTTTGACCACGACCTTTACTGGGTTGTTAATGACACGTGCGAGATTCCAGAGCGTCTTGCGTTAGTGTTAGACCAGTACAATTCTCTTCCTTGGTTACACGGGCAGGTGAGGGTAACAGTAACGAAAGAAGAAAATAACGATACAGTCTCTTTGCAAACCAATGCACGTAATTTGCGAATGAAACCTGAAGGCGCCAATGTATCAAAGCTATTGAAAGAGTGGTTTAAAGTATGGCGTGTACCTAGATGGAAACGAAATGGCGTACCTACTATCTTTTTAAATGAAACACCTGTGGCAATCATCATTGATGAGAAAGTTGTTTATCTACAACCAAAAGTTGAGCGTATCAATATAGCCTTTAAACCAATTTAATCACTAATTAGCCTTACCATTACTATGTATAAGATTTAAAGTGCCAAAAACACTTTATCAGTCGGCGTAGAAAAGCCAGTCATTAGAGTTTTCAATTTTTTTCGGCAGAATGTATTGATAAAGCGGCATTGAATTGCCGCTTTTTTTGGAAACAAGCAAAAGGGATTAGTTAGGCAGCGTCATAGCTGTTTTTGCCTGAGTTTTTCACCCGATATAGCGCGTTATCAGCGCGGTTAAATAAACTATCAACACTGTCACCGTCTCGATAAATCGCGCCACCGAGACTTGCCGATACACCTAATCGTGATAAGTAGGCAGAGCTATTTATACTCATCTGAATTCGCTGAGCAGCACATGCTAATTGCTGCTGTGTTTGGCAGTCTAATAAACAGCAGAATTCATCGCCGCCATAGCGAAATGCTTCGTCTTCATCGCGCAGTACATTTTCAAGATGTGTTGCCACGTGAACCAGTACTTTGTCGCCCTCACCGTGCCCAAAGTTATCGTTCACATATTTGAAGTTGTCTAGGTCGATAACTAAAAGTGCAAATGGTTCATCGTGTCGTTGCGCCCACCCCAGTTGTCTTGTCATAGACTGCTGAAATCCCGCACGATTGCCTAAACTCGTCAACACGTCTTTGGTTGCCATTTGCTGAACACGCATTAAAGATAACGCGTGTTTTACTTGTTTTCCAAATAAATCATGAAGTTGGAATAGGCTCTCCCGTTGCGATAACGACAAGGGTGAACTAATGTAATAATAGACATGGGCTTGCTCGCCATTAACAGAGCGCGCCCCTTGTAGTGGTAAATCAATCAGCGTTGACGATATCTTTGCGTTACCGTAGACCCAACGAGAGTCGAAGTCAGATAAACTGAATCCGACAACAGGCAATAGCATATTAAGCTGCTGAAAATACACGCCTCCTAACTCTTGAAGTTCAAGCGTAGTCAGGAGCTGTGTTACAAAGCCCGATAATTCACTAAAAGAAAGTGATTTACCTGTGCTCTCAGCAGGATAAAAATTGTTGTGTTGTGTGCTATCGTAGACTGACGTTGAAAAATCCACAGTAGTGCCCCTATACAAAATGCGTTGATATGCCGCAGAAATGAAACCAGTGTCAAAGCTCTGACGTTTCTGTGGTCATAACCGCATTTTCGCGAAATTTATGACGATCACAGCGGCAAAACTTGCCGGATCTGCATTTACATAGGGGATTTTGCAAACTGAATGCCAACAAGATATCTGTCGCATTAGTCTTTAGTTTAAGTGTTAAGCAGAGTTGATTACTGTGCTTATTTAACAATCGTAAGTTGATGTTGCTCTAGGAGGTTATGTGGGGACGAGTTTTTTAAATATTGTGATATTGATGTTCATATCGGTATGCGCAGTCGCCCTATTTAAACGAATTCATCTTCCACCTATCCTTGCTTATCTCTTTGCCGGAGTACTCGCTGGCCCACAGCTGCTATCTGTGTTTGCTCACCCCGAAGAAATGCACTTATTGGCCGAAGTGGGTATTGTTTTTCTACTCTTTTCACTCGGGCTAGAATTCTCCCTTCCTAAATTATTGGCTATGCGCTCTTTGGTGTTTGGCGTGGGGTTAGGGCAAATGTTGTTTACTACAGCGATATTTACCTGCGTACCACTTCTTTTGGGGATCCCAATTAGTGCATCTATCATTATTGGCGGTACGCTTGCGCTAAGCTCTACCGCTATTGTTATTAAACAAGCAACCGAAATGGGTATTCTCAATAACAGGCGTACACAGCTCGCCGTCAGTATCTTGCTCTTTCAGGACTTAGCCGTGGTCCCATTTCTTATCGCTATTCCTCTTTTAGCCCAAACAGGCGAGGTGAGTATTGCACTTGCTCTAGGGGAAGCGCTTCTTAAAGGCGTGTTCGTTATTGCTTTTTTAATGTCAGTAGGTAAGTGGTTACTTCCTTGGGTGTTTCGAGAAATTGCGAGAACCAGAACTGATGAGCTGTTTGTATTGACCACTATTTTGATCGCGCTGTTAGCCGGCGGCCTTACCTATTATTTTGGTTTGTCGATGGCGTTAGGCGCTTTTTTAGCTGGGATGATGTTAGGGGAAAGCCAATACAAATATCAACTTGAAGCCGACATCCGCCCGTTTCGCGACATTTTGATGGGCTTGTTCTTTGTGACCGTGGGTATGCAGTTGGAACTTACCGTGCTCTGGAACAGCTTATTTGAAATCGTATTTGGTGTTTTCGCGCTAATGATAGTTAAAGTTATCTTAGTCAGAGTTGCATCCATGTTAGTCAAAACTGACGCTATTGACGGCTGGTCCGCAGGCGTAAAACTATGCCAAATAGGAGAGTTTAGTTTCGTTATCGCAGCGCTTGCCACCACCCACGGCGTATTAACCACTGAGCAATCATCGCTAATAGTATGTATGGGTGTGATAAGTATGGCGTTAACGCCTTGGCTTATGAACAACAGTGTGACTATCGCTAAACGCATTGTGAATAATGATATCTCCTTTGATGATAACGCTAGCTTTGGCAATGTCGGGCAGCTGACTAACCATGTCATTATTTGTGGGTTTGGACGGGTGGGCCAGTCGGTAGCGCGCATGCTAAAAATTGAAGGTATTCATTTTGTCGCTATAGATATGGACCCTGTCAGGGTGCATGAAAGCCGAAATGCGGGTGAACCCGTAATCTTCGGCGATGCCAGTCAAAAAGATATTCTGAGCAGTGCTAATGTAGAAAATGCTAAGCTTGTGCTTGTAACATTTGATCAGGTCGATAAGGCGAAACAAGTGATAACGCAGACACGAAGTATAACGAGCACTACAGATGTTATGGTACGTACCAAACGTGACTACCAGTTAGAAAGCCTGTACAGCGCAGGAGCAAACCAAGTGGTGCCCGAGCTACAAGAAGGCAGTTTGATGCTGGTCTCGCAAGTGTTGCATTACGCCGGTGTACCTATGTCACGTATTTTAAAGCGGGTGCGGGCCGAGCGAAAAGGCCGTTATGATCATATGCACGGCTTTTATCCTGGAGAAACGACAGAAATCACTTACGGGACGGAAGATAAGCTAGAGTTTATTCATGCAGTAGTATTATCTGAACGCGCCTCTTGCATTGGAAAAGCAATAAAAGATATCGACTTCACAAGAATGCGTGTGGCCATTAAAGGCTTAAGACGTAACGGTAATGAAGTGAAAGATCCAGACCAAGACGCTATTTTACAGGCCCATGATGTACTAGTCATCGCAGGTAAACCCCGACGAGTAGAGCGAGCTGAGCGCAAACTCTTAGAAGGGAATTGATGTTTTACTGCCAGCGCAGGTTAAGCTTTAGGCATAGGTTGCGCTGGCAGAGGAATTAAGTTCACTAAACTTAAGCAACGCGGTCTTTCTCTAAATCGGCAAACTGCTTTTTTAGGTCGTAGCGTTCATCAGTTACAATTTTTTCGAGTACAGATACGCGCTCTTTCAAATCTGCAATTTCTTGTTTATACGCTTCAGTTTCTTTGTTACTAAGTTTCTTTTTGCTTTTGTCTTTCGCACTTTCGACAATGGTAACTAACGCCCAAGCACAAATGGCTACTATTGCAATCGCTGTCATGTCCACGGTGGTATCCCTCACAAATGGTTTAAAAAGAGTTTAGGTGAAAATGTGGTCAGTTGCCTAATTCACCTAGTATTTAGTTTCCATATCTAATAAACAGAGGCTAAATACTTATTAGTAAAATAACTGCTGCGCTTGGAGTACTATAACGGTTATTACGCTAAGTTTTCTATAAAAAGTGTAACCAGTTAAGCCCTTAACACCAGCAGTGTTATAATGAAAAATTGCAAGTAGGTTGCCAAGTGACAAAAGTCATTACTTTCTAGTTAGTTAGAATGTTTACCTAGGTTTATGCAGAATTGTTGTTAACTAATTTCACTAAATAAAGTAGCAAAATTGACTAATGAGTGACCAAAATAGCGACCATCCGGCATCAAAGATCGACACTGAAAAAACACAGGCTCTGGAGCAAAACACCGAACATGTCGCAGCGCAAGCGCCTGAGGAGCTTACCGCTGAAGAGGAGTTGGCATTAGAAAGCGCTTCAAAAGAAAGCATTCCCCACGAGAACGCAATTAAAGAGAACCCTCTTAAAGAGGGCATTAGCCAGGAAAATCTTATTAATGAAACGGTTACTCAAGAAGACGTGATGTGGATGAAGCATGCATTAACCCTGGCGGACAAAGCAGAATCCATAGGGGAAGTGCCGGTAGGTGCCTGTGTAGTATTAAACGGTGAGCTTATCGGAGAAGGCTACAATACGCCAATATCGGATAACGACCCGTCTGCCCATGCAGAGTTGCGCGCTGTCAAAGAGGCCGCTTCTAAACTGCGAAACTACCGGCTTATTGACGCTACCTTGTATGTCACTTTAGAGCCCTGCTCTATGTGTGCAGGTATGCTTGTGCATGCACGAGTAAAGCGGGTGGTGTTTGGTGCTAAAGATGCGAAAACAGGTGCTGCGGGTTCGGTTATGAATCTATTACAACATCCTGCGCTAAATCATCAGGTTGAGATTGGTTCTAATGTGCTAGCAGACGAGTGTGCTAACAAACTGTCAGATTTTTTTCGCAAGCGCAGGAAAGAGATTAAGGCAGCCAAAAAGGCGAAAAAACATCTAGAGGGGGATGCTTCAAGCTAATGCTTATTTTGCTGGCTTGAAGGGGTGTGCTTTATTCGCCTATTTGGTTTGCTGGGTTGCAAAGAGAGTTCTCAATAAATTGATGCCTATCAATAAAAGCAACCAGCTTATATGTATTCTAGCTAGGCTTGCGAGTCAACTGAGTGAACATGTCGCTCGTTACAAATAGCTTACGACGTTGAAGTACTTTCTGGTGGCAACGCTTAAGCATAAGTCTGCGTCTGTTGTTGTTTTTCAATTTTATTCCTTTTTTCATAAAGCGATTTTTTTTCATTTATTCTCCTTTCTCACAGCGAGGCTATTTTTCCCCTCGTTGTGACCATTTTTCCAATTAAGAAAAATGCTCTGTCATTTGAACTAAGCGCTCATTTTCCGAGAGTCACTGTTCTTTTAGAGTTAATAATCTTTTAGAAAAATTAAGGTTCTGAGAAAGCGAGTTAGTTAATCACTAACTCGTTCAAAGGGTACAGAGTAAAGATGACACCGAAATGACAGTTTTCAAGAGAGAAGCAAAGCGAACGAGATTAAATTTTTCCTTGTTCATCTAACCAAACTAGGCTGTCGTAGTAGCGGCGAATATTTTCTACGTATTGCAAAGCCTCATCACCTCTCGCGTAGCCATAGCGGGTGGTACGGTAATACTTTTTTTGCCTTAGCTGTGGCAAGCGTCGTTTAACATCTACCCACAAATCAGGGTTTCCCCCTTGTTGCTCGGTAAGCACCCTTGCATCTTCCAAGTGCCCCATCCCAATATTATATGATGCCATAGCCATCCAGGTTCTATCTGGCTCGCTGATTCGTGCAGGTATGCGACTTAGCAAACTGGCAAAATAACGTGAGCCCCCGCGAATACTTTGCTCTGGATTGGTTCTGTCATCCACATCCCAATCACTTGCTGTATCAAGTGTCAACATCATAAGGCCGCGAACCCCGGTTCTTGAAATAGCATCACTGTCCCAGTGGCTTTCTTGGTAGCTCATTGCGGCAAGTAGTCGCCAGTCTAAATCACCGGCATATTGTTGGAATAACGGTTTATATTGAGCTAATGCACTTTCAGCTGCGTAGTTAAATGCGCGACTGTCAACGTAATCGAACTGGCGAATATGTCCAAAGTACTTGTCTTCTAACACCGTAAACCAGCCTGATTGATGCACTGTACCAAAATACTCAATGAGCGCTGCTTTCACTGAGTCGTCTTGATCTAAAGGAAGGGCCCATGCCATCGGCATATCTTCGTTAAGTGTTTTGGCTACGGCGAGGTTAGGGTAGCGTCTACGTTGTAACGCTAGGCGATTGCTGTCGGCCACCGTATAAGCAATGTCACCATTAGCAACCTGTTGCAACAGTTCTTCAGAATCTGAATCTTCGGTGGTAACTAACTCGGTCTTTATCGCTACTTTTTCAGTATCAGTTGCTTCGTCACCTAAATCGCTTAAAAGATCAGAAAGTAAGTGAGCCTGGCTGCTTTCTGCTACTGCAATTATAGGGGAATCGAGGTCTAAAAGGTCTCTAGGTCTAGATGTGCCTGCTTGAAATACTAGCTGCTGTTTGACATGTTGGTAAGCAGGGCCATAAGTGAAGCGGTTTTTTAGTGAAGGTGTCACCGCATCGCCCGTGGCGACAATGTCCAGGTTACCTTCTTCTAATTGTTCGAGCATGACTTCATAGCTGTAAAAAGGGTATAAATCGAGAGTGACGCCAAGGTAATCGGCGAACCCTGCCAGCAACTCATACTCAAACCCCTGGGGCCCTTCAGCGCCGTTATAAAAGGTTCCTGCACCGTATACGGTTCCTACGCGGATGGTTTCCCGTTCTAATAATGAGGAAAGGGCAGTGGGGACTGAGGGCACGCCACAACTCATAACAGCAATGGATAAAATGATTATTAATTGTAGTTTTAATCGTTTTTTATAGTCTTGTGACTGCATAGACCTTTACTTGTTGTTATTAAACCGTCTAAGTTTAAAAAAAAGTTCATGTAAGCGCGTTATGAGGTTACTTACTGTGCATAATTGCTCTATAATCCGCGCCGAAATACTCATCAATCCAAGAGACAACGCGTCGCATTGGTGGTCGTTGTTTCTAACAAACCAGGTAAATCAATATGTTGGTCCTTCGAGGCGCTCCTGCACTATCAGAGTTTAACCAAACTAAACTGATTGCAAAGCTGGGTCAATCCGGCGTTAGGGTTAAAAACCTATATAGCGAATATGTTCACCTAGTCGATTCCCAAGGTGACTTATCTAAGCAGCAAATAGAAATACTCGAGAAGCTGCTCACTTACGGCCCCGCGAGGCAAGCACAAACACCTTCTGGAACCCTCTTCCTTATTACTCCTCGCCCCGGCACTATCTCTCCCTGGTCTTCTAAAGCCACCGACATCGCTCACAACTGTAGTTTAAAAAGTATCAATCGCATAGAGCGTGGATGCGCGTTTTATATCGAAACAGAAGATACAATAAGTGACGATGATTTTGCACTTATCGCTAGCTTCTTACACGATAGAATGACTGAATCAGTGTTTACCGATACTGATGATGCAGCGGTGCTATTTGCTCAAACCGAAGCGAATACTTTCACTAGTGTAGATGTATTAGGGGAAGGCAAAGAAGCACTGGTTAATGCAAACGTGTCGTTAGGCCTTGCATTAGCTGATGATGAGATTGACTACCTGTTTGATAGCTTTACCAAGCTAGGCAGAAACCCGACCGACGTTGAGCTTTATATGTTTGCACAAGCAAACTCTGAACATTGTCGCCATAAGATTTTCAACGCAAGCTGGACCATTGACGGCGAAGAACAAGAAAAATCGCTCTTCAAAATGATCAAAAACACTTACGAGTTATTACCTGATCACGTTTACTCAGCTTACAAAGATAACGCAGCGGTAATGGAAGGCTGGGAAGCAGGGCGCTTCTTCCCGAATCCTCAGTCCCATCAATACGAATACCATCATGAAAATATCGATATTTTAATGAAGGTAGAAACCCACAACCACCCAACGGCAATTTCACCGTTCCCTGGCGCAGCAACAGGCTCTGGCGGTGAAATTCGTGATGAAGGTGCTACAGGTCGTGGCTCAAAACCTAAGGCAGGTTTAGTTGGTTTTACCGTATCTAACTTACGTATTCCTGGTGCTGAGCAGCCATGGGAAGCCGAATACGGCAAGCCACAGCGCATCGTGAGCGCTCTAGATATTATGCTTGAAGGCCCTTTAGGTGGCGCTGCGTTCAATAACGAATTTGGTCGCCCAGCGCTACTGGGTTACTTCCGTACGTACGAGCAAGAAGTTAATAGTTTTAACGGCGTAGAGGTGAGAGGTTATCACAAACCTATCATGCTAGCCGGTGGTTTAGGCAATATCCGCCGTGACCATATTGAAAAAGGCGAAATCACGGTAGGCGCTAAGCTTATTGTTCTTGGCGGCCCTGCAATGAACATTGGTCTTGGCGGCGGTGCAGCGTCATCAATGGCATCTGGTCAGTCAAATGAAGATTTAGACTTTGCCTCCGTGCAGCGTGACAACCCTGAGATGGAGCGTCGTTGCCAGGAAGTGATTGATGCATGTTGGCAGCTAGGGGATAACAACCCTATCCAGTTTATCCACGATGTGGGCGCAGGTGGTCTTTCAAACGCACTACCTGAGCTGGTTAATGACGGTGGCCGTGGCGGTAACTTTGAGCTTAGAAAAGTATTGTCTGATGAGCCAGGTATGACGCCGCTGGAGCTATGGTGTAACGAATCGCAAGAACGATATGTTATGTCTGTGGCACCGGAAAACATGCCGGTATTCGAAGCGATTTGCGCCCGCGAACGCGCGCCATTTGCGGTAGTGGGTGAAGCCACTGCCGAGCAGCACCTAAACCTGAACGACAGTCAGTTTGACAACAAACCTATTGATATGCCGCTAGATGTACTTTTAGGCAAGCCACCTAAAATGCATCGCGACGTGAGCTCAACCAAGGTTAGCTCACCCGCATTAGACGACGCAGGCATTACTTTAAGTGATGCAGCGACGCGTATTCTGTCATTGCCTACTGTGGCAGAGAAAACATTTCTTATCACTATAGGCGATCGCTCGGTAACTGGTCTTGTAAGTCGCGACCAAATGGTTGGGCCATGGCAAGTGCCCGTGGCTGATGTAGCAGTTACCGCTTCGGCATTTGACACTTATCACGGTGAAGCGATGACTATGGGTGAGCGCACCCCGGTGGCACTTTTATCTCACGGTGCGTCTGCGCGCCTTGCGGTAGGTGAAGCGCTAACCAACATTGCCGCGGCAAACATTGGTGATATTAAACGTATTAAACTGTCTGCTAACTGGATGGCAGCAGCTGGACATCCAGGTGAAGACGCAGGTCTTTATGAAGCGGTGAAAGCCGTGGGTGAGGAGCTATGCCCAGAGCTAGGTTTAACCATTCCTGTAGGTAAAGACTCTATGTCGATGAAAACCGCATGGAATGAAAACGGTGAAGATAAAGCAGTAACCTCTCCGCTGTCACTGGTTATTTCTGCGTTTGGTGCAGTAAAAGATATTCGCAAAACCCTAACGCCTCAGCTACGTACAGACAAAGGTGCAAGCCGCTTGTTGCTACTAGATTTGGGCGAAGGTAAAAATCGCTTAGGCGCTAGCTGTTTAGCTCAGGTCTATACACAGCTTGGCGATAGCCCGGCAGATGTGGTTTCTGCTACCCGCCTTAAAGGCTTCTTTGATGCTATGCAAACGCTTATCGAAAAAGGTTTGGTGCGTGCTTATCACGACCGTTCAGACGGCGGCCTATTTACGACAGTGGCAGAAATGGCCTTTGCCGGTAAAACAGGTGTGAGCGTTAACCTTGATAGCCTTAAAGGTAATGACATTGCTGTACTATTCAATGAAGAATTAGGTGGTGTTATTCAGGTACTTGAAAGCGACCTAGACGCCGTGAACGCGGTACTGGCTAAATTCGATTTAACTGAGTTGACTCACGATATCGGTACATTAAATAGCACAGATATGATTGAGTTTAATCGCGATGGTGTAGCTGTACTTGCGGATAGCCGTGTATCAATGCGTACGACTTGGGCGCAAACTACGTTTGAAATGCAAAAGCTTCGTGATAACCCAGAGTGTGCTGAACAAGAACACGCAGCGAAGCAAGATGCTGCCGACCCTGGTTTGCATGTAGCACTATCTTACGATGTTAACGAAGACGTTGCCGCACCTTACATTGCCAAAGGCGTTAAGCCAAAAGTGGCGATTTTAAGAGAGCAGGGCGTTAATTCACATCTTGAAATGGCAGCAGCATTTACACGTGCAGGTTTCGATGCTATCGACGTACACATGAGTGACGTGCTGGCGGGTCGCATTACCCTTGAACAGTTTGCGGGTCTTGCTGCTTGTGGCGGTTTCTCTTACGGCGACGTATTAGGTGCAGGTGAAGGTTGGGCGAAGTCTATATTGTTCAACAGTATAGCTCGTGATCAGTTCGAAGGCTTCTTTAACCGCAATGACACGTTCAGTTTAGGTGTGTGTAACGGTTGTCAGATGCTATCGAACCTAAAATCATTGATTCCTGGCACTGAGCACTGGCCGCACTTTGTCACTAACCAGTCAGCGCGCTTTGAAGCTCGCGTTGCAATGGTTGAAGTGATGGAATCAAAGTCTGTGCTGCTAGATGGTATGGCAGGCTCGCGTATGCCGATTGCTGTATCGCACGGGGAAGGTCAGGCTGAATTTGCAAATGAAAACGCGCTATCGCAGGTTAGCGGTCAGGTAGCCATGCGTTATGTAGACAACTATGGCAAGCCAACAATGCAATACCCGGCTAACCCGAACGGTTCACCGCAAGGTATTACTGGTTTAACGTCTGTAGATGGGCGCAGCACTATTATGATGCCTCACCCAGAACGTGTGTTTAGGGCAGTTGCAAACTCATGGTGCCCGGACGATTGGCAAGAAGATGGTGCGTGGATGCGTATCTTTAGAAATGCCCGTAAGTTTGTTGGTTAATATTTCAGTGTGACCTTGATAGACAGGGGGAAACCCCTGTTTATTTTCTATAAAAATACTGTTTAATAAATGCGCATACCTTAAATAGGTGTCAAAGCTTTGGCAAAGTGTCAAAAATCTGATTTTTGCCCTTGTCATCAGTTTGTCACTGATCTATTGTAGTGCAAGCAAGGATTGCAATTAGGTTACAGGAGTTGAGTTAGGGTTGTACCAGTGTTTAGCAATTGCTTACTGGTTTTAATAATAAGAGACGACCAATGAATCGTTCTTCAAAAGGGTTTGGCTTAACCGGAGTGGCTGTAGCTGTAGTGCTGATGTTCGTAACTGCTGTTTTTAGCACATCTGCGAAATCTGCCGAAGCTCCAACAACGCTAAGTGTGCAGTCTTCAGTTAAGTAGTCTGAAAGAAAAATTCTAACGCCCGTATCAAGTTACTTGATACGGGCGTTAATCATTGGGGGACAATAAAAACGTTCAGCATATAGCGCTTCATGAGAAAAGCCTAAAAGCTATATCTAAAGAGAAGCCCAAAAAAGCAAAGCTGACTCAACGAGTTCTTGCCTCTCATTTTATCCTTTCTTATTTTTTTCTCTGTTTATTAGTTTTTGCTGAGGGTGCTTTTTCAACAACACATAGGTAGCGCCAAATCCGCCGTGCATAGGCTGTGCTGTATGATAGGCAATCACCTCATCAAGTTCACGTAGCCAATGATTTACGTAGCTTTTTTTCAGCGCAGGAAATGGCTTACTATTTTCACCCGTTCCATGTTTAATGAGCAGGGCACGAACCCCACGTTCGTGACTTGATTTAATGGTGCTATAAATTAGGTCGCGGCTTTGTTCTAGGTTTTTTCCTGATAATGTGACATTGGTTTCCAACGGATATTTGCCAAGACGCAGTTTTTTAAACACACCGTCTTGTATGCCTGGCTGCTGGAAATGTATAAAATCATCAGGCGGTACCGGCTTCACACCTTCCATGCTTAACGGGTTAGCAAGCTTGTCGCGAACACTTACCTTCAAGGCTGCTCGTTTTTGCTTTTCGGCGAGCGCCTTTTCAGGATCGTGTAATAAAGCCTTATCATCTGAAGCAATGGGTTTTACATCTTGCATTTCAGCAAAAAACGAATCGATATCGTCGTTTTCAAATTGGCTCATACTATTCCCCGTATTAACTACTACATCATTATTTATACGTTATTTTTTGCCTGATGGTCTATGCGAAGTGTACTTATTGGAAAGCTAAATGCGCAGAAAGACGACGCTTAAAATAGGCAACGGCTATAAAAGTGGGGATTAATTTTGAAATTTCATCGGTTAGAAGATGGCACCGGGCTCAGATAGTGCCTCTATGGCGAACCATTCCTCTTCGGTAAATGTTGAATCGATAGGTATTTCAACATCATCGCCAGTTTCTTCTTCGGGGGACGAATCGAAAGTCATTGTGCTCTCCTGTTTAGAAGAGTATTGCTTAATACGATTAAATTACAACCAAAGTAGAAGAAATAAACATGATGATAGGGGAGTGAAATGTATAGGAAGGTTTACTTTATTTTGGGTTTAAGCCAGCTAAAATGGCGTCCCCAGCTGGAATCGAACCAACATCTAAGCCTTAGGAGGGCCTTGTTTTATCCATTAAACTATGGGGACCTAATGCGTAGGAAGCTTTATTATACGTAGTTCCAGAAAATACGAAACCCTTTGATTAATCAACAAGGTGTAGAGGTTTATCACGCTGCGCTTATGCAGCTAAAATGTCTTGTTAAATATCTTGTGATACTAGGCACATAATAAAAAAGCCCCCGTTAAAGACGAGGGCTTAAGGCTGACTTCATGAGTTAACTAGATATCCGTTGGTGGAAGTTTATCTATTGCTGTCTTCAGCACTTCAGACTCTGTCGGAGAAGCTGTTGTCACATCAGCGCTACCTTCTCTAGACGAATCGCCCACTAAGTCACTACCAGTATCAGACGATGTATTTTCGTTGCCCGAATCAGTGGATGTAGGCTCAGTTGAAGGTAGAATTAAATCTTCTGGTGGAAGATCTATATCTACAACATCAACTGTTACCTCTGTCACTGGGCCAGCGGTTACAATATCGCCTTCTTCTGGAAGGGTAATTGTGTCTTCTGGTAATGTTCCAGAGGTGATAGGTTCTGGCGCTGTGCTTTCAGGCGATGAAGCTTCAGGCGAAAGCGGGCTTGTACCCTCGTCCGGCGCGGTGGGTATAGGGCCGCCAATATCAACCGTATCAAGCTTGGTACCAGACAGGTCGATAGTGTCGCCACCGCCAAAACCATCGCCCACATTAGTACCAAGCGTGCTCACTTCCTCTTCAGGTAGCGTAATGATTTCAGGCGTGCTCTCTACGGGTTCGGTTATCGCTGAAGGCTCTGTACTCAATAGCGGCGCAGTAGTCTCGTTTTCTGGCGTTACCAATCGAGTTCCAGCATTCAGGTCAACTGTTTGAAGCGTTTGCCCTGTTAGGTCAATAACGTCAGGTGCTGTAGGCTCGTCAGTTACAACGGTGCCGCTGCTATCTGATGCACTTACAGATTCAGATGAAGTGGTTGTTACTACTTCAGGTACACCTTCACCCGATGCCGTCACAAACACATTAAACTCTGCCTGCTCGACAGTACCGTCTGGATACTCGATACGGTAAGTAAAGGTATCCGTTAAGGTGCCGCCAAATACGGCTAGCGTGTTGTCCGGGGTATAAGTGTACGCGCCCGTTTGGTCAATTTGCAGCGTACCGTAATCACCAACTAACGTAATGCCGCCAGTGGCATCTTGGAAGATTGTTCCATCAGCAGATACGGTAACGTCGTACGTTGGGCCAAACAGTATATCGTTTTCGAACAAATTACCTGTAGCTGTTTGCGCGCTGCTAAATTCAAACTGGTCAAGGTAATTGATGGTCGAGGATAGGTCTACACTAATGCTGCCAGCTACGCCAAGGCCAGTCGTACCGTTCATCGACAAACGGTACAAACCTTCAGTTAATCCGTCGACAGTGAGGACGGTATCGCCATCAATGCCTAATAAGCTAATTAGCTCGCCGTTAGGGAAAACCCTGTACGCTTCCCATGCTCCGTTTTCAAACTTTTCTACGGTAACAGTAAGGCTTGAAACCAGTGACAGTAGACTGCCATTGTCAACGTTTAACGTTATATCTTGAGTTGTATTTGACGCTACGGCAAATGTATTGCTGGTATCGTTAAAGCTGCCACCTAGCCCCAATAAATATCCATGAGAAAGCGCATCAGTTTCGTTAAGGCCTGCATCAGTAGCAAAGTCATAAGTTAATTCAGCGCGGGCTGAATCAGCCGATACCCCTTGCCCTGATAAATTGAAATTTAAGTTTGCAGTAGAGGTATTCCTACCATCTGAAATGGTGTAGCTGAAGCTATCTGTATTGCCTAAGCCGTCGCGCACGCCGTTGGCTACATAGGTGTAGCTACCGTCTTCAAAGATGGTGAGGTCGCCATAGTCACCTTCAATAGTAATGCCCGATAGCCCAGTGCCCAATACAGTCACCGACTCACCATTGGTATGGGTAACTTGCGTCACTACGCCGCCCTCAGCAATGCTGTCCGCTACGTCGCCAGTATTAGCGGCATCGATAACATTCCCCGATGTTGTCGTGCTACCTTCAAACTGATACTCCGTTAGTGTTGAAGTTATATCGGTAGACTGAAGCAAGGTAAGTGTATTGCTTAGCAGTGCCGCTGCAACAGCATCTAATACGGTATCTACCAGTGCACCTAACCCTAATAGATTAAGTCCCGTGGTAATGGTACTCACTAAATCGCCGGCGCCAATAGCGTCTGCGGTGCTTAAGGCTGGCTCAAGCACAAGGTTTCGCACAACCGTACCCAAACCAAGTCCATTTAATATACTGGCTTCAGTGCCGTTTAGTGCGTCCTCAACAGCAGTTAGCACCACCTCTTGGTTTTCTTCGCCAAGCACTACGCCGCCATCACCTAATTCTGTTAGCGTAATCGAGCCGTCGCTATTTTGATCGAATAGTGTCTCAAGGGCACTTTCATCATTGCGCACGACCACGGTGTAATCACCCGCAGGTAGCCCAGAGAATTTCGCAACCAGTGTATCGTCACCGGTTACTCCGATTAGGTTTACGCCAGCTACATCACCTATTAACGGATTGTCCGGAGTCATAGCTGAGGCGACCACGTTGCCATCGGCATCTATAATATCAATACGATACGAATCAGCGACGGCGACTAAGGCGGTTTGGCTAACTTCTACAACCACTTCGCCAAAGAAACCAGCATCAACGGTAAGCGTTGTGCTAGCCTCTGGCGAGCCCGCTGCTGGCGAGCCTTCAGTTAAGCCAAGCACTTGGAAGTCACTGTCGCTAACTGGTGCATTTACAATGGCCGTTTGTGCGCCCAACTCCATGTCATTGTTATCGGTTTGAGCTACTACTGGCGGGAAGTCGCTGCCAGATATGTTGATGGTAAGCGCCGCAATATCAGAAGTTTCACCATCTGATAGGGTGTAGTTAAACACTTCGTCCTGGCCAATCGCACTACGATCGCCATCGGCGGTATAGGTGTATGTGCCGTCTGCGGCAATTTCCAGTACGCCATAGTTACCTTGAATAGTAACGGTACCGGTAGCAGGAACAGCAACACTATCACCAGAAGCGTTGGTAACAAGCGTTACTTGGGCACCGTCTAAGATAGTGTCGGCACCTACGCCGCTAATATCACCGTCGATTAGGTTGCCTTGGGCCACCAAATCACCCGTATAGGTGTATTCGGTTAATGTGGTGGTGATATCAGTGTCTTGCAATAGGGTTAATGTATTGCTGAGCAATGCATCGGCAATGACACTTAGAATGTCATCAAGGAAGCCAGTTAAACCAATCGCATCAAGAGGCGCGGTAAGTAAATTAACAAGCTGTCCTGCGCCAATTACTGTGGTTGTATCTAGAAGTACTTCTAATACGCCCCTTACTTGCGTGCCAACCGTACCAATTGGAATACCTAAAACGCCGGTATTTAACGTTGTTTCAATAGTATCAAGGACGACAGCTTGATTGTCTGGCCCAAGTACAACGCCAGCTGAACCAAGTTCTTGAAGGTTAACATCGTTACTATTGTCGTTGTCTAACAAGTCTTCAAGTAAGTTCTCATCATTGCGGACCACCACACTGTAGTTGCCAGCATCAAGGCCTGCCAACGTGAACGAAATGGTCTCGTCGCCGGTAACATCAAAAATGTCTAGGCCACCGACATCGGCAAGCTGTGAGCTTGCGCTTACTCCTTTGTAAACAAGTTGACCGCTCTCGTCATACACTTCAACAATGTAGGCATCGGCAACAGCAACCAGTGCTATTTGGTCAACTTCTACTAGCACTTCACCTACATGGTTAGGGGAAACGGTAAAGGATGCACTCGCATCAACACCGCCCGTAGCCTCGGCTATGCCGATAACATCTACGTTGCTAGTAGTTTCCGGTGGGTTGACCGTGACCACAGGTTCGCCCATATCGACGGTGTTGCCGTCGTTTATAGCATCAAGAGCCTGTACAACAACATTTTGGCTTGCTGTACTCGCCGAGTTACCTGCTTCGTCGGTGACTGTTGCTACCACCGCGTAGGTACCTGCTGGTAGCGTTGTGCCTGTTAAATCAAGGCTCCAGTTGCCGCTGCCATCAATGGTAAGTTCAGGATCAGTGCCAAAGGTATAGGACGTGCCATCAACGGTAACGGTTAGGGTAGTATTGTCACCAAGGTCCACCGTACCATTAAAGATAAGTGTGCTATCGCTAGTAATAAAGTCGCCAGCTACGCCAGAGTCGTTTGAGATACTGTCGAACGTTACTGTTTGACCATTATTGTTTTCATCAATAGTGGTATCGATAACGACTGTACCAGTGTCAGTTGCAACATTGCCTACAGCATCTGTGGCGGTAACCACAGCCGTGTAATTGCCTTCAGCAAGCAGGGCGACGATATTATCAGCCAACGTCCACGTGCCATTACCATTGTTGGTAGCGGTGTAATCATTACCGTCAATGGTCACCACCACAACCGCATTCGGGTCGTTCACCGTACCGGTAAGCTCAGGCGTGGTGTCGTTGGTGGTCAGATCGTTTATTGCAACCGTAGGTGCGGTGGTATCAATTACCACTGTTCCTGTATTGGTGACAGTATTACCCGCGGCGTCTGTTGCGCTTACCGACGTGGGGTAGCTTCCTTCTGCTAGCGTGGCAACTATGTCATCGGCTAGTGTCCAGGTACCGTCACCATTGTTGGTAGCGGTGTAATCGTTGCCGTCAATGGTCACCACCACAACCGCATTCGGGTCGTTCACCGTACCGGTAAGCTCTGGCGTGGTGTCGTTGGTAGTAAGATCGTTTATTGCAACCGTAGGCGCGGTAGTATCAATTACCACTGTACCTGTATTGGTTACCGTGTTGCCAGCAGCGTCTGTCGCGCTTACCGATGTAAGGTAGCTGCCTTCTGCAAGCGTTGCGACTACGTTGTCAGCCAGTGTCCATGTACCGTCACCGTTATTGGTAGCGGTATAGTCGTTGCCGTCAATCGTTACCACCACAACTGCATTCGGATCGTTCACCGTACCGGTAAGCTCTGGCGTGGTGTCGTTAGTGGTCAGATCGTTTATTGCAACCGTAGGCGCGGTGGTATCAATTATTACCGTACCTGTATTGGTGACAGTATTACCCGCGGCGTCTGTCGCGCTTACCGAAGTCGGGTAGCTGCCTTCTGCAAGCGTAGCAACTGCGTTGTCAGCCAACGTCCACGTGCCGTCACCATTGTTGGTAGCGGTATAGTCAACGCCGTCAATGGTGACCACTACAGTAGCCGTTGGGTCATCAACCGTACCCGTTAGTGCAGGCGTAGTGTCGTTGGTCGTTACATCATTGATGGTTACGACAGGTGCCACGGCGTCTACCGTGTCAGATGCAGGCCCACTGGTATTGCCCGCTTCATCGGTTGCTGTTGCCGTTACTACAACACCATCTGCCAATGGTGTATCTGGCGTTAAGCTCCAATTGCCGTCGCCATCAGCGATCACGGTGAAATCTGGCGTGCCGTCTCCGTCTACATCCACATTTACCGTTGCGCCCGCTTCGGCTGTGCCGGTAATTTCAGTGCCGTTGCCCGCTTCAACGGTAGGCGCAGCTGGTGCTGTGGTGTCAATCACCACAGTACCAGAGTTAGTTCCGGTGTTACCATCGGGGTCAGTAGCAGTAACCGTTGCGGTATAGCTACCTTCAGCCAGCGCGGCAACGATATCGTCAGCCAGTGTCCAGCTGCCATCACCATTGTTTGTAGCGGTATAGTCTGTACCGTTAATGGTAACGACCACAACTGCATTCGGGTCGTTCACCGTACCAGTAAGTTCTGGCGTGGTGTCATTGGTGTTGAGATCGTCAATACCTACCGTAGGTACAGTGGTATCAATTACCACTGTTCCCGAATTGGTGACAGTATTACCCGCGGCGTCTGTTGCGCTTACCGACGTGGGGTAGCTGCCTTCTGCAAGCGTAGCAACTGCGTTATCAGCTAACGTCCAGGTACCGTCACCATTGTTGGTAGCGGTGTAATCATTGCCGTCAATGGTCACCACCACAACCGCATTGGGGTCGTTCACCGTACCGGTAAGTTCTGGCGTGGTGTCGTTGGTGGTCAGATCGTTTATTGCAACCGTAGGTGCGGTGACATCAATTATTACCGTACCTGTATTGGTGACAGTATTGCCCGCGGCGTCTGTCGCGCTTACCGAAGTCGGGTAGCTGCCTTCTGCTAGCGTAGCAACTGCGTTGTCAGCCAACGTCCACGTGCCGTCACCATTGTTGGTAGCGGTGTAATCATTACCGTCAATGGTCACCACCACAACCGCATTCGGATCGTTCACCGTACCGGTAAGCTCTGGCGTGGTGTCGTTGGTGGTCAGATCGTTTATTGCAACGGTAGGCGCGGTGGTATCAATTACCACTGTTCCTGTATTGGTAACAGTATTACCCGCGGCGTCTGTTGCGCTTACCGACGTGGGGTAGCTGCCTTCTGCTAGCGTAGCGACGACGTCATCAGCCAGTGTCCAGGTACCGTCACCATTGTTGGTAGCGGTGTAATCATTGCCGTCAATGGTCACCACCACAACCGCATTCGGGTCGTTTACCGTACCGGTAAGCTCAGGCGTGGTGTCGTTGGTGGTCAGATCGTTTATTGCAACCGTAGGCGCGGTGGTATCAATTACTACAGTACCAGTGTCGGTATCGGTATTACCCGCATCGTCAGTTGCAGTAACAGATGTTGGGTAACTACCTTCAGCGAGTGTAGCCACTACGTCATCAGTCAGTGTCCACGTACCGTCGCCATTATTTGTAGCGGTATAGTCGTTGCCATCAATGGTGACTACTACAGTAGCCGTTGGGTCATCAACCGTACCCGTTAGTGCAGGCGTAGTGTCGTTGGTCGTTACATCATTGATGGTTACGACAGGTGCCACGGCGTCTACCGTGTCAGATGCAGGTCCACTGGTATTGCCCGCTTCATCGGTTGCTGTTGCCGTTACTACAACACCATCTGCCAATGGTGTATCTGGCGTTAAGCTCCAATTGCCGTCGCCATCAGCGATCACGGTGAAATCTGGCGTGCCGTCTCCGTCTACATCCACATTTACCGTTGCGCCCGCTTCGGCTGTGCCGGTAATTTCAGTGCCGTTGCCCGCTTCAACGGTAGGCGCAGCTGGTGCTGTGGTATCAATAACCACTGTACCAGTATTCGTACCCACATTACCTTCTGGGTCGGTTGCAGTAACTATTGCGGTATAGCTACCTTCAGCAAGTGCCGCCACCGCATCGTCAGCCAGTGTCCACGTGCCATCACCGTTATTGGTGGCGGTATAGTCGGCACCGTTGATGGTAACAACCACCGTGGCTGTTGGGTCGTCAATTGAACCAGTAAGTGCCGGCGTTGTATCGTTTGTTGTTAAATCGTTAAAGGCAACTACTGGTGCAGCCGCGTCAACCGTGTCTGAGGCTGGGTTGCTGATGTTACCTGCTGCGTCAGTTGCCGTTACGGTCACAATTACGCCATCGGCAAGCGGAGTATCAGGCGTAATACTCCAATTACCGTCGCCATCAGCGATGACGGTGAAATCAGGCGTGCCGTCACCATCAACGTCCACATTTACGGTTGTGCCTGCTTCAGCGGTACCGGTAATTTCGGTGCCGTTGCCTGCATCCACAGTAGGTATGGCAGGTGGAGTAGTATCAATCACTACCGTTCCTGAATTTGAGCCCACATTGCCATCGGCATCCGTGGCAGTAATGGTAGCGGTATAGCTACCATCTGCAAGTGCAGCCACTGCATCGTCAGCCAGGGTCCAGCTTCCATCACCATTGTTAGTTGCGGTGTAGTCCACGCCATCAATAGTCACTACTACGATAGCGTTTGGATCGTCAACCGTACCGATTAGCTCTGGTGTAGCGTCATTAGTGGTTAAGTCATCAATTGCAACGATTGGCGCAACAGCATCTACTGTATCTGACGCTGGTGCACTGACATTGCCAGCTTCATCAACCGCCGTCGCCGTAACAACCACGCCATCGGCCAGCGGTGTAGTGGGTGTTACTGACCAATTTCCATCGCCATCAGCGATGACGGTGAAGTCTGGCGTGCCGTCGCCATCCACGTCTACATTTACAGTTGCCCCTGCTTCCGCAGTACCCGTAATTTCAGTGCCGTTACCTGCATCGACGGTAGGCGCTGCTGGAGCAGTGGTGTCAATAACCACAGTACCAGAGTTAGTTCCGGTGTTACCATCGGCGTCAGTAGCAGTAACCGTAGCGGTATAGCTACCTTCAGCCAGCGCGGCAACGATATCGTCAGCCAATGTCCAGCTGCCATCACCATTGTTTGTCGCGGTATAGTCTGTACCGTTGATGTTAACGACCACCGTGGCCGTTGGATCGTCTACCGAACCGGTAAGTGCAGGCGTGGTGTCGTTAGTCGTTAGGTCATTAAAGACAACGATTGGCGCAACAGCGTCTACTGTGTCAGTCGCTGGGCTACTTGTATTGCCTGCTTCATCGGTAGCTGTTGCCGTCACAACCACGCCATCGGCTAGCGGTGTAGTGGGTGTTACTGACCAGTTACCATCGTTATCAGCAGTCACCGTGAAATCAGGTGTGCCATCACCGTCAACGTCTACGTTTACGACAGCACCTGCTTCGGCAGTGCCGGTAATTTCAGTACCATTGCCCGCATCAATAGTAGGTGCAGCAGGCGCAGTAGTATCGATAATTCCACCATTTTCATTTGCAGTTGCCGTATTGCCCGAGGGATCAGTGGCAGTTGCAGTGACAGAATAATTACCTTCAGATAAGGCCGCTGGCACATCTGCAGAGAAGGTGCCATTAGCTTGAACAATGGCGTCAAAGGTTTGCGTATTACCAGCATTATCAGTAACGCTGATAGACACGATGCTGCCCGGTGCAACATCCGTAGTGCCAGAGATGGTTGGTGTTGTGTCGTTTCCTGTACCAAGCGAGTCCAAGGTTAGGGTTGGCACGGCGGTGTCAATATTTCCGCTGGTAGTATCAGACGCCGAGTTTCCAGCGGCATCAGTGGCGGTTGCAGTAACATCGAAGTTTCCGTCTGCCATTGCATTGGGCACGTCGGCGCTGAAATCTCCGTTACTATCGACAATAGCCGTAAATGTCTGTTCTGCTCCTGCGCTGTCGGTGACGGTTATGGTCACTGAACTACCTGGGCTTAAATCGGTGCTGCCAGTAATTGTTGGCGTGGTATCGTTACCTGTGCCTTGTGCATCTAAGTTGATCGTCGGCGCGGTAGTGTCTACGCTACCGTTTTCTTCAGTGACAGTAGTCTCATTGCCTGCTGGGTCTTGGGTCACGGCTGTGACGGTATAGCCTCCTTCGGCCATTGGGTTGGGCACATCTGCCGAGAAACTGCCGTCTCCCTGAACGGTTGCATCGAAGGTCTGGCTTACACCTGCGTTATCGACAACCGTAATCGTTACAGTAGCACCTGCAGGCAGGTCAGTATTACCCGATATGGTCGGAGTGGTGTCATTCTCCGAGTTAAGTGCGTCTAACGATAGGGTTGGAGCTGTTGTATCGATGACGCCTGTATTGTCCTCAACACTGGTGCTGTTACCCGCATCATCACTTACGGTGGCCTCAACACTGTATGCACCTTCTGCTAAAGGCGCAGGCACATCCACTGTAAAGTTTCCATTTACATCAACAATCGCTGTGAGGGTTTGTACATTTCCTGCGCTGTCGGTTACCACAAGCGTAACTTCACTGCCTTGCTCTAGGTTAGTGCTACCAGACAGAGTAGGGGTTGTGTCATTGCCTTCCTCAAGTGGTGTTAAGGTTAGAGATGGCGCTGTAGTGTCTACGTTTCCTGTATCACTTGCTGTTGCAGTGTTACCTGCTTCATCACTGACGCTAGCGCTTATCGTGAAGTCGCCTTCAGCTAAATCGGTACCAGGGGATATAGAGAAAGTCCCATCTCCCTGCACCACTGCGCTTAAGATCTGGGTTGCACCAGCGCTATCCGTTACCAAAATAGTGACCACAGAGCCCGCAGGTTCATCGGTTGTACCGGTAATGAGTGGCGTCGCGTCGTTAGTGGTATCGGCAACATCTATAGTAAGTGTAGGTACTAGTGTATCAACTACGCCTGCGTCGTTATCGGTTGTACTGTTACCTGCTGTATCAGTGGCGGTTGCTGATACAGTGAAGCTTCCTTCAGCCATCGCCGCTGGTACATCGGCAGAGAATACGCCGCCCGCGCCAACCAATGCAGAGAACACCTGGGTATTACCCGCACTATCAACAACAGTTATTTGCACTGTAGAACCTTGCGGTAAATCTGCAGTACCGCTTATGGTTGGGGTTGAGTCGTTAACTGTACCTGGCTCGTCCAGCGTAATAACAGGTGAAATTGTGTCGATTAGGCCGGTTTCAGCGTCGGACGCTGTATTGCCTGCTTCATCAACAACGGTAGCCTGAACTGTGTAGCTACCCTCAGCCAAAGTGGTGGGTACGTCTACGCTAAAAGAGCCGTCGCTTTGTACGGTTGCTGATAAGGTTTGTATATTGCCATCGTTATCGGTGACGGTAATTGAAACTGTGCTTCCGGCTGGCTGGTCTGTCGTTCCGCTAATGGTTGGTGTAGCATCATTGCCAACACCCGGATCTGCAACATCAATAGCTGGTGATGTGGTATCTACCACACCGCCAGTTTCAGAGTCAGAGCCTGTATTTCCGGCTCCGTCAGTCACCTCTGCGACAACTGTGTAGCTACCTTCGGCCAGGTCTGACGGTACGCTTGCGCTGAAGGTACCATCTCCTTGTACGGTTGTAGTAAAGGTTTGAACTGCTCCAGCACTATCTGTCACTGTTAAAGTGACGGTGGCACCAACTGGCGCGTTAGTTGTGCCCGAAATAAGAGGCGTAGCATCGTTTGTCTGGCCAAGGGCATCTAAGGTAATGTCCGGGGCGCTTGCATTAATATTGCCGCTATCTGACACTGTCGTGCTATTGCCCGCAGCATCGCTCGCACTGGCTGTTACATCGTAATCGCCATCAACAAGCGCGCTGGGTACTTCAACTGAGAAAGTGCCATCCGCGTTTACCGTAGCTGTAAGGTTTTGTACATTACCGCCTGCATCGGTGACAACCAGTGTAATTGTTGCTCCCTCTGGCAAATCGGTAGTACCGCTTAATACTGGTGTTGCGTCATTGCCGCTGGCCACTGGATCTAAGTTGATAACAGGTGGGGTGGTGTCAACTGTACCGTTATTATCAACCGCTGTGTTTTGATTACCTGCATCATCAGTCGCCGTCACTTCTATTGTGTAATCGCCTTCTGCAAGGTCAAGGGGCACATCAGCGCTAAAGCTACCATTCGCTTGAACGGTGGCAGTGAAAGTTTGCGTATTGCCCTGGCTGTCGGTCACGCTGATGCTTACAGTGTTGCCCGCAGCCAAGTCGGTGGTTCCCGATATAGTCGGTGTGGCATCGTTAGTTAGGCCTTGTGCATCTAACGCTACGGTGGGGGCTGCAGTATCTATGACACCGTTGTTATCTATTGCCGTTGCAGAATTACCCGCATCGTCATTCGCAGTGACAGTCACGCTGAAACTGCCTTCAGATAAATCGGCAGGAACATCAGCACTGTAAGTGCCATCGTTTTGAACGGTTGCAGTGAATGTTTGGGTATTTCCAGCGTTGTCTGTCACGCTTATGCTAACTGTGTCGCCAGCATTGAGGTCTGTGGTGCCAGAGATAGACGGCGTTGCATCATTGCCAAGCCCTTGTGTATCGATGGTTATTGATGGGGCTGTGGTATCGATGTTACCGCCATTTTCGGTTACCGATGCACTATTGCCGGCGCCGTCTGTGGCGGTCGCAGTAACAGAATAGTCACCTTCAGGTAAGCTTGCAGGAACATCAGCCGTAAAGCTTCCATCACCTTGCACTATGGCACTGAATGTCTGTGTGTTTCCAGCACTGTCAGTCACAGTTAGCGTTACAGTACTACCTGGCGCTAAGTCGGTGCTACCTGAAATGGTCGGCGTCGTGTCGTTGCCCGAACCAAGAGGCTCGAGGGATAGGGTAGGCGCGGCTGAGTTTATGTCGCCGCTCACTGTATCTGTAGCAGTATTGCCTGCAGCATCAGTGGCCGTTGCAGTAACGTCGAAGTTTCCGTCAGCCATAGGATTAGGCACATCTGCACTGAAGTCGCCATTACCATCAACAGTTGCAGTAAACGTCTGCACAGTACCAACGCTGTCAGTTACTGTGATAGTTACTGTGCTGCCTGCATCCAAATCTGTGCTACCGCTAATAGTTGGTGTGTTATCGTTACCTGTACCAAATGGATCTAAGGTAATCACTGGTGCTGTGGTATCGACGCTACCACCCGTTTCAGAGTCAGAGCCTTGGTTGCCCGCCGCGTCTTGAGCCGTTGCGGTAACCGTATAGTCTCCTTCAGCTAGTGGTGAAGGTACGTTGGCGGCAAAACTACCGTCGGTTTGTACCGTTGCGGCAAAGGTTTGCGTATTACCCAAACTGTCGACCACTGTTAGTGTGACAATAGCGCCCGCAGGAAGGTTTGTGGTGCCAGAAATAGTTGGCGTTAGGTTATTCTCTGGTGTTAATTCTTCGAGATTTAGATCAGGTGGCGTGATGTCGATAACGCCTGAATTATCGAGAACCGACGTGCTGTTGCCTGCTTCATCAGTGGCAGTAGCTTCAACACTGTAAGAGCCTTCAGCAAGTGCCGCGGGTACATCAACCGTGAAGTTTCCTGCAGCATCAACTGTTGCTGTAACCGTTTGAATATTGCCTGCACTGTCAGTGATAACCAAAGAGACCACGCTGCCTTCGACTAAATCTGTACTTCCCGAAATGGTTGGCGTTATGTCGTTGCCTAATCCTTGAGGGTCTAAGGTTAGGGTAGGCGCTGTGGTGTCTATGGTGCCTGTTTCATTGGCTGACGCACTGTTACCAGCATCGTCGGTGGCCGTTGCGGTAACCGTATAGTCACCTTCGGCGAGTGCAGCTGGTACAGCCACAGTAAAGTTGCCGTTTGTATCAACCGTTGCGGTCACAGTTTGTGTATTGCCAGCGTTATCGGTGATCGATAGCGTTACGCTCTCACCTGCTGCTAAGTCCGTAGAGCCGGAAATGGCCGGCGTAGTATCGTTATTTGAACCCAGGGCATCTAGTGAAATAATGGGGGCGACAGTATCGACGATACCGTTATTGTCGGTGACAGATGCACTATTTCCGTTGCTGTCAGTAGCGGTAGCTGTTACTGAGTAATCACCTTCGGCAAGAGGCGCGGGGACATCAGCACTAAAGTTACCGCTTGCATCAACAAGTGCAGTAAAGGTTTGTGTGTTGCCTGCACTGTCAGTGACAAAAAGCGTCACTGTTGAACCCGCGGGTAGGTCAGTCGTACCTGAAATGGTTGGTGTATCATCGCTAACCGTAACTTGCGCATCTAGTGTCAGCGCAGGGGCACTGGTATCTAACGTACCGGTATCAGAGGTGGTGGTTGTATTACCTGCATCGTCTGAGGCACTTGCTGTTACCGTGTAACTGCCGTCTGGTATAGCGTTTGGAACATCCACACTGAAGTCACCGTTTGCGTCCACAATGGCGTCAAAGGTTTGTGTATTGCCTGCGCTATCTGTGACGGTTAACGTGACTGTGCTTCCCGGTGTTAAATCAGTGCTGCCCGATATGTTAGGCGTTTCATCGTTGCCTGTGCCCTGCGGATTTAGGGTGAGTACAGGGGCGGTGGTGTCAATATTGCTACCGTCCTCAGTTGCGGTTGTTGAATTACCTGCATCATCTGTTGCAGTAACTTCGACGCTGTAATCTCCTTCAGGTAGTGGAGACAATACCTCTGTTGCAAAGTTGCCGTCAGCATCAACTAATGCGTTAATGGTTTGCGTGTCACCATTGCTGTCGGTCACGGTGATCACAACAACAGCGCCTTCAGGTAAATCTGTATTACCTGAAATAACCGGCGTAGTGTCATTACCTGAATCTAACGGGTTAACGTTAACAATAGGCGCTTGTGTATCAATTGTTCCATTTGTTTCGTTTGCCGTCGCGGTGTTGCCTTGTGCATCGCTTACTGTTGCCGTAACGGTGAAGTCGCCCTCGGCCAGTGCGTTAGGCACGTCCGCGCTGAATGTTCCATCTGCTTGCACGGCTGCTTGGAAACTTTGCGAGTTACCGTTGGCATCTACCACAGTAATGGTAACCAGTGTGCCAGGTGCTACGTCGGTAGTACCTGTAATAGTTGGGGTAACATCGCTGGTAGCGCCTTGTGTATCAAGGGTTAATAGCGGCGCTTCGCTATCTACATTACCTGTTGTATTGGCATTCGCGGTATTGCCCGCACTATCGGTTGCACTGGCAGTAACAGTAAAGTCGCCGTCAGCTAGTGCGTTTGGCACATCTACACTGAAGCTACCATCTACATCGACCAAGGCATTGATAGTTTGCGTGTTTCCAGCGCTATCTGTTACGACAAGGGTAACCGTGCTTCCTTCAGGAAGGTCAGTGGTGCCTGAAAGCGTAGGTGTGGTGTCACCCGTGCTGCCAGGATTTTCTAAGGTAAGCGTAGGCGCGGTGGTATCTACAACGCCGCCATTGTCGGTTACTGTTGTCGTATTGCCATCGCCGTCAGTTGCGCTGGCGGTAACGGTGTAAGCGCCATCAGCGAGTGGGGTGGTAACATCCGCACTAAATGTTCCGTCTGCACCTACTGTCGCGGTAATCGTTTGCGTGTTACCTGTGCTATCCGTCACGGTTAAGGTAACCGTGCTTCCTTCAGGCAAGTTGGTAGTGCCTGAAATAGCGGGCGTGCTGTCATTCGTTTCGTCTTGTCCATCTAGCACTAACGTTGGGGCATTGGTGTTAATATTACCGGTTGCATTGTCTGACGCTTCATTGCCTGCTTCGTCTTCTGCTGTAGCAGTAACCGTAAAGTCTCCATCAGCCAGTTCTTGCGGTACGTCGACAGAGAAATTACCGTTAGCATCGACTAAGGTGTTGATAGTTTGCGTGTTACCAGCGCTATCAACGACTATTAGCGAGACAACACTTCCTTCAGGCAGATCGGTGCTGCCCGATAGAGTTGGTGTGGTATCGTTGCCAGAACCCACAGCGTCGAGGGAAAGCGATGGCGCCGTTGTATCAATACTGCCACCATTTTCAGTTACACTTGCGGTATTACCATTTTCATCGACAGCGGTTGCTGTAACGGAGTAATTACCTTCCGCTAATGCGCTAGGTACTTCAGCGCTAAAGTTTCCGTTTTCATCAACAATGGTTTCAATAGTTTGCTGATTACCTAAGCTATCGGTGACTACTAGTGTTACCGTGCTACCTTGTGGTAAATCTGTCGTGCCGCTAATAAGTGGCGTGGTGTCGTTGCCAATGTCTTGTGGGTCAAGCGATAGCGTTGGTGCTGCGGTATCAATATTGCCCTGTGTCGATGCAGAGTCTTGATTACCCGCATCGTCAGTGACCGTCGCGGTAACGGTAAAGTTGCCGTCGGCAAGCTCTGCCGGCACGTCAACAGAGAAAGTACCATCATTTTGGACAAGAGCGTCAAAGGTTTGCGTATTGCCTGCACTGTCATTAACTGTGATTGATACACTGCTACCCGGTGCCTGGTCTGTGTTACCTGAGATGGTTGGCGTAGTATCATTAGTACTGCCTTGAGCATCTAGATTAACCAGCGGCGATGTAATATCGATATTACCGCCAGTTTCCGTTGCCGTTGCGGTATTGCCGTTCGCGTCGGTCGCTGTAGCCGTTACGCTATATTCACCTTCCGCTAATGGGTTGGGCACATCGGCGCTGAAATTACCAGAACCATCTACCGTTGCCGTAAATGTTTGCGTATTGCCAAGCGCATCGGTAACAGACAGTGTAACAGTGCTGCCAGCGGGTAAATCGGTAGTGCCTGAGATAGTAGGCGTGGTGTCGTTGTCATCACCCAGTGGATCAAGGGTCAAGCTTGGCGCATTGCTGTCCACGGTGCCAGTTTGTGACGTTGAAGCACTATTACCTGCAGTATCGGTGGCTGTTGCTTCAACCGTGTAGTCACCATCAGCGAGTTCAGCAGGCACGTCTGCGCTAAATTCGCCGTTCGCGTCTACTGTGGCAGTAAACGTTTGACTGTTTCCAGCACTATCGGTAACGGTAAGTGTAACCGTGCTGCCTGCTTCTAAGTTTGTAGCGCCGCTAATCGAAGGTGTTGTGTCGTTACCTGTGCCAAGTGGCTCTAGTGAAATGGTGGGGGCTTGCGTATCAATGTTGCCGCCATTTTCAGTAGCAGTCGTTGTATTGCCTGCCTCGTCTGTAGCACTGGCCTCTACGGAATATTCACCTTCAGTTAGCGGTGTTTGCACGTCGACGCTAAAGTTACCATTTTCATCAACGATGGCATCGATAGTTTGTGTGTTGCCAGCGCTGTCGGTCACCACAATGGTTACTGTTGAACCAGGCGGTAAATCGCTAGAGCCTGAAATCGTTGGCGTGGTGTCGCTACCGTCAGTTTGCGGGTCTAGAGAAAGCGCTGGTGCAGTAGTGTCTATGTTGCCACTGTTGTCGACCGCGGTAGTTGTATTACCCGCTGCATCAGTTGCTTCGACAGAAACCTCATAGTTGCCTTCTGCTAGCGCGTCTTCGACATCAGCGCTGAAATTACCATTTTCATCAACAATGGCGGTAACGGTCTGCGTATTACCCTGACTATCGGTGACGGTAATAACGACCTCGCTGCCAGCGGGTAAATCTGTATTACCTGAGATAGTCGGTGTTGTGTCGTTAGTATCCGTTTGCGGGTCGATATTCACAACTGGTGGCGTGGTATCAAGTACGGTAGTGGCTGTGGCAGTAGAGCTATTGCCATTTTCGTCAGTCACCGTCACTTCAATCTCGTATTCGCCCTCTTCAGAGCCAGGAGGGAATGCTACATTGAAGTTGCCATTCTCATCGGTTGTCCCCGTTATTGTTTGGCTGTTGCCGTCGCTATCGGTAATAACAACCACAACCTCCGAGTTAGGTGCATCCGATGAACCCCCTATACCTTCACTACCGTTGGTAGGAGAGCCGGTTTCAATAACAACATTAGGGCCTTGGGTATTGATAACCGCATCGATTGACGTTGAAGCAGTATTGCCCGCCACATCAGACACAGTAGCGGTTACCGTGAAGTCGCCGTTTGCGAGTGCTTGCGGAACTTCAGCACTGAAGCTACCGTCTTCTTGCACTGTTGCAGTAATGGTTTGCGTAGTACCATCTGAATGTACAATATTTAGCGTTACTATCGCACCTGGTTCTGCGTCGGTGTCGCCATTTATCACTGGCGTCTCGTCATTGGTTGAGCCAATAGGATCAAGGCTGATAATCGGCGCCGTGGTGTCAATTTCGCCAATCACTGTAGTGGTCGAACTGTTGCCTGCTGGTGTTGTTACAGTAACATCTACCGTGTACTCACCTTCGCTAAGCTCCGCTGGCACATCTTCGTTGAATGTGCCGTCTCCGCCAACAGTGGTAACTATTGTCTGCTCGTTACCTTCGCTATCTGTTACCACAATGACAACTTCACTGCCAGGAGGGGCATCGGTTTCACCAGACACGTTTGGTGTAGTATCGTTCGTTGGCGCAGGTTGATTTACGGTGGTCGAAGGACTCGTAGAATCGTAATCGCCGCTTGCTGTTGCTTGTGCGGTGTTACCCGCACCATCTGTCACCTCGGCAGTTACGCTGTATGTACCTTCTGCCACCGCATTTGGAACTTCAACGGTAAAGGTACCATCGGCAAGCACATTGGTGGTAAAGGTTTGAGTAACGCCAGCACTATCGGTAACAGTAAGCGTTATTGTGCTTCCGGGCACGGCATCCGTTAACCCTGAAAGTGTGGGTGTAGCGTCGCCATTTATACCTGGATCATTTAATGCGATGGTAGGCGCCGTCACGTCGATAGCACCTTGTGCTTCGGCACTCGCCGTATTGCCTGCCTCGTCGGTCACGCTGGCGTTAACGTTGAATTCGCCTTCGGCTAATTCAGCCGGTACGTCAGCGCTGTAAGTGCCGTCAGCCTGTACGATAGCAGTCACGGTTTGCGTGTTGCCCGCGCTATCGGTAATGGTCAACGTAACCGTGCTACCAGGGGCGGCATCGGTTGTACCTGAAATAGTAGGCGTGGTGTCGTTACCTGTCGCGATGGTGTCGATATTGATCGAAGGTGCGGTAGTATCAATCACGCCCGTGGTGTCTGTAGTTGCTGTGTTGCCCGCTTCGTCGGTCACGCTGGCGTTAACGGTAAATTCACCTTCAGCCAATTCAGCCGGTACGTCCGCAATATAAGTACCGTCTGCTTGCACAGTGGCAGTCACGGTTTGCGTATTGCCCGCGCTATCGGTAATGGTTAATGTAACTGTGCTACCCGGTGTAGCATCAGTGGTACCTGAAAGGGTAGGTGTTGTATCGTTACCAGTTGTTATAGCATCAATAGTAATTGACGGTGCTGTAGTATCAATCTCGCCTGTTGTATCTGTAGTTGCGGTATTGCCTGCTTCATCAGTCACGGTGGCGTTAACGGTAAATTCGCCTTCGGCCAATTCAGCCGGTACGTCCGCACTATAGGTGCCGTCCGCTTGCACAATAGCGGTTACAGTTTGTGTGTTGCCTGCACTATCGGTAATGGTTAACGTAACCGTGCTACCCGGTGTAGCATCAGTGGTACCCGAAAGAGTAGGGGTGGTGTCGTTGTCAGTGGCTATGGTGTCGATGGTGATAGACGGCGCTGTGGTATCAATTTCCCCTGTGGTATCAGCGGTTGCTGTATTGCCAGCCTCATCGGTCACGCTGGCGTTAACGGTAAATTCGCCTTCGGCCAATTCAGCCGGTACGTCCGCACTATAGGTGCCGTCCGCTTGCACAATAGCGGTTACAGTTTGTGTGTTGCCTGCACTATCGGTAATGGTTAACGTAACCGTGCTACCCGGTGTAGCATCAGTGGTACCCGAAAGAGTAGGGGTGGTGTCGTTGTCAGTGGCTATGGTGTCGATGGTGATAGACGGCGCTGTGGTATCAATTTCCCCTGTGGTATCAGCGGTTGCTGTATTGCCAGCCTCATCGGTCACGCTGGCGTTAACGGTAAATTCACCTTCGGCTAATTCAGCCGGTACGTCCGCACTATAAGTGCCGTCCGCTTGCACAATAGCGGTTACAGTTTGTGTGTTACCTGCGCTATCGGTAATGGTTAACGTTACCGTGCTACCCGGTGTAGCATCAGTGGTACCTGAAAGGGTAGGCGTGGTGTCGTTGTCAGTAGCTATCGCATCAATAGTAATTGATGGCGCAGTAGTATCAATTTCCCCTGTGGTATCAGCGGTTGCGGTATTGCCAGCCTCATCGGTCACGCTGGCGTTAACGGTAAATTCACCTTCGGCTAATTCAGCCGGTACGTCCGCACTATACGTGCCGTCCGCTTGCACAATAGCGGTCACGGTTTGTGTGTTACCTGCGCTATCGGTAATGGTTAGCGTAACCGTGCTGCCGGGGGCGGCATCACTGGTACCTGAAAGGGTTGGCGTGGTGTCGTTGTCAGTAGCTATCGCATCAATAGTAATTGATGGCGCAGTAGTATCAATTTCCCCTGTGGTATCAGCGGTTGCGGTATTGCCTGCTTCATCACTAACGCTGGCGTTAACCGTAAACTCGCCTTCGGCTAATTCAGCGGGTACGTCCGCACTATACGTGCCGTCAGCCTGCACGATTGCAGTCACAGTTTGCGTGTTACCTGCACTATCGGTAATGGTTAACGTAACTGTACTACCAGGGACGGCATCAGTAGTACCTGAAAGGGTAGGCGTGGTGTCGTTGTCAGAACCTGGCGCATTAATAGTGATTGTCGGGGCAGTAGCATCAATTTCGCCAGTGGTAGAGCTATCCGCAGTATTACCCGTAGGTTCCAATACTGTAGCGTCTACAGTAAATTCACCATCGGCCAATGCGTTTGGTACGTCTACGCTGAATGTGCCATCGCCTTGTACGATAGCAGTAACAGTTTGGATATTCCCAGCACTGTCGGTAACGGCTAGTGTGACTGTACTACCCGGAATAGCTGAAGTAATACCGGATAAGGTTGGCGTGGTGTCGTTCGTTAACCCGATTGCGTCAAGAGTAAGTGAAATATCTTGTGCTTGTTCACCTGATTCAGAAAACTCAACGGGCGTGACATCGTCATTGCCATTTGCATTTTGATCGAACTGAAAACCGGCTGGGTCAACATCTTCATTTATGCGGTCAACACGAACAAAGTTACTTCCGCCAGCTCCATCACCTCCATCAAGGCCGGCAGCGGTAGCTTCCAATGACTCTAAGATGTCGCCGTCACCAGCAAGCGCGTCAAGAAAATCAGCATCGCCTGCTTGGTTCTCCCCTTCGACACTCTCCGCGCCATCAACACCGTCTAGTAATGCGGCAAGCTCATCGACACTCTCATCGAAGACGGCAAATTCATCGTCAGAATTGCTTTCTGTAAAATCTAATTGCAGCGGGAAAGTGACACTTTGTCCGGCTGGAAGTGTGCGAAGTTCGCCATCCACACTAACGGTGACATAACCATCGGATGAGACATCTAATACATCTCCCTCATAAACAGTCATTCCGACAGTAGCAATAACTTGTTCGCCTGTGTCACCACGAACAATAGAAGCTTCACCATTTACTTCTGCAATGATTACTTCAGCCATATTTCCCTCTCAATCAATAAATATCACGCTATACCAAAAAGCGTAGCAGAGGTTTTTTGTTCGGTTACCGGACCGTGGTACGGAGAGCACTTATTCTTTGGTATAAAGACTAGGTAGTTACCCCTAATTTATTAATATTTAGTCTATTTAATTGAAGGTTAGGTTTGCAGAAATACATATAGCGTCTACTTTTTAAATGTAGGAAACGACACAAATGTCGCCTAGTTTTTATATAGTGAGACGCATATATGAAGTTGATTAATTCAGTGCTTACCAAAGTTGTTTTTGGAGTAACTAGCGCTGTGCTTACTCATACTGCTATTGCTCAAGGCAATGGTGTAAATAACTCGCCTGTGAGTTTGGAAGATTATGTTCGCAAGGTAGTAAACGAAAATCCTGAAGTACAAGCCAGCTGGCGTCAACTTCAAGTGGCCATGTCTGATGTCGACATCGCGAGAGGCGGTTTTCGGCCACAGGTCGATGTATTGGCGTCCAGCGCGTACACCGATAGAAATTATGGCTTAGATCGAGAATACATGGGCCATACTGCTCAAATCACCCTTACCCAGATGTTATATGACGGTTTTTTAACAAGCAGTGAGGTAAAGCGTTTTAAGCAAGCACAAGTTGTACGATTTTTTGAACTAATGGGTGAAATTGAGCAGAAGTCATTAGATACCGCCCTTGCTTATATGGACGTACAGTTGTTTCGAGAGCTTTTGAAGCTTGCTGAAGAAAACCTGATTACTCATGTTGATGTGTTCAAACAAATTGAAGAAAGCGTTGAAGCTGGAGTAGGTCGTAGAGCTGACTTAGAGCAAATTAGCGGCCGTCTTTCCCTTGCCGAGTCTAACGTGCTTACTGAGCTATCGAATTTGCACGATGTTACCGCACGCTTTTTGCGGTTGGTGGGTGAAAAGCCTGCTCAAAACCTACAGTCAGTATCAATAAACTCTGCTTTCGTTGATGCAAACGTCACAGATATACAATCTTTACTCACTAGCGCGTATGGCACTAATCCACAATTTAATGCTGCTATTTATAACATAGATGCGCAGCGTTATGCGGTCGATAGTGCAAAGAGTCTCTACCATCCTCAGGTTAATTTGACCGCAAGTTATGGTGCGCAAACACGAGACCAAGCTGCATTGAATAATACCATTACCGAGGCGAGTGTCGGCGTTAATTTTTCTTATAACTTGTATAACGGTGGGTCGGATAGCGCGGCTATAAGACAGGCACTGTCACAGGTGGACTTAGCAAAAGACTTAAGAGATAAAGCCTGTATCGATATGAGACAAACGGTACAGATTGCCTACAACGACATCATCAATATTACAGAGCAACTTCCTGCACTAAATGCACATAGACTATCTTCGGACAGGGTGAAATCTGCATATATGGATCAATTCACTATTGGTGAACGCTCTCTATTGGATTTGCTCGATTCAGAAAATGAGTACTACGAATCGAGTCGTGCTTACTTGGAAGCGCAATATACGCTAGAAAAAGCACGGGTAAGACTGCTTGCAGCATCGGGAAGCTTAGCGCAAACGTTAGGTATAACGAAGGAAGGCGTACCTGATGTGCTAAGCAAAGCAGAAGAAAAAATTAGCTACGACCCTAATTACGTATGCCCTGTAGTTCGCACTAACTTTGAAGATGAACTGAATATTCTAAAGCGCGATTCTGATGGTGACGGTATTGTTGATTTATGGGATGACTGTGTAGATTCAACGCCGGGCGCTATGGTCGATGACTTTGGTTGTGAAGCTAAAGAGCCTGAATTGGCGCCAGAACCAAGTGCTGCTGACTTCACTTTGGACAACGCAAATATAATAGAGTCGTTTAACGTAAACATTGAGTTTGCCTCTAATTCTACCGAGGTTTTACCTGAGTATGAGAACTCGCTTCAAGAGGTTATTGATGCGCTTAATAGTGACGCTAATTCTGGGGTAATCATTCACGGTCATGCATCTTTAGATGGAGACGCCGCCTACAATCAGCGTTTGTCTGAACGCAGAGCGAAAGCTGTCGCATCAATGCTTATGACAAAAGCAAACATAGAGGCTAGAAGGATCACCGCTGTCGGTTATGGGGAAACTCGTCCGCTTGTCGATGAAGAGTCAGAAGCGGCTAATGCCCGTAATCGCAGAATTGAGGCGGCTATCATCCAGCTTCCTTCAACGCAATAGTGGTGTAGTAGGCCTATATGAAGGAAAAAAAGGTCGACAGCGACATATCATATCTTGAGAAACAAGGTGGCGTATTGATGGATTGTTTAATAACAATCTGCCATGCCCACCATTTGGATGTATCTAGAGTTAGCCTGCTTAGCGGACTGCCTTTAGACCACGGTGAGTTGTCTCCTACGGGGTTTGAACGCGCAGCAAAACGAGCGGGGCTCGCCAGTAGAACAGTAAAACGCGATCTAGATCATATCAATACTGCAATACTACCCGCGGTTTTAGTGCTCAGTGATAAGCAAGCCTGCGTTCTACATGGGCTTGACAAAACGCATGCCAGAGTTTCATACCCGGAACTCGATGATGCTGTGGTCGAAGTACCAAGAGATGAGCTAAGTGCTAGCTATACAGGGTATGTCATTTTCGCTCGCCCCGAGATGAATGCACAAGAAACGAATGCGCAAATTGACAAGTCATCCGTAGGGCATTGGTTGTGGTCGTCCATCAGAACGGCAAAAGGCTTGTATCGCGATGTTCTTTTAGCGTCCGTTTTTATCAGTTTGCTTTCTATCGCATTACCCCTTTTCGTGATGAATGTTTACGATAGGGTAGTGCCAAATGCTGCGCTAGAAACCATGTGGGCACTCGCTATTGGTGTTTTGCTTGTGCTAGCGGCAGATTTTTTATTACGCATGCTTAGACAGTACTTTGTAGAGTTAGCTGCGAGTCGATTAGATGTCACGCTATCGGCGAAAATAATGGAAAAAGTGCTGTCTATAAATTTAGCCAGCAAACCTGCTAAAAGTGGCTCATTCATAAATAGCCTACAGTCTTTTGAAAGTATTCGGCAGTTCTTCGGTTCAGTCACTTTAGTGGCTCTGGTTGATTTACCCTTTGGCCTACTGTTTGTAGTCATTATCGCCATGATTGATTTTTATCTGATCATTCCAATACTCATTGGTGCTACTGCGCTTTTTCTTTATGCGATGAAGGCGCAGCGGGTAATGCGTTCTCTTTCTGAAGAATCGATGGAAATCAGCTCTCGTAAAAGCTCCCTTGTGACTGAAAGCGTAACCTCATTAGAGGACGTTAAAGCGTTTGGTTATCAAAGTAGAAATCAAAGTGCGTGGGAAAAGCAGACTATCTTCCTTGCCAAAGTCAACGCCAAACTACGTTTAGTATCAATGTCGGTTAATAACGCTGCGCTCTGGATCCAGCAATCTGTGGGTGTGGTTATTATCCTCACTGGTGTTTACCTCATTATTGAGGGCGTGATAACACAAGGTGGACTAATCGCCGCTTATTTATTATCAAGCCGAGCTATGGGGCCGGTTTCTCAGGCTGCCGCATTGCTTGCGCAATTCCATCACGCTGAAACCGCAAAGAATGCCCTTGATGACATTATGTCTTTACCAAGTGAAACAGGTAGCAACAAACAGATTAAAAACAATGTCGTGCTAAAAGGGAATATTGACGCTAGCCAGCTTTGCTTCAAGTATCCAGATGAAACCGTACTCGCGTTAAAAGACATTAACTTCTCTATTAAACAAGGGGAACACGTTGCTATTTTGGGCAAAAACGGGTGCGGAAAGTCAACGTTAAACAAGCTTCTTATGGCTTTTTATCGCCCTGAATCGGGACAACTTTTGTTGGATGGGATAGACCTTCAGCAGTATGACCCAACGCTGTTACGTAAACAAATAGGCTATGTACCGCAAGATGTGAGCCTTTTTCACGGCTCATTAAAAGACAATATTTTGCCAGAGGATACACATATTGACGAGGCTGAGTTTTGGGAAGTCATTACCCAATGTGGTTTGGCAAAGCTAGTTAATGGAAGTGCGAGTGGCATAGAGCAAAATGTGGGGGAGCGCGGCTGCTTGCTTTCAGGTGGGCAGCGTCAGGCTGTGGCGATGGCAAGGGCCATAGTGCGAGATCCAGCAATTTACATTATGGATGAACCAACTTCAGCCATGGATTCAACTAATGAAGCGCAGATGAAGGAAACGATTAAGGCGGCAACGGCAGGTAAAACTCTTATCATTAATACGCACAGAACCACATTACTCGACTTGGTAGAACGGGTCATTGTTGTAGAAAACGGAAAAGTGATTGCCGATGGAAAAAAGGAAGAGGTACTCGTGCAGTTTAGACAACCCAGTCAAGTATTGAAGAGGGCGCCATGATTTTGAAAAGTGATGGTGAAAAAAAGGACTGGTTACAGCGGCTAATGCGAGGCTGGCTTGCGCCGCCCCCAGGTCAAGATTGGGTGTTAGAAGCAGAATGGTCGCGCATTATGCAAACGCCGGTAAAAGCCCGTGGCCTGCTTTATGTCGTGCTAATAGTATTGTTTTTGTTAGTGGTATGGTCTTATTTCGCCGAAATTGACGAAGTGGCTAAAGGTGATGGGAAGGTGATTCCGTCACAGCAGCTGCAGGTACTTCAATCATACGATGGTGGAATAGTACAAGAAATCTTAGTACGAGAAGGACAAACCGTTGAAGCGGGACAGGTGCTATTAAAAGTTGATCCAACACGTTTCCTATCTAGTTTGGAAGAAAATACCACGCAATTTGCAGCACTTGCCGCAAAGGTTCAGCGCTTATCTGCGCTTACCCAGGGCGAGGTGTTGCGGTTTAACCGAGAGCTTCAAGAAGAAGCGCCTACCATCGTTGATAATGAGAGAAAACTCTATAACTCGAATTTAGCTGAGCTTGATGAAATCGCGGCAGGTTCTGACTCTCGCATTTTACAACGCCGACAAGATGTTGAAGAAGAGCGCGCTAATCTATCCCAATATCAAAACGTGCTGACGCTTTCTAAAAAAGAGCTTGCGGTGACTAAACCATTATTAGCATCAGGAGCTGTGTCGGAAATCGAAATTCTTAGATTAGAGCGCCAAATTGTTGAGCTTGAAGGCAACATCAGCAAATCTAAAGTGGCAATAGAGCGTGGGTTAAATGCTATTGAAGAAGAAATTATTAAGAAGGAAGAAGCCCGCCTCAAGCTAGTTAATCGATGGAATCAAGAATTGACCGATGCAACTGGTGAAATGGCTATGCTACAGCAGTCTCAAACAAGTTTAGAAGATGTGGTGTCGCAAGCGGACTTGCGTTCGCCTATCAATGGAACGGTTCAACGGCTACTTATCAACACGGTTGGCGGCGTTATTACACCTGGTAGCGCTGTTGTCGAGCTAGTACCTCAAGACGACCAGCTCATTGTTGAGGCCAAAGTCTCACCGAAAGACATTGCTTTTATTAGAGAAGGGCAGCCGGCCATCCTGAAATTTAGTGCATACGATTTTACTATTTATGGTGGCATGTCGGCTGAGGTTCAGCACATTAGTGCAGATGCCATTACCAATGAAAAAGATGAAACCTATTACCTTGTCAGACTTGAAACAAAGCGAAGCATTGCAGATGAATCCTTAGATATTCTGCCCGGAATGATTGTGCAAGTAGATATTTTAACGGGCAAGAAAACCGTTCTTAATTACATTTTATCGCCTTTGTTTAATGTGACAGCCTCTGCGCTGAGGGAGCGTTAATGAGACATTTCATTGCAGAAAAAGACTTACAAGGGGCACTTACTCAATACTCTTGGTCTAGTTATAGTAGTGTCAATGAACTGAAGTGCGATAGTAGTGACTGCGTATGGATTATGGCAAGCGATAATAACTGGCGTCAGTTACTGATTGAGGCAAAACAAAAAGCTGAAAATCTTGTTTTACTTACCTACAAATATGACCGCCTAGAGATGCAAACAGCACTAATGTTGGGTGCTAGAGCATATTGTCATGCATTAGGAACCCAATCTCTACTATCTTCTGTAGCCCGTGTTATAGAAGCTGGAGGCATGTGGTTGCCCAACGAGTTATTAACAGTGACTACATCAAATGTCGCTGCTAATTTGCAGACGAAACGGAATTTCCCTGTGCTGCGAGAGCTAACCAACCGAGAAAAAGATGTATTAAATGGTATTTTGGAGGGGTTAAGCAACAAGGAGGTAGCAAGGAAGCACGGCATTACTGAGCGTACCGTTAAAGAATATGTTGGTACGCTCCTTCATAAGTTTGAAGCGAAAGACAGGATAAGCTTATTACTTCGTATAGGTGAGTTTAGTCATCTAAAAGATGCTCTATAACTTCAATGTGTGAAACCACACCATCTATCCCTAATTCAATGAATAGTTCTTGATGGTCTGAGCGCTTAACGCCGTCTGCATAAACTTTTATACCAAAAGTATGCGCAAGGGAGCAGAACCCACGTATAAAGGCGTGATTGGCAGGATTGAAATCGATATCTGCCATAAACGCTGAATCGATTTTTACATAATCTAAACCCATTTCCTGCACGTTCAACAGTTGCGAGAAAGATTCTCCAACTCGCTTCAAGCCCACTTCGCTGTCTTTGGCTTTTAGCGTTGTACAAAAGTCTCTAAACTCATCAGGGAAGCGCGTCGCGGTAGATTCTCGCACCTCAAAACACAACTGTTTCGCTGCCTTTTCGTTGGTACCGATTTGATAATAAAGTTGAGCAAGAACCTCTGGGTTGAGCATGAATTGCTCAGAACAGAGAAACGCAAATTTAGAGTTTGTTTTAGTGTTATTAATATAGTTGATCAGGCTAGTAATTGTTGTTAGCTCTAATTGGGGTAGAAGCCCGAGATAGCGAGCCCAATGGGTATAATAACCACTTTTTCTTAGTTCACCATCTATTGTAACGCCCGCCCAACTCTGATAGTGAACCAAATTGCGGTCAATATCTAAAACCGGGAAGTTAAAGGTTTCTACACCACATTCGTCAATAGTATTTTGTAACTCTTTTTCCCAGCGTTTTTGCTCTACCAAGCTAATAAATTCTTTAAGGGTCGACTCGATAAAGGGTTCATCCATATCTAGTAGTTCTGCTTCATCAATCATCGCATCTGCACGCATTAGTAAAGCAGAGAAACTATCATCTGGGCGAAGTTTAACAACAGACTGAAATACCTTGGGATCGCCAACTTCGCTGAATGCACTTAGGCAGGCGCCATGAACCGCTTCAGATATAGCTACGGCATCATGGGTTTCAGTAAGCAAAATAGCAAACTCGTTTTTTTGCATTCTAGCAATTCGGCTGTCAGTAAATTGATGATGATGTAACGCAAGGCAATCGTTAATTTCTTCAACAAAATCTCGAATACGCTTTTTTCTGATATTTGCCGGTGAGCGCAAAAAGCCTTTGCCTTCGGTAAATCTGACGAAGAAAAGGCAGTTCACACCTTCAGTATCTCTAAAAGCCAGCTGCCCTTTCAAAATTGAAATGAAGTAATCCCTATTAGCAACGCCAGACTCGTCATCAAATTGGGTTTTATAGCGCATGAGATCAAGGCGCGTATTCTCTTCATCCATGATCTTTCTAGAATTGGTAGCAAGAAAGTTCATGGCGCGCACTACACGCTTAAGCTCTAACGTACGAGGCTCTTTCAGCTGAATAAATTGCATTTGTTGAAATGATTCAGCCTGGCGCACGACACCGTCTAGTGGACGAATTATAAAGCGTAGAGCCCACCCCCCTAAAAAGCCTGAAAATATGCCAACAAGAGATAAACCAAAAATAAGTCGTTTAGTGGCGCGCCACATTGATGCAACGGCAAAGCTGGTATCTGTTTCGACATAAACCGTACCGTACTGACCCCAACCTTCGCTTACTTGAGCGATACCTGGTTTGACTATGGGAGAAAAGTTATCTGAAAACCACTTTGGCGTATTTTCGTCCAACTGCACTTCATGAGTGTATTCAGAAACTATTTCACCGTCAGATTTTTGAAGTACAATGGAAGCGTAGTGACCAATGTCAAATTGTGACATTATGAAGAGATCGAGCGAAGCAGGGTCTTTATCAAGCCCACTTAGGGTAAGAGCAAGCATACTCGCGTTGTCTAAGTTTTTTGAATATAGCTGTTCTTCTACGTATTGCTTGGTAGTTATTCCATGAATTGTGACACTACCTGCAATTGCAACAAGGACGACGACTACAATGGCTAGCCATAATTCTCTTGTTATTGACATAAACTCCTAAGACCTTCTGCTAATCCCCTCCTGCTTCATGCGCTCAATAACATCACGCCACCTTGATAGTCTGCTGGTAGACGAAGAAACTTGTGCAGTTTTACCCGGCTGCCAAATACCCGAATCATTAAAACTGAATACAGGAATTAAGTCCGTTCGTTGAGAACCTGGCAACACATTAGACACTAAGCTATCTAGCACCAAAGGATCCGATGAAGGGGAATCATAGTATCCTAGTACCATATGTGCTTGCGTTACTCGGCTTCTACCAATTTTCGCTTTTACATAAATTAGGCGAAGTTTAGAACTATCGATACCTAAGTGTAGCAGAGCTACGTATTTTGCAATGGCATAATCCTCACAATCTCCGCGAGAATGACCAAAAAGCTCCGAAGGAGTAGCCCAATAGTCTTTTTGTTTGAATACGATATCGTCGGTAGCGTACTGGATATGCTCGTCAAAGAAAGCGTTTACACCGATAAGCTGTTCTTTAACAGCCTTATTTTCAAGGTCGTGAAGTTTAGTTTCTAGTGCGCTGACATGTAACGCTTTGTCAGCCCCAAAATTATTTTTAACTTCCTGTTCGAGCTTTGGAAACTCGATGACATAGTGATCCCTCAGTTGTTGTCCAGCCAGTAGCAAGGCCACTAATGCTAAGCAGTGCGACGCAAACAGAGAAAGGGTCATATTTTTATTATGTAGGTCATACTAAAGTATAAGAAAGAGTACTTGCCTCTGACTAAAGTTTAAGTATTGAATATTATACGTACTTATAGATATATCACGGCATTGCTGATATTCCAACCCCGTTATTTCAACCCCAGTGACTTACATTGATAAAGTGAAAACTAATTTACTTCTTAACTACAAAATCATTTTCCTGAATGTTAGCAGTAATTCCAGACTCAGCGTTGACTATCACTGATGAATTGCCATAAGCACTATCAACAACAAACGTACCGGGGTAGAGCGTATATTGAAGATATTTTCTACCGCGATTGTCGACCACCTCTTTGGCCTGATAAAGATATAGTTCATCTTTTTCAGAAATGCCATTATCTCGTCCAAGAGATATCGAAATTTTATTGTTCGCAATATTGATAACACGACCCGTTACAGGTTGGCAGGCTGTCGACTCTTTAATATCTTCTATTAATTGGCTGATTGAGCCATCAATCGCCTGACCGTAGCGTGATTGCCAAAAAGTGGACGAAAATTCATCGATGTCTTCAAATCTGTCAAACGTCCACTCTTCATTAGCATTGTAAGAGGAACTGAACAATAGGCCGCCGTTTATTCCGTCATAAACTTGTACAGACATTGCAAAAGCACGGTGTGAAGTGTTGCTTCGCCATGGTGTAAACATGGATGCTTCTTTTTGTGTAACGCTTAAATCATCAATAACGCCGACAATAACGAATTGCGTGTTACTTTGATCTGATAGTGTACGTACGTTTTTGTCGGTATATCGGCTATCAAACTTTGCAGTATGGGGAGCAACGTAAGTAATACTGAGATTGTCTGTCTGTTCCTGCATTGCCTTAGCTAAACGCTGCGTAAACGCCTTATCAAAGTGTGGAATATTTCCTTCAGTCAGTTGTGCTCTGTTTCTTATTCTAAAGTGAGTAGTCGCAAAGTGCTTTTGGTCCTGCTGTGCTGAGCATATTTCCCCTTTAGGAAAAATGTCTGCACGTACACTAACAGTGACTACATCACCGTTGTAAGTTTCGCTCACAAGCTCTAGCTGTTCGACTTCGCCCGTTGAACTAATTGTCATCTCTTCGTTTTTCAGAAGCCCATTAGTGAGTTTGGCTACACTTTGCACTGACGCCCCAGCAAATAACATAGCTTGTTTGAGCGCATCCTGTGTTGCTGCGCGCTTTGCTGCTTCCTTGTTACCGTTCATTACCACAGCCTGTCCTGTGGCTTCATACCAAACGGCATGGGCTTGCCCAGCGATTAGGCTAAGTAGGCAAACAGCGGCCATTGCTCTGCTTAAACATGCCATTAGCGTTGTTTTGCTTGCTTGTCGCACGTGACACCTCTGTGGTTGTTTAGTTATTGCGGTTAAATAATGTCGTAATCTATGCGAGACCTACGCGAGTTCTATGCGAAAAAAGTGCCAATTAAAGTGGGAAGCTATCTTTAAAAGCAAACGGGCGCATATATTGCTTATTTCCTTCTAACCAAGGTCTAAAACTGCAAAATGTGTTATGAAAGTTTAGTCGCCTCATAACGCTTTGCTCAAAGGTTATTAGCCTACATAGGTAATGAAAGTAAACAATCAGACGTCACTAAGTCGTTATTAATGCACACAGAGGTTTTAAATTATGTGGTTGAATAGACTAAAAAATTCAAAGCTACTTTTGCGGTCTTCTATGTTTGGCCTGGCAGTTTCTTTGAGTGGATGTGGCATTATCGATAAGCACGTCGAGTGGGAAACCGTTGAGCCTGAAACTTACCCAGTTTTAAAGGCGGTTGGTTACGCGCCAATTTCATCACAAAAAGGCGAGTCTGACAGTATGAAGCTGATAATGGCGATGAAAGCGTCAAAATTAGATGCATACCGCGAGTTAACCGAGCAGGTGTATGGTCAAAAAATCGAAGGTAGTCAATCTGTATCACGTCTTGTTGTTGACAGTGAAACGTTACGCGCGTCTGTGGAAGGAGTAATAAGAGGCGCCGAGGTCGTTAAGACTTATCCGGTGGGTGAGGATACCTACGTTACGGAGCTTTCTTTAGATATGCAGCAAGTCTACGATATTTATTTGTCGACTGCTAAGCCGCGTCGAGTAAAAGATGTAAAGTATTACTAGGAAGTAAGTTAAAGGCGATTCGCGCTAATTACTTTGCAGCGGGATGCTAAAAAATACGCGATAATCGAGTGGGATAACTGGTGATGTGGTTTATGCACAGCGTAGTTAACGCTTTAGGGCGATACAAGGCTATTTAAAAGCCTATGCACTTACTCCAGAGCCTAAGGTTCCGCCTTTCGGCTTCCCTTTTTTGTCGTAAGTAAGTGATTCTTTTGCTCGAACTTCCATCATCAAATTCCGCAAATGTGTGAGGCGTAGCTGTCCTTGCTCTACGGCTTTTTGATTAACCTGTGTTCGATATTTGCAATCTTCCAGAAGCTTCTTGGCGTTAGCCATTAATGCTTCATCGTCTTCCGACATCGCATCTTCGTTAGCAATAGCATCTTCGATACTTGAATCCAGTGATTGAATAGAACCCAGAAGGGCTGTTTTTTCGTCTAACAAATTCATCAATGATTCGGCGTCACGCGAGCTAATAAGCTGCAGTTCTTTTTCAAGCAGCGACGCAAGTGAAGTCATTTGCTCCACTTGACGTGATAATGCTTGTGTTAACTGGCTTACTTGTTCTGTCACTATACTTGTCTCATTGAACGTGTCTGATAAATTCTAACTAGTTATTTGACACCAGATTATTTAGTGCCGAATTATTTAGTACCAAAAATCTCGGATTCTAGCTTCGAGATTTTATTAGCAAGCACTTCAGGATTAACCTTGTACTCACCACTTTGAATCGCTTTTTTAAGGCGATCAACTTTTTCCTGATTCACAGGAGCCTCAGTCCCTTTTTTCTGGACTTGATTCAGCTGCTGAGCAGATTGCGTCAATGAAACCGAATCTTGTCTCGGCGCTGCGGCCGTTTGTGCCGATTGCGCTGAAGCTTGTTGTTGAGATTGCTGCGTCTGGTTCTGCTGCGCTACTTTCCCATTATCAACGGGCGTTTTAGGTAACCCATTGTTTATATTGTTAATTGCCATATCTAGTCCTCACTACTCTCTTGCCTCTGTAATATATATCGGCCTTTAGACTAATATCTTTAGCTAAATTGAGAACAAAATAGTAGATATTTTACGCTCACCTTTATAAGTGTATCACGACTTCTTCAGGGCTTGCGACTCTGGCAATAATGGCCTTCTGGCTACTGGCATTGATAACCTTTATATTATCGCCAACCACACCATCTTGCTGCGCTATTCCAGCAGTCTTAACTTCCATTCCCGCAACCTCGGCGGTAATAGTTATTCTATCGCCTTTGCACACAAAGCATAGCATATTAGACTGTATTGCTTGTCCATCGGTAATGCGGCGTTTCATTCTAGCGCCAATTAACGATTCTAAATCGGTAAACGCGGTATAGCGTAAACGTCTCACATCTACTTTTGCCTTCGTTAAATTCGATGAGGTTAATACAGTTCCAGGGCTAATTGCGCCCTGAGTCACCACAATTTCTTTAGTTCGCGTCACCTGGCCGCTGGTAAACAAATACCACTCGTTATTTTTACAGCTTACACGAACAGATATGTAGGATTGGCTCAACGCTTCCTGTGAAGCATTATATTGGAAACCGGTTGGACAGTCTGGGATTTTTATCCGATCGTCTATCTTCACAATATCCACATCAATGTTAGTATCCTGCGCGTTATCAGTAAGCTGGTTCAATAAGTACTTCTTGGCACCGCTTTCAACTTGTTCATGGTTGGACGCCGCCGCATAGCAGTGCCTACTTAGTAAACCGACTAGCAAACCAACTACTAAACAGGTGAATGAGTGAGAGAATCTGGTACGTATTTTTTCGTTTATCTTTTTCATCATGACATTTCGTGTTCAGTTTGCGATTAATTGACTATGCTTAGTGAAATCTATGTTTGTAAACAGCGAGTTTTACAACAATAGTTAGTTCAAGGTGTAAAAGTACACGCTTCAACATGACAAGATTTAATAGGCAGTATTAAAACAAAACGCTAGTAAAGCTTAATTAAACCTTAAGTGTCATTTTTCTGTCGTTTGACCTGCAAAAATTTAGTGATATTGTCTATTCTTATCATAAGAGGCAATGATCATGCCCAGTATTACTTAGAGGTGACCTATGTCGGGTATTTTGGATTCGGTAAACCAGCGAACGCAGCTTGTTGGGCAGAACCGCTTAGAGTTGTTGCTGTTTAGACTGAACGGCCGTCAGCGGTTTGGGATTAATGTGTTTAAAGTGCGCGAAGTATTGCAGTGTCCTCCGCTTACGGCAATGCCAAAACTAAATCCACTAGTTCGTGGGGTGGCACACATTCGTGGCCAAACTATTTCGGTTATTGACCTGAGTATGGCTACGCGTGGTCGTAAAATTGAAGACCTCTCTAACGCGTTTATCGTTATTGCTGAATACAACCGCTCGGTGCAAGGTTTTTTGGTTGGCGCTGTTGAGCGCATTATCAATACCAACTGGGATGCCATCATGCCACCACCTCAGGGCACGGGGCGCGCCAGCTATCTGACGGCAGTTACTGAGGTTGAAAACGAACTCATTGAAATACTAGATGTAGAAAAAATTCTCAATGAGATTTCTCCGCTGAACGCTGAAGTGAGTGCTGACGTGGCCGAGGGGCTAACCACAGAAGGCCAAGAAAACAAGATTATTTTCATTGCGGATGACTCGGCGGTAGCGAGAAATCAGGTGAAAAAGGCGCTTACGTCATTAGGCCTTGAAATCGAGCTTGCTAAAAATGGTCTTGAAGCACTTAATCGTCTTAAACAAATTGCTGAAGAGTATGGCGACGTAACCAACCGCGTTGGTGTACTAGTTTCTGATATTGAAATGCCCGAAATGGATGGCTATACCCTGACTGCAGAAATCAAAAATACTCCTGAACTTCAAAAACTCCACGTTGTTCTACACACGTCATTAAGCGGGGTATTTAACCAAGCAATGGTACAAAAAGTTGGCGCAGACGACTTTATAGCGAAGTTTCACCCAGACGAATTAGCGACTGCTGTACAGAAGTGGCTGATGACCGAGTGCGAATAACGGAGCAGGAAAGGATTGGCTAATAAAGACGTTTCGCCCGCGAGCTACCAAAAGTTCAGAGAGTTTCTTGAAAAGCAATGCGGTATAGTTTTGGGGGAGAATAAACAATACCTCGTCCGCAGCCGTTTGGCTTCATTGCTTTTTAAGCATAAGTACGAATCTGCAGATGAACTGATAGACGTTGTTGTACGCGGTTTTGATCGCACCTTGTTACAAAGTGTTATCGATGCAATGACGACCAACGAAACATTATGGTTTCGCGATAACTATCCCTTTGATCTTCTTTTAAAGGACCTATTGCCATCCTTATCTACCAAAAATCAGAAGGTTCGCATTTGGAGTGCGGCCTGTTCGTCGGGGCAAGAGCCTTATTCCATCGCAATGTCCGTGCTTGAGTATCAACGTCAACGTCCAGGCGCTTTGAGAGCGGGCGTTGAGATTGTGGCCACCGACTTATCATCAGAAATGCTGCAAAAATGTGAATCAGGTATTTATGACGAACTTTCTCTTGCCAGAGGGTTATCTCCACAGCGAAGACAAGCTTTTTTCCAACAAAACGAAAAGGGACTTATGCAGGTGAAGCCAGAGGTTCGCCGTATGGTAAGCTTCAGAAGTTTGAACCTGCTTACAAGTTATGCCGCGCTCGGTCGGTTTGATATTGTGTTTTGCCGCAACGTGTTGATTTATTTTTCAGCAGAAGTAAAGCAGCGGATCCTGCAACAAATTGCCGGACAACTGCAGCCTAACGGCGTTCTATTTCTTGGCGCGTCAGAGTCTATAAGTGCCGCCAGTGATATCTACAGCATGGTGAAGTGCCACCCTGGTCTTTACTACCAAAAAAAATGATCTAACTTATCGGCTTGATAAATAAAGTTTTTTAAAACTCAAGCCGATTTACCAACCCCTTTACTTTCCGTCAAAATCCCATTGTGGCATCTGCCTTGCTAACTATTTAAACAAACGACAGTAAATCGGCAAAAGTTTAACGCTTATATTTCCGTTTAGCTTGTCTACACGAAACGTTTTTAAAGTATGTCAGAGGTCATGTTATGGCTATTAACCTAGATAAGCTGGTGGGCTTTCACGAGTCAGCACTGAAGATACGCACAGAGCGTATGGAGGTTATTTCGGGGAATCTAGCTAACGCGAATACCCCTGGTTACAAAGCCAGAGATATTGATTTTAACAAAGCCATGCAGTCAGCAATGAGCGAAGCATCTAGTGGAACCAAACAACATGCTTCTTCCGGATTGGTCCGGACAAATGAACGCCACCTAGGCGGCAACTCTTCGTCTGTTGCGGCAAATTTTGACATGCAGTACCGCGTTCCCACCCAGCCGGATACCGGCGACGGTAATACGGTAGAAGTCCAAGCGGAAAGAAACCGATTTTTAGACAATGGATTGCGCTACCAAGCAAGCCTTGAATTTTTGAATGGAAAAATTAAAGGCATGAAAAAAGCACTTAGCTCAGGAGGTCAATAGTCATGAGTTTATTTAACGTAATGCAAATTTCGAGTACGGGTATGGAGGCGGAAAATGTCCGTCTTAATACCACGGCGAGTAATATTGCTAATGCAAACTCGGTAAGCAGCAGCTATGACGAAACCTATCGAGCTCGCCACCCAGTTTTTGCAACGGCATTACAAGACGCTATGCGAGATCAGTCGAAGGGCGCAGGTGTTCAAGTTAAGGGCATAGTGGAAAGTGATGCACCACTTCAGGTGGAATATGCGCCTAATAACCCAATGGCAGACGAAGAGGGCTATATCTACAAACCTAACGTCAACATTGTGGAAGAAATGGCGAATATGATGTCAGCGTCTAAAGCGTATGAAACAAACGTACAGGTAGCGGATACCACCAAACGAATCTTCCGCCGCGTACTTCAGTTAGGTCAAGGGCAGTAATTTGCCGCTTGAATAATGTGAGGATTAATCAGTGAACACCATAAATAACACCGGCTTAAATACGGACCTGTACTGGCAGGAAGAAACTGTAAAAGTTGCCGATGGTACCGAGCAGCAGCTAACCCAAGAAGATTTCTTTTCGATGTTGACGGAACAGCTTGCCAATCAGGATCCTACGGCACCGGTTGATAACGATCAGATGGTGGCCCAGATGACGTCATTTACGATGGCTGACGGCATCTCCCAGCTTAACGAGAAATTCGAATCGTTTGCGGCTTCAATGACATCTAATCAAGCACTGCAGGCATCGAGTCTCATCGGACAAAACGTGCTAGTTCAAGGTAATGTCGGTTACATGGCGAACGAAGGGGAAGGGCTCTCAGGCGTTATTGTAAACGAGCAAACGGTTCAAAACATGACAATAAACATTGAGAACCAGTTTGGAGAAGTAATTAAAACCATTGATGCAGGTACACAAAGTGCAGGCAACATTGAGTTTGAATGGGATGGCAAAGATAAACATGGCAACCAAATGGAACCTGGTGAATATGTTATCAGCGCCACTGGCGAACTAAACGGTGAAGGTGTTCAGCTGAATACTGCCGTCAATCGTCACGTTGGAAGTGTCAGCTTGGCCGGCAGTGGTCAGGGCGTAATTTTGAATTTGGATGGTGATGTCAGTATCAATCTTGATGACGTCATCCAAATCGGCAGTTAGTAGGAGAATCAATAATGTCTTTTAATATTGCACTGAGTGGCGTATCGGCCGCACAAAAAGATTTGGATGTAACCGCCAACAACATCGCAAACGTTAATACGGTTGGCTTTAAAGAATCACGAGCTGAATTTGGCGACGTTTATGCGGCATCACTGCTGTCAGGTGGTAAAACCAAAGTGGGTGACGGTGTTCTTACTCAAGAAGTTGCACAGCAATTTTCCCAAGGTAGCCTTCAGTTTACCAATACATCGCTTGACCTTGCGATTACGGGTAACGGCTTCTTTGCTACCGTACCTGAAATTACGTCACGGGATTTCTCGTTCACTCGTGCCGGGCAGTTTAAGTTAGATAGTGATAACTTTGTGGTTAACAGTAACGGTGACAACCTTCTGGGGTTCCCAGTAAACTCTGACGGTACAAGCGCATCAGTTGCACTAAGTACGACTGAACCAGTGCGAATTCCAGATTCATCAGGTTCACCTGCGCAAACCACAGAAGTTGATATTCGTATGAACTTACCTGCAGGGGATGCTGCGTTAGATCCGCAAGATTTTGACCCGGAAGATCCACTTACCTACAACGCCGCAACATCGGTGACGGTATATGATTCTTTAGGTGATAGTCACGTAATGACGTATTACTTCATTAAAGACAACACGGTAGGGGTTGATAACGAGTGGTACGTTGCGACTGCAATAGACGATACCCTCGTCGATATGACAGATTCTACAGGCGCTGATACTGACCCTACTACAGCAGTTAACTCGGTGGGCGGTAATACAGGCAATGCCGTAACCGCATCTAAACTTATTTTCTCTCAAGGTGGTGATTTCTCTGGGATGGAAACGCCAGATGGCTTACCTACGCTAGACTTTAAAATGCAAACTGAAGCACTAGGTGCGGGTATTCTTGCAAATGGTTCGGATCCTACGCAGCAGATAAGCATAGATTTTAATCTTGATGTAAATAGCGCTACACCTAATGAACCGACTCAGTTTGCTTCAGCCTTTGAAGTAACCTCACTAGAACAAGATGGTCTGCCAGTGGGCCGCCTAACAGGTATCGATATCGGCCCTGATGGCTTAGTTCGCGCTACCTTCTCTAACGGAACCTCTGAGCCTATTGTTCGTGTTGCGCTAGTTCGTTTCTCTAATGAGCAGGGACTAACGCAAGAAAGTAGCACGCAGTGGAAAGAGAGTATTCTTTCCGGTGAGGCGCTAGCGGGTGAAGCAACCACCGGTACTTTCGGTGAAATTAATTCATCGGCCCTTGAACAAGCCAACGTTAACCTGACAACCGAGCTTATTGACATGATCATTGCTCAGCGTAACTTCCAGGCTAACTCAAGAGCGCTCGAAGTTAATAACTCACTGAACCAGACTATTCTGAATATTCGATAGTTAAGGTAAAGCGCCGTTTATTAGAATATAAAAGCGGCAATACATTGGCGTATAAGGCCTCCATTATTGCCGATATTTACAAGAGCCGCACAACAGCGGCTCTTTTATTTTTCTTTAAATATCAATTTAATACCTTTCATATTTTCTACCTGAGTTAAAAATCCACAGATTGGCATCGCCTTTGCAAAATCTTGTTTAAGGTTTAATCAGAGTCAAAAGTCAGTCATGGACAAACTTCTCTATATTTCATCGAGTGGCGCATCCCAAGATCTCTTAGCAACGGGGATTAGGGCCAATAACTTAGCTAACGCACAGACAACCGGGTTTAGAGCTCAATTAGAGCAAGCGAGATCGATGCCGGCTTACGGTGAAGGTTTGCCAACCCGCGTGTTTTCTATGACTGAAAGCCCGTCTAACAATTATGAGTCGGGTCCAATGATTAAAACGGAGCGAGATTTAGATGTGGCCATTCAAGGGGATGGTTGGTTTGCGGTACAAGATCAAAATGGTCAAGAAGCTTATTCCCGTGATGGCAACTTCAAACTAGGCGATGACGGAATTTTGACAGACATTCACGACCGTGTGGTGCTAGGCGACAACGGGCCGATTTTTTTACCTGTGCCTCTTGATAACCTAAACATTGCCGCTGATGGCACCTTGTCCATGAGACAGCTAGGCGCCCCAGCCAATGTTATCGAGGAAGTAGGACGTCTCAAGCTAGTTTCTCCAAACTACGCGGATATGGAGCGCGGCACCGATGGCTTATTTAGAATGGAAGATGGCTCAATAGCGCAAGCCAATGCCAACGTCAAAGTAATGTCTGGCATGCTTGAAGGTTCTAACGTAAATGCCGTTGAAGAGATGGTAGACATGATAAGTCTTCAACGTCACTACGAACTACAAGTCAAAATGATGAAGCAAGCGGAAGAGCTTGATACTCGCGGTAACCAGTTACTGCGCATACTGTAAATGAATTTTAAACACCGTTGCCCTTTGAGCAACGTCGGAGGTTAACATGCATCCAGCACTATGGATAAGTAAAACCGGACTAGACGCCGCACAAACCGATGTGGCAGTGGTGTCTAACAACTTAGCAAACGCATCAACTGTAGGCTTTAAAAAAGACCGCGCAGTATTTGAAGATTTGCTTTATCAGAATATCAATCAGCCAGGCGGTCGTTCTTCTGCTGACACCGAACTACCATCTGGACTAATGCTTGGTTCAGGTTCAAAAGTGGTCGCTACGCAAAAAGCACATACGCAGGGCAACTTACTCACCACTGAAAATGCGTTGGATATGTCAATTCAAGGTCGTGGTTATTTTGAAATTTTGCAGCCCGACGGCACGATTGCTTACTCAAGAAATGGTCAATTTTCCTTAAACGACCAAGGGCAAATTGTTACCTCTGGCGCTGGTTTCTTGCTTCAGCCTGAAATTGCAGTTCCTGAAGATGCACAGCAAATTACTATTTCTCAAGATGGTGAAATCAGCGTGAGCATCCGCGGTCAAGCTGAACCTCAGGTATTGGGGCAGTTAAATATTTCTGACTTTGTGAATCCGACGGGGCTTCAGCCTACCGGACAAAACCTTTATGTAGAGACAGCGTCAAGCGGCGCGCCTATTCAGGGGATCCCTGGCTTACAAGGTTTGGGTTATATCTCTCAAGGCACGTTAGAGACATCTAACGTGAACGTGACCGAAGAACTAGTAAACCTGATCGAAAGCCAGCGTTTGTATGAGATGAACTCAAAAGTTATCTCGTCAGTTGACCAAATGCTTGGTCAGGTTATTCAGCAACTTTAGTAGGTAGCGCCATGCGTATTTTAGGTTTATCTGTTGCATTACTTTTACTTGGCGGTTGCGCCAGTACAAACGAGCCTCCTGTTCAGGCAAATGATCCCTCGTTTGCGCCAGTAGTGCCAGATTACCCGCGTGAGACAGTGGTAGAAGACGGCTCGCTATTCCGCTCCCACATGGCTAACAGTTTGTATTCGGATGTTACCGCGAGAAGAGTAGGCGACATTATTACTGTCACCCTTAACGAGAGTACTTCCGCGAGTAAATCTGCAGATACTTCTACTGCCAAAGATACCAATGTAAATCTAGATACGATAACGGGGCTTGGCGGCCAAGCGGTAAATATTGGCGGTCAATCTATCCAATTAGGAATTGGCTCGTCACGCGATTTTACCGGTGATGCAGCAGCAAACCAAAGCAACAGCTTAGACGGTGCTATTTCAGTTACGGTGGTGGATGTGCTGCCAAACAGTAACTTAGTTATTCGCGGTGAGAAGTGGCTAACGCTGAATCATGGTGATGAGTATATTCGCCTTACTGGCATTATTCGCCCTGCAGATATCAGCCCGGAAAATGAAATTGTGTCTACGAAGGTAGCCAATGCTCGCATTCAATATTCAGGCACGGGTACTTTTGCAAGAGCACAGGAAAAGGGCTGGTTAACTAAGTTCTTTGATTCAACTTGGTGGCCTCTTTAGGCTTTGGTAGGAGAGTGGACATGCGTTTATTTTCAGTCGTATTAGCCGTATTTGCACTGCTTTTATCTTCGCAAGCAGCGGCGCAGCGTATTAAAGACTTAGCGAGCATACAGGGCGTACGTAGCAACCAATTAGTGGGGTATGGTCTTGTCGTCGGTTTACCTGGTACTGGGGAGCAAAGTCCATTCACCGAGCAGAGTTTTAGAACTATGCTGAGTAACTTTGGTATTAGTTTAGATGCTAATACTAAACCCAAAATCAAAAATGTTGCGGCGGTGGCTGTTCATGCTGAATTGCCTGCGTTTGCAAAACCAGGTCAAACTATTGATATCACGGTTTCGTCAGTAGGCGAAGCATCAAGCCTTCAAGGTGGAACACTTCTTCAAACGTTTCTTCGTGGTGTAGATGGCAAAGTCTATGCGGTAGCACAAGGAAGCTTGGTAGTGAGCGGTTTCGGCGCACAGGGTGGAGACGGTTCTCGCATTGTTGTGAATACACCTACGGTTGGCAGGATTCCGAACGGCGCCATGGTTGAACAATCGGTTCCTAGCGGGTTTGCCAATGGCGATACCCTAACCCTCAACCTTCATTATCCAGACTTTTCAACGGCAAAAGCGCTAGCTGACACTATTAACGAGCGCTTAGGCGCACAACCTGAAAATGGCTACATCATTGCAAAGCCTATTGATGCCGCATCTGTACGGGTTACAGCCCCGCGGGATGTAGGTCAGCGTGTAGGCTTTTTGGCAACGCTGGAGAACTTTGAATTTACACCAGCTGATGCGCCAGCGCGCGTAGTGATAAACAGCCGAACAGGCACCATTGTGATTGGTAGTGACGTTCGCTTATTACCAGCAGCAATTACCCATGGCGGCTTAACGGTGACTATTTCTGAGAATCAACAGGTGACGCAGCCTAATGCATTTGCAGATGGCCAAACTGCCATAACCACCCAATCTATTGTTGATGTGGACTTGGCTGATAGCAGAATGTTTAAGTTTGAGCCTGGCGTTACCCTCGACCAGTTAGTGCGTGCAGTTAACGAAGTAGGCGCGGCACCGGGCGACTTGATGGCAATTTTAGAGGCACTGCGTCAAGCGGGGGCTTTACGCGGTGAACTTGTAATTATCTAAAGCGAACAGTTTTTAACAGCATCTGGTGGGAATAAAACGGGTTACAACGGAATAAATACGATGGAATCACTTAGCACAAAAAATCAGCTTGATATGGCGCGCAATGTCCATGATATGGGCAGTATTAACAAAATGCGCGAAGCCATTGCGTCAGGCGATGAGACGGTATTGCAAGAAGCTGCCCAGCAGTTTGAAGCGATATTTGTGCAAATGATGTTGAAATCTATGCGTAAAGCGCAAGATGCGCTTGCCGATGAGAATAGCCCGTTCAATTCTCAACAAGTGAAGTTTTACCGCGATATGCACGACCAGCAGCTGGCTACAGATTTAACATCAGGCGGGGGCCTGGGTTTAGCTGATGTAATTGTGAAACAGCTGGGTCAGACCGAAGATAGCTATACGCCAGCGAGTGTCATAAGAAGTGACGGTGATATTTCATCGCTAAATAGGAATCGTGAATACAAGGTTGCTGAGGCACAAGACATAGCGCTTTCCTCTAACTCGATAAAAAGCCAGTCGGCACAAAAAGACGCCATGTTCGAAAGCCCAGAACAGTTTGTTGAGAGCCTTATGCCTATTGCCGAGAAAGTGGCGGAGAAATACGGCATGGATCCAAAAGCAATCATTTCCCAGGCTGCTGTAGAAACAGGCTGGGGAAAATTTGTTATTCACAAATCCGATGGCACTAGTTCGCATAATCTGTTTGGCATAAAGGCCAATAAAGGTTGGCAAGGCGAGCAAGCTGTGGTGGATACATTAGAATTTAACAATGGGCTGCCTCAAAAACAAAAAGCAGCGTTTAGGTCTTACTCATCGGTAGAAGATGCGATGGAAGATTACGGACGTTTTATTACCACACAGCCTCGCTATAGCCATGCTGTGGAAAATGCTTCTGATGCTACGCGCTATACAAGTGCGCTTCAAGAAGCGGGCTACGCTACCGACCCTGACTACGCGAGCAAAATAATGGCCGTGTATAACAGCGAACGTCTTAGTTCGTTGATGCCATAGTTTAAAGCCATAGTTAGGGGTTATAGGTGAGGAGAATACAGTGAGTTCTGTTGATTTATATTCATTAGCTACAAGCGGCGTAAACGCTAGTAGCAAGCTGTTGCAAACGACAAGTAACAATATCGCCAACGTCAACACGCCTGGCTATGTTCGCGAACGCACCGAGCTTCAAAATAGCCAAGTATTTGGTGTTGAGATTGGCAATACTGAACGTATTATCAACGTATTTGCTCAAAATCAGCTACGCCGCGATATCACCGCAGTAGGTGAACTCGAAGCTTTTTCTAATAAAACTACAGCAATTGATAACCTACTAGCCAGTGAAGCGAACTCAATTTCTCAAGGCCTGAGTGAATACTTTTCAGCCCTACAAACCGCCGCTGATGATCCAACAAACCTAGCATCTCGTGAACAGGTACTAAGCAAATCTGAATCCCTCTATAACCGCATGAGAACCTTGTCGGATTACATGCTGGAAAAAGAAGAAGAGCTCAATTTAGAGGTCACTTCAATGGTAAATAGAGCCAATACGCTAATTGGAAATATTGGCGATCTGAATCGCAATATCGTTATTGCAAATGGCAATAATACGAGCGATCAGCCAACCGCTTTACTTAATGAGCGAGATCAGGCCATAGACGAACTTGCCTCAATTATGGGGATTACGGTTAAAGAGAGCACTACACAAAATGGCGCCGTTACTATTAACCTAACATCGGGCGAGTCGCTTGTTCTTGAAAACGGTGCATTTAATCTTTTTGAGTTAAGTTCTAATGCAGACCTAACAACCAAAGAAATCAAGCTGGAAACAAATTTCGGCTCACAAACCAAAAACGATACGTCGATACGTGTAATAGAAGATGACTTAGGCGGGTCCTTAGGTGGCTTGTTCAAGTACCGTAATGAAGTGTTAGGGCCAACAATGCGTGATGTAGGTCAGCTCTCTGTCGCTTTTGCCGATGCAATGAATACGCAAAATAAACTGGGTATGGATTTAGATGGTCAAATTGGCGGTAACATTTTCGACATTCCTTCATTCAGAGGCTTAGCCTACGAAGACACCAATGGCGATTACGTAGTTACAGCACAGATAACTGAAGGCAAGGGCGCTGAATTAACTGACGCCGACTATAAAATCGAAGTCACCGCCGTTGCCGCTGGTGTACCCAGTGAAATTGAAATTACGTTTTTAAACCCAGACGGCACGCCTAAAAAAGACGGTTCTGGCAATGACATTATTTTCTCTAACTTTGCAGTAACCTCCGGTTTTAATGAACTCCCTGGCGGCATTGAAATAGATTTTTCAGGAAGCGATCCCTACACCGTGGGTAACGAGTTTTTGATTCAACCAACTAAAGATGTGGCTTCAAATATAAGTTTAGATACAAATCGCCCAGAAGATTTAGCCTTCGCTAATCCGATGAGAGCAGGGGCTGACAGCACAAACCTAGGCAGCGCTAACGTAATAGATGTAACTGTTTCAAATACGGAAGTGGGAACCTCTGCTTTTGATGGAGCGGGTGGCCTTTTAAATTCAGCGCCCGCTCAAATTAGCTTTACGGCTGCAGATACCTATGAAGTGTTAGATGGAAGCGGGACGGTTTTAGCTACTGTAACGGGTACAACGGATTTAACGAACCTTATCAGTCAAGCGGGAATAAGTCCTGATCCCGGTTTTGATCTAAGCTTAGACGGTGTGCCAAAAGCAGGCGATAGCTTTTCTATTAGCTATAATACAGATGGTTTCAACGATAACAGCAATGCGCTTAATTTAGCTGCTCTTCAAAATGAAAACAAAGTTCAGGTGAGTAGTGAAGCAACCAATACGCCAAGAACGTTTCAAGATGCCTATGCGTCTATGGTTGGGCGTATTGGTGAAGATGCATCAATGGCTAGCGTCTCATTGGCTTCGGCTGAAGCGATGAAAGTACAGTCTGAAAATTGGTTTGAGTCAGTGTCGGGCGTTAGCTTAGACGAAGAAGCTGCTAACTTGATAAAGTATCAGCAAAGCTATGCGGCGGCAGCACGTATTTTGTCTACGGCTCAAGAATTATTTAATACCATTTTGCAGTCAGCAAGGTAGGTGATTTATGCGTATATCAACGAATCAAATTTATGATCAAAACATGCGCTCGATTATGCAAAATCAGGGCGACTTGGCGAAAACCCAAGAGCAGCTCGCTTCAGGTAAGCGCATAATCACGCCCAGCGATGACCCTGTCGGGGCAGCGAAAGTACTGCGCTTAACCGAAGAAATTGATGAGCTTACCCAGTTTCAACGTAATAATGATTTGGTAACCGGGTCGCTTGAGCAGCAAGAGGCTGTGCTTACAAACATTACCGACTCTATCAATCGCGCCCGCACACTGATAGTTCAGTCCGGTAATGGTATCTTGTCTGATCCAGATAAGCGCGCAATTGGTGCAGAATTAGAACAAATTAAGCTTGAGGTGTTTGATTTAATGAACACACAAGATGCCGACGGAAATTACCTGTATGCAGGTTACCAGTCGGGTAATCAAGCATTCGAATATAACCCTGCTGCAGCGGGAAATGCCATAACGTTTGCAGGTGACCCAGGTGTGAGCTTTGTCCAGCTATCGAATAGCTCTAAGATTCAATCAACCAGTAACGGATATGAAGTTTTTGAAAACGTGCTATCGCGATTCAAGTTTTCAGTTGATGGCACTACCGGTGCTACTGTAAATACAGCTGAGGTGAAGCAGCAAGGAACATTTGATACCTTTTTTGACAAGAATTACGACCCGGTCAATGCGGCAAATAATGATTATCGCATTAATTTTCTTGCTACAGGTCAAGCAGAATTAGTCAACCAAGGAACCGGTGTCGTAGTTGATTCTGTCGCCTATAGTTCAGGGCAGCCCTTTACTATTAAAGGAATGGAGTTTAATGCTACAGCAGCACCTGGTGATAGCATCGACTTGTCATTCGATGCGCCAGAGAAAAAAAGCATGGCGCAATCAATCCACGAAATCCAAACCATTCTAATGGACTCTACTATTGATAATTCAGCACTTCAGGAATCGATAGCCGATGCCTTAGTGGGTCTAGATAACGGGCTTGAAAAGCTTTCCTTAGAGCGCGCATCGATAGGTAGTCGCTTGAATATTGCAGAAAGTACCTACGAAAGTAATTTAGATATGGAAATCGCAGCGAAAGCACAGCGATCTTCCATTCAAGATGTGGACTACGCTGAAGCATCTACAGAGTTTGCGAAGCAAGAGACTGCGTTGAGTGCTGCATTAGCGACATTCCCTCAAGTAAGTAACTTATCGCTATTTAATTATATCTAGAGGTGTTAATTGGTTAATGTATCAACGCCTGTTAGATGCGCCATGTACACTCTCGCTTCATTGTCGATATGGCAAGAGTAGTAGGAGACATACAGATTGTCGTTTTCTACTACTAGCCCAGGATAGCTCGTATCCCCACCACTCGGTAGTGTATGTAGTTCTTTGAGTTCCTTTGATTCTTTGTTAAATAACCATATCTTGGTGGAAAACTTGCGAGTCACCCAGTCGACATGTCTTCCAGCGACAATAAACATGTTAGCGCTAAGTGCTACAGCCACTGGTCCACCGATATATATCCCTAAATCATGCCATGTCCATTTAGTGTAAGGTGGTTTAGACGTTCCAAATTGCGCGCTAAATGAATCGGCGTCTCGTCTTAAAAATACAGAGGCATTACCTTCATTATCAAACAAAATGGTGCTTTCGTTGGGATAGCCTTTGCCTTGCTTGTTCAAGTTGAAAACATCATCTTTATGCAGTTGCATTGTACGTGTAGGATCGCCTTTGTAGAGCGACAACTTATTGGATGGTCGATTATAAGCAAATCCATAGGCTTCATTACCCAACCAATTATGATTCCAAAGCCACCAACCGCTTTTACCGTAACTATTACTTCCAGACCAAGATAGGCCCGTGGTGGAAAAATAGGTCCGCATTTTAGACACCATTTTTCCATTATCTAAATAGGTTTTCGCGTAGGTACTTAGTATTAGCCGTTTGCCATCAAATGAAAACTTTGGATCTCTAAGATCAGCATTGTGTTCTTGTATACGAATTCTTGCTAAAACTCGGAAAGTTTTCTTATCGACAGTTAGCACCACCAGCAAACCGTCTGCGCTAATATGATTAGTCGCTTGGCGATAGCAACACAGTAACGTCTTTCTACTTTCGTCGAAGGGGTTTTCTATGAGATCTGTAAAGGCACTATGCGCAGCAGGCTTAGAGATACGTTTTAAATCGAATAATTTCATTTTTTTTGCACTCTAAATCTCCTTTAAAAATCCGCCACTTATAAATGAATTGTGTTCAATGTAGCGGCAATATCTTACCGCTTATCGGCAAAAAACGTAATTTTTTCTAAAGGGAATTTACATCTTGTCGATACAGTCTCTGAGAGAGCCAGTTCATCAATTACCCCTCAGGTCTTGATGACTACTAAAACAAAACGTCGGCAATGCCGACAGCCAGCGCACGCTGGACTGAGAGTGTAGGAGAGACTTTATGTCTATGTTCGTTAATACCAATGTATCCTCATTGAATGCCCAGCGTCAGCTTTTTGATGTTAGTAATTCTTTGAGTACGTCTTTTGAGCGCCTTTCTTCAGGCTTCCGTATCAACAGCGCTGCTGATGATGCTGCAGGTCTACAGATTACCGACCGAATGACTTCACAAGTCCAAGGACTTAACCAAGCTGTACGTAACGCAAACGATGCGATTTCACTGTCGCAAACTGCTGAAGGTGCGCTTTCTGAAACTACGACTGCGTTACAGCGTATTCGTACTCTAGCGGTACAATCACAAAACGGTATTAACAGCTCTGCTGACCGTGTTGCTCTGCAGAAAGAAGTATCTGCACTACGTACTGAAATCTCGCGTATTTCTACGACTACCCAGTTTGCAGGTGTAAACATCCTTTCAGGTGATTTCTCTGCTAAATTCCTTGTAGGTGCAAACGCAGGGCAGACGATTTCTGTAAACCTATCGAGTCAAGCGTTAACTCGAGCCAACGTAAATGGCTTTAGTGCAACTGGTTTAGGGATCACGGGATCAGGGAATGACGTATTAACTAGTGAGAATGCTTCTTCAATGATGGCGTCTATCGACAACGCTATCTCAGCGATTGGTGGCCTTCGTGCTGATTTGGGTGCGCTTCAAAACCGTTTCCAATCTACCATTCGTAACTTAAGCAATATCTCAGAAAATGTATCTGCTGCACGTTCGCAGATTAAAGATACAGATTTCGCTACAGAAACTGCGAACTTGACGCGTAACCAGATCATACAGCAGGCAAGCACTACCGTATTATCTCAGGCGAACCAGCGCCCACAGGCAGCTCTATCTCTTCTAGGTTAAAAAAGCGAGAATGGAGCCAGGAGGTAGTGCTCTAGTTCAACTTAATTTACTAAAAGCCGACACAATTGTCGGCTTTTTTTTGCCTATCATAATCAGCACAGTGTCTTCCTACTTTGTAGAGGTATTTTCACTTAACGACAGCTTTTATTTTACTAAATTCTTCAAAACCCTTCCAAGTATAGAAACGCTTAGTAACACGCACCCAGCAATTGAAGAATCCCTCTATCTCATTGAATTAGTTATCTTTTTGTAAAGTAAATAAAACGAATTAAAAATTTTATAAAAAAAGCTAAAGGAAATTTCCCTAAGTGACGATAACTATTACAAAGGGGAGATAAAGTTGTTAATTATCCTCCATCCCTTAAAAAACTTAGTTAACTCAGGTTTTGTAAGGGTAAAGCTTCTAGATGATTTTATATTGTTTATTTTTAAAGTGATTAAAATCAATATTTTATCGGTGTAAAAATTAATTTCAAAAAGTTCTAAAGTAAATTGATTTGGGTGGCGATAAATAGGAAGGTTTGCTAAGGGTGGAGCTGCTGACAGGCGAGAATGAAGCCAGGAGGTAGTGAGAGGTTTGAGGTTTGGAACATCAAACTCGCCAGCCAGCAAAGAGAAATAACTTCTCTATATAGCAAGTTTCATCGGTTAGTGTGCCGATAAAACGTCAGATTACTCTGACACCTATATAAAGCACAGGTTATGCCAAAATTTTAAACTACCGCGCAGATAATAAAACCAATAGCGCAACACTCGAAACTGTTAGGAGAGACCCATGAGTCTATTTGTTAATACCAATGTGTCATCGTTAAACGCACAGCGTCAATTGTTCACTACTGGCAACAACTTAAGCACTGCATTTGAGCGCTTATCATCTGGCTTCAGAATCAACAGCGCTGCTGATGATGCTGCAGGTCTTCAGATTACTGACCGTATGACTTCGCAAGTTCAGGGCTTAAACCAAGCTGTACGTAATGCAAATGACGGTATTTCGCTTGCTCAAACTGCGGAAGGTGCAATGGCGGAAACGACGACAGCACTTCAACGTATTCGCACGCTAGCGATTCAATCGCAAAACGGTATTAATAGCTCTGCAGACCGTTTAGCACTTCAAAAAGAAGTCTCTGCACTGCGTACAGAAATCTCGCGTATTTCAACAACAACGCAATTCGCTGGTGTGGATATTCTAACAGGTGACTTTTCGGCTAAGTTTTTGGTAGGCGCTAATGCCGGTCAAACAATTTCTGTAAACCTATCGAGTTCAGCACTAGCACGTGCCGGCATAAATGGTTTCAGTGCGACTGGCATGGGAATTTTGGATGATAATGTACTTACAGAGCAGGGCGCTTCTCGCCTTCTAACTGCGGTCGATACTGCAATATCTGCTGTCGGCGGTTTACGCGCTGACTTGGGGGCATTACAGAATCGTTTTCAATCTACCATCAGAAACTTAAGTAACATTTCAGAAAACGTTTCAGCGGCAAGATCTCGCATTAAAGATGCTGACTTTGCCACAGAAACGGCAGAGTTAAGCCGTAATCAGATTTTACAACAGGCAAGTACAACAATTTTAGCCCAGGCGAACCAGCGCCCCCAAGCAGCATTGTCTCTACTAGGCTAACGCGTTAAGCATGTTTTAGGCGTAAATTTGGGAAGGAGTTGAGAGGCCATCCCCTGAAGCAAGGAAAGCGGCCAATTAGGCCGCCCCTTAGAGAAAACGCCGACTAACAGAACTGAGAGTGTAGAAGTGTTGGTTGAGAGGCCAGTTTATCCTACTAAACCCTGCCAGCCGACAGAAACTGAATTTGCTCAATCTCCTAACATGAGCAAATTGGCCGAGATTTGAATGTCTCGGCCTTTTTTTATTTTTACCGAAACATCTCGCCAATTTCAAACTACGGTAGAGCAACGCCGTTGGTTCGATATTCCTAAAGCATTTACAGTGCCAGCTTTTTCATTCTTGCAAATTTGATGGTTCTTTCCTCATATCCTGAATTGCACGTTCGAAATCTTAGTTAACGCTTACCGACATTATTTACAGTATCAATTATCGATATCTTTTAGCTATGTATCGAAAAATTACTAATTTTCTTCAAACGCTCTAGATGATTTTTTTCTTTTTAAAACAATTAGTTACTTTTTATTTTGAAAATTGGAGTAAAAAATACAAAAAAAAGCTAAAGAACCTAAAGACTTTGCCGATACCTATTGTTGAGGGGTAATCTACTTTACTTTTAAGAGAGGGGTTAGTTGGGAGTAGTGACCCAGCTAATTTGAACTGGAAGGATTTGATGATAGCAAATTTGCCATCGAATCCCTAGGAGGTAATCTAATGTCTTTATTTGTAAATACTAATGTGTCTTCGCTTAACGCGCAGCGTCAGCTTTTTGACGTAAGCGATCGCTTAAACACGTCGTTCGAAAGACTTTCATCGGGATTCCGTATCAACAGTGCAGCAGATGATGCTGCTGGCTTGCAGATCTCAGATCGTCTAACATCTCAGGTTCAAGGTTTGAACCAAGCCGTTCGTAACGCGAACGATGCTATTTCTTTATCTCAAACGGCTGAAGGTGCCCTAAGCGAGGTAACTACAAGCTTACAGCGTATTCGTACACTGGCAGTTCAATCGCAAAATGGTATCAACAGTTCAGCCGACCGTCAGGCGCTTCAAAAAGAAGTTTCTGCACTTCGTACAGAAATTTCACGTATCGCTACAGACACACAGTTTGGTAACGTGAACATCCTAGACGGTAACTTTTCTGCTAAATTCTTAGTTGGCGCAAACGCGGGCCAAACCATTTCGGTTAATTTGTCTTCAGGCAACCTAGGCTCTATTAGCGGCTTTAGTGCAACAGGCCTTGGGATTACGACTAACGACGTAACGACTGCAGCTGGCGCCTCTTCACTACTTAGTGATATTGATGGTGCTATCTCTGGAATCGGGGCCGTGAGAGCCGACTTAGGTGCGCTGCAAAATCGCTTCCAGTCTACTATTCGTAACCTAAGTAATATAAGTGAAAACCTGTCTTCTGCTCGTTCACAAATTCGTGATACTGATTTTGCGGCAGAAACTGCAGAACTTACCAGAAATCAGATTATTCAGCAGGCATCTGTTTCTGTTCTCAGTCAGGCAAACCAGCGTCCTCAAACAGCGCTGTCTTTGCTTGGATAAGCTATACTTTAATTAGTTACCTTGATTGAGATGTAACGGGTGTTTGCTATGATAGGCAAAGACCCGTTTTGTCGTTTCAGGAAGGAGGTATTACGTGGAAATTCAAAATACCCAAAGTGGCCAAGCTTTTGCATCGACTACGCCATTGGCACCAGTGAGAAATGAATCGCCTTCGGTTTCTGAACTGAATGCTAATCGCAATGGGCAGCAACCTAGAGAACAAAGTCAACTTGCTAATCAAGCTAACCAGGCTCAGTCTTCAGGTGTAAATTTTGACGAACAAAATAACGCTCAAGCTTCTAGTCAACAAGCCGATAACCTGGAAGTAGAGAGGAACGGTGCTCAGCTAGATGATGCTGTCGCCAAAGTTGAATCATTCCTTAAAGTTCAGAATAGGGATTTAGCTTTTACCATAGACGATGAAACAAAACGCTCTGTAGTAACGGTAAAAGACTCACAGTCTGGTGATGTTATTAGGCAGATACCTTCAGAAGAAGTGTTAAAACTAGCCGAACGCATTCAAGAGCTGCAACAGGATGTTGGGAACAGTGTAGGGGTGTTTATCAACAACCAGGTTTAACGAGGTAAAGTATGACAATTCAGTCTCTAGGTGTAGGGTCAGGCCTTGCTCTTGACGATCTTGTACAGCAACTTCTTACTGCAGAACGTCAGCCCAAAGAGGAGCGTTTAAACGCAAAAGAAGAACGTATAGAGGCTGAGATATCTGGCCTCGGGCAGATTAAATCCAAGCTTTCTGACTTCAAAGATGCCGTTGATGAGTTACGCAGTGACAACGGAATTAATGGTCGTGAGCCTACAATAACTAATCCTTCCGAAGATGATGATGTTCTCTCAGCAGAAGCATCAAATTCAGCGCTTCGCGGCAGCTATGAAATTGTTGTCGAACAACTTGCTGCTGGAAGCAGAATCACAACAGATGCAGGTGCATTTTCTTCAAGCAGCGATCCAGTACTAACATCTGGGACGGGGTCGCTTACGTTTGACGTTGGCGGAAGCGAAAGTTTCACTGTTGATGTTACTGCAGGTATGTCACTTACAGCGTTACGTGAAAAAATTAATAGTGCAGATGATAACTTTGGTGTTACGGCCAATATTATTGACACCGGAACAGGCGCTGGACCTCGTCTAGTATTTTCCTCAGATGAGACAGGCGATGGTAATGACCTTGTCATCACAAATGATACAGGCGCCGCTGAGTTAGATCGACTATCAACAACGGGTGGCACTAACAATATTAGCGCTGCAAATATAGAAAGTGCCCGTAATGCTATTGCCTACGTTGATGGTATTGAAGTTCAAAGCAGTTCTAATGAGTTTGAAAATACTATTCAAAACGTCTCGTTTGATGTTAATGAGGTTTCTCCGAAAGACGCAGCTGGAGAATTTCAAGCAACTAAACTAGACATCGGCTATGACAAAGAAGGTTTAGATAAAAAAATCCGTGACTTTGTCGATAACTATAACGCGCTTATTGATGAAATAGGTACGTTAACCAAATACGGTGAATCTGAGCTAGAAGATGACGGCGCACTCGCTGGTGACTCTTTACTACGAGGGATCCAGAGCGGATTGGCATCAATTGTTGGTGATAGCGTCAGCTCCTCTGCTCTTGGTGGGCTTTTCCAGATTGGTATTGAATTCGATGATGAAGGCAAATTAGAAATTGGTTCGACTGATTTTGGTTTAGGATCAGGCGAAGATCGTCTAGAAGATGCACTAGAAGATAACTTCGACGAGATTGCCAAATTGTTTACTGATTCTGATGAAGGTATTGCTACTCGCTTATACGAGTTTTCAAAAGAATATACATCTTATAGTGGTTTAATCAGCTTGCGTGAGCGCTCTGTTAAAGATGAGCGAGAAGAGCTGTACGATGAGCGTGAAACACTCGAATTACGTATGCTTAACTATGAAGAGATTCTTCGGGATAAATATTTAAACCTCGACCAAACCGTTGCACAGTTAAACCAAACTGGTTCAGCGTTATTAGCGTCGTTGTAAATAAAGTAGAGTTGGAGTTGTTATGTCACTCAAAGGTATAAACGCCTATCGTAAAGGGAACTTAAAACAGGACGTTGCAAATGCAGATCCGCATAAACTTACCCTTATGCTTTTGCAGGGGGCACTTGATAGAGTTGCTTACGCAAAAGGGGCGATGGAGCGCAAAGAGCTGGTGGCTAAGGCGGATTTCATTTCTAAAGCAAGCGCTATAATCATGCATTTGCGAGATACGCTTGATGTAGAGGTTGGTGGTGAAGTAGCTGAAAATATGTTTGCATTATACAATTACATGGTAGAACGTTTGAATGAGGCACATTTTAACAACGACTTGAATATGTTGGATGAAGTGTCTAGCCTATTAACACCAATACGCGATGCATGGGTACAGATTCCTGAAGAAGCGAAACAGGAAGCGTATGAGGCCCAGCGTCAAAAACGACAAGCTGTTTGAAAAATTCAATATTAAACCATTGCGAAACTCCACCTTTCCTTCAGGCAGTTAACACAGAGTTAGCTGCTTGCTTGTCGTCGTCCAGTGAAGAGTTCTCCACAGAACGCTTTCGTTACCTCTCCCAGATACGCCATAAAGTTGTTGTTCGAGCGCTGCGTCGATTAGACGACGACTCAAAATCGAAATTTGCTAAAGAAGAACTCGAAATAAATCAAAAGCTTGAAGAGCTGGCGCAAGGTTTGCTTAATAACGCTAAAAAAGAAGCGGTCAAATTTTCCAGAGGCCGTGCAGCCGTTAAGAAATATAAATAGCCATGTTACAGCAGATCCAGTTTCACGTTCATGAAGATGAGCGACAGCAGCAAAATATTGAGCGAGCGCTTGCGCAAGAGATTAGGGAAAACTATCGACTCAGTATGAGTGCATTTGAGCGGTTTATTCCAACCCTTGCAGACCTAATTAAGAAACATGATTCGTCAGTATCTACCTTGCTGTGTAATAAATTTGGCGAGCTAAATATTATTAACTACAACACCGGGCAGGTGTTGTATGGTGAGCATCCAAAACTAGAAGTTCTCTCTCACTACAATGCATACATCGCTCGCACGGCTCCCATTTCATTATCTAGTGATAATGAGAAATCTGTTTCTGCGATGGTTGTTATGGGGCTGGGGTTAGGTTACCACATTGAGAATTTGATTAGAGAGGGCCGCTATCAACATATAGTGGTCTATGAGCCTAATATTGATTATTTTGTGTGTTCGCTGTCTAGTCTCAATTGGAGAGAATTGCTCAATATCGCGAAAGAACGAAGCATCGCCTTGTATCTTCAAATTGGTTCTGACGGCGCAAACTTCGCTAAAGATATGTTGGAGCTTAAAAAGCATATTGGAGTAGATAAACTAGATTTTTATAAGCATTTGCATAATCCGGTGTTCAATAACCTCGAAAGCAAACTAATGACATCAGATTGGCATGAACTGCAGTCGTGGTTACCTGCTCGTAACACTACTTCAATTAGCGAGAGTTACCTTCATCAGTGGGCACCGCTAAAAGATGACAAGGAGTTGCGTTCTTCAAATTTAGATGAGGAGCGCAAGAATAGTAATCTCGTCGCTTTAAAAAAGTACTTCCCGAACCTATACGAAGAGTTTGTAAATTATGAGCCTCAGCAGTGGGCGCCAAGCGCTAACGTTGACGGGGATGTTTATCTTTATCACAAGTCAACTAATGCGCTGTTTTCCAGTGCACCAATTGATGATGCGAAAACAAATTTTAAATCCTTTGCATCAAAGCCGAACAAAGATGGTCTACTTTTAAGCTACAAAGGAAAGAAGTTAAAAGGGTATTTACACTATCAGCTTGTCGAAGAGTGTGAGTCTGTACTAAAAGATGTTCAGGAAAAGCAAAGTGCGTTACCCACTCAGGTCAAGTCTATCATCCAGTTTGGCATTGGCAGTGGTTATGGGCTTAACTACTTAGTAAAAGAACACGATATTGGTATGCTATTTATTTGTGAGCCAAATCGAGATTTCTTTTATGCCTCATTATTTTCCATTGACTGGGCAAATATCATTTCTTCGTTTGATGATGGAAAAAAGCGCCTTTACTTAAACATTGGTGACGATGGCTCAAACCTCACCAATGATTTATTGATTCAATTTCAGTCCGTTGGCCCTTATGTGTTGGCAAATACATTCTTCTATCAGAGCTATGTAAATGAGAAGCTTACTGATGCAGTAGCCCAACTGCGTGAGCAATTGCTTGTTATTATTGCGATGGGGGATTACTTTGATAATGCAAAGTACGGTATTTCTCATACTTTATGGGCATTAAAAAACAAAGTCCCTTTTCTTAATAAAAGAGTTAAGAAACTCTTGCCGACCGAAGTGTTGGATGTTCCGGTATTTATTGTTGGGAATGGACCTTCGTTAGACGGACTAATGGGTACGCTAAAGGAAGAGTCTGAACGGGCGATCATAATATCATGTGGAACAGCGCTTCAAGCACTACATCGGCAGGGAATTTGCCCAGACTATCATGCTGAAATTGAGACAAACCGTTCTACCTTCGATTGGCTCACTAGAGTTGATGATCATGACTATCTAAAGCGAATTACGTTGCTAAGCTGTAACGGTGTTCATCCCGATGCAGCTGCTCTATTTGGAAAAACCTTATTGGCCTTTAAGCAGGGTGAGGCATCAACTGTGGCCTTCACAGAGCTTAAGAAGGATCACGGTTTTACAACGTTGAACTTTTCCTATCCCACAGTTACAAACTTTGCTGCAGATATCGCCACTACTATCGGTTTCAACCAAATATATCTTTTTGGTACCGATATGGGTTTTGTTAGTGATTCATACCATCACTCAAAGTCTTCTGGATATTACGATGTAGAAGGTAATGAGTTATATGATTATTCAGCTAACCATGCAATGTCATTAGCGATTCCTGGCAACTTTAAACCTTGGGTAAAAACCAAATACGAATTCAAAGTTTCGAAAAGCGTTTTAGAGCAAGTATTTGCTTCTTCCTCTAGCGAGGTCTACAACCTTAACGACGGTGCGAGAATACTTGGAGCCAAACCACTGAAACAGGAGAATGTGCTACTTGTCTCTGCTCCTGAAATGAAGGCTAATGCGAAGTTTGCTTTAAACACCCTTGCATTTACTAGTGAGCACAGTGATTGGTTTATCAATGAATTTGGAAATCGATACAGTACACAAAGCTTAATTGAGGAATTAAACGCCTTGACTGGGGTCGTAAAAAAGACTTTTTCGACTATGGAAGACATAGACGAATTCATATTGAAACAAAGGGACTTTATTGTTTCTTCGTTTCAACGAAAAAAGTCATTGGCTTTTTATTACCTCAACGGCACGTTCAACTATATTAACAGCATGTTTAGTAAGCTACTTAACCTTGCAGACGAACAAGTTGCGACACGTGCAGCAAACGAGCTTAGTGATATCTGGGCGCGATACGTTGATGATATCCTTACGATTATTTCTGACGACCAATATGGTCAGGATGCTGTCTCGTCTCTGTCTGGAGTGCGTCGCCAGAAAATCCTAGCAAATGAATTCAGTCGTTCTCCTTTGAATCTACAAATGCAGCCGGCTCATTATTTTATCTCTAGTCCCTTGTTTGATTTAGCTAAGAAGGGAGCAGAGACGGATGCTAAACCGATAGTCATCAACTGGCTTATTAACAATGAAGAAGTTAAAACCGATGCTTCAGTGTGCAATATTGCGATGGATGTAGCCCAGTGTGTTGGGCAGCCTATAAAAGGAGTAACAGTACTATCTCCGGGGGCTTTTAAAAATCCGCTTGAGCCGTTACAAGCAAATGATTTGTCTCGAGTAGACTTGGCTGTAATTGCTATTATGTCTGGCTTAGAGGACGTTATTTTCCTCCAGAAGTACACGCAGCATCCTAGTTTAGATTTAGCGTTTCTATCTCAATTTACTGTGGTTGGAGAGGGAAGGCATTGTTACGGTGGGCCTGATTTCATTATTATTAGCGATGAACCACTTTCAGAGAAAGCGCTGGTCTTAAAAAGTGGTGATCGCTTAGTGTTGATGCCACGATTAAAGCCAATAGACATGCGTAGAGAGTTTATTAGTGAAGATGAATATTCCAAACGAAAAGCGGCCAAAGTAAATCAAATTAGACTAGCTAGAGGTCAATAGGTAGTGGCAACCGTGACGGCGCTAATGACAACCTACAATGCTTCAAGGTGGGTTGGCGCCTCTATTGCGTCTGTTCTGTCTCAGACTTATGAAGACTTTGAATTGCTTATCATAGACGATGGCTCTTCCGATAACACAACAGATGTTATTAATAGTTTCGATGACGCTCGCATAAAGCTTGTTGCAAACAGCCAGAACAAAGGCGTGGGCTATTGCCTAAATCAAGCATTATCCCTTGTAAACACGCCATACATTGCAAAAGTGGACGCAGACGACATCAGCTCGTCTACCCGATTCCAAGAGCAGCTAAATCACCTTGAGGAAGGTGGCTTTGACTTGGTTAAATGCTTCCTTTCTTATTTTCCTCATGACGAAAACGTGCGTGACTCAGCGCGCTTTAAGCAGTTTAAAGCTAAGAAAGAAGGATTACTAAATAGCGTATCTGAGCCAAGTGTTATCCAAAAAACACTATTAGATTGGCCCTGTTTCCCTCACACTACCTATTTTGCAAAAACAACGTCGTTGCAAAACGTTGGTTATCCTTGCTTAAGAATGTTTGAAGATTACGTTTTGTTTTTGCGGCTGCTTAATGCTAAGGCTAAGTTTGGGTGCGTTGAAAAAGTGCTCGTTAATATGAGGGTAAGCGATTCCTCTACCACGGCTTCTTTATCAGCGCGAGATCTTGAGCATGGCCTGTCTCTAGTCGTTGAAGAAAAGTGGAGTAGGCTTTCATATTGTATTTCAGGCAAGTCGCTCTTTGTATTTGGAACAGGCCAAATGGCAAAAGCGTTTGCTAGAATAATGATGCATCGAGGTATTACGGTGAAAGCGTTTGTAGAAACTTCGCCCACTCAAGATATAGTAACTGATAACGGAACGAAAACTCCTGTCATTTCACTAGCTAATTATATGGCTGTTTCCCAAGCCGCGTTAGTGGTGGCTGCGCAACCTGTCAGGGAAGAGCTAACCGAGCTTCTTGAAAGTGAGAATCTGCATAATGGGCAAGATTTTTTGATCCTTGCCTAATAGTGGCATCTGAGAATGAACGTAGAATGAAATGAAAATATCCATAATAACGGCAACCTACAATTGTGCTCACTTAATAGAAGAGTGTCTTAGCAGTGTTGCCGAGCAAACCGCAATAGATAAAATTGAACATATAATTATCGATGGCGGCTCTACTGACAAAACATTGTCCACTATTTGTAAGTACCCACACGTCGCTAAGGTCTTTTCGGCGCCAGATAGAGGTATTTATCATGCATTTAACCGTGGCGTTGAATTAGCGTCAGGCGACATAATTTATTTTCTCGGTGCTGACGATTCGCTTTATGAAGCGAGGGTTATTGAAACCATTCTCGATGCTTTTGGGCGTGAAAATATTGATTATGCGGTAACAAAAGTCAGATGTTTCGATGAGGAATCTGGGGAGGTATGGTTTGCTAACACTGAGATATCGAATCGTGCAAATACCTGTCATCAGGGGTTTTTCTGCAAATCCTCGTTATTCAACAAGATAGGCCCTTTTAGCGAATGTTTTAAGTTATATGCTGACAGTTTCTTCATGAAGACTGCGATCACACGGTATCAAGGAACTTATATTGATGCGATTTCCGCTAATTTTCGCCAGGGAGGCGCAAGTTCTAGCAGCGCCAGTAGGTTACTACTAAAAAGAGAAGCTGATGCTGTTGCTCAATTGCTTGGAGAAACGACCTCTAGTAAGGAAGTTCAGCTTGATAAGAATGTTATTGATTTAAAATTGCTTCTTGAGAAGGTTCTCAATCAAGAGAAGCTTTTGGCAAGTTATGCTGGAATGAAAGTTGGCGTATTTGGTACACGGCAATTGTCGATATTAATTGCAAATGCGCTCAGACAGAATGGCGCCCTCGTTTCATGTTTCCTGCAATCCACTCGAGATAGTATAAATGAGATAATGGACGTGCCAGTAAAATCCATAGAGGAAGCGCGTGATTTAGCATTATCCATGGTGATAAATGGTGTGGAAGGTGAGCATGAACTTGATATTAGTGAAGTGCTGAGGGATAAGCTCGAAGGAACGAAAGTGATAAGTTGGAGAGATATGTAATGCCTGAAAAAAAGAAGGCTTTAATAACAGGTATCACCGGTCAAGATGGTTCCTATTTAGCCGAACTCCTGTTAGAGAAGGGATATGAGGTTCACGGGATTAAGCGAAGAGCGTCATCATTTAATACGCAGCGTGTAGATCATATCTATCAAGATCCCTTCGAATCGAATAGGAACTTCATATTGCATTATGGCGACTTAACCGATAGCTCCAACATTATTAAATTAGTGCAAATGATCCAACCTGATGAGATTTACAATTTAGGAGCGCAGAGCCATGTCGCGGTGAGTTTTGATTCGCCTGAATATACTGCAGACGTCGACGCTATGGGAACCTTACGGCTTCTAGAGGCTATTAGGTTACTGGGTTTAAAAGACAAAACTAAGTTCTATCAGGCTTCTACTTCAGAGCTCTATGGCAAAGTTGCCGAGACGCCGCAAAGAGAAACCACGCCCTTTCATCCGCGCTCACCTTACGCCGTGGCCAAATTGTATGCGTATTGGATAACCGTTAACTATAGAGAAGCATATGGTCTATATGCGTGTAATGGGATTTTATTTAACCATGAATCACCTCGCCGCGGAGAGACCTTTGTAACGAGAAAAATCACGCGTGGACTAGCCAACATTTCTCAGGGCCTAGAGAGTTGTTTACATTTAGGAAATTTAGATGCGCTCAGAGATTGGGGGCACGCCAAAGATTACGTTTACATGCAGTGGCTAATGTTGCAACAAGATAAACCTGAAGATTTTGTTGTAGCAACTGGGGAGCAATACTCAGTTCGACAATTTGTTCAATGGTCGGCAAAGGCGTTGGGCATTGAGCTTAGGTTTTCTGGTTCAGATGTTCACGAAATTGCTACGGTAGTTTCTGTCGACAAAGCACTGTCACCAGCACTGAGTGTAGGAGATGTGATAGTCAGGGTAGATAAAAAGTACTTTAGGCCCGCCGAAGTTGATTCCTTGTTAGGTGATCCTACCAAGGCAAAAGAAACCTTGAACTGGGAACCTACAATATCAGCTAAAGAAATGTGCGAAGAAATGGTAGCGTCAGATGCTGAAGAGGCGCGTAGGTTAGCTTTTTTAAAAGCGAACGGGTTTGAACTCCCTATCAGTGGGGAAGGTTGATAATGTCGGCTAAACGAATTTATGTAGCGGGCCACAAGGGAATGGTGGGGCGTGCTCTAGTTAGCGAGCTATCTAAAAATAGCAATATTGAAATAGTGACAGCAAGTCGTGATCAACTTGACCTTACAAATCAGCTTTCGGTAAAGCAGTTTTTCAAAAGTCATGACGTTGATGAGGTGTACTTGGCAGCTGCAAAAGTGGGGGGAATACACGCCAACAATACTTTGCCTGCGAGTTTCATTTACGAGAACTTGATGATAAGTGCAAATGTGATTGAAGCGGCACACGAAAGTGATATTAATAAACTGTTATTTTTGGGTTCAAGCTGTATTTATCCGAAATTTGCGGAGCAACCTATTAACGAGTCGTCGCTTCTTTCAGGCGCTCTTGAACCAACGAATGAGCCTTATGCTATTGCCAAAATAGCAGGTATTAAGCTTTGCGAAAGCTTTAACAGGCAATATGGTAGAGATTACCGAAGCGTGATGCCGACTAATTTGTATGGCCCTTATGACAATTTCGAGCTTAATGGCAGTCATGTTATTCCTGCGCTCATCAATAAGTTCGCACAGGCGAAGCAAAATAATGCTTCATCGGTAAACATTTGGGGTAGTGGTAGGGCTAGAAGAGAGTTTTTACATGTTTCTGATCTGGCTCGAGGCTCTATCCAAATAGCAAACCTTCCAAACGCTGAGTTTAATGGGGCAATTCCACCAATGAGTTCACACATTAATATGGGGACAGGTACAGACTGCTCAATTCGAGAGTTAGCTGAATTACTTTGCGAAGTAACCGAATTTAAGGGGAAACTTATTTTCGACACGAGTAAGCCGGAAGGAACGCCGGTTAAACGGCTGGATGTTTCATTGGCTCAATCTCTTATCAATTGGAAACCTAGTATTTCACTTCGCGATGGCCTATCCAGTACTTGGAAATGGTTTCAAGAAAATAGTAACAATTGTAGGGTTTAGAGCAATGAGACATACGATGACCATTCCCCCAGAGAACCGGTTGGAGGGCTTATCTAGTGAAGATGTTCTTATCGTTTCGTTTCCTAAGACAGGTTCTACATTTACACGCTTTGTTTTTGCCAATATTGTTCATTTACTCAACAAAAACTCGGAACCTGTTGATTTTTACAATCTTGGGCAAATAATGCCGGAGTGTCTTAAAGATAACCTTATCGAGTTTTGTTGGAAGGGTGATCCCTTACCGCGACTAGTGAAAACTCACCAACTTGCTGAAGATAATCCGCTATATGCTCAACCCAAAGCACTCTATATTTTAAGAGATCCCAGAGATACAATGATTTCGTTTTACTACTATGCGAGTAAGCGAAAAAAAGGCAGGTTTGAAGGTACATTTGACGAGTTTGTTGAGAATAATACTTTTGGTATTGATGCCTACAACAAGCACATAGAAAGCTGGTATAGCAAAGCTTCTTGGGTTTTCGATTATGAAACGCTAATGCAAGATCCTTTAGCGAGTTTTCTCAACGTATTTGATGACCTAGGAATTAACATACAAAGAGAACTACTTCAGAAAGCACTTCTATTTTCACAACCTGACAAATTAAAAGCGGCTGAAAAAGAGAATTCCAGACCAAATCACTCGGTGAATTTTGACGAAGATTTCACGTTTGTTCGCAATGCGTCGATAGCGCAATGGAAAGACAAAATGTCTCCAGAACAAGCTACACATATTTGGGACCGTAGTTCAGCAATATTGAAGGCACGCTATGAGCGATATTGATATCCCCCAATTAATTAATCAATTCAAACGTGATGGTTTTGTTGTTTTAAAGCGGCAAATTTCTCCAGCTGTCTGCCAAGAGATAGGTAACACGCTGTCTCGTGCCGTAGAGGTTATTTCAGCGCAGTCTTCAAGAGATATTACTAATCGATGGTACCTCACTCATCGCACTGATAGCGGCGTGCTTTACGACGTTTATCAGCGTTTTCCAGAAGCTAGAAAAGCGGCTGAAGTGCCTGAAGTCACGGCATTCTTGAAAAGCTACTTTAATAGGAGCGTTTACCTGTATGTTAACTCCTATCTTTATAAGCCTGCAGACAAAGACAATGAGGTGCCATGGCACCAAGATTTTCTTAATCGACCTAATGAAACCGAGAAAGTGTTAGCGTGGGTTTCTCTTGATTCCGCCACGCAAGAAAATGGATGTTTACAGGTTATACCTGGCTCTCATAAGCGCGGATTTAGAAAATGGTTTCACGTTGAAGGTGCAACGCATCATGACCGTATTGTGTTAGATAAAAATGAGGAGAGTAATAAAGTTTTTGTTGAGACTGAGCCTGGAGACATCGTATTGTTTAGCAATTACTTGATACATAGCTCTGCTCAAAATAGCTCTGATTTACCGCGTCGAGCATTGCGGTTTGTCTATAAAGCACTTGATGACGATGCATTGCCGCGAGGCTCGATGATCATGATACATACTGAGTCAGAAGATTTTTACACTGCCGTGCCTTTACCTAGAAACTAAGGTTTGCGGGAAGATGTGTTGCTTCTTAAATCATTGAGGTATAGGTTAAACATCTCTGCCTGATGAGATTGAGAGTAAGTGTTTCGCGCGTGTTGTGATATTTGCCCTGATGTTTTTGACACGCCGTTATTCAGCACGTCGTTAAGCGATGCTAGCAACCCTTCTGCACTGATATCTTTTGCAAGCCTTCCGTTTACTCTGTCCTCAATCATATCTGGCATGCCTCCAATATTAAAACCCACCACAGGAGTGCCGCAACATAACGATTCAATAACTACATTAGGTAAATTATCTTCTAAAGCTGGTAACACAAATACATCAGCTGCACTGTAGATTAGCGCAAGCTTATGTTCATCATGAACCTCGGAAAAGTCATGAACTTCGGGGAGGTTGCTATTTAAATCTTTCCCTACACTGCACAACATAATTCGACTGTTATTTGCTTCATTGATTGCTTTTTCAAGCAAGTGGAAACCCTTTCTTTTATTATTAACACTGTCACTTACAAAAAGGACGATGTCTTTATCCTCAGGTAGTCCTAAATGTTTCCTGGATCCTCGCTTGTCCATATAACGGTACGTGTCTGTATTGACACTATTGGCAATCCGCTTTATCGGGTAGTGTTTAAAAAGTGTACTAGATGCCGCACATTCGTGTAACCAATTCGACAATGAAATTACGGCAATTGGGATATCGCTGCTCCGTAAAATGGCTTGTTTCGAGAGCAACAGTTTTTTAGCAAAGTCAGGATCACTGGTTTGTCTTAAAAAATGTGGATTACTGTCATCGGTTTTATATCCTTCAAACCCGTCACTATAATGATATCCACCCGTAAACGGAGCCATGTCATGTAATGACCAAATGACCCGCTTTATACTTTTAGAAGCGAAAAAGGTTGGCCAGTTCAAGAACCGAGAAGTCCAATGAAGGTTTACCACGTCATATTCACTAATCTGCGGCGCATTTTCAATTCTGAAATCGCTATAAATTGAAGAGAATACATCGGTATATTTAGACGCTGCAGTGCAAATATCTTTGATATCTTGAGTCTTATATTCGTGTACGCTATTTACAGTAATATGGGAAACACGATTCAGGATATTTCCAGCCTCCATACCAGTAAATGATTTGTAATCGAAATGGAAAGGGATATCGTCTCTAGTCTTATTTAGCGTCAGAAGGTGGCTAGTATGCCCGGCATCGATCAATGCTAGATGTAATCTGATACACGCGTTCGCTGCTCCGCCTCTATCATAGGTATTAACAAGTAAAACATTCATTAGCGAGCAAGCTCTTGGGGCGAATACATACGCTTAAGTTCGTCGTTGTCAGTAAGGTAATTGGTAATTTTACCGCCCTTAGTGTAATCAATCGCACAAAAATCAGTTTCTAACGTATGCGCAAACAAGACTGAGTGGAATCGCATGCAAATGTTAAATGACGCACTCTGCATCGTGTGGACAACACTCGCTACAGTCGATAAACGTTTGTTAAAGGAGATATCGATATCAGGTTCGTCCGCGAAATAAGTATCAATAAAGTAACGACTGAAATCTCTATCGTCATAACCTACATCAAAATTATGCATGTGATCGAGTAATACCGTATTTACGCCCAGCTCCTTTACTTTTTCTTTTATTAATCGAGCTATACCGGCTTCAAACGCTTTTTTATGAACCTCAAACTCTTCCAGTGTCAACTCACGAGAGTATTCGTAAGTCCACTCGCGTAAGAAGCAAGCAATAAATGGCGTGTTGGATTTTATTGACTGCTTAATAAAATGGCGCTCTATGTAAGGTTTCGCGAAATCGCCTGAAAGGGAGGCCTTTTCAAATCCCCATGCGTTGGCAGTGGCTACGCTTTTTCTATCTCTCAGTTTAATATCAGATGATAACGCCAGTATTTGCTTTACTGCTCTTTTATACTTATCTTCATGCAGTGGGCCAAGGCCACAGCCATAAACTACGGTTTTCTTACCATTGTCTTTGGCTACCTTAAATCCCAGCAAAGGGATATAAAGTTCGTGTAGATCCATAAGGGGGCCGCCACCCATAACAACTTCGTCGGCACTTTTCGAATGTCGCAATAGATCAAGGGATTTTGTAGAAACAACCTTAGCGTTGATTTTGAGCTCTTTGCATGTTCTTTTGGTTACAAATGGATATAAGCTTCCCAATACAAACTCAATATTGTCGCCGTGCAATTTCGTGTATTCATCAACGATTCCGCCCAATATTGCCTTATCTCCCACGGTCTCGGTGCCATACCAGCCAAATATAAATACTTGGTAGGGTTTCCTTTTATGTGGGGTTTTTAATGTTTTCGCTAACCATTTAATCAGGTGAATATTGTCAATATTCAGAAGCCTGTGATGAGTTAATTCGGTAAGCTGCGTTTGTTTTTCTGCATAGGTAATGCCTGCGTGATAGTCATGAATGCAGTTTTTACAGTCGCGTTCTGCGATAGCCTCTTTTTGCGCAAAGTTGTTTTTGTACAAAACTTGCGAGGAGGTTTCTAATGCGTTGCCAATATCGCTACCTTTAGGCGCGCAGTAATTGACCTGCCCTTTAGAACCTAAAACGACACCATCGTTATGATAGGGGCAACCTATCAAGCGTTCGCCGCCTTGTAGCATGTTTTGAATACTGCGATATGTTCGTTTGATCGTGGAACCAGGCTCGTATTGTCTTTTTAATTTCTCAAAAAATAATAAGAGGTTATAGGTTTCATCTTCATCGAAATTGCGTATAACCTTATCTCTATCACCGTTATATAGGCGGTTGATAAACTCGGCAACACGAAACCTACCATACATGTCGTGTTTTTTAGCATAATAAAGGAAGTCATCCACTTCCCATACATTCTGTTTAGAAATAGTGCACCCGAACGTAGTCGGAATCTCTAACGTGGTTCGGCAAAATTCGAAAATAGCGATAGCGGACGCGAAGTTGTTCTTTATTCCACGTACCCTGTCGTGAGCGCCCTCAACGCCATCTATAGAAACCATGACAGAAAAGCTCATATTTCTGCTTTTGCAAATATCATAAATAGCCGTAATTCGATTTTTTACATCTCTCTCTTCAATGGCATTGGTTATCATGCTCACGCCTTTGAGGGAGGGTAATGTATCGATAATGGTTCTATAAATATCGGGTAAGTCTTCGCGCAGAGTTGGCTCACCGCCAGTTACACCTACATGCTGTAGTTCACTGTACAACGGGTCAGATAAAATTAGGCCGAGTTCTTCAGGGGTAATGTCTACGCTTTCTTCATTCTTCCAAATATTACACATTGTGCATTTGGAATTGCAGCTATCGATAATATTTAGATTTAGGGCCTTCGGCTTACTATCTGGTCGAAGCTCATTCACCCGCTTCATTTTTCTTAGTTGCGAGTAGCTATCGTAGATGTGACGAATATCTTTTTTCTTTAACATATACCGGTAATTCGAAGGTTGGACTTTTAAAAAACATCTTTGCTCCTATCGGCTTTGAACGAAAAAACTTAACTTAGATGTTGAGGTTTAATGGATGGAAAAAAAACGCCAGAGCAACCGTTAATTTAAGCTATCTAGGATGCGAGAAAGTGTATCTACAATAAAGTTAATCTGCTCACGAGTTAACTCGGGAAAAAGGGGAAGTGTTATTGCCTGTTCGTAATAACGCTCCGCATTAGGAAAATCACCTATCTTGAAGCCCAGATTCTTGTAATAGGGCTGGCAGTGAATCGGGATATAATGAAGATGTGCAAAAACGCCTTTATCGCGAAGCTGCTCGACGACAAAAGCATGTTCTTTGCGAGTAAGTCCAGAAGCACGTACAACGTAGAGATGATAGCTGCTATATCTATTACTAGATTGCTTAAGTGGTGAGACGTTTTCTTTCGAACCAAAACGTTCATTATAATGAGCAGCTAATGTATTCCGCTTTTCTAAAAAGCCCGGCAATTTTTTTAGCTGGCTTAAACCAAGCGCAGCTTCAACGTCAGTCATACGGTAATTAAAGCCCAATGCTATCTGTTGATAATACCAAGGGCCATGACTGTCCTCAGTCATCTTTTCTGGATCATTGGTTATGCCGTGACTGCGCAACATACGCATCTTTTCAGCCCATTCACTGTTATTTGTAAGTGCCATTCCCCCCTCCATAGTGGTAATAATTTTTACCGGGTGGAAACTAAACACACAAATATCTGAGAATTCGCAGCTGCCTACAAATTTCTCTTGGTATTTTGCGCCTACTGCATGTGATGCATCTTCAATAACAAAGAAGCCATATTTTTTTGAAAGTGCACGAATTTCTTTCATATCGCAGGGCTGACCTGCAAAATGAACGGGAATAACCACCTTTGGTAAGGCGTTGGTGGATTCAGCTAGGGCAAGTTTGTTTCGTAAAGCATCAACGCACATGTTACCGGTGTGAAGGTCAATATCTACAAAATCGACCTTGGCACCACAGTAAAGCGCGCAGTTTGACGACGCAACAAATGAGTTCGGAGATGTCCATACTCTATCGCCTTCACTCACACCTAGTGCAAGGCAGGCAATGTGTAGAGCTGACGTTGCGCTATTAACTGCAACCCCGAAATTAGCGCCACAATAATCAGCAAGAGCGGTTTCGAATTTAGGAATAGCCGGGCCTTGCGTTAACCAATTTGATGTTAAGGTTTCGACAACGGCTTTTACATCATCTTCATCTAGGTGTTGTCGCCCATAAGGAATCACTATTGCGCTTCCTCATTGAACTTCTTTATTTCTTCAATACTAAGGAAATGTTCGTTAGTGTCTGAAACGTATTCGAAACCCGAGTCTACAAGTTTTCCCTGTTCGTTAAGTGCATTGCTAGTAAAGTTATTACTTCGGTGGAAAAACTTAATAGCTGGGGCAATCACAAAGTGATCATCGAATTCAAATGTATGCAGAGACATGTCGCCAGGGCACATCATTTCATGAAGCTTTTCACCTGGACGAATCCCTACATATTTGGTTGGAATATCCGGTGCCATTGCAGTCGCGAGGTCAGTAATTCGAATAGATGGGATTTTAGGTACGAAGATCTCTCCACCCAACATGCGCTCAAAGTTTTTAAGCACAAAGTCGACGCCCTGTTGAAGAGTAATCCAAAAACGGGTCATGTCTTTGTGCGTAACAGGAATATGATCGCTGTTTTCCGCTATCAACTTATTGAAAAAGGGCACAACAGAACCACGAGAACCCACTACATTGCCGTAACGAACTACAGAAAATCGAGATGCACCAGCGCCAACAATATTATTGGCTGCAACGAACAATTTATCTGAAGCTAATTTGGTAGCACCGTATAGATTAACCGGGTTGGCGGCTTTATCTGTAGACAACGCAATAACTTTTTCAACGTTATTATCAATGGCAGCGTTAATTACATTTTCGGCACCATCGATGTTCGTACGAATACATTCGGTCGGGTTGTACTCTGCGGCAGGGACTTGTTTCATGGCCGCTGCATGTATAACAAAGTCAACACCTTGCATGGCGCGATTAAGTCGTTCTTTGTCTCGAACATCGCCAATAAAATATCTCATGCACGGCGCGTTAAATTTTTGCTGCATTTCGAACTGTTTGAGTTCGTCGCGTGAGTAGATAATTAAGCGCTTTGGTTTGTATCTCGCTAACAGAGTCTCAGTGTACTTATGGCCAAATGAACCCGTTCCACCTGTTATGAGAATCGATTTTCCATCGAACATAGCTTGCTCGCTGTTTTTATGGTTATAAACACAATATATCATGTGTCGGCATTTTTGCCATAAAGCTTTAGAATCTATGCGCTTAGCTGAGGATTATTAGTCCTAAAGGTGTAGATTTCTTCGTGTTTAGGTAGAACTTGTTGTTTATCAGTAGGTAGGTTAAGCATTGATTTTATTTTATTAAATATGCTGGGATGCTGCCTAATAAGGTTCAAAGCCTGAGGGCTGGAAGTTCATTCAGATTTTGTATTGTAAACTTTGCATCGAAACCTGGCTTGGCAAGTGCTGTTTTGTGAACCCCAGTTAGCACTCGAACGGTCGGCATTCCAAGTTTATTTAAATTAACGAAGTCTTTTGCGGGGTTGTCACCAATGTAAACCATTTCGTGCCACTGACATTGCTCTGCTTGTTTAATCTTTTCAAAGCAGTAAGTAGAAGGTTTAGCATGTTTCACTCCAAAGCGGTGAGTGACAAACACGCGCTTGAAGTAGTGCGCTATGTTGAGTGCTTCCACTTTCTTACTTTGTACCACTTTATTTCCGTCAGTTACGAGATAAAGCGGCTTGGGCAAACGTTCTAGCAACGTTAGGTGATTGTCGGGCAAAGTCAAAGTGGGCTGGTGTAAGCGATATGCTGAAACGCAGGCACGTACATTTCGCTTATTGACTGCTATGCCGTGGTTAGCTAAGTAATCATTGAAAATTCGGCCACGACCATTTCGATCAAGCAGAGTAACTAATTCTTGAAAGCCACTTCGCTTATCAACATTCCAGCTTTTTTCCACAAATGAGGCAACGGCTGCAAGGCCGGACTCTACGTATTGGCGCTCATCATAAAGGGTATCATCTAGGTCGAAGATATAAATCATAGGTAATAGTCGGTAGCAGCTCTAATCTGCGTTATTTTATGGGATGCGAGATCTACCGGCAACGAGTCAATATCTTCGCCTATACTCTCGCACAAGCTCCAATAAAGACTATCAACACCCGCCTTGATACCTAACGTTGAAGCGCCTCCAAATCGCGAATTACATTCAATGATGTGAAGTACTCCATCATTTATGATGCCTTGTAATACAACGGGGCCAGACAGCGCTAGTTTGGAAAGTGTCTGTGTCACCTGTGCTGTAAAAAGGCAATTCGGTAAAGTATAGGTAATTTGGGATTCACCATTAACAACTAGGTCTCGCACTCGGCACACCGCCGCTTTAACCAAATGGTCCTTTGTTAGCCAAGCGTCTACGCTAATTTCTTGACCTGCTTTGTATAATTGAAAAATAGGGGAGGATAGACCTTTGGCGTGCTGCACTGCGTCGTCTTCGTTTAGATTAAGGCCAACAGCTTTACTACCCGCACCAAAACGTTCTTTGACCACATAGTGCAATGGCGGAGTGCCCTGAATAACCGTTTTCACCTCTTCGATGCTTTCAAATGAAGGGATGATAAAAGGAATACTGCATTGGCCGAATCTTAATTTATCCAAACAAAGCTCTATTGCATTTTCATCAGAAACAAGTACGTGAATGTTAGCGCTTTTTAGGTCGTTTTTTAGCCTTGCCCAAAAAAGCAGTTCGCCGTCTCTACTTGGGAGAATATGAGTAATTCTTCGATGCTTGAGCTGGGCAATAATCTCATCTACGTTGTCTTGATTTGTGGGTGGCATTTGCCAAAATACATCGCAAAAGTGCCGTGTAAGTACTTGGCTACTTAAATCGCCTGCCGTAACTATGCCCTTCTTATCGATACGCTTGACGGCACATTGAAGCGCTTTTAATAGTGGAACTTTATTGCTGGCGCTTGAAAGTAATACGTTCACGTTAATTTGACACCTTAGTATAAACGCTCATTGAGAAAGCGTGCGTTTTTGCACGCTTATACCTGTTCTAGGTGCTGACATCGATGCTCTTCTATTTTCGTATTCCGTAATTTGTGTCGTTTTTTTGGGCGTTTGCCAATGTCCGTACATAAATGTGAGAAAGCCTTCTGCATCGAATGGGGCAAGAAAGGTTTCACCTAAAAACTCGATTGGCTCGTAGCTGTCGAAATGTTTAGCGGGGGCAAAAAACAGCCCGCCCGAGGACAAGAGCTCAGATAGACCACTTATCGACTCTCTGCGCTGTATGCTTATATCAAAAGGGACTAATTGGGTGTGTGATGAATTGCTAAACTCTAGGTTGATACAACAGTCTATATCGTTGACCGTGATGATGACGATGTTCCACTTTATGTCATAGTTTGTGTTTAATAATTTATAAAGCTCAGGTAGCGATGCCTGTAACCTTTCGTAATTGTCTTTATCTACAGCTAAATCTATATCGTCATCCCAAGGAATGAGCCCTTTATTTCTCACAGCACCTAGCAAAGTTCCAGAATCTAGACACGCTGAAATGTTGTGGGAAACGAAGTATTGATTTAGCGTACGCATTACGGACTGGGCAAAGGCTAACGTTTCATGGTCTTCGAAAGGCAGGGCAGCTTTTACCGACTGCTTAGTCGGTACAATGATATTCGACTCATCAATACCCATTTCTTCGGTAAGTTGGGAATAGATTTGATCAACCCACTGACTGGTGATAATTATGCTGTCGACATCGTGAGTATTGATATCTGCGGGTGCAATGATGGGATAACCCATAAAACGAGTTCCGTGTTTCGCACTATCGTTATCCGTGAATGCCACGACTTCTATATCTGGGTGATTAGAAATGTAGTTTTCTCCGGCCTTACTAGCACCGAACAGAATGGCTCTCATCTCACAGTAGCTCCCAACTCATAGGGGTACCTTTTGGTGCGTCGCGCTTGATTTGCTTCCCAAGCAAAAGGGGAAGGTATTTGGGAGGCAACCCAAGCCCTGGGCGAACAGAGCGTAAATTCTCCGCATTTAATGTATCGCCGGCTTTCATATCGTTGGCAATGTATAAAGAGCGTCGGTGTACCAACGAGGCCTTTTCTCGCTCGGTGGCGCCATAACTCACCTTGCCAATGGCTACCGCTGCCCGCGCCGTTTCCTCAACAAGCAGCTTAATTTCATGGGGTTCAAGAGAAAATTCTGCATCTACCTCTCCACCGCTTCTGTCTAAAACAAAATGCTTTTCAATTACTGTTGCGCCAAGTGCCACCGCGGCGACAGCTACCCCCACCCCCGGTGTATGGTCGGAAAGTCCAACTTGACAGTCGAAAAGTTCGCTCAAATGAGGAATTGTCTTTAAGTTGGCGTCTACCGGGTTTGCTGGGTAATTACTGGTGCACTTGAGTAATATGATGTCATCACACCCATTGGAACGGAGTACTTCAACAGACTCGGCTATTTCTGCTTGGCTAGCCATGCCTGTAGAGACAATAACGGGTTTCCCTGTCTTTGCTACAGCCGCTAGGATAGCGTGGTCAGTATTTTCAAAAGACGCTACTTTGTAGCAAGGTGGATTCAATGTTTCTAGGAAGTCGACAGCGGTTAAATCGAAGGGCGTGCTAAATGCCAATAGGCCTTTCTCTTTGGCATAGTCGAATAGCTCCTTGTGCCATTCCCAAGGCGTCATCGCCTCTTTGTAGAGGTTATACAAAGAGTTTCCTTTCCAAAGGCTACTTGGGTCTTCAATAAAAAATTCGCCTTCATGACAATCCAAAGTGATCGTGTCTGGCGTATAGGTTTGCAATTTTATGGCATGTGCGCCAGCGTCTGCAGCTGCATCAATGAGTCGGTAGGCTTTTTCCAATGATTGTCCATGATTTCCAGACATTTCTGCGATGATAAAGGGAGCGAGACCCGGACCAATTTGAATATCACCGATTGTGATTGGTTTCATGACTACCTCGTAACAATGTTCAATATAGTATCCATTACAAAAGATGGATTTTTGTTTGCGCTCACCAAAGATACCGCGTTGTTTGCTAGTTTACGCATTTCTTGCGGCGAATTTATCGCAAATTCAACGGCCTTGCTAATATCTTCGTTAGTGACCTCGTCACATGCTCCTAGCCACAAACAGCAATGCCGTTCGTGCAGGCACCGCGTTGTTTCAACTTGATTATCAGCCAATGTAATAATTATGCCTGCTACCCCCGATGCTGCGCGCTCCCAGTGCATCGAACCTCCAGCGCCAATCGTTGTATTGGCCGCTTTCATAAGCTCGGATATGTGACCGCAAGCGACGTGAAGCTTCGCGTTCGGTAGGCAATTAACTTTTGCTTTAAGCGCATTAACGCCGGAATAAGCCGCTCCGACAACAATATCGGCAGAAAAAGTTAAAGACTTTAATTCAATTAAAACATCAACAACGCGCTCCGTTAAATTTATAGGATCGCTGCCGCCAAAGCAGACCAGAATATGGCTGTCATTTCTAGGCATTGGTGTTGAGCCGTAAAACTCATTTCTCAAAATAGCGAACTCGGGTCCCAAGAGTTTTTGGCAATGAGGAGGAACAAGCTGATCGTATCGGAATTCAAAGTCCTCAAAGAGGTTTTGGTCTAAAATCACGTCACAGTCGTGCTGGCGGTTCGCTAAATCGTCAATGACAGCAATATGTTTGCAGCGACTGCGCATTACTTTACTAAACGAAGCCGATAGCTGATAGTGGTCCACTATAAGAATGTCGATAGGCTCATCGTTAATATCGTCAAGAAGCGCTATACAGTGAGCAGCATGAGAGGCTTGTTCTACTTCATTTAAGACCGCCGAAGCATTACTTTCCCGTTCGCCCTTATGAAGCGGTGGCGTGTTCAATAATGTAATTCCAGCACGCTGTATCCGTTGTTGTAAAGTTAAAGGCAGCGCGCAACACAGAAATGTTATGCTGTGTAAGGGAAGTAATTGTGTGGCCAAGGTTAAGCAACGCATAACGTGGCCGAGTCCTATTTGGGCCGTACCATCGACCCTAAAAACAATCCTCACTTTACGTTTTCGCTCTGCAAAAGCTTGTAAAGCAGTTCAGCTCTAACCCAATCTTCAGGTGTATCAATGTCTTGCACTAAGTGGTCTGGCATTACTACCATTTTAGAGTTGGCACCGAAAATACGTTTGGTAGTATCAAGCCAGGTTTTGTGATGGCCCCAATACAACTGTCCTGCATCATGAAAGGCTGGTGGTAAATCCTGTGAGCGCTGAGTAATGCCAAACTCGTCAAAAGGTTTTACGCCGCCATTTTCGGTTTGTAATATCGCCCGTTGAATTGGAAATGAGAATCTTGCCGCTGTAAATACGTAGTCTGTATTGTCAGCGTTCATTAGCATTTCATAGCAAGAATTAATTAATGATGTGGTCAGAAGAGGCGATGTTGCATAAACACAGGCGCAATAGTTTATATCCCAGCCTTTTTCTAACAGGGTGCTCAATGCATGGCGAACCACAGGACTAGTGCCTGTGTAATCATCTGCCAATTCTGCAGGTCTCATGAATGGCACTTCAGCACCATAATTTCTTGCGACGTTTGCAATTGATTCATCATCTGTTGAAACCACGACTTTGTCTACGTAGGGGCTTGCCAACGCATTTTCTATTGCATGGGCAACCATAGGTTTACCGCAAAACGGTTTTATATTTTTTTTAGGAATGCGTTTGCTTCCGCCCCTTGCGGGGATTATGGCTACGTTCATTTCTTTTTCCAATCGTCGAATGTTATTTGGTGTCGGTCAATAACGCAGATAGTCTCTGTGACCACGTATGGTGGTCTAGGACTTCTTGCTTTCCTTTGGTAAGTAACTGAATGTAAGAATCCTCTTTGTTCAACGCATCATAATCGGCAAAATCAACAACCCCTTTGTTTCTCATCGCGCTTAGTACATGAGGATATTTCCATACGACAACGGGAGTCCCACATACAAGCGGGTATACAATACGTTCATGCAATCCTTCCTCGAAACCTGGAGATTGGTGTAAAACCCACCGGGATAAAGACATTTCTTTGAGTAAATCTGAGAAATTGATGGCTTCGTTATAGTCGTGATAATCAGTGAGTGCCCTAAATTTTAGCGAGTCACGACCTACTACATTTAGTTTTATTTTTCGTGATGCGCAATAAAGCAAGCACAGTTCTCGTTCACGTGCTCGAAGAAATCGATCAACCAATACGGTAATTCGGCGTATATTTTCGTCAAATTTAGTCCTCGCTGGCGATGTTTCAGTCGGCACAACGCCAATCACTCGTAAAAAGTCTGTTACGGAATTTGATGCATCGATCCCTTCGCCTAATTGCTCCCAGACGGGAGTTAATGCACTTTTTGCGCTTTCACTGCTCATAAAAGATATCGGGAAAAGAATATTTTCGTTTTTATTGTCTATCTCTGGCGCGGGATAACACTTCTTGCTGTCCATTACTGCATGGGGAAAGTAGGATGCCTTGTGTCCAAATTGCCGCATAAGTGCCACGTGCTCTTCTGCTACACATAGCACGGTAACTGGATGCCCATAAAAGCGAGGAATAACGTGAATTGGATTGTCTACACAATAAACGTAGACAGGCTTTAACTTTGCAAATGCAAGCGTGTTGAAAGAATCCGTTATTTTGCCTAAGCCGTTACCATTAAAACTAAATATGTGATCATACGCTTCTATGGGGGCTAATTTTACGAACCCTTTAGCAATTGTTTCTGGATTATCGCAATAAAGAATATCGACGGCGTAACCCATGTTTTCTAGGGCGAGTTTAATACCACTAAAAAAATGCGAAACCACTGAATATTGGTTTTGGGTTAGAAGTATTAAGCTTCGCATTGTGCTTTTCCTTTGTAGATTTTATGTCCGTTTGAATAACAATATTGGAGCATTAATTAGAGGTGCTAAAGTCTTTGTACTAATGTGCGTAAATGCTCTGTCAAACTCTGCACTTCGCGAATTTTCTCATTTTGAATTTCGCTGATAACGGTTTTAAGTTCAGTGGTTGAAACATCTTGTGTACGGGGTAAATACACAACTTTAACGATATCTTGTAGGTCATCGAACTTGCCAATCCAGTCATCACCCATTGCAAATATTTCAGCACCTTCTCGTTCAAGGTCTTCCCGCTTTTGTTCCCAGCAGTTTTCTTGAAAGACGTCGTCAACATAACGACAGGAGAGCAAAATTTCCTTTCTGTCTTCATAAGGTATAACTACGTTTTTACCTTTTACCGTATTGAATTCATCAGAGGACAAGCCAACCACTAATCTATCGCCTAAGCTGTGTAATCGCTTTAAAAGCCTAACATGCCCTATATGGAAAAGATCAAAGGTGCCGTACGTCACCACAGTAGTCATAGCATTAATCCCTGAAAATAAACAAATTGTACACTCATAACTTATCGGCAAGTCAAACTATTCCATGAGCGTATAGAGTTGAGGTTGAACGTATCGACTGTTATACAAATGGCTGACTACATTTTGCTCAGCTTTCTGCTACACTTAGTGTGTTACGAATTTTAGGAAATTGTCATGCAAGTTAATAGCTCAACGACCTCACTTCTCAGCCAAGTACAAGAGAAGCAAGAATCCTTGATGGAGAAGCTTGCCAGCGGTAAAAAAGTTAACAATGCATCTGACGGCGCAGCAGCCCAACAAATTATCGATAGGCTGACCTCGGAAGTAGAGGGAAATCGTCAATCATTAAACAACGTCTACGATGGCATCTCTGTCGCGCAGGTTGCAGAAGGCGGACTCGGAAGCATAAACGACGACGTCAACCGTATTCGCGAGCTTACTTTGCAATCTGGTAATGGTGTGCTTAGCAGTGGCGATCGCCGTGCTATTCAGTCTGAAATATCCCAGCTACAAGAAAATATCTCGCAAAATATCGAGCAAACAAATTTTGCTGGCAAGCCGTTATTATCTGAAAATGGCTCACTTGAATTTCAGTCAGGTTCTAGCCCTGGTCAATCAATTAGTGTTAACACGCAGGATGTTGCGGCGCAGCTAAACGATGTTCTATCTATCGATATTACCTCAGGCACCAGTATTGAAGATGCGCTAGGGGCAGCAGACGCGGCTATAGAAACTCTCGGCAGTGCACGGGGCGATTTAGGCGCTACGCAAAATCGATTTGAAAGTGCAGCACGCTCACTCACGCAAGCTAACGTAAATACTGCGGAAGCGCGAAGTCGTATTCAAGATTTAGATTTTGCGCAAGCGACTTCGCAACAAGCATCAAATGACGTAATAGGTCAGGCTGCACTTACCGTTCAAGCCCAAGCGAACCAACAACAAAGCCAAGTTTTATCGTTATTAAGCTAGACTAGATGGTGTGGCTTAGGCTAAATTTAATCGAAAGAAGCAGGGTAACCTGCTTTTTTTATTGATATATTTCCCAAAACAGCGGTTGCGCTCCGATCTTTTGTCGTTACAATTTAGAAATGCGCTAAACTGTAAATAATAACAAAGCGTTCTCGGGGAATTGATGAAGAACATTTTGCTGATTAGTGATAATCAGGAACTTATTCAAAACTTGGAAACTATCGTTACCTTCATGGGAGAGTCGTGCCAGTCACGAGGCTTCAGTGAATGCGAGCGATACCTCCATGAAAGTGGTGCAGACGCCGTGCTTATCGAGTACCGCTCGCCCACTGCTGTAAGTAATCTGGTAGAAAAGTTTCCACACATACCGTTTGTCGCTTTAGTTGAAAGTAATACACAGGCGTCTGCAAGCTGTAATCTGGTTAGTGTTATTGCAACACCGTTAACGTACCCTGTTTTAACGCAGGCTATACATCGTTGCCAAGAATACTCTCGACGTAAACCAGGCTTATCTCGAGCGGCAGGTACAAAAACGCGGTTATTTAGAAGCCTAATTGGTAAAAGTGAGCAAATCCAAATTGTGCGGCGCTTAGTTGAGCAAGTCGCGCCTACCGATGCCACCGTGTTGATTTTAGGTGAGTCTGGAACCGGTAAAGAAGTGGTTGCGCGCAATGTTCACTTCTTATCTGAACGTAAAGACGGTCCATTCATTCCGGTAAATTGCGGCGCTATTCCCGGCGAGCTTTTAGAGAGTGAATTGTTTGGTCACGAGAAAGGCGCTTTCACAGGCGCTATCAGTGCGCGTAAAGGGCGCTTCGAGTTAGCTGAGGGCGGCACATTATTCCTCGACGAAATCGGTGATATGCCGCTTCAAATGCAGGTTAAGTTATTACGTGTGTTGCAAGAACGTATGTTTGAACGCGTAGGCGGGAATAAGCCCCTTCAATGCAACGTGCGCATAATTGCGGCAACGCACCGCAACTTGGAAACCATGATCAGCGAAGACAAGTTTCGAGAAGACTTGTACTACCGACTCAACGTTTTCCCAATCGACAGTCCTGCGCTTAGACAAAGAAAAGACGATATTCCCTTATTGCTTCAGGAATTGAATAGCCGAATTCAAGGGGATGGCGTTGAAAGCGTGCGTTTTACCGAGCAAGCCATTGCGTCGCTAATGGAGCATGAGTGGGCGGGGAACGTTCGTGAACTCTCAAATTTAGTTGAGCGATTAACCATTCTTTACCCTGGGCAGATTGTTGATATTGCTGATTTACCGGAAAAGTATCAGTACGGTGATGTTCAGGCTTACGAACCAGACTATCCAGAAGAAATGCTTGAGCGTGAAGCCTTTAATGAACTATTTGCCGAGGCTGCAGCGCAAGAGCCAGAAGAAGACGTTAGCGAGCAGAGTCACGACGGCCTAAACGGTATGGTGTCCTCCTCGTTACCTGCAGAAGGTGTTAACCTCAAAGAGTACCTTTCTGAGCTTGAAGTGAATCTCATAAAACAAGCCCTGGAAAACCAAGATTGGGTGGTAGCACGTGCCGCCGACAAGCTTGGAATGCGCAGAACCACGCTCGTTGAAAAAATGCGGAAATACGATATCCAGCGTACTGAAGAAGCATAATGTCAGCTAATTGACGTTATGCTTTTCTTTGAAAATACCATCTATCCTACTGATAAATAAGCCAATATCAAGTTGGCATATCTTCTGCTTCATCTAAGTCATAGTTAAACAGCGTCTGCAATTTGACGAGGATAATATGGCTTTCGACAGCACACAACATTCTACAGAGTATTTCGCATCTGCCTATGCACTTAACGGCGGCTCGGCGGTAGCTCAAGATGATTATCAAACGTCGCAAAATGATGATATTGAATCACTGAGATTGCAGGCGAGTCGACTCGAACATTTACTTCAAGTGATGCCAGCGGGTGTTATTGTTATTGATGGAAAGGGCATTGTTCGCCAAGCCAACGAGCAGGCAAAAGCATTGTTAGGCGAACCGCTGGAAGAGGAAGTGTGGCGCAGTATTATTACTCGCTCTTTCAAGCCTCGCGCAGACGATGGTCATGAAGTATCGCTGGTTGATGGTAGACGAGTGAAGCTTTCAATTACCCCACTAGACAACGAGCCAGGTCAGCTAATTGTTATCACAGACTTAACTGAAACCCGTCAGCTGCAAGCGCGGGTTAGCCACATGCAACGGTTGTCTTCTCTTGGAAAAATGGTGGCATCACTAGCCCATCAAATCAGAACTCCACTTTCTGCAGCCATGCTTTATGCGTCGAACTTAACGCGTAAAGGGCTAGGGGAAGAAGCACAAACACAGTTTGCGAACAAACTAACAGACAGACTTAAAGAGCTGGAAAGTCAGGTTAATGACATGCTGCTTTTTGCTAAATCTGGCGAAGAGCAAGTGGTAAGCAAAATTAGTCTCGCTGAATTATTCGGTGCCATTGAGGGTAATGCTCAAAGCATGACAGCTCAAGCGCAGCAAAAGCTAACGTTTTCAGGTTTTGAGCAAAACGCAGCAATAACTGGGAATTTAACTGCTCTTCAGGGGGCATTGTTAAATCTCATACATAATGCAAGCCAAGTCACCCCGAAAGGTGAGTGTGTACATGTTCAGGCATCGGTAAGCGATCAGCGTTTACATGTTTCAGTTATTGATAAAGGCCCAGGTGTACCAGAACGGTTAAAAACCAAAATCTTTGAACCCTTTTTTACAACTAAAACTCACGGTACCGGTTTGGGTCTTGCTGTGGTGAAGTCGGTGGTAAGTGCGCATAGCGGCGCACTCAATGTAATTGACGTACCCGAGGGCGGGGCATGCTTTAGCGTGTCATTACCGTGCTCAGCGAATGCTAAAACCTCACAAACATTGACTCATGTCGCGTAAGTCATAGGAGAGAATAATGTCTAAAACTACCATACTAATTGTTGAAGATGACGCGGGTTTACGCGAGGCGCTCCTAGACACCCTGTTATTAGGTAACTACAACGTGATTGCCGCTGATTGTGCAGAAGAAGCGTTAATGATGCTGTCGTCTCAGAATGTAGACCTAGTGGTTAGCGATATACAAATGGGCGAAATGAGTGGCTTAACGTTGCTAAAAAGCATTAAAGCTAAATACCCTAATATGCCAGTGCTGTTAATGACGGCCTACGCCACCATTGATGATGCGGTTCAGGCGATGCGCGATGGCGCAACGGACTACCTTTCAAAGCCTTTTGCGCCAGAAGTATTGCTTAACTTAGTGGGGCGCTACGCGCCTGCACAAAAAATTGAGTCACGTACACCAATCGTAGCCGACCCTTCAAGTTTGAAGCTACTTGAGCTTTCGCGGAAAGTTGCGAAGTCTGAAGCTACCGTTATGGTCATGGGCCCAAGTGGGTCGGGTAAAGAAGTGCTATCCCGCTATATTCACGACCAGTCTCCGCGAAGCGATGCGCCTTTTGTTGCCATCAACTGTGCTGCTATTCCAGAAAATATGTTGGAAGCGACTTTGTTTGGTTACGAGAAAGGGGCTTTTACCGGTGCTATTCAGGCCTGTCCGGGTAAGTTCGAACAAGCCCAAGACGGCACCCTGTTACTTGATGAAATAACTGAGATGGATTTGGCACTGCAGGCTAAATTACTGCGCGTGTTACAAGAGCGTGAAGTAGAGCGCCTTGGCGGACGTAAAACCGTTAAACTTAATGTGCGTGTTATTGCCACGAGTAACCGAGATTTGAGAAAAGCAGTAGATGCTGGCGAATTCAGAGAAGACTTATACTACCGCTTAAACGTATTTCCCATTGAATGGCGCCCGCTATCGGAACGCCCAGGAGACATTGTGCCACTTGCCGAGCATCTTGTTCAGCGTCACGCCAGTTCACAGGGCTTGGGTACTATCAGGTTAAGTGCTGCAGCACGCAATAAATTGTCGCAATACAGCTGGCCAGGAAACGTTCGAGAGTTAGAGAACGTGGTTCAGAGAGCGCTAATTTTATGTGAAAACAATGAAATAGATGCCGGCGATTTAATGATTGATGAAGACATGTCGGCCCCGCTTGAAGTTACACAAGAGCAGGTTGAAGATAACAAATTGGGCTCAGAGCTTCGTTATCAGGAGCACCAAATTATTCTTGATACATTAGTCTCGTGTAATGGTAAGCGCAAAGACGTAGCAGAAAAGCTAGGTATAAGCCCTCGTACCCTTCGTTATAAACTAGCGCGTATGCGTGAAGATGGTATTGAAGTACCAGCATAGTACTGCTGTTTTGAATCTCTCGTTTCATCCCCGTTATCCGTCGCCTCTGAAGTAAAGAAGGCGGCGGTTTTTTGTTACTCCCTTCAAATCAAACGCCATAAATTTGGCTCACCCTCTCATTTGGCTGTTATCGTATTGAAATTTAAGGTTTTTTAAAGTTGGCAAGACCTTTGCTAAATCACTCTTATAGATTATGTATTCGCCGGTGTTCAGGCGGTTTTCAAAGAAACGCTAGGAGTGGTTATGGACGTTAAAGCCAATAGTTTGTATCAAGAAATGCAGAACATGATTGGGCAAACTCGTCTTCAAGTTAACGAGCCTCAGCAACAGCCGCTTAGTGAAGTTAATAGCTCGGCAAGCGAATTCTCGACCATGCTTAAGAACGCGGTAGATGGTGTAAACGGTATGCAGCTTGAGTCAAAAGATGCTCAACAGCGCTTTGAAATGGGCGACCCAAGCCTAAGTTTAGCCCAAGTCATGTTGACAAAAGAAAAGGCAGGCATTGCGTTTGAAGCGACTGTTCAAGTGCGTAACAAAGTACTTGAAGCCTATAAAACAATAATGAATATGCCGGTGTAGGTGGAGTAGGTTATGGCTGAAGCTACAGGTACAAACCTTACGGTTCCTGATCAAAATCAAGCAGTGGACAATGAGCCAGAGAATAAATCTGGTTTCATGGATACGTTAGGCAGTGCAGATATGATGCGCCAAATGGCCCTTGTGGTTGTTTTGGTCATCTGCGTTGCCATCGCAATCTTTATTCTTATCTGGTCGCAAGAACCTGATTATCGCCCCCTTGCGAAAATGGAAACCCAAGAGCTTATCGAAACTCTCGATTATATGGATGCGAATCAAATCGACTATAAGCTTGAAGGCAATATTGTTTATGTAAGAAGTGACGAATTCCAAAATATCCGCCTGGGTATGACACGCCAGGGGTTAACTAAAACCTCAGATGCAGGTACCGATATCATCATGAAGGATATGGGTTTTGGTGTAAGTCAGCGTGTTGAAATGGAGCGTTTAAAACACGCTCGTGAACAGCAGATTGCCTCGACCATTGAAGATATCGCAAGTATTCAAAAAGCACGTGTTCTTTTAGCTATGCCAAAAGAGAACGTTTTTGCTCGAAGAGAGAAGAAAGCGTCGGCAACCGTTGTGCTAACGGCTAAACGTGGTGCCGTCATTGCTGGTGAAGAGGTTGATGCGGTCGTTGATATCGTGGCGTCTGCCGTACAAAACATGGAGCCGTCTAAAGTAACGGTAACAGACAGCAATGGTCGTCTGCTTAACTCCGGCTCGCAAGATTCAATGAGTGCTCGTGCAAGAAAAGAGTACGAAATTGAACGTCAGCGCGAGCAAGAGTATCTTGAAAAAATTGACGCTATACTAATTCCAGTTTTGGGCATAGGTAACTACACGGCGCAAGCTGACGTTACAATGGACTTCACGGCAATGGAGCAAACCCAGCGCAGCTACAACCCAGACTTACCTGCGGTTCGCAGTGAAATGATCGTCGAAGAGAACAGCGTGGGTGGCGGCGTGGGTGGTATTCCTGGCGCATTATCAAATCAGCCTCCGCTTGATTCTAATATTCCAGAAAATGCTGTGGGCGGCAGTCAACAAAGCATGCCAGGGCGCACGGCAAAAGAATCGACGCGCAACTACGAGCTTGATACCACCATTAGTCATACCAAAAAGCAGACAGGTGTAATCCGCAGACTAAGTGTGTCGGTGGCAGTGGACTATACCCAAGTGGCGGGTGAAGACGGCGCGATGACACCGACGCCGCGTAAACAAGAAGAGATTCTTAATATTCGCAGACTATTGCAGGGCGGTATTGGCTTTGACGTTACCCGCGGCGATTCGCTAGAAGTGGTTAGCGTACCCTTTACCCGTATGGATGCAGGCGAAATTGAAGATGCGCCTTTGTGGGAACAGCCTGGTTTTCTGCCAATTCTTAAGCTAGTTGTTGGTGGCTTGGTTATAATAGTACTTATCATCTTTGTGATTCGACCTATGCTGCGTCGTCTTATCAACCCAGATGAGTCTAACGAGGCAGATGAATTTGATGCTGATGAAGGCTTAGACTTAGGCGATGACACAATTAGCATGTTAACGTCTGACTTTGACGAAGGACAGGTAGGCTTTGCGCCAGATGGCTCACTTATGCTACCTGACTTGCACAAAGACGAAGATGTACTTAAAGCCGTACGTGCCCTAGTGGCCAATGAACCAGAATTATCAGCCCAGGTAGTTAAGGGCTGGTTAATGCAAGACGAGTAGTGAGATAAGATTATGGCTGAAGAACTTGCCAATGTTGAAGAACCGTCATACGACGTCAGTAAATTAGAAGGCGTAGAAAAAGCTGCCATCTTACTACTTAGCTTATCTGAAGAAGATGCGGCGCAGATATTAAAACACCTTGAACCAAAACAAGTGCAGAAGCTGGGTTCTGAAATGGCGAAAGTGGACGATATGACGCAAACCAAAATCACGTCAGTTCACAAACACTTCATTGAAGAGATTCAGAACTACAGCACTATTGGCTTCCAGAGCCAAGACTTTGTTAAGCGAGCACTAACTGCGGCCTTAGGTGAAGACAAGGCGGCAAACCTAATCGATCAGATCCTAATGGGCAGTGGCGCAAAAGGTCTAGATTCACTGAAATGGATGGACTCTAAGCAGGTGGCGAGCATTATTCGCAACGAACACCCGCAGATCCAAACCATTGTACTGTCTTATCTAGAGCCTGAGCAAAGCGCTGAAATTTTGGCGCAATTCCCAGAAAAAGTACGTCTTGATCTGTTGATGCGTATTGCGAATCTAGAAGAGGTTCAGCCAGCAGCATTGCAAGAACTAAACGAAATTATGGAGAAGCAGTTCGCTGGTCAAGCGGGAACGCAAGCGGCGAAAATGGGCGGCTTGAAGTCTGCAGCGAACATCATGAACTACTTGGATACCGCGATAGAAGGCCAGCTAATGGACGCTATTCGCGAGCAAGACGAAGAGATGAGTCAGCAAATTCAGGACCTTATGTTTGTCTTCGACAATTTGGTCGATGTAGACGACAAAGGCATTCAGGCAATATTGCGCGAAGTGCAGCAAGATGCGCTGCTTAAGGCCATTAAGGGTGCTGACGAAGAGCTTAAAGATAAAATTATGCGCAATATGTCTAAGCGTGCTGCTGAAATGCTTGGCGATGACTTGGAAGCTCTTGGCCCTGTTCGTATCAGTGAAGTGGAAACCGCACAAAAAGAAATTCTTTCTGTTGCCCGTCGACTTTCTGACTCAGGTGAAATCATGCTTGGCGGCGGTGGCGGTGAAGAGTTCTTGTAAGCGCTCTGATGCCCTTAGCGCTGTAGCTGAGGTAGAACCAAGTCTCGTAATAAAGAACTTTGTAATAAAGAGCCTTGTAATAAATAGCCTCGTAATAAAAAGTCTCTGGTAATTAAAAATGTCTGGTAATAAAAATTTCAGTGAAAACGAAATAAACGAAGCTAAAGCGTGGGATCTACCTTTTGTCGATGATCCAAGGGCAGCTAGAAAAGACGAGACAACCAACGCACTGAACAAACGCTCAGATTGGAAGTATGAGCCCCCTGAAGTTGAAGAGGAAATCAAGCCTCCTACTGCTGAAGAGATAGAAGCTATTCGCCAGGCTGCCTATGATGAAGGTTTTCAGGAAGGCAAGGAAAAAGGTTTTGAAGAAGGTAAAGCTGAAGGTCTTGAAACAGGCTTGGTCGAAGGTAAAGAACAAGGTCATAACGAAGGTTTGGAACAAGGTTTAGAAGAAGGTCGCCAGCAGATGGCTGAACAAGCCGAAGTGTGGCAAATGCTTGCTGAAAAATTCCACGACCCACTTTCTCAGGCTAACGATGAAACCCGTGACCAGTTGGTTAAACTTGCCGTAACACTTGCAAAAGCTGTGATTAAAACAGAAGTTAGCACTAACCAACAGGTGGTACTTCAAGCGTTAAGCGAAGGCATTAAGGCGTTACCCATTAATCAAGAAGACTATCAAATTCACATGAACCCAGACGATATTGAATTGGTAAAAGCGCATTTCGGCGACGAAGAAATTGCCAAAAAAGGGTGGAGTTTGGTTGAAGCCCCAGCAATGGAACGTGGCGGTTGCGATATTACCACTGCACAAAACGCTGTAGATGTGTCTGTTGAGCGCCGGTGTCGTAACGTTATAGATAAATTTTTACTAAACCAAGGTTTGTCAGATGACTAGCCCTTGGCATTCGCATTTTGAATCCCTCACAAAACAGGTCTCTTCTCCGCCGGTAGTCGCTGCCGGCAAGTTAGTTCGTGGTATCGGTTTAACTCTCGAAGCGGTGGGGTGTCAGCTACCCGTTGGCAGTCAATGTTTAGTACAGACCATTGAAGGTGAGATAGAAGCCGAAGTGGTTGGTTTTGGCGATGATATAACTTATTTAATGCCCACTGAAGCGGTGCGCGGTATTGTGCCTGGAAGCCGCGTGATGCCGTTAAACCGACAAAGTGGTTTGCCAGTAGGTATGGGGCTTTTAGGGCGTGTGGTAGATGGCAATGGTCAGCCCCTTGACGGTTTAGGTGAGATAAATGCCGAGGCCCGCGCGCCAACGACTAGACCGCCAATGAACCCGCTTATCCGCCGTCCCATAAATACCCCGATGGATGTAGGCGTACGCGCCATTAACGCACTTAATACGGTGGGTGTAGGTCAGCGCATGGGGCTCTTTGCAGGAAGTGGCGTGGGTAAAAGTGTGTTATTAGGTATGATGACCCGGGGCTGCGAAGCCGATGTGGTTGTTGTGGGGCTTGTCGGGGAGCGTGGCCGAGAAGTAAAAGAATTTATTCACGAAATCCTCACAGAAGAAGAGCGCCAACGTGCAGTTGTAGTAGCTGCACCAGCCGATACTTCACCGCTTATGCGCTTGAAGGGTTGTGAAACTGCAGTCACCATTGCTGAATATTTTCGCGATAAAGGCATGAAGGTGCTGCTGCTCATTGATTCGTTAACTCGTTATGCCATGGCGCAGCGCGAGATAGCGCTGGCTGTGGGAGAACCTCCTGCAACAAAAGGCTATCCGCCATCTGTCTTTGCTCGGTTACCTGCATTAGTTGAACGAGCTGGTAATGGCAGCGAGCGGCAAGGCTCTATCACGGCCTTTTATACGGTACTCACTGAAGGCGACGATTTACAAGACCCCATTGCTGACGCGGCTCGTGCCATTTTAGACGGTCACGTGGTCTTATCGCGAACCCTTGCCGATAGCGGCCACTACCCGGCAATTGATATTGAGGCGTCGATAAGTCGAGTAATGCCAATGGTGGTAAGTGAAGAGCATCAATTAATGGCTCGTCGTATTCGCCAGGTTTACTCAAACTACAAACAAAACCAAGACCTTATTTCTATTGGCGCTTATGCAAAAGGCTCCGACCCTCGCATTGATCTAGCAATTCGTGCAGAGCCCGCAATCAATGCTTTGTTGCAGCAAGGAATGAAGCAAGTCATTCCTTATGACGAAAGCCTAGAAGGTATGGCAGCACTAGCCAAAGGATTAGGGCAGGGATGATGGCTTTGTTAGTAAAAGGTAATAAAACGCTCGTGAAGAAGAAATCAGAACTCTTGAGTAAGGGCGCTAAAAATGTCTAAACAACTAGAGCGTCTAGCCGAGTTCGAGCAAGAAAAAGAGCAGCGAGAAGCTCGCTATTATCAGCAGGCTCAGCAAAACGTAAATCAGCAAAAGCAAAAGCTAACCAGCCTCGAGCAGTACCGTATTGACTATATCAAAGGTATTCAGCAAACCGGTCAAGCTGGCGTTACGGCGACTTATTATCAACAACACTTATCTTTCGTCGGAAAATTAGATAAAGCGTGTGAGCAGCAGATGCAAGTGATTGCTCGTGCGCAGATGGCAGCGGATCAGCGCAAGCAAATATGGCTAAAGCAGCAGCAGAAAGTCAAAGCTGTTACCTTGTTGCTTGATAAGAAGAAGTTGGCTGAGCAGAAAAAAGAAGCCAAAGCCGAGCAGGCCATGATGGATGAATTTGCCACACAACGATTTTTCAGAGCTAAGCGCTCTCCTTTCTAATAAATAGTATGTTCTCAAGCCACTTTGGCTCAACCCTTGCTAAATCAATATGAAATGTAACAGCGCGCCTTAGTTTTAATGCAATGGTTATTACGCTCTAACAGTGTTTTTTGAAGTTCTACACTTATTACAAAGTATGAAATTCAACGAAAGCGAGCATAAAACCTAATGCCAAACGATAGCCATAAAGGTTATCTGCGTAGAGCTAAGTGATTGAAATTTAGATAAGCGTTGGTGGGTTTGCGATTTACTTCTCTCGGTCTGTATAAAAATAACGCCCAGTGATTGATTCGCATCACATAACGTCTTTTTGGTGAAAGACGAGATAAATGTAGGACGGTAGGACAATATGCAACAAGTTGCCGCACATAAAACAGACATTGCCGCATTACCTTTTTCTGCTTCTAGCACAGCTAAAGCGGTTGAAACAGGTATTGGTACGCAACAGCAAGCGAATAGCGAAAACAACCAAGCATTTAATCGACTTTATCAGGAAGCAAAGTCAAGCAAATCAGATTTTGTTTTAAATGACAAAGAAACATTTAACTCTCAGTCTCGGGATAGAAGCCGTTCGACCAGCTCACCTGCTAACACTTCAGTTTCTAATGAAACGGTAAAGAAGGGAAAAGACCGGGATGCGGGCCATACCGATCTTCCTGTTGATAAGAAAGTGACAGACAATCCAGCAGAGTCTACGCCCAGTACAAAAGAAGAAAACGCTGCCATTGCCCAAAAAGATATTGCCGAAGCTATAGAAGCGCATCGCAACTTAGACGGTGAAGAAAAGACCAGTTTGAAAGCAGATGACGCTCAAGGTGATATTGAGCAAAAAGCTGTAACCGAAGCAGATTTTGTTATTGGAGAAGGCGGCAAAAAAGATGCTGAGGCAGGCGTTATTACCACACCTGGTACGCCTGATGGAAACCCGGACAAGACTGATGAAGAACCCGACTGGGTTGCCTATGTTGAAACCCTAGCCGATCGCTTTGGTAACACTGATAACAGAGAGCAAACTCAAGGGCAAACTGGTAACAGAACAACCAATGGTATTTCTGAAGTTTCAGATGAGACGGTGAATGTTCTTTCTGTAAAAGAAAACGGAAAGCTTTGGAAGATCCCAGACGGTGTTGATGCCAGCGACGCGCCCTCGGTGATGGCGCATCTACTTTCTCAGCTTAATGGTGACAGCAAAGAGGGCGAAATCGCCATAGAATCCCTTTCGACTGACGCACAACAAACACTGAGTGCTTTAACCGCACTACTGCTCGGCGCTGAAAGTGAGCAGAGTGGTGCCGGCAGCGAACAAGATAGTGCCGACAGCGAACAAAATAGTGCCGGCAGCGAACAAAATAGTACCGGCAGCGAACAATATAGTGCTAACGGCGAAGCAAACGTTGAGCAATCGCAAATCCTTGCCAATGATAAATTAGATTCAAATGTCAGTGAACTTTCTGCGTTAATTACCCAACTCATGCAGCAAAAAGAAAGCGATAGCAATGCAGATCAAAGTGTAAGCAATAGAGCTGAGGAAGTGCTGGCAGATAGTAAAAACGCATCAGATGAGTCTCTCGTGTTAAGTCTGTTATCTGATGAGCTTAAAGCGATGCAACAATTATCTACAGATGAAACCAACTCTAAGTTAGAAGCATTGTATTCTGACGCAACCACTGAAGTAGCCGTTGACGGAGCTGTCTTAGAAAATGGTGATGTAAATACTAACGGGGCAGACAAAAATAAGGTAACTGACAAAGCACCAGTGATGAATATCCAAAGTGCTATACCTTCAAACAATGGCTTTGAAATGACCGGTGATCCACAAAGCGACTTATTAACTGCATTAAGTGAACTTTCCCCACAAACTGCACAAAAAGCTACCGAGGCGTTTGCTGAACGTGTAGTTACAGTAATGCCAAGTGGTGCACAACAACAAGCTGTGAAGACAAACATTATTGCTGGTATTAATGAATTCCAGCAACAAGTTCAGCAAGGCAGAGAGCCTGGCATTGATTTAACGGCTATTGTGACTGATGCCGCCAAAGAGGCAGCAGTAAATACCGACGTTATTGCTTCGATGACTGCCAGGGTCGATAGCCAAGCGAGTCAGTTCTTTAACTTGATGACGCAAACACAGGCCAGCGCCCAACAAGCTTTCGCAAGTATGGTAGGACAAACCGATACGGTGATACAGGAAAACACCCAGCTTCGCGCTGAAGCGTCAAAATCTCAGCAGCAGTTTGAAGGCTTTGATAAAGCGGTCAACATTCATAAGCCAGAAGGCCAGCAGCAGCTAAACGAAAAAATTCGCTGGATGGTGAATGCGCGCAACACCATGGCTGAGATTCGACTCGACCCGCCGGAAATGGGCAGCATGCAGGTTCGAGTAAACGTTGCAGGTGACGCAGCAAGCGTAAGCTTTGTTGTTCAATCTCAACAAGCAAAGGAAGCGCTAGCCGATGCCATGCCTAAGTTAAGAGATATGCTTTCTGAACAAGGCATTGAGTTAGGTGATGCTGAAGTAAGAAAAGATAATTCGTCAGGTAACGAAAATGGCCAGCAACTTGCAAACGACAATAGCAGAGGAAACGGCACCGAAAACCGTGGAGAAAATGACGGTTTAGACGACATGGGCGAAACGCGGATTATCGAGCAATCAGTGACGCGAGCAGCCAAGGGTGGAATTGATTTCTACGCTTAAAATTAAGCAAAACTATTATCAATAGGTAGCATGGTGAGATTATTTTAAGACTGCTATGTTTGATGTATTCAATTGAATCCGATTAAACAGGTCGATGTAACGCCGCTCAATAGTAATTGATGGCTGCGGTTACGATATCAAGTGGATGTAGATACGAATAATGGCATTGCCATTTGCGATGGAACATTGATAATACGTTTTTTCTTAATATTACTGATGAGTTACACATGGCTGATGAAGAGTTACAGGTAGAAGAAGGCGGTAAAAAGAAAGGCAAAATGATGCTGATCATCATTATCGCTGTGGTTCTTGTAGGTGGTGGAGCTGCCGCTTATTTCTTACTGTTTGCAGGAGGGGATGAACCTGCGGCCGAACAACTGGCTGAAGCTGACGCTGCGGCGGCCGCTGAGAGTGCACCGGCAGCGAGTTCGGGTAATGCTGAAATAGGTACGGCGCTTTACGTTGCTATGCCAAGACCCTTCGTCTTCAATGTGCCCGGATCAGGACGAGACAGACTTGTCCAAATTAAAGTACAGCTATTAGTACGTGGTTCTGATAACGAAGAGTTAGCAAAGACGCATATACCGCTTATTGAAGGTACACTTTTGCAAGCTTTTAGTACGTCAAATGCAGATGATCTTGTCACCGAGGCAGGTAAAATTGAGCTTCGTGAGCAAGCGGTAACTGAAGTACAAAAAGCATTGAAAGACATTACGGGCAGCGACGTTGTAGAGCGCGTATTGTTTACAGGTTTTGTCATGCAGTAATGCATCGACTAAGTAAGGTAGAAGACGGTGAGTGATTTATTATCTCAAGATGAAATCGATGCCCTGTTACACGGGGTAGATGATGTAGAAGAGGAAGAGGTCGGCAGTAGCGACTCTGATGCTTCTACGCTCGAGTACGACTTCTCCTCGCAAGATAGAATTGTACGTGGGCGTATGCCTACGCTCGAAATTGTGAATGAACGTTTTGCCCGTCACATGCGTGTTAGTCTATTTAACATGATGCGACGTTCAGCTGAAGTATCGATTAACGGTATTCAGATGATCAAGTTTGGCGAATATATTCATACACTGTTCGTTCCAACGAGTTTGAACATGGTGCGTTTCCGTCCACTTAAAGGTACGGGGCTAATCACCATGGAAGCTCGCTTGGTGTTTATTCTGGTAGATAACTTCTTTGGCGGTGACGGCCGATACCATGCGAAAATCGAAGGTCGTGAATTCACGCCCACGGAACGTCGTATTATTCAAATGCTTCTTAAAATAATCTTTGAAGATTATAAAGAAGCCTGGGCGCCTGTCATGGACGTGTCGTTTGAATATTTAGACTCAGAAGTAAACCCGGCCATGGCGAACATTGTGAGTCCGACTGAAGTGGTGGTCATAAGTTCGTTTCATATCGAGCTAGATGGTGGCGGTGGAGACTTCCACGTGTCATTACCATACTCAATGTTAGAGCCTATTCGCGAACTCCTAGACGCAGGTGTTCAAAGCGATAAAGAAGATACAGATTTACGTTGGAGTAAGGCGCTTCGCGACGAAATTATGGATGTGAAAGTGGGTTTAACCACGCACATGCTAGATGTGGATGTACCGCTTCGCGATGTGATGGAGTTTAAACCCGGTGATATCATTCCTGTGGAAATGCCGGAAACCATCACAGTATTAATTGAGGATTTACCTACATTCAGAGCCAAACTAGGTCGTAGTCGCGATAATTTGGCGCTGAAAATAGTAGAGAAAATTGCAAGACCGACTTCAGTGAAGTCTGAGCTACAGTTATTAACCCGCGGTGGGCGCATTATTGATAATGACGCAGAGCTGCAAGTACTCGAAGAAGACCTGTAAGGTAGAGGGGAGTTCCCATGAGTGAAGACGGTATGGACGATTGGGCTGCGGCAATGGCCGAGCAAGCCGAATCTGAAGCGGATCAAGAGGCTGGCGATAACGAAGACGTGCAAGTTGCTGAACTTGACGAGCTAACAGATGATGCGCCAATTACGCAAGAAGAGAAGAAAAAGCTAGATACCATTCTAGATATTCCAGTGACTATTTCGATGGAAGTCGGTCGTAGTCAAATTAGTATTCGAAATCTGCTACAGTTGAACCAGGGTTCTGTGGTGGAACTGGATCGCGTTGCCGGTGAGCCACTAGATGTATTAGTTAATGGCACGTTGATTGCTCATGGAGAAGTAGTAGTGGTCAACGACAAATTCGGTATTCGATTAACGGATGTTATTAGTCAAATTGAGAGAATCAAGAAGCTCAGGTAAAACTTCTTATAAACTAAGGGGTTGCGCAATGCTGCCCCTTTTATTTAGTCAGCTTGCGTTTGCACAGTCGACCCAATCAATCACCAACCCCACATCAATACTGTCAATTTTCCTTTCCTTGCTGGTGGTCGTAGGCGTTATTTTTGCCTTAGCGTACGTAATGCGTCGATTTAATGTCACTGCGATGGGCGGAAACCAAATGAAAGTGGCGGCCAGCATGGTTGTTGGCACAAAAGAAAAAATAATGGTGATTCAGGTGGGCGAAGAGCAGCACCTTATTGGTGTTACCAGCCACAATATCTCCCATTTGAGTAAATTAGATAAAAACCTCGATATGCCTGTAAAGGGTGTAAACAAAACCACAGGCGAGCAGCAAAATGGTGCCGATGCTTTTAAACAAAAGCTTGTAGCTGCCATGGCGGGAAAGCTTAACCCCAGCTTAGAAAAAGAAAAAAAGGAAGAGTCGAAAGATGCGTAAGTTTGCCTGGCTACTTTTTATCCTACCGTTATTGCTGCTTGTGGAGCCTGTTTATGCTCAGCAGGGGATTTCTGCAGTAACGGTTACGACCAACCAAGACGGTTCGCAAGATTACACAATGACGCTTCAAGCGCTGTTTATCATGACAGCGCTAAGCCTGATCCCTGCGTTTATCATGATGATGACCTCGTTTACGCGTATAATTGTGGTGTTGTCTATTTTGCGCCAAGCTATTGGCTTACAGCAATCACCATCAAATCAGATTTTAATTGGCGTAAGTTTGTTTCTATCCATGTTTATTATGGCGCCGGTGTTTGAAGAGGTGAACGAGCGAGCTTTACAGCCTTACCTTAACGAGCAACTCACCAGTTTAGACGCTCTTGAGCAAGCCAAAGGCCCCATGCGCGCATTTATGCTTTCACAAACAAGGGTAAAAGACCTAGAAACGTTTGTACGGATAGCTGGAGATGAAGGAAAATATGCCGATACGGATGAAGTGCCGCTAACCATTCTAATTCCGGCTTTTGTAACCAGTGAACTTAAAACCGCGTTTCAAATTGGTTTTATGCTATTTATTCCCTTTCTTATTATTGACTTGGTGGTAGCGTCTATATTGATGGCCATGGGTATGATGATGCTTTCACCTATGATTGTATCTTTGCCGTTTAAGCTCATGTTGTTCGTGTTGGTTGATGGTTGGAACCTGATTTTCGGTACGTTGGCGACCAGCTTCGGTATGGGCGTCTAGGAGGGCTTATGTCACCAGAAGTCTTTGTAGAAATACTGCGAGAAGCCATGTTTATGGTTATCGTGTTGGTATCTGCGGTGATTGTTCCAAGCTTGATTGTAGGTCTGGTCGTTGCTGTTTTTCAGGCAGCCACCAGTATCAACGAACAGACCATGAGTTTCCTGCCCCGCTTACTGGTAACGCTTCTCGCGCTAAGCTGGGGAGGCAACTGGTTGGTGCAACAGCTTATGGACTTTACTTTCAGAATGGTTGATATGATCCCGCAGGTTGTGGGGTAGAAGGCTGACGCTGTGGAAGTAGAACTCGCCACCATCAATCAATTCCTAGCAGACATGCTGCTGCCTTTTATGCGCATTAGCGGTTTGTTCGTAGCCATGATTGGATTGAGTGCAAAATCAATTCCCCCGCAGGTAAGAGCCCTGCTGGGTATAATGCTAACGCTCATCATCATGCCAGTAGTCCCTCCATCACCTATTGAAAACTTGGTGGATGTGGGCACATTTTTAATTGTTATTCAGCAGCTGCTTATTGGTATTGCTATTGGCTTTATTTCTATGATGGTGCTCAATACCTTCGTGCTCGCAGGCCAAATCATAGCCATGCAAACTGGTTTAGGGTTCGCGTCTATTGTTGACCCCGTAAACGGTATAAACGTACCTGCAGTTGGTCAGTTTTATCTAATATTAGCGACCTTATTGTTTTGGACCTTGGATGGGCATTTGTCCATGATCCAAATGATAGTAATGAGTTTCGAGGCGTTTCCCATAGGCGAAGCGTGGTGGACAGGTGAACAGTTTCGCGATATTGCTCATTGGGGAGGTTGGATGTTTATATCGGCAGTAACCTTGTCTCTAGCGCCCATAGTGTCACTACTTATTGTGAATTTAGCATTTGGTGTAATGACCAAAGCTGCGCCGCAGCTAAACATTTTTAGTATTGGTTTTTCCATTGCTCAGGTAATGGGATTACTGATTATATGGATAACGCTAGATAACTTTACTGCGCACTTTGAAACCCAATGGTTTAGAGCCGAACAGTTTATGTGTGAACTATTGAACATTTGTGGTTAGGAAAAAATGGCAGATTCAAGCGAAAAAACAGAAGACCCCACGGGGAAAAAACTCGATGATGCCCGAAAAAAAGGGCAGCTGGCCCGTTCCCGTGAACTATCCACAACTTTAGTGCTTATTGTCAGCGCCTTCATGTTTTTGTTTGTGGGCAGTTGGATTGCTGAATCTGTTTTCAAACTTACCCAGCGAATGTTTATTCTCTCTCGCGACGAAACCTATGATATCACCCACATGTTTGGCGCATGGGGTGAAGCTTTCTCAGCGGTAGGTCCTGCCGTGTTGCTTTATATGGTGGTAGCTATGATAGCCGGCATCTATGGCTCTATTGCACTTGGTGGTTTTAATTTTACCTGGGAAGGTGCAAAGCCTAAGGGCTCCAAGATGAGTCCAATTCAGGGCTTTAAGCGAATGTTCGGCATGAACGGCTTAGTTGAGCTATTAAAATCCATCGCTAAAGTTGTGGTTATCATCAGCATGGCCATAGGAGCGCTGTTGTTCTTCGAAGATGAAGCACTGCATTTAGATATGGAGCTATATCCGGGAAACATCTTTCACGCGCTCGACATGCTTAAGTGGGCATTTCTTATTCTGGTGTGCGGCATGATCCCTATCGCGCTCATCGATGTGCCTTATCAAATGTATAAGCACAACAAAGAAATGAAAATGACCAAGCAAGAGGTGAAAGACGAACGGAAAAATGCGGAAGGCGACCCTATGGTAAAAGGTCGTATTCGTCGCTTGCAGTATCAGGCGGCAACTAAGCGCATGATGCAGGAAGTACCACAGGCAGACGTGGTAGTAACTAACCCGACTCACTTTTCAGTAGCGATTAAGTATGACGAACAGGGTGTAAGAGCACCTGTCGTGGTGGCAAAAGGGGCTGATGAATTGGCTATGCATATCAGAAAAATTGCTACCGCCAATGACGTACCCTTAATACCTTCTCCTATGCTCGCTCGTGCCATCTTTTATTCGACAGAAGTCGACGATGAAATTCCGAACGCCTTATTTATGGCGGTAGCACAGGTGCTAGCACATGTTTATCAGCTTAAAGCACATAGGGCAGGGAAGGGGAAGCGTCCTAAACCACTTAAACGAGATTTGCCTATCCCTCCAGAATACCGTCGCTAAGTGACTCTTTTACCAGGCTTTTTTGTGGCCAGTTTATGCCTTCCGCATACTCTTTAGCTCTATTGGTGTACATAAATGCCGCTTCGTATAAAGCTGGCACGTTAGTTGAAAACTCTATTGAAGATTTACATAAAGCGTCAATTTTCTGATAGAGAGACACCCAGCCATGCAGTTATCCGGTTATCTTCAGCGATTCGATAAAAATCAGCTGCAAAATTTTACCAGTGGTTTAGGCGCGCCTATTGTCCTTTTGGCAATCATGGGAATGGTAATACTACCCATGCCGCCGTTTTTACTCGACGTATTGTTTAGCTTTAATATCGCGCTCTCTCTCGTCATCATTTTGGTAGCGGTACTCACCCAACGCCCTGTGGATTTTGGTATTTTCCCACTTGTACTCCTAATTGCGACAGTTCTGCGTTTGGCGCTTAACGTTGCGTCTACGCGGGTTGTATTACTGTACGGCCACGAAGGGGGAGATGCGGCAGGTAAAGTGATTGAAGCCTTCGGTGCGGTTGTTATCGGCGGTAACTATGCTGTGGGTATTGTTGTCTTCGCTATCCTTCTTATTATCAACTTCAAGGTAGTAACCGCAGGTGCGGGACGTATTTCAGAAGTAAGTGCTCGCTTTACCTTGGATGCTATGCCTGGTAAGCAGATGGCGATCGATGCTGATTTAAATGCAGGCTATATCGACCAAGACCAGGCGCGTCAGCGTCGTGAAGAAATAACCGCAGAGGCTGACTTTTACGGGTCGATGGACGGTGCATCAAAGTTTGTAAAAGGCGATGCAGTTGCCGGCCTTTTTATCATGCTTATCAATATTGTTGGCGGCTTATTCATAGGCATGATTCAGCACGGTCTTTCATTTGGAAGTGCCATAGAGATCTACACTATTTTGACCATTGGTGATGGTTTGGTGGCGCAGATACCTTCATTACTACTTTCTGTAGCAACGGCGATTATCGTTACTCGAGAAAACGAAACCCAAGAAATGGGTAAAGAGATCCGTGGTCAGCTAGGAAATAATCAAGCGCTTTATATAGCATCAGGCGTGCTTTTCGTCATGGGTATCATTCCGGGTATGCCTCATATCGCATTCTTGGGTTTTTCATTTTTGATTGCGGGCTTTGCATATTGGCAGACCGTTCAAGCTAAAAAGAAAGCTGAAGAACCTCAATTGCCAGAGAACATTTCAAAAGATGAAACTGTTGCACCTGAAGTTAAAGAGCTGGGATGGGACGACGTTCAGCAGGTGGATACCATTGGCTTAGAAGTGGGCTATCGCTTAATTCCGCTTGTTGATAAATCTCAAGGTGGTGAGTTGTTGACACGAATTAAAGGCGTACGTAAGAAACTATCGCAAGAGCTGGGTTTCCTTATTCCACCTGTTCATATACGCGACAATCTAGACTTAGAGCCTAACACTTATACCATCGCTATGCTCGGCGTCACAATTGGCGATTCCGTTATAAGTCACGACGAAGAGCTTGCCATTAACCCAGGGCAAGTGTTTGGCAAGCTAGAGGGGCGGGCTACTAAAGACCCTGCTTTCGGGCTAGATGCGGTGTGGATTAAGCCTAATAAGCGCGAGCACGCGCAAACGCTTGGATACACGGTTGTTGATGCCGCTACGGTTGTTGCGACTCATCTAAGTCAGTTACTTTCAAATAACGCCTATCAATTACTTGGGCATGAAGAAGCGCAACAGCTTCTAGATATGCTGGCCAAACAGCACCCTAAATTGGTCGAAGGTTTGGTGCCCGATATTCTGCCGCTTAGTACCGTTGTGAAAGTGCTGCAAACCTTACTATTTGAAGGCGTGCCTATTCGCGATATGCGCACCATCGTGCAAACGCTTAGCGAGTACGGCACACGGAGCCAAGACCCAGATGTATTGGTGTCTGCGGTGCGTATAGCACTCAAACGTTTAATCGTTCAGGAAATTACTCAGGGGGCAAAAGAGATACCTGTCATAACCTTGGCGCCAGAGTTGGAACAGATGTTGCACCAGTCTCTTCAAGCAGGTGGCGAAGACGGTGCTGGTATAGAGCCAGGTCTGGCAGACAAGCTGCAGAAATCATTGCAGCAAGCCAGTCAGCAGCAAGAGTTAGAGGGAGAACCTGCAGTACTCCTTACCTCAGGCATGCTACGACCCGTGCTGTCTCGCTTCTTAAAGTATTCTGTTGTTGGGCTGCATGTTCTTTCATACCAAGAAGTGCCTGACGACAAACAAATAAAAATAGTCAGTTCGGTCGGTCAATAATCTGACACTGGGTGATTGGAGAGGTTGCAATGAAAATTAGACGTTTCTTCGGCAAAGATATGCGTGAGGCGCTAAGCCAAGTTAAAGCTGAGTTGGGCAGTGATGCAGTGATCATGTCAAATCGCAAAGTCGCAGACGGTATCGAGCTTGTAGCAGCCTACGACAAAGAGCCTGAAGCCAAGCTTTTCACGCCTAAGGCGGCACCACAGACCGCTGCTAAAACGCCTAGCCAAAAGGCTGTGCCTAGCTTAAGTGAAATTATTGGCGACGATGGCCCTGATAGCTTAAAAGCCTTGCTGGAAAAGCAGCATGGTGGAAACCCAGTTGCAGAAAGTTCTGCACAACCAGCACAGCCAATGTCAGCGAACGCTAAGCACGCCAACGAAATTGCATCTCACTTAGATTTTTCAGAAGCGTTTATCGACGACCTTGAAACACAATCACCAGCACAAGATGCTATCGAGCAACAGACTTTTCCTGAGCATCAAGCGTCAAGTATGGGTGAAACTCCTGTATCCCAGTCTGCTGAACTAGCTCAAATCAAAGAAGAGTTAGCTTCACTTCGCGACGTATTGCAGTATCAAGTTGCAGACCTAATGGAAGCGAAGAACAAGCGTCAAAAACCTGTTCATCAATACTTGGTCACGCGATTAACCGATATGGGTTTGAGTAGTGCACTAGCAACTCAGTTGATTAGCTATACACCGGCTCATTACAACGAACGTGACGCGTGGGTATATCTTCTTAACCTATTGGCTAATCGCATAAATGTTACCGGAAACGATATACTAAGCTCACAAGGTGCCGTTGCATTAGTCGGGCCTACTGGTACAGGTAAAACAACCACGGTTGCAAAGTTGGCCGCCCGCTACGCGCAAAAATACGGTGCAGAATCGGTAGCTATGATAACTATTGATACGTATAGAATTGCAGCCTATGAGCAACTAGCGACATACGGAAAAATTATTGGCTGTACTGTGCGAAAAGCGCAAACTAGTGAAGAACTAGCAGATTTATTGTTCCAACTTCGTCATAAGCGACTAGTATTGATTGATACAGCAGGTTTTAGTCAGCGTGATAGTCGATTAATTAAGCAAATTAAGCAGTTCGACAATGGCCAAATGCCAAAAGTTAAAAAATATTTGGTAGCGCAAGCCAATACGCAATATCCGGCTTTGCAGAGAATCATTCAAGCGTATGACGATATTGAACTAAGTGGCTGTATTTTCACAAAGTTAGATGAGTGCTACTCTTTAGGAGAGGTACTTAGTGCAGCGGTTGAATACCAACTACCGGTTAGTTATGTCACCGATGGTCAAAAAGTGCCTGAAGACATTAAGATTGCAGAAGCGAAATCTTTAGTTTCCGCTGCTGCAAAGCTTTATAAAAAGTACGGTTTGAATCATACTAGTGGTAACAACGCAATTAAAACAGCATAAGCAGTATGATTGACGATCAAGCGAGTAGCTTAAGAAAAATGAAGCAATCACGGTTAATCAAAGTAATCGCCGTCACCGGTGGTAAAGGTGGCGTCGGTAAAACAAACATTACGCTTAACACTGCTATCGCCATGGCGAAGCAGGGCAAGCGTGTAATGGTTCTTGACGCGGACCTTGGTCTTGCAAACGTAGATGTGATGCTAGGCCTGCGAGTTGAGAAAAACCTATCTCACGTACTCTCTGGCGAGTGTACGTTGGACGAGGTTTTAGTAACCGGCCCCCACGGTATTAAGATTGCGCCCGCCACATCTGGTACGCAGTCAATGGCGGAACTCTCACCCACACAGCACGCTGGCTTGATAAGAGCGTTTAGCGAGCTGCGTTCTCAAATAGACGTATTAATAGTCGACACCGCTGCTGGCATTTCAGATATGGTATTAAGCTTTTCTAAAGCCTCCCAAGATATCATGGTGGTGGTTTGCGATGAGCCAACATCACTAACTGATGCCTATGCGCTGATAAAAATCCTTAACCGTGAGCACGGTGTTTTTCGCTTTAAAGTTGTGGCCAATATGGTTCGCGATGTGCGAGAAGGTCAGGAATTATTTAGCAAATTAAGCAAAGTGACAGGGCGTTTTCTTGATGTTGCACTAGAATTAGTGGCGACGGTGCCATTTGACGAAAATATTCGCAAAGCTGTGCGTAAGCAAACAGCTATTGTTGATGCTTTTCCAGGCTCTCCTGCAGCCGTAGCGATAACCAAGCTAGCAAACAGGGCGCTTACTTGGCCTATTCCAGCGCAGCCTGGAGGTCACTTAGAATTTTTCATTGAACAATTAGTTGCAGAAAAAGCCGTAGGAAGTCAACGTTGAACAGCAAGGCAGCCGCTTATCAACAGCAAACAGATAAATCGCAGTTAGTCGAAAGACATGCGCCTCTGGTTAAGCGTATTGCGCACCATTTGATGGCGCGCCTGCCTGCGAGTGTACTTGTTGATGACCTTATCCAATCAGGCATGATTGGTTTGTTAGAGGCCGCTCGAAACTTTGATGGGTCAAAAGGCGCAAGCTTTGAAACCTTCGCAGGTATCCGCATTCGCGGTGCCATGCTGGACGAAATACGCAAAGGTGATTGGACGCCACGTTCTGTTCACCGAAATGGTCGCGCAATAACAGAAGCGATATCTCAGGTAGAAAGTGAAACTGGGCGCGACGCACGAGATTCCGATATTGCTGACAAGCTTAATGTGAGCTTGCAGGATTATCACCAGATGCTCAATGAAGTAAATGCCGGGAAGTTGGTCGGCATTGAAGATTTAGGTGTGTCGGAAGATGTGATCACTACCGAGCAAAGTCGAGGCAGTGATGCACCGTTAGAAGATTTAATGCAGGGCGCATTTCAAAAAGCGCTGGCCCATGCAATAACGACATTACCCGAGCGAGAAGCGATTGTTCTTTCACTTTACTATGATGAAGAACTAAACTTAAGAGAAATAGGCGAGGTTCTCGACGTAAGTGAGTCGAGAGTCAGTCAAATTCATAGTCAAGCCATGTTAAAACTCAAATCACGAATGAAATCGTGGCAAGCTGACGAAGAATAGAAATTAAAAACAATTAACCCCTCAGTGGAGGCTATTTTGGACAAAAGCATGAAAATTCTCGTGGTCGATGACTTTTCAACCATGAGACGTATCATCAAAAACCTACTCAAAGACTTGGGTTTTGCCAACATTCAGGAAGCGGATGACGGAAGCACTGCATTACCTATGTTACAACAAGGCGATTTCGACTTTGTTGTTACTGATTGGAACATGCCTGGTATGCAGGGTATAGATTTGCTCCGCGCGATTAGAGCCGATGACAAACTTAAGCATTTGCCAGTACTTATGGTGACCGCTGAAGCGAAGAAGGAACAGATCGTTGCCGCCGCCCAAGCGGGTGTGAATGGTTACGTTGTTAAACCTTTCACCGCGGCAACGCTTAAAGAAAAATTAGATAAAATATTCGAACGTTTAGGTTGATCCAGACGCTCACCAGATAAATGAGGTTTACTGGATGTCAACGAATGTAAACGTTCCAATATCGTTAGAAGAAGCAAAGCAGCTTGTCACTTTTCTCGAAGAAGGTGACAAGGCTTCAGCTAACGCACTACTTGAAGCCGTCTCAATGAAAGAAAACGTTGAGCTATTCGCTGAAGTAGGCAAGTTAACGCGTCAACTCCACGACGCATTAAACAACTTTCAAATAGACGACCGCATCAAAAATCTAGCTACAGACGATATCCCTGATGCCCAGTCCCGCCTTACCTACGTAATTGAAGAAACCGAAAAAGCTGCTAATACTACTATGGATGCCGTTGAGGCGAGTATGCCCATCGCTGAACTGCTATCGGAGCGGATCGAAAAGGTTATGCCAGAGTGGAAAAAGCTGATGAACCGCCAAATCGAGTTGGGTGAGTTTAAGGTTTTATGTGCAGACTTAGACGAATTGTTGGAAGACGGTTCGAATCAGTCGGCTAAACTTACACAGTTACTTACTGAAGTTTTGATGGCACAAGGTTATCAAGACTTGACTGGACAGGTTATTCGTCGCGTTATCGACTTGGTTAAAGAAGTCGAAGATAGCCTTGTAAACATGCTTACTATGTTTGGCGAACGGGACGGTGCAGAACAATCTAAACCTTCCAGCGTTAAGGCCGATAAGATTGATGGTGTAGAGGCAGAAGGCCCAATCATTGATGCTGACAAACGAGATGACGTCGTTTCAGGTCAAGATGATGTAGATGATCTTCTGTCTAGCTTAGGTTTTTAGGGGAGCGGGTGCATGTCGTTTGATGTTGACGAGGAAATATTACAGGACTTTCTAGTAGAAGCTGGGGAGATACTTGAACAATTACAAGAACAGCTCGTTGATCTTGAGAACAATCCTGAAGACGCGGACTTGCTTAACGCAATTTTTCGCGGCTATCACACAGTAAAAGGGGGAGCGGGTTTCCTTTCTCTTACTGAGTTAGTTGAAATTTGTCACGGTGCTGAAAACGTTTTTGACGTCATGCGCAATGGCCAACGAACGCTAACGCCTGAGTTAATGGATATCATTTTGCAAGCCACTGATGTGGTCGTTGAAATGTTTGAACGAGTAAAAGCGCAAGAGCCGCTAGAGCCGGCAGATGCACACCTCGTCGACCTGTTACACAAACTCAGTCGCCCAGAATCTCCAGATGAAAACATTTTCGACAATGCAAATGCGCCTGCGGCCGAGCCAGAAGTTGTCGCGGCTGAGCCCGAGGTCGTTGCAGAAGAGCCGGAACTAGCTATAGATGAACCAGTGCCAGCAGCGTCAGGTACCAGTGAAAGTAGCGGTGGTATAGAAGAAATTACCGAAGATGAGTTTGAGGCTCTCCTTGATGAGCTTCATGGAGGTGGTGCTCCAGGACAAGCTGCATCAACCAATACAGAACCCGCCAAACCGGAGCCTGCGCAAACGTCAGCACTAGCGGCGAGCACTGACAGTGATGACATTACTGATGAAGAGTTCGAGGCACTGTTAGATGATCTGCACGGAAAAGGTCAGTTTGGTGGGGACGAAAAAAGTGCTCCAGAACCAGTATCAGCAGCTGCTCCGGCAAGTAGTGCCGGAGATGAAGAAATTACCGACGATGAATTTGAAGCACTGCTTGATCAGCTTCACGGCTCTGGTCAAGGTCCAACTAAACAAGGCTCTGCTCCAGCGGCCCCTGAACCTCCGGTAGACAAAGCGGCTACCGAAGCTGTTCAAAAAGCAAAGCAATCCGCGTCGAGTGCCCCGGCTGCGCCTAAGGCGAAGCCAGAACCTAGTGCAGCGAGCCCAGCTAAAACGAGCAAAGCAGCTGCGCCAAAAGCGCCTGCCAAGAAAGATGATAAAAAAGGGGCTCCTGCTCCACCACCTGCTGAGACAACAGTACGTGTAGACACTAAGCGTTTAGACCAAATTATGAATATGGTCGGCGAACTCGTACTCGTTAGAAACCGGCTGATAAGTTTGGGGATCAACAGCAACGATGAGAGCATGTCAAAGGCCATTGCTAATCTAGATGTAGTGACTGGAGACTTGCAAGGTGCGGTAATGAAAACCCGCATGCAGCCTATCAAGAAAGTGTTTGGCCGTTTTCCTCGCGTTGTACGTGACCTGGCTAGAAGCTTAAAGAAAGAAATTACCTTAGATCTTGTAGGTGAAGAGACAGACTTAGACAAAAACTTGGTTGAAGCATTGGCCGACCCGCTCGTGCATTTGGTGCGAAACTCTGTCGACCACGGGATAGAAATGCCTGATGATCGTGCAGCGGCCGGTAAGCCTCGCATGGGTACGGTTCAGCTATCAGCATCTCAAGAGGGCGACCATATTCTTCTTACTATCGAAGACGACGGTAAGGGTATGGACGCCGAAAAGCTCAAAGAGATCGCAATTAGCCGCGGCGTATTGGACGCAGACGCAGCAGCACGCATGTCTGACGTTGAAGCGTTTAATCTTATTTTTGCACCTGGCTTCTCTACTAAAACCGAAATCAGCGATATTTCAGGTCGTGGTGTGGGCATGGACGTGGTTAAAACCAAGATTAACCAGCTCAACGGTACCATCAATATCGACTCGCAGTTAGGAAAAGGTACACGATTAGATATCAAGGTACCGCTAACGCTCGCGATTCTACCTACGTTAATGATTGTTGTAGGAAAACAGACCTTTGCGTTACCATTAGGTGCGGTGAACGAAATAATAAACATGGACATCAAGAAGACCAATACGGTAGATGGCCAGCTAACAATGATAGTTCGTTCAAAAGCAATTCCGTTGTTCTTCCTTGGTGAATGGTTAATCCGAGGCCCCAAAAATATAAATAAAGAAAAGGGGCATGTTGTTGTGGTGCAAATTGGTACTCAACAAGTAGGGTTTGTCGTAGACGCGCTGATAGGCCAGGAAGAAGTGGTTATTAAACCACTCGATGCATTGTTGCAAGGTACGCCTGGTATGGCTGGCGCAACAATTACTTCAGACGGTGGTATTGCATTAATTTTAGATGTTCCTAGCCTGCTCAAACGGTACGCGCGTAAACCTATAAAGTAAGGCGATGAATTAACAGGAATGATAATCCATGGTCTTTAAAGTCCTAGTCGTGGACGACTCGACTTTCTATCGCCGTCGAGTAAGAGAAATTCTCGAAGGAGATAGAGAGCTTGAGGTTGTAGGTGAAGCAAGAAACGGACGTGATGCATTAGACAAGGCGGAAGCTCTTAAGCCTGATGTAATAACAATGGACGTTGAAATGCCTGTTATGGATGGTATTTCCGCCGTTAAGGCAATTATGGATAAACGTCCTACGCCAATTTTAATGTTTTCATCATTAACGCATCATGGCGCTCAGGCAACGCTAGATGCGTTAGAAGCAGGCGCGCTCGATTTCTTACCCAAGAAATTCGAAGATATAGCCCAAGATAGAAAAGATGCTTCGCGGTTACTTTGCACTAAAGTCAGGTTGATCGCGCGAAGAGGGTTAGGCGTTAAGCGCCCATCTCTTCGCACCGCCGAGACGAGAAAACTCCCTGACAATGCGCCCAAACAGGCTTTTTTCAAAACATCGGGTTTACTTTCAGGCCATAAAGGCGCCGACAAACAGCCTACCGTTTCCTCAGTGAGGGCAACGGGTAAGCAATACAGATGTTTAGCTATTGGGGCGTCCACAGGTGGGCCTGTTGCACTTCAAAAAGTGCTTTCTCCACTACCTGCAGATTTTCCTTATCCTATTTTACTTGTGCAGCATATGCCTGGGACTTTCACTACTGCATTTGCACAGCGTTTAGATAGCAACTGTAAAATTAAAGTGAAAGAAGCAGAGCATGGCGATATTTTAGCACCAGGGCACGCTTATCTTGCCCCAGGAGGAAAGCAAATGTTGCTTGAATCTATCGGTAGCAACAAGCGAATTTCCATCGTTGATGCAAGCCAGTCTGATAAGGTGAATTATAAGCCAAGCGTAGACCTGACCTTTAGCTCGTTGGCTAAAGTTTATGGTGGCGACGTGCTTGGTATCATCTTAACGGGTATGGGCGCAGACGGTAGAGAGGGCTGTCGGATACTCAAGGATAAGGGGGCGACTATTTGGGCGCAAGACCAAGACTCCTGTGTGGTTTACGGTATGCCTCAGGCTGTCGCTGTGGCTAATATATCGAGTAAAAATATTAATATCGATGATATAAGCAGTTGCGTTCAAACCGAAATGCGATAGCAGTTTGAACAGTAATGGAACAGTAATTATGAAAGTGTGGACTGTGGCAAATCAAAAAGGCGGGGTAGGTAAAACTACCACAACCGTAAGCCTTGGCGGCTTGCTAGCTCAAAAGGGCAAGCGAGTGCTCATGATAGATACCGATCCCCACGCATCGCTTAGTTACTATTTTGGTATTGATGCAGAAGCGACAAGCCATTCTGTTTACGACATTTTTATTAAGTCTAACGAGATTACTGCCGATAATGTTATGGACTGTCTCAGTCCTACAAAACTCGACAATTTATATGTGCTACCCGCAACCATGGCATTGGCGACGTTAGACCGAACCATGGGAAGCGAGCAGGGGATGGGCTTAGTGCTAAAAAAAGCACTTGCTAAAATAGCCGATGAGTTCGACTTTGCTATCATCGACTGCCCGCCTGTATTGGGCGTGTTAATGGTTAATGCCTTAGCGGCATGCGATAAGGTTATTGTTCCGACTCAGACAGAATATTTGGCGCTTAAAGGCTTAGATAGAATGATACGCACTATGGAAATAATGGGGCGTTCATTAAATAAGTCTTTTGATACTCTGATCATTCCTACTTTGTTCGATAAACGAACAAACGCCGCATTAGCATCGAGAAAGCGCTTAATGAGTGATTACGGTGAACGTGTGTGGGAAGGTGTTATCCCGGTGGATACTCATTTTAGGGATGCGAGTTTGGTGCAGCTTCCTATCTCTGCTGCGTATCCAAAGACAAGAGGTGTAAATGCCTACAATAAACTGTTAGCCGTATTGGAGAAATAACAAGACCATGAGCAAGCAATCGCCATTTGCCCGTGAAGAAGTGATGGAGGCATACCTAGACAGTCTTCTGAAAGAGCCCGAAACTCCGGAAGATGTGACTGCGCGCACGGCAAAATTGCTTGAGCAGGCCTCTCAGCAGATGGCTGAGTCAGCCCTTGTCTCAACGGCTAGCGATAGCGAAGCGCACGTCGACAAAGAAGAAGTGTTAGCTGAAGAGGTTTCTTCGTTAATTGAAAGTCAAAATTTAAAGACAATTGATAGCGAAAAGCAGCAGTCATACGTTGACGTACCTGTTCAGGCAGAAAAAGAAAGTGAGGTTAGTACTCCTAAGAGTTTAAAAACTCCACTAAAGGATACTCTCGGTTTCCGCTTTCAGGCGCTATTCTTTGAGGTTGCAGGGCTAACGCTTGCGGTTCCCTTAACTTCGCTAGGGGGAATCCATCAAATTGAAAAAATAGGCCCTTTATTTGGAAAACCTGACTGGTTTATGGGTGTAATGTTGCACAGAGAGTCTAAACTAAGTGTTGTTGACTCTGCAAAATGGGTAATGCCAGAAAAATACGACGAAAATCTCGCACAATCGCTCAACTACCGATATCTTATAATGTTAGGAGAGAGTGCGTGGGGACTAGCAAGCGAAAAGCTTGTAAACACGGTCAATTTGACTACCGATGACGTAAAATGGCGCGAGTCCACAGGTAAACGTCCCTGGTTAGCAGGGATGGTTAAAGAAAAAATGTGTGCGTTAATTGACGTTGAAGAATTAATATCTATGCTTAACAAAGGCTTAGGCAGTAACGACCAGACGCCATAGTATTGGGAGCCAGGTTCATGAGCGATGAAAGAATGAATAATAACGCTAGCGACAGTAACGATGAAGTCCTTCAATGGGTGACGTATCGCTTAGGTGAAGAAACGTACGGTATTAACGTAATGCAAGTACAAGAAGTACTGCGTTATACCGAAATAGCCCCTGTACCCGGTGCGCCTGATTATGTGCTTGGTATTATTAACTTGCGTGGTAACGTGGTAACCGTCATTGATACCCGTGCGCGTTTTGGGCTACCACCAACGGAAATCACAGACAACACTCGTATAGTGATCATAGAGTCGGACGAACAGGTTGTCGGTATCTTAGTGGATAGTGTCGCAGAAGTGGTGTACTTAAAATCTTCAGAAATCGACAGCGCCCCTAACGTTGGTACTGAAGAAAGCGCTAAATTTATCCAAGGGGTTAGCAATCGTGATGGCGAACTGCTTATTCTTGTTGATTTAAATAAATTGCTCAGCGACGAAGAGTGGGATGAGCTTAGCAATATCTAAATAATGATTAGGCGGCATGTATTGTCTATGTCGCCTCCATTTCCCCAAGGGTTATGTCCATGGAATGGCAGCTTGCTGCACCTACCTTAATTGAACTTATTTTGTGCGGCTTTATCGTTGTGCTTGCTGTTACGGTAAGCATTCTATATTCGCACGTTAAGCAGTTACGTACAGCTTTAAGCGATAGTGAACAAAATAGTGCTTCTGCAATTGCGCGAGCAGAAGCGCTCGCTAAAGATGCAAATAACCAACAAACCGAGGCGCAAGCACGCACATTGGTCATTACTCGCCACATTCAAGAGCTAGACGAAAAACAAACTGATATTGAAAATCAGCTTCGAGAGCTCAAACTTCAAGATCCTTCCCTACGCCTATATCAACGTGCTGCAGACTTAGTTAAGCAAGGTGCCAGCATCGACGAAATTATTGAGGCCTGTGACATTCCTCGCGCTGAAGCTGAGATGTTAGTTATGGTGCATAAGCAAAACGGCTAGTTGTTTGTATCGATAGGCTCGCCTTTAAAAGAAACGTTTAGACGTCTAGACGTAAAGATGTTGACATATTGCCAGTTATAGACACAATACAGGTATTGTAATTTATCACTGGAGCCCTCTATGCCAATTCGTATTCCTGAGCAGTTACCCGCGCAGAATGTACTACTAGGTGAAAATATTTTTACCATGGACATGGACAGGGCTGCCAATCAGGATATTCGTCCTCTTGAAGTCGGCATTCTTAATTTGATGCCGAACAAGATAGAAACAGAAGTACAGTTACTTCGCCTGTTATCGAATACGCCGCTGCAAATAAACGTAGACTTGATTCGCATTGATAATCAAGCACCCAAAAATACTCCCCAGTCACACATGGATGCTTTCTATCACGACTTTTCAGCAGTCGCGAATAAGAAATACGACGGCCTTATTGTTACTGGTGCGCCTCTAGCGCTTATCGACTATGAGGAAGTGAAGTATTGGGACACCATGACCACCATATTGGAGTGGGCACAGCGACACGTTAACTCTACTTTATACCTGTGTTGGGCTGCCCATGCGGCTATGTATCACTTCTATGGCATAACCCGAGAGATCAGAGACGAAAAGTTTTCTGGTGTTTTTCAACATAAAGTGAACGACCCTAACAATGAACTGCTAAGAGGTTTTGACCCTACGTTTCACGCTCCCCATTCTCGTTATGGGCATATCGATACTTCGCTGTATAACAGTGTTGATGGGCTGAGTGTTGTGGCAGAATCTGATGATGTAGGTGCGTATATTGTGGCATCTGAAGACAAGCGAATGGTGTTTGTAACAGGCCATCCAGAATATGACCCTGATACGCTTAAAGACGAATACTTACGGGACATTGCCGCGGGTCAAACTCCAGCAATGCCGAAAAACTATTTTGAAGGGGATGATCCAGCCAAGTCTCCTATAGTACAGTGGCGCTCGCACGGCAGCCTATTGTTTACAAACTGGCTGAATTATTATGTTTATCAGACCACGCCTTACGATTTAAGTCAGCTTGCTGAAAAGTCACAGCCAAAGAGGTAGCACGTGAGCCAAAGACAAATTTCTAGCGCGCAGGCAACGCTTACAGAAGCCGCTAAAAAACGCATTCTTATATTAGACGGCGCCATGGGCACCATGATCCAGCGCCACAAGTTGGAAGAAGAAGATTACCGCGGGACACAGTTTGCAGACTGGCACTGCGACGTAAAGGGTAATAACGACCTATTAGTACTTACCCAGCCAGACATTATTTATCAGATTCACTGTGATTATTTTGAAGCTGGCGCAGATATTATAGAAACCAATACGTTTAACGCCACGACTATCGCTATGGCCGATTATGATATGCAGGCTCAATCACGCGATATCAATTTAGCCGCGGCTAAATTAGCGCGTAAAGCTGCCGATGAATTCACAGCTAAAACCCCCGAGAAGCCCCGTTTCGTTGCCGGTGTACTAGGTCCAACAAACCGCACCGCTTCAATCTCACCTGATGTCAATGACCCAGGTAAGCGCAACGTCACGTTTGACGAACTAGTGGAGGCGTATAGCGAATCTACCGAAGCCCTTATTGAAGGCGGTGCTGATTTAATCATGCTTGAAACTATTTTCGATACATTAAACGCGAAAGCGGCAGCGTTTGCCGTAGAGTCGGTGTTTGAAAAGCTCGGAAAGTCGTTACCTGTGATGGTATCAGGTACTATCACCGACGCTTCAGGACGTACGCTTTCGGGGCAAACCGCGGAAGCATTTTATTACTCAATGCGACATATTAGCCCGTTTTCTTTCGGCTTAAATTGCGCACTTGGTCCAGACCTATTGCGTCAATACGTAGATGAAGTAGCCAATGTTAGTGAGTGCTTTATATCCGCACACCCTAATGCAGGCTTACCTAACGAATTTGGTGAATACGATATGGAAGGTCCAGAGATGGCCGAACATATCAAAGAATGGGCGCAATCGGGGCTAGTGAATATTGTAGGGGGCTGTTGTGGCAGTACCCCAGAGCACATTCGCGATATAGCCAGTGCGGTTGAAGGTCTCGCGCCACGCAAGATTCCCGAATTTAAACCTAAAATGCGTTTGTCAGGCCTAGAGCCGTTTGTACACTAGGAGGGCATTATGAGCGCAGAATTTTCAACATTTATTAATATCGGTGAGCGCACTAACGTTACAGGTTCTGCTCGCTTTAAACGTCTTATTCTTGAAGGTGATTATGAAACCGCACTTGATGTCGCAAGACAGCAGGTAGAAAACGGTGCTCAAATCATCGACATTAATATGGATGAGGCCATGCTTGATTCAAAGCAGGCCATGATCACCTTTTTAAACCTGATTGCCTCTGAGCCAGATATTAGCCGGGTTCCCATTATGATCGACTCGTCTAAATGGGAGATTATCGAAGCCGGGCTTAAGTGTGTGCAGGGCAAAGCGATTGTTAACTCGATTAGCTTAAAAGAAGGGGAAGAGATCTTCTTAAACCAAGCCAAGCTAATAAAGCGCTATGGTGCTGCAACCGTAGTGATGGCGTTTGACGAGACCGGCCAGGCCGATACACAAGCCCGCAAAGTTGAGATTTGTCAGCGTAGCTACAAGCTGCTGACAGAAGAAGTCGGCTTTCCACCTGAAGATATTATTTTTGACCCTAACATCTTCGCAGTAGCGACGGGTATTGAAGAGCACGATAACTACGCGGTTGATTTTATTGAAGCTACCCGTGAGATACGTAAAACCTGTCCGTATTCCCATATTTCTGGTGGCCTTTCTAACATCTCTTTCTCGTTCAGGGGCAACAACCCAGTGCGTGAGGCTATGCACTCGGTGTTTCTGTACCACGCAATTCGCGCCGGTATGGATATGGCAATCGTTAATGCCGGTCAGCTAGAGGTATATGACGAAATTCCCGCTGAACTTCGAGATGCGGTTGAAGACGTGATTCTAAATCGCAGAAGTGATGCCACAGAGCGCTTGCTTGATATTGCCCCTAATTATCAAGGTGATGGTAAGGCTGCCGCGAAAGAAGATTTAAGCTGGCGCGAGCAAGAAGTGAATAAACGCTTAGAGCATGCGCTTGTTAAAGGCATCACCGATTATATTATTGAAGACACCGAAGAAGCGCGTCAGCAAGCTGAGCGTCCGTTACACGTTATCGAAGGGCCATTAATGGATGGCATGAACGTGGTAGGGGATTTGTTCGGTGAAGGTAAAATGTTCCTTCCGCAGGTGGTAAAGTCGGCTCGCGTTATGAAAAAAGCGGTAGCCCACTTACAGCCATACATTGAAGAAGAAAAGTCAGACGATGCTAAAAGCAACGGTAAAATTCTTCTCGCTACGGTAAAAGGTGATGTTCACGATATTGGTAAAAATATCGTAGGCGTGGTACTTCAGTGTAATAACTTTGAAGTGATTGATCTTGGCGTGATGGTTCCAGCGGCAACAATTTTACAAACCGCTAAAGATGAAAACGTTGATATGATAGGTCTGTCGGGCCTTATTACACCTTCTCTAGATGAGATGGTTCACGTTGCTAAAGAAATGGAGCGTCAAGGCTTTGATATTCCGCTTCTTATTGGCGGTGCAACTACATCAAAAGCGCATACCGCAGTAAAAATTGAGCAAAATTACCATGCGCCTGTAGCTTATGTTCCAAATGCAAGTAGAGCTGTAGGCGTGTGCCAGCGTCTTTTAAACAAAGCGTCTCGCGATATTTATGCAGAAGAACTGGCAAAAGAATACGATATGGTACGTGAACAGCACGCCCGTAAAAAACCGCGTAGCAAGCCGGTGACGTTAACTCAGGCCAGAGAAAACGCTTTTAAGCCAGATTTTAAGACTTTGCCAGTAAAACCTGCGAGCTTAGGTGTAACACCGGTAACCGCCGATTTAGCTACCCTGCGTAACTACATTGATTGGACGCCGTTTTTCTTAACGTGGTCGTTAGCAGGCAAGTACCCGCGTATACTTGAAGATGAGGTGGTGGGGGAGCAGGCACAGTCACTGTTTAACGACGCCAACGCCATGTTAGATAAAGTTATCGAAGAGAACAGTCTTCAGGCGAAAGGCGTTATCGGCTTGTTTCCTGCTAACCGCGTTGATGACGATGTTGAGATTTATACCGATGAATCTAGAAGTGAGGTTCAGGGCGTTGCCCATCACTTGCGTCAGCAAACGCTAAAAGACAAATTCGCTAACTATTGTTTAGCAGATTTTGTGGCTGAAAAATCGAGCGGCATAAACGACTATGTGGGCGCTTTTGCCGTTACTGGTGGTATAGGGGAAGACGAGCTTGCTGATAGCTATATTCAAGCAGGCGATGACTACAACGGTATTATGGTTAAAGCGGTGGCAGACAGATTAGCCGAAGCGTTTGCAGAATATCTACACGAACAAGTACGTAAGCACTACTGGGGCTACGCCGCAGACGAATCTCTAAGCAATGAAGAGTTGATACGCGAAAAGTATCAGGGTATTCGACCGGCACCAGGTTATGCGGCGTGTCCAGAACACACTGAAAAGCAGCTCATTTGGGATCTGCTATCAGCAGAGCAGCACACAGGTATGAAGCTAACCGAAAGCTATGCTATGTGGCCGGGAGCTTCGGTATCCGGATGGTATTTTGCTCACCCTGATTCGAAATATTTTGCTGTTGCTAAAATTCAAGCCGACCAGGTAGAAGATTACGCCACACGTAAAGGCTGGACGCTAGAAGAAGCTGAAAAGTGGTTAGGGCCTAACCTAAGTGATTAATACTAATAAGGCAGGGAAGGTATATGCAAATCGAAAAGCCTTTTAGTCAGGCCTGTGAAAACAACAAGCGCGCTATTTTGAGCGTGCTTGAACGTACATTTGCTAACTGCCGACAAGTTTTAGAGATAGGAAGCGGTACGGGGCAACACGCCGTATTTTTGGCTGAACACTTGCCCCATCTTATTTGGCACACAAGCGATCAACCTCACTACCACGAGGGTATTGCCGCTTGGCTGAGTGATGCAAATGTGGGTAATGTGAAGCCCCCTGTTGCATTCATTGTGGGACAAGATGAATTTCCCAACCTCGACGTAGACGGCGTTTTTACGGCAAACACCGCACATATCATGCAGAAAGAAGAGGCAAAGCTACTAATGGAATCAGTAGCGTTGCACTTACCTAAAGGGGGCATATTTTGTCAGTATGGCCCTTTTACACACAGCGGTAAATTTACCTCTGAAAGTAACCAAGCCTTCCACGCTTCGCTCTTAGCGCGCGGCTATGGTGGTTACCGCGATATCAATGAGCTTACCGCTTGGGCAGGCGAGTTAAGCTTGCAAGATATTATCGATATGCCCGCCAACAACCATATGCTTATTTGGGAAAAGCGCTAAAGAAGTATCAATTGCATCAATCAAAGGAGTAGCTATGAGCTTTAAATCAATACCAGTCCGCATAGCTAATTACCCACTCAGCGAGAGTTAAAATGTTCGTAATCGCGGCGTGTTACCGCAGGTATAGTGGTTCTACATCAAGGTGACACAACAAAGAGTACGGACATTTTAAACTCGCCCTTCGGGAAGGTCTGGCAAGCTTCCTAGCTTCATTCTGGGAATTTGAAAGGGAACAGCCATTCCTGCATTCCCACGCTTCGCTAGGAAACTTGCCAGCGCCTTCTGAGTGGGTGATTATCTATGCGGATTGGTATACCCCATTATTTCGCCAACAAAGTGAGCTCGATCGCGTTTGAATCTGCAAACGGCCCTTGTACGTCAGGGGTAATGTCACCAGGTGAATACACATTTTCTACCTCTCAAAAAGAGCTGATGAAAGTGGTTGAAGGCGAGCTAGTGGTGAAGCTACCGGGAAGTGACGAATGGCAATCTTTCGCAACGGGTACCAGTTTTAATGTGCCTGCCGATGCATCTTTTGACGTAAAAGTGTCTACGCCTACCGCTTATCTTTGCTTTTACAGTTAGACGTTAATGATTAACTAGCTACGCGATCTTGCCATCTACTTCATTATTGCGTAGCTTTATAAAAAAACAAATCAAGGATGAAACGTTGCCATGACGGATGACAATGCATATACCCCCATGCCCGACTACGAAAGTTATAGTCTAGAAGAACTTGCCCAAGCGTTAAACTCCATAGACGCTGCTGAGTATCCAGAACGCGCTGCCAAGATTTCGGCCTTAATCGCTGAAAGAAAAAGTAAGTTGCACGCATCACACGAAGCAATCAGTAAAGCGAATGATAAAATAATCCGTACCGAGCAGATTAAGTTTCATGGTAAAGCGGGTGAGTTTTTTTCTATATGGATAGTTAATTTACTTCTAAGTATTGTTACCTTAGGTATTTATTCTGCATGGGCGACGGTGCGTACCAAACGCTATTTCTATAGCAATACAGAGCTTGATGGTCATCGCTTTTCTTACCTTGCTGAACCGCTACAAATTTTAAAGGGGCGGATAATTGCCGTAATTTTATTCGGTGGTTATTTTTTTCTAACTACGATAAACCCCGCTGCTGCGCTTATTTTCGCACTTATTCTCATGGCGTTAACGCCTGCTTTAATTATTATGAGTATGCGTTTTAGGCTTCGTATGACGGCATATAGAAACGTTAGATTTTCTTTTAAAGGCCGGTGGGGAGAAGCCTTTGCGTTATTTGTACTCTTGCCTATTGCAAGCATATTTACCCTGTACTTGCTTATGCCTTGGGTATTAAAGAAGATTGATGCGTTTTTAGTAAACGAATCATGTTTTGGCAATAAGTCCTTTTCCACCACGCTGGATACGGGCAAATACTATCGAACATCAGTTGGTGTGCTGTTTATCTCTCTTTGTTTAATGCTAATTTCGTCTTTTGTTTTAGGAATTGGCGCTGTGGCAATGTCTAACGGTGAACCGTCGTCTGTTTCAGCTTTAGCACCAATACTGTTAGTTTTGTTTTACTTAGTAACTTACGCTGTAGTATCAGGTTACTACAATGCTCGAATTAGGAATCACATTTTCCAAAACACACAACTTGAAAACGTTGCTCAGTTTAATTCGTCGCTGGCAGCAGGTGCACTCATCAAACTGCGCTTAGTCAATGCGCTAGCGATTGTTCTAACTTTAGGAATGGCGCTTCCTTGGGCAAAAGTGAGAAGTGCAAAATTATTCGCCGACGCCACTGAAGTAAAAGTGCTTGAAGGTTTTGAGCAGGTACTTGTTGGTAGTTCTGGTTCTGCTGGTGCGGTGGCAGAGGAAGCTGCGACTTTATTTGATGTAGACGTTGCTTTAGGTTAAATGCCGTGTCGGTATCACATTACTATTACGCAAGCGGTGTTAGTTCAGATATTGTGACCTGTAATATTGAGGGCGACGAGCTGGTTATTTTCTTTGACCAAAATGGCACTTCTAAACGGGTACACAGGTCAGAGATAACAACTCGCACAAAACTTGCGGGGTTACCACGAGAAGTGTCTTTGGATGGCGGTGATTTACTTATGTGGTCGTCTAGCCCAGAGGAAGATGCCTGGCTTGATAAAAATCAATTGGTAGGGGTGAGTAAATTAGAGTCGAAAAAGTCGTATTTAATGGCAAGTATAATACTTGTGCCTTTACTTCTTTATGGGCTATTCACCCAAGCACTTCCTCGAATTGCCGTGTCGTTTTCTCAATATGTTCCCTACAGCATAAAAGAAATCGGTTCTCAACATACCTTGGCCGCGCTCGATAGCACTTTGCTTAAGCCATCCGAACTTAGTACCGAATCAAAGGAATTGCACGCTAACAGTTTTTATTCACTATTAGCTCAAATAGATACGGAAAATAAAAATTACCGCGTGCACTTTCGCCACTCTAACGTACTAGGTCCCAATGCTTTTGCCTTACCTGATGGCACTATTGTGTTTACCGACCAACTCATCGCTTTGGTTGAGGAAAATCAAGACGTATTAAATGCTATTTTTCTGCATGAAGTAGGGCATGTAGAAAACAATCATTCCATGCAGCTTATTGCAGAATCACTATTCGCAACCCTTGCGATAAGTTATGTTTTTGGCGACTTGAGTGGCGTTTTAGATGGTGTTCTAGGCGTAGGAACAAGTGTAGTTCAAAATCAATTTAGCAAAGCTCATGAATGGGAAGCGGACAACTACGCTATTGGTCAATTAAAAGCATTGGGTAAAGATCCCGCTGACTTCGCGGCTGCTATGGAAGCATTCCAAACGTTAGCCACAGAGCAGTCAGACGTTGATAGCTGGTTTAGTTCCCATCCACTTGTACAAGACCGTATTGATAATGCACGAATGGCAAAATAACCTATGAGGTGCTAAGCGAAAGTGTTTGAGACATCGTGATAAAGTCATCTACAAACCCCAGCGCGTCAGTAGCGTTGCGATGGCCTAAATATAGAGTTTTAGTCACGCCCGCTTCACCCATAGATTTTGTGCATAGCAATTCACTTTCCTTTGCCTCCTCAACAAGCCACTTTGGTAAAGCGGTAATACCGCGACCAGCAGCTACCATTTGCAAAATAATTTCGGTGGTTTCAATGGTTTTGTGCTGTTTTGCCGTGCAGTTGGCGGGAGTAAGAAAGTGCGTGAATATGTCTAGGCGACTATGCTCCACCGGATAAGTTATAAGGGTTTCATTACTTAAGTCTTTTGGCGTTACAAATGACTTTTCTGCTAAGTTATGATGTTTATCCATAACCAGTACTTGCTCGTATTCAAATACGGGGGTGTAGGTAATAGTGTCTAGATGCAGTGGGTCTGGCGTAAGTAAAATGTCTATATCGTACCCGTGTAGTGCTTGTAATCCGCCAAACGAAAATGCACGGCGTACATCAACATCAACATCGGGGAAGGCCTTTAAAAACGGCGCGACAACTTTTAACAGCCATTCGAAGCATGGGTAGCATTCCATCCCAATACGCAATATGCCTTGTTTTCCGTCGGCAAACTTTTGAAGCTGGGCTTCGGTGTGTTCAAACTGTGGTAAGACCCTGTGGGCAAGACCTAAAACACTTTGACCGGCTTGGGTGAGCGTTAGCCTTCTGCCTTCTTTTTTCCAAAGCGGCACGTCAAAATGCGCTTCTAATTTCTTCATCGCGTGACTTAACGCTGATTGGGTAAGAAAAAGCGATTTTGCTGCTTCCGTCATGGTACCTTCAGCGTCAATCGCTCGTACTATTTTTAAATGGTGTCTATCAATCATAGTGGCTATATTTAGATTAACGTTTCTGAGGTGAACTAGACGCGGAGCTAACAATAGTGACTGCGTCAGAAAGACGAGATTCGATGATCTCCTTTATGATAATAGAGATCTCTCTAAAGGTTTTCCTGCCTGGCGCCGTGTTTCTCCATGCCAAAGAGTGCTGACGCTCTATGGGCATATCTGCGATTTCACACACATGCAGTGCTTCAGGTTTGTGTAGCTCTGAATGTATGTAAAGACCAGGCAAAAAAGCCACACCCATCCCCATTACTACCATTTGGCGCAAAGTATCTAGGCTGGTTCCTTCGTAATCACGCTGTAAATCGGCACCAATTTCATCGCAAATACGCTGTACTTGATGGTGAAAATGATGACGGTCTTCTAGCGTTAGTACTTTTTCACCACTTAATTCTTCTGGTTTAACATAGGCCTCACCCGCTAATTTATGATCGGATGGTGTGACAAATTTCAACGGCTCTTTGAAAAGTGGCTGGGTTATCAACTGTGAGTTCTCACCCGAAAGTGGCGATAAAATTAAGTCATACTCGCCCCGCAAAAGACCATGCTGTAGGGCATTAGGCGCGCCTTCACGTACGTAAAAACGCAAGCCAGGTTTACGTTTGTGTAAATCGGGCAAAACGAAAGGGAGCAAATAAGGGCCAAGTGTTGGGGGAATACCCAATCGGAATGTCACCGTTTCCCCCTGAGACAAGTCACGAGCAATTTCGCCGAACCTCTGAGAGGCCTGTAATACTTCTTCAGCCGCATCTAGCAGCGCTTTACCTTGTGGTGATAAAAGCGTGCCGGTGCGTGAGCGCTCAAATAAAGTTAAGCCTAAAAGGTTTTCCAGTGCACTAATTTGACTGGTCAGAGTAGGCTGACTAATTCCTAGTATTCCCGCAGCCTGTCTGAAGCTCAAGTACTTAGCCACAGCTACAAAATAGCGGATTTGGTTTATTGACGGGGTCTTTCCGTTAAATTGCATGGTGAAAATAGCCTTCTCTTACTAGACTTATAATTGATGATGTTTTGGTTGTGATAGTATTTAGCTATCGCGAGTTAGTATATTAAACTATTAATCTATCAGGTGAAACTGGCGTAATTACATAATCATTACAATTATTAAAAAAATTGGGAGTTATATATGGATCACGTTATCTCTGGTGTGGCTAAATTTCAGAAAGAAGTTTATCCGAACAAAAAGGCTACGTTTCAAAAGTTAGCAAACGGCCAAAACCCAGAAGTGCTTTTCATTACGTGTTCAGACTCACGTATCGACCCTAACCTCGTAACACAAACTGACCCAGGCGAACTTTTCATTTGCCGTAACGCAGGCAATATCGTTCCTCCTCACAGTAATCAAACCGGTGGCATGACAGCATCTATCGAATTTGCAGTTGCTGCACTGGGCGTTTCTCACATTGTTATTTGTGGTCACACCGACTGTGGTGCGATGAAAGGTGCGATTAACCCAGAAGGTTTGAGCTCATTGCCACACGTTAAAGAGTGGCTAGGCCATTGTCGTGTGGCAACCGACGTAGTTAAAGAACGCTGCGGTCATTCAGATTTGTCGCTAGAAGATTTAGAAGCGGTAACAAAAGAAAATGTTGTTCAACAAATTCAGCATCTTCGTACTCACCCGTCTGTTGCTGCGAAAATCGCTACAGGCCAGGTTAAGCTACACGGATGGGTTTACAACATCGGCGAAGGTGATGTGCTTTGCTACAACGCTGAAAGCGGTGAGTTTGAAGCCATGGACCAGAGCGCTGCTGAAGCACAGCTTTCGCGCGGTGAATAAGGTCAAACACTATGGTTAAAATTAATCTCTCTAATTTACGAGGCGATTTTACCGGCGGTTTAACAGCCGGTATCGTTGCTTTGCCACTGGCGCTTGCGCTGGGTGTAGCGTCAGGTCTTGGCCCAATGGCTGGTCTTTACGGTGCTATCGCCGTTGGCTTTTTTGCTGCACTGTTTGGTGGAACGCCTGCGCAAATTTCAGGTCCTACAGGGCCAATGGTGGTGGTACTTGCAGGTCTATTTGCAAGCCTTTCTGGCGATGCCAGTCTTATATTCACAGCGGTGATATTGGCAGGTATTTTCCAAATTGTTTTTGGTGTACTTGGCGTAGGCCAGTACATTCGATTAGTGCCATACCCAGTAATTTCGGGCTTTATGTCGGGCATCGGTGCCATCATTATTATCCTTCAATTAGGAAGACTATTGGGTCATGAGCCTCCGGGCGGTACCATTGGCGCACTGTCTTACCTACCTACAGCCCTTGCTGATATTGACTTTGCTACCCTTGCATTAGGTTTAGGTACATTAGTCATTGCCTACAAATGGCCACCTCAATTAGGCAAGTATGTGCCAGGTGCACTTGCTGCGTTAATCATAGGCACGCTAGTAAGTTTGGCGCTTTCAGTACCAATTCTTGGCGATATTCCTACAGGTTTACCAAGTCTTCACCTACCAGTTTTTGACCAAAGTAAGGCACTGCTAATTCTTGAAGCAGCGTTCATTCTTGCTGTACTGGGCGCTATCGATAGTCTATTAACGTCACTTGTTGCTGATAACATGACACGTACTCGTCACGACAGTAATAAAGAGTTAATCGGTCAAGGTATTGGTAACACCTTTGCTGGTCTTATTGGCGGTATCGCGGGCGCGGGCGCGACCATGCGTACGGTTGTTAACATCCGCAGCGGTGGTAAATACAACATTTCAGGTATGGTTCACGCGCTTGTATTGCTTGCAATCGTATTAGGACTTAGCCCGTTAGCAGCGCAAATTCCTCACGCAGTACTTGCTGGTATTCTGGTTAAAGTTGGTTTAGATATCATCGACTGGAGCTACCTGAAACGTGCACACAAAGGACCGCGCTGGGACTTCGGCCTAATGATTATGGTGCTTGCACTAACGGTGTTTGTAGACTTGATTACAGCGGTTGGTGTGGGCGTTGTATTTGCTGCACTTGCATACGTTAAGCAAATTGCGCAGCTTCAAATTGAAGAACTTAAAAAGATCCCTGAGTCGCTAAACGACCCTAAAGAGAATGAGCTTTTAGAGTCACTTAAAGACAAAGTTTCAATCTTTAGCTTTGGTGGACCACTAAGCTTTGGTGCTGCCGCCGATTTAGGTCACCACGTTCGTGAGCGCGTGAAGCCGGGTTCTAAAGTCACCATACTAGACTTCTCGCGTGTTCCACTTATGGATGTATCGGCAGCAATGGCAGTTGATACGGTAACATCAGACGCACTTGCAGCTGGACGACAGCTTGTAATTTGCGGAGCTAATGCTGAAGTTAACAAAGTGCTTGAGGGCGTAAATGAAGCCCATCCAGGTATACCTAACTTCGAGACTCTTCACGACGCTTTGCTTTATGCAAAAAAGCAAGTAGCCGGGACTGAAAGCAACACGAGTTTTCAAGCCGCAACGCAATCGTAATAAGAGTTTGACGTAAACAAAACCTTTCCCTTTTTTAGCCCTCCTCTGGAGGGCTTTTTTATGCCCATAGCTTAATTTTTCCTGTAGCACGGCGATTTATTAAGGAAAGTTTACAACTTCCAAGTCGAATTGAGCACAGCCTTCCAGGAAGAATATTGCAATTTAATTAATTGATTGTTCAATTAAATTTAACCTAGGTGTAACAATACCCACCTAAAGTAGTGTGCAAACAATACACAACTACTTTGGGAAACACATGAAATCACACAATAAATTATCTATAGCAATACTTGCTGCCCTTTCATCTATGGCTGCATCGTCACAAGTTTTGGCGGAAGAGGCGGAACGTGCAGAAGAAGAGCGCATAGAAGAGATTACGGTTGTCGGTCGTAGCGTTTCTTACGCGAATAACGCAACCAGCGACGACATGTTTAAACAGCAGGCAAATCTTAGCAGTGTTTTAGCCGCGGTGGACAATTTACCCGGCGTACTCATTAACGAAGGCGATACCTTTGGCGCTGATGATTGGTCAACCTCTATCGTTATTCGTGGGTTTCAGGTCAACCTAAACGAACAGCAAATAGGTATGACGGTAGATGGCATTGCCAACGGTAACTCAAATTACGGCGGTGGCGCTAAAGCAAATCGCTATATCGATACTGAAAACGTAAATGGTGTAGAAGTGTCACAGGGTACTGCAGACATCGCTTCTCGTTCTCATGAAGCATTAGGCGGCACACTAAACTTCACCACCATAGACCCGTCGATGGAGCAGGGTTTAGTCGCTAGCGTTACCGCTGGTGAGTTTGATGCGTCAAAATACTATGTTCGTTATGAAACGGGTGAAATATTTAAAGACACTTACGCTTGGATTAGCCTTTCAAGTCAAGAAAGCTCTGACTTTATGCAGCAGGCGGCGGAAAATACCCGTGACCATTTAGCTATGAAGTTTATCTCTACCGTTAGCGATGTATCACTTACTGGTTATCTATCTTACGACGATACCCACGAAGACAACTACCAGCGCATTTATGGTTTAGCGCAGTATGAGCAAAACCCAGACTGGGATCAGTTAACTGACGAGTGGACAGGCGTGCCTTATCAAGATCAGGCATATCGCCGCGGTTGGTCTACGCTACGCGAAAATTTATTCGCCTATTTACAGGCAGAATTTACGATTGGTCAGGTCGATTTTATGACCAACGTGTATTATCACGACAATGAAGGGCGTGGTGAGTGGGTGCCTCCATATATCGTTGATGTTACTGATGACGGCGCAGAAGGCCATTCAGAGCTAGTTGTTGGCAACACGGTATTTGGCGGGCAAGAACTCGGACAAATTTACTTTGTGGATAGACAAGGTAATCAGCTAAGTCCTATTGAAGGTTGTCAAAGTTCACTAACCTTTCCTTACGGTGGTGCGGGTGCACAGTACGATCCTGGCTGTCACGAACAAGGGGCTATCCCAGTGGGCTCTTATCGTCACACCCACTATAACAAACAGCGTATAGGCCTTAACGCTGATGCCGTTTGGTACACAAAGATTGGTGATTTTGATAATACGGTTCGATTTGGTATTTGGTGGGAAGATTACGATCGTGATGAGTCACGTGACTGGCACAAAATTACCAACTCATCTATCAGTGTAGATTATGACAACGTACCTTATTGGGTGCAGTACGACAGAACATTCCCGGTTGATACATTAATGTACTATGTGGAAGACGAGTTAGACCTAGGTTTTGCGCGCATCCGCGCGGGTGCTAAGAAGTTTAACGTCGATATTGAAAAAACGGACAACTTTGATTCAGCTAACAATTTATCGGTGAATACTGATTCAGATACGCTGTTTTCAGCCGGTATTGTCGCACCATTGCCATTTGAAGGATTAGAAGTCTTTGCTGGTTACGGTGAAAACTTTGCGGCAATTAAAGACGCGCAGCTAGAGCGCAACGATACCGACCTTCGTTTTATAAAGCCAGAAACCGCTGACAACATCGACGTGGGTTTCCGCTATGCATCACCAGGCTTCAATGCCAGTGTGACCTACTACAATATTGAGTTTAACGACCGTATCCAATTTACCAGTAACGAAACTTCAGAGGGAATAGACTTTCTTGAAGCGGCCGCTGGTGGTTACAAAAACGTGGGTGGTATAGAGTCTAGCGGTTTTGAAATTTCAGCAGACGTTATGCTAACCGATGAGTTCTCATTGTTTACCTCTATCACTCTAAGCGATTCTGAATACGTTGCTACGGTAGGAAGTTCAGGCACGGAATACGATACGCTTGACGATGCGCTGGCAGCCATTGCTGACCCTGAAAACCCAGAAGTGTCACTGGTAGCTATTGAAGGTAATACGGTTATCGGTACGCCTGACACTATGGCTGTAATTAGCCTTGATTGGGCACGCGATAACTACTTTGCTGGTTTGTCTACAAAGTACGTTGATAGTCGCTACTTGGATATTGATAATGCCGCACAAGTAGATGACTACATAGTTAGCGACTTCTATATTGGCGGTTTTATCGAAAACATTGGCCCAGGTGTTGAAGAGTTGGAAGTGCGTTTAACAGTAAACAATCTGTTTGATGAAGACTATGCGTCTACTATCGCCCCAGGTGCATTTTGGATTGGCGCACCTCGCGCTGTTGCAGTCAACGCACGCTTAACCTTTTAATCGTGATATCATACCTGCGACAGCATAGCGCTGTTGCAGGTTATTTTTAGATTTAAGGTTTGGAGTTGTAGCATGCCCAAGGTGGGAATGGAGCCAGTTCGTAAGAAGCAATTAATTGAAGCAACGCTAGAAGTGATGGCAGAAGTGGGCTATCACGGAACAACGATTAGCTTAATTAGTAAAAGAGCTGGGCTTTCTTCAGGGATAATCAGTCACTATTTCGGTGATAAGCAAGGGTTAATTGAAGCAACCATGCGTCACCTTCTTGATGCGCTTAAAATCTCGCAGCGCATTAATGATCCGCTAGAGCGTATTGACTTCATCATTGAGAACAACTTTTCGCAAACGCAAGGGGCAAGTTCAGCCACCAATACTTGGTTTAACTTTTGGGCGCTATCGCTACACAATGAAGGCCTGCACCGTTTGCAAACTATTAACCATAAACGCTTAGAACGTAACTTAGCGTTTAGCTACCGCATGTTACTTCAACCGGAACAGGTTAAAAATGCTGCTGCGTCCACCGCCGCACTCATTGATGGGTATTGGCTGCGCTATTCTATGGGAAGCGTAGGAAACGGGGATTTTTCGGAAGCTGTGGTGCGCTGTAAGCAGTACGTTCGCGATTTAGTGGCTCAATACGGAAAATAAACACGTATAGAGAAGATAAAAAGTAACCGCAAGATAAATAAGCACTTGCTGTTACTTTAGAAAAACCACTGAGCGAATACTGAGTAGAAAATCTAAAAAAGGGCGGTTCGAGATAAATCGAACCGCCCTTTTTAATTAACTACACTTTCTAAATGAGCTTTAGCGTAGCTGGCGCCAGATACAAGTCGCTATCCGGCGCGAGAATCTAGCATGAGCTCACTAAGTGATTAACTCAACGAATTACCAAATTCTTACACGCTCTTCTGGCGCAAGATAAAGTGCATCACCTGGCTTCACATCAAATGCCTTATACCAAGCATCATGATTTCTTGGTGCTTGTGCACGATAACGACCTGGCGCGTGTGTACCTGCGCGAAGTTGATTCAGCATGCTTTCTTCAGTACGTTTTTCTTTCCACACTTGTGCCCATGCAAGGAAGAAACGCTGGTCGCCTGTTAGGCCGTCAATTACCGGCGCCTCTTTGCCGTTAAGGCTAAGCTTGTAGGCGTGGTAGGCCATTGCTAGACCGCCTACATCGCCAATGTTCTCACCCAAGCTGTTGCGACCGTTTACGAAGTTACCTTCGATAGGCTCGTACTGGCTGTATTGCTCGGCTAGCATGTCTGCTTTTTCTTCAAATGCTGCACGGTCGGCATCTGTCCACCAGTTGCGCTGAATACCGTTTGCATCAGATTTTGAACCTTGGTCGTCAAAACCGTGGCCCATCTCATGTCCAATTACCGCACCAATAGCACCGTAGTTAACAGCTGCATCGGCATTAGGATCGAAGAATGGCGGTTGTAAAATAGCCGCTGGGAATACAATTTCATTGAACGAACTATTGTAGTAGGCGTTAACGCGCTGCGGTGTCATACCCCAGCGGTTGCGGTCAGTTTTTTCTAGCTCGCGCTCTACCGACTGGTCTTGGAAGAAAGTACGCAGGTTGCGCACGTTGCCCACTAAGTCTTTGTCGCTAATGGTTACGCCATCGAAAGACTGCCATTCATCTGGGTAGCCAATTTTAGGGTTAAACGCCATTAGCTTTTCTTTGGCGTTAACTTTGGTTTCTTCGCTCATCCAGTCTAGGTTTTCAATACGCTCACCTAGCGCGGTACGCAAGTTCTCAACCAATTCCGCCATTTGCTCTTTTGAACTTTCTGGGAAGTATTCGTTAACGTAAATCTTACCAATAGCAAAACCTAGAGATTCAGTGCCAGACATTTGGCTTACCGCACGTTTCCAGCGAGGGCGAGGCTCTTGCTGGCCGCTAAGTGTACGACCGAAGAAGTCAAAATTAGCTAAGTAAATATCTTCTGAAAGGAAGCCAGCGTTATTTGAAATAGTGTGATACTTCAAATAGGATTTCCAGTCAGCTAAGTCAGCCTCGTTAATAATTTTGATAACGTCTTTTACAGGCTCTGGCTGTGAAATATTCAGCTCAGGCACTTTGTAGCCGGTTTGAGCAAAATACGTGTCCCAATCAAAACCTGGGTATGCGTCAGACAATTTACTACGCTCAATTTGGTTAAGCGTTAGGTCGCGGTCACGGCGTTTTTCGCGAGGCCACTGAATGTCTGCAATTTGTGTTTCAAGAGCAAGAATGTTCGCTGCTTTTTCTGCTGCGTTTTCTTCGCCTGCAAAATTAAGCATTTCCTCAATATGTGCTACATAAGCTTCGCGGATCTTAACAAAGCGTTCGCTATCGCTTAAGTAATAGTCACGATCAGGAAGGCCTAAACCACCTACACCAACGCTTAGCTGGTATTCGTTCGGATCAAGGCGGTTGTACCACATGCCACCATAAATAGGAGTACTTGAACCCACCAGCCAGCTATTACCAAACGCTTTGGTTAGGTCAGTTCTATTTTCGATGCTTTCTATCGAAGTTAGTACGTCCTGAATTGGCTCAATACCTTTTTCATTAATGGTATCGGTGTCCATATAGGCAACAAAGAAGTCATGAACAAGCTGCTCTTCTTCATTTAGAGACGTTTTCTCCATAAGCCCATCGATGATGTTTTTAACCTGCTCTTCACTGCGTTCCGCTAGACCAGTAAACGCGCCATAGCGGGTTTTATCTGCAGGAAGTTCATAGTTGTCGTACCATGTTCCGCTGGCGTACATAAAGAAGTCGTCACCAGGTTTTACTGCTTCGTTGCGCGCGCTTAAATCAACGCCGAAAGAACCTAGCTCTGCTTCACCTTTCGCCTCAACAGTGCTTTCCTGAGTTTGTTCTTTTGCTTGCTCAGGCTGACCGCAGCCTGCAAGGCCTAAAGATGCCGCAATCGCTACGGCTAAAAGTTTATGTTTCATCATTTTTCTCGTTGTGATTATAAGTGTCTTCGTTAGGTGCAGTGACACTCGTTGTTTTTAAAGTAGGCACAAATTCCTTGTTAAACGGTAAAGCATTCCGTGCCTGATTAAAATAGCTTGCGATATGCGGCGTTTCGCGCTGTAAAAAGTCTGCTACAGCACTGTGGAACGATGCATGTCTTAATTTGTGGTGTGAACGGCAATAAATAGGCTCGAAACCTCGAAGTATTTTATGTTCACCCTGGGTTCCGGGGTTGAATAACTCTAGCTTTTTCGAAATCGCAAATTCGATGCCTTCAAAATAACAGCAGGCAAAGTGTAACCCGTCTATTTCTTTAAGTGCTCCCCAGTATCTGCCATACAGCCCTGTTTCATCATAGAAAAATAGGGCGCTGGCTACCGCAACTTCATTTTCTATTGCAGTCACGATAAGCATGTTGTCACTCATGGTGTCGACAAGTTGCTCAAAGAACGCATCATTTAAATATCCCACGTGACCGCTGCGTTTTAAATAGGTTGCTTTGTAACACTTTGTGAAAAACTGCAGAGTTTCTGGGCTAATTTCACTTCCCGTATGGTGGGTAAATCGAACGCCTCGGTCACTGAGTTTACGGCGACTTTTTTTTATGTCTTTCCTTTTGCGGGAGGTCAGTGCGTTAAGAAAATCGTCGAAGTCACCATACCCGTAGTTATGCCACTGAAACTGAACGGCGTAACGGGTTAAATATCGCCTTGCAGCATGGATTAAATCCGAAGCTTGCGTTTCGCCGTTAACCGAAAGTTGTGCCGACGTTCTCTCATTGGGAAATAGGTAGTGAAAAGAAGAAAGCTCTTCCCCAAACGCTGATGCTACATACTCTGTCAAAGTATGCTCCAGTTTCTCCATAAGCGTGTGAGTTAGAGTAACGCTATCATCGCAAAGTATCCTTGGGCCTGTAACAGGGGTGAAAGGAATTGCTGATATCCATTTAGGATAATAGTCGAGCCCGTGCTGCGCATATGCGTTGGCCCATGCATGGTCAAATACATACTCGCCATAGCTATGCGTTTTCAAAAAGCCAGGAATAATGATGCTGACTTTTTCTTCCTGATCATGACTTAAAGCAAGATGACAAGGTTGCCAACCCGATTCATTTTTACACGAACCGCTGCTTTCCAATGCATGCAAAAACTCATAGGAAAGAAAAGGGCCCGCATTTTTTGCAAGTTGTTGCCAACGCTCTTTCGAAAGCTTTTCGATAGAATCTATTATTGTTATGCGATAGTCAGGTGCTGTCATGCAGTTAATATCATGTAGAGGTTTTGTGCGTAAAACGCTTAGATAGTCGCAATATACGAGTATTTAGCGCTAAAATAACGCGGTTTCTACGTTTAATACAGAAGAGTAAGTTCACAAAAATGTCAGAGTTCGATCGAAAAATCATTACCGACGCGATTACTCGCATGCTGGCACGACGAGAGCATAGCTTTAACGAGGTAGTGCGTAAGCTACAGCAAAAAGGAATAGCGAGTGAGGCTTTCATGCCTATTCTGGAGGAATTTAAAGACGCTGATATTCAAAGTGACGCTAGGTTTGCTGAAAGCCGAGCGCGCGCACTGTATCTAAAAGGAAAGGGGCCTCGTGCAATAAAACTAGACTTACAGCAATATGGTGTAGACGAGGGTACCGCTGAGCATGCAATGGCAGAGATTGATGCTGACTGGTTTGAAAGTGCGAAAAAAGTAAAAGAAAAAAAGTTTGGCGAGTTTTATGAAACAGAATTCGCCTTAAGGCAAAAGCAAAAACAATTTTTGCAATACCGTGGTTTTTACCAGGAACACATCGAATATGCGGTTAGTGCTAATTAAACTAAACGTTTCTTTTCGGCTAGTTTTGCCACGCTCCGCACCTTCATACTAATCAGCCAAACGAATATCCGCTATTTTTTACTAAATTAAGGTAAAATTTGGCGGTATCTCGTGCCCTTGCCACTTAACAAAATTGCGCTTTCCGTGGTATTGTTGCGCAAATTTGTGCGCATTTTTACTATTCAAAGAATGGTAATAAGGTGTGGCACATTGAGTAATGACGAAATGTCCCGATTATAAGTCTTATCAAACAGGCAATTCGCACGTTTCAAAAATAGAATAAAGGAAGTTAGGTTTTCAATGACATTATCAACTGCTGACTTACGTAACAAGTTTATCGATTATTTTAAAAGCCATGGCCATCAGGCAGTGGCAAGCTCGTCACTGGTGCCGGCAGATGATCCCACACTTCTTTTTACCAACGCGGGCATGAACCAGTTTAAAGACTGCTTCTTAGGTGCAGAAAAGCGTAGTTATACTCGAGCAGTCTCTTCGCAGCGCTGTGTGCGCGCCGGTGGTAAACACAACGACCTTGAAAACGTAGGTTATACCGCCCGTCACCATACTTTTTTCGAAATGATGGGTAACTTTAGTTTCGGCGATTATTTCAAAAAAGAAGCGATCGAATTTGCATGGAACTTTCTAACTAAAGAAGTCGGTTTACCAAAAGAAAAGTTACTCGTTACCGTTTACTCTGACGACGACGAAGCGTTCGACATTTGGGAAAACCACATCGGTGTGCCTAAAGAAAAAATCATCCGTATCAGCACATCAGATAACTTCTGGTCAATGGGTGATACTGGTCCTTGTGGTCCTTGCTCTGAGATCTTTTATGACCACGGTGCACACATCTGGGGTGGCCCTCCGGGAACGCCTGAAGAAGACGGCGACCGTTTCATTGAGATCTGGAACTTGGTATTTATGCAGTTTAATAAGCAAGCTGACGGTACCATGGAGCCGCTGCCAAAACCGTCTATCGATACGGGAATGGGCCTTGAGCGTATTTCAGCTATTTTGCAAAACGTGCACAGTAACTACGAGATTGACCTGTTCCAAAACTTGATCAAGTCAGCGGCATCAATTGTTGGTACTGACGACCTAGAAAACAAATCTTTGCGTGTTATTGCCGATCATATCCGTTCGTGCAGCTTCTTAATTTGTGATGGTGTAATGCCTACCAATGAAGGGCGAGGCTATGTGTTGCGCCGTATTATTCGTCGTGCGGTTCGACATGGCTACCAGCTAGGCGCAAACGATATCTTCTTCTATAAGCTGGTGGCATCACTGGCTAAAGAAATGGGCGAGGCGTATCCAGAACTTGTAGACCAGCTGCCTGTTATTGAAAAAGTACTGCGCGTTGAAGAAGAGCAGTTTAGCAAAACCCTAGCTCGTGGTATGGCTATTCTAAACGATACTCTGGAAACCCTGGAAGGCGATACAGTACCAGGTGATGTAGTGTTTAAGCTTTACGACACTTATGGTTTCCCTACAGATTTAACAAACGATGTGGCTCGTGAGCATGACCTTAAGATTGACGAAGAAGGTTTTGAGGCTGCTATGCAAGCACAGCGTGCTCGTGCACAGCAGGCAAGTAACTTTGGTGCAGACTACAACAGCAAACTTGCCATTGACCACACAACCTCATTCACAGGTTATACCGATGTAGAAGGGCAGGCTAATGTGGTTGAACTTATTGCCGACAATGCATTCGTAGAAAAGCTAGAAGACGGTCAGGAAGGCGTTGTGGTATTAGATAGCACACCGTTCTACGCTGAAAGCGGTGGTCAAGCAGGTGATAAAGGTGTACTTCGCGTGGCAAACGGTGAATTCATCGTTACCGACACCCAAAAAATGGGTAATGCGTTTGCACACAAAGGTATTGCTAAAGGTTCGGTATCTAAAGGTGATACGGCAACCGCAGCGATTGATGCAGCAAATCGTGAAGCCATTAAAAAGAACCACAGTGCTACCCATTTACTTCATGCAGCACTGCGTGAAATTTTAGGTGAGCACGTAACTCAGAAAGGTTCATTGGTTGAAGCGCCGCGCATGCGTTTTGACTTCTCGCATTTTGAGGCAGTAACGGCTGAGCAACTTGCTGAGATTGAAAGGCGAGTTAACCAAGAAATACGTGCAAACCACACGTTAGCAACTGAACTAATGGATTTGGATGAAGCCAAAGCATCAGGCGCAATGGCGCTATTTGGCGAAAAGTACGATGAAAAAGTTCGCGTTGTAACCATGGGCCCATTCTCAGTAGAGCTATGTGGCGGTACACACGTTACGCGCACAGGTGACATTGGGTTATTTAAAATTACCAGTGAGGCGGGTATTGCATCGGGCGTTCGTCGCATCGAAGCGGTTACAGGTGAGCAAGCCCTTGAAGTTGTGCAAGCACAACAGGCTACCTTGGCTTCGTTGTCTGGTTTACTAAAAACTGACAGCCAAAATGTACTCGATCGCGTAGTTTCTTTACAAAATCAGACTAAAGAACTAGAAAAAGCGCTCAATTCTGCGAAACAAAAACTGGCGAGTCAGCAAGGTGCTGATATGCTTAGTAATGCAGTAGAGATAAATGGCGTTAAAGTTCTTGTTGCGAATTTGGAAGGTGTTGAAGCGAAGTCATTGCGTTCAATGATGGATGACATTAAAAACCGAATTGGCGAAGGGATCGTAGTACTAGGTGTGGCCAACGATGCGAAAGTGAATCTTATTGCTGGTGTTACTAAAAACCTCACAGGTAAAGTAAAGGCAGGCGAGTTGGTTAACTTTGTTGCATCACAAGTGGGTGGCAAAGGAGGCGGACGTCCTGACATGGCACAGGCAGGTGGTGATCAGCCTGAAAACTTGAACCAGGCACTAGATTCGGTTAACGCTTGGTTACAAGATAAGCTATAATTATTTTTGTGTATAACAGTGAGTTTTTGAAGTGACACAGGAACAGGGAATCACTGTCGCTACCATCGGGTCGTGCCGTTGGGTTGGCAAATATTAATGGATGATGTTCAGTATTAAGGAACAGGAGCAAGCGAATGCTTATTTTGACTCGTCGAGTTGGTGAAACGCTTATGGTAGGTGACGATGTAACCGTTACCGTACTAGGCGTAAAAGGGAATCAGGTACGTATAGGTGTTAACGCACCAAAAGAAGTTTCTGTGCACCGTGAAGAAATATATATGCGCATTCAGGCAGAAAAAGGCGGTCAGCCAGGCTCTGCAGAATAATTGCATAATACGCTTCATAGGAAAAGGTCAGCTATTGCTGGCCTTTTTTGTTTTTCTAGCACTCCCCGCTAACAAAAACTTTGAAGCGATTGAAAAACATAAAATCATCAAGCAAGCGTTTTAGGCATAAAGGTAGCAACTTGGACAGTCCACTTTGCATGGCCTGCTTTTTAACCTATACCTTTTCTAGAAGCGATACAGAAAACCTGCTAAAGCTTTTTATCAGCGGCCTTAAAGCGCGTAAGTAGAACTCAAGCGAGCAATACACAGCAGTGCAGCTGAATTGAGGCGAGAAAATTTAAAAATTACTGACATTATTTTTGATAATTTGAGCACATTAACAAAGAAAAAGTGGTGACAAAGGTAAAGGGGCCTTGTAGTTTCAAATACAAATTGGTTAATAGTGACAAATGAAATCTGATTTAATTGTTTGTATTGCGAACAATTTACTGGTTTTTTGTTCGAATCGTTTAAAATGGCAGCGAGTGAACAATTTCTTTATAAAAAAGGTTTGACTCAGGCCAATGAATCCGTAAAATGCACCCCGCAGTCAAGGAGAGGTGGGTGAGTGGCTGAAACCAGTTCCCTGCTAAGGAACCATACGCATATACGCGTATCGAGGGTTCGAATCCCTCCCTCTCCGCCATTATTCGTTGGCAGTGACGGCCAACAACAAGTTTTGCGCGTGTGTAGCTCAGCTGGATAGAGTACCTGGCTACGAACCAGGCGGTCGGAGGTTCGAATCCTTCCACACGCGCCACTTATTTTAAAGCGTCACCTTTTGAGGTAATATTCAAAAGTAAACAAGTTAACGCGTGTGTAGCTCAGCTGGATAGAGTACCTGGCTACGAACCAGGCGGTCGGAGGTTCGAATCCTTCCACACGCGCCATATTGAAGAGCCCACCTTTTTAGGTGGGCTTTTTCATTTCTTAAATCTTTCAATTCTTCTTTTCTTTCTAAGCTACTTTCGCATAAAGCCCCAGCTTCATATAAATACAATGCATATGTTGCAAATTTATTAAGTAATAATGCATTAAGTTTCATATTGTGGGGGTTTATTCAATTTTAAGTGGTTTTTTATGCTGTTTTGTTGTGTTTTGAAAAACCTCGTGATACTTATTCAGGTACAAAATAACAACAGGATTGAATATGAATTCGGAATCCGTCGCTAGTTTGCTCATTGAAGCAGGCTCTCTTATGCTCATAGGAATGGTATTTGTCTTTTCATTCTTGGGACTGCTTATTGTCGGCATTCATTTGATTGCACGTTTTTGTGAAGCATTTCCAGGTGAAACATCAGAGCCTTTAGCTACTTCAGCTAAGTTGAGCCGAAACGATCAAGCGGTACAACCAGGAATAGACGGTAATGTCATCGCTGCTATTTCTGCTGCAATTCATACCCATCGCCAAAATTCTAAAAAATAATCCATATCAGGAGTTACCATGTCTAAGCCTCTGGCCCTTACCGAGCTGGTCCTGCGTGATGCCCATCAATCGCTTCTTGCTACGCGTATGCGTATTGAGGACATGCTTCCCATTGCTGAAAAGTTAGATAAGGCAGGCTTTTGGTCTGTTGAATCTTGGGGCGGTGCGACCTTTGACGCCTGTATCCGTTACTTGGGAGAAGACCCATGGGAGCGCATTCGTAAGTTAAAGGCAGCCATGCCCAATACTAAACAGCAAATGTTATTGCGTGGTCAAAACTTATTGGGTTATCGCCACTATGCTGACGATGTCGTTACTCGCTTTGTAGAGCGCGCTCACGAAAGCGGTGTAGACGTCTTCAGGATTTTTGATGCCATGAATGACATCAGAAATTTGAAAACTGCTATTAAAGCTACCATAGACAGCGGCGCTCACGCGCAAGGCACGATTTCTTATACAGTAAGCCCTGTGCATAATCTAGAGCTGTGGCTAGGTATGGCTAAACAACTTGAAGACCTCGGCGTGCATTCTATCTGTGTAAAAGACATGGCCGGGCTTTTAAAACCCTATGAGTGCGAAGCGTTAATTACAGGGTTAAAAGAAACCGTCGATGTGCCTATCGCCATGCAGTGCCACGCCACAACAGGGTTGAGCACGGCAACTTACCAAAAGGCCATTGATGCCGGTATTGATATGCTCGATACAGCTATTTCATCAATGAGCATGACCTACGGTCACAGCGCAACGGAAACTATGGTCTCAATCGTTGAAGGCACAGAACGCGACACGGGTATTGCGTTACCTGAACTGGAAGAAATTGCGAGTTATTTTAGAGAAGTCAGAAAGAAATACAGCAAATTTGAAGGAAGCCTTAAAGGTGTAGATGCACGTATTCTGCTGGCCCAAGTGCCAGGTGGCATGCTAACCAACATGGAAAGTCAGCTAAAAGAGCAGGGTGCTGAAGATAAGTTTGAAGAGGTGTTAAAAGAAATTCCTCGGGTACGTGAAGATCTTGGGTTTATCCCTCTTGTAACGCCCACCTCGCAAATTGTCGGTACGCAGTCGGTACTTAATGTGCTAACAGGCGAGCGCTATAAGAGTATCACTAAAGAAACTGCTGGTGTACTTAAAGGCGAGTATGGCGCTACTGCAGCGCCAGTAAACAAGGAACTGCAAGAGCGTGTGCTAGATGGTGCAGAGCCTGTAACAGGCAGGCCTGCTGATAACATTGCGCCTGAGCTTGATGCGCTGAGCAAAGAGCTAGATGAACTGGCCGAGAAAAAACAACTTTCGCTGTCAGATGATAAAATTGATGATGTGCTGACTTATGCTCTATTTCCCCAGATCGGCCTTAAGTTTATCGAAAATCGCGGCAATCCTGATGCGTTTGAACCTGCACCGGGCGCTCAAGAGGCTAGTGATACCCTTGCGCCAGAACCAGTTAGCACAGCGTCGAACGCGCAAAGTGCAACCTCGGCTGAATCATATGATGTAAACGTAGATGGCAAGGTGTATCGCGTAGAAGTGGCACCCTCAGGTACGCTAACAAGCGTTACGCCAGCCAATACATCTCAACCCCAGCCACAAACTGTTAGCACAGCTTCACCTCCCGCTGCGTCGTCGCAGTCAATTGATGCTCCACTAGCGGGTAACGTATTCAAAGTATTAGTACGAACTGGCGATAGTGTATCTGAAGGTGATGTAGTGATGATCCTCGAAGCCATGAAAATGGAAACAGAGATCCGTTCGGCGTATACCGGTACGGTCACTGACATTTCCGTGGGTGAAGGCGATGCTGTAACTAGCGGTCAACCGTTAATCTTATTGGGGTAATACATGGATAAGTTAATGGTGCTTTGGGATAGCACCGCACTTGCGCATTTTGAAGCAGGCCAGCTCATCATGATGGCGGTAGGCTTCGGTTTACTCTATTTAGCCATTGTTAAGAAGTTTGAGCCACTGCTCTTATTACCCATTGGTTTTGGAGCACTGCTTACGAACATTCCAATTGCTGGTTTTTCAGAAGCGGGTGGCTTACTGCACTACATCTATAAAATTGGCATTGATACAGGCGTCTTCCCATTGCTCATTTTTATGGGAGTAGGCGCAATGACAGACTTCAGCGCGCTTATTGCAAACCCTAGAATGTTGCTGCTTGGCGCAGCCGCACAGTTCGGTATTTTTGCAACCCTATTTGGCGCTATTGCGTTAAACCTTATTCCTGGTTTCGAATTTACGCTAAAAGATGCAAGTGCTATTGCCATTATAGGGGGCGCAGATGGGCCCACGGCTATCTTCCTTGCTTCACGTTTAGCTCCTGACTTACTAGGTGCTATTGCGGTTGCCGCTTATTCTTACATGGCGCTGGTGCCTATTATCCAGCCGCCCATTATGAAAGCGCTGACCACAAAAGAGGAACGCGAAATTAAAATGGGCCAACTTCGGCCTGTATCAAAGCGTGAAAAAATTATCTTTCCGCTCGCCGTGTTGTTTATGACGATTTTGTTTTTACCAGCCGCAACGCCGCTCGTAGGTATGTTCTGCTTTGGTAATTTGATGAAAGAATGTGGCGTAGTAGACAGGTTAAGTAAAACAGCCCAAAACGAACTTATCAATACCGTGACCATATTCCTCGGTTTAGCCGTGGGTTCTAAGCTATCAGCTGAGGCATTCCTTACAGTGGAAACCTTGGGTATTCTGGGCCTAGGCGCAATTGCATTTGGTATAGGAACCGCTGCTGGCGTGTTAATGGCTAAGTTAATGAGTAAGCTATCGGGCGGGAGTATAAACCCGCTCATTGGTGCTGCGGGTGTATCTGCCGTGCCTATGGCGGCGCGAGTCGTGAATAAGGTTGGCTTAGAAGCAAACCCTCATAACTTCCTGTTGATGCATGCAATGGGGCCTAATGTAGCCGGTGTTTTAGGAAGTGCGGTCGCTGCAGGTATTTTGCTAGCACTGGTTGGCTAACTAGCGTAACGCAAATTTGATATTGAGAGGGCAGTTTACTGCCCTCAGCGCTTTAACGGATTGTATTTTGCGGCACTAGCGACTGGTAAGCGGTAACCAGTTTCTTTGTGCGGGTGTGCTGCGGCCACCTGAAAATAGTTTCAGTTTTACCTTCCTCCACAATTTCGCCGCCTTCCATCACCACAACTCTATCTGCAATATGCCGGACAATCCCTAAATTATGGCTGATGAAGATAAATGCTAAGCCCAGCTCTTGCTGTAGTTGCAGTATTAGGTTCACAGTCTGCGAGCGAATAGTAGGGTCTAATGCAGCAAAGGGTTCATCTGCAACAAGCACTTTGGGTTTTAGTACTATAGCCCTAGCCAATGCCACGCGCTGCTGTTGGCCGTCAGAAAGCATGTGCCGGTAAAAATAATAATGCTCGCGTAGTAACCCTACCTTTACCAACATATCTTCGATAATAGGCTTGCGTTCGGCTTCGCTAAGACCTGTATTCAAACGCAAGGGTTCGTCTAGGATTTTTCCTACCGGAACCGATGGGTTCATCGATTCCGCACTGTGTTGCAGAATCATTCGAATGTCGTGGGTCCGCTTGCGTTGGCCGTCTTTCGACTGGTACTTGGCTAAATACTTGTGAGTGTTTATTTCAATTTCACCCGCATCGGCAGGTAGGGCGCCAACTAATAATTTAGCAAGAAGGGATTTACCCGAACGGTTTTCCCCTATGATGGCAATAGTTTCCCCCCGTTTAACACTCATATTAACCGGACCAAGTTGAAATACCTCAGGCCGCTTTAACCAGCGCTTCTTTTCGTTATGTATAAACGTGAGGTCTTTTACCTGCAAAATGTCCATCACAGCTTCTCCATATGTAGCGGGTAATGACAGCTGTAGCTATGATCGTGAATTTTGCGTACGGCGGGCGTTTGCACACAAGCGCGCTGAGCTCGTGGACAGCGGGGGCCTAAACGACAACCAATAGGCAAATGTTGTAGCGTTGGTATAGAGCCGCTTAACGTAGGTAGCGCAGACTTAGGCGGTAAGTCTTTTCTAAAGCTTGGCGCACTGTCTAATAGCGCTTTAGTGTAAGGGTGAAGAGGGCGCTTTTTAATGTGCTTCATCTTTCCCGATTCTACCGTTTGCCCCGCGTAAAGAACTGTCATTGAATGTGACATACTCGCAATGGCAAGCAAATCATGGCTGACAAACAAAATCGATAGAGAGCGAGTTTGATTAAGACGCGTAAAGAGTTTTAGGATCTGCGTCTTGGTTGTGGGCTCCATACCTCGAGTGGGATCATCTGCGATAAGTAATTTGGGTTGAGACACTAGCGCCATCGCTATCATGAACTTTTGCCCAATATCAGCGGGAATTTGGTGAGGGAATGCACTTAAGTAATGCTTGTGATGCTTTATTCCCACCTTATGTACAGTACTTATCGCTATCTTCTTTCTGTGCTGCGCACGTTGCCAAAACCAGCTACCTTCAACAAATTCATCAGGAATGCTTTCTTCAAGCTGTTCACCAAGCGTGGCCGACGGGTCAAGCGCCGCTTGCGGGTTTTGAAAAACCACCGCAATTTCACGGCGCATCACTTCACGGCGCTGTTGAACCGACATACCTAATAGGTTTTCTCCATTCCAGCTCATGCGGTCGGCGGTTAAATTCCACTGGTTTGGAAGCGCTCCGCATATCGCCGATACAATAAGGCTTTTACCAGAACCTGACTCGCCCACAAGTGCACGAATCTCGCCTGAACTCACTGACAAATTTACCTTGTCCAGAGCCTTTATGGTGCTGTCACCGTTTTGCATTTCTAAGGTGAGGTTTTTGATATCAAGCATTGGCATGTTAGTGACTCACCCTTTTTCTCAGTGATGAACGCAAGCCGTCACCCACGATATTGATAGACAGTACAATAAAAAATATCGCCATACCGGGTACCGCTACATTCCAAGGCGCTAGGTAAGTAACGTCTAATCCGTCAGCTAGAATTACACCTAATTCAGGTAACGGTGATTGAGCCCCCAAGCTTAAAAAGCCAAGCGCCGAGATATCAATAACTGCGATAGAAAGAGCCAGTGTTCCTTGAACCACAAGCATTTCCGTCATATTAGGTAGAATAGAGTGAACAAAGAGCTGCCATTTGCTTGCACCGTCAAGCGTTGACGCAACAATGTAGTCTTTCTTCATTTCTGCGCGCACGAAACTGCGCGTGTGGTGCACAAATTGAGGAATAAGGGCTAGGGTAATAGCCCACATACTGTTGACCAAACCCGTACCAAGTATTGCAACTATGATGATAGCAATCAGTAGGGTAGGGATCGCCATAAGCGCATCGAGTAAGTGATTCGCAACACTTGAGCGAACCCCGCGTAACATACCAGCAAGCGTACCTAAACTTACACCAACTAGCATCGCAAGTACTACGGTTAAGAAGGCCGAGCCCAGCGTTGTTCTGCAGCCGTAAATAATACGGGTAAATAAGTCTCTTCCTAACGCGTCTGTGCCGAACAAATGGGTAATAGAACCATTCGCTAACCAGCTAGGCGGAATTAGCAATCCGTCGATGTTCTGTTCAACAGCGTCATAAGGGGTAATGAGAGGGGCGAATAAGGCGCACACCACAAATAGCGCTAGCAGAATTAAACCCAGCATAGAAATGTGGCTAGCCTTGAACGAAGCCCAGGTCCGTTGCCAAGGGGAAGGATGGAATTCTTCTTCGTACAAACTAAACTGTGGCACGCTCGTATTTCTCTCTACTTGGGTCAATCATACGGTTTAATACATCGACCAGAATCGTCAGGGTAATTACTACCGTGGATACCGCCATCATACCAATACGTAAAGCAGGGTAATCCCGTTGATAGATGGCTTGAATTAGCCAGTTGCCAATTCCTGGCCATGAAAACAAGGTTTCAACAATCATTGCATTGGTTATAAGCGTAGTAATTTGAATCGCCATCAGCGGCAAAATGGGAAGTAGTGCATTACGTAGTATATGGCGAAAGAATATTTGCCAACTAGAAAGCCCGCGAGACACGGCTGCAGCAATATAGGGGCGATGTTTTACATCTATAACTGAGCGCCGAGTTATGCGTACCATCGAGGCCGTGGTTATGGCGCCAATAGCAAATGTAGGTAGCGCTAAGTGTGATAGTGCATCTTTAAATGCTAAGGATTTGTTTTCGATATCCGACAGTAAAACATCAAATAGAATAAAGCCGGTTACTGGCTCTATGTCGTAAATTAAACTTATTCGACCAGACAATGGGGCCACGTCTAATTCCAAACTAAATACCAGAATAAGCAGCAGAGCGAACCAAAAAACAGGGAAAGAATAGGTAGTAATGCTCGCACTATTTATTAAGTGGTCAGACGTTGAATAACAGCGAATGCCGGCGTAATAGCCTAAGGGGATGCCAATAAATAAGGCCATCAGCATTGCGTACGTGGCCAGTTCTATTGTAGCTGGCATCGCTATACCTACTTCCTCTCTTAAGGGCAGACCGGATGTGAAACTATAGCCCCAATCACCAGTCAGCAAATTACCTACATAGTAAATAAACTGAAAAATATAGGACTGGTCTAGCTTAAACTGTTTCTCTAACGCGGCCCGCTGCATCTCATTTTGTGGCACAAGCCCGGTCAGGTTTTCCAACGTATCGCCTGGAAAAAGGTAGGCCAGCGAGAACGAAATAATCGTCAACACTAAAAGCGTTAATATGAATAATGTGCAATATCTAAGGAGAATTTGGATCACAGTGCTTTCTCTACCCCGCCAAAACGCACACCGCCAAAGGGATTAATAGTCATGCCTTCTAACTCATTTCTATATGCTTGATAGCGATAGGCATGTGCAATGGGGACCACAGGAAGACGTTCGTATAATAGCCTATTTACTTGCTTGTAAATAGCCGTTCTCTCGTCAATGTCATCGGTTTGAAGCGCCTCGTTAAGTAGCTTGTCATAACTATCATTGCACCACATTGCCCGGTTCGTTCCAGATGGGATTGCTCCGCAGCTCAACAAGGGGCGATAAAAGTTGTCAGGGTCGCCGTTATCGGCAGACCAGCCGATTAATACGGAGTCGTGCAGACCTTCTTGTAGATGACGTCTAAATGTAGCCCAATCGTAACTAACGATAGTTGCATCTACGCCCACATCGCGAAGGTATCGCTGAATCAGCTCGGCCATTTTCGTTGCGTTGGGGTTGTAAGCGCGCTCGACCGGCATGGCCCATATTGTCATTGAAAACCCTGGGGCTATTCCTGCATCGGCCAATAACTTACGCGCTAGAACAGGGTTGTAAGCTGTATCATCGGCGTCGTTTTGAAATGCCCAGCTAGCCGCAGGCAGTAGGGTTTTTGCTCGTGTTGCACTGTCGAAGTAAACCGCTTCTAATAATGTGTTTTTATCAATAGCTACGGCGAGCGCTCGCCTTACATCGGGGTTATCAAACGGCGGGCGCTGAGTATTAAAGGCCCAAAAGCCTACATTTAGCCCAGGTTTTTCCGCTAATGTCAGATCGTCCTCTGTTCGAATCACTTCAAGTTCCGTTTGTGCCGGGAATGCAGTTGCATCACATTCTCCAGTCATCAGCTTAGCTAGTCGTAATGAACTTCTTGGAGTGATGTCAAAAATGAGCTGCTCAACCAAGGGCGTTTCTAGCTTTTTTTGTTGGCTTAAACTTTGTAGCTCTGATGTTATGTTGCTATCGCTGTTGTCACCTTCTCCAAATGACTGTGTGCGCCAATAGTTTTCATGGCGTAAATATTTAATAAAGTGGTCTTTGCGATAGCTGTTGAATTTAAACGGTCCAGTGCCAACGGGAAGTTCATCAATTTTGCTAGGTGTTCCAGCTTCAGCAAGTTGTTCGGCATATTCTTCTGACAGAATAACGGCGAAGTCTGTGGCTAAATTAGACAAAAATGAGCTGTCACGACGCTTAAGCGTAATTTCAACGCGATAGCCGTTTACCCGTTCAACTGACGCAATATTTTGAGCAAGACCAATACTTTCAAAATACGGATAACGCCCACCCGACACATAATGGTAGGGATGCGAGCGCAAACGCCATCGGTTGATGCTAAAAATAACATCGTCTGCGTTGAAGTTTCGTGTTGGCTTGAAATAGTCCGTTGTGTGAAACCAAACATCTTTGCGAAGCTGAAAGGCGTAGGTGAGCCCGTCATCACTGACTAGCCAGCTACTAGCAAGACTTGGCACAATGCGACCAGAATCGGGGTCGAAATCAAGTAGTCTATCGTACAGTTGGTGAGATGATGCATCAGAGGTTGTGCTCGATGTATCAAGCTGCGGATTAAAAGTTACTGGGTTGCTTTCTGAACAATAAATAATACCCGTATTATAAAACGCTTGTTTATTCTGCTTAGCACAGGATGCAACAAGAAGCGCTGTACATAAACATAATGACAAACGCTTCACCAAACCATGGGACATGCTCTACGCCTCGACGTTTTCAGCGGAAGAATCTAGTAAGTTATATTTTTTGAGATAGCCTCGCAGCTGATGATAAGTCAGGCTCAATTTTTCAGCGGTTTTCTTTTGATTAAACTGACTGTCAGCAAGTGCCTGTTTTATCATATCTATCTCATGTTGTTGAGAGCGTTCTTTCAAATCTATGGGATATTCGACAATTTCCTGCGTTTTAGCAGGGGTGAGTGGTGTAACGTCAGCACTTTCAACACGTTTACCTACCACTGGCGTGTCTGGCTGCGCAACAAGGTTAGGCGAATCTGTGGCGCTCACTCTATCATTTGTTTTAACTCTACCTTTCGGACGGTAGGCTGACTCGAAGGGGTCTAACACTATTTCATGGACGGGAAGGTGGGGGTTATTCGTTCTGTATACTGCACGTTCGACCACATTTTTAAGCTCACGGATATTACCAGGCCAATCATAATCAAGCAGAGTGCGTTTTGCTTTTTCAGTGAAGCCGCTAAACAGTTCCATTTCCATTTCACGGGCCATATTAATAGCGAAGTTTTCAGCTAACATCATGATATCTTCTCGACGCTCGCGAAGGGGCGGGATGGTGATAACGTCAAAAGCAAGACGATCGAGAAGGTCTGCGCGAAATTCACCGGCATCGGCAAGGGCTGGCAAATCTTCATTGGTAGCTGCGATAAGGCGTACATCGGTTTTTACTGACTTACTGCCACCTACGCGCTCAAATTCGCCATATTCCACTACCCGCAGTAGCTTTTCCTGAATAAGACCCGATGTGTTAGCGAGTTCGTCAAGGAATAGGGTACCGTTATGCGCCACTTCAAAGCGACCTTCGCGACGTTTCGAAGCGCCGGTAAAGGCACCAGCTTCATAACCGAAAAGCTCACTTTCTAATAGGCTTTCACTTAGTGCCGCGCAATTCAACTTAATGTAGTTTTGGTCCCAGCGCTTTGATAAGAAGTGCAGACGCGCAGCAATCAGCTCTTTACCAGTGCCTCGTTCGCCAATGACGAGAACGGGTTTGTCTAGTGGTGCAATCTGTGAAATTTGCTCTAAAACTTCTAGAAAACTATTTGCTTGGCCAAGTAAATTGTCTTGCTGTCGATACCTACTCATTAAATCCCTCAAAAATTAGTCATTTCGACCAATTAATAGTGTAGAACAAAAGATATTGATAAACGAGCATTATTTGAGCGCATGGAAAATGTATATAAAATAATAGGTTAGCATCTGAATAAAGTTGGCAAGTATATTGAATGCTACCTATACCAAGAGTAACCTATTTATCAAGTGTGGTGTTTTCTAACACTTACCATTTTTAGCAAGAGGTAATTATTATGGGTATCTTCTCGCGTTTTACAGATATTGTGAATTCGAATATTAATGCGATTTTAGACAAAGCCGAAGATCCTGAGAAAATGGTTAGATTAATCATTCAGGAAATGGAAGACACGTTGGTTGAGGTGCGCTCTGCATCTGCAAAGACGCTAGCGAATAAAAAGGAAATTGCTAATCAAATTGCAAAGTATGAAAGCGATGCAAATGATTGGGAAGCAAAAGCAGAACTTGCGTTAAGCAAAGATAGAGAAGACTTGGCGCGCGCTGCGCTGCAAGAAAAGAAAAAGTCTGCAGAAGCTGCTGAAGCGCTAAGTAAAGAATTGGCCGTTGTTGAAGAACAAATCAGCAAGCTTCAGGATGAAATTGGTCAGCTTCAAGAAAAGCTTGCCGATGCTAAGAGCCGTCAGAAAGCCATTATTATGCGTCAGAAAACCGCAAGCTCTCGTCTAGAAGTCAAAAAGACACTAGATAGTACGAAAGTAGATAATGCAATGGGGCGCTTTGAGCAATACGAGCGTAAAATCGATGACCTTGAATCACAGGTGGAAGCTTATGATTTGGGTAAAAAGACGCTGCAAGATGAGTTTGCAGAGCTAGAAGCCAGTGACAAAGTGGAAGACGAACTAGCTGCGCTTAAAGCCAAGGTAAAAGGTGCAAATAAAAGCACTGAAAAATCAGAATAATAAAAATAAGGTATACCCTCTTGATGGAAAACCGTGAAGAGGGTAGTTACATCAGAGTTTGTAGGAGACATTGAGATGGACGAAGGTACAATTGCAGTGTTGGTTATGCCCCTTGTGGTGTTCTCAATATTTGTTGCTCCCATTTGGCTAATTTTACACTATCGAAGCAAAAAGCAGGTCAATCAAGGATTGAGTGTTGAGGAGCACGCCTCTTTACAAGATCTTGCTGAAAAGGCAGAAAAAATGAGTGAGCGTATTGAAACATTAGAGGCCATTCTAGATAGTGAGGCGCCAGAGTGGAGGAATAGAGCATGAGAAATGGTAAGCAGCTCTATCGCAACCCCGAAAATGCACGCATTGCAGGTGTGTGTTCAGGTATAGCCGAATACTTTGGGTTGGAAACCTGGTTAGTGAGAATCTTAGTCGTTACCGGTTTCTTTCTACTTGCAGGTCCGTTTATCTTTGTCGCCTACATAGCCGCTTGGTTCATTTTAGATAAGAAGCCTGCTGGCCTTGATGATAAGCCTACAACACCGGTTTTTTCAAAAGGTAAAGGCTGGACGAATCCAAACGCTGGACAGGTAAAAAGCCCTAAAGTTGAGGTGAAAACCAAAGTTTGGCAGGCTGGAGAGCCACCGAAACAGGCGTTTCACGATATTCGCAATCGCTTTGAAAAAGCAGAAGTTCGTCTACGTAAAATGGAAACCTATGTGACGTCTCGTGAATATCAGCTAAATAAAGAAATCAGCCGTCTATAGCTGGCCTTACAGCTCACAAGAATCTAAAAGAAAGCCGCTCGCAATGGGCGGTTTTTTATTATCTAAATCAAGCGCTTTAGTTGCCTATGTAAAATTCCTGTTACAGCAAATATGAAGTTGTCATGAGGTCATCCACTTTTCGGCGCCGTGAATTTCATTAGACTAAAAGGTAAGTTATTTCACACCTATTGGTTACAGAAGTTATGCCAAAATCAACGCAATACCAGTCGAGAGAATCTGATGAAAATGGCATTATTCATTGGTCAGATGAAGAAAACCAAATTTGGTCGGAGCTTTATGCGAGACAAATTCCACTGGTAAAAGAAAGAGCGTGCCAAGAATATTTGGACGGGCTTGATTTGTTGAAATTGAACGAAAAAGAAATTCCTCAGTTGCCAGACATCAATAAAGTTCTGATGGAGAAAACGGGGTGGCAAACTGCTGAAGTGCCTGCGCTAATAAATTTTGGTGAATTTTTTAGGTTGCTGGCAAACAAGCAATTTCCTGTCGCTACTTTTATTCGTACTCGAGAAGAGTTTGATTATCTTCAAGAGCCCGACATTTTTCATGAGGTATTTGGACACTGTCCGCTTTTAACAAATCCAGCTTTTGCTCATTTTACCCATACATATGGTAAGTTGGGCCTAGCGGCCAGTAAGGAAGACCGTGTTTACTTAGCGCGTCTTTATTGGTTCACGGTAGAATTCGGACTAGTGCGAGCCAAAGATAAGTTAAAAATATATGGCGGGGGTATCTTGTCCTCACCAGGCGAAACTATTTATGCGTTAGACAGCGACACACCGTTACGCAATCCACTAATTGCTATCGACGCTCTGCGAACACCTTATCGTATCGATATTATGCAGCCTCTTTATTATATCCTGCCGGAATTCGACCATTTGTTTGAATTAGCAGAAATGGACATCATGGCACTCGTGGAAAAAGCAAAATCGTTAGGGTTGTTTTCCCCACTTTTCCCACCGAAAGAGAAAAAAGCCAGCTAACGCTATTGTTAATTAAATGTGTTTTATATAGGATGCCGCTCATCGAAGCGGCATTTTTTTGTCTCTGGGGTTTAGTCCTTTGTCCTTGTGTAGTTTGTGCCTCAAACTAAGCTGCTTATCGCAATTTTAAAGTTCTGTAACATTTATCTTGTTATCTTTTTGTAAAAGTGTGATATCCTGTACATATATGTTTACAATAAAGCTATAACACCCTATGCGTCTAGAAATAAGCTGTCAGGACCGTCTTGGTATCACTCAAGATGTTTTAGATATCCTCGTTACCAAAGAAATAGATTTGCGTGGTATTGAAATTGATCCCGCAGGTAAAATTTTCCTCAATTTTCCCAACATTGAGTTTGCTGATTTTCAGCATCTTATGCCTCAGATACGTCGCATCGACGGTATCGATGATGTAAAAACAACTTTATTCATGCCGGGAGAGCGAGAGAAAAACCAACTTTCTGCAATTTTAAGAACATTACCTGATCCCGTTTTCTCTATAGATGCAAAAGGCAATATTTTATTGTGTAACGAAGCGGTGAGCGCAGGGCTTGAAATGCCAAGCACTGAAATCATCGGTACCGAAGTTAGTGAAATTGTTAAGGGGTTTAACTTTACTAAATGGATGGATGGAAAGTCACCAGGCCCACAGTCTTCAAAAGTGAAGTTTATTCAGCAGGATTATCTTGCCGATATGCTGCCGATCACCGTACCAGATGGTGAACAAAATATGATTATGGCAGGCGCCGTAGTTATATTGAAATCGGAAATGCGCCTTGGCCAGCAGTTTACTGCTTTCCACCAGTCGCCAACTGACAGTTTCGACCGCTTTATTGCTCAGTCACCTTTTATGAAGCGAGTGGTTCACGAAGCCAAGCGCATAGCAGATTTAGACGCACCTATTTTAATTTTCGGCGAGACAGGTACGGGTAAAGAGATGATTGCCAGAGCATGTCATCAGTCTAGCCGCCGCAGTGAAGGGGCGTTTTTAGCACTCAATTGCGCATCGCTACCCGACAGTGTGGCAGAGACTGAGTTGTTTGGTTACGCTGCTGGTTCGTTTAACCAGCCAAGCGCTAAGGTGGGGCTATTAGAACAGGCAAAAGGCGGTACGCTTTTACTTGATGAAATCGCCGACATGTCTTCACAACTTCAGGCCAAATTGCTTCGGGTTTTAGAGGACGGTGAGTTTAGACGCGTGGGAGACTCGGAACCGGTGAAAGTCGACGTGCGATTTATTTGTACTACGTGCCGAGACTTAGGTCAGCTGGTGGAAGAGGGGCGATTTAGAAAAGAGCTGTATTATCGCCTAAACGTGTTGAGCTTAGTAATGCCGTCTTTAAAAGATAGAAGGCAGGACATTGTGCCGCTGGCCGAATCTTTTATTGTACAGCACAGTACTAAACTGGGTCGCCGTCCCGCAAAACTTAGCAAGTCTTGCGTAGATTTCCTTCAGCAGTATCCATGGCCTGGTAATGTAAGACAGCTTCAAAATGCCCTTTACCGTGCATTATCACTGCTAGATGGAAAGGAAATTACCAAAGAAGATATTCAACTGCCAAGCTGTGCACCTAGTGTTACCTATATAGATGAGAACTTCGAGGGAACACTAGATGAGGAAGTGAAGAAGTTTGAAAAGGACCTGCTCAAGCGCTTATACCCTTCCTATCCAAGTACACGCCAATTAGCGAAAAAGCTAGGATTGAGTCATACTGCCATCGCCAATAAGTTGCGAGAGTATGGCATCAACAAAGCGACTGTTAAACTATAACAAACTAAAAAGTATTGCCCTTTGGTTCACGCATAATGGCAAAGGGCAATACAGTTTGAGCCTTTCTAGTAACCCTACGCATCCGTTACGATTAATTTACATTGCTTGCAGAGCAGACTATCCGCGCCTTTCGTTACCGATTAACAACTTTGTGCGTACACCCTTTCTTACAGCCAAACAAAACTTCGTAGCTCAAACACTTCTCAAGTTGTACCAACTAGTGGCATAACAGTATTCACATAATACTTACAATCTGCTGGCGCTTTAAGACTACTCTCATTTCAAATTATACAAATCGAGAGCTTAGGCAAATGGGCCAAGCAAAAGAGATATGTCGAGGAACGAACAATGAAACTAGCGACCTATAAAAATGAAACCCGCGATGGCTGCCTGATGGTAGTGTCAAAAGATCTTTCTCGCGCTTGCAGTGCAAAGGACATTGCAAAAACAATGCAGCACGCACTGGATAATTGGAAAGAGATAGCGCCTCAGCTTCAAATGAAATACCAAGCACTTAATGACGACACCTGTGAAAGCGTTCCGTTCGACGCTTCTCGCTGCGAGTCTCCTTTACCACGTGCGTATCAATGGGCTGACGGTAGTGCTTACGTAAACCACGTTGAATTGGTAAGAAAAGCACGAAATGCAGAAATGCCCGAAAGTTTTTGGACCGATCCTCTCATGTATCAAGGTGGTTCAGACGATTTTATTGGGCCTTTTGATGACATTATTCTGCCAAGTGACGACTGGGGCATTGATTTTGAAGGCGAAGTTGCCGTTGTTACCGATGATGTGCCGATGGCATGTTCACCAGAACAAGCCTCAGAGCGCATCCGCCTTATTATGCTGGTTAACGATGTATCCCTTCGAGGTTTAATCCCTGGTGAACTAGCGAAAGGGTTTGGCTTTTTTCAGTCTAAACCGGCTTTTAGCTTCTCGCCGGTTGCAGTAACACCAGACGAGTTAGGTGATGCTTGGAAAGATAATAAAGTTCATCTGCCGCTACGTTCAACCTATAACGGAGAATTGTTCGGCAAGCCCGAAGCGGGACAAGATATGACCTTCGATTTTGGTCAGCTAGTTGCACATGCAGCGAAGAGCAGAAACTTGGGCGCGGGAGCAATTATTGGCTCTGGTACAGTGTCAAATAAGCAAGGTACAGATCATGGTTCGGCTATTTCTGAGGGTGGGGTAGGTTATTCATGTATTGCCGAAGTGCGTATGATTGAAACGATACGGGATGGCAAACCTTCTACGCCTTTCATGCAGTTTGGTGACCGTATTCGAATTGAGATGCTAGATGCAAAGGGTAACTCAGTATTCGGTGCTATCGAGCAGCAGGTAAAGCCGCTAAGCTAAAGAATAAGCATCGATAAGGGGCGAAAGGGGCAACGGCTTTTTGTTCACTGACAGGCTTTTATATGTAAAGCTGGTCGTTGTGTTTCGTCCAATCATTAATAGAGGGTAAAGCGTTGTTGCATAGCAACAATTAGCGTTTTCCTCGGCTGCATGTTTGACTGATGGAGTATTACCATGAGCATCAAGCTTTACGGTTATTGGCGTTCAACCGCCACGTATCGAACACGAATTGCACTTAACTTAAAGGGTGTTGAGTACGAGTATGTGCCAGTGCATCTTGTCAATAACGGCGGGGAGCAGCATAGCGGTGAGTATTCACGGCTGAACCCTGCACACCTTGTCCCCACTTTTGTTGATGAAGACGAAGATATCATTCTTAATCAATCGCTAGCTATCATTGAATATCTCGATGAGAGATACGAGAGTGAGCACAGGCTAGTGCCAGAGCACTTAACAGAGCGTGCTAGAGTAAGAGCGTTAGCGCAAGATATTGCCTGTGACATTCAACCCATAGGCAACCTTCGAGTGTTAAATGCACTTAAAGGTAATTTTGAGGCCTCTCAGGATGATGTGGCTAATTGGGCTGCGCATTGGATTGCGTTAGGGTTTGATGGAATTGAAAAGCGCCTGCAAACCCAAGCTGGTAGGTATTGTTTCGACTTCGACGTTACCCTTGCTGATATCTGTTTAGTACCGCAAGTGTATAACGCACAGCGCTTTAACGTGGATATGACCCGCTATCCGCTAATCAGTAAAATAGCGAACAACTGTAATGAGCTGAATGCATTTGAAAAGGCGAGACCTGAGAGTCAAACCGACGCAGTTTGAATGGTATGGGGTCAGAGTCATGACTCTGACCCCATAACTTTTTGCTATTGACGTTTTATTGGTAGCTCTGTGGTGTTTTTCACTTGCTTCAATGCGAAGGTTGAACTTAAGTGGTCCACAAGAGGAAGGTGGGTCAATTTCGTTTTAAGTAAAAATTCGTATTCTTCAATACTTTCCACTATCACTTTCAGCAAATAGTCTTTTTCACCGCTTGTGGTGTGGCACTCTACTATTTCATCAATGTTTTGAACCGCATTTTCAAAGTCGGTCAGCGAGTCACCGTCATGGTTTTTGAGCGTGACATAGATAAAAACTGATACACCTAAATTAAGCTTCTTACTGTTTAGCAGAGTAACTTTACCTAGGATGATTCCATCGGCTTCCATTCTCTTTACGCGACGCCAACATGGTGTATGCGACAAACCAACACGTTGACTTAAATCTGCCATTGATACCGTGGCGTCTTGCTGAAGGACGCGCAAAATTTCACGGTCAAACTTATCCAATTTCATTAACACTGTTTCCGTCGTCTTTATGATGTTTATTATATATCAAAAAAAATTCTAGGATAGCTATCCTAGAAAAATAGTATTCAATTCTATTGCGTTTCAGTTTGTAAAATTCATTAACAAACTTTGCAAGGCATGTCCTCAGAACTATCAGATACACTTTTCAAAATGTCGATGATCTTTGCAGTACCGCCGCTAGACCAATAAGTGTATCGCAAATTGTTATCAGACTCTCACATCATTCCAAATGAGCACCGTCTAGAATTCGTGACAGCTCAGACTTGGATAAGTTTTAATTCATCACAGTATTAATAGGGAAAATATGTCAGTTTTTGATCACCCAGAGTTCGATAACCACGAACACGTTGCGTTTTATCACGAGGAAAAAGCGGGCCTGAGTGCCATTATTGCTGTACACAACACTAACCTCGGCCCAGCCCTTGGCGGCTGTAGGATGTGGCCCTATGTTAACAGTGGTGAGGCGTTGACTGACGTATTGAGACTATCTAAAGGGATGACATATAAAGCTGCAATGGCAAATTTAGAACTTGGCGGTGGCAAGTCGGTAATAATCGGTGACCCTCGAAAAGCAAAATCGCCGGAAATGATGAAAGCGATGGGTAAATTTGTCGAGTCACTGGGTGGAAAATACTTCACCGCTGAAGACTCGGGTATTTCGGTAACAGATTTACAAACCATGGCAACTGAGTCTGATTACATAGCGGGGGTCAAAGCACAGTATCACTATGCGGGTGAAGTTCCTGATGGAAACCCAGCACCATCCACGGCGTATGGCGTTTTCGTAGGTTTAAAGGCTACCGTAGAATATGGTTTGAAGCGCAGCTTGGATGGGGTCAGTGTGGCCATTCAAGGAATGGGGCACGTTGGCTATCGTCTTGCTAAGCATTTACATGAACATGGCGCTAAACTTTACGTGGCAGATATTTATCCTGAAGGCGTGGAGAAAGCGGTGAGTGAGTTCGGCGCAACTGCGGTAGCGCCAGAGGAAATTTTAAGTTTAGATGTGGATGTACTTGCTCCTTGTGCATTAGGGGCAGCAATAAACGACCAAACGCTACCGGCAATTAAAGCTAAAGTGATTGCAGGCGCAGCTAACAACCAGCTTGCCCGTGAAGACATCGGAGAGCTGCTTCAACAGCGCGGCATATTGTATGCGCCAGATTATGTGATCAATGCAGGCGGTGTTATTGATATCTTCCATCAGCGTATGGAATCGAGTTCGAACGAAGCATTACGCGCACATATTGAACAAATTGGCGAAACGCTGAAAGAAATTTATACCCGCGCTGAGCAAGAGGGGGCGGCAACTAACCGTGTCGCAAACGTAATTGCAGAAGAGAGATTTTCTATAAAGGGTTGAAAACTCTTGGCCAAATAGTCATAATGCGCCCCGCACTCAGGCAGGGGCGAATGACTTTGCTTTGAATGCGATTTTCTATGGTGGGCTTTTGGTCCTCCCGCAATGATACTCTGTGAACCCGGTCAGGCCTGGAAGGGAGCAGCCGCAGCAGACGACTCATGTGCCGGGATGTGGCTGGAGGCCCGCCACCCAAATCACTTATTCTACTTCTTCTATACCTTCTTCCGTATTTTCTTTCTTACTTTTATCTGCTTCGTCTAAATATTTCAGTGCTTTGCTAATCGCGTGCTCAACATTCATTTCCATTTGATTGCGTTCACTTTGCGGCAGGTAAAATGCCATATCAACTTCGTATCGAATATAACGCGGCGGCACCTGATTGAGCGCAAGACAGCACAAATCTGCCAAATAATCGGGGCTTTTGGTCGTATCAAGACCAAGTTTGCTAATTCTTTCTAAGACCAAGTGCTCGTAATAATTGTGAATATCGTCGTCTAGTTTCACCTTCGTTCCCCTTATAGTTTTTGTAAGCATCGTGCTTTAGCGTTTTGAATAGTATGCAAGCAATACGTTACACAAGTAGCCTTAAGCTTAAAAGAGCCCCAGATCAAGAAAGCCTTTGAGCTTTTAAGAAACCCTTAGCTTAATTAAAACCTCTAGCTCAGATAAAGCCTTTACACTTGTAATGGATACATTCGTTTACGCCCACAGCGATACGACATTACCTTCAGCTATGTCGCCTTATAATGTATAGCTTGTATTCTGGGGATGTCGAGGTGACAGTGTTAGTATTACACGGTTCAAATCAGTAATAAGGCAATAATAAAATGAAGAAAAATATAGAGCCCTGCTACTACGGCGATTACTTGCATTTAGATAAGGTACTAGGCGCGCAAGAATTGCAAAGTGAGAAATACGGCGATGCGGCCCACGAAGAGATGTTGTTCATTATCGTACATCAGGTTTACGAACTTTGGTTTAAACAGGTCCTTCACGAACTCAATGCCGTTATTGATACGTTTAACCAAGAAACGGTGAAAGATCAGCAGTTAACGTTAGTTGTACACAGACTGCAGCGAATCATACAAATTCAAAAACTTATGAACGACCAAATTGCCATTATGGAAACCATGACACCGCAGCAATTTCTGTCGTTTCGAGATTATCTTGTGCCCGCATCGGGCTTTCAGAGTATCCAGTTCAAACGTTTAGAAATTTCTCTCGGCTTAAAACGTGACTTTAGGATCGATTTTGACAAGCAAAGCTTTTATAACCGGCTTACTGACAAGGACCGGGCACTGCTCGAAAGTTTAGAAAGCAAACCAAGCTTGTTTGAATTGGTCGATGATTGGCTTTCTCGCATGCCCCTTTTAAAAACGGAAGGGTTCGATTTTTGGCAATACTATAAAAATGCTGCCGACGAGATGTTGAAAGATGACCATAGCACTATTTCTACTAGTGATATGTTGTCGCAGACAGAAAAGCGTCAGGAGCTGAAAGACCTAAAAGCCACTAGAGAAAACTTCGATGCCTTGTTTGATGAAACTAGATTTGAAAAACTTCGAGGTGGAGATAAGTTTCGTTTAAGCCATAAGGCCATGCTCTCAGCTTTATTTATTAAGCAATACTCGGAAGAGCCGATATTCAATCTTCCTTTTCAACTTATCACAGCACTTACTGAAGTAGATGAACAATTAACGATATGGCGCTATCGGCATGCAATGATGGTCCAGCGCATGCTAGGTACTAAAATAGGGACGGGCGGCTCTTCTGGTCACCACTATTTAAAGAAAACCACCGAGTCCAATCGTATCTTTCTAGATTTCTTCAACATGGCAACATTTTTATTACCTAAAAGTGCGTTGCCTGAATTGCCTGAAGCGGTACGTAAATACTTGGGGTTTTATTTACAGCAATGAGCAAACTTAATTTATTAACTTTATCTTATGATTTCTTCAGCATTTTTCTGTTCGTGTAGGGACCAAGTAAAAAGAAGTATCTGGGGTTGTCTAGCCTAATAAATTTGAATTTAAGTTTTTAAGTAAAAATAAAGTGTCCTTTCAATTGTCTTGTGGATTTAAATTCCGGTACGAAATTTAACCTTATGAAGGTTAAATAATAACCAGTTTGGGTGGGCGGTATGAAAAATAATCAGAAATAAATTGGGTGCATTTTTTACATTTTATCTAATTGTAATAAAAGACTTTATTTCGTTTTTGTAGCTATTTTGTTACAACTTTCTTTATGGCCTCGAAAAAAAAATTGAACTTTTCAGAACCGTTTATCTGATCCTTATTGACCCTGAATTGAGCTTATGTTTATTATCTTTATGAGGTCCAAACCTTACTAATAATAAATCGTTATAAAGACGATGCTGAAATGCTAAAACGTATTTTCAAGTCCAGGGAGACAATACATGTTTACAAATTCTAAGCTGGCTAAATCAGTCAAGCTAGCGTGCGCGTTTGGTGCTGCGTCCGCTTTTTCATTCTCAGGTGCTGTTAATGCACAAGAAGAGCAAGAAGCTGTTGCTGTTGAAAAAATCGAAGTAACAGGTTCACGCATCAAGCGTAGTGACCTAGAAGGCGCTGCTCCTGTTGTATCTATTACAGCCGCTGATATTAAACTTGAAGGTGACTTTACTGTTGCTGACGCGCTTCGCTCAAGCTCACTGAACTCTTTCGGCTCGTTCTCAGAGCGTTCAGGTAGTTCTGCACAGTCTCAAGCAACTATCAACCTTCGCGGTGCTGGTTCTCGTCGTACGCTAGTACTTCTTAACGGTCGTCGCTTCCCAGGTTCACCTACACTAGGTGGTGCTTCTGCAAACCTTAACGCTATCCCAATGGCTGCGGTTGAGCGTATCGATATCATGACTGAAGGTGCTTCTTCAATCTATGGTTCTGACGCAATGGCTGGTGTTGTAAACATCATTCTTAAAGACAACTTCGAAGGCCTGACTTTCAATATCGGCGCAGGTATGCGTGAGCAGGACGAAGGTACAACTTCTGCTGAGTTCTCAGTAGTTGGTGGTATTTCTAACGACAAAGGTAACGTAACTTTCTCGTTCGATCACCAGCGTCGTGAAGGTATTTCTGATGCAGACCGTGACTACACCAAAGCAAAAATTGGTGATTTCGACGGCGACGGCGATATCCAAGCATACACTGCTGATACTGTAGGTTGGTCTTACTTCGGTGCTACTGTATTGTCTCCAGACTTCGCAGAAGCTCAAGCTTCACCTCTTTGTGATAGCCTAATCTCTGAGTACGGTGAAGATACATTCCGCCGTGTAGACGCTGATGAAGATTGGGGCGAAGGTTCTGAGTACTGTATGTATGCGTACGCTAACGTATCTTACAACACTGCATCAATTGACCGTAATACACTATATGTAAGTGCTGATTACGAAGTAATGGAAGATGTTGAGTGGTTTGGTCAAGCAATGGTTGTTCAAAACTCATCATTTGGTCGTTACGCTCCACCTGCTGCTGCATGGACTGACATGGATGCTGACAACCCTCACAACCCTTACGGTGTTGACGGTGCATACGGTCTATTCCGCTGGGTTGGTATCGGTACTCGAGACGGTAACGTAGACGACTACAACCAAGACTACACAACTGGTCTTCGCGGCATGCTAGACTGGAACAATGCTGAGTGGGAAGTTTACTACCACTTTAACATGGCTGATAACAAATCAGTTGGTCAGTACTACCTTTCTTACTCAGGCCTTGCATATAACGAACAAAATGGTATCGACCTAGGTTCAGACGAAGGTGTTGCAAACATGAAAGCAACGACCCTTCAAGAGTCTAGCTCACGCTTCCACCAATACTACGCGGGTATCGGTTTCGACATGTTCGAACTACCTGGTGGTATGGTTGCTCACTACTTCGGTGCTGAGTTCTTTGAACAAACTTATGCTGACATCTATGACGGTCAGTCTGAAGCTGGTCTAATCGGTGGTTCTGCAGGTAACTCATCTCAAGGTGACCGTGACGTAACAGCAATCTTCTTCGAATCTGTTCTTCCAGTATCTGATACTGTAGAAGTAAACATTAAAGCGCGTTACGATGACTACTCTGACTTCGGTAGCAAGCTGTCACCAGCAGTGTCTGCTCGTTGGGAAGTTGCTGATGGCCTAGTACTTCGTGGTTCATACTCTGAGTCTTTCCGTGCACCAGGTCTTGACCTTCTAAACGCTGCTCGTACGTTCTCTGCAGAAGATGCGATTGACTATAACAACGGTTCAACTGTTGAGCGTCAGTACGACACTTATTACACAGCTAACGCTGACCTAGATGCTGAAACGTCTGATTACCTAAACTTTGGTGTTGTATATGACGTTAACGATAACGTTAGTGTTAAACTTGACTACTTCAATCTATCGATTGACAACGTAATTCAAGCGAAAACGCTTCAGAATCTACTTTCTGACGAAGCTGCAGGTCTAATCACTGCGGTTTCTGTAGATACAGACACCTCAGACGAGACTTTCTACCTTAAGCGTGCAGCATCTGGTGTTCTAGTTGAAGCTGGTACTTCATACTTCAACGGTGCAGGTTTTGAAATTGAAGGTATCGATTTCACCCTTAATGCGAACCTAGAAACTGAATTCGGTAACTTCCGCTTCCAGAATGTTAACTCTTTTGTACTTTCTTACGATCAGGAAGTTGGTGGCATCGTTCAGGATATTGCTGGTTGGTCTGGTAGCCCAGACTTTAAGTCAGTTGCAACTGCAGTTTGGAGCTTTGAAGAGCATACACTTGCTTGGAACATGACTTACACAGACAGCACGTCTGAGTTCCAGACAGCGCCTGTAGATGCGGACGGCAACACTATCGTAGGTCCATACGACATCAACGGTAAGCTTGATAGCTGGTTAATCCATAACGTAACTTATACGTTCGATATGGCTGACTACGGTTCAATCACGCTAGCTGTTAACAACGTAACTGATGAAGATCCAGTATTCTCATCAAGCGGTACATGGGATAACCAAGACCTGTACAACAACTTTGGTCGTGACTACCGTCTTAACTACCAAGTTAGCTTCTAAGCATAGAATCTAGTTTAAAAAAGGCCGAGCAATCGGCCTTTTTTTATTTTGGTGGAAGAAAATTAGCTTTATCCTGTCTTTAATATGATTAAAGAGTACTTCTCATGAGTAGTTATTGGAGTGAATACTGGCAGCAAGGTCACGTTAACTCGTTTGCCGATTCAACAAGTCAAAATTATGAAGGCGAGCTTGCTGAACAATGGCTGAGGTTTTTTGATGAGACAAACGTTCAAGGTGGTAGAGTCGTAGACCTTGCAACAGGCAATGGCGCGCTTATCGATCTTGCCGTAAATATAGGTAATTTCCGCGAACCCGAATATATCGGTGTTGATTACGCAACCTTAAAAATAGGCGATAGTCTTAAACACACTAATATCACCTTCCTGCAAGAACAGAATATTGAGTCACTCCCATTTTCAGATAATGAAGTGACAGCTGTCGTTTCCCAATTTGGTATCGAATACAGCAATTTGGATCTTACATTAAATGAGGTAAGTCGGGTATTACGGCCGGGTGGGAAATTAAGAGTAGTGGTTCACCGAAAAGAAAGTGCTATTGTTGAGCCAAATTTTCAAATTCTTAAAGTTATACAAACACTTCAAGAAAAGGGTAGCCCTTTAGAGGCACTAAAGCGATTAGTGGCTGCGTTAAACGAATCTTCTAAGCCAAGTCAGAATAAAGAAGCTATTCGGTTAGAGTTAAATGAAAAAGTGGGAAAACTCGTCAGTGAATATAAACAAGCATTGTACGATACAAATTTCCCGAAGCTTTTGAAGACGGTTTTAAATCCGAAAGTTTCAATTGCACAAAAAGAGAAGATTTTTGTCGAGTACGATAAAGAATTAGCATCTCATGGTGTAAGACTATCGGATTTAATCGACGCTGCGAGCGATTCCGAAGAAATTAAGTTACTCAAAAGTAAATTAACGTGTAACGATTTTGTTGATATAAGTGTTTCAGACATATCCGATAAAAGAGGTTTAATAGGCACAGTTATTAGTGCTATAAAAAGGCAGTAACTTGTTGTATTTTTAACCGCTAGCTGTGCATGTTAATGTGCATTATGTCCTTCAGGTTAATTTATTAACAAACAGATTGCATAAAAGGTGATTAATTGGACGCTGAGTGAACAATTAATCTCCACTTCTCGGCTGCAAGTACTTTGCTAGCTTGACTCTACCGAGCAATCCATGTGAATATAACACGTTCGTAGTACTGACTATTAATGTCAGAGCTACATTCCTGAAACAAAATTGTGAAAGTTTTATACGCCCCTTGCCCGAATATTTTCCTTATCGGCGAGGATTCAAATAAGAAATTTGGTTGGGAACTATGTCCAAAATGAGCAAGAGAACTCTTATTGCTTCTACTGTTATGGGTGCTTTCGCACTAACAGGTAGTGCAGTCTCTGCAGATACGCTTGAAGATCTTCATAAAGAAGAAGCGAAAATCCACGCGGCTGCAGCGAAATCTCAAGAAAAAATCAACACGTTGTTTGAACAGTCTCAAGAACTACTTGTTGAGTATCGTCAAACAGTAGATGAGACAGAAAACCTTAAAATCTACAACGATTACATCGCTAGCCTTGTTGCAGACCAGCAGCGTGGAATCGACTCTCTACAGCGTCAAATCGACAGCATCGAACAAACTAAGCAGGGCATCGTTCCTCTTATGTTCCGTATGATTGACAGCTTAGAGCAGTTCATCAAGCTAGACCGTCCAATTCGTTTGGAAGAGCGTCTGCAGCGCGTTGAGCGTCTTCGTGACCTAATGGCTAACTCTAACGTTACTGTTTCTGAGCAGTTCCGTCAGGTACTAGAAGCTTACCTAGTAGAAGTTGAGTACGGCACTAAGATCAATTCTTACCAAGGTACTATCGATGATGCGGGTACTGAAGTAACTGTTGACTTCTTTAACCTAGGTCGTACAGCTTTACTAGCTCTTTCTCTTGACCAAACGCACGCATGGGTTTGGAACAATGAAAGCCGCACTTGGGAGAAGCTAGGTGATGAGTACCTTTCTTCAACTATTGACGCAGTAAAAATGGCTAACGGCACCATTCCTGCGGCTCTTGTTAAACTACCAATTAGCGCAGCGGAGTAATTGTTAATGAAACCAGTATTCAAATCTCTTTTAGCCGCTGCGACAGTTGCAGTTGCGGCAACCGGAGCGCAAGCTCAGGAAGCAAAGAGCCTGAAAGATCTTTTAGACCAGGTTCAACAGAACCGTGTTTCTGAAGCTCGTCTAGACAAAAAGCGTGAAGCTGAGTTCCAATCAGCACGTGCTGATAAGCAAGCGCTTCTACGCAAAGCTCAAGCAAACCTTAAAGCTGAGCAAGACCGTGGCGATCGTCTACAGAAGCAATTCTCAGACAACGAAGTAGCACTAAACGAAAAAGCCGCTGAGCTTGACCAAGCTACTGGTACACTTGGTGAAATGTTTGGTGTGGTACGTCAAGCATCTTCTGAAGCTTACGGTCGTATCTCTACATCAATCGTTAGTGCACAGTTCCCTGGCCGCAGCCAGTTCCTAGCGGAAATGTCAGAAGACTCTAAAGGTCTTCCTAACATTAAAGAACTAGAAGACCTATGGTTCGCACTTCAAAAAGAAATGACTGAAGGTGGTGAAGTTGTTAAGTTTACTACTGAAGTAGTTAACCTAGACGGCGGTTCTTCACAGCAAGAAGTTGTTCGTATTGGTACTTTCAACCTTGTTGGTGAAGATGGTTACTTAGCATACGACGCCGAGTCTGAAGTTGTTCAGCCTCTAGGTCGTCAACCAGACGGTCACTTCGTAGCGTCTGCTGAAGATCTAATCGACGCGACTTCAGGTTTCACACCTTTCTACGCTGACCCTTCTCAAGGCGGTATCCTTGGTCTATTGAAGCAAAAAGCGACAATGTCTGAGCGTTATCACGCGGGTGGTCCAGTAGGTTACACAATTACGCTAATGCTAGCTGTTGGTCTACTAATTGGTCTTTATAAGATGATCACGCTTACCATCACTGGTGGTAAAATGCGTTCACAGCTTAAAAACGTGAACAGCCCATCTGAAGGTAACCCTCTAGGTCGTATTCTTAAAGTTTACCAAGAGAACAAAACTGCTGATGCAGAAAACCTTGAACTTAAACTTGATGAAGCGATTCTTCGCGAGCTTCCTAAAATTGAAAGCGGCATCAACGTAATCAAGATTTTCGCAGCGATTGCTCCTCTACTAGGTCTACTAGGTACAGTACTAGGTATGATCGAGACGTTCCAAACTATCACACTATTCGGTACTGGTGACCCACGTATGATGGCAGGAAGTATCTCAATGGCTCTTGTAACTACTGCTCAAGGTATTATCGCGGCTCTGCCTCTAATCCTTACTCACAGCATCGTAGCTTCTCGAAGCAAGTCAATCATCCACATTCTTGATGAGCAAACTGCGGGTATCGTAGCTGCTCACTCAGAGTCGGAGAAAGCGTAATATGAATTACCTGATTGGATTATTCGAATCGGTCAGGGACTTTATCGCTACCGGCGGTGACGTACTTTACTTCGTTGCTGCCGCGCTCTTTCTCATGTGGGTTTTAATGATTGAGCGTTACTGGTATTTAACCTCGGTCTTCCCAAAGGTGAAGAAAAACATCATCGCGAATTGGGATGCCCGAGCAGATACCACATCATGGTATGCGCATAGAATCCGTGACGCGTGGATTTCTCAAGCGTCAGACGATCTAAACGCTAGAATGCTGATTATCAGAACCATTATTGCAATGTGTCCACTAATCGGTCTACTTGGAACAGTAACCGGTATGATCAGTGTTTTCGAGACAATGGCAACACAGGGCACCAGCAACGCACGTCTAATGGCGGCTGGTATCTCTATGGCGACTATCCCGACAATGGCGGGAATGGTAGCCGCGCTATCTGGACTGTTCATCAGTTCGCGTCTTGAAGCGAAAGTGAAGCTGGCAAGAGAAGGGCTAGTTGATAGCCTGCCACATCATTAGAGAGAGAGATTATGGCTCGAAAAGTCAGAACCGAGGAAGAAGATGCACAGATCGACATGACGCCCATGTTGGATATCGTGTTTATCATGCTGATCTTCTTTATCGTTACCACTGTTTTCGTTAAAGAAGCAGGGATCGAAGTCAACAAGCCAGATGCGAGCCAGGCGATTCTTCACAAAAATGCAAACATTTTCATCGCCGTAACTGAAGACGGAAATGTATGGCTAGATAAGCGTGAAGTAGCGCCGGACAGCGTAAGAGCGAATATTGAAAGACTGCTTACCGAGCAGCCAACTGACTACGTAATCATTCAAGCTGACGTTAAAGCAAAGCATGGTTTAGTAGTTGAGATTATGGATCAGGTTAAAGCCGCTGGCGTTAACCGAGTCTCGGTAGCGGCAAGGGGATAAGATGTTACGTATAATTGTATCTATACTTTTAGGTGCTGGTGTTGCATTTGCCCTTTTCGTTCTAATGGCTAAGTTGATTGAAAACTCATCTAGACCAGCAGACGAAGTTCCGCCTGCACCGGTTATCGATATTGTAATGCAGGAACCAGACGACCAGACGCAAACGCGTACTCGTGTTCCACCACCACCACCGCCTCCGCCTCCACAGCCTCCTAAAATGGAGCAAGTAGAGCCGGAAACAGCGGAACCTGATGCAGATGGCTTTAGCTTAGCTATTCCAGCTATCGACACAGGTGGTGTTGGTGTAAACATCGGTGGTGTTGGTGCAATGCAACGTGACGGTGAAGCTACACCTATCGTTCGTATCGACCCGAAATATCCACCTGATGCAGCCCGTGATGGCCGTGAAGGTTGGGTAAGACTGTCTTTCACTATCAACGAAGTTGGTGGTGTTGAAGATATCGAAGTTATCGAAGCTGAACCTAAGCGCGTATTCGACCGTGAAGCACGTCGTGCTCTACGTAAGTGGAAATACAAGCCTAAGATCGTTGATGGCAAGCCAGTTAGACAGACAGGCATGTTCGTACAGCTAGACTTTAAACTGGAGCAATGATCATGATGAAACGTACATTCAAAATGTCAGCCGTTGCTTTAGTGCTAGGCGCAGGTGCGGTGCTTTCAGCACCCGCTGCTCTAGCGCAGTCGGCACCTGTTGTTTGCCCTGGATATGAAAAGGGCAAAACAACGCTAGTAGGTGAGCGTACCGGTAAGAAAGTTCAAAAAGCTTTTGAATTCTATAATGAAGACCAGCTTACCGAAGCGTTAAATGTACTTTATGAAATCGACCCTTCAGACGATTTTGATAAAGCTTACGTTAAACGTTTCATCGGTAACTTATTGGCTTCACAAGAAGGTCAGGGCGTTAAGGCGTTAAACTATTTGGTCGACTCTGTTGAGCCAAAAGTACTTAACGACACAGAGCACTCTCAAACACTTAAACTGATAGGTGATTTGAGCATGCAGGAAGAGAAGTACACTGATGCCATCAAATGGTATAACAAGTGGATGGAATTTACCTGTAAGGAAGATGCTGATGTGTACACTCGCCTAGCGCAAGCTTATTTTGAGTCTAAGCAGTTAGCTAAAATGATTGAGCCAGCAGACAAGGCAATTGCTTTGTATGAAGAGCCAAACAAGAACCCTTATGTTCTTAAGCTAACTTCTTACTACGAGCGTAAGATGTACCCTGAAACAGTTTCTGTAGCGGAAGATCTTGTTACTACTTTCCCTCAGGAAAAGACTTGGTGGTCGCGTCTTGGCTTTTTCTATATCTTGGTTGAAGACTACAAAAAGGGTCTTTCAACGCTAGAACTTGCATACATGCAGGGTTATCTAGAAAAAGATTCAGAAATCAAAACGCTTGCTCAGCTTTATCAAAGTAACGGTATGCCTTATAAGGCTGCTAAGCTTCTTGAAAAGCACATGAAAGAAGGCTTGTTGAAGAACGATGCTGATATGATTGCAAACATTGCTAATGCATATCACCAGGCTAAAAACTTTAAAACAGCGGCAAACTTGTATGCACAAGCTGCGGCTAAGAGTTCAGACCCTGAGCATTATCGTAAACAAGGTACGCTTTTACTTGTAGCAGAAGACTATAAAGGCGCTATCAAAGCACTAGAGAATGCTCTAGAGCGTGGCGCTGAGAACCCTGAGAAGATTCACTTCACACTTATGGAAGCGAATTTCTACGCGGGCAACTTTAGATCTGCATACAAGCATGTACAAGAAGCTAAGAAAGATCGCTCGCTACGCCGTAACGCGGCAGCGTGGGAACCTTACATCAAGGAAAAAGCTAAAAACCGCGGTATTAATATCTAATATTCGGATTTAGCCAAAAGCCTCCCTCGGGAGGCTTTTTTTTGCCTAGTAATTTGTAGTGTTTAAAAGATAAGTAAGACGAGAGTTAAGGTAAAAGGCTACAGGATAGTAAAAAACACGCCTGTAAAAACTAATAGTTAGGCTTAGTGGTTTTACTTTAACTGGTCAAAAGCAGGGCGCAACTCAGTTCTTATTAATGACGTAGCTTCTTTCAACCCATTTACGTTAAAGCCATTATTTATTAAAACACCCTCGATTCGCTTTATATCTATGAACGAATTGCTGAATAGGGTTGTTAGGTAGCTTTTTGCATTTACCACCTCTATCAGTAGGTCTAACTTTTCCTGCGTATCCCCAGTTATTCTAGGCATATTGCGGCAATCTCGGGCATTACTTTGCGCTTTAAACTGAGCGTTAGATTGCGCTTCTTTCGACAACTTATGCAAAATTGGCCAAACATCTTCTAACGTTCTTGTACCCTGAATAAAATGACTCAGCTTTGCTATATAGATTTCGAGCACGGTTTTGGAAAGTTCATGCACATTGGCGGCGTCAAAACTTGCTTTTAATGACATAAGGTTAGCTACAAGTTCAGTTGTTTTAGGGGAAAGGGGCAGCACAGCTAACGCGCTCGTCTCACCACTGGCCTTGTTAGGTTTTCGGCCATAATCAACTATGTCAAAACTATTTTGAGTCCAAAAGTTATCTAGCTTCAATGTGGTCCCGTAGGACGTGCATGTTGCATCTATGGACTGTTCACGGGCTGCGTTAACGACTTTATTAACTACATAACTACCCAAGCCTCTCCCCTGAAGTTTCGGATGTACAGCAATACGGTTAATTCTCCAATAATTATACGTGGCAACTTTAGGAGTACTAGAAAGCAGGGTAAGCCTTTGCGCGGCTAAATGGCCTTTAGGACGGCGCTGTCCCGAAGCAATACCGGTTGATACATGGGTTAATCTAATCCCACCTTCAATATTTATAATCGCGGCTGCTAACACAAAAGTGCCCAACTTCAGTGTGGCAACCATTACGTCAGGACTATCCAGTAAACGCATAAAATCGTCTGGCGTGGTTTGGTAGTGCGCCAGTGCAAGCAAAGACATAACTTGCTGAAGCGTGCTTTCGTTTAAGTTTTCAAAAGAACTTATACAGAATTTGCATCTCTCTATTAATTCAAGGCTGTCTTCTGACTCAATACCTGTGATGTTATCGTCGGCAGAACTGCCCTCAAATAAACATGCGCTGTCAAAAAATGCTTCAACAGGATCGTTCTCAAACCATCGCAGGGGGGTCGACAGGGTTAAATGAATGCTGTCGTTAGGCAAGTTAGGAACGAGTTTATGAATAAACCCGTTTCCTGAACCCTCATAGCCTTGCAGCGTGGTGCTTAAAATCCACTGAGGGTTTGTTGCTATGATACGGTTTATGGCTGGAAGGGGCATTGAGGCGGCCTCATCGACTACAACAAGGTCATACGCTGTATGGTTTTTGTTGTATAGCAGCTCGCTGTCAGGCGGTACCCATTTTAAAGAGCCTAAGGACCCTCTTCCGTTTTCAACCGCTCGGTGTTCTTGATTCACAGAGTCGGTATGATGAAACTGACTGCCTGTATTCTTGCTGTCATCAAAGTGGTGAAGATGAGACATTACGTTAGCAACGTTTTCACGCTGCTCGCTAGTAAGCAACACGTTTTTACCTTTCCTCACTAAGCTGTCAATAAATATACCTAGCAAAGAAGATTTACCTCTCCCCCTCGGAGCAGTGATCAAGGCGTTCAACTTATTTAGTGAGTAAGACTGGTACAAACGGCCGTATGCGCTTTCTTGCTCTTTGGAACGAAATAGCGAACCTCTATAGGCATTATCTAAGGGAGGCTTCTCTACTCGATAGGTTGCTAAATCCGGTAGTCTAGCTGTGGATTCAGTAAGTATTGCTATTCCAGTTTCGGCATGCAGGCAGTCAATAAAGCGTGCCAGGTATCGGCTATGGGCGAGTGTAAAGCCTTCTGAAAGAAAAGAAACTGAAGCATTGCTGCTCCACTGTTCCAACTCAGGACAGATAAGTATTAAACACCCGTGGTGTTTTACTATGCCTGCCACTGCCATTGCATCACCAGGCTTAAAAGAATCCCTACAATCCAATGTCGCAATATCGTACTCGCTGCCAAGCACTTTTTTCCGTCTCTTTCCTTTTAGCTCTGCACTAGTAAAGGTCGCTACGCTTAAAGTGGAAGTGTCATCAGCTAAAGTTTGAATAATGGATAGTGCGGCTTCACAGAACGTATCATAACCAGAAATTACCAGCATTCTTCGGTGAAGTGGGTAAGTTACGTCTGATAAGAGTGAGCTGTTTTCGCAGGCATTGTCGCAGCTTTTTTTACTATAGGGGGCAAGAAGCCATTCGCGTAATTGATTTAGCGCCATGAATCAGTTTTTTCGGTATAATCTAACGCTATAGTAGCGATTTATTGTGAGGAATTCGAATGCGCTTTCTTTCTCGGCGTTTAGTTATGCCAAATGATCTTAATTACGCCAATTCTTTGTTCGGTGGCCGCGCGTTAGAATGGATAGACGAAGAGGCTGCCATTTGGGCAATCTGTCAGTTAGAGACCAATTGTTTAGTGACTAAGCATATTGGCGAAATTAGTTTTGAATCACCAGCGATGCAAGGTGATATTGTAGAGTTTGGTCTGGAAACCAAAGCCGTAGGCCGGTCATCTATTACCGTAAGTTGTCTAGTGCGCAACAAGGCCACTAAGAAAACTATCTGCTTTGCAGATGATATTGTGTTCGTAAAGGTTGACCCAGATACTCGCCAACCAACGGCTCACGGCAAAACGTTAGAAGGCTTAAAAGCACAGACTGACGATGAAGTACGTCGACTTAATATGAATATTAACGCTGAATAGCTTTGGGCATTGAATGCCTTATATCATATAAAAATTATGATCTTAGCTTAATGTCTTATCTGCTTGACGGCGTGTATCTAACTGGTAGACTCCGTCGCATACGTTGAGGTTGCTATTTGCGTAGCCCAACACTATACCAAGGGGTGTCCGTTTACGGTCTGAGATCCACACACGTGGGAACCCTTACACCTGATCCGGATAATACCGGCGTAGGGATGGTTCACAGCATAGCCTTATCACCTGCCGTTAGACCCGGATCTTTTTTCTTAAATAAGAACAAGAGATCCCATGTATAAAACACTTTTCACACTATCATTGCTAGCAAGTTCTGTTGCTGCCTTTGCGCAAGAATCTGCAGCAAACAACACGTCAAAAAACACGCCTTCTGATATTGAACGAGTCGTCGTATCTGGTGACTTTCGACAAACTACACTTGACCAGCTAAGTGCTAGCGCGACAATTTTAGATCAAGAGCGTCTTCGCAGCAGGCAGCCAAGTCACATCGACAGTGTGTTAAACAGTATTCCAAACGTTAATTTTGCAGCGGGTGCTTCTCGTGGTCGCTTTGTGCAAATTCGCGGTATTGGCGAGCGTAGCCAGTTCGCTGAACCAATCAACCCTTCGGTAAGTTTCATCGTTGATGAGTTCGACTTCTCAGGTTTAGCCGCAGCAGGTATCATTTTTGATACAAAGCAACTAGAAGTCTATCGCGGACCTCAGGCTACGCTTTACGGCACAGGCGCACTCGCTGGTGCGGTTAAGCTTTCTAGTAATAACGTAGGTAGCGACGCGCCAGACTACGTAGAAGCCCGTATTGGTAACAAAGAGAGCTACCGTATTGAAGGGGCAACGGGTGATGAAATTAATTCGGATTGGGGATATCGCGTTGCACTTGTGCATAACCGTAGCGATGGCTTTGTAGAAAACACCTTTCTAGATAGAAGCGACACTAACAATATCGATGAGACCGCATTGCGCTTTGCCGTTGAAGGCAGCGTAGACGAACGAACCACGCTTGCACTTACCTACCGCTGGTATGATATTGACAACGGCTACGATGCATTTTCGCTCGATAACGATAACAAAACACTGTCTGACGAGCCAGGCTTTGACGAACACCAAACGCATGCAGTAAGCGCACGTTCAACAACCAGTACAGCCGCGGGCGACTTCATACTTATTGCCACTCATGCGGCTCATAACATCGCTTATGGCTACGATGAAGATTGGACATTCGATGGTTTTCACCCTTGGGGTTACACGTCTTTTGATGCGTACTACCGCGATGTTGAAACCCAAACCGGTGAGGTGCGTTTTGTGTCATCAGACAGTGCAGCGCTTTTCGATGGAATGACAGATTGGACGGTAGGCGTATTTTATAAAAACACAGAAGAAAAATTACTGCGTCAGTACACATACCTTGATAGTGACTTTGCCAGTGAATATACCCCAACGACTACTGCTATCTATGCTCAGACGGAAAGCCGTTTGAAGGACAACTTAGTGCTTGTAGCCGGGTTGAGAGTAGAAAACTACGATTTCGATTACGCCGATAACAACCAACTTACACGCGCGTTTGACACCACCATGGTTGGCGGAAAGGTAGCGCTTCAGTATACGCAAGGCGACCACTTCTACTACGGCAGCATTTCACGGGGTTTTAAAGGCGCAGGCTTTAATCCCGACAGCCGAGTAAACGATAATCAACGTTTCTTTGATGAAGAATACAACTGGAACTATGAAGTGGGTGTAAAAGGCCCCTTGCTAACGCCTGACTTAGTTGCTCGCGCTGCAATTTTCTACATGGATAGAACAGATACGCAGGTAAGTGATTTTGACGTTATCACTCGCGATGACGGCACGGCAGGTTTTGTAGATATTATCGATAATGCTGATTTGGGTACAAACAAAGGGGCCGAGCTAGAACTGAGTTGGTTTGCTAGCGATGCATGGCAGTTAGATGCAAGCGTTGGTTACCTAAGCGCTACATTTGAAGGATATACACTAGCAGACGGTACTGAAGTATCTGAGCAAAGACAGGCTCAGTCACCAAAGTGGACCGCAAACATTTACAGTGAGTACGCACTTACAGACACCATGCTATGGCGCTTAGATATAGACTATAAAAGCGAATACCGTTTTTCTGACGGCCATGATGTAACCGCGCCAAGCACAACACTGGTTAATTCTGAAATTGTAGTGTTACACGGTGATTGGCAGACCTCGCTGTGGGTTCAAAATGCATTTGACCGCGAGTATTACACTCGAGGGTTTGGTGGTTTCAGCAATGACCCTCGCGATGAGTATGCGTTTAACGAACCATATTACCAAATAGGTAACGGTCGCCAGTTTGGTATCACTGTTAAATACGCGTTTTAAAATAAAAGGAAACAGACATGCAAGTTATGGTTGAACTGTCGTTGTACCCTTTGGTTAACGAATATATTCCACCTATTCAAGATTTTATCGATAGGTTAAATAGCTATAGTGATATCACGGTAACAACGTGTTCTACCAGCACGCAGGTTACAGGTAACTATGGTGTGGTTATGAAAGTACTTGGTGAAGAAATGCAAAGGACCCATGAAGAAGTAGGGCAGGCTATTTTCGTTGCTAAGTTTTTAAACTTCGACGCTATGCATTCTAGAAAGTCATCTTAATGGCTAACTTCTTTTCTGAGTTCACTTCTCAAATTGCCGCTACTTCACTGCTAGAGTGGGTAGCGGTTGTCCTCGCTGTTGCCTATGTGTTGTTAGCTGCGAAACAGAACAGCTGGTGTTGGCTGTGCGCTTTTGTAAGTACCGCAATTTACACCTGGTTATTTTGGCAGGTGACGTTGCCATTTCAGTCTGCGCTTAATTTCTTTTACATGATAATGGCGGGATACGGTTATTATCAGTGGTCTAAAGGGGCGGAAGATGGCGAGGTAAAGCCAGTGCTTCATTGGCCGCTGTGGGTTCATTTGCTCATTGTGCCGAGTATGTTACTGCTCGCTTGGGCTCTGTCTGAAGTGGCAAGCTCACAGTTCAATAGTGAGTACCTACTATTAGATGCGAGTATCAATTTATTGAGTGTGGTTACCACATTTATGGTGGCCCATAAGATACTGCAAAATTGGGTTTACTGGTTTTTCATAAATTTAGCTTCGGCATATTTATACCTGCAAGTGGGCTATGCATTGTCTGCCTGCCTGTTCCTAGGTTACGTAGGCTTTGCTGTATTTGGATACTATCAATGGCTTATTCAATATAAGAAACAAGGTGAACAGGTTGGATATCCAAGCCACGCTGCAAAAGGCGCTTAATCTTAGCGACAGTGCAGATGTTTCGGTACATCCTGCTGGCGCGGTAAACCGTGTTTATCGCGTTCAAGACCCAGCAAATAGCCTATCAAGTTTAAGTGAAAGCAACCGTCAAATAACCGTTCATCAAAAGCTTGAATATGTCCCCATTGATTTAGCCGTTAAGTGGCTGGGCGATGATGATTTCAGTGGTGTGGAACGCAGACATCAGTTTGCTTTACAGCAACAATTATATGAAGTTGGGATAGCGCCGCAGCCAATCTGGCTAAGCGATGATGAAACAATCTGGGTAGAACAGTGGGAAAGTCATAGTGCAAGCGCAGGGCTTTCTTCAACTAAACCTCCTTTACTTACGTTGGCTGAAACCCTCGCGCGTATTCATTCGTTGTCTATTACCGCAAGGCCACTAAATCTAGTTGCGAGATGGCAGCATTATTGTGATGTTGCAAAGCTTGATTCGAGCAGTGACCTTTACTTGAGGGCACGAGCATTTCAAAACAACGTAATTCATAGTGAGCAAGACGATGAAGACTGCGTGTTGTGCCACAACGACTTATTGATTAATCACCTATTGCTTGGTACCAACAACTCGATAAAAGTCATTGATTGGGAGTATGCCGCAATGGGAAATCGTTACTTCGATTTAGCAAGCTGCTGCCTTATCAATAAACTTAATAAGAATGAAAGCGAAGAATTAGTTGCTCACTACGCAAAAGCTATGAATATAGACGAAGGCGATGCATTGGGTAAGTTTGAGTTACATACCGACATTGTTCACATAACAAACGACCTGTGGTTTGCTGCGCTCAATGCGAATAAAAGTAATTAAACGCAAAGCGTGAAGCGCTTTAGGCTTGCCTTTGCGTAGGGCTAGTTCAATGGTCAGCTTAAACAGGCATATTTGACGTTATTCGATTGAAAAAACAGCGTATTGCGTGTTAATTAAGCATGCAGTGCATGGTAGTGATAAAAAGGCTTTACCTTTTTAATGTCATCCGTATAATGCACAGCGCGCTAGGGGTGTAGTTCGAATTGGTAGAACAGCGGTCTCCAAAACCGATGGTTGGGGGTTCGAGTCCCTCCACCCCTGCCACTTTCTCTTCTTATGAACAATTTAGTTCAAACATAAAAAATATTCCTTTGTAAATTTCTTATCTAGTTCTTTCTACATAGTTACTTTTCGTAATTTTGATTTGCAATGCTTACCGTTAGTGTTTTGTAACCTGGGTTTAAATACTCAAGAGTCTATGCGCCAGCTAATACTTGTAAAGTAAAAGGTGCCGGTGTTTGACGGACTCACGGTAGGGTTTCTTAAACTTTGTGTGCTTACTACATAGCGCACTTTAGGTAAAAGAATGCGATAGTTATTCATTCAGCTCAGCAACTTTAGTAAACTTGGGCAAACAACGGTTTATTTACTTTAGGTCTTTTACGCAATGTCTCTTACTTCATATCAGCAGGCGGTATTACAGGAAATGGGGATCCCAGTGTGGATCACTAAAGACGCCCATGCGAAGATGAAAAAGCAGGAAGGCTTAAAAGAAGGCAGTACCTCAGCGTCAAAGCATGGCGCAGCTGCTAGTACATCGCCGCAAACATCTTTTAGCCAAAACGGTCAGGAACATAAGCCGCCGTCAGCGCCAATCTCACAAGAAGAAAAACAGTCACGTCTTGCCCAATTAAGGGCAAATGTAGGCAGTGGAGCAAAAGACAAACCTAAGCCTAAAGATGCTGTCACTGCCAATACGCCCACTCGTTACGCGCCATCAAATGAGGCAACTGAGAAAAGTGTCGCGAATAAATCAGAATTCGTGCACGGCGAAGCAAAAGGGCCAGTATCACCTGAAGGCATTCCACTAAGCGCCGAGCAAAGAGCGAAATCACAGCAATGGCTAAAAGACTTGCAGCTAGCCTGTGTTCAGTTGGGTATACCGTCACAGTGGGCTAGCACCATAATGATTGGCCGTACGCTATCGGTATCCGAAACGGCCATTATATTGCCAGCCACACCGCTAAAACTCACAACTGTGCAAAAAAGGGAGCTGTGGGCGCAGCTTATCAGCGCAGCACGCGCATTAAACCACTCCGCTAACGGCCAGTAGTGGCGTCGATGAAGTTAACAATCGTACCGCCACAAGGCTTTAACGAGCACATTGAACTTGCGCATGCTATCCATCAAGAGGCACAAGTGTCGCCTTGGAAACTAAGTACCTTCGCAGACTGTTTCACCAAACCCTATTACGGGGTGTTTGCCTTTGATAATGACAAGATTGTTGGCTATGCCATTATGCTTGAAGTTGTTGATGAAGCTACACTGATGGATATTGCGGTAGACAGTGGCGCTAGAGGCAAGGGTATAGGTCGCGCTTTAGTTGATTTTGTCATTGAGACATCAGTGAAAAATGCAATGCGTGAAATGTGGCTAGAAGTACGTGAAAGTAACCATACTGCTATTGCGCTTTACGAGAGCTCGGGGTTTGAGCATATAGAAACCCGCAAAAATTATTACACCATAAAAAGTAATGTTGACGGGAAAGACAAAAGTAATGGAAACAGCGCGCAAAAAGAAAACGCTAAAATCATGAAGTGGACAAACCCCACCTTAGCCTAGCTTTTGTATTCCTAGGCATATACGTTTCGCGTATATCAAAGCATTATCCGAACTCAGCATACGCTTCCAGACCATAGCCTCGCGTGTTTAAATTAGGATACGTTCCCATCAGTAAAGGTAGAAATAGCATGGCTAAAGTGCTCAACAGGGCTTTAATCTCTTCAAAACGATTTGCTATAAATGTGGTTACCTACAAAGAGGGTCATAGAGTGTTAGAACATAATGACCCTATGGGCAGCGGGCGTTACTTTAAATTTAATGTGGTACTAAAAAAGCCGAAGCGTGGCGGTCAATTTTGGGCAGAGAAAGTTATCTTTAACCTCTTTAATCGCATTTACTTTTTTCGGCCAGATAAGTACATGCACAGCGTTAGCAAAATAGAAAAAGGGGAGCGGAAGCTGCTGTCTGTTGCATTGTACCTGTAAGTCATAGTGTTTATCATTGATTAGCCACCCGTATAGCAAAGTTTCCACAAGGTTTTAAAAGGTTGACCATTTGGTCGATAAATTGGCGTGTTTGCACGGTCAGGAAGGTTTTAATCCCTTGCTAATTCACTTATATTTGCGCCCTCAAAATTCTCCGCCTACATTCAGCTTACCGGGCGGCAGAAACTTCTCTTAACGTAGTTCGTTTAATTGGATTTTTTAAAACGCATGTCTTCATCATCGGTGGCGGAAAAAGAGCAATCAAAAGGCATTAAAATGCTTTTGGTTGCGGTGTTGTGTTTAGGACTTAACTGGCCAGGCATGAAATTAGGGCTTGAGATTGTAGGGCCTGTATGGATGGTGTGCTTGCGCTTCTTGTTAAGCCTTCCCGTACTCGCGCTGTTTGTACTTATCACCAAAAAACGTTTACCGGTGCTCAATCGTAAAGATCGCTCGGTGGTGTTTGTCGTTGCCTTTTTCCAGTTTATCCTATCAATGGGGCTTATTACTGTCTCTCTGCAGTTTATTCCCGCGGGCACGGCGAGTATTCTTATTTACACCACACCGCTTTGGATGCTGCTTATCGACACCCTATGGTATCGGCAACGCCCGCCTTCTAAGCGATTAATTCTAACCGGTATATCTACCATTGGCTGTGCAATGATTTTATTTGCTTCGGGACAACCGGGCGCGTGGCTACCGCTCTTTGGTATGTTGCTGGCATCTGCATTGTGGGCGGTCGCTATTCGAAGAGTGTCTTTTCACAAGTGGAAGGGAAGCGTCATTGAAGCTGTCTTCTGGCAGTTTACCATCGCAGGTTTCGCCATGCTTGCTATTGCACTGATAGTTGAACCAATACCTAATTTTGGGGCTTACGATATAAGCGATTGGTTACTATTGGCGTACATTGGGCCAGTGGCAACGGGTCTCGGTTTTGGCCTTATGGTAGCGGCGGGGCCTAAATTACCCCCAGATAAAATTGTTCTTATTAGTACACTCACTCCGATAGTGGGCTATGTAAGTTCTGTGATATTGCTTAAAGAAACGCTACTGCCTATGGTTATGGCCGGTGCAATATTGATGATAGCCGCGCTAATAGTAAATGGCCTCCCCCAAAGCACACTTAAAAAAATATTAGGTAAAGGCCACGCGAAATAAAGGTAAGTTAAAGGGTTAGTCGAGGCTGTATAAAATCTAAAAACGCAGAGATACGAGACGATACTGCACTATTTTTATAGTATACCGCTTGTACCGACTCTCTGCGGTTTGGACTGACAATATCGTCGCGAAATAGCACTACCAGCGAACCTGCACTGATATCTTTGTGTACCATAAAGTGAGAAAGTAACGCGATACCTTGACCTGCCAAGCACAGCTGGCGAATAGTTTCGCCGCTTGACGCACGAAGACTGTATTGCAAGTTGATATCTTGCTTGAGCGGCCATTTATTTAGACTTGGTGAGTCGCTAAAACCAATCAGTTTGTGTTTGTTTAGCGTGCTAATTCCATCCTCACCTTCAGATATAGGATATTTTTCAAGATACTGTGGGCTCGCCACAATATGCAGCTTACTTTTTCCTAAACGTCTAGCGTGCAAGTTAGAGTCGCTTAAATCACCAATACGTATTGCGATATCGGTTTTATGCTCCAACAGGTCGATAATGCTGTCGTGACTGGTGATATCGAGTGTAATGTCAGGAAATGCTTCTCGAAATTCGCCTACTAACGGCGCTAGCTGGTGAAATACAAACGGGCTCGCAGCATCGACCCGAAGTTTTCCGGAAGGGGCGCGCTTTAATAGTCGTAATGCTTCTTCACCTTTTTCTAATATATTTAGCCCGTCTCTGGCATATTGCAGGAAAAGCTCACCTTCTTCTGTTAGCTCTAGCCGTCTGGTAGTGCGATTCAATAGAGTTACATCTAAGCCATCTTCAAGACGGGTAACCGCTCTACTCACTTTTGCAACCTGCTGATTGAGTAGATTGGCAGCACTGGAAAAACTACCTGTATCCACAACGGTTAAGAACGCTTCTAAATCTTCAGTTTTTGATGAGACTGGCATCGCACACCTTATATTTTCAAATATCGCAAAAGTATTTTGTCATTAGTGCTGTTTTTTGCAAATAAATTTATCGTCAAACTGTACGCACTTTATTAATGGCTTTCAAAAAACGGTGTAGTTGTTCGTTCTAGAAGCCAATGGTGGCGTTGTTAATCAAGCCATCTCGTTAATTACTTTTTGAGGATAATTGAAATGCCTATTGCATTATTTGCGTTAACGTTAAGTGCGTTTGCTATTGGCACAACAGAGTTCGTGATAGTGGGGCTTGTGCCTACCATTGCTACCGATCTTGGCGTTACGTTACCGAGCGCAGGCTTATTGGTAAGCTTGTACGCCGTTGGTGTTGCCGTTGGCGCACCGGTTCTTACCGCCCTTACGGGGAAGTGGAATAGAAAGCACGTTCTGCTTAGCTTAATGGCGCTATTTGTGGCAGGTAACATTCTTGCCTGGCAAGCCCCTAGCTACGAGAGCTTAATTTTAGCCCGCATACTGACAGGCCTTGCCCACGGAGTGTTCTTCTCCATAGGGTCCACTATTGCTACTGGGCTTGTGGCGAAAGAAAAAGAGGCCAGTGCTATTGCCATTATGTTTACGGGTTTAACCGTAGCTCTTGTGACCGGTGTACCCTTGGGAACTTGGATTGGTCAAAACTTCGGTTGGAGAGCAACCTTCCTCGTGGTGTCTGCGCTAGGTACGCTTGCGTTGATTGGTAGTGCGTTGTTGGTACCGAGCAATCTTAAACAAAGTAAGCCTGCCACCTTGGGTGAACAAATGAAAGTGTTGGTTCAGCCTCGTCTGGTATTAGTGTATCTAATGACGATTTTGGGGTACGGCGGCACGTTTACGGCATTCACCTACCTCGCTCCTATATTGCAGGAAGAGGCGGGTTTTGCGCCTTCAGCCATTAGCTTAATTATGCTGGTTTACGGTGTATCTGTCGCGGTAGGCAATATTTATGGCGGCAAGCTTGCTGACAACAAAGGCCCAATCCGCGCGCTAACAATCATCTTTTCAGCCCTTGCAGTCATCTTGTTTGCCCTGACGTTTACCATGGGCAGTAAAGTTGCCGCAGTGATTACTGTTTTAGTGTGGGGGGCATTTGCCTTTGGCAATGTGCCAGGGCTACAGGTTTACGTTGTTCAATTAGCAGAGAAGTTTACCCCTAATGCCGTTGATGTGGCATCAGGTTTAAATATTGCGGCATTTAACATTGGCATAGCAGTGGGTTCCATCTTAGGTGGCGCAATTGTCGATGGCATGGAGCTATCAGATACCGCATGGATTGGTGCGCTTATTTCTGTCTCAGCGTTACTTGTTACTCGCTACAGCGGCTATTTAGACAAGCGCGCACTTAGCACTGCGAATACGGCGAGTAATGCAACGAGCGCGTAGGGAGGTCACAATGACGACAAATACCTTTGATAAGCTTGCACAACATACGTTCTCTGTAGGTGTAGAGCTTCCGCTAGATAACGACTGGGCGCATTTCGACGCCACAAAAGGTACGCCGTTTGGCGTACCTGATATGACCGAGCATCACAGCCGTATTCAGCTAGCCGACAAGCTGGGGTTTAAAGCAGCGTGGGTACGAGATGTACCAGTTTACGATCCTAGCTTTGGTGACGCGGCTCAGGTTTTCGAAACCTTCACTTACTTGGGCTATTTAGCAGGTATCACAGACAATATTTTATTAGGCACAGCCGCTGTTGTTTTACCTCTTAGGCAGCCATGGCTTGTTAAAAAGGCGGCAGCAACGGTGCAGCAGCTAAGTAACGACCGCCTTATACTCGGTGTAGCCAGTGGGGATAGACCGGTTGAATATCCGTTGTTCGACGTCGATTTTGACAGTCGCGGCGAGCAATTCAGGCAGTCACTTGAAATTGTAAAGCACGGTGAGAATGCCCTTAAGCCTGGCATGTCGCTGTTACCGCGCTCAACCACGCCGCCTTTGTACGTTGCAGGGCTCGCTCAGCAAAGCCCTCAGTGGGTTGGAGAAAATATGGACGGTTGGTTGGCGTATCCAGGTACACCAAACGACCATGCAAAGCGCGTAGAACTATGGCGAAATGTCGCGGGCAATAAGCCTTACGTTAGTTTTATTCATCTCAACTTGGTTGAAGACGATGAAGCGCCCATAAAACGCCACCGGTTCGGGGTTGAAACTGGTGTAAACGGGCTTATCAAAGAACTCAATGCGATGAAAGAAGCGGGGGTTGATCATATTGGCCTGCACTTCAGACGTAATACGCAACCAGTAGAAGACGCGATGCAGCGCATTGCTGAAAACGTATTACCTCACTTTCATAAATAACAGAACCAACAAGGAGGCATCATGCCGAATGTAAATCAGTCACAATCTAAAATTCCTTCGCTAGGTGTAGGCACGTTTCGCTTAAAAGACGATGAAGCCTATAACAGCGTGACAATGGCACTTGAAGTGGGTTTCCGTCACATTGATACGGCGCAAATTTACGGCAATGAAGAAGCGGTAGGTCGCGCTATTAAAGACGCTATTGCAAACAATCTTGTTGCACGTGAAGACCTTTACGTCACCACCAAGGTGTGGAACGACAAGCTGAATAAAGCAAGCTTTGTGGATAGCGTAAAAGATAGTTTGGAAAAGCTTCAACTGTCGTACGTTGACCTGCTACTCATTCATTGGCCGTCACCGGAAAATGGCGAAAGCATGGAAGAGTATCTAGGTGAATTGCTGCGCGTTAAAGAGCTAGGCCTGACAAAAGAAATTGGTATTTCTAACTTTACCGTTGCACAAATTGAAGAAGCAGTGAGTATCTTGGGCGAGGGCGTTATTTCCACGAATCAGGTAGAGGTGCACCCTTATCTTACTAATGAAAAAGTGCGTGCAGCGTGCGAGAAACACGGTATCACAGTGACGGGATATATGCCGTTTGCTGTGGGTAAAGTGCTAAAAGACGAGACCATCATTGCAATTGCAGATAAGCATGACGTGAGCACTGCTGAGGTAGTTGTAGCCTGGGAGCTGGCCCATGGTTTAGTCACTATTCCATCGTCGACTAAGCGCAAGAATCTGGAAACCAATTTCAAAGCGCTTGAACTTAGCTTAGACGCTGACGATATCGCAAAGATTGACGCGCTAGATTGTGGCGACCGTCAAGCCAACCCAGATTTCTCACCTGCGTGGGACTAATCGGAAAAATCACTGTGTTAAGGAGCTTTTATGCAAGCTAACGTTTGGCAATTTGAACAAGCTGGCGCTTCGCTGGTACAAAACGTTCACGAGTTTTCTGAACCGGGAGCTGGTCGTATCATGGTGCGCAACTACGCCGTAGGCGTTAACCCAGTAGACTGGAAGTTCATCGATGATAACCCTCGCGACTGGGAAAAAGGGCATATTCCTGGTGTAGACGGCGCAGGTGTTGTTGTTGCTGTAGGTGAGGGCGTTGATAACAGCCTATTGGGTAGGCGTGTGGCTTACCATCATAGCTTAGGTGAAAACGGAAGCTTTGCCGACCACAGTGAAGTGTACGCAAGTCGCGTAATGCTAGTGCCAGAAAGTGTGGATTTTGCATTGGCCGCTGCCTTGCCATGTCCAATGCTTACTGCTTGGCAAGCTTTCAGCAAAGTACCGGTAAGAAAGGGCGCTGACGTGCTAGTTAGTGGTATGGGAGCAGTAAACAAACTGCTGGCACAAATGCTTTCACAAGCAGGTTTTAGTGTGCATGTTATCTCAGGTAGCTTTACTCAAGAGCAAGCTGCTGAGATGGGGGTAACAGCCATTCATCGCAATAAGCCTGAAGGGCAAACCTTTTACGCGCTTTTCGATGCAAATGGTCCAGACTATGCGGCGTCACTCGTGCCGCTTCTCGAAGCTAATGGGCATGTGGTAAGTATTTTAGGTCGTATCGAAGAGCCTATTGATGCGCCTTTTACGCGCACTATTTCTTATCATGAAATAGCCCTTGGTGCGCTGCATGATTATGGCGATTTGCCACAGTGGCAGCGCTTGGTGAAAGATGGTGAGGCTCTACTTGAACAAGTTGCTGCGCAATCTTTGGTGGTTGAGATCCCCAACCTGTTTGAATTTGATAATTTAAACAAGGCGCTGCAATTTTCAAAAGAAGATAAGCGAAAGGCGGTGGTAACCGTGTCATAGAGCCGGAACGATTAGGTTTCTTCCTTTATCTTTGGCTACGTAAAGGGCTTTATCAGCCCGCCTGAAGGCTTCGACAATATCGTCGGAGCCTTTACATAATGTCCAGCCAATGCAGGCTCCCAACTTCCTGTCATTAATCGATGCAATGGTTAATTGGTTGATGGCACAGTGGAGGGCTTCCAATTGCTCTGCAAATTCCTCGGCTTCACTAGACTGGCTATCATTAGGCTTTGTAATGCGCTTTGCAATGGCAAACTCTTCTCCACCATAGCGCGCTGCTACTTGTCCCTCATCATTAAGCGGCGCAAGAATGTTAGCAATGCCCTTTAGTACTTCGTCACCTACATCGTGCCCAAATGTATCGTTGATACTTTTGAAGTGATCTAAGTCGATTAGCGCAATGGCTAGCGCATCATGATCGTGTAAGCTTTTATCAAACGTATTGTCCACGAACATATCCAGCGTACGACGATTGGGCAACTCCGTTAAACTATCTTTGGAAGCCAGTTCTGCTAGAGTGCTATTCGTTTGTTCGAGCGCAAGGGTACGTTCTTTTACCAGTGCTTCTAATTTAGATGCCTGTTCACTTTTTAATTGTGCAGCTTCTTTCTGTGCGTCTCGTTCTCTTTGAACAACTTTCACCATATAGCTGGCAGTAAGTGCGACCATAAATAGGCATGTCATAACTAGCCCAGACATAAAAGTGGCGATGGGCTCTAAATAAAGCTCGACCTCAAAAAGTGCAATGACGGTCAAAATTAGCGTACTGAAGGTTACGGGAAGCATAGCGGCAGCAAGCCACTTGGCTCTATCAGAGCCCCGCTTGTGCTCTACGACGATAACAATACCCGCTATCAGTATGTAAGGGAAAAAGAGGACAACAGGAAGCTTTAAAGCAATATCTAACCCCACCGTTTGCCAAAGTAAAATCCCCATAAAAGGCAGCACTATGCAAAAACGTTTAACCGTATTTGCCCCGTACACTTCATGGTTGTCTCTGGCCAGTGTCTGAAACAATACCCAAAAGGCGGTAATCAAAACAGAGTAAATACTTACGGCATAGCTAATGTCGTTCAAACTTGGTGTATTAGGCCACAGTAGTTCAAATGCATAGCCAAAAACTCGGAAGAACCAAAACGTTGTGGCAAAGATAAACGAAGCAAAGCTAAGAAAAACTAAATTGCGGCTTGCAATAAAACCCAATGTACAAAGAACAGTAAGCAGCCCCATCGCGCCGAAAAATGCCATATCCCGCTGCAATGTTTTCATGTAAAGGTTGCTATAAAACTCAGGTGTAGCCACAGAGAAGCTGTATCTAAGTATCTCGCCAGACATGGTGCCGCTAAATTCCGTATAAGATGAAGCTGGTAATACAGACGGAAAGTGATAATTGGGCGTGTTAACCGCACGAGTGCTGTAAGGTGTATCGTCTCCTGTTTCCCATTGATGGGTTCCGTCGGTGACAACTAGTGTTTTTATTGCAGGAAAGCTTATTGAAAACCAGACAGGAACTTGCGTATCTAATTGGTTGTAAACGCGAACTTTAAAATGCAAGTACTGTGAAGGCGATCTATCAATAACATCAGCGCTATAAAACCACTCTTCATCGCCCCTAATGCTAGCTGAGTCACTTACCGCAAAAACAACATCGCTGTCTAAAGAGAGCATAGTTTGTGAGTTATTGAAATTAGCTGCGTTGGCCGTTTGGCAACAGCATGCTATCACAAGCCATGCGAGCAATATTCGCAGCATTCACCGTCCTTGTTTTATTGGTTTTTTTATCTACAACTCAATATAGCACATAGTTTCAAAAATTTAGTACGCATTAAATAAAACATAACTATAGGTAAATCGCCTATTTCTTGTTGCGTTTTTAGCGTGGATAACTAATTAAGGTCGTTAGAGAACTCGAAGCTAATAAAATGTGTGATGTCGTGTCACTTGATAGGCGTTGAGAGCGCGATGTACAACGTAAATAACACACAGGCTAAGTGCAATGGCAACCACTACCGATGAAAAGCGATACAGCGCACTATAAATAATATCCTGCTGAGGTGAGAGTGACTGGCCGTACAATATGCCAAAGGTCGTTAGCACACCGAAGCCAGTACCAGCACCACCTCCGCCTAAGACATGTTGGCGGCTAATGAAAAACACCAATATCCACAGGCTAAAACTAGCGAAAAATAACGTATCACTATAATTGAGCAAAATAAGCTGGGCGAGCAGGGCAAGATTACAACCAATGAGTGTACCCAGTGCCCGTTGCCATCCACTCATCGTTGCGCCTTTCCAACAAAGTGGAAATAGTATCAAGACGCTCGCAGCTTGTGCTGATATCGAATCTACTAAGTCAAAGGTTTGAAACACAGCAAAGGATAATGTGGCGACTGTCGTACATAAGATAACTTCGTGACGAATACTCGCTTTATCTTTTGTCGCTTTGGGCAAAGGCGTGCGCGGCGCTTCATCGGGAAAAACAATATGCAAGGCGAATGCAATTATCAATGCCAACAGAATTGCACCTATGTTTGATATGACCAATGCATAGATATCTATTCCATCACTACTGTAGCTGGCAAAATGAAGTTGCAGCGATAGTCCTACAAGGGAAAAGGCCCCGAATAAATACAGCGTACCTTTACTCATCTGCCAAAACAAAAAAGCAAAAGTGGCGGCAATTAGCGGTGTGATCAGCAATGGGTGGCTGCCGAACAAGCCGTAGATCACTAAAACAGTAGCCGCAGGAAAGGTGGTTGCTGCAAGAAATTGTCGAACAATGTGACCGTTTATAACGGCCACCAGTCCAAGCAATAGAATTGGATACAAGGTGAAAAATATCGGATTAGGCCAATCCAACGCTTTCGATATAGCAAACCCTAACGTGGCACCTGACGCGATCCGAAGCATCTGCTGAACATCATTTTTACTTAGCTGTGATTCCATATTTTATGTCTAGTAAACCATAATTTAAGTTTAATAAATAAAGTGCAGTAAGCTTATAAAGTGAATTTGAATATTTGCTGCCGCCCTTTCAACAGGATTGTCTGGCACAATTTGTACGGTAGCGCGAGCACCACTGGTGAGATGTTTTAACGATATTTTTTGTTCATCAAGCTTAATATGGACTCGTTGGCGCTGCGCATCGCGTACCCATCGGTTCGATTTCTCAACGCTTGCAAGAGTGCCGTTGGCAGCGAGTTGACCGTCACTTACACCAGCTTCAAACTCAGCCACTTTCGCTTTAAACACTTTGCCAGGTAGCGCATCAAAAACCACATTAGCTTGAATCCCTTTCTTTACATTAATTAGCGATTTCTCTCGAAAGTCTGCAACCACATCTAACGTGTTATCGACTACCGAGGCAAGCGGCGTACTTTGTTTAGCATAAGTACCCTGAGTTACCTGCATGTTTGCCATGACGCCGTTATGCGGTGCTTTAATTTTTGTATAGGCTAAGTTTAATTCTGCCCGTTTGACCGCATTTACCGCGTCTAAATATTTCAGGTTTTTGTCGCCTTGCTTACCTCTAGCAACAACTTGCTGGTTTAGTTCGGCTTCAAGCGTACTAATTTCAGCTTCGGCGCTTTTAAGCTGAGCGTAGGCTTTATCTACGTTTTGTTGAGATACCACTTTGGTCTGCTTTAGGGAACGCAGCCGTTGAAATTCGTTGTTACGCTCGTCGTAAATTGCGGATGCTGCCTCTAATTTGGCTCTTATCGCTTCTGCTTTGGCATCAATTTGAGCATTTTCTAGTTCAACATTTGCCAAAGCAATCTGCGCCTTCTCAAGCGCAATTAGGTAAGGTGTTTCGTCAATAGTGAACAAAACCTGTCCTTCTTTTACGGTTTGATTATTTTTGACAAGCACCTCATTTATTGGCCCATTTATCTGGGGTGAGATTTGTGTGACCTGATGATAAACCCTCGCCTGTGGCGTCATAGGCATGCGTATATCTGCAATAATGAAGTAGACAAAACAGATGGCGAAACCGACCAAAGACAGTTTTATATACCTAGCAAATTCCTGATCTGGTGTTCGTTGACTCACTTAAATGACTCCAACAATTTTGCTGCATTGGCTTCAATTTTCTGAACACATCTAGCCATAGTGCGTAATTCCTCGTCCGATACTCCTGCGTACACTTCATCTCGAAGTGCCATTAACGTACTTTCGATATCATTCATTCGGCCTTTGCCCATATCTGTGAAATAAAGCAAGCGACTTCGTTTGTCGTTATCATCTGTAACGCGTTTGATTAAACCCGTAGTTTCAAGCTGCTTGATGGTGCGCGTTAAACTAGGCATTTCTATTTCCAAGCTTTCTGCCACCATCTGCTGTGTACAGCCTTCACCAAGTAACGACATATGAATCATTACGCGCCATCTAGACTCTGTAAGGTCGAGGTGTGCGACAGATTCAGTGACAGCTCTTCTGCACTTTTGCGCTGTACGGGCAAAAAGCGCAATAAGATGAAGTGGCATGGGTTCTGAAAATGACATATCGGCATCCTTGATTTTACTTAGCATGCTAACTAGTTTAATTGTTTAGCATGCTAAGTAAATAATATTGAGATGAGGATGATATTTTGTAAGCTGAGCGCTTATTAGGAAAAGCGTAAATGGATAATTATATAAAGCTGTGTTTGTAACAGATATATAGGCTTTAACTAAGTGCTGTTGAGCACTGAGCAAGTACAGGGTGAAGTGGAATATTCATAAAAAATAAAAAAGCCGTTTATTAAGAATAAACGGCTTTTGGCTTAGGTCCAAAGGGAGATTTGGATTTAGAATTTACCTCTAAACGAAGCAAACCAGTTTGTGCTAGTGTCGTAAACTGTTGGATACGTATTACCGTTACCAAGAGCTGGACCTGCGCCAGAGTAAACTGGAGGTTGCTCGCCAAGAAGGTTTAGAACACCTAGCGTGAACTCTAAATTGTCGTTCATGAAATAAGTGGCAGAGATATCAAGATAGTTGATAGCTTTGAATCCAGTCTCAAGTGTATCACCGTCATCATCGTTATCAGTTGTACCAAAGTGTCTCCAAGTCGCAGTAATATCAACGTCTAGGTTGGTATTCCATGTTGCCATAAATCTATGACGATACTCAGGGTTAGGTGCGCCACACGCGTTTCCGAAGAAGCCAGCACACTCAACAGTGTCACCACCAGGGAATGGTACTGTGCTTAGTTCATCTAGTAGCGTAGCTGCGTAGTCGAATCTTACATCACCAAGCTCTGTGTCGAAGTTATAGCCTACCTGAACATCCACACCCGAAGTTTTAAGCGTAGCAATGTTTAGGTTTGTTTGTTGGAAACCAACACCAAATGTGCCTGCTGCAAGTGAACCCGCAGAAGAACGGGTAATTAGGTTACAGAAGGTTGGGTCACCTGAATCAAGACAGTTGTCGAAGATAGTTTGAGCTGGAATACCAGCAGAAATCGCATCTTCTACTTCGATGTCGAAATAATCCACAGTAATCGAAAGACCTTCAATACTTGCTGGCGTAATTACAACACCAAAGGTTACAGTATCTGCAGTCTCAGGAGATAGTTGTGGGTTACCACCTGTTAGAGATTGTGTTTGACCCGAGATAACGTCAAGAATATTGCCGTATTGCGCAGCTGTAACTCCGGTACGCGCACAAGTTTCAAGTGACGCGATTGGGTTGGCGCCGGCACATGGATCGTATAGCTGTTCGCCGCTAGCATCGGTACCTGCTGGGCTTAGGTTAGGTAGACCTGTGTTTTGACCTGTAAATAAGTCAATTACGTTTGGCGCTCGAACAGCGCGCTGGTATTGCGCACGTAGTTTAACGTCATCTACTGGTGTCCACGCTAACTGGTACCCGTAAGCATTCGTGTCAAAGCTGTTTGTCGTGCCGTTACCGTCCGCGTCATAGTCGGAGAAACGATATTGTGCACTTAACACTAACTCTTCAGCTAACTCTGCACCAGAAATAAGAGGTATTTGAACCTCGGTGAAGAATTCACGAACTTCAATTTTACCTGCTACTGCTAGCGTTGCACCGCCTACACCAGTGAAACCACCACCTTGAACTTGGCTAATTTCATCTGGTGACGAAGCAAGTTCGTCTTTACGGTATTCAATACCAAATAACACGCCAATACCATCATCAGCAGTAGGGATCTTAATGCCGTAATCGCCTAAGTTAGCTTGGATATCAGCACCAAATACTTTTTGTGACGTTTCACCGTTTACAATACCAATACCTTGGATGAAGTCTAATTGATCTTGCGTTACAGAGCTTTCACCGCCAGGGCGTTGGAAGATGTTGTAAGGTACACAGCCGCCAGACTGGTCAAGACAGACTACGTTACCATCTTCGTCAGTGGTTGCTAACAGCGCTTGCTGTAGGTTAGCGACGACGAAATCGTTCGTAGCTGAGCTTTGGTCACGAGTTTCTGAGATTTGACCAAATACGTTCCACGCCCAGATATCATCGATGAAACCATTTAGACCACCAACGAAGCGCCATGCGCTGTTCTCAAGACGAGAGTTACGCGAGCCACCTTCAACGTTACGGTGAGATGCTGTGATTCCACTTACGATTACATCGTTTGCAATATCGTCAGCCGAACAACCAAAAATATCAGTGAACGCTAAACCGCTGTTACCTTGGATGAATGGGTTTCCGCAGTTGATGTCGTATGCGCCGATACCAAACGAGGCACTTGGTGCAATCTGAGCATCACTGGTGTTGTTGATGTAGGAAAAGTCAGCGTAGGCTTCTAAATCGTCTGCAAGCTCGTAGTTGCCTTTCGCATAGAAATGATAACGCTCAGAAGGGCGTTGGAAAAAGTTGGTTGCACCAAAGTTATAGGTTTGAGTCGGGCCGCCCGCGTAAGGAATAATATTTCCGTCTTCTTCCTGGAACGCAAAGCCACCAGGGCCACCAAACAAGCGGAAGTTAGCTGAACCTACACAACCAAACCCTTCGAAACTTGCTGAACCGCTGCTTTGGCCCAGTGTACACGCTGAAAAAATTCTATCAGCTTGGACGATCTCTTCGCGATCTTCATATGACGCATAAATGGTTACGTTGCCTTTACCGTCGGCGGAAGATGCGCCAAACATTGTATAGATAAGCGTTTCGTCGCCGTCCATGGTTGAACCAGGGATAGGCTGCTGGGCTGCGTTAAGCACGCCTTCATACAAACCATTATCGTTATCTGCGTAGTTTGTGCTGAACTGACCACCAAATTCAACGCCTTCAAAATCATCGCGAAGAATGAAGTTTGCAACACCACCAACAGCATCAGAGCCGTATACCGCTGATGCACCACCCGTTAGGATGTCTACACGTTCTAACATTTGCGTTGGAACTAGGTCGACGTTAGCTGCGCTGGTTCCCGAAGAACCATATGGGAGACGCTTGCCGTCAATCAATACCAACGTTCTGTTCGCACCTAAACCACGGAGGTTTAGTGTTGCAGTACCCGTTGAACCGTTGGAAACTTCTGATGCTTGTCCCGCGAATACTTGTGGAAGTACGTTAACGAAATCTTCTACACGTAAGTTACCGCGCGCGGCTGCTTCAGCGCCTGATACACTCAATACAGGTGTGGCTGCTGCGACATTGGGGTTTGAAAGTAAACGTGAACCAGTGACTTCAATTTTTTCACCGGTTCTTCCTCTGACTCAACTTCTTCTTGGGCGTAGACACTACCAGAAAATGCCAACGATGCGGCAGCGCCAAAGGCGCAGGCAAGTCTCACCGACTTTGCCAGTTTGTGGTTTTTAAACATTGTAGTCTCCCTAGACTTTAATTTTATTGCTTTAATTATTTTTAGTGTGTTTTTTAGACACTTATTATGTATTGCACAACTTTTGAATATTATCAATAGCATATATGCGTAAAATCTAAGAAGCGGTTCTTTTTAATAAATATTTATTGTTATTTTATTAAAAGTTTAACTTTTCGTTATGCTTTGTGGTTTTTTTGCACAGTTATTTGGTCGAGGCAAGTCGTTGAAATCGAGAATTTTATCGAGTGTGGCGCAGTGGAAAGAGTAATGGCAATTTAATTCTTCATACTCTAGTTTAATTTTTTCGCTGTTTTGCATAACAGCGTCAAAGATAAATTAAGCGCTAATTCAGTGAAAATGACTAACAAATTCGGACAAGTTCTGACAAATGGCGTCAGAAGTCGTAGTGTTCAGAAATTCATTTTGGTAACGTCCCATCTACCTGACTAAAGTAACTTCAGGGTTTTAAAGCATCAGGTAATAGCTTAACTGGCTTTTGGAAGAACTGTTTACAGAGATTATAGTTCCAACAACGATTTCAGCTTTTTGAGGTATCGACGGCTAACGGGTATCGAATCTTCCGTCGCCATTAGAAGCGTAGCAAGGCCATTATCCAAGAGTTTAATTTCCGCAACACATGATAACCTCACTAAGTATTGCCGGTGACATCTTACAAGCGCGGTTCTCTCTTCTAAGGTCTTTAATGTGAGTTGCGTGTCTGCTAGTTGCTCTAAAGTTTTTACGTGTACGCCCGCCACATCACTATATGCAAAATGAATATCTGATTCAGGTAATAGCAAAATGCGCTGGTGGCCCACGCAGGGAATATGTATCAACGTAGGTGAGGCGATTGTGTCGATACCAGTCTGGGGAAAACTTCTCTTTTTCAGCCTTGTAAGTGTTTTATTGAGCCGCTCTGGTTCTACTGGTTTTAGTAAGTAATCAAACGCATTATCCTCAAATGCCTGAAGAGCATACTGCTCAAACGCGGTAACCAATACAACATAAGGCATGGTGTCTATGTCAAGCATAGCTAACATATCTAGCCCCGAGAGCTGAGGCATTTCTATATCTAGAAAAATAACGTCTGGATTGTATTGTTTTATTAAAGCCAACCCTTCTATTGCGTTTGCAGCCTCGGCTAAGACTTGAACCTCATTGGTTTCGTTTAGCAACTGGCAAAGCTCATCTCTGGCGAGAGGTTCGTCATCAATAACAATTGCCCGAAATACTGAATTCTTGGTCATGGTTAGCTCTGATAAGAATGAAGGGTATGTGGGATAGAGAAAGACATGCGGGTGAAGTGGTTAGTCCGACACTCGATTACCAGGCCTGCTTGTTGGCCAAACTGATGAATAAGCCGTTTATCTACAATATCCATTCCTAAACCCGCGTTTTGCTCTTTCTTAGGTTTATATAAGCCAGCATTATCTTCGACAAGAATGTGAATATGGTCGTCTGCTGTACATCGTATATTTAAAGATAGGTGCCCCCCCTCTATGCACTGAGCGATGCCGTGCTTGACCGCATTTTCAACTAATGGCTGTAGCGTAAAACTAGGTAAAAGTGCTGACATTGCTGCTTCGTCGTATTTTACAGTGACTTGCAGACGCTCCGCAAAACGCGCTTTCTCAATCGCCAAATAAGCCTTAACGTGGTCAATCTCTTCTTTGAGGGTAACAATTGCTGTATTTTGCTTGAGGTTTATTCTAAAAAAGCGCGATAAGCTTAGCACGAGCTCTCTGGCCTTTTTGGGGTCGCGGCGGATAATAGCGCTAATGGTATTGAGCGCGTTAAAAAGAAAATGCGGGTTTACCTGTGCATGTAACAGCTTTATCTCTGATTGAGAGAGTAGATCTTTTTGTTGTTGATATTGGCCGTAAACTATCTGACTAGACAGTAATTGAGCGATGCCTTCTGCCATAGATAGCGTAACCGTCGACATAAACTTCCGTTTGGGTTCATAAAGCTTGATGGTACCCACAACTTCAGAACCAGAGTGGAGCGGTATAATTAACACGGAACCCAGCGGACAGTTTTTGTCTAGGGTGCATTGATAAGGAAGCTCAGCGCCGTCTAAATGCACTATCTTGTTATTGTTCAAAGATTCCATGGTACTTGCCGATGAGATGGGCGTATTTGGCAGGTGATGATCCGCTCCCGTTCCGATAAATGCTAAAATTTTTTCTTTATCGGTAATTGCCACTGCGCCTACATTGGTTTCTTCATAAACAATGCGCGCAATTTTTTCTGCGTTTACCGGAGTAAATCCAGACGTAAGTATACCCACTGAGCGGTCTGCGATGGACAGTGCCCTACGTGAAAAAGTAGCAGAGTACTTTTCAAATATTGTTTTCTTGTCAGATAAGATACTGATAAAAAGTGCGGCCCCCACAGTATTTGCAATTATCATAGGTGCGGCAATAGCACTAACCAGTGCGTAAGACTTTTCGAAAGGTTCTGCAACAGTAAGTAGGATACCCATCTGAAATAGCTCTGCGACAAAGGTAACCACGCCCACTTTCCATGGATTAAACAGATCCAAGCTCTTATTCTTTTTGACGTAGTAAACGTGCACTAGGCCACCAATCAAGCCTTCTAGTGTGGTGGAGATAGCGCAGGCAACATCAGTAAAACCTCCCAATGAATAACGATGTAGGCCGCCGGTTAACCCTACGGCAAAGCCAACTATTGGCCCGCCTAGCAACCCACCTATGACAGCGCCAATGGCCCTAGTGTTCGCTATAGCATCGTCTATTTGCAGGCCAAAATAGGTACCCAACACACAAAATGAAGAAAAAACTACGTACACCAAATAGCGGTGCTTGCGGTGGGAGGAAATACTGAGAATAGGAAGGAAAAGCGGTGTTTTACTGAGCATGTACGCCAGTACAAGATACACACACATTTGTTGAAGTAGTGAGAGTATGAGTTCCATGCTTGCCAATATTACCGCCAGTTAAAGGTGAGCCTCATTATAACCCATGTCAGAAGTACAAAATAAATAGCCGCCCTATATAAAGGGCGGCTCATCATATTGTCTGTATTTCGATTATTAAGTTACGCGTCCGCGGGTTGGGTGGGCTTTTCAGTACTTACAGACATAGGTTCAAGTGGGGCTTCGCCTTTCCCTTTAGAAATTCGAATGACATACACTGCGGTAATCAATGATGCAACAAGCCCGATGATTGTCGATACATTCATCGCCATACCGAAACCCAATGTGTCGTTATTTAAAATAAAAGTTACACATACGGCAGTCATAAAGATAGCCGGCACCGTGGTGATCCAATGCAGCTTATTGTGTCTAAGTAAGTACGCAGACGCAGTCCACAACATCATGACGGCAGTTGTCTGATTGGCAAACCCGAAGTAGCGCCAGATAACACCGAAATCGACTTGGGTGAGGATGCCGCCCAGAACAAACAAAGGGGCAGCCATAAATAACCGGTTACGTATACCTTTTTGTTCAACGTTAAAGTACTCAGCCATAATTAGGCGACTTGAACGAAAAGCGGTGTCGCCTGACGTGATAGGCAAAATTACCACACCAAGAAAGGCAAGTATGCCACCCACAACGCCCAACAGTCCGAATGATGAAGCGTAAACAACGTTTCCTGGGCCACCGTCACTGATGGCTGAAGACAGCGCTTCTAAATTGTCGAAGTATGAAAGGGCAATCGCACACCAGATAAGGGCAATCACGCCTTCACCTATCATTGCACCAAAAAACACGAAACGTCCGTTTTTCTCGTTTTCCATGCAGCGGGCCATTAGTGGAGATTGGGTAGCGTGAAACCCGGAAATAGCGCCACAAGCAATAGTAATGAAAAGCGCTGGCCACAGCGGCATATCGTTAGGGTTAAGGTTAGTTAGCATATCGCTTGCTGAAAACTGACTTAAAATTGAGTGCTGGTCAGAATAGCTGGCTGCGGCTAATAAACCTACTGACATGAAGATTAGAAGTGCACCGAAAAACGGATAGAAGCGGCCAATAATCTTATCTACTGGAACTATGGTTGCCAGTATGTAATAGGCGAAAATAATAGCTACCATGGTGCCAACTTCAACCTGCAATGATGTCTGGTCATTGACTAAATTGGTAATCATACCCGCAGGTGCTGAGACAAAAACCACACCCACCAGCAGAAGTAGCACAATAGCGAACAGGTTCATAAAGTGTTTAGCGCCTCGGCCCAAATAACGGCCAGATAAGCTAGGCACTGACTCACCATTGTTGCGAACTGACAGCATGCCAGAGAAGTAGTCGTGAACAGCACCGGCAAAAATGCAGCCTAATACAATCCAAAGCATTGCTGCCGGGCCATATAGCGCCCCCATGATAGGGCCGAAAATAGGGCCTACACCAGCAATGTTGAGTAGCTGTACGAGATACACCTTTGGCGTAGACATAGGAACAAAATCTACACCGTCTTTTTGGCTATGTGCAGGAGTAGGGCGTGCAGGTGTGACGCCAAATACCTTTTCGACAAAGGCGCCATATATAAAGTAGCCAGCAATAAGCGCGGCTACGCAAATCAAAAACAATATCACAGGGCATTGTCCTTATTTTTATAAATAGGGTTTATAAAATGAGTCTGTTGCTTATGTTGTAAACGCTGTGTACAACAATGTTTGAAATAGGTTAACGATATGAAAGTGTGTATGCATGAAAAAAAGCAGTGAGCGGTCGCATAGCAAATTAAGCGGTAGGGAGTATGTAATTTCGCTCTACTGTTACGAGCAGTAAAATGCTAAAATCCGCGCAATTAACTACCAAGCCGTATCAAGCGTTTTGCCGCAATACTAAATTTGCGCGGAAAAGCATTGCTTATCCGTTATAAAACGCGCCTGTAAATAATTGTTTTACAGGGATAATAGATAACGAAGATAAGTATTGATGTCAGATAAAAAGCTTCTTGAAGAGATTAAAAAGCGACGTACGTTCGCAATCATATCGCACCCGGATGCGGGTAAAACCACCATTACTGAAAAAGTACTGTTGTTCGGGCGCGCCCTGCAAACGGCGGGTACTGTAAAGGGGAAAAAGTCAGGTCAGCACGCCAAGTCTGACTGGATGGAAATGGAAAAAGAACGTGGTATCTCGGTAACCACCTCGGTCATGCAGTTTCCTTATAGCGATCACTTGGTAAACCTGCTGGATACCCCGGGGCACGAAGACTTCTCTGAAGATACTTATCGTACGCTAACAGCCGTTGATTCATGCCTTATGGTAATCGATGCGGCGAAAGGTGTAGAAGACAGAACCCGTAAGCTTATGGAAGTTACCCGTTTGCGCGATACGCCAATTGTGACTTTCATGAACAAGCTAGACCGCGATATTCGCGATCCTATGGAACTGCTTGATGAAGTAGAAACCGAGCTTGATATCCTGTGCGCGCCAATCACGTGGCCAATCGGCTGTGGTAAGAGCTTTAAAGGTGTATATCATCTTCACCGCGATGAGACTATTTTGTATCAAAGCGGTCAGGGTCACACTATTCAAGATGTGCGTATCATTAAAGGGTTGGATAACCCAGAGCTTGATACCGCAGTAGGAAGTGACCTAGCTGAAACCTTGCGTGACGAGCTTGAGCTTGTACGCGGTGCATCAAACGAATTCGAGCAAGAGCTTTTCTTGGAAGGCCAGTTAACGCCAGTATTTTTCGGTACAGCATTGGGTAACTTTGGTGTTGACCACATGCTTGACGGATTGGTCGAGTGGGCGCCTGCGCCACTTGGTCGTGAGACCGAAGAAGGGACTATTGAAAGCACTGACGGCAAGTTCAGCGGTTTCGTCTTTAAGATTCAAGCCAATATGGACCCGAAACACCGTGACCGTATCGCGTTTTGTCGCATAGTGTCGGGTAAGTACGAGAAAGGCATGAAAATGCGCAACAGCCGCTTAGGCAAAGATGTGCGTATCTCTGATGCACTGACTTTCTTGGCAGGTGATCGTGCTTTACTAGAAGAAGCTTATGCTGGCGATATCATCGGCTTGCACAACCACGGTACTATCCGAATTGGTGACACTTTTACTTCGGGCGATAACTACCGCTTTACTGGCATTCCAAACTTTGCGCCAGAGCTATTTAAACGTATTCGTTTGAAAGATCCACTTAAGCAAAAACAGCTGCTGAAAGGCCTTATTCAGCTTTCTGAAGAAGGCGCAGTTCAGGTGTTTCGACCCCTTGCAAACAACGATTTGATCGTAGGCGCGGTTGGTGTGCTTCAGTTTGATGTAGTAGTGGCACGACTTAAAGCCGAATACAATGTAGATGCACTTTACGAGCACGTGAACGTTGCAACAGCCCGTTGGGTTTACTCGAATGATGAGAAGAAACTAGACGAGTTCCGCCGTAAAGGTGAGCAGAACCTCGCCCTTGATGGAGGCGACAACCTGACGTACATCGCGCCAACAATGGTGAACCTGCAGCTATCGCAAGAGCGTTACCCAGATATTCAGTTTACGAATACGCGCGAAAATTAAGCTAGAAAAAATTAATTAAAGACAATATACATTATGAACATACATGCACTATTAGTTAACCGTTTCACTGAAGCGCTACAAGAAATGGGCGTAGAAAATGCGCCAGTGCCAGTTTCGCGCAGTGCACGCCCTGAGTTTGGTGAATACCAGTTTAACGGCGCTATGGCCCTTGCCAAGCAGCTTAAGCAAAAGCCTCGAGATATTGCAGAGAAGATTGTTGAGATCGTTAAACTTGACGATATTGCCAGTAAATTAGAAGTGGCTGGTCCTGGCTTTATCAACGTACATTTAAACGACGATTGGCTGTCTAATCAGTGTGAGCTATCGCTAACCGATCCGCGCTTGGGTATTGCAAAGTCAAAAGAACAGAACATTGTTGTTGATTACTCTTCTCCAAACCTAGCCAAAGAGATGCACGTGGGACACCTGCGTACTACCATCATCGGCGACGCTGTGGTTAAAGTACTGGAGTTCTTGGGCCACAACGTTATTCGTCAAAACCACATGGGCGACTGGGGCACTCAGTTCGGTATGTTGCTTGCGCACCTTTCAGACAAGCTTCAAGACGAAGTAGCTGAAACAGCGCTCTCTGATCTTGAAGACTTTTACCGCGAAGCCAAAGTACGCTTTGACGAAGAAGATGGTTTTGCCGACCGCGCCCGTGAATACGTAGTTAAGCTGCAGGGCGGTGACGCTCAGTGTTTGGCGCTGTGGGAAAAGTTCATTGACGTGTCTATCGCTCACTCTGAAGAAGTGTACGACAAACTAAACGTAAGCCTGACCCGCAAAGATATTATGGGTGAGTCAGCTTACAATGAAGATTTAGCCAACGTAATCAGCGACCTCAGAGAAAAAGGTATCGCTGTTGAAGACCAAGGCGCGCAGGTGGTGTTTATTCCAGAGCTTGCTGATAAAGAAGGCAATCCTGCGGTTTATATCGTTCAGAAGTCGGGTGGTGGCTATCTTTACGCAACTACTGACCTAGCGGCCATGCGCTATCGCAGCGGCAAGTTAAATGCTGACCGTACGCTTATTCTTACCGATGCTCGCCAAGCACTGCACTTCAAGCAAACTGAAATTGTAGGCCGCAAAGCAGGCTTTATGAAAGAAGAGCAAACTTACGAACATTGTCCGTTTGGCATGATGCTAGGCAGTGACGGTAAGCCATTTAAAACCCGTACCGGTGGCACGGTTAAATTGGTTGAATTGCTTGATGAAGCGGTTGAGCGAGCGGGCAAACTGATTGCCGAGCGTGACAACGATTTAAGTGAAAACGAGCTTAAAGAAGTTGCACGGAAGGTAGGTATTGGCGCAGTAAAATACGCTGACCTATCTAAAAACCGCACAACTGATTACATGTTCAACTGGGACTCAATGCTAAGTTTTGAAGGTAACACTGCGCCTTACCTTCAATATGCGTATACCCGTGTGAAAAGCTTGTTTAGAAAAGCGGGTGTTGATATGGCAACTATGCCGGTAGATATCAATATAGTTGAGAAACAAGAGCATGCGCTAGCAGTGTTATTGATGCAGTTTGAAGAAGTGATTGGCATGGTATCTCGTGAAGCGACACCTCACGTATTGTGTACGTACCTGTACGATGTGGCTTCAGCATTCATGACATTCTACGAAGCTTGCCCAATGTTAAAAGACGGCATTGAGCCAACTGTACGTGATAGCCGTCTAGCGTTGTCAGCTTTGGTTGCCAATACGCTAGAGAAAGGATTAACTCTACTTGGCATCGAAACACTAGAAAAAATGTAGTGTTCGCGGTACAACATAGGTAGTGATATTGAAAAGGCTGACATTGATTGTCAGCCTTTTTTTATGCTTAACGCTAACTACCAAGAGAGCTAGCTTGTCGGTCTCACTAATTGATTTGGTATTTCAAATAAAACCGATAGGCCAACACATCTTTATAAATAAGAAGACTAAATTATCTATTCAAATTAAGGACAGGAAACCCAAATGACTAAGATCCTTGCATTTGCAGGCAGTACCCGTAAAGGTTCGTTTAACCAAGCTATTGTTAACGTCGCTGCTGAAGGCGCCCGTGAAGCTGGCGCAGAGGTTACCGTTATTGACCTAGCCGACTATCAAATGCCAATATTTAATGAAGACGAAGAGGCTGAATTTGGCATGCCTGAAAAAGCGCAGGCGTTCAAAGAATTGCTAATGAGTCATGATGGTTTTCTTATAGCATCACCAGAATACAATTCTAGCTACCCAGCACTGCTGAAAAACGCTATCGATTGGGCATCACGTATGGGAGAAGGCGAAAAGCCACTGCAAGCGTATCGCGGTAAAGTGGCCGGTATTATGGCCGCGTCGGCCGGCGGGCTGGGTGGTATGCGTGTGCTGGTGGTACTGAGAATGCTGCTTGAAAACTTAGGTACTATGGTCCTGCCAAACCAAAAAGCTATCGCGAAGGTCAGTACGCTTATGGAAGATGGCGTAATTACCGATGAAAAAACGATTAAGCAGCTCAAGAATTTGGGTAAAGAAACCGCTGAGTTGGCTGGTAAACTGTCTTAGACGTGAGCGACCTTGCTAGAGCAACCCCAAGGGGGCTCTAGCTTACCAGTCAATCGGACAATTTATACATTCGTCCATGAAAGTGCCCTGAAATGTTGCGTAGTGGATGCGCGTGCCTGTTAGGTTCGCTCGATACAAACTTGCATCGTTCAGTTTTGCTTCCTGAATATTGGCGTTAATGAGTGAAGCACCTTCAAAGTTTGCTTTGTTCATCCAAACTCGCTCTAGGCGCGCGGCACGTAAGTTGGTGTTTACCATTGTCGCACCTGATAAACGCCCTTGGTCTAGGTTGGCACCTGAAAAGTTGGAGTTGGTGAAATCAACCCCTTGACCGAAAAGCGCCCAGCCATCTACACCTTCTAAGTTAGCGTTGCGAACTTTTGAACTGCGTAAATCTGCATGTTTTAAGTTGGCGGTAGCTAAATCAGCGTGGTCTAGGTTACTTTTCTTAAACGTCGAGTAGCTTAAGTTGGCGTGCCTTAAATTGGTTTTGTTGAACTTAACGTTTGTGAATACTGCCCCGTGCAAATTTGCATGGCTCAAATCAGCACCGCTCAAGTCTGTATTGCTACATACTGTTTTTGGTTTTATTTCACATCCGTTGATAATCTTCACATCATCTTCGAAATCGGGAATGGCACTGGCAGTTGCTGAATATAGGGCGACTAATAATAATACTGGGAGTTGTTTGGTTTTTTGAAAACGTAAGCGCATGAGAGCTCCTTAATGCCGAGAGGCTTTTTCACTGCCTCTCGGTTTGGTTTGCAAATTTAAAGCTATTGTTTAGCTACATTTTGCTTCTTATTGTGATTAGGAAGTTTAAATACCCAAAACGAACCACCTTGCGCTACAGGTTTAGTGAGTTCAGCCATATCTCCACCCCATAGAGGTACTGCACCACCATACCCTGACGCTAAACCAATGTACTGCTCACCATCCTCTTCCCAGGTTATAGGGCATGAAATGATGCCCGAGCCCGTTTGGAACTTCCAAAGTTCTTCACCGGTTTCCTCATCGAAAGCTTTGACATAGCCATCGCCCGTTCCGGTAATAATGAGTCCGCCTTTCGTCGCCAGTACCCCAGCCCACATAGGAAGTTTCTCTTTGTGTGTCCATTTAATTTCACCTGAAATGGGGTCTACGGCACGAAGTACGCCCACGTGGTCGTCATACATGCGCTTAATTCTAAAACCCTGTCCTAGGTAAGCTGCACCTTTCTTATAGGTCACTTCTTCCGTCCAGTAGTCTTCTTTCCAGTGGTTTGCGCCCATATAGAACCAGCCGGTATTCTGGCTGTAGGCCATCGGGTTCCAGTTCTTCCCGCCCAAGAATGGAGGCGATACCTCTATTGACTTTCCTCGTTTTTCACCCGGCTCAGGCAGTGGCGGGCGCTGTCCGTCTACTTCAACTGGGCGACCCGTGTCATGGTCTATGTGTGTGGCCCACGTAATGTTATCTACAAAGGGAAAGCCTCTGATGAATTCACCGTTTTGTCTGTTAACTACATAGAAAAAGCCATTTCTGTCTGCATGAGCCGTCGCTTTTACGAGCTTTCCATTATCGTAATAGTCAAATAGAACAAGTTCATTGTTGCCAGAGAAATCCCATGCGTCGTTAGGTGTATGTTGATAGAACCATTTAACCTCACCAGTGGTTGCATCTACACCTACTTGTCCGGAAGTATAGAGGTTATCCCAATCTCGCGGATCGCCGCCTTTGGCGGTGCGTTTCCATGTATTCCAAGGAGCGGGGTTACCTGCACCAATGATGATGGTGTTAGTTTCAACATCGAAACTTGCACTCTGCCATGGTGCTCCACCACCGTGGTGCCAAGCCTCAACCATTTCGCCATTTTCATCTTTCGGCCATGTTGTCACTTCGTATGAACCGCCAGTAGGTGTGCTGTCTTTTCCATTTAATCTGCCCATGTGCCCTTCAACAAATGGACGCATCCAAATCTCTTCACCGGTTTCAGGATCGCGTGCAAATAGTTTTCCTACAACACCAAACTCATCACCTGATGAACCGTGAATAAGCATGACTTTTCCTGACTTTTGGTCTTTAACAATCGTAGGTGCCCCCGTCATGGTGTAGCCTGCACGATAGTCTTCAAAGCGCTTCTTCCATTTTACTTTTCCCGTTAGCCGGTCAAGGGCAACAACGCCAGCATCCAGCGTACCGAAAAAGACTAAGTCACCATAAATTGCTGCGCCGCGATTTACCACGTCACAACAAGGTCGAATACCTTCTGGAAGGCGGTGGGCGTAGTCCCACAACTTCTTACCTGTTTTTGCTTCATAGGCGTAGATACGGGAGTAGCTACCGGTTACATAGACAATACCGTCGTACACTATTGCCTGGGATTCTTGACCCCGTTGCTTTTCATCACCAAAACTCATCACCCAAGCCGGAGATAGCATGTGTACATTTTCTTTGTTGATTTGATCTAGTCCGCTGTAACGCTGAGCTTCTGGACCCATACCATACATCAGCACGTTCTCAGGCGTCTTGGCATCATTTTCAATGTCTGCCCATGTCACGCCATCGTCCGCATATAAATGTGAACTCGTACCTAAACCAATAATTACGCTTAAGGCCAATGAAGCCTTTGAATAGAACTTAGCCATAGTTTTATTTCCACTGTTACCTTGATGTTGTGTTAACAGTATGTAACTAAGTAGAGGCTCTTATAAACGGAATTCGTCCTCCAAAACACGGGAAAATTTCCCTTAGTTTGAAGTGTAATGAAAACGCTAATATATTGATTTGCATGAGGTATCTTTATCATGAGACAAAGTCAGTACCAAAGGGGTATAAAAAAGATACGAAAGTACAGGGAAGATTTCCCGACTTTATTTAGTGGGTCTTGTTTAGCTGGCGATTTTGATATATCCCTGCTTGATGGCAAGGTGAACAAACTCGGCATTTGTTTGTAGCTCAAGTTTTCGCTTGAGCTGGGTGATAACGTTTGAAACCGTTTTTTCGGAAATATTGAGGCTTTCTGCAACCTGTTTTCGACAGAGGCCGTTCGCTATTCCAAGGAATATATCTAACTCTCTTTGTGTCAGATCTGTTAAGTTGCTTCCGGAATGTGACAGGTTGAATGTGGCGAGTTCAATTGCAGTATTGTGTTCCAAATAACGCCGGCCTTTAATGATAGATGTCACCGCGCTTATCAGCACATCAGGTTCACTTTGTTTGCTAACATAGCCCATTGCCCCTAGCTTCATAGCTCTATCGATGATGGAAATATCATCGAACATGCTGAACATAAGTACTTTTGCGTGCTCCCAGCGCTGAATAATGTATTCCGCTAGCGTAAGTCCGCTGGTGGCTCCTAAATTAATGTCTAAAATAATGAGGTCGAAGTGGTTGGTACGAAGTGCATTTGTGGCTTGCTGCGCATTTTTTGCATTGGTGACGACAGCGCCTTCGAGTACCGAAGATAACAGCGTAGAAAAGCCTTCTCTCACTATTGCGTGATCATCAACAAGTAAAATTTCCATAGCTGCGCTTTATTCATATCACCATAGAATGAGCATGCCACGGTTGGGGTGTGAGACGAATAGCACTTTAGTGCCCATTCATCTCACACTTTAGTAGGATAAAAGTTAATTCAAACCGCGCTGTGTTTCCAAGTAGCTGGCAAAGCTGCCAAGCCAATGGCTTCCCATGTAGTGCATATCACCAAACACCGCGTTTAATCCTGCTTCACGATGTGCTTTTAGCGTTTTCTCCAATACAGGTAAGCGTGCGTCATCGTCTGGTAAAGCGCTCATAATGCCTTCAATCATCCACGCACGACTGATATTCAGTCCGTCTAGGTGGGCAAGCTTACCGTCTGTTTTGTCTGTCACGGTCGCAGGCGCTAGCCAATTTGATGTTTTAGCGGTTAGGTCTGGAAAAAATGCTGAAAGCCATTGGCTGTAGTCTTCTTTAGCCATTACTCGGCGCATTAGGTCAGCTTCGGCCAAACACGGAGATAGGAAATCCTGCCCTGAGGGTTCGTAGGCTAGGGGGCATTGCTTATCAGCCTGGTAATACTCTTTTACTCTAGATGTAAGCAGGGCTTCAAAGTCCTCGTTATCTGCTACCTTCGCCCAGTCTAACATTAGTCCGAAAGCAAAGGCGGTTTGGCTGTGTTCACCCGTTCGAATAGGGTAAGCCAATTTAGGTAACCATGCGCTTACTCTTGCCACAATTTCTTCCTCAAGTGGCAGTAGCGTGTTTAGCCACACCTTTGCTTGTGGCATTGACGATTGACGTAGTTCCGCGGTTAATTGTAGAAACCAAGCAAGGCCATAGGGGCGCTCAAATGACGCATTGTTTTCGCGCTTAAGGCTGGCAAGTTCGCCTTGAATGTTCTCTGTCGTAAAGCTGATATTTAGCTTTTCAATGATCTCATCTTTATTCACTGCGTCTTGCGCAGTATTAAGCATTCTTACTAAAAGCCAATGGCCATGCACCGACGAATGCCAGTCTAAACAACCATAAAAGGCCGGGTAGAGTTTATTAGGTGCTTTAACGTCGTCGGCACTATTCATCATGTGTTTTACAACATTGGGATACTCTTGATGGATGCAGTGAAGTGCAAGATTGGCAAAAACGCTTTCGTAGTTGTTGTTAGAAGTACCTGTGGAGTAACTTGCATCTGTCTTAGTATTGCTGGTGCTAACGCCTTCAGCTGTCGGTATGCTAGTAGCGAAGGCGTTGGGGGTAGCGATTATGGCAGTTAATGCAACACTGCTGCGAATAATGTTCTTTATTTTCATCTTTATTTTCATCATGGCTTCGTGAGCTTTTTTATTACAAATCTATCGCTAATGTATAGTGAACCATGATTTGAATAAAGTGCTGCGCGACATATAGCGTGCCAGCACTTTAAGTAGCAGCTTAAAATGTAAACCGAGCTGCCTTAGTTTTAATTCAGCTTTCAATACTTTCTAGTTTGTCAGTAAACACACTTGTACAACCAATATTGTTTAGTACCCACTGAGCGTTGTAATAGGTGTCGCCATACCTTTCTCCGCTGTCGCACATAAGCGTAACTATTGAACCCGCTTCACCCTGTTGATTCATACGTTTGGCAACACTTAATGCGCCCCATAAGTTGGTACCGGTAGAAGGGCCGGCTTTTATTCCCATGGTATTGTTTAACCAATGCATAGTAGCAATACTGGCCGCGTCGGGGACCGCAATCATGTCGTCTATAACGTCGTGCTGAAAAGAGGCTTCCACTTTGGGGCGTCCAATGCCCTCTATGCGGCTTCCACGGGTAGCCGTAAGTGTATGATCCTTACTCTTGAAGCTATCAAAAAACACACTGAATTCTGGGTCTACTACAACGAGTTTTGAAGTGAGGCCTTTGTATCGTATGTAGCGGCCTATGGTTGCTGATGTTCCGCCTGTACCTGCACTCATAACCACGGTGTGTGGTACAGGGTGGGGTTCGGCTTTCATCTGCTCAAAAATACTTTCAGCAATATTATTATTGCCGCGCCAGTCTGTAGCGCGCTCAGCGTAAAGGAACTGGTCCATAAAGTAGCCGTTAAGTTCTTTCGCTACCTTAGTGGCTTCGCTGTGCATTTGTGTAGGGCAATCCACAAAGTGACATTGACCACCGTAGCGTTCAATAAGCGCTATTTTACTCTGGGCGGTAGACTTAGGCATGACGGCAACGAACGGCACACCAATCATTTTTGCAAAGTAAGCTTCAGACACGGCAGTGCTGCCTGATGATGCCTCTACCACAGTCGTTCCCTCTACAATTTTTCCATTACACAGGGCATACAGAAAAAGGGAGCGAGCCAAACGGTGTTTCAAGCTGCCCGTGGGGTGAGTGCTTTCATCTTTTAGATAGATGTCGATACCTTGAAATGCTATTTGCTCAAGCTTTATCAGATGGGTGTCTGCAGAGCGCTGATAATCTGCATTGATGGTATTAATCGCTTTTGAAACCCAGCTTTTCATAACACTTCTCTCTTTCTATTAAATTCTTGGCCATTGCTTAAAAATGCGTGCAGCAGTTAAAGTCAGGGAGAGTTTTACTCACTAGACTTCAGGAAAAGAATATCAGTGCATTATGAGTAATAGATTCTATTATTCCACTTTGTGGTAGTTTTTGTGCAATATAATTTTGTTGAATGCTTTAATTGTGCGGTTATTTTTTAAAATGTTGATAGCACAAGAATTGGAAAGATTAAAACTAACCCAAGATTGTAACGACAAGGGCAAAAAAATAGCCGCAAGTGAGGTAACTTTAGGTAAGGTTCATTGCTCCTAACGCTTAACAGACCCTGGCTATTCTTCAGTACAAAATAGTTTAGAATCCTCATGCATATTGGTATCGTTAGCAAACGACTTTATTTAAAGGTAACAACATGAAAATTAGGGCGCTTTTCTTTGTAACAGCTCTTTTACCCGCAATGTGCGTATCCACTTTGGCTTATTCAAAAGATCAGCAAATGCTTAAAGTCGCTACGTTTAACGTAAGTATGGAAGCCACTAACTATAAATCGTTGGATATGCCGCCAAGCAATAAAGTTCTTCAACACGTTCTATCTACAGGTGAGCACCCTCAAGTCAAAAATATTGCTGAGATCATTCAACGTGTGAACCCTGATATTTTATTACTCAATGAGTTTGATTACATTGCAGATAAACGCAAAGGGGTAGAGGCTTTTATAGAAAACTACCTGAATGTTTCTCAGCGTGGCCTAAAGCCAGTGGATTACCCCTACACCTACGTAGCGCCAGTAAACACGGGCGAGCCTACCACCTTCGACTTAGACAATAATGGTAAGGCAGAAGGTTTTGGTGGCGATGCCTATGGGTTTGGATTATATCCTGGACAATACGGTATGGCGCTACTGTCAAAATACCCAATTGATGTTGAGGGTATTCGTACTTTCCAGACGTTTAAATGGCATCACATGCCTCACCCACAGGTCCCCATTATTCCCGATGAGAGTGGAAGTACTGATAATGGCGAGCCTTGGTATGATGTGGAAGAGTGGGCCGCACTAAGGCTAAGCTCCAAGTCTCACTGGGATGTGCCGGTGAAAGTGGGCGGTAAGACCGTTCACATACTTGCAATGCATCCAACGCCACCTAATTTTGATGGAAAAGAGGACAGAAACGGTAAGCGCAACTTTGATGAAATAAGGTTGATGGCAGATTACCTTTCTCCTGACAAAGGCGCATATATCTATGATGACACGGGCGAAAAAGTTAGCCTAGGAAACAATACGCGCTTTGTACTTGTAGGCGATTTTAATGCTGCTGATATCGGGGACAAACACAGAGAAGGTGTAATTGAGCAATTAACCGAACACCCACTAGTTAATAACGAAACAATTCCAACAAGCGCTGGTGGTGCGGGCGCATCTGGCGCTAAATACAGTAATCGCTTTACCGCTTATTGGGGGGCCAGGGCTGACTATGTTCTACCATCTCGATATGGGTTCGATGTACATGATGCTGGCGTTTTTTGGCCAGCTAAAACAAGTGACCTGTATCGATTAGTTAAAGACCGTGCTGCCAGCTCAGATCATAGGTTAGTTTGGGTGAGCTTGTCGGTAGAACAAGATAAATAAAAACCACAATTTTTGTGTTAGTTAATAGATAGAGGTATCATTACATCGTCTAACTAATAATGTACCGAGAAGCCATTGAAGTTTGTGTCTCTCACTTTTGTGATGTGTTTGCTGTGGGTTATACCCATCAATGGCTTTTCGGCAGAGTCTTCTCAGCTCATGCCACTCAACCGGTATTTCCCTCAATCGTGGGGAACGAAAGACGGGCTTCCTCACAATAGTATTCACGCATTAGCACAAACGTCCAATGGGTATCTATGGGCGGGTACTTGGGAAGGTGTTGCTCGGTTTAATGGTCAGCAATTCACTGTATTTACCCGCGGCGCGCAAACAGGATTACCAGACTCTGGCATTCGAAGCTTGTATTATAACGAGCCCCGCGACGAGCTACTCGTGGCTGGAAACCGAGGCGGTATAACGTCGCTTATTGAAGAGCATTGGCATGCTCAAGCGCCCTTGTCTTCAATGGTTAATCATGCATTCAGAGACAGTAATGACGTGCTGTGGTTTGCGTTGGAAGACTCGGGGGTTGTAATGAGAATGCCTGACGGCACTCAAAAAGAATACATTGTAAATTCGAGTGCCTACCGCATAATCGAAGACGGATTTGGAGTAATTTGGTTTGCAACAAACCAAGGGTTGTTCAAATACATAAACAATAAATTTCAGCTAGCTTTACCTGACCATAACATACTCTCTGGTCCATCATTCACACTCGCTCTTGATAGCAATAAGCGTGTTTTAGTTGGCACAGAACACGGTGTTTGGCAGCGAAGAAACGGTACTTTCGCGCTACTTCACACCTCATTTGCCGACAAATCTATAAGTAGTATTTTGCTTGATCATCAAAATAGCATTTGGGTAGGCACCATTAATCATGGCCTTTATCGTCTAAGTGATTTAGGCCTAGAAAAACTGGATACCACAGTAGGTCGTCCCAATAACCGCGTTTTTTCACTGCTTGAAGATTTGGAAAAAAATATCTGGATTGGCACTAATGGTGGTTTGTTTAGGCTGCGTCGTGCGCTATTTACCACATTCTCGCAAAGCCAAGGTATGAGTGGAGACTTTTTGCGAACTGTTTTGCAAACGTCTGATGGCAAAATTCTATCAGGTGGAAGTGCTGGGTTAGATATATTTTTCAATGATGCGTTTTCCAGTACATCGCTCACTACGGGTGAAGCTTTTTCTGTACTCAGTTTGGCAGCGGTAACTGAAGAGGTAACGTTAGTTGGTACCTACACAAAAGGTGTTCTGCGATATGAAAATGACCAACTTACCCCTTACCTTAATAGACATCTAGGGTTACCGAGTAATGAAGTAAGGGCCATTCTTTTAGCGAGTGACCACAGTGTTTGGTATGCTACGGCGCAAGGTGTAGTTAAACAAACGCCAGATGGAAAGCTAATCCATTTTAATGAACAAAATGGTCTACCTGCCCATTTTTCAATGGGCTTGGCAGAAGATCGCGAAGGACGAATCTGGATTGCTACAGGGATAGGGCTCGCCTATATCCAACAGGGGATTGTGCACACAGTTCCGTTTCCTGAACATTCAGATGCGCAGCACGCGTTCAGTTTTAGCGTTGTTGAAAAGGGAACTTGGATTACAACCGATCGTGGCCTTGCGTATTTTGACAATGATACCCAGGCACTTAGTGTAATCGAAAAGTCGCAGGGACTTCCCGTAGATAAACTGTTTTCAATTGGTATAGATCATAATAGCGGTGTATGGCTAAGTTCAAACCAAGGAGTCATTTTCACTTCACTATCAAATCTTGAGGAGTGTCTGATATATCCAAGTGCAATATTGGAATTTGAGCATTTTAAGGAAGAAAATGGTCTAGCGAGTATTCAAATCAATGGTGGTTCACAGCCATCTCAGTTTGTCGATGTAGACGGAAATATCTGGCTTCCTACTGCGAAAGGGCTTGCCACAGTAACGCCTGCAAACCTTGCCATGTTAAGTGAATTCCCTATTCCGGTAAGCATAGAGGCGGTACTACTAGACGGAGCTGACCAGCAATTTGATACGTCTGAGAGGGAAGTAGATGTAACGCCGTTAACCACGCGAGTTGCGTTTCAGTATGCAGGGTTGGGTTTCGCTATGCCTTCGCGTATAGAATATCAGGCTATGTTAGTAGGATATGACCAGCATTGGGTTAACCGTCATCAATTTAGAATGACTGAATACACTAATTTAGCACCTGGTCGTTATCAGTTTAAAGTACGTGCCCGTTACATTGGTGGTCCTTGGCAAGAGGTTACGTCACCATTTTCTATTCGTGTGCTACCCAGCATTTATCAGACATTTGCTTTTAAATTCTCGGTATTTCTCTTCTTCTGTTTTGTCATCTATGCGCTTTATAAAATACGTTTTCATCATTTGAAAAAATCAGAAATGATTTTAAAACAAAGGGTCGATGAACAAACCAGATCATTAGAATTACAAACCAAGCGGTTCGAGTTCCAAGCAACTCACGATGATCTAACGGGGATTGCAAATAGACGAGCATTCGACCGCTGGCTTGTACGATATTTTGAGGAGGCTAAAGCGAAACAAACTTCTCTATGTCTCGCCGTTATCGATATCGACCATTTTAAACAGGTGAATGATCAGTACTCTCATTTAGTGGGAGATAAAGTCATTACTGAGGTGGCCCGTATATTAAATCGCGAAGTTCCGCATTACGCTAAATGTGCAAGGTGGGGCGGCGAAGAGTTTACTGTGTTGTTACCCGAGTATGACTTGGTAAATGCAAGGGTTGCTATGGATCATGTTCGAAAAATCGTGGCTGCACATGATTTCAGTTTTATAGCGCAAACGCTGAAGGTCACAATCAGCATTGGTGTAGCGAGTGCAGATGGCGCAAAAGATCACGGCAGAATGTTAACCCATGCGGACCAAGCACTTTACACTGCAAAAGAAAATGGCCGCAACCAAGTGACCATTTTCGAATAAACAATATGCGAGGTAGTTGTTAATTACTACAACATCTCTAACTTGGCTTTGCCGTAAAGCCTTACTGTGACGAGTGACCTGAACGCGCTTCTTTGCGTTCTCGTGAAACTGCCTCGAACAGCGTAAAATAAGCCAGCACGGCAAGATTAGCGACAAACCAAAGGTCTTTAATAACGAACTGGCCTAAACGGTTAACGATGGTGGCACTGTTAAAGGTATCCGGCACAGTAAACAAAAATGTTTGGGTCATCAAAAATACGGATAAACAAGCCAGTCCACTCGCAATGACCATTGGTTTGTTCTTAATATAAATGGCTACGCCCAAAACAAGCGCAAAGAAGACGTCAAAACCACCTATTACATTCGATGCTCCCTGTACGCTGAACACATCATAAAGCCACGACATAAACGGCGAGGTTTCTACTAACCCAACAATTGCATTGGCTTCAAACTCGAAAAACTTCATGCTTCCTATCCATAGTAAAACCATGGCTACAGGTGCAAAGTTAAGGTAAGTCAGCTGTTTATGCGAAAGTTTGTCGCGATAAAACAAGAACAGAAAAAGCGGTAATACTGCGAAGTACTTTATGATGCCTTGACCACTTCCGATAATCGGGAAGCCGCCTAAATCAGCCATCCATCGCCCGGGAGATAACAAGGTGAGTAGGGGGATTGCAGTAACCAATGCAGCGAATAGCGTAACCGTTTTTGCTGACACTAGCTTAAATCGTGCTGCAAATGTCATTAAGGCTAGCAGCAATAATGTAATCCCAGTGATAGCACCAAGTGCACTTTCACTAACTATTGCGCCTAACGAATAGAAGTTAAAAGTAGTTATTAGTGCATTGGCGTTTGCACCCAGTAAAAATGTTAGGCCAAGAACAGAGAAGCTGAAAGTTATTAAGGCGGTTACCAGGTTTTCGGTTTGGTGTAGTGTCATAAAGCATCCGTAAATACTGCAAGTTTTGCGAAGTGTATGTAGAGACCTGCCTAAGTATCACTAAAATTTCAATGGTTTGATAATTAATTGGGTATATCGCAGCGCACGAATAAGGATTTATCGAAAAAATAAGAACTTATCTAATAGCCGTGGTCATAAGTATCGCAGGTTTGAAAAAACGTGGCCTTTAAGTAGTGGTTGTTTAAAAAGTGAAACAAATAGAGGGAAAGAATGAAACAGGCAGGCGTTAAGATACAGCATCGGTTTGGGGCCTGGTTGGCAGTGGGCTTGGGTGCAACTTTAGCGGCTTGTGGTGCGCGGCCCCCAGAAGTCATTGAACAGCCGATAGCAAGTGTTGAAGAAGTTGAAAAATTAGAGCATGTTGTTGATACCTCATTGCCTCTGGTACAGCAGGCCTATTCTATTGAGTCTGAAAAAGTGTGTGATAAACAAGGTGGTGACTGGAAGAAAGTGGGCCGACAGCAGGCGTATGCTTGCGTTTTACCGGCGAGTGATGCTGGCAATACCTGCAATGACAGCAGCGAGTGCGAAGTGGCCTGTGTTACAGGAAACAACCAGCTAGAAGCAGGGCAAAAAGCCAGTGGCGTGTGTCTAGAAACTACGGATTTGTTCGGCTGTAGAGCCTATGTGTCTAACGGTGTGGTGGAGCATACCCTCTGTGTTGATTAAGCGAGCTCAAATGAAGCGCACGCCATCGGCAATCCGCTTCATGGAAAATGCGTTAATTAACGTTCGGGAAGTCGAGTCTGTCCAGCTCACTCGCCGTCTCATTACATTCGCCTAATAGGTGCAGCCTATCTTCGGTTTGATGTGTATCGATTTCTATATAGCCGGTTTGGCAATACCCTGTTTCATCCAATTTTTCATCAAGAGAGGCATAGAGTTGCTCAGTCATTCTATCACTGCTATCTGACGAATTTTGTGATGAGCCTCCTCGGTTTTCCTGCCCTCCACGGCCGCCACGACCACCACCTTCACCCCCTTGACCACGGCCGCCTCTGCCGCCACCTTTAGCGCCTTCTCGCGGTTTCATTAATGGAATGCTAAACGCGAAGAGCTTGGTACCGTCCTGCTTGATTTTCGTTTCAAAGAATATTTCATCCATGTCTAAAGGTGGTGGCCTATGAGCACACGCACTGACAATTAACGATGTCGTTATGACTAATAGTGTTTTTTTCATTTTATTTAACGCTTATTTGAACCACGTCACTTTGAGACTAAGCGGTCTTTAAAGTTGCAGTTGCCAGTGTAAGTTTTAAGTAAAGTGAACACGCGCAGTGAATAGGTTTACCGTTTTCCCAATGCGCTAATTGTGCAACACTTACGTATTCATATTTTAAATAACTTATATCAGCAATTTGCTTATTTACAGGGATAGGTTTCATGCTTTCCAACATCATTCGCTTTTCGAAAAACATCATCGTGTCGTTAATTGCTATCTTTGTGTGCTTTGGCGTACTTGATTTCTTTTGGCTTGGCGTTATCGCGGACGGCTGGTATCAAAGTGAGATGGCGCCCTTGCTTAGAAGTCAATTTATCACGTGGCCTTGGGTAGTGTTTTATTTAATGTATGGATGCGTGGTGTTTGTACTTGCTGTGGTAGCGAACAGAGAGAAATCGCTACTTTATGCTGGAATAGATGGCGCGCTTTTAGGATTAGCCAGTTATGGCGCTTACAACTTAACGGCATACAGCATTATTGAAGGTTTTACATTGTTCATTATGCTGGTTGATTGGGCGTGGGGAACGTGCCTAACCAGCGCGAGCGCTATGGCCGGCTGGTTAGGGTTTCAGCTCGTTAAGGAAAAGAGTAGCGAATAATGCGCTTTAATACGCTACCGTACTGCTTTAGAAATCCGCCAGTGTTGTAGTGCATGCCGTGTTCTTTGAATACGGTTTCTACCTTGGGGGCCATTTCTCTGTAGCGCCTAGCGGGGATATCCGGGAACAAATGGTGCTCAATCTGAAAACTTAAATGCCCAGTAAGAACATGAAACAAGTTGCCGCCTTTGATGTTAGATGAGCCTAGCGCTTGACGGTAGTACCACTGTCCTCGCGTCTCGTTAACGCAATCTTCCTCTTTGAATGTTTCTACATCGCCAGTGAAATGACCACAGAATATGATAGTCGACGTCCACAAATTACGCAGTAAGTTGGCAACAAGGTTGCCTGCAAGTACCCATAAAAATAAGGGGCCAGCTATCAGAGGAAATAGCACATAGTCTTTTACTAATTGACGTGCGCCCTTGCTGAAAAAGCGCTTCTTAAGCTCGCTATGGGTAACCTGATTCTTGCGGTTGTCTTTTTTCTTTCCAAAAAAGACCCGCTCAGCGGCCATCTCGTGATAAGACACGCCCCACTGAAACATCACGCTAAGTACGATATAAGTTGCGAACTGCCATAGGTTTTTTACACGCCATCTGAAATCGTTAGACAGGCGAAGCAAGCCATAGCCAAAGTCTCTATCTTTGCCAATAATGTTGGTATAGGTGTGATGTTCGTAATTATGAACGCGATTCCAGCTTGCGCCATCACAGGCAATATCCCACTCATAGCTTTTCGAGTTAATATGTTTATCGTTCATCCAGTCGTACTGACCGTGCATCACGTTATGGCCAATTTCCATATTGTCGAGAATTTTAGCCGTTGCTAAGCTTAATACGCCGGCAACCCAGAGCAGCGGTTGAATGAATCCCAACATTAAAAGTATCCGTCCGCTCCACTCGCAAATTCGCTGAACAAGAATAATACGTCGGATATACGCCGCATCTTCAGCACCCACTTTTCGTTTAATGTCAGCTTTAATTTCATCAAGCTGAGCGGCAAGTAACTCGTAGTTCGGTTTCTCTTTAGTGCTCGTTGACCGAATTACTTGAGTATTATGAGTTTCACACTCCGGTAAGCGCGCTTGTTCAATCGCCTCTTCTCGGTGTTGTTTGTCTATTGCTACGCTTGTGTTCATAGTTGAATCTCCACATCGGTAACGGCTCGTGATACACACAACTGAATAAGTTGCTCTGCGCTATCTGAAAGTTCGCCAGTACGGGTATCTCTTACCACGCCTCTTTTCTTAACACATTGACACTGATGACAAATCCCCATTCCACAGCCATAGGTCACAGGTTGTTCTGCTTGTTGAAGCTGTGAAAGCAGGGTTTGCTGATTATCGATAGCCAAAGATTGGCCGTTGTGAATTAAAGAGAAGGTTTCGCTTTCGGTAAGGCTTGTGTTGCTCACCACAGGCAACGCAGCGAAATGTTCGCTTGAAACAGGTGCGCTAATTGTCTTTGCATAACTTTCAACTTGCTCGAACATGGCATGTGGGCCACACACTAACCAGTGTGCATCGGCGAAATAAGATAAATGGGCTTCTACGTCCCCATCTTTTTGCTTGGTTAAAACATCATAGGTGAGGCTTTCACAGCGTTTACTAAAGGCAGATAGCTCGTTAAGCAATACGTGTTCATTGGGCTTAGCAAAATAAAGCAAATGCACCGCTTTTTGATTTACCTCTGCATTGTTAATAGCATCGTCAAGCATGGCAATGAAAGGGGTAATGCCTGAGCCACCCGCAATCATAAGGAGAGGCTTTTGCGTTTCAGGCCATGCAAACTCTCCCATGGGGGCTGAGATATTTACCCATTGATTAGCCACACAGGTATGTAGGTAAGGTGTTAGCGCGCCTTGGGCTTTTACCTTAGTCACCAAGCGGATCTGCTTGTCTCTTTGGTAGGTATTAGCACCACTTGCTATGGTAAATACACGGGTGGTGAGCCTGCCATTAATCTCTATGGTTAACGCGATATGCTGCCCCGCGGTATGAGTGGGCCACGAACTATCTGGCTCAAGTACCACCTCGAGCATATCCGTGCTTACGCTGTTTACTGTTATAACTCTGGCTCTGAAATACCCATCGCGCCATGCGGGTTTAATTTGCTGAATCAGTACTTCCCAATAGCCCTTCCAAGAGCCGTGGTGGAATATGCGATCAGTAAATTTATCTAGTAATTGTCTCAATGTAGAAATCACACCTATTTAACGTCGGAATATTTTCAATACAAAAAAGGATGAAATATTTAAGCGTACAAGTGTACGCTAATTCAGCGAACAAGTGTAAGCTTAAAATTTTCTGCGTCAAGAGGTGATAGTGAATTTTTGGTGTAACGTCGTCGAAATGGGCTAATACTTTTGCGAAAAATGCAAAAGTGCTTTGTAAAAAGTACGGGTTCTGACAAAGCTAATGGGCCTCATTTATAGGGTTACATAAGATGAAACTGCAAAAGTGAAAAACTTAAAGGACCCCCATTATGAAATTATTTGAAACCGTATCGCTGGCTGGAAAAACGCTTAAAAACCGCGTTGTTATGCCACCGATGACCCGCTCCCGCTCAACACAGCCAGGAGATGTGCCAAATGCGTTAATGGCAGATTATTACGCCCAACGCGCAAGCGCAGGGCTAATCGTAAGTGAGGGCACACAAATTTCTGCGCTAGGTAAGGGATATGCTTGGACGCCAGGTATCTATACTAAGACCCAAATTGAAGGCTGGAAACTAGTAACAGATAAAGTACATGACGCAGGTGGTGTAATGTACGCACAACTTTGGCACGTGGGTCGTGTTTCTCATCCATCAAATACAGAAGGGCAGCAGCCTATCAGTGCATCTCCAATTCAAGCAAAAGGGGTTAAGGTATTCGTGGATGAAGATGGCAACCCTGGCTTTGTAGACTCAGTCATGCCAAGGGAAATGACCATTGAAGATATAAAAGCCGTGGTGGAAGAGTATCGCGTTGCTGCAAGAAACGCGGTTGATGCCGGATTCGATGGCATCGAGTTGCATTCTGCTAATGGTTACTTGCTTAACCAGTTTATTGATTCTCAGAGTAATGCAAGAACTGATGAATACGGCGGAGGTGTACAGAACCGTATTCGATTCTTGAAAGAAGTGGTGCAGGCTGTGTCTGAGGAAATTGGCGCTGATAAAGTAGGTGTACGTCTAGCGCCCTTAACAACATTAAATGGGACGGTCGACAACAATCCGGAAGAGACCTACCTTGCAATAGCTTCAATGCTAAACAGCTTTAATGTTGGCTATATGCACATTGCAGAGGCCGACTGGGACGATGCACCGCAAATGCCGATATCCTTCAAGCAGGCTATTCGCAAAGCATTCAGCGGTATATTGATTTATGCAGGAAAGTACGACAAGGCGCGTGCCGAAAGTGCGCTGTCAGCAGGGTGGGCAGATATGATTGGTTTTGGCCGTCCTTTCGTAGCAAACCCTGATTTACCCTATCGATTAGAGAATAATCTACCGTTAAACACACATAATCCCGACACCTTGTTCGGTGGCGATGAGAAAGGCTATACGGATTATACGTTGGCTAAATAGGCGTAAATGTAAAGGTGAGCACTACTGCGCATAAAGAGGCTCGCCTCCTTTATGCGCTCGGCAACTTACCTATACGCACTGCAGTTTACAATTGAGAATACGTAAGTATGTATGATTAATTACGTTGGCAGATTGCAGTGCGCTTACAATATGGCAACGCGATTAGACGTTGCGGTTTCGAAATAGCCAAGCGGCGATACCACTTCCAGCTATTAACATTGAGGTGGCCAGCCATAGTTTTGAAATAGGCGTACCATTGGGGCACTGTAGCGCCATGGTTGCGCCGGCTAAGTTCTGACAGTCAACAAGTTGGCCTAATGCCAATACTAAGAGACCGAGAAGTACTCCGATAACAGCATAAGACAAATTATTTAACGACATTCTTTTCCTATTACTTTTCCAATTATCGCTTATAACGACTTTATGGTTTGCACTGCACACTTGTGGGAAGCGAGAATGTGCTAAACCAGTGCATCGAATTAAGATGCCAATAAGCGTTTAATGCTTTATAAGTTTAATCTTATGGGCTTTGACTGTATTACCAATGCCAGCTGCGCGCCGTTTATCGGTAATATTATTCAATTCACCTTAAGCGACTAAAAAATATTCGCTAGCTTATGCAAAAACTAGGTCGCAATATTTGCGCCAACCCCTATCAAAATTCCTTCAAATTCGGTACTATCCGCGGTCTTAAATTTTTAACGAAATAAGCGGACTATGTTTGAAATAAACCCCGTTACTAATGCGATAAAAGATATCCGCGAGCGCACCGAAGCGCTTAGGGGGTATCTTTGACTTTGATGCAAAGTCAGAGCGTTTAGAAGAAGTTAGCCGAGAGTTAGAAAGTCCTGATGTTTGGAACGAGCCAGACAGAGCGCAGGCACTTGGCAAGGAAAAAGTGGCCCTAGAGCAAATCGTTGAAACGATCCATAAGCTCGACCAGGGAACTGAAGACGTTGAAGGTCTTGTTGAATTGGCCGTTGAAGCCGAAGATGAAGATACTTTCAACGAGGCCCAAAGTGAACTTGAAGGCTTAATTGAGCAGCTAGAAGTGCTTGAGTTTCGCCGTATGTTTTCTGGTCCAAATGATGAGAACGACTGCTACATTGATATTCAGTCGGGCTCTGGTGGTACAGAAGCGCAAGATTGGGCCAATATGCTGCTTCGCATGTATTTGCGTTGGGGTGAAGCCCACGGTTTTAAAACTGAACTTATTGAAGTATCAGACGGTGATGTAGCCGGGATTAAAAGTGCAACTTTGCGTATTCAGGGCGAATATGCATTTGGTTGGCTACGTACAGAAACCGGCGTGCACCGTTTGGTTCGTAAGTCACCGTTTGACTCGGGTAACCGCCGTCATACGTCATTTTCATCAGCGTTTGTATACCCAGAAATTGACGACGATATTGATATAGATATTAACCCGTCTGACTTACGTATCGATACCTATCGCGCATCGGGCGCAGGTGGACAGCACGTAAACAGAACGGACTCTGCGGTACGTATTACTCACGAGCCAACGGGTATTGTGGTGCAGTGTCAAAATGATCGCTCGCAGCACAAAAACAAAGATCAGGCGATGAAGCAGTTAAAAGCCAAACTTTATGAGTTTGAACTGCAAAAACAAAACGCTGAAAAACAAGCGATGGAAGACAGCAAATCTGATATCGGCTGGGGAAGTCAAATACGCTCTTACGTACTTGACGACTCTCGCATTAAAGATTTGCGTACTGGCGTGGAAACACGTAACACTCAAGCCGTGCTAGATGGCGACTTGGACAAATTTATTGAAGCCAGCCTGAAATCTGGGCTGTAAACCGAACAACGAAGTGAAAGGTTATGACTGACCAACAAACAGACGATAACAAATTGATTGCAGAGCGCCGTGCCAAGCTAAGCGCTATTCGCGAGCAGTGCCGTGCAAACGGTTTCCCAAACAGCTTCCGTCGCGAAAACTATGCGGATGAGCTTCAAGCTAAGTTCGGTGAATTCGACAAAGAAACGCTACAAGAGCAGGGTAATAAAGTAAGCATTGCTGGCCGTATCATGGCAAAGCGTGGTCCTTTCATGCTGCTTCAAGATATGACAGGCCGTATTCAAGCTTACGCTGATAAAGACACGCAAAAAGCCCTTAAAGCAAAATACGGTGCGCTGGATATTGGTGACATCATTGGTGTAGCGGGCGACTTGCACAAGTCAGGTAAAGGCGACCTATACGTAAACATGGAGCAATACGAGTTGCTAACTAAAGCACTGCGTCCATTGCCAGAAAAGTTCCATGGTTTGAGCGACCAGGAAACTAAGTATCGCCAGCGTTATGTTGACCTAATTACAAGTGAACAAACGCGCAAAACCTTCATGATCCGTAGCAAGATCGTAAACGGTATTCGCAATTATCTTACCGAACGTGACTACCTTGAAGTAGAAACGCCAATGCTACAGGTTATTCCGGGTGGTGCGACTGCGAAGCCGTTTGTAACTCACCACAATGCGTTAGATATCGATATGTACCTGCGTATTGCACCAGAGCTTTACCTTAAGCGCCTAGTGGTTGGTGGTTTTGAGCGTGTGTTCGAAATTAACCGTAACTTCCGTAACGAAGGCTTATCAACCCGTCACAACCCAGAGTTTACTATGCTTGAATTCTACCAAGCGTATGCAGACTACAACGACCTGATGAACCTTACCGAAGATATGCTGCGCACGCTGGCAGAAGATATTCTTGGTACAAGCATTATCAAAAATACAACTAAAGACGCTGAAGGCAACGTAACGTCTGAAGTTGAATACGATTTTGGTAAGCCGTTTGACCGCTTAAGCATGGGCGAAGCTATTCTTAAGTACTGGCCAGAAGCTAACGAGGAAGCTATTCGCGACCCAGAAGCTAACCTTGATGCGCTTAAAGCGATGGCAAAACAGCTTCACATCAAAGAGCCTGAAGTTGACGGTATTTGGGGTGCAGGTAAGTATCTTTGTGAAATCTTCGAAGCAACCGCTGAAGAAAAGCTTGAGCAGCCTACGTTTATTACAGAATATCCGTGGGAAGTATCGCCGCTTGCGCGCCGTAACGACAACAACCCATTCATTACCGACCGCTTCGAGTTCTTTGTAGGTGGACGTGAATTAGCGAATGGCTTTAGCGAGCTTAACGACCCAGAAGATCAGGCAGAACGTTTTGCGAAGCAGGTTGAAGAAAAAGATGCAGGCGATGATGAAGCCATGCACTTTGACGACGATTACATTCGCGCGCTTGAATATGGTTTGCCGCCAACGGCGGGTGAAGGTATCGGGATTGACCGTCTAGCTATGCTATTTACTGATAGCTCAACAATTAAAGATGTTATCTTGTTCCCACACATGAAGCCTCAGGCGCCAAAAGACGCGCAAGATGCGGGTGAACAAGAATAATCTTAATCCTTAAATTGCGTGATTTAGGTGCTCGGCGCTGTTAAAGCTTAAGCGCCTTAACACGCTCTACTAAAAGGGTATTCTCGGGAACGGGAATACCCTTTTTTGTTGCCATATCTACAATGTAACCGTTGATGGCGTCTATTTCTGTTTGTCTACCGTGGGCCACATCCTGATGCATACTGGAGTAGTTTTCACCTGTTGCATTAGCTACCGACAGTACGTTTTCATGAACTGACCGGGCATCGAAATCTAGCTCGTAAGCATTCGCTACCTGTGTGAACTCATTGCAAATTGCGATACGGCTTTGCTCAAATTCTGCATCAGCGATATGCTTATTTTGGATATTGTGAAGTGCCGTTAGTGGGTTAATTACGGCATTAACGGAAAGCTTGGTCCACAGTGCTTTTAAAATATCACTTCGGTACTGCACGGGCGGAAGCGCACTATTTAAAGTAGCAATTGCGTTTGCAAGCAACGGTGCTACTTGTATAAGGTCTGCTAGCTTTTGAGGTATTGGCTTAGCTAAATTAGGCGCGCCAATTTGCGTTGCGCCAACTCCAGTATACTTCACATGAAAATCGCCGCTTAATGTACTTTCTTTTAACGCACCGTGACTCGTTGTAGCAAGAAGCAGCGGATAATCGCCGCCTAACAAATTTCGTGCAACCTCTAAACCGCCCATACCATTGTGCATCAGTACAACCGTCGGTTTTTGATTAAGGTAGGGAAGCCATTGTATTAGAGCTGCGTTAAGTTGGTACACTTTAAGTGGGAGTATTAACACGTCATCTTTTTCGAGAACGACAGGCGCTGACATAGCAGCTTTCAGTTCAATACTTTGACCATCTTGCCATTGTGCGCGAGCTGGCATGGTCCTAATATTTCTGGGGTAGCAATCATAGGGCACGCCATTTTTATGAGCGCTCGCTGCAATTAAACTCCCGATGGCACCGCCACCGACTATGTGTAGTTTTCCCATTAATATCTATCAAATGTTGTATAAGGTTACGGTTTTACTTATGCGGAACTGGCTTAACTCAACAATGTTCTTTAACAGATGCAGACATAAAGCGCGCTGGTATTGAAGGCCATGGATAAGTCTCAGGCACATTAAGTTCCTTTATCCAGGCTTGCACGTCTTCTTGGTTAATTACTTCGCCTGTATCAAAAGGTGCGCTTACCGCTAATTCACCTTTAGATAGAGGAAGGCGCAAGTGCCAAGCATGAAGGTAGAGCCTGTCTGACGCCGCGCCGCCGTAAAGTGCATCACCTAAAATAGGGGCTCCAACGCTTTTGAGCGCGACTCGAATTTGATGGGTTTTCCCTGAATGAGGTTTAACAACGAAACCACGAATGCCGGGTTTAGCAGCGCTACTGAAAAACTGAGTTATCGCTGGGCTTTCCTGAGTTTTAAGTAAAATGCGCTGGCCGCCGCGACGATTTTTCATATCGCCGATTATCGTGCCCTGTTTCTTTTTAGGTTTGTTATCGCTCAAGGCTAAGTAGAATTTGCTAACCCGTCTTGATGAAAAAAGCTCGCCGATTTCTGCCGCCACTGTGGCGTTTTTAGCCAGACACAAACAACCTGAGGTACCGGTATCTAAACGGTGACAAAGGTGCAATTCTTTAACGGCGAGCTGCTTTTTTAAAACAGTAACAATGCCGTCTACCTTTCCTGCTTTAATACCTTCAGTTGTTTCCTGTTCTACGCCAGCGTCATTACCAGCGTCATGCATGGCAACGCCAACAGGCTTATTAACGACAAGAAGCTCAGCGTTTTCAAAGAGGATAGGGATGTGCAGCACTAGCTATTTTCTAACTCTTCGATAGCTTCTTCATAATCTAGCTCGTCAACCGCATCGATAATAGCCGTGCGTTTTTCTTGCGGTAAGGCAAGGGCGTCTAGCCATTCGTCTAACTTATCCTGCGCAATAAACTCACTGGCTTTCAGTGCCGCTAATAATTGCTTTCGAGCTTGCTCAGCGGCAGCGCCATTTGCAGGGGCAGAAGCGGTAACTTCTGGCTCTTTGATGAGCGCATCTACCGTGGTAATGGTCTCATTTAGCACAGCGACAAACGCAGGGTATTCATCAGCTACTTGTCTGTCATTTCGAAAGCTGGCTTCAACCGGCTTGCTTGCGTTGTGAAGCGCAAACATACCAAGATTTCCTGTCACTCCCTTAAGGGTATGAACAAGTGAATAAGCCTCAGTGAAGTCACCCTTTGCTATATGCGCTTGTAAGTCAGCATCAAGAGAACGGTATTCGTCCGTGAACTTACCTAGTAGGGTGAACAACAGTTTTTTGTTACCGCTTAACTGTGACATTCCGAAGTCTATATCAAGTACTGTTGTTGACTGATCCATACATCTATCCTTTTATTTCGCAACTTCTTTCCGGACAATTTCTAGTCCGAACGCAAACCATTTGTCAGTTCATTCGTACCGCTTAACGAATTCAACTGGCTAAAGCCTTTATTACTAAAGACTATGAAGTGTAAGTGTATTTCAGAAATACACAAATTAATACAATCATAGCAAAGTCAAAGCAAGTAAAGCGTTAAAAAGTCTGGTAGTCTTCGAAAATTCGCTCGCGCTTTTGAAATCGCAACTTCATTCTTGACCGTAAAGTTAAGTGGTTACGTCAAAGTGAAGTTAGAGTGAAGGCGAGTGAAAACATGTAGTAATTGAAAAGGAATCATCATGTCAGGAAAACTGACCCTTCGTACCCTCTTTATGGCCATAGGCGTCATTGCAGTATCAGCGTGTCAGCACGTGCAGGAAGAACAGGCGATTAGTAATTCAGATACCGCCGTAGTCACATCAAATAGCGTATCTATTCCTTATGAAAAATATACGCTTAGTAACGGGCTGACCGTCATCCTTCACGAAGACCATTCAGATCCGCTGGTTCATGTCGATGTAACCTATCATGTCGGTTCGGCACGAGAAGAAATTGGCAAATCCGGCTTTGCCCACTTTTTCGAACACATGATGTTTCAAGGATCAAAACACGTTGCTGATGAGCAGCATTTTAAAGTTATTACAGAATCTGGCGGCAATTTAAACGGCACGACAAATACCGATCGCACTAACTACTTTGAGACTGTGCCGGCAAACCAGTTAGAAAAAGTGTTATGGCTTGAGTCTGACAGAATGGGCTACTTGCTAGAAGCCGTAGACCAAACCAAATTTGAAAATCAAAGAGAGACAGTTAAAAACGAACGCGCACAACGGGTGGACAACCAGCCTTACGGGTTGCGTTTTGAGCTTAATGGCGAAGCGTTGTACCCTGAAGGTCACCCGTATTCCTGGATGACCATTGGTTATGTAGAAGACTTAGATCGGGTAAACGTAAACGACTTAAAAGCCTTCTTTAAGCGCTGGTATGGCCCTAACAACGCTGTACTTACCATCGGTGGAGATATCGATGTAGCTAAAACTAAAGCTTGGGTGAAGAAGTACTTCGGCGAAATACCAGCAGGCCCCGCAGTAGAAGAGCCTGAGCCGCAGCCGGTGACGTTAAACGAAACCCGTTATGTTACCCTTGAAGATAAGGTTCACCTTCCACTTCTTCAAATAACCTATCCAACAGTATACGGTCGCCACGAAGATGAAGCGCCGCTAGATGTTTTAGCCGATATTTTAGGTGGTGGTAAAACGTCATTGTTTTATAAAAACTTAGTAAAAGAGGGTATGGCAGTGCAGGCCGTGGTGTCTCATCCTTGCCGTGAACTCGCCTGTGAATTTCAGCTACTTGCCTTGGCTAATCCAGCAAAAATTACCTCGCTCTCAACACTTCAAAATGTGCTGAGTGAAACACTTAAAGAGTTCGAAACAAGAGGTGTCACCGCCGATGATTTAGCGCGCACAAAAGGTAAAATTGAAGCGCGTACGGTGTTCGGCTTACAAAGTGTGTCTGGCAAAGTGTCAGCCCTTGCTGCTAACGAAACCTTCTATCAAACGCCTGATTTAATAGCCGAGGATATCGAGCGCTATAACGCGGTAACGGCTGAAGACATCATGCGTGTTTACAACAAGTATATTAAAGATGCCAACAGCGTAGTACTAAGTGTGGTACCAAAGGGGCAGGTGCAACTTGCTGCGGCCGAGCAGAACTTTGAGCGCCCGGTAAGAAATATTGAGATAGAAACCGCAGAGGTTACAGATGAGGAAGCCTTTACCAGCGCAGCATCAAGTTTCGATAGAAGCGAAATGCCAAAGGCTGGCGAGGCTCCGGTTGTAGAAGTTCCTGATTATTGGGAAGCTGAACTTGCTAACGGTATAGAAATGCTTGGCGTTACCAGTACTGAAACACCAACGGTAACGTTAACCCTAGGCATGGATGGTGGCATGTTGTTAGACCCTGAAGGTAAAGCTGGTACGGCTTATCTGACGGCTTTGCTTATGAATGAAACTACAAAAAATTACAGTAACGAAGAATTGGCTAACGAGCTTGCTAAGCTGGGAAGTGCTATCCGATTCAGCACTTCTGGTAGGTACTCGCAAGTCTATGTATCAACTTTAACTAAGCATTTAGATGAAACCCTAGCACTGTTAAAAGAAAAGTTGTTCAACCCAGCGTTTACGCAAGAAGACTTCAACCGCATGAAAGAGCGTGTTGTGCAGGGGTTACAGCAGCAAGCCAAAACGCCTTCAAGCCTGGCGCGTCGTGCACGAGACCTAGTCTTGTTTGGGGAAGAGAATCGCGTAAGCCTGCCTGACGAAGGTACTTTAGAATCAGTACAAAACATCACGTTAGAAGACATTAAAGCGTTTTACGCCAATTATTACTCACCTGATAAAGCGAGTATTGTTGTTGTCGGTAACTTACCGAAAGAGGCTATGGTAAATACTTTAGAATTCATCGGTAAGTGGCAAGGTAAAACCTATGAGTTCGCTGATTATAGCGACTTTCCTAAGTATGAAGAAAATCAGATATTCTTGATAGATAGCCCTGAAGCGGTGCAGTCAGTGGTATATCTAGTTGATCGAAGCCTACCTTTTGATGCAACAGGCGATCACTTTAAGTCTCGTCTTATGAACTTCCCATTAGGGGGGGCATTTAATAGCCGTATAAATCTTAACTTGCGAGAAGATAAAGGCTTCACCTATGGAGCAAATAGCGGCTTTGTGGGTGGTAAAACACTTGGGTGGTTTGAAGCAAGTACCGACTTAACCGCTGCTAATACAGGTGAAGGCATTTCTGAAATTCTTAAAGAGGTTAATCGCTACCGCACCGAGGGCGTGAATGAAGAAGAAATAGCCTTTATGCGCAATGCCTTTACGCTAAGCGATGCGTTAGAATTTGAAACACCTGCCAGCAAAGCACGCTTCCTAAGACAGCTGCTTAGTTACGATTTGGAGAAAGGCTATCGTGAAGAGCAGCTTACTATTATCAACAATATTGATAAGGAAACGATGGATGCGTTAGCGAAGCAATATTTGAATCTCGATAAGATGCAAATTATTGTAGTAGGTGATAAAGCTAAAATTTTGCCTCAGTTAAACGCGCTATCGATGCCAATTATCGAATTATCAGTAGAGAGTAATACCCGAGAAACGTTAAACTGATAGATTGATTTTTGTTGAATTTACACTATTGCCCCCCATAAAAGGGGGCAATATTGACATAACGGACCACCATTTTGACTGTAGACTCATCCCGTTTTGAAGCGCGCATCGCTGCGCTTAAGTCACCCGAGTTCCTAGCTGCGCTTAAAGACATAAAGCGCGGAGTAGAGCGCGAGGCCCTTCGTATAAACCCGAACGGTACGTTGGCGCAAACGCCTCATCCTAAACCTCTGGGCTCTGCACTGACTCACGATTCAATAACTACAGACTTTTCTGAATCACTGCTTGAGTTCATTACACCGCCAGAGAATAGCGCAGCCAAAACCATCAATCAGTTAAAAGATATCCATAGGTTTGTTATTGATAACATTGATGACGAGCAGATATGGCCGCTAAGCATGCCGTGTTTCATCGAAGATGAAGCCGACATTCCTATCGCTTACTTTGGTGAATCAAATGTAGGGAAAATGAAACGGGTGTACCGTATTGGCCTTAAAAACCGTTATGGCAGTATGATGCAGGCTATTGCTGGCGTTCATTTTAACTTTTCTCTACCAGACAGCTTTTGGAAACTATGGGCTGAACTGAACGGTAAAGAACATTCGCAAGACCAGATTTCAGCGGATTATTTTGGGTTAATTCGCAATTATCGTCGTCTATGCTGGCTCATTCCTTATCTCTACGGCGCGTCTCCAGCACTTTGTGGTTCGTTCCTAAAAGGTAAAAAGCACGCTTTGCCGTTTAAGAAAGTGGGCAAAGGTACGGTATACATGCCCCATGCCACATGTCTTCGAATGAGTGACTTGGGCTATACCAGTGCCGAGCAGTCTTCGCTTAAAATCTGTTACAACCAGTTAGATAATTACGTCAAGCTGTTGCGGGATGCCATGAATACACCGTCTACGCGCTTCAGCCAGTTTGCTGCTGGGGATGAGGGCAATTATCAGCAACTTAGCCGCAATATCATTCAGATTGAAAATGAACTCTACTCGCCTATACGACCAAAGCAGCCTACCAGGTCAATGGAAAAGCCAACAGACGCCTTGGTTCGCCGCGGTATCAATTACATTGAAGTACGTGCGCTAGACGTAAATCCGTTTTCCGCAGTGGGTATTTCACAGACCCAGTTTGATTTCTTAGATGTATTTTTAGTTGCGTGTTTACTAATGCCAAGTGCTGAACTTGATGAAACACAGCTTAACGAAGCTAAAGAGAATATGAACCGAGTAGTATTAGAGGGTAGAAACCCGGACCTAGTGCTACAAAATGGTGGCGTGGATATCACGTTACCTCAATGGTGTACTTCGCTGTTTGAGTCTTTCGAGCAGGCCGCTGAGTTACTTGATATGGCTAACGATACTTCTCGCTACGGTGAAGCAGTAAAAACTGAGTTTGCCAAAGTACAAGACCCTGAGTTAACGCCGTCAGGCAAACTGCTTTCTATGCTTTTAGCAGACGACAAAGACAATGGGGTGCTAGGGTTAGAACTGGCACAAGCTTATCAATCTGAGATGAAATCTTTTGAATACACGGATACGGATGCTGCTGGATTTGCTGCCCAAGCTGACGTGTCGTTTGCTGCTCAAAAAGAAATAGAAGCGGCTGACGTGAAAGACTTCGATACATTCATACGTGATTATTTCGCTGAAGCCCCAGCAAAAAAAAATGCCTGACATAGGTCAGGCATTAAAAGGTTCCAGGGAAACACACATTTTACTAGAACATTAGTTAAGACAAGCTATGAACCAAAAGTTCAAAAAACTGGTTGTTTTTTTATCAACTCTCATCGTTCTTTTTCCGCTGTTTATCGCTGGGTGCGCAACTACGCCTCCTAAAGACATCAGTAATTTGTGCGAAATATTCTACGAAAAGGATGATTGGTATGATGCAGCTGCTGACGCCAGAGATAAGTGGGGCGTGCCCATCCATGTGCCTATGGCCATGATGTACCAGGAAAGCTCTTTCCGTCACGATGCGCTACCACCTCGCGATTATGTGTTCTTCGGGCTTATTCCTTGGGGGCGTGTCAGTTCGGCGTATGGTTACTCACAGGCTAAAACGCCTACGTGGGCAGACTACATGCGCGAGACTGATAATAGTGGTGCGGATAGAGATGATTTTGAAGATGCCATCGACTTTATGGGTTGGTTTATCTACAAATCGCAAAAAGTGAACGGTATTTCTAAATGGGATGCTTACGCGCAATACCTAAATTATCACGAAGGATGGGGCGGCTATAAGCGCAGAAGCTATGACAGAAAACCTTGGCTTAAGAAGGTGGCGTCAAAAGTAAAAGCCCGTTCTTTGCGTTACGCGACACAACTGAAAACCTGCGAAGAAGATCTTCAAAAAGGTTGGTTTATGAAGCTGTTTAGCTAGCTTTAAAAAGCGAATATTTATTTAGTATTTAAGACGCGACTTTTAAGTCGCGTTTTTTAAGTCGCGTTTTTTATGTCAGTAAGAGACTGATTATCGAGAAGTAGTGAATGAAAACAACACGGCAATACTCATTGTGGCAGATGAAAAAATGAGGGATAGACGGGCGTCTATCCCTCAGCGACGCTAAGCCAAGACCGTTTTTTACCCAACGTCGAACAGGCATTTACAAGATAGTGTAAATGATAATGATTTGCAATAACTTTATGGTGTTATTTTTACTTTCTTTAAATTACGCAGTTTTCTTGGTTAGTTTGCAGGCGCAATCTTAGATCCTACTTTATACTTTACTCACAACTAGCAATACTGCATTAGGTAAAAAGTAGCGACAGCAATTTATGGACAACGAAAAGTTTAGCGCACACGGCGATGTTAAGGCTCACTTCGTAGAGGACAGACGGATACTAACCATCGATCTCAACGGCCCTTTCAATTTAGAGTTTATCCGCAAATATCAACGTGTGGTGGGCGCAGAAAGAAGAAAGATTAATGTTCCTCGTTGGGCAAGCCTAGTTAATATTTACGGCTTGGCGCTTGCGCCCCTAGAAGGTACAGCAGATGCGCAACTGATAGTAGAGGAAGCTGTGGACTCAGGGCTTGTTGCCACCGCTGTAGTACTTCATGAACCAGAGGGACTCGCACTGCAGCAAAAGTTTTGGTCTAGAATTTACGATGCATCCACAATACCGTTCCAGTTTTTTAGTGAAGCACCTAAAGCCTCAGAGTGGTTGAGCGAGAAAATTACTTCTGGCATGCGCACGAAGGGCGTTTATCAAAACAACAACATTATAAGGTAAAGGGTAAAGAGTACGAACAGTGCGAACTCATTCGTTTTCTCGGTTTCTATCTTTGAAATTATTTCCTTTTCATTAAATGATCTAAGCATCACAACACTTCTTATCAATTCTATAAAGGCATAACAGGAGGTAGCCATGGTAGGAAGTCAGCATCAATATCGTTTTTTCAACGTCAATGATGTGCTATTTGATATTCCAAGCAGCGTATACGACGACAGAACGGTAGACGACTGGTTTGCGGCAATTGTTAAAGAAGGGAGAAAGAGAGAACATTGGGTAATATTCTCTATCCCTGATAAAAGTTTAACTGTCACCCATACCGCAGCAAAGCAACTCTGTAGCCGATTGCCCTATCTAAAATCTTATGGTTGTCTTGGCTTTTTGCTTTTAGCGACACACACTAACGCAAAGATTTTTCAACACAGTTTAAAATCTACGCCTTCTAACTTTGACATGAAAGTGAGTGAGTCGATGGAAACACTCTGTAGGACTGCTGAGTTGATGCTAGGGAATGAAAACGAGCTCAATATCTTTAACCGATTTGGGTCGAGATAATGTAAAGCGCTCGGTATGCCTGCGCTCTAATTACCCTAACAAAATATAAATGTTAAAATGACAACCTCAATTTGACCTAGATCAAGCATACTAAAAGTTGCCGAAAGGCTAATTTTCACTATTGATCTAGATCACAATCGCTAACACCAGTCTCTTCTATTATGAACTTAGTTAAAGAGGAGACTTATTATGATGTGGACTATGATGAAAGACCCAGTGGTGTGGGGCTCACTATTAGGTATAGGCATTATTGTAGCGATGATGATGTATTACACTTATCTATTTATGCATAACAGTGCAGATGAAGATAAATAGACCGCACTACGCAGCATTGCCCTATCGTTTGTTGTTTTGAAGCGGTATGTCAATAAGCACCAGTAATGCAGCTTGCCCGCCGTATTCAAGAGGGGCTTGATGGAAAGCGCGTACGTGTGGGTGCTGGACTAAGTAATGAGGTAGGGCAGCTTTTAACACGCCCTGCCCAAAACCGTGCATCACGCAAACACAATCAATCAGTTCTTTTCTCGCCGTGTGAATAAGCGCCGCAAGCTCTGCTTTTGCCATTTCTCGGGTTAACCCATGCAAATCCAGTGTCATTTCGGGCGAGTAGTCGCCGCGACGTAACTGTTTCAAAATATGTGTAGACTCACCTTCTTGGCAAAAGCGCATAGGACCTTCTTGAGGTAGTGCCGCTTGATACATGTCAGAAAAATTAAAACTAGCTGCCAGTTGCTTGCTGTGTTTTAGATGTTTACCTTTTATTTGCTGTGACTTTTTAAATAACTCAACCTTTTTATCAGGCTCTACCTTATCTTGCGATATAGGTGTGACGCCCTGCATTACATCAGCAAACGAAAAAGTCTCTTCTTCAGCGCTTGAGGACGTATTGCGCTTATTTGCGCCCTCTAGCCCAGTTCGCCCCGTAGGACGCTTTGGTTCAGCCAGTTGCTTTTTTAATGCTTTGAGTTCTTTTTTAAAGGTTTTCATCAAATATAGCTTTGGTAAATAAACACAAGTTCAATAATTCAAAACGCCTAAATTATAACGAATAGAAAGATTCGGTACGTAGTTAATTATGTGAATCGGTATGAAGTTTGGGTATGATACCAGCTTTGAAATTTTTGATGTACCCAAACGCCATGACCGATAAGTTTTACCTTGAAGAAGCCATTGAAGATCTGCATACCCTGTTAGATATGACACGATGGGCAACCAGCCGTTTTAACGATGCGGCTTTGTACTTTGGTCATGGTACTGATAATGCGTGGGACGAAGCGACTAGCCTCGTTATGCAGGCACTGCATTTACCTCACCCTATCTTAGAGCAGGCTGGCGAGAGCATTCTTAGCTCTCGCTTGACCAAAAGTGAACGTGAAAAAATTGCCGAGCTTGTTTTAAAGCGCGTACAAACTCGCATGCCGTTGCCTTATATTACAAACGAGGCCTGGTTTTGCGGTATTCCATTTTACGTGGATGAACGTGTGCTTATTCCACGTTCGCCATTTGCCGAGCTTATTCAAAACGAATTCACCCCTTTTGTTGAGTCAGCGCCAAATACTATTCTCGACATGTGCACAGGCGGTGCGTGTATCGCTATTGCACTTGCTCATGCATACCCTGAAGCCCAAGTGGATGCCGTTGATATTAGTACGGATGCACTGGAAGTGGCTGACATCAATATTCAGGAACATGGTCTTAGTCATCGGGTTTATCCCATTCAGTCAGATTTGTTTTCTAGCCTAGAAGGGCAGAAATACGACCTTATCGTGTCTAACCCGCCTTATGTTGACGCGGAAGACATGGCTGACCTGCCAGAAGAGTATCATCACGAGCCTGAACTTGCGCTCGCCGCAGGCGACGACGGTTTAGACCTTGTGGACATTATGCTTAAAGATGCGCCAAATTACCTTAATGATGGCGGCTGGCTGTTCGTAGAAGTAGGCAACAGCGAAGTGCACATGAACGAAAGGTTCCCTGGTTTAGAAGTCATTTGGTTAGAGTTTGAAAATGGCGGTTCAGGTATTTTTGCCGTGCGCAAAGACACACTCGTACAGTATTTTAGTAGTAAGGATTAATAGTTAATTATGTCAGGTAACAGCTTCGGAAAACTTTTCACTGTAACCACGTTTGGTGAAAGCCACGGCATTGCAATTGGCGGTGTAGTAGACGGTTGTCCTCCAGGGCTTGAGATCACAGAAGAAGATCTTCAGGTGGATTTAGACAGACGCAAACCAGGCACTTCGCGCTATACCACAGCGCGAAGAGAAGACGACGAAGTACAAATTCTATCTGGCGTATTTGAAGGCAAGACCACAGGCACTAGCATTGGTTTGTTGATTAAAAATAAAGATCAGCGAAGCCAAGATTACGGCAATATTAAAGACCGCTTCCGCCCAGGTCATGCTGACTATACCTATGACCAAAAATACGGTAGCCGTGACTATCGCGGTGGTGGACGTTCATCAGCCCGCGAAACAGCTATTCGCGTAGCCGCTGGCGGTATTGCCAAGAAGTACCTGAAAGAAGTGCACGGTATTGAGGTGTTGGGTTATTTGTCTCAGCTTGGCCCTGTTAGCTTTGATAAGGTGGATCACAGCGTCACCAATACCAACCCGTTTTTCTGCCCAGATGAGTCTAAGCTAGATGCGCTGGATGAATACATGCGTGACCTTAAAAAATCTGGTGACAGCATTGGCGCGAAAGTGTCGGTTGTAGCGAAGAATGTGCCCGTTGGCCTTGGCGAGCCTGTTTTTGATAGACTGGATGCTGAAATTGCCCACGCTATGATGGGAATTAACGCGGTGAAAGGCGTTGAAATTGGCGACGGTTTTGATGTTATTAATCAAAAGGGCAGTGAACATCGCGATACGTTAACGCCTGAAGGGTTTACGTCTAATCATGCCGGTGGCGTGCTAGGTGGCATTTCTACTGGTCAGGATATTGAAGTACACATGGCGCTTAAGCCGACCTCGAGCATTTCGGTACCGGGTAAAACTATTAATAAAGACAATGAAGAGATTGATATAGTAACCAAAGGACGTCACGACCCGTGCGTAGGTATTCGTGCTGTACCCATTGCTGAAGCCATGCTGGCACTGGTATTGATGGACCACTTGCTGCGTCACCGTGCGCAAAATGCCGGTGTGCTATCGACCACCAAACCCATTGCGGGTCAGGCATAATATTTTTAACCCCAATACCGCGACATTCTTGCGGGTTAAAAATACGCGCAGCATGAGCGCATGTTGCGCTAACTAATTTCACTATTCGCCACTACCCGTTTTGCGCTAGTGGCGTTTTTGCATATGGAGATGTGAATTGTCATCTAATGGTCTAAACCACGCCAAAAGCGCTGATCCAAGCGCAAAAAGTAGCAAAACTGCGCTCTTTATCCTTGCTATTACCTACTGGCTATACTTCGGACAACTTGGTGTACTTGTTCCATACTTGGGGATCTTTCTCGATGGGCGGGGCTTTTCTTCTGCCGAAATTGGTGAGCTTTTTGCCGTCATTACCCTAGCGCGTATTCTAGGCCCTGGCTTGTGGGCAGGGGTTGCTGATAAAACGGGAAACGCTATAGGCGTTATGCGTTTAGGCTGCTTTCTTACGGTGCTGACTTTTAGCTCTGTCTTTTACTTCACTAGTTTTTGGGGGCTTACGCTGGCGTTCGGCCTTATGATGATGTTTTGGACAGCGGTATTGCCTCAGCTTGAAGTCATCACTATGAATACAGTGGCGAAAACCAAGGCTACCTATGGGCAAATAAGGCTATGGGGGAGCGTTGGATTTATCTGTTTAACGGTAGGTGTGGGTAAGGCCCTAGATATTTTTTCTACCGATACGCCAGTACACGCCAGTGTTGGTGTACTTGCACTTTTATTTATTAGTACCTTGTTTATACGCGCGCCGAAAGAAGCAGCGTCTGAATCGTCTACGGCGGGCAGTATTTGGAAGTACGCTAAGCAAAAACCTTTTGCTATTTTTATCTTCGCTTCAGCGTGCTTACAAATTAGCTTTGGTGCGTATTACGGCTTTTTTGCCCTCTATATGCGAGACCTTGATTACAGCGGACAACAAACCGGCATATTTATCGCGCTGGGGGTACTTGCTGAAGTGGGGATATTTCTTGTTGCCCGCAGGCTTATTAGTCAATTTGGCGTGTGGAATTTATTGTTTGTAAGTATCGCGCTCACAGGGTTACGTTGGTACGTAATGGCGGCATTTGCTGACAGCTTTATGGTGATCGTATTAAGCCAGCTTATTCATGCGTTAAGCTTTGGGTTAACCCATGCGGTATCGGTACACTTTATTCACCAGTTTTTACCTAAGGCGTATCACAGCCGAGGGCAAGCGGTGTACATTAGTGTCGCTTTTGGACTGGGTGGCGCATTGGGTAATTACATGGCGGGGCAGCAATGGCAACAGGGCACTAACGCCTATGAGACCTTTGTCACCGCAGCCGTTTTTGCAGCAATCGGCGCACTGTCATTACTATTGTGTTCACGAAAAGAAATGGAAAGCGCACAAGCAGCTTAATACCTTTTTCTGAGGACGTACCGCAGGCCTATCCCTGCGGTACGCGTTTACACTCCGATATCACTTCAACGCCACTATCCCCATTATCTTGCTCTAAACGTACGTCGAATTTCCATAGCCTGTGCAAGTGACGCATGACTTCATCTTTAGATTCACCAAGCGGTATACCGCGCTGTGGAATATAGCGCAGAGTCAATGACCGGGCCCCACGCACATCAACGTTGTGTACTTGAATGTTGGGCTCTAAGTTACTCAAATTGTATTGAGCAGAAAGCTTTTCTTTAATAATTTGATAACCCCGTTCATCGTGGATAGCACTGACTGCGATAAAGGGTTTGGCGGTATCATCTTCAAGAGCGAATAATTTAAAATCTCGAATCACTTTTGGTGATAAAAACTGACTGATAAAGCTCTCGTCTTTAAAGTTTTGCATAGCGAAATGCACGGTTTCCAGCCAGTCTTTACCTGCAATACTTGGCAAATATTTATAGTCTTCCTCAGTAGGCGACTGACATACCCGTTTAATATCCATGAACATGGAAAAGCCAAGAGCATACGGATTGATACCAGAGTAATAAGGGCTGTTGTACTCGGGCTGCATCACTACGCTTGAATGACTGTGCAAAAACTCCATCATGAAGCGGTCGCTAACTAAGCCCTCGTCATACATCTCATTAAGGATATGGTAGTGCCAAAAACAGGCCCACCCTTCGTTCATCACTTGAGTCTGTTTCTGCGGATAAAAATACTGTGAAACTTTGCGTACAATGCGCACAATCTCTCGCTGCCAAGGTTCAAGTAAAGGAGCGTTTTTCTCGATAAAATAAAGCAGGTTTTCTTGCGGTTCTTGTGGAAAACGAATTTTTTCTTTGTGTTTGCTGTGCGGGCTATCGGGCAAGGTACGCCAAAGTTCATTCACTTGCGATTGCAGATAGGCTTCCCGCTCTTCCTGCCTGTTCTTTTCTTCTTGTAGCGAAATCTTCTGCGGGCGTTTATATCGGTCAACGCCATAATTCATAAGCGCGTGGCATGAATCGAGCATGTTTTCGACCTCGTCATAACCGTACTTCTGTTCGCATTTAGCAATGTAGTTTTTCGCAAATACCAGGTAGTCGATGATAGAGCTGGCATCGGTCCAGGTTTTAAATAAGTAATTACCTTTGAAAAACGAATTGTGCCCGTAGCAGGCATGGGCCATCACCAGCGCTTGCATAGTAATGGTGTTTTCTTCCATTAAATACGCAATACAGGGGTCAGAGTTAATAACAATTTCGTAAGCCAAGCCCATTTGTCCGCGACGATATTGTTGCTCGGTTTGAATAAACTTTTTGCCAAAGCTCCAGTGCGTGTAATTGAGCGGCATACCTATGCTGGCGTAGGCATCCATCATTTGCTCTGCGGTAATGACTTCAATTTGATTAGGGTAGGTGTCTAGCTTAAACTTTTTAGCGATGCGATCGATGTGCTGCTCGTACTCTTCGATAAGCGGAAATGTCCAGTCGGGCCCATCGCTTAGCAAATGTCGTTTTGATGATTTAGCCTTGCTGTTTTCTGTTGCGATAGCGTCGGTTGTCATATTAGGCTCCTTGCTGCGCATCTTGCTCAGAGCGTTTGAATAGCTCTCTGAACACAGGATAGATGTCGGCCTGGGTTTGTATGTGCTTACATACAAAATTATCGTGAGTGGCGGCGACTTTCTCGTATTCACGCCACAAGCTTTGATGTTGCCTTTCTGTTATTTCGATATAGGCATAATAGCGGGTGGCCGGCAGCAGTTTAGTGGTAAGCAAATCGCGGCATTGTGGCGAATCGTCAGCCCAGTTATCGCCGTCAGACGCCTGTGCTGCATAGATATTCCAGTCTCCATCGCTATAGCGCTCACGCACTACTTCATCCATTAGTTTCAAGGCACTTGAAACAATAGTGCCGCCAGTTTCTTGAGAATAGAAAAACTCCTGCTCGTCTACTTCTTTAGCCTGAGTGTGATGGCGAATGTATACCACGTCTACGTTTTCGTAAGTGCGACTTAAAAATAGATAAAGCAAAATATAGAAGCGTTTTGCCATTTCTTTAGTGGCTTGGTCCATAGAGCCAGACACATCCATTAAACAAAACATCACCGCTTTACTTGAAGGAAGCGGGCGCTTGTCGTAGTTTTTAAAGCGTAAATCAAACGTGTCGATAAAAGGCACTCGAGCTATTTTGGCTTTAAGTGCTTCAATTTCTTCTTTTAGTGCATTAATAGCCAGCGTATTGTCGTGCTTGTCTTCTACAAGCAGTACCAATTTTTCTTCAAGTTCTTTGAGTTTCTTTCTATCACTTCCGCTTAGGGCAATACGCCTTGCTACAGAACCTTTGAGTGAGCGAACAATATCAAGGTTACTTGGTACGCCGTCGGTCTGATAACCTGCGCGGTAGGTTTCGAACTGGGTGACTTTGTCGAACTGATTTTTCTTTAAATTTGGAAGCGCTAAATCTTCAAATAGTAAGTCTAAATATTCGTCTTTGGATATTGAAAATACGAACTCGTCTTGCCCTTCACCCTCGTTGCTAGCGTCGCCTTCACCTGCGCCTTTACCGTCGCCACCTGGCGGTCTGTCAATTTTATCTCCTGCAGTGAATTGGTCGTTGCCTGGGTGGACAATATCTCTACTGCCGCCGCGACCGGTATGAAAAATAGGTTCAGAAATATCTCTGGCTGGAATGCTAATTTGCTCGCCAGAATCTAAGTCGGTAACAGAACGTTTTCCCACAGCATCAGATACAGCACGCTTTATTTGCTGCTTGTAACGCTTGATAAAGCGCTGGCGGTTTACCGTACTCTTACCTTTGCTGTTTAACCTTCGGTCTATGAAATGCGCCATACACACCTGCTTGAGTTGTTGTGAACTACAAATACCGGTACTAAAGCGCGCTTAGCGCACGCTTTAGTACCAATTACGTTCTAGAAGCTTCTAGCCTTTAGGCTATGACGCTTTTCGTACGCGTAGGTACCATTCACAAAGCAAGCGAACTTGTTTTTGCGTATAGCCTTTTTCGGTCATACGATTTACAAAGTCGTCGTGCTTTTTCTGCTCTTCTGCTGAGCCTTTGGTGTTAAAAGAAATAACGGGCAGTAAATCTTCCGTGTTAGAGAACATCTTCTTCTCAATGACGGTGCGAAGCTTCTCATAACTTGTCCATGCTGGATTTTTGCCGCCGTTATTTGCACGGGCTCTCAAAACAAAGTTAACGATTTCGTTACGGAAGTCTTTCGGGTTGCTAATCCCAGCGGGCTTCTCTGTTTTTTCTAACTCAGCATTAAGCGATGCTCTGTCAAACAGCTGCCCGGTTTCTGGGTCGCGATACTCCTGGTCTTGGATCCAGAAATCAGCATAAGTCACATAGCGGTCAAATAGGTTTTGCCCGTATTCAGAGTATGACTCTAAATAAGCGGTTTGAATTTCTTTGCCTATGAACTCCACATAGCGGGGGATCAGGTAGCCTTTTAAAAACTCCAAATACTTATCAGCGATTTCTTGGGGGAACTGTTCCCGCTCAATCTGACGTTCCAATACGTAGAATAAATGAACTGGATTCGCTGCCACTTCTTGATGATCGAAGTTAAACACGCGAGAGAGGATCTTAAATGCAAAGCGGGTGGATAACCCCTCCATGCCCTCGTCGACACCTGCGTAGTCTCTGTACTCCTGATAAGACTTCGCTTTCGGGTCGGTGTCTTTTAAGCTTTCTCCGTCATAGACCCGCATCTTTGAAAACATGCTAGAGTTTTCAGGCTCTTTTAAACGGGATAGCACGGTAAACTGTGCTAAGCATTCCAAAGTGTCTGGTGCACAGGGAGCGCCACTAAGTTCACTGCTATCGAGTAATTTTTTATAAATGCGAATTTCTTCGCTTACTCTTAAGCAGTAAGGGACTTTAACAATATAAACACGGTCTAAAAACGCCTCGTTGTTTTTATTGTTTCTAAACGATTGCCACTCAGATTCGTTTGAGTGTGCCAGTATTAATCCATCGAAGGGAAGGGCAGAGAAGCCCTCTGTCGGGTTGTAGTTACCCTCTTGTGTAGCAGTTAATAGGGGATGCAGCACCTTAATCGGTGCTTTGAACATCTCTACAAATTCCATTAAGCCCTGATTGGCTTTACACAGTGACCCTGAATAACTGTAAGCGTCTGGGTCATTCTGTGCATATTGTTCTAAGCGGCGAATATCAACCTTACCCACAAGAGCTGAAATATCCTGGTTATTCTCATCTCCCGGTTCGGTTTTAGCTATGCCCACTTGGTCAAGCACCGATGGATAAACCCGAACCACTTTGAACTGGGTAATATCACCATTGAACTCATGAAGGCGTTTGCGAGCCCATGGTGACATGATTGTTTTCAGATAGCGCTTAGGAATGCTATATTCTTTTTCTAATATGTCGCCATCTTCTTTGACATCGAATAGACAGAATGGATGATCATTCACTGGTGAGCCTTTAAGCATGTAAATAGGCACGTGCTGCATTAGCTCTTTAAGTCTTTCAGCCAGTGACGATTTACCGCCGCCCACTGGGCCGAGTAAATAAAGTATTTGTTTCTTCTCTTCAAGACCTTGTGCGGCATGCTTGAGGTAAGAGACGATTTGTTCAATGGCTTCTTCCATGCCATAGAATTCTGAAAAAGCTGGATAACGAGAAATGACGCGGTTGGAGAAAATGCGGCTTAGAGCCGGGTCGTTGGCAGTGTCGATTAGTTCTGGCTCACCGATGGCTTGTAACAAACGTTCTGCAGCGTTTGCGTAAGCACTTTGATCTTCCTTACAAATTTCAAGGAACTCCCCAATGGTGAACTCTTCCTGTTTTCGCTCTTCATAGCGACTTTGATAGTGTTCAAAAATACCCATGAATACCCCTTAAATACGGAACCCCGTAATTTCAGCTTAGTAGGTATTTGAGAAAAGGATAGTAATTATTGTGTATAGTTTTTAATCTTTTCGTCTAATGAAAAATGCAACTTTAATAAGAATTTAGTGTCTCTTAATGAAGCTTTTACACAAACAAAAGCCCCGCTAAATAGCGGGGCTTTTCATTTGTTTTTTCAACACCGTGTAGCACACAGTGTGTACTACAAAACGGCGCCTGGCTTATGCAAAGTTTTTGCTTGCGAATTCCCAGTTAACCAGTGCCCAGAAATTTTCTAGGTACTTAGGACGCGCGTTGCGGTAGTCGATGTAGTAAGCGTGTTCCCAAAGGTCAACAGTAAGTACTGGTGTTAGATCATCGCCAGAAATAGGTGTTTCTGCATTGCTAGTATTAACGATATCTAGGCTACCGTCTGCAGTTTTAACTAGCCATGTCCAGCTAGAACCGAAGTTGTTAACTGCTTTGTCGTTAAACGCTGCTTGGAAGTCTGCAAATGAACCCCATTTTGCGTTAATCGCGTCAGCTAGTGCGCCAGTAGGCTCGCCGCCGCCATTCGGGCTAAGGCAGTGCCAGTAGAACGTGTGGTTCCAAACTTGCGCTGCGTTATTGAAAACACCGCCTTCAGAAGATTTAATGATTTCTTCTAGGCTTTTGTTTTCCATGTCAGTACCTTCAACTAGGCCGTTAAGCTTAGTTACATAAGTAGCGTGGTGCTTGCCATAGTGGTACTCAAGCGTTTCAGCAGAAATATGCGGTTCTAGTGCATTTTGTTCGTATGGTAATGCTGGTAGTTCAAAAGCCATGACGGTCTCCATGTTGGTTTAGTATTGTAGTCTAAAGCACACTTATCTTCGCCTGTTCAATAAGTGCCAGTCAACGCTTAGCCGACTATATCACTTTAGACGCTAAAGCATATCCCAAATGTGGGGATAAAGTCTTATAACTCAATGACAAAATTGTGAATTTTTTTTCAAAATCTATTTTGTGGAAATCTAGCGTTGGTAGATATACAGGTAGATAGGGATAGAGCGTACTAAAAGATCAATTCAGTAATGGGTAATTAAAAGGGATTTTATGATACCCTTCGCCTTGATAAATCATACATGCATTCCCATCTTAGAGGGAATACACTTTTGTGCTCAGAGGAATCAAATGGATAATACTGAAAATCAATCAACGCTAGATAGAATCAAGCAGCAAATCGAAGAAAACCCAATTTTGTTGTATATGAAAGGTTCTCCTAAACTACCTAGCTGTGGCTTTTCTTCACAAGCATCACAAGCGTTGATGTCATGTGGCGAACCATTTGCTTATGTAGATATTCTACAAAACCCTGATATTCGTGCTGAACTACCTAAATACGCGAACTGGCCTACATTCCCACAGCTATGGGTAGAAGGTGAGCTTGTTGGTGGTTGCGATATTATTATCGAAATGTTCCAACAAAACGAACTTCAGCCGCTTATCAAAGAGACAGCTGAAAAATACAAAGAAGAAGAGTAAATCTGTCGATTTGTAGCAGATTTCTGATATTTAAAATATCGATTAAAAAGCTGGCTTTATGCCAGCTTTTTTCATTAAGAACCGCCAAAAACTTCTCACTTTCATTCCCGTAAAAACTATATAGACAGGTCAGAAATAGAGATCCTCTATGGTTTGAAAAAATATTTTTATTTTGTCGGAAAAGGTTTGTTTTTTAATATCTTGCGTTCTATAAAACATGCAGCTGGCCGCAAATGAGTCAGTGTTGAAGGTATAAAACAACAACCTCTCGAAATACTTTTTTATTGTGTGAATAACGCTGAAAGTGTTTTAGAGAAAATCCGGGAAACCACCATGAATACATCCTTGTCTTTATTGACTAAAAACGTGCGCGGCGTATTAGCTGCATCTGCGGCGTTTTCAGTAATGGCTACAGCACCTGTTTATGCGCAAGAAGCAGAAGAGAGTGCTAAAGCTGAAGATTATGAACAAATCGCCGTCGTTGGTTCACGCGCAGCGCCTCGCTCTGTAGCAGACTCAGCGGTTCCAATTGATATTATTTCTGACGAAGAGTTCAAGCAGCAGGGTGCCACAGATATGGTATCTATGATGCAAACCGTTGTTCCGTCTTTTAACGTTAACGACCAGCCAATCAACGATGCATCGACGTTAGTTCGCCCTGCAAACCTTCGCGGCATGGCATCGGACCATACGCTAGTGCTTGTAAATGGTAAACGTCGTCACCGCTCTGCGGTTATCACTTTCCTAGGTGGCGGTTTATCAGACGGTGCACAAGGCCCTGATATTTCAGTAATTCCAGCAGCGGCACTAAAGCAGGTGGAAGTACTACGTGACGGTGCAGCAGCACAATACGGTTCAGATGCTATTGCCGGTGTAATTAACTTCGTACTGAATGACGCGTCGGAAGGCGGTACATTTGAAGCCCGCTATGGCTCTTACTACGAAGGCGATGGCGACATGATCCAGCTGTCAGGTAACGTGGGTTTACCATTATCTGACAAAGGCTTTATCAACCTTTCTGCAGAGTACCGCACTGCTGATGATACTTCGCGTAGCATCCAGCGTGACGATGCGGCAGCGCTTATTGCAGCGGGCAATACCTTTGTGGCAGATCCTGCACAAATTTGGGGCTCCCCTGAAATCAAGCATGACATCAAGCTTTTTGCAAACGCAGGTATTGAGCTTTCTGACACGTCAGAAGCCTATATATTTGGCAACTTCGCCGAGCGTGAAGTTGAAGGTGGATTCTATTATCGTAACCCACACAACAGAGGTGGTGTAAACGATGGTGGTACAAATGAAGACGGTGAGCAGCTACTTCTTGTTGGTGATTTAACTGGCGATATGTCAGGTAATTGCCCAACTGATATCGTGGTTGGTGACAACGTCCTTGAAAACCCTACCTATATCAATCAGGTATTAAACAATCCAGATTGCTTCGCGTTTAACGAAATACTTCCAGGTGGTTTCACTCCTCGCTTTGGCGGTACGGTAACGGATATGTCTCTTGTCTTTGGTACTAAAGGCGAGTTAGACAACGATATTACCTATGACGTAAGTTTGAACCTTGGCCAAAACGAAGTCGATTTTGCTATTAGTAACACTATCAACCCGTCTTTAGGCCCAGAAACGCCTTTCGAGTTTAGCCCAGGTCGTTATACCCAATCTGAGCAAACTCTTGATATTGATTTTACAAAACCTTTCGATGTTGGTTTGTATGAGCCGCTATTTGTAGCAACTGGCTTCCAATACCGCAACGAAAGTTATGAGAGCTTTGCAGGTGATACTGCCTCTTATGAAATAGGTCCGCTGGCGACACAAGGCTTTGGCATTGGCTCAAATGGTTTCCCTGGCTTGGCGGCCAATAGCCAAGGTCGTGTGTCCCGCAACAACATCGCGCTTTACATTGATGCAGAAGCCTATATCACTGAAAACTTTATGCTAGCCGGTGCGCTACGTTACGAAGATTTCTCTGATTTCGGTAATACAACCAAAGGTAAGATTGCTTTCCGTTGGCAAGCGCTAGAGAACATAGCGTTCCGTGGTGCGTTCTCAACAGGCTTTAAAGCCCCTACGCTTGGTCAAAGTAATGTACGTAACGTAACAACTGCGTTTGGTACGGGCGGTGAGCTAATTGACCGTGCAACACTACCTCCAACAGACCCGGTATCTCAGCTTAAAGGCGGTGAACAGTTAACGCCAGAAGAGTCAGAGAGCATCACATTTGGTGTGGTAGCAGACTTTGAAAATGGTCTATTCATTACTGCCGACTACTACAACATTGAACTGACAGACCGTATCAGTACAGCGTCTGGTATCGCGTTAACAGAAGAAGATATTGCGACGCTACTAGCGCAAGGCATTAATGATGCATCTAGTTTCTCTGAAATTAGTTTCTTCACGAATGACTTTGATACGACTACTGAAGGTCTTGATGTAGTTGCTAACTACTCGATGGAGATGATGGGTGGTGAAACTAAATTCTCACTAGCCTACAACTGGACATCTACAGAGGTAGATCGCGCTTCAGATAATATTTCTGAGTTCCGTATTCGCATGCTAGAAGATAACCTTCCAGCAGTGCGCTACAGTGCAACAGCAAATCACACTAACGGTGACTGGCGCTTCCTTGCACGCTTGAACTATTACGGTAGCATCTTTGAAGATCACTTAGATTCTGCATTACCTATTGAAAAAGTAGGTTCGGAATTTACTGTGGACTTAGAAGTGGCTTATAACTTCACTGAAGAGTTTACTGTAACAGTAGGCGCGAAAAACGCCTTTGATGAATACCCAGATGAGAATACACAGTATGCCGGTATCGCAGGTTCGTTGTATCCAACTACCTCACCAATCGGTATTAACGGTGGCTTCTATTATCTAAGAGGTGTTTACACGTTCTAATCGCTAATACTAGCGAAAACAACTTTCACAATTGTTTCGACGTGGAGGGGAGCGTTAGCTCCCCTTTTATTTTCTATATTGAACATCATTTACGTGAAAAATCATGAAGAAACAGGCATTATTGATGCCATTGTAAGCAATTCGAAACACACAACTTTTATTATTATGACAAGAAAGTCGACAGTAGCTGAAACCTTTTTAAAATACCGCTCGAAATTAATGCGCGCGGTAGGTTCTATTGTTGGCGCCGACGACATTGAAGATATCGTGCAAGAAGCTTTCATAAAAAGCTACGAAGCAGAATTAAAACAAGAAATACATTATGAGCGAACATACATGCTCAAAACAGCGCGTAATTTAGCGTTGAACCATGTTGCAAAAGCAGAAAATAAAAACAAGCAGCAGCTAGATGACATGGATATTTTGCCTTACGAACTAGTGGGGCACAGTTTAGAAAAAAATGTAGAGAGTAAAGAGCGCTTTATTCATTTTTGCCGAGCGACAGACACGCTTTCTGCTGATGTAAAACGCGTATTTTTACTTAAAAAAGTATATGGCATGCGACAAAAAGAGATTGCAGAGCTTGTGGGGCTAAGCGAAAGCACCGTAGAAAAGCATGTCGCCAAAGGTTTAATGATGTGCTCTAGGTATTTAGCCGAGCTTTCAAATGACAGTGCATCTCCCCGTGCCACTGCTACCGCGACTCAGGACATAAGCAGTAGTTAACATGAATAATATTCGCCAGTTTTCAAGCAAAGAAGATATCCAAGAGCAAGCGTGCCTCTGGGTGAGCCGTCTCGATCGCGGTTTAAAAAGTGACGAAAAGGTAGAGTTAGACACCTGGTTGGCAGAGAGTAATGCCCATCGCCAAGCTCTATTAGATGCCGCAAGCTTGTGGGATGATATGTCGGTGCTTAATGAATTAAGCGGCTTATTCCCACAACCAACAGCAAGGCACACTGCCAAAAAGCGCGCCCTACCGAAAAACGCTGTATGGGGGATTGCTGCCACTTTCTTAGTCATGGCAATCGCGATTGGCGTCATTGTTCAGCGCACATGGTTAAATAGCACACCTGAATTTGCTGCTGTTAGCCAAAAAGTTCAGACGGGTGTCGGCGAACAGAAAAATGTAACCTTATCCGATGGTTCGCAGCTTCATCTAAACACCAACTCTTTAGTAACGGTAGATTTCACATCAAGTGCACGTAATATTGTACTTTTAAAAGGCGAAGCCCATTTTGAAGTGGCTCATGATAAAACCCGTCCATTTTCAGTTACCGCTGGAAACAATACTGTAACAGCAGTAGGTACCGCGTTTAATATGCAGTATGTTGACGACAACGCTTTTGAACTTGTTGTTACCGATGGCAAAGTATTAGTTAAAGACCGCTTTAAAGCATCATCTTCAAATGAATCACTGTTTGGTAAGCGCCCTGTTACAGAGGAAGGTTTGCTAATGTTTGCAGGGGAGAAAGCGACTGTTTTGGGCAAAGTAGAAACCCGAGAAAGCATGTCGCAAGATGAGATTGATGATGATTTAGCATGGCAGCAGGGTATGATAGTTTTTAAAGGCGAGCCCCTTGAGTCGGTGCTACTAGAAATTGGGCGTTATACGCCAGTTCGTTTTCACATTTCTGACAATAGTTTACGTAAGCGCAGAGTAGCGGGCTATTTCAAAGTGGGCGACATTGACGGCTTGTTGTCTGCACTAGAAAGCAGCTTTAATATTACCTATGAGAAAGTTACAGAAACCAGTATTGAGCTTAAGCTAGCGAAAGGTTAATCAATGTTTGATAGATAGGTGCTATTGGCTATTCCCCATTGGCATCAATTTATTTAATGTGACAATATAATTAAAATAATAAGTACATCGACCATATATCTTGCATTACGGCAATTTAGCGATAAGCAGGCAAACGAAAAAGGCAATAGAGAAGCTGCATGCCCTTGCGTGTTCGGCTGGTTGCGTTTCGCACAAAACAACGGCGTGGTTTTCTCACGTTGCTCTTGCAGCGCCCTTACATATTGCCTCGAGTGTATGTTTATTTTTATTCGTAACACCGTCACTTTACGCGCAAGACCAAAGCGGTTCGACGTTAATAAATTCTCAACCTTCTAAAACTCTTCCGGCATCAGCGCCCGATGCTTTTAGTTTCTCTATTCCAGCACAGAACGCTAACGAAGCCTTAACTGAATTAGCTAAACAAGCCAACACTACCCTTTTGTTTCCTTTTGATTTGGCGAAGAAAGTAACGACCAATGCGCTTAAAGGAACCTTTACTTTAAGTGAAGCATTGGCTCAATTACTTGAGGGAACGGAATTAGCGGTGGTTGCTGATGAGAATGGGGCGTTGAGTATTCGTTCTCGTGCATCGCTAACAGCGCAAAGTAAACAGCCTGATGATAATGAACAGTCAGATGACGAGGGCACAAACGGGCTTGAAAAAATTGCTATCGTTGGCTCTCGTAACGCGCCTCGAAGCGCTGTCGACTCGGCAGTGCCTCTTGATGTTATTGGAGCAGATAAACTAAGTTCTCAGGGCAATAGCGACGTCCTTTCCATGCTAAGCGTTATGGTGCCTTCACTAAACGTGAACGACCAGCCCATCAATGATGCAAGTAGCTTGGTGAGGCCTGCTAATTTAAGAGGCATGTCGTCAGATCACACTCTGTTGCTTTTAAATGGCAAGCGGAGACATCGCTCAGCGGTTATTACGTTTTTAGGCGGGGGGTTATCTGATGGTGCTCAAGGTCCCGATATATCCGTTATACCTGCTTATGCGTTAAAACAAGTGGAAGTACTGCGAGACGGGGCCTCTGCCCAGTATGGCTCAGATGCTATCGCTGGCGTGATCAATTTTGTGCTAAAAGATGACCGTGAGGGTGGGAACGTTGCGCTTAAAGTCGGAGGATACAGCGAGGGTGATGGCGAACTGTTTCAAATACAACTTAATAAAGGCTTTGCGTTAGGAGACTCGGGATTTTTTAACGCCACTGCGGAATACCGACAGCAAAACGGCACGTCGCGCTCGGTGCAGCGAGGCGATGCTCAAATGCTAATTGACCAAGGAAATAGCTTTATTGCCTCGCCATCTCAAATTTGGGGAGCACTTGATGTTAGCGAGGATATTAAGCTCGCACTCAATACTGGTGCTGATCTTTCGGCAAGCTCCCATTTTTATAGCTTTGCAACCGCTGCGAGAAGAGAAATAAACGGAGGTTTTTATTTTCGAAACCCGCAAACTCGTGAAGGTGTTTTTAGCCGAACGGATCCAAATACCGGCGAAAGCCGTCTTATCGTTGCCGATTTAGATGGACTAAACAGCGGCATAGCATGCCCTTCAATCTCTTTATCGAATGACAATGTGCTAGAAGATCCCGACTACCAACTTATTGCAGATAACACGACAGCACTTGGAGCAAACTGCTTTGCCTTCAATGAGTGGTTCCCTGGTGGTTTTACTCCTCGATTCGGTGGTACGATAACCGATGCATCTATTGCAATGGGTATAAAGCATGAATTGCCTCACGGTTGGGCGATGGATATCAGTGCCACCTTGGGCTATAGCGATATTGAGTACACCATATCGAATACGGTTAATCCTTCGCTAGGGCCGCAAAGCCCAACGACCTTTTCTCCAGGCGGGGTATCACAAGTAGAACGCACGCTAAACTTAGACTTTACTAAACTGATCCAGACTATTTTTGACGACCCGGTGAGCATTGCTGCTGGCGTTGAGTGGAGAAAAGAGACGTATTTTCAAAAAGCGGGAGATGAAGCTTCGTATATCGCTGGCCCTTTCGCTTTAGAACCACCGATAGGCTTAAGTGAAGGCTTCTCAATAGGCTCTAACGGTTTTCCTGGTTATCAACCTCAGTCTGCTGGTCACTGGAGTCGCAGCAATTGGGCTGTGTATGCCGACTTGGAATTTTACGCGACTGAAGATTGGCAGTTTGGTGTAGCAACGCGAGTAGAGCATTTCAGTGATTTCGGGTCAACATTTGATGGAAAGCTAAGTACTCGCTACACACTTAACGATATGTTTGCACTGCGAGGTTCTTTAAATACGGGCTTTAAAGCTCCGACTGTGGGCCAAAGTAATGTTATAAATGTAACTACTGCCTATGGCCTTAACGGCTTGGAAGACCAAGCAACATTGCCGCCAACCGACCTTATCTCGCAGCAGCTTGGGGCCACGCCGCTGACGCCTGAAGAGTCAGTAAACTTTAGCTTGGGCTTGGTTATGCAAGCAAGTGACAACTTCTTTGCTACCCTTGACTATTTTAATATTCGCCTTACCGATCGTATCAGTACCACATCGGCCATTCCTTTAACCGAGGATGACGTTAATACGCTTGTTGCTCAAGGGCGTTTTGATGCGGCCCGATATAACTCCGCTAAGTATTTTACCAATGATTTTGATACCAAAACCCAGGGTATCGATTTAGTTGTAAACTACAATTTTGCGTTAAGTGACTGGTCAAACTCTGTGTTGGTTGCCTACAACTGGACAGACACGCAAGTTGAGCGTGTATCTCTGTACCCGGTGTTAAGCGATGGGGAAACAACGCTTCTGCCCAACTTAACCGAGGCTCGAATACGTATGTTAGAGGACAATCTCCCTGCTCATCGAGGGAGCATTACCTTAGAACAGTCAAAAGATGAATGGGCCTTCACTTGGCGTATAAACTACTACGGTAAATTTTATGAAGATCATCTAGATGCTTCGGCAGGCTTGGATATTTACGGCAGTGCGCTAACCACTTTCGATGCTCAACTCGCTTGGAAGGTTTTGCCTGATACTCAACTTACTTTTGGAGCGCAGAACTTGTTTGATGCGTTGCCAGATGAAAACCCCTTTAAAGGGGAAGTGGGGGCCCTTTACCCTCCAACATCTCCGGGCGGCATTAATGGCGCGTTTTACTATGCAGGTGTCGAGTATCGCTTTAATTAGCTGAAAGTACTGACGAAGCTTAATTAAGAAAAGGTGAGGGAGCTAAACCGAGCGTTTTAAGATGAATAAAGCGTTAACTTCAATAGATAGGGTAAGCGTGTTCGGAAATAAGACTGCGATATTTAGCCTTGATAGCCTTGGACTTTAATATTAGCCGACGTCTTTGAAAAGCGACTCATCAATGATGGTTTGATCGATAATTTGTTGCGCCATGTTGATGCACTTACCGCACTGTGAGCCTAGCTCTAAATGTTGGCGTAACTCACGTACATTTCCCACGCCGTTTTCTTCAACCGCCGCGCGAATGCTTTTATCTGTTACCCCATAGCACATGCAAACAAACATTAAACGTACTCCAAATGAATCTGTAAATGATAATAATTGTTATTCTTTGTTTTGGCAAGCAGATAATGGCAAGTTTAATAAACCACAATTTGGTAATGAGTGGGTAATGACTGGGTAATGTCTAGCTAATTATTTATGTGGACGAGCATTATTGGTACGAGCAGTAAAAAAACTCATTGTTTAACATTGTTATTTCCGTATTCGTACCTATTTTCTGGGAAGGAAATTTTCTATCAAAGTGGTTACGCAATGTAATCACTTCTATTATTACAATCCAAATATAAATGGAGAGACTCATGAGTGTATTAGTTGGCCGTCCTGCGCCTGATTTTACTGCTGCAGCGGTACTTGGTAGCGGTGAAATCGTAGATTCTTTCACACTAAGTGAAGCAATCAAGGGTAAAAAAGCGGTTGTATTCTTCTACCCGCTAGATTTTACTTTTGTATGCCCGTCAGAGCTTATCGCTTTCGACAAGCGTTATGACGAGTTTAAAAAGCGCGGTGTTGAAGTAATTGGTGTTTCAATCGACTCTCAATTTTCACACAATGCGTGGAGAAATACCCCAGTAAATCAAGGTGGTATTGGTCCAGTTAAATACACTCTTGTTGCTGACGTAAAACACGACATCTGCCAAGCATACGATGTTGAGCACCCTGAAGATGGTGTTGCTTTCCGCGGTTCATTCCTAATTGATGCAGAAGGTATGGTACGTCACCAGGTAGTAAACGATCTTCCACTTGGTCGTAACGTTGACGAAATGCTTCGCATGGTTGATGCACTAGCGTTCCACGAAGAGCATGGCGAAGTTTGCCCAGCAGGTTGGACCGAAGGTAAATCAGGTATGGATGCATCACCTGAAGGTGTAGCTAAATACCTATCTGAAGAAGCAGACAAGCTATAAGCTAACCTGTTCAAAGATAATAAAACAGCGCCTTTTGGCGCTGTTTTTGTTTATGGCGTTTATCGAAAAAACTATTCTTGATTTTCTACTGGCCAGCCACCTAAGGCCTTATAGCGATTTACCATATAGCAAAATAGCTCGGTGGTTTTCTGTGCATCGTAAAGGGCGCTATGCGCTTCATTTTGGTCAAACGATATCCCAGCCGCCCGGCATGCTTTTACCAGCACAGTTTGACCAAGGGCAAGGCCCGCTAGGCTGGTGGTATCGAAGGAAACAAATGGGTGAAAGGGCGTGCGCTTTATATTGCAGCGCTCAATCGCAGCATTAACGAAGCTTTGATCAAAAGTTGCGTTATGAGCAACGATAACAGAACGCTGACAGTCTGCATTTTTCTGTGCTTTGCGAATGCCTTTACATAAATCCTTCATGGCTTCGCTTTCCTCAATAGCACCTCGCAATGCGCAATTCGGATCAATGCCATTAAATTCTAATGCCGCAGGCTCAAGGTTAGCGCCCTCGAACGGATCTATATGGTAGTGAAAGGTTTGGTTTGGATGCAGTATACCGTCTTCATCCATTTTCACCGTAACCGCTGCTAACTCTAATAAGGCGTCAGTGCCTGCATTAAATCCGGCCGTTTCAACGTCGATAACAACAGGGAAATAACCTCGAAAGCGCTGGGAAAGAAGGGGCGGGTTGGCAGACATAAACACTCTTGTAAGACTAGATTGCAGAAACTGGTTGGTCGCTTTTTATGCAAACCTACCTGCGAAACTTATTAGCACGAAGAATTATCGCAAGGATATCTTCGAGTTGCCAGTTTCAATTTGAAAACCGCGAAGATGAGAAGCGCTAGTAGTACGAAACGTTAATGGTATTAAGCGCTAAACTTTTCTACACTTTGGACGATAATCATATTAACCATGAATTTTTAGAACACTCAATTCGCGACTTAAAACGAATGGGTACAATTTATGGCGCTAGAGATTGGTGGGCGTATGAAAGGCCTACATTCATGTTAGTCTGACTTTCGTTATGGTGTCGAAATGGTGTCGAAATTAAAATATATCGCTTTATTGGGGATGGTGGGGTCGCTGTCGTCCCATGCTGCCATGCGGCAATATTCTGCAACCATAGAAAGCTCCAACTGGCGTATTGATTCTGACACGCGCCTGCAGTGTACGCTTAACCACGAACTCCCTGGTTACGGCGAAGCCATGTTCACTAGTTCTGCATCGAAGCAGCTCAACATGGAATTTGAATTAGATATGTACATGCTGCCAAACAAGTTCGATGTGGCTGCGGTCTACTCTGTTCCGCCAAAGTGGATGCCGGGTGTGGCGCCAAAGACCATCGCGGATATGTCTATTCGAAAGCAATACAATGGCGACCTGCCGCAGGATGCTGCATGGACCATGTTATCTGAATTAGAAAAAGGCTTTTGGCCCACGATTTACTATCAAGACTGGTATAACAAATATGACCAGGTGAGCGTGGCATTAAACGCAAGCAACTTCTCAGGCGTGTATCGCGACTTTGTTAAGTGCGTGTCGAACCTGCTTCCTTTTAGTTTTGATGACATTGCTTACACCGTATTGTCTTATCAGAATAACAGCACCGAACTTACTAAGTATTCACAAAAGCGTTTAACTATGATTGGCGAATATTTAAAAGAAGACAGCGAATTGGAGCTTGTGCTTCTCGATGGTTATACGGACAGTTACGGTGGACGTTACAACAACGAACAATTGTCTATTCGACGGGCCAATGAAGTAAAAAGTTATTTAACTACGCTAGGTGTACCTGAAGATAGGATCCAGCTGACAGGCCACGGTGAAAAACGTCATATCGCGCCAAACGATACGCGGGAAAGCCGTGCACAAAACAGACGTGTAGTGGTACGACTATCCAAGTCTTAGGCGCTTGCTAAAGCGCCTTAAACCCGTTTAACTTGCGTTAATTTGTTTTGTCTCGCCAGGTTAATACAGGCACTAAATGGTCGGTGAAAACGCCATCAGCTCGCACTACCTTGTGCAATACATCTAAAACTTGTTCTCCAGACATGCCCGCCGGAAGCGCATCCTGACGATAAGTGTAGGGATGAATGGTAAGTTCGTTATCGTGAGCGTACTTAAGCCAACTAGCTGCTTCAACTTTACCTTTAGCCATCGCCTCATTATCCATTAAATGGCCTAACCAAGGGCCTATGCCGTTTGCATACTTCGCGACTTGCTTCATGCCATCTTGTGTACGCAGCCAATCGTAGTCGGTGTCGCTCTCGCCCCAATCGTTCTCGCCAATCAGCATAACTACTTTGCCCTTATAGCCAAGGGTTTCACGAATGCGTTTGACTTCGTTAAAGTCAAAGCACTGCAGGTAACTATTGCCGTTTTCTCCCGCAAACCCGTAGTTTTTTAATGTGTCGATAACCATCTTACTGGCATCAATACCTTCAGCAATGTGAAAAGCAGGGGACTTTACTTCTGGGTATACGCCTACAGACGTGCCGAATTGGCGATTAAGTTCGCTGATTAGCTCAAAGTGTTCACTTAACGTGGCCACTTTGAAATTAGCCTGGGAGCCGCGGTACCTACTTTTAAAAACTTGTTTGCCATCACTGTTGGCACGCTCATGTACCCGCAATGCTCGAAGCTCTTCGAGGGTGAAGTCACGGGCGTAATAGCGTCCGTCCTTTCGGTGACGTGCTGGAAAAATGTCTTCTACATTAGTGACTGTCTCTAAGTGAATGTCGTGTAGTACCACTGGAATGTCATCTTTGGTTATAACAACATCCTGCTCTATAAAGTCAGGACGCAGCGAGAATGCTAGCGTGGCTGCTTCAAGTGTGTGTTCCGGCAAATAGCCAGAAGCACCGCGATGGGCGATAACGGTAAAGTGCAGTCTTTCACTAGCGGTATGTTCTGCTTCAGCGTGCGAAGTTTTACTATTCGTAGCATCAGCTGCAAACGTACTCTCAGAGGCAAGGGCACCTGTAAATAGCACCACCAAAGCAGGTAGTAACGATGCCAACCTGGTCGTATATCTATTGCGAAACCTAGCATTGCCCTTTAATAGCAGCTTAAGCTTGTTCGACGAACCCGCTACAGCCTTGCTTACACGGTTTAAAGAAAATAATAAACGGTTACCTAGCATGTGACTGCCACTCCATGTGTTTACATTTATCGCCTTCTTATTTATGCCGTACATTTCACAGAAAGCTTATGTTGCAAGCGCTTAAAAGATATTGGCGACGTCGTGCTGCTATAATGAAATAGACTTATTTTGAATAAGTTCTATGGCATACCCATCTGGATCGCGAACAAAAGCGATGACGGTAGAGCCACCTTTTACGGGGCCGGGTTTACGATACACCTCAGCGCCATTTGCTTCTAAGTTTTCACAAAACTTATAGATGTCGTCTACTTCAATGGCGATGTGGCCGTACGCGTTACCCTTATCGTAGGTGTTGTCACCCCAGTTATAGGTAAGTTCTAACACAGTGCTATCGGTCTCTTCTCCATATCCTACAAAAGCGAGGGTGTACTCATACTCTTTGTTTTCTGATTGTCGAAGAAGGCGCATGCCCATCAATGAGGTGTAAAAGTGAAGTGACGCCTCTAAGTTTTCAACTCGAAGCATGGTGTGAAGCATTCGCATAACTATTTCCTATTTGAACCATCAGAGTTACCCGATGGTACACTGCATTGTAAGTGTGCGTTAGCAGTTGCCACATGTACCCAGAACTCTAGCAACACAGATCCCCGCATAGTACTTTCGTTGGTCAACGCAAACGACACACCATGATAATGGGAAAATGTTAACGCTTTAAGACAGTTTTACCATTCCCCTTAAACGTATTAAAAACCCCACATGCCGATATTATCAATTTTAAGTCTACGTGGTTGGCTTAACAGATAAACCACCATTTTTCCTAAGTCTTCGTTTTGAATCAGACCCTTGTCTACATTCTCAGATCCTGTTTTCTGTGACTGAATTAACGCAGGGTTGAGTGAGTGAACGTGAATGCCATAAGGTCGCACTTCCTCTTGCAGAGCTTTCCCAAGCCCCACCAATGCGAATTTCGACGCGCAGTAAACGCCTGCATTGGCATACCCATTTAGTGCCGCCTGAGAGGCAATATTGATAATGTAACCTTCTCGATTTTCAATCATATGAGGCACTACTTGCTTACACATAAGGAAGGAACCTTTTACATTGGTATCCATCACTTCGTCCCAATCGTCTTCATTGGTTTCCCAGATGAGCGTTTCTTTACCAAAACCACTGTTATTGATAAGAACGTGAAGTTCGCCAAATGTATTTTTAACTTCTTTTACGAAACTTGCTACTTCATCACTTTTTGATACATCACATTTCGCCCCAATGACCTTACCGGGAAATAGCGAATCTAATTGTTTAACTGTCTCGTTAATCGTTTCTTCAGTGCGTCCGCAAATAGCTACTTTCATTCCTGCATCTAATAGAAAGCGGGTAATAGTTTTACCCAGCCCCTTGCCGCCACCTGTCACAATGGCGGTTTTACCCGATAATAAGTACATGTCTGTCATAATTAAAACCTAGCGAAAAAAGAATAAGATTAACTTAGCCGCTATTGGCGTTATACAAACATACGTATTCATTGTGGGCCCAAATGATAAGCTCGCGTTGCAATGCTTAAAAAATAATCCCGAAATAATTGGACATGGCGACTAATTACCTGTACTGTCTCGCTCGCTCTAGATATGTTTTATGCTTTACCTAATACTGCGCTGTACCTTTCTTTATACCTTCAAATTGAAGTGCTAGATAGATATACAACTGCTTTACTAGCTTAGTTATGTCTATTGCTATTCGGTGGCTTCCACCATTACATCAATTTTTTAAAAGGTTATTATTATGTCTAATTCTGTAAATGGTACAGTTAAGTGGTTTAACGAAGAAAAAGGTTTCGGTTTCATTACTCCTGAAGCTGGTGGCAAAGACGTATTCGTACACTTCCGTTCAATCACTTCTGACGGCTTCAAGACTCTTGCTGAAGGTCAAGCGGTTAGCTTTGAAGTTGAACAAGGCCAAAAAGGCCCACAAGCTGCTAACGTAACAGTTCTTTAAGATCTGTAAGCCAGCTTAGGGTTATTTCTCTTATCTGAAGTAACCCGCAAAGATGGGCTCTTTTCCACGAAAAATGTGAAAGAGCCTAATTTTCGTTTTTAGATTTCTTAACCCAACCTGCGAGGAATTCAAAACAAACAATATCAATAAAAAAGTATTTAATATGCAATTTCAAATCTCTATCTCTACCATTAACAGCCTTATTCCAGGTGCGTTAATTTCAAATATCTCCATAAATAAAACAGCTGTTGCCTTTAAACATGCGAACACCTATCGACATGTTCAATTATCATCGAGACAAGAAGCAAAGCGATTTATTGATCAGCTTATTCAAGAGAGCTAATTAAGTTCTAACTATCCATTCTATGCTTTCGTGCTTGATAACAAGCGCTTAAGAGACTTTATCGCTGTATAGTCAATAATGATGCTAAAAAGCTAAAAGGTTATAGGTCTTACGTGTTCAGTCGTGCAACTGCATCGTATGTATTAAGCGCTGTAAATAATGGTGCTGTTGCAAGAGAAGCATTGGCTAGTACGGGTGTGTACTAACCAACGTCATTATAGAAATAACCTGTGGTTATTGTTTGGCTTTTAAGTCGACGTCTGAATCTGCTATCAAATATATACTCGCTGCATAAGCTGCAATGTTTTGCGCCAGTTCATCAGGGTTAATTTTATCCAATGTGTCATCAGGCGTGTGATGAAGATCGAAATAATCTCGTCCGTTTTGGTTCAACCGGATAGTCGGTACGCCTTTCGCTGCTAGCGGTATAATGTCGGGGCCGCCACCAGCAACGTCTGAACCACCGCGAATTATACCTAGCGGGGACAGGATTTTTGCGATTTCATCTACCAGCACTGTTGCTTCAGGGTTCACATTCGACACAAGTTGCCAAATTGTTTGCGCGCCAAAATCAGACTCTGTGGCAAGTACGTGGTTACCAAGGTTCTTTTCATGCTGTTTTGCATAAGCAAACGCGCCTAACAAGCCTACTTCTTCAGCGCCAAACATAACTACACGAATGGTGCGTTTAGGGCGTTCAGGCAGTGATGCAATTAATGCGGCTGCCGCTGTGGTAATAGCAACGCCCGCGCCGTCATCTACAGCGCCGGTGCCTAAGTCCCAGCTGTCTAAGTGGCCACCAATGAGCACAATCTCTTCAGGCTTTTCACTTCCTACTAAATCTAGTATTACGTTGCCGCTATTCACTTCGCCTTTCCACTTTGACTCAGAATGGAGCGATAACGACAGTGGTTTGCCTAAATTGTGTAGGCGTCGTAAATGATCGGCGTCGGGGTTAGAAATAGCAACTACTGGGATATCAGCCCACTCATCACCGTCTGAGCTCATCATGCCAGAGTGAGGGAAGCGATGAGAGTCTGAGCCTACCGAACGTACAACTAAGGCTTCAGCACCACCACGTTGCGCATGTTGCCAGCCAATGCGTCTACGTTGATTTGCTTGGCCATAGCCCGCACCCGTTTGACTTTTTACCATGGCATCGCCATCGACAAACGCAATTTTGCCTTTCAGCGCGCCGTCTTTAACTGCGGTTAGTGCATGAATATCCCTGAAATACACGATGTCAGCGTTGATCTCGCTCTCTGAAGGAGCCGCTCCACCTAATGCGGTACCGTAAAGGGGCTGCATGTATGGCGCAGTAAGTGAAATATGTAAGTGACCCCTGTCCCAGAAGGGCATGGTAAACTCTTCAATGCTCACTTTATCAAACCCAAGGTTCTTTCCTACCTTAACACCCCAATCTCTGGCGCGCTTTTCTGCTTCTGAACCGCCAAGGCGTGGGCCTATCTCTGTAGTGAGTGATTCTACGATGCTATAGCCTAAGTCACTTTTCAGCGCTTTTTGAATTAGCGTCTCGGCATTTTTCTTTTGCTCGTCAGTAATGGGGGAAGTTTCAGCAAAAACACCGAAACTGCATGCACTTACTAGTGCACCAAACGCTAGATTCCTAGCGATATTATTCAATCGGGACATGTGTTCTCCGTGGATTATTTTTATATTTTTGTTTATTTGCGTGAGCAAAAATATGACGTGCTTATCATAGCCAAATTGAGATGTGCTTTCGAGGTAAACCACAAGCCGAAGTCGTAAGTTAATCGCAAAGCAGATCTACTTGGTTGTTAAAAATAATGTTACCTTCTGAAAAGGAAAAAAATAACAAGGAAAGTAAATATGAAGATACCTCTCTATACTTATTTCAAAAATAGAACATTAGCCTTCTCAAGTATTATCAACAATAAGGCTTGTTTCGGTTCATTGGTCTGTGCATTTTGGCTTGTTGGTTGTGGCGGTAGTTCAAATGACAATGTAGTGAGGCCAGATTCAGTACTAGGCGTATGGTTTGGGCAAACTTCAACAGTTGAAGATGGGCAAGAAGAGGTTGTTGTTGCGGTTTCCTCTGAAGGTAAAGCTATTGTATTTTCGCAGGCCTCGCGAGACACGCTTATTGCTCACGGCGACATAAGCGAAGATACCTTTACTTCTGACGATACCATGCTGTATCCAGGAGAAGGCATGACTAAGCATGGCACAATGCAGCTCACAGCGAATGGTGACAGTTTAGAAGGCTCAGCGACAGTATCGGGTCTCACACTTGATTTCTCTGCCAACAAAGTCAGCGCTACCGAGGATGTTTCACTTATCGATATTGCTGGCAATTATGCAAGTTCTTGGTCTGATGGCGCCTACACTCGTTCGTTTGCTATCGATAACGAAGGGATGATCAGCGGTTCAGATACTAATGGTTGCATATACTCAGGCTCTGTCGAGCCAATTATCGGGATCAATTCACTTTTCGATATTACGATTAAAGCGGAGACTTGCTTTGAAGATTTCGAATATGAAGGGCTTCTCGCTTATGGTGTATTTCCCTTTGAATATCAGAACTCGATTGTTGAGAGAAATGGTATTGTCATATCAACAGAGGCTTCATCAAGAGCTTATGCTTTTCGCCAATTTAGCCCGCAAGATTAGCGCTATCCGGTATATGAACAAGGAGTCTATAGACTCCTTGTTTGAATCGCAAAGGCTTGCCTTAAGTTCTATCTACGCTTCTTCTTAAGCGCCAATTTTTGCTTTTTCTCTTGTTCTTTCAGCACTTCGTTTATAAAGCTCTTTCTACCAAATTCACGGGTGATAGTGCACTTATTTAAATCAAAACCGCGAGCAGGGCAGTATTCTCTGCCGTACAAGATAATCTGCAGATGGAGGTCGTTCCATCTTTCTTTAGGGAACAGGCGTTTTGCATCGCGTTCTGTTTGCTCTACGCTTTTTCCGTTCGATAAACCCCAGCGGTACATCAAACGATGAATATGAGTATCTACCGGGAAAGCAGGAATACCAAAGCCTTGCGACATAACCACCGCGGCCGTTTTGTGGCCAACAGCAGGCATGGCCTCCAGCGCTTCAAAGTTCGCTGGAACTTCACCATTGTGTTGTTTAATGATCATATCGGACAAATGCCAAATGCCTTTCGACTTCATAGGCGATAATCCACAAGGGCGGATAATGTCTTGTATTTCTTCAATACTCATCAACACCATGTCGTAGGGGTTATCTGCGCGGGCGAACAGCTTTGGCGTAATTTGATTAACGCGCTCGTCGGTACATTGGGCCGATAATAGAACCGCAATGAGTAACGTATATGGGTCTTTGTGATCTAAAAAGATAGGAATTTCTGGATAAAGGTCATCCAAAATTCGCATTATTTCTTTTACTTTTTCCTGCTTAGAAAGCGGCTTTGCCGGCTTAACTACATCATTCATTTCTATATACTTTTTTAATATGGTCGCTAAACAAGGTGTAAATTTTTTAAGTTAAAACGTTTGCGCCATCTGCTGAAGTTTTCGCTTACTCCGTCAAGCCACGCTAATAATTACAGAATGATTTAACTCTCTGCAGTGACGCGCACGCGCTCAGCTTTCACCGCAGGCGATGTTTGCTTAGCTGCTAACTTGGCATCTACGCTGTTTTTAATAGCAATAAGAAGTCCCATTCCTAAAAACGCACCCGGCGGTAATATGGCAAGTAGAAATGGGTTTTCTGTGTTGAACAGTGTAATAGTCCAGTTCGCAGCAATGGGGCCAAATAGCCTATCTGCACCCGCTAATAACGTACCCGCACCCAATATTTCTCGCATGCCGCCTAGTACAACCAACACAGCGGTAAAGCCTAAGCCCATCATGAACCCATCGTATGCGGACGCAAGGGGCCCATTTTTCGATGCAAAGGCCTCTGCGCGACCTATAATGGCGCAGTTAGTTACAATCAGTGGAATGAAAATACCTAACGCCAAGTAAAGGTCGTAGGTATAGGCATTCATTAAAAGCTGAACAATGGTTACAAATGCTGCAATAATCATAACGAAAACAGGGATACGGATCTCGTTTCTTACCACATTTCGAACGAGTGAAACGGTAATGTTACTGCCAATTAAAACCAACATGGTAGCAAGGCCAAGTCCTAAACCATTAATGAAGGTAGCAGTAACGGCTAGTAGGGGGCACAATCCCAACAGCTGTACTAGCGCAGGGTTGTTCTTCCAAAGTCCTTGCAAGGACAGGTCGCGAAAGTCAGTCACGTTATAACTCCTCTACACTATGAGGTTGCGTTTCATCCACGTTAACGGCGTCTATTGTTTCAACCGAATCTGTTGTTGCACAGGTGTTGGGAGCGGAGAATAACGCGCTTTGGTTAGCCTGAGCGTAAAGTAAAGCTTCACGTACGGCTGTGACTACCGCTCTTGGCGTTATAGTAGCGCCTGTGAATTGGTCAAATTCGCCGCCATCTTTTTTGACTTGCCATGGAGCTAAGTCATCTGGTGAGAAAGACTTGCCGCTGAAGTTTGTGATCCAATTACTTACTGCAAGCTCTATTTTATCACCAAGTCCAGGGGTTTCTTTGTGTTCGATAACGCGTACGCCAAGCACTCTCATATTGGTTGTTTTTATTTCAGCCGTATCCATTTCGGAAGAACTCCCGCCGAGCTCTGCCATATTGGTAAGTGGTAGGGCAGAGGTATTGAGGTTTTCACTCTCACCGCTACGGGAGTCGCTTTTCATACTCTGTTGTTTATCGATACCAATATGTGTATCTACTTTTACACCGACAACAATATCTATATCACCGCTGTAACCATCGGGGGCGGTGACTTCCAGCACGAGCGCGCTAGGTTGGCCGCTTAGCGTGGCACGGTATATCTTATGGGCTTTTTTTATGCCCAGTTCAGGGGCATTGACTTCTGTGCAGTTGGCGTACAGAGCATTGTCATGGAATTCGCTAGGTACGACTTCATTCAGTACGCTTAGAAGCTTTTGCTGCTTTTGTTGCTCAATTTTGTCTTGGGTGCTGAAAAAGGTTAACGCTATTAACGCTGTGGTGACAACGGCAAACGCACCTAACATAAGGCCGTTTTTGGCCAAGCTATCTTTCATCATTACTGCTTACCTCGGCCTTTGCCCACATTTTTACCGTAAACACGAGGGCGGGTGTAATAGTCAATAAGCGGTACCGCCATATTCATAATGATCACCGCAAACGCCACCGCATCGGGGTAACCACCAAATGTACGTATTATAACTACCCAAAAACCAATGGCAGCTCCAAATATAATTCGGCCTTTTGGGGTTGTTGACGCTGAAACCGGGTCGGTGGCGATAAAGAATGCGCCTACCATTACTGCCCCATTAAACAGGTGGAATAGCGGTGAAGCATAGTAGTCGGCGTTAACTAAATGAAGCAGTGATGCACAAAAGAATACGCTCAGCAGCATGCCGCCTGGGATGTGCCAGCTAATAACGCGGGTTTTCCATAGGTAGAGACCACCGAGTAAATAAGCAAGACTTACTATGCCCCATCCTGCACCGGCGGCTTCGAATATACCGCCATCGAAGATAGGTTTGGCTAATGACTCTGAGTAGGTTACGCCTTGCGTTAGGTCGGTTTTCAATGTATCTAACGGTGTTGCCATGGTTACACCATCGGCAATGGTTTTGAGTTGAGTGACATCGTATCCACTGGTAGTAAAACCAGTAAAGATGAGTGAAACCGAATCTAAAAAGCTTGGCGTGATGCCAGCGTGAGTCGCGGGAGGCAGCCATAGGCTCATCGCTGCAGGAAATGAAATAAGCAGCACCACGTAAGCAATCATGGCTGGGTTGAAAATATTAAAGCCAAGCCCACCGTAAACCTGTTTAGCTACCGCAATGGCGAAGAAAACGCCTGTCACCGTCATCCACCACGGCAGAGTAGGTGGAATACTAATCGCGATTAACAAGCCGGTTAAAACCGCACTGTAATCAGTAAGAGTGCGTTCGATAGGGCGTTTTCTTAGATATAAAATAACCCCTTCAATAACTAGTGCACTTGCTACCGCAATAACTGCTTGAATAAGCATGCCCCAACCAAAAAAAATAGATTGGGCTATCATGCCTGGGATCATAGCGTAAATGACCATGCGCATGACCTGTCCGGTATCGCGTTTAACTCGTTGGTGTGGTGAACTCGATAAACTTAACTTCATTCTGATTCTTTCTCTTGTTCAGCCGCCGCTTTTTTCGCTTTTGCTTTTGCAATGGCTGCCGCTATACGTGCTTTCTTTTCATCTTGAGCAGTGTGTTGAGAAGTTGTTTGCTCGCCTTTTATATTGTCCTCTAGATTCCCTTCCTGTTTGGCCGCTTTTTTGGCTTTTGCTTTTGCCACGGCGGCAGCAATGCGGGCCTTTTTCTGTTCCGCTTCGCTCAAGTTGCTAGATGAATTTAAAGCCTTGTTATCCTGAGCACCATTATCTTGGCCGTTGACACTTTGAGGATCCGCTTCTTTTTGCAAGCTAACGTCTTGGCTGTCTGTGTCAGCTTCACTAACAAGGCTAGATGCTTGTGCTTTTTGCGACGCGGCCTTTTTGGCTTTCGCTTTAGCAACGGCAGCAGCTATCCTAGCCTTCTTTTCATCCTTAGCGTCCGGTTCACCTAGCGGTTCTTTAGACTGATTGTCTTGCTCCTCGCCAAATTGAGTGGACGTAGCCTGCTCAGGTTGGCCGCTCGTGTTATTTTTAGCGGCTTTTTGCGCTTTTGCTTTAGCAACGGCTGCTGCAATACGCGCTTTTTTCTGTTCCTCAACTGATAGGTCTGCGTTAGTTTCGGTCTTTGAAGGCTCAGTATTTGAAAGCTCGCTATTTGAAAGACCAGCAGATTTTTCGCTTTGTGAACCCGCTTGGTTTTCTGTTGACGCATCTGAATGCTGGCCAGCTTGAGCTGCTTTCTTGGCTTTCGCTCTAGCAATGGCAGCGGCCACTTTTGCCTTTTTATCATCCTCTGGCGATGATACCTGAGCCGCTGGCTCAGTGACGTTCTCAGCTTGATCTAAGCCTTGAGCTTGGGCTGCTTTCTTCGCTTTCGCTCTGGCGATAGCAGCGGCTACCTGAGCTTTTTTATCGTCTGCCGCTGGGTTAGGCTCGTCAGCGTTTACTGGCATATTTTCGTCTTTAGCCTTGGCCTGCATTGCCGCTTTTTTTGCTTTTGCGCGTGCAAGCGCCGCCGCTACTTTATCCTTTGCTCCCGTTGCGCCAGTATCAGCCGTGCTATTTGCATTATCTACAGCTGCAGCGTTTTGTTCTTTGGCTTTATTTGCGGCTAACCGCGCCTCTTTTGCTTTTCTATGCTTTGCTTCTCGCTCCAGCTTTTCACGCTCTAAACGTTCTTTACGCGCTTCAAAACGCTGCTTGGCCTTTTCAGCTTTATTTTTTTCGTCACGCTGAATGCGTATTTCAGACTTAGCCTGGCGATAGTAATGCACCAGCGGTATCTCGCTGGGGCAAACGTAAGCGCATGCGCCGCACTCTATACAGTCGAAAAGGTCATATTCTTCGGCTTTGTCGTATTCTTTTGCTTTGGCGTGCCAAAACATCTGTTGGGGAAGCAATGACGCAGGGCATGCGTCGGCGCACGCGCTACAGCGTATACACGGACGTTCTGCATTATCATCTACAAGCTCTTTTTTAGCCGGGACTAGTAAACAGTTTGTGGTCTTTACCACAGGAATAGTTGCGTCTGATAAGGTGAAACCCATCATAGGGCCGCCCATAATGACTTTGGGCGCTTTCTGTTTTTTCGGGTTGTAACTTGCTTCTTCTAACAAATGAGAAACTGGTGTACCTAATAGCGCTCTGAAATTGCTAGGGGATTTAACTGCTTCACCGGTTACGGTAACAACCCGCTCAATCAGCGGCTTGCCGTGTAAAATAGCATCTGCAATGGCATAGCAGGTACCAACGTTGAACATCATCACGCCTACGTCGGCAGGCAATCCATTTCTTGGCACTTCTCGGCCAGTAACAACTTGAATTAGCTGCTTTTCACCGCCAGCAGGATATTTAGTTTCAACGCTAACCACGCGGTAGTCTTTCTTATCCTGACAGGCAATATTGAGTGCCTCGAACGCTTCGGGTTTGTTGTCTTCAACCGCAACAATAATTGCCTTAGGTTCGATAAGGTGAGTCAGAATGTCTAAACCCTGGCGTATTTGCCATGCGTGCTCACGCATTAACCGGTCATCAGATGTGATATAAGGTTCACACTCGATCCCGTTTAAAATAAGAAACTCAACAGGTTTAGACGTTGAGGTTTTTATATGGGTAGGGAAGCCGGCACCACCCATTCCTGAAATTCCTGCTTGGCAAATAGCTTCTATAAGCTTGTTCTTATCTATGTCGCTATAATTTGCTATTGGAGATAGGTCGCACCATGTGTCTTTACCATCCGGGCGTATTGATATACACATTTCGGTTAAGCCGCTAGGATGAGCAATAACATGCGGCGCTATTGCAACGACTTCTCCAGAGGTGGGAGCGTGTACAGGTACCGAAAAAGGCGAGGAGCTTTGCGAAAGAATTTGGCCTTTTAACACGGTATCGCCAACTTCTACGCAGCATATGCCGTCTGAACCAATGTGCTGGCGCAATGGTACTATCAATAACTCAGGCAACGATGGCTTTTTAATTACCGACGTATTAGAAAGTGATTTTTTATCGTCAGGATGCACACCACCTGGAAATGAGTACAGCTTCCCCGCTTCAAGCGCTTCTATAATTGAATCAAAACTTGGATACATCACAATTACGATACCATTTTGATAGGGATATCACCTTTAGGTGATGATTCGAAATCCCACTTCCATGTAGAAGTAGTTTGAACGATTGGCACCATGTCAATGCAGTCGACAGGGCAGGGGTCTACACATAAGTCACATCCTGTACACTCATCAGTAATAACTGTATGCATGTGTTTTGCGGCACCTAATATGGCATCGACAGGGCAGGCTTGGATACATTTGGTGCAGCCGATGCACTCATCTTCTCGAATGAAAGCAACTTTTTTGACGTCTTCTTCGCCGTGTGCTGCGTCAAGGGGCTTGGGTTCAACCCCCATTAAGTCTGCAAGTTTTTTGATCGTTGCTTCACCGCCCGGAGGACATTTATTAATGTCATCGCCATCTGCAATGGCTTCAGCATAAGGTTTACAACCTGGATAACCACATTGACCACATTGGGTTTGTGGTAACACGGCGTCGATTTGCTCGACAAGGGGGTCGCCCTCTACTTTAAAGCGAATGCTCGCATAGCCCAAGACTAGGCCAAAAATAAGGGCTAGGACGCCAATTGCAATGACAGCAAGTATGATCGTAGTAGACATCGACATTACACCTTCACCAACCCACTAAATCCCATAAATGCGAGGGACATAAGGCCTGCGGTAATCATGGCAATTGATGCACCCTTGAATGAGACAGGTACGTCAGCAGCTGCTAAGCGCTCACGCATAGCTGCAAATAACACTAATACCAAGGAGAAACCTACTGCAGCCCCGAATCCATAAATAAGGCTCTGCATGAAATTATGCTGCTCCGTAAGGTTTAACAAAGCTACACCAAGAACTGCACAGTTGGTTGTGATAAGAGGAAGAAATATACCTAACAATCTATATAAGGTAGGACTTGTTTTGTTCACTACCATTTCTGTGAACTGAACAACCACCGCAATAACAAGGATGAAGGCCAGGGTTCTGAGATAGCCAATACCTAAAGGCGCAAGTAAATAGGTTTCAACCAGGTAACTTGAAGCCGAGGCAAGGGTGAGTACAAATGTGGTGGCCATAGACATGCCCATGGCGGTTTCCAATTTTCCAGATACACCCATAAATGGGCATAAACCGAGAAACTTAACCAACACGAAGTTGTTAACCAGTACTGTACCAATCAATAGCAGTAAAAATTCAGTCATGAATAACGCAATTCCTTCGAGGAATTTTGACGGACAATGCCCGCGAATTAAAAAGAAAAACAGATTAGGTCTATTATCCCTTTTTAGAACGGGTTTAACAACTTGATTGAATTAGGGTTATTTAATGTCTAAACGCGTTGTTTTAGGAATTAAAATAGAATGATGTGGGTGAGGCGATTTAGAAGCCAACTAAGTGGCTCCCCCTCCCCGACTCGAACGGGGGACCTGCGGATTAACAGTCCGTCGCTCTAACCAACTGAGCTAAGGGGGAATCGACACCTAAGTTGTTTGCTGAAGTTGGCTCCCCCTCCCCGACTCGAACGGGGGACCTGCGGATTAACAGTCCGTCGCTCTAACCAACTGAGCTAAGGGGGACCTGTGCTTCAACGGAGGCGAATATTAAAGACGTACTTAGGAACTGTCAACAACATAAATGAAATATTTGTGCTGACTGCGCAAAAAATAGCTTTTTACGGCTTTAATGCTCATTTTGTCGTCAATGTGGCGAAAGTGATGGTTAATAACTGCACATTATTGCTTGTTTACACATAAACACGTGTGCTTTTAGCTTTTAAAGAAATGATTTTTTCTTTTTTCTGATATATCTCGGTAAAGTTAAAGGCTATAACTAAAAAGAATAAAAAATCGCTTCCATACTGTTATTATGTACAGGCTTTAATAAATCTGTAACCTGTACCTGAGGATTAAAAGGTTAGTCACCACTTACGTGATGAGAAATTAATCGAGCACGAAATCCCGCCGAATATGGTCTGGCGGTAGTTATCCACTAAATCTGTGGATAACTATGTTGATAGCTTAGATTCGCCTACTGCTTTTGTAAGATCAGGTATTAATTGATCCGATTGAATAGGCCTGAATGTGGGGTGATATTCTATATACTACAAAGGGTTAGCGCTGTTTTTGTGATCGCATCCTTCGATCTAAATTGATCGGTTGAACAAAAAGTAGCTTGTGTGTTAATTCAACGAATGACTAAATGCTATCCAACGAAATCCATGTTATGTCCCAGGTTATTACAATATATTAACATTTTTGTTGTTCTTTCAATCGTTAAGCAGTGAAAACTTAACGTGAACGAACTTCAGAAGTGACTATATTAAAAGTGAAATAGAATAGAAACTAAACTGTCACGGACTTACTGACACATTTATCGCGTACAACTATCGATAAAGTAGTGCTTTTAGCGAATAGCGAACAAATTCGTAGAACGCATGCATTTTTATTAAAAACACCATATTTCTTCTCTCCCTCTTGCTCTTTGCTTTGTTTATCGAAACAGAATGGCTAAATAGCGTTCACCGTTTTACACTAGCGTGCAATTAATGAGGGAAATTCATTCAGCCGGAGATCTAGTGATAAAAAGTAACGCTAAACAACGTACTTCCGACTTATTGGGAGGAGATATAGGTACTACGTTAAAGCGTATGACTATTCCTATGATATTAGGAATGGTAATGATGATGAGCTTTGGGCTTATCGATACCTTTTTCGTCAGCTTGTTGGGCACAGATCCACTAGCTGCTATCAGTTTTACCTTTCCAGTAACTTTTACAGTAATCAGTCTGAACATTGGTTTAGGTATAGGAACGTCAGCAATAATAGGGAAGTTGCAAGGGAGTAAGGAAATAACCAAGTCCCAACACTATGCTACAGGCTCGCTAATGCTGTCGGTGTTGCTGGTAGGGACATTAGCAATAATTGGCTTTTTTACCATAGAGCCTGTATTTAAACTGCTTAATGCCACAGACAACTTAATGCCATATATATCTGACTATATGGGGCTATGGTATTTGTCGAGCATCTTTTTAGCCATGCCTATGGTGGGCAATAGTGTACTTCGCGCATGTGGTGACACCCGAACGCCTAGCATAGTGATGGCAGCAGGGGGCGGTCTAAATGCGTTGCTAGACCCTATCTTTATATTCGGACTTGGGCCTATACCGGCGATGGGAATAAAAGGTGCGGCGCTAGCTACCTTTATCGCGTGGATAGTTGGCGCAATATGGATACTTTATATTTTATCGGTTCGTCGAAAGTTAATGTTACCTCGACTTCTAACACTCGCCGAGCTGCGTGATAGCAGCCGTGAAATTCTCAAGATAGGACTGCCCGCGGCAGGTGCGAATATGCTTACCCCTGTTGCCGGTGGTGTAATGACAGCTGTAGTTGCTGGCTACGGCGCTGAAGCGGTTGCAGCGTGGGGAGTGGGAAATAGAATGGAGTCTATTGCTAGTATTGTTGTACTAGCACTTTCCATGACGCTGCCTCCATTTATTAGCCAGAACGTAGGGGCAGGGCAGGTAGAGCGGGTTAAAAAAGCATATTCGCTTACTTTGAAGTTTGTTCTTGTTTGGCAGTTCGGCATTTTTCTTTTTATGTGGGCAATGTCTAGCTGGATAGCCGTTGCTTTTGCCCATGAAGCAGAGGTAAGCGTATTAATACAGCTATTTTTGATGATTGTACCTCTGGGTTATGGCATGCAAGGCATTATAATTCTGACTAATTCATCGTTGAACGCAATGCACCGCCCCATGACGGCATTAGTATTAAGTGTCATCCGCTTATTTATTTTCTTCGTACCAATAAGTGTTGCCGGTAGTTTTCTATTTGAACTGAAAGGGTTATTTGCCGGTACTGTCATTGCCAATATTGCAATGGCGTGTGTTTCATTTGTTGTTTTCAAACGTGCGATTACTCAGTTTGAATCAGATAAAAAAACATCTGAGCGCAGCTAATACCATAGTGGCCAACCAAGGTTGTGTGTTTGTAACTTTAAGTAGTTTGACCGAGAGCAAAATGTTAAGCAGTAAGCTAAAGAAAAGGTTAAGTAAATGAGTAGAGGGTTTGAGCTTCATTCTAAATACAAGCCAGCAGGCGACCAGCCAAAAGCAATAGAAGCTTTGGTGGATGGCTTGGAAAGTGGTTTGGCCGGCCAGACACTGCTAGGTGTTACGGGGTCAGGTAAAACCTTCACCATGGCTAACGTGATTAAAGAAGTGCAGCGACCAACACTTATTTTGGCACACAACAAAACACTTGCGGCTCAACTGTACGGTGAAATGAAAGAGTTTTTCCCCAATAACGCCGTAGAGTACTTTGTCTCCTATTACGATTACTACCAGCCAGAAGCCTACGTTCCTAGTACCGATACCTTTATCGAAAAAGACGCCTCTATAAATGATCACATCGAACAAATGCGATTATCAGCTACCAAGGCACTGATGGAGCGCCGGGACGTAGTGATAGTGGCCAGTGTGTCGGCTATTTATGGCTTGGGTGATCCTGAATCCTATATGAAAATGCTGTTGCACCTTCGACAGGGCGACACTATGGATCAGCGTGATATCTTACGTCGCCTTGCAGAACTGCAGTACAAGCGTAACGATTTGGCCTTTGAACGGGGTACATTTCGCGTGCGTGGCGATGTCATTGATATCTTCCCCGCCGACTCTGAAAAGCAAGCCGTGCGGGTTGAGCTGTTTGACGATGAAATAGATAAGATAAGTCTGTTCGACCCGCTAACTGGCGCAGTGGATAAGTCTGTTATTCGCGCGACGGTTTTCCCAAAAACGCACTATGTAACTCCGCGAGAGAAAATTCTGAATGCTATTGAGCATATAAAGGATGAATTAGGCGATCGCAAAAAGCAGCTTCAAGAAACTAATAAGCTTATTGAAGAGCAACGCATCTCACAACGTACCCAGTTTGATATCGAAATGATGATGGAGCTTGGATATTGTTCGGGTATTGAAAACTATTCCCGCTACTTGTCGGGACGAGCGCCGGGCGAGCCGCCTCCAACTTTGTTAGATTATTTTCCGGCAGATGGCTTGATGTTTATCGATGAGTCTCATGTTACGGTTTCCCAAGTAGGGGCTATGTACCGTGGGGATCGCTCTAGAAAAGAAACGCTAGTGGAGTTTGGTTTCAGATTGCCATCTGCGTTAGACAATCGTCCGCTTAAGTTTGAAGAATTTGAGCAAATTTGTCCTCAAACCATTTATGTTTCTGCAACGCCGGGTGACTATGAGTTGAAGAAAACTGACGGCGAGGTAGTCGAGCAAGTGGTACGGCCCACTGGGCTCTTAGATCCGGTTATTGAAGTGCGCCCTGTTGCAACTCAAGTCGATGATGTTCTGTCTGAAATTCAAAAGCGGGTAGAGCTTGACGAACGTGTGCTTATTACTACCTTAACAAAGCGTATGGCCGAGGATTTAAGCGAGTACTTAAACGAGCACGGCGTAAAGGTGCGCTATCTACATTCGGATATCGATACTGTAGAGCGAATTGAAATTATCCGTGATTTACGATTGGGTAAATTCGATGTGTTGGTCGGTATCAACTTGTTGCGTGAAGGTTTAGACATGCCTGAAGTCTCGCTGGTGGCTATCCTAGATGCGGATAAAGAAGGCTTTTTGCGCGCTGAGCGTTCGCTTATTCAAACCATTGGTAGAGCTGCGCGTCACGTGAATGGTAAAGCTATCTTATACGCTGACAGTATTACTAAGTCGATGAGAAAGGCGATGGACGAGACCGAACGCCGTCGTGAAAAGCAAATGGCGCATAACGAGGCCAATGGTATTACACCAATGCGTCTTAATAAGCCTATTACCGATATAATGGACTTAGGTGATAGTGCACATCCTGCTTCTGGTAAGGTAAGACTGCGCAAGGTTGAAGAAAAGAAAAAGCAACAGAAGACAGCAAGTGCAACTGAGTTAATGGATCAAATCACCGAACTGGAAAAACAGATGTTCGAATATGCTCGGGAACTTGAGTTCGAAAAAGCGGCGTCACTTCGTGACGATATTGAATCACTTAGAAAACAGGTAGTTGCGCTTTCTTAAGCATTTTACCCAGTCAACGCCCTCAGTACTTATTGGGGGCGCTTTACTTGGGCAGGCATTTTTTATTCAAATCTTGAGTTAAAAATTGCCATAAAGCCTCCTAAACACATGTTTCGTATAAATCTGAATAACAGATCTCTACTTGCTCTTCACCTTTGCTTAGTTCTTTTTACTTATGTAAAAATATTCCTGTAGATAACTATTTACGAAACAGAGAAGTTGTTTTTTTATTATTAAATGAGACGAAAAGCAGCAAAATGTCGTTGTAATAGCACGATTAGTTACATATAGTTCTCATTAGAGTATCTATAACTATACCTAAAAACAGGTGCTAACATGCTTAATCGTCTTCAGGAGTCAGATATCAAGCTACTGCGTGTGTTTTATGCTGTAGCAAGCTGCAACGGATTTACTGCGGCTGAACCCGTGTTGCGTATGCAACGTCCAAATATCAGTGCCGCCATTAAAAAGCTCGAAGAGCGTTTGGATTTGGTGCTATGTCATCGTGGTCGTGGTGGTTTTCAAATGACAAAAGAAGGTGAGGTGGTTTTTCAAGAAACCAAGCGCATCTTCAATGCCTTCGACAACTTTGTTTTTAATCTAAAATCGCTACACGATGATTATTCTGGCCATATCACGCTAGTGTTAATGGCAGGCCTCCCACTTTCAATGCACATGGCTGTAAGTAAAGCAGTTAAAAGTACAATGAAGAAGTTTGATGATATCCACGTGAATATCCAAACTCGTTTATATAACGAAGTAGAACATGTTGCGTTATCAGGTGAGTGTCACCTTGTGGTTTCAACCTATGACATGGTAAAACCTGAATCAGTGACTTTTCACCCTGTGGGGATTGAAACTGAAGGGCGTCTATATTGTGCGCCAACCCATCCGTTGGCAAAGTATCGCGATACTGAATTGCCAGAGAATGTGAAGATTGGTGATTATCCTGCGATTGGCATTGCTGGCCTGTCATCAGCTAACTACATTGAAGATGAGACAAGGCTATCTATACAAACCTTTTCTGATTCTTTCGACGCTGCGATGTCCGCAATTATGACGGGCGAATATATCGGTTTGTTACCTGATTACATGGCAAAAGAGCAGGGGGCGGCGTTAGGACTTGTGCCTATTGCTCAAGGGAGTCTTTTTAACTTTAGCCACGAGCTATTTGTGATGAATGGTAAAAACACGCGGTTAAACCCGGTATTACGCCACTGCATTAAAGAGTTAAGTTATTTTATTTCTGAAAGCCAGAAGTAGTTTCATCAATACAGCTAATATAAAAACACCTCTTGTTCTAAAGCGTTCATAAATACGCAGGGAACAAGAGGTGTTTTTTATTGAGTCTGTTTATTTGTATGAGCAGTACTTATTCGTACTCTAAAGGGTCGGTAGCGTCGTTTTCCTTAAATGCTTCTAAACGCTCTTCACATGCACCGCATTTTCCGCACGCTTTCTCTCTGCCGTTGTAGCATGTCCATGTTTGCCCATAGTCCAAACCCATCGACAAACCGTCAGTCAAAATAGCTGTTTTGCTGTCGTCGATATAAGGCGTCATAATGGTAACTGGGGTATAGTTTGCAATACCACATACGTCATTCATCTTATGCACGAATTCTGGTCGGCAGTCGGGGTAAATGGCGTGATCGCCTGAGTGTGCACCGTAATAGACTTCATTGGCGTCCAAACTCACAGCATAGCCAACCGCCAAAGACAGCAATATCATGTTACGATTAGGCACTACGGTTTGTTTCATGCTTGGTTCTTCATAGTGACCTTCAGGTACGTCGATATCTGACGTTAGAGCAGAGCCACCAATAAGCGTATTAATAGCGCTAATATCAACAATTTTATGTGGCACATTAAGTGATTTACACACGTTCGCCGCATAGTCGAGTTCTTTTTTGTGCCGCTGACCGTAGTTAAAGCTTAACGCGTGGACTTTTTTGCCTGCCTTTAGTGCTTTGTGCAGTACTGTGAAAGAGTCCATGCCTCCTGAATAGATAACAACAACATTTTCTGACATAGTTTTCGAAGATTTAAGAAATTATGCCCGAATTTTATGTGATCCTTGGTAAAATCCCAACATACAATCGTTAAAGGGTGTCAATTTGTCTGTAATGTCCACATTAAACATCAATGAGATGTTTGAAACTATCCAGGGTGAAGGTGCTCACACAGGTATTCCTTCTATCTTTGTTCGCCTGCAGGGCTGCCCTGTAGGCTGCCCATGGTGTGATACTAAACATACGTGGGAAATTAATCCTGATTTAAGTGTTTCGCCTCAGGCTGTGATAACCAAAGGCGAAGAGTCTGAGACCTATTTCATCTCTAGTGAGGAGGCTTTGCTGGCTGAGTTTGGGAAACAAGGCTATGTGGCAAAGCATGTAGTTATTACTGGCGGTGAGCCATGTATGTACGACCTACGTCCTCTGACGAGCCTACTTCACGACAACGGATACACAACACAAATAGAGACCAGCGGTACGTTTGAAGTGCTTTGCGATGAGCGTACTTACGTAACCGTTTCACCTAAAATAAACATGAAAGGTGGATATGATGTGTTAGTCAGCGCATTAGAAAGAGCTAACGAAATTAAGCATCCTATCGCTATGCAGAAGCATATTGATGAACTTGACGCTCTGCTGAGCAGCGTATCATTGCTGGAAGGAAAACAGGTTTGTTTACAACCAATTAGCCAGCAGAAGAGAGCAACTGAACTGGCTGTGCGGACTTGTATTGAGCGCAACTGGCGGCTATCTTTACAAACACACAAATACATTGGCATTGAATGAATGTTTAATATGCATGGGTTTATTAGAAGAACTAAACGAGATTATGAGTACTCAACTCACTCTTTAATTCAACTTGGGCATAAAGAAAATGAACAGCTTCAACTCGCTTAAAAAAGCTGTTACTGCAGCGGTTTCTTTATGTCTTTTGGTTATCGTTCCAATGGCTGATGGCGCTACGTGGACGATTACCTATCCCCGTCCTATCGACGACTCTGACGCACGAGCTCAATATCCAATCGCTTTACTTAAACTCGCTCTCGATAAAACAGGTGTCAATTACGAGCTTCGCCCTTCGGATCGCATCTTACTGACGAGTAAGGCTATGCGCCAGCTACGTGAGAATAGAGAAGTTAACGTTGTGTGGAGCATGACAGATAACCAGCGAGAAAAAGAGCTGACTCCCATTCGAATACCTATCGCCAAAGGGCTTATTGGCTTTCGCGTTTTTGTTATTAACGAAGATAAGAAGTCGAAGTTTGATGATGTATTGTCGTTGAACGATATGCGTAAACTTGTTCCTATCCAAGGAGAAGAGTGGCCAGATACTAAGATTTTGCAAGCTAACGGGTTCAACGTCTTCACCGTGCCTGAATTTCGTGAAGCGTATGACATGATTAAACAGGGCAAAGGAGACTTTTTTCCTCGTTCTGTGATGGAAGTGAGTGCTGAACTTGAAGAAGAGGGCCGTCGTACAAACCTCTATCTTGAGCCTTCAATAGCGCTTTATTACCCAACAGCAATGTACTACTTCGTTAATGGGAATAATAAAACATTAGAAAACCTCATTCAGACTGGCCTAAATAGAGCTATAGAAGACGGGTCATTCGACGCCCTATTTGAGTCTACCTATGCGCCTATCTTAGAGTCTTTAGACGTTAGTGAGCGCAAAATATTTACTCTGGAAAACCCATTGCTTCCTATTGAAACGCCTGTCACTAATTCTGCACTCTGGTATAAACCTACGTCAAAAAGAGTAAAACAGAAATAAAAAACGCAGCCTAAGCTGCGTTTTTTACATATCGTTGTTTTGTCGCGTCTATTAAGACTCGCCAGCGTGAACATCTTTCATTGAGCGACCAGATGGGTCGGCATTGTTCTTAAAGCTCTCGTCCCATTCAAGAGCTTCTGCAGTACTACAGGCGATTGACTTACCGCCAGGTACGCAGCGAGCGGCACTTTCTTGAGGGAAATAGCTCTCGAAAATAGTGCGGTAGTAATAGCCTTCTTTGGTGTCAGGCGTATTCACCGGGAAGCGGAACTCCGCAGTAGCCAGTTGTTGGTCGGTTACTTCGTTTTCCACAAAGTCGCGAATTGAGTCAATCCACGAATAACCTACACCATCACCAAACTGTTCTTTTTGGCGCCACAATACTTCCGCGGGAAGGGTTTCGCCGTTATCAAACGCTTTACGAAGGATCCACTTCTCCATTTTTCCGTCAAGACACATTTTGTCTTGTGGGTTTAAGCGCATGGCTACGTCAATAAAGTTCTTATCTAAGAAAGGAACACGTGCTTCAACACCCCATGCTGACGTCGCTTTGTTGGCGCGAGCACAGTCAAACATGTGGAGACGATCCAGCTTACGTACCGTTTCTTCGTGGAACTCTTTGGCATTTGGCGCCTTATGGAAATACAGATAGCCACCAAAGATTTCATCAGAGCCTTCACCCGAAAGCACCATCTTTATGCCCATTGCTTTAATTTTGCGGGTCATAAGGTACATAGGGGTAGCAGCGCGGATAGTAGTTGTATCGTAGGTCTCGAGATGGAAAATAACATCACGGATGGCATCTAAACCTTCTTGAATGGTGAAATGGATTTCATGGTGAACGGTACCAATCATATCCGCCACTTTCTTCGCAGCTTTAAGGTCAGGAGCACCTTCAAGACCTACAGCAAAACTGTGTAGGCGTGGCCACCACGCGTCAGTCTTGTCTTCATCTTCAACACGTTTGGCTACGTACTGTGCAGCCACAGCAGAAACCAGTGATGAGTCTAGACCACCAGACAACAGAACTGCGTAAGGCACGTCAGACATCATGTGTGACTTCACCGCTTTCTCAAACGCTACGCGAAGCTCGTCTAAATCGCTTGTGTTGTCTTTTACGTTGTCGTATTCCATCCAGTCGCGTTTGTAGTACTTAGTGATTTTTCCTTCTTTACTCCATAGGTAATGGCCTGGAGGGAATTCACTAATTGTCTTACATACGCCCGCTAGTGCTTTCATTTCTGACGAAACATAAAAGTTTCCGTGCTCATCGTAACCCGTATAAAGCGGGATAATACCAATATGATCACGGGCAATCAGGTAAGCGTCTTGCTCTTCATCGTAAAGAATAAACGCGAACATGCCTTCTAGGTCATCAATAAAGTCGATGCCTTTTTGCTGAAAAAGCGGAAGGATAACTTCACAATCTGAACGGGTTTTAAATGGATACGGCTCATCTAAGTCAGCGGCTAGCTGCTTGTGATTATAAATCTCGCCATTAACCGCAAGAATTTGCTTATCGTTTTGGCTGATAAGAGGCTGTGCCCCTGTATCTACGTCGACAATCGCCAGTCTTTCGTGACAAAGAATGGTATTGTCATTATTCCAGATACCCGACCAGTCAGGGCCACGGTGGCGCAATAGTTTTGATAAATCGAGGGCTTGGGTTCTGAGTTCAGACACATCGGTTTTGATATCAAGGATACCGAAAATACCACACATATAACGGATTCTCTCTGTTCACTTGTTGAAAAAAATAATAGAAGTTTTTTCTGTCGGTACTCGCGTACGAGTGAGCGAAGGATTGTTTTTATTCTTTTTTCGCGTGCCTTGAATGTGCCAGTCTGACAGGAAATTGCAAGTACATTATGATGAGAAAATGGAAATACTTATTCCTTTTATCTCAAAACAGCCGTTTATTAACATTTTTATCCTATTTCGAGCGCATAATTATTAGATGAATTAAATAGTGAGTGAGTTTACTGAACAATATAAAGTAGTCATTCGAAGCCGCTTGAAGCAGTGATATAGGAAAGAGAAGTAAGAAAGGACCTGTAAAAAGGCCCTTTTAGTTTTACTGCATAACTACGCATTTTTGACGCTTAGAAGTCAGAGCGGATATTAATTCTTGCGCTGAAACTCACTTGCTTCATTCCATTTAGGCCAAGTGTCAGCATTCGCAACGCCGACACCCACATCAAACAGCATCTGCGTGTCTTGTACAATGCCGCTTAAGTCCCAGTCATCGCGATATTGGTCGCACACTTGATGGTAGCAGCCTGTCACGATAACGTTCATACGTTTTCTGTACTTAGCCGTTTCTTCATCTGCTGGTTCATTGCCGCCCTCTGCATAAAGTGCTGGTACACCTTGTTTAGCAAAGCTGAAGTGGTCAGAACGGTAGTAGTAACCTGCTTCAGGTCGGTCTTCTTGGGTAAGTGTTCTGCCTTGCTTAGCTGCAGCGGCTTCAAGGTAGTCTTCCATTTCTGATTTGCCCATGCCTACAACCGCCACGTTCTTGGTTTTACCCAAAACGTTCATTGCATCCATATTGATGTTCGCAACGGTATTTTCAATAGGAATAACGGGGTTGCTGGCATAAAACTTACTGCCCAATAGCCCTTGCTCTTCAGCGGTTACCACTAAAAATGAGACTGAGCGTTTTGGTGCAGGCGTAAGTTCTGAATAGGCTTTAGCCATAGCAAGCATTGCTGCAGTACCTGTGGCGTTGTCGTGGGCGCCGTTATAGATTTGGTCGCCTTCTTTGCTTTCATCTTTACCTAGATGATCCCAATGTGCCGTGTAGATAATATGCTCATCAGGAAACTCGGTACCCGGTAATGTGGCGATAACATTGTTGCTTTCTGACTTTTCGAACGTGTTTTTCACGGTAACTGACGCTTTAATATCCATTGCTTTGCTATATGGACCCTGCATGGCGTTAGCTTTCTCTGTGTCAAAATCAAGGCCAGCATCGGCAAACACTTTTTTCGCTGCATCTAACGTAAGCCAGCCTTCAACGGCAACGCGGCTCGCGCCTTTATCGGCACTCACTAAACCGTACTGCGGACCACTCCAACTGTTTGCAACAACAGACCAGCCGTAAGATGCAGGTGCGGTTTCGTGAACAATAATAGCGCCTGCTGCACCTTGACGACTCGCTTCTTCATACTTGTAGCTCCAACGGCCATAATAGGTCATGGTAGTGCCTTGAAACTTCCCGCTTTCTGGGTTTTCAAAACCTGGGTCGTTAATTAGCATAACCACGGTTTTGCCTTTAACATCTAACCCTTCGTAATCGTTCCAGTCGTATTCTGGCGCATTTACGCCATAACCAACGAACACCAGTTCAGAGTCTTCAAGAGATACCGAGTTTTGCTCGCGCTTTGAAGAGGCTACCATTTGCTCTTTGTAGGCAAAGGTATTGTCGCCTATCGTCATGGTCATATCTGGATCAGCAGTGATCTCCATAAGCGCTACTTTTTGAAGGAAGCTATCGCCATTACCTGGCTGAAGCCCAGCTTTAGTAAATTCACTGACCAAGTAATCAATGGTTTTCTTTTCACCTTCAGTCGTTGGTAAACGACCTTCAAACTCATCAGAAGACAAAACTTTTAGCGGCTCGCGAATGTCAGCATCAGAAATACTGCTGTAAACGCTGTCGAAGTTAGAAGCCGCAGGCATAGTCTTCTGCGCTGATTCGTTTGTTGAGGTGCTGTCGTTGTTAGGAGTGCAAGCACTTACGCCTAGAAGGGTAGGTACAAGCAACGGCAAAAACATTTTTTTCATTGTTAGTCTCTGTTTGCTCTACAATACGCGTCCAGTATAGAGAAAACCCCAAAGCGAACCAATAGTTGATATGCAATCAAACTTAATCCCCTTCTGTAAAGACTACTTACTAAAACACGCCAGTAAACCGGTTACGGCGCTTCTTGAAGAGGTTGGCTTGCTAAGTAATACCGAATTCCCTGCACCTGACCAGCTAAATGAATTGACGACCCGGTATTGTGAGCATTGGCAGGGGCCTCAGTTCAAAGGGCAAAGCCAGTTTTCAAACGATGAACAACGATATTACGAAACCATTATTAGTGAAGACGGTGTAGTTCCTACACGGGAGCAAAGCTGGCACGACTTGTTTAATGCACTTATTTGGCTGCAGTTTCCTAAAACAAAATCGTTACTAAATGAGTTGCATATCAAAGATATCAAAGCGTATGGTGTAAACCCCAGAACGGCGCGCCGCAACCGCATTACTCACTTCGATGAGTGTGGGGTAGTACTTGCCATTGAAGCACCCGAGAACACTGCTTTAAACAAGCCAAAGCGCACAGCAACACTTACTGACTCATATAGCGGAACAACAGATAAGGCCATGCAAGGTGCGCCGTGTGCTCGTGACGCCCTTGAAACGTTTTTAGCGGAATTAGCGTCCCATCAGTGGGAGCGTGTTTTTATGGCAAAACGGTCACTGTGGCACACACAGGTCAGCCCTTTTATCTTCGGACACGCGAATTTAGAAATGATGCTAAACCCATTTATAGGCCTTACGGGCAAGTGGTTAGCAGTAGCTGTACCACATGGTTTTAGCCGTCTCAATAAATGGCAGCAGCGCTTGCTGTTAGACGATGCGATGACAGCACGCATCAAAGCGTTAAATTATTTTGAGAGCACACCGCTTTTAAAGCCATTGCCTTTGCTTGGGGTACCAATGTGGCATGGACAACAAAATGAAGTTTTTTATCAGAATAAAGACTATTTTAGACCGCTACGCGAGGGAAGTAAGCCGACAATTCAGCTACCTTTGTGGTCTTAAAGGGCTTGGCGCTGCCCCAGTTTTTTTCGGAGCAGCGCCAACAAATAGCCAAATGGAAGGCGGCTATTAAGTGTATTTTTTAGAATAGCGCTAAAGCAATCAGCCAAATACCGTAGATAACCACATACGGAGCGCTTGCAATGAGTGCCGCTTTCTTAATAGGAAAAGACGTCCACTGCGAGATGCCTACGGTGGCCAAATAAATTCCCCAAAAAAGCTCTAACCTTAAAGCTTGGCCGAAAGCATACCAAGGTGAATCCATAGGAATACTTGCGATAAAGCCTAAGGATGCTGGTGATAAGATTGATGGTGCCACCTGGTGGTCGCCGGTGAACAATAGCAGTGCAACGCCAACTAAACCGGTAAGTACGTAAGGCATTGAAAGCCACCATGCAAAACCATACCAATCTGTGAAACCGAAGACATGGCTATCGTCTGAACGAGTCATCAGGTTTACGTATACGGCATAAACAGCGTTAACGATAATAGGAATGAAAAAAGCGCCGATAATAGAAGACCAAAGCAGCGCATCTCTGGTAAAGAAAGCCTTCATCTGTTCTTCTTCAGCCGGGCTCATATCGCCTTGTGCGGCAATGTTCATTTCTGCAAACCACTCAATATCGACAAAGTTCACGTAGAGATATTGAGATACCAGCGTAATAGCCATTACCAAGATAAACGGCATCCAGCTCCAGTTATTGTGCTCGCCAACCGCTTTGAATACGCCATTCGGTTTAAAAAAGATATCATTACACGCTTGGAAAGGATTCGTCACAGTGTGCATCCTTTGCTCCTCTTTCTTAGTTTTTATTTGCTGTTCAGATTCTGTGTAAAACAATGATTGTAAATTATTGTTCGTTAACACGTGGATAAGTTTGGGTATAAAGATTACTGGCGGGCACACATTATGTACAGCACAAGATTCTGATAAAGAGTCATTTTTTGTAAGGGGAAATGAATAAGGATAGTGTTATCTATGCGGACTGGTATAAAGTGCAGAGCGCAGGCTCGGTTAAAGAGCAGTAAAAAGGGAAGCATAGCTTCCCTTTTGTTTTTATGCTAGTAAGACCGTATACAGCCTATAGATAAGTTATATTCAGCAGTGTAAGCACTATTGTGCTGTACATTACAGATATAGGTAACCCTATCTTTATAAAATGCGCAAATTTGTAGTTGGCAGCATTGTAAACCAAGAGGTTAGTCTGGTAACCAAATGGCGATATAAAGCTCGCGCTTGCCGCAAAGGCAACGGCTAAAGCAAATGGCATTAGCGGTGCGCCGATAATTTGCACTAGCCCATAAGCAAACGGGAACATTAATGCCGCTGCCGCATTGTTGGTAACGAACTCAGTTAAAAGTAAGGTTAGCAAGTAGATAACCACGAGCGCTACAAACCAATCAGTGCCCGCCAAAAGAGGCATTAGCGCTTTGGTTGTAGTCGTAATAACCCCAGAGTTTTCGAGTGCTGTGGCTAAACTTAACGCACCAACTATCACAACAATCAAGTTTAGCGGGAGGTTTCGCTTCATCTCGCCGTTTGACGTAACCCTAACGCCGATAAGCACAGCAGCTAAGAACAATAGACCGATAGCCAATGAGATGACATTAGTCGCGGCCAATAACACCGTGGTAAGGAAACCGCCAAGCGTGATCCACTCTTGCTTATTGGTCAAAGGACGGGCAATTTTTTGCTCAGACAAAATGAAAAAGTTTTTGTTTAAGTTTTGACGAGTTGCAAAGTCAGGGCCTGTCGCTAACAACAAAAAGTCACCGGCTTGAAGCTTTATTTCTCCTAACTTTCCTGATAGTTGCTCTCCATCGCGGCGAATGGCTACAACGGCCGCATCAAACAGGGCTCTAAAGCCAAGTTTTTTAATGGTTTGCCCAATTATTTGAGCGCGGTTTGCCACCACAACTTCAGTTAAGCTTTCACGCAATACCCCATCGGTTTCTGCGAACATGCTTAAGCCTTTTATATGGCTTAAGTTATCTAGTTTTTGGACATTGCCAGAGAAGATCAGCTTGTCGTTTTCCAGAATAACTAAGTCAGGGCCAACAGGCGAGATTAGGTTGCCATTGCGCACTACTTCTACCAAAAAAAGCTCTGGCAGGTTGCGTAAATGGTTTTGCTCCACGGTCTTGCCGATTAGCTCTGAACCTGATTCAACTTCAGCCTCAACCATGTACTCGTGATAGTTATTATTCTTGTTGCCGATATTGGGCAGCAAAGGTAATAACATGAACATGAGAAGTCCACAGCTTAGCCCAGCAATGGAGCCATAAAGAGTGAAGTCGAAAAAATTGAAACCAGGGTGCCCGTGCTCTTGTAGAAAGCTATCTACAATAAGGTTAGTTGAGGTACCAATTAAAGTAACCGTGCCACCGAGTATTGCGGCGTAGGAAAGCGGGATCAATAATCGGGAAGCGGGGTGATATTGGTTTTGCTTTATAGGGCCAATAAGACTGGCCACAATAGCGGTGTTATTGAGTAGTGCTGACGACACGAAAGTAAGTGAAAACAGTCGCCAGTAAGACTGCGTAAAGTTAGCACTAACAAGTTTTCTACCAATACGTTTTATTAACGCGGTTTTATCAATAGCACTGCTTACTAAAAGCAACAAAACAAGGGTGATTAAGCCCTTGTTTGTTAAGTTTAGCAAGATGTCATCAAGAGATAACTGCTGGGTAACCAGTAAAGCTAACACTGCGCCAGAAAACACAGTGGAAGGGCGCTGACTGGTAAAAATCAGCGCGCATATCGTACCGGCAAATACTGCCAGTACGATGAACTGGGTCACATCCATATTGCTCCAGTCCTGCTTATAGTTTACTGATATCCACAGAGTTCCAATGCGGGAAGTGCTTGCGAACTAATGCATTGAATTCAAGTTCAAACTCAGAGAAGTTAGGCGAAGTATGTTGTGCATCACCCGCTATTTCGTCGATGATCATACCTGCACCCACCGTACCGTTGGTTAAACGGTCGATAACAATGAATGAACCTGTAGGACGGTTGCGCTTGTACGGATCACAGGCGACTGGCTGGGTGAACTTAACGTCTACCACACCAATTTCGTTAAGATTTAGGTGCATGGCATCTGTTTCTTCCAGCGTGTTCACATCAATTTGATTATCGATATGAGCAACAACCCCTGGCGTTGATTTAGTCGCGAACTTAAACAAGTATTGCTTGTTTGGCATTAGCGGCTCTTCAGACATCCACACTAAATGTGTTTTGAACTGGGTGTTAAGAAGCGGCAAGTTGTCTGATTTCACAATCATGTCGCCACGAGAGATATCAATTTCATCTTCAAGCGTTAGCGTAACTGCTTGAGGTACATAAGCGCGTTCTTGATCGCCTTCAAATGTAACCACTTGCTTAACTTTTGATTTCTTACCTGATGGAAGTGCCGTCACTTCATCGCCTGGTGCGACCTGGCCTGATACTACCGTACCAGCAAAGCCACGGAAGTCTAGGTTGGGGCGGTTAACATACTGAACAGGGAAGCGGAAATCTTCTTGATTGTCATCTTCACCAATTTCAATATTTTCTAGCATTTCCATTAGTGGCGTGCCGTCAAACCAAGGTGTTTTCTCACTGACACCTACAACGTTATCGCCTTCAAGTGCTGAAATAGGAACAAACTGAATGTCTGGGATATCAAGTTGTTCAGCAAACTTCAGGTAATCTTCTTGAATCTGCTTGTACACTTCTTCTGAATAGTCCATTAAGTCCATTTTGTTGATTGCAACAATAACGTGCTTAATACCTAGAAGTGAAACTAGGAATGAGTGACGCTTGGTTTGTACCTTAACGCCGCCACGGGCATCAACAAGAATAATTGCAAGGTCGCAGGTAGATGCGCCTGTTACCATGTTGCGGGTGTACTGCTCATGCCCTGGGGTATCAGCGATAATAAATTTACGCTTGTCGGTAGAGAAGTAGCGGTATGCTACGTCAATGGTAATACCTTGTTCACGTTCAGACTGAAGGCCGTCTACAAGAAGGGCAAGGTCAACTTTCTCACCCGTAGTACCTACTTTTTTACTGTCTTTTGTAATGGCAGCAAGCTGGTCTTCATAAATCATTTTCGAATCGTGAAGTAAGCGACCAATAAGGGTACTCTTACCGTCGTCTACGCTACCGCAGGTAAGGAAACGTAGCATGTCTTTCTTTTCGTGTTGCTCAAGGTAAGACAGAACGTCCTGTCTTAATAATTCGTTTTCGTTGTTCATGTTATGCGCTCACAAGGAAAAAGGGGTTTAACACAGACTCTTTTTGGTTATAGGTAAGAGCGTCGGCGTTGTCATCTAATGGATTTTCTGGGTCTAGGACAGTTACATTTGCCCCAGCAGCCAGTGCAACTGCATGTGCAGCGCCTGTATCCCACTCAGATGTTGGGCCCAAACGAGGGTAAAGATGTGCTTCGCCCTCTGCCACTAAGCAAAGTTTTAGTGAACTGCCCATCGCCACAAGCTCGGTTTCACCTTTAAGCTGTGCCAATAAATTTTGAATTTCAGGACTTTGGTGAGAACGACTGCCCACCACTTTCCACACTTGTGCACCATCGTGCTTGCGTGCAGAAATGGCAGTGAATTCACCATCTACTTCGGTCCACGCACCTTTACCTACAATACCGACATAGCTTTTGTTTAGCGCAGGCGCGTAAACCACACCCATTGTCGGTTTGCCATTTTCGATAAGTGCAATGTTTACCGTAAATTCGCCGTTTTTCTTAATAAACTCTTTGGTGCCGTCTAGCGGGTCTACCAACCAGTATGACGACCATGTTTTGCGTTCATCCCACGAAATATCAGCTGACTCTTCAGACAAAATAGGCAGATCAGATTCCGCTTCAAGGGCCTTTACAATAACGTTATGGGCGGCAAGGTCAGCTTCGGTTAGCGGGCTGGTGTCTTGCTTTTCATAAATGGCAAAATCTTTTTCATAAATCGCCATAATTTTATCGCCAGCTTCTTTGGCAATAGTTAGCACTTTTTGTGCAAGGGTATTTAAAGGCTGTGTCATTAAACCAATCCCTTTTCTTGTAGCAAAGCATATAAACGCTCAGCGGTTTGCTCTGCCGGTTCATCCTGATAGGTTAGGTGCACTTCTGGTGATTCAGGTGCTTCATAGGCTGAATCTATGCCCGTGAAGTCCTTGATCTCACCGCTGCGCGCTTTCTTGTATAGCCCTTTCGGGTCGCGCTTTTCACACACCTCAAGTGGCGTATCAACAAACACTTCTACAAATTCACCGTCATCCATTAGGCTACGGCAGTAATCGCGGTCTGCCTTAAACGGAGAGATAAAAGCGGTAAGCACTAGAGTACCTGCGTCAACGAACAGCTTCGCAACTTCACTGATGCGGCGAATATTTTCAACGCGATCTTTGTCGCTAAAACCCAAGTCGCCGCATAAGCCGTGACGTACGTTGTCGCCATCAAGCAGGTAGGTGTGCTTGTTTTGCTCGTGAAGCTTTTTTTCAAGCAGGTTTGCTAATGTCGATTTACCAGAGCCGCTTAAACCCGTAAGCCAGAATACACGAGGCGTTTGACCAAGCTTTTCAGAGCGGGTGGTCTTGTTTACTTCATGTTTATGCCAAACAACGTTGTCGGTGGCCATTAGAAGTACCCTTCCATTTTCTTCTTCTCCATAGAACCTGCGCTGTCATGGTCGATAACTCGGCCCTGACGTTCAGACGTCTTGGTAAGCAGCATTTCTTGAATAACTTCAGGTAGGGTTGCTGCTTCTGACTCTACTGCACCGGTAAGTGGGTAACAGCCAAGAGTGCGGAAACGCACAGAGCGCATTTCTGGAACTTCACCTTCTTCAAGCGGCATACGGTCGTCATCAACCATAATAAGCACGCCATCACGCTCTACCACAGGACGAGGCTTAGAAAGGTACAGTTGTGGAATATCAATGTTTTCTAGGTAGATGTATTGCCAGATATCTAGCTCAGTCCAGTTAGACATTGGGAAAACGCGGATGCTTTCGCCTTTGTTAACTTGTGAGTTGTAGATATTCCAAAGTTCTGGGCGCTGGTTCTTAGGGTCCCAGCGGTGGTTGTTGTCGCGGAAAGAGTAAACGCGCTCTTTAGCACGAGACTTTTCTTCGTCGCGTCGTGCACCACCAAACGCTGCGTCAAACTTATATTTGTTTAACGCTTGCTTAAGCGCTTGAGTCTTCATGATATCAGTGTGTTTCGATGAGCCGTGACTAAATGGACCAACGCCAGCTTCAACACCTTCTTCATTAATGTGAACAAGCAAATCAAAACCGTGTTTCTCTGCTTGCTCGTCGCGGAATTTGATCATTTCGCCAAACTTCCACGTGGTGTCTACGTGTAGAAGTGGAAAAGGAATTTTGCCTGGCGCGAACGCTTTACGGGCAAGGTGAAGCAGCACTGAAGAGTCTTTTCCTACAGAGTAAAGCATTACTGGGTTTTCAAACTCAGCAGCTACCTCACGGAAAATTTGAATACTCTCGGCTTCGAGTTGTTTCAAATGCGTTACAGACGGGATACTAGCAGTCATTTTGAAGTCCGAATTTATGTTATATATAAAAAAGTTATATGCGGGTTATTTTTCTGCATAGAACGATAACATATTTAAATTCAAAAGTAGTATGCGATTTTGCTATTTAAAATAGCAATCTTATTCCAATAAATAAAACTGTCATACAATTGAAGCATAAGGCCCTATTTTGCAGGGGTAGAAGAAGATAAGGCCCTGCTTAGAAAACTAAACAGGGCCTTACTTTTACTCTTATTTACGCGTTGTTTTTAATTACTTTTCATTCAGCTTGGTCTGGAATGCATCGAATGTGTCTAGCACGCCTTCTCTTGGTGTACCTGATTTACTCAAAATCATTATGGTTAAGCTCGATAAAATGAACCCGGGTACAATCTCGTACATCCACGCTCCAAGCTTTTGTCCACCAATTTCTATCGGAAGATAAATCCATAGTAGTACAGTAACAGCACCAACTATCATGCCCCCCAATGCCGCGCGGCGGGTCATTTCACGTTTAAATAAGCTAAACAGTACTAGCGGGCCAAATGCTGCACCAAAGCCAGCCCATGCGTTACTCACTAAGGTCAATATCGTGCTGTCTCTATCATAAGCCAGGTAGATAGCCACGAGTGCTACGGCTACAACGCTTACACGACCCGCTATTACTAACTCACCATCAGATGCATCTCTGCGAAGGAAGGCTTGGTAAAAGTCGCTGGTAAGTGAACTAGACGTTACTAGTAGCTGAGACGAAATGGTACTCATGATAGCCGCTAGGATCGCAGCTAGTAAGAAGCCTCCAATAAGCGGATGGAATAAAATTTGAGAAAGGTAGATAAATACTGTTTCTGGGTCAATGTCATTGCCGTTACCGGTAATATAAGCCAACCCAAATAAACCCGTCATTAGCGCGCCGATGATAGAAACAATCATCCAACTCATGCCGATGTTTCTAGCGGTAGGAATATCTTTTACCGAACGGATAGCCATGAAACGAACGATAATATGTGGCTGACCGAAGTAGCCTAGACCCCATGACATCAGTGAAACAATACCGATTACGCTTAATGCTTCGTTAGTAGAGGCATCCATGAATGCATCAAATAAAGCAGGGTTAATGGTATCTAGTGCGTCAATTGAAGCCCGAATGCCGCCAAGCTCACTGATGACCACAGCAGGTACCATAATGAGTGATACGAACATTATGCAGCCTTGCACGAAATCGGTCATGCTCACTGCCATAAATCCACCTACAAGGGTATAAGCAACCACAACACCGGCGGTAACGTACAAACCTGTCTCATAGGTTAAGCCAAAAGATGTTTCAAAGAGCTTCCCACCGGCGACAACGCCAGAAGAGGTGTAAAGCGTGAAGAAGACAACGATAACTACAGAGGCTATAACGCGCAATAAACGCGTGTTATCGGCAAAACGGTTCTCAAAATAGTCGGGGAGGGTAATGGAGTTGTTAGCCACTTCGGTGTAAACGCGAAGGCGCGGAGCGACCAACATATAATTTGCGAGTGCACCTAAAACTAACCCGACGGCAATCCAGCCTGCAGATAAGCCCGATACGTACATGGCACCAGGTAAACCCATGAGCATCCAGCCACTCATATCTGATGCGCCTGCTGAAAGTGCGGTTACAGCGGGGCCTAATTGGCGGCCGCCAAGCATATAGCCTTCTACGTTGGTGTCTGTTTGCCGATAGGCGAAAAGGCCTATTCCCAACATTACAACAAAATACAAACCCAACGAGATTATCGTGCCAGTAGCCATATAAATTCCCTATGTTTTTTATTTCATGCTAACACCTATGACTTAGAGTCTCTACGTCAGTCGGCGACCTTGCTTGTTTTATATACGGCTACCGGTAAATAAAGTTTGGCAAAAATTTTAATACGCGAAAGATTCTACTCGCGCGCGCCCGGATCTTTTTGCTTTGTAGAGAAGCTCATCACAGGCTTTAATAATAGTATCCAAATTGGTTTCTCCGCGGACATTCAGCAGCCCAGAAGAAAAGCTAACTGAAAACTTCTTATTGGTATGCGTCCAGTTTTTTTGGTGAGAAAGCGCCACATTTAACTCATCGAGTATACGCTTTGCCGATTGTTCATCCGAGTCAGAGAAATAGATCAAAAACTCTTCACCACCATATCGGCAAAGCTTATCTGATTTTCTAATCCTATTTTGGATGATTCTGGTAAGTGTAGTTAACACTTCGTCGCCTACTGTGTGACCATATCTATCGTTAATTTTTTTGAAGTTATCAACATCAAGCAGGGCTATGCATGATGTATTGTCGCCTTTAAGTGACTTCTTGAGGCTATTCAACATTGCGCGACGGGTGAGGGCGCCAGTGAGAGAGTCTCGTTCCGCGAGTAAGTCACTTTGTCGTTTAGAAATCCAAAGCCACAAAGCAAGTATAAGAAGAATAGTGACAATGAGCGCAAAAATAGTCGTTTTCATTGCCTCTTTATCGGTGGATAACCCTTCTTTTTCGTCTCGCAGGGCATTGACTTCTTTTTGTCTATAATGGACAAGCTCAATATCTTTCGCGATGCTATTTGAGAAGTCAGACGAAGAATACTTAAATTGCTCTGTGTTCTTCTCGAAGAGAAGTTGGTTGTACGCTTTTAAATGCTCGTAGGCTTTTTCGTAATTGCCTGCAGTATCATAGATTCTTGTAAGTTCGAGTTCTTTACGTAAAAGAAACCTGCTCTTAAATTCGGTTGAAGATACGTTTTCAAGTACCGAATTTTCGTAATTCTTAACTGCCAAAGCGAGTTGCTTTTCGTTATTTTCAACAATGGCTTTATAAGACTGATAAAGGGAAACAAGTTCTTTTAAATCAGTTTCAAACCGAAGGGCGCTTATAGCATCTATCTCACTTACAATAGAGCGTATTTGACTATCATGAGTTACCCGAAATCCCATAATGAGTACTCTTAATTTTTGATACAGAATTGCAAACATGTCGGCTTTTGAATTTCTGTTTTCTACAAACTCAATAGCTTTTTCCGAGATGAATAAAGCTTCCTCGTATTTAGCTTGAAGTAGCAAGGCATCAATCGCTGTATAATATGCCCACGCTACAATATCGTCACGTTGAGTGCTCTCTTTTACTATCTTCATAGAGTGAAAATAAGCTCGACTTGGTACGGATAACTCAGTAAAAGCGATGCGAAGCCATTCATGGGCAGTATCGCTATCTAATGCATTTTCCAAAGTAAGCGTAGACGAGCGGGCGGGCAAATGGGGGAGTGCATATTCTAATTCATTGATTGCCTGAATGGGATTAGCTAGGGTGAGTTCCATTGACAGCCACACACTAGCTATGGCGGTTGCTGTTTTGCTACCCGTTTCCAAAACTTCACGCTTTAAGCGTTTAAGCGCTGGCACTGTAACATTGATTCGCAGTGACGATCGGTCAAAGTCGTTAACTGCTCTGGCATAGATATAATACGCCCTTGCGGCAGCATACAAATCTGTATTGAGCAACTTTAGCTCGTCCCAATGGTTCTCAAGCAAAGGTGACTTAACGTATATTGGAACTCGAGGACCTTCCGTTTCGTTAGCTGTCCCCGTAGCCAATAAATGTCTAAAGATTATGCCTTCACTACTATCATCAGATTGAATTTGTAAGTCTTCGATTTTTGCTTTTATCTGGTCATTATCAATATCAGATTGATTATTCCAGTTATAGATAGTTACTGCTGCTAACCGACTATAAGCATCTAACTTTTTAAGCCTCAACTTCTCAGAATTAGTGTCTAACTGTGCATGAAGCGAGTGACTGAAGAAAATGATGAAAAGTAGACAAAACTTCCCCCTTGTAAAACGACACCAAGCGGCCATTGAATTTGCTACCTCTATACTGCGGATAAGCTGAAATGTTTGCTGAAAATTAAAACGGTTGTTTTAATCCTAAAGTATAAGTTTTATTGAACGTATTTTCACCTTAAATTTAGGTAAAAAAAATCGGCCACAGTGGGCCGATGAAGGGAAGTGCATAAATTCAGCACTTTTTTGGAACAATGAACAAGCTTTTTTCTAGGCCGAAAATTGAATCCTTTCAGATACGGCTTTTTTCATTTCACTTAAGTCAGCATCTTTGTCGCCCACTATCATGACATTGGCGTGTCTCATTTTGATGCTTTCGCCGTGGTACTGGTCGTCAGAAAATTCGCTAGGTACAGTGATATCACCGCGCTCAGGCACAACAAATACCGACATTTTCCCTTGTGGCGTATCAAGGATAAGGTGCAGGCTTCTCACCGTACTTAAGTGACAATAGTTCACCACTTCAACACCATCAAGCATCTCACTAAAGCTACCGCCAAAGCTGGCTAGTTTTGCATTTACCATATCCAAATCAGCTGGAAGTAGCGAATGCGCAGTTTCCATTTCGGCATACTGCATATGTGCTAGCGCTTGACCACCAATACTAAGCGGTTGGTGGTACCACATGGTAAGTCCGATACCTATAGTGAAAGCAACGGATGCGGCCATCGCCAAATACCAACGACTTCTGCGTTTGTAGCGATTAAACTCGTCAGTCGACTGTTGCCAAATGAGCTTGCTAGCAAGGTCTTCTGGCACATCGACTTTTAAGGCTTGCTTTAATTGCTTATCTAACTGCTTTTGTTCATTCCAGAAATTGCGTTTGCTTTCATCCGCTTTCGCTGCTTCTACAACATCACTGTCAGTCGTTTCTGGATCGGCGTAGATTCGACGCCTAAATTCTAACTCATCCATTTATACGACCTCTCTGTTCATTTTGTTTCTCTAATGCCTCTTTCAGCTGGTTTCTCGCTCTAAATAAACGCGTCATTACTGTGTTTTTATTAAGCCCTAACTGGTTGGCAATCTCTTCACCACTGAACCCGAAAATCAATTGAAGGATTAACGGTTCGCGGTATTCCACACTAAGCCCACCTAACAGTCGCTGAAGTTCTCTGTCTTTCAGGTCGCCGTCTGCATGTTGGGTGTCATCTTGTATATGACAATCGTCAATATCTACCGTGTCGAATTGCTTGCGCTCGAACCTGCGGGCATTCTCACGACGAAGAATGGTTATTAACCATGACTTTGCCGCCTTTTCATCATTTAGGGCGTCTAACGATCGCCACGCACGTAGAAACGTTTCCTGTACAACATCTTCAGCAATGCTCTGGTCTTTAATAAGCCAGAATGCATAGCGGTAAATGTCGGCGTGGAATGCCTTTACCAGTGCTTCATATCTTTGGTGTTTTGCTTTCATACCCGATAAGACCTGACCACTGTCGGATTTATTTCGCCCAAACATAAAAAAATCCAAAAACTTAAAGAATTTTCACTATGGCACAAAAAACGCGCCATTTCGTTAGCCGAAAGGCGCGTTTTTATTTTAATTCCAGTGACCAGAGCACCTATTAAGGAATGCTAAGCACCTTTTTGAGTGGCTATCCACGCGTTGATGTTTTCTTCTAGTGTAGAAAGTGGTACTGGACCGTATTTTAGCACCTCGTCATGGAAGCCTTTCCAGTCAAACTTGTCACCAAGTTCACCTTGAGCATGCGCTCTAAGTTCCATGATTTTTAGTTTACCAATCATATAGGCGGTAGCCTGACCTGGCATAGCTATGTAGCGCTCAATGGCTTTTTGCGCGTCATATTCAGGGTTTGGCGTATTTTCAATGAGGTAATCTACAGTCTCTTCACGGGTCCACTTCTTCGCATGAATACCCGTATCCACAACAAGACGACATGCGCGCCATAGTTCCATCGCTAGACGGCCGAAATCAGAATAAGGGTCTTCATAAAAGCCCATGTCTTTGGCAAGTTCTTCGGTATATAGACCCCAGCCTTCTGTGTACGCAGTAAAGCTCAAGAACTTTTGAAATTGCGGCACGCCTTCAAGCTCTTGTGCAATGGCACGCTGCATGTGGTGGCCTGGAATGCCTTCATGATAGGCCAGCGCCTCTAGCTGATAGGTCGGCATCGCTTTCATATCGTACAGGTTTGCATAGTAAATACCTGGGCGGCTGCCGTCTTGCGCTGGGCTTTGATAAAATGCTTTGCCCGCAGACTGTTCGCGGAATGCTTCGACGCGTTTAACAATCATTGGCGCTTCTGGGAGAATACCAAAGTACTCAGGTATAGCTTCTCGCATTTCGTCTATGGCGGTTTTGGCCATATCAAGGTATTGCTGTCTGCCTTCATCTGTTGAAGGTAAATAGAATTGTTCGTCTTCACGCATGAAAACAAAAAACTCTTGCAGCGTACCCTCAAATTTTACCTGTTTCATAATGTCGCGCATGGCGTTGTGTATGCGCTCTACATTATCTAGTCCAATTTGATGGACTTCTTCAGCAGTAAGGTCAGTAGTAGTAAACCAGTTAAGGCGATTTTGATACCACTTATCGCCGTTCGGTAAACGCCATACACCATCGCCTTCAGGAGTTACTTCACGCTGGTGGGCGAGTTCTTCAATAAACTTTTCGTACGACGGCATGACCGATGTTACCAAAGCGGCCTTTGCTTCACCTAGCAGCGTGGTTTTTTCAGCTTCGGTAATATCAAGGTTGTTTACCTTATTTTGAAAGTCTTCCCAAATAGTTGAAGGTGTCTCGCTTGAGTCAAATGGTGCGCCGGTAATCACGTTTTTCGACGCATCAATCATTTGGTCATAAGCCCATGCTGGTGGGAATACGCCGGCTTTTTCACGGACTTTCATCTGTTCGATAACTTGGTCAAAGTAGGTGCGTACATTGTCCAAACGACCAATATATGCCTGGGCATCTTCTTTGCTTTTTACACTGTGAATATTAATAAGAAAGCTAGGGACTTGGGTATGCGCAGCGCGGAATTGATGTACGATATAGCGGTGATGTCTAAATTCGTCGTTAGCTAAATCACGTTCAATACCAAGTTTATAAAGGCGCAAGCTTAACTTTTCTTGTTCGCTTAACTTGCTGGTGTCGAAACTATTAAGCTTCTCTAAACGGTTTTTTGCGATAGCTACACGGGCGTCGGCTTCTTCATCACTAATGTCATCCCACTTATCGTAATCCCACTTTTTCCCGAGGTAACTTTGGAATAGAGGAGAGCGCTTAAGGTCTTCTTCAAAAGTACGTTCGAAAAAAGCAGTCAAACGCTCGGACTCTGATTGGCCTGCTGGCTGTTCGGTTTTAATCGGCTCTGGCGCTGTTTGCGCGGTTTCACTTGCTGGAGAGCAAGCAGCTAATGTGGTAACTGCCAACGCAATTGGCGTTAGCTTTAGTAGTGTTTTCTTCATTCTATTCCCCGTCGCGTTTAATTGATTATTTTTATAGGCTACAAGCGGTTCGGATTTTTGAGCCTCTCAAAGGGCACTAAAGACCGAGACTTGTGCTGAATATTAACTACAGATAATGCTTTCAAAACCCTTGCGGCTGTCGTTCAGCTCTATACAAGGGCTTTAATTACGCAGGTTTCCGTGTATTAGCAAATGAAATGCGTTTTATGAAGCAGGATACAAGTTAGATAGCGTGTGGCTGTTCTTTGCACCTGTTTGCTGCCATATGCTGCGAGCGCGCTTTACTTCATCGGTAAGTTTTTCTAACGCTTTAGATACTTGTTCAGTCTGAGCACATGTATCAGCTTGTTTGGCTGAAAAGCGCAGTGCGTAAAGCTCATTTACAGCGGTATTAACTCCTTCGAACTGTGAAAGCTGTGCTTTTCCGTTAGTTAGTGCGTTTATCCATTGCTTAAGAGTAAGTGTTACTGAGCTGGTATCTTTTGCTTTTATCACTGCCATCAGTTTTTGATATTGGGCTTTCTCATCAAACTCCGCTGTAGGAATCAGGCGCAGTTTAGGGCCATGAGCATTTCCGATGAACTGAGCTTGTTTAAGTTTTCTATAGGTAAATAGCCACCCGATAAGCGCGACCAGCAAAAGTGCAAGTAGTGCACTGCTCACAATCCAATCAAGCTGTGTTTTTTCACTAATACTAGCGTTATCGGCATTGCTATTAGACGGTTTGCTTTCCTCACCCGAATCGACGTCGGGCTTAACTGCTGCTGACGGTAAATCACTTTGTGCGTCGTTTACCGCCGCAGTACTTGTTGATGGGGCACTGGCGTTTTTCTGGTTGTTGCTGCCAGTCGCCGGTACTACCGTAATTGAACGAGCAGGAATTGTGGCATACTCAGTCTTTTGAGTAAGCGTATTAAACCAAGGAATAGTAATTTCAGGTAAAACAAAGTCGCCAGGCTGTGTTGGAATAATTGCCAAAGACGTTTGGCGCTGTGAAATCAAGCTCTGGTCTTTTTCAACAGTCGTTGTATTTGATTGATCTGGATATAACTTAAAGTTCGGCGGATAAAACTCAGGAATATCAGGAAGCTGTTCTTCTACTACGCCCAATGCGGTTAGCGTAACTATGCGTGTTACCGGTTCGCCTGCGACAAAGTTATCTCCTTGCGGCCACTCTTCGTCAACGCGAACCATTTCAGAAGGCAGCCAAGGATAGTCAATTCCCTGAGGGATAGGCTTGATGTTTACCGTAATGTCAGGACCAACACGATTAATTTGCTGGGTACGATTAAAGAAGCCAAAACGCTGGTTAGTATTAGCTGCCATAACTTCACCGGTAAAGATGGGGCCCCTTAGCGTGAACTCTCCTGAAGCTTGAGGAACAACAGCAAATTGACGCTCAATAATCTGATATCGTCTGCCGTTTACTATATCGGTATACTGTTTATCTTCACCTAGCTGAGTAATTTCCGCATTCTGCATTTCTGGTGCTTGCAGGCTGCCACGCTCAATATTGCTAGAGAGAAAAAGCTTAACAGTGTACAGCAGTTGTTGGTTTAAATAGGCCTCGTTCAAGTCGATATCTGTAGTAACAAAATAGTCGCGGGCCACGTTGCTTTGTTCTTGAACAGGAATAACTTCAACTTGAATAGGCTTTGTCGATTTCCCTTCAATAGCTAATGAAGGAATTGTGAAGGTACCTTCTTTTCGAGGGAATAACGTGGTGGTCCAAACGGTAGTGCGTTTGGTGTCAAAATTGACGATAGACGTTTGGCTACTTACCGATGTCCTGCCCACTACAAAATCTTTCAATAGGGGAGAACTGTCAAATGCATCTCTGTCGGCGCTTCCATCTGCCGTAATGGTTAAACGAATAGCTTCATCTAGCATAACCGGATTGCGGTCAATGGTTGCTTCAACTGAATTTACATCGGCATGAGCAGCCGCGCTAATAAGTAAGGTTAGTAAAAAAATTATTCCTGTAGATTGTAATAAGGCTCTCATCTACCAATCACTCCGGTTTGAAGGCATACGTTGACGCTGACGTTTTTGTGCTTCTAATTGCATTTTTCGTTTTAGTAAGAATGCTGGGTCGTCTGGCACGCGACGCATTAAACCTTCCATTCGCTGTAGTTCTTCTTTTTCTGCATCGGTAAGCTCGGCTTCTTGACCTTGCATTGCCTGCGCTTCCCGCTGTGCTTTTTGTTCGTCTTCTTGAGCTTGCGCACTAGCTTGCTGAGTGTTTTCTTGCTGTGCACTATCACCTTGCTCAGACTGTTCTTGTTCCGCATTTTGCTGCTGAGAGTCTGATGACTCGTTTTGATTATTCATCTCAGTATCATCAGGCTGCGCCGAGTTATCTCCGCCATTTTGTTGTTCGTCATCAGAGCGCTGCTCTTGGTTTTGGTCAGACTGTTGTCCTTCAGTATTGTCTTGCTGGCCATTCTGATCATTCGAACCCTCCTCATTGTTCTGATCTCCTGATTGCTTCTGGTCACTATCTTGCGAGTCACTTTGTTCGCCATCATCACCATTTTCGCTTTGATTCTGGTCTTGCTCTTGTTGCTGCTGTTTCAGTAAATCCTCAACAATTTTTTTATTAATTTTCGCGTCTTCAAACTCAGGTGCCTCGTCTAAAGCCTGCTCGTATTTCTCGATCGCTTCTTCAAGCTTTCCGAGTTTGGCCAATGCATTGCCCTGATTAAAGAGGCTTTCAGCGCCCGGAATATTTTTGTAAGCATTTAAAGCACCTTCATAGTCACCTGACTTAAAAAGGGATGATGCCTTCCACGCTTCGCTATTGAATTGGCTAACGGCGTCTTTGTATTTACCTCTTTGGTATTTATTCAAAGCTTCCTGATCATCATTCATAAATGGCTTTTGCCACCATGCAAGCGGTTCAGGTCTATTTGTCGTTACTGGCGCAGGCTCTTCCGACAGTTTCGTGCTTGGAATAGATTGAGCGCCTTGAGACGTACCTATATTTTGTGCAGCATGGGCGTTTTTAACTATTGAAGGGCTTAGCAGGCCAACCAATACGATAAATACTAATCCGCGTTTAAACGCAAAGGCCGCAAATGGCAGAAGTAGTAGCAATAAGTAAGGGCCAACTTCTTTCCACTGATCTCCCTGTAAATTACTTTCTTCTTCATCCTCTTCACTGCTGCCTTTATCTAGCAGCGATACCGCAGCGAGAGCATCAATGTCACTGTCGTTAGAAGTAAAGGATTCAAAGCGACCACCACTTGTTTTCACTACACCTTCCACCGCGCTTTCATTTAGCTTGGGTATAACGATGCTGCCGGTGAAGTCTTTTAATAGTTCACCGCTTTGCTGCCTAATAGGCGCGCCTTCACTTGTGCCAACGGTAAGTGCATTTACCGTAAAAGGGACAGATGCCACATATTCTTGAAGTTCTTTTTGCTGCTCCAACTCTATACCGTCAGTAATCCAATAGATCATGCCTGTGTTATAACCCGCATTTGTTAACAGTTCAGCAGCACTTTCAATACCCAGCAACGGGTCGCTTCCGGGGACGGGCATTATCTCGGGTGAAAGACTGGGTATTAGCGTGGTAATATTCCCTGCATCTTCGGTTAATGGGCTTATAACAAACGCATCGCCGGCATAAGCAACCAAGCCCATTTCACCCTCGCCGATGGCGTTAACTAAGTCAATGGCTTTGTATTTAGCCCTTGTCAGCCTGTCTGGCGCCATATCGGTTGCACGCATCGAAAGCGACATGTCTATTACGATAACGTGCCCCATTTTTAGTTGATAAACCGGCTGAGGCAGGCGTTCCCACGTTGGGCCGGCGAGTGCTGTAACACTTATTACCCACACAAACGCCAGCATCCACATTGGCGGCTTTACACCCATTTCGGTCTTTCCAATCACCATATGTTGATAAAGGTGAGAAGGGATAACCGATTGCCAGCCAGATTGTTTAGCCGTGGTTTTTCTAATTAAAAGCACAAGCAGCATCAAAGGAACGAGCGCGATAAACCATTCGGGGCGTAAAAAATGAAATTGGTTTAAGAAGTCGAAATTCATTATTTCGTCTCCCTATTTGTTTGAGTTACTTGTGCTGCATTAGCAGAATTTAGCTGTTGCGTTGACGTGTTATTCCGCTTTTGTACGAACCAACGAAATGAAGAAATCGAAATAGTGAGGAAAGCCCAAAGCGCCGACAATAAAATTGCAGCCGCTAGAGGGTAGTAAAACAGCGCGCTCAGTGGACGCATTTTCCGAGTTTCGCCTTCGATAGGCTCAAGTGCATCAAGCTGTTGATAAATTGCCTGAAGCTCTTGGGCATTTCTCGCCCTAAAGTATTGGCCGCCGGTAGCGGTAGCAATATCAGTTAACATGCCTTCATCAAGTTCTTGCGACGGGTTTATCTGTCGGCTGCCGAAAAAGCTTTGAATCAGCATTTTGTCGGCGCCTACGCCAATAGTGTAAACCTTCACACCTTTATTTATAGCCAATTCTTTAGCTTGCTCAGGCGTAATATTTCCTGCGGTGTTTTGTCCGTCGGTAAGAAGAATTAATACGTTATTAGATTCTTCTCGTTCGTCAAAGCGCTTCACTGCTAAACCAATGGCATCACCTATGGCAGTTTGTTCTCCAACTAAGCCAATCACAGCTTCACTGAGAAGCGTAGAAACCGTGTCTCTGTCATAGGTTAGTGGCGCCTGAACATACGCGGTATCGGCAAATAAAATTAGCCCGATTCTATCGCCCACGCGGCGCTGAATAAAGTCATACACCACTGATTTTGTCATGGTTAAACGGTTAACTTGTCTTCCATTTAGCTGCATGTCGTCTATCTTCATGCTGCCAGATAAGTCTACCGCCAACATCATTTCTCGGCCTTCATTCGGTATGCTAACAGGTTCACCTAACCATTGAGGGCGTGCGGCAGCTGTTACCAGTAGTATCCATATTAAGCTACTTGCTATTAGCGGTATTTTGGTTTGTTTCAACTGGGTTTGCTCTGACACATCACCAGGTCGCAAGCTGGGAACCCGCAGCGCGGCCATAGGCATGTCTTGGGCTTTTTTAGAAAGAAGGCGTACGATAATAGGCAGGGGGAGTACGAAGAAGACCCACCACCAAGCAAAATTAAGCATGATGCGGCTCCTTTACATTTTCAGAGGAAAGGCCATTCACCGTCCGCTTATTTTTCGGGAGCTTCGCTTTCGAAAGCCAACTTTTTACCGCCCCTTTGCAGGTTTCAAAGTCACTTGGGTTAGGGTTAGCTTGGTAAACATTGCTTATCAATAATGCTAAGTCACTTTCAAGTTTGTTATCATGGCTTTTTAGCGCAGATGTTAAGAACGCTTGCCATTGTTTGCCGTATAGCCCAGCAACCTGTTGAGTAGAGTAATAGCTTATAGCGGTGCGCTTCAAAATAGAGTTTAGGGCTACCGGCCAATTACTTTGTTGTGCTGAAACTGATTCGAGCAATGCTAATGCTTGCTTACGAGGCTTGTTATGCCGTACATGAGCAGAAATAGCTTTATAGAGACCAAATAACACTAATAAAACCACGACGATAAGTACCCACCAACCCCAATCTAATGGCCAAATACTGACCTCATTGGGCACGCTTATATCGCGCAGCTGGGCGAGGGGGTCTTGCTGCTGAGGCGCTGCCGGCATTTGATGTGCAGGTGGCATCGATTGTACTGACTTTGGTAAAAGGTTTGATAAAAAATGGGTTGAAAGATTATTGCTTTGCATTAATTAAGCTCCAACCGTTGTTCTTGTTGCATGCTTTGAAGCTGTTCATCTAACGGAAGGCCGGCACTCACACTGAATCTGGCGATGTTAATTTTGCGCAACGTATCGTAAATTGCGCTGTTGTGTTCATTTCGCCATTTTAAATATTGCTGTTGTTCGGTATTGTCGCCTAATACCCAGCGCTGTTGATTGTGACCATCTGAAACGCTAACGGTTTGCAGTGAATTGGTTTGTGGCAACGCATGCTCTATCGGGTCATGGATCACGATAGCCCTTACTTCACAATGGCGCGTTAAGTGACTTAAATGCTGAATAGCCTGGGTACTTAAGTGCTGAAAATCTGATACCAAATAAACTAAGCTTCCTGGCCTAGCTAAACGTCTTGCGCGGGCACAAGCATCAGCAAAAGCTTGTTCGTCTTTTGCTTTGTCAGCTTTAGATTGTGTGCTTTGTTCATGTAATGCCATAAGCTCATGACAAACGTGAAGTACGGCTTTTTTACGAGTAAGGGGCTTAATTTCTTTGTGCTGTTGTTGGTTAAATACCAATGCGCCAACCTTATCGCCGCGGGCCGCAGCAGACCAGCTAATCAATGACGATACATGCGCGGCCTGAACTGCTTTGGTAAGCAGCTGCGTACCAAAGGCCATTGAAGGCAGATAATCACAGAAAAGAAAAACCGGGCGTTCCCGCTCTTCCCGATACACTTTGGTGTGGGTTTTACCCGTGCGCGCAGTAACACGCCAATCAATAGCGCGAATATCGTCACCGGGTTGGTAGTGACGGGCCTCGTCAAACTCCATACCTCGGCCTTTGTGCTTAGTCAAATAACTCCCAGCAAGTTTGGCTTGTGGCATACGTTTTGGCGCCAAGCTAAAAAGCTTGGCCAACTGCTGGTAGCGAAGTAACTCTGCACTAGACAGCGAGACACCGTTACATTGCAGCTTACTCAGCTGCGCTTGTACATTCACCATAGCTTAAGGAACTGCGACAGTAGCAACAATCTTATCGAGTACGTCGTTAATCGTTATACCTTCTGCCTCAGCTTGATAAGACAAGATAATACGATGGCGAAGTACGTTATGAACGACGGCTTGGATGTCGTCAGGGCCGACAAAATCTCTACCGCTAAGCCAAGCGTGGGCGCGTGCACAGCGGTCCAAGCTAATGGTGGCGCGAGGACTTGTTCCCATCGCTATCCACTGGCCTAATTCTGCATCAAAATTAGCTGGCTGACGGGTCGCCATTATTAGTTGTACCAAGTATTGCTCTAGCTCTGGTGCCATGTATAAGGACAAGGCTTCTTTGCGAGATGTAAATATATCATCCTGAGTTAGCGTAGGCGGTGTAATAGGCGGCTCTGAAAGCGCTTCGCCTCGAGTTAAGCGCAGTATTTCTAATTCAGTCTCTGCACCTGGATAATCTATGTCTACGTGCATTAAGAAACGGTCAAGCTGCGCTTCAGGTAGCGGATACGTTCCTTCTTGCTCTAATGGGTTTTGCGTTGCCATAACTAAAAATAGCGGGGGCAGGGGATAAGTTTTACTGCCCACGGTAATTTGGCGTTCAGCCATAGCTTCGAGCAGTGCAGATTGCACTTTGGCTGGAGCACGGTTAATTTCGTCTGCTAACACTAGGTTATGAAAAAGGGGCCCTTTTTGAAAAACAAACTCGCCGGTCTCGGGACGATAAATGTCTGTCCCGGTTAAGTCGGCCGGTAAAAGGTCTGGCGTGAACTGTACACGATGGAAATCACCGTCAATACCGTTAGCTAATGCATTAATTGCACGTGTCTTAGCAAGTCCTGGTGGGCCTTCTACTAGAAGGTGGCCATCGGCCAAAAGAGCGATTAGAAGACTTTTGGTTAACGCACTCTGACCAATAATCTGCTGGTCTAAATAAGCGTGTAACTGTTGAAATTGCGCTGCTGCCATAATGCAAAATTTCCGTTTGAGTTCTCGTTATCAGGAAGTGTCAGTTGGACAATGGGGTTAACTAATCTATTAAAATGTGATCGCCTTAGTAAAAAGTGAATTAATTAATCTTACGCTAGTCACACTTTACCTTAGCCACTTTTTACCTTAGCAAGACTGACACAAAACAGACTTTAATTTCGATATAAGGTTCATTCTATCTTTCTTCAAGTCGTTAAATAGTAATAAAAATGCGATATTTGGGAGGGCAATAACAAGTTACTTGGACCACCAGAGCGTATTTATAGGAGGCAAGAGGAAGTTTTGCCGATTGTTTGAGCTGCTCAGGTAAACTTTAGTTTCATTTATATTGCCCTTAGCTCTGCATTATTTGCTATTTTGTTCATTGTTTGTAAAAATCAGGTTTATTACAGGTCAGACCACTTTATAGCAACGAGCTAATCATGAAGTCGGTCATCAATTTAGGTGCATTATGGCAACAAAACAATCAGTTACTACCCGAGAGGGTGATCGCATCGCCATTGTCGCGGGGTTGCGTACTCCGTTTGCTAAAATGGCTACATATTTCCACGGCGTACCGGCTGTTGATTTAGGTAAAATGGTCGTAAACGAACTACTCGTTCGCCATGGTGTTCAAAAAGAATGGGTTGACCAAGTAGTTTACGGTCAGGTAGTACAAATGCCTGAGGCGCCAAATATTGCGCGTGAAATCGTACTCGGTACAGGCATGAATGTTCATACCGATGCTTACAGCGTATCTCGCGCTTGTGCCACGAGTTTTCAGTCTACGGTCAACATCGCTGAAAGCATGATGGCCGGTACGGTTCAGGTGGGTATCGCTGGTGGTGCAGATTCAACATCAGTATCACCTATCGGCGTGTCTAAGAACCTTGCACGTGCGTTGGTGGATTTGCAGAAAACTAAAACACTGGGTCAGAAGCTCAACATCTTCAAGCGCTTAAGCTTAAAAGATTTAGCGCCAGTTCCTCCAGCGGTTGCTGAGTATTCTACAGGTTTGTCGATGGGGCAAACGGCAGAGCAAATGGCAAAAACACACCAAATTTCTCGTGAAGAGCAGGATAAACTAGCTCATCGCTCGCATAGCCTAGCCGCTGAAAGCTGGGAAGCAGGTAAACTGTCTAGCGAAGTGATGACTGCCTATGCAGAACCGTACAAAGGTGCGCTTGAGCGCGATAACAACGTACGTTTCGATTCAAAGCTTGAAAGCTACGCGAAACTTCGCCCAGTGTTTGATAAGAAATACGGCTCTGTAACAGCTGCGAACGCAACACCGCTAACAGACGGTGCGTCTGCTGTGATCATGATGACAGAAAGCCGAGCCAAAGAATTAGGCTATACACCGTTAGGCTACATCAAAAGCTACGCATTCTCGGCAATCGACGTATGGGAAGACATGCTAATGGGGCCGTCGTACGCGACACCTATCGCACTAGACCGTGCGGGAATGACCCTAAATGACTTAACGCTAATTGAAATGCACGAAGCTTTTGCAGCGCAAACCTTGGCTAACGTTAAGATGTTCGCAAGTGACAAGTTCGCCAAAGAGAAACTAGGCCGCGATAAAGCGACTGGCGAAATTGACATGGACAAGTTTAACGTAATGGGTAGTTCAATTGCCTATGGTCACCCGTTTGCTGCAACCGGTACACGTATGATTACGCAAATGCTTAACGAACTAAATCGCCGTGGCGGTGGTACAGGTCTACTGACTGCATGTGCTGCGGGTGGTCTTGGTGCCGCAATGATCGTGGAGACAGAATAATATGAGTCAGGAACAAGAAATGACAAATGAAGTTCAGCCAACATCAGGCGCATTTACGCTAACTAAGCAAGATAATGGCGTTGCTATTCTTAGTATGGACGTACCTGGCGAGAGCATGAATACGCTTAAAGCTGAGTTTGGTGATGAAATATCAGCCATGCTTGACGATATTGAGCGCGATAGCAGCATTAAAGGCGTTGTATTAACGAGCGGTAAGCCAAGTTCTTTTGTTGCTGGCGCTGATATTACCATGCTAGCGGCGTGTAAAACTGCTGAGGATGCAACGACTATAGCAGCTGGTGGACAAGCCATTTTCGATAGAATTGAAAACATGAAGGCTACCTTCGTTGCAGCGATTCACGGCCCTGCGTTAGGTGGTGGTTTAGAGCTTGCGCTTGCGTGTCACTATCGCGTATGTACCGATTCATCTAGTACTCAGGTAGGTCTACCTGAAGTGCAGCTTGGGCTATTGCCAGGCAGTGGCGGTACTCAGCGTCTTCCACGTCTTATCGGTATTCAGGCAGCTATGAAAATGATGCTAACTGGCTCACCTGCAAGGGCCAAGCAAGCCAAGAAATACGGCATTGTTGATGAAGTTGTTCCGCATAGCGTACTTTTGAAAGTGGCAGAGCAGTTTGCCCTTAAACGCAAGCCAGAACGTGAAGCGCCGCAAAAAAGCGCTATGGACAAAATGTTAGAAAAAACGGGCCCAGGCCGTAACATGATGTTCAAAAAAGCCCGTGAAGCAACGTTTGCTAAAACCAAAGGTAATTACCCTGCGCCGGGTTATATTATCGACGTTATTGAAACAGGCATGAACGAAGGCATGAAAGCGGGGCTTAGAGCCGAAGCAGAAGCCTTTGGTAAGCTAGTGATGACGCCAGAATCTTTCCAACTTCGTCAGATTTTCTTTGCTACCACAGAAATGAAGAAAGAAAACGGCGTTGAAGGTGTTAAACCTGAAAAGATGAAGAAAGTAGGCGTGCTTGGTGGCGGTTTGATGGGCGGTGGTATCGCTTATGTAACCTCAACGAAAGCCGGCGTGCCTGTGCGCATTAAAGACGTACGTGCCGATGGCATCGCGAACGCAATGAAATACAGCTATGACATCCTAAACAAAAAGGTGAAGAAGCGTTTCATGCGTAACAGCGAAATGCAGAAGCAGTTAGCGCTTCTTACCGGTACACTGGATTACAGCGGCTACCAAGACGCGGATATCGTGGTTGAAGCTGTATTTGAAGACTTAGATCTTAAGCAGAAGATGGTGGCGGATATTGAAGAGAACTGCAAAGAAAGCACGATCTTCGCTTCGAATACTTCGTCTATTCCAATTACACAAATTGCAGCAAAAGCAGCACGTCCTGAAAACGTGATTGGCCTTCATTACTTTTCGCCTGTAGACAAAATGCCATTGGCTGAAGTTATCGCTCACGACAAAACGTCTGACCAAGTTATTTCATCAACGGTAGAGTTTGCTAAGAAGCAAGGTAAGACGCCAGTTGTTGTTAAAGACGGTGCGGGCTTCTACGTAAACCGTATTTTGGCCCCTTATATGAACGAAGCGGCAAACTTGATTCTTGATGGTGAGCCAATTGAACACATCGACAAGTCTTTGGTTAAATTTGGCTTTCCTGTGGGACCAGTGAAACTACTTGATGAAGTGGGCATTGATGTTGGTACTAAGATTATTCCATTCCTTGTAGAGGCATTCGGCGAGCGCTTCACTGCGCCAAGTGCTTTCGATAAAGTACTGGCAGATGGCAGAAAAGGTAAGAAGAACCAGAAAGGGTTCTATTCTTATGAGGGTAAGAAGCCAGGTAAAGAAGTGGATGAGTCAATCTACGAATTACTTGGGCTATCACCATCTGCCAAGCTAAGCGAAAAAGAAGTTGCTGAACGTTGCGTGCTTATGATGCTAAATGAAGCTGCACGCTGTCTAGACGAGGGTGTTATCCGCAATGCCCGCGATGGCGACATTGGTGCTATCTTTGGTATTGGCTTCCCTCCATTCCTAGGCGGCCCATTCCGCTACATGGACACATTGGGCATTAAGCACGTAGTTGCTCGTTTAAACCATTATGCTACAGCAGTGGGTGATAAGTTTGCACCTGCTGATGTGTTAGTCAAAATGGCAGAAAATGATCAGAAATTTTACGAATAAGTTTATAAAATGTTAAAAACCGGGCTTAGCCCGGTTTTTTTATGTCCAGCGTTTATTTTTGCTGGTTTATTGTTCTATTTTGAGTAGAATTCGCGTGATTAAAAAATAAACGTGTCAAATTGTTGGCGTCGATTATCAGTGGGTTAACTCAAATAATTGATGGAAACAAGAGACTTCGCATTATTAGGTAAAACAGCTGGAGGTAGTGTGATTTCACTCGTAATACTAGGCGTTATCTTTTCTCTGTATTTTTATGTAGAAGCGTTTAAATGGGGAATGAACGCGAAGAAGTGGGCAATAGCGGGTTTTGCGTTAGGTCCAATCTTATTACCTATGTTCTCTATCTCCCGCCACATGCATTGGCGCAACGCGGTAGGGTTTAATAATCTTTGTATTGCAGCGTAGACATACCGATTACGTTACCCACTAACGACGGGCTCTAATTTTCAGATATAAAAAAAGAGAGTATGTACTCTCTTTTTTTGAAAATCGTTTCAACTTCAATTAGAAGCCCACGCCATGACCGGCACCGCCTGTCTTAGGTCTTATATACTCTGGCTGAGTAGTGGTTTCTTTTTGCGACTCAGGAGCTTGTTTAGCGCCTTCTAGTTTGTCGGCAGCAACTGGGGTAGCGGTAGAAAGTACTAGTGCAACTGCGTACTCTTTTAACATGTTGATTTCCTCTGATTATTATTTTGAACGAACAAACAAAGCCGATTTTTTATATTTGTTACCGGCTCCCTAGTAAAAGCTAGATACGTGCCAACATAGACAGGAATGAATATAGTGCTTACAAATCAGAGGTTTATGTTTGTTTGATTATTGTGGTGGAAGTAGAAAAAGCGCTAGCGCCATTATAATGACACTAAAGTCTAATATACGAAGGTTTATGGGGAGATTTTTTGCCCTAGTTTGCCGTTTTAGAGGAAGCTAAAAGCCAATTAATGCCTTCTCAAAGAAAGAAGGGGATTTTAAAACTGGCTATTGCCTAAGAGCGTGTGCAGCTTTTGGTTTTCTGTAAGCAGCTTTTCAAAACGTTCTGCATTTAACGGGCGGCTGTACAGAAAGCCCTGCAACATTTCGCAGTCGTAGCGACGCAGTATCTCTAGTTGAGACTCTTCTTCTACACCTTCTGCTACAACTTTAAGGCCTAAGTTGTGCGCAATGTTGATGATGGCCGCAGCCATATGTCGGTCTACATTGCTTTTTGCAATATCATCAATAAAGGCTTTGTCGATTTTTAAAGTATTTAAAGGGAAGCGTTTTAAGTACGCAAGTGATGAGTAGCCGGTACCGAAATCATCTAGTGCTAAGTGAATGCCCCGCTCGCGTAGTCGCGTCATCATTTGCAGGCCGTTTTCAGGGCTTTCCATCAGCGTACCTTCGGTAATTTCACACTCAAGATGCAGTGGTGACAGACCGACATCGCTTAGTATTCTATTTATTCTGTCGTCCAAATCTGGCAGTTCGAACTGTTTTGCCGAAATATTAACGGCAACACGGCCACTAAATAAACCTTGCTTAACCCAGCGTTTAGTATCGGCGCAGGCCTTGCGAAGTACCTGCTCGCCAATCTCAATAATTTGGCCGGTTTGCTCTGCTAACGGAATAAATTGCCCCGGACTTACTATGCCCTTTTGCGGGTGTTCAAAACGCACTAGGGCTTCCATACTGACTAACTTACCAGAGGCTATATCCACTTTAGGCTGGTAGTAAACGGTGAAAAGGTCGTCTTTGATACCTTGACGGATCAAATTTTCAATTTGCAGCTGCCTAACCGCGTTTTGATTCATTTCACCACTAAAGAACTGATAGCTATTGCCGCCATTATTTTTTGCAAAATACATTGCTGTATCGGCATTTTTCAGCATTTCCTGTGGGGATTCACCATCGTCAGGGTAAAAGGCGATACCAATACTCGCGCCTAGCACAAACTCTTGTTTATTGATAATAAAGGGGCGCGATAAGGTGTCTAACAAGCTTTGCGCATAATGAGTCACTGTATGAATATCGGCGTTATCTTCCATTAAGATACTGAACTCATCTCCGCCAAGGCGATAACAAGTGGCATTTTTGCCGGTAATACGCTGTAGCCGTTTAGCAATTTGTTTAATTAAAATGTCGCCGGTTTGATGGCCCAACGAGTCGTTTATCTTCTTAAAGTTATCCATGTCCAAGCAAAGCAAGGAGTGGGCGCTAGACTTACGCACTAAATTCTGATGACTGGCTTGGAAGAACGAACGGTTAGGGAGCTCGGTCAACGGGTCGACATTGGCAAGTTTTAAAAGCTCTTTTTCAGTACTTTTACGAGACGTAATGTCGCTGAACACCCCGACAAAGTGACTGATTTTGCCGTCTTCATCGTGTACAGCGTCAATATTTAGCTCCATTTCGTAACGTTCACCGTTTACTCGTACGCTCTCTACTTCGCCAGACCAGTTGCCTTTTGATTTGAGGGTTTTCTTAATTTCCTCGGTAAAGGCATCTGGGTATAAATGAAAGTGCATATAGCTAGCAAGCGCTTGGTCACGCGTTTCACCGGTATAGCTGCAGTATGCATTATTAACGCTAATAAACTTGAATTGGGTATTGGTAATAAATACCCCTTCTGAGATGTTCTCTATAGAGCGCTTAAACAAATTAAGCTGTTCTTCAGCTTCTTTTAAGTGGTGAATGTTTTTGAGCGTGCCCGTCATTCGCACCGGCTGTTCGTTGTGGTCGCGCTCTACCACTTTTCCGCGATCTAGTATCCAAATCCACTGATTTTTAAATGTCTTAGCGCGATAGGCTAGCTCGTAAAAGTCACTATCGCCTTCTAAATGTGCTCTTAGCGCAGATTTAACTCGAGTAATATCGTTAGGATGAATATTGGCGTCATAGGCGCCAGTAGTACGAATATCGTCTTGAGGAAAATCTAGTGTGCCCCAGGTGTTTGCTCTGTATACCTGCCCTCGATATACATCCCAGTCCCATAACTCATCGCCAGAGCTCCACAGGGTTAGCTTTAAACGCTCTTCCGACTCTTTAATGGCAAGCTGGTTTGCTTTTCTTATTTGGTATTGTCGTAAAATAAAGGCAAAAATAGCCAATGCAATTAAACCGTAGAAAACAAGGGCTACGGTGTGAAGCCAAGGGGGGCGCTCAATGGTTACTTTCAAATTTCTGCTTTCAGACCAAGCTTTACCCGGCTCTTTCGCTTGCACTGAAAATACGTAGTTACCGAAAGAAATATTGTTAAACTGAGCAGTACGTTCTTTGTCGACGTAAACCCAATCACTTTCAAAACCGGTCAGCTTGTACCTATAGGTTACTTGGTTTGGATAAATCGGATTAACAAGGCCAAAGGAAATACTAAAGCGGCTTTCATCGTGCTTTAATGATAACTGTTCTTCGTACGTGATATTTTCTTTTAACGATAAGTAGCTTGAAGCCTCGTCATTTTCAACTGTTTTGCGTTTGGTCTTAGCCAACGAGCCAAACACACTGACTTGATAAAGTTGAGGGGAAAGAGTGCGCTTTACTTGGTCACTTTCGCTTATAGCCTGCTTTGAAATTTTAACAAAGCCTTTGTTGCCGCCAAAATAAATTGTCTTATCAGAAGTGGCAATCACGGCGCCTTCACCAAGTGAGTTAAATTCTAACTGGGCGTTAGGAATACTATCAGCCTCTCTGAGCGAAGGTAGGTGAACCTTGTGCACGCCCTTTGCATCGGAATACCAAATGCTGTTTCCTACAGCTACTGTTGAAGTTATAAAACCACTTTGGTTGTCTCTTTTTTGTTTATTAATTAGGGTAAAGCTTTTTTTATCTAATTGGATAACGCCATCAGAACGGGTTGTTAGCCATAAGCTTGATGGGGTTTCATGTACGCCATAGACCATGGAGTTTATTCCGTTCGAAGAGTCTAAAGCATTAATGACTTTGCCATCGTTAACAGAGTAAATAACAAGCTTTTCACCCGATCTAAACCAAATGTTATTATTGCCATCCTCATATATGGCTAACATATCCCCCTGTTTTTCTGTTAGTGCTGTATTTAATACTCTGGCGTTTCGAGCTTCCCCTGAAATAGTGTCTATTGAGTATACATGACCAACAGTTACCTGAACCCAAATTACTGAGTCACTTTTGAAGATATAATCAATAAATGAACCTTTGAAATACTCACGAACTAGCGTCAAGTTGTCTCCAGAATCTTTGACCACAAGTAACCCGACAGAGGATGCTATCCAGATATTATCCTGATCATCAATTTCAATATCCCAATAATGAATAGCTGGGTCCATTTCTTCGAAAAAGTCGAAAAACGTAACATTTCCCGTCTCTCGGGATATTTTGCCTAGTCCCTTTTGCTGGGACACTAGGTAAAGTGTCTTGTCGCTGCTTTCTGCAAAGCCCCACAATGTGGAAAAATTGTCTTCACTTTGGCGCTCGGAATTATAAACCGGTTGAAAATGTACGCTGGCATATTCAGGGTGATACTTAAAAGCGCCGCGGTGAAAAGTGGCGGCCCACACCACGCCTGTGCGATCTTCAATCACCCGCATTACTATTGCAGAGGGTATGCCGGTAGTACTGTAGGTGTCTGAGTTTAAATGCAGATAATCAGGGCGATAATCGGGAGATATTGTCGCTTCAGCAGCGTCTGATAATAAAAACAGTCCAATATAAGTGCCCACCCAAATATCTTCACCAACCACAGAGAGTGAAAAAGAATTAACCTCTTCGGTGACTCCCAAGTCATCGCTTTTAATCCGCTTTAAAATACGGCCGTTAGAAGCCAATACAATAAGCCCCTCATTGGTTGCTAACCAATAATTGCCGTTAATTACAGTGATATCGTGCAGTGCACGTATGTCTAAAGTAACACCCCAGGGATTGACTTTGTTTGCGTCGTAAACATCCAGCGTCTCAGTATCTATTAGTGCAGCGCCGAATTTATTGGATCCAACCCATATACGGTTGGCCTCTTCAAAAATCACCTTTATAAAGCTTTCTTCTTTAAAGACTTGAACAAGAACGCTTATTTGTGAAGTTTGTTTTGAATAGCGGTAAAGAAATTTCTTATCCGCGAATAAAATGTCTCCGTTTTTAGCCTCCGAGACTGCAGTGATAAACTCTGTCTTTATCACAGAGTTGTCTTTATTGAAGACTTTGAAGTCGTCTGTCACTGGCTGGTAGAGCGCCAGCCCTGAATGCGTTCCAACCCATAGTTGTCCTTCGGAATCGACAAATAGTGTTTGAATGTAACCGGAGGGTAAGGAGTTGGGATCGACATCTGATGGGTGGTATTGCTTTACGTTATAACCTGAATAGCGGTTGAGGCCATTTGACGTTGCCAGCCAAATAAAGCCCATGTCATCTTCCACGATATCCAAAACTGCGGTGTCTGAGAGGCCGTGTTGCTTATTTAATTCTGTGAAATGAAGATCAGACACTTCTATCGCCTTCGCAGGATTAAAACACATTCCTGACAAAGCCAACAAAAGAAGCAGCATTGAATAAATTAGGGTTGAGCGCACCTATACACCTTTGGCATACGCCATTTATTATTTTTTTACTTGTGACTGGCAGCATCCCTAACGACCAGAACAATAAATATGCCGAATTAACTGAGTCTCCACAAGCACTTTTTAGGGTTTGCAGGGATGATGGGTTACTTATTAAGCAAAACTAAATAAATCCGGTGTCTATTTATCGACACCTCGGTCAAAAACTTGACGTTTATATCTTTTTTAAATCGCTGGTTAGTATGTGTTTTCTATAATGTATTGACAATAAAGGGAATATTGTGGGGAGGTTAACCGCGTTATTTAAGAAAAAGCAATGAAGTTAGCGCTAAACTAATGCATAAGATTGTCCTTAAACAAAAAGCAGAGTAGTTGGAAGTGTGTAACAGTGTGATTATTGAAAACTGTGCTTAGTAGTACGGTATCTCTTGTTTGAAGTGGGAAATACTGTTTATCGTACGTTTCTCTTGAGTTGGAATTGTCTCGAATTTTCCTTTCGAAAATAGGACTAGCTCTCCACAGCGTTCACGCTTGGCAAGTTGATGCGCAAAATCTTGAATTTCTTCAAAGCTCAGCGCTTTAACTCGCTCTGCTAGTTTTACGTTTCTATTAAACCCTAAGTCTTGGGTACCCAAGCTCACCCATAGTCGCTGAGATTTCATAGAAAGTGTTAGGTCTCGTTCCTCTAGCTGTTTTATTAGATTTTGCTGAATAGTAGGCCAGTAGAAGCGATAAAACTCAATTTCATTTAGCTGCTGAAACAAGAATTCTGTCATAGCATCTAGCAAATGTTTTGGGCTACATTGCGGGCTTTGAATATAGAACGCCATGCCGGGATGCTGGTTGTGCGGAACATAGCCGGTTCCTACGATATAGCCTAATTGCTGTTCTGTTCTTAATGCATTGAAAAATGGCGCGGCCAGCATTTGCTCTAAAATCATGCAAAGTGCCGTATCGGTAAAGCCCGGGGAGGGAGCTTGAAGATAGAGTACTACCGCCGAGTCATCGTGGTTACAAAGTACCTCATGGTAAAGCGTTCCCCCCACAGGCAGTTTAGACACCGCTCGTGAAAGTGGGCCGCCACCAGCATTAGGACACTGTTCTTGAAGCGCCTTTGAAAATACTTTTGCCTCTTCGCTAGACCAGTTCCCGTGCATAAATGCTTCAATGAAATAATGTTCAAAAGCACGTTTTCTGAAGTTAAGCATTTGCTCATAGGTGATACTATCTATTACATCTAACAGCTCTACTGGGGCTTGGGTGTTGCGCTGGATAAGCACGCTCAATCGTGAAAATAATCGGTTGGTGGGCTTATTTAATAGCGAATTGTGAAGACTCTGAATCTGCAGCGCTTTGTGATGTTCAAAGGCTTTTTCATCAGGTATGAAATCAAGCACGGCAGCAAGAAGCTGGTTGGCTAATAAAGTTTGTTGATTAGTGAAGCCTCGAGTGTGAAGCGTAAACCCAGCCTGATGTCCGTATATACGATAATGCAGGCCCGCTATTTCGGCTCTGTAGTATTTCGCCTGCAGGTAATCATTTAATGCGCCCAACCAAATGCGTTTCGCAGCAACCGCCAGTAAAGAGTCAGAAAATTTTGCGGCGTCAAAAGAGATATAAATATCGCCTTTAGGGCTATGGAATTGCTGGTCTTGGGCAAACCAAAAGCGATAACCACCGTTGTCCATCAATTTATTAGGGATATTAAAGCCAGCCTCAGGCAATATAAGGCTGTATTCGCTTGCCAAATAAGGGTTGGGAGGAGGTAGCTGTAATTCACTAATAGCCTTTGGTGACCCAAGTTCCTGCAGTAACTTAGGATCAATTTTATCTACACTGTATTCGGCTTCGTAGAACGCACAAACTTTTGTGGTTTTCACGTCTTTAGAAATAACTTTCAGGCGGATGTTATCTGGAGCAAAAAAGGATAAAGCATGTTCAATAACGCCTTTATCATAGCTGCCTATGGTAGAGCGCAGTTTACCTAATTCGTCTGGCCCAAAAATAAACTGGTGCTGTGCGTATTCGGTCACCAGACTAAGTGGCTTAATATTTTCTTCGTACTCTAACGCTAAAGTATTTAACTTCGATTTTTCGTGAAAGCGCCAATCTTCGTGAGATGCTTCTCGAATTATTGAGATGTAACTAAATAGTGCTTCCAGTACACGGTTTTTGTTTTCCAGCCCGTTTTGGGTAAGCTGGAAACTCACGTTGAAGTCTTTAAATTTGTCTCCCTCAATACCCGAACCTGCAATAAGGTTAAGCGCCCAGTCCTTTTCTTTAAGGTAGGCAAGCAAACTACCTTCGCCCTCATCGCCAATTAAATGGCTAATGTAATTCAGCGGCTTTGTTACATAATCATTTTGTAAAGCGGGTAGGGCGAATGTCACTATCATCCGCTTTGCCGACTGAAGCGGATGTATGTTTATTTGTATACCCAATTCATTTTTGGTGTAAAGGGCTGGCCAGTCATCTGACGCTAACTGTCCTGACGGCATACTGGCAAAACATTGATGCACTAATGCTTCAAGTTGAGGTAAAGGCATGGTGCTGGCAATACACAGGCACATGTTTTTGGCGCAGTAATAAGTATGGTGAAGTGTTTTGAGTTTTTGTTTCAGCGCAACGCATTCATGTTGAGAAAAGGTATCGCTGTTACCCACTGAGAATTTAGCGAAAGGGTGCTCTGGATTACAGGTTTCTTTGTGAATTTGGTAAAGGCGTCGAAGGTCATCTTTTTTCTTAAACTCAAATTCGGCATGAATGTTTTTTATTTCGTTGGTAAGCGCTTCTTCTTCGAACAAAGGCTGCCTAAGCATATCTGCAAAGGCAGGAAGAGTTTGCGCAATCGCGTCTCCACTACAATTAAAATGATAGTTTGCGTATTCGGTGCCAGTCCAAGCGTTTATGGTGCCCCCATGCTGTTCAATAAAGCCATTTATCGCATTAGGTTTAGGTAAGTGCCGGCTCCCCATGAAAAGCATGTGTTCTAAAAGGTGGGCTAACCCCTGACAATCGTGGGGGTCGTAAAAGTGTCCTGCTCGCACTGCCATAGAAACAAAAGACTCATTTGCCTCGGGCGTATGACACAGCATAACACGTAGGCCGTTAGGCAAAGTTATGTGGTGCGCGTTTTCTAAGTTGATCGTGTTATTCACATTTTCTCATATATGGTCAAAAGCACCTTACTGCTGGAGCATCTATTAAGATAATCTTCACAAAACACTAAATAATAGTCGAAAATTGCCATTATTCACGGTTTTGCGCTAGGCGTAGATTCAGCTCTCTGATATCGTTAGCGTACTTTCATTAATACTATGCGCAATGTTATGTCAGGTCAAAGTAGCAACGACGACATTTATCTTTTCATTATGCGTCACGGTGAAGCAGAAGCACCTCGACTCGATGACAAAAGTAGACAGCTCACGTCAGTTGGCCGAGAACAAGCCAAGACCGCTGCACTATGGCTAAAAGATCAGTACTGTACCGAAGGCGTTGTTGATTTAGCGCTTGTTAGCCCTTACCGCAGAGCAAAACAAACTTTTGATATGGTGTCATTGGATGTGGTGGCGGGTAAAGTAGAAAGTAACGATGATATTGTGCCAGAGGGCTCGCCGCGATTGGTAAGTGATTATATTGATGGCTTGCTTCACGCAGCAGTCAATTCTAAGAAGCCCATTAAAAAACTGCTTGTTGTTAGCCATATGCCACTAGTTAGCTATTTGGTTGATGAGCTTTGCCAGTCCTACACCACCAGTTTGTTTTCTACAGCATCAATTGCAGTAATTAAGTACTCTTTGCATGAGCACAAGGGCACCTTAGTTACGCACTATCAAGGTCTCTAACCCTGTCCATTCATTCTCATGTTAATTAATAAAAATTGAACAAATAATTGTTAAGTATATCCCTATCCGGTCGATAGCCTTTTTGAGAGTGTCAAAGTTTATTCTATTGAAGGGTTGGGAAATGGACAGCAAATCTATTCCTGAGCTCCTTAAGCGTTCATTGCAGTCGCATATGGCGGAGGCTGATTTACGTGAAGATGAGGAGACGCAGGATATTATTGCCAGGTTATCTGAACTATCAGATAAAGTCGCTGCTGCGAAAGCAAGAGCGCTGGCGAATCGTGCACAGCGTCTCGCTGACGAAACAAAAGGCTAGCAGACAAGGTCAAAGGAACAATAACCACCCCATTGCTTAGTGGTCATTGTTTGACTCGTTCGGTGCAACATAATATTCCGGCATAATTCTGACGGTTTTTATCATGCTTTCTGAAATATCCACAATTTCAAGTGGGTAACCTGCCAAACGTACACTGACTTTGTTTTCCGGAATATCTTCAAGATACTCAAGCAATAGACCGTTAAGGGTTTTCGGTCCTTCGGTTGGTAATTTCCAGTCCATTTCGCGGTTTAATTCACGCACGTTAGCACTACCGTCGACCAGCACCGAGCCATCTTGCTGTACGTGGGCTTCTTTACTGTGATCGGGAACCATACTAGTGGTAAAGTCACCGATAATCTCTTCTAAAATATCTTCCAGGGTTACTAGGCCCATGATATCGCCATATTCGTCTACCACTAAAGCGATGCGCTCTTTCTCTGCTTGAAACTTATACATTAGCGTATGCAGTGGCGTAGATTCAGGGGTGTAGTAAATTTCTCGTACTGCGCGAAGCAGGCTCGATTTGGTAAACTGATCTTTTGATAAAAGCCGCAGAGCATCACGCACGTGTACAAAACCTACCGCGTCATCGACACTATCGCGATATAACAACACTCGGGTGTGCTGAGCATGGGTCAAGGCTTTTTGAATTTTCTTCCAGTCGTCATTGATATCTATAGCAAAAATTTCAGCGCGAGGCACCATGATATCTTCGGCAGTGACGCTTTCTAAATCCAGAATGCTAACCAACATGTCTTGGTGACGCTTAGGGATCATGGCGCCAGCTTCAAACACTACGGTTCTTAATTCTTCTCTACTCAATGAATCATCATTGCCATTTGCCGGGCTAATTTTTAGCAGTGCAAGAATGCCATTAGTTATACCGTTGATAGCTGCGACAAAAGGGTAAAGTAGGGTGAGTAATGGAAGCAGAATGATAGAACTAGGGAAGGCTATCTTTTCAGGATAAAGTGCTGCCAAGGTCTTAGGGGTGACTTCTGCAAAAATGAGTAGAACTAACGTTAGGCCAAAGGTTGCCGCGAACAGCCCCCAATAGTCACCAAATAGGCGAATACAGAGTATGGTGGCAAGCGAAGAAGCCGCTATGTTAACAAGGTTGTTACCGATTAGGATGAGACCGATTAGGCGGTCTGGTCGTTCTAGAAGCTTAGCAACACGCATAGCTGAGCGGTTGCCTTCTCCCTGCAAGTGCTTAAGTCGATAGCGGTTTATCGACATCATGCCTGTTTCTGAACTAGAGAAATACGCAGATAGTAATATGAGTACGCCGAGCGCGATAAACAGCGTACTCGTTGATATGTCGTCCAATTAAGGTTTTCCTATACAAACTAAGGCTTCAAATGTATTGATTTGAGGGGGGAGTTTCAAGGGGAAATTGTTGATATCAACCTAAATACTTAGAAAGTTTAGCGTAAAGAGTGAGCCGCCTAGCAATGTGGTTGATAGATTCGGCGGCTATAAACATATTTATTTAAAGAAGGAACTCGCGTACTAACTTGCTGCCAAAATAAGCAAGAGATAACAACGTGACACCCAATACCGTCATCACGATGACTTGGCGTCCTCTCCAACCTCTTAGTTTTTGGCCTATCAGAAGAATAAGAAAAACCACAAGCGCAGCAGCGGAAAGCACCGTTTTGTGCGCATAAGTCTTATTAAACATATCCTCTAAAAAAACAAATCCGCTAATAAGCGAAACAGTCAATAAACAAGTGCCCGCAAGTAATAGCTTAAACAAGATGTTCTCTACCAGCATTAGAGGGGGCAGCGATGAATGGAGCAGCGCGGCACCTTTCTGTTTTAGCCTATAGGTGATGTAAGACATTTGAAGTGCATACAAAAACGCAATGACCAAAGTACAGTATGCAAACAAGGATAGGCTAATATGAATCACTAAGCCGGGCTGCAGTTCAATATGCATGATGTACGACACGGGGATAAACTGAGAAGCAAGCACCGTGAGGCTAGCAAAGCCGAATACGACGGGAAGTAATATCAAATTTGGAATAGAGCGGGCGAAAATGAGCATGGAGATAGTGATTATCCACGACACTAATGAAAGTACATTGGTTACACTCATATCCTGACCTGGCGCTACCATAATGGCGCTGGTAAGAAACGCGATATGTGCGATTGCCCCTACACTAGCGATAGATAGACCTAAACGTTTGTTTGGGCCATCTTGATGTACGAATTTGCCAATTAGCACTGCCGCAGCCAACGCGTAGAGTAAAGCAGCAGAAATGGCGAAAAGGGTGTTCATGATGTGTCCTGTAATAGGTAGGTGATGTCTTCACCGACTGAGTCGGTATTGATACTGCAACTTGCAAGTAAATTCAACCATCTCCTTGATTTTGTTTGTTTCACACCCACTTTTAGTGTGGGTATAGGGTCATGAATAGTTAATTTTTACTCATGTTCAATTCGAAATTTATACATCAAAGTTCGACAGCCCTTAGCGAAAAAGTTTAAAAATTTAACCGCAATTGTGGGTACGTTACCGTTCGCTTTTACGTTACAATGCGGGCATTACGTTTGAAATAAAAAGAAGTTTCATACTATGTTTGAGAATTTATCAGAACGCTTAGGCCAGACATTACGAAATGTCAGCGGTAAAGGGCGTCTTACTGAAGACAATATTAAAGAAACGCTACGCGAAGTGCGAATGGCACTCCTTGAAGCCGACGTAGCGCTTCCAGTGGTAAAATCGTTTGTTGCTCAGGTAAAAGAGCGTGCTGTTGGCACAGAAGTGACCAAGAGTCTTAAACCTGGCCAAGTATTCATTAAAATCGTTCAGTCTGAACTAGAGTCTGTAATGGGTGAGGCGAACGAAAAGCTGAATCTAGCAACTCAGCCTCCTGCTGTTGTGCTAATGGCGGGTCTACAAGGTGCGGGTAAAACCACCTCTGTAGGTAAACTTGCCAAATACTTAACAGAGCGCGAGAAAAAGAAAGTTATGGTAGTGAGTGCCGACGTATACCGTCCCGCCGCTATCAAGCAGCTTGAAACCCTTGCTGGTGAAGTGAATGTTGCTTTCCATCCGTCAACGATTTTACAAAAGCCGATTGATATCGTTAACGATGCCATTGTCGAAGCTAAGAAGAACTTCTTTGATGTACTACTAGTGGATACCGCAGGTCGTTTGCACGTCGACAACGACATGATGGACGAAATTAAAGAGCTTCACGCTGCCGTTAAGCCTATCGAGACCCTGTTTGTGGTTGACGCCATGACGGGGCAAGATGCTGCGAATACGGCAAAAGCCTTTAACGATGCGCTTCCGCTTACCGGTGTAATCCTTACCAAAGCGGACGGTGACGCAAGAGGTGGTGCTGCGCTGTCGGTTCGTCACATTACCGGTAAGCCAATCAAGTTTATTGGTATGGGGGAGAAGGTTGATGCACTTGAGCCTTTCCACCCTGAGCGTGTTGCGTCTCGTATCTTGGGCATGGGTGACGTACTCAGCCTTATCGAAGAGGTTGAGCGTAAAGTAGATAAATCAAAAGCCGAAAAGCTAGCCAAAAAAGTACAGAAAGGTAAAGGCTTTGATCTGCAAGATTTTAAAGATCAGCTTGAGCAGATGAAGAACATGGGCGGCATGATGGGAATGCTTGATAAGCTGCCTGGCATGGGCGGTATGTCTGATAAAATTAAAGATCAGGCGAACGACAAGCAGTTCAATCAAATGGAAGCCATCATCAATTCAATGACACCGGCTGAGCGTGCGCGCCCTGATATGATCAAAGGTTCACGCAAACGTCGTATTGCAGCAGGCTCTGGAACCCAAATTCAAGACGTAAACCGTTTGCTTAAACAGTTTACGCAAATGCAGAAAATGATGAAGAAGATGTCTGGCGGCGGCATGAAGAAAATGATGCGCCAGATGAAAGGCATGATGCCTCCGGGCGGTGGCGGCTTTGGAGGCCCTGGCGGTCCGGGCGGCCCAGGTGGATTTGGCGGTGGCGGCTTCGGCGGGGGCGGCGGCTTCCCACCACGCTAATTCGCTATAGTTCTAACACTACCAAAAACCTCAACAGCAGCAATGCGTTGAGGTTTTTTTATTTTTGTTGCATCCAATATCAAATGTGACTCGTTTGGCTTGTTGAACAGGACGTGAGCAGTATCTATCGCACAGATTCGCGGTTGACAGCGTCTCTTCAAAAACAACAAGTATGGAGATGAAGATGGAATTCAATAAAACTTCGCAGCAAAAAATGAAATTATCATTATTAGCAACGGCTATGGTTTTTGCCTTAAGCGCCTGTGATGGTGACGACGGGACCGACGGTTTGGATGGTGCTGATGGCGTCGATGGCGCACCAGGCCAAGACGGTACACCCGGCTTTGCTGCAGCTACTTTCCTGGTTGCCAATAATGGCGATGATAATCGCAATACGGTAACGGCTGTCGACCAAAACGCTAGCGCGCTAAGTACGGTAACCACTGGCGCTAATGAAGGCATTGTCTTCACCAATAAAGGTTCTCTTATTCAAGCGGGCGACAGTGACTTACCGCTTTTAAGAACGCAGTGTAATTTTGATACACAGACTGATTACATGATGAATAAAGGGCACGAGATAACGGGTGCAGCTACCGGTTTAGTCAACCCTAAAGGTATAGCTTTTGCTGAAAATGCTGGCCTAGTGATGGTGGCAGACTTCAACGGTCAAAAAATAAGCGTGTTTGGTAGTCAAGCAGCAGGGGACGTTGCACCTATTGCTGAGATAATGGTATCTGCAAAACCATGGGACCTCGCATACGATGAACAGAACGACAGATTATTTGTGGCTCTAACCGATGGTACGTTAGCGGTATACGACAACGTAGCTGGTTCGGGTTTTGCACCCACAGTAATGCGCTCGGTGGTGCCTTCTGATGCAGATGGCAATCAAATATCAGTTAACCTTCATGGTATTGTATATGAGCCTATGTCTAACCGCATGGTAGTTTCTGATGTGGGTGATGCGGCAGTTGCAGACGATGGTCAAATTTTTGTATTAGAAGATATCTCGTCGGCTGACGGAGCTGTTGTACCAACTAGAGTAATAGGCGGAGCATCGACCCAGCTTGGTAACCCAGTAGATATTATCCTAACCGGGTCTGATCTTCGCGTGGCGGAAAAATCAAACGACGCCATTCTGGTTTTCTCAAATATTTTCAACGGAGAGAGCGGTGATATTGCACCGACGTTATCAACGTCATCGGTGAAGCCGGAGTCTTTAGCTGAATTCAAAGAATTAGATGAAATGAAAGACGCTTCGGACGACGGGATAACGACTATGCCTATTATGGGGCTTTCGGTATCAAGTAATCCTTCAACCGAAGGGGCTACAACAGGTGAGGTTGCCCAATACAGCGCTACATTAACCAGTGATCTGAGCGCTTTTAACGCAGGTATGAGCATTGAAAGTGCCGCGTTTACGGCAAGTGGTGACGGTGTTATCACTTTTGATGATGTGGATACATCAACAGGCGGCTTACTGGTAATCAATCGCTTGAAAACTATGCGCAATGGGATGACGTACAGCGATAGCTACGACCACATGATTATGGGTAGCGAAACCGGACTGATTGCACCGAAAGGGTTAGACATTGCTTCTGAAGCCGGAGTGGTATTTGTGGCTGATGTTAATGAAAACACGCCTGCTGTAAGAGTATTTTCGCCATGTGCATCGGGTAATGTCGCGCCTCTATTAACCCTCGAAGCCGCTGATGGTGGACGTCCTTGGGATGTGGATTACGACCCATCGACTGACAGCGCGTATTTAGCATTAACCAACGGTTCTGTGGCAGTTTTTGAAGAAGTTATGCGCAGACTGCAAAGTGGTGAGACCGTAATTACAGGTGAAGATAGATTAATCGTACCCGCAAGCGACGGTGCTGCATTTGAGGCGCCAACGAACATCCATGGTATAGACTACGATAGCCAAAGCGATAGCCTTGTTATTTCTGACGTTGGTAGCGCTGCAGATGCAACAGACGGCAAAATTTACGTTATTCCTGGTGCTGGCAACGCAGATGGTTTAACCGATGTATCGGTTAATATTGCGGGCCCGAGTTCGATGTTGGGTAACCCAGTGGATCTGATGCTCAGCAACGGTCATGTTTACGTAGCAGAAAAATCAAACGGTATGATCCTACGCTTCGACAACATTTTAAATTCAGCCTCGGGTGACATTGCGCCGACTTTCAGCATGATGTACCCCGCGCCAGAGTCTGTGAATGTACTAGCTGTTAAATAGGTAAGGTAGTGGTTGGAAGGCGCATAATAGCGCTTTCCAACGTGATAGTTTAAAAACACACTGTCAAAGCTAAATGAGTGCGGTAAGTGAACCTGAGTATTGCTTACCGCCTTTTTTAAAAGAACCTTTAAAAACGTCTTTCGACTACTCCCAGTATCCCTTAAAGTGAAAACATCGATTGAGTAGCTTCAATTGCAAATCAAAGCGTACCTTTTCTAATCACGAAGTCAGCAAACTTCACTCGTTCTTCTTGCTGGCGTAATTTATCTATTTCAGCGGTAGAGCGGTAGATACCCCACTTAGGGCGGATAAAGTCCTCGTCAGATACACCTCGCCACATATCGATATCTGTTTCGTTAATGTCGACTATAGTCGCGTCGTCACGAACGCGGGTTATTTGCATGATGAAGTCGCCTTCTTCGGCAAAGGTTGCTTGCACAAATACCTTAACCCACTCATCGGCGATATCGCTCCAGTTTGCTCGAACTAAATAGACATCGCTGGTGCGAGAACCGTCAGAGTTAAACCCTACACTGTGTCTTACTTGCAGTTCCTTACCGGAGCTGTCTTTTTCTACAGCAGAAAGGGTGATAACGGGCTGGTCGTCGTTACCGTTACTATTGTCTTCACTGTCATTTCGCGCTTTAAGCTGGAAGAAGTGGCTAAACCTGCTCGTTAAAGACATATCGCTGTCGACATAGAAATACCATTCAAACTGCATGGTTTCTCCTTCAAACCCGAGTACTTCGACATCGCTTTTGTCATAGGTTTTTATTTCGTTGCGCTGACGGTCCGACTGAACACCTTTGTTGAAGTCCTCATCTCGGTGGGCTAAAAACACAAAGTGGGGGCCTACAACGCTATCGGTTTCCTCTAAAATATGCGGCGTAGAAGTATGGTCACCAGCGAATAAGTCGGGGGCTTCTATGCTGCCTTCTCCAAACACGCTTTCTATTGATGCGTAGGTTTCGCTAGCGCTGGCAGCGCCCGTGGCGCTCAACATGACTTCAGACTTTAGAGTAAACTCTGCTTGCTCTTCAGTGGGCGTTTCTCCACCACCTTGAGAATCAGGTACAGCCACAGATTGAGAAGTTGTATCACTTATAGAGCTACTTCCACAGGCCGATACCGCTGTTATCACCAATGCAATTAAAAAGAAGTAGAAAAGTACTTTTAGGGTTTCTTGTAGGGCGTTTTCGTTTTTGTTGTTTGTAGACACGGTTTTTATCAAATGTTTCTTATTGGTTAATAAGATGTTTTAAAATTGGTTAACCAGCAAGTGTAAAAGTTAATCTAGTAAGAAAAATTATTGAAATTTTATTTTTAATTCGAAGCGGCGCAAACCTCGATAAAGAGAAACATCAAATGATTCTGGCGCCATAGCGTGCTTTGTAACCAACAAATCATTGCGCATCTGTGCAAATTCGCGAATTCATAATACACTGACGGGCTACATCGTGCGCATGTGCGCGGCTTCTATTCGATATACCGCTTTTTTGTATATCAAAGCAGGCACAATTTTGTGCTGTGTGAGGATTCACACAGCAGAGTTATTGATACAGGAACACTATGGCAGGCTTAAAACGTATTATTCTTATCGACACGCATTTACCAGGCGTGGTCGAACTAAAGCTTGATGGACACACCAATATTTGTGGTACTAATGCGTCGGGTAAAACCACGCTTCAGCGACTTATTCCCGTGTTTTACGGCGAGTACCCAAGTCGCGTGGTACCGGCAACCCGCGACAGCTTTGAACGCTGGTACTTACCGCGTTTATCTAGCTTTATTATCTATGAATATACACGCGCGGAAGGCGACCTATGCCAAGCTGTATTAAGCTCAAACGGAACCGGCGTCAATTATCGTTTAATCGGTAAGCCATTTGAAATCAGTGATTATCTAATAGAACAAAAGAACGGTAAACACGCCAGTGTAAGCAGCGCCGAGCTTGCACGTGCCATGAAGCGCAACAACATATTGGTAACCAGCTTACTTAATACCAAAGACTTCCGCGCCATCATTCAAAACGACCACGGTGTGCTTAACCAGAGTAACAATGCCCGTGAGCTATTAGGCTACGCCAAAATCTTCAGCCTTTGCGAACCGTCGAAACACATGCGCCACATCGAGAAACTTGCTAAAGCGGTGCACTCTAAAGAAGGCAAGATGGAAACCATTAAAGCCATGATTGCCGCTATTTTAGAAGAGGATGGGGTTACGCCGCCTACTTCAGGCCTTAGCCGCCATCGGGTTGATGACTGGATTAAAGAATGTCACTTAATTAAACAATTCGACAAAATTCGTCCTGAGTTTTCTAAACTCGAGCAAGCGGACATGGCGCTAACGAGCACAGAGCAAGTGCTTGCTAACCTTAAGCATAGCTTCGAGCTTGATAAGACCTACTTAGCTGCGCGCGTTGAAACAACAAAAAATGAATTGGATGAGAATAGCTTCCAGCGCAAACAAACGGACAGCGAGTGGGGTGATACCCGTGATCACCTAAACCAGGTAATTTCATCTGCTCGCGCTGATGTTGAGAAGTTCACCAGTGAACTTGATACGGTAGAACGTGAATTCGATAAGTGGCAAGACGAAAATATTGAGCAGCTTAAAGAAGACGTCGCAAATTTGTCGCAGTGGCAAAATGAAAAAGCCATGGCCGATAGTCGCTATGTACTGCTTACTGAAAAACACCAGGATATTGAATCGGCCTACAACAAGCGCTTGGCTGAGCTAGGTGAAAAGTTGTCAATTACTCTAGAAGAGATGTCAGCCGCACGCCAAGAAGCCGCAGAGAATAAAGCTGAGCAGCAGCAGAGCGAGCGTGAGGCGTTAAGCCGCATTCAGAGCGACTACAATAGTCAGCTAAGTGCGCTTCAGAACGACTACCAAAATAGTTTAAATGAGCTAAAAGTCGCGGAAGCTGAACTGAAAGCTTCATTGAGTAACGCAGGCTACAACGAGTTTGAACAATCTCAACTCGATATTCTTGATGCGGCTATTAAAGAAGCATCTATCAATGAAGATGCAGCGCGCGGTGAACTGCGACAAGCACAGCAGGCGCACAGCAAATCAGTTGAGTTTCGTAAAGAATGTTCAAATGCGTTAGATAAAGCACGCAACGCCTTTCAACAAGAAGAAAAAGCGGTTAACAAAATTAATGCGCTTCTTTACCCTGGCGAAGGCTCTCTACTTGAGTTCTTGCGCGCCAACGTCGATGACTGGGAGTTATCCTTAGGTAAAGTTGTTCGCCCTGAGCTACTAGAACGCACTGATTTAGCGCCTGCTATGTCAAAGGATGCACAGGACGCCAGCGATACCTTTATGGGCGTTAAGTTAGCACTTACTGAACTTGATACCCCAGACTATGCCTTTACCGAGCAAGCCCTTAAGCAGCAATTGCAAGAAGCTGAAATTCGTCAGGCTGCTGCTCTAGCCGCCCAAAACGAATGTGAGCAGCGCCTAGCGAAAGCCAACGAAGACGTGCGTAATGCCGAGCTTGTGGTTACCCAAAAAGACAATGCCGTTAAAAGTGCGGAAGCTAGCCGTAAACGTGCACAGCAAGACCGCGATACGGTGCTTAGTGAATACCAACAAGCGCTTTCTGCACGCAAGCAAAAAGCCAAAACTAAGCTAGAAGCGAATCAGCAGTCTCAAAAGCAAGCAAAAGCTCAGTTTGAGCTTAGCCGAGACGAAATCAAAGATCAGCAGCGTGAAGCCGAAACTGAGCACAAGTTCCATTGGCAGCAGCTCATCGCTGATAGTGAAGCGCGGATTTCTCAGCTTGATAGCGATATGCGAAAAGCGAAGGACAGTGCTGCTCAAGACCGAAAAGATATGCAGGATTGGCTGGAAAGCGAATTGAGCAATCGCGGTGTGGATGTCGATGAAATAGGTCAGCTTAAAAAGCAAATCAATAAGCTGAAAGAAGACATTACGCGCACTGAAACCCACCGTCACAAAGTAGCCGACTATGAACGTTGGTACACTAACGTGTTTACCAAGCAAAAAGTGGTATGGCAAGAAGGTTTGTCTAAGTCGCGCAAGTTACTGGGCGAATCTGAGCGTAATTTAGCCAGCAAACAAGCTACCTATAAAGCTAATCGCGAACAGCTTCAAGAACAGCATGGGCAGCTTGAAACTACGCTTAAAACTGCCAGCGAACACCTGGAGCAAGTTAAAACGTTAAGTAAGTCGTTAGCTAAGCTAACTCTTCAGGCTGGTGATGAAACGGCTGAAATTAAGCATGACGATGTCAGTATTGGTCAACGTATCTCAGAAGTACAAAGCCAGCTTCAGGAACGTGAAAACTTATTGAGCGATGTACGAGCTTATGTAGAAAGGTTTGATCAGCTTATAGCAGCGCAAGCAGGCACAGGTCTATCTGACACCTGGGAGCGCGCCCGTGAAGAGTGCGCTACGCTCAATGCCCATGGCGTGAAGAGCTTTGATCACCGCCGCATGGTGTCGCACCTTGCACAGCTTCTGAATGTGATTGTTCCGCAGAAGCTGCAAGGCTTGCGTGAGCAAGGCCGTATCTTTGGTGCCGATCTTTCGCAATACTACTTTGTACTTGCCGATATAGATAAACGCATTGTGTCGCAAAGCCGCCGTATTACCCAAGAGGTAGACGGCGATCTTTCCCTTGATGGTGTATCAGATTCTGCCGTTAAAATTCGTTCACGTATTAGCGAACTTGAATTTTGGCCTGAACTCGAGCAATTCAGAAAGCTTTATGAACACTGGATGGAAGAGGGGGCAAACGAGCTGCCAGAAGAAGAGTATGGGCAGAGTATGCGCCGAGTATTGGATATTCTTGGCCGTGCAGCGCTTACGGGCGGCATCAGTAAGCTACTTGATATCGAGCTTCATCTACGTGAGGGGAACAGCGACCTTGTTATCCGTACCGACCGCCAGCTTAATGAATCATCAAGCCACGGTATGGCCTACCTTATTCTGTGTAAATTCTTACTTGCCTTTACCCGTCTGCTGCGCGGCGATGCCGACGCCACCGTGCATTGGCCGATCGATGAGCTAGGTACACTTCACCAAAACAACGTGAAGAAAATCTTTGAAGCGTGTCAAAACAATAACATTAGTGTAGTGGGTGCATTCCCGAACCCTGAATCGGAAGTATTGACGCTATTCGAAAACCGCTACTTGATAGATAAAGTAACTCGCCAATTGCAGGTAGTTCAACCGAAAGCAAGTTCGATAGGCGCACGCATAAAACTAAAAAAAGAAGCTGAAAAGAACAGTGAAGTAGCAGGCAAGGAGACTTCAGCATGATGACAGAACAAGGCCGTGTACTAAGTGCACTTTTACAAGGCGCGTTTATTTGTCAGGTGACCGATGAAGAGGCGTGGCGTTTTCTTAAATCAAGAGATAACGCTGCACAGCTAGAGCCTCACTTAGCATTGCTGAACCGCACACTCTCAACTACCGCAGAAGGTGATGTTTTCTTTGCTAGCTTTCTCACCATAGGTGAAAACGAACGTAAAGTACTAACCCAGCAGTTTCAAGATACAGCGTCTAATCTAGTGCCTCTGGTAGAGTGGTTATTACTAGTTCAACAAGCCAATGAATCTGACATGCCAATAACCATGGGCAGCGCTATTCGTTTAAACGAGCTGCAAACAACTATTGAAGACACGCCGGCCTATGCAGAGCAACTAGAGAAAATTTCGCGCTATCGTATGTTCGGCTCTACCAGCGTGAACTTAGATGGTCAGCTAAAGCAGGTTTTTAAACGCTTAACAGAAATGGGTTACCTGATTAAACCTAACCCGGATAAACAAATCTATTTGGGCACAGGTAAGATAGAACACCTTTACGAAATGCTGCGCTTTATCGACGAAACCGAAGCGCTGAGTTTGTCTGAGCAGGCGGAGGCCGCTATTTCGCAAGGTAGCTTGATATGAGCCAGGTTTTAATTCAAGCGGGGACCAAACTACTTAATGCACTGGGGCGTCACAGCGACCTTATTATGCAGGCGTATGTTAATGGTTCGGTGAAAGAGCGCGACCATAGCCCAAAGGTATTGGAGCAGCTCGTTCAATTGGGGGTCTTATGGCGCCCGGAAGCACAAAGTGAATTGCGCTTAAAAAGTGCGGTAAGAACGCTTTTAGAAGGAAGCTTGCAAGACGAACGTAACCGAACAATTAATGCGAATATTGGTGCGTCGCTGGCAAGCCTTAAAACCCTAACCGAGCACTATAAAGAAGCCCTTCACTACAACAAGTACAATGAAGCGGCAGCCCACATGGGGGATTTAACAGAACATGTCTATCAGCTTTCAGAATCATTGAGTAACAGCGTGCGTGTGATGTTCGGCCGTATTAACAATGAATTCGGTTATGTGTCGTCGGTTGAAGCTAAAATTCGCGAAAACGAGCTAGCGCAGGGGCAGGTAACGGATTTGCTCGCTCAGCTTGAGTGTTTCCGCTTCGATGAGTTAAGTGAACTGGCTGGGTCTAACCGCGAACTACGCCATTTATTGGTAGTATCGCTCCAGCAGCGCTTTTCTAAAGCCGCACAAGAGTTATCTGTTGTACAAGCACGTTTGTTAGATTTGTTAGGCCGGTTTAGAGAGTTTCAAGGTCGTACACGGTTACTTAAAGGGTTTTTGCTACACATGGAGCAGCAGCCTGATTTCGCGCCGGGTAACTATGCTAATCTAACCAATGTGCCAGTATTGTTTAATCAATCAGATTCGATTATTGCCAACGCAGCGCCTGATGTGAATAACGTTGAGCATGAAGCTGATTATCAAAGTATTGTGTCGTCGTTGACTCATGTACACAAACGCCAGTCTCAGCACGAAGATACTAAGCCTGTTGACATTGATGTGACCGAGCAATCCACTCTGTCGCTAGAAAAAGATCCCCTTCAGCAGGCAGTTGAAGCCTATTTCTGTGAGGTGATTGATTCAGGCCAGCCTAAAACGGCACTGAATTATTTTGAAGAGCACGCTTTAGACTTTGATCCTGAGGTATGGATTTATCAGGTAATTGGTGGGTATCAAGCCCTAAACGATGAAGATAAGCAGTTTTTTGCATTAGAATCTCATGGTAATAACGATAAAATCTATACAGGTAACTTCTATATAAATGACATCACGTTGGGCCTGCGTTGATGCCGAATTTTGTGCGCACCTAAATCTCGTCGAATTAAGTCTGGCCCTCGCAAATCAAGAGCGTGCCAGACTTTTTGTTTAGCTGTGATTTGCAGAGAATCAAAGACAACTTCAATATTCGTTCAATTCAATACTCCACAAAAGCCCTTCGTATTTTGCGATGACTACCACTTGGAACCTGCCAAAAATGTCCTATAATGCAATAGGTGTTTACACTTATTTAACATCGTGAACTAAAAGCTTCATCGCTGCGTAATGTTACCGTCAATCGAGCGGTCTACATTGTTAGTCCTGTAGCCTTTGGAACCAAAGTAAAGGTTGGCAGGTCTTAAAAGCAGTCAATAAGCGCTTTAATGCTTTCGATGTTTAATAGCTCGATGTAGGCACAGAAAATTTTCGCTACTGCTAGGATGCAGAGCATGTTGTGGTACTGCTGCGTACAGTACGAAGAGGAAGAGAGTTATGCAATTATCAGAACAACAAAGTTTTAACCAAGCCCTTATCAAGCTTTCAGTTTTACTTTATCAAGTCGATGGAATGGTAACATTGACTGAACAAGACTACCTGAATGCTATGGTTGAATCGTTAGATTGGCAAAGCCCAATCTGTCGCGAAGCATTTCTAAACGACACTATTTATCAAGCCCGAAAGGCCATCGACACCGGCGATACTGTCACTTTTTTAAAAAGCCTCAAAAATGACCTATCGTTTGACGCAGACAAAACGTTAGAGGTGGCTATGGCGATTACCGGTGTAGATGGTGAGCGAAGTGAAGAAGAAACCGAGCTTCTATCATTACTTACTCATAAATTACTCGCTAAGGCATTAGTTTCAGGCAAAGATACATTACAATAATTGCTTTAAAGCATCGTAGGTGTCTTTCTAACTAATGCGAAAAAAGTTGCGCCAGCTAACGCGCCCCAAAGTGCGTCCAGAAATACAAGAACACTCAATGAAAGCAGCATATTTATGTGCTGCTTCTCTCTCGTTGTTCGTGTTGAGCGGGTGCTATTCATCCCCCAGCTCTCAAGTAAGTGCGTCTCAAGTCAGCGCGTCTCAATTTAGCGCGAGTACCCAGGCGTTCCCAGTAGGTGTGCAACCCTTCGACGATTATTTAAAAGACGTTGAGGGCTACCTTTTAAAGCACAGGGCATTTATATCCGACAACAAAACGCAAGAAATTACCATGAACATGCCTTTTGAATGTGGCACACAATACCGCGACATCGGTGTGTTATTGGTTCATGGCCTTGGCGATTCACCTTATTTCTTTCGCGATGTGGCAAACGCCTTGTGTGATGAAGGCATACATGTAAGAACCATCTTGCTACCTGGGCATGGCTCAAAGCCAGGGGACATGCTAAACGTTAACTATGAACAGTGGCAGGCTGAAACCAATCACCACATAAAGCTATTTTCTGAAGAAGTAGATAACCTCTACATTGGGGGCTTCTCAACGGGGGCAAATTTAACCACTATTGCAAGTTTTTCAATGGCCGACGAGCTCGATATTAAAGGGCTTATGCATTTTTCACCGGCCTTTAAGTCACGCTTTTTTGTGTCCCGTTTGGCCCCTTATATCGATTCATTGTTTCCGTGGCCAAACGTAGAAGAGGAAGACAATCCAAGTCGCTATAACTCTACCGCTATGCCCGGTTTCGCTGCCTATCAGGAAAGCGTAAACGTGCTTCAAGAGTTGTTTTCTCAATCAGAAGAAAGAAAGCGGACTTTGAACCTTCCTGTGCTGATGGTTGTGGCTGAAAAAGACAGTGTAGTTGATACCACGAAGATTGCTGAACAATTTAGAGATAACTTCATTCATCCGCGTAAGTGTCTATTGTGGCAGGGAAAGAAGAAACCTGAAGTGCCTGATAATACACTCATCATGCAAACCATGAACTTACCCGAGCAGCGAATTAGTGCGGCTTCTCATATGAGTACACTTTTTTCTGAGCATAACTCCTTGTATGGAACGGAAAGTAGGTTTCGCATTTGTGACAACGGCCAAGGAAGTGATGCTGAAGCGCGCTGCAAAGCAGGGGAAGAAGTATGGTATGGACCTTGGGGATTTGAACCAGAGGTCGAAAACAACAGGCTTAGCAGTGATAAAGAAGAAAGAGTGTATGCAAGGCTCACGTATAACCCTTACTTCGAAAGGATGGTAGATCAGCTGCTGGCCTTTACAGGCAAGACTAAAGTTAAAGCTTTTTGTAAGACCTAGTAAGAAGGTTAGTCCTCATAACGCGATTTATTTGTCTTTCGTATTTCTGCTGCATTTCAACTAAAAACGCCTAAGCCAATGCGTAATAACAATTGTGTTTGTTACTACGCCCGTGGCTGAGGTGTCTCTTTTATTTCTTAACGCTCCCTGACTGGCAAAGCGACTATTTATTATTGGTTTGAAAAGGGTTTAAGCACAACTCAAGTACGTAAACATGGCGCAAACATTACGCACCGCTTAAATAGGCGTAGCGCCTATCTAAGCGGGAAAATTTTAAGAGTGCTGTGCGTTAGCTTCTTCCATCTCTTTTTCAAGCTTAGCGCTTTCATCTGCACGAGGTTTGGTGAAGCGTGCTAGTGCTAGGTAAAGTACAGGCGTAAGGTAAAGAGTAAATACCACCGCGATACCCAGCCCGCCGAACACTACCCAACCAATTGCATTGCGTGCTTCAGCACCTGCTCCTGTTGATAGAATCAAGGGCAGGCCACCTAGAATTGTAGAAACTAAGGTCATCATAATAGGACGTAAACGCACCTTGCCAGCCTCAACAATAGCATCATAAATATCATAACCCTTATCGCGAAGCTGGTCGGCAAACTCAATCAGTAGAATGGCATTTTTGGCAAGTAGGCCAATTAACATAACCAGCCCGATTTGCGAGTATATGTTAATACTAGTGCCGGTTAAAAACAGCGCGTAGACCGCAGCTGCAATACCAAAGGGCACGGTAAGCATAACAACAACGGCGCTATTCACACTTTCAAACTGTGCCGCTAGCACAAGCAAAACGATGACAAACGCTAAAATATAGGTAAGCGCGACCTGTTTGGACGTTTCTTCAAAGGTTTGTGCTTCACCTAAAAAGACCAATCCGATGCCATCGGGCAAAGTATCAAGTGCTAGCGTACGTATTTGATCTACCACCTCACTAAGTGCCACATCTTCTGGTAGTTCCATTTCCACTTTTATTGCCCGTCGCTGGGCTTGACGTTCTAGTTCAGCAGCAACGCCTTCTTCGCTAATAAATGCCACACTAGAAAGCGGTACTAAATTTCCATCAACGCTTTTTACATACAGGCTGGTAAGCTCTGACGGGTCTAGCGTACTGCGATTATTAGTTTGCAGCATAATAGGAATGGCCTGATCGCCTACGTTTAAATCGGCAATGTCATCGCCATTAACGGCAGCGCGCAGCGTACTCGCGATGTCGGTAAGCGGTACGCCCAGTTCCTCTGCACGACGGCGGTCTATATTTACGCGCATTTGTGGTTGGGTAGGATCGTAGCTTATTCTGGGTCTGCCAAGCTCGGGCAGCTTTTCTTCAAGCTGACGGGAAAAGTTTTGCGCTGCTAGAAAAATGTTTTCATAGGTATCACCGGTAAGCGCAATCTCCAAACCGCCTCCTTGACCACGCAAATTAAGGCTATTGCCGCCAAAAGCGTTACCAGGTGCACCAGGTATCTGCTGAAGCTTAGGACGAATTTCGTTGACGACATCTTGAAGTGATTTATCGCGTTCATCCCAATGCTTAAGTGGTGCGGTAATAAATACAATGTTCGGATCCCAAGAGCCAACAACCGTATAAATTGAATCTATGGTGCCGTTTTCAACATAAGGTAGCAGCAGCTCTTCCATCTTTTCAGCTTGTCTATCCATAAAGTTCAAACCAGCGCCATCAGGGCCGCGGGCAAATATCCGAATTGTGCCTCTATCTTCGCTTGGCAAAAGCTCATTATCGATATTTTGTGACAATATATAAGCGCCACCGCCAGCGGCTAGGCTAAGTATGCCCACTACCCAGCCATACTTAAGGGCTTTTAGCAGTGAAGCTTGATATACACCAAGGCACGCATTACCAAAGCGTCCAAAGGTTTTACTAAACAAGACATCGCTTTTTGTTTCTTTTACTTTTAGGCGTGCGGTAAGCGCAGGCACCAAGGAAAGTGCAACAAAAGAAGAGATAACGACAGCGCCTGCTAATACCCCTCCGAACTCTCTAAACAAACGCCCAGCGGTTGAAGGAAGGAATGCTATAGGGATAAATACAGAGGCAAGTACTGCGGTGGTTGCCACTACGGCAAAAAATACTTCACGTGTGCCGATTACGGCTGCAGCACGAGCACCTAACCCCATACTTCTGCGACGCTGAATATTTTCCGAAACAACAATCGCATCGTCCACAATCATACCCGTGGCCAAAACAAGGGCGAGCAGGGTAAGGATGTTAATTGAAAATCCCATGCCCCAAATAATTGCCAAGGCACCTGCTAGCGATACAGGAATAGAAAGCGCCGGAACAATTGTCGCGCGCCATGAACCTATAAATACTAGTAACGTCACCACCACTAAAGCGACGGTAAGGCTAAGCGATATCACAACTTCTTTCACAGAATCTCTAATAAACTCCGCGTCGTCAGCCGTTACCGTGATGTGCATGTCGGTGAAGCGCTTGTCTAGGTCTTTGACCATGGCTAGCACTTCATCAGATATTTCTATGGTATTAGAGCTAGCTTGTCGAATGACACCTACACCGATAACTGGTGTGCCGTCTAAGCGAACCACGCTGGTGGTATCGGCGGGGCCAAAATAAACACTGGCGACATCATTAATGCGAATATCACCACTTACAACAATGTTGCCAACATCTTCTGCCGAGACTGACGTTGCATCAGCGCGCACAATAAGCGCCTGTTCTGCCGACTGTATACTGCCTGCCGGAACATCAAAAGGCGCGAGCGATAAGGCGTCGGCTATATCACTCATGGAAAGACTAAAACTGGTAAGGCGAAGTGGGTCAACGGATACGCGCAAGACACGTTCTCTATCGCCGTTTAGGGTAACGTCCGCAACACCGGGAATGCTGAGAAACAAAGGCGCTACGTCTGTATCAACGCGCTCGGTGAGTGTTTCCATATCCAGTATGTCACTAGAAATAGCAAGGCTAACTACCGCTTGAGCATCGCTGTCTGCGCGAATGATTGCCACTTGCTCTACGTCCTCAGGAAGTTGACGCTGTACGCGACTTACAGATTCACGCACTTCATTGGCGGCATCTTCTAAGTTGACGCCAGGGCGAAACTCTACACGTACGCGGGCAGAGTTTTCTTCGCTTTGCGCGTATATATTTTTCACACCGCTAACGCGGGCAACTGCACCTTCCAGTCGGCCAGTAACTTCCGCATCCACGGTTTCAGGAGAAGCGCCGGGAAATTGCGCTGTAACCGTAACGCGAGGGGTATCAACATCGGGGAGTTCTCGAACCTCTAGCCCGCTTAAAGCGGCAAGGCCTGCAATGGCAATAAGCAGATTGAGAACAACGATTAAAACTGGGCGTCGTATCGAGAGTGAAGGGAGATCACTGACTGAGGACGATAGATTTGGATCACTCACCTTGAGGCCCTCCGGCCAGTTCAGTAGTAATTTCTTGGCCTGTACGTAAGCGCTGTACGCCTTCTGAAATTAATGCGTCGCCTTCTTTAATATTGCCAGATACTAGAATAGTTCCTCTTAAACGCTGATGGACGCTTACATCCACACGTTTGGCTTTCCCATCTTCCGCAAGCCAAATATACGCACCGGTTGCTCCCCATAGTAACGCGGCTTCAGGTACTGCCGCGTAGCGATCACCTTCAATGCTTAAGTTAACTCTAAAACTCATACCCGGACGGAATTTATCAGATGAGTTATCTAAAAGTGCGCGAGCACGAAGGGTGCGGTCAGCTTCATTAATACGAGAATCGACCTGCGCTATTTCGGCTTTCACCAGTTGTTCTTTATCGCTCCAAGGTTCAAGTGTGACGTTCGGCGCATTGAGCAAAACAGGAAGGGCGGCTTCAGGGGCTTTGAAATTGATAAAAAGCTTGCTTCTATTATCGAGCGTGGTGATAACCGTTTGTTCGTTAATCCGGTCTCCAACCTCTACGTCAGTAATACCAACAATGCCGTCAAAAGGCGCGACAATATGTCTGTCTTCTAAATCTGCTTTCGCTTCTTCTAATGCGACCTCAGCAAGATCACGCTGTGTGCGTGCTAGGTCTAGTTCGCTAACGGGCACTGCACCTTGCTTATAGCTTGAGGCTAAGCGCTCTACCGTGCGCTGGGCGTCTTCTAAAGTAAGCTTAGCGCGCTTTAATGCAGTTTGTTGTCGTCTATCGTCAAGGCGAACCAATACCTTGCCTTTCTCCACCGATTGGCCCGGTACGAAGTTGATTTCTGTTACTTCATCAGAAACGGCAGGGTATAACACAATAGAGCGCACGGCTTCAGCACTGCCAACAGCTTCTACTTTTCGTGTTTCGTTCATAAATTGAATGGGCTTGGTCACAACAAGCTTCGCTTGTCTATCTCCCATAAACTGCGCGTTCGCAGTTGGTACCATCACTAAAAAAAGAGCACAAAGACGTGTCCATGTCTTTAATGCATCATAGACTGAATATTTCATTTTAAACCCGTAGCGTTAGTTAAGTTTACTCTGCTCGTCGTTGTAGAGAGCGGTAAACCCTTTATTTTTGTATGACCAAAACGGATGTTTAATAGCCGATTGGTTAACCTAATTGTTTGTACCGTATAGCACCACAGGCGGTTCAGCTAAGCAATTGCAGTTCAGCGTATTCCCTGTACAGGGTATCGCTTTTCATCAAAGTAGCGTGATTGCCACTTCCTACAACCTTGCCTTTATCCATAACCAAAATACGGTCAGCATGCTGTACTGTTGCAAGTCGGTGGGCTATGACGATGCTGGTTTTGCCTACCATTAGTCTATCTATCGCTTGCTGAACCATACGTTCACTCATGGCATCAAGCGCGCTCGTCGCTTCATCGAGCAGTAAAATTGGGCGGTCGGCCAAAATAGCGCGAGCAATAGCAATACGTTGTTTTTGGCCACCAGAAAGCTTCACGCCCCTTTCGCCTAACTGGGTGTTATAACGTTCATCAAGGCTATCAATAAATTCGTGAGCAAAGGCTTGCTTTGCCGCATTTACTACGGCTTCATCGGAGGCTTCAGGGCTGCCGTAACGAATGTTCTCCATTACGGTATCTGCAAATACTACGGGCTCTTGAGTGACAATCGCAATATGCTGCCTCAGTACATTAACGGGCATTTTGTTAATCGGCATCCCGTTAAACAGAATTTGCCCGCTACTTGGGTCGTAAAAACGCATTAGCAATTGAAAGAGGGTGGTTTTACCTGCGCCACTCGCGCCAACTAAAGCAAGGCGTTCTCCAGCTTGTATATCAATGTCCAAGTTATCAAACAAAGGTTTACTATATGGATATGCAAAGGAAACTTTGTCCAACTGAATTCGAGGGGCAGCCTTGGAAATTGAAACCTTATTTTCAACCTCTTTGACGTTAGATTCTACTGTGTGCTTAGGCTCGGTAATTTTGTTTGCCTCATCTGATACAGGTTTAATAGCTGACTCAGTAGTAAATAGTTCGTATAAACGCTCGCTCGCCCCCACACCACGCTGTACTTCGCCTATGACTTCACTAATAGTAGCCACACTGCCGCCAGCCATAACCGCATAGAAAAGAAAGGCAGAAAGCTCGCCTACTGTCATAGTTCCGTCAAGTACTTGCCTTGCGCCTACCCAGGCAATAAAAATAATAGCTGTCATGCTGATACACATAATGCAGCCAATCAGTAATGAACGGTAATGGATACGCTTTTTGGCGACGTCCATGGCAAGCTCAACTTTTCTAGAAAAGTGCAGGCGCTCAGCATTTTCAGCGGTATAGGCCTGTACGGTCATAATTTCATGTAAACTTTCATCAATTCGTGCACCCAAATCTGCCACTTTGTCCTGGCTTTCTTTGGCATAACGGCGTACTTGAGGCGCCAGTACTTTGATAGGAACCAGCACCGCGGGTACTGCAACAATTACACAGAAGGTAAGAAGGGGACTGGAAAAGGTCATAAGGGCCAGTGCACCAACAAAAGTCACGACCGAGCGAAGGGTCATCGACAAACTCATTCCCACCACAGTCTGGATGATTGTCGTATCGCTGGTAAATCGAGATATTACTTCTCCTGTTCGAAGTTCTGCGAAAAATGACGGCGGAAGCGAGAGAAGATGCGCATATACCTGGTTTCGAATATCTGCGCTAACCCGTTCGCCGAGCCAAGTCATTAAGTAAAAGCGCGCATAAGTTGCTAAACAGGCGATGATGGTTATAGCAAGTACCATAACCGTAGCTTTGTTTAAGGTGTCGGCAGCGTTTTCGATAAAGCCGCTATCTATCGCGTACTTAATGCCTTGTCCAAGTAAAAGCCATGCGATAGCTGCGGTAAAAAGGGCGATGACAGCGCCTACAACTCTTGTTTTATATTGAAGTAAATGTGAGCCAATCCACTTTAAGACTTGCTTTGTTGATACGGTTGGTAGCGGTGTCGTCAAAATTACCTCGTTGCGTGCGTTACTTATTTATAGCGCTGTCTCTAGAGCGCCATTTGACATTGATGATTGGATTATACGGTAAAGCGTGTACATTGGACGTAACCAATGCGACTACAGCGGCAGTATTTACGCTGGGATGAGAATTGAGTGAAGTATTAAACAATTAACGCAGTAAATTAATAAAGCTAAATATTTGTAGCGTTAACTTGCGTGAAAAATTAAGTGTTTTCGTTAGACAGCGGCCAGCAAAGGTGACAATGATGGAAGAGATGCGAACTTTATATTACGTGCACGACCCCATGTGCAGCTGGTGCTGGGCGTTTGTTCCCACTTGGGAAAAAATACAAAGTGACTTGCCCAGTGATATTGAGGTTGTCTATTTACTTGGCGGTCTTGCACCAGATAGTGATGTGCCGATGCCTGAACAAATGCAGCTTACTATTGCTGGATACTGGAAAACTATTCAAGAACGAGTTCCAGGCACCCAGTTTAATTACGACTTTTGGACACAATGTCAGCCCCGCCGTTCGACCTATCCTTCGTGTCGAGCAGTTATTGCGGCTAAAGCGCAGGCTAAAGATAGTGATGAAGCAAAAATAGTAGAGAAAGCAATGATCAAGGCAATTCAAGAAGGGTACTATTTGAACGCAAGAAACCCCTCGGATTTTGATACCTTGATAGCATTTGCTGAAGAAATAGGGCTTGATGTCGAGCGCTTTAAATTAGCGCTTAATAGTGAAAGTACTGTTGAGAAACTTAACGAAGAAATGCGTATGGCTCGTAGTATCGGCGCCCAAGGTTTCCCCAGTTTAATACTCAAATCCGGCAAACCTGCCGAGGCAAAAGAGACAGAGTCGCAGGAGCTTAAAAACGCACAGTGGCAAAACGTTCCCTACGACTATAATGACGCAAGTGTAACCTTGCGCCATCTATAACCGTCGTTTAAAAATGGGATAGGTTTAAACGGTGTCTTCTTTGCATTGTTCTAAACGCGTATTACCAACAAAATATTATAAGTTAAACAAGACTTTTACTTGCATTGAACGGTGATATCCGTATAATTCGGCGGCCTTCCAATTGGCGTCTAATTTTTAGTCGCTGAATGAAGGCTTAAGTTAACGGTAACGCTACAACGAGTTTGAGGCATTTATGGTTACTATTCGTTTACAGCGTGGTGGCGCGAAAAAGCGTCCATTTTATCAACTAGTGGTGGCTGATAGCCGTCGTGCAAGAAACGGTCGTTTCATTGAAAACATCGGTTTCTTCAACCCAACTGCACAAGGTCAAGCGGAACGTCTTCGCGTAGATCTAGAGCGTGTAGATTACTGGGTTGGCGTAGGCGCGAGCTTATCAGATCGCGTTTCTAGCTTGGTAAAAGAAGCGAAAAAATCTGCAGCGTAAGCTGTTATTAACTGGTGGTATAGATGAGTCTAGCGTCTGACAAAGTGATTGTTGGCAAAATTGGCGCACCGTACGGTGTTAAAGGTTGGGTCAAAATCAACAGCTATACAGAAACGCCAGAAGGTATTTTCGAGTACACGCCATGGTTTCTTGGCGAAGAAAAAGAATACCAAATTGACCAGTGGCGACCGCACGGTAAAAGCCTCGTTGCAAAAATTGTGGGCGTTGATAGTCGAGATGATGCCGAGCGCATCAAAAACTTGGATATCAACATAAATGCTTCACAGCTGCCTGATTTAGGCGACGAAGGGGTTTATTGGCGTGAGCTCACCGGCATGAAAGTGGTAACAACGCAAGGTTACGACTTGGGTGTGGTGAAAGAAGTGTTTAATACAGGTGCTAACGACGTGATCCACGTTAAAGCGAATGTAGGCGATGCTTTTGGTCAAAAAGAAAGACTATTACCTTTTGTGTTCGACGAAGTCGTACAAGAGGTGGATAAAGAAGCGAAGGTCATTAAAGTTGACTGGGACCCGGGGTTTTAAGTGACACCGGAAAAGTGGTTTGGCGTTGTTAGCCTGTTTCCAGATATGTTTGCCCCTTTTACCCAACAGGGTGTGATAGGACGAGCTGTTAAGTCTGGAACGGTATCGGTTGACACCTTCAACCCCCGTGACTTTACACATGATCGCCATCGTACAGTAGACGATCGCCCCTACGGAGGCGGCCCCGGTATGCTGATGATGGTAAAACCGCTAACTGACGCGATACAAGCCGCCAAGAAAGTGGGTGGCGAAAAAAGTAAGGTGATCTACTTATCACCACAAGGGAAACCCCTTGACCAAGCAGGCGTACAGCGCCTTGCTAACATTGACCGCACAATTTTAATTTGCGGCCGATATGAAGGCATCGACGAGCGAGTAATTGAAAGCCATGTAGATGAAGAAGTCTCTATTGGTGATTACGTGCTAAGCGGCGGTGAACTGCCAGCAATGGTCCTTATGGACGCGGTTGCTCGATTAGTTCCTGGCGTGTTGGGGCATAAAGCTTCAGCAGTTGAAGATTCTTTCACTGACGGTCTTTTGGATTGTCCGCACTATACGCGGCCCGAAATACTCGATGGTCAAAAGGTACCTGATGTGTTGTTAAGTGGGGACCATGAAAAAATTAGGCAGTGGCGATTGATGCAATCATTAGGTAGAACCTGGCAGCGTCGCCCTGAATTGTTAAATCACCTAGCTCTGACTGAGGAGCAGCAGCGTTTGCTTGAATTATTCCAAGCGCAACTGCAGCAAGATGACAGTTAACTAGGACGAGAGGATATGATGAGCAAAGTCAGTCAAGATATCATCAAAAAAATCGAAGAAGCACAGCTAAAGACTGATGTTCCTGCGTTTGGTCCAGGTGACACAGTAGTTGTTAAAGTTCGCGTTACCGAAGGTGACAAAGAGCGTCTTCAGGCATATGAAGGTGTTGTTATCGCTAAGCGTAACCGTGGTCTGCACTCGTCTTTTACCGTGCGTAAAATTTCTAGCGGCGAAGGCGTTGAGCGTGTGTTCCAAACACACAGCCCGGCAGTTTCTTCAATTGAAGTTAAACGTCGCGGTGCGGTTCGTCGTGCTAAGCTTTACTATCTACGTGAGCGTTCAGGTAAATCTGCACGTATCAAAGAGAAGCTTAACTAAGATTACTAATCCTTGCGTTATTGTTAACTTCGAAAAAGCCCGCTTCAAGCGGGCTTTTTTGTGCCTGAATTTCGATCTTTTTCCTGTTCTATCCATTACATACATTAAGGTTTTTTAATAGAGTGTAGAATGACTTCCGAATATTTTATTGTGCTAGGCATTATGGGTGTTGCCTTCTTCGCCATATCAGGTGCACTGCTGGGACACGAGAAAAATATTAACGGTTTTGGAATAGTGGTAGTGGGCGTTATGACGGCGCTTGGCGGAGGTACGCTAAGAGACTTACTTTTGGGAAAGCCGATATTCTGGGTAGAAGCCTCCGAATACATTCTAGCAACTTACAGTGCGATCTTCGTAACTGTGATATTGATACGATATTTTCCATCCCCTTCAAATTTCTACTTCATTCTGATTGATACCATAGGGCTCGCTATATTTAACGTAATAGGTATCGAAAAAGCCTTAATTAGCGGTACAGGGATGATTGTCGCTTTAACCATGGGAATGACCACAGGCATCTTTGGTGGCTTGATGAGGGACGTGGTGTGCAGAGAAGTGCCTTATGTTATGCGTGGAGATGTCTATGCGAGCGCCTGTTTTGCGGGGGGGCTGACGTATGCTGCGCTATTTGCAGTAGATATCCCCTATATTTGGTGTATTTTAGGCTCAGTTGGCGTAACCGTTTTACTGCGGATAGCATCACTTCATTGGGGAGTGAATGTAGACTTGTTCAGAAAAAGGACGTCGAAGCTTTCAGAAAAAAACACTAACGATAAATGAGTTTATATAAAAAAATTACTGCGTAAGGCTATGTTAACCTCTTGGCTTACATAGCCCTGTTAAATGTAATACCCGTCCTCAAAGACAATTAAGCCATAAGAGAAAGCGCCTCAATAAGTGGCTTATTTTCGCTGTCTATAGTGTGAATAATATGTTTGTGCAGTCGTTTTTTGTGCTCACCAAATATACCTCGCTTTTTATCAAAGGTTTTTGCGTAGTTCAATGCACCTTCCAGCAAGCTTTCCTGTGTATCATATGCCTTCTCTATTACATGATCTTTCTCTAACTCTTTACCTGAAACCCGTCTTCCAGAAAGCTTCATTTCGTTAAACCGATAATAAGGCATCGCCTTTTTAACAAACTCAATCATTCCCGGTAAAAAAGGAATAGACAAGTCTACTTCAGGGAAACAGAAGAAGCCTTTGTCTGAGCGCATGAATCTAAAGTCGCAAGCACACGCCAAAATTGCTCCATTGCCAAAGGCGTGACCATTGATGGCAGCGATAACAGGAAGCGGGTAGAGGAGCAGGGTTTTAAAGACATCGTCCATGTCATGCATGAACTGCTTTATTTCTTCTGTGCGACCCGCTTTCATAGCCGGCATCAGCCAATCGGTATCGATGCCTAAGCTAAAGCATTTCTCATCGTTTGATGTGATCACCAGTGCTTTACAGCTTTCATTGCTTTTAATAGCACCTAAAGCTGAAAGCATCTCTTTTGCAAATACAGGGTTATGGCGGTTTTCACCATCTGTCATGGTTAGTGTAGCTACGTCGCCAGTATAGGTGATGGTTAAATGTTGCATTGTGTTCTCGTTATTATTCCTTTGTGGCAATCATACAAAACCTAGCCAATAAATGAGAAATTTAGCTTACTTATGCCCGTCAATAACCTGAGATAAATAAATTTAAGATGCATAAATTTAAGGTGCACGGAGATGTGCATCAGTAACGTAAGCTTGCTTGGCTTCTTCGGGGATCAAAAGTGAAGAAAATATATATTAAATTCATTGCTAACCAATTGGGATTATCGGTGTTGATGTTTGCTGCTTGGAGCTTTTTTGCTGGTATCGAGAATGCCAGAGAGATGTTATTTGTAATAGCAGTATTATCGAGTGCGATGGCTGGTGAAGTACTTATGGGTGACGCTTACAATATGGGGAAGCTAAGTAAAAAGGATTAAACCTCACTGCCGATTAAAATTTGAGCTTTAAATATGGGGCATTGCCATTTAGTCATGCTCATTTGCTTCGAATCTACCCTAGATTAAAGTATTATTCGTTATTGCTTGCGCTATTATGCGTAAGTTGTTAAAAAGTCAATGACGTTAAAGAAATATAGAAAAAGCTGGTTGTACAATAAAGTTTACATGCAGATTGCACACTCTTTTGGCGTTTAATTTTCCGTTTTTATTTGTAGTTAAGAGAGTAAGAGAACTCCCATGATCAAGGACACCGTAAATAATGTTCACGTAAGTACAGAAGACGTACTTATTACCCCAGAAGCGCTTAGTGCTGAATTGCCTGTATCAGACAAAGCGTTAGCGGCCATTTCTGAGTCTAGAAAGATTGTTTCAGATATTATTCATCGCCGCGACCACCGATTACTCGTAGTGTGTGGTCCATGCTCCATACACGACATCGAAGCAGCCAAAGAGTATGCGCTTAAGCTTAAAGAGCTTCATGAGTCATGCAAAGACACGCTGTTTATCGTTATGCGTGTGTACTTTGAAAAGCCGCGCACTACAACGGGTTGGAAAGGTTTAATTAATGACCCTCATATTGATGGTACGTTTGATATTGAAACCGGTCTTCGCAAAGCGAGAGAGCTTCTAATTTGGTTAGCTGAGCTGGAATTGCCTGTTGCTACAGAAGCACTAGATCCAATAAGCCCTCAATACCTTGCTGAGCTATTTAGTTGGTCTGCTATTGGTGCGCGTACTTCTGAATCACAAACTCACCGCGAAATGGCCAGTGGTCTGTCTATGCCAGTGGGCTTTAAAAATGGTACAGATGGTAGCCTTGATATTGCAATTAACGCGCTGAAATCAGCGGCGTCAGGTCACCGTTTTATGGGAATTAACAAGCAAGGGCAGGTAAGCATTATCGGCACCAGTGGTAACCCAGACGGCCATATCATTTTGCGCGGTGGTAAGCAGCCAAATTACGATTCGGTATGTGTATCAGAATGCGAAATCGAGCTTCAGGATGCTGGATTGACTGCGGGGTTAGTGGTTGATTGCAGCCATGCAAATTCTTCTAAAGATTACCGCCGCCAGCCGTTAGTTGCGCAGAACGTGGTAAATCAAATCCTAGAAGGTAATCAGTCTATCATTGGCGTTATGCTGGAAAGTCATTTGAAGCCCGGTAACCAAAAAGCGGAAGGTAAGAAACCCGAAGAACTAGACTACGGAGTTTCAATTACAGACGGTTGTATCGATTGGGAAACAACAGAAAACTTAATCTCTCAAACCAGAGATAAATTAATAACTGTGTTACCCTTACGCCAAAATAAGCGCACGGTGGCCTAGTAAGAAATGACGCCTAATGGGCAATATAAATATTGCCCGTAAGCCCCGTGCCATTTGATTCAAGGATAAGACAGAATGGCCGATTTATCGCAGCACTTAAAACAGTTAGATACGCTGCGTGAAGGTATCGACGAGCTGGATTCCCAGCTTGTCGAATTACTTGCTAAACGCAATCAAATCACAACCCAAGTAGGCCAGATCAAGGCTCAAGCAGGCATGCCTGTTTACGTGCCAGAGCGCGAGAAAGCGTTGATCGCGTCTCGCCGCGCTCAGGCTGAAGCGCTAGGGGTTTCTCCCGAACTTACTGAAGACCTTTTACGCCGCGTAATGCGAGAGTCTTACCATACGCAGAACAACAAATACCGCTGTGTGAAACCTGATGTCGACAACGTTGTTGTCATAGGTGGAGCAGGGGCGCTTGGTCGTGTGTTTGTGAGCTTGTTCGAACGAAGTAACTACAATGTTTCAGTTGTGGAAAAAGACGACTGGGAAAGTGGTAGGGCAGCATCTTTGTTAAGTTATGCTTCATTGGTCGTCGTAGCTGTACCTATAAACTTAACAGAAGCCGTGATCAGCAAGCTAACTATGCTACCAAAAGATTGTGTGCTCGCAGATATAACCAGTATTAAAGCTAAGCCTTTAGAGGCGATGCTTGCCGTACACAGTGGCCCTGTCGTTGGGTTACACCCTATGTTTGGCCCAGATGCGCCAGGCATGATTAAGCAGGTAGTCGTAGTGTGTGATGGTCGTGACAGCGACAAGTACAGTTGGCTGATTGAACAAATGCGAATTTGGGGTGCCACAGTTCACGACTCGAGCGCACAAGAGCACGATCAAGCTATGGCCTATATTCAGGTCATGCGCCACTTCAACACCTTTGTATACGGGCAACATTTGAAAGGTGAAGATCCTAACCTTGAATCCCTGACCATGTTTAGCTCACCTATTTATCGGTTAGAGCTAGCAATGGTTGGAAGACTGTTTGCCCAGTCCCCGCAGCTCTATGCTGATATCATCTTTAACAACCCTGACAACTTTGCACTGCTACGTCGTTTTTACGAGCGCTTTGGTATCGCCTTATCGTTACTTGAAAACGGAGACAAAAAAGGGTTTGTCGAGCAGTTTATGAAAGTTGGAGCATGGTTTGGAGATTATGCGAAGAAGTGCTTAGTAGATAGCAAACAAATGTTATTGAAGGCTGATGATGGTCAACTTCTAAGAGATAAGTAAACTAAAAGAATGAATAAGAAGGCGAGCAATGAGCTCGCCTTTTTTGCATTAGTTTGTCAATGCGCTTGCCGCTGCCACTTTAGTTGGGCTAATTTCCTCACTTGGGTAACATCCCAGCACTTTGATGTAGCGCGTAATACCTCGCAATGCATCCAAGGCATTTTGTACGGGGCCGTCTTCTACGTTTCCTTCCACATCAATGTAAAACATTTCTTCCCACGGGTTACCAGGCATCGGGCGAGACTCGAGCTTAGTCATATTTATGCTGTTTTCTCGAAGCACGAGCAGCGCTTCAACAAGAGCCCCCGGCTTTTGAACGGTAGACATAACAAGCGTAGTTTTAGCCGGCACCTGTAAAGGCACCACAACCGGATTACGTGCCACAACGATAAAGCGACTATGGTTTTCCTTTTGGTTGGCCAAATTACTCTTAATTGCCATAAGGCCGTAAAGATTTCCGCCAGCTTCGCTTCCTATAGCAGCAACATCGTCGCGTTTTAGCTCGCTAACCGTCAACATGGCAGAGCTAGTACTATCCATGGTTTTCACTTCAACGTTACCGAGTTCCGCTAAGAAGTGGCTGCATTGGGTAAATACCTGTGGATGCGCATAAAGCGTCTTAATCTTATCTATACTTGTGTTCGTTCCCACCAATAAGGTATGTCGAATTGGGTGGGTAAGCTCGCCGATAATACTTAGCTGAGTATGCTGCAGCTGGTCGTACACTTCATTGATACTGCCTGATGTTGTATTTTCTATAGGCAAAACTGCGTAATCGGCTTCTGTGCTTTCAACTTTGTGAACAATTTCAGCGAAGCTTTGACAGCCAATTTCAAGCAGTTCGCCAGGTCTGCGTGAGAAATACTTCTGCGTAGCTAAATATGAATAAGAGCCCTTATCGCCTAAAAATGCCACGCGGTTCAATGGCAGGGTGCTGCCAGGGTTAGCGCGCTCTGCAAGCATAGCTTGTTGATTTAAAACAGAGTCTTCGATAATGACATGAAAAATCTGTGTTACATAATGAGGGTCTAAGCCGATATCTTGCCCTTCTTTTATTAGGCGAACTAATAGCTGTTCTTCACGCTTTTGATCTCTCACAGGGATGTGATGCTTTATCTTTGTCTCAGCAACTTCGTTGGTTAATTTTCTGCGTTCCGAGAGTAGTGTGAGTAATTCACTGTCTAAAGCGGTAATGCGCTCTCTAACAGTATCTAGTGCATTGTCTGACATAGGGTTCCCGTGTGAGTCGTGTAAAAATGTTGCTAAAAAAAAACCTCCCTAAAGGGAGGTTTTCATGCATGTAGCTGCGCCTCCCTAATTAAAGGATGTAAACGCAAAAAAGAAAAATGCTACGTGCTTTATATTCTGTTTCATAACCATGAATGTATGTTGAAGCCCTATTTGTGTCAACTCATTTTTACGAAATGTATAGTTGTTTTTGATATGAGGGACTTGAAAAAGAGCTAGAAATAAGTTTGCCGCAAATCGCTAACCTTTTGTGACATGCGGCCATAGCTTTTATAAGCTTCAGTGAAAGCTAGTTACCTAGAAGTGCAGAGAGCATTTGGCGCACTTCATTTGGCTCAAACGGCTTGTCGCATAACGCATTGACTCCAGTTTGCTGGATGTTTGCCATGTGTGCGCTATCTGCCGATTCAGACGTTACCATAATAATAGGAATGTGGGTAGTTTCTGGGTTAAAACGAATGAACTCAGATAACTCTCGACCATCCATTTCTGGCATGTTGTAGTCAGTCACAACGAGATCGAAAGCTTGGTCTTTTATCAAAGTAAGTGCTGCGGCACCATTTTCTGCCTCTTGAATTCGCTGTAGCCCCATTCCTTCAAGCACGCGTCTAATGTGATTCCTTGCAAGCTTGCTGTCATCAACTAGCAGCACTCGAACATCGTGTACGTCGAATAAATCGAGTTCTAATTCATCGTGGTTTATAAGGTCAAGGCTAGCATTTAGCGCACGAGACAAGTGAAGAGGCTCAAACGGTTTGGGAAGGATAGCGGCAACACCTGCTTGTTTAAACTCTTCTAACTTGCTCAATCGGTTTTCACTAGATACCAGCATAAATGGAATACTCTTAAATTCATCATCTTCTTTGATGAATTTAAGAAGTTCTAGTGCGGTTCCATCTTCATAGTACATCGCACTTACAATTAAATCGGCGCCATGAGCTTTAACCGCAGAACGGGCTTCGGAAAGGGTACTGACTGGGTCAATTTCCTTAACGTTTTCCTTTAACAGCAACGTAGTAATAATTTTTCGTTGTGTATCAGAAGGCTCAACCAAAATAATATGTAAATCAGAAATTGACAGCTTTTCCATTTCAGACTCTTTTTGTTATATGTTTATGAAAAAGTGAGAGCGAACCGGTAGTTTTTATCGCTAACCACCAGCAAGCTTAACTTTGTACCCTTTATCGGTAAGTAGCGATCGCAGTTTTTCTCTGTCATCGGTTTGAACCTCAATGACTCCTTCTTTGACTGCTCCGCCGCAACCGCATTTCTTTTTTAATTCTGAGCCTAATTTCTTTAATTCATCCGAAGGAAGATCCAGCCCTTTAATTAATGACACGCCTTTCCCTTTGCGACCTTTTGTTTCTCGATGAATACGAACTACGCCGTCAGTAGACACTGACCGTTGCTCAGCTTTTTGCTCAGGCTTTATTTTGCCGCTCTGTGTGCTGTAAACCAAAAGAGCGTCTTGCCAATCTTGCATAAATACCTCAATAAATCCTGTAAAACCATCTTTAATACACTAAACAAAGTGTAATCATACGAAAGTTTAATTAGCCTTCGATGGCGATGTAGAAAAGTTCAACTAGAATAAGGATAGCAAAGATAAAAGCATGTATTGAAGCATTTCTGCTGACATTTTAAGGAAAGCATATGGAAATAACGTCAAGCTATCAGAATCAAGGGAAAGTATTAGTTATAGATGTGGGTACAAAGTTCGACTTCAGCAAAGTAGAAGACTTTAGAAACGCCTACAGTGAGCTTAACAATGATGTGAGTCATATCACTGTTGACCTGTCTCGTACAGAGTATATGGATAGCTCAGCCTTAGGCATGTTGTTGAATATGCAAAAAACGCTAGCCGAAAGAACGCTTACGTACAGCATTGAAAATGCCAGACCCCAAGTGGCTAAGATCCTCAAAATATCTCGGTTCGATAAGAAGTTCGACATTAAATAGCCTGTAGAAAGGACCCTCTTTTGAAAATCCTTATTGTTGATGATGAGGCAATCAACCGTACTTTATTGACTAACATGCTTTACAACGCAGGCTATAAAAAATGCGTAGAAGCCGTTAATGGCGTAGAGGCGATTGAAAAGTTTATTGAGGAGCAGCCAGATCTCGTGCTGCTTGATGTGGTTATGCCTGGTCTGTCAGGCTTCGATGTTGCGCCTAAAATTCGACAACTCGCAAAAGGCCCTTATCTTCCCATTCTTTTTATCACGGCTTTAGAAGATAAAGACAGTTTAGTACGCTGTTTGGAAGTAGGAGGCAATGATTTTGCAACTAAACCTTTCGACCGTCATATTTTAATAGCAAAAATTCGAGCGCATTTAAAAATACGCGCGCTCAGTGAATACGTTGAAGAACAAAACAAGACACTGCGACTCTTCAACCAACGGGTGGCGCGCGAACACTCCATCGTAGAACACATATTCAGTCATGCTATTGTTAATCGCCCGGAAGTGCAGGCTCACTTCGACTGTTTCCTAAAACCTGCTGAAACCTTTAACGGAGACTTGTTTCTTTGTGAGGCAAGCCCAAGCGGTGGTATTTATTTCGTCGTGGGAGACTTTACCGGTCATGGTCTTGCCTCGGCCATTGGCGCACTGCCTGTAACACGTGCGTTTCAAGAGTTAAGTCAGCAAGGCGTATCTGTATCTGAAATAGTGAGTGAACTAAATCAAATACTCATCAGGTTTTTACCCAGTGACATGTTTATGGCGTCAGTGATTGGTGAAATTAATGCTCAAGGGAATCGTATAAACTTATGGCAGGGCGGGATGCCTGCAGTGATTATTCCCGCTAAAACAAATATGGCGTTGCGTAAGTTTTCTTCTCGCCATATGGCCTTGGGTATTTTGGAGGAACATGAACTAAATACGGATACTGACACGATCAACTTGGGGCATAACGAGCAATTAGTTGTATGCAGCGACGGGCTTATAGAAATTGCCAACGGCAATGGTGATATGTTGTTAGAAGAAGGGTTAGTCGAGATAATAAAAGAACAAATGACGGAGAACGGCGCTATCAAGGCAAAGTCTTTATTTGACCGAGCCAAAGCACACTTTACGACATCTAAATTTCATGATGATGTGACCTTGGTTGTATTTACTTCAAAACCAATAAAGATGCCGGTACAAAGCCAAGTCGAAAGTAGTTTCCCCTCAATACATGAAGTTGTTCTAGACGCAAAACATCTAAAGGAACCCGATGTTCTGCCTCGTGTACTGCAATTAACCGGACAATGTGAGGGGATTCAAGGTATTCGCTCCATTGTGTACACGGTTTTATCCGAATTATTCAATAATGCACTTGAGCACGGTATCCTAAACTTAAATTCAAAACTGAAGCGTGATAGCGGAGGCTTTCAACAGTATTACGAAAAACGCGAAGCGTCATTAAAAGTGTTGGAACATGGGCACATTATCATCAGAGTCGAGTCCTTACCCATGAAAGGCGAAGTGCTGATCTCGGTTGAGGACAGTGGGCAAGGGTTCCAATGGGAAGATAAAAATCATTTAGCAGGAACACGTTCATCTAATGACGAGTGTTACGGTCGAGGCATTCCCCTTATCAATGCCCTTTGCGAAAGAGTATGGTTTGAAAATAACGGAAGCAAAGTTCTCTGTCTGCTAAGTACCCGAAATTAGCCTATGGCTAGTTATACGCCTTTAGTATTGTTAGCGTGGTTTATATAGCCTCCCCCTAGAGTTATCTAAAGAATACAGCAACTAATCGAAATCTCCTTCCACTTAGTATGAATTAGCTAAATACTCAGTTTCCTTTAGTAAAAACTGTGTTGCCATAACTTTAAACCTGAGGGCTTATGCTGAAATCATTTCTTAAACTCTTTGAAGAGTCACACAAAAAAGCGGAACCTGCCTATACCATCGAACTTGCCACTGCTGCCTTACTTAGCGAATTGGTCAATGCAGATAATCAGGTGACCGATACGGAAAAAGAAGCATATGAAAAGCAGCTTAAATGCCTGGTAAATGTCGATGATGAGGCAATGGAGCTTTTGCTGCAGCGAGGGCACCAAACAGCGGATGATGCAGTGGACCTTGTTCACTTTACTCAGGTTCTTAATAATCATTATTCCGCGGAGGAAAAAGTTAGTGTAATTAAAAGCCTTTGGGTTATCGCGTACGCCGATAATTCCCTAGCGCCGCTGGAAGAAAGTACAATACGACAAATCGCCGATTTATTGTATGTCCCTCACAGCCAGTTCATCAAAACAAAGCTCGAAGTCGTTGAAGGTACAAAATAATTAATGTCTAGTGCATTGAAATCAATACCTTTAAAAATCTATTTTTAATTCTTGAGTCCGTGACATACTATTGCAGCTAGAATAATAAAAAGTGGCTGTGTTAAGGGGATTGTTATCCTTGCATGTACCGCTTTAATCAAAGTAGTAAGCAAGGACACACTTGTGTTGAAAACATTGAAAGTCTCCATTGGGTTTGCTGTTGCCTTATCCTCGGCAGTTTTATCCATCTCAATCGCTATGGTTAATAAATCAGATAATAGCGAAACTGTAATTGAGGTTGTTAAAAACAACACCGCCGCTTTAAGTAATTCTCTTGCGCTACAACTATCAGTGATGATGGAAAGAAATCCTGGTAACGACGCTCTACTCTCTTCGCTGTTTCAACCCGCAAAAGAACATGAAAATGTTTTATCGGCAGCCCTTTACGACAATAACTATAATGTTATTTCTGCAATTCAACCCGAAAGAGTGCTTGAAATAAGCGACCCTGCGGTGCCCAAAACACCTCAAAGTGTTCCTTATGGTATAAACCAATACGAAGGTGTCATTGTTGGCCATCAAATTGTTGGTAGTAGCCTTTATCCCATGGGGCACATTGTTATTTACGCTGACACCACCAAGGTTCAAACAACAAATAGTGCTCGGCAGTTTTTAGAACAAATACCAGTTTTTATAGCACTTTGGCTATTGTGTACTGGCGTATGTATTTTCATAATATCCCGATTAATTTCACCTTTGGCCTCGTTAGGGCGGTTTACACAAGACGTGTTTGAAACCAAAGATTACGCGCTACGAAGCTCAATAAACTCATCTAATGAGATAGGCCAGATTGCCACTAATATTAATAGCTTATTAGATGCTATCGAAGTTGAGTTACTGGTGAACTTTGAACAAAAACAAACCTTGGTCGACCAGCAAGAGACGATGTCTCGCCTTGCGAATTTCGATAGTTTGACAGGGTTACCTAACAGACAGTTTGTTCTTGATAATTTAAGACTGGAATTAGCCCGAGCAAAAAGAAATGACGAAGATCTATTGTTGCTATTTTTCGATCTTGATGGCTTCAAAGGGATAAATGATTCGCTAGGACACGAAACCGGCGACCTTATTTTGATAGAAGTTGCAGATAGGGTGCAGTGTTTACTTAGAGACGGTGACTTGTTTGCTCGTTTAGGCGGCGACGAGTTTTTAGTCCTCCCAGATAGAGATGCGACTGCAGATCAAGCAAAGCGTTTAGCAACGCGACTAATTACAGCATTCGACGAGCCCTTTGAGCTCAGGGGACTCTCGCTTACCGTAGGGTTGAGTGTTGGTGTGGCTACTGCTTCTGATGCAGGATACGATTTAAGTGAACTTATGAGTAACGCTGACTTAGCCATGTATCGTTCAAAAGCAAAGGGAAGGGGAAGTTACACATTATTTACGCCGGATATGGTGGAATCTCACAAGCGTAAACTGCATCTAGCCAATGGTATTGAACAAGGTATAACCAACGATGAGTTTGTTGTTTATTACCAAGTAAAAGTAAACAACAACGGTAACGTAATTGGCGTTGAGGCATTGATTCGTTGGCAGCATCCTGAGTTTGGCCTTGTCATGCCAAACGAGTTTATTCCTATCGCAGAGCAAGGCGGGAAGATCACTGCCATTACGCAATGGGTTATCAGTCGTGTTTGCATGGATATGCCTGACCTCAAGCGCTGGGCAAAGGGAGCTTTTAGGGCTTCTATTAATCTATCCGGTCATGATTTGAGAAGCAATCAACTGTTCGATTATATCTACAATACTTTTGCGCTCTATGACGTAAACCCCGAGAATATCGAATTTGAAGTTACCGAAAGTGCTTATCTTGAAAACTTCTCCCTTTCCAATAAGTTTTTCAGACGCATTAGTAACATGGGATGTGCTATCGCGCTTGATGACTTTGGTACCGGTTATTCGTCTTTGAGTTATCTCACTCAAATCAATATAGATACCCTCAAAGTAGACAGGCAGTTTGTGATGGAGCTTCAATCTTCAGAACGCAGCCGACTAGTAACAGGCGCTATTATCGATTTGGCAAAACGCCTATCACTTTCAGTTTGCGCTGAAGGGATAGAAAACCTTGAACAATGGCATTATCTGATAGAGCACGGCTGCGATAATGTTCAGGGTTTTATGTTCAGCAAACCTATTCCCATCAATGACCTTGTTACTTCTCCTTGCCATTTTAAAGCTGAACAGTTTAGCTGATGCTAAAATATGTATGTCGGTATTGTTGCCGACATGCACTTACTACCAGTGTTTCTTTATTGCAACACCTGTCCATGAGTTACCCACATTAAAAGTTCGGCATTCTCTTAAAATTTTGAATTGTAATGCTTTTTTATTATGGCCTGAAAATCGCATAGCAAGTTTCGATGTACTAATGATGTGGTTAATCGAAGACTAATGGTAATATCCATATGCCTTAACTATTCTTTGGTGGAAGAATCCATAGGATAGACATTGGTGAATTGAGAAGGATTTTAGAAAGCGTTTAGCGGAGGATTCATGATGAAACGTCTCGAAAAACTTTTTTTAGCACTTTGTGCCGTTGCTGCGGTACAAGCTGTTTCAGTAGCCGAAGCGCATGCTACACCAGCGCGCACACTTATGCAGAAATTAGATATAGACAAAGATGGTCTTATTTCACTTAAAGAAGCAGTAAGACACACAGAACTACTGCGAAACTTTGGGCTGATTGACGATAATGAAGACGGTAAGCTTTCCGAAGCCGAGTTGGCAAAGAGCGAGCTTACGCCAGGTAACAAAAAGCTCACCGCGAGTGAGTAGATAAGAATATCAACATCAATGAGGGTAGGGTTCTGATAAACAAGGTATCGTTTGGTGAGCGCTTGGTACAACTTGGTTCACTGAGGCAGTTAACGTTAGGAAGTTTTGTACTGGCCCTTATTCCCCTTATTGCGCTTCTTTGGCAGAGCCAAAGCGACTTAGCCAAGGTAGGTCAAATGACTACCCTTGAAACACGCTTTGTAGTGGATGTCGTAAGTGATATGCAACGTCTGGACAATGCAGTGGTGGATGTTGAGCGCAGCATCAGACAGTTTGCCGTTTTACGTAACGACAGGGTGGCGCAGCTCTCTGATAATGCCATAGACCAGTTTGCTGTGGCGGCCGATAACTTGTGTCAGGCGCTTTCCGTGCCAGCAACCTGTTCCCGTTTATCTGAGCAGCTTAATCAACTCGCTGAATACCGTGCCATTGAAGATCAGCTGCTGCTCAATGCGTATTTAGCATCAGTAGGAGATAGTATCGACCAGCTGCGCGACGATGTAGAAGCGGCCATTACAGAGCGGGTTAAAGTACAACAAGACGACTTAAACGCCATGCAGGCGAAACAGGCATGGTCTACCGCAATGCTGGTTAGTGTGTCGCTACTCCTCATATTGATGGGAAGCCAACTGATTGTAAACCCCGTTAATAACCTCAAAAAAATTATTCGGATCATGGCACATAGCGATGGTCAGCTTCCGCCATTGTCTAAGCAGGCACCTAGGGAACTTATTGATGTAGAAAAAGATTTGCATTGGCTTTATGAGCGTTTGCAACAGCTGGAGCACATCAGAACCGCACTTTTAAGACATGCCGCACACGAACTAAAAACACCCCTAGCAAGCATTAAAGAAGGCTGCAGTTTGTTGTCAGAGAACGTGGTAGGCGAATTGAATAACGCTCAACGAGAAGTTTTGTCATTACTTACTGCAAGTACCCAGCGTCTCAATACTTTGGTTGAGAAACTACTCGACTACAATCTGCTACTACAACAAGCACAGCCTAAAATTGTAGAAAGTAATGCAAATAAATTAGTTGATGCCTGTTTAGAGGATTACGCCCTTGCCATTCAAGATAGAGAGGTAGACGTAAATATTTCCTCACCTTCAATACATGTAGACGAGGAATTATTCAGAAGAATACTTGATAATCTAGTGTCCAATGCTGTAGCACACGGAGCAGTTGGACGACCGATAAATATTAGCCTTTATAACAAAAATGATAACCTTGTACTGGATGTCGCCAACAGAGGAAAACGCATAGCGCCGGAATCAGTACACACGCTGTTTGAACCTTTTATCCGCGGGACCGAGCCGAGAAACGACAATGTTATCGGAACGGGGTTAGGATTATCAATTGTTGCCGATTGCGCTCGACTAATGCATGGTGATGTAAAAGTGGTAGATGTAGACTATGCCGATGTTTGCTTTAGAGTGACCATTCCGCAACAGGAAAAATAAAATGAGAATAAGTGGTTTAATTGTTGCCTTACTGGTACTGACAGGATGTCAGAGTTTAACCAGAAACAGCAGCAACACGGGTGAGCCAGAAGAAGTGACACCTGTAACAAAAATAGAACGTGGTATCTGTTTGTTTAACGAGCCGCCCCCAGTTTTCGAACACAATTGTGATGCGGCTTATTGGCTTAATACTTGGATTGCAGCAGCCAACCAACCTTGGATGGAGCGTAAGCAGGCTTTAAAAGCATTAGGGGATTCAGCGTTTGACACTATTCATGCTTATATCTTAACGCTACCCACTGATACCCCTTATCAAGATAGGTTGCGCGCACAACTAGCATTAAATGATATCGCGGGCACATTCACGGCAGAAGCCCAAGAAGTAGTTAATGTTATTGCTGCTTCGCAAAACAATCAGATAATGCAGCTTGAGTCTGCAATGGTGGTGTTGGAACAAGAAAATACATCTCGTGGAGAGAAGGTGAAGGCGCTAGAGCAAGAAGCCGTTAACCTGCGTAAAAAATTAGAAGAACTGTTGCAAATAGAAGCAACACTGATGGATAAAAACAGGAGTACACAACAGTGAGCGAGAAGGCGAGTAGTAACCCTAACTTATTGTTGGTTGATGATGATAAAAGCTTATTGCGTTTGTTGACCATTCGGCTTGAAGGCGAGGGGTACAATGTGACCGCAGTGGAAGATGGTCAATCGGCGCTGAGAAAACTTCAGAACGATAATTATGATGTTGTATTAAGCGACCTACGCATGCCGGGTTTAGACGGTTTGAGCCTATTCGAAGAAATAATGGGAATTAGAAAAGACATTCCTGTTATCTTGATGACGGCGCATGGCACTATTGCAGATGCGGTAGCTGCCACTCAACGCGGTGTTTTTGGTTTCTTGCCGAAGCCCGTTGATCACGATGAATTACGCGCATTGCTGCAAAAAGCCTTGAGTCAATCTCAAGCTGCACAGCCGGGGGATTGGGCAAAAGACATTATTACCCGTTCACCAGAAATGCTTAATGTCCTTGACCAAGCGTTTCGCATTGCTCAGCGTGAAGTGTCTGTGCTTATTAGTGGCGCAAGCGGTACAGGTAAAGAGTTGCTCGCTAATGCTATTCATAAAGCGAGTAACCGCAGTGACAAGCCATTTGTGGCTATAAACTGTGGTGCGCTGCCTGAAAACTTACTCGAATCTGAATTGTTTGGTCATGCCAAAGGCGCGTTTACCGGTGCTGTAGCAGCTCACCCTGGCTTATTTAGGGAAGCCGACGGTGGTACGCTATTTCTAGACGAAATTGGCGATATGCCAATGACGCTGCAGGTAAAACTACTGCGTGCATTACAAGAGCGTCAAATTCGTCCAGTAGGTAGCAGCAAACATGTAGATATTGATGTACGTATTATTTCTGCAACGCACAAAGACTTGCATAAAGAAATGGAAGAGGGCACCTTCCGCGAAGACTTGTATTACCGGTTGAATGTAGTCAACCTTAAGCTTCCATCTCTGAAATCGCGTAGTGAAGATATTCCACTTTTGGCTCGCTCGCTGCTTCAGCAAAGTGCACAGCGTCATGGTGTCAATGTAAGTCAGTTCTCTGACGATGCAATGCAGCAGTTAGTGACCTCATCGTGGCCGGGTAACGTACGCCAGCTTGTGAATGTGGTTGAGCAATGCGTAGCTTTAACGCAAACGCCTGTTATCCCTTTGCACTTGGTCGAACAAGCCCTTTCTGCTACTAAGCAAAGTTGGCCTACGCTTACAGAAGCTCGCGATGCTTTTGAACAGCAATATCTTCACAAGCTTCTTAAAATGACAGATGGCAATGTAACGCGCGCTGCTGAGCTTGCAGGTAGAAACCGCACGGATATGCACAAACTTATGAAAAAGCATGATTTAGATGCCGCTGATTTTAGATAAGTCAGTTTTAAATTGTGACTGACTAACAGGGGCTAAAAGTCCCTGTTTTTATTTCTGCATTATTCTTTAGTTTATTTTTTGAACGGAAACGGTGTAAGCCACTTACATTCTACTATCTTTATATTAGGTGTTATGTATATGGTGATACACTATGTTTTTGCATACCAATGTAGCCACACAACAGGCTACAAACACCCTGTTCGGTGTAAACAACGGCCTGAGTCGTTCCTTCGAACAACTCAGTTCAGGGCTTCGTATCAACAAAGCGAGTGATGATGCGGCGGGCCTCCAAATTTCTGAGCGTCTTAGCAGTCAAACATTCGGACTCAATCAAGCCGTCGAAAACGCTAATAGCGGGCAAGCGCTGTTACAAGTCGTTGATGGTAGCTTAGGTAAAGTCACTCGTCATTTGAATGACATTCGCACGCTGTCAATAGCTTCACAAAACGGCATCTACAGTAAAAGTGACCTAGCTTCTATAAATCAAGAAGTTCAGGCGCACCTCAACGAAATAGCACGTATTGCAGATTCTACTACTTTTGCAGGCGAGAAACTTTTTGACGGTAACTTTATTCGCGATTTTGCAGTAAGCGCGAACGGCAGCAGCAGTATTCGTGTCGACTTAACGCATGGTGGCGATGGGGTTGGCCTTACCGGACTGGGTTTGACGGGGTTTTCAGTAACAGCGTCTGGTCAACAACCTCAAAGCTTGTCCGGGCAGAGTGTATCTGGAGCGAGCACATTGAATGCGGGCGAAGTGATACTTCAAGCGCAGGATATCCCCGGAGAAAAAAGATTGAGTGTTTCAACCGATAGCGGGTTAACGTTTGTAGAACGGGCTGTTCAGTTAGTGGAAAACCAAGGCGTTAATGCGGCGCTAATTAGCACTACGGCCAACGAAATTTTAGGGCTCAATGCAACAAGTACTAATTTGGTAACAGGGGATGTAATCCTTAATCAAACTAATGCAGATATCCGTGTGGCTACCCCGACAGGCGAGTTTCAAATATCGTCGAGTTTGAACAGCAAAGTCGGTCAGTACGATGCGCAAAGTGCGCAGCAAAATGGAAGTGCATTAGACATTGTTGATAACGCCATAGAAATTATAGGTAATTTGCGTACAGATATGGGGGCAACGTCAAACCGCTTTTCTTCAGCGCTCAAAAGTATGTCGAGCACAAGCGTAAATTTACAGCGTGCCAATGCCCAAATAACTCAGTCGGATTTTGCTAGCGTTACCGCCGAAGAAACGCGTTTTTCTATTCTCCAAAAGGCCAATGTCAGTGTCTTAGCTATGGCTAATCAAATGCCACAGAATGTTCTGTTCCTGTTAAATTAAACCTACACTCGAAGTATTGGGTGGGATGACGAGCTTAATGTTCTGAAAAAATAATTATTTCCACTGTGCGAGCATAGTTTTTTAAGCTCGCTATTTCAGTTTCTGTAAAGTCTCTTGGTTCATCAAACAGGAGGCATAGGGTACCTAGTTCATAGCCCTCTTTATTACGTAAGATTGCCCCCGCATACGCACGAATATATGGCTTGCCTGTTACCAACGGGTTATTAGCGAAAACTTTGTCAGCTTTTGCATCTGGTACTATTAAATATTCCTCTTCTGCAATCGCATAGGTGCAAAATGAGATGTTACGCGGTGTTTCTGTAGCGTCCATGCACTGACGCGACTTAAACCATTGGCGGTCTTCAGCAACCAGGCTTACTAAGCAGGTCTTTGCATTAAATTCTTCCTGGACTTTTTTAGTAAGCGCATCAAGTTGTTCGCTGGGGGAGGTGTCTAATATATCTAACGATTCCAAAGCAGCCAGACGTGCTTTTTCGTATTCATGATTCATTTAGGGGGTCACGATAAAAAGTGGTTTAACACAAAAACTAATAACCGCCGTAGTTTACCTTTAAATCAGAAAAATACTATCTATTAAGGAGTTATTGTCTAAAACAAGGCGTTTTGAGCTGGTTGATTTCTAATTGAAAGGTTGTCTAACCGGTGGGCTATCTCTTCAGCGTTGTACAAATCAATAAACTGTTGTGCCAGCCATGGTGCGTCTTTGTTGTCAGGGCGGTGACAAAAAAAGTACACGTCCTTTCCTTCTCTTTGCCAAATCTTCACTTTTTTCACCCAAGGTAACAAACAGCGTTGGTTGTCATCGTCTACATCGTTACCGACAAAACGCACAATGGGGGTATGTCCTGTAGCGATAACGTTTACCGGTACACGGGGCTTTTTCAGCCTGACTTCTTCTAGCATAGCCTGCTTATCTGCCCCGCCTGCATTTAAAGGCCCGCTAAATAAAGCTCGGGTGTCCATAATGATTCTATTCACACCGTGGCGGATCAAAAGTTGGTTAAGCGCCTTTTCCTCATCCCCCTTTGCAAAAAATGTCAGGTGGCGCACTTCAACCGCTATGTTTAATTCTTGGGGTAACGCCGCTAAAAAGGCATCCAAAATGGATAGCTTTTCCGGCCCAAAAGAAGCGGGCAGTTGCAGCATCATGACTCCTAGCTTTTCTTTTAACGGGCTTAATAAAGCAAGCTGTTGGGCAACCTCTTCATCACAATGCTGCAATTGATGTACATGAGTAATGTTCTGGTGAAACTTGAAAGTAAATTTGAAGTGGTCGGGGACTGAGTCGCACCATCTCGCTACGGCGTCCTCGTGAGGAAGTGAGTAAAACGTTGTATTTCCCTCCACCGTATTACACTCCTTAGCATACAGCGACAATCCATTATCAGACTTGGGATAATTAGCAAACCACGTGCTTGGCCAATGGCTGTGTTGCCACATTGGTAATCCAATATAGAGATTTCCTTGTGATATGGCTGATTTGTGCATATTTGTCATTGGGCTTTATCAAGCATTTGTTTATACTATGCGGCCTTTAAATCATTACATTATGCATGTTGTGGGCGGGCCAGCTAATTGGCCAGCAAGTTTACGCGATTTTTGGCAAAGTCTTAAGCCCAAAAATAAGCGGTTTTGAACGCCAATTCACTGCATGCGAAGCAAGAAAAAACATCAGGGGTCAAGGACCATGCGCACAGATTACTGTGGGAATATCGATTCATCATACATTGGACAAGAAGTTACCCTTTGCGGGTGGGTTAATAAGCGTCGCGATTTAGGCGGTGTAATCTTCATCGACTTACGCGACCGCGAAGGTATCGTACAAGTGGTGTTCGACCCAGATTTACCAGACGTGCTATCGGTAGCTAATACGCTACGTAGTGAATTCTGCGTAAAGCTAACGGGTAAAGTACGTGCGCGCCCTGAAGGTCAAGTAAATAAAGACATGCGCACAGGTGAGATTGAGATCCTAGGCACAGGCCTTGAAGTGATCAACAAGTCTGACGTACTTCCACTAGACTGGAACCAAGAAAACTCAGAAGAACAGCGCCTTCGTTATCGTTATCTAGACCTTCGCCGTCCTGTAATGAGCCAGCGTTTACAGTTCCGTGCAAAAGTAACTGGTGCTGTACGTCGTTTCCTAGAAGAAGAAGGTTTCCTTGATATTGAAACGCCTATTCTTACTAAGGCAACGCCAGAAGGTGCACGTGATTACCTAGTGCCAAGCCGCACACACAAAGGTGAATTCTTTGCACTTCCGCAATCGCCACAGCTTTTCAAACAGCTTCTGATGATGTCGGGCATGGACCGTTACTATCAAATTGTTAAGTGCTTCCGCGACGAAGACTTACGTGCCGACCGTCAGCCAGAATTTACCCAAATCGATATTGAGACCACGTTCTTAGATGCTGATGGCGTAATGTCTATTACCGAGCGCATGATCCGCGACTTGTTCAACAAAATGCTAGATGTTGACCTTGGCGGCTTCCCGCGTATGACTTACGCAGAGGCCATGAAGCGCTTTGGTAGCGACAAGCCCGACTTGCGCAACCCGCTAGAGTTAACAGACGTTGCAGACTTGCTTGCTAACGTTGACTTTAAAGTATTCAGCGGCCCAGCAAACGACCCTAAAGGTCGCGTAGCAGCTATTCGCGTACCTGGTGGTGCGTCACTTTCGCGTAAGCAAATTGACGAATACACCAAGTTCGTAGGTATTTACGGCGCGAAAGGCCTAGCGTGGATTAAAGTTAACGACGCTGGTGCTGGACTTGAAGGCCTGCAGTCGCCAATCCTTAAATTCCTAACGGAAGATATTACTAACGCAATCATTGAGCGCTCTGGCGCACAAAGTGGCGATATTCTATTGTTCGGTGCAGACAGCTACACTGTGGTTACCGAAGCGATGGGAGCACTTCGTCTTAAGCTTGGTGAAGACTTTGAGCTTCTTGAAGGCGAGTGGAAGCCACTTTGGGTTGTTGACTTCCCAATGTTTGAAGAGTTTGACGGTCAGCTTCACGCTATTCACCACCCGTTTACCGCGCCACGTGGTTTAACGCCAGAAGAACTTAAAGCTAACCCAGCTGAAGCCTTATCTGACGCTTACGATATGGTATTGAACGGTGTTGAGTTAGGTGGCGGTTCTGTACGTATTCACAATGAAGACATGCAGTCTACGGTATTCAACATTCTTGGCATTGACGATGAAGAAGCGAAGAACAAGTTTGGCTTCTTGCTTGACGCGCTGCGCTTTGGTGCGCCACCGCATGCAGGTCTTGCGTTTGGTCTAGACCGTCTGGTAATGCTAATGACGGGCGCAACCTCTATTCGCGATGTAATGGCGTTCCCTAAAACGACCACAGCGGCATGCCCGTTAACATCGGCGCCTAGCCCTGCAAACCCACAGCAGCTTGAAGAGCTAGCTATTGCAACGGTGAAAAAGCAATCGTAATTTATGGCGTATAAGAAGCCTGAATCTGCACTGGTAGTGTTGTATGACCAACACTACCGAGTGCTGCTTTTACAACGACAAGACGACCCCACCTTTTGGCAGTCGGTAACCGGCGCGTTAGAAGAAGGGGAGTTACCCTTAGAAACGGCATATCGTGAAGTGTGTGAAGAAATTGGCATCGATGCCAAAGCACACGGCTTTGTGGTTAACGACCACGATAAGCAAAACAAATATGTTATTCGTAGCCGCTGGCTACACCGTTATCCCCCAGGTACTGTGCACAATACAGAGCACGTATTTTCCCTCCAAATAAACAGCGATTTACCTATTGTTTTGACAGAGCATTTGCAGTACGAATGGGTGTCAAAAGATGAAGCGTTAACGCGTTTATGGTCTCCCTCTAATAAAGAAGCGGTATCTTTGTTTGTACCGAGTGTGCCTTAATGGTTATACTGGGTATAGATCCAGGTTCTCGGATTACAGGCTACGGCATAATAGCGCGAAAGCAAGGTAAGCTAGTGTATGTGGCGAGCGGATGTATTCGCGTTGGTACAACCGATTTGCCTTCACGTCTTGCTAACATTTTTACCGGCGTTGGCGATATTATTCGCCAATATAAGCCTGAACAGTTTGCTATTGAGCAAGTATTCATGGCGAAAAACCCTGATTCAGCGTTAAAGCTTGGTCAAGCGAGAGGTGCAGCTATCGTTGCAGCCACTCAAGCGCAGCTTCCAGTAGCTGAATACAGTGCAAGGCAAATTAAGCAGTCGGTAGTTGGCAAAGGTGGTGCCGATAAAACGCAAGTTCAGCACATGGTTAAACACCTGTTGAATTTAAGCGGTACACCGCAAGCCGATGCTGCTGACGCCTTAGCCGTTGCCTTATGTCATGCACACACCGAACAGAGCCTGATAAACATGGCAGGACAAGCTCGCAAAACTGTACGCGGACGCTTGCGCTAATCCTGCTCAAAGCTAACGCTTTTACAGAGATTATTCATGATAGGACGAATTCGCGGTACGTTGGCTGAAAAGCAGCCTCCAGAAATTCTTGTAGACGTAGCTGGTGTTGGTTACGAAATTCATATGCCCATGACCAGTTTCTACCAGCTTCCCGCGGTGGGTGAAGAAGTGGTGGTGTACACACACTTTGTGGTTCGTGAAGACGCCCAGTTGCTGTTTGGTTTTGCTGATAAAATGGAAAGAGGCTTATTTCGCGAGTTAATAAAAGCGAACGGTGTAGGCCCTAAACTGGGCTTAGCTATTTTATCAGGTATGTCGGCTGGGCAGTTTTTGGCAAGTGTGCAAAATGAAGACGTTTCGGCACTCGTCAGTTTACCGGGCATTGGTAAGAAAACCGCCGAACGTTTAGTGGTCGAACTCAAAGACAGGCTCGCTAAGTTTGGTAAAGCGCAAAGCATTGTGATGCCACCGCCTAGCAGTGACCTGTTATCGAATAACACAATTGTTGAAGTAAACGACGCCCGTGAAGAGGCACAAAGCGCACTTATCGCATTAGGCTATAAGCCAGCACAGGCCAGTAAGCTGGTTGAAAGTGTATACACTGAAGGTATGGAAAGCGAAGCGGTAATTCGCGATGCCTTAAAAGCCGCTATATAATAGCCCGTAGTGAAGGCAGCGATAATGTCGTTATGCTGTCTTCGTGTTATTCCCTAAAGTAGAACTATCATGATTGAAGCAGACAGACTGATTACGCCTGACGCCAGTACCGAAGACGAGGTGATTGACCGTGCCATTCGCCCTAAAATGTTGGAAGACTACACAGGGCAGCCTCACGTTTGTGAGCAAATGGAAATATTTATTCAGGCGGCACGTAATCGCGATGATGCGCTCGATCATCTACTTATCTTTGGCCCGCCTGGCTTAGGTAAAACAACCTTGGCGAATATTGTGGCTAACGAGATGGGCGTAAACATCAAAACCACTTCAGGGCCTGTGCTAGAAAAAGCCGGGGATTTGGCAGCACTGCTTACCAACCTTGAGCGCAACGATGTATTGTTCATCGATGAAATACATCGCTTAAGCCCAGTGGTAGAGGAAATTCTTTATCCAGCCATGGAAGACTATCAGCTTGATATTATGATAGGTGAGGGGCCTGCCGCCCGTTCTATTAAACTAGACCTTCCCCCCTTTACGCTTGTAGGCGCTACCACCCGCGCAGGCTCGCTAACATCGCCATTACGGGACCGTTTCGGGATTGTACAACGGCTGGAATTTTACAATGTAAAAGACCTCACTAGCATCGTTGCAAGAAGTGCAAGCTATCTTAATTTAGAAATGAATGAGGAAGGCGCTCAAGAAGTGGCACGTCGCTCTAGAGGTACACCGCGTATCGCTAATCGCTTACTTCGCCGTGTACGGGATTATGCCGAAATTAAATCTGACGGCACTGTTGGCGCCGACGTTGCTGCCAAAGCTTTAGATATGCTTGATGTAGACAAAGAAGGTTTTGATTACATGGATCGCAAATTGCTTACGGCTATTATTGAAAAGTTTGATGGTGGGCCAGTAGGCTTAGACAATTTGGCCGCTGCCATAGGCGAAGAGAAAGAGACCATAGAAGATGTAATTGAACCCTTCCTTATTCAGCAGGGCTTCTTACAACGCACGCCACGGGGGCGTGTTGTGTCGCAGCGCGCCTATCTGCACTTTGGCTTCACTCCGTCAGAATAGTTTGTAACCCTTTTGTAAGAAGGTTTAGATTCGTTTTAAAGGCCTAGCTGAAATGCTGGGCTTTTTTGGGTAAGGCCGAAGGCTTCAAATATTAAAAGTAAGCGCTTGTATAGGGGAAGGTGGCAAGTTCTGGGCCGCCAGTGAAGAGTGTTTGAAAGTAAATGGCGAATTGTTGAAATGCGCTTGTTAAGCATGGGCCGCTAATATTTTGTTTTGTACAGATGCTAAATTACAGGCAAAAAAAAGCCCGCTCATTGAGCGGGCTAAAACAACAAGTGTTGAAGGAAATAAATCCAGGGAACTCATGTCTAACAGGAGAATAACTCTTGCATGACCGTGCTAAGCACCATCACGCTCTGTACGACTGATGCTGTGCATTATAGGGAGAGCAGAAAAAACTACAATTGAGTAAAATTGTTGATTTGGATTAGAAAAACTAATGTGTTAACTGGGTGTTTCGGGTTGGTTTAATTTTGATTAAATGTTAGCTTTTATGCGCTCTGTGGCGTGGTTTTGTTCTGCATCTTATCGTGCTAATTAGTTATTTTAACTTTGTTTTGGATTATTATATTTTTTAGTGAAGGAATAGTTATGCATATACATCAGGTAAGAGTGTATTACGAAGATACTGACGCAGGCGGTATCGTCTATTATGCGAATTACCTAAAGTTTATGGAGCGAGCCCGTACAGAGTGGCTTCGCGAGCTAGGTTTTGAACAAGACACGCTGATGGAACAATCCATCGCTTTCGTCGTCAAACACGTTGAAATGCATAACTATGCGCCTGCACGGTTCAATCAACTGTTGAGTATTGAAACTCGCGTTGTAGAATTGAAAGGCGCTAGTATGACGTTTCAACAAAATATTAAAAATGAACAAGGCGTTACTTTAGTATCTGGAAATATTAAGGTTGCCTGCGTCGATTTGGCTGTAATGAAGCCAAAAAGACTACCACGTACTTTGTTAGGGGAAATTTCGCGTGTCATCTGATCTCACTTTTATTGGCTTGTTTTTACAAGCAAGCTTTATTGTTCAACTTGTTATGCTTCTACTATTAAGCGTTTCAGTCGCGTCTTGGACATTTATATTTCAACGAAGTAAAGCTCTGTCGGCTGCGCGTAACGAAATGCGTCAGTTTGAAGATAAGTTTTGGTCAGGTGCTGACCTGAATCGTCTTTATCAAGAACTTTCCGCCAGAACTAACTTAACAGGCATGGGCAGCATCTTTTGCTCAGGCTTTAAAGAGTTTGTTCGCCTACGCAAATCTAACACCGCCACCAACGGCATTGTTGACGGTACATATCGTGCCATGCGTGTTTCTATGTCTCGCCAAGTCGAAGAATTAGAAAGTCGTTTACCCTTTTTAGCTACGGCGGGCTCAATTAGCCCTTACATCGGTCTATTCGGCACTGTGTGGGGGATCATGAATGCCTTCATCGCACTAGGTGAAGTGCAGCAAGCTACCCTTGCAATGGTTGCACCTGGTATCGCAGAAGCACTAATCGCAACCGCTATTGGTCTATTCGCAGCAATCCCAGCTGTAATCGCATACAACCGTTTCAGCCACCAAGTTGAGAAGCTAGAAAATAGCTACGGCAACTTTATGGAAGAGTTCTCTGCAATTCTTCACCGCCAAGCCGTTGCTGCGCAAGCACAACAACAAGCCTAAGCGTTTACATTCCAAACGGAGGACTTGTTATGTATGTAAGAAAACGCCGTAGGCCCGTATCAGAGATAAACGTAGTGCCCTACATCGACGTGATGTTGGTATTGCTTATAATCTTTATGGTAACGGCGCCGCTTATTTCTCAAGGGGTAAAGGTAGATTTGCCTAAAGCAAGTGCCAACCCGATAGAGCAAGAAGATACACCGCCAATTATTGCGTCAGTGGATGTTAAAGGTCGCTACTTTCTTAATGTAGGAGAAGACCAAGAATCGCCAATTAGCGAAGATGAGCTTGGCGCTATTGTAAAAGCACAATTGACCAAAGAGCCTAACACCCCCGTAGTGGTTAAAGGCGATGGACAAGTAGCGTATAACGAAGTGATACAGCTAATGGTGTTATTACAGCAAGCGGGTGTGCCTTCAGTGGGGTTAATGACGGATCCGGTTGAGTAATATAGATATGTCAAAACCTGAAGTGTCCAACAGCACTGAGCATAAAAATGCTTCTTCGAAAGAAGAGGAGCGCGCGGGGACGAAACAAAAAGGTAACAAGAAAAGTAAAATGACGCCTGAACAACTTGGTTTATACAAGTCGTTAGGTTTGCATGCCATTATCGCTGCACTGTTACTTATTAGCGTCAGTTTCTCTCCTGACCCTTTGCCGAGTATGCCATCCAATGCGCCTGTAATAGAAGCAACGTTTATTAATGCGCAAGCAATTGCAGATCAAAAAAGGGAGCAGGCACAAGCTGAAGCACAAGCAAGAGCCGAAGAACAAGAAAGGCAAAGAAAAGCAGAAGCGGCAGCAGAGAAAAAACGTCAGCAACAGCTAGCAGCAAAGCGTGCGAAAGAAAAGCGTGAAGCAGAAGCTGCTGAAGCGAAACGTCAAAAAGACTTGGAGCGCTTAGCGGCGCAAAAGGAACAAGAGCGTAAGGAGCGCGAAGCAAAAGCGAAAGCCGAGGCCGAGCGGAAGAAAAAAGAAGCCGCTGAACGTGCAGAGATGGAAAGGATCATGCAAGAGCAGTTAGCGCAAGAGCGAGCTGCACAGCAAGAACGTAGGCGAAAACAGGTACTTACTGAAGTAGAGCGCTACACCGCGCTTATTCAGCAAACCATTAAACGCAACTTGTATTCAGACGACAGCTATCAAGGTAAAACCTGTCGATTGAATATTCGGTTAGCAACGACAGGGTTTGTGACGAGTATTCGCGTACTCGGCGGCAATGACGCGCTGTGTAGAGCGGCTGAAAGCGCGGTTCGCAGGGCTGAAAAGTTACCGGTATCTGATGCGCCAGACGTTTACGAGCAGTTAAAAGACATTACTTTAAAAGTGGAATTATAGTGGTATGAAAAAACTAGGTTTATGGATAGCGCTTATTACGATGGCATTCAGTGCCAAAGTGTTTGCATCCTTAGAAATTGTGATAACCGAGGGCGTAGATAGTGCACGTCCCATCGGGGTTGTGCCATTTAAATGGAAAGGTCAGGGCAGTATGCCTGGCGAACTGTCTAAAGTAGTAATGGCCGATTTGATGCGTAGTGGTAAGTTTAACCCGGTATCTGTCGATAAAATGCCACAGTACCCAGAGACAGCGGAGCAAGTGTCTTTTACCGCATGGGCAACGCTTGGTGTTGATACCGTATTAGTGGGAAGTATTGAGCCACAAGGTGGCGACCGCTACCTTGTATCTTATGAGTTGATTGATGTACTTAAAGGGCAGGTTGACAATGGGCAGGCTAAAGTACTCAAAGACGGCAATTTAGTATCGAGTAATGACCACGTACTAGCTGCCCGTCAGGCTGTGATCAACGGCCGAGATTTTCGCCAGTATGCGCATCGAATTAGCGACATTGTGTATGAAAAATTGACCGGTGTTCGCGGTGCATTTTTAACGAAAATTGCTTACGTCATTGTTCGCGACCGCGATACGGTTGAAAAACCTTATCAATTAGTGATTGCAGACTACGATGGTGAAAATGAAACGCGCTTGCTGTCTTCTCCCGAACCGCTTATGTCGCCAGTGTGGTCGCCTGATGGAGAGAAGCTTGCCTACGTGAGTTTTGAAAATCGTAGACCACAAATATTCATTCAGGATATTTACACCAGTGAGCGTACGCGCATTACTGATTTTCCGGGAATAAATAGTAGCCCTACGTTTTCACCAGATGGCAAGCAACTTGCTATGGTTTTATCGAAAGATGGAAACCCTGAACTCTATGTGATGGACTTAGCGACGAAAAATCTTCGCCGAGTTACACGCAATAGAGCGATTGATACGGAGCCTGCGTGGCTACCCGATGGCAGCGGTTTAATATTTAGCTCGGAACGGGGTGGTAAACCCCAGATATATAGCGTAAATTTAAATTCTGGGAAAGTAAGGCGCGTTACCTTCGTAGGTGAGCAAAACCTTGGCGGTACGCTAACCCCTGACGGCAAGCAAATGATTATGGTTAACCAAACTAATGGGAACTATCACATTGCTAAGCAGTCTTTGGATGGTGGATCATCTCAAGTACTGACACGGACGTACTTAGATGAATCACCAAGTGTAGCGCCGAACGGAAGCATGATTATTTACAGCACCCTTCACGAGGGGACTCAAGTACTATCATTGGTCTCTTTAGATGGGCGTTTTAAAGCTAGGTTACCAGCAGCCAATGGGCAAGTTAAATCGCCAAGTTGGTCACCATTTTTGTTCTAACAATTTAACGACTAAACAATAAAATTTAAGGATTAGTAGGATGCAAATGAATAAAGTGATGAAGAGCTTCATTATCGCATTGCCAGTAGTGACAATGATGGCATGTTCTTCAGGCCCTAGCGAAGAAGAATTGGCAGCAGAGCGTAACCGTCTTGCGCAAGAACAAGCGGCTGCGGAAGCGGAAGCACGCGAAGCAGAAGCACAGCGTGTTAAAGCAGAAGCTGCACAGCGTATGAAACGTCAAGAAGAAATGGTTCAGCAAGAAATGGAAGCGCTGAAGAACGAACAAACCGTTTACTTTGACTTTGACCGCTCAAGCATCAAGCCAGAGTTTCAGCGTATTCTAGACAAGCACGCGGCGTTCTTGGTGAAAAACCCAAGCACTAAAGTGACTATTGAAGGTCACACTGACAGCCGTGGTACGCCAGAGTACAACATTGCACTAGGCGAACGTCGTGCGCAGTCTGTTGAAACTTACCTACTTAATGCTGGCGTAAGCAGCAGCCAAGTAACAGTAGTTTCATACGGTGAAGAAAAACCAGCAGTGATGGGTTCTACTGAGTATGCATTTGCTCAAAACCGTCGCGGAGTGGTTGTTTACCGCTAATGACTATTCTAACGAATAAGACATTAAAAATGGGCGTCACGTTATGTGCCGCCCTTGCTGTTTCTACCGCATTTGCGCAAGCGCCTGTAGTAGACGCCAATGGCGGCAGTGAATTAGAGCAGCGTATTGTCGTGCTTGAGCGTATTGTTAAGAGCCGAACTGAAATGCAGCACAGGCTTCAAACGCAACTAGACAATATGCAAATGGAAGTCGACCAGCTGCGTGGTGCGGTTGAAGTTAATACCAACGAACTTCAAAAAGTACTTGAGCGCCAGCGTGAGCTTTACCTTGAAATAGATAAGCGCGTAGAAGCCCTTAAGCAAAGTGGTGCGCTACAAGGCAGTGCTATGCCAAGTGCAGGTGTTGATTCGGGCTCTGTGAGCTCTCCAACAGCATCTACGCCAACGCAAGCGCCGCAAGCAGGTGAAGATGAAGCCTATGAAAATGCGGTGAATTTGATCCTTAAGTCTCGTGAGTACGATAAAGCCATTCCTGCGTTTCAATCGTTCATTTCACGCTTTCCCAACAGTGGTTACGCACCAAATTCGCACTATTGGTTAGGGCAACTGCTGTTTAATAAGCAGCAGTGGAGCGAAGCAAGTGAGCAATTTAATATTGTAGCTAATCGCTTTACCGATTCTGCTAAGCGTCCTGATGCCTTATTAAAATTAGGTGTCATTGCTGAGCGAACGGGAGACAGTTCAACAGCACGTCAACTGTTCCAACAAGTTGTAAATGATTACCCTGATTCTTCGGCAAAACGCCTCGCTGAATCTCGGTTAAATAACTTGTAATGAACAAAGCCTCTTTTAAAGAGGCTTTTTTATGAGTTAGAGAAAAGTTTTTTTCAGAAAATTCCATTTAGAGTGCATAAAACTTCTGCACTAAATTTCACTGTATTTCGTAGAAACCTGACTAAACTCATTTAGTACTGGTATAAATACCCAGCGATTTGTTTTCATTTTGACCGTTTAGTCGTAATTTGACAGAAAAATGAAAATAAAAGGACGTTATGGGTTGCGTCGAATAAAAATCTGAGTATTATATGCCGCCGTTGCCAAGACACAGGCAACAACAGGAAAGAAAGGGTCGTTAGCTCAGTTGGTAGAGCAGTTGACTTTTAATCAATTGGTCGCTGGTTCGAATCCAGCACGACCCACCACTTTCTCTCCTAGCATCAAATGATGGGTCGTTAGCTCAGTTGGTAGAGCAGTTGACTTTTAATCAATTGGTCGCTGGTTCGAATCCAGCACGACCCACCATCATTTGAATTGCTAAACTTATCTTTGTGTCACTTGATGGGTCGTTAGCTCAGTTGGTAGAGCAGTTGACTTTTAATCAATTGGTCGCTGGTTCGAATCCAGCACGACCCACCATCAAGTCTTCTTAATGTTCAGACAACACTACTCAAATCGCACTTTCTGAAATCCAACTTTTATTTCTCTTTGCACTGTCACTTATCTCATTTTTACTTTGATCTGGTTAACTTAACCCCATGTAGTAGAAAGGTAAGTACAAATACGACTATTTAATTACGCTTATGTTGAATAGGTAGTATGTAATTTTTATGACAGTTCGGTATAATCCGCACCCTTGTCGCAACAGAGATGTAGGTTAATGTCAGTAGCATTTCGAGTGGATCAGGTAGAGTACCCGTTCCCAGCAAAACCACAGCCATTATCAGAAGCACGTAAAGCTGAGTTAAAGGCAGAGATCAAAGCCTTACTTAAGGCTCGCAACGCTGTGCTTGTCGCACACTATTACACCGATCATGAAATTCAGGCGCTTGCTGAAGAAACTGGCGGTTGTGTAGCTGACTCTTTAGAAATGGCGCGATTTGGTAGAGATGTAGCAGAGCAAACGTTAATTGTTGCTGGCGTTCGCTTTATGGGCGAAACGGCAAAAATTCTTAGTCCAGAAAAGACGGTGCTAATGCCTACCCTTGAAGCGACCTGTTCCCTTGATATCGGTTGCCCGGTAAAAGAGTTCAGCGAGTTTTGTGACCAACATCCTGATCACACCGTTGTGGTTTACGCGAATACTTCGGCCGCTGTGAAAGCGCGCGCAGATTGGGTAGTGACGTCGAGCATCGCGCTTGAAATCGTTGAGCACTTAGACAGCCAGGGCAAAAAGATCATTTGGGGCCCTGACAGACACCTAGGCTCTTACATCGCAAAGCAAACCGGTGCTGACATGTTGATGTGGCAGGGCGAGTGTATTGTTCACGATGAGTTCTCTGCGCAAAAACTTGCCGACATGAAGGCGCTATACCCTAACGCTGCAGTACTGGTTCACCCTGAATCACCAGCCAGCGTGGTAGACATGGCTGATGCGGTTGGCTCAACCAGCCAGCTGATAAAAGCATCGCAAACCATGGATAACGACACCTTTATTGTTGCTACCGATAAAGGCATCTTTTACAAGATGCAACAACTTACTCCAGAGAAAACGTTTATAGAGGCTCCAACAGGCGGTAACGGCGCTACGTGTAAAAGCTGTGCTCACTGTCCTTGGATGGCAATGAACGGCTTAGAAGCGATTAAGGCGTCTTTAACGGGCGAAACTGATGGGCACGAAATCTTTGTTGATGATGAATTGCGTAAAGGTGCACTTATTCCACTTGATCGCATGCTTAACTTCTCAGCCGAGTTAAAAGCGAAAGGCGGGCTATAAGCGCACGTTTTATAAGCACTTGTTGAATATTTTCCAGCAAGTTCTTGATTAAGCGCGCGGCTTTACCTACTATACGCGCGCTCGAGGGTTTTCGTAGTTGAATTCTTCTTGATACAAAATTTGGAGAGATGGCTGAGTGGCTGAAGGCGCACGCCTGGAAAGTGTGTATACGTTTATAGCGTATCGAGGGTTCGAATCCCTCTCTCTCCGCCAAATACAAAAAACCGGCTTTACGCCGGTTTTTTGTTTTAAACGCTGTTATTTAGCTTAACAATTACTCAGAATGCTGTGTTAGTGTTTTAACTCGCTCACGTTCAATTTCAAGTAAATTATCTTGAGCCCACTCAATGGCTGTTTTTATTACTGGCACTAACGTTTCTCCAAGCTCAGTCAGTTTATATTCCACTCGAAGTACCATCTCGTCCGTATAGTTCGCTCGACTTACTAATCCATCTCTTTCTAGTTTTCTTAGTGTTTGTGTAAGCATTTTCTGTGAAATCCCCTCACATTGGCGTTTAAGTTCGCCAAATCGAAGTGTATTGCCATCGAGTGCAACTACCACTAATGCCACCCATTTTTCTCCAATCATCGCTAATACCTGCCTGGAAGGGCAAATTTTTGCGTAAACATTAGGTGCGAGTTCGCTTTCTTCCGTAATCACTAGTTACCTCAAAGTGCCTAATTGAAGGCCACGTCTTTAGTCTTTAAATTGGTTTTCGGTATCTATTGGATACCGGTGCTATAAATGTACTAATTTCTCCAATTAACATCAACTAAAGGGTTAAGAAATGAAAAATATTGCGGTAGTAGGGTTCGGAAACGTGGGTAAAAACTTAGCGCATCTTTTTAACCGCGCTAATTATAAAGTGACGGTTTACTCCACCTCAGGCGATGCAGGTGCGACTGTTTATGATACTCAACTCCTTGGGCATGGCTTTAAAGAAGTCGACGCAGTTGCTTTAGCTCTGCCTTATAAAGCGGCATTGGCTTTAGTTGAGGAACAAGCGGAATCTCTAGCAAAAAAAATAATCATCGATTGCACAAATCCACTTAACGATGACTGGTCACCCTTGTTACTGGATGAAAGTACTTCTGCTGGTGAGGAAATAGCAAAACGAGCACCATCTGCACATGTAGTGAAAGCGTTTAACACAATTTTTGCTGATGTTATGTCACCTCAGTACCATAATATTAGCGGTACACCGACAACGGGTTTTGTAGCAGGTGATGATGCGGTAGCGAAAGAAATGGTTATGCGACTTGTCGATAATGTCGGTTTTGCAGCGTTAGATGTGGGGGCTTTGAAAAGCGCACGCTATCTTGAAGCAATGGCCAATTTAAATATCGAAATTGCGGTTAATCAACGAGGTGGTACAAAAGCGGTATTTTGCTACTACCAAGACAAATAGTTAAATATAGGAAAGAAGCTCGCAGCAATGCGGGCTTTTTTACTAGTCATAAACGCAACTAAATTCATTTCAACCAAATTCCTCGCTAAGTCAGCATAAATCGCAATCTATTACTTTTACAGTAACGTAAAAAGAGTAACGTTTTAAACAAGGAGTGCACTATGACAACTTTCAAACATACAGCGATAATTACAGGAGCATCAAGGGGAATAGGTGCTGAAATTGCCAAAAAGCTGAGTAAAGATGGCTTTCAGATTGTTGTTAATTACTCAGGGAGTGAAGAGCAAGCGCTGAGTGTAGTGCATGATATCGAGAAGAACGGCGGTATAGCTTGCGCCATTCAAGCCGATGTATCTGATATTAATGATGTAAAACGTCTATTCGATGAGAGCGAAAAGCAATTTGGTTCGGTCGATATACTCGTTAATAATGCTGGTGTTTTATCTATGGATGCATTAGCAGATGTGAGTGAAAATACTATTCATCAACATGTGGATATTAATCTAAAAGGCGTAATCTTCACCACTCAGCAAGCGGTAAATCGATTGAACAATGGGGGGCGGATCGTAAATATATCTACCTCCATAGTTGGTCTTAAGCTAGAAAAATATGGCGTTTACGCTGCAACAAAAGCTGGCGTTGAAACCTTAACTGCCATTACGTCTAAAGAACTGCGTGGAAAAGACATTACTGTAAACGCTATTGCACCAGGCCCCACTGATACTGAGCTATTTATGAAAGGCAAGTCGGAAGACTTTGTTGAGAAGTTAAAAAACATGGCGCCGTTAGAACGTTTGGGTACGCCAAAGGATATTGCTAATGTCGTTGCCTTCCTATGCAGCGAAGACGGCATCTGGATAAATGGTCAAGTTATAAGGGCAAATGGTGGGATTGTTTAAGGTCTAAAAAGCCTATTAATTTAGATAAAAAGAAACCCGCTATCAAGCGGGTTTCAATCAACGCAGAAGCATTTGCTTAATTTTGATTACTTAGCAACCTGCTGGTGAACTTTAATTAGATCAGGAAGCTTTTTCGCGTAAATCGCTTTCTTAGTACCTGGGTGAAGTAGTTGGCTTACGAATGTACGTAGGAAGCCAAGTACAAAAGTTTGAACTCGGTCAGCATCTGCTTCGCTTGGATTAGCGATAAGCGTTTCTGTTTCCGCTTGTACTTTATGTACAATTGGGTCCATGGTGTCTTTGCCTGCAACAAGGTCGTTACCTGTAACTACACCTTTGCCAAGTAAGTCGCGTACGGCATCGTAAAGGTCGGCAGAAACAGCATTAGTTTGGCCCCAATTTGCGATATTGTACTCTTCAGAAATTTTATCTAGCTCGGCAGTTGGATCGCTAGATTTCAATAGGCCTTCAATAAGTTTGTGTGCTTCGGTTTGTTTTACAGGTGTTGATAATTCTGACATGATTTACTTGATGAAATAGTGAAAAGGCGTTTTATAAATACTTTTCTATTTGCTGTCAAGGTGGTTAGTTTTTAGACGTATTTATTTTCTATACCTATCAATTGCTTACGCTTTTTCGTGCGGTAAAAACCGTTTATAGTCATACACTAGGTTATTTTCCATGTCATTTAAGTTAGTTTTTCGGTGTGTACCGTGAAAGCCATTTTTTTCGACCACGACGGTACGCTTATAGACTCTGAAATGACGCATTTCGAGTTATGGAAAACCATGCTTGCAGGTATGGGAAAAGAACTAACATTCGAGTATTACCACACGCGTATGGCTGGTATCTCGGTAATGAACAATGCTAGTGATATTATTCGGGATTTCTCGCTTGCATTAACGCCCCAAGAACTCTTTAAGAAGAGAAGGGCGCTGACACTTCAATTTCTACAGCACCAAGCATTTCCGTTAATGCGTGGCGCAAAAGAGACCCTTATGTTCTGTAAATCTCAAGGCTTACGCGTAGCTATAGTAACGGGGGGCGCTCGGTTGGCGGTTGAAAAGACAGTATCTTTCTATGGCTTTGAAGATATTGTTGAGTGTATCGTTTCTTCTGATGACGTAGTTAAAGGTAAACCGTCACCTGATTGCTATTTAGCAGCCCTATCCCAAATGCAGTTGGCACCCCATGAAGTTATGGCAGTTGAAGATACTGAATTTGGTTTGCAAGCTGCCGTTAGTGCAGGAATTGAAACAGTGGCTATACCCACACCCTTGTCGGCTAATCACGATTTTTCTAAAGCAGCGGGCGTGTTTAAAAGCCTTGAAAGCTGGGTAGCATCGCTGCCCCAGAGGTAGGGAGAGCGTTGCTGCCCTTAAAGTAAACAGAGCAGCGATTATGCCGTCATTCGCTTATCGTCTTTCTGCGAATTCATATTCTGTTTAAAGCGCGCGGGGAAAGGTAACGTGAGTAAAGGTCGCTTTGCCTTCGCTTCTTTACCTTTCGCCTCTTCAACGTTTTTCACGACACGAATATTATCGCTGCGTAACGTTTCCGCTTCGGTCTCTTTGGTAATTACCGCAACAGTTTCGCTTTTAAATTGAGCTTCTGATGCGCTTTCTGCTTCTAAGAAAGTAATACCAGCCTTTTTGCCAAGGTTGTAATCGTGACGAAGCTGCGCATCAGTACTGCCTAACAGCTTACTTTGAAGTTTGTTAGGTGCAAAAATTTGAATTACTTCAACCCCTTCAGGTGGGTTCTCGATAAACGCTAATTCTTTTTGATACGCATGTTCATGTTGCAGTAAATAGTCGATAGTTTTTGGGCAGGTACCCGTTGCACACATTACTGCGCTTAGCTTTTGTAGCCAAGGTGATTGTGCTTGAAAGCCCTCGTCCACTGTTCTAATCACTACAATTTTTGTAGCACCGCGCCTATAAGCCTCTGTGACAGGTAAAGGCGCGGCTAAACCACCATCTAAGTAAAAATCGGTATTGGCAGCTCGCTTGGCCTCAATTTCAGTGTGAAGCGGAACACCTTGTTTGTATAACAAAGGCAGAGCGCTTGATGCTTTAATCAATTCAACCCAGTTGTTTTGGCTCTTCATAGGGTTTAGAAAATATGCTTTTCTGTCTCTAGAGTTCGTGGCTGTAAACAGTATTTCTCTATCTGCCACATTGTTTTTAGCCGTATCTAAATCTAATAAACGGTTAGCTTCTTGGGTTTTACCAAAGTACCAGTCTAAATCGACAATATGTTTGCCCACTAAACCACGGCCCATCTGAAAGAAACGCTTATGTCGTGTTAAGCCGCGAATAAGGCGTTTTGCATACCCTTTTTGACGTGCAACAAAACTTGTTAAGTTTTGCGAGCCTGCCGACGTGCCAATAAGGATATCGAAGGGGTCATGCCCTGCATCTAGCCATGTATCAAGTACACCTGCTGTGAAAATACCGCGCTGACCGCCACCTTCTGCGACTAAAGCAACTTTGCTATTAGCAGAATTTCCAGCATTACGAGCATTAGTTGATGCAGATTGTTGACCGAACATGATGACCCTCTATTTGACCATATATAAGTTGACTACTTGGTCTAATTGTAAGGAGATCACGTGTTAGGGGAAAATTGAAAGATTGAATCACATTAATAGGAAATAACTGATACAAAACGTTTTTTGTTATTACTGTGTGATTTTTATGTTTACATTTCGATCGTTACGAAGCAGTCTGAATAAATAACAGAAAGTTAGGCATGATAGGAAAAGTATCAATGAATATCGTGGTGTTAGGCGCGGGTAGTATTGGTTGTTATGTTGCAGGTTGTTTGTTGGCGTCCGGCTTTGCGCTTAATGGGTCTAATACGCTTACACTTATTGGTCGACAGCGATTATGCAACGACATCGTAGCAAATGGCTTGAAAGTGACAGACTGGCAGGGCCGCAATCAAATGAGCGACGCTCATCACGTCAGTTTTTCATTAAATAACGATAGCTTAGCTAATGCAGAGATCATTCTACTATGTGTTAAAAGCCAAGATACCGAGAGTGCTGCCAGCATAATTAATCAGTTTGCGAAGCCTCAAGCGCTTGTTATCAGTCTGCAAAACGGTGTGCGCAATGCTGATTTACTACGACAACATCTAGAACAGGCTGTTATTGCGGGCATGGTGCCTTTCAACGTTTTTTACAAAGGAAAGGGGCACTTTCATTGTGGTACAGAGGGAAATTTAGCTTTAGAAGATCCCAATAATCACTGTGGAGAGTTAATTAAGGCGCTTGAAAACGCTTCCTTGCCGGTGACGGTTTATAGAGATGTTGCAGCGGTGCAGTATGGCAAGCTCATTATGAACTTGAATAACGCGGTCAATGCATTGTCTGGTATACCGCTTAAATCTCAACTAGGGGATAGGCAATACAGGTTGGTTATGGCTAAAGTATTGTTTGAAGCATTGAGGGTATTAGAAGCGGAAGGAATTACTCCAGCAAGAACCGGTAAGGTCATTCCCAAGCTGATGCCAAAAATTATGAAGCTGCCTAACTTTTTGTTCAAGGCGGTTGCTGCATCAACGCTTAAGATCGACCCCGAAGCACGCTCCTCCATGTATGAAGATTTGGTACTAGGAAGGCGTACTGAAATAGATTACTTAAACGGTGAGATAGTTAGGTTAGGCAATAAACATCATATTGCTACACCAGTAAATAGCCATATTGTTGAACTAGTTAAACAGAATGAGCAAAAACAAAAAGGAAGCCCGTGTCTGTCGGCAGGCGCTTTGCTACCTACTGAAAAGCATCAGTAAAACTTACCGTCTGCAAAAAACTGATTAGCTATTTATTTTTGTGCAGCAAAATTAATAGCGATTAATTGTGAAAAAGGAATTTTTGAAGTGTATTCACCAAGTGCACTTTATCAACCGGTTTACCAACGTGAGCATTCATGCCTGCGGCTAGGCATTCGTCGATATCTTGCTGCATTGCATTTGCAGTCAACGCCACGATCGGCGTATTTTTCTTAAGGATTTGGCGGATGTGTCGTGTCGCGCTTATGCCGTCCACCTGCGGCATCTGGACATCCATAAGAACTAAGTCGAATTCTTGTTTTGCCATTGCATCAATGGCCTCTTGTCCGTTAGACGCATAATGCAGATCCAATTTAAACTCTTCCAATAACGCCTTCATTACCTCTACATTAATATCATTGTCCTCGGCTAATAACACCCGCTTTCCAGCCAATAAATAGTGAGAATCTTCTTCGTTAGCTGCAGGAGACATACTGTCTGTGTCAGCAGCTATAGCAAAGCTTACGTCAAATGAAAATGTGGTTCCCTTGCCAAGTTCGCTTTCAACGGTTAAAGAAGAGCCCATTAATTTAAGCAGGTTGTTGGTAATATTAAGCCCCAATCCTGTACCGCCGTATTTTCGCGCGATAGAACTTTCCGCTTGCGTAAAAGGCGTAAACAGCTTTGCCTGGTTTTCTTTAGAGATGCCAATACCGGTATCTTTAACCCAGCAATGAAGGGTGTAATGACTATCGCAAGCTTCAGTAACGCGAACACCTATTTGGACTATGCCTTCTTTAGAAAACTTGATGGCGTTGCTGATCAAATTAGCCATAATTTGCTTAAATCTGAGTTCATCGAACATCAGTTCATCTTTGAGGTTTTCATCAACATTTAGCACTAGGCTCAGGTCTTTGCGCTGAGCTTGGTCAGAAAAAATGTCGATTAATGTACTTATACTCGATTTTACGTGATGCGGCCCGATAGCTAACGTTAGTTTGCCGGCTTCTATTTTCGAAAAGTCCAATAGGTCATTGATAAGTTGCAGAAGCATTTCCGACGCAGTGACGATTTTCTTTGTTAAATCTTTCGTTTCTAAATCAGATGAACGTTTAGCTACGGTTTGACCAAAGCCAATTATGGCATTCAAGGGCGTGCGGATCTCATGGCTAATATTTGATATAAACTCTGACTTAATACGGCTGTGTAGTTCGGCTTTGTCTTTTGCCGTTGAGTACAGTGCATTCGCCTGTCTTGATTTTTTTAGCAGAATTAAAATGATTACTATAGTAACCATCGTTAATGCGACCAATACAGAAAGTAGCATTGAGAATAACTCTTGTGTCTGTTGCGCTTCGTTTTTCAACTTTAACGCTTCTTCAAAAGCTTTGTTCTCATTCTCAAGTAAGTTCGCTCTCTCTTTTTCTTGGGTAATTTGTTGAACCAAGTTAGCGCTTTCAATTAGTTCTAAATCTTCGTACTTTTTCGCTTGTAAATATGCTTCGTGAAACACCTCAAACTGTTCGAACGCTAATTTATAATCACCTTTTGCTGCGGTGATATAAGCCGCAGTTTTGTCTAACTGGGCACGCCATGTCGTTTGTTCATCCTCCCGATTTTCATCATAAAGCTCGCGTGCAAGCGCTAGCGACCGATAGGCCTCATCTAACTCGCCTAAAGTAAGGTGTGCTTCTGCTTTCAAGCGATAAATTTCACTATTGTAAAAAGATGAAGAAAGGGGATGGGCTAGTACTTTTTCAGATAGTGCTATTGCAGCTTTTAATTCTCCAGCACGATAGTAAGTGGTTGCTATCCCGTAGGTTGCTAGAAATTCTGAATAGTTAATATCAATTTTTCTATCGTGTTCAACGGCGCGTTCGAAGTAGCCAATGGCGTTATCATAATCACCTAAATTTCGATATAAAATACCAATGGCATAAAGGTTGTCGCTTTCTAAAATCCGTTGATTGGCTGCTTGGGCGCCAGCTAGTGACTTTTCATAAAAGCGCAATGCAAGCTCGTAAGCCCTTACCGACTGATAGTAATCTGCCACGATAGAATCGTAGAGAGGCCTGAGGTAAGAAAGTTCATGAGTGATCAGCAAATCATTAACCGTATTAATAAGCTCTGCATTAGGAGCGAAAACCTGCCCCTCACTATAAGTAAGAATTTGGTAGATTAGGGCATAGGCTTTGACATCAGCGGGAAGGGATGGCGTAGAAATTAACGCGTCAAAACGTTTGTAAGCTTCTGTGTAGTCTGCACTTATGCCATACATTCTCGCTATTCCTGCTGCGATAATGAGGCCATCTCTGGATTTATCTTCTAGCTCTTTTAATTCGCGTAAAATATTGTCATTCGGTCGCTGATGGATTAACAATTGGTAGCGAGCGTATAAAGCGGCGACCGTTCTTTTTTCGTCTACTATCAATGTATCCGATAGCAAAAGCGTTTCTAACTCATCAATTGCAGCGCCTATTGGCGTGGGCGAGACAGTTTCTACTTGCCGACTGATTTCGTTAACCCGGTCAGCTATCGAAGCGTGAACATGAAACGCAGCAAAACTTATTGCAAACACAAATAATAATGTAGAACAAAAAAAACGGGTCAAAGTCAGGCGCCTCCCATGCGAATGCAGCCTCAATATTAAACGATTAAGGTAGTTTATAACTTAGTCAATAAGTCTAAACTATTCGAAGGTACGACAACATTTCAAGGAGAAGAGAAAATGAATGAGAGTATTAAACTCAACTACGTAGAGTTTGGGTCATTAAACTTAAACGCATCTAAAACGTTTTTTGAATCTGCGTTTAACTGGAGCTTTACTGACTACGGTAGTGAGTATAGTGCCTTTAGAAATTCAGGGTTAGATGGCGGCATCTTTGCAGCGGAACGGGTTTCAAAAGCAGAGAGCGGCGCGCCCTTGTTAGTACTTTATGCTAGTAACATTGCTAAAGCACAACGTAATGTAGAAAGCGCGGGCGGAACAATTACCAAACCATTATTTGATTTTCCCGGTGGGTGCCGTTTTCATTTTGTAGAGCCTGGCGGCAATGAACTTGCTGTTTGGTCTGAGTCGGCTAACTAGTATCATACTCTTTTCTAATGTTTTACGTACATTACGAGGAATACTAGAAATAAAAAACGCCTTACCAGTTAATGGTAAGGCGTTTTAGGTTTTACTGAGTAAAATTAAGTTTTAGTTTTGCTCAAGCACAATACGCAGCATTCTGCGAAGCGGCTCTGCAGCGCCCCATAAAAGCTGATCGCCAACGGTGAACGCTGAGATATACTCAGGGCCCATGTTAAGCTTGCGGATACGACCTACTGGAATAGATAGCGTACCAGTTACCTTGGCTGGCGTGAGTTCCTGCATAGTCACTTCACGATCATCAGGCACGACTTTTACCCAGTCATTGTGTTTTGCTAAGATTTCTTCAATCTCGCTAACCGGCAGATCTTTCTTCAATTTAAGCGTAATCGCTTGGCTGTGACAGCGCATGGCACCTACGCGTACGCAAATACCGTCGATAGGTACTTCGCTGCCTTTTATGCCTAGAATTTTGTTTGCTTCGGCTTGGGCTTTCCACTCTTCGCGGCTTTGACCTGAAGGTAGTTGCGAATCAATATAAGGTATTAAGCTACCCGCTAGCGGTACACCAAACTGTTCACTAGGGTAGTCTGCGCTTCGAATAAACTCGGACACTTGCTGATCGATATCTAAAATTGCGGTAGCAGGATCTGCTACTTTATCTTTTACATTGCTGTGAATAGCGCCCATTTGGCTAATAAGTTCACGCATATGCTTAGCGCCTGAGCCTGAAGCCGCTTGGTAAGTCATTGGCGATGCCCACTCAACAAGGTCTTTTTCAAATAGACCTCCTAGCGCAAGCAGCATAAGGGAAACGGTACAGTTTCCACCCACGTAGGTGCGAATACCTTTTTCAATGCCACTATCAATTTCTTTACGGTTCACTGGGTCTAGTACAATAACCGCATCATCTTTCATGCGAAGGGCTGACGCTGCGTCAATCCAATAGCCGTTCCAGCCTGTTGCACGAAGGTCATCATAAACGGCTTTCGTATAGTCACCGCCCTGACAAGTAATAATAATATCTTGTTTTGATAGCGCCTCGATGTCATGCGCATCTTCTAAAACACCTGCATCTTTGCCAGCAAAGTTTGGCGCTGCAATACCCTTTTGAGAGGTGGTAAAAAAGGTGGGCTCAATGTGCGCGAAATCTTGCTCTTCTTGCATTCGCTGCATTAAAACTGAGCCAACCATACCGCGCCAGCCCACTAAACCTACTTTTTGTTGTGACATTAAACTGAGAACCCTTGTTACTAAAATGAAAAGTACTTCATCACTTATGTTTGTAGCAATTGGCCAATACTCTAGCCTTTTTATAAATTGGCGTGTATTGGAAAAACATAAAAGTGATGTCGAACACCGCGTGCCTAGCGCACTGGCGCAATACCTGTCGTTTTTATTTTTATCTCCGCAGTCTAAGTGTTATTTGGCGCGCTGGCTAGATGGTTTTTATAAATAATCTATCGCTGATATAAGCATTTTAAACACGATGGAAATGTAAGCTGTTTATTATATAGATTACCTTGAAACTGCTTTAACGAAACCTGCGCTTATCGAGTTTAGGCATTATTGATACTTTAATGTTAGGCAATTAATTAAAAGAAAGATTGAGCCAGAATTTTTTAAGAAAACTAACGGGTAGAGAGCAATAATGAAAACAGTATTGATAACAGGTGCCACTGACGGCATTGGTCTAGAAACGGTAAAGATGTTGGGCAAAGAAGGTCACAACGTAATTTTACACGGTAGAAATAACGCGAAACTGGAGAATATAAAAGGTGCGCTAGAGGCTCAATTTCCAGGAAGTACGTTTGATACTGTTCAAGCCGATTTATCTTCGTTCGATGATGTAAGGCAGCTCGCAATTGCAGTAAAAGCCAAAAATAAACATCTAGATGTATTAATAAATAATGCCGGCGTATTTACAATGGATAACCCCGTCACAAGCGCAGGGCTAGATGCCAGATTTATGGTGAACACCATAGCGCCTTATATGATCACTCTAGGGTTAATCGATGTAATGGATGCACAAAGTAGAGTGATAAATGTGTCATCGGCTGCACAGGCTCCTATTAATTGGAGCGCGTTACGCGGTGAAATTCAGCTCTCAGATGGTGCTGCCTACGCGCAAAGCAAGCTAGCGATTACCATGTGGACCATGAACTTGGGCAGTAAATACAAAAATAATGGCCCTAAAATGGTATCGGTAAATCCGAAGTCGCTTTTGGGCAGCAAAATGGTGAAAAGCGCTTACGGTATTGCTGGGGGCGACCTGAAGCTTGGCGCACAAATTTTTATGGATGCCGCTTTCTCTGACCGGTTTGCCGATGTTGCAGGAGATTACTTTGATAATGACCACAATACCTTTGCAGCACCACATCCGTTTGCTAATGATCCTTCTCATATTAAAATGTTAATTGCCGAATTAGACGCCATCATCGCGGCGCATTAACGTTTTTGATGCGCTGTAAAATTAGCTTCTCTATTTTACGCTCTGATTAAATAGACAAAACTTCAAACACCTTGCTTGTGAAAAATAGGCCTACAAATTGCTTTAAACCTTATTAGTAATCCCTCACAATGTGTGAGGGATTATAAAATGTTGAGATACGTTAGACGAATAATGTAGTTCTTAACATGGACAAAAAGTGAGGAAAGCATGCAGTACGATAGCCACAACAAATTTGCTACGACAACCGTATTTTTACACTGGCTGGTGGGGTTAACCATTATCGGGTTACTCGCTACCGGCATTTACATGTCAGAAAATGGTGTTTACGCGCTTTATCCATGGCACAAGGCCATTGGTTTTATCATCTTATTTGTCGCGTTAGCCCGCGCAATATGGCGTATGAAGAACGGCTGGCCCAGTGCAGCTGCTAACTACAAACCCATTGAACACAAGTTAGCCACAGTGGTGCACTGGGTTCTGATTATTGCAACATTAATGATGCCTATATCAGGTTTGATGGCCTCGGTACTCGGAGGGCACGGCTTATCCGTTTTCGGGTTGGAAGTATTTGCCCAAAACTTTAGTGTAGAAGATCCAGAAAAAACACTGCCTATCAATTACGAGCTGTCTAAGCTGGGCGGAGCGATTCACTTCTATTTAGGATACACCGTAATTGTCGCTTTATCGCTACACATTGCTGGCGCGCTTAAGCATCACATCATTGATAAGGACGGTACGTTAAAGCGTATGCTGGGTAAAACAATTAGTGAATAAAGTGTGAAGCACTTAAATACATCTATCTAGATGTACCATTGAGTGAGTAATAGCACTAAGATGAAAAAGAAAGCCGAGTTATCTAATAACTCGGCTTTTGTATATTAGAAAGGCGCAAAACTATCTTTTGGCGCGTTGGGAACCGTCCATCTCGATTTAGCATCAGCTTTTGACGGTGGTAAAACGCCCCTTGGTATTTGCATGCTATCGCCATAAAGCCATAGCACCATGTTAGTTCTGCTGCCACCAGTAATAGGCTGCGCAGCGTGAGGTACACTGCCTCTGTGCAGCATAGCAACACCAGGTGAAAACACTGTACGTGTTACCTTGCCCGTTTCCTGATTAAAGAAGTCAACTTCCGACCCTTTAAAGGTTTCCCCTGGCACATTTAGGTTGATATTCATTGTCGCAGCAGACGCGTCAGTGTGTGGTCTAAGCGATGTGTCCATGCCTTCCTGATATTGAATTGAAAACCCAAACGTCTGGCTATCGAATCCCATTACTTCAGGAAATAGCAAACGCGAAATAGGGCGCATGTACTTGTCCATAATTAGGTTATAAAACGTTTGGAACGCAGGTGCGGCCAAGTAACCTTCAGAACGTGCATCCAACATGCCGCCGTTGCGATTTAGCGCAATACCGTAAGGAGGGCGCAGGGGTATGCCGGCATCGGCTACACCGTCTAAATAAGCGCGCAGAAGATGAAGTTTTTCAACATCAAATAGCTGTGCTTGATATACACCTGGCAGAACCTCTTCCCATAAATTTGCTACAGCTTGTTCTTTAGCTGGGTCTTCCCACGCTAGCGTAACAGCATTGCGAAGCGGTTCGCTTATCAAGTTTTCTGTTACCCATTCAGCTAATTGCTCGTTTTGCTCATCCCATTCTTGCCATGCGCTCTCTAGTAATAAGCGGTTGCTGTCCCAAAAGCGTTGAACCGACGGCGCTCGTTTTAACATTTCATCGCGACTAGGAAGGACTAACGAGCGTGCTTGTTGCAAGGCTCCGTTTGTTGCTTCAACGTTATCTATAGTTGCTGTTTGCGTTTTTGAAAGGGTCATAAATATTCTCCGTTTAAATGCACTGTATCGGCGTAGGTTACTCGTTTGCATTGATGACAGTGCGTCGATGGCAAAAGAATATTGCACTTTCTAAAATTTAAAAATGCGTTATTTATAGAGTCAGAATATAGATTTTGTTGAAAATTGAAGTATGCCAATAAATTATCAATAAAAACTAAATACTGCTTCATTATTTATGGGGTTTTTCATTTAAATTGCTGTAGGTATAGTTCTCGACCTATTTAACGCTTCGTCTTAAAAAATGAATAGCGTGCAACTTTTCAATGGGGGGAGATAAAATGAATGCTTCAGTTAATTACCACGTAAGAAAGCCTTTTACACAGGCATTTGAGTTTGATGTAGATGGAATTGAAGGCAATTTGATATCGCCTGAACTTTTCACGACCAACGTTAATGTCTTCGACATACGAAATAGCGACGTGAATATTGGTTTCAAAACCCATGGAATTACTTTTTTAGAAGGGCTTAAGGCGGTTTCTTTCCCATTCAATGAAGATGAAGAAGCACTATATAATCGTAAAATAGTGGAAATGCTTGAAACACAAATTGGTGCGAAAGAAGTCTTGGTATTTGATCATACAGTACGTATAGATGATGAAAATGCGTCGCGCAGACCTGCGAGAAACGTGCACAATGATTACAGTAAAAAAGGCATTCACAAGCGTCTTATTGATTTAGTCGGAGAAGATAAAGCCGCTGAATATCACAGAGGGCACTTTGGTTTCGTAAACCTGTGGAGACCCGTTGAAAACACCATCATGTCTTCTCCCTTAGGTTTTATCTGCCCTGACTCCATGGATGTCGAAGACTGGATAAACATTGAGCTTTGGTATCCAGACCGCAAAGGGGAGATTTTAGGCGTAGCTCCTAACCCTCAACATCGCTGGTTCTATAAATCTAAAATGCGCGTGGATGAAGGTATTATTTTTAATATTTACGATAACAGTGGGATCCCCCACTTAGCGCACAGTGCATTAGACATGAGCGAAGAAGGCGCTAAAAGTACAACGCGTAAGAGTATTGAAAGTAGGGTGCTGGTAAAATATTAGGGTGGCGTGAAGAGCGCTAACTCATATCTTCATCATCTAGCCGGCACTGGTTAGCAAAGATAAGGTAGTCGTCTGGCGCAGATACTTTATTTTGTTTCGCTTTATACATAGCAATATCGGCCAGCTTAATCAGTGCATGCAAATTTCGACTTGTTTGAGGGTAAAAGGCAACGCCAACGCTCATAGAAACTACAGTTGGCTTACTTTCGTTATTAAAATAAAAAGGTTGTTTAACGCCAGCATTCACTTTGTCTACCACTTTCTGAACCGACGCTTCATCATCCGCTTGCAGTAACAACATAAATTCATCGCCGCCCCAACGTATCGCTACATCGTTTTTGCGTATTTTTTCTTTCAATTGCTCAGCAACAAAAATGAGAACCTCGTCACCCGCATCGTGACCGTAAATATCATTTACCGCCTTAAAACCGTTAAGGTCGATTAGTGCCAACGCGAACTGGTGTTCCTTTCTCATGAGTTTGGTTATGAGCTTTTCACCACCATTTCGATTGTAGATACCCGTTAAAGCGTCAAAATCTGCTTGTAGCGCAAGCTTTTGTAACTCTTGTCTACGACTCGAAATGTCATTTAACGTAAGCTGGTAGTAACGTTCACCTTCTTCTGTCAATAATGGGCTAGCAATAAGTTGAACCCAAATGGCATTGTCATTTGCGCTACTTTTTAGCTTGTACTCTCCCGTCGCAAACTCGTTTCGCGCAAAGGCTTCTTGAAGTGCAGCTTTCATTGCTTCTGGTGTTTCAAATAGTTCGTCTAACAGTTCGCCATAGCCTTGCTTTATTCCAATCTCAGTTTTCTCTACTAAATCATTAAACGCGTCGTTTCGAAGCGCTATAGTGCCATTCTCAGCCATCAAAACAGTTGCAGTTTTGGCGTTTTCAAACAGCATCCTAAATCGTTTTTCAAGAAATTCGATTTCTTCTCTTAATTGTCGTTCTTGGGTAAATTGCTCTTCGACTTTGTTCAGCAGTTGGTTAGTGTCGTAAACGAGTTTGCCTATTTCACTGCGCGAGTGATATTTAGGCGTTGGGATCCTTTGAGATGTTCCAGGCGTGATTTGGTGTAAAGAGCGGCCTACTCGTAACATAGGGGAAATAATAATGTAGTAGGTAATTATCAACGCCACTATGCCAACCACCAAGGCTTCAGCGTACAGTGAGTAGCTGTTGTCGGTACTGGTTTTTTCTGCTTGGTGAATAATGTATTCGAAATTGGGGTAGACATTAACCTCAGCAAGTGATTCTTCTGGCATAAAAGGGTGCCTAACCACAAATACCCGAGGTTCCGTACTTTTATTAATAGCTTCAGTTACATTCGTTTGGTAGTAAAGGGCCTCGCTTTTTATAGAGGCCGCTAGAATTTTGTCGGTTTTAACCAAACCATTTATGGCTTCTTTTGCTAAGTCTTCATCTTCTAAAAAAGCCGCGATGGAGGCGGTTGCACCAACGGTTTGATAAAGCTCTTCGATATCACTGTTAGCTTCGTTTATTTCGTTTTCATAAGTCACGCGATAAAAAAATTCAGCGGTAGTAAGTACCACTAACATTGCCGCTGCGACTAAAAACAGCGAAAAACGAAAACCTAGACCTTGTACGTTAATCAAAACGATACACTACCTTCATGTTGCTGGTGACCGTCGACTCATAAACATAGGCCAGTGCCGATTCGTCTTCCTCAAGCCGCACCTTAACATCTTCGATGGTCTGCTCTACCGCGGGAGGTTTAACACGGCCAGAAAATTTAAGTCGCGACCAATACGCGTTTACCCTTGCAAGTGGAAGCCCAACTAAAGATTTGTAGAATTGACTTTTCAATTCGGAATCTAGTTCTACATCAATAGGTGTGGCTTCTTTTCCATTTGGGAACGCCGAGTATTTACCCATAAATAAATCGATTAAGCCTTTTTTATCCAATACCTGCACCTCGTTGTTAGGGTTAGTGACAACGACAATTTTTTCTTGCGCTTGCGCCATAGAAAACATGCTTAGCGTTAGTAGTGTTATAACAGTTATCAAGGGAATGGGTTTTAATAAATACATACTCCCCCCTTAAAAGCTGAAACTTAAGGCGAGGAATAGGGTGTGTGCTATACCGCCTTCATCGTTAACGACTAAACCATCGCGGGCACGAAGGCCGGTACCTCTTGCTTTAACGTCGGTTCGTTCAACTTGTGCCTTAAACGCTAGGTTTTCTCGTAGGTCCCAGCGCCAGCCAACAGAGAATGACTTTTGTCGGTGGGCTAGTGTACTGGCCACCTCTTCTACAAACATAGCGAGTTGCGCTGTAGCTGGAATGATGGGAAATTCAGGCTGCTCTTCGCTAAGAAAGTAGGTATCGGTTTCTGCAAAAGAAAATAGACCGTAAAAGGTATGCGCACCATAAAGGTAACTAATATTTAGAAAACCGTTAAAAGAGGGCCTCAATGCAACAGATTCTGAATCAATATGCGAAAGTTCACCGGATACCTCCCAGTCGCCTAAATAACGGTTGGCATAAAGAGAGGTATACTGAATAGTCGCGTCGCGAAGTTGCAGTGAATCCGAAAAATCAGCCGCGCCGCTCCAGAAAGGTTGTAATAAATCTACAGCAGAGGTGACTTGTGCTATATCGAAATTATCGTTATCAGCTTCGGTGCGTGTGTGTTTTAACGCTACGCTCCAATCAAAAGCGGTTAATTCAATGCCAAGCGTGCGTAAATTTTCAAAAGTAATAGGTTCGAAATCTTTACTTGAAAAGTCGCTTTCTCCTTTACCCCAAAATCCTTTAACTGATAAGTTGAAGTTTTCATAACGTTTCAAGTAACTAATATCAGCGCCATCAAGGCTTCTAGCCGGGACAATGCCGTAAACTTCTGTAGGCACTTTCACCCAAGGGTAGGCAATAGATACATCCCTCGTATCACTAAAATGGAATATATCGGCTGCAAGTCTTCCGGCTCTAAGCTGCCACGAAGGCGTTAGGTTATAGCGCAAAAAAGCCATTTGCGTTATTGAGTCTATGTCCTGCTCATCTTGCTCTCTATAAACAAATTGCCCTACGAAGTCGAGGTTGTTTGAAAGGCTGTAATCGAGCTGCACGCCAATAAGACTTAAAGGCTTAAATGCAAAGCCATCTTTTTTAGCAAATTCGGCTTGAGCCCGGTCGTTTCGAAATTGATACTTGTTGGTATCAGCGGTAGCGGTTGCTAAGGTGCCAAAACCGCTAATCTTAAGTTTGCTTTGTTCTGCTGCTGCAACGTTAGCTAGCAGCAGGCTGAAGATGGCCGTGAAGAACAAGTACGGCTTTTTCATCATTGTATTACCCAATTTGACGTCTGCGTTAAATGTTGCCGAAAAAGCATTGTTTCGACAATTTTACTTTAGTACAAGCATAGTAGAGAAACGGAGAAGCTACTGAAAAATTGGTGTTTTGTTTTGCTAACCAAAAAAGTAAGAAAACCAGTTTTCTTAAAATTAGATAATCTTAAAGAACTACGCCGTTTAACTTTTCGTCCCAATACGGCGTGCCGCTAAAGCGTTCAGCTAAAAAATCAATAAACGCGCGGACCTTAGGAGCTAATAACCGGTTGCTAGGATACACTGCCCACAGTGCACATTCGGTAGCAAGCGGGTAATCTTGTAGTATTTGAACTAATTCGCCGCTTTCTAAGTGAGGGTAGCTGCACCAGGTAGCAGTAAGGGTGATACCACAGCTTTGAATACAGGCGTCGCGTACCGCTTCACCATTGTCCATACGCAAGTGATTAGGCGTTTTAATTGAAGTGATACCTTGGCTGGCTTTAAAGTCCCACACTTCTAAGCCGGTAAGATTGACTATTTTGTGATTTTTGAGATCTGCTGGCGTTTCTGGCTTACCGTATTTTTCAATATAGTTTTTTGACGCCACAATAATGCGTTTATCATCAGCTAGCTTTTTGGCATGTAAATTAGAGTCTTTTAATTCGGCATCGCGAATAGCAACATCAAAGCCACCTTCTACTACATCTAAAATACTGTCGCTGAACCTGAAATCGATATTTAGCTGTGGGTATTGTTCTAAAAATTCAGGGATCGCAGGTACTAAATGCATTCGACCAAATGAAGCAGGGGCAGTGACGCGTAATGTACCTTGCGGTGTTTGCGCGCCGCTGCCAACAGCGGCTTGCGCAGTTTCAATACTGTCTAACACTTCTTGCGCATGGGGCAGAAAAAGCTTTCCATCATCGGTAAGCGACACTTTTCGGGTGGTTCGATGAATAAGCCGAACACCTAGCGTTTCTTCCAGTTTGCCAATATGGGCGCTCGCCACAGCAGGTGAAATATTAAGTTCACGCCCAGCCAAACTAATATTGGCTGTGCTCGCAATACGCACAAAAAGCTTAAGGTGTTCTATGTTCATTTGGATTATCAATAAAATCTATAAACTGTTTGCCTTTATACACTAATTATCATCTGGAGTTCTAGTGCTTATGATTAGTTCCGTACCCAAACAACAGGCTTTAAAGGAGCTTAATCATGAAAGCGATGGTAATAAACGAATTTGGCGGTTCAGAACAATTTACACAGAACGATATTGCAGAACCTTCTGGAAAGGCTGGCCACGTAATCGTGCGTATTGCAGCAAGCAGCGTTAACACAATCGACATGATGATTCGTCAATCGGGTGCCGACTTACCCTTTGCTCCACAACTACCTGGCGTGTTAGGTATGGACTTCGCAGGCACTGTTGAAGCTGTTGGTGAAGGCGTTTCAGACTATAAAGTAGGTGATGAAGTTTACGGCTGTGCAGGTGGTCTTGGCGATTTACAAGGCTCACTTGCAGAAAAAATGCTGGCCGATGTTCGCCTTATCGCTCACAAACCTTCGTCTCTTTCTATGAAAGAAGCGGCAGCCATTCCTCTTGTAGGTATTACCGCGTTTGAGGGGCTAACTCGCGCACTCACCAGTGAAGGCCAAAACGTACTAATTCACGGAGGTGCTGGTGGAGTAGGGCATATAGCAGTGCAGCTTGCCAAGCATATGAAGGCTAAAGTATTTGCGACGGGTGGCTCTGATGAGCAAAAAGAAATTATTGAATCTTTAGGTGCAACCTACATCGATTTCCGTAGTGAATCAGTTGAAGACTACGTAAGTAAATACACTGATGGTAACGGCTTTGACGTGATTTTCGACACGGTTGGCGGTAATAACCTTCAAAACTCATTCGCTGCTGCAAAATTAAACGGTCAGGTTTCGACTACTTTATCTTTACTAGAAACCGACTTGTCGCCTGTTCACTTTAGCGGGCTAAGCCTGAACGTAGTGTTTATGTTGTTGCCTATGATCCACAACGTGGGCCGTGAAGCACATGGCGAAATTCTAAAAGAGCTGGCAAGTATTGTAGATGCAGGCGCACTAAAACCGATTATTGATGCTGAAGACTATACATTCGAGCAAATCGCACAGGCTCACGATCGTTTGGCAAGCGGTAAAGCAGTAGGCAAAGTCGTCGTTACCGTAGACTAGTTTTATCCTTTGAAGTTTAGGTAAACAAACTTCCCGTAGTGCTTCCCTTAGCACACCCTTCGCCGCAGTAATTTTTACTGCGGCTTTTTTATTTGTATCTTTTATTTAAAAACGCCGTTTGGCAAAGGTCAGTGCTATCTACACAGTTCAAATGTTTTATAATTCTCTGTGCAAAGGAGAACTAAACGTGAATGAATATGCCCGGTATTTTAATGGCTACCCTTCAACTATTGTAGAACAAGCCCTACAGCTAATTTCGGACAATCGGCTAAAAAGCTACTTGTTGAAAAAATATCCTAAAGCCCATGATATAACTACAGATAAGCTGCTTTACCAGTACGCGACGAATTTTAAAAAGCAGTACTTAAAAAATGCGCCCCCATTTGGGCGCGCCGCGTTTAAGAAACAGGGAGATATGGTTACCAATGCGTTAGGTACGCATACCTACCGTATGCAAGGTAAAACGCGCAAACACGACTTAGCCATTAATAGTGATTTGCTGCGTGCACCTGAGCCTTTATTAAAGGCTTTAGTAGTTCACGAGTTGGCGCACTTTAAAGAAAAGGACCACAACAAAGCTTTCTATAAACTTTGTTGCTACATGGAGCCGGATTACCATCAGCTTGAGCTAGACTTGCGGTTATTCTGCGTAGCCGTTGCGATGGGAGAGAATCCTTATGGGTAGTACTTATGCCTTGTCCTACGGGACGTCTATAATTGTAGTGCCGCTTATACGGCGATATAGCGGTTAAAGTGAAAGATGTTAAGTGAATAAGGAGTATTGATGAGCATTGCTAAGATTATGTCTACTCGTGTAGTCAGTGTGCATATGGACGACAGCTTGCAGTCATTAAGAGAGCTATTTGCGGCAACAGGGTTTCATCATTTGGTTGTGGTTCACGATAATAAACTTCAGGGCATTATATCTGATAGAGACTTAATGAAATCGGTTAGCCCTTTCGTCGACACGTTAAGTGAGCGTATGCTTGATCGTGCAACGCTTGATAAACGAGCCCATCAAATTATGACCCGTGAAGTGATAACGCTAAATCCCACTGATTCAGTATTCGCGGCCATTGAGCTTTTCAATACGCATAAAATTTCCTGCATTCCCATCATTGATAAAGATAAGCACCCAGTTGGCATGGTGTCGTGGCGAGATGTAATGAAGTTTATGCAAAGTAGAGTGGAGGCTAAGCGCTAGCTCTGATCTATTTAGCCCTACTTTGTACTATTTGTTTGACTTGGGTTAGTTGTATTAATTTAACGATGCCCTGCAACCTTTAGGCATAGAGGCCCTTCCACCAGAGCAAAAAAAGCTTTTCGGTAGAAAGGCCAACGATGATTTGTTAGCTTTTGCGATAGCTAACTTTAAACAGCAAGCTATAAAGCACGGGCACAGCGATAAGCGTAAGCACTGTGGCGAACGCCAATCCGCCCATAATCGTCACAGCCATGTCAGCAAAGAAGGCGTCGAATAGCAGCGGTGCCATACCTAGTATGGTAGTAACTGCCGCCAATGACACAGGACGTACACGGCTGATAGTAGCGTCAACAATGGCTTGTCTAATGGCCAACCCTTCTTCTATCTGAAGGTCAATTTCTTCAATAAGCACTATGGCATTCTTAATAAGCATTCCAAACAAGCTTAAGAAGCCGAGTAGCGACATAAAGCCAAAAGGCATATCAGTACCCAACAAGCCTGTTACTACGCCCACTACTGCCATAGGTACCACAAGCCAAATGATAAGTGGCTGGCGTGCATGACCAAAGAGCAATACCGAGATAATAAACATGACTAAAAAGCCTGCGGGTAAGCCTGCGCCCAGCGCTTTTTGTGCATCGCTAGAGCTTTCAAATTCGCCGCCCCATTCCAAGGAATATCCAGCTGGAAGTTCTATGTCCTCAATAAGCGGGCGTATTCTAGCCAGCGCTTTTGCGGCTGTTTCATCGTCGCCTGGTTCAGCTTCTACGGTAATGGTGCGCACACGGTCGCGGCGATGAATACGCATTTCTTCGGTCATTAGCTCTAGGCCTTGCGACACCTGTGTGAATGGCACGTACTGTCGCTGCTGTGTAGACCATACTTGCGATTCGCGTATTGATTGAAGTTCGGTATCTTCTGCCTTACCCATTTTTGCAATAATGTTGTAGGCATAGTCGCCATCTTGCACTGTACCTAGCTGAACGCCGCTACTTGCATACTGTATGGTTTGGCTAAAGTCGCTATGCGATACGCCAGCAATACCTGCATTGTAGTTATCAAACTGCGTGTTGATGGCAAAGCCTTTTTCACGCCAATTATGGCGCACGTCTTTTACTTCTCCGTCAGCAAAGAGCAAAGCCTTAGCTTTTTCCGCTAATACACGAAGCACTTCGGTATCTGGGCCAGAAAAACGGGCTTCAAGTTTTGCACCAGAACCGGGGCCAAACTGCATGCGTTCCATATAGAAATTGGCGTCGAAATCTAAGTCAGTAAGCTTGTTTCTGAGCTTCTCTTGAATGGCTGGGATGTTATCCAGTTCATTCGCCCGAACCATGAAAAAAGCATAGTTTTCGTTAGCGCTTTTAGGTGCATAAGTAAGGGTAAAGCGATCTGCACCCTGGCCAATAAAGGTAGTTACAGCCGTCACGTTTTCCATTGCTAAAATGCGTGATTCAGCTTCTTTGGCAATGACTTCAGTGGCTCTTATGTCTCTGTCTTGTGGGCCCCAATAATGTACAAAGAATAGCGGGGCATTTGATGGTGGGAAGAAACCTTGCTTTACCATACCAAAGCTTCCATAAGCCACGATAGTAATAACAAACAATGCACCAATAGTTACCCAACGAAGTTTAAGTGCGCCTAACAACGTGCGCTTGAACCAGCGTTGCGATGCTGAGAGTTCGTTGCCTGCAGTCTGACCCATACCTTTTCGGTAGAAATACGCGCCGAGAACAGGCACTAAAGTTACTGCTAATACCCAGCTGATCATTAGTGAAACTAAGACTACGGCAAATAACGAGTAAAGAAACTCGCCGGTGGCATCGTTTGAAAGGCCTATGCCGGAAAACGCCGCAATTCCAATAACGGTTGCGCCAAGTAGCGGCCACTGAGTACGCTTAACAATAAAGCTGGCAGACTCTTTAGCGGTTGAGCCAGTGGCCATGCGAAGCATCATACCTTCAGCAACCACAATAGCGTTATCTACTAGCATACCCATGGCGATAACCATAGCACCTAGCGAAATTCGCTGAAGCTGAATATCCATGAGCCACATAACAAGAATAGTACCTAGCACGGTAACAAGAAGGACTGAGCCAACTACCACACCTGAGCGCCATCCCATGAACAAACACAGAGTTAAAGTAACCACAGCGACTGACATGACAAGGTTGTTAATAAAGCCGGTTACCGACTCATCAACCACCGAAGCTTGGTCGTATATGGGCGTAAGCGTAATACCAACAGGCAACTCTTGGAGTAGCTTCTCCACTTTTGCGTTAACGCGCTCGCCTACGTCAACAATATTTACATCAGTTAAGGCTGAGACAGAAAGTGTTAACGCTTCTTCGCCATTGTAGCGCACATGAACTGGCTGTATGTCCGCGGGCTCTAATTTCAATGTGGCAATATCGGCAACTCTAAGTGAACGGTTAGTGCCCGGCACTACCACAGAAAGGTTTGAGATTTCTTCAAGCCTATCTGGTGCGCGCTCTACAATTAAGCGTACATTCTTCTCGTCTACTTTAATCCGACCACCATTAAAAGGCCGTAAGTTATCTTCAAAAAGGGCGGCGAGATCAGGGAAAGAAATGCCCAAGCCTGCTAGTTGGTAGGGGTTTATATACGCCACAATTTGTTCTTTTTGAACGCCTGTCACATTAACCTTAGCTACGCCCTCTGTAGTAAGCAGGTCGCGGCGTATAATGCGGGCAAACTCGCGAAGTTCTCGTGTATCAAAATCCGGCGCGCTAAGCGCGTAATACAGGCCGTATACATCGCCAAAATCGTCGAACACGATGGGGTCTTGTGCGCCGGTGGGCAGTGAACTGGCAGTGTCCCGAAGGCGCTTTCTTAATTCATCCCATATCTGTGGCAAGAGGTTACTGTCGTAAGTACTCTTAACTTCAACAGTAATTTCAGATAGGCCCGGTGAGGAAACTGACGTCACTTCTTTTAACTGCGGCATTTGCTGAATGGCAATTTCCAAGCGTTCAGTGACTTCACGTTCTACTTTTTCAGCACTGGCTCCAGGATAGTTTGTGTATACCTTTACTTGTTTGATGGTAAACGCAGGGTCTTCCAAGCGACCAATTTTGCTCATAGCCAAAATGCCGCCTAAAAGCAGGATGACTACCATTAGCCAAATGTTGACGGGCTTATCAATTGAATAGCGTGCGATATCCATAAATTACTTCTCTCCTTGGTAAGGAAGCACTTTCATGTCTGCACGCATTTGTGTTGCTCCAGCAGCAACTACTTGCTGGCCAAGTGTGATTTCGCTTTGGCTATTACTCTCGATAATTGCTAGCTCATTTTCAATATGCTTTACGTCAACAGGTGTTTTTGTCACCGAACTCGTTTCGTCGTTATATACCCATACCGCAAATCCTGAGCTTTTGTTACCAACAAGGGATTTTACTGGCACAACAAAGCCTTCAGGATACATGCTTCCTTGCAAACTTACTTTAACCACAGCGCGGGCGCCGGGTGTAAGCGGGAGTTCTTCACGAGGCTCCATAGCAAATACCACTTCATAGGTTTGCGACACAGGATCAGGCTGTGTTGAGTGCTCTACATAATTTACGGGGTACCACTGACTGCGATTGGTGGCTAACGTGGCGCTTGCCTGTTTGATACCACGACCAATATTAGCGGTGAGCAAACGCTCGGGTACATTAATGTTAAAGTAAATTTTAGAAACATCCTGCAGGCGAGCAATGGGGGTGCCTGCAGCAACAAAGCTGTTGTTTTCAACAAGACGTTGAGACACTTTGGCATCAAAAGGGGCATAAAGTTGTGTGTAGCTTAAGTCCTGCTCGGCATTTTTTAGGTCAATAACCGCCAGTTCGTATGATGTTTTCGCGGTATCTAGAGCGCTTTGCGCTAGCAATTTTTGTGCGAACATCTTTTCAATTCTATCTAGTTCACGTTTTGCTTGGTCTAGACGTGTCTTCGACTCTTCAACACGACGCTCAAACGGTTTACGGTCGATAGTGGCCAGTAACTTTCCTTTCTCAATGTCGCTACCTGTCACCAAATCAGTTTGAATAAGGCGACCAGACACTTCAAAGCTTAAATCTACAGTCTTAACCGCAGAAACAACGGCAGGGAAGGTGAATTCGTCAAAGTCGGGAATGCTGCTTACCGTAGCAAGCTTCACGTAGCGAGGAGTTGCGCTTGATTGTTGTTCAGCGGGCTCTTTTTGAGAACATGCAGTCAGGGTTGAAACCGATAAAACGCTTAAAAGTAGAATGTGAGAAAATCGCATTATGGACATAGGTGTGTGTAATCCATTGTCAGGGTAAATAAAGTATAGACATGAGAACGTCAAGTAAAAATGCTTCAGCACAAGAGCGAATAAGCAGTTATTACCTAAAGTAAACTGGTGAGTGCATTTTAGTGCGGTCGCATTGAAAAGTAAACTGTTCGGTGTAAAATGCAAACTAAGCGAGCTCGCGAAATGACGGGCAAAGCATAGGGGATTTATTTTGAGACTTTCAACATGGTAGGCAATACAAGAACGCGTAGTGATATAAAACGCGAAGCCATCATTCAGGCGGCTACACAAGCGTTCCAAGAGTTTGGCGTTAACGGCACCAGTATGGATAAGCTGGCTGAATTGGCGAACGTGTCAAAGCGCACTGTGTATAACCACTTTTCTACTAAGGAAGAGTTGGTCATGCACTTGGTTACTCAGCAGTGGCAATCAGCAATTCTCAATATAAATAAAACATACGATAGCGCGCTTCCGTTAGATGAGCAGCTTGAAGACCTTATCTTACAAGACATTGAGTTTATAGTGAGCGAATCCCATTTAGACCTAGCGCGGGTGGCTATTGGCCATTTCTTTTACGAGCCGGAAAAGCTTAAAGATGAAGTGGCACAGCTAAAAGCCCAAGAAACAGCGATGCATCGCTTCCTAAAAGATGCGAAAGCAGATGACAAGCTGGTCTTTGACGACTTAGACCGAGTTGTTGAGGAAATTGATAGCTTAGTAAAAGGGAAGTGCTTTTGGCCTCAGCTTTTTAAAATTGAAGATACCCTGAATGATAATGACAAAGAGAATGTAGCGAAGAATACAGTCGCGCTAATCCTAAGCCGTTATGCTACGGCATAGCGGCTAGTTTCTATTTTAAACTAAGTAAAATTAGCTCGGGCTCTGAATACGAACTTAATACATTACCCGAGTGTGTCTCCAATCTGTTACCTGCACATTTTAATATCTGTACAACTGACTTCCGTTACAGCGTAATACTCAATCAGACCGTACCTCAAAAGCGTCATATCACTATCCTTATACGTGCGCAGTATCCCATTATTTCAACGCCCCCTTTAAATGGCGTCATCAGTACATCAGGCTCGAGAGATTTTATGTCAGTCATTTAGTTGGCTAGATAAACAACTTTGAATAAGCGTTAGAAGGACAACCTGTTTTTGTAACACAGCAGCTGCTCTTAGATTTAAATACTGGAAGGTAGTGAAGCTCAAATAGCAGCTAAAAATGCCGAACCGTAAACTACACGAAGCGGGCTTTTAACATTTCTCCTAATTAACTTTTTCTTAAACATTTTGAGACAAAAAACGATAATTTTTAGTTCTTGTGTTCTAAAAGTGTTCTGTTTAGCGTTTTTTTAGACTAAATATTAAGAAAATTTATAAAGAGTTTTTAAATTTTGATGTATTTGCTCTCGTCATTTTGACATTTTTTCTATATTATCCCGACCACAAATAGCAACTATTATTATTTGCAATTGCAAAACGAATGAAAAGTTAAGCGGTTTGGAAATGCTAGCGACTTAAAAAAGTATTGCCGAATAATAAAGTTCTTGGTTGCCAACAAACACACGACACTTTGAAGAACACTTGGAGAGTAATTTTGAAATTCAAACTTACGAGTATTGCCACTGCGATAATGTTAAGCCCAGCTGTACTTGCTGCTGATATGGAAGACATTGAAAGACTGACGGTAGAAGGTAAATACCTTTCGGTTAACCAGTCTAACTCTATCAAGAGCCCTACGCCTATCCTCGACGTGCCGCAAAGCTTGTCAATTATAACCGCTGAAGAAATTACGGCTCGCGGTATTACAAGCGTTGGTCAAATTATCGACTACGCACCAGGTGTTAATACGTCTCAAGGTGAAGGTCACCGTGATGCAGTGGTATTTCGTGGCGTACGTTCAACAGCCGACTTCTACCTAGATGGTAATCGCGACGACGTTCAATACTACCGTGCGCTATACAACGTTGAACAAGTAGAAATTCTTCGTGGACCGAATGCATTGCTATTCGGCCGAGGCGGTACAGGCGGTATTTTAAATCGTGTATCTAAAAAGGCGAAAACGGGCGAAAAATTCGTAAACTATAACGTTTCTGCTAATACCTTTGGTGCTTACAATCTTCAATTAGACACAAACGTTGATACAGGCGAGAAATCTGCACTTCGTATCAATGCTATGTACGAAAGCTTAGATAATCATCGTGACTTCTACTATGGCGATCGCTATGGCTTTAACCCAACTGCACGCTTTGAAGTTAGCGACGATACCATTGTTGATGTGTCATACGAATATATCGATCACGAGCGCTTCATCGACCGTGGTGTGCCAACGGCAAACGGCGAACCTGTAGAAGCATTTGAAGAAATCGTATTTGGCGACCCGGAAAATAACTACCAAACGCTTGGTGCCGACGTATTTCGTGCAAACGTTGAACACAGTTTCTCTGACAACCTAAAAGGTAACTTCAACGCCTTTTACGGTGACTATGACAAAGTTTACTCAAACTTTTACGCAGCGGCATACGACGCCGACACTGAAGTGGTAACCCTTGATGGTTATGTAGATACTACGCAGCGTGAAAACCTTATCTTGTCTTCAAACTTAGTAGGCGAGTTCGCTACGGGCAGCATTGAGCATACGGTTATCTTTGGTGGTGAGGTTATTAATACCAAGTCGAATCAAGACCGCTATAACCCAGAATTCGATTCTCGTGTAGGTGCAAATGATCCTGAAGGTACACTGCGAAACGATCAGGAGATGTTTAATGTTTCTCGTCCTCTTAATTTTAGAGGACTGAGCGGTGTGAACAGTGCCGGTAATGCAGTTACTGCTACATTCTACAATGGCGTGGATAGCACATTAAACGATGACACCCATGTAGACTTGGACGTTTACTCTTTCTACGTGCAAGACGAAATTGCACTATCAGAAAACTTCGACCTAGTGCTAGGCGCGCGTTTTGATAGTTTCGATATTGAGGTGTTTAACGTTAAAGCAGCTGAAACACGCAGCAGAAAAGACGAAGAAGTATCGCCACGTGCAGGTCTTGTTTATAAGCCGCAAGAGAATATCTCTATCTATGCAAGCTACAGCGAGTCATTCCTACCTCGCAGTGGCGAGCAGTATGCGAATATTAACGGTGATGCAGATGCGCTTGATCCAGATACGTTCACTAACCAAGAAATTGGTATTAAGTGGGACTTCAGTGAAAGCATGAGCTTTACGGCTGCTATCTTTGAAAATGAGCAAACGTCACTTGATAACGACCCTAACGATGCAGAAAGCTTCGTGGAAGTAGACTCAGATGTATCTGGTTTTGAGCTTCAGCTTCAAGGTTATATCACTGATAAGTGGTACGTTACTGCTAACTACAGCAACCTAGACGGCGAGAATGCAAGTGGCGTGGAGCTTCGTGAACTACCTGAAAATACCATGTCAGTATGGACAACTTATGAAGTAAATGAAGTATTTGGCTTCGGCATTGGCGCAACATACCAAGACGAAAGCAAGGTATCGACAAGTGCTACGTCACCTGTACTGCCAAGCTATACCCGTGTTGATGCATCGGCGTACTACACACTTAGCGACAAGACACGTCTTCAGCTAAACGTAGAAAACTTAACTGATACGCTTTACTTCCCTAATGCACACTCTACGCATCAGGTTACAGTTGGCGCACCAATCAACGCGCGTTTATCTTTGATTGGTTCTTTCTAAGTAAAACTGAAAGATTACCCTTAGAATTTAAAAGCCATTCGTGAAAGCGAATGGCTTTTTTATTTTGCAGAAAAGTTGTTCCAAGCGCCCTTGATGTTATAAGCGTATTTGCAGCTAATATTGTTGTACCTTCATACTGACTAAGTCAGCAAGTCAGCAAGTCAGCAAGTCAGCAAGTCAGCAAGTCAGCAAGTCAGCAAGTCCGCGTTAAGCCTGTTTTGCGAAGTCGATAAGTGTCTGTCCATCCATGCGATAGCCTAGCCATTCACTCTTTGGTTTTGCGCCTAATGATTCATAAAAGTCGATAGCAGGCTTATTCCAATCTAAAACACTCCACTCAAAACGGCCGCAGTCATTTTCTACTGCTGTTTTCGCTAAAAGTTGCAGCAGCGCTTTACCCGCACCTAGGCCACGAGATTTCGGCGAAACATAAAGATCTTCAAGATAAAGCCCGTTACGACCTTGCCAAGTGGAATAATTAAAGAAGTAAACGGCAAAGCCAATAGGGGCATCGTTATTCTCGCAAATAACACAGTGGGCGGTAGCACCTTCGCCAAATAGTGTTTTTAGAAGCGCCTCTTCAGAGGCCTCTACTTCATGCTCAGCTTTTTCATAAATGGCAAGTTCCAGGATGAACTGGCGAATTTGTGAAATATCGCTAGGCGATGCTGGTCTTATTGAAATTGCATTGTTCATAGTGTTTTCCTTTCAATAGGCTTGAAAAAAAATGAGCCTCGAAGGCTCATTTTTAAAAGTTAAGTACGTTTCTAACACTAACTAGTGAACGGCTATATAGTAAGTGCTATCCGCTAGTCGGTTATTCGTCAACTGCTAGTCAAGTGAGCCAGCAGGCTGAGGTGTATGTGCTTGATCCGCGCTATTGCTTTCGACTTGGCTACTAGACTTTCTACGTAATACTTTTCTTTTTATGAACGAGAAAGGACCACGCAAATCTAGCAGTATCAAGTACAAACAAGGTACCAAAATGAGTGTTACTAAAGTCGCGTAAAGCACAGCAAAACCAAGCGCGGCCGCCATAGGTACCACAAATGCTGCTTGCAGGCTGGTTTCAAACATAATTGGCAGTACGCCCACAAACGTCGTGATTGAGGTTAACGTAATTGCCCTAAAGCGCGCGGTACCGGCCTCAGTTACTGCTTCTTTAATACTATAGCCTTGTGCACGGCGCTGGTTAACAAAGTCCGTCATAACTAGCGAGTCGTTGATAACAACCCCGGCTGCTGCAATAAGGCCAAAGTTAGACATCATAGATAGGTCTAGGCCTAGTACAAAGTGGCCGAAAACTGCACCGGTAAAGCTAAATGGAATAACCGACATAATGATAAGGGGTTGCCCATAGCTTTTAAGCGGAACAGCTAAAAGGATATACACCATGATCATGGCCGCTAAGAAGAAGAGTATTTGCTCGTTTTGTTGCGCCTGCTGCTCTTCAATATCACCGCCAAGCTCAGTCATGACCGATGGGAACGATTCTTTTAACTGAGGGAGTAGCTTGTCTTGAATTTCAGTAACGACCTCATTAGGTTCAACTTTTTCTTCATCAATGTTGCCCCAGATATAAACACTGCGGTAACCACCTTCTCGGCGAATGTAGCTAATACCTGGCTTCTCTTCTAATGCAACCACATCACCAAGCATCACTTCTTGGCCGTTAGGGGTTTTGATTAAAGAGTACTTCAAGTCAGCAAAACGTTCGCGGGTAAGTTCAGGGTAGCGAACCATGACCCTAACTTCTTCACCGTTGCGGATAACACGCTGTGCTTCGCCGCCGTAAAAGCCCGCGCCAACCTGAGAGGCGATATTAGAAAGTGTAAGCCCTAGATCGTAGGCAACCGGAAGTAACGTCATTTGCACTTCTTTGCTCGGCGGGTCAATAGTTGAGCTTACGTCAAACAAGCCTTCTTGCTGCTGCAGCATTTCAATGAACTTAAGGCCAGCCGCGTTTAAGGTGTCAATGTCTGGGCCAAAAAGTAGATAACCGAACTCACCGTCGTCACCGTCACCGTTTACATCATCAACCACGGTAAAAGACTTCATACCGGTAATTTCTGGAATGGCTTCGCGCCAGCGTCGTGCAAGCTCAAAGGTGTCGATAGGGCGGTCTTCCTCATTAACCAGTGGTGTGAGTATGCGCCCTTCAGTTCTATCTTCGTTAAAAGCTAGACGATCGCGTATCATGCCCTGGCCAAATTCATCTATGATCTGCTCTTCAACGTCCAGAATCGTTTGTTCCACCACTTTAAGCGCATTAATAGTAGCCATATCAGAGACGTTTTCGTTCATCTCTATTTTTACGCTAGGGAAGTCGTGTGGCACTTTAGGATTTGGCACCATGCGTACATAGTTTGCGCCAATCAGGCCCATGCTTAGCATTAGCATAGCCACGAATATCATAAGTACTGCCCAGCGCCATTCAATCGCTTTTGTAACAGTACGCTTGTAAGGGCCATTTACGAACGCAAAGAATCCTCGGTTAAAGCGTGCACGCCAGCTGTCCTGTCGCACCGGAGAGAACTTGGTGTGGGCTAAATGCGCGGGTAAGATTAATTTTGACTCAATTAAACTAAACGCCAAACACAAAATAACTACTACAGCGATGTTATAGAAAAATGCACCTTCAGGGCCGCTGCTCAGTGTAAATGGAGCAAATACCGCGATAGTAGTTAATACTCCGAAGGTAGCAGGGGTTGCCACGCGTTTAGCGCCGCGAACCACGTTATCGACGCCGCCGCCCTTGCTTTCAATTTCGGTGTAGGCACTTTCTCCAATAACAATGGCGTCATCCACTACAATGCCCAGCACCATGATGAACGCAAAGAGCGAAAGAATATTAATGCTCACGCCGAAAACAGGCATCAGCATCATTGCACCTAAGAAACACACCGGTAAGCCGACCATAACCCATAGCGCCAAACGAAAGCGCAAGAAAAGGGTAAGCATAAACGCGACGAGTACAGACCCTTGAACAAGATTCGATAACATCATGTCTAGGCGTGCATTAAGGTAGTAGGTCATATCCACCAAAACTTCTAGACTGACGCCCTGAGGAAGGGTCTCATTTCTCTGGTCGATATAGGCTTTTACAGTTTCAGCTACAGGAATGGTGTTTTGGGTTTTAGTGGCTTTTACAGCAATGTAGATGGCGTTCATGCCGTTGTACTTAAAGTAACGTTCGCCCTCAACAAATCCATCATTGATATAGGCAACATCACCTAACGTTACTTTTGCGCCACCAGTGCCAATTTTAATGGGGATTTGTTTGAACTCGTCGCCGCTGTAGTATTGATTTTCAACGCGAACTGACACTATCCCTGAATTAGTTCTTAGCTGGCCGGCCGAAATATTTGCTGAATAACTATTAATAGCTTGGGTAACATCGGAAATGGTTAAACCGTATTTTCTTAGCGTATCGGGCTTAATTTCAATAGCAATTTCATCATCGGGTGTATTGGCTTCCACCAGAGAAATGGAGCCAAGCTGAAGTAGTTCATCTTCGACTTCTTTTGCCAGCACTTTAAGCTCGGACAGCGGTAAGTCGCCAACAATGGGCATTTCAATAACTTGCTGCTGGAACTCTACTTGCGAAACGTTTACTGGCTCCATGCCAGCTGGAAAGGTTGCAATGCTGTCTACGCGAAGTTTGACCTTGTCTAGAACATCAGTAAGCTCAGCTTTAGTATCAATTTCTAAGGTGACTGCGCCGCCACCACGAAATGCTCTAGATACAGTACGCTTGATTTCAGTGATGTCTTTCACCGCTTCTTCTACTTTGATGAAGATACTTTCTTCAATTTCTTGTGGAGAAGCGCCAGGGTAGTTGGCTTCAACGGTAATGTAGTTAATCTCGATGTTAGGAAACATCTGCCGCTGAATAGTAAAGTAGCTGGCAATACCCATTACAATAATGAAAAACATTAAAAGGTTGGCCGCTACAGAGTTTCTTGCAAACCAAGAAATAATGCCGCTTTGTGTATCCTTGTGATTTTCCATGACAGCTCCTTAGTTAGCTTGTGCTGTCACGATTTCAGCCGTGGTCTCAATAACTTTTACCGGCATGCCGTTTTGCGGGTATTCAGGCAAACTCATTACTACCTTTTTTGCATTGAAGTCACCCTGAATGAGGAAGTCGCCATTTTCTTCACGGACAACCTCAACCTTATGAGATTTCAATCGGTCTTCATCGTCAAGGGTCCACAGCATGCGATTGGTTACCAACTCCTGTGGTACACGGTATACGTCACTTAACGTTTTACCTTCAAAAGCTATCGTGCTGTACGAACCAAATTTAACGATAGGTTTAGATGAGTTAATTGCATAGGGGTCTTCAATGCGTGCCACGAAATAACTCATGCGCGTGGTGTTGTCTACAACGCCGGTATCTCGGTGGATGGTGCCTTTTACCGTAGCGGCCTGAATGTCATCGACTTCGATGGCAATTTCACTTCCTATTGTACTATCTGAAAGAAAAACGCGGTCGAACCCGGCAATAGGGAAAGTGACTTCGGCATACTCTATGTTATTAAGGACTGCGACAGGTGAACCCTGAGTCACATAGTCACCTGTGCTGATGTCCCTTGAGACAATAAGCGCATCGTATGGGGCTTTTACTTTACAGTTATCTAAATCGCGCTTTGCTATTTTTAGTTGAGCTTCTGCAGATTTAAGCGCTGCCTTTGCGCTCATTACTTGTGGTTTGCGAAGGTACAAATCGGTAACCCGTGCATTAGGCATTGTTTTCGCTTCCTTTGCCGCCACATCTGCTTGCGCTTCTTCTTGAATTAACTGAGCTTGTGCACTAGCTAAGTTTGCTTCTGCCAATAGAAGTGCAGCTTCATATGCATCAGCCTCTATTTCAAAAAGGACTTCACCACGTCGTATTAGACCGCCGCTTACAAATTTCGGGTTCCAACTCTCAACCTCCCCAGATACTTGTGCAGCAAGATTTGTGGTTTCAAGAGGCATGATTTCGCCATAGGAAGTGAGTTGTACGCGCACATCCTCTGGCGATAACGCTTCAATAGTTACGGTAGGGCGAGTATCAACTTCCTCTGTTATAGCGCTGTCGGAAGCAGAAGCTTCGATTCCTTTCATACCTAAATAGCCTACTAGTAAGACACCAATAGGTAATGCAACTTTCATCCATTTCATGGCTAAATCTACTTTAATAGCGAATACTTTACATAGTGTAGCGCTAAAGTGTTTCAGGAATACAGCGCAAATGTAACGAAACATGAGTCAATTTTGTGTAAAGGACACAAAATTATTGATTACTGTACTTTTAAAGAGGATGAGCCTGATAGAGGTGACGAGCTTATAAATGAAGAGGCGCATACACGATTGCGCCCATTATCTTTTGCGAAATAGAGCGCTTTATCTGCACGGCGTATAGCACTTGAAACATCGGTATCAGCGCTAACCTCACTCACGCCAAAGCTACTCGTTACATGTATTTTTTTATCATTTATATCTAATGGGGCTTTACTGAGTAATTCTTTAATATTTTCTAATGCCTGCACCGCGCCGGCCTCATCGGTATCGGCAAAGATAAACATAAATTCTTCACCTCCCCATCGTGCGAGAATATCTTGTCCGCGAAGCCGAGAGCTAAATAACTTAGCGATTTGCCTAAGCACCTCGTCACCTTTTTCGTGACCGAGGGTATCGTTTATGCTTTTAAATCTATCTACATCGGCAATGGCAACAGAGAAGGGATGTTTACTGCGAAGCATTCTTGCGTATTCTCTATCTAGACACTGCTGAGCACCACGTCGATTTAGCAAATTTGTTAAATGGTCGTGTTTCGCTTGTCTCTCAAATTGTTCACTGAGATAGAGTGCAGTGTCGTAACTTTTCTGTCTGCTATATTCGTAAAAAGCAGATAGAAAAGAAACGGTTAGAAAAGAGTAGAGTAGGCGAGTTTTAAACGCATAGGTGTAGTTAGCAACGAAGGCTGCATCGTTAAATCCGAACAGGAGGATTGCGCAGGTAATCGTAAAGGCGATAAGGGCCAGTAGGCCGCGAACAAACCCAGCAAAAAACATGGTTACAGGCGGAACGAGGTAAATCCAAAGTGGGCCCGTGTTATCCTTACCACCAGTGATAATCAAAAGTAACGTTAGCACCATCAGGCAGCTGATCAGCAGTGTAATAGACCACGTGCGAGCGCGAGCTGAAGAAAAGCGTACTTGTAACTGCTGCGAGACAGCAAAAACAACACTCGCAATATAAAGCGTTGTAGATAGCGAATATTCTGCGTCAATAAAGGCTCGAGTCCCAAGCAAAAACGTAATAGACATACCAACGGCGGCAAACAGGTTAACCACAATAATGCGCCTGTTAGTTTCGTCTTTTTGGTGGCTTTTTACGCCACTGAATACATATTGCTTTAACCGACTGAGCATAATTAGCTTTGTTGGTTAATCGTTATGTTAATATCTTGAGCCAGCTTTTTAATCGCTGACCTCATGGCTTTTATGCTAGATGCAAAGCCATCATTGCTAAGCGGAGCCTTGAACGTAAATGAGTGGATACTGGCTTCTTCTGAAGCGCGCGTAATTGCGTATTGTCCAGAAAGTATTACTTCACCTTCATATGTACTGACAAAGTCATTGAGATATAAAGATAAGTGCGGTGTTTCTTCACTTGCATGATGGTCGGGGCGAACAAGCGCTACATTACTCGAACTTAGAGCACTAGCGAGCGCTTTAGTCAGTCCTTCATCTACAGGCTCAGCCCATAAGTGGCTCGTAGAAATGTGAAGATTAGTGTCACTTGTTTGATACACCAATCCTCTATGCTTTAGATACTCTGGCAATGTTACTTTATCTAAAACGATACTTTGTTTCGCCTCGCGGTCTAAAACAGACTCAACGTTCGTTGAGTGGAGTAGGTAATAAGTCAGCGCGTTAGGGGCGCTACTGCATGCAGATAAAAAAGAAAACAATACAGCTAAAATTATGATTTTTATTGTTTTATTCTCCTTATTGAAAGAAAAAGTCTTAACCTGCATTATCATATAATTTAATCCTTTCATCCCTGTCTACGGGTACGCTACCTTAAGTATCGGGTAAGTTTTGCAATCTTTCCAAAAACAAAGTTTAAGGTATATGCCCAATTAGTCGAATTGAGGCATACCTCATCTGTTTACAGACTTATACACCTTTATTCGTTTACATTCATTTATTGCGCCAAAATGAATAATTTATGTACAGTGATTTTTATTGAACAGAATTTTAAATAGCTACTTCATTTTTTTGCCTTGGGCTGAATATCTGCCTCAATATCCTTGGAAAATATTAAGCTGTTCGGAGACTGATTTAATTTCAAAAGCAAAGGCTGAATATTACGCATGGTTTCTTGCAAGGCATCAACGGTTTCTTTAATTTCAGATTGATTAAAGCCACCCTCACTGTAATTCTTCAGTAGGCTATCAAGGCTCACAAGAACCTGATTAAGGTTACTGTTGAGCGCTTTTGCATCAATGTCAGCGATAAGTAAATCGAAGTCATCACTTGCTGTTTCTACTGATTCTGCTGCTAGACGCATATCTTCAACGGCCAACTGTACGTTCTCAACCATTTCTTTAAGGGGGAGCTGATTTATTTTATCTAGGATCGCATCAGCTTTTTGCGTTAACTGAGTAAACTCGTTACTTACGGTAGGAATTACCTCATAACCGTTAATGACGGCGATCTCGTTGCCGGCGTCGGCGTCAGGAATATGCTGTAAATCTACGTAGAGACCACCGGTCAAAACATTGCCCATTCGAAGTGAGGCTCTAAGATCTCGGTGCAGCCAATTTCTGATGGTTTGCTTTATGGCACTCAGCCCTTCTTCTGTATCAGGTTGTCGCGCTTTACCCGGGTAAATGTTGATGAGCACCGGAATAGGGTAGTCCCTTTCTAGAATGTTTCCTTCAACCGCAGGGAAGGAGTTGATTGCAGTGACGTTACCAATCTCAATGCCTCGGTATTCAACGGGCGCGCCGACGGTGAGCCCTCGTACACTTTCATCGATAAGTAACAGGTATTCAGCGGCTACTTTATAACGGGCATCTGAGGCAGAAGTACTGTCGCCGTAAATAGTGAAAAAGGCGATGTCTAATACTTGTTCACCCTTTGGTACGCCTTCAGGAATGCCAAAGGTAATGCCATTGGCTAATAAGGTTTCTAAGCTTCCGGTTTCTACACTGACCCCATTTGATTCAAGTAGAAGCTTTACGCCACTGACGTCCCAAAAGCGGGTCGTGTTAGTAATTAGCTTGTGGTAGGGCGCTTCAATGAAGGCATCGTAATACACTACACGTTCTTCAATGTTGAATGTGGCATCTTCAAATTCGCCAACTTTAAAACCCTTGTAAATGATGGGGTCGCCAGGTTTGTAGGCAAATTCGTCGTCGCTTTTTAGCATAACGTGAAGGCCAGGAGTACCGGGCGGCGTAACTGGTGGGCGCTCAAGCGCAGTGAAATGCAGTTGTTCTTTGCCTTTGTCGTCAGCGGACATGGCAATGTAACTACCAGATAAAAGGGTATTGAGCCCTGATACTTCCGAAAAACTAATACGCGGTGCTACCACCCAAAACTTCGCATTTTCGTTGAGCAGGTGGGTCGCACTTGCATCAATTCTTGCCGTAACAAGCACACCGTTTAAATCGGGTTTCAGTGTTATTTTCTTAACCTGACCAATGTCTAAGTCACGCACTTTTATTGGAGTTTTGTTTACTTCAATTCCGGTAGCTGATTGTAGTTCAATAGTGATAAGTGGGCCCTGGTTTTTCCATTGGTAATAAACCATCCAGCCACCAATAACAATCACAAGAATTGGAATTATCCAAATGCGAGAAACCGATGAGGTTGGCTTTACCTTTGCCTCGTTAATGTTGGGGTCGTTTGTGGTCATGGTAATTGTTTCCACTGCTGCCAAATTAGCCTCGAATCAAATGTCATCGCGGCTATCATTGTTACAAATACTACGGCGCAAAAGGCGAGTGCCGCTTGGCCCGGATAAATCGACATAGTGTTTCCCATCTGTATAAGAGACACCAGTACTGCTACAACAAAAACGTCTATCATCGACCAGCGACCTATCGCTTCGGTAATGCGGTAGTAACGTATACGTAATTGTTTTGAAGTGGTTTTCTCTCGCTGTACGGAAAAATTAAGCCAAGCAAGAATTAATATTTTCGCAACCGGAACAACCACACTGGCAATTAAGATGATTATCGCAACCGGATACGAGCCAGATTCCCAAAGTGAAATAACACCGCCAATAATGGTATTTGGTGTTTCTTGACCAAAGAATTCAGTATACATAATTGGCAGCATATTAGCAGGAATATATAAAATACAAGCGGTTAACAATAATGCCCATGTGCGCTGAATACTCACTTGCGCTTGTTTTTCGCATAGGGGTTTGGGTTGAGGGGGTTGGCCTTGTGACATCCATAAGGCAAAGCTTGTCGTGTCGAATTGATATATACAAAGGACAGTAAATGCTGAAAAGCCGACAAACGCATAAAACGACAGCCCTATAGATACGTCGGCTAACTCTGTAATCTTGATAAGACTTACCAAGGTGCCCACCAGAAATATTTCAGCCATGCTCCAAGGCAAAAGCGCTTTAACCAACTTATACAGCCTAGCTAAGTAAAAAGGGCGACGGTTTTGAATTTGCGCTAATGAAAGTAATAACAGGCCAGTAAGGACCATTCCGGGTAGCAAAAGCGTGGCTAAACTAGTTATTATCGCAAGAGATAAGTAATCATTTTCAATGAGCACAGTAATGCCTGTTGGCAGGTCGATACTGTGCTTTTGCCCGCTCGCTTTAAATGTCAAAAAGTTAAAGGGTAACGAGAGCAATAAAAAAATAAGCGCGCTGAAAGCATAAGCGAGTAATTTTTCGCTGGCACCGACGCGATACGAAACTAACGTGTGGCTGCAAACAGGACAAACTGCTCTTTGTCTGTGCGCTAGCGCCGGTATGTGAACCTTAGTATGGCATTGCTCACAAACTATAGATAACGTATTAGATTCAGCCATAAAGTTTTATTGCGCCACTTTTTACACACTGGATGTATGATAGAGAGCAGCCTAATGAAATAACTCGTTGTTTTTTGAATTCAACAGAATAGCGTATTGCGGCCACATCGGGAAGTAAAGTCATTCGTGCTTAGAAACATAACAACAATAATTGACGAGTAAATGATGGAAATAACAAACGAAATTCGCGGTACTTACAGAAAAGCTAAAAAACAAGGGAATCGTTTATTGCTAAAAAGGCGTATCGGCTTTTTGCGCTTTTGGGGGAGTATCACTTTTGCTCAGCGGTGCTACTTTCTGGCAACTGCAATGCTTTTATTACAGCTTTTTTTTGATGTTAAAAGTGGCTTATTTGAAACGGTCATGTTTGGCTTTGCCCTCAGTGGTATTGTTAGTGAAACTTGGCCTAGGTTTATGGCGCTTTGGAATAGTTTACCGGGTAAAGCGGTAATTTTGTTTGTCTATGCCGTTGTCGCGAATTTTGCGCTCGCTTCTGCTAGCGGGTTAGTAAATAGCATAACCGGCGTTTCGGCTGGTGCGCTGCCCTACAGCCACAACTTCGCGCTAATCCTGATGGTGCCCGGTTGGTTTTTTGTCACTACGTTAATGGCGTTAGTTGGCGGAATGCTAGTTATCTTTATTTATCTATTTTTTCTACTGCTACTCAAGCCTTTTGGTGTGCAAAAACTGTGGCATAAGCCTGGTTATCGCTATGTACTTTCTACCGCTGTAGCGCGGTTTGTTTGGACATTAGGTGTAGCGCTTCAGCTTAGCGTGTTAGCAGGGCAGGTAGGGTTACTCTCCGAGTTTAGTGCTGAAAGCACGAGTCAGCTGATCACAATCGAAAACGAGACTGAAACGTCGATTGAAAACAGTGAGGTACCACTTACTGAGGAACAAGCGGAAGATACTTCTGAGCTAGAAGAAGATTTAACTGCGCTTCTCACCGATGCTAAGCAAAAAAGTATTCGTTATAAAAAGGTACAACGCCAAGCACTAGCTAGTTTTATCTATGAATTTGAGGCAGATTCACGTTCCCGCTGTGCCCACCCTGAAGGAACGCGCGTCATCGAGCTTAATGATTACGAGATACTACAAATAGTGCAAACGCCTGAAGATAAAATTGGCTATACGTATACAGTAGAGCCCTGTCGTTCAGCTGCTATTGGGCTCGATTAAAGCGGCCCGCTTTTTTCATAGTTTGCAGGGCCATCGCTGATTTAGATCAAATGTACGAATGACTATACCTTGAATACGCTTTTACAGTATCTGCCATGCGTTTATAGCTACTTGGCATCTCGTACACACCTAACGCTAAACATATAGTCTTTGTTAAGCTTTGCCCTTCTAATTTCGCCTTTATGTGAGTTCCACCACGAATAGGCGAGGGTGCGGGCGTATGCCTCTTTATCAGTGGCGCTAGTACTTGTCCAAAACTCGGTGTACATCCCTTGCGTGATATACCAGTTGCCTATTTTTACACCTGCTGCAGTAGCACCAAAATGGTTTTGGTTAACGCGATTTTGGTCGAATTTTTTAAACAAGGTGTCTGGCTGTTCAGCTTTAAGGGTAATAGCAATATCGTTTTCGCCTCGCCAGCCCTCTTTGGAAAGTTCACTTTCAGCTATGCCAATAGCGCGTTCCATATTCTGCCAATCTTCATCGGTCGCTATGCGCCACCCAGCAGGGCATAGTTTTCGCTCGTCACTTACGTCTTGCCAGTGATAAAGCCTGCCGTAGTTAAGTAGGTTCTTCTCGTCGTCTTTTGGAATAAACCCCGAAATAACAGGGCTGCCATCTTGAAACTGGGTAGCGCGCAAGTTTTCAGTAAACCATTCAAACTTACCGAGCTTAACAGTTTTATAACGGTTACCTTCTACGTCTGTAAAAGCGCCAACGATGTTGCCTGTGGCGCTAGTTTTGTTAGTAGAAGCCGTGTTCGCGTACGTTGATGACATTGCTAATATTCCTAATAAAAAAAGGGCCCTTTTCATTTCATTACACTCTCAATACGTCCAAACCAGTTAATCAGAATTGCCAAGAAAAGCCCGTTTGTTCTTCTGACAGCGCCCATAGTTTCGTCAATACCTGTTTATCTATTGCAAAGTCTTCTAGCTTGCATTCTCCAACTGGACCGCCAAAATTCATTAGCCCTTTTGGTCCGTAGTAGGCGCGTTGTTTAAGGTTTTCTTCCGTTGCACACATCACTTCAGGATAAGCGCCTTTTTCTGCAGACTGGGCTAGCCCAATTTTTACCATGAAAGACCAAGAGATACGGGTTAAGAAGCTAGCACTTTCTCGTATAAGGGTAGTATTCGACGCACCGGGGTGACAAACAAACACCTTCACGTGTTTATTGTGTGCTTTTACTTTGTCTTGCAGTTCGTATGCAAACATCATTTGAGCAAGTTTACTTTGGCTATATACTTTATTTGGATTGTAATTTTTGTCCCAGTTCATGTCGTCAAACTGCATGGTTCTAAGACCCATTTTGTGACCTTCACTGGCAACCACTACAATGCGCCCTTTCGATTCATTAATGCGATCAAACAACAGTCCACAAAGCAAAAAGTGCCCGTAGTGGTTAACACCTAATTGGCTTTCAAAGCCATCTTCAGTGAATTGTTGAGTCGAAATTTGTGCGATAGCGGCATTACAAATCAGCGCGTCGATAACAGGTACTTGTTGTAATATTTCTTTAGATGACTGTCGCACAGAAGCAAGGCTGCCAAGATCTAAACGGATATAGCTGACATTAGCGGTTTCACCAAACTCTTGTTTTAGCTTAGCGATAGCGTCATGGGACTTGCTCGGGCTTCGGTTCAACATAACTACTTTGGCGCCTTTCGATAGCAAGATGCGCGATGCTTCAAAGCCTGCCCCTGTATTCGCCCCAGTTATTAAAAACGTTTTGCCTTCAGTGTTTTCTATTTGTGCTGGCGTCCAGCCGTCTTTTCCAAACTGATTAGAGTTAGCCACGTTCGCTTACCTTTTAATTACTAAAAAATTATATTTGTAATATAGTAACTATGAAGTTTTAAAAGTAGGCGTAATGGTCTTTAAAAATTGCCTATTTGTATCATTTTGTTGTTAAAGAGAAGGTTGGGTGCTAATTTAAGTAAACTCGAAAAAGTTGACTTTGAATAGGCTTGTCGCTCATTGCAGTATTGAAAAGTCGACAGTTTCTAAAAGCCAATATTGACTGGACGATGTTAATCTAGAAATGAGTAAACTGTTAATAAAACAACTTATTGAAGACAAGGTGACGCAAAGCGGGCTTTACGACACCGGAATAGAAGGTGTTCAGCTTTTTAAAATAACAGCACCTATCGATTGCGCCCCCGTGGTTTATGAACCTTCTCTTACCGCCATTGTTTATGGCGGGAAAGAGGCCATCTTAAACGGTGAAAAACACACGTTCAGTACAAGTAAATACACCTGTTGCACTATGTCTATGCCGGTTGAAGCGGGAATTCCCGACGCTTCTGAGACTAATCCATTACTTGGCGTTTATATCTCTTTAAACAGCAGGATGATGACTGACTTAGCAATTGAGTTTGAAAGCGTGTCAGGAAGTTTAAAAACGTCGTCAGCAGAAAGTGCAGTTTCTGGTATTGCTTCAGCGCAGTGGAGCGCTGACTTTGAAGATGCCCTATATCGCTTACTTTTGCTAACTGACAGATCAACAGATATTGCCATGTTGGCGAGTAATCGGTTACGCGAAGTGTATTACGCTGTTCTAAAAGGCGAAGCGGGTGGAGCAGTGCGCCAAAGCTTTGGTGTGGGTAACGGTATTGTGCGAGCTATCGAGTACTTGGCTTCTCACGTCAATGAAAGTATTACCATTGACGATATGGCAAACAAAGTGGGTATGAGCCGGGCGGTATTTCACCGCAAGTTTAAGCAAGCCACTAATATGTCGCCTATTCAATTCGTAAAGTCTATGAGGTTGAACAACGCAGCAAAACGCATAGCAGAAGGTACAAATGTAAGTGTTGCTGCTATGGATGTTGGGTATATCAGCTCATCCCAATTTAGCCGAGATTTTAAGCGAATGTATGGCTTATCGCCAAAGCAGTGGGAAAAGGAAAACAAGGCTAAAGTCGCGACTATGTTGCAGTAGGTGTGGTTATAGTGTGGATGTAAGGAAATAAAGGCTCGAGACTGAGTTTTACGGCTAAACTTCATGCGGAATTGATAAAAAAGCCCGCTACAGCATAGCTGCAGCGGGCTTCGAAATATAGCGAACAACTGCTTAGAAGCTAGCGTTACCCGGTGTACGCGGGAATGGGATCACGTCACGTACGTTTTGCATGCCGGTTACGTAAGCTACAAGACGTTCGAAACCTAGACCGAAACCTGAGTGAGGTACAGTGCCGTAGCGGCGTAGGTCGCGATACCATGCGTAGTCTTCTTTCGATAGTCCCATTTCTTCAAGACGCGCATCGAAAACATCTAATCGTTCTTCACGCTGAGAACCACCGATAATTTCACCGATGCCTGGCGCTAGTACGTCCATTGCTGCAACGGTTTTGCCGTCGTCGTTAATGCGCATATAGAACGCTTTAATATCTTTTGGATAGTTCTGCATGATGATTGGTGCACCAACATGCTCTTCGGCAAGGTAACGTTCGTGCTCAGAAGATAAATCGATACCCCATTCAACAGGGAATTCGAATTCTTTACCGCAGTTTTGCAGAATTTCAATAGCGTCAGTGTAATCCATGCGCACGAAGTCAGAGCTAACTAGCTTTTCTAAACGCTCAACCGCATCTTTCTTGATGCGCTGGGCGAAGAATGCCATATCATCAGGTAGCTCTTCTAATACCGCTTTACACACATACTTCAGCATGTCTTCAGCAAGCTGTGCGACATCTTTCAATTCAGCAAATGCCACTTCAGGCTCAATCATCCAGAACTCGGCAAGGTGACGAGACGTGTTTGAGTTTTCAGCGCGAAACGTAGGTCCGAAGGTGTATACCTTAGACATAGCTGTACAGTAAGTTTCAACGTTAAGCTGACCTGATACGGTTAGGTAGGTTTCTTTACCGAAGAAATCTTCTGAGTAATCAACATTGCCTTTATCGTCTAGCGGAAGGTTCATCATATCAAGGGTTGATACGCGGAACATTTCACCAGCACCTTCTGTATCGCTAGCCGTTAAAATTGGCGTAGAAATCCAATAGTAACCCTTTTCGTGGAAGAAACGGTGTATAGCCTGAGACAAACAGTTACGTACACGAGTTACCGCACCAATAACATTGGTACGTGGGCGCAGGTGTGCGTATTCACGTAGGTATTCAATGCTGTGGCGCTTTGCCGCCATTGGGTAGGTATCAGGGTTTTCAACCAAACCTACGATTTCTACCTCGGTAGCATCAATTTCTAGTGATTGCCCTTGGCCTTGCGATTCTTTCACTGTTCCGGTTACCGACAATGAACAACCAGCAGTAAGGCGCTGGATATCGGCGTAATTTGACAGAGAATTTAGCGCAATAACTTGTACAGGATCGAAGCAACTACCATCGTGTAGTGCAATAAATGATAACCCCGCTTTAGAGTCGCGGCGTGTTCTTACCCAACCCTTAACGGTTACCGATTCGCCAACGGCGTACTTACCTTTAAGCACGTCAACTACGGGCGCATGCGTCATGTTAATTTCTCCGTCTTACTGATCTTATGTTGTTGCTCGAATACGCATCGAGTGTATCAACCCAGTGCATTAAACTATGTATGAAAAATTGCACTAAAATTTGCTTTATGGTCAATGTTTTGGATTGTTGTGCCGATAAGTCTTTAATGTCGGTAAAATGCAATTTGAAGTTGTGGTTAACTTCTATATGTCATTTAAGTATCACGAATTATAGAAAAAAGTATAAATAACGAGATACACCGAACGGAATTTGCTTCGGCGGTGTAAAAATAACCAATGAAATACAATCCAATAGCACGCTAGTATACCCAACATAAAGCGGGATGCCAGAGAACAGAGTGACAAATGGGAAATAAAAATGATTCAGGCACGTCGGTACATAGCCCACAGCAAACGGAGGGGGAATCGCAACGTGCGTCACAATCTTCTGCAACAGGCGATATTGACAGGCGCTCTATGACTTATGAGCAACTAGCTGAACGGCGTTCGACACCGCGCTCAAAAACACCATTTTATAAGGTAATGCTTGGCCTCAATGTGTTCGGCTGGGTGGGAATGGTGGTGGTTCTTATATTGTTTCACTACGCTAGGCCCGACTTCATTAGCGGGGTTCAGCAGTATTGGGGAATAGAAGGGGACTCGTCTTGGTCTGAAAGTCATTTGTCTGCCATGACTATTATGCTGCAGGTATGCTTAATAGTAAGCCTTGTTAGTATTGTCATGCGTGCAAGACGAAACCGTCGACGCACAGACTCTTTCGGCGTAAACCTTATTATTTTGTTTGCTATAGCGGCAATTAGTTTAATTACCCTTGCTACTACGTTGGGTTTATAGCAACGGACAGTAATAAAACTAGAAACCGAAGTAACGGCGGGAAAAACAAAAAAGCTTGGCACCTACGTCAGTAGAACAGCCAAGCTTTTAGTTGTTACCTTCAAATTTTGCTTATACTTTAAAAGTCGCACCTACTTATATAAACGCTGCCTGAATTAGCCAATAGGTATAAGCAGCATAAGCAAGCACAAATGCCCCACCTTCTAAGCGATTAAGGCGACCTTGACGTTTAATACCAATACAGAAAATAAAGAGTGCGACGGTAGAGGCAAACATAACCATAGCGTCACGGTATAAGAACTCAGCCCCTACTGTCATAGGCTGTATCGTCCCTGCAATACCCACAACGGCTAGGGTATTAAACATATTAGAGCCAATAACATTGCCAATTGCTAAATCATGCTCGCCTTTTTTAACGGCCATTAATGACGACGCGAGTTCGGGTAGTGATGTACCAATAGCGATAACGGTAAGGCCGATTATCGTATCGCTTACACCAAAGAAGGTGGCGTATTCAACCGCGCCCCAAACCAGCATCCGAGAGCTTGCAACAAGTAACAGTAGACCTGCAATTAACCACATAACGTGGGTTTTAACGGTGCCCTCGTTACTATTGATTTCCTCATCGTATTCATCGGCAAGGGCGTCTTTATCGCCTTTCATTGCGTGATAGATACTCCATGAAATCAACAGTACAAATAGCCCCAGCAAAGAAAATGCGTCATCTTTGGAAACCGTTAAGTCCCATACCTGCCACACAGCAAAAAAGGTGATGCCCAGTAATACAGGCAATTCTTTTTTGATAATTTCCGATTTAACCGCAATAGGGCTAATGACGGCGGTCAAACCTAAAATTAACAAAATGTTGGCGATATTCGAGCCGTAGGCGTTACCCAGTGCAATGCCCGAGTTACCTTGGTACGCGGCGAAAATAGAAACGATAATTTCAGGAGCGGACGTACCAAACCCAATAATAAGCATACCTATTAGGAGGGGCGATACACCATAGTGATTAGCGACTGATGCGGCACCACCTACAAACTTTCCTGCACTCCAAAGCAGTACGGGTAACCCGATCAAAATAGCCACACTGGCTAGTAACATACTTACTCCTCAAACCATTTGTGTCGTTTTGTCTATCTCTATTTATAGACAAAATTAATAAACAAAAGCTGTATCAATAGATTTAATTGTACATCAGTTTTTATTGTCATTTCGATGAAAAAAAGCCGTGCAGATTGTGCTATGCAAAATTGAAGTTAGGCGTAAACTTCGCGACTAAATAACTGTGTATGCTATTTAAGCACCGCAGTTTACGTTTTAACTTACCTACCATCTTTTAGAAGCGACATTAATGCACAAAACCTTGATTGTTACTGACGATGTTATCCCTTTTCGTAACTCTTCATTAACTGTACTTACTTTTCAAGAATACCTTGCTGAGTTCCCAAAGCTAAACGAACCCAAAACCCGGGTTATTAATATTTGCGATACCACGCGATATTTAAGTGAGGGCTATTACTGTTCGCTGTTGGCTCAGGCTCGTAATCATTCTGTGTTGCCTTCAGTAAATACCATCAATGATTTGCGTATGGCTGAAGAGAAAAGTATCGATCGCATCGCTTTTTCCTTGTCGGTATCTCAAGATAATACTGAAATTACCGATGAGCCTTTATTAGTACTTTTTGGTGAAGTGAAAGATCAGCGCTTTAAGCGCTTAGCTCGCCAAGCGTTTGAAAAATATTCGTATCCGGTATTGGTACTAAGCCTCATGGTTACCGATACCAACGAATTGCCAAAAGCTACGAATAAAGTACACATTGAAGGCTTTGCAACCTTGCAAGCTAAAGCGTTTAAAGATTTAGATGCAGCGCAACAAGCACGCTTTATCGAGCAACTTGAGAAACAGGCAAAAATACAGTGGAAAGCGAGTAAAACGAGCAAGCGCACGCGCTGGGATATGGCGATTTTGGTTAATCCAGAAGAAAGTACGCCTCCTAGTGATGACCGAGCCATTAAAAACTTTGTAAAAGCGGCTGAAAAAGTAGGTTTTCGAGCTAATGTAGTCAGTCGCTTGTCGCAAGAAGAGCTAGGTCACTATGACGCACTATTCATTCGTGAAACGACAGCAATTGACCACCATACCTATCGCCTAGCCCGTGCTGCAGAGCGCGAGGGTATTGTGGTAATGGACGACACGCAGTCAATTTTGCGCTGTTGTAACAAGGTGTACTTGCAAGATGCGTTTGCATACCAAAAAGTGCCTGCGCCAAAAGCGACCTTTGTATCAAGCGCTACTGATGATGTATGCGAAAAACTCATTGCCGACTTTGGCTTGCCGTTGGTATTAAAGCTGCCAGAAAGCTCGTTTTCACGGGGTGTGCATAAAGCTGAAAATAAAGAAGCGTTAAAAGCGCGCTTAGAACAAATGCTAACTGAATCGGCGCTAGTGCTAGTTCAAGAATATATTTTTACTGAGTTTGATTGGCGAATTGGAGTGTTAGGCGGCAAGCCAATTTACGCTTGTCAGTACTTCATGGTGCGCAACCATTGGCAGATATACAACCATCAGGGCGATAGATTCTCCTCGGGTGGATTTACAACAATGCCTACGTTTGAAGTACCTAAGCCGGTATTACAAGCCGCTATTAAAGCCGCAAAAGCAGTGGGCAACGGTCTTTATGGCGTAGATATTAAGCAAACCGGAAATGCGGTTTATGTTATTGAAGTGAACGACAACCCAAGTATCGACTCGGGCGTCGAAGATAAATATTTAGGCAAAGAACTGTACGAATTAATTATGCAGGAATTTGCTGATAGGTTGGAGCAAAGAGGGCGATGATTACATCGGCTGAGCGAGTCATTGAAGTGAATAATGCAAGTCCACAGGAAAGCGCAAATCGTGCATATGGCCTAGCAGAAGACGCGTCGAATACTAAGTCGGCACAAGGTGGCGGTGCGCCTTCAACGCAGTCGAGTGTAGTGCTGCGTGTTGCGACATTAAACGATCTTGCTTCGCTTCAGCATATTGAGCAAACCTGCTTTACAACCGACAGGCTAAGCAAAAGTCGTTTCAAGTTTTACATTGATGCACAGCACGCAGAGCTAATCGTGGCCGAGCGTGCGCCGTTAAATTCAGGCTTGAACCTGGATACAAATAAGCCGGGTTCAAATAACATAGTAGGCTACGGACTGTTACTGCTTCGACGCGGAACACAACTTACCAGACTGTATTCTATTGCGGTGCTGCCCGAAGCGCGAGGGCTTGGCGTTGCTGAAAAGCTTATAAATAGCTTGGGGGAGCGTGCGCTGCTGCGGGGAAAGCGATTTATGCGCCTGGAAGTGGCAGTAAGTAATGCAGGCGCCATTGCTTTATATAAAAAGTTAGGGTTTAGTCAGTTCGGTATGTATACCGATTACTACGACGATCACACTGACGCATTACGTATGCAGAAAGTATTGGTGCCGAGCAAGTCGGTTAAGCCAGAGATTTACCCGTGGTACCAACAAACAACAGATTTTACCTGTGGTCCGTCAGCATTAATGATGGCAATGTGTGCGTTAAACAATCGCTATGAAATGACGCAAGAAAAAGAATTGTCGTTGTGGCGCACAGCTACCACAATATTCATGATGTCAGGGCATGGTGGCTGTCACCCGGTCGGGTTAGCACTAGCTGCAGTAAATGAAGGTTATGCGGCGAAAGTGGTTATTAACCAAGACGTCCCACTTTTTGTTGATGGCGTTAGAGATGCTAATAAGAAAGCGATCGTTGAAAACGTTGAATCTCAGTTTATGGAAGAAGCACGGAAAAAAGGCATTTCCGTTGAGATTTCAGACTGGCGGACTGACGTAATCGACCAAACACTAAAAGCTGGCGGAGCAGTATTATGCCTAATCAGTACATACGCGTTTGATAAGAAAAAAGTGCCACATTGGGTAGCAATTACGAGCTGCGACCCTCACTGCTACTATCTGCACGACCCAGATGCGAGTGAAGGGCAGCCTGTTGAATATCAACACATACCGGTTGCCCGTGAAGACTTTCTAAGGCTTGCCAGCTATGGCACGCGTAAAGTAAGAACATTGGTGCTCCTAAAAAATAAAAAGTAACGCCAATATCGAGCTAAGGTTTGAGGAAAAGTTAAATGCCCCAAGCCTTAGTGATGCACTTGTGTAACGTTAACCTTTCTATTAAGTGTTTTGAGCTGTGTTACCAATTGAGACAGCTCTTTCACCGAACCTGAATAATCAATGTGCTTATTCATTTCTTGGCCTTTTACTGCACTTTGATAAAGCGCTTCACTTTCAAAGCATGCAGTTTTCTTATTTAACGCGTTCCATTCGGCTTCTAGATCGCTTGGGATGCAATGACGTTTTGCAACAATTTTGTCTTTTATTTGCAACACTTTCCCGATCAATAATTGAGCATCTGTAGGCATAATAGTATCTCCTTTGCAATTTACTTGGGTAAGTCACTGATATCTGGGGTTTATGATTTACTAAAAAACGATAAACCAGTTATTCGTATCTCACCGTTAAATAAAGGATTGCATTATTGATGCCACGTTCAATAAAAAGGTGAGAATCCTTTTTATGCGCTTGTAGGTTTGGAAGTACTTTCTCAGCTCTTAAACTGTGCTCTAAGAAAAACAGGGGCAAAGCTTGTTTATAAATTCAAACCGCTGAATAAATAGATTTCGAAAGAGAACTAGAAACAGGGGTTTTGCTCTTGACCGAATTTAAGAAGAGAGATTAACCCCGTAAAATTATCGGGGCTTCGAAGGAAAATATCTTTGTCGAACTTGCTCTAGTTTTAAGCTGGTGGCGTGACTATCGCCATTTATAAAAAACTCATCGATAATTGGCATCACAGCTGAAGCGAAGGTTTCCTCAGCATCACGATCGAAAAATTGTGAAAAACCGTCTGCTTCAGAAAGTGCTGAATAGGCTTCTTTAGTAAGCTGTGAAGACTTTACTTGAGATAGTTTGTGTGGGGACATGATGCCTAATTTTTTGTTCAGCTTGCTTTGAACTTCATAATTAGAAGTAAAGGCTAAAAACTTTTTGGCTAATGAAACGTTTTTAGCACCTTTTGGGATAATCAGCACGTCTATAGGTGCTTCTTCGTATTTGGCTACATTTTCATTCATTTCTGGAAAAGGAAAAAAGCCAATTTTTGATTGTATGCTAGGTCTTATTTCTTGTACCACATAATTTCCTATGAGCGACATACCTACTAGTCCTCTAGACAATAGAGGTAAGCTTTCACGCCATTCTAAGAATTGATGATCTTTAATAAAATATTGGCTTTTCTTTATGTCGCTCAGTATCTCAAGAGTGGCTTTAACCCGTTTATCAGTAAAAGCAATTTCACCTTTTGTCAGCTTCTGTTGAAACTCTAAACCATGCATTCGTAGGTTAAGGTAATCAAACCATGCTGTAGCTGGCCAGTTACTCCTAGTTCCAATAAAAATAGGGGGAAGTTTTTGCGCCTTTATTAGTTCACAGGCGGCTATAAAGTCCTCCCATGTCTTCGGCTCGGATAGAGATAATCTTTCAAACACGTCTTTTGAGTAGTAAAACCCGATTTGGTAATAAGAAACGGGAACAGCGAAGGTGCGGCCTTTGTAGCTGACATTTTGTGTTACGCTCTGATCGAACGCATTGTCTAAATCACGTTCAGCCCACAAGTCATCAATCGGTAAAACTAAATCTTGTTCTACAAAGTTAAACAAGCGTTGACCAGCATGCCAGTATAAAACATCAAAGCGTTTATCATCCGCCAACATTGTCGGGAATGCGCGTTTATACTCTTCGCTACTTAAAGCAGTAAAGTTCACTTCAGCATCGGGGTAACGGGATTCAAAATCGTGCGCTAGGGTATAGAAAGCTTCCCTTTGGGCACTAGTTGACACTGAAACGCCTAAATTTAACTGTTCTGCGTAACTCGCTAACATCATCGTGCAGCAAGTCAGTAAACAAAAAAAGCGTCTTTTCATAGTGCTCCTCAACCAATATGCACCACCTCGCTTCAGTATATTTTACAATACGAAATGGCAGCTACATCTTGAACACTATAGTGAGTTTGTTCCTGTGCCTATTAAACTTTGGTCGTTTTACGAGAAGCGCAATTCTGATTGGCTTACTATTTATAAGAATAGCGTTTGGGCTTGTCTTTGATTTTCTTAACTTGGCAGTAGCAAAAGTGCGGTGTCCAAATTAATAAATTAAGCAAAATAGCGGTAACAAGGCTAAAAATAATTGAGGAAGGGGTTAGCGGTACGGAAGGACTAAAATTGTCGAGTACACGATTTAGCGTTCCGTATTGAGAAGGCGATGCCATAAACACAAGTTTTTCGAAATAGTGGCCGTGCTCAAGTTTTCTCATACCTTGCTCCAGTGTAGTGATCTGGGCAAAGCGACTCGCTTTCATAGACGCATTCTCGCGCACTACCGGCTCACTATTTTTCTGTAAGCTGTCGAGCATAGCTTCCACAGAAGAAAAACCATGTTGTTTAGCGAGTTCAGAAGAACTCGATACTTCATCTCTTAGTGCATCATAGTAGCCGTTTAAATATTGGCGGTAGTGATCAGCTAAAATAGGTACCTGCAGTGTAATAATGAATAAAACTGCAAAGACCACTTTATCAAGAACACGCACTACCATTAAAAAACTCGCTATAAAATAATCAGTATTGTCGACTCATTAGTGACCCGTCTAATCGCTGACTTCTAACTTTCGTTTGTAGAAGTTTTTCAACGCTAGTGACTCTCGACATTGAATTCTTCTCATGTAACAAAAGTAAGTGTTTAGCGTAACAACCTTTCACGCTATTTCAAGGCTGTGTAAATCGCATGGGTTAGCTTACTTAGTTGGTCGGAAGATATGATATAGGGAGGCATAATGTATACCAGTTTACCAAAGGGCCTTATCCACACGCCTTCTTCGACGAAATGACGCTGAATTTCGGCAACATTGACCGGGTTTACTGTCTCAACCACCCCAATAGCGCCCAACACCCTAACATCAGCAACGCGGGGTAAGTCTGCACATTTTGCCAACTCGGTTTGTAATTGTTTCTCAATAGCGGGAATTTGCTGCTGCCAATGGTTCTCATTAATGAGTGATAAACTAGCATTGGCCACTGCACAAGCTAACGGGTTACCCATATAAGTTGGGCCGTGCATAAAAACGCCAGGCTCACCTTGGCAAACCCCTAACGCAACATCTTCGGTACACAAAGTAGCGGCTAACGTCATATAGCCGCCAGTAATCGCCTTGCCCAAGCACAAAATATCAGGCGAGATACCGGCATGTTCACAAGCGAAGAGCTTACCTGTACGACCAAATCCAGTAGCAATCTCATCGCAAATTAACAGTACATCATAGGTGTCACACAGTTGGCGACAACGTTTTAAGTATTCAGGATGGTAAATACGCATGCCACCTGCACCTTGAACGATAGGCTCTAGAATTAACGCAGCCATGGTGTGGTGATGTTTCTCGAAAATCTCTTCAAGCGGAAGAATATCGTCTTCACTAAAGGTTTGACCAAATCGAGTTTGAGGGGCAGGCGCAAAAATTTGTTTGCTTAATACACCCTCAAACAAACTGTGCATACCGTTTACTGGATCGCACACACTCATTGCGGCAAAGGTGTCGCCGTGGTAGCCGTTGCGCGGTGCGACAATGCGCGACTTCTCTGAACGCCCTTGGCACGCCCAATACTGAATTGCCATTTTTATCGCTACTTCAACAGACACAGAGCCAGAGTCAGCTAAAAACACTCGCTCTAAACCAGCTGGAACCATACTGAGTAAAGTTCTACATAAATCCACTGCTGGCTGGTGGGTGATACCGCCAAACATAACGTGAGAAAAAGCACCAATTTGCTTGTGCGCCGCATCGTTGAGTACGGGGTGGTTGTAGCCGTGAATAGCAGCCCACCAGCTAGACATGCCGTCTACTAATACTTCACCGGTAGCCAAGGTGAGCTCAGAGCCCTTTGCACCAACTACTTCGTAACAGGGAAGGGGGTTAACCGCCGAGGTATATGGGTGCCAAATGTGTTGTTTATCAAATTCTATATTGTTCACAAAATAACCATTGGTAAAGGTTTGTAATTGGTCAGAGTTGACAACTCGATATTGGGGCATAGACTAAGCCAGCAATAATAATTAGTAAAGGACAGTCAATGACGCTGGCTAGTGCGCCTTCTGCGCAAACGACAACTATTCGAAGCGATTGGACCAAAGCCGAAGTCGAAGCTTTGTTCGCCATGCCATTTAATGATTTACTGTTTGATGCCCAAGTGGTGCATAGACAGTATTTTAATCCTAACGAAGTGCAGGTTAGCACGCTTTTGTCGATTAAAACCGGTGCATGTCCTGAAGACTGTAAGTACTGCCCGCAAAGTGCTCGGTATGATACGGGGCTTGAAAAAGAGCGCCTGCTAGAAATTGAAAAGGTTATCCAGCGTGCGAAAGAAGCAAAGCAAGTGGGCTCTACCCGTTTTTGTATGGGTGCCGCTTGGCGAAACCCGCGCGACAGAGATATGCCTTACATTTTAAAGATGGTTGAAGAGGTGAAAAGTTTAGGGCTGGAAACCTGTATGACGCTGGGCATGCTAACCCGTGACCAAGCAGTCGCACTTAAACAAGCGGGCTTGGATTACTATAACCATAACTTAGACACTTCACCGGAATACTACGGCGATATTATCACGACACGTACTTACCAAGACCGATTGAATACGTTAGAGAACGTGCGTGCTGCAGGTATGAACGTTTGCTCAGGTGGCATTGTGGGCATGGGAGAAACGGTGAGCGACCGCGCTAGTATGTTGGTGCAATTAGCTAACCTTCCTGAGCAGCCTCAAAGTGTGCCTATTAACATGTTGGTTAAAGTAAAAGGTACGCCACTCGATAGCGTAGAAGACTTGGACTATTTTGAGTTTATCCGCACTATTGCCGTTGCTCGTATCATGATGCCTAAGTCACATGTGCGCTTGTCGGCAGGCCGCGAAGCCATGAATGAGCAAATGCAGGCGCTGTGTTTTATGGCAGGCGCGAATTCCATTTTCTATGGCTGCAAGCTGTTAACTACGTCAAATCCAGATACCCATGAAGATGTTATGCTGTTCAAAAAGCTTGGTATTAATACTGAGCGTACAAGAGATTACTCAGACGAAGCACATCAACAAGTGTTAGAAGAAGAAATTGCCCAGCAGCAAGAACAAGCCGACGACAGTAACGACTTGTTTATTGATGCAACCAAGCCTAAGGTAGCGCCAAAGAAACAGCAATTAACGGAGGCGTAATGGCCTTTCACTGGTTAGACGATTCGCTGAGCGCACGTGCTGAGCAAGGCTTGCTGCGCCAGCGCAACTGCCAACAATACGAAAAAGACAGCATTATTTGCATTAACGGTGAGCACTACCTTAATTTTTCGAGCAACGATTATTTAGGCATGCGCCAGCATGAAGGCGTATTGCAAAGTTGGGTTGAAGGATTGGCGCAATTTGGTGGGGGCAGCGGCGCATCGCCTTTGGTAACTGGGCACACACAGGCTCATTTAGCGCTTGAAGCTTACATTGCCGATGGTTTAAACCGTGAAGCAGCACTGTTGTTTAACTCTGGTTTTGCAGCTAACCAAGCTTTGTGCATGGCACTTTTCCCTCATATGTCTCACGCTAGCAGTAGCGGGGCACCTGGGCACATTATTGCTGACAAGCTCATGCATGCGTCGTTTTTAGAAGGGGCGCAGTGTGTAAACGAGCGCGCTAAGCTTCGCCGCTTTAAGCATAACGATCTTAACCATTTAGAAAGCGTGCTTTCAGGTATTTGTAATACCCCTTTGCTTGCTGCGGATGAGCATAGCGAAATTGATGCTAACGCTAATTTTAAATCAAGCCACCAAGATATTCTTATTGCCAGCGAAGGCGTGTTTAGCATGGACGGTGATGCTGCGCCTTGCAAAGATATGGCCGATATCGCCGCGAAATATAATGCATGGTTTATGTTAGACGATGCACATGGCATGGGAGTTTTAGGCGAAAATGGTTTTGGTACTGTAGAAGCACTTAACTTAAGCCAGCAACAGGTTCCGGTTGTTATGGGAACCTTCGGCAAAGCGGTAGGCACAGCAGGCGCATTTATTGCCGGAAGCCAAACCCTTATCGATTATCTGGTGAATTTTTCTAAGCACTATATGTATTCCACCGCCATGCCCCCAGCGCAAGCGGTGGCAACCTTATATTCACTAACCCATATCGCCAGTGATACCGCTCGTCGCGAGTTGCTTATCAACAATATTTCCTATTTCAGAGAGGCGTTCCAAAAACGTTTTGGACAGACACTCGATGCGCAAAAACGTTTTGGACAGACACTCGATGCGAACAAGGTAAGCGATGATGCAGGCCATATCGAATTGGGAGCTATCACCTTAGGAGCCTCGCAAAGCGCTATTCAGCCCGTTATTGTCGGCAGTCCCGAGCGTGCCGTTGCGTTAAGTGAAGGTTTAAAACAACGGGGGATTTGGGCAGCCGCTATCCGGCAACCTACCGTACCGAAAAACCAAGACAGGCTGCGCATAACCTTAACCGCAAATCATACGACTCAAGATATCGATGTGTTAATGGATGCGCTTGAATTGTCGCTCAATGGTTTGAAGGAACTATCGCGCGATGGGTTAAGTGAGCCTTCTGCGAAAAGGGAAGCATAAAGTACGATGAATGCCGTAACCGCCCTAAATTCCTCAAACCAGAAAGAGATGTAAAAATGTCGGCAAGCCCAGCTGCGAAATCAGCGTCATTGACAGAGCCCTTGAAACCTTTTGAAGGTAAGGCGGCAAGTGATACAGCAAAAGTGCTTCCTAATAATGAAGACGCTTTCGTAGCAAAGTTTTGTAATTCCACTGTTGCCGAATTAGCCGACGGTACCGGCAACGCTAGCAAAGCGGTTACTGCGCAAACTATCGACGAGCAGAGCATCGCACACCGTTTCTCAAAAGCGGCAGTAAAGTACGACAGTATTGCGTGTATTCAGCGTAATATTGCCGAGCAGGGGTTAGCAAACTTGCCAAAGGCTTTGCGGGGCGAAGCCCTCGATATAGGCTGTGGAACGGGTATTCATACACAGGCAATGTTAAAAAAAGGTGCTGTTGCAACTGGAGTAGACATTGCTGAGGGTATGTTGGCGCAGGCACGAAAAAAGTACTCTGACCCCATTTTCGTAGAAGGTAGTGCTGTTGATTTACCTTTCTCGAAAAATACGTTTTCAACGGTGTTTTCGTCCATGGCGCTACAGTGGGCGAGTGACACAAACCTTGTTGCTAGCGAGGTAGCGCGCGTGCTTAAACAGGATGGTATCGCTGAGCTGGCTATTATGGTGTCGGGCTCTTTTGGTGAACTTAGAACGGCCCGCAAAGTGGCGCAGCTCCCTCAAGCAGAAACTCATTTGCCGGCAACCGCGCAGTGGGTAAGCGGGTTTAAGCAATCAGGGCTCCGCTTACAACGAGTTATTACCAAAGACTATATTGATATTCACCAAGATATTATGTCGCTACTGCACTCGGTGAAAGGTGTAGGGGCGGGTGAGACTGGCCGAAAACAGCCTCCGCTTACCCGTCGAGATATTAAAAAATTAGCCATGGCTTATAGCAATATAAGTGGTGTAGAAAGTAAGTTACCGCTTACCTACCGCGTGAGTCATTTTAGATTGGAAAAACGATGAAGCAGTATTTCGTTACCGGTACCGACACAGAGGTCGGGAAAACCTATGTCACTTGCCAATTACTAAAAGCAGCGCAAAAAGCATCGCTTACCGGCATCGGCTATAAACCTATTGCAGCTGGTTGTGAGCAGGTTAACGGTGAGTGGGTTAACGAAGATGCGCTAAATATACAAAAAGCATGCTCCAAAATACGCGAAAACAAAGCCATTAAAGCTATAGATAATAGCGAGCTAAAAAGCGCAAGCGAAGAAAATGGACAGACACTTCCTTTACATCAAATAAACCCTATCGCATTAAGGCCGCCTATTGCGCCACATATTGCTGCACTTGAAGAAGGTGTGGCGTTAAGCTTTGAAAAAATTGCGCAAGGCCTTGATAAACTGCAAGCTTATCAGCCAGATCTATTGTTGATGGAAGGTGCAGGAGGGTGGCGATTGCCCCTAATCGTGGGCGATGAGTATACGCCTACGTATTATCTATCCGATGTTGTAAAAGTGCTCAATATGGACGTAATTTTCGTTGTGGGTATGCGTCTAGGCTGCTTAAACCATGCGCTATTAACCGCAGAAGCGATACGCGCAGATGGGCTAAACATCAAAGGGTGGGTAGCCAACGACATCACAGGTAACATGACGCGATACCAGGAAAACCTGCATTCTCTAAAAGCCATGTTACCCGAGCCGCTGCTGGCAGAAATTCCCTACCAGCGTGAGCCAGATGAAGAGGCGCTATTCGCCGCTATCAAGCAAATAAGATAAATCATCACCTGAATTAATTGGCTTTTTTTCTCCACCTAAAAAGATGAAGCCGTCTTTTTCACCGACTAAAGTAAGTTGGTTATCACAAAGACGTAACGCCGTGCCTTCACGGATAGCCACTACCGGCGTGGTTGGGTTTAGCGTTGTAAACTCGGCCAATCGCTGATCGCGGGTTTCACCGTTATGGCCAGGAGGCTGATAATCGGTGTAGTGCGGGTTCAACTGGAACGGCACGATATCTAGCGCATCAAAACTAGGCGGCTCAATGATAGGCATGTCATTAGTGGTTCTAATTGATTCGCCACAGATATTCGAGCCCGCGCTCCATCCAATATAAGGCGTGCAATCGGCAATGGCGTGCTTTATTGGCACAATAAGCGCATTGGCATATAGTGTTGAAAGCAGGTGAAAGGTGTTTCCTCCACCTACCACAATAGCTTGGCCATTTTTCTTCGCATTGTTTACGGCGGCCACGGGGTCTTCTACCGTGTGTAGCCCAGTAACATTGCACTCTGGCAGGGCAGTAGCAACAGCTTCTACATAGCTGTCGTACGTTTGAGTTACAGCGGCGTAAGGAACAAATAGGAGGTCGCGAATTTCGCCTAAGTGTGCAAAAATAAGTTCTCTAGCGTGCTCTAGGTAAGCCTCGTCGCCTTGACGAGAGCTACTTAGCATAAGTACATGTGCGGTCATACTAACTCCACAATTTTTCTGACGGCGTATCATACGCGAAACTGGGCACAAAGTTTAGTCGCGCTCCGTCACTGCGTTTAAATAGGATTTTGAATGAAACAATCTACATCGGTGTTGTTCGTGTGTTTGGGTAATATTTGCCGTTCTCCAACCGCAGAAGCCGTGTTCAAGCACAAAGCTGCACAAGCCGGGTTAAATATTGAAATTGATTCTGCGGGAACCCATGGTTACCACATTGGGAAACCAGCAGATAAACGTTCACAGGCGGCTGGGGTCGACAGAGGTTACAGCTTCAAGGGGCTTAAATGTCGCCGTGTTGATGACAGTGATTTTGAGCACTTCGACTATATTTTAGCTATGGATAATAGCAACTTGGCAAATTTACATGGTATGTCGCCAAGCCAGTACCAGGATAAAATTAAGCTCTTTTTGGACTTTGCAAATGTGGAAGACAAAGAAGTGCCTGACCCATACTACGGAGGGAAGCGCGGCTTTGAGTTGGTGTTAGACTTAATTGAAGAAGCATCGGACGGTTTGATTGCGCACATTAAGCAAACCCAACAACTATAATCAGAAGCTTTATCCACAAGCCAAAACGGAGAAGCGGCATTGCAAGCCAAACCGAGCCCCCATATTGATAAGCGATTTTGAGAACCGATTTTGAGAACCGATTTTGAGAGCCATAGAAACTAAACGCACAGCCCTTTCTTTGGTTGTAATAACGCTACTTTGTTTGTTAGCCGTTGGCGTGGTGGGTGTCATTGGAGTGACAGGGTTTGCTAACACGGCTGCTGACTTAAAGCAGCATATTATCGTTCAGCTTCAAATACCGCTTATACTTACCGCATGCTTAGTAGGGGCGGCGCTTTCCGTAAGTGGCGCAACCTTACAGGTGGTACTTCGAAACCCGCTAGCCGACCCGGGGATCATAGGTATCACCAGCGGAGCGAGTTTAGTTGCCGCACTATTGCTACTGTTAACGCCGCAATGGGCTACAGCCTACCTGCATTACTTACTGCCTTTTGGGTGCTTTGTGGGTGCATTGTTATCAACTTTTGTTATTTACCGTTTAGCTAGAAAATTGCTGGGCTCCTCCACTGCTGTAATTCTTGCTGGTATTGCTATATCGACTCTTAGTGGGGCTGTTATTGCCTGGCTTTATATGTTCAGCGACGCTAATGCCCTTCGCAACCTCACTTTTTGGCTAATGGGCAGCTTATATCAAACTAACTGGTTAATTTTATCAGTTGGAGGCCCGCTGATAGTTATAGCTATAGGTTTACAGCTTTTTTTCGCAGGTGATTTGAACAAGCTTTATGCCGGTGAACTTGCGGCAAAAAGTAGCGGTGTGGACGTGGAAAAACTAACCGAACGTGCCCTCATCGTTTGCGCTATCGCAGTGGGGACGGCGGTGTCGATGGCGGGGTCTATCGCGTTTGTAGGCTTACTCGTACCTCATATTTTGCGTTTGATCATTGGGCATAACAATCGCCATTTATTGCCCTTAAGTGCACTAAGTGGTGCCAGTCTTTTAATGCTGGTAGCGCTAAGCTCTGAAATGACTCGCGCTATTACACTCCCTGTCTCTATGGTTACAGCAACCTTAGGTGGTCCGCTACTTATTTGGGCCCTGGCAAAAGGCCAGCTTAAAGGCTGATGAAATGACGACACCGAATCCTTTTACGCCAAAGCAACCTGATTCTCATAGTGAAGAAAATTCAAGCACAAATGAATGTCATGCGGTTAGTTACAACAGAACGCCTTGCATCAACAGTAGCGAAAAAGCTTCGGATGACCCAATGATTTTAAGCCTACAAAACGTAAGCATTGGGTCACGGCTGAGGGTGGAAGGATTAAGCGCGAAAAAGGGCGAATGTATTCATATCATAGGGCCAAACGGGGCAGGGAAGTCAACGCTGCTACTCACCCTTGCGGGTCTTATTGAAGCTGATGAAGGTAAGGTGATGCTGCATGGCAAACCAATGGATAGTTGGTCTATTGCTACGCTTGCCAGCGTACGTACTTTATTAGCTCAGCAAAGTGAAAGTGGTTTTCACCTTTCAGTTAAGGAATACTTAAGTTTTTATACAGTAGAAAACCAGTCTTCGCTCATTCCTCCGGTTTTAGAAAAGGCCCTTGAAGTGTCAGGCTTTTTAAACAAAATCCTTACCCAGCTTTCTGGCGGCGAGCGGCAGCGGGTAGAAATTTGTCGAGCGCTCTTACAAATTTGGCCCCAGTTAGAGCGGGGTGAGGGGATAGCGTTTTTAGATGAGCCTCTGCAAGGACTTGACATTAGGCATCAATACGCATTGGCTAGCTTGGTGAAATTCCTTTGTGGTAAAGGAAATACGATACTCATGACGTCTCACGATATCGCACTGAGCGCAAATTACTGCGATAGTCTATGGTTAATGCAGAAGGGTGGTATTGTAGCATTGGGTGAGCCGAAAGATGTAGCAACTCAGGCAAACCTTGAGAAGGTATTTGAATGCCATTTTGCTATAAGCAAGCACGATAACTTTCTAGAAATTCAAGTTTGCGCACCTATTTCCTTAGAATAAATGTGGTAAAGTGCCACCACATTTTTTAGATTCATATTTTCACATTAGGCTGATTATAAAAATGCGCTACAGGCATACTGTGAAGCGCGCTACAGTCTTATTATTCGAAGCATTAAGTTTCAATAACTTTTTTCAGTAAAACGTTTGCCCTACGTTTTTTTATTCAGGAGAACACCGTTGAGTAATTGGCAAGTAGACAGTTGGAGAAATAAACCTATTCTTCAGCAACCAGAGTACGATGACAAAGTACGTTTAAATGAAGTAGAGCAAACACTAAGTTCTTATCCTCCACTCGTATTCGCTGCTGAAGCCCGCGAACTTAGACGTCAGCTAGGTGAAGTGAGCCTGGGTAAAGGCTTTCTTTTACAAGGCGGCGACTGCGCTGAGTCGTTTGACGAGTTTAACGCACCTAAAATTCGCGATACCTTTAAAGTTATTCTGCAAATGGCCATTGTGCTTACCTTTGCTGGCCGCTGCCCGGTGACTAAGGTTGCCCGCATGGCTGGGCAGTATGCTAAGCCGCGTTCATCAGATTTTGAAACCCGTGGTGACGTGACGTTGCCAAGCTATCGCGGTGATATTATTAATAACTTTGAGTTTACTGAAGCAGCACGTCGACCTGACCCTGATCGCTTGTTAGAAGCGTACCACCGCAGTGCTTCAACCTTGAACCTTCTTCGCGCATTTGCGCAAGGTGGTTTGGCCGACCTTCACGAAGTGAACCGTTGGAACATGGCGTTTGTTGAAAACAGCCCGCTTAAAGAGCGTTATTCTGATATGGCCAACCGTATTCAAGACACCCTTGAGTTTATGGATGTTATTGGCATTAACGCACAAACTAGCTCTACGCTACATGAAACCTCGCTGTTTACGTCGCACGAAGCCTTGCTATTAAACTACGAACAGGCGCTTACGCGTATCGATACCCTTACCGGCAAGCCTTACGACTGTTCCGCGCATATGGTGTGGATTGGTGAACGTACTCGTCAACTTGATCATGCGCACGTGGAGTTTTTCCGAGGCATTCACAACCCAATTGGTGTGAAAGTGGGGCCGAGCATGCAGGAAGACGAGCTTATTCGTTTAATTGATGCGCTTAACCCGCTAAACGATCCGGGTCGATTAACGCTTATTACTCGCATGGGAGCTGATAACTTAGCTGACAACCTGCCACGACTACTGCGCAAAGTAAAAGCGGAAGGCAGACATGTTGTGTGGAGTTCTGACCCGATGCACGGCAACACGTTCTCGGCGTCTAGCGGCTACAAAACTCGAAACTTCGATGCAATTTTGAAAGAAATTAAACAGTTCTTCCAAGCGCATGAAGCAGAAGGTACTCACGCTGGTGGTATTCACCTTGAAATGACCGGCCAGCATGTAACAGAATGTACTGGTGGTGCTTACCAGATTAGCGATGATGATTTAGCTCAGGCGTATAAGACACAATGTGATCCGCGCCTAAATGCAGACCAGGTGCTTGAAATGGCATTCTTGGTGGCAGACCATTTGCGTAATGCGTAATGCGTAATGCGTAATGCGTAATGCGTAATGCGTAATGCGTAATGCGTAATGCGTAATGCGTAAATAGCAGTAAAACTTACAAACGGGTAGCGTGACAAACGCTGCCCGTTTTTTTATAGCAGCTGTTCTCTTTCTTCTTCACTTAAAATTCCGGTGAAGATGGTTTCTCTTCTTAAATTAGCGGTGCGCTCGTCATCGGCTAACAATAACGCTTTAAATACATCGGGTTCATTGCGTGCTTCTATAATACTCTTCCATAGCAGGTAGCTACCATAACGCATCATTTTGTTTTGATATCGGGTTTCTAAAGTGTGTTCGGCTTGCTCAAAAAGCTCGGGGTGCGATATCAATTTTTCAGCTATGGCGCTGTGAATTTTTTTGATACGTTCGTTTACGTCACTTCGACGTTGTTTTCTGGGTCTTGCGAACATAAATCTTCTTGCTGTTTTGGTGTGCCTATTACGGGGAAATTTAAGTAAAAATACGACGTTGAATTATCTATTTATAGCGCTTTTTATCTTACCTTTTGTCTTATTTAAGTGGGTAAACCAACCACAAAGGCAGGGAGTAACAGAACTTAAGATTGTTATCACCATCGATGTAAGTAGGCTATCTGTATGAAAACTTAAGCAATAAGGCAATGCTCGTTATAAAGCGGTTATCGTCATGAGACAGTTGTTAGTCATCATCTAAAAGAGGCTCTACTACAGATTCTAAGCCGTTTAACTTTATTTCATACATTAAAGCGAGCTGCTCACCTAACTTGTTTTCCGGAAAGCCCTGTTTGTGAAACCAAACCAGGTAAGGCTCAGGTAAATGGAAGAGCCGTCTTCCGGCATATTTTCCGAACGGCATTACTTGATTAATGGCGGCTTTTATAAGCGTTGGGTCCATCTATTAACTACCTTTTACATCTGTATCTGTATCTTCATCTTCACGCTGTTGAGCTTGCCATAGGGTTGCGTATTCACCGCCTTGTTCCAGCAAGTAAGTGTGTGTCCCTTCCTCTACTATAGTACCGTTTTTTAGTACGAGGATCTTGTCGGCATCGACAATAGTGGACAGTCTATGGGCTATCACCAAGCTAGTATGCCCCTTGGCTGCATCGCGAAGGGCTGACAAAATTGCTCTTTCTGACGTGCTGTCTAATGAGCTGGTGGCTTCGTCGAAAATCATAATGGGCGCACCTTTAAGTAAGGCTCGTGCGATAGATACGCGTTGCTTCTCGCCGCCAGAAAGCTTTAGTCCTCGCTCACCTACGGTTGTTTCTAGCTTATCAGGCAAGCTTTCTACAAAGGTTTCAAGGTGTGCAAGCTTAATCACTTGTTTAATATCTTCATCGCTGGCATCGGGGTTACCGTAGCGAATGTTTTCTAGCAATGTCGTGTTAAACAATACCGTGTCCTGGGGGACTATACCGATATGTGAACGCAGACTTTGTTGCGTAAGCGAGGCAATATTATTTCCGTCTATGGTAATGCTGCCCTGTTGAGGGTCGTAAAAACGGAAAAGCAACTTCATTAGCGTAGATTTTCCCGCGCCGCTTTCACCGACTACGGCTACCTTGGCGCCAGGCGGGACGTCAAAGCTCAACCCGTTTAATATTTTCCTATTTTCGTTATAGGCGAAATGTACATTATCAAAGCGTAATGCTGGGTTGGCGCAGGTTAATTCGGTGGCGTTGTCTGCATCTTTGATAGCTGGAGCTTGGGATAGAAGGTCGAATAATTTATCGATATTGGCAAGGCTGCCACGAATTTCACGGTATACAAAACCCAAAAAGTTCAAAGGCATGAAAATCTGCATAGTGAAAGCGTTGATAAGTACAAAGTCGCCAATGGTCATTTCGCCATTCATAACCCCAAAGGCAGCGTTTGCCATCATTGAAGTCATAGCAATGGCAATGATAGCGGCTTGTCCACCGTTTAATGCAAATAGCGATAAGCGGTTCTTCCGTCGCGCCTTTTCCCAAGCGGCCAAGTCTGTATCGTACCGGTTGGCCTCAAAGGATTCGTTATTGAAATATTTTACAGTCTCAAAATTAAGCAGGCTGTCTACCGCCCTTGAGTTAGTGGTTGAGTCTGCTTCATTCATCTGTGTGACAAAACGTGTGCGCCAGTCGGTGGCTTTCATCGAAAAACCAATATAGGCCACAACGCTGAGCACAATTATCAGCGCGAAAGATACGCCAAACTGAAATAAGAGCAAGCCAACTACAAGAGCGATCTCTAACAGAGTAGGGACAATATTAAACACCATAAAGCGCATTAAAAAGCTGACGCCGTTGGTGCCGCGCTCGATATCTCGCGACAATCCGCCTGTTCGTCGATTCAGATGAAAGCCTAAGTCTAGATTGTGTAGATGCTTGAAAACCTTAAGCCCCAGACGGCGCATGGCGCGCTCAGTAACGCGACCGAATAGCGTATCTCGCACTTCGCCGAGTAAAACATTCAGTAAGCGCAGCGTTCCATAGGCAACGATTAAGCTAATAGGAACCGCCAAAGCTAGCGTGGTTAAATCGCCATTTAAGCTATCAACGGTGTACTTCAGCACGTAGGGCAGGCCAATGCTGGCAAGCTTCGCTGCTACTAGGCACATCAGGGCTAAAAATACGCGTTGCTTAAACTCGAGAAGATAAGGCCAAAGCTGTGAGAGAACGTGCCATTTAACAGGTTCGTCGACATTGGTAGGAAAACGGTTTTTTCTCATTTTATAGTGTGCTTTATTGTTTGGTTTACTGTACTAAGAGCGGGAAGGTTTAGAAAATAATTTGGCGTAAACCTTTTATTAGGAATTGAACAAGCTTGCCCATATATAATTATTCTCGCCTTTTGTGATACGTTTTGAAATAGGCTAGAGATTAAAATGGTCTTATTTATAGCAACGAATGTGTTTAATTTTAATTTCACCCCGCGTACACTAAGGTAGTTTAATTTAGTTACCTTGTAGTTTACTCAATGACTTGCTGGGTTTTGTAACTTAAAAAACCTGTGTAGCGATCCATAAAGTAGCAAAGGATTAAGGAGTTGTTTTGTTAGAAGATAGTTTCGGTAGACAGTTTCACTATTTGCGTTTGTCGGTGACCGAAGCGTGCAACTTTCGCTGTCAGTACTGTTTGCCAGATGGGTACGAAGGCCCGTCGAGCGATCAGTTTATGACATTAAGCGAAATTGATACCTTGCTAAAAGCGTTCGCTCGGTTAGGTACTTCAAAAGTGCGTCTAACAGGCGGTGAGCCAACGCTGCGAAGAGACTTCCTTGATATCTTACAACTAACCAGTAATACGCCGGGTATAGAGCGTGTGGCAATGACGACACACGGTGCGCGAATGGAAAAGTTTGCCCACCAGTGGAAAGATGCAGGCTTAGATCAAGTAAACGTCAGTATCGATAGTTTAGACCCACGGCAATTTGCCGCAATAACAGGGCAGGACAAGCTAAAAGCTGTACTGCGAGGGTTAGATGCAGCCATTGATGCTGACCTTGATGTAAAAGTAAACTCTGTTTTACTCAATGACTTTTCCGATAGCCGTCTACATCGATTCCTTGCTTGGCTTAAAGATATGCCGGTGACGCTCCGTTTTATCGAGTTGATGGAAACAGGCGATTTAAACCAATTTTTCAATAAACAACATCAAAGCGGTTCACCATTAAAAACTACCCTGTTAGATATGGGGTGGCAGCCGTTATTGCGTAGGAAGGATGCTGGACCAGCGCAAGAGTTCTATAACCCAGACTATGCGGGCAAGATTGGTTTGATTATGCCGTACAGCAAGGACTTTTGTAAAACTTGTAATCGTCTTCGTGTCTCCGCGCCAGGTAAGTTACATCTGTGCTTGTTCAGTGAAAACGGTATAGATATGAGGCATCTCCTTGCCAATGGTAAAGTAGATGAAGTGGTGGCTTTCCTACAAGATGTACTGGGACAAAAGCACGAAACCCATTATCTACATGAAGGAAAAACTGGGGCCACAAAGCATCTGGCTATGCTAGGAGGCTAAAAAAATTCGCCTACGTTAAGGGAAAATGTAGGCCAAAATAAAAAGCATCGAATAAGTTTGGTTTGTTGTAAAAATAAGCTATATTCAGCGATGAAAGTATATTAAAAATAATAATGATAAAGGAAGTATATGCATATCAAGGACAGTGCGCGTCTCTCCTACCACTATATCACCGATAAAGACGCCGATTTTTTATGGGAGCTCGACCAAGACGAGCTTGTCATGAAGTATATCAATGGTGGTAAAAAATCCTCTAAAGAAGACATTCGCGATATTTTTGTTCCTCGCTTCCAAGCTTATTCCAACCCTGCTTTGGGGTGGGGGCTCTGGCGCGTAGAGACGCTGGCTGAAAAAGAAAGCATAGGGTGGATTTTGGTTCGTCCTTTTGGCTTTTTTACCCAACACCCTGAAAGTGACAACATGGAATTAGGTTGGCGCTTTAAAAGTCAGACCTGGGGCAAGGGGTATGCCACCGAGGCTGCTCAAGCAATAAAAAACGCCTTATATGATATTGGTGTAGAAAAGTTTTCGGCAATTGCTAACCCTGAAAACAGTGCGTCTATCAATATCATGAAAAAGCTAGGTATGACATTCAGTCATGAGCTTGAATACAAAGACAAACTCTATCATGAGACAGTGGTTGTATATTCTAACTAGGCAGGTGCATGATTAAATCAAAGAACGTATTGGTAAAATCACTTGTTATTCAATATGTTCTTCACACTCTGGTAGCGTGCATGCTGTTCTTCAGATAGGGCTGATGTTTCAAGAGTCTCTCTGCATTTGTTAATCGCAGTTACTGTGTCGGGAAGCATAGGCGCGTTTGCTTTTCTCGCTCTAATAATGGCTTGAAGATAGTTCAGTGCAATTGAGGGGTTTTTAGGCATAACACGAAACGCCTGAGCGAAGGTGGTATAAGATTGCTCCAAATTACCTCGTTTATACTGGGCAACAGCTGAGTTGTTGAGTGTTTTAGGGCTTAATGTAATTGCTTCTTTTTCTTCTTTTTCCTGCTTTAAATACGTCGCCATTAGGTTTAATTCATCAGCGCTTTCTTCCTGTCTTGATGAAATCGCATCTAAAATTGCAATCGAATCTTTTTTAAGTCCAACCTCATGCAGCGCTTTGGCTCTATCGAGTAATGCTTCAGTAGAGTGATGTTGAGCGTGGTCTGTGTGAAAGTCTGACAGTAGCATCTGTGCTTTCACAGTGTCATCTTTTAGATAATGAAGTCGGGCATCGATCACTGTTAATTCGTCATTTACCGCTGCTTTTGGGTGGGCTTTTTTCAGCTGACGTAAATATTCGTTGGTTTGTTTAACAATGCTGTTTACGTGTTCTGGCTCAGATGTCATGGCAAAATCAACACCGGCTCTTGCTGCAGTTAGATAAATATCTGGTTTATCGTAGATAGAGTTTTTCGCATAGCGTACAACTTTCTTCGCACTGTTAAACTGGCTTTCATAGTCGTGTGTGATACGAGCTAGGTTTATCGCCATTTGATGCCGAGGGATATTCTGAGGAGAAATATTGCATGCTAGCGCTGTGCACTCTAGCGCATCATCAAACGCTGCCTGTTTAATTTGTAGTTTGGCGAGTAAGTCGTATGCCTCTAATGCAGCATCAGGGCGCATCGCCAGTTGGATGATTTCTCTTTCTGCATCATCAAGCTCATTGAGTGCCAAAAGGCTTTTCGCAATTCCCATTTGAGCCCAGCTAAAATCTTGGATGTTTATTATTGACTCAAAGAAGGCCAAAGCTTCCTGGAATCTCTCTGTGATAATAAACAAATCACCTTTAATCTTCATTGCTAGAGGAAAGTGCTCGGCATGCTCGGGTTGTAACAAGAAATGCTCAACTTCGGCTAGCGCCTTTTCATAGTCCTGTTTATCCATAAATGAATAAACATTTTCAAGGGCCTTTTTCCTTGCTAGAACGCGAGAAAGCCGACGGTCTAATTCGTTAACGGAAAATGGCTTAGCAATAAATTCATCTGGTTGCAGTTCGATAATTGCGTGGACGACTTCTGCTGATGTGTCTGCGCTAGTGAAGATAAATGCGCTGGTGAGTGGCAGTGAGTGAGACTCATTGAGTTGCTCTAGTAAAAAGTAACCGCCTTGTTCTGAACGTAAGTTATACGAGCAAATGATGGCATCATAAGTGTGTTCTTGTAGCGCTGATAGTGCATGAGAGGGCCTATCAACATAGTCCATATTGCGGAAACCTAGTTGCTCAAGGGCATAGTGCATGTGGCTTTTTGCCAGGACCTGATCTTCGGCAATTAACAACTTAGTATTTCTAGCTAAGTGTAGCTTCATTAAAGGGTAGCCTTTAGGACGTTATGGATCTCACCATACCACGATAATTATTTTTAAAGTATAGCTCGTCAGTGAGACTATCGCACAGTTAAGGTAATTCGTAGTCAATATAGACAGCAGAAATTTCGTGGTGAACAGGGTGGTTAAGGGGGGGTTACGATTATGGAAGGTGCAATATTTGGTAGAGCTAAGTGGTAAGTGTAAGTGACAGCATTGCTAAAGTAGTTTTTTAAAAGTGACTGATTTTGTTTAGAATGTGAATTGCTTTTGCACTATCTAGGTGAAGATAAAATGATAGTATTGCGTTATAAGATGTGAATTCGTTGAATTTGAAGAATACTTAAAGAAAGATGGTGGACGCTACTGGGCTTGAACCAGTGACCCTCGCCTTGTAAGGGCGATGCTCTCCCAACTGAGCTAAGCGTCCGTATTTTTGATTTCACTGTTTAGCCACTGTGAGGAAGTGGTGGACGCTACTGGGCTTGAACCAGTGACCCTCGCCTTGTAAGGGCGATGCTCTCCCAACTGAGCTAAGCGTCCGTATTTTTGATTTCACTGTTTAGCCACTGTGAGGAAGTGGTGGACGCTACTGGGCTTGAACCAGTGACCCTCGCCTTGTAAGGGCGATGCTCTCCCAACTGAGCTAAGCGTCCATATTTTGATTTCACTATTTAGCCACTGTGAAGAAGTGGTGGACGCTACTGGGCTTGAACCAGTGACCCTCGCCTTGTAAGGGCGATGCTCTCCCAACTGAGCTAAGCGTCCATATTTTGTAAAACCTTGCCTAAGCAAGTGGGGCGGTATTATAGAGTCGGTTCCGTTAGTGTCAACAATAAAATTAAAGAAAAATGACTGTGTGCCCGAAATTTAGCCACTCTGACTGTATCTTAACTAAATTGATGAAAAGAGCAGCGTTTTTAAGTGCTCAAAGTGGACAGACACTTATTAGTGAAAGTGCGTGAAGTTGGACAGACACTTCTATATAGAAAGTTAAATCGGACACACACTAAATAACTTTGGCTAAATGTGTCAGTGCTCCAAAGCACATCTACTTTGCTCATTGGACACCCACTTATTTAATTCACTCATTGGACACCCACCTGTTGACTAGATTTTAGTGGACAGACACTTATTCAGCTCGACCAAAAGAAGTGAACGCGGAAGTGCGATGTTTTAATGGACAGACACTTAAACCAACCTAATAGAGTGCTTGTGTAAAAGAGACAGCTTTTTTTGGACAGTCACTTTCTTATTGAGGAAAGTGTTTACCCCTACTGTTACGTAAGCATGCAGCAATTGCCACATTCAGATGTCATTCTTATTCTTATGACTCAGTGTAGGTTAAATACCAGTTATTTGATAAGTGGATATCATACGTTACTATATCATCTCTAGACTTTAATGATTTTATAGCGTTCTTCTTCACGCCATGAATTGTCTTATCATAGATTATGGGGTGGCGAACATTATGTCTGTATTTATAGCTATAGCCGCTACCAGCAAAGCCTAAGACATCTCTAACCAAAGTAATTGTACAAATCTGATTTTCCGGTTTCACGACTATTTGAATTATATTCATTTTATTCAGCAAGCGAGCCAATCCACCGTTTTCCAGGTCACCCGGTGTAGCTCTTAATGTTGGGATTTTCTCAACATCTTGGCAAACAATATCTTCGATTTTTTCAAATACTAAAGTGTTGTCATAAAACTCATTAATGTACTTTTCCTCTAAGTCGCGGGGAGGAAGTAAAAGAAAAATAAAAACTATCCATAAAACAACTAATAAAATAAGTTTCTTCATATTTTGTCCTTGACCAAAGAACCTCAATATTGTGAGGGTTTTTAAACCATTCTTTGAAAACTAAAACAGCTGTTACAAACTCTACTCAACTAACAAAATTGGAGAGGAAAGGGAACCGAGGAAAGGGGGCAGACACTTAAACCAACCTAAATGAGTGCTTTTATAAAAGAGACTGCTCTTTTTGGACAGCCACTTTCTTATTGAAGAGAGTGTTTACCCTACAGTTACTCGAAAAGTTAATTATAGATTTATCTAAGTGTGTGTCCATTGCAGCAAGAATGGATATAGAAGGAATAAGCTTGAAGATAAGTGACTGTCCACTTTCTTCTCCTCTTTTACATTGTTCTATTCTTAACTTACTTTTGAAGTAGCGCGTAGACTGGTAGAATGCGCCCATCTTTAGAAATACTATTAACAATAGAGAGTGACCATGTCGGTTGTTACACGATTTGCACCCAGCCCAACAGGCTATCTTCACGTTGGTGGCGCACGAACTGCGCTTTATTCTTGGCTTCTTGCGAAAAGCAAAGGCGGTGAGTTTGTTCTTCGTATTGAAGATACGGATATCGAGCGTTCAACTGAAGAAGCTAAGCAGGCTATTTTAGACGGTATGCAATGGTTAGGTTTAACTTGGGACACAGGTCCTATCTATCAAACTGAGCGTTTTGATAGATATAAAGAACTTATCCAGCAGCTTTTGGATGAAGGTAAAGCGTATAAATGCTTTATGAGCTCTGAAGAGCTAGATGCAATTCGTGAGGCGCAAAAAGAGCGCGGTGAAAAGCCTCGCTATCCTGGCACATGGAGAGACAGAACTGATCACCCTGAAGGTGAGCCGTTTGTTATTCGCTTCAAAAACCCTTTAGAAGGCAAGGTTGTTATTAACGATCATGTCCGAGGAAAAATTGAGATTAGTAATACAGAACTCGACGATCTCATTATTCAACGCACTGATGGCACGCCTACCTATAACTTCTGTGTAGTTGTAGATGATTGGGACATGGGGATTACCCATGTAGTGCGTGGTGAAGACCATATAAATAACACGCCACGCCAAATCAATATACTTGAAGCCCTTAATGCGCCAGTTCCAGAGTACGCTCACGTTTCTATGATCTTGGGTGATGACGGCAAAAAGTTATCAAAGCGACATGGTGCAGTAAGTGTAATGCAGTATCGTGATGACGGCTTCTTACCACAAGCGGTTCTTAACTATCTTGTTAGGTTGGGCTGGTCTCACGGCGATCAAGAAGTTTTCTCAGTTGATGAAATGATCGAGAAATTTAGCTTAGATGCAATAGGGCAGTCTGCGTCGGCATTTAATACAGAAAAGCTAATCTGGTTAAATCAGCATTACATAAAGACGTTGCCAGCAAGTGAGGTTGCCTCACATGCTAAATGGCATTTCGAACAGTTAAATGTTGATTTAACAACAGGTCCAGCGCTTGAATCGATAATTGCTATTCAAGCGGATAGAGTTAAAACGCTTAAAGAGTTAGCAGAGATTTCTACATACTTTTATCAAGACTATGAAGATTTCGATGCGAACGCAGCAAAAAAACACCTTCGACCAGTTGCTCGAGGTCCATTAGAGCTTGCTAAAGATAAATTAATGGCAATTGAAGAGTGGAACCCAGAAAATATTCAAGCTGCTATTAATAGTACGGCTGAAGAACTGGAAGTAGGCATGGGTAAAGTAGGCATGCCGCTGCGTGTAGCTGTGACAGGTGGTGGTAATTCACCGTCTCTAGATATCACGTTGAATCTTATCTCAAAAGAGAAAATTGGCGAGAGAATCGACAAAGCGCTTACTTTTATAGCAAACAGAGAAAATTCATAAAAAAAGCGTTGACATGACAGAGGGGGATGCCTAGAATGCGCCCCGCTGTCACGGAACAGTCACACAAAATGACTGGTACCATGATGGGGCCATAGCTCAGCTGGGAGAGCGCCTGCATGGCATGCAGGAGGTCGGCGGTTCGATCCCGCCTGGCTCCACCAAGTCACATTGAGTTGTGGTTTGATATAGGCTGAAGTTGTTAAAACAACTTCGGACTGAAATTTCAAAGCTTTAGCTTCGAAAAAGAATTCAGTCCCCTTCGTCTAGAGGCCTAGGACACCGCCCTTTCACGGCGGTAACAGGGGTTCGAATCCCCTAGGGGACGCCATTTTATCGCGTCACAGTCGATTAAAACTGTGAAATAGGCTGAAGTTGATTATTCAACTTCTGACTGAAAGTTTCGGTAAGGAAAGGTCGCTCAGTTCGCTGGCTCACTTCGCCTTACTGAAAATCTCGAAAGCAGAGCTTTCGAAAGAAGATTTTCAGTCCCCTTCGTCTAGAGGCCTAGGACACCGCCCTTTCACGGCGGTAACAGGGGTTCGAATCCCCTAGGGGACGCCATTTTATCGCGTCACAGTCGATTAAAACTGTGAAATAGGCTGGAGTTGTTAATTCAACTTCTGACTGAAAGTTTCGGTAGGGAAAGGTCGCTCAGTTCGCTGGCTCACTTCGCCTTAACGAAAATCTCGAAAGCAGAGCTTTCGAAAGAAGATTTTCAGTCCCCTTCGTCTAGAGGCCTAGGACACCGCCCTTTCACGGCGGTAACAGGGGTTCGAATCCCCTAGGGGACGCCATTTTATCGCGTCACGGTCGATTAAAACTGTGAAATAGGCTGGAGTTGATAATTCAACTTCTGACTGAAAGTTTCGGTAGGAGTAAGATTGTTTATTGCATTCTTGAGCTTACAGAAATTTAGTGAAATGTATCTTCACTAGCAAAGTTTCAGTCCCCTTCGTCTAGAGGCCTAGGACACCGCCCTTTCACGGCGGTAACAGGGGTTCGAATCCCCTAGGGGACGCCATATCGAAAAAACCAGCCATCCGGCTGGTTTTTTTGTTTTTGTCTCCAGAAACGTTGTGGACAGACACTTCTATACTTTCTCAACCACTAACCGCATTTAACTACCAGTGGACAGTCACTTTTATACTTCCGTAACCACCAACCGCTTTCAATTGCCAGCGGACAGTCACTTACATTTTCGTCCTTAACAAATGACTATCCAAGTATTACTAACTCAACCTTTCATGCTTACTCTAGGGTGAACTAATCCTTTGCAAAGCAAAGCCAACATATCCTTGAGCAACTAGTTTTTAGGATACGAAGCGTAAAGATCTTATGTCACAGTTGTCGATTAATCTCTTGTAGAATAGATACGTAAGCTTGCTGAGCTGTTATGATCTCTTAAATACAAAAGAGGTGTTATATGCAGAATTATCCAATTGGGACTCCGGGTGAGCCATGGAGCGAGAAAGAGAAATCGCAGTGGAAATCTCAACAGACTGTGAAAAGAAGTTACCAAGAAGAAGTACTCGATAAACTTTTCAATATTATTCCTGAAGGCTTTGAACTAAAGCAGTATGGTTCTCTCCCATACGATTCTGAACGCTATCCGTTATATGCAGTAGTGCCAAATAACTTTGATACTAAAAAGCCTACAGCGCTTGTTACGGGTGGAGTTCACGGTTATGAAACGAGTGGCGTGCAGGGCGCACTTCAGTTTATTAACACAAAGCTGTCTCAGTACGCAGAGCAAATAAACATTGTAGTTGTGCCATGTGTAAGCCCTTGGGGTTACGAGACGATAAATCGATGGAATCCAATGGCACTAGATCCAAATCGCTCGTTTTACAGCGACTCTCCGGCACCAGAATCCGCTCAGCTTATGCAGTTAGTGTCTGATTTAGCGTTGTCGCTAACGCTTCATATCGATTTACACGAAACTACCGATACAGATAACACTGAATTCAGACCGGCGCTGGCCGCACGGGATGGCGTAACCCACGATAATTGGAATATACCTGACGGTTTCTATACGGTCGCAAACACGCCAAATCCACAAATAGAGTTTCAAAAAGCTGTAATCGATGCGGTGAAGAGAGTGACGCATATCGCTCCTGCAGACGAAAGCGGCAAGATTATTGGAGCAGATGTAGTGAGTGAAGGTGTTATCTGCTATGACAAAAAGGCTTTGTTTCTATGTGGCGGTATGACAGATGCCAAATACGTTACAACAACGGAAGTATATCCCGATAGTGATAACGCGACACCTGAAAACTGTAACGACGCTCAGGTAGCTGCCATCTGCGCTGCACTCGATTACTCGAAATAGACGCTTGAACGTTTAGACGTCTAGATGTATATTTGAGCCTCTTTCAAAGGAGGCTTTTTGTGTTTACTTATTCTGCGGTTATTTACGACGGTAAAAAACAAAATTTAGTGCGATATGAATGTGGGACAGACACTGAGTTTGCTTCATATCTTGAATCGCGTTTTGGTTGCCATGTTTGTTTATGGTCAAATAAAGAATTGTCGGAAAACACAATGGCGGCTATTGCTGCTTCGCATGCTCAAAGTAAAAATGAAGGTTTAGATAAAACAGAAGCTTTATGAACTTAACATCTCCGTGTATCGCCTCGTGTAAATTGAATGATGAAGAAATTTGCGTTGGATGCAAACGCACTATTGATGAAATCGTAGAATGGAGGACATACACCGATAACCAAAAGCTGGCCGTTATAGCTCGTCTAGAGAGCATAAGGAAGGATACTACTTCCCAATAGTATGATAATGAAAAACTATAATTTGACGTTTTAATCAAACAAGAAACCGCTCTATAACAGCCCCTTTTTAGTGGACAGACACTCAAGCTTTAACTCAGCACTTTAGTCGAAAATCCCCTCGACTTAGATAGCTTCATAGACAGACACTTACTCATCAATAGCACAGTCCATTCAACAGTGTTCTTAATCCAATAAAACGGACAGTCACAAAGTTGATAAACTGACCACCAAATCCTGGCTGAAATTAACGCTTTTTGCTACACTCCCGCGCCAATTTTATGTTCTAGTAACACGAGACGTTTATAATGAAAGTAATGCTTGCCCCTATGGAGGGCGTTGTCGATCACTTAATGAGAGATATGCTCACTCGAGTTGGTGGCTTCGACCAGTGTGTTACTGAGTTCGTAAGAGTTGTTGATCAAAAACTGCCGAAGAAAACGTTTTATAGACTTTGCCCGGAGCTACACAACGGTGGCAAAACGCCCTCAGGCGTACCAGTAAGAGTTCAATTGCTAGGGCAACATCCACAATGGCTCGCAGAGAATGCACAAACTGCAATAGAGCTGGGCTCCCCAGGAGTTGATCTGAACTTCGGTTGCCCTGCTAAGACCGTCAACAAAAGTAAGGGCGGGGCTGTGTTGTTGAAAGAGACGCAAACCCTTTACGATATTGTGAAAGCGGTTAGGGAGGCCGTTCCTGTTGATATCCCGGTTTCAGCCAAAATAAGACTGGGCTTTGAGGATAAGTCTTTAGCTATCGACAACGCTATCGCTATTACTGAAGCAGGAGCCTCTGAGCTCGTTGTTCATGCAAGAACAAAAACGGAAGGCTATAAGCCACCGGCTTACTGGGAGTGGATAGCGAAAATTAAGCAGCGCACAGATATCCCTATTGTCGCAAATGGCGAAATTTGGAACGCTGACGACGCTAAGCGCTGTCAAAGCCAATCAGAGTGTACCAACCTAATGATAGGACGAGGTGCATTGGCAATGCCTAATTTGGCGCTGAGTATTAAAAAGGGCGTAGCACCTATGCCATGGTCTGAACTGGCAGCGTTGTTGATACAGTACTCTGGCTACGAAATTTTTGGGGACAAGGGCAAATATTACCCCAACCGAATTAAGCAATGGTGCGGCTATCTGAAAAGACAATACCCTGAAGCTGAAGTTCTATTTAATGACATAAGACGTCTCACGAACTCTAAAGACATCGTCGACGTCCTTGCTCGTCAAGCGGATATTTAGTCAAATAATGTCGTTACTTTACCGACTCAAGATAAATATTTCTGAGCATTAGAAACATTGGGGCGACATGCTCTTTGACAACACTTAGCAAAATTCTCCATCATTTCTGGGCAGCCAACAGGGCCGGTAAAGAGGGCTTCGAAGTTACTGGTCACTAATTGCCAGTTTTCTTTTGTCATCCCAAGTTTATTGAGCAATTTATTTGGAAGCTTAGGAACTCTGCAGGCGTTGCTATTCCGCTCTACGTTCAACGTATCAGTAATAAGCTGCAAGTAATCTGTAAAAGCAAAAGGCAAACTCTCAGCTAGCTTTTTCTCACTGTCATTAAAGGGCATCAAAAACTTAGGTATTTTGTTCGAGCGCTTAGCATTTAAGCGGTATTGAATACTGGTGTAATGGGAGTTGCTGAGTGTCTTCGCTATTTTCGCCCTAATGGGGTTCAAATCAACATACGCCATTACACTTGCTAGCGCTTTTTCATCTAATATTGCTTGAGATCTAAACCTTCTTTCCCAGAAATAGCCTTTACATTCATCTTCTTTATTAGCTTTGCGCGCTATGTATTCATTTAACATGCGCATAAACCAGCTTATGCTTTGAAGTCGCTCTCGATATATGACAGATAGCGACTTCAATTCTTCTCGCTCTTCTGTTGTAACTGAATCAAAATTTTCTAGGTATCGCTGTACTAGGGGAGGGCATTTGTAAAACATTCTCCACCTAAGCAATACTTCATCCATAGTCCAGCCATCAGCTCTACCCTTAGCGATATGGAGTACAACATGAATATGGTTGTGCATTACAGCGTAAGCGCATAAATCAATGGCAAAAGCTTGTGATAGCTTGTGAAGCCTATCTTGAATCCATTTTCTTCTATGTTCGTAGTTTATGCCCGTACGTGAATCACGACCACACAAATAAGATTGCCTTACGCAGCGAGAAATACAATGGTAGTAAGGCGTGACATCGGTGTTAATTTGTTTGTAACGAGGTAAAGGCATATCCGTATCCCATAGTTATTTGTAAGTATTATGAGATTTACAGCGTTAAATTTAAGTGGTCTTTGGAACAGTTTTGTTGGCGTTAGCGATTAGCTGACTCCAAAAAGGACTTCCTGGATTATTTTTTCGAACGGAAGTTATGCATTAGTTGAGGAGGATGGTCATGGACAGACACTTAAATTTAATAGTGTGTGAGAAAAAGGACAGTCACTGTATGGCTAGCAAGTGTCTGTCCTTTCATATTCAACTACCAAGCAAACTAAACGAGGACAAAAAACAAGTGTCTGTCCTTTATAAGTCTTCGTTATAAGATTTTTAGGAGAGCTATACAAAAACATCTACTCTTGAACCCACTCGTCCATCATTAGTACTCGATGTCTGTTGTGTACTCTGGGGTTGAGTCTCGCGACTTTCTTGCACACTACGAGATTCAACTTGCTGAGCAGGACGCTGAGGCGATTCTAAAATAGTGGAAACAGGTGTCGAATTAACAGATGAAACATCCATAAACAAACCTCATATTGAAGCAAATTATCATGTAAAGGTAGCACATTTATTGAGCGTCAATAATTAAACTTCTCAAGTGTCTGTCCATAAATTTAGCGATCAAAGGTTGTGCCTCCGCATTCGGGTGAATGCCATCGGTTTGCATTAAGTTTTTATTTAGCGCTATGTCTGCAAGAAAAAAGGGAATCTTTTGAACATCCTGAGCTTCCGCTACTTTATTGAAGTTTTGCGTAAACATTTGCGTATAGCGCTTACCGTAATTAGAAGGAATTTGCATTTCTTGTAGAAATACTACGGCATTACTATCCTTTGCAACACTTACCAGCGAATCTAAATTATCTCTAATCTTACCGATATTATGCCCCTGAAGGCCGTCATTACCGCCCAGTTCAATCAATACATGGGTAGGGTTGTGTTGCTCTAATAAACGGGGAAATCGCGCTAAACCACCGTCAGTGGTCTCTCCGCTTACCGCAGCATTTACAATATCAATCGGAATGTTGTCGTCTTGCCACATCTTTTGTAACAAACTGACCCAACCCTCATGTTGCTGTAATCCATAAGCCGCGGATAGACTATCTCCTAAGATTAGTAAAACCGCATTTTCGCTTGTGTCGCTCTGCTCGGCTTGATCTGATAGCGCTTGAAAGGGTATTAAAAGAATAAGTAAAAAAGCGAACAAATAACGAAATTTAACAAACACGAATTGATGACCTCTTATGATAAAAGCTAATGCTGTAACCAAAGTAGTGGATACGAGTGAAGGTTCACTGCAGATCCTTCGTCCTATTTCTTTTGAAGTCAAGTCTGGTGAGTCCGTTGCCATTATTGGCGCGTCCGGTTCAGGTAAGTCAACCCTTTTGGGGTTATTGGCTGGGCTCGATCAAGTTACAGAAGGAGAAATTCTTCTAGATAACGAAGCACTTCATAGCATGAACGAAGAAGAGCGCGCTATTTTAAGAGGAAATAAAGTGGGCTTTATCTTCCAAAGCTTTATGTTAGTTCAAAGCTTAACAGCGCTTGAAAACGTTATGTTGCCCGCAGAAATTGCAGGCCTTGATAACCCAAAAACGCTTGCTCTTGATATTCTTGAACAGGTTGGTTTAAAGCATCGAGCGCATCACTTCCCTAACCAGTTATCGGGAGGCGAGCAGCAGCGTGTTGCCATAGCGCGTGCCTTTATCACTTCACCTAAAATACTTTTCGCCGATGAGCCTACCGGTAACCTAGACGCTAAAAATAGTGAAAAAATAGAAGCACTTCTTTTTAAAATGAACAGAGAAAAAGGCACGACTCTCGTCCTTGTTACCCACGATAATGAGCTTGCAGAACATTGTGATAGGCAACTCACCATGAATGCGGGAGAGCTTGTTGAAACAACCGGCGCGAACACAGTAGACAATAGAGAGGCAGTGTAGATGTCGACGTCTCTCAATTTAGGTTGGCGGCTTTTCAAGCATGAGGCTAGGCGCGGCGAACTTACCATTATATTGCTGGCTATTGTGTTATCTGTAGCAGCCGTGTTGTCGTTGTCGCTTTTTAGTGAGCGCTTGCAAGGTGCACTTAAGTCTCGCTCTGCTGCGTTTATTGCAGCAGATGCACAGCTTCGCTCAGACGATCCTATAAACGAAGATTGGTTAACTCGAGCACGAGAAGAAGGGCTCGCGACTGCAAAGCAAGTGGCGACACGCTCTATGGTATTTAAAGGCGATGAGATGTCGCTTGTCGATTTGCGAGCAGTGAACAACGCTTATCCCCTTAAAGGGACAGTCAATATCACCAATCAGCCTTTCGGTGAAAAGCGTGCTACTTCAGAATTGCCTCAGCCAGGTGAAGCCTGGGTACAGTCTCGGCTTTTCCAGAGTTTAGGGCTTTCTATTGGCGATAATATCGAAATTGGCGATGGCACTTTTACCGTAACGCATGTGTTGGTAGATATTCCAGATGCTGGCTTCAGCGTATTTAATACTGATCCTATCGCTCTGATTAATTTAGATGACTTGGAAAAAACCGCGATAACCGGGCCAGGGAGCCGCGCTCGTTATGTGGGCTTTTTTGCCGGTGATTCTGGTGATATAGAAAGTTTCAACACCTGGTTATTGCCCCAATTAAATGACGACTTACACTCGTGGCGGACAGTCGAAGATGACGAGTCTGCGATAGGGCGCTCTGTCGCAAGTGCTGAGCGTTATTTTTTACTAGCGAGTTTGTTAGCAATAGTATTAGCGGCGGTTTCAATTGCCGTTGCTGCTCAGCGTTATGCCCAGCGCCATTTTGACCCCGTGGCAATAATGAAGACCTTGGGGGCAACAAGCAGCACAATCCGAAAAGTGTACTTGTTTCAAATTTTATTTATTACCGCACTTGGTATTTTTATTGGTCTCATTATTGGTTTTATCGGTCAGCAAATTGTGGTTTCTCTGGTAGCTGATAGAGTGGATGTGTCTCTTGACGTTTGGCACTGGCGTCCGCTTTTAATTGCCGTTGCTACGGGTGCTACCTGCGCTTTGCTCTTTTCTTTGTATCCTCTATTACAGTTATTTTCTGTGCCCCCGCTTCGCGTATTGAGAAAAGATATCTCGGCGAATCTGCGTTCCAGAAGTATTCAGTTTGTGGCTTCTGGCGGCGCTATATTTTTATTAATGTGGATGTACAGCCGCGACCTCCAGATTAGCGCAATTTTATTCGTGTCAGGTGCAGCGCTCGTTCTGGGGCTACTTGGAGCAACGTATATACTGATTGCTATTGGTCGCAAGCTGGGCAGTGGCAGAATGGGGGCGTGGCAGTTGGCATGGGCTCGTATCAAGCGCCGTGCGATGGACAACAGTGTGCAGCTTATTAGCTTCTCAGTCACGATAATGCTGCTTCTAGTAGTGCTTGTAATGCGAAATGACATGGTTTCGCAATGGCGTTCGCAATTACCCGAAGGTATACCAAACTACTTCTTAATAAATATTACACCGGACATACAGCCAGAGTTGGACAGACACTTCGCCGACAATGGCGTAACCATCGAAGAGTTTTACCCTGTTATCCGAGGGCGATTCGTTTCGGTAAATGGGGAAGGGGTAAATACTGAAGTTTCTAAAGAAGACGAGCCAAATCGAGAAGGCCGAAGAGGCCTAGGTAGAGAAGCGAACCTGACGTGGAGTAATTCGTTACAAAAAGAAAACGAGATTATTGAAGGGAATTGGCATGGAAATGTGGAGACACAATACAGCGAAGGATGGTTCCCCGTTTCTGTTGAAGAAGGTGTTGCTGAAAGATTAAATATTGAAATGGGCGATAGGCTTACTTTTAACGTGGGAAGCGAAATTGTTGAAACGAAAGTAACGAGTATTCGTACCGTTAACTGGCAGACCATGCAGCCCAATTTCTTTTTCGTTATTCACCCCGATGCGATGGCCGCGTTCAGCCCAACGTATATCACTAGTTTTTATCTGCCCACTGATAGGAAGGCTGAGTTAACGAACCTATTAAAGCCGTTTGCGTCGATCACAATGTTTGATGTTGACGCTCGAATAAACCAGCTTCGAGAGATTGTGGACCAGGTTTCTGTTGCCGTTGAGTTCATTTTGGTACTGGTTTTGATGGCGGGAAGTCTAGTATTGATTGCTCAGGTACAGGCGAGTATGGATGAACGTAAACAAGAAATAGCCATACTTCGCACGCTTGGTGCTAAGTGTGGTTTAATAAGGAAAAGCGTAATTTTTGAGTTTGTTATCATCGGTGTAGTCGCAGGCTTTATGGCTGCAATGGCCAACGAATTAAGTCTGTACTTACTGCAAACCACAGTTTTTCAAATGGAAGCGAGTTTGCATCCTGAGTACTGGGCTATAGCACCAAGCGTTGGAGCCATTGTTGTAGGCATATTAGGAGCTTTTGGTTGCTATCGACTGCTTACACTCAATACTGGTCAGATGCTAAGGAATATGGTTTAGGTATTCCTGCGTTAATTTAAAAGGCGCGTTAATACAAAACGAATACAAAACGGACAGACACTTGGTTAGGTGTCGTTAAAGTTGAGGGCAGTGGACAGTCACTCATTAGAAATGAGTGTGTGTCCACTGTGCATTTCACAGCAAAACTTGCTAATTACAAAAGAGTGGTCTCGCTAAAAGTTTGAGAAATGCTCTGATTTGAGAATAGATAGAAGTTTTTGAGGTTTGTGACTGAGCAGAAAGCCCAGCGATAATGTTGCGCAAAAAATGTGGACACACATATGTTTAACCAATTAAGTGTCTGTCCACAAGGTAAATAACGAATTTCAGCAATTCAACTAAGCGCGATATATTTCTCTTAGCGCCTCGTCAATAGAAGGGAATTCAAAACTGAATCCGGCGTTAGTGAGCTTTTTAGGAATGACCCGTTGTCCTTCTAATATCATCTTTGATGACTCGCCCATTGCTATTTTCATAACGAAGCTAGGTACGTTAAAGAGGCAAGGGCGACCCAGCACTTTCGCAAGAGTTTTAGAAAACACCTTGTTCGTAACAGGCTCTGGAGCGGTTAAATTAAACGCACCGGTACAAGCACTATCTTCTAACAAAAAAGAGATAGCACGAACCATATCCTGTAAGTGGATCCAAGCCAAGTACTGAGTTCCGCTACCTAGTGTTCCTCCGGCCCCTAACTTGAAAGGTAGTGCCATTTTGCCAAGCGCTCCGCCTTTCTCAGTAAGCACCACGCCAGTACGAAGCGTAACCACACGAGTTTTCGTTTGATCTACGCCTTGAGCAATAGCTTCCCATCTTGCGCATAAATCATGGGTGAACTCATGGTGAGGAGAGGTATCTTCGGTAACAAGCCTGTCACCTTGGCTGCCGTAGTAACCAATTGCAGAACCCGATAGGATAACGGATGGTGGTGTTTCACAGCTGTTTATTTTAGATACTAATTCAGCAGTAATATCCCAACGGCTGTCGCAAATCCTCTTCTTTTGAGTGTCTGTCCAGCGTTTGTCGGCGATAGGTTCACCGGCTAAATTAATAACAGCATCGAAGTTCTCGAAGTTTTTTATCGAAGCGATGCTTTCTACAATATCAACGCGATTACCTAATTTATCCTTTGCCTTTTCAATATCGCGAGAAATCACAGTGAATGAGTGCTTATCTGAATATTGGCGAATAAATTCACCGCCAATCAGCCCCGTACCACCAGTCAAAAGAATGTTCACAGTTGGCTCCTTGAGGTATGACCTATCCCGACTTATTGCAAGACAGCGTCAGCGACACTGAATCAGAAAATCTAAGAGCGTGTGGTTTATCAACTTCAACCTCGGCGAAGCGTACCGAAGAGTGTTCCGACGCAATACTTAACACATCTGCGGTAAGCTTTTCTAAAAGGGAGAAACGGTTGTCTTCGACGAGTTTAATAATTGCTTTGGTAATCGTTTTATAGTTTAACGCGTCACTCATATCGTCGGTGTTTGTCGCCTTTTCAGCGTCATAATCAATTTTCACGTTAACAACAACGTCCTGCTTGTTTTTTATCTCATCTTCATTGATGCCAATGTATGTGCGTAGTCTTAAGTTTTTAATTTTAATAGTGGCAAAATTAAAGTTCATTGAAGTCTCTTGTTTGTAGTTGTTTATAAGTCGTTGTAAAGTATTGTCGTTTCAGTTAGGAATGTAGCACACAATGTCAATGGAACTACGCTCGCCAACAGCAAAGATTCTTATCGTTTTAGCGTGTTTAGTGGTAGTGATGGCCGGAATTAAAGCCGCCAGCACAATCATGGTACCGTTTTTTCTCTCTATTTTTATAGCGATCGCGTGTAGTCCAATAATACGCTGGACCTCGAAATTCGGTGTGCCTAAATGGCTCTCTATAACATTTGTTATACTGCTTATCGTTGTTTTTGGTTTTCTTTTAGCTGGCTTAGTAGGCCAGTCTATGACCGAGTTTAGAGAAAACTTGCCAGAATACAGAAGTAAGCTTGATACAGAATTTGCCTGGGTTGTATCTAAATTAGCTGAGTTCAACATTCACATTAATAGAGAACTGATCGCTTCTCACCTTGACCCAGCAACGGCTATGTCTGTGGCTACAAATTTTATAAGCGGAATGGGCGGAGTGCTTTCTAACTTATTCCTAATACTCTTGACTGTTATTTTCATGCTTTTTGAGGCAGATAGTATCCCTCGCCGTTTCCATATTGCACTTGCAGATCCTGGCATGAAGCTTAAGCACATCGATAAATTTATACGTTCTGTAAATAGCTATTTAGCGATAAAAACTGTGGTTAGTTTGGGTACAGGCTTGATAATCGGCGTTTGGCTTTACGTGCTCGGGGTAGACCATTTCATGTTATGGGCCGTCTTGGCCTTCATGCTCAATTTTATACCAAACATAGGTTCTATTATTGCGGCAGTGCCAGCAGTATTAATCGCATTTGTTCAACTTGGCCCCGCCTCAGCAGGCTTCGCTGCCCTCGGTTTTGTGCTTGTAAATACCATCATGGGTAATATGGTCGAGCCTAGATTGATGGGTAAGGGCATGGGACTCTCTACACTTGTGGTATTCCTATCATTGATATTTTGGGGTTGGTTACTGGGCACCGTTGGAATGCTACTATCGGTACCGTTAACCATGGTAGTAAAAATAGCGCTTGAATCTCGCGAAGAAAGTAAGTGGCTTGCGGTGTTGTTATCAAGTGAAGGTGAAAAATCTACTTCATAAAACAGGGTTGATATAGTGCATCAATAGATAGTGGACAGACACTCGCTTGGACTTGTGCAAAGTACTTTAGAGGACAGACACTTTTTTAAAGAAAGTGACTGTCCGTTACAAGCTACTGGTCCACAAAGCTTTAAAGAGAAAGCTATAAAAGGGACAGACACTCAAATGTTTTTAGCAACCTTAATGCGGAATAGCTAAACGATAAATTTAAAAAGTGTCTGCCCGATATCAGGCTCTTTGAGAAAAATAAAGTGTGTGTCCACTTTTAGGCTCGCTTTTAATCATTAAAGGCTCACTGATTTATGGGTTAGCCTGGGGCTTTTACACCACTAATCGTGATTTGGAAATTGAATAACGATACGAGCGCCGCCAAGCGCGCTGTCCTTGATAAGCATTCTACCTTCGTAGATTGAAACTAGGTCTGTGGCTAAGGCCATTCCAATTCCGTGGCCTTCGGTGTAAGTATCAAGACGAGTTCCGCGCTCTAGTAAAAGTACTTTTTTGTCGTCAGGAATACCTGGCCCGTCGTCTTCAACATTGATTGTGAGCCAACCTTCACTTGTTTCTGCAGATATAACTATTCTATCTTGAGCCGCTTTGCATGCGTTATCTAACAGATTACCGCAAAGCTCCATAAAATCTGTTTCGTCTCCTTTGAACTGGATATTGTCATCCATATCGAATTCAATGGTTAGGGCCTTGTCCTGATAAACTTTGTCCATAGCATCGGCAAGTTTGTGCAATACTGGCAAAACATCAATAGCTTGTTGCCAACCAGACTTTCCTGCACTCGCTCTTTTCAGCTGGCGTTTAATAATTCTGTCAATTTGCTGAAGCGACTCCTTTACCTCAGTTGGTAAATTACTTGCCCCCGATGCTACTGCAAGTGGTGTTTTCAAGCTATGTGCTAGGTCACCTAAGCTGTTTTTGTATCTGGCTCTTTGCGCTGCTTCAGTTTGAAGTAATCCATTAATAGACTCTTTTAAAGAATCGAATTCGACTGGGTATCGCGATTCTAACTCGCGCTTGTTACCGCTAGACGTTTGTGAAATTTCGTCAATTAGCTTTCTAACAGGTAGAAGAACTAAGCTTATACCTATGATAATAAAAACTAAAAGAGCAATACAGAGGGTGACTATCCATTGCCACGTTGTGCTTAAGAAAGTATTCCGCTCAGCTTCGAACAGTGCTTTGTTATTGAATATATAAAACCTTACCGGCTCGAAATCTCTGCTTGATGCAAACTCAGCAGTAAAGGCATATACAAAAAATTGGGACTCTTCCTCAAATGCGGGTGTATAGGACTCCAAGAACAACTCGTTGCCTACGGCGACGTCTATTGCGGGAGGAGAAAAGGTATACTCAAGGGCAGAAGCTGATTGCCAAATCACTTCATCTCGAAATACGATAACGCCAAGATAGCCAGAGCCAGGCAGATTAAGCTGTTCTTCGTATAAAATTTCAGGCATATAAGGCATGTCGCCGTCTAACTCAAAAGCAGATAACAGCCCTAAGTTCATCAACCTAAGTTCGCTCATCTTAGCTTGTGTAAGGCTATCGGTATAAGCCTCGTCCAAAATGACAACAGTGAAAGGTGCAAAAAGTGCAAGTAGAACTATCGCTAGAAAAATACTTCGCAAACGAAGCGACAACTGCCTCATAGACTTCTATTTATCCTGTAACCTCTACCCCGAAGTGTTTCGATTGGCTTCAATTCACCTGATGGGTCTAATTTTTTGCGCAGTCTTCCTACAAAAACTTCAATGACATTGCTGTCTAAATCGAAATCTTGATCGTAAATATGTTCGGTTAACTCCGTTTTAGAGATGACCTTTTGCGGATTAAGCATAAGGTACTCCATCACTTTGTATTCATACGCGGTTAAATCTAGGGCCTCACCGTTTAGGGATAGCTCTTCGCTTACTGTATCTAGCGAAATAGGGCCGAACTGAATGGTAGGGTTTGCTTGACCTGAAGCGCGTCGAATGAGGGCTTTTGTTCGAGCAAGTAGTTCTTCGTTGTGAAAAGGCTTTGTGAGATAGTCATCAGCACCTGCATCAAGCCCTTCTACCTTTTCTTGCCAACGGTCTCTCGCTGTAAGAATGAGTATGGGGCATGCAATGTCAGCTTGGCGAGCTTTTCTTATAACCTCAAAACCATCAAGCTTTGGCATACCAATGTCGACGATAGCCAAGTCATAGCTATATTCTTTAATAAGATAAAGCGCGTGTTCGCCGTTATCAGCTAAATCTACGCTGTAACCATTTTGTTGAAGCAGTGCATCAAGTTGAGTTAATAATCTGCTGTCGTCTTCCGCTACCAAAATACGCATGTTAGTCCTTATCTTTGCTGGTTTTTACCTTGCCGGAACGTTTGTCTACATCTACCGATACTACTCGTCCCGACTTCTTGAGGACTTTAACACGGTAATTTTTTGAGGTTTTTTCAACTTTTAAAACGCGTCCATTTGCGGCAGTGCGTGCTCGTTCTGCAGCTTCGCTTTTTGATATATCGCTCCCAGAGCCTTGCAACGCCAAAGCAGGCGCTATGCTAGACGTGGCTAACACTAAACAAACTACTGCTACACGAAGCGATAATGTCATACAACCTCACAATTATTATCCCACTAAGGCCAAACTAAAGATAAGTATAAACTTGGTTAACTGAACCCATTCTGAACTAGTTTTAGTCTACCTCGCGGATTGAAAACTGTATATAAGCCTTAAGTAAATTGCATTTACAAAACAGGCTGAAGAGTAGGGCATGATGTGGACAGACACAAAGAAAGTTAATTAGCAGAGTGAACAGCAGTCCAAAATAAGGAAGTAAAGTACACGCATGGACAGACACTTTAATTACGAATGTGAATAAGTGGCAGGGTTGCACTGAGAGTGTCTGTCCATAGTTGGTTAAAAAACTGTTTGTAGGTGCCACCATTGCCAAAAGTGAGGAGGTTATTTGCGTTTGAGGATATTGAGTAATCTTTACTTTGGCTTTGAAAAAGTGTCTGTCCACTGTATTTGTCTTCAGTTAGAGCAGAGGCGCTCATTATACTTTTTGGGTGACTGTCCATCATCTTCATTCAAACTTTTTAGAGATGAAATTGATTAGTGAGTGTCTGTCCGAACCCGTACTTACCTAGCGTCAGATGAAAGCGACCCAATCTCGTAGTAATTTTTTAGTAAAAAATAGGTTAGTTTCTATTTATTTGGCATGCCACGTGCGAGTCATAGACTTCAGGTAAACCAAAAGCTTGAAATAATGTGTTTGTTCACCTGCTTAAATAGCAGGGCACTGGACAGACACTTTATGTTCAACAAGGAGGAACAATGTCTAGCAATATTAAGAAATCGATGTGGAAAGCGATGTCAGATAGCCCAAAGGTAATGGTAAGTCTGGTCGGTGAGGACATGCATGCTGAGCCAATGTATGCTCAACTTGATAAAGAAGCTGATGGCGAGTTTTGGTTCTACACGAGTCGCGACAACCGCATCGCGAAAGGTGGTAAAGCAATGGTTCACTTTGCATCGAAGGGGCACGATGTGTTTGCGTGCATTCGAGGCAATCTCACCGTTGAATCACGTAAAGAGGTGATTGATAAATATTGGTCTAAACCTGTAGAAGCATGGTTTGAAAAAGGTAAAGAGGATCCTTCACTATTAATGCTTCGCTTTGAGCTTATAGATGCGGAAGTGTGGGATGCAGACCCTTCACTCAAAGGCATGTTCAAAATGATGACGGGAAAAACGGTGAAGCCAGAAGAGATGGGAGAACATGAAAAAGTCGAGCTTTAACACAGCATTATGGACCAATTGTATGACTAAGCTTTGAGGCGTGGGACACTTACTCAAAGGAGCGAGTGTCTGTCCACAAGGGATTGTTTATTGCGATTGTTGGCTGATAATTAAGTGACTGTCCATTATCAACAATGAAAAGCTTGTTAAGCAGTTACGAGTGTGTGTCCACTTTAGTTTCAAAGTTAGTGCAGTAAATAAGTGTCTGTCCAAAGTTAGCTTCATTACTGTTAAAGCAACAAAAAAGCCCCTTAAAACCAAAGCAATTCGGTCTCAAGGGGCTTTCGTTATTTATAGCTATTTACTGTATAGCGTTTAGCTAAAAACTAAGGCAAAACTTTTTTGTAAGGTTTAACCACAACACTTTCATAAACACCCGCTTCAATATACGGATCAGCGTCTGCCCATGCTTGAGCAGCTTCAAGTGAATCAAACTCTGCTACTACTAGCGAACCAGTGAATCCGGCTGGGCCAGGATCTGGGCTATCTACCGCAGGGAAAGGGCCAGCCATTATTAAACGGCCCGCATCTTTCAATGCATTCAGACGTTCAAGGTGAGCAGGTCGAGCCGCTAGGCGTTTTTCTAGACTGTCCACTACATCGGTTGCGCAAATCATATATAGCATACGTTTATCCTTTTGCCGTAGCGGCTTTCATGCTCTCAACAAAGCTACCAAGTTCGCTTAGCATTTTGTGACTGTCCGATAAATTAGCAGCAATGATATTTACTGTTGCCGAACCAGAGATTGCGCCAGCAGCTCCAGCGTCAATAGCAGATTTAACCTGTTCCGGTGTAGAAATACCAAAGCCTAACAATGCTGGTGCTGCATTATGTTTATTCAAGCGCTCAATAAGCTCTGAAGCAGGAACATTTGCCGCAGTTTCTGCGCCAGTAACGCCCGCACGGCCTAACAGGTATGTATAGCCTTTTGAGTATTCCCCGATTTTTTCCATGGTTTCATCGGTAGCATTCGGCGGTGCAATCAGAATTTGTGAAATGCCCGTTGCTTCCGCTGCCTTCTGGAAAGGTGCCGCCTCGCGAATTGGCACGTCGGCAACCAAAATTGAGTCAACGCCTGCATCCTGCGCCTTGTTGTAAAAGTTCTCGATACCCTGGGCCATTACCAAGTTGCTATAAAGTAGCAAGCCGATAGGCACCTCTGGGTATTTTGCGCGAACTCGCGAAATTACGCCCAAACAATCTGATACTGTCACTTTGCTCTCTAGAGCGCGAATTGCCGACGCTTGGATAGTCGGGCCATCAGCGATAGGGTCAGAGTAAGGTATACCTAACTCAAGTGCGTCCGCTCCGCTTTCTATTAACTTACAAATAATAGCCTCAGATTGCGCTAAATCGGGGTCACCCACCATTACGAAAGGTACGAAAGCGCCTTGGTTCTTTTCATCAAGGCCGGCAAACATTTGTGCATATCTATCCATTATAAATCGTCCCCTAAAATGTTGATAACGTGCGCTAAATCTTTGTCGCCACGACCTGATAAGTTAACTACGATGATGGTTTCTTCTTCCGCTTCGTCGGCCATGTTAAGGGCATGCGCTAGAGCATGGGACGATTCAAGGGCAGGAATAATTCCTTCCTTTCTTGCCAGCAATTGGAAAGCGTTCAGCGCTTCCTCGTCAGTGGCAGCTACGTATTCTGCTCGACCAATGTCATGAAGATAAGCATGCTGAGGGCCAACAGCAGGGTAGTCGAGACCAGCTGATACTGAGTAGCTTTCTTCAATCTGGCCTTCTTGGTCTTGCATGATAAAAGTGTAAGCGCCGTGAAGAATACCTTTTGTGCCCGTAACGATAGTTGCACCGTGCTCTTTGGTGTGCACGCCTTTGCCCGCAGGCTCGACGCCCACTAAACGTACAGAAGGCTCATCAATGAAGTCTGCAAACATACCAATGGCATTTGAGCCTCCACCTACACATGCCACTACGGCATCAGGCAAGCGGCCTTCTTTTTCCATAATTTGTGCACGAGTTTCTTCGCCAATCATGCGGTGATATTCACGAACAATAGTCGGGAACGGGTGTGGGCCCGCGGCTGTACCTAACAAATAGTGCGCTTTATCATAGTTTGCTGACCAGTCGCGCATAGCTTCGTTTACGGCATCTTTAAGGGTACCAGAGCCCGCGTTTACAGGAATTACCTCTGCGCCCATAAGCTTCATACGGAACACGTTTGGTGCTTGACGTTCAACGTCTTTTGCACCCATATAAATACGTGCTTTTAGGCCAAGCAACGCACATGCTAACGCAGTTGCTACACCGTGCTGACCTGCACCAGTTTCGGCGATAACTTCTTTTTTACCCATGCGCTTAGTAAGTAGCGCTTGACCTAATACCTGGTTAGTTTTGTGAGCACCACCGTGAAGTAGGTCTTCACGCTTTAGGTATAATTTTACCTTTGGGTTACTCACAAGGTTGCGAGTCAACGTCATTGACGTTGGGCGACCAGCATAGTCTTTTAATAAAGATAAAAACTCTTCGTTGAAGGCTGGGTCGTCTTTAGCATCCAAAAATGCTTTTTCCAATTGGTCTAGCGCTGGAATAAGTAGCTCGGGCACGTACATGCCACCAAATTCGCCAAATTTTGTATCTAACTGGTTCATTACGTTGTCCTGTATTTAAATTAGTAACGGCGGCAAATGGCAAAAAGCGCGTCGAGTTTTTCTTCGCTTTTCACGCCGGGTGCGGTTTCTACACCTGAATTAACATCAATAGCACCACTGCCGGTTGCAATAGCATCTGCAACGTTCTGGGCGTTAATACCGCCAGCAAGCACTAACTTATGCTTCGCTTCGATATCGTTTAATAACTGCCAGTTGAAGGCTTCGCCTGTACCGCCTTTTGCATCGCCTACTTGGCAATCCAAAAGAACGCGGCTGATAAGGCTGTTATTTAAGTGTCTGTCCACTGTTTCTGGTAGGGCGCCAGAAGAAGTTGCTTTAACGCCTTCGACTTTCCAAATCTCACAACCTTCTGGTAGTTTGTCTGCAAGCGTGGAAATATAGCTTTCGTCTTCACTACCGTGTAGCTGAACGGCAAACAAATTGAGTGAATCAGCAAGAGAAGCAACGTCATCAATGTCGTGATTAACGAACACGCCAACAAAAGCGCCATTAACGCTTTGAGCTATATTCAAAGCCTGTTCTTCACTCACGCAGCGTGGCGATTTTTCAGCAAAGATAAGCCCACCGAAACTTGCGCCCTTATCAAACGCCATTTGTGCTTGTTCGGGGCTGGTAAGTCCACACACTTTAACTGCACCATTTACCAACGTTTTTACTGCGCGCGGTAGGTCAGCTTCGGCCATTAGCGCACTGCCCACTAAAAAGCCTTGAGATATAGGTGCTAAACGAAGTACATCTTGGTGTGTGTATATGCCCGACTCTGAAATAACCACGTAGTCGTGGGTGGCTCTTTCAAGCATGGGCACAAGGCGTTCGGTTGTGGCTAAATCGGTAGAAAGGTCGCGTAAGTTGCGATTATTGATACCAATGATGTTGGCTTCAAGGGCAATAGCGCGCTCCATTTCTTCTTCATTACTTACTTCGGTAAGAATGTCTAATGACAGAGCATTAGCAACGCTTTCCAATTCGCGATATTCATCATCATCTAGCACACTAAGCATTAATAGCACGGCATCAGCATTGTAGTGACGGGCTAAATACACTTGGTAAGTATCAACAAAAAAGTCTTTGTTAAGCACAGGCTGAGCAACACGCTCAGTAACATAAGCTAAGTACTCAAATTTACCTTGGAAGTACTTCTCGTCTGTTAATACAGAAATACCCGCCGCATAGGGTGTGTATGCCGCTAAGATCTCGTCTAAATCAAAATGCTCTCGAATAAGGCCTTTTGACGGTGATGCTTTTTTGCATTCGAAAATAAAGCCTGCGTTTGGCTCACTTAGCGCTGCAAATAAACTCTTTTGGGACGGAACTAGATTCGCTTTAAAGCTTTCTAGCGGCAGCGCCTCTTTGCGTGCAGCCACCTCTTCGCGTTTGTCTGCAACAATTTTCTCAAGCACATTAGCCATTCGTGCTTACCTCCTGAGTAATTTTGGCAACTTTCGTTAACAACTGCATCGGCAACCCTTCGGCCATCGCATTCATCGCCATTTCGGCCCCTTCTTTAAAGGTTGAGGCTTTACCGGTTACTTTCAACAATGCTCCGCAGTTCATAGCGATAGCAGCGCGATGTGCCTCTTTACCTTCGCCGTTTAGCGCTGCCTCAACAAACTGTCTGTTTTCTTCAGGCTCGCCACCTTCAATCGCAGAAAGTGGGTAATGAGGCAAACCGAAGTCTTCAGCGGTAACGGTAAGCTTGCGAATATCGCCATGCTCAAGGTCGTAAATTATTGATTCGCCGTGAAGTGCTAGTTCATCTAAGCCGTCGCCGTGCACTATCATTGCGCGATGTTGGCCAAGCAGCATAAGGGTTTTTGCATAAGGTTCAAGCAGTTCGGGAGAGTATACGCCGAAAACGCCATGAGTTGGACCCGCCGGGTTTGCCAGTGGCCCAAGTATATTGAACAGGGTTCTGGTCTTCATCGCAGCGCGGACGGGGGCTGCGTGGCGCATGCCCGCGTGATAAACCGGCGCAAAAAGAAATGTGAAATTTGCTTCATCTAAGCACTTGCGGGAAGTTTCTGGGCTTATCTCTAAGTTAAGCCCAAATTGGCGAAACAAATCGGCTGATCCAGATTTGCTCGATACGCTTCGGTTACCGTGTTTGGCCACCTTCACGCCACAAGATGCGGCAACGACGCCGGCAGCGCTGGAAATATTAATGGTGTTGTGGCCGTCTCCTCCTGTACCCACAATGTCGGCAAACTCATAAGAGGGTGAGGGAAAGGGCAGTGCATTTGCAACCATGGCACTCGCTGCACCCGCAATTTCGCTGGGTGATTCTTTTTTCATTTTCAGCGCAGTCAGCACTGAAGCAATCATCACCTCGCTTTGCTCACCGTGCATGATGCTGTTAAACAAGCTGTATGCTTCGGTTTGCGACAGTGATTCGCGCAGCATAATTTGTTCTAGTAGAGGGCCTGCGTTAAGCATGGTTCGCTCCCTGTAACGTTAAATAGTCAATACTTTGCTTTAACAGCAAACTGCCGTGGGCTGTTAAAATAGATTCTGGGTGAAACTGAAAACCCAACATGCGATTTTCGCTATTGTAAACTGCCATTACGGCTTCGCTTCCGTCGTCGTTCACGGTAGATGCGCACACAGTAAGGTTTTCAGGCAATGTATGTGCCACTAACGAGTGGTATCGTGCTACGTGTAAAGGCTGCTGTAAGTCTTTAAACATAGCGTCTTCAGAATGGGTGATTGCTGATGACTTACCGTGCATAACTTGGCTGGCGCGACCTACGGTGCCGCCGTAATGCTCAACAATGGCTTGGTGTCCTAAGCAAATTCCAATAACGGGGAACACGCCGTGTACCTTTTTAAGTAGCTCAGGCATACAGCCCGCTTCACTGGGTGCCCCTGGACCTGGCGACAGCATAAGAAGCACAGGGCCTTTCGTTGCTTGTTCCTGCATTCTTTCAAACAGAGCATTTGCTGAAACCGTGTTGCGATACACCTTAATGTCTAGATTTAAGGTGCGCAGTTCGTCCACAAGGTTGTAGGTAAACGAGTCTACATTGTCGAGCAAAAATAGGGTGGTCACTTGCTGATTCATGCGTTGCCTCCTTCATTTAATGCAACGTTGATACTTTCAGCTTCTTCTTGTAGCGCTGCTTTTACTGCACCAATTACCGCTTGTGCCTTAGCGCGGGTTTCATCAGCTTCAGCTTGTGGAACCGAGTCATATACTACGCCTGCACCCGCTTGAATATAAGCCGTGCCATTTTTCACAAACGCTGAGCGAATGACTATACAGGTGTCCATATCGCCTTGACCATTTAAGTAGCCAACCGCGCCGCCATAACTGCCGCGGCGTTTTTTCTCAACTTCGCGAATTAACGTCGCTGCGCTTACTTTTGGTGCGCCAACTAGAGTGCCCATGTTCATGCAGGCTTGATAAGCGTGCAGTGGGTCTAAGTCGTCACGTAGCTGGCCAACCACGCGCGACACCAAGTGCATCACGTGAGAGTAACGGTCAACTTTTAGCAAGTCTTTCACATAGCGCGTGCCTGGACGACTCACCTTTGCAACATCATTACGAGCAAGGTCAACCAGCATAATGTGCTCAGACTTTTCTTTGGTGTCTTCGCGAAGATTAAGTTCAATACGGCTGTCTAAATCTCTGTCGATACTGCCATCAGGGCGCTTGCCGCGCGGACGGGTACCCGCAATCGGGTAAATCTCTACCTGATTACTTTCTCTTTCGTATTTAAGCGCTGATTCAGGAGAGGCACCAAATATGCTGAAAGCGGCATCTTGCATGTAAAACATGTAAGGGCTTGGGTTTGATTCTTTAAGTTTAGCGTAAGCAAGTAGCGGCGACGGGCAGGGGAGAGAGAATGTGCGCGAGGGCACAACCTGAAAAATGTCGCCGGCTAAAATGTGCTGTTTTAAGTCCAGCACATGGTTGCAAAACTGTTCATCACTTAAATCAACACTCACTTCGACGCTTGGGGCAAAAGAAGAAAGTGACTGTCCGTTTTGAGTTTCGTTTGAGTTTTCTGAGTCGGAAACGAGTGACTGTCCGCTTTGTGCTTCACTTCCTACATCAGCAATCTTTGCTGTATTTGCACCTACTAGCACAGGCTCAGCGGGCATGTCGTGTAGCTGCTGATGAATTGCTTCTAAGCGCTGAGCAATGGCAAAGTAATGCTGGGCAACGTCTTGTCCGCTAAAAACACTGCCAATTAAATGTGTCTCGCGGGTTTGGTGGTCAACGGTAATTAAAGTTTCTGCCAAGTAAAACACAAAGTCTGGACAGTCATTTTCACCTTCTGCAACATGAGGTAACTTTTCAAAGCCTGCAAGCATGTCGTAGGCAAATACACCGCCTAAGAAAACCGCGTGGGGATGTTGGCGGATAGGCGTTATTTTATTGATAACAATGCGAAGCGCGTCCATTACGCTTGCGGCCTTTAAGCGGCTGTCTTCGTCAAGCTCGCCGTCGGCTTCATCACACACTAGCGTAATTGAAGTGTCTGTCCTTTCTTTAACTCGCAAGCCGTCGGGGGCATGAGAGGCAAACAAAGGCAGTACTGAAGCGCCGTTGCCTGTTAGAGCTTTTACTTCAACACGATTGCCTCGGCATTCCATGCGCAGGGCTGCATCGACCATTAATAAGCTTTGTAAATCGTCTTTTGAATCAATTTCTGCTGACTCTAAAAGCAGCGCGTTGCTTTTACTTCCACATAGGTGGGCAAACGCGGCAAGTGGGTCGTCTACGTAGTGCCCCACTTGCTCAATTGTCTCTACCTTACCTGGGGACGTCCCCAGTTCCGCTAAACTCATTTTTGCTACTCTCCAACTGCAAAAAGATAAAAAAAAGGCCCGTATAAACGGGCCTTTATGTGTTTTCATTCACGCACTACTGTGCACACCGCCCGTTAAGTTAGGGAGTGCCACCACCAAGCTGCAACTGTCGTTGCTGTCGAAATGTCGTATGAATGCATGAATTACTCGTTGTTTTTTCAAACTTCAATAGGATTTGAAGCTGTTAGTACGTATACTTTGTGTGTATAGAAGAAAACAAATTGCCCTTTGTGTCAACCTAAAATTTGCATAAGACATTGAAAATAGATCTACATAGCCACACAAAATTCTCTGATGGCCACTTAACGCCAGAAGAATTAATCCTTCGCGCGCACACCATGCAGGTGGATGCGCTTGCCGTTACCGACCACGATACCGTAGCCGGTTTGGAAGAAGCACACGCTACTCAAGCCAAGCAAAAACGTGCATTAACCATCATTGATGGTGTTGAAATTTCCACCACTTGGCATAGTTTCGATATCCATATTGTTGGATTGAATGTGGACAGACACTGCGCAACATTTCTTGAAAGGCTACAAGGTCAATCGGAAACTCGTGAAGCTCGGGCTGAAAAAATTGCCAGTAAGCTTGAAAAGTGCGGGTTTGAAGGTGTTTTAGCGCGTGCAAAAGCGCTAGCGGGCGTTGGCCAGGTAACACGAGCTCACTTTGCACGGGTATTGGTAAACAATTACGGTGTGCCCAGTATGGACGCCGCGTTTAAAAAGTATCTGGGCAAGGGTAAACGCGCGGCAGTAAAAGCTGAGTGGCCAAGCATTGAAACGGCTATTGAGTGGATCCACGATGCAGGCGGCCAAGCTGTATTGGCTCACCCAGCCCATTATGACATGACAGCCAAATGGCTTAGGCGCTTAGTTGCCCTTTTTGAACAAGCGGGTGGTGATGCTATTGAAACCGCGTTTCCTGGCATCAATAAAACAAAGCAAGAGCTTATTAATGAGCTTGCACAAACCCATCAATTGTTAGCATCAGCGGGCTCTGATTTTCATTTCCCTTCTCGCTGGACTGAATTAGGTAAAAACTTGGGCATTAGTAGTAAGCTCACGCCGGTGTGGCATAATTGGCAGCAGTTTGAAGGGCAGATGGCTGAAAGCTAGGAAAATCTAATTTGCTACGCTCACGGTATAAATGGATGACGTAAGGCAAATGGTTCACGTGCAGTTGATGCGAGCTATTGCTAATTAAAATGCTGAGAGTCGGTTAGTAAAAAGCCCAAAAGCGAATTTAACCAACAAGCTTAATAAGTGGACAGTCACTTACCCCGTTGGCAAAGTGGTAGTATCAATCTGCGCGTTTAAGAAAAGGAAGTAATTATGAGTCAATTTTTCTATGTGCACCCCGACAACCCGCAAAAACGCCTAATCAGTCAGGCTTGTGAGTTAATTCGAGAGGGGGCAGTGGTGGTGTATCCGACAGACTCAGGCTACGCCATAGGTTGCCAAATGGAAGACAAAAAGGCGCTTGAGCAATTGTGTCGTATTCGTCAAATCGATAAAGACCACAACTTTACCTTAATGTGTCGAGACATGTCTGAGCTATCAATTTACGCAAAAGTTGACAACACGGCGTTCAGACAAATTAAGAACAACACACCTGGGCGTTACACCTTTGTGTTGAAAGCGACCCGCGAAGTACCAAAGCGTTTGCAAAACCCTAAACGTAAAACCATAGGTATTCGCGTACCCGACAACGCTATTGCACTTGCATTATTGGAGGAGCTGGGCGAACCGTTGATGTCTACGTCTTTGATTTTGCCAGGTAACACCATGGCCGAATCAGACCCGGATGTCATTCGCGACAACTTAGAAAAGCAAGTAGGGCTTATTATTCACGGTGGTTACATTGGAGAGCAGCCCACTACCGTGGTTGATTTGTCGGAAGACACGCCGGTAATTGTGCGACATGGCACGGGCGAACCGTCTCCCTTTGAGTAACTTTCGTTTTACTGTTTTTTCGAACAGATTGCTGTAAATAGCTTATTTTAAATAGCTTCTTTTGCTTGTTGCAGGTGAAAGTTATAGTAGGGACCGTAAGCTAAATTTCTAAGGCCTGTCGTGCGTTGATGTATAACAATGTTCGATGGGTCCTAGCATGAACGCGTAAATAATAATATCAATAATCGCCGCTTTGTTAGCGCGTAAAAACGGTTGTGGAACTGTGTCAGAGCTTGTTGAAGAAAATAATAACGATAACGAGGCCTCCGGTAAAAAGGGGCTTGCGACACCTGTTCAGCAACCGTTGCCACTTGCGTTTATTAATGGCGAAGCGCTAATTAAAAAACCTGAAGATCTTTTCATTCCCCCAGATGCGCTAGAAGTCATACTAGAAACCTTCGAAGGGCCACTCGACTTACTGCTTTATCTAATTAGAAAACAAAAGTTTGATATCACCACACTGCCCATCGCTGATGTTACCAAGCAGTATATGGAATATGTGGATGCCATGATGTCGCTAAAATTAGAACTAGCGGCAGAGTACTTGTTGATGGCAGCCATATTGGCAGAAATTAAGTCCAGGCTTCTACTACCTAAACGCAGTGATGATTCCGACGAAGAAGAAGACCCTCGCGCAGAGCTCATTCGCCGATTAAAAGAATACGAGCTAGTAAAGCAAGCGGCAGAAGATTTAGATATTCAGCCTAGACTTGAACGGGATATTTTCACCACTCACGTTGAACTAAGTGAGAGTGTGGCGCCAATTCGCATTGAGCCCGACGTGTCTTTAGCCGAAATTGTATTAGCGTTCAGTGCGGCCATGAAGCGCGCTGAAGCGTTTGAACACCATACCATTGCGCGGGAAGCACTGAGTACGCGAGAGCGTATGTCGCTCATCTTATCGTTACTCACAACAACAGAATATACGCCGCTTGAACACCTATTTACGGTTGAAGAAGGTAAAGCTGGTGTAGTGGTTTGCTTCTTAGCAATTTTAGAATTAGTAAAAGAACAGCTAATTTTATGCATTCAGGCAGGTCCTTATGCAAAAATTCATGTAAAATTAGGTGCCCATGAAGAAAATTAACACGGCGCAGCTTAAACAATTGGTAGAGGCAGCAATATTTGTTGCTGATAAACCTATTTCAAAGCAGCATTTAAAAGAAACGGTACTCAATGAGTTTACCGTCGCTGATAGAACCTTGAGTAAGGTGATTAACGAGCTAAAGTTAGACTATCAGCCAAGAGGCATTCAACTGGTGGAAGTAGCAAGTGGCTATCGCTTTCAGTCGTTAGATGCGTTAAGCCCGTGGTTAAGTAAATTGTGGCAGGAAAATGCGCCAAAGTATTCTAGAGCAATGCTCGAAACCTTGGCACTCATTGCCTATCGTCAACCTATAACCCGCGGAGAAATAGAGCAGGTAAGGGGCGTGGCGGTAAGTAGTAATATTATAAAGACACTCACAGAACGAGACTGGGTAAAGGTAGTAGGCCACAAAGAAGTGCCTGGGCGACCAGCGCTTTATGCAACTACCAAAGGTTTCTTAGACTATTTTTCGATGACGTCGTTGAGCGATTTGCCCAATGCTGACGTTTTCGAAAACATGGCAGAAAGCGTTGCGTCAGACTCGCCGCTTAAGGTGTTAAATGAGGCACCGTCAGAATAGACCGTGCGACCGTAAACAAGCAATTAAAGAGTGAAAACCCATGACTGAAAAGTTGCAAAAAGTACTGGCTAACCAAGGGCTAGGCTCGCGACGAGAAATGGAACGTTGGATTGAAGAAGGCCGAGTATCGGTCGATGGCACCAAAGCAACATTAGGAGATAGAGTCGATCATACTGCGCAAATTCGTGTGGATGGTCATTTGTTATCTCGCCAGACAGAACAGCCAATTTGCCGTGTGTTGATGTACAACAAACCCGAAGGTGAATTGTGTAGCCGTCACGACCCTGAAGGGCGCGATACGGTATTTGACCGCCTACCCGCTATTCGACTAGGGCGCTGGATCACAGTGGGTCGTCTAGACATGAACACCAGTGGCCTGCTGTTATTCACCAACGATGGTGAATTGGCAAACCGCCTAATGCACCCAAAATGTGAAGTAGAGCGCGAATACGCAGTACGTGTATTCGGTGAGGTAACAGGAAAAACGCTACATACCCTTCAAAAAGGTGTAGAGCTGGAAGACGGCGAAGCAAAGTTTTTGACAATTTCAGGTGCGCCTACGCCGCAGCATGCTGAAGATGAAAGCATGAACCGTTGGTATAACGTGACGTTGAAAGAAGGGCGTAACCGCGAAGTGCGTCGTCTTTGGGAGTCGCAAGGCGTGCAGGTTAGCCGCCTGATCCGTGTTAAATATGGCCCAATTGAACTGCAAAAGCGTCTACCGCAAGGGGCGTGGGTAGAACTAGGATTAGAAGACGTGAACGCGCTTCGTAGCCATGTTCAACTGCCGGATGAAACGCAAACTATGGTTAATGTACGCCAGGGTAAGCTTGACCACGCGCGTTTAAGCCGTATGCGTCGCTCGGTTAAAAAGCATAAGGTGCGCAAGCAGCAAGGCTTGAATAAACGTGCTGGACGTCCTGGCAAACGTAAATAGTATCTAACTATATCTAACTATATCTAAGTGAGTACTCAAGGCCGCTAGCAGACGCTAGCGGCCTTTTTTATACCAGTGTTAAACACAAGTCCAATAACAACCAGAGTTGTTTAATTAACCCTATTAATCATTAAGCGCGTTTCGATCTTCTTTTCAAACCGTGGCGTAGGAAATTACGAATCAGCTACGTCAAAGTAGTTAAAGGCACACGGAATAGGAGATTGTTATGAAAGACATGCCTCAACTAGGAATGGGAACGTTTCGTTTAAAAGGTGACGAGGCCCGTGAATCAGTAAGTAAAGCCCTAAAAGTAGGGTTTAGGCATATTGATACCGCACAGATCTATGATAACGAAGCTGAAGTTGGCGATGCTATAAAAACCAGCGGGCTAGATAGGAGCGAGCTATTTGTTACCACCAAAGTGTGGCATGAATCCTTGGGCGACGATCACTTTATCCCAAGTGTTCACGAAAGCTTAGAAAAGCTGAAGCTAGAGTATGTAGATTTACTTCTCATTCATTGGCCGTATCCAGGAAATGATATTTCACTAGAGAGTTACTTAGGCAATCTTGCCAAGGCGAAAGAGCTAGGACTTACGCGTCATATAGGGGTATCTAATTTCACTATCGATTTGCTAAACAAGGCTGAAGAAATTTTAGGTGAAGGCGAAATGTACACCAATCAAATTGAAATACATCCTTTCATGCAAAACAAAAAAGTAGTGGAAGCTGGCAAGGAAAAAGGCATTAGAGCTACCGCGTACATGCCGTTTGCTGTGGGAAAAGTAATGAAAGACGAAACGCTTTTAAACATTGCTCAAGACCATAATGCTACGCCGGCGCAAGTGGTATTGGCGTGGATGGAAAAACGTCACATTTACGCGATTCCTTCATCAACCAGTGAATTACACCTAGCGGAAAATTTAGCTTATGGTGGTGTTAAACTTAGTGAAGAAGAGCTTGTTCTTATTGACGACCTGGATAATGGCGAACGTATTGTTAACCCCGATTTTGCGCCCAGCTGGGATTAAGGCTTAACAAAGCTAGCATTTTGTTAGGGTGTATATAATACGGTGAATAAGGCTAGCGTAAGTTTACTAGCCTTGTTTTTTTTCGTTGTATTCGACATCAATTTAAGGCCGCTTTATTGGTTACATCCGCGGCCTTTTAATACTTCTTATTTCAGCAAATACAATCGATTCAGTGCTTAGAGCGAATGGTGAGTTCGTTGAAAAAGGCCTTTTTCAGAAAAGCTTTTCTCAAAAAAATGCCGTCTACATAAGCTTAATATATAAAGCTTGCATTCATAAAAGCTTCCATTCATAAAGCCATCGACTAAATCGTTAAACACTTTGAGCGACGGGTTCAATCTCTTTGATTACTTTGGCTGGGTTACCGCCTATGACTAGGTTATCTCCAAAAGATTTGGTTACCACCGCGCCAGAAGCCACAACCACATTATCACCCAATGTCACACCAGGGTTTATCACCGCCATTCCACCAATCCAGCAGTTATTGCCAAGTGTAATAGGCTTAGCGAACTCTATACCTGTTGCTCTTTGCGCGGGGTCTATAGGGTGGGTGGCTGTATAAAGCCCTACTTGAGGCGCAATCATACAGTTGTCACCAATGCTCACCTTTGCCGCATCCAAAATGACACAATTAAAATTGGCATAAAAGTTTTCGCCAACGTGGATATTTTCGCCGTAATCGCATTTAAACGAAGACTCGATGTATAGTCTTTTTCCTGTGCTGCCAAACAATTGTTTTAGCAATCTAGTACGCTTTTTGTGGTCACTTTGACAAGTTGCATTAAGCTCGTCTAATTGAATACGGCATTGCTTACGCAACGCCGTTAAGGTTTTGTCTGACGGGTAATATAAATCGCCAGCAAGCATTTTTTCATGTTCAGTCATGTATTTCCGAAACATCAAGCCTTGTTGTTAAAGCGGCTACGTTACTTTGGACCGCCGTAGCTTACAATGACTTTTTGCTTTAGTTCATCGCTCTCAATATCTAAATTTACAGGGCGATGTAAAATGATGTTGCCATCTACAGTAACAGAGCCACTAATTGATAGCGTGGGTATGTTATTCGACTTTTTACCCCAAGAGCTTTCACTTTCTTTATACACAATGTCACCCGCAACATGGGATGAACCCGTCAATGTGATATCACCATTTAATGTTTTGATGTGTTTCTCAATGGTTGTATCAACAACGGTGATATCACCGTTTACAGTTTCAACGCTAGCGCCAATCATGCTTTGTGTAGGAAGCGTAACATTTCCATTTACCGTTTCTATCCCCTTAACCACACTCAGATTCGTATCTGCGCTTACATCACCATTTACAATATCAATATTTCGGACAGTCACATGGCTACCCATTTCAAGATTACCGTTAACAATGCTGACTTCATCTGCGCCAGCGTTATCGCTAATTTCCACATTGCCGTTTACAGAAGATATATCCCCAGCATGCTTTCCTTCGGCAATGTCGATATTACCCAGAATTGAACTGAAATCACTGCCTTCCAAAGCGTTTGCGTTGCCGACATGGATAACGCAGCCACTTAGTAGAGTGGCGGAGAGCAACATAGCAGCACTGGCAATTATCGACTTTTTCATATTCTTATATCCTTAATGGTTTTTATATACTTTAGATAGCACGCTTTAATGATGTTGGTACTAAACACAAATTTTGATATGACGTGTTATGTGTTTATCACCTTTATTTTCTAAATCAGCTTTATCACGTATCGTGCCATTCTTTAAAAGTTAATTAAATCATAAGGTTAATGCGTTTTTGTGAAAAGGGAGAGCGAGCGTAGTGGCGTGATGCCAAGTTTTATAACTTTTACCGCCAATAGATAGCGAATTTGACCATCCGAATTAACATGCACTTAAGCATAGAAGTGGACAGACACTTACTTAGCTTTAATAAACGAACTGGACGCTCTAATTTAGTGGTAAAGCTCCGACAAGGCTGTTTATCTAAATATTCTTCAACAAAGTATCGAGTTAAAAACATTGTGAGTGTGTGTCCACGCAGTACAGGCGTGAAGTGATTAGGTTGCAGAAGAGCGAGTGTGTGTCCACCAAGTACAGGTGCGACGTGAATAGTTTGCAGGAAAGCGAGTGTGTGTCCACGGAGTACAGGTGCGACGTGAATAGTTTGCAGGAAAGCGAGTGTGTGTCCACGAAGTACAGGTGCTGTCTTCGAACTTAAATAGTATGTTGGTATTTATAGTTTTTATTTTTTGTTGAGGTGAGAAACGATGGTGAGGATTTATCATAATCCAGAATGTGGAACGTCTAGAAATGTACTTGCAGTGATTAGAGCTGCGGGATATGACGTAGAGGTTATTGAGTATTTAAGTGTAGGGTGGGAGCGCGAGCAGCTAAGTTATTTATTACACGCAGCAGGCTTGACCCCTCGACAAGCGCTTCGGACAACAAAGTCGCCTGCAGCTGAGTTAGGGCTGCTTGATGAGTCAGTGAGTAACGAGGCTATCTTCGAATTGATGTTGAAGCACCCCATATTAGTGAATAGGCCTATTGTTTGCATTCCCAAAGGTGAGTGTAAAAAGTCTGCTTCTTTTTCTAACCAAGTAGACGAGGGAAGAGCTGTTTCTAGTGACCTAAAAGAAACAGTGAAATTATGCCGCCCAAGTGAAGCTGTATTGGATATTTTACATGTATGGCCACAAGGCCCTTTTGCTAAAGAAGACGGTACACCACTAATTGACCAAGACGGTAAACAAGTAATTTAAACGGAGTAGTTTATGACGGACAAATATGCACAGCTGAACAAAGCCAAAAGGCTCGCATTGGCCTGTTTGGTTTTTGCCGCAGGCGTATTTGTCTTTACAGTATTACTACCCAAGTTCTACCCAAATTTACAGGGTGCATGGTGGTTAGGGCTTATAAAAATGGCGAGTGAGGCGGCGCTTATCGGTGGTCTTGCTGACTGGTTTGCTGTAACCGCGTTGTTTAAACCAATACCAGCCCAGTATCCCATTCCCCATACCAATATCGTGGCAAGTAATAAGTCAGTTATTGCTAATAATTTGTCGGTATTCGTTAAAGAGAAATTCTTTCACCCCGAAGCGATAGAAAAACTGATTCGAGACAGTGACCCTGCGAAGGGCGCTGGAAGATGGTTGTCATACGAGAAAAACGCTACTCGCTTAAGTCGCTTTCTATGTGACGCTTTTGCCGGTGTGTTACGTGTGCTTGATGACAAACCTGTTAAAGCATTTATTGCTAAAACTGCGCAGAAGGGTATTAACCAACTTGATCTTAGGCAGCTAATGGCTACTTCGCTAAGCGCGGTGACGAAAGAACGCCAGCACCAAGTCGTACTCGATAGGGTGTTAGGGAAACTAGCTAAACTGCTCGCAGAGCCCGAAACTCAAATTTATATAGCAGATACTTTAGTGGTTTGGTTAAAAACTGAGTACAGCCGCATCGAAAAGCTCTTGCCGTCTAGCTGGCTAAGCGAACAGGGTGCGCTCATAGCTGTTAAAGCCGTTTCAAGTATTTTAGAAGATATATACGAGGATGAGCACCATCCTATTCGCCATGCTTTCGACGAACAGGTGCATGAGTTTTTATACGAGCTACAGCACAGCCCGTTAATGGAGAAAAAGGTAAATAGCTATCGTGAAAAAATCATCAATGACCCAGCATTAAATACCTATGTTCAGCAATCATGGGCCAAATTCCATCAATGGCTTTTAACGTCACTTGAAGAGCAAAATGGCAAAGCAGAAACTAAAGTGTCGGGTCTTCTAAAAGATTTGGGCACAACGTTAACGCAAGACAGTGAGTTGGCAAAAGCGTTTAATAAACATATTGGTGAAGCAGCAAAATATATGGCGCCAGAATTAGCTGAGTTTCTAACGCGCCACATTCGCGACACCATCAATAGTTGGGATGAACGTGAAATGGCTGAGCAGGTAGAACTAAATATTGGTCGTGACCTACAAAAAGTGCGCATAAACGGTACCATCGTCGGAGGTCTAATAGGTGCAATATTGTTTGGGGTCGAGGCGCTACTAGGCCTCTAGCCATTTATAAAAGCAAGTCGGATTAGCAGGCATGGGGATGTATTGCGTAAATATTGCAGTGTTAATCAGCGCTGAAAGCAAACTAAAAAACAACTATTTCAGCGCTTGGTATTGGCAACGGACCTTAAACAAGCCTACTTAGCCGTTAGCGCAAATACCAAATTATCAGCGTCTACTTTGCCTTTCAAACCGCCTTCAAGCACAGAACGCTCTAACCTTTGGATGTTGTAGTCGCCAGCATAAAGTGTATCAACGGTTTTTTCGTTTACGCTAAATGGAGGGCCGGCCATTTCATTCTGGTCATACTCGAATGAGATGATTAGCTGAGGGGCACATTGAGTAATAGCAATTAGGTGGGCAGCGTATTGCTCGCGAAGAGGGTTAGGCAGTGCAACCAAGGCTGCTCTATCGTAAACGCCCGTAACATCGCCTATATCGCTTGATGTGAGTTTAAAAATATCGCCCACGTATATGGTTAAGCCGTCTTTGGTGTAAACCTTGCCCTTCGCAGTGGTAGTAACGTTAGGCTCGGCACCAAGCTCTTCAAATAGCTGTATGATAGCCATTTCGCTCAGCTCAGCACCTACCACCTCACAACCTTGGGAAAGTAGCCAGCCGATGTCACGGGTCTTTCCGCATAGTGGAACAAATATGCGTTTGAAAGTAGTGCTCGAGTTTTCGTTACCAAGCAGAAAATGGGCATATTTGACAAGAAGTGCATTCCCTTCAGGTTCGTGAAATCCAATTTCGTTTTTTTGCCATTTGCTGTGCCAAAAACTGTGTTCCATATAGACCTCAATCAGGTGAGCTATGTAACTCGAAAAACAGGCATTTTTACCAAGGGTATTAGAAACTAAAAAGGTAGCGTGAAAACGCTACCTTTTTAAACATGATTAGTTATCAAGCGGTGTGTTGAAGTCTTCAGATAACTCGAAGTCGCCTTCAACAGTCGTCACTTTGTCATCTACAAAGTTTATCACCATTTGCTTCTGAAAATCTTTTCCGCGCTTTTCCATACCGCGTTTCATATCGTAAACGTAGTACCAAGTGTCATCATCGAACGAGTCTTGAACAACAGGGTTGCCTAATACATAAATAACTTGTTCTTTTGTCATTCCAACGCGCAGCTTTTCAACGTCTCTTTGATCAAGGAAGTTTCCCTGGGGAACGTCGATACGATATATCCAGTTCGAGCAAGCGGTTGATGTAAGTGTGATACCAAGAATTACTAATAGGTGTTGCAACTTCATGCGTTAATTTGTCCAGTATTGCCTTTGTTAGTGTCAATGAACTTCGCTAAAGCGAATTTCGAGACTGTTTTATTGCAAGCGCGAAGGCATGCTACATTGACAACTATGACCAATCAACTGCATTTTAGTTCGATGCTGCGCTTTTTAGCAGTTCTTTTGCGTTTGCTAAGGCCGATTTGGTTACTTTGTCACCGGCTAGCAATCTCGCCAACTCATCAATACGGTCTTGCTTGGTAAGCGGTAGCATTTGAGTTTCAGTGCTTTGCCCATCAGTGAGTTTAGTAACGAACAGCTGGTTATGCGCCTGCGCAGCTACTTGTGGTAAATGCGTTACACACATTACTTGAGACTGCTTGCCCAGTTTGCGCAACAGACCGCCAACGATAGATGCAGTTGGCCCGCTAATACCTGTATCGACCTCATCGAAAATCATGGTAGGCGTTGCGTGATTGTCACTTGCAATTACCTGAATAGCCAACCCTATACGTGATAACTCACCACCTGACACCACTTTTTCTAACTTGTCTGCATCCTGCCCCGGGTTGGTAGACACTTTGAACTCGACAGTATCAAGACCTGTGCTAACAGGTTTCTTAAGTTCATCGTACTGAATTTGAATATCGACTTTTGCATGAGGCATATTCATTTGACGAATCTGAGCTTCGATATCTTTACTTAACTTACCAGCAGCACGGTTCCTGCTTTCAGACAACCCTTTGGTTGCAGTTAGGTATGTTGCTCGCGCTTCTTCTACTTCGCCTTCAAGTGTACCCAATAGTGTTTCTTGTTCAGATAGTGAATTGAATTCAGCGGCTAGCTCTTGATGGTGTTGATATAGCCCTTCTGGCATAACGCTATGTTTACGTGCCAGCTCCATTGCCTTAGCATAGCGCGCTTCAACTTGCTGTAGACGAAGTGGGTCAATTTCTAATTGATCGCAGTAGCTACGCAGCTCTCCCGCAGCTTCTTCTACTTGAATTGCCGCGTCGTTTAGTAATGCTATCATAGGCGTTAGACTTGCATCATGGGCTTCTAATTCGCCTAAGCGCTCAATGCTGCTTTGAATTACTGATAAAGCGTTGCCTTCATCATTCTCATATAAGTTGTACACGCTAGTTTGCGCTTGTTCTAAAAGGCTTTGACCATTGCTCAAGCGCTTGTGCTCTATTTCCAACTCTTCGAACTCGCCCTCTTCAATAGCAAATTCATCGAGCTCTTGCACCTGATAGGTTAACAGCTGAATTCTATCTTCTCGCTGCTGTGCTTGCTCTTGAAGTGTCTTTAGTGAGCGTTGCTTATCACGCCAGATTGAATGAGTTTCTGCAACTTGCGCTAACAATTCATCATGCTTAGCGTAACCGTCAACTAGATCTCTTTGATGATCTTCTTTCAACAGTTGCAGGTGTGTGTTTTGACCGTGAATGGCTAACAAATATTGGCCTAAGCCTTTTAACTGCTGAAGTGAAGCGGGAATACCATTGATAAACGCTTTTGAGCGACCTTCTTTAGAAATAACTCTGCGAATAAAGCAGCTGTTTTCATCCTCGTCTGAGGTAAGTTCATGTTCATCGAGAAAAGCTTTAGCTAACGCGTTATTGCTCAAGGAAAAGTGTGCGATGATTTCAGCTTTCGTACTTCCTTTACGCACAGCATTTGCGTCGGCACGTTCGCCTAAGCACAAGCTTAACGCATCAATAGCAATTGATTTACCTGCGCCGGCTTCACCGGTTATTGCAGTAAGTCCGTTTTCCAGTTGAACCGATAGTTGTTTTACAACAGCAAAATTAGAAATAGAAAGATGCGCTAACATAACCACACTCGAATAAGTTGAACATGATGATATATACAGTAACTGATAATATATACAGTATTTTGGCTGTGTAAAGTTAAGTCGTAAAAAAATTACGCTAAAAATAAGAAGGAAGCTAATAAAGGGCGAGAAATCAATGTTATATGTCCGCAGGGTTATATGGGGTTATGAGTAACCTGCAGAAACGAAATTAATGAGAATGCGTGTTTTACAGAAATTTATACAGTACTAATCTAAGTGAAATGCGACAGCAAAAAGCCTATCTATGAAGAAAGCTTGCAAGCCAATACGTTGACTGCTGTAACGGTTTTTTAAAACTAAACATCAAAAAGGAGAGCTTAAGCTCTCCTTTTGAATTCCAACTTTAATTGAACTATAAATAGCCAGATAACTATATAATATTCAATAAAAAAGCTTACTGCTGCAACTCACCGCTTCCAGATTCAATGTGCGCGCGTACGAACCACTGAAACTGTTCTAGGTCTGCCAGCTGACCAGTGATCATATCTTCTGATACTGGGTCAATTTCACCAAGAAGCTCTAGCGCCTTTCTATGGTCGCCATTTACACCATCATATACAGCATCTAGTGCTTTAAGGTGGTCGAGTACTAAACCTTTTCCTAGTTCGTAATCGTTCCAGCTGCGACCTTCAACAATGGCTTTTGGTGTGCCTTTTGGTACGCCGCCTAACGTTGCAATACGTTCGGCAATGGTGTCTGTCATTTCGCGTACTGCATCTACCTGAGGGTCTAGCATTTCATGTACGCCAATAAAATTTGGTCCTACCACATTCCAGTGAATGTGCTTTAAGGTTAACTGTAGATCTAATAGTGCAACCAATCGCTGATCCAATACCTTAATTGTTTTGGCAGCAGCATCGTTATCCATTCCAGGGGCTGTAAATTTGATATTGGTGTTACTCATGATATCTCCTATTGAATGTAAATAAATCAGCACGATGTAAAACATCATAAGGGGCAAAATCTCACTTGCCCTGTGCCAACAACTTACCTAGACAGTTGCAACGGGTATGCCGAAATCTGAGAGTTTTATAAGTACACGTTTTTAATAGAGAAATAGGGAAAGATTAAAAAATCTTTATTTTTCAATCCTGTAGCAATTACGAAAATGCTACAGGCTTATGTAATAAATGCACATTGGGAAAAATGAATGGGGTATGTGACTAGTAAAGCTTACTGCCCCAACCTAGCTTTTTGCGAAGTACGTTGAAATAGCTGTAGCCCTTGGGGTGAACAAGATGAAGCTTGTCTACGCTCTTATTAATGCGGATTTCATCACCAGGCAATACGGGTAGAACAATGTGGCTATCACAACTTACCTGCAGCGAGTCACTGTTTACCTTTGATACTTTCATTGATACCTGACTGTCTGCATCAACAACTATGGGGCGACTGCTCAGTGTGTGAGGAAACATAGGCACCAGCGTTAGTGCATCAAGCTTTGGCATAATGATAGGGCCGCCGGCTGAAAGAGAGTATGCAGTCGAGCCTGTAGGTGTGGCTACTATCAATCCATCGCTTCGCTGACTGAATACGAATTGCTCATCGATATAAATTTCAAATTCCATCATATGAGCAACTTTGCCGTGGTGCAGTACCACTTCATTTACGGCAGAATTGTTACTTTTAAGCTTTTCGTGCCGATAAACTTCGACTTCAAGTAAGAAGCGCTCTTCAACCACGCACTCACCATTGAAGATAAGGTCAAGCTGTTGAACGATATCATCAGGGTGAATATCTGTTAAAAAGCCAAGATTGCCGCGGTTGACGCCTACAACATGGATGTCAAAACGCGCCAGTACACGGGCGGCACCAAGCATGCTGCCGTCACCACCTACTACAACGGCAAGGTCAGCCTCTTTACCAATAGTAACAAGGTTACAGCTTTTGAAGTTTTCAGTTTCAAGCTCTTCAGCAATACTTTCCTCAACGAGTAGTTTGCAGCCTTTGGCTAATAAATATTCGGCAAGAATATTTAAGCTGTCATGGGTTGCAGCGTGCTGAGGTTTTCCAATTAAAGCAACGGTTTGATAGGGCATGGAATGCTAATGTCCTTTCATTTCCAATGGTCGGACATTAGCACAGGTATTTTGCAAAATAAAAGCGTAAAACGTTACAGAGTGCAAGGTTTAGCGATCTTCTAATCGATTATAGTCGAGCAGGCCGCCTTCAATAGAGGAGTGTTTGCTAGACCACTGAGTCTGTTTGTCGCTTAAAGTCCAATAATTTGGGATTGTACGGCGCATGCTAACCTAGTCGAGCAGGCAGTCGGATTAAAGTGGTGATAACATTATTTTTACATTGTCATTGCTTTAGGCATTTCGGCAGGTATGCTGGAGAAAAGCAACCACAGGAGGGAAGCATGTCTCATCAAATTATTTTGCCAAGAGTGATGCATATAGGGAAGGGCGCGAGTCAGCGGGTGGCTGAAACCCTCAAAGGCCTTAACTGTCGCAAACCATTATTGGTTACCGATAAGGTGATGGTCGAATTGGGATACAGCGCTGCCATAGTGCAAGTGTTAAAAGAGGCTGGAATTAGCGCAGATGTGTTTTCAGATACGGTGCCTGAGCCAACGGTAAAATCGATTACCCGAGGTGTGGATGCATTTAAAGCCAACGATTATGACAGCATTATCGCCTTAGGTGGCGGAAGCCCTATCGATAGTGCAAAAGCCATTGCCATATTGGGCAAATATGGCGGTGAAATGCGAGACTACAAATTTCCACGGGTTGTCGATGACGCGGGTTTACCGATTATCGCTATTCCCACAACGGCGGGCACAGGCTCTGAAGCAACGCGATTCACTATTATTACTGACGAAAACACTACAGAGAAAATGTTGTGTGTTGGTCTAGGGTTTATGCCAACGGCAGCTCTGGTCGATTATTCGTTAACCCAAAGCTTGCCAGCACGCGTTACCGCCGATACTGGCATTGATGCGCTCACTCACGCTATTGAGGCGTTCGTAAGCCGCAAAGCTAATCTTTATAGCGATGCACAGGCGCTATCAGCTATGGCATTAATTGCGCCTAATCTACGTACTGTATTTGCAGATCCAACAAATGAAACGGCTAGAGAATCAATGATGCTGGGCTCGACGCTTGCGGGTATTGCTTTTTCAAATGCGTCAGTGGCCCTTGTTCACGGAATGAGCCGGCCCATCGGTGCAGCCTTTCATGTGCCTCACGGCTTGTCTAACGCCATGTTGTTGCCCGCGGTTACCGCCTTTTCTATTCCAAGTGCGTCAGTGCGTTATGCACAATGTGCCCGCGCTATGGGGGTCGCTACACAGGGAGATTCAGACGAAATGGCGAACGAAAAGCTTATCAATGAGCTAAAAGCACTTAATGCCGATTTACAAGTGCCCACGCCAGCAGAGTTTGGAATTGATAAAGAGACGTTTTTTGCTTCGACCTCAACAATGGCTGAGCAAGCTTTGGCATCGGGTTCACCGGGCAATAACCCTCGCGTACCGACCATTGAAGAGATGGTCGCCATTTATGTCTCACTTTGGGAATAATCTTTTGGCAAGATGATAAAACGAAAAAGACTGCGCCTTGCAGTCTTTTTAGTATGAAGAAAAACACGCTACAACCACCAATCATAAAGCGTAAAATTCACTAACAGCTATCGCGCCGTCCACCCCCCGTCGAGTACCATGGTTTGCCCGGTAATATTGCGGGCACTAGCCGACATTAAGAAGCTCGCGGTATCTGCAAGTTCTTCAACGCTAACAAATTGCTTTTTAGGCATGGGTTCTAACATGATTTTTGTTATTACCTCTTCCTCGGTAAGGTTATTTTCTTTTGCCTGTGCTGTAATTTGTTGTTCTACCAAGGGGGTTTTAACATACGCAGGGCAGAGAGTGTTAATGGTTACATTACAGTCACCTGTTTCAAGCGCGATGGTTTTTGCAAAACCTAACAGCCCATGCTTCGCCGCTACATAAGCAGACTTATAGGGCGAGGCTACCAACGAGTGAATAGAGCCTACATTAATGATGCGCCCGTAGTTTTGCTGTCGCATTGTGGGCAAAAAAGCTTGGGTTAACAGAGCAGGGCCAACCAGCATTATGTTTATAAGCTGCTGCCACTTATCTGCAGGGAAGTCTTCTATACGAGAAACGTGTTGTATACCTGCATTGTTTATAAGCACATCTACGGTATGTTTTCCCAGTACCTCAGGTAGCGCTGCAACTTGCTCTGCATTGCACACGTCTACCGCCACTGCGCTGGCCGAACCATCCAAGTGCGCCAGTTTAGTTACGGCCTCTTTCGCCGCCTGTTCATTTATATCAGCGATGATCACATGATGGCCTTGTTTCATCATTGACTCGGCAATGCCAAAGCCAATGCCGCTTGCGCCGCCTGTGATAAATATGGTGCGCTTACTCATTGGTACTCCCTGAGGCGTTGATTGATGAAGGTGCACTATCTAATGAAAACAACAGCTTCTTTACTGCCCTTATTTGCGCACCGTTTCTGTTGGCGTAATCGCTAGATGCATAGCCCCACCAATCCCAACAGCCTTGTGGATTTAACGGCATAAATAACGACTTCTTAGTTTGCGGATAAAGCACAACAATATTGTTGTCGTCAGCCCATTCATTCAGACCGGTCTGGGTGGTGTAGGCATCGCCAACGGCATCGGCATACTGGTTACAGCCGTGGAAACTAATATGGGCTCTGCAGGGCTCGCCTTGTGCACAGCTTTCAGGTACATACACAAAACCTTCACTTGCTAATGTTTTAGCATCGCTACCGGCTACATTTTGTTGGTCTATCGAATGCACTTTTCCCGACAAATTATCATCAGGAGCTGAAATATCATCAATAAGATGGGAAAGCAAAACGCCTGCGGCATCATAGTCGCAGTTCCCAATGAAGGGGCTCTCTGATTTCATGCAGTTGACGCCATTGTTTTTGGTAGGAAACAAATGTGCCATGGGTTTATCTTTGATATAGGCAATATTTTGGGTGTCTGTCCACAATTTGTATTGCTCAAATAATAAATCGCTGACTTGTGCAATCACTCTGGTGTCTTGCGTGCCGTGAAAAAGCCAGACTTTTGCGTCTTTCATATTTGAAAGCGAGGCGATTTTTCCCTCAGTTTCATACTGTTTGGCTTTTTCGTTTAGCGTATCAAGGTTAATTTCTCCCTCTACCTTATTCACGCATTGTGCGAGGGCGGTGGTTATATCACCTTTTGCACAAAAGTAGGGGCCGCCAGCAATGACACCAACGCCTTTCACCCAGTCGCTATGTGCTAGTTGAAATTGTGTTGCCATGTAACCGCCTGAGGACAAGCCAGACACGGTGACATTCTTTAAATCGAGGGTAAGCAAAGGAACATCACCTTGTGCTGATGACTCTGCGCTGAAACTTGGCGAACTAAAGCTAAGCGCGCTAACGCTTAATAAAGAAAGCCACATTGCGCGGCGTAAAAAGGGTGTAGGTTTCATCATTACATTGCTGCCTTATCATTTTCTAAAAATTGGCGAATGGCCTGTGCTTGAGCGGATATGTTAGTCACTCCTTCTAAATGCCCTAATTTGCCATCTAGCGTAACTAATGTGCTGTCGATATCAGTTGAAATAAGCTCTTGGTGTGCACTTTGAGATAAGTAGGGCATAAGAAGCAAATCAGTTTGGGCTGGAATAAACAGCGTTTTGGCCTTTATCGACGCCAGCCCTTGCTCAAGATTATCTTGGTGCCCAGCAACGAAGAGCTGGCAAGCTCGAACCAAGTATAAAAGGTGGTTGGCATCCATAGTTTTTGCCCGGGCCTTCGCTCGTTCACGAAGCCAGCTTACAATACTGTGTGACTGACGTATGTCACTAAGCGGCGCTGACTCAACATTTTTAAAATCCAACGTTTTGCCGGTTTGGTTGAAAAAAGAAGGGGTAAGGGCATTTTGCGTAATTAACATGAGCGAGGCAGCTAAGCCATTAAGGGGCGCTTGCTCTTTGGAATAAGCGCCGTTGTTCCAGTTTTTATCTAGAGTGATTGGCGTTGCCCAGTGTTCCAATGCCGCGGTAGTCCATGCATCGCTTTGACCTGCGCCGATAACTGAAATCATACGTTCAACCCAGTCTGGGTAAGCGCTCGCCCAATCGATAGCCTGCATAGAGCCCATAGAAGGCCCAATAACCGCGTACAATTTGCCAATACCTAAGCTTTCAAGCAGTGCTTTTTGAACGTTTACAAAGTCACGTATGGTGACAACGGGAAAGTCCAGGCCATAAGGTTTTCCTGTATCTGGATTAATTGATGCCGGGCCTGTGGTGATTACGTTCGGGTCGTACGCATTTAAGTTGACTAGTGTGTCTACGCTTATTACATAAAAGCGGTCTGTATTAATGGCTTTTCCGGGACCAATAATGCTATCCCAGTAACCTGGTGCTGAATCGTTTTCGTCATACTTTCCCGCTGCATGAGAAGAGCCTGAAAAATAGTGGGTAATCAGTATAACGTTACTCTTAGCATCATTTAGTGTTCCGTACGCCTCCCAACCTACTTTTATATTCTTGATCTGTTTGCCACCAAAGGTTGTATAGTGAGGCATTTCGAACGTCTGCTTTTCTACTATCAGCGAACCTTTTTGCTCAATTTCGCTCGCCACTACCTGAAAGTGAAACGTTACTAGAAGCGTCGCAAGCAACCCAAGCAGGGCACGTGACTTCCTAGCCGAGTGTAAGGCTACCAGTTTAAGTGAAGTCATATATTTTTGTACCGCCCATACGCATGGCACTACTGATCGCTGACTGTTGTACTTGTTTCCTTTCCACATTTGTTTTGGAGCACGCCTAGTTTTCCAGTTCATTTTCTTTAACCCTCAATCCTTTTTCACAGCGCTGACTTCCTTCAACAGAATCTGTATGTAAAGTGACCCTGGCTACAAATACATCAGCGCTAACACTTCGCTCAATTTCGTTTTTACCTGCCGAGCTCATGCTACATAAAGCTAAACAAGCCAATTGCCATTGCCAAACCAATAACAGGCACCACTACAGTGAGCGCACCCACCGCCCAGTAGGCAGCCTGATGGGTTTCGTTACAAATAGCGCGTATGGTAGTGACCACGTAACCATTGTGAGGTAATGAATCTAGTGCGCCTGAAGATATAGATACAATTCTATGCAGCTGCTCTGGTTCTACGCCTTGGTCAAGATAATGCGGAGCTACCAAGGGTAAGGCAATGGCTTGTCCGCCGGATGCGCTGCCGGTTAACCCTGCAATAACGCTTACTGCAATGGCGGCACCAATAAGCTCGTTACCAGGAATTTGGGTCATAAGCGCTACCGTTGTTTGAAACGCTTCGGTGTTTTTTGCTATTGAACCAAAACCTACAACAGCGGCGGTGTTACCTATGGCAATCAATGCCCCGGTCGTACCCGCATTTATGGCAACCGGTAAACTGTGAAAATGTTTGTAGTTAATAGCCAGCAAACACAATACGCCGCCGCCTAACGCCAGAATAAGCGCAAGCTGAGCGAGTTCTTCATGGAATAGAAACGAAATGACTAACACCACGACTAACGGCACAATTCCGGTAAGCGGGTGGGGGAGCGCTCTGTCTCGCACTTCAGGGTCGCTTGCTCTGGCTTCAAACACCTCGCCGTTATTAACGGCTTTTCTGATCATCTTAGCAAGCCACCAGTAACCGAAGCATGCCATGAATATGGCGACGACAAGGCTAACTTCCCACGCGGCAAAAGGCGAGGTGCCCAAATACTTTATAGGGATCCAGTTTTGGATTTCTGGCGAGCCCGCGGAGGTCATCGTAAATGTTACCGACCCGAATGCCATGGCAGCAGGTATGAAGCGACGGGGTAGGTTGGCATCTTTAAACAAACTCACCGCCATAGGGTAAACAGAAAACGCTACCACAAACACGCTTACACCACCGTAGGTCAAAATAGCGCAAGCTAGCACAACCGCTAATACGGCACGCTTGTAACCAATTTTGGTGATGATCCAGCGAGAAACAGCATCTGCCGCCCCTGTGTCTTCCATGAATTTACCGAATAACGCACCAAGTAAAAACATAAAAAACCAAGAGGCGATAAAGCCAGAGAAGCCACTCATATAGGTTTGAACGAAATTCACGTCGCCAGTGAACACGCCAATATTGTTGGTGATGGCAACCACAAGCGCACACAAAGGTGCAGCAATAAAGAGGTTCATTCCGCGTATTGTCAAAACAATAAGCAACAACAGACCGCCTACTAAGCCAATCATACTTAACATAGTTATCATTCCTTAAAAAATCTGTGACCGCAGATGATCCGAAACAGTTAAGTCGATTAAAGATTTGCCTACACCCAAAACCACAAAGTGTATGCGAATCAAGTAAAAAGCATTCATAACAGACATAAAGTTTGACGTTACTTTAATCAAAATCCCATAGTACGATGGTACTACATACTATTAACATTTAATTAACTAAAGTGGTTTTGACCGTAGGCAATACATCCGACAGTGACGTGAGCCTATTGATCTTTGAAGTTTTGAAGTACATCAAAGACCAACAGGCCCTAGAACTTAGAAAAACAAGGACTCACTATGTCTAAATCAACACACACAAATGGCTTGGTTTCACCTTATCAATTACATCCATCTGCTGTTAGCACAGCAGAACGCAAAAGAACTTCAGTTAAACACCCTATGCGTAGCCTATGTGCCCTAGCGGTAGCTAGCGTTTTAAGTACAGCGCCCGTATTTGCTCAGGATAGTCAAGCTAATGCCGATGCCGAAGAGCAAAAAGGAAAATTAGAACGCATTGAGGTGACAGCGCGAAAAACCGTAGAATCGCTACAGGAAACGCCGGTTGCAATCACATCTATTGGTGCGGTTGAACTTGGCGAAAAAGGGATTAGCGTGCTGACTGAAGTGCAGCAGTTTTCGCCTAACACTACGCTACAAACCAGTCGTGGTACTAACTCAACCCTAACAGCATTTATTCGCGGATTGGGTCAGCAAGATCCGCTTTGGGGCTATGAACCAGGCGTAGGTATTTATGTTGATGATGTTTATATTGCTCGCCCACAAGGAGCCGTGCTTGATTTACTAGACGTGCAGCGTATTGAGGTGTTACGCGGCCCGCAGGGGACGCTTTACGGAAAGAATACGATTGGTGGCGCGGTTAAATACGTTACTAAGGAAATGACCGGGGATACTCAGATGAACGTTGAGGCTACGGTAGGTAGCTACAGCCAGCGGGATATTAAAGTGACCGGTCAAATTCCATTGATTGAAGACACGGTGTATCTAGGCGTGGGTTATGCCAATTTAAACCGCGACGGCTTCGGCGAGTACCTAGTAAGCGCGTTGCCCAATCAAGATAAAGAGAACTATAACAAAGATCTTTGGGCAGCCCGTGTAACGTTAGAAGTTCATCCGAGTGAAGATTTGTTTTTCCGCATTGGCTGGGATAAAACCGAAGACACGTCAAATGCGAAAGGTGGCTACCGTCTAATTCCAAGTATTTTAACAGATGCACCCGTGCCTGATTCGGTTTTCGATTCTTATACCAGCTTACCTACATGGAACAAAGTCGAGTTAGAAGGCTATAACTGGCTGGCACGATACAGAGTGAATGATGATTTAGAGCTTAAATATATTGGTTCACATAGAGAAAGTTATTCACCTACCAACATTGATTTCGACAACACGCCTCTGCCTATTTTCGATGTGCCGGCAGAATATGATGACAGTAACGATACTCACGAAATTCAAGCGAACTACACCGGGAACGCGTTCAGCTTAGTGTCAGGGCTTTATTTTTACGATGGTGAGAGCTGCGGTAATTTTGATGCAATTTTAGGTGTGTTAGGGCAGGCGCTCGGTGCACCGGGTTTGACGCGAGAAGTGACAGGCTGCAATAACTCAGAAAGCTGGGCTGCTTACGCACAAATGAATTACGACGTTACCGACAAGCTATCGCTTTCACTTGGTGCCCGATACACCGATGAAGAGAAGACGGCTTTTGTAAATAACGGTTTGGTATTCGCCAACGTCTATCCTTATACCGACTGGATTGATGGGTACGTGCGTCCCGACGGGCAATTAGTGCCTCAAGTACTTGGGACAGACACTGATGGCGATGATGTGTTTGATGCGCCTGCGGTAGAGAGTTGGTCGCGCTTTACCCCGCGAGTGGGCGTTGAGTATCAAATGGACCGCAACACCATGTTCTTCGCAAGCTATTCACAAGGCTTTAAATCGGGCACGTTTAACCCTCGTGCTCAGACTAACGAGCCTGGTGTTGAACCAGAAGTCGTTGACAGCTTCGAGGTGGGTGTGAAGAGCGACTTAACCGACGCACTTCGTATGAATATCACATTGTTCTCATACGACCACAAAGATCGTCAGTATATTGGTGTCGAAGGGGATTTATCTGATCCAACAGCCCTAGATCAGCGACTGCGCAATGCTGCAGAAACGGCCGCAAAAGGTGCCGAGTTGGAGATGACGTGGGTGGCCACCGATAACCTTCAGTTTGACGCTGCTTACGGCTATATTTATTTTGAAATTAAGAAAAACAATGCTATTCCTCCGTTGATTGGCCTAGCGAGTACACCTGAGAACACCTTTAATCTTAATGCCAACTATTTGCTAGAGACGAGTTTTGGGGATATTACCTTCAACGCCAACTACTATTATCGTGATGATTACCTTATCTTTGAAACCAGCGATCTTATCCAACAAGATGCCTATGGTATGGTGAACTTAAGCGCGCGTTGGGAAAGTGTGGAAGGCGACTGGTATGCTGGACTACACGTGAAAAACCTGACCGATGAAGAATATCTGGTTGGCGGTTATGACTTTGTCACACAAGACGGTGAGGGTAACTTTGGTCCGGGCCTTGGTGGCGATACGACACTTATCGGTTATTACGGTGACCCACGTACAGTTCACCTTACGGTAGGTTATCGATTCTAAACGGTATGTTGTGAAGAAGACCGGCAACAAGTTTCACGCCTAGGCGATTACGCTTAGGCGTGCTCACTTTTGCTCGACCTCTGTCGGTTGTGTTGGCCGGCAAATATGTCGAGCAGTGAAGGGCGTGGTGCGGAGTCTTACTCAATAACAGATACGCCAATAAGATTAACCTTTTTTTACCGGCGTGGTAGTATGTTGATTAACAAGGTAGTTACAAGTTGATAGCATTATGTCTGTGAAAATCTTGATTGCTGACGATCATCCTCTGTTCAGAGCTGCGATGTGCCATGCGTTAGCTAGTGTGGAGCATATCGAACTTGTAGAAACCTCCACGTTCCCCGATACGCTCACTAGTCTTGAAGAAAATGACGACATCGACCTGCTTTTCTTAGATCTCACTATGCCAGGCAATGAAGGGTTAAATGGCCTTGCTGAGGTACATGCGCTCTATCCTGATGTACTTGTGGTTGTTATTACCGCACAAGAAGAGCCTGATGTTATGGCAAAATCGTTTGCGTTAGGCGCAAGTGGTTTCATACCCAAATCAGCTTCGGTCGATTGCATTATCGACGCGGTAAATACGGTGTTAGAGGGTGAAACTTGGATACCGCCTACTGTTCCCATAGCATCAGCTACGATGCCAAATGCCTCTGCATCGAATGTGAATGGCCGCTCTAATCCAGAGGATTTCACAAACCGACTAAAGCAACTTACCCCTCACCAACTTAAAGTTTTGCGAATGGTATCAGACGGCTTGCTCAACAAGCAGATTGCTTACGAACTGGCCATTTCTGAGTCTACCGTTAAACAGCATGTATCTGCAGTATTGAGAAAGCTTGGCGTTATCAATAGGACTAAGGCTGGGATCGCATTCAAAAATGCTATGCACTTAAATTAAGCACACTAGATCGCAAGAAGTTAACTAAGACGCCTGAGAACTTTTTCAATATAAAGCGCCTCGTTTGCAATTAAAAGTCCGTCGTTATTCTTCTGCAATTGTAAATTCTCCCTCTTTAAATAGCTACTTTATAATGCAATTCATCGTGTTAAATCGACCCCAGTTCATTCTTGTGGTAGCGTGAAAACAAAGGATTAAATTACTAACATAAAAGGATATTTATGATTCGCTTAATTTTACTTTCCCTTCTTTTTAGTTCTTACAGCGCATTAAGTGCAGTAACGGCATGGACAGACTTCACGCTAGATAATGGTCACGTATTTCTACCTGTCACCATTGAAGGTATTGAATCTCGGGTTATGCTGGACTCAGGGGCACAAATAAACAGTATTAATCGCGCGTTTATCGGCAAGCACGAATTAGACCTTGATAAAGGGCGCCCAGTGAATGTTAAAGGTGTCTATGATGTAGAGAGGCGTAACGCTTATAACAATGTAAGCGTTGAGATGTTTGGCACTGGTTTCGAGTTAGATTCACTCGTCGAGACCAGCCTCGGTCACCATTCCAATGGCATGTTGCTGGGTGCAGGCTTCTTTAACAATTTTATCGTCCAGCTAGATTATCCGCACAGAAAAATTCGTTTGGTCACCCGTGATTCACTGGATATGAGAGAGGTTGCAAACGTTAATGCCGACTCCCAACAGGGAAGCGGTATGCCTATCGCACAAGTAGAGATAAACGGTGTAGCTTTGTGGTTGCTTGTCGATACTGGAAACTCAGGCACAATTCTAATTGACCGACGCGCAGCATCAAAGGCTGGGTTGCTAGACAAAGTGGAAGGCGCAAGCACTTCGTTTGGAGCAAACAGCTCTGGCGTAAATGAGTTTGCTACGTCTGATGTGGTGAAGTTTGGTCCCTATGAGATTGGTGACGTCAAGATCAGTTTTCCTGCTGAAGGGCAAAAAACAAACTTAGAAAGTCAATACGAAAGAACGGGTAGCCGGATAGGTGGAAAGCGGGTAGTAGGCTTAATTGGCTATGATTTGTTGAAGGATTTTGTTGTAACGCTAGATTATCGTTACGGTAGACTTCATATCGCGTTGCCGCAGTAGCATTGACGTACCTTGTTCTACTAACTAGTAAGAAATTTTATTTATCTGTGATTTGAAATGAACAGATAGAATCGTCCTCGGTTAAACGAGGGATTGTTTAAGCAGCCGCTTAAATGCTGCTGGCTTTAAAGGTTTTGGCAGATAGCTAAATTGCTGCTCTGCCGCCTCTTCTCTTATGTCATTACTTCTGTTGGCTGTGACCAAAATCTTCAAGGTAAAACTCACTTTGTTTTCAGAAAGTATTGCTGAAACGTCAAAACCGGTTTCGCCATAATTTAGGTGATAATCGGCAATGAGCACATCAAAATGTTGGTGCGAAATACTTGATGCCTCTGTTCCGCTCGCTATCAATGTCGTACTTCCTCCCCAGTCTTGCAGCAGAGTACACATTGCATTTGCTACTTGCTCGTCATTTTCTACAAGCAGAAAACGCGTGTTCTTCAAAAATGCGTTATTATTTTTACTCGTTGAATTTAGCGGTGATGTTTGGTGGGAGCGCGAGTTGATAGGAGGCGATTTGCTACCTAAGGCACGTTCTACAACGTTTGCCGGATTATTTGGTCCATTTGCTGAGTTAACTGGTAACACCGAGTTTTTTGATAGGGTATCAGCATAAATAGTGCTGCTTGGACGCACAGTGGATAACAAGCATTCGCTTTGATTTACTCTGGAAATAGCCACACTAAAACAGCTTCCTTGATTCGGCGATGAAGCCAGTCCGACTTTATGACCTAGTAGTCGGCATATCTTATCCACAATAGTTAGGCCTAAACCAATCCCTTCGCCTTTACTATTGCTTTCAAGCTGGTGAAATTCGCTAAAAATCTCATGTTGTTGATTAGGTGCAATACCAGAACCTGTATCATATACGCAAAGCTTTATGGTTGGTTCTGCGTCTGAACAGTGAGCGCGTCTAACGCCAACTAGTACACTGCCCTTTGATGTGTAGCGCACTGCGTTGGACAGCAAGTTTTGAATCACCCGGCGCAATAGAACTTTGTCTGAATAGATGATGACTGCGCTCGGTATATATCTCAGCTCAATACCTTTCTGCTTCGCAATGACACCGAACTCTTGTACCAGCGATGACAGCATTTCATCGATGGGAAACGCGGTCTTTTGAGGTGTAAGCACGCCAGCGTCTAATTTTGTCATATCAAGCAGCATAGAAAGTAAGCTTTGTGCGTTATCTAGTGAATTCACGACGCCTTCAGATAAGGTGGCCAATTCACTGCCTTGGGTCTTTTTACTGAGCATGCTGGCAAATAATGTAGCGGCGTTAAAGGGCTGCATGAGGTCGTGTCCGGCGGCTGCCAAAAATTTAGTTTTACTCTCATTGGCCTTATCAGCTTGAAGCTTTGCTTCTTCTAATTCAGCGGTGCGAAGGGCAACTCTTGCCTCCAAATCCTCTTTTGCGCTTTCTAGTTCCCTTTGTATTGCCATGTATTCGGTAATATCGCTGTAAGTGGTTACGTAACCCCCGCCAGGAAGGGGGGCACCATTTAGCTCTATGACTTTTCCATCAGGCTGTCTTCGAATATGTTTATGGCGGGTGCCCTCTAGCATGTAGCTCACTCGCTTATCAATTGATGAGGGGCTAAATAAGCCTCGTTTGGCGTTGTAACTCAGTATGTCGGTAATTGGCATGCCTGCTTTTAAAAAGCCTTTGGGGTAGGCGAAAAGTTCCACATAGCGCTCGTTCCACGCCAATAGCTGAAGTTTGTCATCAAGTACACTAATACCCTGTTCGATATTTTGTACCGATGACTGAAGTACTTCGTGGTTGAACTGAAATGATTGGGACGCTTCTTCTACCCAATCAACCAATTCGGGCAAGCTATCACTGCCAGTATCTGCAATGGCGCCGAGTAATATTCGCGCGCTGGGCGCACCCACTTGGGCGGCAAGCAGCTTGTTCACTCTGTCAATAAGAGCCTGACTGGCGTATCCGTTGCTCGAGGCGCGGTTAACATCCACAGAAAGCTGCTGCACAAGTTGACTGTGAGTACTGGTATCAAGGACACGTTCGGTAAGCGCTATTAAATCACGAACTTTTACGAGTAGATGAGGAGCACCGTCATGCGTTGTCTCAACATTATTCTGTTTAGCGCCCCGGTTTGATGTGATCAGCGCTACTGCAATAAAGGTTATGCAGTTTGCCATTAATGCATAAGCAAAACCCAGACCTAAAGCTTGGTCAGTAGGTACTGGGTCAAAATAGTAGCTAGACATTAAACTGGGGTAGAGCAGAAACACAGCCCAACACATAAAGCCTACCAGTAATGCACAAATAGCTGCAGTTTTAGTACTCTTTTGCCAGTAAATACCAAACATAAGTGCAGGCATGCATTGCCCCAACAAAGCAATAGCGATAACACCACTTTTCACCAAAGGCGCAGCTTGGCTAATATTTAAGTGATACCACAGTGCTATGCTAAGTACGATTAAAACGGTAAGCCGCCGGATAGAAAGAATTTTGCTTGGCTCCATTGAGCGACTTGGAGAGGTTTTCAGTCGCGCCTTCAGCCAGAGAGGTGTGACCACATTGTTTGAAATCATTATTCCTAGGGCTAGGGTAGCTACAATTACCATACTAGTGGTAGCCGATAACCCCCCAATAAAAGCAAAACCTGATAGGGCGATGTTTTCGGTAAATAAGGGCAGGGCGAGTACGTAGGCATCTGAACTTGTTGTTGCCGGAAGCAGCATTTTGCCTGCAAGGGCGATGGGGATAATGAACAACGTCATACCGAACAAGTAAAGTGGAAACAGCCACCTTGCAGTACGAAGCTCGCTCTCACCGTTTTGTTCAACAAAGTTCATGTGAAATTGTCGTGGTAGTACAAACATAGAGCAGACACCAAGAACTACGTGCGATGCATAAACCCAGGGTGCGCTATCAGCGTAAATGACGTCCCTGGCACTGTCATTTGACGAGGCGTTAGAAACTAAATCTAAGACGCCATCGAATAAAAAGAAGCAAACAAAAACGCCTACTGCCAAAAGCGCCACAAGCTTTACCACCGACTCGAAAGCAATGGTTAGAAGTAATCCAGGATGCTTTTCCGTCAAGTTTAGCGTACGCGTACCAAAAGTTATGGCAAATATGGCGAGCAAACCGGCCACGTAAATGCTTAACCAAGGCGTGGTGGTTTGGGGTTCGCCTGTAAGTAGGTTAATAGACTTTGTTATAGCGTCTAATTGAAGGGCTATATAGGGCACAACACCAAAAAAACACAGTAAAGTAATAAGTGCAGCAATTAAATGAGAGTGCTGGTATTTGAGCGAGATGAGGTCGGCTAAAGAGCTGATATTATGCTGCTGGCATAGCCTGCTTATACGAAGCACCACAGGAAAGGCAAATGCCATGGTGAGCATAATGCCTAAATAAGTGGGGATAACCGCCCAGCCATATTGGGTGGCTTGCGATGTGGTGCCGAAAAAAGCCCAAGATGTGCAGTGCACACCTAAACCAAGGCTATAAAGTACGGGGTGCTGTCGATTATCGCGTAAATATCTGTCACCCCAAAATGCTAAAGCAAAAAGCGCGAGAAGGTAGAAACCGACGATAGCGCCAACCGTCCATATACTTAGCATAGGTAGTCCGTGTAGTAGATAGTTTGTGCTGTTGGACGCACAAATTAGTGCTCTCAAAAACTTATTTTCTTCCTACGTTTACATTAACACGGTTTTCACATTTGGCACATCTCCGAGTTTCCTCACATAAATTCAGTTATTAGTAAAAGTGAGGGGCTGATTGCCCCCCCCCCCCGAAATGATTAGGTGTAATTAGGTGTAATTAGGTGTGATTAGGGATAAATAGGGAAAATAGGCTTTATTCTCTCGCTGTATTTATTGCTCAAAGCGGAAGCGATAAAGCACATAGGGTGGCTTAGCGTTACCTAGCCCTTGGCTGAAAGCTGGGTGCTGATGCAGCTGGTCTTGAGTGACGTAAACATAACCGTTACTTGTTGCAAGGCTATCGGGCCAAGACAGGCGCTTATCTTGAATAAGGGTTTGATACTTTCCTTCAGTCGTTAACCCAACCGCGTTATTTTCTAAATCGGTGGCTAACACGCCGCCTCCTGGCGCTAGTGTAATACCGTCGCTCGGGTTTTTGGGGCCAAATACCTGAATAGATTTCTCTAATTCATTGTCTGATAGCGACGTGTCGCCGATAGCGGATGTTGATATTTGATAAATTTTGGTGCCAGTGAACGCGCCAAAGTAAAGCGTGTCAGAGGCTGGGTCTAACGCTATTGGATTTAAACCAAATTTAAGCGGGTTTGGCTTACCATCATCGGTTTTAGAGGCAAGTAGCGATGCTTCAATAACAAGTTCTCTATCTTCAGGCATAAGATAAGAAGCGCTTTCTAATACGCGCTTAGATTCGCCCGTCTCTGTGTCTACGACAATAATTGCCGGCTTTGTTGCACCAGCAAAGTTACCAAATGTCATGTCTGCTATATAAATTTTGTTATGCTTTTCATCAATAACAAAGTCTTGAACAAACGAATTTGCTTTAAGTGCTTTGCTATCAAGTTCAATGGTTTTAAGCAGAGCATTTTCATTGCTATCCCACGCAACGAGTTTGGCTGGTGAGGTTTCACTTCCCATGTCTAGCATCCAGACAATGCCTTGACTATCGCTGTGTATACCAATAACGGCACTAAAGCCCACATCACCAGTTTCTGGGCCATCTGCCCAATCTAAATTAGGGAAGGGTTGTTTAGATCCATTAGCCATTACCTCAACAATCTTTAGCTTTGGATTATCAAGCGGGTGCATACTAATGAGTAATCGGCCAGACGGAGTGATGGTAATACCTGCGCCTCTTGCGTCTTCAAATGTGGTGACAGGCTCTAATGGGCCTACTTCAGTAGCAGCAGAGGCCACGCCGTTTAACATGCTTAGCCCAACAGTGGTAGCGATAACAAGTTGCTTTAATTTGATCATCTCTCTTCTCCAATTTCTGGTACGGGGTAAAAAAGTCGGTACAGCTCAATTGCGACTGGCAGGAGAAGTGTAGAGATATAATTTGCAAACAGTAATAGGCTTGTTTTTGAATCATTATCAAAAACTATTTGATAATGAAAGTGGGAAGCGAGAATTCAGACGCTTCGTTTCGAACACATCACTTAGAGTCCTAAGTAGTTTTTATATTAAAACTAAAATTTCTCAGCATTTTTTAAAATCGTCCACAAAATTATTGTGGATACCCTTGATCACCTTAAAACTAGCCCCATAACTAAGCGCAACGAAGTTATTCCCAGTAATTTTAATGTTATTGGGCATCGCCTAATTAAGAAAAACGTTTGGAGGTAGGCATGAGCGATAATCGCGACGTGCAGGCAGAACAAGAAAATACAGTAGATGAGACTGTAATTAATGCTGATGAAGCGCAGGTAGAAGCATCAGAAGCAGAAGGTGTAGAGCTAGACGAAAATGCGCAGCGCATTTACGAACTAGAAACCGCACTTTCTGAGGCGCAAGCAACCATTAAAGAACAGCAGGATGGTGTGCTTCGCGCGCGCGCAGATGCTGATAACGCACGTCGTCGCGCTGAAGGCGAAGTAGAAAAAGCGCGTAAATTTGCGCTTGAACGTTTTGCTGGCGAATTGCTTCCGGTTATCGACAACTTAGAGCGCGCTATCGAAATGACCGATGGTGACAATGAAGCTGTGAAGCCGCTTTTAGAAGGTGTGGAAATGACCCACAAAACTTTCTTAAGCACTATTGAGAAATTTGGATTAAGCCTTATTGATCCGCAGGGTGAAACCTTTAACCCTGATTTGCATCAAGCTATGTCGATGCAAGAAAGTGCAGACCACGAGCCAAATACAGTAATGGCTGTGATGCAGAAAGGTTATCAAATTAATGGTCGTTTGCTACGCCCTGCCATGGTTATGGTATCGCGTGCACCAAGCGACGGTGTGGATACGCAGGCCTAAGACGCTTTTTGCGACGAACACACAAAAATGTCAGTTTTTTTACTGGCATCTATTGAAAAGACGGGGAATAACCCCACTAAAAGTACAGTATTAAGAAAATCATTCGGAGACACGAAATGGGTAGAATCATTGGTATCGACTTAGGTACAACGAATTCATGTGTCGCAGTTCTAGACGGCGACAAACCTCGCGTAATTGAAAACGCGGAAGGCGATCGTACAACACCTTCAATCATCGCATACACAAACGATGGTGAAACACTTGTAGGTCAATCTGCGAAGCGTCAGGCGGTAACTAACCCTGAAAACACGCTATTCGCTATCAAGCGTCTAATTGGTCGCCGTTTTCAAGATAAAGAAGTACAGCGCGACATCGACATTATGCCTTTCAAAATTGTAGGTGCTGATAACGGTGATGCGTGGGTAGAAGCTAAAGGCGAAAAAATGGCGCCTCCTCAGGTTTCTGCTGAAGTACTTAAGAAAATGAAGAAGACCGCTGAAGACTACCTTGGCGAAGAAGTAACTGGTGCAGTAATTACTGTTCCTGCTTACTTTAACGATTCTCAGCGTCAAGCAACTAAAGATGCGGGCCGCATCGCAGGTCTTGAAGTTAAGCGTATCATTAACGAGCCGACAGCTGCTGCTCTTGCCTACGGCATGGATAAGAAGCAAGGCGACAACGTTGTTGCAGTTTACGACTTAGGTGGTGGTACCTTCGATATCTCTATCATCGAAATCGATGAAGTAGACGGCGAGCACACGTTTGAAGTACTAGCGACTAACGGTGACACACACCTTGGTGGTGAAGACTTCGATAACCGTGTTATTAACTACCTAGTTGAAGAGTTTAAGAAAGATCAAGGCATCGACCTACGTAAAGACCCGCTTGCAATGCAGCGTCTTAAAGAAGCCGGTGAAAAAGCGAAAATCGAACTTTCTTCTTCACAACAGACTGAAGTTAACCTGCCTTACATCACGGCTGATGCAACAGGTCCTAAGCACTTAGCGATTAAGCTTACCCGTGCAAAACTTGAGTCTTTGGTTGAAGACCTAGTGAAAAACTCGCTTAACCCGCTTAAGCAAGCACTAGCTGATTCAGACCTATCTGTAGGCGACATCAACGACATCATCCTTGTTGGTGGTCAAACGCGTATGCCGCTAGTACAGAAGTATGTAACTGAGTTCTTCGGCAAAGAGCCACGTAAAGACGTTAACCCTGATGAAGCAGTAGCGGTAGGCGCGGCAATTCAAGGTGGTGTACTTTCTGGTGACGTTAAAGACGTACTACTTCTAGACGTAACACCTTTGTCTCTAGGTATCGAGACAATGGGTGGTGTAATGACGGCGCTTATCGAGAAAAACACGACTATCCCTACTAAGAAGTCGCAAACGTTCTCTACAGCGGAAGACAACCAGTCTGCGGTAACAGTACACGTACTACAAGGTGAGCGTAAGCAATCAAGCGGCAACAAGTCTCTTGGTCAGTTCAACCTTGAAGGCATTCGTCCAGCAGCGCGCGGTGTGCCGCAAATCGAAGTTACTTTCGACCTAGATGCTGACGGTATCCTACACGTGTCTGCGAAAGATAAAGATACAGGTAAAGAGCAGAAGATCACTATAAAAGCTTCTTCAGGCCTAAGCGATGAAGAAGTGGAAAAAATGGTAGCAGACGCAGAAGCGAACAAAGAAGCGGATGCGAAGTTTGAAGAGCTAATTCAAGCGCGCAACCAAGCTGATGGCATGGTCCACGCTACACGTAAGCAGCTTGAAGAAGTTGGCGATGCACTAAGTGCAGAAGACAAAGCGCCAATTGAAGAAGCCCTTACTGCGCTAGAAACAGCGTCTAAAGGCGAAGACAAAGCGGAAATCGAAGCGAAAACGCAAGAACTTATTAAGGCGTCTAGCAAGCTGATGGAAGCGGCGCAAGCTCAACAAGCAGCAGCTGGTGGCGCGGAAGGCGCTGAGCAGCAAGCTTCTTCTGGTCAAGCAAACGATGACGTTGTTGACGCAGAATTTGAAGAAGTGAAAGACGACGACAAAAAGTAAACTGTTGTGATTAGCCCGGCGCGCCGGGCTGTGTAAGCAGTTCAGGCGCAACAGGATATTCTTGTTGCGCCTTTGTTGTGTAAATAACTTGGTGTAAATAGCCTAGCGTTATTAAAAACCTAATCAGGTTATTTTCACAACAGTCAGATGTAGATTCGACAAGCATTACATGCTTGTCGACAAAAAAAGTAGGATATGTAAACGATATGTCGAAACGAGACTACTACGAAGTACTCGGGGTAGATAAAAGCGCGGGCGAACGTGAAATTAAAAAAGCGTATAAAAAGCTTGCGATGAAATATCACCCTGACCGTACGCAAGGCGATAAAGGCCTGGAAGATAAGTTTAAAGAAATCCAGGAAGCCTACGAAATTCTGTCAGATTCGCAGAAGCGTGCAGCATACGACCAATACGGCCACGCAGGTGTTGATCCAAACCGCGGTGGCGGCGGCTTCGGTGGTGGTGCCGACTTCGGCGATATCTTTGGCGATGTTTTTGGTGATATCTTTGGCGGCGGTGGTCGCGGTGGACGTCAGTCGCGTGCTCGTCAAGGTTCAGACTTACGTTACAACCTAGAGCTAAGTTTAGAAGAAGCAGTTCGCGGTAAGAGCGTTGATATTCGCGTACCTACGCTGGTCGAATGTGACGTGTGCGACGGTTCAGGCGCGAAAAAAGGTTCTTCACCTAAAACCTGTCCTACTTGCCACGGCAACGGTCAGGTTCAAATGCGCCAGGGTTTCTTTGCTGTACAGCAAACTTGTCCGACATGTTCAGGCAAGGGTAAGATTATTGAAGACCCTTGTAACAGCTGCCATGGCCATGGTCGTAAAGAAAAGACCAAGACCCTTAACGTTAAAATTCCAGCAGGCGTAGACACAGGGGATCGTATCCGTCTTTCTGGTGAAGGCGAAGCGGGTGAAAACGGTGCACCAGCAGGTGACCTGTACGTTCAAGTGCATGTTCGTGAACACGACATCTTCCAACGCGACGGCAACAACCTGTATTGCGAAGTACCGTTAAGCTTTACTACAGCAGCCCTTGGTGGCGAGTTAGAAGTTCCTACTTTGGACGGTAAAGTTAAGCTGAAAATTAGCGCTGAAACGCAGACTGGTCGTATGTTCCGATTACGCGGCAAAGGCGTTAAGTCTGTTCGAAGCGGTGCTATGGGCGACTTGATGTGTAAGGTTGTGGTTGAAACACCAGTTAACTTATCATCGCGTCAAAAAGAGCTACTTCAAGAGCTAGAAGAGTCTATGGGTAAAGCTTCGAGCAAGCACAGCCCCAAAGCGCAAGGCTTCTTCGATGGCGTGAAGAAATTCTTTGACGACTTAACTAACTAGTTTTTTGTACCTATTAAGTTTCAAAAGCCCTCGTTTAGAGGGCTTTTTTGTATCCGAGTATATGTTTTCTACCTCTGCAACTTGTTAGGACGATTTCGCCTCATAAACGAAATAATTTCGAGTGTCTGTCCGAAACTATACTTTGTGAGAGTAGGGCGAGTGTCTGTCCGAAACTGTACTTTATGAGGGTAGGGTGAGTGTCTGTCCAAACCTGTACTTTGTGAAGACGAAGTAAGTGGGTGTCCCTTTGCCATCCGAATGTTTGTTAAAACATGACTACCCGCGGCTAATCTCTTGAAAGCGCTTATTCAACGTTATATTTCTTGCGCTAAAACGAACTATTCGTCACGATAGGCTTATAAGTAAAAGGTAAAATATCTGCTTACGTAAAAGTAGATGACCGGTAATTAAAAAAAGGGAACAGGCATGAGACTTTTCAATAAAACGATAATCGTAGCAGCTACCGTTGGCGCAGTGATGTCAGGTTCAGCGTTAGCTGAAGTAACTGAAGCTTCTTCTGAAAAACACGCTAAAGCAGCAACTCAGTACCGCCAGGCGGTTTTTCAATTAGTTCGTAGTAACATGGGCCCGTTGGGCGGTATGGCAAAAGGCGCGCTTCCATTCGATGAAAGCGTAATGCAAACCAACGCTGTACGCCTTGAACAACTTGCTGACATGATGGGCGACTATTTAGCTGTCGATACACGTAAATTTGACGTAGAGACGGGTGCGAAAGATGAGATTTGGGAAAACTTCTCAGATGTAGAAAAGAAAGTGATGGCACTTAAAACGGCCGCACAAGGTCTACAGGCTGCAGTGGATGCAGGCGACGAGAGCGCGTATCGCGGTGCTATAGGTAAAATTGGTGCAAGCTGTAAGTCTTGCCACGATGACTACAAAAAAGACTAAATTTTAGGTGCTGTTGACGTCAGTGTTCTATCACTGCTCAACAGCACTTGTTCTCTCAGCATCTATTCTGTTAACACCTACTTTTTGAACCTCTCACCTTTCGATAAGCGTGCTGAGGCTTGATAATATTCTAAAAATTGTTTTATAAATCTTCGAAAAATAGCAGACGTTAACTTTATCACTCTTTATTTCGCCTCTTCGGCTTAATCTTTTTTACCTCCCCATAGCCACAAAATGCTGGAAATTTGTACAATTTTTGTCTATGTTGGTGAATGAAAAACCAACATATTAATAACTCATATTCACGATAAATGTCTTACCTACAAATGTATTAAAACAGCATTTACTAATAAGGTAACGTGTCACTGTTGGAAAATAACGAAGCGCAAAAGCGCAAACAACACTCTACCCATCTGGTTAAATAAATGGGGGAGGTGCTTTTGTATGCGAGTAATATTGTTTTCGAGGACCTAATTAGATGGATTTACGCAGTGAGCGCATGCTTTCCACAATGCGCACAACGCAGAATAGTATTTCTGCGTTATTAACTGAAAATAGGGATAAAATAGAGTCACCGTGTATATTATTGGTTTCGATAAACCCAAACAGTGGCCGCGCCACCGTTATTGCAAGCGATAGTGAGCACTCAGAAATTGAGTCACATCACATCGTTTTCCCGCCCCATACATTACTCATGCTGCCTTTAACACCGATGAGCGCACCATTACCGGCAAGAGAATTCACCTTGCCCCAATCACTTGAGCATTTTCGTGAACAATATGTCGTTGTGGCGTCGGTAAGAGATATGCAAAATGACGTGTTGGGGGTTGTGCTTACATTTGTGAGAAACAGCAACCTAATTGGACATCAACATACCTACATAGATATTCTGCGCCAGAAGGTCGAATTAAACTACCTCTATGAACTTGCTAGGCATCCTTATTCAGATAAGTTGTCAGAGCAGTTGTCACTCCTTGAAGAGGTAAGCGCTATTTCAAAAGTAGGGGCGTGGCAAATAGACAGGTTCACTGGCGCGTTTTCTTCAACTCAAATAATGAAAAGCCTGCTGGGACTGCTGCATTCAAAAAGCGTTAACCTACAAGATGTGCTCGAAGTTATTTCATTTGAAGACAGAGATAACCTTAAACAACGAATTCTCAAAGCGATTAAGAAACAAAGGCACTTTGCAAAGCATCTCACTATTTCCGATAAACAAGGGCGAACTAGAAATATAAAGCTAACCGTATTTTTACAGATTGAGCGTCAGACTAATTTTGGCTTAAAACTTACTCGCTTATATGGTGTCGTGCAGGATGAAACAGAAACTCAGAGACTTTCTGATTCACAACATAATTATACAGACTATCTAACAAGTATCTTAAATGGTGTTGATAGCGTGGTTCTCAGCATTGATAAGAATGGCACCATACTGTCGGCAAACGAACAGGTTATCTATGTATTGGGGTTTCAGCCGGAAGAGTTAATAGGGCAAGATATCAAGCTTCTAGCGACGAAGGTTCAAAATAGTGACGGGCCTTCCTCCTTGTTAAATTTAGACGAAGGCGTTGCACGTTGCTGTAAGGTTGAGACCATAAACGAGTGCATACGTCACAAAAACGGTAAGAGAATAGCGTGCGATGTAAGCTTAAAAGCATGCACGGTACATAACCAAGACTTAGTCATAATAAGCATACGAAGCGTTTCAAACTTGCATTTTGAAGTAGACCGCTTTAAACAGTTAGCGTTAACAGACCCTTTGACTGGACTGGCTAACCTTTATCATTTAGAGCAATACCTTTTAGATAAAGCTGCATTAGCATCGTCTGAGAAGGCGCTATCTGTGTTTATTCGGGTTAGCATTGTCAATGTTAAAGAGTATGAAGACGCATTTGGAGAACCCACAGTTGACTACATCTTGCGTATATTAGCTAGCCGCTTTGTGCGTGCTTTTGACGTCAATAGGCAGCTTGAAGTGAGAGTATTTAAATACGATCGCGGCAACTTTGTTCTTCACTTAGAAAATTATTTTAAGGACGACCATACGGCGAAAAATGCGGCTCAGCAGTGCGCTCATTATCTCAGAGATAACGTGTTGGCCCCTATCACTCTACACAACAGTTCACTGGCTATCGAGACCAAAACAGTGAGTTGTGCTATCCCCCCAAAGTACTTTTCCTTCAAAAAAGTAAAAGAGCTATTGTCTAGAAAGGCCTGCAATGAAGATATTGTTTATTTAGACGATGAGAGAGAGCACACTTATTTACATATCGATGGTAGCGACATAGACCGCTATAACTATATAAAGCATTCCTTAAATAGAGCTATTGCCAACAATGAGTTATTCGTTGAGCTTCAGCCTCAATATTGTAGTAGTGGAAACTTAGTAAGCTCTGAAGTGTTGCTTAGATGGAACCATCCTCACCTTGGCTTTGTTACGCCGGCGGAGTTTATCCCTATTGCTGAGCAGAACGATTTTATTGCCGACATTGGATTATGGGTTTGTAATGAAGCTTGTAAATTATTAAGCGAATGCCACGAGAAGAGTGTAAACACTAAGCTATCAATCAATATAAGTGCGAAGCATTTAGCGCGGGCTGACTTTGTCAGCAAATTTGTAGCAATAGTAAATAGGTGGAGGGTGCCACACAAGTGTCTAAAACTTGAATTGACAGAAGGCGCTCTGATAAAAGGCGTTAACATAATACAGCGCCGAGTAAGAGATTTAGCCCAACAAGGGTTTAGTTTATCTATTGATGATTTTGGTATTGGTGATTCAAACCTTAACTCACTGCAAGCGCTTCCAATTAATGAGCTCAAAGTTGACAAAGTTTTTATTGAAGCAATAGAAGATTCGAAAGAAAAAAACGTGTTTGTTACAAATATTTGCAACATGGCAAGGGCGTTGAAGCTTGATACCGTGGCAGAAGGTATAGAAACCACAGGGCAATTAAACGAAGCAAAGGCTTGTGGATGTAGCGCTTTTCAGGGTTATTACTTAGATAAGCCGATGAGCATAGGTGATTGGCGCGATAAATTCGTCGACGCTCAGAACTAGTTGTTAGTGGGAAAAAGCATTAAATACGTTTAAATCAGCACTCGTTTGGCTACTCACTAAAAATTTTACGCTATTTGAAAATGTTTCTCTAAGTTTAAATTAATGTAAATCAAATTGTTAGTTGGCCTACGCCATAAGTCTTATAAGCAGGTCTGATTGAACTGAAGTAGGGTAGATATAAACCCTAATCAGGACATGGATATGACTTATAAAAATGAATACATTGCCTCTACCCAACATCCAGATAATTTTTGGTTGAAACAAGCTCGCAAAATAGCGTGGTTTCAACCGCCAGAGAAGGGATGCCAAAAAACAGATAGTGGTTACTATGACTGGTTTAGAGGAGGGCAGCTCAACACCAGTTACCTAGCACTGGACCATCACGTTAACAATGGCCGTGGTGATAAAACCGCACTTATCTACGACTCACCTGTTACTCAAACTACCCAGCACTTTACCTACAACGAACTACTTGCTGACGTTGCACAGTTTGCCGGGGGCTTGTCTCGCCTAGGTGTTAAGAAAGGCGATCGCGTTATTATCTATATGCCAATGATCCCTCAGGCGGCAATCGCAATGCTTGCATGTGCTCGTTTAGGGGCGGTGCATTCAGTGGTATTTGGCGGTTTTGCAGCGAATGAGCTTGCTGTACGAATAGATGATGCGAAGCCAGTGGCTATTGTTACAGCGTCCTGCGGCGTGGAGGGCAGTAAAGTTCTACCCTATAAGCCTCTTGTAGATGAAGCGATAGATATATCAGAGCATAAGCCTACGGCATGCATATTGTTTCAACGAGAGCAATTAACTGCTGAGTTAAATAAAAATATTGATTACGATTGGCATACTTTAGCTAAAAATAGCGAGCCTGCCTCTCCCGTCGCCGTTGATGCAACTGACCCTCTATATATTCTTTATACTTCAGGTACAACTGGTAAGCCTAAAGGTGTGGTTAGAGATAACGGTGGTCATGCGGTCGCATTACACTACTCAATGGGCGCCGTATACGATACCAGTGAAGACGACGTATTCTGGGCTGCATCGGATGTCGGTTGGGTCGTCGGCCACTCTTATATCGTCTATGCACCGCTTATAAAGGGTGCAACCACTGTATTGTACGAAGGTAAGCCCGTTGGTACGCCAGATGCCGGTGCGTTTTGGCGCATGATAGAAACTCATAAGGTGAATGTACTTTTTGCTGCACCCACTGCGTTTCGAGCAATTAGAAAAGCCGACCCAGAAGGCACGTTTTTATCCAAATACGACACATCGAGTTTACGTACCTTATTTATGGCGGGTGAACGGCTCGACCCGCCCACGTACTATTGGACAAGTGAAAAGGTGGGTGTACCCGTTATCGATCATTGGTGGCAAACCGAGACTGGCTGGCCTATTTGCTCGAATCCTATGGGGCTTGAACCAATGAAAACAAAACCGGGTTCGTCCAGTGTGCCAACACCAGGCTTCAACGTTAAGGTGTTAAAAGGGCCTGATGCACCTCAAGCAACAGGCGATAAGGGCGCTATTGCCATTCAATTACCTCTTCCCCCAGGCTGCTTAACTACGATATGGCAAGACCACCAACGGTTTGTAGATGGCTACTTACGCGAATTTGAGGGGTACTATAGTACTGGAGACAACGGATATGTGGATGAAGAAGGGTACGTATTTATTATGGGGCGTACCGATGATGTTATTAATGTCGCCGGTCACCGCTTGTCTACCGGTGAAATGGAAGAAGTGCTTGCGGCACACCCAGATATTGCTGAGTGCAGTGTGATAGGGATTAATGATGCACTGAAAGGACAGCTACCGGTAGGCCTTGTTCTTCTAAAAGATGGTGTGAATGTGGATGAAAAAACGCTAGAGCAGGACTTGATTCAGCGAGTTCGCGATAAAATTGGCCCAGTAGCTTGTTTTAAGCGAGCGATAGTCGTGAATCGTTTACCGAAAACCCGGTCAGGTAAAATACTTCGAAAGCTACTGCGTCAGATCGCCGCCAACGAAACTGTGGCTGTCCCTTCAACTATCGATGATCCGTCAAGCGTAGAAGAAATAGAATCGATAATGCGAGATAAAGGGTTAGTCCGTGAACCGGCTGCCATATGATGTCACAGCAAGCGTCAAAAAGGCGTGAGGGCTATAAGCGAGAATGCTAAAGAAGACAAAGCGGAGAACGTTAAACGCAGTTTCCAATGATATTTTCTTTCATAAATAAAGGGGCTTTTGCCCCTTTATGGTTTTAAATGGCGCGCTCGTTTTAGACTACCATTCGTTAAGCTATTAATGCGTGACAAAAGGTTGTCGTGCAGCTCAATAGTAATATTCGTTTACTTGTGGCTCTGGTGGATAGACTTCAATTGCCACATAAACGAAGGCCGCAGCAATAACCGCCACAACAAGTGCGCGTAACAGACGAGAGTCCGCGATACCTGCAGTTTTTGATTCATTTATCGAGTCTTTACTACCGTGTACCATGGCGGGAACCAATTTTTGCTTTTTATATACGCTGTAAAAAATAACTGCGCCTATATGCAATGCAATGACATAAAGTAATGCATCAAACGCAAGGTGGTGCAGAGTGTTCATCAAACTCAATGTTTCTTCACTGGCGAGCTGCCGATAGGGGCCATCTAAAAAAATATCATCTGTCATAAATAGCCCAGATACGGCTTGTATAGCCAACAGCACCAGCATAACAATAACAAACCAGCCGCCTAGCGGGTTGTGCCCAATAGCAGGCTCTGACTGTCTGTTAAAAAGCGTTTTTACATAGCTAAAAACCTTTTTAGGGCCAGTAACGAAGTTACTGAACCTAGCGTGTCTGGTACCAACTACTCCCCATACTAGGCGGAAAACGATAAGAAATAAGGTGAAGTACCCTATATAAAAGTGCCACTGAACTTTGTTTTCTAGCCATTCAACCGTGGCATATTGGGCCAATAGGCTCGCGACAATCAGCCAATGAAAAAGGCGGGTGGGTAGGTCCCAAACAAGGGTTTTCTGCATCGTCATTTTATTTCACGCTTTGTGGAGGTCTGTTTAGCTTAAGTACACATCAAAAAGTGTTTAGAAAGTTGAATAGACCTAGGTCATTAAATCTAAGCCATAGCGTCGCCCAATTTGCCGGTTAACACAAGAAAGCCCAACTACATAATATTAGGTTTTATCTTAAAAGCTATCGAGCAATGTCTTGCAGATAATTAGCCTATTGCTGACCAGATGAAGTTTGAACCAATATTTTCGTACATTGTATTTCGAGTAAATTAATTAAGCGAAAGGGGAGTGGGCGCGATTGGTTTCTAATTATGCGTATTTAATATGAATCTCACATTGCAATAGTACCTGCATTTGGCAAAATGCCTGATAGTTGAAGGTTAATAAAAGTGTAAAGCTATAAAATGAAAGTAGGATTATTTGGCGCCAACGGGCGTATGGGGCGCGTATTAGTCGAAGCGTTGGATTTAAGTGAAAATGCTGAGCTTAGCGTTGCTACAGTACGCGATGATTCGCCTTGGGTTGGCCTAAACGTAGGTGAGCTGGCTGGTATTGGTAAAAAAGACGTCGATTGCACTGCGCTTTCGAATTTGAGCGGCAACGACGCCGATGTGATGATTGACTTTACTTTGCCATCAGTGATTGAAAGTAATTTGGCGTGGTGCGTAAAAAACAAAATGCCTGTTGTAATCGGTACTACCGGTTTGAACGATGCACAATTAGCAGCTTTAGATGAAGCGGCAAAGCACATTCCTATTGTTTTCGCTGCTAATTATAGTGTGGGCGTAAACTTAATGCTTTCGTTAGTTCGTCAAGCGGCCAGCGTATTAGGTGAAACGGCAGATATCGAAATTACCGAAGCTCACCACAGATTTAAACAAGATGCGCCTTCAGGCACAGCTATGGCTATTGGTGAAGCTATTGCCGATGAACTAGGTCGCGACCTCAAAACGTGTGCTGTATACGGCAGAGAAGGAAAAGAGCCTGAACGCGATCAAGGTACAATAGGCTTTGCAACAGTGCGGGCCGGAGATATCGTTGGCGAGCATACCGCATTATTCGCGGATATTGGTGAACGTTTAGAAATTACGCATAAAGCATCAAGCCGACTTACTTTTGCAAAAGGTGCCGTGCATGCTGCAAAGTGGTTGTATGGAAAACAACCTGGTCTATACTCCATGGTTGACGTTCTGGATTTAAAGCTATAAGCGTTAATTAAGGCTGGTGTAAAACCCTTTGGGTTTACGCAAACTTTAAGACGTGATTAAAGTGTTAAACTAAGGTTGCACTTTTAATGAGCAATAAGCCGCACTTTCGGTGGTTCTGCGCAAAAAAGGTGGTAAAAGCGTTATTTTAGTAAATTATTACAAATAAATTTGCCATTTTCGGTCAGTGATGTATACTCGCCGGAATTTGCCAGAATTTCGTATTCTGAAGCCGCCAAAACGGCTGAAGAGTGCGGTTTTATTAGCTGCAAAGATCGTAAAACGGGATGTATTGTTATCAATAACTCCCGTTTTTTGTGGGGTTTGTGCAAAAAACTGCACAAACACATAGTTATCCTTAATCTGGAGGTTGACTTGGCTAATTCTGCCCTTTTGGTGTTAGAGGATGGTTCTGTTTTTAAAGGTACGGCGATAGGCGCTACAGGCTCCGCCGTTGGGGAAGTTGTTTTTAATACTTCCATGACCGGCTATCAAGAAATTCTCACCGACCCATCCTACGCTGAACAACTCATCACCCTTACTTATCCACACATTGGCAACACCGGCACTAACGAAGAAGACGTCGAAGCAGATACAATCTGGTCGAAAGGTCTAATCATCCGTGACCTACCTCTTGTTGCTAGTAACTTTCGTCAACAGCAAACTTTGTCTGAATACCTTAAAGCGAAAGGCGTTGTGGGTATTGCCGACATTGATACACGTCGCTTAACGCGTATCTTGCGAGACAAAGGTGCACAAAATGGCTGCATTATTTGCTCTGATGAATTAGACGAGTCTAGCGCACTAGCGCAAGCAAAAGATTTCCCTGGCCTTAAAGGCATGGATTTGGCAAAAGTAGTGAGCATCACCGAGCCAAAAACATGGACGGAAGGCAGTTGGGTACTTGGCAAAGGCTACGTAACACCAAATGAGTTCAAATATCATGTTGTAGCTTACGACTACGGTGTTAAAAACAACATTCTTCGCATGCTAGCTGACCGTGGTTGTAAAGTAACCCTGGTACCGGCGCAGACACCCGCAGAAGATGTGCTCGCCATGAATCCTGACGGTGTATTTTTGTCAAATGGCCCGGGCGACCCAGAGCCATGCGATTATGCAGTAACCGCAATTAAAACTATCGTCGATACCGGTACGCCAGTATTTGGTATTTGTCTTGGTCATCAGCTGCTTGCTATCGCAAGTGGTGCAAAGACAGTGAAGATGAAATTCGGTCACCACGGGGCAAACCACCCGGTTAAAGACCTTAAGAGCAATGTAGTTATGATCACTAGCCAAAACCACGGTTTTGCTGTTGATGAGTCTAGCTTGCCAGATAACCTAGAAGTAACTCACATTTCGTTGTTCGACAAGTCGTTGCAGGGCATTCATCGCACCGACAAGCCTGCGTTTAGCTTCCAGGGGCACCCTGAAGCCAGTCCAGGTCCTCATGAAGCGGCGCCGTTATTCGACCACTTCATCGAACTTATTGAACAACACAAGCAGTAGGAATTAGCCAACTATGCCAAAACGTACCGACATAAAAAGTATTCTTATCATTGGTGCTGGCCCTATTGTTATTGGCCAGGCTTGTGAATTCGACTATTCAGGCGCGCAAGCGTGTAAAGCCCTTCGCGAAGAAGGCTACCGTGTTATTTTGGTTAACTCTAACCCAGCAACCATCATGACCGACCCAGAAATGGCAGATGCAACTTACATCGAGCCTATCCACTGGGAAGTGGTTCGCAAGATCATCGAAAAAGAGCGTCCAGATGCTGTACTGCCAACTATGGGTGGTCAAACCGCACTTAACTGTGCGCTAGAGCTTGATAAGCACGGCGTGCTTGAAGAGTTCGGCTGCGAGCTTATTGGTGCCACGGCAGACGCTATTGATAAAGCAGAAAACCGCGAGCGCTTTGACAAAGCAATGAAAAACATCGGCCTTGAATGTCCACGTGCGGAAATCGCGCACAGCATGGATGAAGCGCACGATGTACTAAGCCGTATCGGCTTTCCTTGTATTATTCGTCCGTCTTTCACCATGGGCGGAACAGGTGGTGGTATCGCGTACAACATTGACGAGTTCAATGAAATTTGTCATCGCGGCTTAGACCTTTCTCCTACTAACGAGCTTCTTATCGATGAATCCTTGTTAGGCTGGAAAGAGTACGAAATGGAAGTAGTACGCGACAAAGCGGACAACTGCATCATCGTATGTACTATCGAAAACTTCGACCCTATGGGCGTGCACACCGGCGACTCAATCACAGTTGCTCCAGCGCAAACCCTAACCGATAAAGAATTCCAGCTAATGCGTAATGCCGCTATGGCTGTACTGCGTGAGATTGGCGTTGAAACTGGTGGTTCAAACGTACAGTTCGGTGTAGACCCGAAAACAGGTCGTGTAGTTATCATCGAAATGAATCCTCGCGTATCGCGTTCATCTGCGCTTGCTTCTAAAGCAACGGGCTTCCCGATTGCGAAAGTAGCGGCAAAACTTGCGGTAGGTTATACGTTAGACGAACTGGCTAACGACATCACCGGCGGCCTAACGCCAGCGTCGTTCGAGCCATCTATTGACTACGTAGTAACTAAGATCCCACGCTTCAATTTTGAAAAGTTTGCCGGTGCTAACGACCGTCTAACTACCCAGATGAAGTCGGTAGGTGAGGTAATGGCTATTGGTCGTAACCAGCAGGAATCGCTTCAAAAAGCCCTTCGTGGTCTTGAGGTAGGCGCTTCAGGTTTGAACCCTATGGTTGACCTTGAAGACCCTGAATCACGTAATAAAGTGGTTTACGAACTTCGTCAACCTGGCGCAGAGCGTATTTGGTACATCGGTGATGCATTCCGCATGGGCATGACGGTTGAAGAGGTATTTAACCTTACTAATATCGACCGCTGGTACCTTGTGCAGCTTGAAGATCTGATTCTTCTTGAAGCAAAAGTAGCCGAGCTTGGTTTGCCAGGTATTGACGCTGACTTCATGCGTGCACTTAAGCGTAAAGGCTTCTCTGACGCACGTCTTGCTGAACTAACCAAGGTGGCCGAAAGCGACATTCGTGAAACCCGTCGCGGTTTTGGTATTTCTCCTGTCTACAAGCGTGTAGATACTTGTGCAGCAGAATTCTCTACCAGCACGGCTTACATGTACTCAACGTATGACGAAGAGTGTGAAGCAGCGCCAACGGACAAAGAAAAGATCATGGTATTGGGCGGCGGTCCAAACCGTATTGGTCAAGGTATCGAGTTCGATTACTGCTGTGTTCACGCGGCGCTTTCAATGCGCGAAGACGGTTACGAGACCATTATGGTTAACTGTAACCCTGAAACGGTTTCAACCGACTACGACACGTCTGATCGCTTGTATTTCGAGCCAGTAACTTTGGAAGATGTACTTGAAATCGTTGCTAAAGAGCAGCCAAAAGGCGTTATCGTGCAGTATGGCGGTCAAACGCCACTTAAACTTGCTCGTGCTTTAGAGGCGGCTGGCGTACCGGTAATCGGCACCTCACCAGAAGCCATTGACCGTGCTGAAGACCGTGAGCGTTTCCAGCAAATGGTGAACAAGCTTAACCTTAAGCAACCGGCAAATGCCACGGTAACTAACGTTGAGCAAGCGCTAACTATGGCCGAAGAAATTGGCTTCCCGCTAGTGGTTCGCCCAAGCTACGTGCTAGGTGGACGTGCGATGGAAATCGTGTATGACATCAAAGACCTTAAGCGTTATCTAAACGAAGCGGTTAAAGTGTCTAATGACGCACCAGTGTTGCTAGACCGTTTCCTAGACGACGCTATTGAAGTTGATATCGACGCTATCTGCGATGGCAAAGAGGTTGTCATTGGCGGCATCATGGAGCACATCGAGCAGGCCGGGGTTCACTCAGGTGACTCAGCGTGTTCACTGCCTCCGCACTCGCTACCAAAAGACATTCAGGACGTTATGCGCGAGCAAGTAAAAGCGATGGCGCTTGAACTTGGCGTAGTCGGTCTGATGAATACCCAGTTTGCGATTAAAGATGGTGAAGTGTACCTCATCGAGGTTAACCCTCGTGCGGCGCGTACTGTGCCATTTGTATCTAAAGCAACGGGTGTACCTCTTGCTAAAGTGGCAGCACGTGCGATGGCTGGCGTAAGCTTGGCTGATCAGGGCGTAACAGAAGAAGTTATCCCACCTTTCTACTCAGTGAAAGAAGTGGTACTTCCTTTCGCTAAGTTCCAAGGCGTTGACCCACTACTAGGCCCAGAAATGCGTTCTACAGGTGAGGTAATGGGTGTTGGCGATACCTTCGAAGAGGCATATGCAAAAGCTAACTTGGGTGCAGGTGCGCCATTGCCTAAGCAAGGTAAAGCGCTTATTTCAGTACGTGATACCGACAAGCCTCGTATGATTGCACTGGCAAAAGCGTTGGTAGAAGCCGGCTTTAGCATTGAAGCTACCCGCGGTACCGCTACTGAGCTTTACGATGCAGGCATCATGAGCACTGTAGTGAACAAGATGTCGGAAGGTCGTCCTAACATTGTTGATGCTATCAAGAACGGCGAATACGCTTACTTGATCAACACAACAGAAGGTCGTCAAGCCATCACAGATTCAGTATACATTCGTCGTGAAGCCTTGGTGAATAAGGTGACTTACACCACGACAATGAACGCTGCGTTTGCAACTATCCGTGCTAAGTCTGCAGATGACCGCAATAAAGTGGCATCAGTTCAAGAACTACACGCTAGACTCAAACACTAATGACATACGCTAGGATACGAGGTATCCTAGCAATATTACATTTGTGTGAACCAATCAAAAGTGCGCCTTCGCGGCGCACTTTTCTGTTTAAATTACTAGCTAAGTGAGACGGTATTCATGAGTCAGTATCCAATGACAGCGCGCGGCGCTCAAATGCTGCGTGACGAATTAAATGAGCTTAAAACAAAAACACGCCCACGTATTATCGAGTCTATTGCCGAAGCACGTGAGCACGGTGATTTGAAAGAAAACGCTGAATATCACGCTGCCCGTGAACAGCAAAGCTTCTGTGAAGGTCGTATTCAAGATATCGAAGGTAAGCTTTCAAATGCACAGATTATCGATGTCACCAAAATGGAAAATACCGGTAAGGTTATTTTCGGCACTACGGTAACCATTTTAAACGTTGATACCGATGAAGAAACAACGTACCGCATTGTTGGCGATGATGAAGCTGATATTAAGAACAACTTAATTTCAGTTAATTCGCCTATCGCGCGCGGTCTTATAGGTAAAGAGCTTGATGATACGGTAACTATTCAAACGCCAGCTGGTGCTGTTGAAGTTGAAATCATCGAAGTTGAGTATATTTAATTGCTATCGGTCAGTGGCGCAATGCCACTGACCTCCCGTTACAATTTCGTTTTAAACATTCAATATCCTTTCCTTTCTCTTTTTGTTTGTAAATTTTTAACAGAATCATTGCTCTACTTACTTTCTCTCAAGTATTATTTTTCCTTTTTCGAAAGGATGCATCATGGCTTATGATTTTGGTTCTCAAACGCTAGGGATAAAGAACCCGTTTAAGACAGAAGGAACGCTTAGAACACTTGGTGGTGTGTTGACGCTATTGCTAGCGGTTTACGTTGTGTTCTCAGTGCCTGCAATATTTGAAGCTAACAAGGTAAAAGGATATACCCTGTTAGCGGTAGGCTTCATTTTAGTGGTATCGGGAATACGACACACGGCAGTTGGTATCCTTCAACTGATGCGTTTTTTCGTGGGAAGAACGGTTCCCACATCTTTGGCCTATAACTTTTCAAAATCTGAACAAGATGCTGCCCAAGCAGAGAAAAAGTCTCTGCTTTACTCAAAAGAGTCACTGCACTCTATGCTTATGGGTAGAAGGAATACGACATTTGAAGAGCCAAAAGGCTGGCTCGCTCGGTTAGTTCACAGTATTTTCCCTAAGCTAGTTTTCTTACCTTACCCATTACGCCATCTTGCCCAAGAAATTCTCGCTATGGGAGCAACGCTTATCGTGGGCTTGGTCACCTACGCTATCGTTTATTTTCTTGTAAGTAATGGATTTGCTGGCGAAGTAGCAAAAATTGTCGTTATGCCCATTCTTTCTTTGATACTGCTTATCTATTTTGTTGCCAATTGGACATCCACTGCAAAAGGGATCCATAACGAAGGAAATTCTCAACTCGCTAGAGCTGGTGGGTTATCTATTGGCGTAATCATTGGTCTAGCTCTCGTCGTTCCCCTTGGAGCAGGTGTGTTTCTTGACGGTATTGTTGGCAACAATATTAACGAGCTTCAACGCTGGTCAGAAGAACATGCCTTTTTTAGCGCATGGCTAAATTTCGTCTATCTATTTATCAGTATTGGGGTAGTGATAGGTCTGGTCTTTCCATTACTTAAAAAGCGCATGGATTTAGTGACTCCTCAAACCGAAGTCAGTGAATTTAGAGCAAATATGCAGGAGTCTGTTCACCCTAACGAGATCTTTATCAATATTGAAAATATTGTTCTGGCCAACCGTCGCTACAAAGAAGTGCCAAACAGAATATATGCTGACTTTGTACCTAAGCTTAAAGAGCAAGCGGAGGGAAAAGGCAGTTTTGAAGGCGAGTTACTGATTGAAACTCAGCCAACTTTAAGTGAAGGTTTGGCGTTGCCGAAAAGTGCGAAAGTCGCGTTAAGTGCTATGGCGCAAGTCGCAGTTGTTGTTGCGGCAGTATTGTTTTATTCATCGGGTGTGCAACTTGCTGAGCTACTTCATCTAATTATCAATATTGGCGTAGACAACAGCGCTTTACTTAATAATGCATTTTCGATGGTAAACAATTTACTCATGCTTGTATTTGCATGGCTTACTTTCAGAGCAGCGGGCAGTATTTTAAATAACGCTTCTCACATGTTTTGGGGTGAGTTAAATTTTAATTCTTTACTCATGTACATGAAAACTGAAGGGACTTATACCGAGTCGAGAGTATCAACAGGGATGGCCATTCACGATTCTACGCGTTCTGAAAACGTTGTAGTAAGAAGTAGTATTACGCCTTGGATTATTACTAGTCGGATTAATACATCGATATTTGCTACTAGTGGTATGAACAATCTGGAAGCTCCGCGTTTTGTCATGGGAATGAATAAAAATGATGGCGAATTAACCGAAATCGTTGACGAAATAAAAGCGTTCTTGCGTGGCAGAGAGACCATTGCTTCTATTACGAACGAATCGGACTTAGCCAATGCAGGTACCATTCATCAAGTTAATCAGCAGACTCGCGCATTCAATCAGAACTCAGATGAACGTTTAACGCTTAAAGAAACTGAAGAAAGCGCTGGTTTCCTTAGGAACGAGAAAGACAGTGAATAAGGGGAGGAGTATGTCAGAGATTAAAACGCTAGATACAAAAGTTGTCTACGAAAACAAATGGCTTCGCGTAAGAGAGGATAAAATACGTCGAAGTAGCGGAAATGAAGGTATATATGGTGTGGTGGAAAAGCCGGACTTTGCCATCATTTTACCGATTGAAGGCGATACGGTTTACATGGTTGAGCAATATCGCTATACCATCAAAGAGCGACAGCTTGAGCTACCCCAAGGCGCTTGGGAGAGCAACCCTGACGCCGACCCTGTAGAACTGGCAAAAGGTGAGCTTAAAGAAGAGACAGGCTTAAGTGCTGAGTCAATGGAGTATGTTGGCTTCCAATATCTGGCATACGGCTTTTGTAATCAGGGGTACCATATTTACGTGGCTAAAGGGTTGACCCAAGGCGAACAAAAACTAGATGCTGAAGAAGAAGATTTGCAGGTTGTTCCGCTGTCCTTAACTGCCTTAAAGGAAAAAATCGTCAATGGAGAGATAAAGGACGCAAGTACCTGTAACGCTGTGGGCTTAGCCATGCTCAAAGGGTTTATTTAAACGCGCTGTTACAATTCTTAGGTTGTCTTTTTTCTGCATAAGAGGTTAGGGTAGGTAAATCTACGATAACGCTAATATAAAAGAGATATTCATGACAATTGAAGGAAGCTTCTCCATTACGCAATGGGATGAAGACACGCTGAGTGAAAGAGCAGAGGGAATTAAGGTATCTCAGGCCAGCATCAAACAGGTCTATTCAGGTGATATGAGTGGCGAGTCTAACGTTGAGTTTTTGATGTCTTATCAATCGCAAATGTCAGCTCAATTTACGGGTTTTGAAACTTTTGTCGGTGTGATAAACGGGTTGCGTGGTACGGTCACTTTTCAGCATAAAGGCAAGTTTGAAAACGGTGTTGCTAGTAGCGATTTCGAATCTATCAAAGATTCTGCAACCGGAGAACTCACGGGCAAGGCCTTACAAGGCAGCTTTAAGTCTGGCGAGTCAGGTAAAGCTGATTACACACTTGAAGTAAACGATGTCGAAACTGTTAATGGTTGCAGCTAAAACAAAATAAGCTAGCAATAGGCTTATCTGCAGCTTATAAAAGCAAAAAAAACGGCGCCGAGAGGCGCCGCTAAAAGTTGGGAAACAAACCAAGAAACTATTTATTAACTTTCAAGTAAACGAGAACCAATTTCTATTTGGCGAGGCTTCTTGGCTTCAGGTATGACTCGCTCCATATCGATGTGTAATAGACCATTTTCCATATCTGCAGCCAACACTTTCACATGATCGCCGAGCTGGAATTTACGCTCAAAGTTACGCTCTGAGATGCCTTTATGTAAGAACTTACGTTCGTTACTTTCTTTATTTTCCGTTTCCGCTTTCTTGGTTCCAGTAATGGTCAATGTATTCTCTTCAACCTGAATTGATACATCGTCTTTGCTAAAACCAGCAATCGCCATGGTTACTCTATACTTGTCATCACCAAGCAGTTCGATGTTGTACGGCGGATAGGTGCTTTGCTTCTCTGCACGAGATGCCGCATCAATAAGAGATGCTAGGTGATCAGAACCAATGAATGAACGGTAAAGTGGAGATAGATCGATAGTACGCATAGTCATATCCTCAAAATTAAGCAATATGTTTAGAATTTAAATGCCCCGACTCTGCGGCGGCGGTTTCGTCGACCTGACTCTTCAGCGCCGACAAATCATATATAGGAATCGCCCAAACACTTTTCAAGAAAAAAAGTTGATTTTTTTAGAAAATAATCGAAATTAATTTATAAGTCGCTGAAATTTGGTGACTTTTATAAGGGTGAAATTATTCTGAATAAGAGTGGGACGCCGTAAGTTAGAAAAAGTTTGCCATAAAACCCTATATAAAATAGGTGTATGCGACAATTTTTATAAAACATTTAGCATTTGTTTAACCCCTCTAATTGTTTAGAAATGCTACAATTGGTTAAACAGAATGTCTTACCACTTTAATTGAAATTACGAAAATGAAAAAAGAAGTTATTGTTTTAAACTGTGGCAGCTCTTCAGTAAAGTTTGCCATTATCGACGCTGATACTGGTGAAGCGGGTCTCTCTGGTATTGCTGAAGCGTTAGGCAATAGTGATGCAAGTTTATCTTTTAAGCTAAACGGTAAAAAAGAGAAGCAGGCATTGCCAGCAAAAGCAGGGCATACCGAGGCGCTTAACGCTATCTCTGAAATTATTGCAAGCACAGGCGTGCAGCCTATTGCCATTGGTCACCGTGTCGTACACGGCGGCGAAAAGTTTAAAGGTGCAGCCCTTGTAGATGATAGCGTGCTCGAAGCAATCGAAGATTATGCGAGCATGGCACCGCTTCACAATATGGCTAATCTAAAAGGCATTGTGACTGCTCAAGCTGCGTATCCAGATTTGCCTCATGTCGTTGTATTCGATACTTCATTTTTTCAAACACTTCCTAAAAAAGCCTTTATCTATGCTTTGCCGATGTCGCTTTATCGTGAGCATGGCATTAGACGTTATGGCTTCCACGGAACCAGCCATAAATTCATTCTTGATAGCATGGCGAAAATTCTTGAAAAACCAGTTTCAGACACAAGCATAATCAGTGCGCATTTAGGTAATGGCTGTAGCGTGTCAGCTATCGAAAAAGGGCAGGCGGTAGACACCAGCCTTGGTTTCATTCCTTTAGAAGGCTTAGTTATGGGCACGCGCTGTGGTGATTTAGATCCTAGCTTGCCGGGTACGCTACAGAAAAAGCTTGGTAAAACCGCAGACGAAATTAGCGATCTGTTAAACAAACAGTCAGGACTGCTAGGTATTTCAGAGCTGAGCAACGACTGCAGAACCCTTGAGGATGCAGCGCTAGAAGGTCATGAAGGTGCACTGTTGGCAATTGAAATTTTCTGCTATCGCTTGGCTAAATACATAGCGGGCTACATGGTAGCTGTGCCAACGTTAGATGCCATAGTCTTTACGGGCGGTATTGGAGAAAACTCATCGCTAATTCGAGAGACCACAATGGGATATTTCAATCACTTTGGTATTAGCCTTGATGAGCAGAGAAATACTGATGCGCGATTTGGGCAAGGTGGAAAAATATCTACTGATACAGCATCAACCTCTGTTTATGTCGTACCTACTAATGAAGAATGGGTAATTGCAGCTGAAGCTGCGACCTTCGCGTAAATTCAAACTAGCAAAGCCAGCGCTCGGACGTTGGCAATAGCAGGAGTAACTATGTCTCGCAGAATTATGTTGATCCCCGTGGGCACGAGTGTGGGCCTAACTACGGTCAGCATGGGTCTTGTTCGCGCAATAGAAGAACAAGGAATAAAGCTTAATTTTTTCAAGCCGGTGGCGCAGCCAAGAAAGGGCGACAATGGAGAAGAGCGCTCTACGGCAATTATTGCACATCATGCTAGCGTATCACCAATCGAACCGTTCGAACTTGAGTACGTTGAGCGCATGATCAGTACCGACAATACTGATGAGCTGTTAGAAGAAATTATAGAGCGGTTTGAAGAAAAGAGCGTTCAAGAAGCGGTAACCGTGATAGAAGGGCTAGTGACCACGCGTCATCACCCCTACGCGGAGCGTTTAAACCTTGAAATCAGCCGTGCTCTTGATGCCGATATTGTTTTTGTGGCCGTGCCTGGCAACGAGTCGACAACAGACATTAATCATCGCCTTGAAATCGTTGTAGACACCTATGGCGGTCATAAAAGTCAAAAAGTGGTTGGCTGTATCTTTAACAAGGTTAATGCGCCTTTTGATGAACATGGTCGCCTTCGCGCTGATATTGGTGCAATAGAAGCGCCAGAGCACGACGAAGAGCGTACGCAGGCATTACGTGACTTGCCTATTTTCAAAAAGGGTTTAAGCCTTCTTGGTACGGTTGATTGGAGCGCAGACTTAGTGTCTCCTCGCGCTACCGATGTGGCAAAGCACCTAAATGCAACCTTGCTCAACGAAGGCGAGTTGGCAGAACGCAGATTAAGCAGCGTTACTTTCTGCGCGCGCGAGATTCACAATATGACGCATACCTTAAAGCCGGGCGCGTTACTTGTGATGTCAGGCGATCGCGGTGATGTATTTGTGTCTTGCTGTTTGGCTGCGCTAAACGGCACTAAGCTGGGCGCGCTATTACTTACAGGTGGCTATCAGCCCGATGAAAATATCATGGCGTTGTGCAGCCAAGCCATGGAAACAGGCCTGCCTGTCATGCTTGTAAATTCGAATACATGGCAAACAGCCCAAGCGCTTCACGCATTCAATCAAGAAGTACCGGTTGATGATAGCCAGCGTATTGAGAAAGTGATGGTGCATACAGCGGAAAGCTTAGATGCCAGCTGGGTTAACTCACTAACGCAAAAAGTTTCTCGCCAGAAGAAGCTATCTCCATCGGCGTTCCGTTTCTACCTTACTAACCGTGCAAGACAGGTTAACAAGCGTGTTGTACTGCCAGAAGGTAATGAGCCTAGAACCGTGGTGGCTGCATCAATCTGTGCAAAACGTGGTTTAGCACGACCTGTGCTTATTGGTGATGAAACAGAAATTCGCCGAGTAGCAGAGCAGCAAGGTGTGGTGCTGAGTGATGGCGTAGAAATTGTTTCTCCTACTGAGATAAAAGATCACTATGTTGAAGGTTTAGTGGCACTGCGTGGTCATAAAGGCGTTACTGAAGTGGTTGCTAGAGAATTATTAGAAGATAACGTGACCTTAGGCACAATGATGCTTCAGCAGGATGACGTAGACGGATTAGTATCTGGTGCAGTAAACACCACTGCGAACACTATTCGCCCAGCGCTTCAGTTAATTAAAACTGCGGAAAATGCATCACTTGTATCGTCAGTGTTTTTCATGCTTCTGCCTGACCAAGTTTTGGTTTACGGCGACTGTGCCATTAACCCTGACCCCAACGCTCAGCAGCTAGCCGACATAGCTATTCAGTCTGCGGAATCGGCGCAAATGTTTGGCATTGAACCACGGGTAGCTATGATAAGTTACAGTACTGGCTCGTCAGGTGCAGGTAGCGATGTAGAGAAAGTGCGTGAGGCAACTAAGATTGCACAAGAGCTACGCCCTGATTTACTTATCGACGGTCCGCTTCAGTACGATGCTGCGGCTATTGAAAGTGTAGGTAAGAGCAAGGCTCCAAATAGCCCAGTTGCGGGTAAAGCAAACGTATTTGTTTTCCCAGACCTAAATACGGGTAATACCACTTATAAAGCGGTACAGCGTAGCTTCGACTTAGTGTGTATTGGCCCTATGCTGCAAGGCATGAGAAAGCCAGTCAACGATTTAAGCCGCGGTGCGTTGGTGGACGATATTGTATTTACCATTGCACTTACTGCTATTCAGGCTGCGGGTAACGCTTAATCAAATACAGTGAACTACCTGTGACTTAAATACTAGTCAAGGTTTAGCAAAAACGGCGCAGCTTCAATCAAAGCTAGCGCCGTTTTTTTATGTTTTTGATTAAATACGCGTCATTTTTTATTGGGGAAAACGAGACTACGCTAGCCCATACTTAACTGAACTTACAAAACGCTATTTTCGGCTTAGTTTATCCACAGTAATACATGTAGATAAAGTCTCCATTTGTGATGCCAATAATAGTTACAACCAAAGCTGAAATGAAAAAAAGATAGGTGTACTTCAGGCTTAGTTTATCCACTTCGTCAGGTTTTAGTTTTTACTCACCTACCAGTTAGTCATTACCCAAGGGGATACTGTTATTATTTGTATCTTTGGCACTTATGATTACAAAAACATCGTTGATAAAATCTAAAGCAATCTTGACCCTTCCGTTTTGCTCTCCACTTTTTAGTGCTTCTAAAGATGTGTAAAAAATTGAATTCAAGTCCAGGTCTAAATCTTTACCTTTTGGTAATTCAACGGCTTGTAGAGATAAGTCCAAAATCGCTAAAACATCTTTTTTCGCTCCACCAACAAACCAGTCATATACATCGTTTCGTTGGTAGCTAGCTGACAAGAATTCGTAGGGAGAACCTTTAACTAAAATGAGGCCCTTAGAGACATAGCCAGATTCGCTGTCGTCAGTATTATGAGAATAGTGGGGGTGAGTCGAAGATATTTTGTGTGTTTTACTATCTAAAGATGAGTCGTATAGCTGGTTAGAAAAGTTAGCGATATAGGCCCCGAGTGCATCTCTGAAGCGAAAATAGAGGTCTATGTCACGTTGTTCATTAATTGAAAAATTGACAGAGGTGGTGTTTGTAACAGGTTCTCCATCGCCATCAATTTCTAAACTCGTGTGAAATTTATGTGCGGTCGCATTCCTGAAGTTTATGACGGCTATATTGCTCGAGCGGCTCTTTTCTGGCTCTGTGCTGCTGTCCGCTTCATTTCGTCATAGGTACATCCATTACATGGGGTAAGTTTAATAGTAGCGCTGGCTTCATAGCTGACGAATGTTGTCGCTAGAACTACAATTACTGAAAATAATATAGCCCTAAGATTCATAGCTTCTCCTTCAATTCCTTGGATAGACGAATTCTTTTAGGTTAAAACGACTCATTAGTAAAATTAATACCGCAAACTCAGCCCTATTTGTATTTTAACCTATAAAAGTTAGACGGGGCATACATTGGCATAGCATAAACTTTGTTTCAACTTGTTTATATTGAGCAATCAGCGCTGCCTTCGTTTAATTATGACCGCGCAAACAAACAGTAGAATAACTATAAACGAAACACCTAACTCTTGCAGGTGGTAATACGGTGTAAACCCGCGAGTCGCCACAACTGGCGCCGAAATATTACCGGCTATAAATTGCGGCAAGCGTGTTGTCACTTCGCCTTTGTGGTCTATAAAAGCAGTAATACCGTTATTTGTTGCCCTAACTACAGGGCGCCCCAACTCAAGGGCACGCATTTGCGCAATCTGCAAATGCTGCGCAGGACCGTGAGAATGTCCAAACCACGCATCGTTACTTACTGTAATGATCATGTCTGTATCTTCATATACGTTTGCCATAACTTGATGAGGAAACGCAATTTCAAAACAGATAGCAGGTGCTAGGTGAATGCCATTGGCTTCAAGATTAGCCTGCTGATAATCACCACGAGAGAATGACGACATAGGCAAGTCGAAAAGAGGGGCCAGGGGGCGAAGCCAGTCTTCAAAAGGCACAAACTCACCAACAGGTAATAGATGGTGTTTGGAAAAGCGGTTATTGTGGAAATATTGGTAATCAGGGTACGTAGCATCTGGCGCACGTTTACCTAGCACAATGAGATTATTCCACGCCTCGTCGGTTTCCCAGTTATAGTTAACAATGCCAGTAATAAGCGCGGTGTTTTCTTTAAAAGCTCTTTCATTAACTTTGGCAAGATAAGGTTGGGCTAAAGGCTCAAGCTTGGGTACGGCCGCTTCTGGCCAAATAATTAAGTCGTTACTCCATAGGCTTTCGGTTAGCTTCCAGTAGGTGTCCATAGTAGGGCCATCTTGCTCTGGCACCCATCGCAAGCTTTGCGCAATATTGCCCTGCGCCATGCCAACAGAATAGGTTTTTTTGGGGGTAACCCAAGTATGCTGTTTAAGCAGATAGCCACTGGTAAACAAGCATAGTGCAACCATCACTGCGTTGGCGAAAGTTCGCTTATTGTGAATCAGTGCAAATAGGGTAGCGCTAATAACGATAAGCGCGCTTATACCCGTTTCCCCAATAATAGGCGCAAAACCAGACAGTGGACTTTCTAGCTGGCTATAGCCTAAAGATAACCACGGAAAGCCACTTAGCATCCAGCTTCGCAACCACTCGGCCACAACCCAGAAAAAAGGCAGTGCCATGGGCCACAATTGGGGAGAGAAATACTTGGCGGTGAATTTGGTGGCAAGCGCTGGGTATAGCGCCAAATATCCACAAAGTAATGCCATTAAGGCAATGGAGCCGATAAGAGGTAGCCCACCAAAATCGGCAATGCTCACATGAACCCAGCTTATGCCAGCGCCAAACCAGCCTGCACCAAATAACCACCCAGCTATAAACGGCCTATGTTTCAGCTTGATAACTTGACGTATAGCAAGTGCGAGGGCAGGTATAGTTAAAAGCCACATATTAAATGGGGCAAAAGCCAGCGTTAAACTTGCGCCGCTTAACAGAAGAAGAAAATGGGGAATAAACCGTTTCAGCATAGAAGTCATCTGATGGTGGTTGATAGGTTTTGTTTTACACTGGGGTAAGCGCTTAAAAATTCGCGCTACCCTGTGCTGAAATAAACGTTATTGTGACGACGTCTCTATTCCAATGAAGGCACTGAAACCTTAAGTTGAATAAGTCGGCGCTTATCAGAGTTAGTCACTTTAAACTGCACATCTCCAATGGTGATTTCATCATTGGTTTCAGGCATATGACCAAACGCTTTAAGCACAATACCACCAATGGTATCGGCTTCTTCTTCGCTAAATTTGGTTTCAAAAAACTCGTTAAAGTCATCCACTGGGGTTAACGCTTTAACCGAGTATGTCGATTTATTTAATGGGCGAATATCATCGGTACCGTCTTCTTCGGTATCGTACTCATCTTCAATTTCACCCACGATAATCTCTAGAATATCTTCGATAGTCACCAAGCCAGATACACCGCCGTATTCGTCTACAACAATGGCCATGTGATAGCGCTGCTGACGGAACTCTTTAAGAAGAACGTCTACTCGTTTACTCTCTGGAACGATAACCGCTGGGCGAAGAATATCGCGAAGGTTAAATTCTTTTTCTGCATTGAAGGCAAAGGAAAGTAGGTCTTTTGCAAGCAAAATACCTTCGATATGGTCTTTATCTTCACTTATAACAGGAAAGCGTGAGTGGGCAGATTCGAGCATCACCGGTAAAAATTCTTCTACCTTTTGCTCTACATCTATGGTGGTCATTTGAGCGCGAGGGATCATGATATCCCTCACTCGCATTTCATTTACCCCAATTACCCCTTCAATCATTTCGCGGGTTTGTGGGTCTATTATGTCGTTTTGTTCAGCATCAGTAATAACCGATACTAACTCTTCTTTACTTTTCGGCTCGCCAGAAATCGAATTTTTTAGTTTATCTAACCAACTCTTGCCTGATGAGCCGTTGGTAGAGTGAGGATTATCGTCGCTCATAATGTCCGTTTAATTGTTAGGTCAACGCCAACGTTAAAATGGTTCGTGCTGGTCGTCAATGTTTTATTGCTATTAAGTGTTAATTTACTTATATAACAAATGGTTATGGTTATTTGTTAATCGTTGACTTCATAAGGGTTATCTATGCCAAGGCTAGCTAGAATATCAATTTCTTTGCTTTCCATTTCTTCGGCATCTACATCGTCGATATGGTCATAACCCATTAAATGCAATAGCCCGTGAACCGTCATGTGCGTGTAGTGATCGCTCACTTTCTTTTGCTGCTCTTCAGCTTCACGGCTAATGACCGGGGCACAGATAACGAGGTCGCCTAATAAGTTGATCTCAATGCCGGGGGGCGCTTCGAAGGGAAACGATAGCACGTTTGTCGGTTTATCTTTGCCTCGGTATTCGTGGTTAAGGCTTTGGCTTTCTGCTTCGTCGGTAAAGCGAATGGTGACTTCTTGCCCGTTCAAACCTTCATACTTGAGAACAGCATTAGCCCAAAGCTCAAGTTCTGAAGGTGACGGAATGGCTGATAAAATAGTCTCGTCACCTTCAAACGCTTGTTGTACATCAATAATGGCTGTCACGATGCACTGTCGTCTTTCGTTCGAGCATCGTTTGAATGCTCAGGGCTGTTACCATCAGTTAGCTCAGGGCTGTTACCGTCAGTTAGCTCAGGGCTATTATTACTAGTTGGCTCAAGGCTATTGTCAGTACTAGGCTCAAGGCTGCGCGCTGATTGTTCACGCTGAACACGCAACGCTTCTTCTTTTTTCGCTTTTCGAATACGCTCTTGCTCAGCGTCATGCACTTCGTAAGCTCTTACAATGCGCGCAACCACAGGGTGGCGAACCACATCTTCAGCATGGAAGAAGTTGAAAGAAATGTCATTTACTTCGCTTAATACCTCGATGGCGTGGCGAAGGCCTGATTTGGCACCGCGAGGTAAGTCTACCTGTGTGATATCACCAGTAATCACCGCTTTCGAATTAAAGCCAATACGGGTTAAGAACATTTTCATTTGCTCTACCGTAGTGTTCTGGCTTTCATCCAAAATGATAAAGGCGTCGTTTAGCGTACGACCACGCATATAGGCTAACGGCGCAACTTCAATAACATTACGCTCCATAAGCTTTTCAACTTTCTCGAAGCCAAGCATTTCAAATAGGGCGTCGTAAAGCGGTCGCAAGTAAGGGTCTACTTTTTGCGAAAGATCGCCAGGCAAGAAACCAAGCTTTTCACCTGCTTCAACAGCAGGGCGGGTAAGCAAAATTCGGCGAATCTCTTGGCGCTCAAGCGCATCGACAGCAGCGGCTACAGCAAGGTAAGTTTTACCTGTTCCGGCAGGTCCAATACCAAAGGCAATATCGTGGTTAACAATGTTTGCCACATACTGCGCTTGATTAGGGTTACGCGGCTTTATAACACCGCGCTTAGTTTTAATATTGATCTCTTTGCCATAACCACCCGTTGCGTCTTTTTCAATAACGCGGGCTTCTTGAATGGCAAGATGAACTTGTTCTGCTTCTAGTTCTGGAATACGACCTTTAACAGGTTGTGTTTCTATATAAAGAAGCTTAAGTAATTCGCTAGCACTTTTTATTTGCTGCGGTTCACCCAACACCTTGAACGCATTATTTCGGTAGGTAATTTCTACACCCAGCCTGCGCTCAATTTGTTTAATGTTGTCATCAAAGGGGCCACATAAACTCGACAAACGTTTGCTATCTGCCGGTTCTAAATCAAATTCGTTACTAACCAATGTACTCAAGCTACTCTTTTCCTCGCTATAAAATTGTTTTTAGGCTGGGTTAAATTGACCCACGCCAAGTTCATTAGGCAAATCTGCCTGATGCTTTGCCATGATAGATTGGGGCGAAACTGCAACACGCAAGCCCATTTCACTTTCTCTGCGCACAACTTCACCACGTAGTGAGTTGGTAAATACGTCAGTGATGTTTACATCAACGAATTCACCAATCATATCTGGTGTGCCTTCAAAGTTTACTACGCGGTTGTTTTCAGTACGTCCAGAAAGCTCCATTGGGTTTTTCTTAGACGGGCCTTCAACCAAAATTCGCTGCTCAGTGCCAACCATGTGACGCGCAATACGAAGTGCTTGCTGCGTAATACGCTGCTGTAGTAAGTGAAGACGTTGCTTCTTAGTTTCTTCACTTACATCATCCACTGCATCGGCAGCAGGTGTACCTGGGCGAGCACTGTAAATAAAGCTGAAGCTAAGGTCATAATCCACGGCCTGAATTAAATCCATAGTAGCTTCAAAGTCGGCATCGGTCTCACCAGGGAAGCCAATGATGAAGTCGCTCGACAAGCTAATGTTCGGGCGAATTTTTTTCAGCTTACGCATTTTCGACTTATATTCAATTGCCGTATGGCCACGCTTCATCAGGTTCAAAATACGGTCAGAACCGCTTTGAACAGGCAAGTGCAGGTGGTCTACTAATTCAGGGATAGACGCGTATGCTTCAATGATATCGTCAGTAAACTCAACCGGGTGAGATGTGGTGTAACGAATACGGTCGATGCCATCGATAGCAGCTACTAGCTCTAGTAACTCAGAGAAACGACAAATTGTGCCGTCGTAATTGTCACCGCGATACGCGTTAACGTTTTGACCTAGAAGATTTACTTCACGTACGCCTTGACCTGCAAGCTGTGCAATTTCAAGCAATACGTCGTCAACAGGACGGCTTACTTCTTCACCACGGGTGTAAGGTACTACGCAAAACGTACAGTATTTTGAACAGCCTTCCATGATTGAAACGAACGCCGTGGGGCCTTCAGCACGTGGTTCAGGCAGGCGATCAAACTTTTCAATTTCTGGGAAGCTGACGTCAATCACTGACTTTGCGCCGCCTTGAAGTTCGTTGATCATTTCAGGCAAACGGTGCAGCGTTTGAGGGCCAAAAACCAAGTCTACGAACGGCGCACGCTGTCGTATGGTGTCACCTTCTTGAGAGGCCACACAGCCGCCTACACCAATAATAAGTTCAGGCTTGTCTTGCTTTAACGTCTTCCAGCGACCAAGTTGATGGAAAACCTTCTCTTGCGCTTTTTCGCGAATAGAGCAGGTGTTAAGCAAAATAACGTCGGCTTCTTCAGCACTTTGTGCTGCACTAAAGCCATGCGTTGAGTCTAGTAAGTCTGCCATTTTTTCCGAGTCGTACTCGTTCATTTGGCAGCCCCAGGTTTTGATATACAGCTTTTTAGTCATAACAACTATTCGATAACCTGTTAGTGTTCCTGTAAGTGAATGCAGTATCACCTTTGTTCAGTTAAGGTGTCTGCCAGAATGTTATTCTGCATAGGGCGTTTAAAGCGCCCATGCAAAAAGCATCGGAAATGTCAGTTACAGGAAGATGTTCAAAATAGCCGCATATTTTACCTGTTATGCAGGCATATTCCCAGTGTCTTACGACGATTCGTGAAGAATTGATCTAAGCCAAGCCTGTTGTACGTTTTACTTCACAGCGCTTTGTGTTTTAAGACATAATGCAAGTGCGTGTTTTAAGGAGAGTAAATGGTCGATTTTTGTATAAATGGCGGTGGTATGGTGGGTGCAGCACTCGCCCTAGGTCTGGCCCAACAGCAGTTTAAAGTAGCGGTAATCGAGCCTTATTTACCTGCAACATATAATGCAGAAAATGGCCCAGACTTGCGGGTCTCAGCCATAAGCGAGGCGTCGGTTACCCTATTAAAAGCATTGGGTGCGTGGGATCATATTGCTGCTATGCGCGTGAAACCCTACACAGGTTTAAGTGTATGGGACCACCCGTCTCATCGAACAGACTTCACCGCACAAAGTATCGACATGCCTCAGCTGGGGTTCTTTGTAGAAAACCGTTTGTTGCAACTAGGTTGCCACGAAGCACTAAAACAGTATGAAAATGTTGAGCTTATTAGTGGCCACACAGTGCAAGATATTCAGTTAGCCAATTCTGCTACCGTTAAACTATCTAATGGCAAAACGATAGAAGCTAAGTGGCTTATTGGTGCCGATGGTGCAAACTCTCAGGTAAGAAAGGCGGCCGGTATTGGCACCACAGGTTGGCAGTATGCCCAACAGGCAATGGGCATCACTATAAAAATGGACAAACCCGTTGAGCCCGTTACTTGGCAGCAGTTTACATCTAGCGGCCCAAAAGCGTTTCTGCCTATGTTCGACAATTATGCCTCTCTTGTGTGGTACGACACGCCCGACGAACTAAAACGTATAAAAAGTTTAAAAGCGAGCCAACTTGAAAGTGAAATCCTTGAAACGTTTCCTGATGAACTCACTAAGAATGACAACAGTTTTTCTGTTGTAGACAAAGCAGTTTTTCCGCTTACCCGTTCTCATGCTAATCACTATGTTAAAGGCTGCTGTGTGCTAATTGGCGATGCAGCGCACACCATTAACCCATTGGCTGGGCAAGGCGTGAACTTAGGTTTTAAAGATATAGAGGCGCTTTTATCTGTTACCGCTAAGGTTAATTCCAACCACAGCACTGGTGAACTTTCGCTTACGGATAAACGATTTTTGCAAATGCTCACCAACGACTATGAAAGGCCACGAAAGCGAGATAACTTGGTAATGATGAGCGCAATGGATGGGTTCTATACCTTGTTTAGTAACGATATTGCCCCCATTAAATGGGTAAGAAACCAGCTGCTTTCTGTGGCGCAGCGCATCGAGCCTGCTAAACAACAAGTGCTTAAATATGCGATAGGGTTACGATAATGGAAGTATTAATTTTACTGGCTGTATTGTTCGGTGCATTGGCATTAATTATACCGCTAATTGAGCGCTCTAAGATGCGTATCAGTAATGAAGACGCGGCCAAATGGGCAAAGTGGATTTGGCCTTTAATGGGGATTTTGCTTGTTGCGCAATTATTGCGTTTGCTCTTCTCCTAAAAACTTTTGCTTAGGTTTGTAAAGTCACAAAATCTTGCCATTTGCTTAAGCTAACTCTATTCATAATTAAAAAGGTTCAAAGGAATGACCGTACAATTCTCGCAAGGGTTCTCTAATCAATGTCCCTTAGTAAGTTTAAAAGGCTATAGCCTCTACTATATTTGGCAAGGGCACCCATCAGAAGAAGGCGAAAAACATTTTTATCAGTTGAAGAGTAAACCTGACCCCGAAGAGGTTGAGGTGATGTCAGCTTGTTGGGATGGCTATACAGGCAGTTACCAGCTGAGTGTTGAAGGAAGGCTTGTTCTTACTCATTTTTATTATTATCTTCCCGACGGTTTAGGGGAGTCTGATGCCTTACTTGAGGAGCTGCAAGGCGACTTTTACTTAGAGTTTAGAACCCACTTTGAAGGTGACCAGTTATACGTCCCCTTTGTCGATGGTAAAGTAATTGATGACCAAGAACAGTGGGTTGAAATAAAGCGGGCCCAATTTGACTCAAAAGCAAGCGAAAATAACTTTTTCGCTTGGATAAAGAGAGTCATTCCGGGTCGTTTGTTTAATTAAGCCATATTCTATGCAACTGCTTTTAAGGCATTTATTATGAAAATGCGCTGTTTCAGCCTGTTTCAGCCCCTTTGAGCCCCTTTGAGCCCCTTTCAGCCGGCATTCACTTCAATGTGTTTGTTGAGGCCATTGCCCTTTTAAATCGATTATTACTTTGTCGATCATCTCAATAGTAGCTGCGTTTTCATCTTGCATAAGCGCAAAAGCTCGTAAACCTACGAATTGATTTTGAAGCCACTCTGCGGCCAGTTTCGTTGGTGTATGTTCGGGCAGCTCACCTTTCTCGATACAGGCTTCTATAATATCTCTGAAACCAGCCTTAAGAGTTTGCATGCTTTTTAGCACTGCTTTTTTGGCAACGTCACCAATGATATCTAGTTCTGCAATAGACTTAACTAGCAAGCACTGGCGCATATAGCGCTGTTCATCAGGGCCAGTTAATGCCGTTTCAAAAAAGCTATAAAGCGCATTTAAAGGCGATTCGGCCTGTGCTACTTGCTCTAAACGGTCTGCGCTATTTTGTGCATACTGTTCAATAACAAGCTTGAACAAACCTTCTTTACTTTGAAAGCGAGCGTAGATACTGCCGGGGCGCATATCTAACGCTTGCTGAATATCGCGCATACCCGCAGCATGAAAGCCTCGTTGCCAAAAAAGCGTAGTGGCTTTTTCAATAATGTCATCGTGATCATATTTCATAGCTGCATACCTTATACGTGAATATTTTGAACATGTGTTCAATTATCGCTTGAACGATCGTTCAAGTAAACCTATTATTGATCCCACTTCAAAGAGGTAAGGGTAACCAAAAGGGTTACTTTAATTTCTAGTCACATCAATAGGAGAGTGATATGAGCGATTTTGAATTACATACAAAAGAGACAGCGCCAGAAGCGGCAAAGCCACTAATTGATAACTCGGTTAGCGCATTCGGCATGCTGCCTAACTTGCACGCTGTAATGGCAGAAGCGCCAACGTTGCTTGAAGGTTATCAAGTACTACACAAGCTAGCGCAAGAAACGTCGTTTAACGCAGAAGAACTAACAGTAGTTTGGCAGGCAGTAAACGTAGAACACGCATGTCATTACTGTGTACCAGCGCATACCGGCATTGCTAAAAGCATGAAAGTAAGTGATGACTTAATTGAAGAGCTACGCAACGATGAAACACTGTCTGATAGCAAATTGAATACGCTAAAAGAGACCGTACTTGCCGTAACTCGCGGACGAGGCAATGTTGATAGTGCGCAGCTAGATGCGTTTTACAGTGCTGGCTACAAGCACCAGCAACTACTTGAAATTATTCTTATTTTGGCGCAAAAAGTGATGAGTAACTATACAAACCACTTAGCCGAAACACCGGTTGATGAGCCGTTCAAGCAATTCGAATGGTCACCTAAATAAGAAGTCCATTTCAGAGAAACAAAGGCTCCGCTTTTGTTTCTCCACTGATTATTGTGCTGGTCGTTACTTGTACAAGCGCAAGCATCTTAAAACGGCCAGCAATCCCGCACTAAAAAATACATAAATTAGAATCGCAGAAAGCATGACATTTTCCTTCACTGGATTTTTCCAAGTTTGACTGCGCTAGCTGAATGGTCTTAATTAGCCAACGTTTAGCTGCATCTGTGTCGTTAAACACTTCAACGTTATCTCCAGCTCGCTCGTAAATACTGCTGAAATGTTGCGTGGCGAAACTGGGCGAGTTTGACTTTTCAACAATAAGCGCCGTGCCTACTCTACCGTTTTCTATATCTTTTTTTACAAGCTCAATAAGGTGTGCCTCTGCATCAGGCACATGTATGGGTTCACCATAAATGCTTGCCATGACTCCCCATGGGGCGCCGCTCAGTTCTTGTAATACCGACTCCGCTTTGTCGGTTGAATATTGAAGCGCTTCAATATTCCAAGGGCCATGTCCTTCGAGAATGAGTATGCGATCTTCCCGGTGAACATACACTTCACCATGGGGCATGAAACGGGCCATTTTAACCAGCTGATTTATGAAGCGATTGGTAGCTGCGGCTCAAGCTCTTCAGCAGTATTAAGAGCAACTATTTCTTCATAACCTTTTTGTTGAAGCAGGGCTTTTAAGTCATCTCGTGATGCACATTTTGTGTGCTTGGCAAGTGCAATAGCTTCAATGAAACAAGATAGGTAAGTTGTTGATTGTGCCTGTGTCATATACTTCTCAATTTGTTGCGTTGACGGGACAACTTTGTCTAATACTCAAGTCACTCATGTGACGTTTATGTGACTTTTTTATGAAAAAAATCAAGAAAAGTTCATTATTAACCTTGAAATGTATATACATTGAATATACATTTATAATTCGAATTGGTGCTTCTTACCTATGAAAGCGGTCGAGATGTCTGAAAAAAACAATAAAAAGAAGAAAAAGAATAGTCAGATGATTATTCGAATTAATGACGAAGAAAGAGCGCAATTTATTGCGCTTTGCGATTCTTTGGATACGTCTGCGGCTCGTGAAGTAAGACGCTTTATTCGTGAATTCATTGAAGAACACAATGAAGAATAAATGCTGATAATCAGCAATACACTACAGAAGAAACTAAGGATATAAAAATGGCTAAGAAAAAAGAAATCAAAAAAGAGATGAAAGTAGCTAAAGCAAAAATTGCTAAGCAAGAAAGCAAACTAAAAAAGCTAAAGAAAAAGCTAAAAAAAGCGTAACGTGTAGCGTACTGCTTTGAAAAGGTGGCCAAGGCCACCTTTTTTCGTATTTACATTAGATAAATCAGTAGCTTCACGTTTTAGTCCCGTAAACCCTGCCTGTTATCGATATTTCTAAATTATTACAACTTTAGTATTGTGTGGGAGAATATTTTTGTGATTTACTCACTGCTAAGCATTTTTGCTTATCACTTCTAATAATTATAAGTCTTTTCAGACAACTCGACGTTTAGCAGTACCCCAACAACAGAAAAAGAAAATGTATCTGTAGGTCTTTTTTCTACTCGATAGAGTAAAAAGCATAGTTTTCAAAGCAGTAAACACATATAAAATTCAGGAACATCACAATGCAACAGGCTAAATTTAACGCTTCTGTTTTTAAGCTTTCCTTAATTGCTTCTGCAATAGCAGGAATGCACTTTTCCACTTCAACACTGGCACAAGAGCAAACTACAGTTGATGAGCAGGATGTTGAACAAATTCAAATCGTAGGTTCTCGCCGTGTAGGCCGTACTATCAATGACTCTCCCGTTCCTATCGATATCATCGACGCTTCTTCGATAGAAGCGACGGGCTTAACTGAAACCAATATGATTTTGAATCAGTTGCTGCCAAGCTTTAACTTTCCTCAACCCTCTGTTACCGATGGTACAGATCACGTGCGACCAGCCCAGCTGCGAGGCTTAGCACCTGACCATACCCTGGTATTGGTAAATGGGAAACGCCGTCATACTTCAGCGCTTCTTAATCTTAATGGATCGGTAGGGCGAGGCTCGTCGGCAGTAGATTTAAACGCTATTCCTGCTAACGCTATCAAACGAATTGAAGTGTTGCGCGACGGAGCGGCAGCGCAATATGGTTCAGACGCTATTGCTGGCGTAATCAATATTGTATTGAAAGACGCCGCTGAAGGAGGCGAAGTATCGGCGACTTACGGTGCTAATGTGACGACTATGGACGGCGTACCTAACCTTGAAGGTGTAAATATTGGCGCTGACGGTAATTTAGCTTTTGAAGAAGGCAGTGACCGAGAGGTAACCGACGGTCAAACCTTTACCCTTCGCGGCAACGTGGGCTTTGAGTGGGGTGACGATGGCTTTGTAAACGTTTCTGCTGAATATCGCGACCGCGGCCAAGCAAATCGCGCAGACTACGATCAGCGAGAAAACTATGCCCGCGATGCAGTGGGTAATTTAGATCCTCGTGAGCTTACGGTTAATCGCTACAACCACGTTTATGGAAACGGCGAGGTAGAAGACTACGCACTGTTTATCAATGCGGGTAAAGCACTCACCGATAGCATTGAGTTTTACACTACAGCAGGTTATAGCACTCGTGACTCTCTTGGCAGTGGCTTTTATCGCCGAGCTCAAGACTCGCGTAACATTGTTGATATTTATCCTGACGGATTTTTACCAGCCATCCAAACCGACATTACGGATATGTCATTTATAGCTGGAATTAAAGGTTATGGGGATGTCTGGAATTACGACCTATCGTTAACGCACGGTGGGAACGAGCTAGAATACGGTGTAGTAAACACACTAAATACGTCACTTGGCCCCACAAGCCAAACTGAGTTTGATGCCGGTACGCTTGAGTACGATACCACTATCATTAACGCAGACGCGTCTCGTTTGGTCGATACAGGGCTGTTTTATAGCGAGATGAACTTCGCAATGGGAGCAGAATACCGTCACGAAGGTTACGATATCACAGCGGGTGAAGAAAACTCTTACATTCAAGGTACCTTTGGTCCTGGTGGAGCGGTAACCGACCCAATAGAGGGGCCATTTGGCGCAGCTGGCGCACAAGTATTCCCTGGCTTCACTCCAGAATCAGCAGGTGATAACAGTCGCCACAACTACAGCTTTTACGTTGATGTAGAAGCTGATGTTGTAGAAAACTGGAACGTAGCAGTGGCAGGGCGCTATGAAGATTATTCTGATTTTGGCAGCACGTTTAACTGGAAAATGTCACACCGTGTAACGCTTAGCGATGCATTTGCCCTTCGTGCGTCGGTATCAACAGGCTTCAGAGCGCCGTCTCTTCAGCAGCAGTATTTTACCTCTATTGCCACCGTATTTGTTGATGGCGAGCCAACTGAAACTGGCACCTTTGCACCATCAAGTGAGGTTGCACAAGCGCTTGGTAGCCCGGGCTTAGATGCAGAAGAGTCGAATAACTACAGTGCAGGTTTTACCTACTCGCCCACAGCGGACTTCAACTTAACCGTAGACTTCTACCGCATTGATATTGATGATCGTATTGTGCTGTCTAACAACCTTTCGGGTGAAGCAATTGAAGCCTTGCTAGAAGGCACTGGGGCAAATCGTGCACGCTTCTTCTTAAACGCTATCAATTCGCGTACAGAAGGTGTCGACATTGTATCTACTTACACCTTGAATACATCTGACTATGGAGCGTTTAACTTTAATGCCGGAATGAACTTTAACGACAACGAAGTGACCGACATTTTAGATGCTCCTGACGTACTGCAAAACGCTGGGTTCGACCAAGACAACCTGTTCAGTGATGTGGAGCTTCGTCGTTTTGAAACAGCGTCACCAGACAGCAAGCTGAACTTAGGTGTTACATGGAATTACGACCGTTACACAACCACGTTACGCACTACCCGTTATGGTGAAGTTGAAGACCCTTCTTCAATTGAAGCGCGCAATGAAATTCTACCTTCGGAATGGATCACAGACTTGGATGTTCGCGTTGCATTAACCGATGGGCTAACGGTTTCTGTAGGTGCTAATAACATCTTTGATGTATACCCAGAGCCAACGCGAGACCTGGTTGATGAAGTCACGACTTTCTCTCGTCTGTTTTCTTACTCAGGCTTCTCGCCGTACGGTTTCACCGGCCGCTTTGTTTACGGAAAAGTTGCGTATCGTTTTTAATTAAGTGCTTTTAATTGAGCGCTTAGGATAAACGTAGAAATACTAGAGTAGTTAATGTGAAAGCCCCCTAAGGTTAGTTATACAACCTTTGGGGGCTTTTTATTTGTTGGGCAAGATGCTATTGGCGGACAGCGTAATATAGTCAAAATTAAATGTATATTGCGGTACTACTATAAGTCCTTTGCTTTCAGGTTTAACCTTTAATCTTCATCGTTTTGTTTTGCAGGCACATCATCCCGATCAAAAGTAACGCTGCATCTATGCGCATCGAGAAGCGCAAAGTCTTCTTTAGGAATAAATGCATCGTAATCACGTTGAAGCTTAACTTGCGCTTCTTTACGAATTTTACTGCGGCGAATAGCGGTGACAAAGTTTCGCATTTCATAGTGAGTAGATAGTTCAAGTTCAGGAACGGATACAGGTTTACCGCTGTCATCTTTGGCTACCATGGTAAAGAAACTATTATTAGTATGCTTAACCTCGTTCGTTTTTATGTTCTCCGTGGTTACCTTTATCCCCACAACTAACGATGTGTTCCCTACATAATGCACAGTAGCATCTAGGTGAAGAAGGTCACCAACCTCAACGGGCTGTAAAAACTCAACGCCGTCGACAGTTACTGTAACGCAGTAGGCGCCTGCATGCTTACTTGCACACGCGTACGCAACTTTATCCATTAAAGATAAGATAACGCCACCATGCACCTTACCGCCAAAGTTAGCGAATGACGGTACCATTAATTCAGTAAGTCTTGTTCTCGAAAATGCGACACTTCGTGCAGTCATAAACAACCTTTAATCTAAAGCCCTTGAAAAACGCCGTGTAAGCGTTCATATCAGTAGTAGTTTTACCCTACCACACATTTTAAGGAATGGTTTTGTCACAAACGCATTTTTATCAACCAAAAGAAGGTCATGGATTAGCTCACGACCCCTTTAACGCGATTATTGCCCCGCGCCCCATAGGGTGGATTTCTACAAAATCAAAAGCGGGTGTGCTAAACCTTGCCCCTTACAGTTTTTTCAATGCCCTTAATTATACGCCGCCAATTATCGGCTTTTCTGTAGTAGGCAGTAAGAAGGACTCATTGATAAACGTGCAGGAAACAGGCGAGTTTTGCTGGAATCTCGTATCGCAAGATTTGGTTGATGCGATGAATAAAACAAGCAAGCCTTTAGCACCTGAGGAAAGCGAGTTCGACCACGCTGGACTTCAAACCGTAGAAAGCGAAATAGTGCAGGTTCCTCGCGTGAAAGCCAGTAAGGTGAGCATGGAGTGTAAGCTTACCGATGTGGTACAGCTTAAGTCAGCCACGGGCGATGAAGTAAATAGTTGGTTTATCATGGGCGAAGTAGTGGGCGTACACATTGATAAGTCGCTAATTGAAAGCGGTGTTTACAGTACGCTAAAAAGCGCGCCAGTGAGTCGTGGCGGCGGACGAGGTGATTACTACACTATATCCCAAGATAATTTTTTCGAAATGCTAAGACCTGAGTAACGGTCTTTAAGAAAATAGCGGCAACGCGCCAATACCAATCGGTGACCTAAATGTTAAATATGAACTTTGATGAACGCTTAGCTATCAATACACAAAAGCAAGAGTGGCAGCCGTCGCCATCTTCCACGGTTTGGCGTAAGCCGTTAGAGCGTGAAGCAAAAGAGTCTGGCCATACAACCAGCGTGGTGAAATACGAGCCTGGCGCTAGCTTCAAACAGCATAGCCATCCGTACGGAGAAGAAATTCTAGTGCTTGAAGGCGTATTTTCCGATGAGCATGGAGACTACCCTGCAGGCACTTATCTGCGCAATCCACCAGACAGCAAACACAGCCCGTTTAGTAAAGAAGGCTGTGTGATATTGGTTAAACTGAATCAATTCGATAAGCGCGATTTGGCTGAAGTTAGAGTGAACACTAATACTGCTCAATGGCTGCAAGGGCAGGGCGGTTTAGAAGTGATGCCGCTTCACAACTTTGAGCATGAACACGTAGCGCTGGTTAAGTGGCCAGTTGGCGAGGTGTTTAAGCCCCACAAGCATTTCGGTGGTGAAGAAATATTTGTACTGTCTGGGACGTTTAAAGACGAGCATGGTGAATACCCCAAAGGTACGTGGATTAGAAGCCCGCATATGAGCCAGCATCATCCGTACGTTGATGAAGAAACAATAATTTGGGTTAAGACAGGGCATTTGCCGATAGCCTTGTAAGTTGTTATCGCTTCCTTTCTAAACTTTAGTGTCTGGTTTTTTAAGTGGATACGGTACAGGTAACCTGTTTGAGGTAATTAAACGCTAGATACGAGAAAGGCTAACGCGAGGTTAGCCTTTCGTGCCAAAACCGACTTTTTAATCGTTATTTAGTGATTGCCGCCTCTCAATAAACGAAAGGCTTAATCCCAAATACCATCTTCTGACTTACCCTGTATTTCACAGTCACCCGCTTTGTATTCCATGTTTGCGCCAGTGTCTTTTTTCTTAAAGTAGTCTTTGCTGATAGAAACAATGGTAGGGGTCATCCATACAATAGCGATGATGTTGATTACCGTCATTAAACCTAACGCCATATCGGCCATTGCCCATACCTGAGGTAGCGCTGCCTGTGCGCCCCAGTAGATCATGCCCAAGTAGCCGATGGTGTAGACTGCACGGCCTATTTTGTTATCTAGCTTGAACATGTGCAGGTTACTTTCGCCATAGGCGTAGTTTGCTACTACAGATGTAAATGCAAATAAGCTGATGGCGGCTGCCACGAAGTCGGTACCGCCTTCGCCTAGATGACTGCTCATGGCGTCTTGGGTTAGGCGTATGCCTTCCATTTGATCAGAGCTTGAACCGCCAGCAAGTAGAATGATAAAGGCAGTAGACGTACACAGTATTAGTGTATCTAAGAAAACACCCAGCATCTGAATATAGCCTTGAGAAACCGGGTGATTAGGGTTTGGAACAGCACTTGCTGCTGCGTGTGGTACCGAGCCGCTACCCGCTTCATTTGAATAGAGTCCACGCTGAATTCCATTTTTAATGGCAGCACCTAGTGCGCCAGCGCCAGCTTCTTGTAAACCAAACGCAGACTTTACGATATCAAGCAGCATAGCCGGCAGTTCGGAAATATTAATGAAGGTAATGGCAAGCGCCACTAGCACGTAGCCAATCCCCATGAAGGGAACCACAAACTCGGCAAAGCGGGCGATGCTTTTAAGCCCTCCCACAACAATTAACGCTGCCAGTGCAATAATGGCCAGGCCAACATATTCAGTAGGGAAAGAGTACGCATTGTTTAATGCATCGGTAATGGTGTTAGCTTGAACGGCACTGAAAACAAAACCGTAGCCAAAGAACAAACATAGCGAGAAAGCAACGGCTAGCCAGGTTTTGTTCAAACCTTGCTTTATATAGTACGCAGGGCCGCCACGGAACTCGCCGTTTTCGTCACGTACTTTATAAAGCTGACCTAATACACTTTCAGCAAAGCCAGTGGCCATACCAAGAAGGGCAATCATCCACATCCAAAAGATAGCGCCAGCGCCACCTAGTGATATAGCAACCGCAACGCCAGCTAAGTTACCCGTACCCACACGGGCAGATAAACTGGTACATAAAGCTTGAAATGAACTGATCCCATCTTTAGAAGAGGTGTTACTGCCTTTAAGCAGGCTGAACATATGACCGAAATGTCTAAGCTGTACACCGCCTAGTTTTACGGTAAACCAAATACCACATGCCAGAAGCATGATAATGAGTACTTGGCCGTCACCCCAAAGAATATTGTTAACTAATGAAACGAATTCGTTTATCACGCACTTTCCTTCGTTATTGTTTTAATAGCTGCTCGGCGTGTAAAGATGAACTGAACATGACAGGTGCGTTGTCAGAACAAACGCTTCAGTTTAAGCAAACATATATTTGCTAAACCTTAGGATAAGCCGAGCTATATCGATAAAGAGCTAATACTAGCACGACAGTTAAATGATTGGACAATGAAAACGTACTGAAACTATGACGTTTTATGCTCGCATATAGCAAATTTATTCATTTAGAAGGGAAAGGGCGTAGAGTTTTTAACTAAAATCTATCAGCACTTTTTAGAAGGGGTAAGCACAAAAAAAAAGCCGCTCAATAGAGCGGCTTCTTCAAGAATATGGCTGGGGTAACAGGACTCGAACCTATGAATGGCGGGATCAAAACCCGCTGCCTTACCAACTTGGCTATACCCCAAATTTGGTGCGGAAGGAGAGACTTGAACTCTCACGCCGTGAAGCACTGGAACCTAAATCCAGCGTGTCTACCAATTCCACCACTTCCGCAATGTAGACTTCCAATTAAGGAATGTAAAAAGTTGGTGGCTACGGCGAGATTCGAACTTGCGACCCCATCATTATGAGTGATGTGCTCTAACCAACTGAGCTACGTAGCCTTAACTTTTATCTTCAATAAAAAGCCGCTCGATGAGCGGCTTCTCAAGAATTTGGCTGGGGTAACAGGACTCGAACCTATGAATGGCGGGATCAAAACCCGCTGCCTTACCAACTTGGCTATACCCCAAATGGTGCGGAAGGAGAGACTTGAACTCTCACGCCGTGAAGCACTGGAACCTAAATCCAGCGTGTCTACCAATTCCACCACTTCCGCGTAGACGCTAGCTATAATAGTCATTCAAAAAAGAATGGCTGGGGTAACAGGACTCGAACCTATGAATGGCGGGATCAAAACCCGCTGCCTTACCAACTTGGCTATACCCCAGTCGTGGTGCGGAAGGAGAGACTTGAACTCTCACGCCGTGAAGCACTGGAACCTAAATCCAGCGTGTCTACCAATTCCACCACTTCCGCGCAGCTAGACTTTCCTAAAAGAGATAACAGAGAATTGGTGGCTACGGCGAGATTCGAACTTGCGACCCCATCATTATGAGTGATGTGCTCTAACCAACTGAGCTACGTAGCCTTGCTATTCTCTTCCCTCTCAGGAAGTGGCGCGTATTATGCGTATATGACTGGCAACCGTCAACCCCTTTTTTACTAACTTTTTTTAAATGCTCATTAAGTGTGCGCATTAGGGCGAAATACGCACAAAAAGCCGTGAATTTGAACAACTTGCAAGGGGTTAAGTACCGATTTACCAAGTTTTGTCACTGGCTTTTGTCTGGTAATAACACACGTCAATAGGGCGCGGACCATAGGTATTGTCATGAAAAAACGGGTTATCTAGGTTTCTTCCCGTATTAGCTCGCTTTTTGTATTCTTCATGATGTGGTGTTTGTAAAAAGTAAGGCGTTGAGTTGCTAGTATGCACAAAAGCCTGCTTTATTTTACTCTCTTGGGTAATGTCATCTAGTACACCACCTGTGTCCATATTGCCTCTAGGTAATTTTTGAAGCACATCCATACCTTTCACTACACGACCTACCACCGACATATTTCTATCTAAATGTCGCGGAGCTTGCCCAATTACAATATAAAACTCTGTACTGGCGGTATCTTTCTCGCTATTACGAGCAAACGCCACAACGCCAGGGCAGTGAAGCCCCCACATTTCTTTACGGCTTTTATCAATGCCCACAGGGAAGCCGTCTAAAAAGCCAGTATTAGGTGCAAACATATCTTTAGATTCAACGACGTTTACATTGCTGTTAAGTGGCTGAGTAAATTCAGCGCTTATTGGCTTAAGCAGATTTGCTGCAAATTGAGATGTGTCGTGGGTATCATTGCTGCCAGCCTGTGCCACAAAGCCGTCTACTACACGATAAAACGCTTGCTCGTTGTAAAAGCCTGCCTCTATAAGGGCTTTGAACCTAGCCACATGCTTTGGCGCAAGGGTAGGGTGAAGTGCAATAACCACGTCGCCATGTGCGGTTTTGAAGGTTACCGTGTTAGCTTGGGGTACCTGATACCAATTATCGGCATTGCTTACCAATGTTGGCGCCATTTCACCGCCGCTGATGTCAGATTGTGTGTTTTCCGCTTTAATCTGAGTTTCATTGGCAATGGAAAAACTAGTAAAACCTAGTAAACATAACGTTCTAACCGAGGCCTTAAAAAGGGATAGTCGGTTTTTTAGCTGTGTGTCTCGCTGCGATTTATTTTGCAATAACGCGAACGGTTGTAAATTGCTAAGCTGTTTTAGAATCATTATAAGGGCCGTTAGTTTTTTGTAAGTTATATCAGCCCTATGAAAGCTTCACAATTTTTTACGGCAAACAAAAAAGCCACCTTGCGGTGGCTTTAGTAAACAGCACTAATTTCTACATTAGAAATTATACGTTAAAGCGGAAGTGGATAACGTCACCATCTTTAACAATGTAGTCTTTACCTTCAAGACGCCATTTACCTGCATCTTTAGCACCTTGTTCGCCGTTAAACTCCACAAAGTGGTCGTAGCTCACGATTTCGGCGCGAATAAAGCCTTTTTCGAAGTCGGTGTGGATTTTACCCGCGGCTTGTGGCGCTGTTGAACCTTCTGGGAAGGTCCAAGCGCGCACTTCTTTAACACCGGCAGTAAAGTAGGTTTGAAGCGTTAGCAAGTTATAACCGGCACGAATTACACGGTTAAGACCAGGTTCTTCTAAGCCCATGTCCTGCATGAATTCTTCGCGCTCGTCATCTTCAAGCTCTGCAATATCAGACTCAATAGATGCACAAACTGCTACTACCGTAGCATTCTCGCCTGCTGCAATTTCTTTTACCTGGTCAAGGTACGGGTTGTTTTCAAAGCCGTCTTCATTCACGTTAGCAATGTACATGGTTGGCTTAAGGGTAAGCATGTTCATGTAGCTGATTGCCGCCAGTTCTTCTTTACTAAGCTCAAGTGAACGAAGTAATAAGCCTTCATCTAGGTGCGGCTTAATCTTTTCAAGCACTTTCATTTCGTACTTAGCATCAGCGTCGCCGCCTTTAGCGCGTTTTGCTACACGGTGAAGTGCTTTTTCTGTGGTTTCTAAATCAGATAGCGCAAGCTCGGTGTTAATAACGTCGATGTCATCTTTAGGGCTAACGCGACCTGCAACGTGAACAATGTTTTCATCGTCGAAGCAGCGTACTACGTGACCAATAGCGTCGGTTTCACGAATGTTCGCTAGGAATTTATTACCTAAGCCTTCACCTTTAGATGCGCCTTCTACCAAACCCGCAATATCAACGAATTCCATGGTAGTGGGAATAACGCGCTGTGGGTTTACGATTTCAGCCAACTTGTCCAAACGAAGATCTGGCACAGGTACTACGCCTGTGTTTGGCTCGATGGTACAGAAAGGGAAGTTGGCCGCTTCGATACCTGCTTTTGTTAATGCATTGAAAAGTGTTGATTTACCTACGTTTGGTAGGCCAACAATACCGCATTTAAAACCCATGGTATGGATCCTTAGTTTGGAAAAGTGAAAACTGGCTAGGTTTACCCTTTGTGAGAGTGCAACCTGTTTTGTGCTTGCTTAAGGTCTTCTTTCAGCAAAATTTCTGTACAGCGTACCGCTTCATCAACGGCGCTTTCAATAGCTGCCTTTTCATCTGCTGGTGGCTTACCAAGAACATGGCCGGTTACTCGGCTTTTATGACCTGGATGACCAATACCTATGCGCAAACGCAAAAAATTCTTGTTGTTACCCATTTTAGCCACAATGTCACGTACGCCGTTTTGACTAGAACTTCCACCCACTTTGTATTTTGCTACGCCGGGGGGCAAATCTAATTCGTCAAATGCTACTAATATTTGTTCTGGTTCTATACGGTAAAAATTAGCCAGTGCTGCTACGGCTTGTCCACTCTTATTCATAAACGTAGTGGGGTAGAGCAAGCGGACATCTTTGCCAGCAATAGTAATGCGAGCAGTCTTACCGAAGAATTTGGTTTCTGGTTTTAGCGGGGCGTTATAGGTGTCGGCAAGTTGGTTGAGAAACCATTCACCGGCATTGTGTCGGGTATTTTCATATTCGGGGCCTGGATTACCCAGGCCCACGATTAGGCGGATATCAGCCAAGAGGATTATTCCTCTGAAGCTGCTTCTTCGCCGTCTTCTTCTGTATCAGCCGCTTTAGGAGCAGGCTTAACAGTCACAACTGCTAGGTCGTGAGCTTCGTCGTTCTTAGCAAGTTCTACTGAAGAAACGCCAGCTGGAAGTGTTAGGTCAGAAAGGTGTAGCGTTTGACCCATTTCAACAGCAGCCATATCTACTTCGATGAACTCTGGAAGGTTCTTAGGCTGACAAGTAACTTCAATTTCAGTTACGTGGTGCTCAGCAATACCGCCAGCTTTAACAGCAGCAGAAGCTTCTTCATTTACGAAGTGAATTGGAACGTTAGTGTGAACGTCTTGACCAGCGATAACACGTTGGAAGTCAATGTGCATGATCTTTGGCTTGTACGGGTGACGCTGCATGTCTTTAACTAGAACTTCAACAACTTTACCGTCAAGGTTTAGTTCAAGAACGTGAGAGTAAAACGCTTCAAAGTCAGCAGAGTTGTTTACTTTGTTGTGATCTAGAGTGATAGAAACTGGTGCTTCTTCACCACCGTAGATGATACCAGGAAGCTTATCTTCGCGACGTAGGCGGCGGCTCGCACCTTTCCCTAGGTCTGTACGAACAGAAGCATCTAGTTTGAAATTTGCTTCAGACATTGTCTGTCTCCAAAAAATATAAGTCTAATGATGTGGATTTTTGCGACCAAAACCCACTGTAATTCGATGTTTATCGCGTTTGAAAATACATTCTTACGCACAATAAACCATCAGCCCAAAATTCAAGGGCGGCGAATTCTAACACCACCCACTACAACATACAATTGCCAACGCAGATAAAAATAGAAGCGAAAAGTATAAAACGACGTTGCCAATATTAAAAACGCGCCGAAGCGCGCTTTTATTCTATCAAGAACAGCAAAGTCAGGTTTCTATCCGGCGTTATTCCAATAACAGGCTACTTGCCTAGCACGAAACACGTCTATTTCGTTTGCAGGTTATCAATGACTTTGCTGGTATCAAGCACCTTAACGCTTGATACTTGAAGTACAGTACCAAATTGGGTGAAGGTCATCAGATCGGGCTTAGGTGTACCTTTAACTTCCACAACAAGGCCATTTTTTTGATAAGTTTCATCTAATCCATGTAGGGTGTAACGATCGCCATTCTCTGCAATAAATGCATAAAAACCGCCTTCTAGGTCTTTATATATAATGCTGCCTTTCATAGAAACTTCACCTTTTACGTTTTCTTCAACGGCCTCAGCTTGTGTGACAGGCTCGGCAACCAGTTCTTTAGGCATTGATTCAGCTTTTATGTCCATTTGTTTTTCTTTATCTACCATGGTGACGTCCTTATTGGCTTCTTCTTCAGAGCAAGCTACAAGTGTAAGTGCAGAAGTAAACATAATTGCGAGTTTAAGGCGGTGTGTTTTCATTCTTATATTCCTCTATTTAATAAAAGTAGGGTTTTATCGTTAGCTTTCAATTCGCGCCCAGTTAGAACCAAATCTACAGCAATGCATAACTTTGGCTTTTTACCGATTCAAGCTTTTCTTTGTTTAACAGTCTTCCATGGTGTTTAAGTAATTTCTACAAAAAACGCAGATACCTATATATCTTTTTCATGTTTCAAAAAGTAGAGCGCATTTTTTTGAATAAAAAATATTTTGATTTTTACAAAGGCGCAGCACTTTTACGAAACCGTTAAGAATGTTTTTTTTCACAATAACTGACGGAAAAAATTGTTTTATAAGTCTGCTTAAAACTGCCGTTTATAAGGCGATGGCAACAACTTTTTTATCTAGCGATGTAGCAAAAAAACATAGAACTTTCTTTATCGAAATGGACAGTATAGTTTGAAGTGAAGTTTCAACCCCCGCGCTCTCCCCTATATTATAAAGTGATTGGCACAGAGCCTGCTTTATCAACATCGACTTATGTAATAACAGCGCCCGGGGCTTACTTGTTTAGTCAAAAGGCAATGTATTACGCAGCTAGCATAATTTCCGTAACTTTATTTGGGGATTATCAAAAGCAACGTTTTTAAGGAGAGAAAATGAAGCACTTAACTAAAATTTTTGCAGTATCGAGTTTGGCACTAGCGGCAACTGCATGCGATGTTAACAAAACTGAAGAGGGTGAAATGCCTGATGTTGACGTTGAGTCTGGTGAACTGCCTGAATATGAAGTAAAGAAAACCGATGATGGACAAATGCCAGACGTTGATGTTGAAGGTGGCGAAATGCCTGAATATGACGTTGATACGATGGACGTTGACGTAAAAACGAAGACTAAAGAAGTTGAAGTACCTGTTGTTGACGTGGATATGCCAGAAGACGACGAAGAAGACGAAACGGGTAACTAAACAAAACTTCCCGTAAAAGAAGCGAGTGAAACAGTGCTTATTTATATCACTGTTTCACTCGTTTTTTAGTTTGAATTAGTATTCAAACATCGCTGAAATAGATTCTTCGTTGCTAATGCGACGAATGGTTTCAGCAAGCATCTCAGAAAGAGTAAGCTGTTTTACCTTTCCGATTTGCTTCATATCCGCACTTAATGGAATCGAGTCGGTAACGATAATCTCGTCAATAACAGACTCTTTAAGGTTGTTTGCAGCGTTACCCGAAAAAATAGCGTGAGTAGCGTAAGCATAAACACGGCGAGCACCATGTGCTTTAAGTGCTTCTGCTGCTTTTGCAAGCGTACCGCCTGTATCAATCATGTCATCAACGATGATGCAGTCTCTATCTTTAACATCACCAATAATGTTCATTACCTGAGCCACGTTCGCTTTAGGGCGACGTTTATCGATAATAGCAAGGTCGGTGTCGTTAAGTAGTTTCGCAGTAGCACGTGCACGAACAACACCGCCAATGTCAGGAGAAACGACAACCGGGTCGGCAAAGTCACGTCTTACCATGTCAGCAAGAAGGATAGGAGTACCGAAAGCGTTGTCCACCGGAACATCAAAGAAACCTTGAATCTGTTCGGCGTGTAGGTCGATAGTAAGAACGCGGTCAACACCAACGTTAGACAGGAAGTCAGCCACTACTTTCGCAGTAATTGGCACCCTAGCTGAACGAACACGACGGTCTTGGCGTGCATAACCAAAGTAAGGAATTACTGCTGTAATACGACCAGCGGATGCTCGACGTAGTGCGTCGATCATCACAATAAGTTCCATAAGGTTATCGTTAGTAGGCGCACACGTAGACTGGATAATAAAAACGTCCGAGCCACGGACGTTTTCATGAATTTCTACGCTAATTTCACCGTCACTGAAACGGCCAACTTTGGCATTTCCAAGTTTGGTATAGAGGCGATCGGCGACTTTCTGGGCAAGTTCTGGTACGGCATTACCTGCAAAGAGCTTCATATCTGGCACAAGTGGTTCCTCAGTGCGTTGATAAAAGAGGTTTGGCTGGGGTAGCAGGACTCGAACCTACGAATGGCGGGATCAAAACCCGCTGCCTTACCAACTTGGCTATACCCCAATTTTTAAGTTCTTGTCCGATGTGGCGTACACGCTATCTTTGTTGTTCTAATTTGTCTAATAGTGGTGAGCGATTCACACCTTTTGCGACAAAACTCTGCCAAGCTTCAGGCATTTGAGCCCTAACTTGTTCGGCTAAAGTGTAGTCAGAAAAAGTGGCAAACACGCATGCACCTGTGCCCGTCATTCGCGACGGTGCGTAGTGTACCAACCACTGTAATAATTTTGCAACTTCAGGATAGCGATTCGCGACTAATTGCTGACAATCATTCCAAGTTTTTTCAAATTTATAGTCTTCCCAACGCATCGCTGGTGTATTTCTGGGCAAATCCGGCGAGGTAAAAACTTCGGCTGTGCTGACATGCACGTTAGGGTTTGCGACAAGAAAGTACTGTTCTTTTTGAGGAGCTGGCGTTATGTCTTCTCCAACGCCTCCAGCAAATGCGGTTAGACCTCGCACAAAAATAGGTACATCGGCACCTAAACTTAATCCTAACTCGGCTAGTTCGTTTTCACTTAGCCCTGTATTCCATAAATGATTAAGCGCGACAAGGGTTGTTGCTGCATTTGATGAGCCACCCCCAATGCCGCCACCCATGGGTAGTCGTTTATCAATCGAAATAACAGCACCTTTATTGCACTTAGTTTTTGCTGCCAGCAATCGCGCTGCTTTTACAATTAAATTGTCATCGTCTGGCACACCATCAAGAGATGTTTCCATGCGAATGGCCGTATCACTTGTGCTTACGTCAAAGGCGAGGGCATCGCCGTAATCCAGCATTTGGAATAAACTTTGAAGCTGATGGTAGCCGTTGTCGTATCGACCTAGAATGTGTAAGAACAGGTTAAGTTTAGCGGGGGAAGGCCACCAATCCTTTTGTTGAGAAACAGATGAGTTCACTACAGAGTCCACTGATAAATTTTAATTTTAAGCTGAGTTTTAGGCATGTTCGGTGTTTCATCCTGGGTAAGCGTGATGCTGTGCGGTAGCCATACAGATGTTTCATCTTCTAGCTCAACACTACCATAGTTGCCGTAAGCAACTTGCCAATTGCGGCAACCTTGGCAATAGCTTTCCAAGGTATTAACCAAACCTTTTTCAGTTAGGGTGAATTTGTCACCGTCCAGCGGTAAACCTTTTACCCAAGACAATAGTGATTCCACAGGAATTACCATTCCCGTGATCTGGTAAATAAGTGGTTCTGGTAAGGCATCTACATAGGTTTCGCCGTCAGCCTCTAATACTGACTGGTTTTTGTTCACGTTTAGATTAACTAGACTTACTCCTAAGAAATTAGTTAATCGAAAATCGAAATCGCCGGAATCGTTTTTCCAGACTAAATTAAGACTTGCCGCTTCTTTTCCTTGGCGAAAAGCAATTTTTCCGCGCATTTGCCACTTGTGGACTTCAGCCACTTTTTCGAGTTGCGCGGTAAGGTTTACCGCATTTTCTGGGCCTTTCGGAGCGGTGGTACATGCACTTAATAAAAAGCAAATGGCAAATAATAAGGAAAATAAGCGAATCATTAAGGCAACATACCCGTATAAAAATAAAACACATTTAGTTGTGACATTATGGGAACACAGTTTCACCAACACTTTCAATCATTTTGCGTTTTTCGTACAATGCCGCTCCGACGTTGCCAGCACAGATTTTAATGACTTTACTCGCCCTCGGTATTAACCATAAAACAGCACCAGTAGCACTTCGCGAAAAAGTGGCTTTTACACCAGATTCTCTGGTGGAAGCGCTTGCGAGTTTAAAAAAGCTGGATGGCATAGATGAGTCTGTCATTGTATCCACCTGTAACCGCACCGAACTTTACGTCAATAGCCAGGACGATACGGGTCAAAAGCTTCTACAATGGTTAAGTGATTTTCATCACTTAGACGTAGAAGAGATTGCCAGCAACAGCTATGTGCTCGCGCAGGATGAAGCAGTAAAGCACATTATGCGAGTAGCCAGCGGCCTTGATTCACTCATCTTAGGCGAGCCTCAGATATTAGGGCAGGTGAAGCAGGCGTTTGGTGATGCAAAACATTCAGGGATGGTGAGCAGCGAATTTGACAAGCTGTTTCAACATACCTTTTCAGTGGCGAAGCGCGTTCGCAGTGAAACTGATATAGGGGCAAACGCAGTTAGCGTAGCCTATGCAGCAGTGCAATTAGCCAAGCATATTTTTGCTGAATTACCTAAGCGTTCAGTGCTACTAGTAGGCGCTGGTGAAACTATTGAATTGGTTGCACAGCATTTGAAAGAGCAGGGGGTAAGCTGCTTAGCCGTTGCAAACAGGACGGTGGCTAGAGCAGAAGCCTTAGCCGAAACACTGGATGCGAGCGTGTTTACCTTGTCACAAGTACCAGAGCACTTAAAAGATTTTGATATCGTGATAAGCTCTACCGCTAGCCAACTGCCCTTAATTGGCAAAGGTATGGTGGAAAAAGCGCTTAAACAGCGTAGAAACATGCCTATGTTTTTGGTCGACTTGGCAGTACCGCGAGATATAGAGTCAGAAGTAAACGAGCTAGGTGATGCCTATCTTTATACTGTCGATGACTTACAGCACATTGTTCAAAAGAATTTAGAAAACCGCGAGCAAGCTGCAAAAGAAGCGGAAAAGCTTATCGACAAGCAAGCTGGCGACTATATGACATGGAAACAGTCGCAGCAATCTATAGATTTAGTAAGACAGTATCGCCAGAAAGGCATGGCGCAGCGTGACGATATTGTGGAAAAAGCCAAAGCGCAACTAGCGGAAGGTAAGAATGCCGAAGCGGTATTAGAAGAAATGGCGTATAAACTAACCAATACGCTGTTGCATTCAACAACCCTAGCGTTACGCGAAGCTGCCATGCACGATGACCCGGCGTTAAGCCGTTGGATGGGACAGGCATTAGATTTATCTGACTTTTCGTCAGACAATAATAAATAAGGTAATAAGAAGCATATGAAAGAGTCGGTAGTTAGGAAACTCGAACACTTAGTCGAGCGTTTCGAAGAAGTTCAGGCGTTACTCGGTGACCCTGAAGTTATCGGCGATCAGGATAAGTTTCGCAACTTGTCAAAAGAGTTCAGTCAGCTAGAAGATGTAGTCTCTGGCTTTAATGCCTATCAGCAAGCGCAAGAAAACTTAAGCTCAGCACAGGAAATGCTGAACGAAGATGATGCTGAAATGCGTGAAATGGCACAAGAAGAGATGAAAGAAGCTAAGGCAGACATTGAGCGCCTTGAAACTGAGCTTCAGGTATTACTTCTGCCTAAAGATCCAAACGATGACAACAACTGCTTCTTAGAAATTCGCGCAGGTGCTGGTGGCGACGAAGCGGCAATATTTGCAGGCGATTTATTCCGTATGTATAGCCGTTACGCAGAAAGCCGCGGTTGGCGTGTTGAGTTGGTGAATGCCAACGAAAGTGAACACGGTGGCTATAAAGAGGTGGTTGCGAACGTTAGTGGTGATGGCGTTTACGGCGTACTCAAGTTCGAGTCGGGCGGTCACCGCGTACAGCGTGTACCAGAAACCGAATCACAGGGTCGTATTCATACCTCTGCATGTACTGTTGCCGTATTACCTGAGATCCCTGAGTCAGAAGCCATCGAAATCAACCCGGCTGAGCTTCGTATCGATACCTTCCGTGCATCGGGCGCAGGTGGTCAGCACGTTAACAAAACTGACTCTGCTATTCGTATTACTCACTTGCCAACAGGCTTGGTTGTAGAGTGTCAGGACGAACGTTCACAGCACAAAAACCGTGCTAAGGCTATGTCAGTACTTCAAGCGCGTTTAAACCAAATTGAAGAAGAAAAGCGCGCGGCTGAAGAAGCTTCTACCCGTAAGAGCTTAGTAGGCAGTGGTGACCGCTCAGAGCGTATTCGTACTTACAACTTCCCGCAAGGTCGCGTTACCGATCACCGTATCAACCTGACTATCTATCGTTTAGATGAAGTAATAGAAGGGGATCTAAAACAGCTCGTCGATCCGATTTTGCAAGAACATCAGGCTGACTTGTTAGCCTCGCTTTCTGACGAGTAAATTCGTCTTGCAGCAAAAATAGCGTTAAAAAAGATAATGCGCATAGATAGCGCCCTAGCATGGGCTGTTAAACAACTAGAGGGTGGTGAGTCACCCTCTGTTGATGCCAAAGTGATATTGGCAAATATTCTAGGCAAGTCTCAAACTTACCTTTTCACATGGCCAGATAAAACCTTGGATGACACTGAGCAGGCGCAATTTAAAGCTGCAGTGGAAAAAAGAAAACGGGGTGAGCCTGTTGCTTATATTATCGGCAAGCGCGATTTCTGGACTCTATCACTATTTACCTCGCCGGATACGTTAATACCGCGCCCTGATACTGAAGTGCTGGTTGAGCAAGTGCTTAACTGGGCCAATGAACATCTAGCTCATCCTCTATCAATCTGCGACTTAGGAACAGGCACGGGCGCTATTGCTCTGGCGTTAGCAAGCGAATTACCTGAATCATCAGTTACTGGTGTGGACTTCCAGCAGGGAGCGGTAAAACTTGCTACTCGCAATGCACAAGCTAACAACTTAACTAATGCCTGCTTCGTGCAAAGTGACTGGTTTAGTGCACTCAATGGCCAAACTTTCGACATTATTGTTTCAAACCCGCCTTATATCGAAGAAGCCAGCCCATACCTTGATGAAGGCGACGTGCGTTTTGAACCGAAAACAGCGTTAACCTCGGGCCATGATGGCTTAAACGATATAAAACACATCATTAAGAATGCGCCTGAATACCTCAACAAAGGGGCTTTATTAGCCTTTGAACACGGTTTCGATCAAGGAAATGCGGTAAATAAACTGCTCACCAATGCAGGCTTTGTTAAGGTTAAAACAGTCAAAGATTTCGGTAACAACGACCGCGTGACGCTAGGTCAGTGGTGTTAGCTTTTCAATTACTTTGACCTCGCTTAAATTTGGCCGTAACTATTGCTGATTAATTGCTAACTTGCTTATATCTGGTTTTGCATTAGTATTTGTGTAGCATCAAAGAAAACTAAAAAGCGCTAAGCTAAACAACCTCTTACACTACAGGACGTACCAGATGAATGATGACTTTCTTTTCGCAGAAGACGACGATGAAAATGAAGTGGATGATCTGGGTAGCTGGAAAGTACTTATCGTTGATGATGAACCTGAAGTGCACGCCGTTACCAAGTTGGCGCTAAATGACTTTAGCTTAAATGGTAAAACATTAGAGTTCGTAAGTGCCTATAGCGGTGAGGAAGCCAAATCTATTTTTAAAACCCATGACGATATAGCAGTTGTGTTACTAGATGTAGTCATGGAAACCGATGATGCCGGCCTTCAAGTGGCAGACTACATTCGCAACGAACTCGATAATCACTTCACTCGCATTATTTTACGCACCGGTCAACCCGGCCAAGCTCCAGAAAAAGATGTCATCATTAACTACGACATCAATGACTATAAATCTAAAACCGAACTAACTGCACAAAAACTATTCACTGTTATTATTGCTGCACTGCGCTCTTATCGCGATATTATTGTTATAGAAGAAAACAGGTGCGGGCTAGAAAAGATCATTGATGCATCTGTTGATTTGTTTTCTTCACGTTCTCTCGAAAAATTCATGCAGGGCATTATCCAACAGCTGGCCTCGATTTTAGGCTGCTCGAAAGATGCCGCCTATATCACTACTGCGGTTGCCACTACATCGCGAACAATCAATACAAACAATAGTCAGTTGGGCAAAGACGAACTGTATGTGTTTGCAGGAAATGGCCAATACGCCAGCAAAGAAGGCGTGCCGCTAAAAGAGGCGATTAGTGCAGAAGAATATGCACTATGTGCACAGGCAATGCGCGATAAACAGATTGTATATGCAGAAGATCACGTGGTGGCTTACTGCAACAGCAAAACTCACGACGGTGCATTGTTGTATTTGTCGGGCTTGCCCAGAAGAATTGGTGATAATGATCGACATTTGGTAAAACGCTTTTCAGATAGTGTGCAGCTGGCGTTCGATAACGTACTAAAAACCGTTGATGTTGAAGCAACGCAGAAAGAAATTATTGAACGTTTAGGCCGCGCTTTAGAGCATGAATCAAATGCGTCAAAACATCTAACGAGAATGGTTGAGATGGCGCAACTACTGGCAGAAAAAGCAGGGCTTAGTGAACAGGAAGTTGATACTCTGCGCCTTGCTATACCGTTGCATGATATTGGTACCTCTATTGTGCCTAAAGCTATTTTGCAAAAAACAACGTCTTTAACCGAAGAAGAGGTTTTTAAAATACGCCAGCATGCAGAGTTTGGGTATCAAATTTTGCAAGACTCAAGCCGCCCAACGGTTCAGCTTGCCGCCATGTTAGCAAAACAGCATCACGAGCGTTGGGATGGGACAGGTTATCCCGATGGGCTTAAGGGCGAAGAAATAGATATTAAAAGCCGTATTGCCACATTGGTAGATGTGTTTGATGCGCTAATAAACTCGCGACCCTACAAGCCAGCATGGGCAGTTGATAAGGTCGAAGCTGTATTGAAAGAGGAAAGTGGTAAGCACTTCGACCCTGGCCTGGTTCAAATTATGCTGACTGAGCTCCCAGCATTTATAGCGATACAAGCTCAATATCCTGACGCGAAGTGATGCATTTCCCCGTTATTTACGTATTGTAATACGTTACAATAAACGCCTTTAAACAGGCGCCATAAAAATAAGGCAGGAGTAAGCAAATGCATCTGCCTTTAAGATGACAGCTCGTACTTTAAGACGTGAGGCTAAGGTAATTGCATATTGCCTTAGCTCTTGTAGTGAAATACTTATAGCAAAATACCTTAAAGAGAATGACCTCAACTTAGTTGTCTTTCACAGGGTTTTTGATTTTGATATTAAAGATCAAGCAATGCCCAATTAGCACATGTGGTAGAGTAACGAGCAGCAGGCTCATCATCTAATAAAAACAGGAACACACTATGTACATGATGGCAAAACACCTTCATTTAACCGCCGTTGGCTTAAGCATTTTATTCTTTGTCTTTCGGTTTATTTGGAGCCAATTCGACGCAACAGCATTAAGCAAGAAGTGGGTTAAAATCCTCCCTCATATCATTGATACTGTGCTGTTAGCTAGTGCAATTTGGCTATGCTTCATTTTATCTCAATATCCTATTGTCAATGCATGGCTTACATTCAAAGTTATCGGCGTAGTTTTGTACATTGTGTTTGGATTATTTGCATTGAAAAAAGCCAAAACAACCTTGGGCAAATGGAGCTTTTTCGTAGCAGCACTCGTTGTGCTTATGGCAACAGCAATGGTTGCTGTAACCAAACAACCTCTTTTTTAAGATTTAATTGGAAATAAATAATGTCTGAATCAAAACAGATTATTAATGTAGGTAACGTCGAGGTTGCCAATCATTTACCTTTTGTACTGTTCGGCGGGATGAACGTACTCGAGTCTCGTGACCTTGCGATGCGTATTGCCGAGCACTATGTTGAAGTAACACAAAAGCTCAATATCCCTTACGTTTTTAAAGCCTCGTTTGATAAAGCTAACCGTTCATCTGTAACCTCGTACCGCGGCCCTGGTATGGAAGAAGGCTTACGTATTTTTGAAGAGATTAAGTCGACTTTTAACGTTCCTCTTATCACTGATGTACACGAACCGCACCAAGCGGCACCTGTAGCAGAAGTGGTTGATGTTATTCAGTTACCTGCTTTTTTGGCGCGTCAGACCGACCTTGTGGTTGCAATGGCAAAAACAGGTGCCGTAATAAATGTTAAGAAGCCTCAGTTCTTAGCGCCTCACGAAATGCGTCATATTATTGGAAAGCTCGGTGAAGCGGGCAACGATAAGGTTATTCTTTGTGAACGCGGCAGTTGCTTTGGCTACAACAACCTAGTTGTAGATATGCTGGGTATGGACGCAATGAAAGAGTACGCGCCTGTGATATTTGATGCGACTCACGCACTACAGATGCCAGGTGGTCGTGCAACGTCTGCAGATGGTCGACGAGCGCAAGCTGCTCAACTAGCAAGAAGCGGTATGGCATTAGGTTTGGCAGGACTATTTATAGAAGCGCATCCTAACCCTGATGAAGCACTTTGTGATGGGCCTTGTGCATTGCCGTTGGCGAAATTAGAGCCTTATTTGCAACAAATGAAAGCGTTAGACGAGTTAGTGAAAGGTTTTGACGCGTTAGATACAAGCAATACCTAAGCATGTATTGATGGCGTATGCCGGTGCAAGCACCGGCATGCGTATCAGGTGTGTGAGTAGCTTATTCCGCTTCAGAAACGTTTACGCGCTCTTCACCTTTTGCCATTGCTAATAAATTTTTGTGAAGCTGAACTTGCGTCTCTTCAGCTAAAATCGCCTTTGATTGCTTCTTAACAACAATGTGAGCATCGTTTTCTGGCAATACTTCAGCCATTTTTACGCTGGTCATTGCTGTATTGATTAACGATTGTAGATTGATCTTTTCTGGTTGTGCGTTAGCATTTGCAGCAGCGCTTACGAAAGCCATAACAGAAACGCTAGCTAAAAGTAATTTTTTCATTTTCACACCTAATAAAAATAATTAATAAATTGTTGATGAATGTTAAAATGTTTAACATTTAATCATCATAATGTACTGAAATTTAATGCTCTTTCTTAATTTCGGGTAAATTATAATCAGCAGGCGGTGAAAAATAAAACGAGTAAAAGTATGGGTTGTCATTAGAAAAACTAATGAATTTGTCATGCTTCGGTCACACTGGATTCAAAACAAACTATGCACCGACGGTTACCCCCTCTTAATGCCCTCAAATCGTTTGAAGCGGCTGCGCGCCATTTGAGCTTTACTAAGGCTGCCGATGAGCTGTTTGTTACTCAAGCAGCAGTAAGTCATCAAATAAAAGCGCTTGAAGATTTCTTATCTATGAAGCTGTTTTTAAGAAGAAATAGAACTTTGCTTCTTACCGAGGAGGGGCAGGCCTATTTCCTAGAGTTGAAAGATATCTTTAAAAACTTACAGGACGCGACAGAAAGATTGCTCGCAAAGGGCAGTAAAGGTGCCATCACAGTCGCCATGCCGCCGAGCTTTGCAAGCCAATGGTTGGTACCCCGTATTCATAAATTTAGTTTGGCACACCCAGATATTGACGTACGCATAAAAGCAGTAGATTTCGACGAAGGTTTCCTAGAAGACGATGTGGACGTTGCCATATATTACGGTAAAGGCCGCTGGGCAGGGCTACAGGCTGATCAGCTGCACCGAGAGTTTTTAACGCCGCTATGTTCACCTATGCTTTTTCAAGGACCTAAGCCTCTTTCTAGTTTGTCTGACTTACGACACCACGTGTTGCTTCACGACTTAAGCCGTACTGCGTGGAAAAACTGGTTAAAACATGTTGGCGTTGTTGGCGTGAATGTAAATCATGGCCCGGTTTTTAGCCATTCTATGTTGGTATTGCAAGCGGCTGCGTTAGGACAAGGTATCGCGTTGGGTAATACAATATTGGCTAGGCCAGAAATTGAAGCAGGGAGACTCGTGATGCCGTTTGAAGAACGGGTAGAGAGTCGCGACGCATTTTATTTAGTGTGTGAAGAATCACAGGCTGAATTAGGAAAGATTGCAGCATTTAGAGACTGGATCTTAGCGCTGGTTGAAGCTGAACAAGAGGATCTGTTGTAGTATGGCTAAAGTAAAAGAAAGCAACACACAAACTGATACAGAAACGAATACAAACGACGTTGTTTTTGATATGGAAGTGCACGTAGCCGAAGCGCCTATCGCATGCTTAATACTTGGGCACGGCGCGGGTGCCGGTAAAGAGCATGAGTTCATGCAAGACATGGCAAACGAACTTGTTGCTCAAAACATATCTACGGTGCTATTCAATTTCCCTTATATGCAAACCATTAAGGCTACTGGTAAGCACAGACCTCCTGATAAGGCCGACAAACTCATGTCACATTTTACTGCGGTAATAGAGTCGTGCAGCAAAGATAACAAAGCCCTGCATAACTTACCCGTGTTCATTGGCGGGAAGTCCATGGGCGGGCGTATGTCCACCATGGTATATGAAGGTATAAGCAACGTAAAAGGCGCGATAGCGCTAGGTTATCCATTTCACCCACCAGGCAAGCCGGAGAAAACTCGCACAGAACACTTACTAACGGCGGCGAAACCTTTGCTTATTATTCAAGGGGAAAGGGATACCTTTGGTAATAAAAATGAGATTGAAAGTGGTGAAGAGAACTACGCGCTACCATCAACTATTGAGTGCGTATTTTTAGAAGACGGAGACCACAGCTTCAAACCAAGAAAGGCCAGCGGCAAAACCCAACAAGGGCATATTGTTAAAGGCGCTGAATTAACTGCGGCGTTTATAACCCGCAATCTGTCTAGGTGATATTCAAAACAACATTTTAATGAAAGCGAACGATTAAATTAATGAGTAACGAAAAACTTAAGCTTACTAGCCTTGCGAAACCTTATCTTGTTATTGGAGCGCTGCTTGCAGGCTTAGCGGTTGTGCTAGGCGCGTTTGGCGCACATGGTTTAAAAAGTGTATTAAGTGCACAGCAGCTCAATACATTTGAAATAGGTGTGCGCTACCAAATGTATCACGCGTTAGCTTTGATACTGTTGCCTGCTCTGTCAACTTATGTTTCATCGAAGTGGGTTAATCGTGCGGCGTTTTGTTTCGTTACCGGTACGGTATTGTTTAGCGGAAGTTTATACGCGCTTGCCATCAGCGGTATCAAATGGTTTGGTCCAGTTACCCCATTAGGCGGCCTATTCTTTATCGCTGGGTGGACTTTAATAATGATTGGTTTGCTTGTTGGGCGGTCTAAAGAGAACGAAAGCGCACAGCAAAACTTATCTGATTTAGACCGGACAAATGCTAAACACATGGCGCAAGCCGAAACAAACGATAAAAACAGAGGAGCAGGTAATGTCTAATGCTAGTATTTTAGGCTATTGCCGACCGGGGTATGAAAATGACACGGCGAATGAACTCACCTCGAAATATGGTGAAGCGCAGTGCTACGGTTACCCTGTGTCTAAGAAGAATAGTGGCTTTGTGCATTACCATTTATACGATGCTTCGCAATTAGAGCAAACCATTACCCAGTTTACTGTTCACGACAGCATCTTTCCTCGCCAGTTAGTGGCCGTTTTTACCACGTTAAATGAAGTGGAAAAAGAAGATAGAGTGGGGCAGGTACTTGAAGCACTAAAAGAAGTAGAAAAGCCGTACTCTATATTTGGTGCTATCGACGTGGAGTACCCAGATACCGAGGATGGGAAAACCCTCGCTAAGTTTTGCCGAAAGTTTACCGTACCCCTTCGCCAAGCGCTAAGAAAGGCGGGGTGGCTCACTGCAAAAGAAAATTTAGGTAAACCTAAGCTGCATATTTTCTTTGAGTCATTTGAAATTTGTCATATTGGCTATACATTACCTAGCCACGCAAGTCGTGATCATCTCGGTATCTGCCGATTGAAATTTCCAAGTGATGCGCCTAGCCGGTCTACCCTTAAACTCGAAGATGCACTTGTAAACATGCTGAGTGACACTCAGCAAACGAAAGTACTTCGAAGCGGTGGTCGTGCGGTTGACTTAGGGGCGTGCCCTGGCGGCTGGACCTATCAATTGGTGAAGCGCGGCATGTATGTGGAAGCTATCGATAATGGACTTGTAGCTGATAGTTTAATGAGTACCGGGTTGGTTGAACATCACGCAGCAGACGGCTTTACTTATCGACCACAATTTGGTCGCGTCGATCTGCTTGTCTGTGATATGATAGAGCAACCCGATAGAGTAGCGAAATTGATGGGGGATTGGCTGGTCAAGCACTGGGCGACCCACGCCATTTTTAACTTAAAGCTACCTATGAAACAACGCTATGAAACTGTAGTCGAAGCCATGGCGTTGTTAAATAGCCGTTTAAATGCCTTAGATGATGCATTCGCGGTTAAGGTTAGGCATCTCTACCACGACAGAGATGAAGTTACAGTAACAATTGTTCGCACTTCAGCTGATGAGGTGTGATTTTGTTATTTTTCAAAAAAGTGTCATAACATATTAAGTTGTTGATACTTATAGAAAAGAATTGATGCTGGCGCGGATTTTGGCAAGCGAATTTTAGGTTTATGCTAAAAAAGGTGTAAATCTGGTATAGAAATCCTTTATAATCCAGCCGTTTTTTTACTCTGAACCAATGAAAGTGAACTAATGTCAGACTTATCTTTATACAGAAACATTGGTATTTTCGCCCACGTAGACGCGGGTAAAACTACCACAACAGAACGTATCTTGAAGCTTACTGGTAAAATCCATAAAACTGGTGAGGTTCACGATGGTGAATCAACAACTGACTTCATGGAGCAGGAAGCTGAGCGTGGTATTACCATCCAGTCAGCGGCAACAACCTGTTTCTGGAAAGATCATCGCATGAACATCATCGATACTCCGGGACACGTTGACTTTACAGTTGAAGTATATCGTTCACTTAAAGTACTAGACGGCGGTATCGGTGTATTCTGTGGTTCTGGCGGTGTTGAGCCACAGTCAGAAACTAACTGGCGTTATGCTAACGAATCTGGCGTTGCACGCTGTATTTTCGTTAACAAGCTAGACCGTATGGGTGCAGACTTCTACCGTGTTGTTGGCCAAGTTAAGAAAGTACTTGCTGCTAACCCACTAGTAATGACACTTCCAATCGGTATCGAAGACGAGTTTACAGGTGTTGTAAACCTTCTAGACATGAAAGCGTACATCTGGGACGACTCAGGCCTACCTGAGAACTACGAAGTAGTAGATATCCCAGAAGATATGGTTGAGAAAGCTAACGAATACCGTGAGCAACTAATCGAGACTGCAGTTGAGCAAGACGACGACCTAATGATGGCTTACATGGATGGCGAAGAGCCGTCTCTAGAAGACATCAAGCGTTGTATCCGTAAAGGTACTCGTGACCTAGCGTTCTTCCCAACTTACTGTGGTTCTGCATTTAAGAACAAAGGTATTCAGCTAGTTCTTGACGCGGTTATCGACTTCCTACCTTCTCCAACAGAAGTAGACCCTCAGCCTCTTACAGATGAAGAGACTGGTGAACCTACTGGTGAAGTAGCAACAGTATCTGTTGACGAGCCGTTCCGTGCGCTTGCGTTCAAAATTATGGACGACCGCTTCGGTGCGCTTACGTTTATCCGTATTTACTCTGGTGTACTTAACAAGGGTGACACTGTCCTAAACAGTGCTACCGGTAAAACTGAGCGTATCGGCCGTATGGTTGAGATGCACGCTGATGAGCGTACTGAACTTACTTCTGCACAAGCCGGTGACATCCTAGCTGTTGTTGGTATGAAGAACGTTCAAACTGGTCACACACTTTGTGATCCTAAGAATGCTTGTACACTAGAGCCAATGATCTTCCCTGAGCCAGTAATCTCGATTGCTGTTAAGCCAAAAGACAAAGGCGCTAACGAAAAGATGTCTATCGCTATCGGTAAGCTAGTAGCAGAAGATCCATCTTTCCAAGTTGAAACTGACGAAGATTCAGGCGAAACCATCCTTAAAGGTATGGGTGAGCTTCACCTAGACATCAAAGTAGACATCTTGAAGCGTACTTACGGCGTTGAGCTAGAAGTTGGTCAGCCACAGGTTGCATACCGTGAAACTATCACGCTACCTGTTGAAGACAGCTACACGCACAAGAAGCAGTCTGGTGGTTCTGGTCAGTTCGGTAAGATTGATTACCGCATCAAGCCAGGCGAAACTAACTCTGGCTTCAAGTTCACATCTACTGTTGTGGGCGGTAACGTACCTAAAGAATTCTTCCCTGCAATCGAAAAAGGTTTCGCAGGTATGATGGAAGTAGGTCCTCTAGCTGGTTACCCAGTACTAGACGTTGAAGTCGAGCTATACGACGGTGGTTTCCACGCAGTTGACTCATCAGCAATCGCGTTCGAAATTGCAGCGAAAGGTGCATTCCGTCAGTCAATGCCAAAAGCAGGTCCTCAGATTCTTGAGCCTGTGATGAAAGTTGACGTATTCAGCCCAGAAGACAACGTTGGTGACGTAATCGGTGACCTTAACCGTCGTCGTGGTATGATCAAAGACCAAGAAGCTGGCGCTACTGGCGTTCGCATCAAGGCTGACGTACCGCTATCTGAGATGTTTGGTTACATCGGTCACCTACGTACTATTACATCTGGTCGTGGTCAGTTCTCTATGGAATTCAGCCACTACTCAGCATGTCCTCAGAACGTAGCTGACAAAGTAATTGAAGAAGCGAAAGCACGTAAAGACGCTAAGTAATTAGCCTTTTCGAACGTTAGCTAACTTGTGTTAGCTATCGCTTTAAAAAAATACAAAAAAGCCGGTCATTCGACCGGCTTTTTTTATGCCTACAGCGCAGGGCTCTAGTGCATGGCTTTAGTACATTTTGTACGGCAAAAACTTCCCAGACATAACTACGCTAACGCGGTCGCCTTTAGGGTCGCTCTCACGCTGTAAATCCATTGAGAAATCAATGGCGCTCATAATACCGTCGCCAAACTCTTCATGAATAAGTTCTTTTAAGGTAGTGCCATATACATTTACGAGTTCATACCAGCGATAAATAAGCGGGTCGGTAGGGACTTCTGTGGGTAACGAGCCTTTATAAGGTACGATTTGAAGCCAAGCAATGGCTTCGTCGGTAAGTTCAAGTAATTCGCCTACCGCTTCTGCTTGTTGCTTTGTCATGGCCATCTGGCCTAAGCATGCAGCTGTACTCCACTCTTTAGACTGACCTACAACCTCAGCAATTTGGCTCCATTTTATGCCTTTTAAAATCTTAGCTGATTGAATCATGTCGGTAACTTGTGTTCTTGATGTAATCATTAGTATTTCCTCTACGGTTAATTAAACAAAATGAGCGTTACTAGGTTGCAAACAATAAGGGCCAGTATTAATGCTTTGTAGACAAAAAGCGGGTGGCGCTTTACTAAGGGCTGATAAGTTGTGTGCTCAGAAGGATTTGGGTAGCGCAGCGAGTGCATAAACTCTGAAAGCGAAGAGTAGCGTTTGTCAGGGTTTATGTGTAAAGCACGTTTGAGCGCACTATCAACCCAAGAAGGTATTGGACGTTTAGGATCTAACGCCGTCTCGTATTTTAGTTTTTTCTGTTCAGCAAAAGTGCGACAGTGGGCAAGCTTGGTATGGTAAGGATAACGACCACATAAAAGATAATAAGTGAGTACGGCTAAGGAAAATAAATCGGAGCGCTCGCTGCCTATATTTCCTAAAAAGTACTCTGGTGCAGCAAAGAGTGCTGCGCCAGGAATAGGCGCATCACTATAAAGACTAGGGGCGTTTTTTAAAGCCGCTGAACCAAGGTCTATAAGGGTACAGTGACCGTGTTCGCTGATGATAATATTTTCGGGGCGTATATCCCTATGAAGAATGCCCTGGCGATGCATTGCCTGTAACCCTTTACCAACCTGCTCAATGATGTTTCTAATTTGCTCTAACGTAGGCGTAGGGTTATCAATAGACCATTGTGCCAAGGTCTGCCCTTGCACATAGCTACTCACGCTATAAAAGGCTGTGGGCGTGTTTTGATAACCCAAGTTCATAAAACTAGGGCTTTTTACAATATGGGGTGAATCAACCCGCCTTAAAAACCAATTCTCTATTAGAAAACCGTTTAGCATTTCAGAAGATTGAGAAAAATCAGTGGCTGGTGTTTTTACAACCACATTATCATTCAGGTTTGCAACGGGTGACGTGCGTCGCGTGGCGATAAACACATGGCTTCGCGCAGAGGTATAAAGCTGTCGCTCTAGTTTAAAGCCATCTATTTCATCACCGGTTTTAAGTTCGGTAAACGCTAACTCGCCGGTAGTTTTTAGTGGTAATTTACCATCGTTAGAGTCGGCAGTATTAGATATGCCTTGACAGTTGGTATCTATTTCTCCGATAGCCGAGATAAGGTTTTGTTTTCCATCGAAATCAATATGAGCGAACTCGACTTTTACAAGCAGAAGGGTGAGGTTATCGTCGCTTCCATTGTTAAACGCCTCGTGTACAACTAAAGCAGCTTGGTTTTCAGATAGCGTATTGGCATTATTTATTTTATTGAGTATGCTCGGCAGCGCGACGAATTCATAAACGCCATCGGTACTTATCGCAATGGTACTTGGTGAGGTTAACGTTAATGACGTATGGTCAATATCGATGTTTGCTATCACGCCCAATGCATTAGCAAGGTAAGTTTGTAAAGGTTCACTATCTGATGCTTGTCGATGAGGACGAGTTAGCAATATAGGGTCTTTAGCGTCGCTTGTAACAACTTGAATCTGGCTATCTCCAACGTGAAATACGTCTAGGTGATTGCCTGTTACGATTGCTACTGAGAACGTGCACACATAGCCTTTTTCTGGGGTGTAGCAAAAAGCGCTTTTCTGCGTTCGGGTATAAAGCAGCGCATTAATTTCTTTGATAATGGTTTCGGCGCGGGTTTTAACCGACCATTGTTCAGGCGCTATGCTAAACAGCTTAATAAACTGACGGGTAGCAAAATCGCTAGCAATCTGGCTTACCGTGCTACTGCTGACACCGTCAGCAACCACAAAAATACTACTTTGATTTAACTCATCAGAAGATACGTGGTAGGTGTAAGCATCTTGGTTTATGTCTTTAACGCCAGGTGTTGAAAAAGCACTTACTGAAAGTGTGCAAGGTAGCGAGTAGTTCGATGTTTGTAGCGCTGCTTGCTGATTCATATTCAATGGCTTGTTACCTGTACATTGTACTATCGACTTACTTTTAAATAGGAAAGAATGTTGCCATCACGACTTAACATAGAGGTTGATGTCGTGATGGCGGTTTGGCTATATAGCTTGATTAGATAGGTAGCGTTTGAGATGCCGCTGCTTTATCAACAGGGATTGTACGCTTTGGCAATGTCTTCACGTGGGTGGTATAAAGCGTTAGGCCAGTAAAAGCTAAACCGCCTACCAAGTTGCCTAGTGCTGTTGGGATTTCATTCCAAATGAAGTAATCCATTACAGAGAAATCACCGCCCATAATAAGACCAAATGGGAAAAGGAACATATTTACCACAGAGTGTTCAAAACCCATGAAGAAGAACAGCATGATGGGCATCCACATAGCCAACACCTTACCGCTTACGTGGGTTGAGATCATCGCTCCTACAACACCTAGTGACACCATCCAGTTACATAGCATGCCGCGGATGAAAATGGTGAACCAGCCGGCTGCGCCATGCTCTGCATAGCCTAACGTACGGGCTTCGCCAATACTGGCAACCTTGGTCGCAATCGCGCCGCCATCTACGTTGTATCCCATGGTAAAAATAAACGACATCATAAAGGCAACGGTCAGAGCACCGCCGAAATTACCTAAAAAGACTAAGCCCCAGTTTCGTAATATCTGTTTTGGCGTAACCCCTGGGCGCTGGGCAAGCCATGCTAGCGGCGTTAATACAAACACGCCGGTTAAAAGGTCGAAACCCATCAGGTAAAGCATACAAAAACCAACTGGGAACAGCACGGCTCCTAGCAGGAAAATGCCAGTTTGAACGGCTATGGTAATTGCAAAAACGGCAGCGAGTGCCAAGATTGCACCTGCCATATAAGCGCGTATTAGAGTATCTCGTGTAGACATATAAATCTTTGCTTCGCCTGCATCTACCATTTTGGTCGCAAACTCAGCGGGGAGAAGATAAGCCATGGTTTCACCTCACGTTGTCGTTATTAATAAGTTGCCAGTTGCCATCCGAAAGTTAGCTATCTACATGCGCTCTTGCAGATCAAAAAAAGGCGTCCGCAGCACTCTCGTTAGAGAGAACTGGGGACGCCTTTGTCCAAAAATTGTGCATTGTAGTAGCTATCAGATGTAATTTTTTAAAACGCTTTATATGTGCACGCCTTTGTACACTAAAGTTCTTAAGCAATAATACATTGCAGCCATCGCTTTGAACTTTTTACTATCTATGGTTTTAAAACAACAAGAGAGTAGCCAAAAAAGTGCCAATAGATAAAAAATTAGCAATGGTGTCGAAAAAAGCATATAAAACAAAATGTTAATGTTGTTTTTTTGGCAGGGTGAAAAGTGACCTCGGTGAAAATATCAGCCATTTGCACTAAAAAGGTGGGTTCGTGAATGTTTAAGGTGCAATGTCGCTATCTATTTCACAAGCACACTAACGCTTTTAGCTAGGTTCTTTATTTGAGTGACTGTTTGAGTGTTTTTAATTGAAGCTTCATGGCTACATGTCTATCAGAACCTTGATCCCTCTTTGCATAATGCTCATGTTCAAATAGCTCACACAGTTGTTTAAAGGCCCTAGCTGCATGCGGGGATAAAAAAGCGCTGGTTTCATTAATATAGGCTGATAAGGTTTTATTATCTCTATGTACCCCTGTCTTTGTTTCAACAAGCTTTATCGCTTTTAGCAATATGCGATACGAAGGCGACAAATGTTCCTTTTGTTTTTTAGGTAAAAAGTATAGCGCTAATATGAGCCCAATTAGCCCAAGCGCCGATAAAAATACGGCACGCATTTTTTGCGGAGTCAGCGCGCCTAATAGCTCCTCGAGCATGTTGGTCTGAGCTGCATTATCAAAGCCTAGCACCCACTTGCTCCACGAATAGTCAAGTTGTTGAAACCAGCTTTGCAAGGTTGTAAAAAATGCAGAATTGCCAAATTCACTTAGTATGGTTGTTTCCCGTGACTCTCCTAATTTTTCTAATGCGTGTTCAAGCCCAAAAGATAATCGAGACGGCGCGACCATGCTGGTGGGGTCGAAACGTATCCACTTTCCGTCTACTAATGCTTCTACCCAGGCGTGGGCATCGTACTGTCTTATTTGTAGGACCTTATCACTGAGTGCGCTGCCACCTTGGTAGCCGGTTACCATTCTAGCAGGCACGCCAGCTGCGCGAAGCACGTAGACCATAGCGCCAGCATAGTGAGCACAAAAGCCGGCCCGTTGTTCAAATAAAAAGCTGTCTACAGGGTCCACAGGCATAGCGTTTGGGGAAAGAGTATAGCGGAAGCCCCCTTGATTGAATTCACGCATTACTGCATTGACGAGCTCTTGCGCATTGCTGTATTGATTAGCTAGCGTTTGTCCCCAAGCCCTAGCTTTGGGGTTGCCATTTGTTGAAACTTGCAAATTTAGTTGCGCTTCAAAGTTTCCTATTCCGTTTATGATCGGTGTGTTCGGAAAGTGGCGTAAATAAAAAGCTTTTTTACTGGATATGGGCGTGTCGGCACGCAAGGTGTAATCAAATAGCGTGCTGACAGCAATACTGTTCTTAAGGTTATTAGGCAATGAAGGTTCTAGTGCGAATATCCACCTTTGTTGAGTAGGCTCTACAATCAATTCATAATCAGTTACAAGGGGGAACTCTTTTTCTGCTAGACTCGATAGAGGCGTTGACCTTCCCATGGAAGCTAACTGTTGCTCGGCCTGTTTACGTTTATCACTGATAGACCAGGTTTTTCCATCAAAATGCTCAAGTGTCATTGCACGCCAGTATCTAAAAGGTGTATCGGGCACCTCCTCTTCACTATTGAAGGTAGCACTAAAAGCGAGTTCAGATGAACTGGCAAGTGATGCTATATCACCAGGCGTAACTGTATCGGAAAGCCCGGTTTCCGTGGATTTTGATGTGGGCATTTGCCAAAGGGGCGGAAGCTGAGGCAACAGCAGAAATAAAAGTAGCGCAATGGGAAAAGCTTGAACAACAAGTACACTGACGAATTTAAAGCTTTTCGCTATAGAAACACCAGCACCGTGATAAATGGCCGTTGCGACGAGCAATAATGTTAATATAGCTGTATAGCCTATCCATGCAAATACACTCAGTGACGAAATAAACCCGCAGCCGATTAAGAATAAGCAGGTACATATTAGTAGATGAAAGTCTCGCTTATTCTTAACGAGCATGATTTTTAGGGCGCACGCAATAGTCAACAAATTGATCATGCTATCAAGAAGACCTACTGAGAACCCGAACCAAGACAAAGCAAATACGGCAAGTACAGCAAGCAAATTCACCGTACGTGAAGTAGGTAAGCTATGCAGTGTGCTAAGGCCTGCGATTCTCACCACCACAGCACACCCGCTAAGCATCAATACCCAAATCATTAAAGGTGAGGTAAGCGTAGAGAGTATTAGAGAAAAGGCTGCGCAAAGTAGAAGAACAGCCACAGGCTGGGGTTGGCTAAATACGTTTTTTAAAACTGCTAATTGTGAAAACTGGCTAGAAGTAAGGATGTTCATCTTAAAGGCCTTATCTTCTTCTTTTGCTTGGAAGCTAAAGAAACGGGCCTGTTTATGGTTGAGCTGAACGACGAAGTATTATGGTTTGTGTTACTTACAGGTGCTAAACAAGCAAGTGCGCTAAGGCATTCATGTATGTGCTCAGCTCCATGGTCAGGCGCAATATTTAGCCCTTTGAACTGTACACCGAACCCGCGTTCCGCACTCGCCCAAGAGCCCGCATTTGTCCAAGAAAGAATGGCATGAGTAAGTGCTGAAACAGCAGTTTCTAAATCTGTATTCGACGGTATCGAAAATATATAGCTGTCGCTTTGCAGAGAAGTAAAAGATTTAGAAACCCAATTTCCATTTTTAGCTACATGCTTCCACGATACCCGGTTAAGTGGCTGTCCAACTTCATAATCCTTCAAAGCGTAAAAGTCTTCACTACTGCTTGGGTCGCTCAATTCACTGACACTTTCTGATTCATTTGTATTTGCAATCTTATCGATAGTGATAGGGCCTTCTTCAGGCTTAGCATACACAACAACTTGCTGGTCAAAATCAAGGTGAGTCCAGCATTTATAAAGCCCAAGAGGAAAGTCGCAGGCGATGGTCATTCGCCCCAAAGTAAACGGTCCCCGCTTTGGTATTTGCAAAGGTACCCTGAGGCTTTGTCGTTGATCTTTGTTTGAACCTGGATGTTTATTTAACGCAAAGCTAAAGCTTCGCTCTAAAAATGCTGATGTGTCGCCATCAGCTGTCTTTTGAGTGTGCGTATCTGCTGTGCGTACTACATTCAGCCATTTTACCGACAGTACGCCATTGCAGGCTCTCGTTGGTGTGTTCTTATGAGGGATGATCTGAAGGTGTATTTCACCGTCTAGGTTGCAGTGAAATGAGTCGGGCGGAAGCGCTTTAAGTGCTAAACGGGCAAAGTTTTGATGAGTGTAAAATAACGTGAGCAGCATAATGCTTAAGCATAAATAGCTAAGCAGTAACATCAAGTTGTTTTGATAGTTGGTCCCGAGTAAAAACAAGCACAGTGACAAAATAATAAACGACCACCCAAACCCACTTGGTAGTATAAAAATACTGTTCAAGTTTAGGTGATGTTCGGGGGAAGCCGGAACACGCTTATCTAGCCACTTCAGTAGTCGATGTTTGAAGTAATTTGATAAGGAGGCTGGCACTTTACGCACGTGTAATACTCCAACAATCCATAAATACTACGCTGCTAATGGGTCGATACTATTAAGTAATTTTTGGCTCAGTTTTTCTCCATCAAAAGTTTGGTTATGTTGCCCCTGAGGAGCTTGGTAGTAAGGTAAACTTAATCGGTGTGCGGTAATTGCCACAAATACAGCCTGAACATCGTCGGGCGTCACATAATCTCTACCACACACATATGCCCATGCCTTAGCACCTTGAAGTATTGCTCGGCTTGCTCTCGGTGAAAGCGGGTTAGGGTAGTCGCCGCTCTCTCTGCTTTCACTTACCAGTCGCAAAATATAGTCGAGAATGGCATCGCTCGTATGAACAGCAGACACTTCACTTTGCATCTGGTGTAAGTTTGCTTCAGTTAGAATTTGGCTAAGAGGCGATGAAGCGTCTTGCTGCATAAGCATCGCTTTCTCTGCTTCCCAAGCAGGATAGCCCAGTGAAATACGCATAAAGAAGCGGTCTAGCTGCGACTCTGGTAAAGGGTAAGTGCCAGATTGATAGCTAGGGTTTTGTGTTGCAATTACAAAAAAAGGCGACGGGAGTGCATGGGTTACTCCATCAATACTCACTTGGCGCTCTTCCATTGCCTCTAATAGGGCACTTTGAGTTTTAGGGCTTGCTCTATTTAGTTCGTCGGCTAGAACCACTTGGCTGAAAATAGGGCCGTGTTTAAAAGAGAAGCGTTTTTGCTCATCGCTTTCGTGACTGTGAAAAATGTTTACGCCCAACATGTCCGATGGAAGCAAGTCTGACGTAAATTGAATACGCGCATAGTGAAGACCAAAAACTTGAGAGAGGGCATGTGATAGGGTGGTTTTACCCATCCCTGGTAAGTCTTCAATTAACAAGTGACCGTTGGCCAGTAAACACGTAATGGCGAGTTTCAGCTGATGCTCTTTGCCAATAATCTTTTGACTAAGAGCTTGCTGAATACGAATAATATCTTGGCGCATAGTTTTGTCACTTTTATTTAAAAATACTCTGTCATTCTATAAATGATAGTTTTAATCATAGTAGCAACGATAGGGTATCGCTTTCTATTCTAATACCTCTGTAAATTTATACGTTGGTATGCAATAGGTCTGTTCAACGTTTAATATTCACGATTCCTCAAAACATCTGCTATTAAGTGCTGCGTAGTTTAACTGTGTTGTCTATAATGGTGCCTCTTAAAAAGGAAGTAGTTATGAAAAGCATTGAAATAGATGACGATTTATATGCCTTCATCGCCAGCCAGACTAAGCATATTGGTGAGAGTGCATCGCAAATTTTAAGACGTTTACTTTTACCTGAAGACGGAGCTGTATCGCAGGGCACAGAGCCTAGTGCAGCATCATCGACGCCTGCAAAAACAAGCGAAACAAAAAGTGCAGACGTTACAGAGTCGACAAGTAAGCCAAGCACGGCGGCAGAAGTAGAAGTAGAGCCTAAAGCGCCATTAGCTAAAACTGCTACAAAAGCGTCTAACGCTTCGGTAAAGTCAACGGCGAATAAAGCCTCGGTAAGTAGAACTGCGGCAAAGAAAGCGCCAGCAAAGGCCACTCCAGCAAAGGCCACGCCGGCAAAAACTGCTGCAGCGAAAACATCCGCAGGCACCAGAGCGGCGAAAAAGCCATCGGCACCTACTGAAACACCGCTTTCAAACGAAGCCCACACCAAACGAGATATTTTGGATGCCGTTTCAAAAGATGCATTAAGCACCTTTACTAAACGGGTTGATCAGTTCTTGTTTGTTTTGAGTGCAGCGCACAAGCTTAATGCAGAAAATTTTGCGAGTGTTGAAAGTATCAAGGGGAAAAACCGTACTTACTTTGCGACAAGTAAGGAAGCGTTACTTGAAAACGGCAGCAGCACTAATCCGAAAGCTATACCAGATAGCCCTTTCTGGGTGGTGACAAATAACAACACTGCCAAGAAAACAAACATGCTGGAACAAGTTTTGCGTAACCTAGGTTATCAACCAGATGTAATTGAAACCGTTGTTGCGCGTTTCTCTTCAGAAGGTAAATAGCAAGCCAAGTAACAAACAACGAAACTTCTAAATAAGGACTTTTTTCATGGCATTACATCCGCAGGCTGGAGAGCATGCAGCAAAGGAGCAACTCATTAACGTACCCCAGTTAGTGAGCCAGTATTACAGCTACAAACCGGATATGAATGACCCGGGACAGTCAGTGTCTTTTGGTACTTCTGGCCACCGTGGCACGGCGTCGAACGCTACTTTTACTGACACTCACATCAGTGCAATTTGCCAAGCTTTGGTAGAATACCGCAAGCAGGAAGGTATCGACGGCCCGTTGTACGTTGGTAAAGATACCCACGCGTTATCTGAACCGGCCATGATCACCGCCATAGAAGTTTTATGTGCTAACGGCGTAGATGTTGTAGTGCAACGTTCAGATAACGAAAGCATGGGCTATACGCCAACGCCTGTTATTTCCCGCACTATCATTCGTTATAATCGTGCTGGTAATAAAGACAAGGCGGACGGAATTGTTATTACGCCCTCTCATAACCCTCCTTCAGACGGCGGCTTTAAATACAATCCCCCACACGGTGGCCCTGCCGATAGCGATGTAACTAAGCAAATTCAAGATCGCGCAAATACGTTAATTGCTGATGGCAACAAAGATGTTCAGCGTATTGATATTCGCCAAGCTACCGATCGCAAACTGGTCCGTGAAGAAGACTTTATGGAGCCTTACATCGAGGACTTAGCCAAAGTCATCGACATGGAAGCGATTGCAAAAGCGAACTTAAAACTAGGCACTGACCCTCTGGGAGGCGCCGGGGTAGGGTATTGGTCGCGTATTTCTGAAAAATACGGGTTAAACATTACAGTGGTTAATGATGCTGTCGACCCTCAGTTTGGTTTTATGCGTCGTGACAAAGACGGCAAGCTTCGCATGGATTGTTCATCTGCTTACGCCATGGCAGGGTTGATTGAGCTAAAAGACAACTTCGATTTAGCATGGGGCAACGACCCAGATTTTGACCGTCATGGTATTGTGTGCAAAAGCGCAGGGCTGATGAACCCTAACCATTATTTGGCTGTGGCGATTAATTACCTTTATACCCACCGTCCGGACTGGCCTAGTGATTTGAATATCGGTAAGACACTCGTATCCAGCAGCATGATTGACCGCGTAGCGAATAGTCTAGGTAAGCCGCTGGCTGAAATGCCTGTTGGCTTCAAATGGTTTGTAGACGGTTTATCTAACAGCACTATTGGTTTTGCGGGTGAAGAAAGTGCGGGTGGTATTTTCCTTGAGCGTAATGGAAGCACATGGGCGACAGATAAAGATGGCTTTATTCTTTGTTTACTAGCAGCAGAAATTTTAGCCGTTACGGGTAAAGATCCGGGCGAGCACTACAAAGCGCTAACGGAAAAGTTTGCAGCACCGGTATACAGCCGTGTAGACGTAGCAGCAACACTTGAGCAAAAGCAGAAACTTTCAGCAATGGATGCGTCTGTAGTCACTAGCGATACGTTAGCAGGAGAGTCTATAACTTCTGTACAAACCCATGCTCCGGGTAATAATGCAGCCATTGGTGGTGTTAAAGTATCGACGGAAAATGGCTGGTTTGCAGCACGTCCTTCTGGTACTGAGCAGATCTACAAAATTTATGCAGAGAGCTTTAACGGTGAAAGTCACTTACAGGAGTTAATTGCTGAAGCCGAAGCTTTAGTTGGTAAAATCATAAAGTAAGTACAAAAATAAACCGTTTTTAATCTTATTTTGTAAGTGAAATGTTAAAAATCGCATGAATGCATACGAATTCATGCGATTTTTTGTTATTTTAACAAAATAATTACAACATAATCGTTTAAGCGCTGCTATATTGCTGTCATATTCTGAAGTTATTCTGTAATTAAATTACGTTTTTGGTGTGTAAACACCGCTTCTACTTAAGAGTGAGACGCAAAATGAACGCAAAAGCGACCAAGACGCAACCCTCTCCAGTGATCGATAAGGCTGCATTCAAAGCAGCGGTTATCAAACACTTGCACTGCACGCTAGGCACCGACGAAAACAAAGCAAACAACCACGCTTGGTGGAAAGCAACCTGTGCGGCAATCCAAGAGCAAGTGCTTGAAGGATTGCGCAAGACGCAGAAGAGTCACTATTTGAACGACACCCGCGCCGTTCATTACTTCTCGGCCGAGTTCCTTATGGGGCGTTTACTTTCAAACAACCTGCAAAACTTTGGCTTGTTCGATGTTGCTGGCGGTGCACTGAAAGAGTTAGGCGTTGAGATTTCAGATATTCTTGAAGAAGAGCCTGACATGGCACTGGGTAACGGCGGCCTTGGCCGACTAGCAGCATGTTTTATTGACTCCCTTGCAACCATGGAATTACCTGCTATTGGGTATGGTATTCACTACGAACACGGTCTGTTCCGTCAGGAAATTAAGAGCGGTGCACAAATCGAGCGTCCAGATAGCTGGCGTGATTACGGTAACCCTTGGGAAATCTGCCGTCCAGAATCTATACAAGAAGTCTCGCTTTATGGTTACGTAGAAACAAAGTACGGCGAAAATGGTCGCGTGCTTAAAGAATGGCACCCAGGCTCCATTGTAAAAGGTGTTCCATGGGATATTCCCGTTGTAGGCTATGAAGGTAAAACCGTAAACGTACTGCGTTTGTGGCAGTCAGAAGCGTCTGACTACTTCAACTGGGACGTATTCAATGCGGGTGGCTACGTTGATGCACAGCGTGAAAATGTGCAGGCAGAAACCATTTCAAAAGTACTTTATCCAAACGATGAAACCGAAGCGGGTAAAGAGCTACGCCTTATTCAGCAATACTTCTTCTGCTCGTGCTCGCTTAAAGACATTATCCGTCGTTACAAGCGCGCCCACGGTGACGATTGGAGCCGTTTCGCAGATCAAGTTGTTATTCAGCTAAACGACACTCACCCAGCTATTTCAATACCAGAGCTAATGCGTATTCTTGTGGACCGCGCAGAGTTAGGTTGGGACGAAGCTTGGGGTATCTGCACGAAAGTATTCGCCTACACTAACCATACGTTGCTGCCAGAGGCGCTAGAAAAGTGGCCTGCGCGCATGATTGAGAAAATTCTTCCTCGTCACTTGGAAATCATTTACGAAATCAACCACCGCTTTATGGCAGAGGTTGATAAGAAGTGGCCTGGCGACAATGCAATGAAAAGCAAGCTTTCAATCATTGAGGAAGGTAACGAGAAGATGGTGCGAATGGGTCATCTTTCAGTAATCGGCTCGTTTGCGGTTAACGGCGTGGCAGAAATGCACTCTCGTCTTGTTAAATCATCGCTTTTCCCAGAGTTCGATGAACTGTATCCGGGTAAGCTTACTAACGTGACCAACGGTATTACGCCGCGTCGCTGGTTGAAAGCGTGTAACCCAGGACTGTCTAAACTTATTGATAAGAAAATTGGTGATGACTGGCCGCGCGACTTAGATAAGCTGCAGGGCTTAGCAAAATTCGCAAGCAACAAAACGTTCCAGAAGCAATTCATGAAAGTGAAGCTTGAGAACAAAGAGTTGTTAGCAGAAGAGATCCGCAAGTCACTGGATATAGAAGTAGACGTTAATGCTATTTTTGACGTGCAAATTAAGCGTTTGCACGAATATAAGCGTCAACATTTAGCACTATTAAATATTATGGCCTTGTACCGTCGTATTCTTGAGAATCCTGATTACGATATGCACCCACGTGTATTTGTATTCGGTGCAAAAGCGGCACCGGGCTACAAGCTAGCAAAAGACATTATTTACGCGATTAATAAAGTTGCTGACAAAATCAATAACGACCCGCGCGTTAATAACAAGATTAAAGTGGCATTCTTACCAAACTATCGCGTGTCGCTAGCGGAGAAGATGATCCCTGCAGCAGATGTATCTGAACAAATCAGTACGGCAGGTAAAGAGGCATCAGGTACAGGTAATATGAAACTTGCACTAAATGGTGCGGTTACTATTGGTACACTTGACGGGGCAAACGTTGAGATTGCTGAAGAAGTAGGCGACGACAACATCTTTATCTTTGGTCTTACGGTAGAAGAAGTTAACGAGCTTAAAGCTAGCGGCTACAACCCGCACGACTACTACTATAAAGATCCTGAAATTAAAGCTGTGCTGGATTGGTTAGAAACCGATTACTTCACTCCGGGTAAACCAGGTGCCCTGGTATCTATCAAGCAAAGCTTGCTAGATAACGGCGACCCCTACATGGTACTAGCGGATTTCCGCGCCTATTCTGACGCGCAAATTGCCGTTGATGCAGCGTATCGCGACAAAGAGCGCTGGGCGGAAATGGCGATTATCAACACAGCGAAGATGGGTAAGTTTACTTCAGATCGTTCAATTCGTGATTACGTAGAGCGCGTTTGGAAACTTTCACCGTGTAAGATTGAAAGCTAATCGCAGAAGCGTATAGAAATAACCCGGCAGTGGTAAACTTGCCGGGTTTTTTTATACCTCTTAAAAAACGTCTATATTGTTATAGCAGTGTTTCGTATTACGGCACTGCCTTGTTTTAAAGGTTCGCGTGTTATTTTAATAACGATAGCTAATTAGCTATAGGTTAGACGAGGACCAGAATTATACTTTTGTTGTACAAAAGTATAAGAAGGTATGCAAAATCATACTCACGTGCCGTTGCGCCATTTGTATCGGCATGGTCTTATATAAGTAGTTGTTTTTAGTACCTAGAAGCGTAAAGCTCAAGGAAAACATCATGAGCCAACATACATCACTGGCAACCATTCCCAATCGCTATGCATTTATCGATAGCGTTTTAAAACAAGCTTCTCAAAGCACGTCTGTATCTTTGATGCTAGTTGATGTTGTGCGTTTCTCCGATGTAACAACGAGTCTAGGCATTCACGTCGGCGACCGCTTCTTGCTAGAAATTGCCAACCGTATCCAACGCCTTTTTGGTCAGCAAGTGCTTATTGGCCGAATTAGCGGCGATGTATTTGGAATCGTTTTTCCCAACGAAAATAGGGAAGCGGTGATGCGACAAATGTTCGAACGTCTTGTCGAGCATTTTAAAACGCCCATGCATTATGAAGGTACGGCATTTATCGCTGACTTTAATGTAGGCGTGGTATGTGGCGAAAACGACAAGTTTGATATTACCGCGTTTGTATCTCGGGCAGAATCAGCATTAAAGCAGGCCAAAGAGAATAAGTACGAAAACTACTTCGCACTGACCAAGTCAGATAAATCTGACACGGGCAGAAGTTTAGCGCTAAAAGCTGACCTAAAACGCGCACTGTCCCAGAATGAACTTGAGCTTTACTATCAACCCAAGGTAGACCTAAATACCCTTGAGGTAGTGGGGGCAGAGTGTCTATTGCGTTGGAATCATCCTCTTGATGGCGTTTTGTTTCCGGGACCCTTGATTGAGGCTGCAGAGTCATACAATATGATGAATGAGCTGGGTTACTGGACATTGGAGCAAGCATTTAGAGCACTCGCTGAACTGGATGGATTTAGGATGCCTATTTCACTGTCAGTAAACATTTCACCTACTCAGCTTTATGACAATCAGTTAATACCTACACTGAAAATGTTAAGCGACACCTATGGTTTACCGCTGTCTCTTATTGAATTAGAACTCACCGAAGACGTTGCGCTATCTAATTCACTGATGGTGAAAAAACAGTTAGATGAATTAAGAAACCTTGGTGTGGCTATATCAGTAGACGACTTCGGCAAGGGATATTCCAACCTTGCTTATATTCGCGACCTAGATATCGATGCCCTGAAAATAGATAAATCTTTCGTGATGGAATTAGAAGCACATCCGGTTAATAGGGCGATAATTGAGGCGGCGAAAGTAATAGGCCAAGCTAAGAATTGTTGTGTGGTTGCTGAGGGCATTGAAACCGTAGAGCAGCTTCACATTCTTCGAGAGGTCGGGGTCTCTCAAGGTCAGGGGTATTTATTCTCGCGTGCTATACCTTTTACTGAATTCGTGCAACTTATTCAGCAAGAAATCATTGTCGGTAGTTCGCCAAGAAGGGCCCAAGCCTAGCCACTACCACCGCTAGCCAATCGTAATTAACCTCAGTAGCTTTGTACTTTATTGCGTCTTTGTTTCTAGTTTTTTATTTTGGGGCGCCTAATTAGGTTAAGTATTGCTACCCCCTTAGTACTAAAGAAACTGCGTAGTCTTGTAGAATATCGCGACTAGTGCAGAAAAGCGTTATTTATTAGTTACAGCCTAGCGCAATAAAACCTTGAGATAAGGTGATTTTGATAGACTGTCTCGGTACACTTAAGTTATTCGAGATTAGACAAAGTCAACAAAGCTCACACTTATGCAAGAACTTATCGAAAACGGCCAATTTTTAACACTTTCTCGCCGTCAACCCGAGTTATTCGAACGCGCTCATCAATTTACGCTAGCCAACGGCACTGACGTTAGTATCACTGCGCCTGGCATCATTAGTTTTTCCGTACAGCCTACCTCTACGCCAAGTAAACGCATTGTTTTGTCCTGTGGTGTTCACGGTAATGAAACTGCACCTATCGAAATTTGTGATGAATTAGTTAAAGGCATCCTTACAGGGGCAATGACGTTAGCACACGATGTACTGTTCTTATTCGGTAATTTACCGGCCATGGATATTGCTGAGCGCTTTGTCGAAGAGAACATGAACCGCTTGTTTAGCGGGGCGCACTCAACTGGCGAGGGTTTAGTGAACGCTGAACGTGTGCGTGCTAAGCAGCTAGAAGATGCGGTGGCGTCTTTCTTTGAAGCAGCTGAAGGCACCCGTTATCACTACGACCTGCACACGGCAATTCGCGCTTCGAAAAATGAAAAGTTTGCGGTATATCCTTATCTTCACGACAGAGTTCATAGCAAAGGGCAACTAGCGTTCCTTGCGGCGTGTGGGGTAAAAACCATTCTACTTTCTGAAAGTTCAACCACCACGTTTAGCTATTTCTCTTCTTATCAATATAACGCTCATGCGTTTACCGTTGAACTTGGAAAAGTACGCCCGTTTGGGCAGAACGATATGAGCCGGTTTGCGGATGCTAAAACCGCACTTACGCAACTTATAACTGAACAAGACTTTGCTCCTTCGGTAAATATGGACGACCTTGATATCTACCGCGTGAACCAAGTAATAAACCGCCAGGAAGAAGCGTTTACACTTCATTTCGACGACGATACCCCAAACTTCACTGACTACCCTAAAGGCACCGTATTGGCGTCTGAGCCAAACAAAGAATACGTAGCTGAGCAAGACGGTGAAGCTATCGTTTTTCCTAATGCAAAGGTTGCCATTGGCCAACGTGCCTTATTAACCGTAGTGCCTACCACACTGGATAAGCTAGATGTTTAAACTTGATAGCCGTTTACACAATGATACATTTTTTGTCTGTGATCTCTCGCTGTGTCGTGTACTGTTAATGAACGACAGTCAATTTCCGTGGCTGATACTGGTGCCGATGAAAAATGATATCGCGGAAATTATCGACTTATCAGAAGATGAGCAGGTGGTCTTGCTAAGAGAATCTGCGCTGGCTTCAAAAGCGATGCAGGCCATATTTTCACCATTAAAACTAAATGTAGCCGCATTAGGTAACGTGGTAAGACAGCTTCATGTACACCATGTCGCGCGTTTTGAAAACGACTGTGCTTGGCCAAAACCTGTATGGGGTAATCAGCCTACAGTGGCCTATGACACCAGTGAAGCGCAAGCTCTTGTTGAGACCATCAAGCAATGGTTTAAAGACAACGGTTAGGCGGGTATGCCTAAATAGCGGTAAATTAACAGTTCACATTAAAAGGAGTTACGCATGATTGTTTCAACTACCCCAACCTTGGAAGGTCACAAAATTGAAGCCTATTACGGTATTGTCGTGGGCGAGGCCGTAATGGGCGCAAATGTGTTCAAAGATCTCTTCGCGTCTATTCGCGATATCGTGGGCGGTCGTTCGGGGTCTTATGAAGAAGAGCTTACCACTGCGCGAAAACTCGCGTTTACCGAACTAGAACACGAAGCAAGAAGCATGGGCGCAAACGCTGTGGTTGGTATAGACCTAGACTATCAAGTCATTGGTGATAAAGGCAGCATGCTAATGGTGAGCATTAGCGGTACTGCAGTTAAAACGACGCCAGTATAACTACAAAAAGTGTATAGTTTTTAAAGTATGCGCTTATTAATCAATTGAAGCGAGGCTTAAGTCAGTTGTTTATCAACGGTGGCAATGTCTCGCTTTTTTTGTTTTTTACCCTCAAGAAAACCTAATTAAGGAAATAGAATGCTAAGAAAATGGATGTTTGTCCTATTTGCCGCATGCTCCTGCCATCTATTTGCACAGGATGGCCTTCAGTATCAAAAACCGTCTAAAGAAATTCTAGATTTAGTGGATGTTACGCTTGCACCAGCGACTCTCGTAGACGATGCACAGAAGAATATGGTGCTGTTGTTTCGCGATAACTATAAGTCGATAGAAGACTTATCTAAAGAAGAGCTTCGCTTAGCAGGCCTTAGAATTGACCCTGCCACAAACATTGGAAGTCGCGTCACTTACTATAATAAATTAGAGGTTCAGCGAGTCGGCAGCAAGGACAGCGTTACGGTCGAAGGCATGCCTGAAACTCCGCGTCTAACTAACTTTTCTTGGTCACCGAATCAGCGCTATATGGCGTTCACTCACACCACAAGTAAAGGTGTTGAGCTATGGGTGCTTGATATCAAAGCGGCTGCAGCGAGAAAGCTGTTTGATAAACCTATAAATGCGAACATGGGGGATACCTTAAATTGGAATGCAGATAGCCTTTCACTTTTGGTAAAAGTAGTACCCACAGATAGAAAAGATTTAATCGACACCAGCGTAGCAGTGCCGACTGGCCCAACGATCTCAGTGAGCAACGGTAAAAAAGCACAAAACCGCACATATCAAGACTTGCTGAAAAACAAGAACGACGAGTTCAATTTTGAGCAATTAGCCCGTTCTGAAGTGTATAAAGTGCCATTAAAAGGGAAGCCTTCGCCGTGGTTAGCGTCAGGGATGTATGGCGATATTAGCGTTTCTCCGGCCGGCGACTACGTGATGGTGCAGGAGTACAACACGCCGTTTTCTTATTTAGTGACCTACCGCCGTTTTCCCCACACTATCAGCTTGTATAATAAAAATGGAACGCTGGCTAAAACACTTGTCGACGTTCCGCTCATTGAAGACTTACCACAAGGTTTCATGGCTGTTCGGACCGGGCCTCGCGACGTACAGTGGCGCAACGATAAACCGAATACAATCGTATATGCTGAAGCGCTAGACGGAGGAGACCCTGACACAGAAGTTACGCACCGTGACAAGCTAATGCAGCTTGAAGCGCCATTTAGTGGCGATGCCGAGCAAATCCTTAAAACAGAGGACAGGTTTTATCGCTTTATTTGGAGCGACGACAGCACTGCGGTAGCCATGGATTATTGGTGGAATACCCGCAATCTTAAAACTTATCTGTTTAGCCCTGATCAAAGTAAACCTGCGAAGATTATTTCAAACCGAAGCTATCAAGATAAATACAGCGACCCAGGCAGCTTTGTTACCCGCAAAAATGAGTACTTCAAAGATGTGCTTGCGCTAGAAGGAGAGAATGCGTTTTTGCTTGGAGATGGTTTTACGCCTGAAGGGCAATTCCCGTTCTTAGATAAATTAAATCTTAACACCCTTGAAACATCGCGGGTGTATTCAAGTGAGTACACTGATAAATTTGAAGACTTGCGCGATTTCAATATGAAAAATGACCGCTTGTTGGTAAGAATTGAGTCTAAGCGAGATTACCCGAACTACTATTTCCGTAGCTTAAAAGATAACACGCTGACTCAGTTAACCCACTTTGAAAACCCTTTCGAAAGCATTCAAAACGTTAAGAAAGAGGTGATTACGTACAAGCGTAACGACGGTTTAGATTTAACAGGTACCTTATATTTGCCAACTGATTACGAGGAAGGCAAACGCTACCCCATGATCCTATGGGCCTACCCAGAGGAATTTAAGGATAAATCTAGCGCAGGTCAAAATACACAAAACCCTAATCGTTTTATTTATCCATGGTACGGCTCGCCTATCTATTGGGTAACCAAAGGCTATGTGGTGCTAGACGATGCTTCTTTCCCAATTGTAGGGGAGGGAGACGAAGAGCCTAACGACACCTTTAGACCCCAGCTAGTTGCCAACGCAAAGGCAGCGATTGATGCGCTAGACGAAAAAGGGCTTATTGACCCCGAGCGCGTCGCGGTAGGCGGGCATAGCTATGGTGCCTTCATGGTAGCAAACCTGTTGTCCCATTCGGACTTATTTGCTGCCGGTATTGCCCGTTCTGGTGCCTACAATCGTACACTGACCCCATTTGGTTTTCAGTCGGAAGAGCGCCACTACTGGGATGCGCCAGACGTGTATTACACTATGTCGCCATTTATGCACGCTGAGAAAATGAAGACGCCACTTTTACTAATACATGGTGAAGCAGACAATAATTCGGGTACGTATCCTATGCAAAGTGAGCGTTATTTTAACGCTTTGAAAGGCTTAGGCGCAGTGACGCGACTAGTTATGTTGCCAAAGGAAAGTCATGGATACCGAGCGAAAGAAAGTGTGTTACACACCCTTTGGGAACAAGACCAGTGGCTTGAAAAGTATGTGAAAAACAAAGGCGCTAAATAGTTACGGTAACATTATCTATTAATTCATAGCGTAACTAAAAAAAGGTGGTCACCTATTAAGTGACCACCTTTTTCTTTTGCTATAAAGCTCATTTCCATCTTGGTAGTTTCACTACCAATTGAGTGCACATGTATCTAGCTTTTATCTGTGCCCATCTTCTCTTTGAAAGTTGCATCGCCAGCATTATCATTAATGTCAGCTTTATCAATAGCACTATCGTCAGCGTTAGTTTTATCAATAGCAATTTCATCAATAATTACGGCACAAGCCGCATCACCGGTAATGTTTAGCGCGGTACGGATCATGTCGAAAATTCTGTCGAGGGCAAACAACAAGGGTAAGCCCTCAATAGGTATGCCTGCAGCAAGTAACACGGCAACGACCAAGAATGACGGGCCAGGTACCCCTGCTTGACCAACGGCGCCAAGAGTAGAAGTCAGGATAATGGCAACATAGGCGCCCATGGATAAATCGATATTGAAAAGCTGTGCAAAAAACACCGCGACTAGGCCGTAATAAATAGCGTTTCCGCTCATATTAATGGTAGCACCTAAAGGCAGTACAAACGACGCCGTTGCATTTCTTACACCTAGCTCGTTTTCAACAGTATTCATAGTAACTGGTAGCGTTGCCATAGATGAAGCAGTTGATAGCGCCACTGCTTGCGGCTTTTTCATCGCAACAAGAAAAGACTTAGCCGATGTTTTTGTAAATAGTTGAACCAGTAGGGGGTAGACCACAAAACCAAACACTAAAATAGCAGCAGTAAACACTAAGAAAAGTTTGAACACCACCATAAGCGCGGCAAAACCGAATGTGCCTACAGCCTCTGCCATTAAGCCGAAAACGCCGATAGGGGCAATTTTCATTACGCAGTTAATCATCCACACCATGGCATCAACAATGGTGTTTACTCCATTTAAAATAGGCTCACGGTTCTTTTTCGGCTGTTTGGAAAGGGCAAGACCGAAGAATAAGCAAAACACCAAAATTTGCAGAATGTTTGCGTTAGTTAATGATGCAAACACATTGGTCGGGATCATGCCTGTCACGGTTGCCCAAAAAGAGGGGAGTTCACCTTTAGATGCGTATTCGCCAGAGAACATGCCTTGTACTGATGATACATCAATACCGATACCTGGCTTAAACACTTCGCCCATTATTAGCGCAAGCCCTACAGCTAGAGCAGAGGTTAAACCAAAATAGGCTAGGGTAGATAGCCCCACTTTTCCCGCGTTGGTGCTGTTGCCAAGCCCGGCTGCACCTGAGATAAGCGCCACAGCAACCAGTGGAATAACCAACATTTTTATCAGGTTAATAAAAATAGCTCCCAAAGGTGCGAACATTTCGGCGCTTTCACCCATAAAGGCACCAACGGCAGTACCAATGACCATAGCAATGACAACTTGTACGCCGATATTGGCAAGTAAGGATTGTTTATTAGACACGTCTAGAACCTCGTAGAGTGTATTTATGTGATGGAAAGATAGTGAGTGGTCTGTGCTAGCAACTAGCCTAATCGACATCCTTTGATGCACATGTTGACTAAAAGCGCCTAACTAAAAAAATTGGGTTAGGTGCTCGCTTCAAGCGTCACTATCGATAAAGGACGGTAATGAGCGATAATAGAGTTAAATGAAAAAGCTATTTCACGGGTTTCTTGTCGTTGTCGCCACTACCATTATTTGTTTGTGTCAACGAAGCATGGTCGCCCGCCGTTTCATTCTCGGCATGTGGGCGAGTAGCGTCTTTGTTTGGATTGCCGTACTCGTCACCGTCTTCGTCATCCTCAAAAGGCTTGGAGGGGGTAGGGAATTTAAACTTAGCACTGTATTTGAGTAACGTGATATTTCCAATAACTACGCCTAATACTAAAACAATAACGATAATGACCCAGGTAGTACTCATAAGGATTCCGTAGGCTAGCGCCCTTTGTTCAAAACGTAGCGATTATACAAGTTAGGCAGCTGCGGCAAAATACACGATTTACCTTCTATACCGCTTTGTTCGATAGCTTGTGTGAAACCGTCTAGGTTCCTTGCACTTTCAAAGGTACTTGCAGTACTTTTAAAGCTCAAATGCCAAGGTTCAACGGCAACACCACCACTATTGACAGAGAAAGGACGGTAGAAACCGAACTGTTCCATATTATCAGCTAGCCAACAGGAAAGGTTATGGCAGGGGCCGCCACTAAGATATTCGCTTTCTACAAGGTTAAAGGTGCCGTCCCAATTGTGCACAGCAGCTCTGTCATAAACGTCAACATCGGTACCCCAATGATGACGACTGCCGCCAGGTAGCGCAGACCAGGTCAAAATAGCATGGAGTTTTTCATCGTCACTTAGCGTTTCGAAAGGAAGTGCTGTGCCGTTAACATCAAGAAGCTGCGCCTGCCCCGTCCATTTACGGTTAAAAATGGCGGTTTGCCGGTCAAAATCGCGAAAGCTACTGACTAACTGTAAGTCTATGCCGTCATTGTGCGCAGCATCTTGCATAGCAAGAAAGGGCGAAATAACGTCTTGATGAAGCCTATGGCCATTGCCAGCATCAACAAGGTAGTCGTTGTGCTGGCCTAGCCATGCTTGTTGCGGAATCTGATTCATGTAAGACAAAAAAGCTATTTAGCCAGCAAGCGTTCTAAGATACCGAAGTACATATCTGCAAGTTGCTCTAGGTCAGCCATTTTTACGCACTCGTCAATTTTGTGAATAGTGGCGTTAACCGGGCCTAGCTCAATAACTTGTGCCCCCGTAGGTGCAATAAAGCGGCCGTCAGATGTGCCGCCAGCAGTAGAGAGTACTGTAGGCGTACCTTTAACTGCAGCAATCGCACCTTGGGTTGCTTCTAATAGCGCGCCTGTGTCGGTCAAAAATGGTTGTCCATTAAAGGTCCAGTTTATCTCGTACTCAAAATCGTGGGCGTCTAAAATAGCGGTGACACGTTCAATAAGAAGTTGGTCGGTCACTTCTGTCGAAAAGCGGAAGTTGAAGCAAACGTGAAGTTCGCCTGGTATTACATTACCTGCACCTGTACCTGCGTGAATATTCGAAATCTGAAAGCTGGTGGGTGGGAAGAAGTCGTTGCCGTTATCCCAATGTGATTTTGCTAATTCATCAAGGGCTGCCATGGCGCTGTGCACAGGGTTGTTAGCTAGGTGAGGGTAGGCAACATGGCCTTGCACGCCCTTTACAACTAGATCACCCGTTAATGAGCCTCTACGACCATTTTTGACAATATCACCAACTTCGTCTGTTGAAGAAGGTTCACCAACAATACACCAGTCAATTTTTTCATTTCGCGCTTCTAGGGTGTCGATAACGCGTGTAGTACCGTTAATAAATGGGCCTTCTTCGTCGCTCGTAATCAGGTAAGCAATGCTTCCCTTGTGATCAGGATATTTGTTCACAAATTCACGGGTGGCGACTAGCATAGCAGCAAGGCTGCCTTTCATGTCGGCCGCGCCGCGCCCGTGCAAATAGCCATCAACTTCTGTCGCCGTAAATGGTGGTGTTTTCCATGCTGACTCCGGGCCGCTTGGTACCACATCGGTATGGCCTGCAAAACAAAATACAGGGCCTTCTTTTCCTCGGCGAGACCAAAGGTTAGTGGTGTCTTCAAACACCATAGTTTCATTGTCAAACCCCAAAGCGCCTAAAAACTCGCCCATGGCTTCTTGGCAGCCTGCATCATAGGGCGTTACAGAGCGGCGATTTATGAGTTGCTTGGCAATTTCAATAACAGAGTCGTTTAACAAAATATTTCCTCATACTGTGCAGGCTTAAAACCAATGTGAAAAGCATTGTTGTGATACAGAATAGGGCGTTTAACCATAGCGGGATGAAGCTCTAGCAAAGCGAGCGCTTTGTCTTTATCTAAGCTTGCTTTTTCTTGCTCTTCTAGCTGGCGATAGGTTGTTCCACGTTTGTTTAACATGGTTTCCCAGCCAAGCTCAGACTCAGCGCGTACAAGGAAATCGTTGTCGATACCGTCTTTACGGTAATCGTGAAAGGTGAACGGGATATCGTTATCTGCTAACCATTTTTTCGCTTTTTTAATGGTGTCACAGTTTGGGATCCCATAAAGGATTGTGCTCATGGTAATTTATTCCGTACTACTTTGTTGATAAAGGCACTGCTGGTAGCGTGCCATGAAGCCCAGTATTTATGCCGGTGCATAAAAAGAAAAACGCTAAGCGCGTCTTGCGCACCAACAGTATTTCAGCTGTCGACTTTTCTTATTCGCTACATCATACAAGCAGTTGATACGTTGTTAAACTCACTGGCGTTGGTTTTTGGAAGTGAAAACCCATATTTAGGTTAAGAATGAAGTTATAGATAGAGTGTTAGAAGTGTGTCTTCACCGGCTTCTACAAATTTTTGGTGGGTGGACAGCACACCGGTAAGCGCTTGGGCATTAAGCAAGGTTAGCGCACACGTGTTGCTTACACCACGTTGTTTCAGCCATGCGGCATTTACAGTAAAAAGTACCTGGTTGGGTTTAATTTGGTCGCCGCGCTTCAACGCGCAGACAAATTGTGCGCCATGCAGATGAGTTGTATCACCGCCGTATTTAATTTTGCATTTAAGACCAGCGGTAGACTGTATATCGATAGCATAGTCTAGCGGCGAAACGCTTAAAACTTTGCCAGCGAAAGGCGAAATCACGGAATTTGAATTAGAACTTATGGCGGCGCCTGGCCCCATAAGCCCATTTTTATAAAAAGGGTCGTCAATATCGCAAAGTGATACTACCTGCCCCGAAAATGGACTTAAGATGACGAATTGCTTGGTATAACTGTTTGGCGGGCACTGCAATTGCTTAGCGTTCACGGTTTTAAATGTCCTGACTTACTGTATAACCCGCGCCTTTGAGGGCGCTAATAGCATCTTTTAGTTTGTTATCTTTTACTAGAAAGAAATCAGTATCAAAGGTTGAGACAACGAAAATTGCCACCTTAGCCGATGCTAATACTTCGCCTATTTGTGCCATGATCCCTACCATAGACAAATGCAAAGGCCCTAGCAGCTCGAGTGCACGCCAACCTTCGTCGCTATCAAGGGAGGGAACATTGATAGAGTCTGGCACAACGATAGACAATTCATCTTCTGTTTTACCCAGAAAAAAGAGCGGGCTATTGAGTACAGAGGCTGGGATATCACTTTCTGGATCCAGGCTATGAATTGTAAACAAAGATTCTCTAACTAGCAGTGTTTGTTTTGGCATGAAAAAATCGGAAAAAAGATAACTTCGAAGATATTCACATTAAACCACTAACTGTGATTAAGTGCTACGTGTTATCCACTTAATCTGTGGATAAGTTTGTTGAGTAGTTTGGGGTCTTATTGTAAGTTGTTGATATTAAATAATTAAATAAACTGTACAAACAATGTTCAGTGGATAACATTCTCTATTTTACAAGCATTTTCCACAGGTCATGTCTACAACTAAAATAAAAAATGTTTGGTCATTTTGCAATTTCTTAGCTTGACAAGCGTCACTTTTTTAAAAAATTTAGAACAGTAATAAGCGACGACTTACCAGGGATCTACCGCTTAAAAACTTTTGTTTAAAACCGTGAGTAAGTTAAATCGATCTTTTATTTAACAAATAATTCGGAAAGTACTAAAGTCAGAAACAAGGTGGAGGGTTTTCTCCAAAGTACAAGAACAAGATTTGGGTTAAGGCTTGAGGCAAAAGTAAGAACAAACGTCGGGTCAAAGCACAGCAAAAGCATGATTCAGTTATAACAAAACAGCTATAGCAAAACAGTTTTATTGCACGTTTAGCCTAAGCTTTTACGAAAGCGATTGACCTTATTCCTAACTCTAACAAAAGAGAAAAAAACAATGTCAGATTCTTCATGGTGCGATATAACTGTAGAAAACGCAGATGAGCTCGTCAGCTTTTATGAAGCAGTGATGGGGTGGAAGAAAGAACCCATTGATATGGGAGGCTACAACGATTACGTCATGTTGAAGCCTGACGGTACGCCAGTAGGCGGTATTTGTCATAAGCAAGGTGTTAATGCGCAGTACCCAGGCGGGTGGATTAACTATTTCACGGTGGAAAACCTCGAGTCAGCTTTAAATGCGGTTATTGAAAAGGGCGGAAAGCAGGTGGGTGACATACGCCACCATGGCAAAGACAGCTTTTGTGTAATTACTGACCCAAGTGGTGCAGCATGTGCGCTTTATGAAAAAGGACAAAGCTAAGCAGGGATTAAATAATCACTACGATTAGAAATAGCGCTCTAAAATCGAAAAATTAAAAAGCAGCGTGTAGAGCTACTCGCTGCTTTTTTCGACAGCCTACTAAGCGATTTAGCTCGCCTAGCGCGACGGGATTACTTGCTCAGCGTTACGCGCTCGCTTGCTAAATACGCCCGGGGTTACTTTTTTGTGTCGGGGCTACTTGTTCAGCACACCGCGGTTAACTTGATCCCGTTCAATAGATTCAAACAGAGCTTTGAAGTTACCCTCTCCAAAACCTTCATCCTGCTTGCGCTGAATAAATTCAAAGAATACCGGGCCAAATACGGTTTCAGAGAAAATCTGAAGTAACAAGCGAGGTTCTCCATTCTCGGTAGTACCATCAAGCAAAATACCGCGTTTTTGAAGCTCGTCAACGTTCTCACCATGACCAGGCAAGCGCTCTTCCAGCATTTCATAATAGGTATTGGGCGGAGGGGTCATAAACTTCATGCCTCTTGCTTTCAGCTTATCTAAGCACGCCACTAGGTCGTCACAAGCAAAAGCGATATGCTGTATACCTTCACCGTTATACTTCATTAAGAATTCTTCGATTTGGCCGCCACCGCCAACCGCTTCTTCGTTTAGCGGAATTCGAATTTTACCGTCTGGCGCTGTCATAGCTTTCGACAGTAGGCCGGTATATTCCCCTTTAATGTCGAAGTAGCGAATTTCTCTGAAATTAAATAGCTTTTCGTAAAATCCTGCCCAGAAATCCATGCGACCGCGATACACATTGTGGGTAAGGTGGTCGAGGGTATGGAATCCGCATCCTTCAGGGTGGCGATCTACCCCTTCAATCCAGTTGAAGTCGATATCATAGATAGTGTTCTCGCCTTCATAACGGTCAATAAGGTACAGCATGGCACCACCAATGCCTTTTATTGCAGGGAGTTTCAATTCCATTGGGCCCGTGTGTGTGTCCATAGGCTGTGCACCGCGAGTAAGTACTTCTTTATAAGCGTGCTGGGAATCTTTAACGCGAAAAGCCATGCCACACGCTGAAGGACCGTGCTCTTCAGCATAGTAGCCTGCATGACAGTCTTTTTCGTAGTTACTCAGTAGGTTGATGTCGCCCTGACGCCATAGCTCGACGTCTTTTGATTTGTGGCGTGCGACAAGGGTAAAGCCCATCGCTTCAAAGATAGGCTCCAGTATGCCTTTTTCTGGCGCAGTGAACTCTAGAAATTCAAACCCATCCAAACCAATTGGGTTTTCAAACAAATCAGCCATAGCAATACATCCTCAACGTAAATCATACTTTATAATTGTTGCTCGATTGTAAAGCTGCAGTGAAAAAGCAAGCAATAGGTAGCGTGTATGACCTTTTTGCGAATGGAAAGCGAGGCTGTAACGTTTAGTTTTCACCTGTGGCTGTAACCTTAGGTTAGAGCAAATAGACACGCTCTAACCTATTGAAATTATTATTTATATAACAAGTTTTACGGCCGATTCCTGTGTTCATAAATTGATACAGGTAGCAAAACAAGTAAACCTTTTAATACTTGTAAGCATCAGTGGGAGTCGCGCGTCTACTTCTGCCCATCATAATATTTCTTAAGACCTTTCCAACACGCCAAATAGTCCCGTTGGCGAATGTCATTATTTAAAGCAAATTCCGTCGGTGCAATGGCATAGCGAGACTCAAACATAAATGCCAATGTGTTTTCGTAGCGCTGGGGGGCTAAATCAGCGTTAGATGCTTTTTCAAAAACTTCCGCTTCAGGTCCATGAGGGGTCATGCAGTTGTGGAGACTCATACCCCCCGGCACGAAGCCGTGTTCTTTTGCATCGTACGTACCTTCAATAAGCCCCATAAATTCACTCATGATGTTTCTGTGGTAATACGGTGGGCGAAAGGTATTTTCTGCTACCATCCACCTTGGTGGAAAAATAACGAAGTCTACGTTGGCTGTACCCTCTAGCTCAGACGGTGAGGTAAGTACGGTGAAAATAGACGGATCAGGGTGATCGAAACTCACGGTATTCATTACGTTGAAACGAGAAAGATCGTATTTGTAAGGTGCAGAGTTACCTACCCAAGCCACCACATCAAAGGGCGAATGATCAAGTTGCGCTTCAAATAGATTAGCGCAGAACTTGTTGATCATGGTATGAGGCGTATCGTTATCTTCAAACCAAGCCGTGGGGTAACAAAAGTCTCGTTGGTTAGCATAGCCATTTGCGCCAACCGGGCCGCGTTCAGGCAATACAAAAGGGTGGCCGTAGTTTTCGCAAACATACCCGCGAATCGGGCCATTAGTAGGGTTAACAGCGTAACGAACACCACGAGGGATAACCGCAATTTCACCCACAGACAAATTGAGCTTGCCGAATTCGGTGGTAATGAGCATGTCGCCAAGTTGAGGGACAATAAGCATTTCACCATCAGATGAATAGAAAACACGGTTTTGCATATTTGCATTAGCACTGTAGCAGTGAATGCCCATACCCACTTGCGTCTTGGCATCACCGTTTGTGGCAATGGTAATTAGCGAATCTACAAAATCAATGTCTTGTTCAGGGAGCGGTATTGGACTCCATCTCAATACATTAGGTGGGCAATGCACGTCAGTCTCTGGGGCAGTTCTTACCAAGCCATTATCAATTCTTACAAAGTCCCCCATTGCGATAGATGGGCGCAGACGATACGTCCAGCTGCGGCGATTCTCAGCCCTAGGAGCAGTAAATGCAGTACTGCTAAACTGTTCAGCATAAAGCTTATAGTTCACTTTCTGTGGGCTGAACTGGCCTTTAGGAAGTGCGCCTGGCAGCGCTTCAGTCTCGTGCTCATTGTTAAAGCCCGTTAAATAAGACAAGTTTTCCATATACCCTCCAATAGGCGGGCTCAGTGTTGGATCCTGTTCCCGAATCAATAATAAAGTAGTTACAAATGAAACTATATGTTTTAGGCTAGAGGTAAATGAAATGTAAATCAATAATAGGCAGACAGTTGGCGGGTTAAGGGTAAAGCAGGTGTTGGTACGCTAGCTTTACACCTTTAGTAATAGGCGTTAACTGGCTTTCTTTTATAAAAGGAAATAGCACATGAAGCTAGAAGACATGCTGGCCTACAAGGTAGCCATGTTAGCCAGTGGTTTAAGTGAGTCGCTCGCAAAAGAATATGCTGACTTTAATCTCACTGTCCCAGAGTGGCGTATTCTAGCCACGTTAGGTGCTACCATCGATAGTGCGCAAGAGTTTTCGCTAACGGCAAAAGAACTCGCTATGGCGACGCATCTTGACAAGGTTCAAGTTTCACGAGCGCTAGAGCGACTGGCGAAACGAGACGCTATCCATAAACGCTCCTGTGAAGATGACAAACGCGCCACCTTTATTTCACTGTCTATAAAAGGTGTGCAAATTTACCAAACCTTGTTACCGAGAATCATCCGCTGGCAAAATAGGCGATTAGAAAATATCACTGACGCTGAGTACCAAATATTTCTAAAAGTGATAGATGCGCTCAAGCCTTAAAATTCGGGTGAAATCCTTGATGGGTCTGGTCTGAGCAGACGTGTGTTACACGCCATAAAGATTACTTTTATCCCTTTAACTGTTAAATTCCTCTGAACTAATCAAATGACGCAGCAGTGGCGTCTATTATTCATAGCTTTTTGCCCTATAAATATTCAGCAGTCGCTATTAGTCAGCGCTTGTAGCAAAGCATTTATAAGAGCTTCATTAAGAAAACTTAGCAAGGAAATTGAGTGGCCCCCCTAGATATATACGCAGGTAAAAAAGCACGTGAAACCATAATGAAAAACGGGTTTACGCCAGAGTTGTTCAGCTATTTTTTAGGGGCTTCTGGCGGCCCTAAATGGTTTTCACTTGCTGGCTTAGACCGCGTGCTATTTCCTGAATGGTTTGCCAATATTGACCATCAAATACATGTTATAGGTTCATCTGCGGGGGCGTTCCGTGCAATTTGCGCTGTTCAAGACGACCCGTTGGCTGCTATAAACCGTCTAGCGACTTCTTACTCGACTACAACGTACAGCGAAAAACCAACACCGAGAGAAATCACCGCTAAAGCCGAAGACTTGTTGAAAGAAATGGTAAACGACGCGGGCAAGCAAGAGGTGCTGTCTAATTCTCGCTTCAAAGCCCACCTTATTGTTGCTAAGTGTTTAGGGGCTACCCGTTTTGAAAGTAAATTCAGGCAGCTTTCGGGCTTAGCTATGAGCGCAGCGGCTAACACAGTTAATCGCAAAAATTTGTCGCGCTTATACACACGTTATGTCTTTTCTACCCCGAATACGGACTTTGCCATTAACGACCCTTACCAGCTTCCTACTAAGTACCATGATCTAACACAGGGGAATATACACTCTGCGTTACTTGCATCGGGTTCTATTCCCATTGTGATTGAAGGTGTACCGGAAATAGAAGGTGCACCTGTAGGTATGTATCGCGATGGCGGTATTATCGACTACCATTTCGATTTGTCATTTGGACCTGACGACGGATTAGTGCTGTACCCGCATTTTTACGATAAGCCTATCCCAGGATGGTTTGATAAGGGCTTAAAGGGCAGGGTGCCCCATAGTTCAAGCTACGATAATGTAGTGATGTTAGTTCCTTCAGCGTCTTTTGTAGCAAATTTGCCTTACAGCAAAATTCCAGACAGGAAAGACTTTGAAGTGCTCGATGCTGACACGCGCATTAAATACTGGCAAACGGTGCTCAAGGAAACCGACAGGTTGGGTGAATACTTTATGCGTGCTGTAAACGACGGGACCTTAGTTGACGCTATCAAGCCACTTCCTTTTAAAATGATATAAAGGAACTGCAATTCTTTAAGTAAATGGCTAATTGCTGTCAAATTAGTCACTTGAACCTTCTTTTAATAAGTTTTTCTTGCAGGTGGCGCCTATGCTCAGTATTATACGCGCCGTTGTCTGGCAATCGCCCACCTCACAGGTGCAACAAAATTTCTAAATGCGTCTATAGCTCAGTTGGTTAGAGCGCTACCTTGACATGGTAGAGGTCCCCTGTTCGAATCAGGGTAGACGCACCATCTATTTTTCCATCACAAAGATTGCAACCTTTGTCGTATCCTACTTGTTCTATTGACACGGTATGGTGTATAGGCAGTTACAGTATTCATTTATTCATCCGTGTTCAGTATTGTATCTTATAAGACCATCTAATTACTGGTTTTAGGCTACACTGAAATAGTGCTGATAATTTTTTTCTTACGCTGAGTACTTAAACAGTAGTTACGGGAGTACGATGAGCTTACAGAGATACGAAGAGCCCCTGTTGTTTGGACAACATGGTGCTGCCGAGAGGCGGTTCCTGGAGCTTATTAGTGCCTTACCAAAGGTATCCGTGCAAGGGTACGACAAGAACAGAAACGTCATTTACTGGAATAAATCAAGTGAAGATATTTATGGCTACAGCGAAACCGAAGCGTTGGGTAAAAAGCTTGAAGACCTCATTATCCCAAACTTTATGCGAGATGACGTTATCAGACTTCATCAGCGCTGGATAGAGTTCGGTGAGCCTATCCTCTCCGATGAGTTGGTGTTAAAGAAAAAGGGCGGTAAACCCATCCACGTTTTTTCTTCTCACGTAATGTTAAAGCAAGGCACTGATTCGCCAGAGATGTATTGTGTTGATATTGACTTAACTGAACAGCACGAGATACGTCAAGAGCTAGAGCTAATGGCGTCAACTGACTTACTCACTAACTTGCCCAACAGGCGCGCGCTAGAGCTATGTTTAACCTCTGTTATTGAAGATGCAAGGTCGTCTAACACAGGTTTTGCGTTGTTTTTTATCGACTTAGATATGTTTAAAGAGGTTAACGATACCCTAGGGCATAGTTGGGGTGATGAACTTCTAAAATCAGTTGCCAAGCGCTTGTCAGGCTGCATTGACAGCACCAACGGGGTACTAGCCCGATTTGGTGGCGATGAGTTTGTTTACTTGGCTAACGATGTAAGCTGCGAAATTAAGTGTGAGGAAATCGCTAAAACCCTGTCCGACTGTTTTCGTGAGAGCTTTGCGCTAAGTACTGAAAATGTCCATATTACCTCTAGCATTGGCATCAGTTTGTATCCTCGTGATGGCGATGTGATTGACGACCTTCTTAAGCATGCTGATGCAGCTATGTACCAAGCGAAGGCTGAAGGTCGTAACAGGTATCATTTTTTCACAAGCGCACTAAGTCAGCGGCTTCGCGAGCAAAGAAACGTAGCAGTTAACTTACGGGAATCGCTGCGCAATGATGAATTTAAACTTGTATTTCAGCCCCAAGTCGATTGTAACACCGGTAGGTTTACTTCATGTGAAGCACTGCTTAGATGGTGCCCTGTAGATAAAACCAAAGCCGTACCTCCTGATGTATTTATACCTATCGCTGAACGCGGTGAGCTTATAGGCGATATAGGAAACTGGGTGCTTAGAAAAGCGTGCCAACAGGCGCAAGAATGGAAGCAAAAAGGTATTGAAATTCGTATCGATATAAACGTGTCAGGCAAAGAGCTAGAAAAAAGCTCGTATTTTAAATGCCTTACTGCTTGTCGCGACGAATACAACTTGCAACCTAAAGATATCGGTTTAGAGCTTACTGAAAACGTGCTAATAAAATCAGACAGTACTATTTTAGAAGATCTTCGAGCACAGCGGGATTTAGGCGTGGAAATCTCAATTGACGATTTCGGGACTGGCTATTCTTCACTAAGTTATTTGAAGCATTTTCCGGTTACACATCTTAAAATTGATCGCTCTTTTCTAGAGGGCGCTCCAGAAAATGAGTACGACAGTGCATTAATGGCAGCCATAGTTAACGTGGGCCATAAGCTAAACTTGAAGATTGTTGTGGAAGGAGTGGAAACAGAAAGCCAATCTGACTATTGTAAATCCCTAAATGTAGAATTTGTACAAGGCTATCTGTATTCAAGGCCAATAAGCGCTGACGCCATAGAGAGCTTATATAAGGAGCAAAGTCGTTAGGTTTAAAAAGTCGTTTAAGGCGCTAAGTATTTTTCACACATCCGTGCCGTCTTCACACATTCGTTCACGGTAAACGCCTATCAAGTATCATCAAAAAGCGCTGTATTAATACACATTCCACAGTGATGGCTTTGCAAAATAGTAGCCCTGCTGATGATCAACCCCTAGCTTATTCAACGCCACCGATTCCGCTTCGTTTTCTACCATTTCGGATATTACCTTTATGTTCAAGCCTTTGGCTATGCTAACAAGGCTTGAAACAAATAGCTGGTTGTCTTTATTTGTGTGAATGCCTTGCGTTAGCCTGCCAGAGAGTTTTACAAACTGCGGTTGTATCGCCCGAAGGCCAGATAGTGAAGCAAAATTATCACCAAAACGCTCAATGGTAATTCCACAGCCTATGCTAATTAACTGGCGGCAAAGCGATTCTGTAACCTCTCTATACTGAATTAAAGCGGCATCTTCTACTTCAAAAAACAGTCGATGGCTTAGGGCCTTGCGCTTAGCGATTTCTTTCACTAACCAGTCTCTAAACTCAGTATTCGCAATGGAAGCTATGCTCAAGTTCACAGCAACATGTTGTGAGGTTACCTCTAACTTTTTCAGTACGATAGTAGTGACAAGCTTGTCTACCTGTGGGATAAGATCTAATCGCTCCGAGGCCGGAATCAGCTGCGCCATAGGAATTACGTCATTCGTGTCCTTATCTTTGAAGCGTCCTGATGCTTCGTAATAGGCGGGAACGTTTTGGTCTGTGTTCATTACAGGCTGTATCATAATATCTGCGTACTGTTGAGACACAATGTAATTCAGTCGCTCACGCCACTGGGTATTGCTATGCACTTTTGATATTTCAGATGCCAGCTGCCAGCCACTTTGGGTTTTCATTGCAGTAATAAGAGCGCTATCTACACTTTCCATGATTTGCGGCATTGTCATAGTACCGACAAACCGCGTGATCCCCATGAAGGTTGCTTTTGTTCCATCTCGAAGCGGTGACGCGCTTAAACATTGCTTCGCGAGATTGTTAAGCATAACTTCTCGTGCTGCGCTTTCCATTGCTTCGCTAATGAGTGCGAAATCACCGCCCGACAATCGAAATATAAAGCGGATATTGTGGTTGTTTTTGGTTTCTTCTACCAAAATGTTTGCCACCGCTTTAATGTAATTATCGCCCGGTACCATACCCAATTTTGTATTTATACTGCCTAGGTGAGCTAGTCTGACAATAATAAGCTCTTTTTCTTGCGCAGAAGCATTTTCATTTAATAGAGCGCGCATATGACGCTCAAAAGCGCTTCTATTTGCTAGCATCGTGAGCGAGTCTTTACTGGCTTCTTTTTTGAATAGTTCTGATTGGCGCTTTAGTTCATCGAATTTAGTGGATAATGTGCCTGCAAGTGAGTTTGCCGCTTCAGTTAATGGCTTAAAATCTTCACTCGACGCCGATATTTCAGGCGACGTGAAATTATGGCTGCCAATTTCATTAAGCTTTTTTACGGTGTCGTCAACGGGGCGTTTTATGCGCCGGTTGACGAGTAGAACGAAAAGTGAAAGAAGCACTGCGAGGACGAGAAAAGCAGCGATATTTTTAACGAGTACAGTGATGAAACTAGCCGAAAGCGTACCTTTACTCGCCGTAAGTACGAGGTTGTTCTCACTATTGTATAAAGCGACGCGCTTCACATATGCAGTGCTTGGGTCAACGAGTGAATACCACGATGGCACCGTGTTTTCACTTACGGCGTTTGCGCTCAACGCTTCTTTACCGTCTGCGCCAATAATCGATGCGGCAGAAATGTTGGGTTGTGACACAGCACTTTCTAGTAGAGTTTCAAGCAATAGACGCTCGGCTTGAGGGGAAAGAGGAACCTGTTGAGCAACAGCCTTCTTATAAACTAACGCACTTTTTTCAGCCTGCAGCGTTACCGCCTCGGACGCGTTTAATTGCAACTTACGTAATTCGGCGACAGACAATGCAGTAAATGCTAAAAGCAAAAGGGTTACAATACCCAAATTAGTTTGGCTAGATAGCTTCATTACTAGCAGTTATCTCCTTCGACTGAAAAATTGATTTTCGCTTTAGTGGTCACTTAGCTTTACTGTGCAATATTATGCAAAACCACGCTGAGCAATTTACACTCAAAGCGCACTGCGCCAATATTTAAAAACGCACTGAGCCTTCACTCGAAGCGCGGTACCAATGCTTAAAAACCGTACTTAAAAACGCGACGCTCAACATAATTGTAGCTTATACGATGGATGAGTGCGAATTATACAATGTAACCACAAATGTACAGTAAAACAAAATGTTAAGCGAGTAGTAATAAAGCGTTTACCTTGCCTATACGTTTTACCTGTTATCCAGCCACCATGTCTTATTAGGCGCTTCACCAGCATGTTTTATAGGCACTATTTCGCCAAAAACCGGAATGCTGGTAGGGACACCTTTGGCACTGGCAAGTTTAGTAATTTTTATTAAGGGCTCGTTCCAATTATGCAGCGCTAAATCAAAGGTGCTGTTGTGCACTGGCATCATAACGCTGGCTTGAATATCAATATGTGCTTGCAAGCTCTCTTCAGGCATCATATGAATCTCAGACCATAGCTCATTGTACGCGCCGGTTTCAATCATCGACAAATCAAACGGGCCATATTTATCTCCAATCGCTTTAAAGCCTTCAAAATAGCCCGAGTCACCGCTGTAGAAAATATTCGTAGTTGAAGATTTGATCACCCAGCTAGCCCAAAGGGTTTCATCTTTATCAAATAAACCTCGGCCCGAAAAATGCTGAGACGGGGTGGCGACAATTTCAATATCGCCAATCTCAGTGTTTTGCCACCAATCCAATTCAACAATTCTGTTTGCATCTACACCCCAGTCACGTAAATGATTACCTACTTTTAGCGGTGTGATGAACATGTCCACTTTGTTTTTTAATATTTCAATACTGCCCTTATCTAAATGGTCGTAATGATCGTGACTTATGATAACGGCATCTAATTTAGGCAAGTCTTCCAGTGAAATTGGCGTTTGGTGGAAACGCTTGGGTCCCATCCATTGAACGGGAGACGCCCGTTCACTAAATACTGGGTCGATCAATATATAACGCTCGGCAAGTTTCAATAGGGTAGTAGAGTGGCCCAGCTTTATCACGCTATCTTCTGCAACTGCGTCAAGCATTTGTGGTGTAAGTGCCGACACGGGTATGTCAAACGTTGGCGTTGCAGAATCTCTATTGTCACGAAAATACGCTTTAGTCACTTTCCACATGTCTCGCCATGTCGTTTTATATTCGATATGCGTATTAGTGAATTTTTCTGGTTGTGACGCGCTTGCAGCTAGGGTGTTTGAAGAACCACAGAAAGATGTCATAAATAAAACTCCAACAAGAAAGCGTGTGCGATTAAAAACGGGCATGCTCTCACCTAAAATTAAAAGTATACTGCACAGTGTAGTTTACTCATAATAAACTAACTTTGTTAAAAGTAAACTGTTGGGTGTAGTTTTTGTTGCTTTGTCTGAAGTTTGGGCTGTACTGACAGATTTAACTATGAAGCACAATTACTTTGTAATACGGGAAGCTAATCTGGGATGAGTCGAGCGAATGCTTTCGCAGAACTAGGTGAATTAAAGCAACCAGTTAACACATAGCCAATGGTATTGAATTTACTATCCAGCAGCCTTGCACTGACACCTTTATTGTCTTGTTCTTCAATTACCCAACGATTACGACCACTAGGAGTATGAGTGGGTAGTACCATGTTTATAGGATGACAGCTGGTTTTTACAACAATGGGCATAATGGGGTAGGACAAATGCGCGGGTTGCTTCTCGTCCATTTTCTCGTTGGCTAAGTTTGACGCCAGTAACTTAACTTGATTCAGTAATGGCGCGACATAGGGCAGCACTACGCCAACCCGCTCGGGCTTATTATCAGCAATTATATGGGCGCCTGCATCGTCATGCTGTGTTGAAACTTGCGCACAGTCTCCCACGGCAAATACATCTGGTGCCGATGTTTCTAGGTTACTATTGGTTAAAATGCCTCGCTGACACGAAATGTCAGCGCGTAACGCCAACTCAATATTGGGCTTTACACCAATTGCTGACAGCACAAGGTCGCTTTTAAATCGCTTGCCGTTAGCAAGCAACACTTCTACGCCCTGCCCATCATTTTCAACACGCGATACAGTAGTGTCAAAATGAAATGCTGCACCTGCCTCTGCTAATGCATGAGTGAGTGAAGTAGAAGCTTCTTTGGGTAGCAGCGCGTTGAGCGCACTGGGTTGAGGGTCGACAATACTCACATGAACACCTGCCAGCAGCAGGTTATCAGCAAATTCACAGCCAATTAAGCCAGCCCCCATGATCGTAATGTGGCGAGCATGCGCGGCGTCGGTAATGAACTGTCCATAATCCGTGAGGTTATTCACAACGCGAATCTTGTGACTTGCATTACCCTCAATAGCTGGCGTCATTGCCGATGAACCTGTCGCTAGAACTAACTTGTCATAAGGTTGCTCTCCGCCACCTTGAAGTAACAAGCATTTAGCGTACGTGTCGATATGTTCTACCAACGTATTAGTAAATAGTCTAACGCGATATTGGCGTGAAAAATCCGAAGCCGAACTTTGCGTAAGCGTAGCGACACTTTTTTGTTGAGCATAAGCATTAGATAGCTGAGGCTTGCTGTAAACCGCGCCATCATCTGCACAGATAACAACAATGGGCGTATGTTTGTCGTGTTGACGGTACGATTTCACAAAGTTAACGCCCGCCATGCCCGAACCGACAACCACAATAGGAGCATCGCTTGCGTCGTTGTGCTGAGTTCCTTGGCTGGCTAACGGCTTTGTGCTTGCAGGGCCTTCACTGTCAAAGGGGGGGAGCGATGCCTTCTGAGTGTTTATATGCTCAACATCGCTTACCTCAGGCACTTGTTTCATTTGAAAATCAGACTTACTAATGCCGCATTCAGGGCAACACCAATCGTCGGGAATGTCTTCCCATTTAGTACCTGGACGTAAGCCTTCTTCAGGGCAGCCTTGTTCCTCATCATATAGCCAACCACAAGCCTGACATTCCCATATTCTATACTGCGACATAGTTTCTACCTCACCGAGCCTTTTGTTTTATAGCCACTAAAGACAATTTTTTATGCAAAACAGTCGTTACACTGAAAGAAGTGCATCAAGCTCTTCATTAAAGGCGTGTAAAGCCCACTCATTCTTACCGTATTGAATGTAGGGCAGGGCGCCGCTTTCTAACGATGATTGGATAGACTCACCCAAAGCCCAATCCTCGTTGAGCGTGGTATTGGTGATGTCGTGGTTTTTCTGCCAATGACGAAGCTGATTAATATCGTTAAGATCCGCGCTCTTGGGGATTAAGGTCGTAATAGTAATTTCGGTTTCTCCCGCGCTCAGCGGGCGAAAGTTAATAAATTCCACGTGTTCCTTTTGTATAAGCAGCGCCGTATTCGGCAGCAACATGAACAGCGTGTGGCTATAGTCGTGCAGCGATAAATTATCTGTTGCCTGTGCTTCCTCAGACGACAGGTTCTTTGTGGGCATAACTACCCGGTAATGCATATCAACCTTGTCAATTACCGCAACATTGTTGTAAAAAAACGGCGCAATGGTCTCTTTGTGTGCAAATGCAAAGTGATAAGTCTCAAGTCCGCCTTCAGAAAAGAGCTTCCAATTACCCTTCCATACCTTAGTAAAGCGCTTGAAATGCGTTAGTTCATCTGCTTTAAGCCACTCAAGGTGCGCATTCATACCTGCCAAGTGACCCGTTAAATGGGCTTTGATATCTTCATTTTCAGCAGCGCTTGGACACACCCATATAAAGCCATACATTTCAATGCTAGGCAGTGCTATTAAGCCATTGTCTGACTTATTGGTATTTGGAAAGCAGTGCTGGTGACCTGGAATGTTGTTAAGAGCGCCATCAGTGGTATACGACCATGCGTGGTAAGGGCATACAAACTGCTTACTGCACCCCGAGCCTTCAACTAATTTCGCACCTCTATGTCGGCAGGCGTTTCTAAATACGTGCACGAGGTTGTTCGAATCACGGCTGACAATCAACGAGCCCATAGTTGTCTTAACTTCCTTATAACTGTCGAGCTCACCTACTTCAGAGGCATGAGCCACAATGGTCGGTAGAGAATTGAACACCTTTTTTAGTTCATCGTTAAATCGAGATTGGCTAGTGTATCTGTTGGTGTCTGAACGAACCTCAATATCACCCAGTGAGGTGGTTTTGTTAGCGACGTTTTGTTTCGCATTTTTAATCAACAACTTTTCGATATCGGTGTTCATGATGTCACTCCTAAACGGGAAGCGTATGTTTTGATAAATCAAACGCGGTATACGTATTTTAATTCACTTACCGGGTGGTAGGTTTTTACAAAATACCTACCAGGTGGTAAGCTGTCAATATACTATTTACACTTTTTGCTTTGGAATGATGAAGTGAAATTAAAAACGAAAGATAAGTTATTGAGTACCGCCACAATTCTTTTTTCGAAAAATGGTTTTTATGGCACAAGTATTAACGATGTTGCCGCGGAGGTTAGCGTTAGCAAACAAGGCCTGCTGCATCATTTCCCTTCAAAAGAAAAACTTTACGCAGCCGTAATAGCACAGGCCGCTCATCATCTCGTCGATTTGATAGAGGAAATAAAAACTGAATCAGATAATGCGCCAAATCAACTCTTCGCACTATTTAAAAGAATGGTATGTGCTGATGAAGAACGATTGAGAGTAATTATATTGCTTATGCGTGAGCTGCTTGATAATCGCGAACGAGCTGAACAGGCACATAAGTGGTTTTTACGCCCGTTTCTCGATGATGTTGTAGGTATTGTAACGAGCGGGCAACAACACGGGTACTTTAAAGAGCAGTCACCGTTTGCTTTTGTGTATCACTTGTTGGGCGCAACGCAGTACTATGTGGTTTCCCGTCCCACGCTCGACAAGCTTTATACGCCTGAAGAGCGGGAGCGACACGAAAAGCAGCACATGGAGATGTTAAAGGGCATTATTTTTGATTAATAAGCGCACCTTGCATGGGATTGCGATAGGTGCTTCTCTTTCTTGAAGTGAATATTGACCCTTGATAGGGCCAATATTCAACCTGTTTCTACAAATGAAAGCTAATGGAAAGCCATTAAAACACTCTTTCTCTTCTGCTAACGGTTTGTTTGTCTCACAACCCTCAATTCCTAGTCCTACCAAAAAATTTTGCCACCTCTAAGCGATTAAAATTTTTTACAAATAATTTTATTATTGTTGACAACCTACCAGTTGGTAAGTTATTTCTATTTGGCCTACCAATTGGTAGGTTTTGGTTCCCTTGTGCCTAACTAACTGCCTAAGGATGCGAAATAATGAATGATGTACTCCCTTTAAGTGCGCTGAGCCACAACTTTAAACATCTTGCTGTGAAACCGGCATTTTACCAACCTGATGGTGTAAGGCAGCGCGTATGGACTTGGAAAGAAGTAGAAAAAGCGGTGCGATCGTTAATAGGTGGTTTGCATGATTTAGGGCTGGGTAAAGGCGATGCTGTGGCAATTTATGGCAAAAATAGCGCCGAATGGATCATAGCTGACTGGGCGATAATGCTGGCTGGTATGGTTTCGATCCCCATTTACCCAACTGCAAATGAAAAAACGCTGGCTTTTATTATTGAGCGCACAAAATGCAAGGCTATATTCATTGGAAGGCTTGACGATAATCAAATAGGTATGCGGGTGTTTCCTTCTTCACTTGCACAGATAGCACTTCCTTGTGGTTCGATTGACGGCACAATTACATGGAAAGATTGGATGGCACAAAAGTCGTTTACCGGTGAGTTTTTTAAAGGGGCGGCTGATAGTGTTATCAGTATCATGTACACATCGGGCTCGACGGGCACGCCCAAAGGCGTGGAACTTACACAGCTTGCATATGCATCATCATGTGCTGATACTGCAAGATTGTTTAACGTAAATCAAAGCGATAGGCTCTTTTCCTATCTACCTCTTGCTCATATTGCCGAGCGTGTTGTTACCGAAGGTATGATGATTTATGCCCCAGGAGCAGTGACTTATTTCTCCGAGTCACTTGAAACCTTCATTGATGACCTGAAAGCGGCAAAACCAACTGTTTTTTTCTCAGTTCCTCGCCTATGGGCCAAGTTTCTTGCTTCAATTTATCACACTGTTCCCAAGAACAAACTGTCAGCGCTGTTAAAGGAGCCTTCTATAAATCAAAGTATTAAACGAAAAATAAAATGTAGTTTAGGCTTCGAAGAAACAAGGATTTGGGTATCGGCTGCCGCACCAATCGCGAAAGAAATAATTGAAGAGTTTGAAGCCCTTGATATCTATATTTCTGAAGCCTGGGGCATGACCGAGGTAACGGGGGCAGGGTGTATTAACTATCCGTTTAAATCTTCGATGATAGGTACAATAGGCAGGCCCTTTACTGATGCCCAGGTTCGTCTTTCACAAGATAATGAGATTCAGGTGAAGGGCCACAATGTATTTAACCGTTATCATTTAAACCCAGAGACAACCGGTGAAAGTTTCACCGACGACGGCTGGTTTAAAACCAAAGATAGAGGCGAGTGGGACGAACAGGGCGCTCTTAAAATTGTAGGCCGATTAAAGGACGAATTTAAAACTACAACGGGAAAGTACATTATTCCTTCTCCTATCGAGGCAATGATGTGTAATCACGACATTATAGAATTAGCGTGTGTGATGGGGAGCAACAGGCCTCAACCTTTCGCGGCAGTTGTACTTAGCGATACTGCATCATTATTAGATAAAGACGCTATTAGACGAGAGCTTGAGCGGTTTCTTCAAAATACTAATGAAAGCCTAGAAAACCATCAAAAGCTAAGCCATATTCTTGTGGCAAGTGAGTCATGGACAGTTGAAAATAATATGCTTACGCCGACGATGAAAATTAGACGCTTTGAAATTGAGACGAGATTTAGAGAAGCTGCATTAGCACTCAATGACCAAGCAAAAATTTTGTGGTGTGAATAACTAATAGTAAAGCTGGCAAATTTTCAAATGGCTTGTGTAAACAGCAGAAACTTAGGCCAAAATGGCATCTGTTCAGTAACCTTTTGTAGGCATTAGCGCCAACATAAAAAAGCTGGCAACCTAAAAAAGGAGCCAGCTTTTTTTGTACAATTTGCTTGTAGGCTTTTTACTCAGACTTTATACCGTGGAACGTACAGTGCAGCACAGGCAATATAAGCAGTGTAAGTACGGTGGCAACAGTCAAACCAAATACAATGACTACCGCCATTGACGCGAAGAACGCGTCAGAAAACAACGGGATCATGCCTAGTATGGTAGTAATGGCTGCCATAGAAACTGGTCGTACACGAGACACCGATGCTTTAACTACGGCATTAAACGCATCGTTATTACCCTTAGCCTGCACGTTTATCTCCTCCATCAACACAATACCGTTTTTAAGCACCATACCGATAAGGCTTAAACTGCCAAGCAACGCCATAAAAGTAAATGGAGCACCAACGAGCACTAAGCCGCCGATAATACCGATAGTAGTAAGTGGTATAACGCCCCAAATCGCTAACGCTTGGCGCAATCTACCGAACAGTAATACGGTAATGATAAACATACCCAAAATTCCAATCGGCATGCTCGAAAATAGTGCGCTTTGTGCATCAGTCGAGGTCTCGTACTCGCCGCCCCATTCGATGCGGTAACCATCAGGCAACTCAAGATCATCTACAAGAGGTCTAACTTTCGCCTGCACGCTGGCTGCCGTTTCGCCCGATAGGGGCAGAGGCTCTGCATAAACGGCGAGCATGCGCACTCGATTACGGCGCTTAATGATAGGGTTATCAAGGGTCACATCCACGTTGCTGATCACGTCAGCCATGCTGATGTACTTACTTTGTTCCTGGCTCCATACGTTAAGCGAAGCGAGGTTATCAATGTCATAGCGCTGATTAGGATCGTTGCGCATGACGATAGGTATTAAATCGCTGCCCTCGCGGTAAAGGCCAACAGTTTCACCCTCGTTATTCAGAAGAAACGCAGTGTGCACAGCATCTCGTGTTACACCAATACGCCTGGCTTGTTCTTCCAAGAATACTGGCTCAACAAATGGCACTTTATTACTCCACGACAAACGCACGCTGTCCATGGTTTGTTCTGCTTGGAATATAGCTTCTACGTCACTACTTATCTCACGTAAAACCTCAGGCTCGGGCCCGTATATCCTGGCCTCAATAGCCGCTTTCGCAGAAGGACCTACCTGAAGTGCTTGCACTTTGTACTGCACATTAGGAAAGGTTTCGCGAAGTAACTCAATGATTTCTCGCATTCTAGCATCGCGAGCTTCCACCGTATTGGTTTCTACGATAAGTTGCCCGTAACTTGCGTAGCGGTCTTCAGGTGAGTAAGTCAGGGTAAGACGCTGTGCGCCGCCGCCTATTACGCTGGTGATATTAGCGATGTCAGGCATATCCATTACTTTTTCTTCTAAACGGCGTATCGATTGTTCAGTCGTTAGAATATCGCTACCTTCTGGCAGACGTAAGTCAACAAAAAAGAGCGGAGTAGATGAGTTAGGAAAAAACGCGTTTTTTACGAATTTACCCGATGCAATGCTACCGACTAAGGCAATTACGACAAGTACAATAGTGATATACCTATGATTAATCGCAGCGGTAAGTATTCGTTTATAAACGGTGAAGATAATACCTTTATAAGGGTCATCATCTTCATCATTTGATTGACGCTCTTTATTTGTATTAAACAGTAAGTCGAAAAAGAAAGGCGTAATAGTAAGAGCAGTGATCCAACTTAAAAATAGCGAGAAGCACAGTACCCAAAACAGTGAGCCAACGAACTCGCCAGTAGCATCCGGAGAGAGCCCAATAGGTGCGAAAGCGGTAATGGCAATTACGGTGGCGCCTAGAAGAGGTAAACCGTTTTGAGACACTACGTCTTTCGCCGCCTGAAGCTTAGTTTGTCCTTTTTTAACGCCAATTAACATGCCTTCGGTAACCACGATAGCGTTGTCGACAAGCATGCCGAGGGCGATGATAAGCGCCCCTAAAGAGATTTTTTGTAACTCAATACCTTTGATTGACATCATGATAAAGGTACCAAGAATAGTCAGTACGAGAATAAGCCCCATCAAAACGCCACTGCGCCAGCCCATGAAAAGCAATAGTACAAAAATAACAATGGCCACGGCTTCAACAAGGTTAATCAAAAAGCCGGTTACGGAGTCGTCAACCACCGCTGGCTGGTTGTAAACCGTATTAAGGCTCATGCCGAGGGGCATGCGTTGTTCTAATTCGGCAATTTTAGTATCAAGACGCTTGCCCACATCAACTACATTTACTGCAGACGCAAACGACACGCCAATAGACAGGGCAGGGGTGCCAGAACTATGGTAAAGAAGCGAGGGGGTGTCGTTAAGTTTGCGCTCAATAGTTGCGATATCGGTGAGGCGAATCAGCCCGCTTGCCGGTGAGCCAATAACAACTTGACCTAATGCTTCTAAGTCATCAAATTCGCCGGTGGGCTGTATGGATAAGCGTTTGCCCTGAACTTTAATTGAGCCTGCATTACCCACCACATTTTGCGCAGTTAACAAACCAGCGATTGATTCTGCAGAAATATTGAGGGCTTTCATTTTATCGTGATCTAAAGATACGATAATTTGCTCGCTAACAGTGCCGGCAATGGAGACTTTTTTAACGCCCTCTACAAGTTGGATTTCTCGCTGCATTAGGTCAGCAAAATCTTCTAACTGTTTTAATGAGTAGTCTTCGCTCTGCAAGGTCATTAAAAGTCCATACACATCACCAAAATCGTCATTTACGATAGAGGTGCCAGTGCCCGGAGGCAGGGATGCCTGCGCGTCATTTACTTTACGGCGCAAATTATCCCAGTATTGTTCAAGGTCCTTAGCCTGAACGCTACTTTTAAGCTCTACCGTAATTTGCGATAGCCCTACCATGTTTACAGAACTAATGCGCTTTACGTTGGGTATACGCTGAATAGCCTTTTCAAGCTGTAGCGTGACTTCTTCTTCAACTTGTTCGGGCGTCGCACCTGGATATTGGGTAATAACAAGTGCATTTCTGATTGTAAATTCTGGAAACTCTAGTTGACCCAAGCCAAGAAACGTCACAATACCGCCAACACCTAAAATGATGGCGACCATCCAGCTTATTACTTTTTGACGAAAAAAATACTCGACCATGATTTACAGGCCTCCTTCTTTCGTCCACTCAGTTACAGATTGGCCTTCTTTTACTAAATGAGCACCTGCAGCAACGATTTTATCATCGTCGTTCAACGGACCTTCTACGAGTAAGCCGTTAGAAATTCCCCGTGTGATCATAACTTCTACCGCTTCGACTGTACCTTTTTTTGCATCATTGCTATCTGGTTTGAAGCGCCACACAATGGCTTTGTCTGGCTCTGCATTGTCTGTAACTACAGCGCCAAAAGGGACTAACCACAGTTTCGCATCAGATTCAATGAGCTTGGTCATATCAAGTAATACGGTAGCGCTCATGCCTGCCAATACATTAATATCGTCTGGTTCTGGCAGGGTAATGGTCACTTCATAGCTAAGTTCACCTTGACGCGTGGTGCTTTCGTGATCCTTGTACATAGCCGAGTAACGCTTCTCTGGCATGCCGGAAAAGGTGACCCACGCCATTTCCGAGGTACGGTTTTCACGGGCTCGAGAGCGATCAATCATGCGCATTTTTTGCTCTGGCAGCTGAAACGTTACATCAATCGCGCCTGGCATATGAAGCTCGGCGATGGTTTGCTGAGGCACAATGACTTGGTAGTTTTCAACGGGTACAGATGCAATAAGCCCAGCAAAAGGAGCGCGAAGCTCAGTGTAACTGAGTTGGTCTTGTGCATTGGTAAGGCTGGCTTTAGCCGCTAAAAAATTGGCCTTTGCTTCATCAAAAGTAGAGCGGCTTACCGCGCCTTTTTCAACTGACGCTTCCATACGTTCAAACATAGCTGAAGTCACATCAAACTGAGACTGGGCGGTGGCGAGTTGTGCTTTTGCATCTCGGTCGTCAAGCCGTGCGATAAGCTGGTTCTCTTTCACTTCCTCGCCTGCTTTTACGTTAAGTTCTTGAAGCTTACCGCCTATACGAAAAGAAAGGTTTGAATACTCAGCCGCTTCCACTTGCCCTGGGAATTTAGCAATGGTTTCGTCTGAATGCTGAACTTCATAAAGCGTTACCGGTGTTGAAGATACAGTTTTAGGTGGAGTAGGGGCGTCTTCACACGCACTTAGGCCAGCAAGTGCGGTAAATGCAACCACAGCGCGCACGGCTACACTGTTAAAGAGACTCTTTTTAGACAACATGGTAACTCTCCATTTAAATAAACCACTTTTCGTTCCCATTTTGGCAATGGGTTATCTTGTATTACGCGCCTATTAACCATCATTAAAGCGGATGGTATAGAAATCTAATATACGCTTACTTCAACGTACTTAAAGGTTATAGCGTTATTTTTCGTTTTCGATCAGAATTTTTGCTCACCAGTTCAAGGTTTAACCAGCGAGTTCAAATCAACATCTTCGACCCGTAACGCGAATACGCAACAGAAATACCGCTAAGTTACACGTCCATTACTTCTTTGCGTTATCTGGTTTCTCATCGGGCGTTAGTTTTTCAGCATAACCTTTAGGCGGTGGAGTCCAACCACGCATCTTTGAATGTTTGTCGTGTAAATCTGCTTTAAGCGCACCTTCGATTAGTGACTCCAGTTCAATAAAGAGCTTAAGGTAATTATTATCAACTCGTTCGCCACTGGCTTCATCCACCCACGCGTGATACAACACATCGTTTTGTTGCGTCTCAATATTTTTATAGGCCATCTTTTGTCGTTCAACCTGAAAGGGGTGAATATTGAGTGAGCGTAATGCTTCTGCGCCCATCTCTAGCGCACTGTGATAGGTTTCAGATACTACATAATCTGCGCCCAGCTGGCGCAAGCGGTATCCATGACCACGGTCAAAGGCACGTGCAAGCACTTTAGTGTTAGGGAATGAATGCTTTGCGTACTTTACCATTTCTGCGGCTGTTTCTCTGTCGTCAATGGCGATAACCAACAAAGAGGCTTCGTGTGCCCCAGCGGTATGCAAAATGTCAGGTTTGGATGCATCACCGAAATAAGCTTTGGTGCCGATACTTCTTATTAGATCTATTTGCTCAGAACGAATATCGAGGACAACGGTATTTACATCGTTGGCTACTAAAAGACGGTTAATAATTTGCCCAAAGCGCCCAATTCCTGCAATAACCACGGTACCTTTTTCGTCGATAACATCTTCGTCACGTTGTGATTTAGCGTTTTTATAGTGAGGAATTATGGCTTTGTCGAATAAGATGAAAAGCCCTGGCGTTAAAAACATAGAAATTGCCACGACTAACGAAAGTACTGAAATGATGTCGCTAGGCAACACGTAGTTTTGCGAGGCGAAACTTAACAGTACGAAGCCAAACTCCCCCGCCTGGGCAAGGCTTAGTGTGAACAGCCATTTGTTTGTGCCTTTTATTTTGAAAATTAAGGCGATGATAAACAGCACAATGGCTTTCACAAGCATAACAGCTACGGTTAGCCCTGCTATTAGCATTGGGCTCTCACTAAGTACAGAGAAGTTAATGCCTGCGCCTACCGTTATAAAAAAGAGGCCTAACAATAAGCCTTTAAACGGCTCGATATTGGCTTCAAGTTCATGCCTGAATTCACTGTTTGCTAAAACTACACCAGCCAAGAATGCACCAAGGGCGGGAGAGAGACCTACAAGTCCCATTAGTGCTGCAATTCCTATAATGAGCATAAGCGCTGTGGCGGTAAAAATTTCCCGTAAACCCGACGCAGCAACAAACTTAAATAAGGGGCGACTTAAGTAGTGTCCTCCGATGGTTAAAAAGGCAATTGAACTAATGATCACAAGACCTGATGCCCAAGGGGCAAGCCCGTCAACTAAATTAAAGCTATCGTGTGACCCTGTATCGCCGCCATGTGCATTTCCTGCTTCTACCAGTTCGGGTATGGCAAGGAGGGGGATAAGGGCAAGCATGGGAATAACCGCGATATCCTGAAACAACAAAACGGAAAAGGCGCTTTTACCACCTTCTGTTTTTTGCAGCCCTTTTTCTTGCAACGTTTGTAAAACAATGGCGGTTGAAGAAAGGGCGAAAATAAGACCAATGGTAAGAGCAATGCTGAAAGGCTGTTCAAGCAACAGAGCGACACCAGTGATAAGCGCGGTAGTAAATGCTAATTGCAAACCGCCTAATCCCATAAGCTTTGACTTCATTGCCCATAAAGAGCGGGGCTCTAGCTCTAGCCCAACTAAAAACAGCATCATGACTACACCAAATTCAGCAAAATGCTGAATTGCGACAGTTTCGTCACCAACAAGGCCGAATATGGGGCCAATCACTAGCCCTGCTATTAAATAGCCTAATACAGACCCTAAACCAAGGCGCTTCGCAATGGGCACTGCGATTACGGCGGCGACCAGATAGATAAATGCATATAGAAAATAGCCAGTCACATTAATCTCCTTGAGGTGTACAAAGGTCTGCCAGATTCTCGATGCGCTTTGCCTTTTCTAAATCGAGGGTGTTCGACGTTAATTTATTAAGCAGGGTTGACCACTTACTCCTATGTTGAGCTACCCGGTGTTCTTCTTGCGCAGTACGCGAGCCAAATATTGCAAATGGAGCGATGTAGGTCATATGGGTGATTTGTGCCATTTGCTCTAAAGGCTGAAGTAGTTGCCTGATGGTGTAATGATTAAAGCCATCAGTTTGATAGGCCTCTTCTTTGCCGCCAGCACTCAACGCACAAAAAAACAATTTACCTTTAAGCGCAGTACCTTCGTGGCCGTACGCGAACCCATATTCCAAAACCAAATCTTGCCACTCTTTTAAAATAGAAGGCGTTGAGTACCAGTAAAGAGGAAACAGAAAAATAATGACATCGTGGTCAACTAAACGCTGCTGTTCCCGCTCAATATCAATATTGAAATCTGGGTATTCTGCGTACAGGTCAACGGCGGTAACGTGCTTATTCATTTTTGCTTCGTGAAAAAGCGGCACATTTACTTCTGAACGGGTTTGCGCGGGGTGGGCAAAGAGAACCAGTACTTTCTTACTTTTCTTGGTGCTCTCTACAGTGCTTTCAATGATGTTCTCGTCAGTCATACATTTCTACTCAGTGTTACAGCCAGCTCTCGTTGAGCTATAAGGAGCCGTTGATTTTTGATGTGCAAAACACAGCAAAGGTCAAAAAAACCTAGGTTATTCATTAATTCAATCTGTACGTTTAGAGCAAATAAGAATGTGTTTTTCCTCAAAGTTATAAGGTTACTAATATTTAATAGGTTGAAAAAAGTAACCTGATTACCATTATGTACTCACGTATAAAAACAGCTTCGAATAGAAGCGTCGACGGAACACTATTTTTAACCTCTGCTTAGAACAGTATAACCATGAAAACACCAGTAAAAACACTCACACTTGCATTATCTTTACTTTCTCCCCTTGTTTCTTTTTCTACTCAAGCCCTGCCGCAAGGAAGTGAGCTTAAAGCTGGGGCTGCGGTATGGAACTTGTTTGATGATGCAGACCGTTACGCTCTGCATGTGGCCTATATCCACAAACCGCTTGAATCGTTCTACGGAGTCCGGCCAACGGTACTCTTGGTAAACGCAGATCAAGGCCAACACTATTTCGCGGCTGGATTGGCAAAAGACGTCTACAAATACAATGACTTTTCCGTGCGCGTTGCCTTTCACGCGGGCATTGTTGATGAATCTGAAAATTTAGGCGACACCATTGAATTCTACTCATCACTTTCCGGACTCTACAATTTCTCTGAATCTTTTTCGCTAGAGGCTGAAGTCGGGCATATATCTAACGGCGGACTAGGTGATACAAACCCAGGCTCAGAATCGTTCGTATTAAGTGCTCACTATCATTTCTAATCTCGCCTAAACAAGTTGTGCCTACTTCTTTCCTTAAACAGCCCGCTTAAAACGGGCTGTTCAATTTCGGGCAAAGACTTTTTTAACTTAACTTTCTGTCGGGCAAGGTGCGCCGCCGTTAATCCAAACCGACATTGCCTTAGCGAACTGTGCATGTGTCCCAGGAGCAGGTGTTCTGCCTGGGCCGGGGTTCCATGCCCATCTCACTAATGGATCATCACTGACATGGTGTTCAAATTCTTTTTTGAACGTTTTCATGTCATCTCTACCCCCACGTTGAGCAAGAAAAGAGTTCAAACGCGGGTTTAACCAATTGTTGCATAACTTTGAGGGGGTCATGTCGTTACCAATAATCATGGTAGGAGGCGGCATGTGCCACACGAAACCTGGCATAAGGTCGTTTGCTGCGCCAGGAGGCCTGCCGGGTTCACGCGCATTTTCATCTTGGTGACACCCACGGCAGTTTACGGGGTGCGTCTCGCCAACCTGAACAAACTTTCCGTCTTGAACAGCCATTTTTAAGTTGTTCAAAGAGGTTATGTTCATCGGATGAGGAGTTTTGTTGTCGCCCACCGTTGGACGGTGAGCACCGTCCTCAATAACACCGTGACAATTCACACACCGTGGATGTGTTGCTACATCGAACAAGTAGTTGAACGCAGTCGTTGGGTTAGGATCTTGCTGATAAGCTTCAAAAGCAGGTGTTGAGTTAGCCACTTGTGAAGCGTTAGCAGTTAAACTTTCATGATTGCTATCGTCATTTTCATGTAAGCTACACCCGATGAGCATAAGTGCGAATAGGGCGCTTACTCCTAAAGCAGATATCATTTTCATCATACTGCCCTCATGCTTTTAGTGCTGCGGTAACGTGTTGAGCAAGCATGGGCAAATGACGTAGCCGTACACCAATGGCTTGGTACACGGCATTGCCGATAGCCGGCGCGACACCAATAACGCCTGGTTCACCCAGTCCTACTGGAAACTCCTCACTTTCAACAAGTTCAATATCCATTTCTGGAACATCGTTCATACGTAGAGGAAGGTAGGTATGTAAGTTTGTTTTTGAAACCTGACCGTTTTTCACTTCGTTATGTTCAAACAATGCCAAGCTCAATCCCCACAGCAATGAACCCTCAAGCTGCGCTATTGCGCCATCTGGATGAATAACAATACCAGCATCAGAAACAACCCATAGCTTCTTAACCGTTATCTTTCCTGTGCGCTTGTTAACGTGAACATGAGCTGCAGTCGCGAGCCAAGCTGGCATAGTGCGTTCTTGACCTGCACTTACGCTATAGCCAATGCCTTCATCAGCACCAAGTTTAACATTCGCCGTCTTTTTCTTAAGAATCTCAAGACTATTGGCGAGTCGAGTGGCACCGCCGACACTTTCTGGCGCTTTGCCTCCTTGTTTTCCTTTTCCATCTAACATAGCAAGTCTGAAGTCGACGGGGTCTTTGTTCGCTTTCATTGCCACTTCGTCAATAAATGATTCTAAGCCCCATACAATCCAACCTTGACCTACCGAACGCAGCCAACCTGGCGTAAATGTATCTTGTGCCACCTTATTGTTAACCGCACGGGCGCGATGGTGAGACATGGTGTACCAATGGTCGGCGCCAGATGCCGAGAACATATCGACTTTTCCTTCGCCGCTTACTCCTGGTGCTAGAAATCCCGGTGCCATTTTTAGTGTTGGCCAGCCTGCCGCAAGCGCATGCTCCATGCCTAAAAACTGATTATTTTCATCAAACGACGCATTAAACAGTGAGGTAGATGCAGAGCGGGGTTGATCAAATAATGTATCATCCGGGCGCATGAACACCAATTTGACTGGCTGGCCAGCAGCTTTAGCTGTAAGCAAAGCTGGAACAATCCAATCTCCATAAAGGCGTCGACCAAAACCACCGCCAAGATAATATTGATGAAGGATCACATCACTTTCTGGTACTTCTGCGGCCTTAGCTACAGTAGGGAGTGTTAGGCTCTGCCACTGGTTACCCGTATGAATATGCCATTTACCGCCTTTAAATTCAGCAATAGCGTTAAGTGGTTCTAGCTGGAAATGATTGGCAGTAGCGGTGGTGTATAAAGCCTCAATAGTTTGTGCCGCTTTCGTTTGCGCCAGCTCTATATTCCCTTCATCTACAAAAACGGTGCCTTCCTTGCGATCACGTACAATTCTTTCGCCTTCTTTTTGTATATCAGCTTCAGAAACATTGGCAGTTTTACCGGCGTTGTAGCTAACTTTCACCATATCAACGGCTTTAATCGCGGTGGGGTAGTCTGTAGCCAATACAGTAACCCAGCCTTCGATGGTACCGCTTGGATCGGTAAGCACTTTATAACCTTTGTATCCCGGTAAGCTCTTAGCTTTACTGTCGTCCACATTCGTTACTGCACTGCCATAACGAGTAGGAGGTAGAATGGGGCGTGCATAAAGCATGTTTTCCACTTCAACATCAATGCCGTATACTGCAGTACCGTTAGTTTTTGGCGGGATGTCGAGAGCCTTGTAGTCTGCATTAACACCAATAAGGTGGCGTTTTTTACCCGGCTTAATCGGCAGTTCAGCAAGCTCATCTGCACTGAATGTTTTGTCTACTTTGCCATTCGCTACGATATCGCCATAGCTAATTTTCTTGTTACCTGAGATAACAAAGCCTTTTTCTGCCTTACAACTATCGGCAGGTACGCCAAGCAATTTTGCTCCAGCATCAATTAACACCATGCGGCCAGCGGCGCCTGCCTGAGACATAGGCTTGTAGGTATGGAAAATTGACCAAGAGCCGCCTGTTACCATGAAGCCCCATTTTGGGTCTGTATCAACGTGCACTATAGACACTTTATCCCAGTCGCACTCAAGTTCATCAGCTAAGATTCTAGCGATTGGCGTACCAATATGCTGACCCATTTCCGCTTTGGCGATGTTGACGATGACGTTGCCATCTGTATCCATTTCAAACCAGATATTTGGTGAAAACTGTTTAGTTTGAATACTTTCTTTCGCTGATAACAGAGATGGAATAGCGGCAGCACCAAATGCCATAAATAAAGATGTTTTCATTGACCCCACCATGAAAGAACGGCGAGATAAGTTGATCATGTCTTTCTTTTCTTGAGAGATGTTTTTCATGCTCATGCGTTTTCACCTTCTGATGAAGCGTTTGGGTCAAAATATTGAACTGAAGACGTTGCGGCGCGCTTGATCGCTTTTTTTATCCGCGCATAAGCCATACAGCGGCAATAATTTGCGCTCATGTGGTTAACGATATCTTGGTCGCTCGGATTTGGGTTTCTGTCTAGTAAGGTCGCTGCTTGCATGATTTGACCAGACTGGCAATAGCCACACTGAGGAACCTGCTCTTCTACCCAAGCAGATTGCAGCGGATGCTCGTTGTTGAGGCTTTCGATAGTGTTTACGTTCTTGCCTTTAGCTAACGAAACAGGATAAGAGCAAGAGCGAATAGCGTTACCGTCAATATGTACCGTGCATGCGCCACACATGGCAACGCCGCACCCAAACTTGGTACCTTTTAATCCAAACTCATCGCGTATCACCCAAACGAGAGGCGTATCTGATGCAGCATCTGTCTGCACTTTTTTTCCATTTAATGTAAATTCAATCATGGTTTGTGTCACCGTGAAGTTAATGTTCAATATGCTCTCGCCAAGGCGCTTCACTTGGTTTGAACGGTCTGTTTTGCCTGTTTTAATTAGTAATACTAAAATCTGTCAGCGTTAGCTTTCTCTTGCTTAGCTTGTTGTTCTGAATCCCCTCTGCCAAAGAAAGCCTCAAAAGGTTCCGGAATAGTTAGTGCGCGCTGAGTTGCTTTGCGCTGATCGATGCGCTTAAACCATGCTTTAAGGTTTTCTAGACCCGAAACATCTACTTTTGCCCAATGATAGGCCCTGGCCCAAGGGTAGGTTGCCATGTCAGCAATAGTGAACTCGTCGTTCACCAAATAACTTCGACCTTCAAGCCTTGTGTTTAGCACTTCTAAAAGGCGCCGACTTTCTGAAACGTACCTGTTAGTGGCGTAGGAGTTGTGCTCACCCTGTTTGGGCGCAATCCGCTGAAAGAACATGGCTTGTCCCATCATTGGCCCGATCCCTCCCATTTGAAACATTAGCCACTGCAGAACTTCTGATTCCTTATCGTTGTTTTGCGGAATGAACTTTTGATACTTTTTCGCTAGATACCAAAGTATGGCGCCGGACTCGAAAACCACGAAGTTATTGTTAGATTTATCGATGATAGTTGGGATGCGGCCATTGGGATTGATGGCTATATATTCAGGCGACTTTTGCTGCCGAGAGGCGAAGTCAATGTGAGTTAAGTCGTAATCTACACCAGCCTCTTCTAAAAAGATAACGGGCTTCCATCCATTCATTGTGCTTGCGGTGTATAAATGAATATCTTTCATGGCTTACACTCCAAAGAGGCCCGCAGTGAACTTTTTACATTGATATTAGACGAATTAGCTAAAGGTAAACTTAAAGGCAAACTTGCTTATGTGGTCTATTTTAGTTACCTTGTTCAAACAAACAATTAGTATACTTTTAGTAACTAGGTGGTTTTTTTAGGAAATTTGATGGAAAGTGAAATAAAAACAGACGCTAAGGGTAGAAAAACCGTTTTAAATACGTGCACAGAGCCTTGTGCTATAGAGCGTGGAATGCGCCTAATTGGTGGAAAGTGGACGGGTTCTATTATTTATCATCTCAAAGATGAGCCTGTTAGATTTAACGACTTATGTAGAATGCTTGGTGGCGCCAGCCGCAAGATGGTAGACCAGCGTCTAAAAGAGCTTGAAAACAACGGTATGGTGATACGCAATGTTATCGACTCTCGCCCTATAGCCGTTGCTTATAGCCTGACGGATTTTGGCCGTTCTGCCTTAGACATTCTCGAACAGTTAAGAGTCTGGTCTGAAAGCCATACGAACGACTAAGCTGTAACGTGCAGATTATAAAATAGTGAAAACGGTGAGCGTTGCTGTTCACCGTTTTAAAACTACCGCTTAAGATAATTATACTACATTGATACCAGCGGCAATCTTAGTACCTTCTCAACAAGCGTCCCCGCTTTATCCTGAAAGCCTTTAAAATGCGCTGTCGCTTCATGAGCGTCAAGCGCAGTTTGAGACTCCCATTTCTCGGTTATAACAAATACACCGTCACCAGATGAATGTAGGTCGTACATGATTGCGCCCGGTTCTTCATGGCTTGCTTCAACTAGCGGTGTTAAAGTTTCTAACAATCTGCTCTGCTGATCAGGTTTAGAATAAATAATGACGGAGAATTCGACCATAACACTGTCCCTCAAAAAAGAGTTAAACATAAGCATATCAAGAATTTTAAGTTAGCGTTTAAAGTCAAGTCACCGCTTTTTTAAGATAAAATGCACCTTTTTGAATTCTGTGCTCTAGATAATGCTGACGCGCACGTAACTTCTTCTATCTAAGCCTTTTTCTTAGTTATATTCATTAGCTAATACAAAAAACTAATCTATACTTACTTATACTTAAGTATAAGTAATGGATTTGGTTGTAACGTCCTGATTTTCAGAGGCGCGAAATTAAAGAAAAATAAATACGCTATAAACTAACCTAGTGAATTAAACATTATTTTTAAGGCGACGGAATGCACCTATTTAGCGGGGCGATGCCCTATGTTTGAAAAAACCTTTCACTTGTGCCCGGTAGGGCTTGCTCATGTTAGTGTGGATGGGAGCTTCATTCGTGTGAATAAATGCCTATGTGACTTTTTAGGCTACACAAACGAACAACTTACCAAACTAACGTTTCAGGAACTAACAGCACCCGAGTATCTCGCTGAAGATCTGGATCATTTAGAAAGTCTCTTAGAAGGCGATATTGAGAGCTATACGCTTGAAAAACGCTATCTAAAAAAAGACGGAGAGCAGGTATGGGCCCAACTGACAGTTTCCCTCGTCAGAGACCAGCAAGGTAACCCAGACTACTTTATTTCTGTGGTCGAGGATATCGACGAGAAAAAGCGTATTAAGTCTGAGCTTTTCCAGATCGACGCTTTGTTCAGTAAGATCGTAAGCGCATTTTCGGACAGAACTTTCATTTGGGTTGCAACACCAGATTTTAAGAAGCTGCACTACGTTAATGATGGATATGCAAATATTCTCGGTCGCAACGAGTACGAACTCTATTGTAATCCTATGAGCTTTATCGACCATGTTCACGAAGATGATAAGGCCCGGGTGTTAAAACAGTTTAGTCAGCGTCCTTTACAAAATTGGGATATTCAATACCGTATTTATGATGCGAAAGGTGAGGTTAAATACCTTCATGACCGAGGCAGTTTAATCTATGACGATAGAGAGATGCAGTCGCTTATTTTAGGTACCGCAGACGATATAACAAAAGAGAAAACACAGCAGCAGGCTTTAATGAGTGCTGTAACTAAATTAGAGCATCTTTCTAAAACCGACTCGCTTACTGGGCTTGCCAACAGAAGAGAGATCTTCTGTCAGTTAAGCGATGAGATTGCTCGAATGGGAAGAGGTCAAAAAGCGTCAACCCTTGTCTATGTCGATCTCAATAAATTTAAAGAAATAAACGATAAATACGGGCATAAGATAGGCGACAAAGCGTTAGTTGAGTTCTCTAATAAAATGGGGGCACTTTTGCGCGATAGCGACAGGTTTGGTCGTATCGGCGGTGATGAGTTTGTCATTTTACTCTACGGTACTAATGAGGACGAAACAGCTGTATTTTTTGACAGAATAAAAAACAGTAAATTTGAAATTGATATCGATGGTAAAGATGTCGTTCCTATCAGCTTTAGCGTTGGCTGGGTGCAGTGGAACGAAGGTATCGACTCTGTGCAGGAGTGGCTAGACCGAGCTGATGAGGTAATGTACGAAAAAAAGCAACGTGGGCAAGCTATAGCAGCGAAAAGTAGCGAGTGGAATAAAGCGATGTAGCGCAACCTGCTACATCGCTCATCGTATTTTATTGCTGTCGCTGTGCAAACCAGAGAGCTATAACTTGCCTTTCTTCTTCGGTCATTTTTGTCTTGTTCAAAAATGGCATGTCTTTAGTCACAGTGGTTCTTCGTACCACTTGTGGCGCGAACCTCTCAATATCTTCCCATGAATCTAAGACTACGCCTAAAGGTGCCACTTTGAATATCTCGTCGGTTGGTGTGCGCGAGTGGCAGCTTACACAATGAGTTGTGATTAAACTTGCCACACGTTCGTCACTAACTACCGATGAAGTTTCGTTTACTATCCCGCTTGTCGGCGCGCTTAATTCAGATTGGTTCGCCAACTGCGAGTTCATAGTTGAAGAAGATAGTGCGTCATCATGACTTAACGGTTGAATTGAAGATGCTTGTGGCCAAGATACCCACAGTGCTATAGCGAGCATGGCCACAGCGCCAGAGACTAAAATACTTGGTTTAGTGGTACCCACATGACGCAGGTTAAAGAAATGACGTATCCACGCGGCAGCGGCCATAATGGCAATAAGTACAAGCCAATTTTGTGAGTGCTGATAGGTCATAGGGTAGTGATTTGAAATCATAATAAACAGCAAGGGCAGCGTGAAGTAGTTATTGTGCACCGAGCGAAGTTTTGCGCTGGCGCCCCACGCTGGGTCTATATCTTTCTTGTCAGCTACAGCAGCCACCATTTTGCGCTGGTTAGGCATAATATTGAAAAACACGTTACCTGCCATAATAGTGCCAATAAGGGCTCCTACGTGAATATAGGCGCCACGACCGCTAAACCACTGGGTAGATAAATAGCTAACAACACACACTAAAGCAACTAACCCAATACCAAAGGCGAGAGGGTATTTAGCCAACGGGCTACGACATGCAAATTCGTATATGGCTAGTCCACCGAAGATTAAGCCCAAACCTAATGATATTGCCGTAGCTGGCGACATAGCGTTTACTGATGGATCAATAAGGTAAGCGCTGGCGCCGAAATAATAAACAATGATCAAAAGGGCAAAGCCTGATAACCAGGTCGTATAAGCTTCCCATTTGAACCAGTGTAATGTTTCAGGCATTTTTTCAGGACCATAGGCGTATTTGGCGACCTCGTAGAAGCCACCCCCATGAATGGCCCATAAATCGCCTTTGATACCTTTGTCTTGTTTCCACTTAGGTGGCGTTCGTAAGTTGTTGTCTAGCCATATGAAGTAAAACGACGCACCAATCCAAGCTACACCGGCCACAACGTGAAACCAACGTACAAATAAACTTATCCAATCTAGCCACGGCATTATTATTCTCCTTATTTAGGGCCGGCTGGCCCTACAGTAGCTTGTTACTCTTTATCTTCTTTGACGTAGCGGCAGTTACCGCTTATCCACGTCTGCTCAATAGCGCGGTCATCACCTAAAATGCTCAATGCGAAAAACACATCGTCGAAGTCAGCATCTTCTTTTATTCTCAACCGTGTTAATTCATCAAACCTTGGCTCTACAACGATAAAGTCTGCGGTAGAACCTGGGTTTAAGTTACCAATTTCATGGTCAAGCGCATGGGCCACTGCTGCGCCTTGAGTCATAAGATAAAATCCTTCCAACGGGCTAATGGGCTCGTTGCGCAACTGACTGACCTTGTATGCATCGCCATAGGTTTTAAACATGTTGAATGTGGTACCTGCGCCCACATCGGTAGCCATGGCAACATGTACTTTATTAGCACGGGCTGCGGTCATATCAAAAAGACCGCTGCCTAAAAACAAGTTAGACGTAGGGCAAAACGCAACCGTAGCACCGCTGTCGCCTAGGCGCGCCCATTCGTTAGGCGTAAGGTGAATACCGTGGCCAAACACTGCGCGCTCCCGCACCAAATTGTAGCTGTCGTAAACATCTAGATAGCCGTCAGCGTTAGGGAATAAGCTTTTTACCCATGCAATCTCGTCTAAATTTTCAGACAGGTGGGTCTGAATGAAGACGTCGGGATATTGCTGGGCAAGTTCGCCTAGTGCGGCAAGCTGGGCTTCTGTGCTGGTAGGGGCAAAACGAGGCGTAAGCGCATAGCGATTACGACCCTTGTTGTGCCAAGTCTCAATCAACTCTGCACTATCAGCTCGCGCTGTGTCAGGGCAATCGTTCAGCGCACTTGGGCAGTTTCTGTCCATACACACTTTACCAGCCACTATCGCCATATCAATCTCGCTGGCGGCACTAAATAGTGCTTGGCTACTGCTTTTATGAACGGTTGTAAAAACAAACCCCGTTGTGGTGCCGTTTTTTAGCAGCTGGTTTAAAAATACTTTAGCGATGGTGTCGGCGTGTTCGCTATCGGCAAACTGCATTTCAGTGGGAAACGTGTAGTTTTCTAGCCAACTCAAAAGCTGCTCACCATAGTGGGCAATACTTTGGGTTTGCGGATAATGCAGGTGGCTGTCTATTAAGCCTGGTAAAATCCACTTGCCCGAAAAATCAGTGACAGTGGCGGCAGGGTAACGTTCAGCTAGGTCACTAAACGGGCCAATGTCTTTTATTTCTTTGTTATCTACCAGCAAACCACCGTCTTTAAAAACGGCAATATCATTATCAAATTGTGTGGTTTGTTTAGGAAAGTGCGCAATGCTTGCACGAAAAAGCTGCATGTTTGTTAGCTGCCCCTGTAGCTGCTGAAACCGAATGGAGAGATAAGAAGTGGTACGTGATAGTGACCGCCATTCTCAACAAGTTCAAACGTAATATCAATGTGTGGATAGAAACTGCTGCCATGAGTTTGTGTTAGGTATGGCTTGCAGTGAAAGCGCAAGGTATAAACCCCTGCAGCAAAACCATCCTCAACGCCCCAGTTTTTAAAGCGGCCATCACTGTCTGTTTCACCAGAAAGGGTGCTGCCGTCAGGTAGTGTAAGGGTAAGTTCAATGCCTTGTGCAGGCTTACCCAAAGTGGTGTCTAGTACGTGACTTGAAAGCGTATTCATACTGTATTCCTTAAATAATTTTCTATTCGTATTACTGCTGCATATAGCGTAAGCGTTTTGGCTCTTCTATAACGCCGGGCATTAATCTAATGCTTTATTAATACGCAAAAGGGTTATCTTTATTTGCTCTGCAGCTGCATTTGAAATCTCTAGCTGCGTCGTATTTGGCAGCCTTGCTTGCAAAGCTTCTAGCATGGTTTGCGCAGAAAGCCCGGTAGCGCAGATAATAAAAATAAATCCATGTTTGTCTAAATAGGCGTGATTAGCTTCTTTTAGTTGATGTAAAACGGCCTCAGACGCACTAGCCGCACCTGATTGTTCGCCGGCAGCAATAGCTTTAGTGTTGGCAAACTTTTTACGTAAAGAGTCTACGTCACCAATCATAGGGTGCGCCGTAAAGGCTTCTAGGTAGTCATCATCACTACATTTTGCCCAGGAATCTTTCGCTTGATTAACTATGGCATCGTGATCGCTGTAAGGGCGTGCTTCTACCATTTGGTAGATCCATGCTTTCGCCGCGCAACATTGCTCAAACCAAGAAAATGCTTCGTCAGCGCTTAGTGTATTTAGTTCAGTAAGTGTCACTGCTGGTATCCTTCTCTTTTTCCGTACTTCTACCGCACTTCTACCGTATTTTAGCAGTGATGTTTATGTGTTCAGCCTTGTATGGCTCAGTGTTCGTATCAATGCTTTTCACTGAAGCAGCTACTGTGTCGGTTGCATGAAGACGCTCAATGATTTGCGCTGATATAGAAACAGCAACTTCAATAGGCCGCTTTCCAGGAATATCTCTATTGCCAATAGGCGTGAACAGCCTTGCGAGCGCACTGTCGTCAAACCCGCGCTGGGTTAGCTTGGTAATAAAACGCTTTGCTTTAGTGTCTGAACCTATTAACCCAACAAAAGGCAGGGAAGGCTGCTTTAATGCCTGCTCGGTAATACGGTAGTCCAATTGATGATCGTGGGTGAGAATAATCAACCAGCTATTTTCAGCAAGATGCCTTACCTCGCTCTCGGGCGCTTCTTCCACTACTTTTTGAACGTTGGCTGGTAGCGTCGATGGGAACAAATCTTCTCGATTATCTATCCATGAAATTCGCACAGGCAATTGTGCCAAAATAGGCACCAGCGCTTTTGCTACATGGCCTGCGCCAAAAATGGCGATATGCTGCTGATGAACATTGCACACGTCAAATAGGACCTTTACCGCACCGCCACAGCACTGCCCTAAAGAACTACTTAACGGGTAGCTATGAAGCTCAGTGCATGTTTTGCCCTTAGCAAGATATTCACGGGCGCGAGTAATGGCATCAAACTCAAGGTGCCCGCCACCAATAGTATCAATACTATGTGAAGCGGTGACCACCATTTTACTGCCCGGCTCACGGGGAGTTGAGCCCGCTGTACCTACAACGGTAACCAAAACATAGCCCTCATTACGCTCCTGGCACTCGGCTACAGCCTCGTGCCAATATGTTGCGCGAATTGACGGAAGGGCGCGAAATGATTGCGTTGCACTAAATGAATGGGGGGCGCGACTCATACAGCAGTACCCCGTGGATCGGCTTGTTGATCTGCCTGTTGGATTGCGGCGACAGCATTTAACACGCGTTCGGGTGTGGCTGGCGTATCTAGCTGAGGGTCAACGGTGTAGCCAGATAGACTAGATATCGCATCCTTTAAGGCGCACCATACTGAAATTGCTAGCATAAACGGTGGCTCACCCACGGCTTTTGAGTGGTATATGCTGTCTTCAGCATTTTCTCTACCAAAAAGCTTCACGTTAAACTCCTTGGGCGTATCGCCGATGGCAGGAATTTTGTAGGTTGCCATATTTTCACTTATTAGCTTGCCTGCTTCATTCCATTTTAGGTCTTCGGTGGTAAGCCAGCCCATACCTTGAATAAACGCGCCTTCAATTTGGCCAATATCAATTGCTGGGTTAAGGCTGTTGCCCACATCGTGAATAACGTTAACCTTATCTACGGTGTATTCACCGGTCAGCGTATCTACAGACACCTCACTCATCGAAACGCCGTAAGCAAAATAGAAAAACGGGCGGCCTTCGCCTGTGTCACGGTTGTACTGCAATTTAGGGGTTTTATAAAAACCGCTTGAAGACAGCGACACGCGATCAAAATACGCTTGCTGAACAAGTTCAGTAAAGGCAATGCTGTTTTCGTCTAGTACAACATGTTGATTAATAAACTGTACATCACTAGCGCGGCCTTCTAGATCTAAGCTTTTGGCGTAGCATTCAGCCAAGCGGGTTTTTAAAGTAATACACGCGTTTTGTACGGCTTTTCCGTTCATGTCAGTACCACTTGATGCCGCTGTTGGCGAAGTGTTCGGTACTTTATCCGTGCGCGTAGCGGTAACTTCAATCATATCTAAATCTAGACCAAACTCATTGGCTGCAATCTGGCCTATTTTTGTATGCAAGCCTTGGCCCATCTCCGTGCCACCGTGGTTCACCTGAATACTGCCATCGGTATAAATATGGACTAAAGCGCCAGCTTGATTTAAGTGCTTTGCGGTGAATGATATACCAAATTTAACCGGCGTTAGCGCTAGGCCCTTCTTGATAACTGGGCTTTCGCGATTAAACGCTGCAATCGCATCTCGGCGCTGCCAATACTGTGCGCTTTCTTCTAACTCGGCAATCATATCGGGTAAAAGGTTGTGCTCTACTTTCATGCCATAGGGAGTAAAACACCCGGTTGTCGGGCCGTATAAGTTACGTTTCCTGACCGACAACGGGTCGCTACCGATAGTTCGTGCAATTTTATCAATCATGGCTTCAGCCATGATCATGCCTTGCGGGCCGCCAAACCCTCGATAGGCGGTGTGCGATACCATATTGGTTTGCAATCTGTGACCAACAATATCGCTATCGCCTAGGAAGTAGCCGTTATCAGCGTGGAACATGGCCCTATCTACAATAGCGTCTGACAAGTCAGGGGAGTGCCCACAAATGCCATTAATGGTCATGCGAGTAGCTTCAATTTTACCTGTTTCGTCAAATGCCACATCAAATTCATTCTCAAACGGGTGTCGTTTACCCGTAACGTGCATATCGATGAAGCGCGGCAAACGAAGTTTAACTGCGCACTGATTGCGCGAGGCCAGTAAAGCAGCGATACAGGCCCACTGTGCTGCTTGGGTTTCTTTACCGCCAAAGCCGCCGCCCATACGCCTCATGTCTACTATTACGCGGTGTAATTTAACGTCTAGCACTTCTGCAACTAGCTTCTGCACCTCACTGGGATGCTGACTAGAGGTGTAGATTTTCATGCGATTTTCTTCATCGGGGATCGCAAGGCTCACTTGACCTTCTAAGTACATGTGCTCCTGACCGCCAATGCTTAGCGAACCGTGTGCTTGGTATTTAGCTTTTTCAATAGTGCTGTCTACGCGGGCCGCATTTTGGCCAAATCGATGTAAAGGGCGAACAAATGTTTGCTGCTGGTGGGCGGCTTCAGCATCAAGTACAGGTGTAACTTCGTCTACTTCTATTTTGCCTTTTAGTGCAGCTTGTCGGGCAAGGTTTACTGAAGTGGCAAGTACTGCAAACACCGGTTGACCGAAGAACTTGATTTCGCCGTTCGCAAGTAGTGGGTCGCCTTCAAACACAGGGCCAATGTCTTTATGGCCAGGTACGTCATCAATGGTGATGACATCAATAACGCCTTCGCTTTGGAGCACGGCGTCAAGGTCTACCGAGTTGATAGTACCTTTGGCGCACTGGCTTACACCGACTGCCGCATAAAGCGTACCCTGAGGTTCAACTACGTCATCAACGTAGTTGGCGCTACCTTGTACCTGACGTGTCGCACTTTCGTGCTTTTTAGAAACGTGAACAACACCTTGTTTGCCATTTGTTTCTGAAGGATTTGGGGCATCAATTAACTTACGCATGCTGCACCACCCGAGTTTCAATATGGTTAATTGTTTGGTTTTCTAACCAGAAGCGGTGCCACAAGTTAGCTAACACGGTTTTGCGGTATTGTGCTGTTGCACGCACATCATCAATAGGCGTAAACGCATCAAATAAGATTTGCTTGCCTAAGGTTAAGCATTCTTTGCTAGCGAACTGTTTACCTTTCAGTGCATTTTCCAATGCTTCACAGGTTGACGGCACAGCAGCGACACCACCAAAGCCACTGGTAATAGCCTCGACCTTGCCATTTTCTAAAGTAACGTTAAATACCGCACATACTGCCGATATATCATCTTCAAAACGTTTTGATATTTTATAGGCGGCCAGCGTTTGATTAGGCTGTTTAAGCGGTATTTCTATTGCGCTTATCCATTCATCGTTAGCTAGCGTTGTTTCCCTATAACCTGTGAAAAAAGTGTTAATTGGAATTGTGCGAACACGCTCTCCATTATCTAAATGCAGTATAGCGTTCAGCGCAAGTAGTAAGGGAGGCATATCACCAATAGGTGATGCGTTGGCCACATTCCCACCAATTGTCGCCTGGTTGCGAATAGGCAAAGACGCAAAGCGCGTTACCAGTTCAGCTACTTGTGGAAATGCGTTTAGTAAAAGCGGTGCCGCATCATTGAGTGGGACTGCTGCACCAATAACAAGAGAATGCTCGTTTTTGGTGCATTGCTTTAGTGCATCGATATGTGTGACGCTGATAAGCGTTTCTACGTTTTTTAACTGTTGAGTGAACTGCAAACTTAAATCAGTGCTGCCCGCCACTAGCTGTGCGTTAGGGTTCGCTTTAATAAGCGCTTTCAACTCTTCACGGGAGGTCGGCGTATGTACATTGCCTGTACCAGAAGGCTTTTCACCTGACAAAGTGTGTAATGTCGCAAGGGTCTGTTCTTGGCGCTTGGAAAACTGATCATCTGGTGCTTGCTCACATACCGCAAGCGTGGCATCGATAATAGGGCGGTATCCAGTACAGCGGCACAGGTTGCCAGATAAAGCATTCAACACATGGTCGCGATTAGGTTTTGAATTGCTATGGTACAAAGCGAACATCGACATGATAAACCCCGGTGTACAAAAGCCGCACTGTGAACCATGGTGGTCGACTAGCGCCTGTTGCACAGGGTGTAAGTGTTTACCATCGCTTAAATGTTCTACGAACAATAGCTGCTTACCGTGAACTGCGCTCATTAGCGTGATACAGCTATTCACAGTTCGGTAGTTAAGTTTTGTGGCGTTATCAGATGATACTGGTTCCACAAGTACGACCGTGCATGCGCCACAGTCGCCTGCTGCACAGCCTTCTTTAGTGCCTGTTTTCTTACGATGTTCCCGTATAAACTGTAGAAGGGTGAGGTCGGCTCGCGCTTCATTTAACTCAACAACATCGTTATTTATTAGAAAGCGAATCATACTCACACCTTCTTGTTATATTCATTCTTGTATTCATTAATATAGCTGTATTTTTCTAAGAAAAGTAGACCATTTGGTCAATTTATTGCTTATAAAAAATGGCCGCGTTATAAAAGGCCATGATTTTTTACAGATTTATTGGAAAGTTATGTAACGCCTTTCCATGTTTTCTTTAACAAGCAATGCATCAGTTAGTAAAAAGAAAAAGGCAAGATTCGTGCTAGGTTTTAAGTTGAATGCAGAATAAATGCTTTCTGGATGGCTCATTTCATTAGTGAGGGCCGCAGGTGATGGGTAACTCTGAACTTTAAGAGCATAGCAACACCTTGGTAATAAATGCTAACCTATCGGAAAGGCATGCAGCATTTATCCTGCCTGTACGCTTGCAAAGTAGATTGCAAAGGAATTTAGATAATAATGATGAAGGTAAAAAGTGCTGACGCAGGTGTTGGCGCTATGAATAGAAGAAAAATACTCCAAGCCGCAGAAAAATGTTTTGCGCAGTTTGGTTTTAAAGGTACGGCGGTACAGAAGATTGCTGACGAAGCAGGTCTTCCAAAAACCAACGTTCTGTATTACTTCAAAACGAAACAAGAACTCTACGTAGCGGTATTAGAAGAAACGCTTTCATTATGGAATTCGCGTTTTGACAAAGCAACGGTAGAAGATGACCCCGCCGAAGTGCTTGCCAATTACATAGCAGAAAAAATGGAAGTGTCACGCACTCACCCGATGGCTTCAAAGATTTTCGCCATGGAAATTATCAACGGGGCGCAGAACTTAAGCGGATACTTCGATGAAGAGCACGCACTATGGATGAAAGGTCGTCTTGAGGTCATCGAAGCGTGGGTACAAGAAGGAAAGCTTCCTCCCGTTGAAGGCGAATACTTGCTCTATACCATTTGGGCCAGCACTCAACACTATGCTGATTTCTCAGCGCAAATTACCCGACTACGGGGTAAGAAAATGACAAAGGCAGATTTTGAAGACGCCACTAAGCAAGTGGTTAAGCTTGTGCTAGGCGGCTGCGGTCTTGCGGTACCTGAAAGTTTCGAGGTGTAGTATGACAGAATCTGTTTATCCTCGTGATCTTATTGGCTACGGTGAACATGTCCCCCATGCGAACTGGCCGAATAATGCCAAAATAGCTATTCAGTTTGTCTTAAACTACGAAGAGGGTGGCGAGAACTGTGTGCTTCATGGTGATGAAGCATCCGAAATATTCTTATCTGAAATTATCGGCGCGCAGGCATATAAAGATCGTCACCTGAGTATGGAGTCAATTTACGAATATGGCAGTCGCGCAGGCTTTTGGCGTTTACATCGCTTACTTAATAAGTACGACATTCCCGTGACTGTATTTGGCGTTACCATGGCCATGCAGCGCCATCCTGACGCTGTTAAAGCTATGATGGAGTCAGGTTGGGAAATAGCCAGTCACGCCATGCGCTGGGTACACTATCAGGATATGAGTGAAGATGATGAGCGCAGACAAATCGACGAAGCGATTATTCTTCATGAGCAGTTAACGGGTAAGAAACCCGTAGGATGGTACACGGGAAGAACGAGTCCTAATACGCTTAAACTCATAGCAGAGCGTGACGATATCTTATATTGCGCTGATTCTTACGCAGACGATTTGCCATATTACGACTGCCATTACAGCAAGCCGCTACTTATAGTGCCTTACACGTTAGACACAAACGATATGCGCTTTGCTACGCCGCAAGGTTTTAACAGCGGTGAACAGTTCTTCACCTATTTAAAAGACGCGTTCGACGTGCTGTATGAAGAAGGGGAAGCGGCGCCTAAGATGCTTTCTATTGGCCTTCACAATCGTATTATAGGAAGGCCAGCTAGGCTTGCTGCGCTGAAGCGTTTTATCGAGTACGTGAAATCACACGACAAAGTGTGGTTAGCCACGCGAGAGCAGATTGCTCGCCACTGGTTAGCTACTCATCCTAAAGACGGTAGTGACAAGGCGCGTACGTAGCATTTACAGTACGCCCATTGTAATTGACATAAAGTGAGGTGAAAGATAAGGGCGCCAGGTAGGTTGCTTTTACTTTCACTCAGATAAAGGATAACACCATGAAATCAAAATTGGCCTTCATTGCTTTAGGCGCACTAGCACTGACCGCATGTTCAAAACTAACTAAAGAAAACTATGACAAGTTAGAAATGGGCATGTCTCAGGACGAAGTTGAAGCTATTCTAGGTTCAGCCGACAACTGTGGTAAAACAATGGGCACTATGGCGTGTACATGGGGCGCGGAAGACAGTAAACATGTGAAAATCGTATTTATGGGTGATAAAGCAGTTACCTTCACATACGATGGATTAAAGTAAATCAATAGCGCGTTTATAAAAAAGAAAGGTGGCATTTAAGCCACCTTTCTTTTATCCAAATTAAGGGCTTGCGCGCAATATCATTCACACGCAAAGACAAATTATTTCAAATCTAGTAAGTATCTAAGTAAGAAAACGATAGCTAGTGCATAAGTAAGTGGCGTTACTTCTTTAAACTTACCCGTACCCACCTTTATACCCACATAAGTAATGAAGCCAAGGGCAATGCCTTCGCTAATACTGAAGGTAAGCGGCATAGCGATAAGTGCAACAGACGCAGTAGCCAAAGCCCCTAAGTCATCGAAATCTACATGTCGAATCGAATCCATCATTAAAATGCCTACCATTAGCAGTGCTGGAGTAGTGGCCATTAGCGGAATGACTTTCATCAGTGGCGTAAGGAAAAGCGACAACAGGAAGCATGCAGACACGACCACAGCGGTGAGGCCTGTTCGTCCTCCCGCTGATACGCCAGTGGCGGACTCAACATAGCTTGTCACTGGCGATGTACCTACCATTGCGCCAGCAATACTCGCAGATGCGTCAGCAGTCATGGCCGGGCCAATTTTCGGTAGCTTGCCTTTTGAGTCCAGCAAGTTAGCTTTGCGAGAAACACCAATTAACGTGCCTATAGTGTCGAACATGTTCACAAACATAAGCGCGAAAATAAGGTCCCATGTCTCGGCGATATGGTCGATAGGGTACCAGAAGTCCATTGCCATAAAGGTGTTAGACATAGATTCGGGCATGCCTACAACAGCAGATGGTGTGGCAGTTAACGTTCCGCTTTCGGTAGGGATAAAGGCACCGATTAAAGTAAGGGTAACGATAGAAATTAATATAGCGCCGGTAACGCGCTTAACCATAAGAACAATAGTAAAAATAATACCAACAAGAGCAAGCATCACTGCAGGCTCAGAAAGATCACCAAGCTGAACAAAGGTTGCAGGGTTATCAACAATAAGTTCTGCATTCTTAAGGCCGATAAAGGCAATAAATAAGCCTATACCGCACTGAACGCCTATCTTGAGAGACGGCGGAATAGATTCAGCTATTTTGGTTCGTACGCCTGTGAGAGAGAGTACTAAGAAGAGAATACCGTTCCAAAACACAATGCCGAGGGCAGCTTCCCACGGAATTTCACGGCCGAGGCAGATAGTGAAAGCGAAAAAAGCGTTTAAACCCATGCCCGGTGCCAGTGCAATAGGGTAGTTAGTCATCAACGCCATCATCAATGTGCCGATGCAGGCTGCGACTGCTGTCACTGTAATTAGACCTTCTACCGGCATGCCGCTAAGGCCCAAAATGCCTGGGTTTACCACAAGGATGTAAGACATAGCCGCAAACGTAGTAAGACCTGCAATGATCTCAGTTCTTACCGTTGTACCGTGCTCCTGCAGCTTAAATAGCCGTTCAATAACGTTGTTGGACATCTAGAGTTCTCTGTTTATGTTTTATGTAGTGTTTTGTGCGTTTGAAAGCAATAAACTGACCAATTAGTCAACTTGTTGGTGTGTTTTGTGCTAACTTACTTTTCAGTACAATGATTAAATAACAATCATTGCGTGACTTAAGGTCACTAGCTAGGCAGCACAAAGCCAGCCAAACGGTTAGTAATCAACATAGATGATGTTATAAAAACCGCAAACAAAAACCTAAATGAGCAATAGAACTCGTTTACAGATAGCATTAAAGATAAACTATTACGCACCAATAAAATGCCATTGCATTGTTATGGTGCAAATAAGTGAGGGGCCATGTCGCTGTCATCAATAATTAAAAACATACCAAAGGCCGAACTGCATCTGCACATAGAAGGTAGCTTAACGCCTGAACTCATGTGGCGCCTAGCTGAAAAGCACAGTGTATCACTTCCTTACGCAAGCGTGGAAGAGATTGAAGCCGCTTATAACTTCAAAGATTTACAAAGCTTTCTTGACCTCTATTACGCGGGGGCAGGGGTGTTAAGAGATGAAGAAGATTTCTTTACGCTGATGTGGGAATACTTAACCCGGTGCGCTGAAGAAAATATAGTTCATACCGAAATCATGTTTGACCCTCAAACTCACACTGAGCGGGGTATAGGTTTTGATGTATTTATGCCTGGCTTTTTAAAAGCTATACAAAAAGCAGAAAGTGAATTTGGCATAAGTAGCTACTTAATAATGTCTTTTCTAAGACACTTACCAGAAAGCGAAGCTTTCGAAACACTAGAAGCAGCGAAACCTTACTATCAGTACATCACGGCGGTGGGCCTCGATAGCTCTGAACTAGGGCACCCCCCGTCTAAATTCGAGCGGGTTTTCAAAAAAGCGAAGTCTCTAGGCTTTAAGATTGTTGCCCATGCAGGGGAAGAGGGGCCGGCGTCTTATATTTGGGAAGCGATTGAACTGCTTGACGTGGACCGCATTGATCATGGCGTACGCTGCCAGGAAGACCAAGCGCTCATGGCGCTCTTAAAAGAAAAGCAAATACCGCTTACCGTATGTCCATTGAGTAACTTAAAACTCTGCGTAATTGACGATATGAAAGAGCACAATATCGTGCAACTGCTAGATGCTGGCTTATTAGTAACGGTTAATTCTGACGACCCCACCTATTTTGGTGGTTTTTTGAATGAAAATTTTGAAGCACTTCACACGTCGCTAAACATAGGTGAGGATACAATTCGCGTGCTGGCCGCAAACAGTTTTAAGGCAAGTTTCTTACCCGAAGAAAAGAAAAACGCATTTGTTAAGCAAGTAACTGGGGCTATGTAAGCGACTTGCAAAAGCAATAGCGCGAGCTTATTAAAGTAAATCTCAATAAGCTCGCTTCGCCCTAAGATTGCATAATAATAAGCGTTTGCTCGATTAAGCTTTTTAGTTCTTCTATGTCTGAAGCTATCTCTGTTAAATCACCTTGCTTGGCTTTATTTTCAATAGATGACGCTTTTTCTCGAATAGCATCAGCCCCTACATCCCCTGATACACCCTTCATTGCATGACTTGTAAACTTGACGGCATCGACGTCTAACTCAGTTGCGGCCTTTTGCAAGGCTTCTTCTTTCTGCGCTATTTGACCTAAAAACATTTCAACGATGCGGTTTAACAATCCTTCGTTGCCGCCGAGCCTGCTTAGCGCAGCGTCTCTATTCCATAATTGTTCTTTGGGAAGCGCGGTATGCGTATGTAACGTATCCATTCTTATCACCAAGCAGTTAACACAGGGTTTGGTAGTATAATAATTGTGCGTCACCAACAGCATAATAGTCAATGAGTTACCCTAAAGTTTGTACTTAAAATAACCAATATAGACTAAAGGTTAATGTTTTTTTGCGTATGTAGGACGATACTACATAAGGAGTTTATAATGTAGTGTGGTAATTCTCATGGAAAATGAGACGAAAAAAGTAGTCATCATTGACGATGAACCAACAACACTCTTGCTACTGGAAAATGCGATAGAATCTTTAGCAGAAGTCGTTACGGTTTCACAAAGTGCAACAGCATTCTCTGTAGTACAGTCACATCAGCCTGATTTGATAGTCTTAGACATCAGCATGCCTGAGCTTTCAGGTTTTGATGTATGTCAGCAACTTAAAGTATGTCCAAGCACAGCTTCAATTCCTGTTATCTTTGTCACTTCTCACAGCGATACTGAAAACGAGCATCGTGCGCTGTCGCTTGGGGCGATTGACTTTATCCCAAAGCCTATCGATATAGAAATGTGTCGAATGAGGGTGAGAAACCATCTCACGATTCAATCTCAAAAAGCCTTGTTGAAAAAAGTTAACCAAGAGCTTGAGGCTGAAAAAAAACAGCTTGCCATAACATTAAAATCTATAGCTGACGGCGTAATCTCGATTAACGCTGCCGGAGATATCACATTCATAAACCCCGTGGCACAAAGGCTTACCGGACATAGTGTGCAGGATGCTTTAGGCAAGCCTATTGATGAAGTAATGAACCTGCGTGATGCATCAAGCCATGAACCACTGTTAAACCCAGCGCTTTACGCGCTTGAGGTAAAACGCCCCGTAGCTATGTCTTATAACGCAACCCTCGTTAGTAGGCACAACCAGATTTTTAGGGTTGAAGATACCGCATCACCGATTATCGACGATGAGGGCAAAATAAACGGGGCCGTCATGGTGTTTCAGGATGTTTCTGAAGCCGTAGAAATGGCGGTGAAGATGACGCACTTAACCAACCATGATCAGCTTACAGGTTTGCCCAACCGTGTGTTACTTCACGACCGCATCGTCCAGGCTATAGCGCGAAGTTTTACGAGTAAGCAAAGCATCGCGCTACTGTTAATTGATATCGATAACTTTAAATATCTCAACGACAGCCTAGGGCATCAGGTCGGCGATTTCGTTATAGCAACCGTAGCCAAGCGCCTTGCAAACACGTTAGGTCAAAGCGCCACACTCGCTCGAGTAGGCGGAGACGAGTTTGCTTGCCTTTTATCGGATATAGGATCTGGATTCAGTGCAGATAGTATTGCTATGGCCTGTCTTCAGGCGGGTAGAGAACCGATTGAGATAGATGGGAAGTCTCATAGGTTGAGTTTAAGCATAGGAATAAGCTTGTACCCACAGGATGCAGTGAATGCAGAAGAAATGATGCGCCATGCTGACTCCGCAATGTATCGGTCGAAATCGAAAGGTAAAGACACTTTCAGCTTTTTCTCAAAAGACTTACAGCACGCCATGCATCATAGGGTCGAAATGGAGATTAAGCTAAGACAAGCAATTGAAAACAACAGTTTAGCTATCTATCTCCAGCCAAAATACGACTTTAATAGCGGCGAAGTATTCAGCGCTGAAAGTTTAGTTAGAATGTTCGATGAAAACGGCAATGTAATCGGGCCAGACGAATTCATTCCCCTCGCCGAAGAAACCGGACTTATACACCAGCTCGGTAAACAGGTGCTTCAGAAAAGTTGTGAGTTCATTGCTCGTTGTAATGAACAAGGCAAGCACTTTAAAGTAGCGGTGAACGTGGCTGCCAAACAGCTAGCAAACCCCGGGTTTGCGGATGAAGTTGCAGAAATCATTCATGCAACGGGCATTGAAGCCAGTTCAATAGAGCTTGAAGTGACAGAGTCGGCGCTAATGCACGATTTTGAACAAACACGTGATATCCTCAACAAGCTGACCTCGCTAGGCGTTACCATAGCCCTTGATGACTTTGGTACTGGATATTCAAGTTTATCTTATCTACGTCAGTTTCCACTGAACGTGTTAAAAATAGACAGGTCCTTTGTTATTGATATGGATAAGGAGCAGCAGGCTCACGATATTGTCACTGCTATCGTGCATCTAGCCTTAAGCTTGGAGCTGACTATCGTAGCAGAGGGGATTGAAACCCAATCACACTTCAACGGGTTAAAAGCACTAGGCTGCCATCAAGGTCAAGGCTATTTTATGTGTCGTCCCATAGCCATGAACGATTTTTTCGCACAGTTTATCGGTAGTGAAGAAGTCGCCTGATTGAGGGCGGCTTACTCATCTCGATATATCCTCAAGGCGTAAGGTGTTTTCCTAATACCTATAGCGTATCTAAATTCAACCTTTTCAATATACATCTTTCTTTAAGGTGTTAGACTGTAAAGCAATACTATAATTATTAAAAAAGCTTTATGTTACAATGCGAAATCGCTTGTGTGGCGAGCAGCTCGCATTAGAAAAAACAATGGACAGAAAAGAAATCAAACCCTACTCACAGTGCAATGTACTTATTGTCGACGACGAGCCAATGAGCCGATTGCTATTACAATCTATACTTGAAGCTGAGTTTCATTGCACGACGGTCGAATCTGGCAGCGATGCCATTTCCCACTGTGCCAAAGCGCTGCCCGATCTAGTTTTACTCGACATGAACATGCCTGATATCAGTGGGTTGGAGGTGTGTGCAACATTAAAAGCATCCCCTGATACCAAAGATATTCCAGTTATATTCGTCACGTCTACCATGGATATTGAAAGTGAAAACGCGTGCTGGGAAGTAGGTGCATCTGATTTTGTAATGAAGCCGGTGAATGCGTCAACGCTAACTCACCGAGTGAAAACACACCTTCAAAACAAGCTGCGTACTGAGTTTCTTGAAATGATGACATTTCACGACCAGCTTACTGGCCTTTACAATAGAATGTACCTGACCAAGGAAATTCCTTTATTGATAAAGCAGGTAGCCAGAGACAAGGGATCGGTAGGGGCAATAATGCTCGATATTGATTACTTCAAACTCTTTAACGATACCTATGGGCACCTTGAAGGTGACTTGTGTCTTCAAAAAGTGGCGCAGATAGTCTCTGATACAGTGAAACGACCCAAAGATGCTGTGATACGTTTCGGCGGTGAAGAGTTTTTAATTATCCTGCCTTATATCGACCGTCAAGGGGCAAAGCTCGTGGCAAATCAGCTTGTAGATGCAGTAGCCAAAGCGAAAATACCTCATGGAAAAGGCATCGAAAATCGTGTTTCTATCAGCGCAGGCTTTGCGGTTTGGAAGGCAACGGAAGTTGTGCAAGACAACCTTGCAGCCTTAATTGAAGACGCTGACGTATCCTTGTTTGAAGCTAAGGAATTAGGCCGAAATCAAGCCAAAGGTTAAATATAGATAAGGCTGTAAACTATCCTATTGTTTAATGTCGCAAGTGTTGCTTGCACGCTATCATCAAGCGTAGTGACGTACTATCCCCAAAATTTGTAATAGCAGTGGATAGTACCCCTCTGGTACACGTTTGAGGCTTAGGTAAAGAGCAATGGTTTATTTCGACGAGCAATCGAGTTTGAATGTGAAGCTGGAAGAGCAGCTAAAAGCATCGCTTACTCAGTTATTAAATCGTGGTTGTGACTCACTTGGGATATTCCAAGCGCTGCTTTTGCACCTCGAAGAGGATACCGTCAACATCCTTGTTAAAGCTTCATCTGCTTATCCTCCCAGTTTTAAATCTATTCCCTCGTTTGCAAGCTGCACGCCGGTAGACAATTGTTTTCCCGTAAGCAGTGCTAAGTGTTCTCTAGCATTTAAGCAGTGGTTTACGACCTACTTCAGTGCGGAAAAATACATTAGGGGCCAGGTCCACAAGCTTGATGGCGGATACGTCTGTTTAGTGTTCATCAATGCATGCCCAGACCAGCCAAGTAACCTGGATAAAGTGGCGTTGCTCGATGAATGGTTGTCCGTTACTTTGGACAAGTTTCATATAGAAAAAGCTGAATCAACACAAAACACGCTGTATGAAAAGCTACAAAACGTAGCGAATGTTGGTACGTGGGAAGTCGACCTTATTACCAACGAGTTAACCTGGTCATCCCAAACTCGCCGTATTCACGAGGTGGATGATAGCTACATGCCTACGCTAGATACGGCAATCAGCTTCTACAAAGAAGGGTTTGATAGAAATGAAATAAGCCGTATCGTTTCTCACACTATCGAGACCGGTGAGCCATGGAGCGCAACACTTGAACTTATTACTGCAGAAGGTAATTCGGTGTGGATAGAAACCCACGGCATGGCGGAGATGAAGCATGGGAAGTGCGTTCGCTTGTTTGGGACGTGTCAAAACGTGAATAAATCCGTTCAGCTCAGGTTAGAGTTGGATGCGCGACGCAAAGAGGCAGAAGCCGCGTCGAAAGAGCGCGGCATGTTGCTGTCTAGAATTAGCCACGAGCTAAAAACGCCCTTGAACGGCATTACCGGCATGCTTCAGGCTATAAAGTTTGAAACAAAAGACAATGTAAGAATTAGAAAAGCTGACATAGCGTTACACAGCGCCGATCGTTTGTTATCTCTTATAAACGATGTGCTTGATTATACATCAATTATCAACGGGGAATTTAGCCTTAAGCACAGCGATTTTTGCGTTCGCTCTTTGTGCGAAGAGATCGTCGATGTGTTTAAAACTAAATGTGCTGAAAAAGGCGTACGGCTTTACGCTGTGCTGTCTTTTGATGAAAAGACCTACGTGCATGGCGACGCAGCAAGAATCAGTCAGGTAATAACTAACTTATTGTCGAATGCTGTAAAGTTCACTGTGAAAGGCTATATTTCAGTGCAGGTTACGCTAAAACATCAAGGCGAGGTTCCCATTCTACTTGCTTCAGTTGAAGACACCGGCGTAGGCATGAACGACGATATTTTGTCACGGATTTTCAGACCGTTTCAGAATGATACCGACAGCGCGTCAGAAGAGCTAAACGGCAATGGGTTAGGTCTTTCTATTGTAAACCAACTCGTTGACAAGATGGGTGGTGAGCTTGAAGTGCGCTCAAATGTGGGTAAGGGAACCTGTTTTGATGTGGCTATACCCATTGAAATGGCGTCGTTAGATGAAAAAGCCAGTGGCGATGTGGAATTGTCCTCTGAGCTTTTGAGTGTGCCTTTAAATATATTGGTAGTAGACGATAACGATATCAATCGCCTGGTCTTAGGGTCTATGTTAGAGAAGTTTAATTACTTACCCGATGAAGCGGAAAACGGAGAAGTCGCAGTACAAATGGCAAGAGCCAAAAAGTACGATATCATTTTTATGGACTGTGCTATGCCTGTATTGGATGGCGTAAGTGCAACGAAAATAATACTCCAAGAAAATCTAATGCCTAAACATGGCCGAATTATTGCGGTTACCGCTAACACGACAGCCGAAGATAAAGCTAGCTGCAGCGAAGCAGGCATGCAGGATTTTCTGGCCAAGCCCGTCGTGCAAAATGATGTAACTTTACAGCTTAAGTTTGCGCTAGATGCAAAATCTGTAGCGGCTTAGGGGCTTGTAATTGTATTAAAAGGCAAAGCCCCTCGTTTATTGAAGTTACATGTGCTGCTGCAAATATTTGTAGTAACAGTGACAAATAAATTTGGCTGTTAACCAAAGTATTAGTGATAATTAGTGTTTTGCGTTTATTTAGCGCCAGGTATGTTGTCTTCTACGGAATCCCAGTTTCCAGTGATATAGTCGACAACACGTGAGCCTACGTTATACGCCGCTTCAATTGCTGCTCCCATTGCAGCATAACCGTCACCCGAGCTTTCAAGTTTCAAATTTTCTGATGCGCTTAGCGAAGGTGGCTGCATAGTAAAATTACTCGCAGTTCTTAAAATCATTACGCGGTTTTTATCTACCAAACCGGCATTGTCTAAATAGGATAAACTCTGAAGCGTAGCCGAGTCTTCCATGCCCGACGTCACGAAGTTGCCCTTGTCTTTGGTCCAGTATGCAACCCAATCGTTTGCCCACGTGTTTAGTTTCTCTCCATGCCAGAAAGTAGACGCAGATAAATGGGCACCCATAGACACATTAGGAAGTACCCTCGCATTAGGTGAGTGAGTGTATTTTGCTCGTAGTGCATCCATTGCCTCGTTGTTTAAAAGTTTGGTGTCTTTGGTCATTGAATAAGCCCATTTCGCCAAAGGAAGGTTAAGCGCGTAAACCTCGCCGTTCGGGCTATTATTCACATCTACTGATTCGGCATTGTCATAAGGCGCGTGAGTAAACAGAGGAAAATATCCTGTACTCCACGTTGAAGGGATTTCTCTTGCATCAATCTGATGTGCCAAGTCACCATCTACAACATAATCAGTCCAAATAGCGCTGCCAATAGTGTTATCGGCAGGGTCGACACCAGCAATGCCAGCTACAAGCCAATAGGCTTTTGACAAGTCGAAACGAGGGTCGAGCCCTAGCGCCATTATTGCCGCTGAAGCACGCGCAATGCCCATACCCGTTACTATGCCAATTACGCCCGTTTCAGTGTTTGCATACACATCGTGAAAGCCGTGGGGCAGTGGGTATTTTGTTGTGAGCTTTTGACGGGCTTTCCACAACTGAAATTCGCCGGGTGCGTCACCTTCATCATCGCCAATTTCAAACATACTCACCACTACCACTTTAACTTCCATCGGCTTTTCTTCGCCATTAGCGTAAGCATGGGTAGATAAAACACTTATTACTACTCCTATGAAAATAGCCCACACAGTTGGTTTACGAAAAGCTGAATTGCGGTTGTTTTTAACAATACTCAATAGCGGCTGCTGTAATACGTGGCGAATGAAATAGGGTAGAGGCATAAGATACTCCTAAAAAAAGAGCCCAGATGTAAAAACTGAGCTCTTTATTAAACGTAATTTGAATGAACGATGATATCGCGCTTCCAAGAATTATAGGAAGCGTGATGCCATTCACACGCTAAGCATACTTAGAATGAGTAAGTAACTTTAGCGTTAAAGTGACGCGGTAGTTCAGGAAGAACGATTTGGCTACCGAATAGATCAGGGAAGTTAGAACGGAAATAACGTTCATCAGTTAGGTTTTTAACGGTTAAGTTAAATGACCAGTCTTCAGCCTGATAAGATAAGCCTGCATTAACTAGCGTGTAAGCCGGTAGTGTCACTGCAGCAGAGAAACCTGATGCTACTTCTTCAACATCTACCACGCTTACGTTAGCCGCATAACCATTTTGGAAATCGTAAGTCGCTGTTAGCGTATAGATGTTTTCGGGGATACCTGCTTTACGTCCATCTGTATTATTAAAGCCTTCACCGATAAGGTTAAGACCAATCACGTTACCACCGAAGATCAATGAAGGATCTTCAAGGTTCACTAAGTCTTCAGCACCCAAGAAACCAAACTGGTTACCATTTTCAAGTGCTGTAAGGTTAATTACCTTAATGTTGGTGTAACCTGCAGATACAACAAGGTTGTCGTTTACTACCCAACGAAGTTCAAACTCAGTACCTTTGTTGTTGGTGGTATTATTAGTTACCGTGTTTTGCGCGTTAAAATCGGTACGCTCTTGCTCAAACGATGAAAGTGCAAAATACAGTGTATCTTCTAACAAAGAACCTTTAATACCAAACTCAAGAAGTTCAGAGGTATCAAATGCGCTGCCGTCGCCTAGTTGGCTAACACCAATCTCAGCACCTTGACCTGCTACAAGCGTTGCTTGTTCGGCCGCAGTTACATAAGGAATAAGGCCAAATTCGAATTCGTATGAAAGGCTGGCGTTCCAAGACCACCCGTCTACCGTTTCTTCAGCGTATTCTGGTGTTTCATCGCCTGTTGCACCTAACAGAAGGTCGGTACGTGAAGTACTTTCAATATCGATAGTGTCGTAACGCAAGCCTAATACTAGGTTTAAGCCCCAATCCCAAGTTAAGTCTGTCATTGCAGCAATACCTAGGTCTAGGTAGTTACCCACGTCATAGTTATCGTAGTTTTTACCTGAGCGGGTAGACAATAAACGACGATCCAGTGCTGAAGATGGCATGGTTAGGTCGCGACGGTTGAAATATTCAAACGTGAAATCATCGCCGTGTTCGAAGTCGGTATATCGAACAGATGGCGAGAATTGAAACTGTGCAAGCAGGCCATCGTTTTCATATTCGGTAGCGAAAATTAGCTTGTCTTCAACAACCCAGCTATCGTGGAACTGTGAGAAACCGTACGCATTTTCATTGATGTTGTCGTATGCGTCATAGAAAAGTTGGTTGCGGATTTCCCAGTTGTCTGTGTAGTAAATCGTGTCGAAATACAGAGTAATAGCTTCGTTGCCAAGCTGATCATCAGGCGCTACCAGTACTTGGTTTCCACTAAGCGTTGTGGTTCCAACGTTTTCTAATTGCATTAACGCTGTGGCTTCTTCATCCGTAAAGCTAGACGCTGGAACATAGAAGAAGCTCTCGCCGGCAATGTTTACAGCAGCGTATTCTTCGTGGCTAATTTGGCCGTCGCCATCAGTGTCTAGAGGCTGTGCTGTACCTGTAATATAAGTACCGTCGTCAACTAGCTCTTGGGTTAGACGGTTCCAACCAGCAACTTGGTTGCCGTCATAGTCGTGGTACATACCACCGAATTCGAAGCGAAGGTTGTCGGTAACATCAATGTTAAATGATGCTTGTAATACCGTTTGGTCAGTTTGCGTATTGTCGTAATAGCTGTCTGAATTTTCTAGCTCGCCGTATATGTAGTAACCCATTTCTTTGCCAGCGACGCTAGTCGGGCCGCCAACTTCTGCGGTTAAGATGCTTTTATCCCAAGAACCAGTGGTGTATGACAAGGCGCCAGTAGGTGCATCTAGATACTGACCGCCCGAAGCACGGGCAGATTTAGGATTAAAGTTTAGGTACCCACCAATTTTAGACGGGCCATAAATGGGTGATGCAGGGCCACGTACGATATCGATACGGCTAGATGCGCCGATAGGGGTAGGGTAGTTACCCGGGTTATCTAGACGCTTAACGCCACGAAAATATGTCTCACCCGGTGTACCACGTACGTCAAGTGAACCCGCAACACCAAAGAAAGACTGGGTGAACGTACCCGGTGCAAATGCTACTAATTCATCAATATCTGAAACGTTAAAACGCTCCATTTGCTCTTGAGAAATAGTGGATGCAGAACGGGGTGTTTCAAGAATAGATTTACCAAAGCCAAATACCGACTCGACGTCTTGACCAGGCAAGCTGCCTAGTGACCCAGTTACCTGAATCTTTTCGACATCTTTCTCTTTTACCTCTGTCTCTTCTTGTGCAAATGCTTGAGATGACAAGGCTACCGCCGTTGTCATCGCTAAGGCTTTTGCTAGAGGAGATAATGCGAATGTAGTGTTTTTCATGGTTTCCTCGTTATTTTTAGTTGCCCTTTTTTAGGGCTTTATCAACGCACTATTTCTATTGCGCCTTGCTGTATACAAGAGGTTTAGCAGGATGGGTGCCAACTTCCTAACCAGTTGGTCAACTTTTAACCTGCTCTTAAGTTGCTGAATTATATGGATTTAAAAATATAATGTTGTTCTTATATTGTTATCATTATGTTAACGAATAAGGTTTTTCTTATTTTTGCACCTTCGCAGTGATTTCTACCGTGGTTTTGCACTATAAAGAGCAGGGCGCAGTACTTGGCGCTGCTTTATACCTAATATCGCTTTATGGGGTGAAGTTGCTGAGTTATTGCGATTCTCTTTAGTACGCTTTTTTATCTCTGGGGAAGCGGTTTTGACCGAGTCATCCAAAGCTTCACTAGCATTACCTTCTGAAAGTTGATTGCCGGTGGCGGCTAAAATTTCTGACTTCTCATTTGCGGCTTTTTTCCCGGGTAGCGTTACATCTAAAATGACCGCCGTAAGTCCTGCTGATGTAACCGGGGAAAGCAGAATATTTTCAAGCCAATTAGGGAGTTCGGCTAAGGCTTCGGGTACCATCATTACACCAATTGCCATGCCGAGAGCGCACGCCGTAACTAAACTGCTGCGTCTATCCAAGGCATAGCTGGCAAGAAGTTTAAGGCCGCCTACTGCAACCATGGCAAACATTACTAATGTTGCACCGCCTAAAACCGGCTTAGGGATGGCCTGAAGCACACCACCCACAATTGGAAAGCAGCCAATAAGTACAAACAGCGCAGAAACAAAGAAGCCCACTTTACGACTTGCAATGCCGGTTAGCTGGATAACTCCATTATTTTGGCCAAAGGTAGTGTTCGGAAACGTGTTAAACATACCGGCCAGTAGCGAATTCACGCCGTCGCCTAAAATACCGCCCTTTATTCTAGTTAAGTAAATTGGACCGCTCACCGGCTGCTTGCAGAAAAGGCTGTTGGCCGTAAGATCGCCCGCTGTTTCTATTGCACTGAATAAGTAAATTAGCGCAATAGGTAAAAACAGGTTGATATCAAATGAGATGCCAAACGCAAACGGCGTAGGAATAGCAACAATAGATAAAGAGGCAAGGCCGCTAAAATCAAGACCTTTTGTGAACCCAATATAGGTTGCACCAATGGCCATGCCAATAAAAATAGCACTTAAGCGTAGCCAATGATTGTGAGATGCGTTTAAAAATACAATGACAAGCAACACGCCAAGACCTACCGCTAGGTTGTCGGTACTGGCAAAGTCTACTGCATGAAAACCGCCTGCAAGGTCTGTCATACCCACGTTGATTAAGCTAAGCCCTATGGCCGTAATTACAATGCCCGTAGTTAAAGGGGTAATGATGCGTTTAAGTTTATCTACAAATAGACTGAATACGACCTCAACAAGTGCACCTGCCATGGTGAGTCCAAACAGCAGTGCTAAGATATCTTCGGGCGTACCGCCATTCGCTTTAACTTGGTTTCCCGCCAAAATCAGCGCGCTAATAAACGCAAAGCTGGTGCCTTGAATAGCGACCAACCCGCTACCTACCGGCCCAATACGCTTTGTTTGTATTGCAGTACCTAGGCCACTAACAAACAGTGCCATGCTGATAAGGTAAGGCGTATATTCGGTAAGTCCTAGTGTAGAGGTAACGATGAGTGTTGGGGTAATAACGCCAACAAAGCTGGCTAATAAATGCTGGAACGCCGCGGTAAGAGAAGGAAGAAATGCCGGGCTATCATGAAGATCGTAAAGTAATTCGCTGTGATTTGAAGACATGAGCAATATTTCTTAATAACAGTTGGTCAATAACTGCAAGATATTGACCAATTGGTCTGCTTGTAATTGCCGCTGTATCACACTGTTTTTAATAGTGAATTTTTAATTCCTATATCTTGATGGATAAGAAGGATGAATGGGTAAGCCCCAATTTGGTGCTTAAACAAAAAAATGCGCTAAATTAGCGCATTTTTTCAAGAGAGATTCGAAGGTTTAATTTAAAGCGTAACGCCTTCATCTAGCGTGACAAAAATTGAGTGACGTACTTCATTGTACATCGCGCGAGAGCAGTGACCTTCACCCTCGGTATCTTCTAGCAGCAGTACATCGCCTGCTCCAAATACATGGCGCTCTCCGTTTGATACTGTAAATTCTGCACGACCTTTTATTATAAAAAGAAGTTGCCGTGCAGGTGCAGGGTGCCATTTGAAGTCATAGTCGGCAGGTGTCTCGCGAAAGATAATTTTATCTGCACCAAATTTCTCTGAAAGCATACCGATTGGACCACCGTCTTTTAGCGCTATTTCAACCTCGCCAAAGTGGCTTTTGCCCGCTTCATCGTTGTAAATCCTTGTTATTTTCATTATCGACCCTTGTTTAAGACTGTACTGATTTGAACATTACGCGTGCTTAAGTTTGCTTATGGTTTTATAAAGCACCGACAAACTGGCAGCCACATCCTCATGGGTAATAGACTCAGCTGGGTGATGGCTTATACCACCCTTACAGCGCGAGAAGAGCATGGCTACTGGGCAAATATCTGCTATAGCCATGGCATCGTGACCCGCACCTGAAGCAAGAATTCGCGGTGCTATACCGCTTTCTTCAACACCGCGAACTAGCGCTTCTTTCAACTGGCTATCGCAATGTACCGCAGGCGCACTATGGGTTTGCTCGCGGGTAAGTGTTAACTGCCTAGCTTGCGCAATGTCATCAAATTTTTGCAATATTTCTGCCAATACTGAATCGCGTAAATCATCATCTTCGCTTCTAATATCAAGAGAAAATCGCGTGCGACCAGATATCACATTTACGCCGTTTGGTGCATTCTCAATCTTACCTACGGTGGCCACTACGCCGGGGCGTTGCAAGCTAATGCTCTCTACCGCTAGTAACATTTCTGCACTTGCGCATAGGGCGTCACGACGCATAGACATGGGCACAGTGCCGGCGTGTCCAGCCATACCGTCTACCGTAAAGTTAAAGCGCTTAGCACCTGCAATAGCACTTACTACACCCACAGGTAGGTTTTCTTGCTCCAAAACAGGGCCTTGTTCAATGTGAAGCTCTAGGTAGCCCAGAATATCAGTGGGGGAAATAGCCGCGCTGTTAACCGCATCGAAACTAAGCCCAAAGTTAGCCATGGCTTGCTCTAGGCTTACACCGTTTTCATCTTTTAAGTGACGCCATTGCTCTTGCCATTTACCGGTTAGTGCACGGCTGCCTAATAGCGTGGTGCCAAAACGCGTACCTTCTTCATCACAAAAACCCACAATGTCGATGTGAAAAGGGAACTTGGCTTGTGTGCCGTCAAACATAGCAACCATTGAGATAGCAGCAACTACGCCCAGCATTCCGTCGTACTTTCCGCCATTAGGCACGGTGTCGAGGTGGCTGCCTAAAATTAGTCGTGGCGCGTTAGGCACGCTCGATATGTAGCGACCCCAGATATTACCAACGGCGTCCTGCCATGTGGTCATGCCCGCCTCAATCATCCAGCCAGACGTCAATTGATTGGCAAGCTTGTGCTGCTCGGTTAAATAGCGCCTGTCTAGGCAAGAGGGGTCTTGGCTTAAGGTGCCTAACGTTTCACACCTTGCCATAACCTGGGTCGCTAGTTCAGTAAATTCCACGAATTCACCCATTCGCAACTCCCGTTGCTTTAGCCTCAGCATAAACGCTAAGCGCAGCGTCTACTCCTTTGCCCGCAGGTAGCGCAAACCCTTGCATGCGAAGTACGGTTTCAAGCGATTGGAGTGTATGCAGTACGGCATCTTCTCTGGCGTTGTAGCCCATAGTCCCTATGCGCCAAATCTTACCTTTTAATGGCCCAAAGCTGGTGCCAATTTCAATATTAAATCGCAGCAGAAGGGTTTCGCGTACTTCTTCGCCGTGAACACCATATGGAATATGAACACCTACCACGTTGTACATTTTGTGCTTAAGGTCGCCGAATGGTTCAAGCCCCATAGCCTGAATACCGGCAAGCATGGCGTCACCAGCCACTTTGTGACGAGCAATAACGTTTTGCTGACCTTCTTCTAAATGCACGCGTGCACATTCACGCGCACAGTAAAGCATACTGGCCGCTTCGGTATGATGATTTAAGCGCTCTTCACCCCAATAATCCATGATCATGGGTAAATCGAAGTAGTTAGAGCGAATTTTAGGGCCGCGTGCCGCCTCGTGATGGGCATCGCGAATACCGGCTTCAACGTGATGACGAGTACGTACGGTTTTCACAAACTTGTCGCTAAGGGTAATAGGCGCACTACCTGACGGACCACCCAAACACTTTTGAAGGCCAACCGATACCGCGTCTAATTTCCATGCATCAACATCCAGAGGGTTTCCACCTACTGACGCGGTTGCATCGCAGTAAAACAAAACGTCGTTCGCCTCACAAATGGTGCCAATTTCAGCAAGTGGTTGAAGCATTGTGGTAGATGTATCGCCCTGTACTATGGCAAGCAACTTAGGCTTTACTTCTTTTACCGCCGCTTCAATTTGCTCTGGCGTAAATACTTCACCCCAAGGTACTTCAATGGTGTGTACTTCAGCGTCGGCACGCTCTGCAATTTCAGCCAGTAAATGACCGAAGCGCCCGAAAATAGGCACGAGTACTTTGTCGCCTGGCTCTATTGCCGATACTAAAACCGCTTCAATACCCGCGCGCGACGTACCATCAACCAAAAAGGTTTGTTGGTTTTTGGTATTAAATACATCGCGATAAAGCTGCATTGTCTCATTCATGTAGCCCGTCATTACAGGGTCATACTGGCCCACTAATTGTGTAGACATAGCGCTTAACACACGTGGGTAGCAGTTAATAGGGCCTGGGCCCATTAACAACCGAGGTGGTGGATTAAGTGGCGCGAAAGTACTTGTAGACGCTTCTTTAGACGCTTCGTTAGACATGTGGGCACTCCTAGATAAGCACTTGCGCTAGCATGCGCAAGCCAGTGATGATGAGAACAACGGCGAAGATTTTCTTAAGTAAACCTGCGTCTAGCTTGTTAGCAATGGTCGCGCCGACTGGTGCAAATAAGACCGTTAGCGGAACAATACAGGCAAAACCTAGCAAGTTTACATAGCCGTATGTTGCAAAGGGGGCGTCAGCAGGTGTGGTTCCTACGAATAACAACGTAAGTGCTGCGGGTAGCGAAATGATTAAGCCTACCGCCGCAGCAGTTCCCACAGCTTTGTGCGCTGGGTAATTACAAAAAGTGAGTGTAGGCACGGTTAGCGTACCGCCGCCAATACCCACCATAGAGCTAAATAAACCAATACACGTTGCCATTACTGACTGACCTGCACGGCCCGGTAGCCCTTTAAATAGCGCATCTTTTTTGCCAATAAGCATATTGATGGCCGATAAGGTTGCGATAACGCCGAACAACAGGGTCAAGAACGTTGGGTTAACCACGGTTACCGCATAGCTTCCCGCAAGTACCCCAATTAAAATGAATACGGCCCATGCTTTTAGCAGCGCAAAGTCAACGTTGCCTTTACTGTGGTGAGCGCGTATAGAGCTAACTGACGTAGGGACAATAGTTGCCAATGATGTGGCTGTGGCAATAACCATGGCACTTTCAGGCGACACGCCAAGTGCTTGGAATAAGAAAAACAGTACCGGCACAATTACAATGCCGCCACCTACGCCAAGCATACCTGCTAGTATGCCGGCAAATACGCCCGTTCCTGCGAGCGATAATATAACCGTGAGGTTATCCATTAAAAACTGCATGTGATTTCTTTCTCTCTAACAATTGTTGCTTTAGCGAATTTGTAAGCGTCGAGCTGTTGCAGATGCGCCCATGTAGGCGCATCCCAGTTAACGCGGTTTAGACAACACCCCAGTTTGAGGGCGTTAATTGACGCAGGCTAGCCTGTGCATGCTAATGAACGCGTCTTAACGTTATATTTAGCTGTAAGCACGAATCTTCCGATGACCTAAGTAGGCTTTGCCGTCACTTCGAGGGTCGCTCGCGCCGCTAACAGTGCCTTCTGTGTCGCGAATAATGGCACCCGCATGACCCATAAGTTCGTTGCAAGGGTCTACCGTTACCATATCGTGCCCTCTGGCCAGTAAGCTCTCGCCCACGTATTCAACTAGGTCACGCTCTGCTTTTAAGTTGTGGCTTTGATCGCCCCACGTTCTGCCAAGTAACCATCGACCAAGGGAAATGGCTTTACCAATAGGCTGTCCGTGGTAAATATGGCGGGCAAATAGCGCCGCTTGGGTTTGAGGTTGACCCTCACCGCCCATGGTGCCGTAACTCATACGACGTCCGTCGATAAGCTCGGCAAACGCTGGGTTTAACGTATGAAATGGCTTTAAGCCAGGCGCTAAATATTGGTTACTGTTTGGGTCTAGCGAGAATGAAGTACCTCGGTTATTCCATACAATGCCAGTTTGTGGGCTAACTATGCCTGAACCGAACTCCCAATAAAGAGATTGAATGTAGCTCACCATACGACCTTCTGAGTCGCAGCATCCCATCCATATGGTATCGCCATGCTTGGCTTCGTGTGGCCACGGCAATGCTTTATCCAGTGAAATGTTTTTCACCATTTCATCAAGCGCGTCGTCACTTAACAGGCTCTGTAAATTAACCGGGGTGCGCGACGGGTCGGTTACATTTGCATTGCGGGCAATGAAAGCTTGTTTTGTACACTCAATCAGTAAATGCACCATGTCTGCATCGGTATTGCCTAAATGCTGAACTTTGTCATAAAGCGCTAAGATAATAAGCGAGGCTACACCTTGCGTTGGCGCAGGTAGGTTATAAAGCTTGCCTTTGCTGGTAGATACTGACAATGGCTCAACAATCGTTGCTTTATAATTGTTGAAATCTTCAAGGCGAATAGGGGAGCCAGCCGCTTCTAAGTCCTCAGCTAGTTTTGCAGCTAATTCACCGTGGTAAAAATCATCAAGCCCTTTATCTGCCAAATGCTTCAAGGTTTCTGAAAGCTTTGTCAGCTTTAAAATTTTGCCTTTTTTAAGCGCCTTGCCTTTAATTAAAAACTGCGCGAAGTTCTCGTCAGCGCTTAGTTCATCGAAGGTTTTGTTACTGGCATCAACTAAACTTTGGGTAACTTCAATACCCCAGTTAGCTTGGCTTATCGCCGTATCGAATAATGTGTTTAACGGTAAACCGTTTTGCCATTCGTGACTTATCTCTAGGGCAGCTTTCCAACCGGCGACGGCGCCTGCCATTGTCAATGCAGACTTCCCGCCTCGGCTTGGTATAGCATCGCTACCTTCGTAAAACGCAGGCGTAGCGCCTTTTGCTGCTACGCCAGATGCATCAATACCAATAGGTTTTTTGCCCGGCTCACTGATAAGCCAAAACCCGTCACCACCCATGCCGTTCATATGCGGGTACTCAACTGCAATAGAGGCAGCAGCGGCTACCATAGCTTCAATAGCAGTGCCGCCTTTTTCTAGTATGTTTAAGCCCACTTGTGATGCTGCAAAGTGAGGGGCTGTAAACGCAATATTAGGTTTTTCACTCATAATTATTTCCTTCAAAAACTCAGCAACCACGCCGTCGTGTTTAGCCTTAATTAGTTAAAGGCTAGGTAAATTGACAAGCGTTTTGGTCTTACTTCCGTTCCTACTTTCTACTTGAATGCAATAGGGCGCTTTCTGCCTTACTTTAGTGCGGTACAACCGTCACTTAAATGAGGTTTATACAGATACGTTGCGCGCTTTACACCTTTAGCGAGTGGTTAGCGTTTTAGCTAACGCGAGAAGTGCAAGATCGTTGCCTTTTTTGCCCACAAGCGATAATCCGCACGGGGCATTGTGTAGGGTAAACAACGGTAAATGAAGCTGGGGTAAACCCGCAAGCCCGGCTACTGCAGTAAGTGCGAGCAGAGCGTTTCTATCATTTGCCAGAGTCGTATCGTCGGCGTCACATCGAGGTGCAACACCAGGTGTTGTGGGAATAACCAAAACGTCTATTTCTTCAAACAGCCTAGTTAAATGGTTTATTACCACGGTTTGCTGCGCTTTTGCTTGTTCTACATCTTGTGTTGTTATGGTTTTACACCAATCCAAGCGCAACATAATATCGTTAGCGATGTCGGGTTGAGTACTTTCAATCCATTCGCCATGCTGCTGCCAAATTTCACTGCCTTGTAACGTGCGAAATGTAGCGGCGGTTTGTAACTTGTTTAAATCAAGCTGTGCTTCTGATAGCGCAATACAATTATTGCTGTCTTCAAGGGCGTTAAGCCAAGTTTGGCAAAGCGATTTGTGAGCGGTTTGCTCAAATAAGTGTGCCGCTATAACCAAGCGAGGTTCGTCAGATATGTCACTTTGCGTAGCGCTATCAAGACAAACATTGGCTACCTTTGTCAGCGTATCTAAATCCCTTGTCATCCATCCCACGGTATCGAACGATGGCGCAAGGGCTACCATGTTGTCGCAAGCGACGGCGCCATGGGTGGTGCGAAGCCCCCATAAACCCTGATAGCTAGACGGTACGCGTATAGAGCCACCTGTATCGGTACCAAGACCAATGTCGGCAAGGTGGGCGCTAACCGCCACCGCAGAGCCCGACGAAGAACCGCCAGGTATATGAGCTGGCGCTACCGGGTTCACAAGCGTTTCATAATGCTTATTTTGCCCGTGTAAGCTGTAAGCAAGTTCGTCAGTAATGGTTTTACCTTTAAACGCGACACCTGCTTTAAGCATGTTCGCCACGCAGCTATTCGTACTTTTTGGTACGGGGTGCGTAGCCAACCAATCCGGGTTGCCCGCTGCTGTTGGTAAACCTTCCATATCGAATAAGTCTTTTACCGCAAGCCCTAAACCGCTAAGTGGTTTGACTGGGTTACGCGCTTTTTTTGAATCTTCGGTTAACCCTTGGCTTGCCCCGTTATTTAAAGAAGACGTGTCGCCCTCACGGTTATCAATGCCATTAAAGGTTGCTTCTAAATTTTTAATCGCCTGCGTGAACTTTGCATCACAGGGCTTTACTACAAAAGGAGAGCTCACAGCGCGTTACTTATTAATTATTGTTTCTTTATTAGTCTTTCTGTCATGAAACAACTGTTTCACTTTAAAGTCAAGAGAAACGATCGTTGCTTTTCGCTTCAATAGAAATAAATTCCTGACAGGAAATAGAAGAAGGCGTAAGCAAAAACGCAAAGCAAGGATCGGTTATGGCCTATTTTGGCTGATCACGGCTGATTAGCGCTAAGCACGTTTACAGAGTTATATGATTTTCTGAGTCTTACACTTCACCTATTTGTCTGCGTTTTTGCTGGATTAACTGACGATAGGTTAATAGGAGTAGGTTAAAGGTATACGTACCCCCATTAGATCGTGGCTGCGGTTATAGCTAAAAGCCTTGAGGGTTTTCCTTTAGAAAGGCAGCTTCTTCGGCTGTCGATTCACGGCCTAACACCGAGTTTCGGTGCGGGTAGCGACCAAACCTTTCAATAGTCGCCTGATGGCGTTTCTCAAACGTATATTCCCGCTCAAGCCCTTCTTGAGAGAAGAGTTCCATTGCAACATCGTGAATAGCTAACGATTCGCTGTGCATAAAAGGCATATAAAGAAACGCCCGTTGTTGCGGGGTAAGCATTTTATCAGCCTCTACGCTTACCGCTTCTTGAGCCAATATTAGCGCTATATTGTCAGCACTAAACGCATCCGGCTGATTGCGATAAATATTTCGGGAAAATTGATCAAGAAGAATAATTTCGGCAAGCCTACCTGTGGCCGTAGCGCGCCAAGGCCAAAGTTCACCCCGCGCAGCCGCTGCGCGCAACGTAGAAAACCGTGAAGCAATGGTTTTATCTAGTGCAGAATCTTCCTTAAACCATTGCTCGGGTGACAGTTCACCAAACCAAAAGTCTAGTACACCGTTAGCCTCTTCCATGACTACTCGCGTTTTATCCATATTCACCTCAACTACACGCTTACTGCAGTAAAATTAAAGTCATTAAGACTTATACCTTTTTTTTATCGGAAAGGTTCCATTTTCGCTTGCGAAATCGTAATTGTGTGCTACGACCGCCTTTACAGTATTGCTTAAAAAGTGTGCTATGGGAAGAGTTAACGTTTAGGACTTTCTAGTTCATCCATTTGAATGTAGATATCTGTAATAGCATCAACACGGTCTGCGGCCTTGCTGCCTAAGGCATCATAGGTAAGGTTACATAGGGATGCGACTAAGCTCATCGGCGCGGCGTAGCTATCGAAAGGAGAGTCGCTGCCAATGTGGGTTACAAGGAGGTGGTCTACATCGTGGCGGTAACCTTGGCCTGTAGGGTCGGTAATTAGTACAGTTTTGCAGTGTTTAATGCTGTTTAGAACAAACTTAAACTGGCGGGTCCTGCGTCGAAAGCCGAAAAGCACCACAAGATCGTTCTCAGTAAGATCAATTAGATCTTCACTAAGGGTCTGCCCGGGTTGGGGCAGAACGCGAACCGACGTCCTAATTTGCTTAAGCTGCTGCCTAAAATGAAGGGCGATAGGGTAAGCGTTGCGAAATCCAATTAACGTAACCTGACCTGCTGAGGCAAGCAATGTCGCTATATCTCTTAATGCCTCAGACGATGTACCTTCGAACGTATTAGCTAAATTCTTACTATCACTTTCATGCTGTAAAACGCTGCTTGAGGGGTTTACTACAGGTACGCCTTGCTCTCGCAGTTGTACCAATGCGTCTTTGGCTTGTTGGTGCGACTCAAAGCCTAACTGGCGAAAAAAGCGACTTACTGTAGCTTTCGAAGTTCCTGTTTTTTCTGCAATAAATGAGGTGGACTGGCTGAGTACGGCGATTGGATTTTGCTGAATGTAATGCGCGATAGATTTGCCCGAAGGCGACAACGCGGCATAGTGTTTTTCAATCTGTTGTAAAACGTCGCTAGGGCTATTTTTTGTCATTGGTATCGCCTTATACATCTTGTGCAATTATTTCACGACTTTTGTTCGATATACAAACACAACGTGAAATCTACTAGTCAATTCCACTGAAAATAACCAAGGGTTGCGAAGATAGGAACGATAAGAATGGATAAATAGGTTATCAAACGCCGCTCTTCACACTTTATTTTTCGAAACCAAATTTAAAAACTTTAAAGCCAATAAGGGGTTATCAAAACGAAGCGCTTCATTGGGCTAAAGTTGCATCTAATTACTTCTTCAATTCACACATTTTGGCACTACACTTTCATACATACTAACGGTAAAAATTCACGAAAGTGTCATCAGTTGGTAATTATTTTGTTGGCTTAGCTGTTTTTTCAGGTACACCAGATTAACTGGAAAGTTCTACAGCGAGTTCAGCGTGGTCTAAAGAAAGAGGTGAGTTGTGGCAAAGCTGTGGTCTGAATTGATCTTGCTATTTGTAGCAGTTCCTTTTGCCGTTCTTTACTGGATTAAGCATTTTGCAGATTATCTCATGCCTATATTAGGGGTAATGGGGCTGTGCTGTTTGGCTGTCTTGTTAGCAGATAAACAATTTAAACGTTTTAAATTGTGGCATTGGGAAGATTATCGAATACATTTTAAAAGTACGCTCAGGCTATTTTTGCCGTGGGCGAGCTTATTGGCGCTGGTAGTTTATTTTTTAAAACCAGAGCTGTTTTTACACTGGCCTATGAATCAACCGTGGATGTGGGTAGCGACTTTGCTGATTTACCCCATAGTGTCAGTTATCCCGCAAGAGATAATCTTTCGCACCTATTTCTTTCACCGGTACAAGCGTATTTTGCCCTCCAAATACGCAAGATGGGCGCTAAGTACCTTTCTGTTTGGGCTAGCTCATTTGGTGTATGGTAACTGGATTGCTGTAATAGTCTCTTGGGTTGGCGGTGCTATTTTTGGCTACAGGTATATGCACACAAACTCAACGCCTGTTGTGGTTATTGAGCATGCCATCTGGGGAAGCTTCTTGTTCACCATTGGGTTGGGATCTTATTTAGTTATTGCTTCGTAACCATTTTTGTTAATAACAATCACACATGAACACCAAGGAGTAGGGTTATGTTCAGTGCTTTGCAAACTTTGCTATCAACAATCGCAAATAAATGCTTAGAGAATAGTTTCTTTTCCAGCGGCGTATCCGAAAGTTTGAGCGGCGTAGTCACAAACTTAAACGGCATAGTCCTGAATTTAAAAGAAATAGCTTTCAACCCCTTCACACAAACTCTGCTTCAGCAAGATGATGACGCTGGTGCGATAACTAGCTTGTCGAGCGCTCAGTCGTTGCTCTCGCAGCTATGGGATAGCTTTATTTATCGTTTGCCAGGCATGGCGCTAGGAATAGTTATTATGGTGGCGTTCATTCTTTTGGCGCCACACGTTGCAAAGGTTTTAGTTAAGCCGTTAACGCGTACTACCACATCTCCGCTTCTGCGCTCGGTAATTCAGCGAAGCGTTAGCCTAATTTTAATACTACTGGGTATTTATCTGTTTTTGTTTTTAGCAGGGCTTACTGGGTTTGCCATTGCGGTAGTGAGCGGTACTGGTGTCGTTGGGCTTATTCTTGGTTTCGCGTTTCGCGATATTGCAGAGAACTTTATTTCAAGCCTTTTGCTTACCATTCAACGTCCGTTTCGAATAGGCGATATCGTACAAATTAATGACTTCACCGGCATTATTCAGAAAGTGACGGCACGTGCGACAACGCTGGTGGACTTTGACGGTAACCATATACAAATACCCAACGCGACTATTTATAAAGGTGTGATTAAGAACTTAACCGCTAACCCGCTTATGCGAGGGCACTTTGTTATTGGGGTAGGTTACGACGCCGACATACAAGATGCGCAGCGAATTGCCCGCGAAGTTACCGCAGAGCAAGGCAATGTGTTAAGCGACCCTGAACCTCAAATTCTTATTGATGAGTTGGGCGCTTCTACCTACAACGTAAAGGTTTATTTTTGGGTGGATGTAGAGAAAACCAGCGTGCTCAAAATGGCGTCTGTGCTAATGCGTAATATTACGCAAGCGTTCTTAGACGCGAATATTAGCATGCCGGATGATGCTCGAGAGCGGATATTCCCACAAGGTATGCACCTTAGTGTTGAGAGAAGCGAACCGGTAGGCTCGCAACGCCATGAAAAAAACTCAGAAGACTGCCTAGAGCAAAGCCTAGAACTAAAACCAGAGCTAAGCCCAGAACCAAAGCCTGAACCAGGTACAGAAGGCAGGGAAAGCGTGTCTACAGGCTTTTTTGGTGGAAAAGAATCGGCCCAAGAAGATGCAGTTGAGCATGCAAGTGATAAAAGTGATAGAGCTAAAAGCAGTAAAAGCACTGACAACTTGAAGAACCAGAGTCGAAATACGAGCCAGAGCAAGAACCCGTTGGGTCACAGCGCGGCTGGTGATTATACTGTTGAGCCCTCAGGTACTTCAGAGCACAGTAACGAGCAGCAAAAAAATAGTAGCCGCAAAGATGATAGCCATAAAAGTAATAAGCAACCAGAAACTCGCCAACGGCCGACATCTGTTCAAGATGACGTATCATCAGAAGCGCACGAAATAAGAGAGCAGGCTCGCAAGTCGAGAGACCCAGAAGCTGGGGAAAACATCTTGTAGCAATGCAACTATTTTGGTTTAAGGGGTAAGTGTGTAGCGCTGCCCGTTAAACCGGTGGTACTGGTGAGAGGTTACACCTGCCCAGAAACCCTTGCCACAGGTTAACGTGGGCTTTCATAGCGCGACTGTATTCATCAAAACCGTCTTGAGAGTGAAGTCTAATATAACGCTTGAACTCTTCATGTAACGAAGGCTGTTTAAGCCAGTCTTCCCACAAGGGAACTAGCTTGTAATGATATTGGTTTACCAAGCTTCCTACTGGCTGTATTTCTTCAATAAAAAATAAATAAAACACATTGCGCAGTATTTTTGCTTTATCACTAGCGCGGCCTTCTGGGCAGCTTACCGCATCCAGTTCAGTGGTTAGCATATTGGTAAGCAAAGAGAGATTTTGCGTTAGCGTCTGCTGTGTATGCCATAGCGTAGCGGGTAACCGCGCTGAACGTATAATTTGCAGCTGTTGTTCTAACTCGCTGCTGTCGATAAGGCTTTCGTCGCTGTCAACCGGGCTTTTATTAATGACCTTGTCACTGGCGCTACCATTATCGCCACCAGAAGCGTTGCCCACCCGGCTATGATTGGCGGTCAACGTTTTAGCGCTATGCTTTGATGCCGTTTCGTCAGAAGAAAATGACATCTTGTTCAAGCTGCTTAGGTAAAACAGCGCATTTACGCTTGAAAGGGCGTCTTTATTATTTTCAACGGAAAACAGGCGTTCAGGGGTATTTAGCGCCAACCTTAACTCTTGGCTTCCCTGAATAAGGTTCGCCCACGTTTTGCTGTAATCTTGTGACTTTTGTTCACGCCACGAAGCAATAGTTTCGGCCAGTGCCTGATTGTTTTTGAAGGCGTTTTTACTCGCTTTTTCATCTGGGCTTTCACTTGCACTGCCAGCTTCCGAGAGCACTGCTTCACAGCTTTTCAATACGCTAAGTAGCTTGCTTTCATAAGCTAGCCTTTGGGACGGCAACTGGCTTTTTCCCAACGATGTATTGCGTTCGGCAACTACAGTGCCCAGCTCACAATCTTGCAGTGCATAAAATTCGCGCAAGTTAATGCTAACACCCTCTATAGTGTGTTTTAGCGTGGCTGAGTCGGCCAGTTTAGGAAGTGGGGTAGTGATCTTGTCGTTAAATGTATCGGGTAGGGGAGTGTCTAGTACTCTTGAAAGTCGTTCTGCGTAATCTTCAATGCTCTGCTTTACCGTATCGCCTCCAAAGCATCCGAACAAGGTTGCTAAGCTAGCACCGACTATGCTTATACGGCAGAGTTTTATGAATTTACCGCCGCCGTATACATTTGTATCTTGAACGTCGCGTGCGCTTTTATTCCCATAGCTGCGCTCAATTCTATCCCCATAGCCGCAGGCGCTTTTTAATTGAAAAGGCAGGTTGCGTAAAGCCTTCATGCTGATGCACCAGTGTGAAGACCACGACCACCGTCAACATAGATAATTTGCCCTGTGATATAGGGCGCCGACACTAAAAACGACAACGTATTAGCAATGTCTTCTGGCGTACCTAGTTCGCCCAGTGGAATGCTTGATAGCAGTTTGTCTTTTTCTGCATCATCCATTTCCCGCTCTGGCCATAAAATAGCGCCAGGGGCGATACCATTTACACGTACATTAGGGGCTAAATCTATTGCTAACGATTGGGTAAGCGAGGCAAGGCCCGACTTAGCAATTAAATAAACGCTATGTTTTGGAAGCGGCCGGTCAATATGCATATCGACCATATTGATAATGCAGCCTTTGTTAGCTTTTAAAGCGGGAGCTAGCGCTTGTGATAAAAACAGGGGGCCTTTTACGTTGCTTCCTACTAGAGAATCCCAATCATCTTCTGAAATATCGCCTATGGGCGTAGGGTAAAAGCTTGAAGCATTGTTTACTAACACATCTAGCTGGCCCCATACATCTAGCGCCTTTTTGCCTAGTGCATTTACTTCGTCCGAATTGCAAAGGTTGGCTTGTAGGCAGGCGGCAGAATCCGCTCGCTGACTATTTAGTTTTTCAGCCAGCGCAAAAGCATCGTCTTTGGAGTGCCCATAATGAATAATAATGCGATAGCCTTCACTGTGTAGCTTACACGCCATGGCGGCGCCTATTCGTTTAGCTGCCCCAGTAATCATTGCTACAGGAAATGCAACAGGGCCTGAATTTGTCATAATAAAAGCTACTCTCTATTTTAAATCGTTTGGCGGTTTTAAGGCTTGTGTACTGCGCTTTTTTAATGCCTATATATGTCTTCTAATATCTGTTCGGCTTGCGCAATATAATGTGCGCCGAATAATAACCCGTGATTTAAAATATGGTAAAGCTGGTAAATTGGTTTTCTTAACGCGTAATTTTTTTCAATTGGCGTGTGCTGGTGGTAGCCATCAAAGAAGGTATCAGGGAAACCACCAAACAGTTCAGCCATAGCAAGGTCGGTTTCCCCGTCGCCAACATACACGGCAGGGTCGAACAAAACAGGCCCTTTTTTATTAAAGCCCGCATTACCCGCCCATAAATCGCCGTGAAGCAGAGATGGGTGGGGTTGATGCAAGCTTAATAAGTGCCTTACCTTTGTAACGATATTATCAATATCGCCGTTTTGTTTTGTCCATAGCCCATTCAATGCCAAGCGTTCTAACATACTGCCAATGCGTTTCTCGGCAAAAAAGTCGGCCCACGATGCCATGCGCCCGTTGGTTTGCACGCTGGCTCCGATATAGTTGTCGTGGGGCCACCCATAGCTGGTGTAGGCGTTAACGCTATGTAGCGCAGCAAGCTGTTGCCCTAGCGTAAAATAATCGCTTAGGGCAGGCTCAACAAATCGAATGTGTGAAAGTACTAAATATTCCATATTGGGCGATTCGTTAGCCGTAATACCATGGCAAATAACTTGGGGTGTAGAAATGGTTTGTGTGTTGGCAATAGCAGTGAGCCCTTCCGCTTCATGGGAAAGTTGCTGGGTGTCGTCGTAGCGCCTCGTTTTTACAAAATACCTGTGAGTCTCATCTTTTATGATGTAGCTTTCGTGAGTGTCGCCACCGCTTACGCGCTCAGCCTTCTGGCAGCTAAAAAATTGCTGGGTTTCATCTGAAATATGCTCGCTTATAAAATGCCACATATTACATACTCTGCTTGGTTTAATGCTTAAGCCCAAAAAGGCGGAAAGGGTGATGTGCAACAATTGGTCTAATGCAAATTAAAGCTTATACAAGAGGCTTGTTTTTTCACCGTTATCGCCTTCAACTAAAGTATGGGTTAAAAATGGTGAAATGCATAAGTTACAACATCAAATCTAATTAAAAACCTATTTGATATAAACAAAGGCACACTAATTAGTGAATTAAGGCTTTTCAATATTGAAGTTGACCATACACTAGTTATAATCCACCACTTGCTTTAATGCGGCTTGTTTAACGAATGCTAAGTAAACAAGTGCAGCGCGGGTATCTTATTGTTACGCCAACGCGATTAATGTAAAGCAAGTTTCGAGTGCTAAAAAGCACGATTAAATTTATCAAATAAATGCATGTGGCGCAGAGTAGGCGTCACCACTGTAAAGGAATTAAAATGCCTGTAATTACCCTTCCTGATGGAAGCCAACGCGCTTTCGATAACGCTGTTTCTGTACTAGACGTTGCAAACGATATTGGCCCTGGTTTAGCCAAAGCAACCATTGCAGGGAAAGTAAACGGTGAATTAGTTGACGCCGTTGATATGATTGACGCGGACGCACAACTTCAAATTATTACTGCAAAAGACGATGAAGGGTTAGAAATTCTTCGTCACAGTTGCGCGCACTTGTTAGGTCACGCTATCAAACAACTTTGGCCTAACACCAAAATGGCTATCGGCCCAGTTATCGACAACGGTTTCTATTACGACGTTGATATGGAAGAAAGCCTAACCCAGGAAGATTTAGCCAAACTAGAAAAGCGTATGCTTGAACTGGCTAAAACCAATTACAACGTGGTTAAAAACAAAGTTAGCTGGCAAGAAGCACGCGATGCATTTGAAGCACGCGGCGAAAGCTACAAAATGGAAATTCTTGATGAAAACATCAGCAAGGACGACCGCCCAGCACTTTATCACCACGAAGAATACACAGACATGTGTCGTGGACCTCACGTGCCAAACATGAAGTTCTGTCACCACTTCAAACTAATGAAAGTGGCAGGCGCTTACTGGCGTGGCGACAGCGACAACAAAATGCTTCAGCGTATTTACGGTACTGCATGGGCCGACAAGAAGCAGCTTAAGTCTTACCTACAGCGCCTAGAAGAAGCAGAAAAGCGCGACCACCGTAAAATCGGTAAAGCACTTAACCTATTCCATTGGCAAGAAGAAGCGCCAGGTATGGTGTTTTGGCACAACGATGGTTGGTCAATTTATACCGAACTAGAAAGCTTCGTACGTAAGAAGCTTCGCGAATACGGCTACGATGAAGTAAAAGGACCATTGATGATGGACCGTACGCTTTGGGAAAAATCGGGTCACTGGGACAAGTACGCTGAAAACATGTTCACCACAGAATCTGAAAAGCGTGAATATGCGGTTAAGCCGATGAACTGCCCTGGCCACGTACAAATTTTCAACCAAGGTTTGAAATCGTACCGCGACCTACCGCTAAAAATGGCGGAGTTTGGCTGCTGTCACCGTAACGAACCATCGGGCGCACTACACGGTCTAATGCGAGTTCGTGGCTTTACGCAGGACGATGCTCATATATTTTGTACAGAAGAACAGATCCTACAAGAGGTAAGTGACTGTATTAAGATGGTATATGAGACATACGCAGCGTTTGGTTTTGAAGATATTAAAGTTAAGCTGTCTACCCGCCCTGAAAAGCGTGTAGGTGCTGACGAAATTTGGGATAAATCTGAAGCTGCGCTTGCGGAAGCACTTAAAGCCAACGATATCGAATTCGATTATCAGCCAGGCGAAGGTGCGTTCTACGGGCCGAAAATTGAGTTTACGCTGCACGATTGCTTAGACCGTGCATGGCAGTGCGGAACCGTACAGCTAGATTTCTCAATGCCAGGTCGTTTAGGCTCTACCTATGTAGCTGAAGATGGCGAGCGCAAAGTACCGGTAATGATTCACCGCGCTATTTTGGGTTCACTTGAACGCTTCATTGGTATTTTGACCGAAGAATTTGCAGGTTTCTTCCCACTTTGGTTAGCACCTCAGCAGGTTGTTGTAATGAACATTACTGACAAACAAGCTGATTACGCATCAAATTGTGTAAAAAAACTGCAAGATTTAGGGTTTAGAGCAAAGTCTGACTTGCGTAATGAGAAGATCGGCTTTAAAATCCGCGAGCACACACTTAAGCGTATTCCATATATGCTAGTTGTGGGCGATAAAGAAATGGAAGCAGGCGAAGTAGCAGTGCGCTCTCGTCGCGGTGACGACCTAGGCAAAATGCGCCTGGAAGACTTTATTGCCATGGCTCAACAAGAAGTTGTAGAAAAGACAATTAAATAGTTGAGCAATTTGTGTATAATGCACAAGTAAGGTGTCTGCTTTTGGTTTTACTTTAGGTCAATCGACCAACCCAGAAGCAGACAAAAGAATTAAATGTTTGGAGGAATAGCACATTAAAGGCGCTAACAACAAGGCTCAGGGCGACAAAGCCCGCATTAACGATGAGATTAAAGCCAGAGAAGTAAGATTAATTGGCAAAGACGGTGAACAGGTTGGTGTGGTTTCGCTAGCAGATGCTACGCGTGCCGCTGAAGAAGCGAGCCTAGATCTAGTAGAAATCAGTCCGAATGCCGAGCCGCCAGTCTGTAAAGTTATGGACTATGGCAAATTCCTCTTCGAAAAAAGTAAAGCTCAAAAAGAGCAGAAGAAAAAACAGAAGCAAATTCAGGTCAAGGAGATTAAATTTCGCCCTGGCACTGATGAAGGCGATTACCAGGTAAAACTGCGCAACCTGCGTCGCTTTCTTGAAGGTGGTGATAAAGCCAAAGTTACGATCCGCTTCCGCGGTCGTGAAATGGCGCACCAAGACATCGGTATCGATCTACTAAACCGCGTTAAAACCGATTTAGAAGATATCGCTACTTGCGAGTCTTTCCCACGTCGTGTGGAAGGCCGTCAGATGATCATGGTGCTAGCCCCAAATAAGAAGTAGTAACGGTCTAAAGTTTTAAGGAATCTGCACCCTTAAACACCTTGCTGCTAAACATTAGCCGGTATGAAGTGACTGCAACACGAAAAATACCGATATTAAACAATGCGGAGTTTTAGCAATGCCTAAAATGAAAACTGTAAGCGGTGCCGCCAAGCGTTTCAAGAAAACGGGTTCTGGCCGCTTTAAAAGCAAACAGTCTCACTTACGTCACATTCTGACTAAGAAGAGCTCTAAGCGTAAACGTCACCTTCGTGGCAAAAAACTGGTTCATGACTCTGATACCAAATTGGTTCAGCGCATGTTGCCTTACGTATAAGACTTAGGAGACTGATTAATGGCTAGAGTAAAACGCGGCACTATCGCACGTGCTCGTCACAAAAAAGTCCTCAAGCAGGCAAAAGGTTATTACGGCGCACGTTCACGTGTATATCGCGTAGCGGTACAAGCTGTAACTAAAGCTGGTCAATATGCTTACCGTGACCGTCGTCAGCGCAAGCGTCAATTCCGTCAACTATGGATTGCACGTATCAACGCTGCTGCACGTCAAAATGGTATGTCATACAGCCGTTTCATTAACGGTTTGAAGAAAGCGTCTGTTGAAATCGATCGTAAGATCCTTGCCGACATCGCAGTACATGACAAAGCAGCTTTCAGCGCACTAGTCGAAGCGGCTAAAGGCGCATTAGCTTAATTATTAACTAATTAAGTTTAAGTTCTTTCGGAAAAAGGCGAGCAGGATGCTCGCCTTTTTTCGTTTTTAATTTCTAACACACTTCTTCTCAAACTCATTCTTCATACTTAAGCCTAAATCTAACTTTCACACTGACGCTTCGTTGTCCGTATTTAACTGATTAGATGAAGGTTTTTAAATTAATAAGCTAACTCATCCATATTTAAGGTTAAAAAATGATCAATATGGGTTAGGCTTAAGCTCAATCTAACATTTGTTGGCTATAAGAATCGTTCTAAAAACAGTGAATGCATAGCTAGGCTTACTTAAACCTATACAATACGGATATTGGAAATTCTATATGCACCAAATTAAATCACTTCCCCTTTCTAAAATGCTTCTTTGCTTCATCGTTCTGAGTTTCTCCTGCAACGTTGCTTTATCTGATGAAAATACAGAGGCTCATAAACTTTACGAGAAAGCGCTCGCCAGCCAAGAAATTCTCAGTGAGTTAGTGTCAAAAGAAAACCTAACAACCAGTAGTTTTAGACAAAAACAGAAGCTAGCAAAAAAAGAGAGAGTAATTCTTCATGAGCTTATTAAAGAACATAAAAATTCAGAATATTTACCCTATGCTGTGCTGCGCTTTCTTACTTTAAATAGGGAAGAAGGGGTACCAATCTATTGGGGAATAAAAAATGATGTAAAAAATATAATAGACGACAGGAAGAATAAGCACCGAAATACTATGTTAGTTCTTATCAAAAAACTTCAAACTAACAAAAGCTCCAGATTCGATGGTGCTTCCTTGCTGTACTCCATGCCCTCCGTAGATACGTTAACTAACAATAATGCGGCGATAACTGCAGAAAACAAAAAAACTCATCAAAATCTAAACGAAGATATTCAGGAACGTGTTAACAAAGAAAGTACACGCTCACGAAGAGATACTTCTACCCAACAGATCGTCTCTGCCAAATCAATTAGCGGTGATAACCCTTATGTGCAGTTTTCTAAGAACCCTAACATTTTTATTTCAGGTTTGAATTGGAATCCAAGTACAAAATCTTTAATTAGACGAAAAGCTAATTTTGAATACATTGACGTTTTCAATGAAGTAAAGAAAGTCGAAAAACGGCAAGGTAGTTCTTTTAAAGAAATTCAAAAATTGGTACTTCGCGTAAATGTAAAAGCGGAAAATGTCAGGGCATTCGTTGAAGAAAAAAGGCTAGGGGAGCGCCTCGTCAATCACCTTGTCTATAAACTTCACACCGATGATAATGCAATTTTTTATAGAGAAGCGGATGTAGAGTACCAGTTAGTAGATTCTACAAACAAAAAATTTACCACAATCTCATTTTCTCGGGTGCAACGAAAAGAGTGGACTACATCCTTACAAACAGACAAATTCCTCCATCTAATTAAAATTTCTGAATTTGGAAAAAGGCCTGATTACGTAAGTAACTTTGGTTTGTCTTTGAAATTGTATCTCGCAAAGCTGGAGGGAATGGATAGGTTTATGCAAATTGCTCAATCGCAAGCTGAAGATATCGCAGACTATCCTTATATTTCTTTTAACGATTCTGTATATGGACAGCGAGTCTTATTGAATAAAAGTGACCCCAGACTCCTAGAAGTTAAATACGGATGGGAGGTAAAAATGCTCAAAAAAAACCAAACTCCAAGCAGCCATCGACATATTACGAAACGAGATGCTATACCTCCTGCTAAAACTGTAACTTTCCCACTTAGTGAGCCGAAGGACGTTCAGGAACTCAATGTTATAAGCCTCCAACTCTTGGGGATGATGAAAAACGCATATAAAGAATCTGAACAGATGCGCCGTCAAGATATCGCGAATTTGAATAAACAAGATGTACTTGATAATCTGCTGTACCCAACTCATGAAAGAATAATGATGGGGTGGGTTGATGTCCTTAGTTCCATACCTATTTCATTGGAAGGTATTTCATTTGCGCTAAACCTATGGGCATTAAAAGAGCAATTTAGCCTTCATCAAGCGGACTATTACAAGAGCTGGTACTCATTGCTCCACGAAAATACGTATGTGAGTAAATATGCTTTATGCGAAGGCTCGGAAAAAGACCTGACTTTCACTTTAACTCAGCAAAGACTCTGTCGAATGGCTTTTGATCATGACGCATTTTGGCAAGCTTGGAGAGTTTCGTTTCTACAGCGCGCAGATACTACAATCAAAGAAATTATCCGAAAAAACGGAGCTGAGATGAGCCGCGAATTCATAGAGTTCGCATTTTTTGACCAGTTTTACTTAAAAAACACAAGCATAGAGAGGGCTTTCGAAAAGCCAAGTGTGAGGAATTGTTTTACTGAAAATTGTGACTCGCAAACGCGAAAAGAAATTGCAAAACAAATCCAGCACAGAGAATTAACTGATGAAGAAATTAAAAATCAAATAACCACCCTCAATGATAAAACATCAGAGCTATATCAACGTATTAATGCAGAAGGCGTAAACCGCAGCTTTCAATACGATGTCAAACAGTTTATTCAGATAAATGCAGCATACTATTTAACAAGCTTAATAGATAAAGTTGTCTCAAGGCTAGAAAGTATCCCTACTACAGACTTAAATGCTTATGCTGAATGGGAATCGTCTTTTGCACAACCGTTACGACTGAATCTTGATAAGCTGAACGAGCTCTGGGATACCGTATTTTCAGTAGAACCAAAACAAAATGTCGCCGCTAATCTAGGGCTTATTGGTTATTCCGATGATAGGGAGATCTCTCCCTTATATGGTTTGGGAGCCTCGCTCCTTAATTCACAGGTAATTTGGCTCGAACGTGCTGGATATACCCCCATAGCGCAATTCAAAAAACTTGCCCTAAAAAAGCCGGATGAAATTACTAATCAAAGTCTAGAGCAAAAATCTGAAAGTTCAGATGAATTCGGTATGCAACTTTTTACTGTCGGGGAATTAGCTGCTGCCTCTATTGGTTCATCTATAGGCAATGCCCTAAACTCATCTGTTCGCGCAGGTTTCAGTCATTCGGCAGACTTGCAACGGCTTAGTATGCAAATAGAGAGAGCGCGTTCTGACTTTGTTGCATGTAAAAATAAATGCAAAAACGCTTATCAGGTTCGTTATCGCTTATCTTCCCTACTAATGATTAAAGACCTACATTTTTTAAAGTCTGGCGGAGTAAGTGTTTCACTTATGGATGAAGCTGAGCGCAGGTTAAATATTCTTTCTGAACTGACGAGCGGTTTTAGTGGCGCTAGCAATGTGGACGGGGGAATAAGGAAAAGATGTTTAAGTCAATTCAATAGTTGGTCATATGCTTATGCGCAGACAACCGAGCAGCGTTCTTCAGATGACTTTAAGCAGACGCTAAATGCCTACAGCGATTTATTTGCTGGGAACCTTCTGGGGTTTAAAGAGAAAATGGAAGTCCAAATTAGCGCTTTGTCAGCGGCTTTAAAGGAAACAGAAGCAGAGTTCTTTAAATATAAGCTATGTAGAGATCAGTGGGAGTATGATAATGCTATATAGTTGCTAACCACGCCTCTACAGCCAGACACAAATTTAAAATCAGGTTTTTTTGAATACCATAAAAGCCCCTAAGAATGAATAACTATTCTGAAGCATGGTTATACTCCTGGCGTGCTCTTTTGAATATTGTTCGGTATCGTTTACCTAATTATAAAATGTTTCAAAATAAAAAAGCGGCAAATTGCCGCTTTTGTCGAACTTTAGTGAACGTTATCAGTAAGCGTTCTTATTTATAAAGCCATTGAAAACAGTCATAAATACAATTTTGATATCAAACCAAATAGACCAGCGGTGTATGTAATCTAAATCATATTCTACGCGCTGTACCATCTTATTAGTCGTTTCTGTCTCGCCACGTAGGCCATTCACTTGTGCCCAGCCTGTAATTCCTGGCTTAACCTTATGGCGAAGCATATAGCCGGTGATTATCTTACGGTATTCTTCGTTGTGAGCTACCGCATGGGGACGAGGGCCCACAATCGACATACGACCTTGCAAAACATTGATAAACTGTGGAAGTTCATCCAAAGACGTTCTTCTTAAAAAGCCGCCAATCTTCGTTAAACGCGCATCATTTTTCGTTGCTTGCTTCACAACCGCACCGTTATCTTGGGTTGTCATAGACCGGAATTTGTAAACCGTGATTTGTTTACCGTCTAAACCGTAACGCTTTTGTTTAAAAATTACAGGCCCTTTGGATGTAAGCTTAACTGCTGCTGCAATCGCTAACATAGGAACAGATATAAGCATTAGAATCAGGGTGCTTAAAACAATATCTTCTAAACGCTTCAGAACGTCGCTTGCGCCTTGGAATGGTGTATCGTATACACTGAGCGCTTGCACGTTTCCTACTGTCTGCCATCTAGCATTCAGTAAGTTATACATGAAGAAGTTAGGAATAACGTAAACGTTAGCCGTGGTATCGCTACATTGCTCTAAAATGCTGCGAATTCGGTTTTCAGCACTCATTGGCAGGGCAATGTAGATGTAGTCAACTTCATTGCGCTTCGCCATTTCTATGGCTGCCTCTATATTCCCTAACACCGCACCCTGCATTTCGTGAGGCAAACGATCTGCATCCCTGTCGTCATATAAGCCGTTGAACTTAATCCCCAAATGCTCGTTTTGTTGTATCTGAAGTGCGACATTTGCGCCAAGTTGAGTAGCACCAATAATAATAGAGCGACGTGAGTTCAAACCACTTTTACGAATGCGAAATAGAAACTTACGCATTACAAAACGCCACATTATTAACACAACAAATGACGAAGCGAACCATAATAGAATTGCAGGTGGTGGAGTCTTAATTTCCTGAACGAAAAAGTACCCCATAGTCAAAGTACCTAAAATACTCAGCATCCATGTAATTGCCGCTGCTCGCAACATTTCTGGTGTTCTATGACCACGCCATGATCTATAAAGCTCTACGCCTTCTGCTGAAATTTGAAAGCAAATAACATTAATAAATAAAAGGATAAGGCTTGTAGTATCTATCTGCGTTCCATAATAAGCCGCAGACGAATAATAAAGAATGGTGACAAGTGAAAGGTCAATAAGCCTATAAATAGTAGAAAAACCACTTTGGTTTCTAACAACTAAACCACCACTGGTATTAGGTTCTACCGGATGCGCTTTAATCGCTTTATTAGATTCTACTCTATTGTCCATTTAGGTAATCTCTAGGTGAAAAGTGAAGGCCGCTATGGATGGCTGGTTTGTTTAGCTAACCTGATCCAAGTATTACGTAAATAGTAAAAACAGCTAATACATTTGTGTAATTCTAAGCAATAGTTGTGCCTGAAATTACTTGTGCTTTTCGTTGTGATACCAAAAAATTGTTCATCGTATTGTTATTTTTGCTATTTGCACAACGTACCTAACTATTGTAACAATATCTCTTCGATATTGTAATTTTATTACACCGTGGAAATTTATTTCGTACTAATTTGGTGCAAAAAGAGTAGAATGATGCGCTTGCGCTTTTCATTCTTTATATAAATACGATAGCATATTATTCAGTTTTTTGCGCAGACACATAGCTGAAACAATACATAGGTACTTTACTGTATTCTTTTGTTACGGTGCGTGATGCGGTGAATGTTTAACCAATTAGCAAAAGCGTGCTTTTTATTTAGTAATGATATCGTTAAGCAATATTGCAAATACGGCACGCCTATTGCTGGTACCGTACTTAGATTCGACGTTTCGGTAAAAAACACCAAAATGCTGTAAAAGATGCAGGGTTTTCATTTTGATTCCGACATCTTTGCCATGGTTATAACCGAAGCGACATTAAATTTATTTGATTGTCATCCAAGATAGGTCATCGAAGGAAGGAAAACACATGTTTAAAAGGACCAAAAGCATAATAGCAATGTCGGTTATTTGCGCCACTCCGACACTATATGCCCAAGAGGCCGGTCGAATTCAAGCAGGGCAGTTCGATTTAATCCCATCATTTTCATCATCGATGGCTTATGTCGATAACGTGGCGAATGCCAGAGACAATCAAAGTAAAATCTACAGCTGGCGAACAACATTTTCACCAGAGCTAATTGCTGCTACAGAGGTGGACGGAAACCCAATTCAAGTTGGCTATAGATTAGAGAAAGGTGTTTATTTTTCTAGCGAAAATGATGATTACATTGACCATTTTGTAGAAGCTTCGGGAGACTTTGAACTAAACAGCCGTCATCGCATAAGCGCACTTGCTCAATATGAAGACGGACATGAAGACCGAGGTACCGGTTTTTCAATTGGATCAGGGTTAGATATATCGACGCCAGACACTTACAAAAGCAGCAATTTATATGGTGAATATAGCTATGGCGCTGCTACTACAGATGGCATGATAACCTTAAAAGCCCGTCGTCAAACCCTTGATTACGATAGAACCGAAGATGCTTACATTATTCGTGATCGCGCAAAAAATATGGTCGGCGCTGAATTTGGTTACCAGATCGGCTCTGCAACAAGTATGGTTGTTGATGTAACAAAAACTTTCGTAAAATATGATGAACAACTTGGTTTAGTTACTCGTGATAATGATGAAACCCGTATACTTGTTGGTGTTGTATGGGAGAGTACTGCTGCAACTACCGGCTTTGCGAAAGTAGGTTATAAAGAGAAAGACTTTGATGATGAATCTCGTGGTACTTTCTATGGTACCGACTGGGAGGTTGGTATTGATTGGCAACCTGTTAGCTATTCAACTGTAAGAATCTCTACCAGCGCAGATACGTTTGAAACTAACGGTGAGGGTGACTTCATTCGAGGTCAAAATTATAGTGTGCGATGGAACCATGATTGGTTAGAGAGAGTCAGCACGTCTTTCAGCGTTACGCAGCAAAATGACGAATATGTATTCAATGAAATAGATATTGTTAATAGGGATGACGAATTGATGAACTACTCTGCAGCGCTAAATTATCAAGCACGTAGATGGTTAAAATTCAGCACCTATTATCAGTACACAGACAGAGATAGTAACAGAGATACTATTGGCTACGACAAAAGCGAAATTGGTGTAACAGTAGAGGTAACACTGTGAAGCAAAAAGCGGTTAGCTTATTTTCATTAATATTTTTACTTTTTGGCTCGTTACAAGTAATGGCCCAAGAGGGCAATTTAAGTATGAGCCAATATCAGTTGGGTTCTGGCGATAGAATTCAAATAAGCGTTTTTGGGCAAGAAGACCTTTCAATGGAAGTTCGCCTGCCAGATGTAGGTACTATCAACTATCCATTTCTTGGTGAAATAAAGCTTGTAGGCTTAACTGCTGCACAAGTAGAGCAGCTTATTTACGACGGTTTACTAGGAGACTACCTTGTTAACCCGTCGGTGTCTGTTGCCATTGTAGAATATCGTCCGTTCTTTATTGATGGTGAAGTTAAGCGCCCTGGCGGCTATGCTTATCAACCAGGGTTGTCAGTAAATAAAGCGGCCGCGTTGGCAGGCGGGTATACCGAACGCGCAGCGCGCGACAAAATTACCATCATTCGTGAAAAAGATGGCAGAACTAACGAGTTCACAGTAACGGTTAGTGACATGATCCAGCCTGGTGACATAATCACCATTAATCAGCGTTTCTTCTAAATTATACGTAGCGTTCAGGAATAAAAATGGCAGTAAATAGCAGGGAAGAGTTAAACGCCGGTGTGTTTGAAAATGAAACCATCGACATTGCTCACTATTTAGGAATTATAAAGCGTTACGCATTTCGTATTGTTTCATTAGCAATTGCCTTCACATTACTCGTGGCGCTTCTGGTAATGCGCATGACGCCTATGTATACCTCTACCACCACTATTTTGGTAGAAGCAGACAAAGCAAATGTTGTTTCAATTGAAGAAGTCTATGGCTTAGATACCAAGCGTAAAGACTACATGCAAACTCAGTTTGAAATATTGCAGTCGCGTCAAATTGCAGAGCGTACGGTAGAAAGCTTGTCATTATGGAACAATGAAAAGTTTATGCCAGCCAAAGAAGAACCGGGTATTGCCGACCAGCTTAAAGCCAGTTTGCTGGAAGCATTGCCGTTTTTGCCTCAGGAAGACCCAAAAGAGCTTACCGAAGAGCAAATTTTAGCGGCTAAAAAACGTAAAGCTACGTCCCTATTAATGAAAGCATTGTCAGTAGAGATGGTAGATAATACGCAAGTAATGCGTGTTACAGTTACTACCGAGTCTCCGCAACTTTCGGCTGAACTAGCTAACGCAGTTACTGATGTGTACATCGAGAACTACCTTCAAGCTAAGTTAGATATGACTGCAAAAGCAACGTCTTTTCTTACAGAAAGCTTAGAAGGGTTGAAGCAAAAGCTAGATGTGGCTGAACGCAACTTGGCGAAGTTCTATGAAGAAAACCAAGTGGTAAATATTGATGGTGTAGTGGGGTTAGCGTCTGAAGAACTAGAGCAACTAAGTAAGCAGTTATTAGATGCACAGACGGCGCTTAAACTAAACGCGGTTATTTACAAGCAAACGCGTAATGATGTTTCATTAGATGACATTGCACGCCTGCCTGAAGTGCTGAACCACCCGACTATCAGAGACGTTCGCCGCGATGAAGCTAAGGCGATGACGCGAGTAAGTGAGCTTAGCAATGTATACGGCCCGAAACACCCGCGTATGATTGCAGCAAACGCCGAGCTCTCATCAATTAGAGAAACATTAAGCGGCCAAATTCGCGACCTAATTAGAAGCATTACAACGCAATACGAAGTTTCTGAAGATAGGGTAGCCCAACTAGAGCGAGAAGTGTCTCGTGCAAAAGCCGAATTCCGTGACTTATCTGGTTTGGATAATCAGCGCAAAGCCCTTCAGCGTGAAGTGGATATAAACCAGCAGCTATATAATTCATTTTTCACACGTTTAAAAGAAACAGACGAACTAGGTGGGTTTGAATCTGCCAACGCTAGAGTATTGGATGAAGCGCTTCCAAATTACGCGCCTTCAAAACCAAACAAGAAATTGTTAATTGGCGCAGCTTTTGTATTCAGCGTGGGTTTTGGTGTGTTCTTAGCTATTGCGATGGAAACGCTTAACAGTGGTATACGTTCAGTGGAAGATGTTGAGCGCAAGCTTGGTCAACGCATGCTGGGCCTTATTCCTTGGTTACCACACAAGAAAAAGACCGACTTGCCCGTTCGTTCATTCTTCGACGGTAAAAAGCATCAGTTTGCCGAGTCTGTTCGTACATTGCGTACTAGCTTATCTTTATTGAATTTAGACAAAGAGCAACAAGCCATAATGGTAACCTCAAGTGTACCTAAAGAAGGTAAAACGACGGTTTCTATAAACTTGGCGTTCGCATTAGGTCAGCTTGATAAAACTATTCTAATCGATGCCGATTTACGTCGCCCTAGTGTGGGTAAGCAATTTAACATTCCGAACTATCAGCCGGGCGTTGCCAATCTTATCTTGAAGTCTCATACGTTAGATGAGTGCTTGGTAAGAGATGAAGAATCTAATATCGACATCTTATCTGCAGGTACTATACCTTCTAACCCGCAGGAACTCTTGTCTGATAAGGGTTTCAACGAGCTTATTGAGCTGTTAAAAACTCAGTATAAGTACGTTGTAATTGATACGGCACCTACTCAAGCGGTAAGCGATTCTATGTTGATTGCGAACTCTTGTGACTCGGTTATTTACGTTGTACGCGCCGATAGTACCAGTGAAAAGCTTATTAATAATGGGTTGTCTCGCTTCTTACAAGTAGGTCATCGCCTTGATGGTGTAGTACTAAATCAAGTAGACTTACGCAAATCAGGAGCAGCACAAAGGTACGCTGGGTTTTATGACCAATATGGGTATACCAGTCATAAAAACAGCTAACAGCATTTATTGATAGACTTACATAGCCACATATTACCTGGCATCGATGATGGTGCCAGGTCTTTAGACATCGCCTTGGAAATGGCGCAGCAAGCCGTAGATGGCGGTGTTCGCCATATGGTTTGCACACCACATATACACAAAGGCTACTTCGACAATACGTTACAGTCTATCGAACAAACTTTCTTAGAGTTTCAAAAAGAAGTTAATCGCGCATCTATTCCCCTTTCTCTTTCTTTTGCCGCAGAAGTGCGCGTCAGCGAGCTAATTCCTATTTGGTACAAGCAAAAAGAACTGCCTTTTTTAGGCGAATACAAAGGCAAGCATATCCTGCTACTAGAAATGCCACATAGCCATATACCGCAAGGCTTGGAAGTGCTTATAAAATGGCTTTTGAAAAATAACGTACAACCACTTATTGCACACCCAGAGCGCAATCGCGAGCTGTTAGCCGAGCAGCACAAATTTAATTGGCTGCAGCGACAAGGCTGTATGTTTCAAGTTACCGCAGGTGCGTTAACAGGCCGCTTTGGCGAAAAGGTAGAAGACTTTGCATTAGCTATGATGCGAAACAAAGCATTTCATGTTGTAGCGTCAGACACCCATGACCTTATACGCCGCCCTAACGATATGAGCGCCGCTTTCGACCTAGTGACAAAGTTTAGTGATGAATTTGCACAAGAGGTTTTTATAACACGGCCTGGTGGGATAGTGTCGTTCGAAAAAAATGAACCTATCAATGACTAAGCGTTTACTCAATACCTTTACAAATAACAGCTTAATACTGAAGTGGGTAATGGTGGCGCTTGCCGGTTTCTGTTTCTTGTGGAGCTTCCAGCTTTTCATTGCGGGTAACGCGTATTACAGCGTGAAAAATGATATTGAAGGATGGCAACTAAGCCCTGAAAAAGCTTCAATAAACAGAATTGACAGGGGCCTAGGTAAAATAGGGAACGCTATCGATTACTTCCCCGATAACGCTCTTTATTATCAAATACAGGGGCAATTATTTGAGTGGAAAGCCGTTGTTGAAAAGAGGAATAAACAATCTAACGATGCTGAATTAAGCTTAAAGAGCACTAAGGCTAACTTAAACAATGCGGCACTAAGCTATGAAAAAAGCCTGTTATTACGGCCTGCTTGGAGCGGCAGCTGGATTGGCTTGGCTTCTGTAAAGCTACAGAAGGGTGAGTTAGATAATGAATTTTACCACTACCTAAAAAACGCCAAGCAAGCCGGCCCACAAGATGCCATAGTGCACAAGTTTATTGTGGAGTTCGGTTTAGAAATGTTTAGTGCAAGGTCTATTCACTACGTGAAAGTTAAAGAGCAATTGAAGCAGCATTTAAATTTAGGCATTCAGAACCCGCTAAGCAGAGATTTTGTTTTAAAGGCAATACAAAAGCACAATGCGAATGAAACCGTTTGTAGATGGTTGCGTGACGCCAGTTATCCAGTTAGAAAACGCATTCCTAACTGCATAACCTACAATTAGCTATCCTTTCCCTTTAACCAATCCCAGAGGCCTAAGGAAAACCCTTCGAAAAGGTTAATACCCAGCCAACTTTTTAATATATACAGCAGCACTAAGCCTAGCACTAAAGATACGCATAAGAATAAAGCAATAACCGCTGCCATCACTAGCTTACCTATGCGGCTCTCGGTACGCGATAGGTCGCGCTTATCTCGGCCTGCCAGTAAAACGAAGTAATATCGGCTTCGCAGTAAACCTATAGTGCCTCTTACATCAACTTTGTGGCTACCCCATCGCCTACCGGCTAGGGCTGTGTTTAGGTGAAACAGTTGGTCGTCAGTGAAAGAATCGGCAACATTTTTAGGCATACGTTCCAGCATGTGTTGAACGTTTGGCTCTTCTTTTATCGGTCGCTTTATCTTTAATACCACACAAATCCCCTTGTGTTATAAAACCAATGCTGGTTATTTATCTTGCCTTCCCATAGGTATATCGCGGCTTAACGCACCTAGCGCTAACAGTATAATAAATATAGCGGTATTTGCTGGCGCTTGTAGAGGAAAGTCTACCGTACTGTGTAATGCCATCCCTATAACTGCCATAACAGTTGCAAAGGCTGTTCCCCTTGGCAGCGGATGTCTTCGGTGTCGTATTGCGCTTAAGGCTCTTTTCGCGCACAGCAATACAAGCACGGCTATAATGGCTGCGCCTACTATGCCAAACTCAATAGCAAACTGAAGGTATTCATTGTGAGCATGATCGTAAAAGTGCTGAATAGATTCACTTTGTACCTGAGGGTATACCGTATAAAAGGTGCCTCCGCCTGTACCTATAATTCCATATTGGGAGAGAAGGGGCAGGGCATCAGTAATAACTTCATCTCTGCTTTCTTGAGTTAAGTTTGTTTGCTCTAAACGTTGCTGAACCTGCTTAAGTCCAAAAAGGCTACTAACAATAAGAATGTCGATTACCAACATACTGATAAATAGCACTACATAGCTTTTTTGGCGGGGTTTGAAGTAAATTAAGCCTAGTGTGGCGGTAATAGTCATGGCTATGAAAAAGGCGCTGTTACCCATTCTAGAGCGAGACATAACTAACGCAATAACCATAATAATAATGCCAATACGAAACAGCACTTTATTGCTTAACCAAAAGCGCACTATTCTACGTAATCGCTCTCTAGGGCTAGAACCGCTTCGAACACGCAAACTAGCGATCATATAGCCAATGGCAGCGCTTAAACATAGCAAAAGAAAGTTAGCGTAGTGGTTCTTATACACAAAACTTCCCGTTGCGATATGCGAAACAGGTAACTTGAACACCAAGCTATACTGCAAACCAGATAATACTTCTAACGAGCCATATATAGCCTGAAACACGCCTGCAGCACTTATCACTATCAATATATATCGAAGTCGCTTGCCTGTATTAACCAAAGTCAGCGTTATAAAAAATAAGAAACAATAGGCGAGTGATTTAAAGAATATTACGTCGCTTTGGCCCACATCGAAGCTAAGAGGTAGCCATTGCGAACTTATGCTTTTCATGCCCTGAATATTTTCATTTAGTAAAAAACTAACGCGTTCGGGGCGCAGGGTTTCGATCAAAGAAAAGGGCAGAGGGACTATATTGATAAGCTGCCACGTTAAGAATACTAACCAAACAATTACCAGCAGTTTGTATTGTGTGTATAGCTTTGAAAGTAAAGAGTTGTTAATGAGTAATAAAATGCCGCCAAGAAGGAAAACCGACATTTGCATTAGTGCCCATGCCCACGGGCGATTGGCACCTAGTGATAAAGGCAGCCAGAACAAGGTAAACAAAAGAAAACCGAAAAGAAACTTTTCGGTTTTCTGGGTATTAAAAATAAGCACTTACAACGTACTAGCGCGGAATCTAAATATAACGGGCTTTAGTTCGCTGAAATAGTGGTATCGCCACCGCCAGCACCAGCAGCGCCCGTACCTACACCTAGCGGAGAGAAGGTATTTCCAGCTGCGCCTGCAGCAGTTGCCGTTAACGTGCTAGGGTCTACACCTGCATTAATAACCGCTAATAATGCGTCTTCTTCGCTGATAACCTGCATCTGAAGGGCAATGTTGTAAATTTCGTTAGCGTCTTCTGGGAACATCAGGATAGCGATAGTTACTACTTGCGCAGGTTGTTCAGGCAATTCACCAAAACCTGCGATAGCAATTTCAAACCCAGTAGCATTGTCATTCAGAAGAGCAACCATCGATTGATAAGCAGCTTGGTTCTCGCTTAGGTACGATAAACCTGCAGAATCAAAAAACATACCTTCACTAAGTACAGTCTGGCTTACTTCACTAGCGGCTTGCTCAACCGCGGCACCTTCTTCAATTTCAGTAACCAAAAGGTTTCTAACTTGTAGGCCAGGTACGCTACCTTCTTGTGCAAAAGAAACTGTCGAAAAAGCGATTAAAGCGCTTAAAAGCACAGATAAAAAAACGTTGCTACGCATAACTTATCCTTAGATTAAAAACGTCGGGTTAGCTTCTTGCTAACGCCATATGACCATATTGTACAACAAGTGAACGTCTAAGATCTCGCTTTTGTTGTACATCTATTCATTTATGCTCATTTTACGCGAGTATTAGTACTGCCACAGCGAAGGTTTCGCAAAATAAAAACCTTGCTGATATGAAACATCTAACTTTGATAAAGCGACACATTCCGCTTCATTCTCAACAAGTTCAGCAATAATGTTAATACTTAACCCACGAGCGATACTCAATAAACTACTTACAAACAGCTGACTGTCTTTGTCTGAGTGAATATCTTTCGTAAGTTTGCCGGAAATTTTTACAAAATGAGGCTGAATAGCCCTCAACCCAACTAATGATGCAAGATTGTCTCCAAAATGCTCAATGGTAATCTTGCAGCCTAAATTAACCAACGACTTACAAAACGATACTGCGTCGTTTTTATGGTGTATTAATGCCGAATCTTCTAATTCAAAGATCAAATAGGTGCACAGCGCTTCATTTTGGTTCAGTAAACCTAATAGCCACTGTCTAAATGTTGCATTGGCTAGCGACGCGTTCGCAATATTAATAGCTACGTTGCGTTTACCTTTTGCTAGCTTATTAAGCACTAGGCTTACCACCAACTTATCTACCTTAGGAATTAAGTTCAAGCGCTCTGACGCCGGAATTAATTGAGACATTGGTATAGGGTTGCCAGTATCTTTGTCTTTAAATCGTGCAAACGCCTCGAAATAAGCGGGCGTGTTTTGGTCAACGTTCATTACAGGCTGAATAAGTATATCGGCGTATTGCTGATTTAAAATTTGGTTTAAACGCTCTTTCCACGCTGTGTTACTGTGAATATGAGAAAGCTCAGAAGCAAATTGCCAGCCGTTGGGTTGCTTTGTGGCAGCCATAAGCGCGCTATCAGCATTTTCCATAATTTCAGAAAAAGATTGTTGGTCATTAAATTGCGCTGCACCTATCCATACCGCTTTACTGCCATCTTTAAGCGGGTTGTAGTGAGACAAAGTGGTATTAAGTGCCTGCAGGTGCGCTTCGCACTCTTTTTTTGTCATAGCCTCTGTAACCAAAACAAAATCAGCGCCCGATACCCTAAACAAAAAAGATGTTTCTTGAATGCTAGATGAGAAGTTTTTAAGCTCTTCAGCCACACCAGTAACATAGTTATCGCCATCTTGTGCACCTAACGTCATGTTAATAGCGTTTAGTTGTGCAAGACGTATTAAAATTACATAGCCTTCATCCGAGGTGGCAGTTTTACTAAGTAGCGCGTTCATATGGCGGGTAAATGCGTTTCTATTCTGCACACCGGTAAGACTGTCTTCAAAAGCTTGAATTCTGAACTGCTCGGCCTTCTGGGTTAACTCTTTAAACATTACCTCAACAGACGAAGAAAGCCTGTTTACCGCCTGAGTTATAAAAGAAAGTTCTTTGGTAAAAGGTTTGTAGTTAATGTGAGAGAACTTTTGGTTTTGAATATCCTCAATTTTGTTTACCACAATACGAAGGGGTTTTGTAATGGCAGTAATAATAAAAAGCAGCGCAATATAGGCAAAAACGAAGGCAGCGAAAAACATAAACGCACTTTGTTTAACGCTTTCCCACAAGGTTTCATTGGCAAGCCCTGGGTGACTTTGAACCGCAAGTTCACCGGCCATCGTCCATCCATCATTTAATTCGGTTTTCTCTACCGGTGGTGTAACTTCCACAATATTAGTAAACCAGTCTGGCACCGTATCAATAGTGTTAGGGTTACGCCTTTCAATTAGTAAATTGCCTTCCATGTCGGTAATGGTTATGTATTGGTAAAAACCTCTATCGAAAATAGCGTTTACCATGGTTTCGGCTACCGCAATACCGTTGTCTTCACTTAAATATGGGGTAATAGATAGCCCTAACGAAGTCGCAGTATCTTGCGCGTGGGTGGCAAGCTGCTCGTTTACATATTCTCTGGTTAGCTTAACGTTTATTATGAAAGAGCCAGCAAAAACCAGTATCAAAAAAACGAGTAAGCTTGTACTTAGTTGGGTAGATAGTCTCATTATTCTTCTTTATCTCCGTACATAACGCGGTCTAGCCGCTCTACCATATCGTCCCACATCTTCATTGGGCCGCTTCCCCTCAGCTTGCGGCCCGTTCCCATAGCTTTTGCGGCCCACAAGCCGTTACCATTAAAGCTATAAATGGGTGACAAATCTCTTCTTTTATTAGCAGGCAATATACGCCTATTTATATTATCCAAAACAAGTGGAATAGAGGTTGGGGTTTCATAATACGCCAAAACCATGTGGGGTTGGCGTAATTCTAAGGCGGTTACATACATTAATCGCAACTGTTGTTCAGGAACGCCAAGTTCAATTAAAGAGAAGTATTTGGCAATAGTGTAGTCTTCACAGTCGCCAGCACCGGTAGAAATGAACTCAATTGGCGTTGCCCAATAGTCTTTTTGCTGCCAGTGAACAAGGTCGTCTACAAAATCAAAACGATTGAAAAAGCGGTTTATTTCGTAAAGCTTTTCATCTAGGTCTTCGCTTTGTAACTCAGCAACCAATTGTCGCCATTTAGCAACGTCTTCGCTAGCTTCAGTTCCATAAATTGAGCCTATACGGTCATAAATTTGCGGTGTGAAAACGGTTTTTTGTTGGGCAATAGGCGATGTAACCACTAGTAAGACAAGACCTACAACAACGGCTGAGCGAACAGCGGTTAACATGCTGCGCACAGTAAAACGGGTAAGAAAAGGAGAGTAAAAACGTTTCTTTTGGTGCAAACCGTGGGTACTTTATGCAATAGATTAAGGCAAGTGTAAAAAATCTTTCACCACTATGCGATAGCATAGCTTGCCTACCAATAAAGCAATGATGGCAAACTTATTAGGAACTTGAAAGGTATTTCAAATACCGAAAAGTTTTTTTGTACTATATTGATCTTTTTGGCACATTTTATGTTTAAGCTATCTTTAAATAGAGCCTTGAACATATAAGTACAGGGTGTGGGTTATGAACTTGCACACCTTCTGGTATCATTACCCAGCTTTGTAGTAAATTTACAACGAAAAGGAACTTTCATGGAGTACTCAGCGCGTCCAGCGGTGTTTATCATCAATTCACTTGAAGGCGGTGGCGCTGAACGAGTAATGGTTAAACTGTTAACCATAATGCAATCTTACTTCGTTGCTAAAAACATTCCTGTACATCTAATTCTGCTAGACGACTTGCCTGAATCTCAAGTTTGCCCCGAGTACGTTAATAAAATAGTGCTTAATTCCCAGGGCAGTTTAGTTTCGGGCTACCAGCAGCTTAAGCCCGTTCTAGCAGAACTAAACCCAGAATATTGCTTTAGCTTTTTAACAAGAAGTAACTTCTTAAACGTTACCTTGGCGAAACGGCTAAACTTTAAAGCCATAATAAGCGAACGGGTTAATACAACAAGCCACCTTTCTGGCGGCTTAAAGGATAGTGTAAGCCGTTTATTAGTCCGTTTGCTTTACAATAAAGCCGACAGCGTTGTAGCTGTATCCGAAGGCGTAAAAGCCGACCTTATCGATAACTATTCAGTATCAAGAGACAAGGTATCGGTGTTGTATAACCCTTACGATATAGACCAACTTCAGGCCCAGGCCTCAGAAAGTGTGTCTGACCTACCAACTAAGCCTTACATTATTGGAGTAGGGCGCTTAGTTAAGAATAAAAACTTCTCTTTACTACTTAACGCCTACGCCAAAGCAAATATAGCAGAAAGCTTGGTAATTTTGGGCGTGGGCGATGAAGAATTGAACCTTAAAGCGCAAGCTAAAGAACTAGGAGTTGATAGCAAGGTTCAGTTTCTTGGCTTTAAAGCAAACCCATACCCTTATTTAAGCCATGCTGAATACTTTGTAAGTACATCGAATGCTGAAGGGTTCCCTAACGCCATAGTTGAAGCTATGTGCTTAGAAAAAGCGGTAATAGCAACAAACTGTGAGTCGGGCCCTGCGGAAATTATTGCCGACCAATATCCTTACAGAGTAACTGGCGCTAGTGATGAAAAAAACGGTATTCTGTGTGAGTTAAATAACGCTGAAGGTGTTGCAAGTGCGTTAAGCTCATTCAGTGATGAAACCGCTCGGGTATCTTACGCTGCTAAGAGTAAAAGCTGTGCACAGCAATTTTCTTACAATGCCTTTCAAGAAAAAGTCATAGCCATTATTGAAAAGGTTTGTAAATAAACATGTTCGAAGGGTTAAAGGTAGTTGTTGGCCTAATAAGCTTCATTATGGTGTATCGAACCATAACGGGGAACTGCAATAAATATTTAGCGTTTGCTATTTGCGCTATATGGCTGCGATTCTTTTTGTCAGCGTTTCATACTATTACTTACCCTTCTTTGGTAGCGGGTTTTTCAATAAATGCGCTTTCAAGTATTTCGGTTGCAGGGCTTGGGCTTTTCTTCTTACCGTTTGCAGTATTTACCTTACGTAAACTACTTCCTTTCTACTTTCTGTTTCTTGCCATTGCAATAAGTGGCTTTGTTAACATGTTGATTCCAGGCACTATAAATGTATTAGTTAAATGGTGCTATTTCTTGGTGTTAACTGGAGCTATATTTTTATCAGTAAGGGCTCAAGGTCACAGTGTTACCTTTAAAAAGCTATTGGTGTGCTTTTTTATGCCTGTAGCAATGCAAGTCCTGTCTATAGTGCTTGGAGAGGTGAAAGCTACAGAGAACGATGGCTCGGCAAGCTATATTGGCGGATACAATCACGAAGCAGCTTTTTCTATGATAATAGTTAGCTTCATCTTTGTTCTAGGGTTAACAAAAAGACATGCAATAAGGTTTCGAACTACACTTTTTACAATAGCGGTCTTTCTTCTTATACTCGTTAATTACAGAACTGCAGTGTTAACAATTTTACCCATTGCTGCAATATTCTATTACTCGTTGGTAGAGCAACGTTTGAAGCCTTCCCAAAAAGCCCCTGTTTTAACAGTGGTTTCAATGTTCCTTATTTTTGTTTTCGTGGCACTTTCTTTTACGATGAGGGAAAGGTTTGCCGACGTCGGAATGTTAGCGTCGAACTTAGACCTAATATTTAAAGCGCCTGCCTATTTTACTGAAGCTGAGAAAGACATTATGTCTTCAAGAGTATATTTGTGGAGCCAATATATAGATGCGCTAACAAATTCAGACTTGCTTCAACAATTAGTTGGTTATGGACCAGAGGCGTGGAACGGCGTTTTTAAGCATTATGCACATAACACGTATGTTTCTTACTTTTATGAATACGGATACATAGGGCTGTTCTCTTTTCTATTCCTATGCTCGTATTCTTTGATTATTACCGCTGGTGTAAAAGACAAACGCTTGTCAAAAATCTTGCCACTCTCTTTGATAGGCTTTCTAACAATGAATTTAGCAACAATGCCACTATGGAATATAGAAGGGCTAATATTCTTCGCAATTTTGATAGGCGTTTCTTTAGGTAATACTGCCCCTGCCAAAGCGCGGTATAGTTTTAGAAACCAATTAGCAACATTAACTACAACGGATTAGTTTTATGAAGATATGCGCAATAGGTCTACGCGGTATCCCAGATGTTATGGGAGGGATAGAGTCTCATTGCCAACAGCTTTACCCTAAAATGGTAAGGCAAGGAGCGGAGGTTACGGTTTTAGCGCGCTCGCCTTATGTAAGTCAGAAGCGATATGAATATGAAGGTGTAGAAGTTATTAGTGTTTGGGCGCTAAGGCACAAATTGCTAGAAACCTTCTTACATACTTTTATCGCTATTATTTATGCCAGACTTTTTGTAAAACCAGATATTGTGCATTTGCATGCCATAGGACCCGCACTATTCACGCCATTAGCACGATTACTTGGTATGAAGGTTATGGTTACTCACCATGGCGCAGACTACGACAGGCAAAAGTGGAGTCCATTCGCTAAAAAGGTACTAAAGTTTGGCGAAAAAATGGGTATAAATTATGGCAATGCTGTTTTAGTCGTAGGGAAGACCTTAACAGAGCAATTGAAAATACGTTTCCCAAATGACTCAGATAAACTTCAATACGTACCTAACGGTATGCTACCGAAGTTTGCCGAGGATGTTTCAGACTCTTTTCTTCCTAAAGATCTTGGGTTGCAACCGCATAACTATTTACTCGCAGTGGGTAGATTAGTGCCTGAAAAAGGGTTTCATGATCTTGTACAAGCTTACAAAAAATCAGGAATAGCGGAACCTTTAGTAATTGTTGGTGATGCTGATCACGTCGATGAATATGCATCAACGTTATTAAACAATAGAGCTGAAAAAGTGATATTCGCAGGCCGTCGAAGCGGAAATGAATTACATGCCTTGTTTAAATACGCAAAAATATTTGTTTTACCTTCATATCATGAGGGACTTCCTATCGTAGCATTAGAGGCAATTAGCGCAGGAACGCCAGTATTACTGAGCGACATATTCCCTAATAAAGATATAGAGGCTAAAAGCGATAGCTATTTTCGTGTCGGAGATATTGAAGAGCTGTCGACTAAACTTAATAAACTAGCAAGTTTAGATTTAAAACTAGACCAGCAAAGTTTCTTATCTCGATTTGATTGGGGAAACATCGCCGAAACAACTACCTCTATTGTAAGAAGAATTGCAAAAAGATAAAGAATAGGTTCATGGTAATGATGTAGGCGGATGCGACAGCATTCTGCTACTAAGAACCGGGGGATCCAGAGGGAAGAAAGTGGAAAAACCATTAGTTAGCGTAATTATACCAGTTTACAACGACGAAAAGCGCATTATAGATTGTGTGAATTCGGTATATGAACAGTCTCAGATAAATTACTCTTTAGAGGTCATAGTAGTAGATAACGGCTCTTCAGATAACACCCTGGCTATTATCGAAAGTGAACTTAAAACTAAGTATAAAGACTTGGTGGTGGAAAGCTGCGAAGTTCCAGGTTCTTATGCGGCCCGTAACCAAGGCTTATCGGTGTGTAACGGCGACTTTACTGCTTTTACTGATTCGGATTGTATTGTTTCGAAAAACTGGATAGACGCGAATCTTACGAAGATTAAAGGGGAAGGGGTAACAACAATAATAGCTGGTGAGGTCAATTTTTTTAAAGAGAACGAAAAATTTACTGAACAAAGCGCTATTGATTTTGAAAATACTTTCTCAATGAAACAAGAAGAAAATGCTAAAAATGGCAAGTGTATTACAGCAAACTTCTTTTGTTATAAGAAATTTTTCGATTCCGTGGGTGTATTCAATTCTAAATTAAAGTCTGGGGGAGATGTAGAAATAAGTCAGCGCGCTGTAACTAAGGGGGGAGCAGTAATATTTAACCCTGAAGCATCAGTCAATCACCCATCTAGAAATGTCCATGAATTGATTGTCAAACGTAAAAGAATTATAGGTGGAAACTGGGAGACAAAGTTAAAACGCTCGACAACTGTAGACAGAGTGTCTTTTTTAATTAGACTTTTAAAAATGTTTCTTGGGCGTGGAAAGAGCGTCTTATTCTATTCTAACCTAACCCTCAGTAGGAAAGCAGGCCTAATTTATCTACTGTTCAAAATCTGGATAACTAGTAATGTTGAGTTCTTTCGTCTTTTTTTGGGTAAAGAGGCTAATAGAAGTTAGTTTTAGTATTTAATCTGACCACAATTTTCAAATCTTAAGTTTTAACGGAACAACTAAATAATGAAAGTTTTAATAATAGGCAATCACTCGTGTGGCAATAGAGGTGATGGGGCGATACTTCGCGGTTTAATAGAAGAGCTTGAAAGGCATGATAAGAATACTGATATTGATCTTATCTCGCGGTTTCCTATCAGTTCAGAAATACTATTAGGCAAAAAGTTCGCAAATGATTGGTTATATAGATACAAAAGTTATTCAGGCGGTTTAAAAGGAAAGATTAAGAATAGACTTTTTAAAAACAAACTCTTTCAGCAGCTTCTGTCTTCAGCTAAAGAGGGCGAAGCTGACAAAAACCTACCTGTTGAATTTAAAGACTATATAACTTCACTGGCGAAATATGACTATATAATTCAAGTTGGCGGCTCTTTCTTTGTTGATTTGTATGGCCTAGGTCAGTTTTATCACGCATTTTGCGCAATAGCAGCCAAACGTCCATTGTTAATGCTTGGCCATTCAGTAGGACCTTTTGAAAATGAGTTATTTTGCGAAGCTGCAGAACTTGTTTTTTCAAAAGCTAAGATACTTGGACTGCGTGAGCCAGTAAGTAAAGGGCTTCTTGAAGAGAAAATGCCTCTGCCTGAAGGTTTTTTTGAAGGAGCAGACACTGCGTGGTTAGTTGGTCGTAATAAAATTGTATTAGAAAATCAAACTTTAGACGAGTTTGTGGCTAGTGGAAAAACAGTAGCTATCACATTAAGAGAGCTTAAACCATTTGATAAAAGGCTGGGTATAACTCAAGAAGAATATGAAGCTGCTTTTGGTAAGTTGTGTAATAGTCTTATTGATAAGGGTGTAAATGTACTAGCGTGCTCTACTTGCACTGGAATAGAGGGTTACCAAAAAGACGATAGAATGGTAGCTTTTAGAGTAAGCAAGCTTATAAAAAATACTGACAAATTCAAAGTTGTTATGGACGAGTTGAATGATGTGGAGTTAGGCAATCTTCTTAGTAAATGCGAGCTGACAATCGGAACTAGGCTCCACAGCGCCATAATTTCTATGAACTTTGGTACACCCGCATTCGCTTTAAATTACGAGCACAAGTCTGAAGGCATAATGAATCAACTTGGGTTAAGTGACTTCGGGGTTCCCTTAGTAGAATTAATAGACAAAACATTAGAGCAAAAAGTATTCAGTGTATTATCTGATATCGCTTTAGTTAGTGAAAAGGTACGTGTTGCTGTGGAATCAGAACGCGAAAGAGCCCGTGGCATGATCGCTCACTCATTAAATTAGAACTTTTTGTCAAGAATTTTTACACTAATACAAGGTGCCTCTGTAAGTTATTGTAATTTTTATTTATTTTTAATGGCACATGTTTTGCTTTTAACTAGTTAGTGGTTTTACCTTTTAGTTTTGTCAAAGGATTTAAAATGAAGTTTATTTCTAAAATTGCGTGTATCGCGACGTTGTTTTTAGCAAGTAGCGCAAATGCTGCTTTTATTGATTTTAACAATTATACGCCTACAGAGTATGGTAACCAATTTAAAGCGGGTACAGCTACTATCGAGGATGGCGGAAGCACATTAACATTAGCAGGTAACCTTTGGGTTGATATTCTTGCTAGCAGCACTCTTACAAGCACTTCGATTCTTGAACTTCACATTTGAAGGTACAGGTTTGAACGCCGAGTTGTATGGAATCGCATTCGACAACAACGATAGTTACGTATATGACGAAATGTCTGACTTTGCTTTTGTCGGTGGTACTCAAGCTCTTGATATCGCAAGTGCTAATGCGTTTTCTGATTATGAAAGTGGCGATGGCGTTGTTAACTTTTCAATTGAAATCGGACAATATATTACTGGTTCATTCGACCGTATAGTTTTTATTCTTGATAATGATGAAAATTGGTCGGGTTCTGTTGCTTCATTCACCAATGTTGAAATTTGTGACAATATCTTAGTTTGCCAATCTTCTTCAGTTACTCAAGTAGCTGAACCAAGTCATATTGGTTTTGCTGGTCTAGCTATCTTGCTAGTTGGTGCGCTGAGACGTAAAATCAAAAAGTAAACCAACTTCGATATGAAAAAGCCGCTTATTGAGCGGCTTTTTTTGTTTGTGTCAATCGCTCTGTCCGCCTTGACGGGATAATTTTAAATGGCATTGCGTACAAAAGCACAATGACATTTGGCCTTTAACGCTAATAATGCTTTTTCAAACATGAGCTAGTTTGCTTTTCCTTGTTTCAAACTGTTAGGTTAGTAAAGTAGTGCAACTACATTCGTCAAATAGTGTAGCGAGTAGTCTACTGTTTATTAAGCAGTGTACTTAGCTCTTTACCCAGCTTTAAAGAGTTAAATTCGTTTTCAACCTTCTTTCTAGCTTCCTTTACAACATCGTTTAGATCATCACTGTTAGCAACGTTTTTTATAGCTATTGCAATGGCTTCAGGGTCATGCTCTGGGACTAGAAATCCGCTTACGCCATTTTCGATTAGTTCAGGGATACCACTGTGATAAGTACTAACAACTACTAAGCCGGAAGCCATAGCTTCCATCAAAGCTACCGGGATTCCTTCCATGTCTCCCTTGCTATCAACTATCGATGGCAACAAAAATATATCTGATTTTTCAAGGCTTTTTTGGACGTAATCTGGCGATTGTGCGCCATGAAAGGTTATACGATGATCTACTGAAATCGTTTTACTCAGTGTTACAAGCTCATCATGTAACGCGCCACCACCTATTATGTCCAAATGGAAATCGTTAGATAAATAGTGCATTGCTGAAATAGCATACTTAAGCCCTTTCTTCTCTGTTGCTCTTGCTACACTAATTATTCGAATAGGTTTGCTCACAGGCTTATATTTCAGTGATAACTTGTCAACATTTACACCCATTCGCAAAACTTTTATCGATTCGCTGTTAGCTCCCCATTGCTCTAAGCGCTGTTTCCAAAAATTGCTTATTGGTAGTAAAGTACTATCTTTTGCGAGGTCGACGTATTTATCTTTCCACAGTTCTATATTTTCATACTCACTAATCTCGTAACCATGAAAAACTGTATTTAGATGGCCAGATAAGATGCCCGCGTTTTTCATTGCCTTAGCGACTACACCGTTATTTCCGAAGTGAGCGATAATGCTGTCAGCACTAAAATTTACTGACTTGTTTTTCCAGGAAGTAATTGCGATTTCATAAGCTAAGGTTATTTTGTTGTTTTTCATAAGATGAACTACTAAATCAGCACATGGCGCTAATTTATTTTCATAAGTTCGAGACAAAATTAGAAATTTTGCTATGAATAACAGTTTAAAGGGTTTCTTCACTGATTGCGCACCCTGTGGGCTAATAAAGTGCGTCCTACCTAAAAGGTTGTTTCGTTCTAGCGATGCTAAGTGAACAGTTTCTTTTTCTTTATAGAACGAAACTATCTGAACGTCGAACCCATTATCGATAAGTGAGTTTACTTGATCTATTACAAAAGTCTGCGAAAGAATCGGAAACTTTTTGACGAAGAATATAACTTTTTTCAACGAAACTATCCTTTTTTTAATCGAAGAAGGCCATCTCTAATAAATGAAATGTATTTGAAGCATAGGAATGATACTAAGAGCGTTACTAAGCCTACGATGCTTTCCCCTATAAGAAAGGTATCTATAGTTACGTTTAAAAAAAGCACTTTTAGTAATATTAATGGAATCAGCAACAGTAAAAACGGAATTGCCAAACTAAGCGCAATTTTAGCCAGCGGAATGCTCAGAACCTGTCCGACAACCAACTTGTTAGCAGTAGGTATGACTAGTAGCTGGAATATTATCAGCGCTACAGCAAGATGAATGACACCGAAATAAGAAGAGCAGTATATAACCGCAATATTCGGGATCATGATACCAAGATTCCAGTAAAAGTTTGCCTTAGTTTTTCCGGAAGAGAGAACGATTGGACCTATCAAGTTACTAGAACCTACTCGAATAAACCAAAAAGCCCCTAATAAGGATAGTACTATGTATTGGGAGGCATACTCATCACCCAATAATAATGAAGCTACTAGGTCTGAAAAGAGAATGATTGGAACATAGAAAAATGCCAATACAAATGATTGGGCGCCCATGAAATCCAAGTAGGTCTCTCTTAAGCGGTTTGCATTAGACTGTAGTCCTGCAAAAGTTGGTAGCGCTACCTTGTTTACTATTGGTTGTACTGCCATAGCTGGTCGACTGGCCAATTGCTTGATGACATGATAAATCCCAAGATCGTTCGCGCTCAATGTAAGTGACAATATGAGGACGTCTAGTTGACGTCTGACGATATTTAAGGTTTGCGTTCCAAATTCAAAAGCTCCGTAGTTAAATGCTTCTTTTATAATTGCCCTTTCAAAAGAGGGGCTAAAATTCACGACTTTACTGAAAACGATAATCAAGCCAATAAGCCTAAATATATAATAACTAATATACGATACGAGTAAGCAGAAAATTTCTAGCTCGGTGGTATTGATAGCGATTAAAAAAGATAGAGTTTTGGCTGTTATTTCAATCTTTGCAACCTTATCGTGTGAAAATTGCTTGAGTCCAATAGCTTGGTATTGTGATGATAGTGCTGAAAGTGGAAGTAGAATTGCAGCTAACTGCATTGGCCCTTCGAGGATAGGGTAGCCAAGTAATGAGGTAAGCATTGGGCCTACAAAATAAAAAAATAGAAATGCTGCAATGCCACTACATGCAACCATCAGAAAGATGGTATTAGTGCCACGTTGACTTATTTCTTTTTTATATATTACAAATGAGGATATGCCGCCAAGGGCCATAGCTGTGAATACTTCGATTGCTAAATTGACAATAGCGAAATATCCATATGTAGAAGGCTCGATATAACGGGTTAAAATTGATATTTGTAATATTGTTAACAGTATAGTTACTATCGTTGCAACGGTAGTCCATTTAGTAGCGTTAACTATCCTGCTCATAAAATTTTAAATCCTTTCATGTACTTCTTTTTAAATTGAGTTGTTATAAAACTGTATCACTGCTAGCTTAAAAATTTCCCGGTTGCCAAACAGTTAGCAATAAACGTACCTTGAATTTTGTGTGGTATAAGCGTGCTTAAATAAGAATAATGTTCAATGAATATTCTACTATTATTAAAATTACTAGCTCTCAGGAATAATAACATCAATTATTGAATACAAGGTGACAAATTATTCGCAAAAATGGAAGGAGTAAAGTGCTTACGAAAGTACAGTTTCTGTAAGAAGTTTTTCTAGTTAAATAGAAATGCCTCTCTTTTACAGTCTTGGTAAAGGTGTTGAGTCACCGGTTAACAATTAGCCCGCGCTTTAACGATAGCCAAACTATTGAGCGAGAGGGGGGTTACTGGTAATCTTTCATGTTACCTAAGAGCTATATAAGGCATAATTAAAGATTAGAAAATTCACTTTGTAATGCCAATCGCAGTTTCCTTTTATTTAATTTTTATCGCTTTAAAAGCTGCTTTATCTCTATTGCGCCAGCTTTCAATATCATCGTTATCTAGTACTAGTATCAAATAGTTCACTCTACCTTTCACATATTGCCCAATAGGAAAAGTTATAGCGCTAGATTTAGGTGCAAAGGAGTCTTCACCTCTAATTCCCCAAGCTTGTTTTCCATAAAATTTAACGACTTTAGAGCTATTTAACTTAGTATCTGTCTCAAAACCAATGCCAACGACCTCTGGGTTACCTTCTACTTCAAGCTCTAGTTCCAATACAGAGTCCTCAGTTAATGTGTAGCTAATAGGGAACATCTGCCAGTTGTTACCAGTTAAGGTAACGGTATCGTTATCAGAAATCGTAGTAGCTCCGTAGCGGTACTGTTTAGGAAATCCGCTGTACTCAATCTCGCTCGCTTTGAATTCCCACACTGTTGGCGGCTGCTCTACAACTGCTTGTAACGCTACCTCCGTAGAAAAGTTAGGAATTTTAAATTCTTCTGGTACATATAGAGTAGGTTCAGACGAGCTTTGCAGTGACTCTATGTAAGAAAAATCATCGGAGTAGGGGTGTTCAATAACATTATCTAAATTGAATTCGTATCTTGCGTCACCAGAGTTCTCGTTAAAACAAAGGTCGTTAGTGCTTGTACTGCCTAAATACTTTTCCTTATCAAAAATACAGTAGCCAACTGAATAGCCAGTATTCTGAGTTAATATAATATTATTTTGTGTGGTAACCCAAAATGTTGAGTCATTATTCACTTTTGATGCAGCAATGCCGTTACGCTCTACATCAATAACATTTTCAAAAACAAAGGTTCTGCCTGCTGGTTTAGAAATTAGTCCGCCAGCTTTTATTGCAGTCCACTCTTTACCTGTTTCATCGCCTAAATTGTGTATGTAGTTGTGAAATATATAGCTAGGGCCTAACGTATTTGGCGCTATGCTAATACCAGCATAGCCTTGTTCCATTTCGTTGTCGTACACCAACACGTTTTGTTGGCCGCCATCTATTTCTATTAAGTCATCATTCGCATAGGCTAGGTAGTTGCCATAAATAGCTGAGTTCTTAACGAAGCCACCACGTCTTTCGAAGTTCTTTCTGCCCTCAATAACGTCGTTGAATCTATGATTAGGCGCTCCATAAAAGCGGTTATTTCGAACAATGAATTCGCCCCTGTAGGCATCACTGTCGTGGTATGCCCAAACTTGTAGCGCATTTGCACCTTTAGGGTGACCTACTGCCCAGCTATTCGCACCTAAGTTAGGGCTATGGACCTCACACTCTTCAATCACGGCAATTCCACTTCGTTCTAGGTAAATACCGGAATCATAATTGATAGGTGAATTATTAGTCGTACTTGAATAGGCTACACCATTTCTAATATCCACTGCTTCTCTACCATACTCAGATACGTTGCAGCCTTTAATCCATATATGATGTGCTTTTTTTGCAAATATGCCGTAACGCTGCCCGCCCTTAACGGTCAGGTTTTCTAGCATAACGTATGAGTTGTTACCAATATTCACAGCCGCTAGTACATCGTTGCCAGCTTCAATAACGGGGCCGTCGCCTATAATTTTTGCATAGCCATCGGCACTACCTTCTATATTTAGTGCTTCTAAATCCAGTTGACCGCCAGAGTAAATTTCAGAAAGGTAATAAATTTTATTCGGGTCGATAGGGGGCGTATTAGGTTTTGTTGTTGTTTGAAAGGAATGTTCAACGATATCGCCATAAACATCCGTAATGGTGACTTCTATATGATACGTAGTGTTTGCTTCTAGGTACACTATGCTTCCGGCGAACGACCCGTAAATTGGCTCCCATGCTAGGTCCAACCCTTCACGCCAATAAGTATCATCTTCGGTTCTAAATTTGACGCTGGCAGTACTTTCTTCACCCTGGCCGTAAATAACTAACCCTATCGAGTTAATAAGCGGGGTAGCAGTATCTTCAAAGCCAGAAGCCGACGCGGCAAAAACAATTGAAGGGTCTAACCCCGCTGTAATTGCCGATTCGTAAATATCGTTTTTGCTCAAACCCGAGTATGTTGAAATTATTTTCATCCACTTTGCTGTATCAATAGGATATAAAGCGAACAGTGCAGAGACTTGGTTAGAGGTTATATTGGCAAACAGCCTTTTCTTTGCATCTTCACTAAGTGATGGCTTACGTGATAATACTTTTTGCTTATGCAACTGGGCTATCTCGACTTCGTACTTCTCTACAATGGTTGATAGGCTTTTCGGGCCTTTGTAATTAGCTAGTAATGAGTTTACGGTATTATTGTCGCTAATATTCGCATTAAGATAGTTATGCAAAATATCGCCGGGTTGGCCGCCTTTTGTATTATCTTTATCATTCTTGTTCACTGTGGCACAAGAAAGCATTAAAAAAGACAGCAAACCAATTAAAGTGAAGTGGAAAATAGATGGCTTTGAGTTAGCAGAATGCATGATATATCCCTATAGATTGAAAAGCATGAAAGGAAAACTAGGGCTGTATTAAAAGGGTAGTGCTAACGTTGTTACGTAGCAAGGCGGTCGCTGGGATCTTTACAATTTTAGTTTGCTTCTGCTGATAAAACAGCCCACCTTATTCTGGTTCTTTTAAATTTTTGAAAAAACGGAATCTAAATTGCTTAATCTAAATATTTGAAAATTGAATATAAGTGACAGTTTATTACTAACTCGACTATTACAAGAATAATCTTTAAAGACAATTTGGTATACTTAACAAGGATACCGGACAAAGCAATTGCTTCTATGCACTAAAATGGAAATTTTATGAAGAAAAAAGTAGCCGTTATTCACCCTGAGGCAGGGTTTTCATCCAGCGGCGGATCTCAGCTCAGTGCGTATGAAATGGCGGAACATCTTGCCGCATTTTTTGACGTAAAGCTTTTAAGCTCATCTAAATGTAGCGAGTACAGTGTAGTTATTCCCTGTATTCCCAGAGGGAAGGTGAAAAAAGCCCAGCGCAATAAAACCATTGATTGGTTGCTAACGCGCTTTGTTTCTAATCCATCTTTGCTTATCGAGTCGCTAACTAGCTTCCTAACATACACGCCATATTTAATTTTTAAGCGATGTGATGTCATTTACCCCAATAATGATTATGGGGGCTTGGCAGTAGCAGCAGTAATTAGAAAGCTATTCAAAACGCCTATTCTTTATACCGAAAGGGCAGGGATGGTATCGAACGGTAAAGTGTTACGTCGCAATTTAAAATTTAAGCCCGACTGCTTAGTGGTGTTTAACCAAGAAACCAAAGAATATGTTCATTCTATAGCACCAGAACAACGGGTGGAAATCATCCCAAACGGTGTGAATCTAGCTAAATTCAGCCCACAAGGCGAGAAATATGAGCATGGTTTACAGGGCAAAGTGTTGTTAACTGTGGGGGCGTTAAATAGGCAAAATCACAAGCGTATACATCTAGCCATCGAGGCAGTAAGCCAGCTGAACGATGTTTCATTGCTTATTTGTGGTGACGGCCCAGATGTACAGTACTTTAACGAACTTTGTATTCAAAAGTTAGGTTCACAACGCTTTAAAATCGTTAAAGTCGACTTCGCTGATATTCCTAATGTTTATCGTTCAGTAGATGCATTTACATTGCCATCTGAAGACGAGCCTTTTGGGCGAGTGTACCTAGAGGCAATGGCAAGTGGGTTACCTGTTGTAGCTACTGATGACTCCATGCGTAGAACACTAATAGGTAAAGCTGGGCTAGTTTGTGATGTTGAAAACATTGAAGAATACGCTGCTGCCATAGCCACTACATTATCAACCGACTGGGCCAATGCGCCGATAGAGCAAGCAGCCGATTTTAGTTGGGAGAGTGTGGCAGAACGCTATGCAGAGGTAATAAACAGCCTATAACGCTCTTGTGCTGATATAAAAAGTGCGCTGTAAATTTTGTCAACAGCGCACACAGTAGTTTAAACTATTCAAGCTACTTGCCGAACTTCCGACGAAGCCTGTCTTTTCCTAATATAACTTTTGCGGTGGCTACTAAGCCAGCTTCTCTTACAGACAATCCAATCCAGCCCAGCTTATTATTTTTCTTTCCAATTTGACTAAGAATTTGATTAGCAACACGGTCGTTATAAGCTTCTTTACCTAATAGCGCCTTATGTTTTTTAAATGCCTTAAGCCTTGGGAAGACTTTTTCTAGTGGCATATTGGCTACTTCGGTAGAAATGCTAAAGTGACCTCTGCGATAGAAATAAATATCTTTAGGTATGTTTCTGAAAACAGCGTCTTCTAACGTAATACGAACAAAGAAATCCCAATCCTGGCTGTTCTTTAGTTCTTCATCAAACATCAGCTTTTTAGCTAATGATGCCTTGCACGTAACACCACTCATTCCGCAGAATTTATTACCTTTTTTGATCACATCTGTAGTGATAACTTCAGTTTCGTTGATGTGAATTTTATCCGGTGTTTCAAGAAACCGATAGCCGCAAGTTACTGCATCGGCGTGTTGGTGCACTGCAATATGTTGTTCAAGATAGTCGTTGTCCCACACGTCATCGTCATCTAAGAAAGCAATAATATCTGATGTTGACTTAGATATACCTAAATTACGTGCCGCGTTAGCACCTGATGCCACTGGAACTTTAACGTAAGTAAATTGCTCACTTGGAAAGAGAGATAATACTTCTTCATAGCTTACTGACGAGCCATCATCAATAACGAACACTTCTTTTGGCATAACAGTTTGTTTCAATACTGCAGCGAGTGATTCCTTTAAGTAGTCGGGGCGATTGTGTGTTGTGATTACAACGGAAACTGTTTTCTGCATCTTTATTCCATGACGATTTTGAAGAGGTAATTAAAAAATGTTTTTATATTTCGCTTACTAAGACATATTAAGCAAAAAGCTAACCAAAAATGAGAATCTTTTTAGGTTACGTTATTTATATACGATAGTTAAAATAGCCAATTTCGGTTACAAGTACTTGAATTTTTCGAGTACCTTTTGCGCTCCTGCTTCGGTTAAGTGCCCATAATCAAATTGTGCGGGCACTCCATCCACCTGAGACAGGCATTCCGTTGGGCTGGAGCACATAGCTTTAAGCGTTGAAAAATATTTGGCACCTACTTTTGTCACTTCTCTATGAATTTTAGCGTCAATCTTTTCGACTTTGTGAAAGTTACTATTCTTGGAGATATCTGAAGAATCATCTGAGATTGCCAAAATTCTCGGTAGTGGTTGAAAATACTCTACGACTGGACCCATGACAATAACGTCTAATCCTCGAGAACCCAAAAGTTCGACACTTTGTATTAGTTTCGGGATATCTTTCTCTAGCCAACGTGCGGAAATAATAACTTTTGAGAATTTGTTCTTGAATAGAACGTCATCATATGCCCATTCTATTAACTCGACACAACGCTTTTCGCCAGAACTTCTTCTTGTCGGCTTACAACCACTAGCAGTAATTTGGCTGAGTGACTGACTGGGGGATACGGCTTTGTTAAGTGAAGAAAACCAATGTGCGGCGTGGCTATCACCAATTAATACAATATTTTCTTTACTGCTAGTAGATTGAAGACAACCATCTTTATCAAAATCTTCTACGCCATTTGACTTGGTCGTTAAAAAGCAAGTCTCTGCTCTAAAGTGAGGCGTTTCGTATGACAAATAGCTTTCAAGTTTTTTTTGCTCAGTTGAGAACAAAGAGTTATGTACTGGCTGAATTCTCCAAACTGTCAAAGTGAGTGCTAACGTTAATACAGCAGTTGTTAACCCTACATTGAGTGGGGTGCTTTTACCTCGCCTAAAACGCTCTTCTACCCAATAGTAGCCGATAGTACCAAGAGTTATAGAAATGCAAAGAATGTATAGCTTATGAAGTTGGGTTGCCTCTTGCTGCAATATCAACGGGTAAAAAATGATTACTGGCCAATGCCATAAGTAAAGGGAATACGATATATTGCCAAAGAACTTTGCAATGTGTATGGATGTCAATTTGTAAGTAATACTATTTGGTGTAGATAAGCCAAGAAACAAGGTTGTTGCTAGAGTTGGTATAATTACTTTTGTCCCTGGAAAATCATCGTGTCCCATAAATAAAATACAAGCTATTAAAGTGAAAAGGCTAAACGCATTGATAGCTTCTCGTACAACTGCATTAAGCGTAACGCGAGTTAAATAAATAGCCGCAAATCCCCCAGCTATAAACTGCCAAAAACGTGTAAATGGAGAAAAAAACGCAAAATTGATGTCCGTCTGTGACAATATCAAGCTCGCAAAAAAACTAGTAAAACCGATACTTATTAAGCCTATATATTTATACTTTTTAAATTTTGTGAAGCAGAATATCAATATGAATGGCATTACAGCGTAAAACTGTTCTTCCACAGAAAGTGACCAAGTATGTAATAACGGATTCCCTTGAAGTTCAGAGTCGAAATACCCTGATTTGGAATAAAAATAAAAGTTAGATAAGTAAAAAGAGGAGTACACTAAGCTACTAGCATAAGCCGAGAATTCGCTTGGGAGGAAATACACGAATGCGAAGAAAGAGGTAATCGTTACTACAACCATATATGCAGGAAACAGGCGCTTGAAACGCTTAGCATAGAAGTTAACTAAACTGAATTTGTGACTTTCGAGTTTCTGACAGATTTGGCCGATAATAAGATAGCCAGATATAACAAAAAATATATCGACACCGATAAAACCACCGATCAAATGTTTTGGGCTGATATGATAGATAACTACACTTAGTACCGCTAACGCGCGTAGACCCTGAATATCGGTCCGAAATTTTTTGTTTTCCATTTAAGTAACTCTATTAAACGACTACAAGCTTGAATTTTGACTAAAGACGATTTCTAAATATTTATTGTACTCTATGGAGTACCACGGTCGCATATGATTATCATCACGATAATAAAACCCCTTCTCAGTATTTCGAGTTTTACACAATCCGTCGTTACATAAATACTTGATGGGATCGATAACTTTGATGTCGCGTATATTTTTTAAAAGACCCAATGCTCTGACATGTTCAGAATACTTATTACGTACCGAAGTTGCAGAAATTACGTTAGGTAAATTATTACGAAGACTAATGATAGGATCGAATGCGAGCCCTTTTGGCTCTCCAGTTATAAGAAAAACTTCTGGTATAGAACGCTTTAAAGATGATAAAAAATCGTCAAACTCTTTGATTCTCAACTGTTTGCTGAGCTTTCGGTCTTCCCCTTCGTCAGGTAGGTATGAATCAAAATTGTAAAATGAAGTAAGAGCACGGTGAAATTTTACTTTATTGACCAGTTTTTGATAGTCTTGTAGATTACTGCAGGACCACTTTGGATTTATCATTGAAGGTGTAACAAAACATCCACTTCTCGTGAGAAAATAGATGTTAAACTCGTTATTTAAGCTTTCAACATAAGGATAGATTTGTTCTATGTGACTTGCGCCCATGACCAATATATTCTTATCAGAATTACCTTCAATAAACCTTACTTTCAAACCAGCGACTTCCATATTGGGTTCAGGATAATTCCAGTCCTCTTTAGCTTCTAAAGCCGATTTAACCAACATTTGTTCACTTGGTGGCAAACGTAGCAAAAGCCCGTTAGTATGAAAAATAGCCATGCCACTTAGAGCAACTACAATTGTGAATGGCAAGGGGCGTAAAAGCACTTTAAAATTGTCCAAGTGGTAATCTTTTAGCGTTTTAGATTCGATATAAGTAAAACTCAAAGCACCGAGTAAAACGGATAGTGGTATACCAACTACCCACCAATTCGGACCCAACTCAAAATAATATCCTGCCACAACTATGGGCCAATGCCATAAATAAATAGAGTAAGACCATTTCCCTAGTAAATGGGTAATGTTGTTGCTTACAAGTTTAGAGTTATTGTTAGCAATTAATACAATGGCCGCACCAACAATTGGCAATAGCGAAGCATATCCCGGCCAAGGTGTAGACGAAGTGAATATGAAGAAAGAGCTTATTATTAGAACGAAGCCGGTTAGTTGTAATGGATGTCTAAAACTATCTCTAATGTTAAAAGGGTAGAGAAACACTAACCCCCCAGCCAACATTTGCCATGCTCTAGTCGGTAGCAGAAAGTATGCTGCGCTACTCGACTTAACGGTCACGAAAGCAGAAAACAAGAAAGCTAGAATAGTTCCGCAAAGTATAACGAGCCTTAACTGTCGAAGCGAAAGAACTTTATTTAAGAAAACTAAAACCAAAGGGTAGATGAGATAAAATTGCCACTCTACCGAGAGGCTCCAAGTATGTAACAGCCATTTTTCATTTGATGAAGGGTTGAAATAGTTAGATTCCGACCAGTAAACCATGTTTGATACGAAAGATAAACTTGCTGCTGCGTGTTTGCCTAAGTTCAAATAGTCTATCGGATGAATGAAAAATAAACCGAACACCAAGAGGGCAAAGCAGAGAACAGATAAGGCTGGTATGATTCTTCTTACTCTAGCATTGTAAAATGATAGAATTGAGAAATTTTCTTTTTCCAAGCCTTTCACAACGATCATTGTCATAAGAAAGCCTGAAATAACAAAAAAGACATCTACACCTGCGAAGCCGCCAGGCAACCAACTGTGATTGAAGTGAAAAACGACTACTGAAGCAACTGCGATGGCACGCAATGCGTTGATATCTTCCCTAAATTTCATTTTATTTGTTTCTTATGCGGTTCGATACTGTTAAGGCCAGGTACGTAAGGTACTTTCGAATTACAATATTGTCTTATAAGAAACTTTGATAGTCGAGCTTTTTAGATGGCAGTATGATTAGCGTCTTCTAGCAGAATGGAGTATCAAACCGTCTTGACAGTAAAGAATCAAATTAAAAAGTTTTGCTTATCTACTTTCCTCCATAAAAGAAAAACGACAAACAAATAGAAGCTAAAAGTCATATTCGGCGAACTAACCTTAACCGTTTCCACGCTTGTTAAAGCAAATCTAACGGTAGAATCCACAGGATAAGTAACTCCCGTATTCTCGTCATCAATGCGCTTTACTAGTCTAAGTGAACCGCCACCTCTTTGGGTATCTGTATTGAGGTCGTTATCGAACCATGAAACTGGAGATGTGAAATCAGGCATTTCATCTCGCAATAAGGTGTCTTCATCAAATTGAAAAAAGTCATTAATCAAATCACGAAAGCCGAAACTGAGGTGCAACGTTTTTGCTAAGCTTCCATTTGAGAAGAGAGTAGTTTTTCTAGCGTAATCTTTAAGCGATATACCATCGCCAATGTAGCCATCGTCATAAGTTGGTCCATCGTACATTTCTAACATTTCCTCGGGGTAATATTCATCATATTCTTCTAAGTAAACCCCTTCGTTGTTTAGTTTAAAGAACATATCACCGAAACTAATACTAGATGTCATTGCTGGGCGGTCGTTATCATGTACAGACCACCAGTAATAGCTTGTCTCAAGTCTTCCCCGGATGGGCGCTGAAGTGTCTAACGTGAAAGAACCCGTTACCTGTTCACCCAGTAAGCTAAATGGATTAAAAAACTCTTGTGCCGAGTTTTCGACTTCTGAAACAAACCCGTTGAAGTTATAAGTTACAATTGCACTGTTTACCGAAAAGCTTGCGAAGATGAAAGCAATACTACTTAGCAGTTGACGATAGGAGATATTCATAAAGTAGCCTAAATGGTTGCTCAAAAAATATACTTTAGTCTACTAGTAAATACGTTGCTAGAACTTCTTTGTTATATCGCACGTGTTTCAAATAAAGTTGTAAGTTCTACCGTCGCCAGTTTAAAACCCACAAAATTTCGCCATTATCAGCTATATAGGGTAGCGGTAATGTCTGTCACTCGTGTAAACTACCGCTTTTATTTCAGGCAAGCCTTAGCGCACAGAATAATTCTTCCTATGCTTTGGCCATGCAGTCATCATGTAAATTGAGGAAAACATGGAGCTTGACGCTATTATCAATCAGGCACAAAGCCAGATTGACGCTGCACAAGATGCAGCCACATTAGACCAAGTTAGGGTCGAATTCATGGGTAAGAAAGGTAAACTTACCGACTTACTTAAAGGGCTTGGAAAGTTATCGAACGAAGAACGTCCTGCCGCGGGCCAAAAGATTAACCAAGCTAAGCAGGTTATTCAGCAAGCTATTTCTGCAAAAGGTGAGTTTTTACGCACTGAAGAGCTTAACAAAAAGCTAGCCGAAGAAGCCATTGATGTAACTTTGCCTGGTCGCACAGAAAAGCCAGGTAACTTGCACCCGGTTAGCCGCACAATTGCGCGTATTGAATCTTTCTTTGGTGAGCTTGGTTTTTCAGTTAAGACCGGCCCTGAAATTGAAGATGGTTTTCACAATTTCGACGCACTGAACATTCCTGCGAATCACCCAGCGCGTGCCGATCACGATACCTTTTATTTTAACCCAGACATGATGCTTCGTACGCAAACCTCTGGTGTTCAAATTCGTACTATGGAAGCGGAAAAGCCGCCATTGCGTATTATCTCGCCAGGGCGCGTGTATCGTAACGACTACGATCAAACTCACACGCCAATGTTCCACCAGGTGGAAGGTTTGATGGTTGATAAGAACGTTAGCTTTACCGACCTTAAAGGTATTTTGCACGACTTCTTACATCACTTCTTTGAAGAGTCGCTAGAAATTCGCTTCCGTCCGTCTTACTTCCCGTTTACCGAGCCTTCAGCTGAAGTAGACGTGATGGGTAAAAACGGCCAGTGGCTTGAAGTGCTAGGCTGTGGCATGGTGCACCCAAATGTACTTAAAGCTGTGGGTATCGACCCAGAAGAGTACACAGGTTTTGCCTTTGGTATGGGCGTAGAGCGCTTAACTATGCTTCGTTACGGTGTTAACGACTTGCGCGCGTTCTTTGAAAACGATCTTCGTTTCCTTAAGCAGTTCAACTAAGGCAGAGAGTACACATGAAATTCAGTGAAAAATGGTTAAGAGAGTGGGTTAACCCGTCGCTGTCGGCACATGAGCTGTCTGAACAGTTGAGCATGGCTGGCCTAGAAGTAGACGGCGTTGAGCCAGTAGCAGGCGATTTTAAAGGCGTGTTAGTAGGTGAAGTAGTTGAGTGCGGTCAGCACCCGAATGCCGATAAACTGCGCGTAACTAAAATTAACGTAGGTGGCGATGAACTACTAGATATCGTTTGTGGTGCACCTAACTGTCGTCAGGGCATTAAAGTAGCGGTAGCGGTTGTTGGTGCTGTATTGCCAGGCGATTTTAAAATTAAGAAAGCGAAGCTTCGCGGCGAGCCGTCATTCGGTATGCTATGTAGTTTCTCTGAGCTAGGTATTAGCGACGACCACGACGGTATTATCGAGCTTCCAGCCGATGCACCTATTGGCGCAGACATTCGCGATTACCTTGGTCTTGATGACAACGCTATTGAAGTAGATCTAACACCAAACCGTGCAGATTGTTTGGGTATTCGCGGTATTGCCCGTGAAGTAGGCGTGCTTAATAACCTTGACGTGTGCGAGCCTGAAGTAGCTGCGGTAGACGCAACTATTGATGACAAATTATCAATTACGCTAAGTGCGGATGACGCATGCCCACGTTATTTAGGCCGTGTAGTTAAAGGCGTAAATGTTAAAGCAGCATCGCCACTGTGGTTAGTTGAAAAGCTTCGTCGTTGCGGTATTCGCAGTATCGACCCCATTGTAGATGTGACTAACTTTGTATTGCTAGAGCTTGGCCAGCCAATGCACGCGTTTAACCTTGCCAGCATTGAAGGCAACATTAACGTACGTATGGCGAATGAAGGCGAAGCCCTTACGCTACTTGATGAAACCGAAGCTAAGCTGCAAAGCAATACGTTAGTTATTGCTGATGACAACAAAGCGCTAGCCATAGCGGGTATTTTCGGTGGCCTACACTCTGGTGTAACTACTGAAACCCAAGACATTTTGCTTGAAAGTGCATTCTTTAGCCGTGATGCCATTATGGGCCGTGCCCGTCAGTACGGTTTGCATACCGATGCCTCACACCGCTATGAGCGTGGTGTAGACCCGCTACTTCAGCGTAAAGCCATGGAACGTGCTACTGCACTAGTACTTGAAATTTGTGGTGGTGAAGCTGGCCCTGTTGTTGAAGCTGTGGCTGAAGACAAGCTACCTAAGCAGGCAACGGTTACGCTTCGTCGTGAACGTTTAGCTCGTGTACTAGGCATTAGCATTGATGATGAGAAAGTAACGGAAATGCTTAATCGCCTTGGTTTAGACGTAACTCAGACCGAAGCAGGCTGGGAAGCGGTTGCGCCAAGCTATCGTTTCGATATTTCAATTGAAGAAGATTTGATTGAAGAAATTGCCCGCGTTTACGGCTACAACAACATTCCAAACGTGGCGCCAAAAGCTACGCTGGCAATGCTACCTTCGCAAGAAGCTAAGTTGCCGCTAAACACTATGAAGTCGTTGCTTCTTAGCCGTGGCTACAATGAAGCGATTACTTACTCGTTTGTTGACCCTAAAATTCAAAACGCATTATTCCCAGACGTGAAAGGCATGGTGTTACCACACCCAATTTCATCTGATATGTCGGTAATGCGCGTAAGTTTATGGCCGGGTTTGCTAGGTGCTACTGCTTATAATCAGAAGCGTCAGCAACAACGTGTTCGCATGTTTGAAACCGGATTACGCTTTATTCCTCAACAAGATGCGCCTAATGGTGTATTGCAACAGCAAGTAATTGGTGGTGTAGTAGCAGGGCGTCGTAATGAAGAACATTGGGACTTGGGCGACAGCCCGGTTGATTTCTTCGATGCGAAAGCTGACGTTGAGGCGTTGTTGGCACTTACCGGTAAAACCGGTGAGTTCCAGTTCGTTACAGGGCAACATAGTGCGTTGCACCCTGGTATGACGGCAAAAATTTTGCTTAATGATGAAGAAGTTGGCTATATTGGTGCTATACACCCGCAGTTTACTAAATTGCTTGGTGTTAACGGCCGCGTATTTGTGTTCGAACTAGTGGTAGATGCCATTACCGATCGCAAATTACCGTCAGCCGTACCAGTATCGCGCTTCCCATCGAATCGCCGTGATATTGCTATTACGGTTAAAGATGAAGTGCGTGTAGGAAATGTGCTTTCTTACATAGAAAATATTGGCGTAAATCAACTAGTTGCTCTAAACTTGTTCGATGAGTACAAAGGCAAGGGAATTGAGCCTGGCTATAAGAGCCTTGCTTTGTCACTTCATTTACAAGATCCGGATAAAACCTTGGAAGAAGCTGAGATTCAGCAAGCTGTAGATACTGTGGTTAAAGGTCTGGAATCTGAGTTTGGGGCCGCGTTAAGAGAGTAAACTATGGCATTGACCAAAGCCGAGATGGCTGAACACCTATTCGAGAAACTAGGCATTAACAAGCGTGATGCGAAGGATCTGGTAGAGCTTTTTTTCGAAGAGATTAAAGGCGCTCTGGAATCTGGTGAGCAAGTAAAACTGTCGGGTTTTGGTAACTTTGACTTGCGTGATAAAAACGAACGTCCTGGCCGTAATCCTAAAACCGGTGAAGACATTCCAATTAAAGCGCGCCGCGTGGTTACATTCCGCCCGGGTCAAAAACTGAAAAGCCGAGTTGAAAACTCAGAGCCTGTCGACCAATAATCTTTAGGTCGTTACAATACTGAAAAAGAGCGAGATCTCTCGCTCTTTTTGTATTGCTTCTTTTTTACAGTGCACCCGCACTGATTTCTATATGCATGTCTTTGGAGGAAAGTGTGAAAAAAGCACTTGTCGTTCTTGCTATTATTATTGCCGCTATCTTCGCTTGGTTCGCTTATTTGTCGCTAGATGCAGACAATCGAGACCAGACCGCAGCACAAGTTCCGCTTATTACAGTGATGGAAATTCTTCACGCCAGCGATTTGCAGGCAGGCGTAAAGCAAGCTGTTAAAGAGGGCAATGCCGAAGCTGTAGATTCATGGATGGCTCAAGCCCGTGAAGTGGGGCAGGCCGCTAATTTATCTTCAGAGGATATGGATTACCTTAATTCAGAGACAGCCAAAGACTACGTGGTATTTAATGCTAAACGTCAGTTGTATAACGAAGCCTTTGAAGCGCGCTATTATGCCTTAGAAGACGTTGAATCGCTGAAGGCGGAATATCCTGAAGCTAAAGATCTATTCCCTCGCACTGATGCGTTGATTAAAAAGCGCGATGACATTATTCAGCAAATTGCTGTAGCTATTTCGGGCAACGAACAGCCTGACGAAACAGCGCTTGAAGAAGCGCGAAAGCAGTGGTTAGCGCAGGCGGGTAATTAGGTAGTCGTAAATTTACCAACCAAGATGGCTATTTATTAGCATTCATCATTGAGGAAAAGTTATGAAAATTTTCAAAGTAGGCGAGTCGCAAAAAGCGGCATGTAACAAGTGTCAATCATTTGAAAATGCGAAATTTCGATTAAGAGATGTTCCTTTCAGTGATGGTACGGGTGTGGTTAAAAAGGTTTTGGTTGGCGTATGTGATAAGTGTGACAGCGTTATCGTGTTACCACATCAATCCACACCTGTAATGGAACAACAATATGAGTCAAGCAACCGAAATATCAGCAAATTGAGCACCGGTCAGCGAAGCTAAATCGGCAGGGGAAAGGGCCACTTCTAACCCTCGCTTTCCCGCACTTACGTGCATAGTTTGCAGATTTTCAGCGCTTTTATGAATAACGCTTGCTAAGCGCTTTTTTTGCCCTAAAGGACTTACCCCACCTAACACATAGCCTGTGGCAACCATTACCGCGTTTGCCTGCGCCATTTCTACCTTTTTCACACCTAATGCTTTCGCCATTTTCTTTTCGCTTAGCTTGGTGTTTACCGGTACTACAGCAACAGCCAGTTTGTTGGTGTCTGTACTCACCACTAAGGTTTTAAATACAGTATCGGCGTCTAGGTTTAGCTTTTCGACCGCTTCTAGCCCATAGGATGCTGCATTTGCATCGTGGTCATACTTTAATACCTTATGGGCTATACGCTTTTTGGTAAGTAGTGTGATTGCAGGTGTCATTCAACCTCTTTTTTATAGAATGTTCGACTGTGTATAGGTTCGCCGGGTAGTAGGGGCGTTGCCGCATGGGTGGCATAGTCGTTAAAACCTGCTGTAAAAAAATCTGACAGCGGGTGTCCGCTCTGCCCACCAGGTAAGGTTAAAATGGCATCTTCTAAATGACCAGGGCTCACAAAGAATCGCTCAGAAGCACCAAAGCTAGGCGCTTGAACCGCAGGCATGTAGGTATCGCCAAAGCCTTCTACTTGCTGCATATTTAACATGCTTCCTACTAATGGAATTTGACTAGCGAAAGGGTGCTCTACAGATAAAGCGTTGACCTTACCCCAGGCTAAGGTTTCCATGTTAGCTTCTACCGGAGAATACTTATCTAATAATTTGTGTTTGGCTCGGCGGTAAGCATCTACCAATAACTCGTCGAAACTTTCAGTGTCGGTAGGCAGCCAGGAACCAGGCTGGCTATGAATAAGCTGCCAAGTGGCAGGCTCAATACCCCTAAGCAGAGTACGGCTGTTTACACCTTGTTGGTCTAAGTGAGAAAGCATGCCACCAAACAGTGTTTGTATTACCTCGCGCCTAAAATGCTTAACTAGGGTGTAGCCCACTGAATCTTCACATGCGCATTCTTTCCACGCGTTTAAATAAGCAAGGTCTGGTTTGAACTCAATGTCTTGCATGTTAAGCAAGCCGTACAATAGGTGCTGCCATGGAATGAGGAAGCGGGCGTGATTATCTAGCTGAATAGCGTAAAAGTCGGTTTCACTGAAGGTGTCTTTTTCGAAAAGCCTGTCTCTTATTTGTTGCCCGCGAGCGCCAAGGGCATAGCCACCGTCGCCCCAGACTTTGAAGTCGTCAGATGATATTACCCTGGCATTGGCTGTCCATATTCTTCCCATTTCAGGGTTTAATAACATTGGAAGTTGTGTAGCGCGCTTTGGTTCTATTGCATCTTGCTGTTTTATAGCGGTGAACGACGCCGTTTGCCTATCCATAACCGCGCCGCCAGGAAGCCACGCAGCGTTGCCAGTTTCATCTACAACAACTAAGTTCTGTGTAGGAATGGCAATGCGCTTGCCTATAGTAATCGCTTTTTGAACATTTTTTGCGGCGCCAAAATTTATGATACCCAAATTAGCAGCAAAGGGATGATGCGCGACCCAGTTCAGCGCGTACCGTTTGCCGTTGAGTTCTTTTACCGGGCCGTATTCGCTTACTTCAAATGTGTATTCATGTTCGCCATCGGGCAGGGGAATACGCTCTGTTACAGTATCGGTAGGCGTTGTTTCCTCTAATTCAATCCAGTCCACATTATCTAGATTTGCGTTAGTGAAACCCCACGCAATATGACCGTTGGTACCCACCACTATTCCAGGAATGCCTGGTAAAGAAACACCAGTTACCTGCACCTTGTTACCCGATTCTTGGTAGTTAAGCTGGGCGCGATACCAAATAATGGGCACACGCAAACCCAGGTGCATATCGTTCGCTAAAAGGCCTCCACCTGTTGCTGTGTAGTTTCCTGTAACCGCCCAATTGTTACTGCCAATGTCGGGAAGCTCAGTGCCGTTATATTGGGCACGAGCAATAGCAGTGTTGTTGTTTTTATCTGGTGTAGGTTTAGATGTGCCATATTTATTGTGTGAAAATTCGATAGATGCAGAATCTTCACTTTGATTGTCGCTTATAGGCTCAACGGTTTTGATTTCCGAGCGCTGTTCAGCGGGCTCGTCAATACTACTAGCTGGTGCAGTGGTATCTGTACGAAGGGTAGCAGGGTAGTCTGGTATTTCAGCCTCAAGTAACGGGATTTCGCTGGCGTCTAACGCTGCTTGATAGTTACTTGGCTGGGTAATAAAGCTATATATATCATTTCCGAAAATTGAAAGTAGTGCTTCTCTCGCTAAATCTAGTTCTACTTGCGTACCTTGTAAGTCTAAATACATACTGTAAATAACTAGAATACTGTCGGTGGGTTGCCATTGCTTTATTTCAACGCCTGCGGCCAGGTATTCAAACGGCGGTAAGGTGTATTCATCTAGTGCGTCATTAACACCGTGAGCATAGCGTACTAACAATTCCTGTTGTGTTGAAGGCAGGTTCTTGAATACGGCTTTTGCTCGTTTTTCGAATTGGTGAAAGCGGGCGTTCTTATCAATGTCTAGGGCTACATCGCCCACCCATTGCGACAAACTTCCCGAAGCAGCGCGACGTTGTAAGTCCATTTGAAAGAACCGGTCTTGTGCGTGAGCAAAACCTAAAGCGTAGGCAGCATCGAAAATGTCGTCGGCGTTAACGACGGCATGACCTAAGCTGTCGCGGCTTAACTTGGTGGGTGCGTTTACGTGATAGGTGGCACTATTGCCATCAAGTGCGGGTAAGCTTAGCCGAAGCAATATATAAAGTCCCAAAGCCGCTATTAGAAGCAGTGTTAAAACACTTAAAACCAACCACTTGAACCAATTTATCACGTGTAAAACTCCCTATTTTTCTCTATCCTAACCACAGAACTAGCAAAATTGAAGTGATGTTTTATGACACATACAAAGGCGGTGCTGTGGGACCATTAATGTTGGATTGTCAGGCTGAAGAACTTGCGCCTGAAGAAAAGGAAAAGTTAGCCCATCCTGTTGTGGGTGGCGTAATTTTATTTAGTCGTAATTATCATGACAAACGCCAGCTTTCTGCGCTTGTTCAGGATATAAGACGCTATGCCAAACGCCCTATACTGATAGCGGTTGATCACGAAGGGGGCCGAGTTCAGCGCTTCCGCGAGGGCTTTACCGCTATACCTGCAATGGGCAGTATTTTAAAGCAGTCGGAACATCAGGATGAAAGTGCAGCGTATGCTAAGGCGTGCGGGCTAGTATTGGCACATGAACTTAAAATCTTAGATATTGATTTTAGTTTTGCGCCTGTGCTTGATATTAACGGTGTATCGCAAGTTATTGGCGATAGAGCATTTGCTGATAATGCGAACGAGGTGATACGTCTTGCTACCCACCTTATACAAGGGCTAAAAACCGTCAATATGCCCGCTATTGGAAAGCATTTCCCTGGGCACGGCAGTGTTGCCCCTGACTCACATATCGCATTACCGGTAGATGAGCGTGATTTCGATGAGATAAGAAGCACTGATATGGTGGTATTTGAACGATTAATACAGCGCGCAATGCTTGATGGCGTTATGCCTGCCCACGTTATATTTAATCAGGTGTGCGATAAACCAGCAGGGTTTTCACCAAAATGGCTACAAGATGTGCTTAAGCGTGATTTGGGCTTTGGTGGCGCTGTATTTTCTGATGATTTGTCTATGCATGGCGCAAGTGTTGCCGGAAGCTATGTGGAGCGCGCTGAAGCTGCACTAGATGCTGGCTGCGACATGGTACTTGCTTGCAATAACCCCGAAGGGGCCGAAAATATTTTGGATGGATTAGAAACACGCTTTTCTAACTTAAGTGAGGGCGATTCACAGAAGCAAGAGCGGATTATGGCGCTTTACGGGCGGGTTATGCCTGCAGGGCTAAATGATAAGTACGACAGTGCCGTTGAGTTAGTAAAGCAATTAAGCGAACGGTAGGTTTTTTAACCCTACCGTTTTGCTCGCCAGTTGTTCTTGCTGGTTTTCTCGATGTGCTTTTGCTTGCTCTTTCACTGGTTTTGCCGACGACTACTCCCTTAGGTTAGTCGTTGGCAAATTAAGAATTGGCTCTTTATACCGCGGTTTCTTCTACCCCGGCTTCTACATTCATAAAGCGCGCAAAGGTGAAAAGGAAATCACTTAAGCGGTTCAAATACGCGTGTACTACTTCGGGTACGTCGTAGTGTTTAGAAAGGCTGATAACAGCGCGTTCAGCACGGCGGCACACGGCTCGGCATACATGAGCCTGGGCTGCCGCTTTACATCCGCCGGGCAGTACGAATGAATTATTGGGCGGCATTTTACTAGTAATGGTGTCTATTAGGCTTTCTAAACTTTCAACGTCGTCTTGCTTTAATGTAGAGCTTGCAGAGATGGCAAAGCCAGCTTGGAACAGGTTACGCTGAATATCGTGCAGCATTGGCTTATGTTCGTTAGCAACATAAGCGGCTAGCAAACCAATGTGACTATTAAGTTCGTCCATGTCACCGTAGCTTTGTACTACCAAATCGTCTTTATCAACACGTACGGCTTTGTCGGCATAAATCTGCGTACTGCCTTTATCGCCAGTGCGAGTGTAAATTTTCATAAAAACCTTATTTTCTTAACTCATTTCTCGTTCTGCTTTTACGCGCTAAGCCATTAAATGCTGCAAACTAGCAACTAGCAACTAGCAACTAGCAACTCGCAACTAGCAACTAGCTGAACGCGCCAATACTGCAGCTGGCGCGACAAACGCTACTCGCTGACGTTAGGGCGGTTGTAACGGCGAACCTGAACTATAAACCCGAATAAAGGGTGGTCGAAGTAGTGTAGCTGAGTACTGATCACTCGGCGCTGCTCGGCTAACGGAATCGATACCAACTTGTATTCGGTTGGGGTTGCTTGATCGGCTGATGCAGCGTTACTTTCTTCACTGCTAAAGTAGCTTAGCGGCACTGGTTGGCGATAAAACATTTCACCATCTACATGAAGATACGGTACGCGATTTATGTATTTAAGAAATACCTTTATTGTGCCGTCGATCTCCCAAATGGGTGTTCTTAACGCTGCGTCTGATCCGTTATCTTCGTCTTGTTGCACAATCATAGCAGTATCTAGCGCTTTAAGCGCTTCATACTTTATAGCTTGTGGGTTTGAAAGCCGGCGGTCTAAGTCAGCAAAAATATCAGACACGCTAGCTAACTCACCATCACCTAACGATGAAGTATTGTATGTGCTATTCGCATCTTCGCTTGTGCTTACGGGGCTAAATGCGTCGTCGTTTGGCGTATTTGATGTGTTATTAGCGCTTAAACCTGCGGTTGCACCATATCCAAATTCCGACTTGCCATTTTGCGATTGGCCAATATCAGCGGTGGGCTGCACTTGCTCTCGCATATCGCCGTTTAAATCGAACTGCTGTGCATAGTTTTGACCGCCATATAGGCGCACATCAAAAGCCTTATTTTTGCCAAACATAACGGGTTGACGCCAGGTAGCATGAAATAAGCGTTCTAACTGTCGGTTCGAGCGAATTTGACGCGAGATAGATGATAGCGCTTGTTGCTCACTAGTAAGCAGGTGAGCTTTTGAGGCTAGTGGCCAGTCGTGCCCTTCAACAACAATGGGTAAACTTGCAGGGGCAGGGAGCCTGTTGTCTGGCTTGTTTACCTTCCATACTATGGCCGGCTTCAGTGCAGACTGAATTGCACGGGTTTTGTCTGAATTCGCGCTTGTCATTGCCTCATTGTTCACGTCGCTCTCTGTCGAGGCCATAACGTTTAGTACAGTGGTAATTTCTGCGCTAAGCCAAGGTTTTGCTTCTTCGCAAAACTTAAAGGCTGGTACAGTAACGGGCGTTGTTTGTTTTACACCAAAAAACCATGTCCAGTAGCTAGCAATTGTTGCTGCATCTGGTGCGTTACCTGCGGTCTCGGCATATGAATAATCTGTGTTGCTGGTATACCCAGTTGATGAATAAACTGCGTTATCTTGGCTTTTGTTAAACGCCGTTTCTCTTTGATTATTTACACCTGAAGTGCGAGACGAGACGCCTGCCGCCACGCTTGAAGCATCATTGTAGGCTCTGCTTGTTGCGTCAGAGTGCGATACACCCTGTGTATCATTGTTATAGGCGCCCTTACTCTTAACGCTATTTTGTGTGCTAGATGGGGTAGCTAGCGATAAAAAATCTACATCTTTTGAAGGAATATCAAAAAGGGTTTTGTTAGGCCATTTTATTGTAGAGTCTGCACCGCAAACGGCTAAGCCTTGCTTTAAATAGCTAATGTCGGGTGCAATTACATCGCTGATGATGTCTGCCTGAGCGCGAGGGGCGTTTAAGTTGTCGGCTAGCGAAAACTGCTCTTCTAATTCAGACAGTGCCACGTTGCGCTTAAACGCAATCACTTCCACATCGAACCACCAGTTATCGTTGGCATAAGCTGTGGTCGAAATTGTAGTTAAAAATACGGCGCTAATTGATGCGACTAACGGGCACCAGCGAGATAACTTCATGTTATCGCGACTCCTTTGCAAAATCGGCAATAATATCGCTAATAAACGCGATGCGCTCTTTAGCTGTTTCGGTCTTTTTCACCAAACGCAGTTTTTGGCTACCTTCAAATTTGAAAGTATTAGGTTTAGTTTGTACCAAGCTGATAATAAAGCCCGGGTCGACCTTAGTGTTTTCTTTAAACTCTATGGTACCGCCTTGCGCCGACAAGTCTACTTTTAGAATGCCTAAGTCTTGGGCTTTTAGTTTAATTTCAGCCACTTCTATCAAGTTTTTAGCAGGCTCTGGTAAAAGACCGAAACGGTCAATGCACTCTACCTGGAACTCGTCAATATCGTCTTGGTTGGTGCAGCTTGCTAGGCGCTTATATAGCGATAGGCGAGTGTTAACGTCGGCAATATAATCTTCAGGCAGTAGGGCCGGAATACGCAGTTCGACCTCAGTGTGCCCTGATGTTGCATCATCTAACGACGGCTCTCTACCATCTTTAAGTGCATTAACGGCTTTATCGAGCATATCCATATAAAGGCTGAAACCTATGCTGGCGATTTGCCCTGATTGATCGTCACCTAAAAGCTCACCTGCACCACGAATTTCCAAGTCGTGGGTAGCAAGGGCGAAACCTGCACCTAAATCTTCAAGTTGAGATATGGCTTCTAAGCGTTTCACTGCATCTTTGGTCATGCGCTTTGGATGCGGTGTTAACAGGTAAGCGTAGGCTTGGTGGTGTGAACGACCCACGCGACCACGAAGTTGGTGAAGCTGTGCTAAACCTAAATGGTCGGCCCTGTCCATAATAATGGTGTTCGCGCTTGGTACGTCGATACCGGTTTCAATAATAGTGGTACAAACTAGTACGTTGTAGCGCTGGTGGTAGAAGTCGCTCATTACGCCTTCTAGTTCGCGCTCGCGCATTTGACCGTGCCCCATTGCTATACGTGCTTCAGGAACAATTTCGGCAATCTCTTCCACCGTTCGTGCAATGCTTTCCACTTCATTATGAAGGAAGTAAACCTGACCACCACGCAGAATTTCACGCATGATGGCTTCGCGAATAACGGCTTTATTGCGCTGCTGTACAAAGGTTTTAATTGATAAACGACGCGCCGGCGCTGTAGCGATAATAGATAAGTCGCGCATACCAGATAACGCCATATTCAGCGTACGAGGAATAGGCGTAGCGGTAAGGGTTAGAATATCTACATCTGCACGTAAAGATTTTAGCTTCTCTTTTTGACGCACACCAAAGCGGTGTTCTTCGTCGATGATCACAAGGCCTAAGTCTTTGTACTTAATATCGCTAGATAGCAACTTATGCGTGCCTACCACGATATCGACTTTACCTTCGCCAATACGCTCCACCACAGACTTTTGCGCTTTACCGCTGACAAAGCGGCTCATTACTTCAATTTCAAACGGCCAGGCGGCGAAGCGGTCTTTGAAGTTCTCGTAATGTTGCTGAGCCAGTAGGGTAGTAGGCACTAATATAGCTACCTGTTTACCTGCATTTGCGGCAAGGAATGCGGCTCGCATGGCAACCTCGGTTTTACCGAAGCCTACGTCGCCGCAAACTAAGCGATCCATAGCTGATGGGCTTCCCATGTCGTGCATAACCGCAGCGATAGCTTGCGCCTGGTCGGGCGTTTCTTCAAAGGGGAAGCTGTCTGAGAATGCTTGGTAGTCGTCCCAGTTTATATTGTAAGCAAAACCTGGCTTGGCGGCACGGCGTGCATATACATCGAGTAATTCCGCAGCCACGTCACGGACTTTTTCAGCGGCTTTTTGCTTGGCTTTTGTCCAGGCGTCAGAACCTAAAGCGCTTACTGGCGCGCTGTCTGCGTCTCCGCCTGTGTAGCGCGAAATTAAATGGAGTGAGGCAACGGGCACGTACAATTTTGATTGTTTGGCGTACTCAATACACAAGTATTCAGTGGTAACGCCGCCTGCATCTAGCGTTTGCAAGCCTAGGTAACGGCCCACGCCGTGGTCTAAATGCACAACCGGTTGGCCAATAGAAAGCTCGGCCAAATTGCGAATAATGGCACTTTCGTCTGTGGCGGTGCGCTTATCACGTAAACGGCGCTGGCTTACTTTTTGGCCTAATAACTCCGTTTCTGTGATAAATAACAGCTCGCCTTCTTGGGTTTGCCAGCGAAAGCTGTTATCAACCATACCCACGGTAATACCAATACTGTCGTGGCTTGCGATGAAGTCGCTAAAGCTATCAACAATCTTGGGTTTTATACCTGCTTTGGCAAGCACAGTAATCAAACCCTCTCGGCGACCTTGGGTTTCAGCACAAAACAGTACTTTAGCCCCGTTGTCAGTGGCCTGATTTACGGTTTTAATAAGTCGTTCAGCAGGTACTTTTTTCTGCGAGTTAATCGCAATGTCATCCAGTTTTTCGCACTGAAGGTTGGTAGAACCTTGTTTTTCTTCAAGTACCTTGCTGGAAAGCGACGCACGAGGCCATTGCTTAATAGCACCGAATAGCTCGTTAATAGGTAAAAAGAGTTCATCTGGTGCAAGTAACGGGCGAGCTAAGTTATAGCGATACTGCTCGTAACGTTCTTGAACATCGGCCCAGAAGAACTCGCTGGCATCTTGCACATCGCCGTGAAGCAACAGCAGGCTTTTCGGGTGAAGGTAATCGAACAAAGTCGCGGTTTGTTTGAAAAATAAAGGCAAGTAATATTCCACACCGCTTGGCATGGTACCTTTGCTTACTTGCGAAAAGACGCTTTCAGAGGCGTTGTTGGCGTCGAATTTTTCTAAAAACTGCTGGCGGAAAAGGGTGATTGCTTCTTTATCTGTTGGAAACTCTCGAGCCGGTAGTAAGCGTATTTTATTTACCGCTTCGCCAGAGCGCTGAGTTTCAGTATCGAAATAGCGAATAGAGTCAATTTCATCGTCGAATAAGTCTATTCGAAACGGCTGGTCGCTACCCATTGGGAACAGGTCGATAATGCTGCCGCGTACCGAGAATTCGCTATGGCTCATCACCTGGCTAACGTGAAGATAGCCAGCTTGCTCTAGGTTGCGCCTGAATTGGTCTCTGTCTAAGGTGTCGCCTTTATTTAGCATCAGTAGGTACTTTGCTAAATAGTCGGTAGGCGCAAGGCGCTGCATTAGCGTGTTAACAGGAACAATAAAAACGCCTTCCACTTGTTGGGTAAAGCGAAACAGGGTTTCTAACCGTTGCGATACAATATCTTGGTGAGGCGAAAAGGAATCGTATGGCAGCGTTTCCCAGTCTGGGAACAGGGTAATGGGCGTATTTTTTTGATTATCGCTTAAGAAAAATGCTATTTCTTTTTCAAGCTTCATTGCCGATGGCGTATCGGCGGTAATCAATACAATAGGGCCTTTGTATTGGTTTAGCGTTTGGCTAATACATAGCGCGGCGCTGCTACCTTGAAGCTGGCCCCATTGTTTGTGATCTTGTGATGAGGCTTCTTTTTTAGGCGCAGGTAAGGGAAGCGATAATAAAGTGGCTGTCATGACGTCCTGTTTTTTAAATGCAAGATGAGTTTTACGGCTTATATACAGTTGTTAGGGGCTATTCAGATCCCGCTTTTTTCTCTTTCGCCCGTTTTCTTAACTGTTGAGTTTGAATATGTAAACTGGCGCGAACTAGAAGCTCCTGATCTTGCTCTCGAATAGTATTAAAAATAAAAGCGATATGGTAACTGTCTTCTACTTGCTCGCAAGTAATAACTTCGCCAAAACAAAAAATTGCTGCGGCTTCGGCATCAAGAAAAAGCTTTAGCTCTGCTCTAGTGCCTACCTCCAGCGCATCAGACGATTCAATAATTACACCACCACCACCGAGTTTTACGGTTTTGAAACGGTATTCGGGCTCATCCTGTTGATGCAATACAAACGACATCATTAGGTCAATTTTTCGTGACTGATGATTTAAGTATTCGGCCAAGGTTTCAGCGTGATCACCTAAGTTTCTTAAAGGGCGAATTGCTTGTGCCTCTAACGCGGCCATTTCGCTGGCAATGCGAAATGCATAGGGCATCGAGTCTTCAAGGTTGTCCTCATCAGGTACTTTTTCATTGTCACGTAACGGGCGCACATTGGCATTTATGCTGTGCGCAATAGAAAAATACTCATCGAATTGGGCTTTTTTTTGTTCTAGGCTAAGTTCGCTCACATCATTCCTCTGCCACTATTTCTTGTGCCGCTAGTAACTTATAAGTAGTATACCGGTCACATGTAGTATACCCACTTTACTATTTTGGGGTTAACCCGTCATCTCGCCTTTGGGCTACTTATCTGAATTATTTATTCACTAAGCATAGCTAAATGTAAGGCAGATTACCGTATTACTGAAAAGCAAGGCGCTATGTTTTATCCTCTTTCTGCATTCATTGCTTATCGTTATGCCAAGTCTAACAAAGCAAGCCAAACCAGTTTTGTCTCATTTATAAACCGATTTTCAGTGGCCGGTATCGCGCTAGGCTTGATGGCGCTTATTATCGTAGTATCCGTAATGAACGGCCTAGAAGGGCAGTTAAAACAGCGCATACTCGGCATAGTCCCCCACATTGAAATTGCAAAGACTGAAATTACAAAGACACCCATCGCAAGCAACAGCCTTAGCAAGACACCCACCCAAAAACAAGTTGCAGAGACACCCACGCTAAACGAACAAAAGTCAGGCAACCTAAGTAAGACACCCACGTTAAAGATGCAAAAAAGTCTTAGCGAGACACCCACCCAAAAAGTTACTTCCCCTAATCCTTTAACGTTAGATGAAATTAGCATGACACCCATCGAAGGCGTAGTTGCCAGTATGGATTACAGAGAAGCTGAAGCCGTAGTGCAGTCGCGCTCAGACTTGCGCGGCGTGCAGGTTCACGGTGTTCAGCCAGATGTGATGCTTGAGCACACCTTAGTTGCAAACCATATGGAGCAAGGCCGATTCAGTGACCTCGCTAAAGGTAGCTTCGCCGCTATCATTGGGCGTTCACTGGCTATAAAGCTTGAAGCGCGTGTAGGCGACAGGCTGCGAGTGATGGTTGCAGGGGCCAGTGTTTATACGCCGTTTGGAAGAATGCCAAGTCAGAGGCTTGTGACTGTGGTGGGTGTCTTCGATATGGGCTCGCAAATGGATGACAAGGTGATATACATGAACCTTGATGACGTGAATCGCTTAATGAGAGACCCCCAAGGCAGTAAACAATCATTGCGTCTCTTTCTGAATGATGCGTTCAATTATCAAGCGGTGGTTAATGAGTTAACAGATAGGGTGGGTGTCTCTGCAAATAATATTAGGACGTGGCGGGAGCGCCAGGGGCCACTGTTTGATGCTGTAAAAATGGAAAAGAATATGATGACACTCATGCTACTACTTATTATCGCTGTAGCTGCATTTAACATAGTGTCTGCATTGGTAATGGTAGTAACCGAAAAGCAGGGCGATATTGCGGTACTTCAAACTCAAGGCATGTTGCCCAGTACGGTAATGTGGATTTTTGTATTGAATGGCTTATTTAATGGTATAAAAGGCGCAGGTATCGGGCTTATCTTGGGTGTCTTTATAACCCTTCAGCTGAATAATATTTTAGATGCAATAGGTTCACCGTTAGCACTAGCGGCTGACGGAAGAGGGCTGCCTATTGAAATGGACGTAGTGCAAATTATCAGCATTACCTTGCTATCGTTGTTATTATGCGTTTTAGCCAGCGTTTATCCTGCACGCAAAGCGATGAAAATTGCACCGTCTCAGGCTCTTCAAAACGAATAAATAGTTGAATTTACCGTGCAAAAGACCGTGAAATTCACTATACTCGCGGTCTTTTAAAATTTGCTCAGTGAGACGTCATGAACAAGAATTTTATCACCTCGCAATCGCTTCTACAGGATTCCTTTCGCTTAGCGGCAAAGGTGTATGAAGACGGCTTCCGCCCTGACTTTATTATCGGTATTTGGCGTGGTGGTGCTCCAATTGGTATCGCAGTTCAAGAATTCTTTGAATTTAAAGATACGTCAACCGACCACATCGCGGTACGTACTTCGTCTTACTATGGAATCAATAAACAGTCGAAAGAAATCCGTGTACACGGGTTACACTACTTGGTTGAAAATGCGAATGCTGATGACAAGTTATTGATTGTTGATGATGTTTTTGACTCAGGCCGAAGTGTTGACGCGCTTATCAAGCAAATTAACAAGCTTATGCGCTTGAACATGCCAAAAGATATTCGCATTGCGTGCCCTTGGTATAAGCCTCAGAATAACACTACTGATATTGTGCCTGATTACTACGTAAACGAAAGTGATGAATGGCTAGTGTTTCCTCACGAAATCGCAGGCTTGTCAGAAGAAGAGATCCGCGAAGGAAAAGGCGAGTTGGCTGACGTTATGGACATCTTATTCCAAAAGTAACAGCCATATAGCTTTAATAGCGATTACGAATCGCTATCGAACGTATCTAAACCGCACGATTGTGCGGTTTTTTTATTGGCTAAATTCGTTGGAAACGAGAGCGTAAACGTAGTGCCCACGTTAACCTCGCTATCTACGGCAATAGTGCCACCCATGGCCTCAACAATAGAAAAAGAAATATAAAGTCCTAAACCAGTTCCTTTACCTGTAGGCTTAGTGGTGTAAAACGGCTCGAAAAGTTTTTGCAGAGCGTGTTTTTCTATACCACAACCCGTGTCTTTAATGGTGATAACGGTATGGTTATCTTCTTCAAAGGAAGAGACGGTTAACTTGCCTCCATCATCCATCGCTTGCGCAGCATTGACAAAAAGGTTCACCAACACCTGATTTAACTTTCCGGTTTTCCCTTTTATTAGAGGGACTTCCGTTAAGTGCTGTTGAATTTTAATGCGGTGCTTTAATTCGCTATTTACTAACCTCAAGGCATGCGCAATACAGTCATTTACATTAATAGTTTCATCATCAAGCATGTCGGCGTCATGAGAAAATGAACGAAGACTGGTGATTATCTCGGTGACTCTGTTTAAGCCTTCTTCGGATTCCCCACAAATATCTGCAATTTCATCGCTTAATGAATCAATCTTATTACGCGATTGCCACCGCATTGCTTCTTGCGCTATTTCCGCTCTTTCTTCATCGCTAGCACTTGATGCCAACTGCAACACTATATCCTGCATCTGGGATAAAGCAGGCAATACGTTTCTTAAAAAGTGAATGTTACTATTGATAAACGCTATCGGATTATTTATTTCGTGGGCTACACCTGCTGCTAATAACCCTAGAGAAGCCATTTTTTCAGAATCGATAAGGCTCTTTTCAACTTTGGCTTTTTCTTCTTTCAGCCTCACCGTTTCCAGCGTCATTAATTTTTGCCTGCATCCCCATTGCCATTTGTTCCGTAAAGGTGCGATATCTGTTGGCCATATCTACGTATTCTTGGGTGTAGTAACCCAGTGATTGATGACAAAAAACAATAACGGCCTGCTGCTGATGTACGTTAAACGGACAATAAAGCACCGATGTGACTGAAGTTTCAAATAATGGCAAGTGCTGTTGCCAAGTAGGCTGTTGCTGAACGTTAAACAATGCAACGGGTTCACTTTTGACGGCTCTAGAAAGGGTATCGTCTATCTCCCAAACAGTATCAAGTAAAGTGTCATGTGTACTATTTATACATTTCATTTTGCCCGCGCTTTCATTCTCTAGCACAAAGCATACTTCGTAGTTGTAAAGCCCCTTAAAAACGCTAAACATCTTCTTGTAAAGATCTATTTCATCCTCAGCGGTAAGCAGCACCCGGGTGCCTTCTAGCAATGCATCGCTTTCTTTTTTATGAGCCTCAGCTTGTTGTTTCAAGCGGTAAACAAGGGCCAGATCTTCTAAAACGTTTTCGTAATCTTTATTCATTGGGAAAACACTACCGCTGATATCATGAGGTTACCGTGTCTGTTTTTGCCGTCTAAAAATCGCCCTTGTTCGCCAAACGTAAACGGGCCACAAATAGGTAGAGAAGGAAACGTTTTTTGTAACGAGTTCAACATGGCGTTTATCTCATCGCCAACCATTAGCCGGCATCCGGCGCAATAAATCATCAATACGCCAACGGGCGTTTTGTTTTCCGGAAGCAGCATAATTGCATTATTGATAACACGCTCTGCACGAGAGGTGAGGCTTGTAATATTTCCTTCCATTAAAACCAGCTCTTCGCCTTCTTGTACTTCGGAAAAAACATGAAGGGTCCCATCTTCGTCTACCGAGTCGGGATGGCAGAGAAGATAGTTTACTGCGCCATTGTCCAGCTCAACTGGCTTGCCCAAAGGCGCCGATGAAGTAAGCCCTAATATTTGCCCGCCGTTAAGCTGTTGTGCAATCAAGCCATTAGTCGCATTATTGTAGATAGTGCTGGCTTTACCATTATCGAGTTGATGAAGTTGCCGACCTTGAGCTGTAGTGGCTTTAAAGACAGTTTCAGTAGGTTTGTAACCAGAGCTATAGCTTAAACCCAAAGGTGTTGAAGGGTATAGAACTGCTACGGCAACGGTTTTAGGCCCTGAGGAAGTCGTTGTTACTGTGCTCCAATTGCCTGAAACCGTATTGTCTGCCATTGAGCCCCCAAAGATAGGAACCTTTGTTCCCACGACGCTGGCAAAACCCTCGAGTATGCTTTCTTCATCGCCTGGGGGAAGCGAGCACCAGATAAGTGCTGGACTCTCATAGGGTCTTTCTGCATTTGCCAATGCTTTTTGCAGCGATACTGCTCCTGCTTTAAATGGGCTGCATTCAGTAATGTCGGCACTGCCTACACCGTAAGCCCCGTTTTCATCGTTAATACAGAACAAGGCTAAATCACAGTTAGGCGAGGCTATGTTGTTATCGCAAAGCAACGCACCTAAGCAAGAACTAGAGATGAAAAATGGTAGCGCTGTATCGGTTATAGTTCTTGAAAGTGTATCTAATGATAAATCGGTATTGCCGTAACCGATGAGTAGTGAAGGCCTTTCATCGGCTAAAACACTCTCTAGTTGCGATGTTACGCTTTCAGTACCGTCGCACTGTAATGCAAATGTCTGAATTTTCATTTAGCTCTACCACTCGACTTCACTCTTTAATCATAGGTTGAAATTAGAAAAAGCTTATTAACTTTTAGTTTAATAAGTGAAGTGATTTGAAGAGGTAAAGGGTTTAATTATCCAGGTAAAATTTGTCGTGGAAGGTATACACCCAAGTTGGCTGGTAAATAACGAGTAGAGTAATAGCCATTCCGTTTAGAAGTGCTTCTGGAAACACTAATAGCGGGATTAGTAAAATATAGTTATCGAAAACGATGTCCCAAGTATACGTACCTTCAAAATAATAGAAGGCGCCTAGCGATAAGGTTTTAAAAGCGATTGATAGTGCGGCAGGAAAAAAGGCACATACAAAGATATATACAAACAGTTGTCTGGGGATATGGTGGAAAGACAACATGTAGAAAAGGTAGGTTGTTCCAATTGGCAAAATAGTTCCAAGCAGACCATTCACACCGAAGTTTTCCCACGTGCCGTAACCTATGAGGTTTGCCCCCAAAAGCGTGATAAATGAGGCAATAATGGCATTTCTAAAGCCCAACATAAGGGTGAGAACAGAAAGGCCTAGAAAATGAACATCTAAGCCTTCAAAAATTCCCGCTTTAAACAACCAAAGCACAAATAGAGAGGCAGCGGTGCCGAATATAAGGTGTTGCTGCTGCTTGTTGCGAGCAAAGTGAGTAAAGTCGATGTGCTTAGCCGCGCCCAGCAAAAACGCGCCATAGATTAGCGATGCCAACAACTGTAATGAACTCACTGGTACCCCTTATACGGCGCTACTTTATTCGCTATCAGCTAACTAGTTATATTCGGCCCAAATTGGGGCATGGTCCGACGGCTTTTCAATGCCTCTTAATTCATAATCGATGCCAGCGTCCTGCAGGCGTGAATGCAAAGTTTTTGTAGCCAGTATTAGGTCAATGCGAAGGCCGCGGTTGTCGTTAAAACCTTTTGAGCGATAGTCGAACCACGAAAACTTGTCATTAGATTCAGGGTGAAGTGTTCTAAAGCTATCCTCAAAACCCCAGTCGATAAGAGTGTTCAACCACTCACGTTCTTCCGGCAAAAAGCTACATTTACCTGTTCTCAACCAGCGCTTTTTGTTTTCTTCACCAATGCCGATGTCTAGATCTGTATGGGAGATGTTCACATCGCCCATCACAATGACGTTTTCATCTGGCGTGTGGTTCTCGTTCAAATACGTCATTAAATCTCTATAAAACTTGCGCTTAGCAGGGTATTTTGTTTCGTGCTTTTCGTTTTCACCTTGGGGGAAATAACCATTTAGGATAGTTACAGGTTCGCCAGCTTCATCAGTGGTTTTTAAGATGATCATTCTACGCTGGGCATCTTCTTCGTCGGTAGGAAAACCCATAGAAACAGAAAGGGCTTCTTTCTTTGCTAAAAACGCTACGCCGTAGTGACTTTTCTGCCCGTGGAAATAAACGTGATAGCCCATGGCTTCCACGGCTTCTACTGGAAACTGCTCGTTATGAACCTTGATTTCTTGCAAGCCAATAATATCTGGTTGGTGAGCGTCAGTAACTGCTTGTAGTTGGTGCAAGCGGGCGCGTATGCCGTTTATATTAAATGAGATTACTTTCATGTTTATGTTTTTGTTGTTTCAACGTTGAGTTAAGTCTACCAGAAACTAAGCAAGCGCTTAACGAAGAACTACCGATATATTAATGCATTCAGTCGATTGGATGGATTAAGTTTATTTATAGCTAGGCAGCTTGTGCGTCGCCCGGTGATGCCGGTGGGTGTGATTGAAACGAATTACCGCGCGATTTCTGCCTATGGCGGAAATAGCCTTTGTTTTTAACTGCGCTATGCTAGCTAACCCACAGCCTGAGTAGTATTGTCGTGCATATCAACTTCTGCTAGTGAAATCAGATATTCAAACCATGCATTCGCATCTTTTACTGCATCTGCAACAAAGCTCTCATTTTCTTGCTCGAGTTCAAGGAGTAGCTTTTCGACTTCTTGTTTGAATGACGCCCATGCTTTCGCACACCCAGCCATGGCTTGGTAATAGTTTGTAGGTATATCGCGCTCAATGGCATTTAACCTACGAACAATGATATTCGCTCCCATCGATGAGCCTAACCATACGTATATAGCTGAAATAGCTTGGCTGATGGGCGAGCTGCTGAATGGCATAGATAGTTTGTTGTGGTGGGTTTCTTTGTAAGTCTGGCCTGTGTATATATCTGGAGCGTCGATGTCTTTGTTAATTGAATTTTTGGCAAGCGCAAGAATATCTTGATTTAGCGCATCTTGAATTGCATCACTGTTTATCATCGAAGCCACTGTAGCAAGGGCTGGAACTTTGAGTTCAGCTCGTTGAACGGCGTTTGCCGCGGCTTGGTGGAACATACTCATGATTTTTAAAATAGCGAGGTATGCCTTTTCATCGAACAAACTGTCTTTGTGGTAAATGGAAAATGGGAAAGTGTTTTCCAGAATATCGTGGTTTGCATGGGTGTCTTGCTTAAGAGCAGTGAAAAGGTTGCGCATGGTTTAAGTATCTTGGTGTCGTTGCTTTGTAGTTAAAATCGATTGGGCTTTACTTTAGCATGGGTGTCTCTGTAACCGGTAGTGAATTGAAGAAAAGCTAAATAATTTCAAATGAGCTCGGTTGATTGTTGGTTTGGGTGGGTGTCTTTGTAAGGATAGTTTGTTGTTTTTAGCGTGGGTGTCTTTGTAAGAGAGGTTTTGGTGACTATTGCATTGCGCCTTTTGCTGGTGCGGGTATACTTGCCCCAAATTTTGAGATAGGTGAATAAGCGTGTTTCCAGAAACAATTGCAGACAAGTTGAACGATGCGGTCATTGAGCAGGCAATGAAGCTAAGTGCTGAAGAACGACAAGAACTTGTTGTTAGCTATATAGCGAAAGCAAAAGAAATATGGATGATACAGGGCAGTGAAGGCTTTGTTATGTTCGAAGGCGGCGAGAGTGTTCAATTACCCGTATTCCCACATCGCGACTTGGCGCAAAAGTTCGTAGACATAAATGAAATAGAAGGCCAATGCGTAAGCGTTGAATTGGCTGAGTTTACAGAAACTTGGCTGCCTGGTCTTACAAAAAATGGTGTAGAACTGGTTATGTTTCCAACAACAAGTGACGTTGAAAACTTAGTTATGACCGCAGAAGATTTAGCTGCCGAACTAAACGGCAATTAGTCTGGGCTTACAGCAGATGAATTCGGATGAAACTTTGCTTCCTTTAGCTTCATCGCTTGCCGCTTCGAAGGGGTGGGATGATTTCACTCGCACGCTTATGTTAGCGGGTAAATCTTTAACGCCACTCCCTCTAGACGAACGTACTTCAGACACAGCTGTTGAAGGATGTGAGAGCCCTGTGTGGATGGCATATTCAACGGAACAAGGCGGCATTATGGCGTACTCACCAAGTAAGGTGATTCGGGGTGTACTTGCAGTATTACTTGAAAAAGCCAATACCTTGTCCGAAGCGCAGCGTGAAAGTTTTGACTTTGAAAGTTATTTATCTCGTTGCCAGTTAGAGCGATATCTAAGTCAGTCGAGAGGCAACGGAATAAAGTCAGTGATAGCAAAGTTGAAGGGCGTATAGGCGCTTCTTTCTCGCCCCTCTACTTGTTTTTTGCTTCAATCCACTGGCTCATATATTTACTTGCTGCAAGCGTTTGATGCCACAACAAACCTTGCATAAACAAAGCATCCCTATGTTTATCTAGTCCTTGTTTTAACTCACTTATTCTTTCAATAAACGGCACTTCTGGCTGCTGCTGTTTAAATACGTCTAGCAAGCTAACTGCGTGATTATTGGCTAAACTCCATATCTTCTCATCTTCATACAGCGCTACTGCCTTTTCAACGTAATCTTGAATAACCGCCACATTAGAAGTATCAGCATCGCATAGAGCACCAGGCCATTGTGCCGATTGCAGATTTTTAACCTCGTGTTCGACTTTGGCGCTCATCTCGCTATTTACATTAACGCTATCTTCAACAATACCCTCTGCGCCAATCCAGGTTGTGACGCTTGGTGTGCCGCAGCGCATTGCATCAAGCAACTTTCCTTTTATCCCCGCGCCGAATCGCAAAGGAGCGATAAGGGCTCTAGCATTTTTCATTACAGACTCAACATCGTTGGCCCAGCCCTTTACTAAGAAGCCTTGTTTCTCGTTGTGAAGTTGCGTTGCTTTCTTAGGTGGGTAAGCGCCGTAAATATGCAATTCAGCATGAGGCAATGCTTTTTTGATTGAAGGCCACAGATACTGCTTTAATTGCAAAACCGCGTCCCAATTTGGCGCATGGCGAAAGTTACCAATATGGATAAAATGTGAGCGTTGCTCAAAAGATGGGGCAGGGCTTATAGAACGGCCAACTACGAGAGGATGATACTGAATTTGCGCTGAAGGTACACCGTAGTGTTCAGTCAATAAGGCCATTTCTTTTTTTGAAATAACCAAGGTTAGATCGCTTCGAATAATCGAGGCAATTTCTCTTTGGGCCAGTTCGCTATATAGATGCGCTAGTTTTGCATCGCCATGCTTTTTTACCGCTTCATGTCGTGCTTGGCGAAGGCTATGTAAATCTTCAGTATTAAGCACTCTTAGCGCATTCGGGCAAACTTCTTTTACTCGCCAGGAAAACTGTTCTTCAGTCATGTAGCGATCAAAAATAACGACGTCTGGGGCTATCTCTGCAATAAGAGTGTTAAATGAACTGCAGTTTAGCGCCACAGGCTGAACATTTACCCCCATGGCTAGAAGATCGGCTTTGTGCTCGCTATCGGTGGCGGCTGTTAAGAAAGTCACGTTGAAGTTAGCGGCTAAGCAATGCTTAATAATAGATAGCATATTCTGCCCCGCTGCTGAGGAATTAGGCTCGGGCCATACATAGCCGACTACAACAACATTTAACATGGTACGAATTACAACTCTTATTTAAATTGTGCCTGAACTGCACTGTTATTTTGCGGCAAATGCTATCACAAAACTGCGCTCGCCATTAGTCAGAGGGAGTGTGCCTTAGAAATTCTAATTCTTATAGGTAATTACCCTAAGTTTTTCTTTGAAATAGAATTTTAGGTTTGTGAAAACAAGCTGCTCGTTATAATACGCGACGTTCCGGCATGTTCAAGGAACTCCAGAGATGTCTTGTAGTCTAGTGTATTACCAAAATTGATAATGCTCAGGGTTGAAAAAACAGCTTATACTTATAAAAGAACATCAATTAATAGTTACTTTTTTAAGAGTTTTTAACTGCCTGATTAGTAAAGAAATCATACTTTTTTACTAGGCGATATTAATTGACCTCTTTAGTTTTAACGCCTATACCTTAATTAAGCTCTTGGCGAATGGAGGTGCCTTGAACACGACAATGACAAAGACTGCATTGAAGAGAGTGCACGAATGAATTTAGATGAATTAGTTTCGAAAGCGGAAGACCTCTTTGTTTTACCTGACTCGGTAACGCGACTTAAAGCTTGTATGGACGATGAAGCTTCAAGCATTGACGATATTGGCGATATCATTGCTTTCGACCCGTCATTGGCTACCCAGCTGCTTAGAGTGGCAAACTCAGCACTCTATCGTTTTCCCAATAAGATTGACACCATAACAAGGGCTATCCAGGTGGTGGGGACCCGTTCGACCTACGATTTGGCGCTTGCCTATGGTGTAAGTCAGGCATTTAGCGAAGTAAATGGCCAAGCAATAGACTTAGACAAGTTCTGGGAACAAAGCGTTTCTTGCGGGTTATTGGCCAAGTATTTTGCCGATATGCGCAATATTAGAGAGCCCGAAAGACTTTTCGTTTCCGGGCTGCTTCACAATATTGGAGAGCTAGTTACCGTTTCGCTTTTGCCTGAGTCGGCAACTCGCTGTCAGGCATTTAATGCACGGGTAAGTCCCGCAGAGCTTCAATTTGGCGTATTAGGGTTTACCTACGCAGACCTGTCGGCAAGACTGATTGAAAAATGGGAAATCCCTAGTTCAATTTATACGCCAATTGCCAGTATTCACAAAGGCGAAGATGTAGAGGCAAATGTAGAAGATAAAATTCTACAGCTTTCTTACGTGTTGGCACTAGATAACGTAAACCCAGAAATTTATCCAAGCTATCACAATTTAAAACCTGAGATGCACGAGGCGTTGTCGCTAAATCGCGAGGATCTGGAAGACGCGCTAGATATAACTAACCTTCAATGTATTTCGGTTATTTCCTTGTTTAATCCTAACGCGTTTATGCTCTATTAAGGCTAAACGCCTTTAGCCACAGCTAATGCCGTAGCGATTAGTCAAAAATCGCTACGGTTTGTCTACTTATTGCAATGACTTCGTTATCTTTATCCCAAATTGTCGCTTCCGTGTGACCATAACCGTCAGCTGCCTGTCTAGTATGGGCTTTGTAGCCGAACCAATCGGCAGGGCTCACCGGCTTATGCGGGTGGATAAATTCTAAATTCCAGCTAACCGTGCTAGCAGGTGCCGGCAACTTCATCATTTGCAATAGCGTAGGCGGCCAGGCATCAATCATGGTAATGATGTGTGCATCAGTTATCGCCGCAGGAGCTTGTTTAAACCGCATGAATCCGTGGTAGTGGCTTGTTTTTCTTCGCGTAAAAGGAATACCGCCATCTTCAATGGCTAAGTCAAAGTAACGTAAAAACTTTGGCGTAACCTTCGGGATTTGCGGGATGAATTTTGCTTTGCTAGGCAAAGGCATATCATGCCTTTCGTTATTTTCTACCTTAATACCAGATTCTCTAGCGACCCCGAAACACGCTTGGGAAAAGACGCAGCTTTTGCCGTCTTGAATGGCATGCGCGGTATACTGCGAAACATTTTTACCCGTTCTTAATAGGGTAACTTCGATAGAGAAGGGGGCTTCGAGGGACAAAGGGCCAACAAAGTTAGTAGTAAAAGAGCGTAACACCCGATTATCAGTTACTTGTTGTTTCACAGCGGTATACAGCATACCGGCAGAAATGCCGCCAAACGCCGTTCGTCCTTGACCCCAAGTTTTAGGAATGACGAGCCCGTCAACTTTCCAGGTATTTTCCGATGTTTGTGATAGTTGGGGAATATTGAGCAATTCATCTACTGTCATATTGGCTTGTCTGGTCTGATGAGTTAAGTGGGTGTCATCGTACATTAAGCGCTGTGGAACGAAAAGCCTGAGTTAGAAATTTTCGTTATGTTAACAAATAAGTAACAATTAGTTGTGTATTTTTTTACCAGCTGCGTAGACTGGGATATCGTCACTCAAAAGGACTGTTATGGCCCATACGCACGTTGAAGGTATTCCCGCTAACGAAGCTGGAACATCTAGAAGTTACCGCAATTACGTTCTGTTCATATTAACCTTAGTGTATGCCTTTAACTTTATAGATAGGCAAATTATCGGAATATTATCGCCCTTCATTAAAGCCGATCTGGGGTTAGATGACGCTCAGTTGGGGTGGCTTAAAGGCATCTACTTCGCGTTACTTTATACCGTAATGGGTATCCCAATTGCTTGGCTTGCAGACCGTTATAGCCGGGTAAATATCATCGCAATATCATTAACGCTCTGGAGTGGCTTTACTGCAGCATCTGGATTAGCAGCCAACTACATGCAACTCGCTATTGCTCGTATTGGTGTGGGTATTGGAGAGGCTGGGGGCAGCCCACCATCGCACAGTATTATTTCTGACCTTTTCCCTAAAGAAAAACGCGCTGGAGCTCTGGCCATTTATTCTTTAGGCATTCCATTTGGTGTAATGCTGGCGTTTTTTGCCTCAGCGTTCTTTTTGCAGGGCGGATCTGCCGACTGGCGTACGGTAATGTACAGCGTGGGTATACCTGGAGTAATACTGGCTATTTTGCTGAAGTTGACGGTAAAAGAGCCTGCTAGAACAGTTTCTGCGCCAAGTGCAGATGACGCGAATAAGCCAAGTGTTAAATCGTCATTGAAAATGCTGCTAAAAATACCTACGTGGTGGGGAATGGCATTGGGTATTTCATTTGGTTCGTTCGGTAACTATGCAATATCGACTTGGGTCATAGATTACTACGTACGAGCATTTGCAGGGCTAGATATTACACAACTTCTTATTGTATTTGGCATCATCAACGGTACTGCATACGCATTGGGCGTGTGGTTAGGTGGCTATGTAGCTGACAAGTGGGGCAAGCACAATAAGAAAGCTTATGCATTACTACCTGCTATCGCGCTTATCATCGGGGTGCCTGCCTTTTATGCATCGTTACAAGTTCAAGATTTGTGGTTGTCGGTTGGGCTTATGGCGCTGCTGTTATTTACAAGTGGCTCTTACTTAGGACCTAGTTTTGCAATGGCACAAACCCTTGCGCCGATAAACGTAAGGGCGATGTCGACGGCACTCTTCTTCTTTGTTTTGAATATAATTGCGTTAGGCGGCGGGCCTACGCTTACCGGAATTATAAGCCAAGCGCTGGTGCCGTCCTTGGGTGAGACAGAGGCATTAAGGCAAGCACTGATTTACCTGGTGGTTCCTTACGCCATTTCAATTGCTGTGTTCTTATGGACAAGCACGAAGATAGTAAAAGATTGGGAAATGGCAGAATCTAGGGGCTTGTAGTATTATCGTTATTCCATTGTAAGGGGCTGATTATAGGCCCCTTTATTGTTTGAGTATAAAGGAGTGTATTGGTGTCGTCGTCAGAGTTGAGTTTTCATTTTGCCCATGCGAACGGGTTTCCTGCCGGGAGCTATAAAGCCATGTTTTCGGCGTTACCCAGCCACTTCAATCGTTTGCACGTTGAGCGATTCGGGCACGACCCTCAGCTTCCCGTAAATGGCAACTGGCGAAATCAAGTTCAAGAACTCATCAAACATATTAAGAAAGAAAACAAAGATCCACGCGGTGTTTACGGTGTAGGGCATTCGTTTGGCGCCGTAATTACCTACATGGCGGCGTGTGAGGCGCCTGAGCTATTTCGGGGCGTTATTTTATTCGACCCGCCGCTAGTGGTTGGCCCACTGAGTTACTTTTTTAAATTCGCTAAACGTACGCCTTTAATTAATAAGCTAACGCCTGCAAAACTCGCACAAACGCGTAATACACGTTGGCCAAGCAATACCGATATGGTTGCGTACTTTCATGGCAAAGCACTATTTAGAGATATGGATAAACGATGCGTAAGAGACTACGTGAAGTCTGTTACAGAGACTAAGGGAGACAATATCTCACTTACATTTCGGGCTGACGTAGAAGCTGATTTATTCCGCAATGTGCCTCATAACCTCGGGAAATACAAAGGAAAGCTTAAGTGTCCTGCAGTATTGGCGACGGGTAGCAGCAGTAATGTATGCAAGCCTGAAATGTACTCGCGACTAATGAAGCATAATGCAATTGAACATGTGGTATTAGATGGTGGACATATGTTCCCGTTAGAGCATCCTGAAGCGGTAGCGAGGTTTATTGAGCAAACCCTTACAAGGTGGAGCAATGAGGCGGAGTAAGCGGGTGGGTTCGCTTGTTGGTCACATAAATTGGGCTAAGTTATTAAAGGTTTAGCCGGTTTATCTGAGATTGATTTTGACGGTAGGCGCCAAAATCAATCTCATAGGCTCTTGAAAGGTTTATTAACTCTGTTTGCTTGAGGCGCTTAGTCCACCCACTGGTTGGCCTAGCATTTCACGTGTTACAAGTACCACACCTTTTTCTGAGACACGGAAGCCTCGTGCTTTATCTTGTTCGTGGTCGTAACCAATGGTCGTTCCTTCCGGTATAACGCAGCCGCGATCAATAATCACCTTTTTCAACTTACAATGGCGTTTAATTTCAACGTCTGGAAGGATGACGGCATCTTCTATTAACCCGTATGAATGTACACGTACGTTAGAAAAACAAATAGAAGAACGAAGGGTAGAGCCAGAGATGATGCAGCCACCGGAGACAACAGAGTTAATAGCTTCACCACGTCTGTCATGATCTTCCCATACAAACTTAGCAGGCGGTAGTTGTTCTTGGTACGTCCAAATAGGCCATTTTCTATCGTATAGATTAAGCTGAGGTACTGGCGCTACCATCTCCATATTGGCTTCCCAGAACGAATCAATTGTACCTACGTCACGCCAGTAAGCGTTATCTCCGCCACTTTGCTCAAATGGGTAGGCATATACGGGATGGTCAGCAATTATTGATGGAATAATGTCTTTACCAAAATCACGCTGAGACCCCATATTTTCAGAGTCTACTCGCAGTTGTTCAAATAAAAACTCGGTGTCGAATACATAATTGCCCATAGAGGCTAGGCAGCGCGTGGGGTCGTTCGGAAGCGGAGTAGGGTTGGCAGGTTTTTCTTCAAAACCATTAATTCGGTAGTCTTCATCTACGGACATTACACCAAAAGCGCCCGCGGCTTCTTCTAGAGGTACTGACATACATGAGACGGTCATTTTTGCACCAGACTCTTTGTGCTTAGCGAGCAAATCACCGTAGTCCATGCGATAGATATGGTCACCTGATAAGATCATAACGTATTTGGGCAGCTCATCACGGATGATGTCGATATTTTGGAAAACAGCATCGGCGGTGCCTTCATACCAACTGTCGGAAAAGCGTTGAGACGCCGGAAGAATTTCAACTGATTCGCCGAGTTCTTTCTTGAAGTGCCCCCAACCTCTGACCAAGTGGCGAATTAAGGAGTGAGACTTGTACTGAGTGACAACGCCAATTCTTCGAATGCCTGAGTTAACACAATTTGATAGGGGAAAGTCGATGATTCTAAATTTACCGCCGAAATAAAGCGCGGGTTTGGCTCGCCAAGTAGTGAGCTCGTGTAGTCTTGAACCTTTCCCCCCAGCTAAGATAAGCGCATATGTATCGCGGGTGAGGTTACTGATGTAACGAGAACTTTGATCTGCCATTTCCTAAAAACTCCTGTAAAAAAGCGACAACTGTGTATCGATAGAAATATAAAAAGAAAACGAGGTGTTGCGATTGAATGCGCTATGCATGAAAGGCCCGACTGAACAGGCTTTACTGATAACCTAAACCCATATTACACAAGATAATTTATAATAACAGTGCGATTTTCTTGCTTTGTGATGAAATGGTTAAATTTTTGAATTTTTTGTTGCTTTACGGTTTTTCTAAACAAGACATCCATCGTAGGGTTTAAGCAAGGATAAGCAAGACACCCATCATACAATTTATACTCATAAAGCATAGTCGAGGTATCCACTATCACAAGGGAAAGGCGAAGTAGTCTGTATTAGAAGGGTTTGGAAAGACACCCATCTAAAACTACGAATATCTACATATTTAGTGAGACATCCAACTAAAATTACGAGCATATGAAAGGTACCTGTACGCCGAAAAACCTTTAACTCCGTTAAAAATAGATGGTTGGGTGTCTATCTAACGGTAATTTCGCGAAAGCGTTAAATGCGACACTAAGTGACATTTGTTAATTAGATGTTATATTTGAATAACTGTTTTTTGTGGAGTCTCAGATGGGTGCATTAAAGAAAGTTCTAGTGATGGTTGGTGTTGTAATTCTATTGTTTGTAATTACAAGCTTTTTTATTCCAAATGAATATAGTGTGGAAAGGAAAGTTAGTATAGACGCCGAGCCTTCTGAGATATATCCGTATGTCGTTGATTTAAAAGAATGGCAGAAGTGGGGAGTGTGGTTTAAACGCGATCCAAACATGAAGCTTGATTATTCTGGTCCAGATAGGGCTATTGGGATGCGTTCGGAATGGATGAGTGAAACGGAAGGGAATGGCGAGATGGAAATCACGCAACTAGAGCACAACAAACGCGTTCTCTATCGTTTATATTTTCCTGATTTTGACATGGGCTCATCCGGTGTGGTCGAAATAGAATCTACAGTCGACGGTTCTATAGTAACTTGGAGAGATGAAGGTTCGGTCGACAATAATCCAGTAAATAAATATTTCGCGCTGATGATGGATAGTATGATTGGCCCAGATTTCGAAATGGGGCTTGAAAACCTTAAGGTGCTGGTTGAAAACAACGGTTGATATGCGCAACATTTTGATCTGAAAATATAAAAGTGCCGTAAGCAGTGAATCGGTTTACGGTACGTGGCATTGTCCATGAAAGAAAAAAATCTCCTTATTGCCGGCCTTTCTCTTAATAAGCTTGCCGACCTATTAATATCAGCTAAGACCACATTGACGGCAGTGCTCCTAAGTGTTGGTGCTCCACTTTGGATGGTAGGATGGTTAGTTCCTATCAGAGAATCAGGTGCGCTTCTACCCCAGGTTCTTATCAGCGTTTATCTTCGAAAACACGCGCAGCGGCATATCGTTTGGCGCATTGGTATGGCAATTCAGGCATTTGCTGTACTCGGAATGCTATTTTCGGTCGTGTTCTTCTCTGGCTTCACAGCAGGCGCTTTGCTCCTAACCTCTCTTATATTTCTAAGTTTAGGTCGTTCAGCGTGTTCGTTAACTGTTAAAGATATGGAAGCAGATGTTGCGGCAAAAGGAGAACGCGGCAATTTGATAGGCTTGGCGTCTACTATTTCTGGGGTAGTTACACTAGTAATTTCAATACCTCTGGTTATATTAGATGGCAGCCTTTCTTCGAACGTACTTTTGCTAATTTTAAGTGGAAGCTTAATCTCCTTTGTTTTGACCTTGGTATGTGTGTGGCCCATCAAGACAAGTGTGGACACCGGTAGTGACGAAGAGAAAACGTTTAGTATTAACTTTGACTCTACTGTTTATAAATTTATTTTTGTTAGGGGGCTTTTCGTGCATTCGGCGCTCGTGGCTCCTTATTTCATGATTGAAAAAAATGGTGATGCGCAAGAGTTGCTTCCAATTTATATAGGTGCTGAGGCTGCGGCTGCGCTTTTATCTTCAATTATTTGGGGTAGGCTCTCTGATAAAAGTGCAAAATTAACACTACGGTTATCTGGTTTGCTGGCATTGTGTTCATGTGGAGGGCTTCTTTACTCGCAGTCCAGCTCTATTGTCACATCGGCATTTCTATTCTTTTTGCTTTCGATTGCTCATACAGGAGTGCGGACAGGGAGAAAAACATATAGTTTAGATGTTAAAGATGGCCATGAGCGAACTGAATTAGTCGGTTTTTCTAACACTGCTATAGGAGTGATTTTATTAGCATTTGGCGCTCTCTACGCTGCGGTAACCCCTGTTTTACCATTTTCAGTAGTTTATATTATGGCCGGAGTACTTTTGGTGGCAGTTGTTATGACTGTAATTCTACCCTCTGAGAAGTAGATTTAAGGTCGAAGCAGAGCGATGCTGCTTTCTGTTTGGCCATCCGCTTTCTATGAGTGCGTTCTTTGAATTTCTGCATGGATGTTGTGTCTCCTGCAGCAAAAGAAAAAGTGTTTTCAAAATCATTGATGACTTTGAGCCAATGAGATTTGCCGAGACCTATTAGCTTTATGTCGTTATTGCTTTCTTGAGTAACGGTTTCTTTATTGCTATCAAGGAGTAACTTAATAGAGTCATTAAGAAGCTCACAATAGTTGTTTAGGGTGAAATTTAAGCAGCGGTGATTTTTACTTACCCTTTGACTTTTAAAAGGAATTAGCCCTTTAATCGGTTTGTTATTCAATGCGTTTGAAGCTAGCCTGGTATGTATACTTGTGTGATACGAGTTCTGTATGTTTGTTGCAGCCTTTGCACGAATTGGGTTTAAATCGACATAAGTCATACAGGAAAGTAGAGCCTTTTCAGTTAATAAAGCCTGTGAACGAAAGCGCCCCTCCCAAAATCTACCTGTACAGTTGTCCTCTTTGTTGGCTTTTCTTGCAATAAACTCATTTAAATTCCTCATGAACCAACTGATATCAAAGAGACGTTTTCTATAAACTTCTGCTGTAGCTTGAACTGCATCTACTTCACTATCGCTAAGTAATTCGCCCTTCATGTATTTTTGAGTGAGCAGGGTGCCTTTGTGCATTTTATGCCACTGCTGTAAAACAGTCTGTGTCGGCCAGGAAAGAGCTGCGCTTTTGTTTACGCATAAAACAACATGAACGTGGTTGCTCATGACAGCATAAGCACAAATGTCTATTGAGAAAACTTTACTTAAAAATAGAAGCCTTTTCTCTACCCAAGATTTTCTATGCTCGTAACTAACATTATTATGTCGATCGTACCCGCAAAGGTAGCTGCGTCTTACGCACCGAGATATACAGTGATAGTAAGGTGTGTCTTGAAGACTGATGAGGGACTTTCTGCTTTGTGCCACTTTGTTCCATCCAGCAAGGTCATATTACTTGAACAGACCTTACCATCTGAGGTGCTGCTCTGTGACCTGAACAAAGGAGCGGTTTTCATGATTGCGCATCAATCACAGTGGAACAGCTTAGCTTACAAAAGCTTACAGAGACATCCATTCTAAGAAAGTTTGAAGAGGCATCCATTTTCTTGAAGTTTACAAAGACACCCATCCCAATAATTCTCTTGACGCTTATAATGGGTGTCTTTGTTAGATGTGGTCGTGTGCGCACGCCACAATTACGAAAGATTATTTGGCCATCAGCGCGTTGGCTGATTTTGATACGGGCGAGCGACCCAATACGTCAGAAATATACGACGAGGCTACAAGCAGCTTGTTCATGTCCACTTCTGTGGAAATGTCCATGCCATTCAACATATACAGGACATCTTCTGTTGCGACGTTACCGCTGGCCCCTTTGGCATAAGGGCAACCTCCTAGTCCTGCAACAGCCGAATCTATGGTAGAAACTCCATATCCTAGCGCCGTATATAAGTTAACTAATGCCTGCCCATAAGTATCGTGAAAGTGAACTGCAACCTTGCTGACATCGATCTCTTTTAGTACATCATCAAGCATTAAGATAGTTGCTTTTGGAGTGCCCACCCCAATAGTATCGCCTAGTGAAACCTCGTAACACCCCATGTCAATCAGCGCCTTACTGACCTGTGTAACAGCAGTAGGTAAGACTTTACCTTCATAAGGACAGCCCATTACACACGAGACATAACCTCTGACTTTTATTTTATTGTGGTTGGCTAGTTCAAACAGTGCTTCGAAACGCTTTAAGCTTTCGCTAATTGAGCAATTGATATTCTTTTGTGAAAACGACTCAGATGCTGCTCCAAATACAGCAACCTCTTTTACTCCTGATTCTATGGCCGCTTCTAGCCCCTTAAGGTTGGGTGTCAACGCAGAATAACGGATATTCGCCTTTAAATTTAGCGCTTTAATAACCTCACCTGAATTCGCCATTTGAGGCACCCATTTGGGCGAAACAAAGCTACCAGCCTCAATACGGTTTAGGCCAGTTTCTGATAGAAGCTTTATAAGCTCTACCTTTTGTTCAACCCTTAAAGTCTGTTTTTCATTCTGAAGGCCGTCTCTAGGGCCGACTTCGACAATACTTACTTCTTTAGGAAACGTCACATTAAACCTCGGTTGCTTCTTCAGTAGAAAACGCCAATAGCGTGGCCCCACCATCCACTAATTCACCCGGGTTGAAGAAGAACTCTTCTACTGAGCCGTCGTGTGGCGCAATAATACTGTGCTCCATCTTCATCGCCTCCATGACTAAAATTGGAGCACCTTTCTTAACCTGCTGACCTTTCTCAACTAAATGCGCGACTATTGTTCCATTCATAGGAGCACTTAAATTGGCATCATCACCATCACTGTTATCATCACCTAACGAGGGCGAAACTACACTAAACTTAGCATGGGTGTCTTTGTTAAAAAGAGTAAACACCCCATCATTGTCTGAAAACGAAAAAGTTGATTTGTATCCATTGATTGTCGCTTTCAGCGTGTTATTTATGATCTTGCCACTTACTTCGAAGCTTTCGTTAGCTACCGTAAGCTCCCAGACAGGCTGATTCCCGTGTAGTAGATGTTTTACCTCAACACCGACCTCTTCTTGGCCGCAAAGCAACGTTAGAGTTTCTTGGTGATTTCCATTAGACCGCCACGCACCCGCAGTGGACCATACTTCAGGTGTGCGATTACTCAAGGTAACTTTTCTACTTACTAGGGAAAGTAATGCCATTGCTGGGATATTAGAATGGATGTCTTCGCTAGCTACATGGTTAAACAACGAATCGTTATGCTTTTCAACGAATGTAGTTGTCAACTCAGCAGCACCGAATGCAGGGTGTGTAGCGACGCGCTTTAGGAATTCAATATTTGTGCTTACACCGTCAATATAGTAATCGCCCAGCGCACTAATTAGGCGCTTGAGGGCTATCTCACGGTTCTCTCCCCAAACTACGAGCTTGGCAATCATAGGGTCATAGAAAACGCTTACCTCATCGCCTTCCACAACGCCAGTATCAACACGGACTACGTCATTTTCTTGTGGTGTGCGTAACAGGCACAGCGTGCCGGTGGAAGGTAGAAACTCGTTGTTCGGATCTTCAGCATAAATACGTGCTTCGAATGCGTGTCCTGTTAGCGTGAGTTCCTTTTGTTGCTTAGGAAGCGGTTTGCCTTCAGCAATAGTTAATTGCCAGTGAACCAAATCCTCACGGGTGATCATTTCTGTCACTGGATGTTCTACTTGCAAGCGTGTGTTCATTTCCATGAAGTAAAACGAATCATCTTCATCAAGTAAAAACTCAACTGTTCCTGCACCTACGTAGTTAATGGCTTTGGCCGCCAGTATCGCCGCTTCACCCATTTTCTCTCTTACTGACTGAGACATATTTGGAGCTGGCGCTTCTTCAATAATCTTTTGGTGACGGCGTTGAACCGAGCAATCACGCTCGAAAAGATATACACCGTTACCATGGGTGTCACAGAAAACTTGTATTTCAACATGGCGAGGGCGGGTAAGGTACTTTTCAACCAGCATATGGTCGTCACCAAAGCTGGCCATAGATTCACGTTTAGCGGCGTTTAAAGCCTGAGAAAATTCTTTCTCACTCCACACTTGGCGCATGCCTTTACCGCCGCCACCAGCTGCGGCTTTCAAAAGCACCGGGTAGCCCATCTCATCGGCAGCACCTTTCAACACCGCTTCACTTTGTTCGTCGCCATGATAGCCTGGAACCAATGGAACGCCTGCTTTTTCCATGATGTGCTTTGCAGCAGATTTTGAACCCATCGCTTCTATTGCAGATGCGGGAGGACCTACAAAGATAATATTGTTTTCTGCACACAGATTTGCAAATTCAGCATTTTCAGAGAGAAAGCCATAACCTGGGTGGATTGCATCTACACCAAGCTCTTTCGATTTCTCAATGATGAGTTCACCACGTAAGTAACTTTCTTTTGACGGGGATGGCCCCAGATAAACTGCTTCGTCAGCCATTTGTACATGGAGTGCATTCTCATCGGCGTCTGAATAAACAGCTACAGTTTTTATACCTTGTGCGTTGGCTGTCTTTATAACGCGGCAGGCTATTTCGCCACGGTTTGCGATTAGTAATTTATTTATCATTTTGTACCTCCACCCATGACGCACTGCGCTTTTCTAAAAAGGCTGACAGACCTTCTTGACCTTCATCAGAAGTCCTAACTTGTGCAATAAGTTTGCTCGTTTGTGTGAGAAGGACATCATCAATTTCTTGCGTAGACACCCATTGCACCAAGTCTTTAGCTTTCGCCACTGCTTGGGGGCCGTTTTTCAAAATATTTGATAAAATGTCGTCGATAGTGCTATCGAGTTCGTCTTCGGTAACTGATTCGCTCAATAGCCCTAGTCGTCGTGCTCTACGCGCAGAAAATACTTCAGCGGTTTGAAAGTAGCGTCGGCATACACGTGCCCCCATTGCCTCAACAACGTAAGGGCTGATAGTCGCTGGAATAAGGCCTATTTTTACTTCGCTTAAGCAAAACTTGCTGAGCTTGCTTCCAATAGCAATATCGCAACAGGCAATTAAACCGACTGCGCCTCCGAAAGCTGCGCCTTGTACTCTCGCTATTGTGGGCTTTGGCATTTTATAAAGCGTCTGCAGCATGGTTGCTAATGCAAGAGCGTCACTTTCATTTTGCGCTTCGGTATAACTGGCCATCTTTTTCATCCAGTTAAGATCGGCGCCAGCGCTGAAGCTTTTACCTTCTGCCCTCAAAATAAGCGCGCGCACATTCTCGTCTTCGCCCGCTTTTTTAAACAAACGGGTGAGCTCGATTATCATTTCGTCGTTGAAGGCATTATGTTTATCAGCCCTGTTTAAGGTGACAGTGGCAATGTTTCTTTCATCTACGCTGTAAATAACTGATTTTTCCATAACCCGAACTCCTACATTCTAAATATGCCAAAATGGGTGTCTTCGATAGGCTTGTTGAGGGTCGCTGACAGCGATAGCCCAAGCACTAATCGCGTATCCGCCGGGTCAATAACGCCATCGTCCCAAAGCCTTGCAGATGCATAGTATGGATGTCCTTGCTTTTCGTAGGTATCAATAACAGGTTGTTTAAATGCTTTCTCTTCTTCTGTGCTCCAAGATTCGCCAGAACGCTCTTTTTGGTCGCGTTTTACTTGAGCTAAAACGCCAGCCGCTTGCTCACCGCCCATTACAGAGATGCGAGCATTTGGCCACATGAAAAGAAAACGTGGGTCATAGGCTCTGCCGCACATGCCGTAGTTACCTGCACCAAAGCTTCCGCCGATAAGCACAGTGAGTTTTGGTACATTAGCGCACGCTACCGCGGTTACCATTTTGGCACCGTGTTTTGCTATTCCACCGTGCTCGTATTGCTTACCAACCATAAAGCCGGTGATGTTTTGCAAAAATACGAGGGGGATTTTCCGCATGGCGCAAAGCTCGACAAAATGAGCGCCTTTGAGCGCACTTTCACCGAAAAGTATGCCGTTGTTCGCAACAATGCCGACAGGGAAACCGAATATGCGTGCAAAACCACAAACAAGGGTAGTGCCATAAAGGGGTTTGAATTCATCAAAATCTGAATCATCAACGATTCGAGCAATAATTTCCCTCACGTCGTAAGTCTGGCGACTATCGGCAGGCACGATGCCATATATCTCTTTGGTGTCGTAGCGTGGAGGTTTTATCTCGGCCACGTCTAGGTTTTGAGGTTTCTTCCGGTTTAACCTTGAGATAGCATTTCGGGCTAGAGAAAGTGCATGATGGTCATTGTTGGCTAACTGATCAGCAACCCCTGAAATTCGAGTGTGGACGTCTCCGCCACCAAGTTCTTCTGCAGTTACCACTTCACCTGTCGCTGCTTTAACAAGTGGTGGCCCACCTAAGAAAATAGTCGCCTGTTCTTTAACGATAATACTTTCATCAGCCATAGCAGGAACATAAGCGCCGCCTGCTGTACAGGAGCCCATAACGACCGCAATTTGAGGAATATTCTTTGCAGACATATTCGCCTGGTTGAAGAATATGCGGCCGAAATGATCCCTGTCGGGGAATACATCATCTTGGCGAGGTAAGTTAGCACCACCTGAATCCACTAGATAAATACAAGGTAAGTTATTCTGTTCTGCAATTGTTTGTGCTCTAAGGTGCTTTTTAACGGTTAGAGGGTAGTAAGTACCGCCTTTCACAGTAGCATCATTAGCTACAATCATGCACTCGATGCCAGCAACAATTCCTATGCCCGCAACAACTCCTGCACAGGGCACATAGTCGTCATACACTTCCCATGCGGCCAACTGGCCTATTTCTAGAAAAGGTGTGTCTGGGTCAATCAGTGCATTAATTCGGTCACGAGGTAGAAGTTTTCCCCGTGACACGTGGCGTTCAGCCGCTTTCTCACCGCCACCTTTACAAATTTGTTCTATTTTTTCGACAAGATCATTTACCTGAGCCTGCATATGCTCGGCGTTTGCGATAAATGTTTCGGACTTCGTATTTATACTTGAGCGAAGAACGGGCATAACCCCTCCTTATGTTGGGCGTATGCGACGGCTGTCGCATTAACCACTAGTTAGCAATATGATTAGCATGACACCCATGCTAAGTACTTTCGCTGCGGTGGGTGTCTTGCTAATTTCGATAGAACAAAGAGCGTTTAATCTTTTCCGTTCAATAGAATTTGCCTTCCACCCGTAATCCCGATTTACTTCGATTCGTTGAATAGCTCGCGGCCGATTAGCATGCGGCGGATTTCCGATGTACCTGCACCTATTTCATAAAGCTTGGCGTCACGTAATAGGCGGCCAGTAGGATATTCATTGATATAGCCATTACCCCCTAGTAACTGAATAGCGTCTAATGCCATTTTTGTGGCCAGTTCTGCTGAGTAGAGAATCGCGCCAGCCGCATCTTTGCGCGTTGTTTCACCGCGATCGCAAGATTGTGCAACGGTGTATACATAGGCTCGAGCCGCATTCATTTGTGTATACATATCAGCGACTTTGCCCTGTACCAGTTGAAATTGACCAATTGATTGACCAAACTGCTGGCGGTCGTGAATATAAGGAACAACTATATCCATGCACGATTGCATAATGCCGAGTGGGCCGCCGGATAAAACAAGACGCTCGTAATCTAAGCCGCTCATTAATACACGAACGCCTTCGCCTTCTTTGCCAAGAATATTTTCGGCTGGTACTTCGCAATCTTCGAACACTAACTCGCAAGTGTTAGACGAGCGCATGCCAAGTTTGTCGAGTTTTTGCGCGCGACTAAAGCCCGGAAAGTCACGCTCCACAATAAATGCTGTGATACCCTTTGGGCCTGCTTCAGGGTTGGTCTTTGCATAAATAACAAAAGTATGTGCATCAGGGCCATTCGTTATCCACATTTTGTTACCGTTGAGAATGTACTTGTCGCCGCGCTTTTCAGCTTTTAATTTCATGCTAACAACGTCAGAACCTGCGTTAGGCTCACTCATTGCTAACGCACCGATGTGTTCACCGCTTACTAGCTTAGGCAGGTACTTTTCACGCTGAGCGTCGTTACCATTTTTGAAAATTTGATTAACGCATAGGTTTGAGTGTGCTCCGTAGCTCAATCCAATACCACCTGATGCGCGGCTAACCTCTTCCATCGCAATAGTGTGGGCGAGATAGCCCATGTCAGAGCCACCGTATTGCTCTGAAACAGTTACACCCAATAAACCCATATCGCCAAGCTTAGTCCACAGTTGATTTGGGAATTGGTTATCTGCGTCTGCTTGCTCAGCCAGAGGTGCAATCTCATTTTGTGCAAATTGGTAGACCTGGTCACGTAACATCTCGATGTCTTCACCAAGTCCAAAATTCAAAGTAGGGTAGGAGGTGTTCATGCGATATTTCCTCGTTTTAATTCTGCGAGTTCTTCACGGCAGCGTGCTTCAACATCATCCAGTTCTGTCATTAGCATCTGAATATCTTCTAACTGTTGTTTAAGCACTGCTCTTTTTTGCTCAGTCATTTCAAGCATGGCCTCTAGCTGAATGGCCGAGTTGGGGTTAGTGTCGTACATGTCGAACAGTGTTTTGACTTCAGCAAGGGAAAAACCTAAACGTTTTCCGCGCAAGATAAGCTTTAAGCGCACTCTGTCTTTGTTTAAATAAACACGATTCTGCCCAGTTCTGGACGGGGACATTAGCCCTTGCTCTTCATAAAAACGAATTGAACGAGGAGTAATGTCAAACTCTCGCGCGAGTTCACCTATTGCATATGTTGTGTCGTCTTCGTACTTGCTCATTACACGTACCTTGTTTTTAGCGCTGTTAACACCCTTTATCTTAGCGTGGGTGTCTTTGTAATTAATTTCTCTGTAGTAGGTTGGGTGTCTTCGCAATCGCACTATTGTTATAAAGCAGCGTATTTTCTATACCGCTGTATTAAAACGTAGTGTTTGGTTGACACACACTTGGTACAGGTTTACGTTAACGTTAATTACATTTTACGTTAAGGTAAAGTAACATTTTGCTAACGTCAATTTTTCATGGTGAAGGTAAAGCATAGTCGCTATTAGAGGTGTTTACTTTTGTATACATCTGTGCGGCCTTCTTCACTTAACTCTATAATTTAAATGAATTTTAAGGGCAAGGTTATGAGTAAAGATTCAGTAGTTATTGTCGCAGCTAAACGCACACCAATGGGTGGGTTCAACGGTAATTTGTCTTCGCTTACTGCGACCAAACTGGGAGAAGTTGCGATTAAAGCAGCCTGTGAAGAGATGGATGTCTCTGCAATTGATGAAGTCATTATGGGGTGTGTATTACCTGCTGGTCTAGGTCAATCACCTGCACGACAAGCATCACTGGGGGCGGGGCTTCCGTTAAGCTCCGGAGTAACAACCATTAATAAAGTATGTGGCTCTGGCTTAAAAGCGGTAATGATGGCGCATGACTTAATCAAAGCAGGCAGTGCGACAGCAGTTGTAGCGGGTGGAATGGAGAGCATGAGTAATGCACCATACATGCTTCCTAAAGCAAGAACGGGTTATCGCATGGGTCATGGTCAAGTGCTGGATCACATGATGCTTGATGGGCTAGAAAATGCTTATGATGGCAAAGCAATGGGATGTTTCGCGCAAGATACGGCCGATGAAGAAAATATATCTCGCGGAGAAATGGATAAATTTGCACTAAACTCGCTTTCAAAAGCACATGAAGCAATAAATAGCGGTACATTCGTTGATGAAATAGTGCCTGTAACCATTTCTTCTAGAAAGGGCGACACCGTGGTCGATACCGATGAAGGCCCGGGGTCAGCACGTCCTGAGAAAATACCAACTTTAAGGCCTGCTTTCAAAAAAGACGGTACGGTCACTGCGGCGAACTCAAGCTCAATCTCCGATGGTGCTGCAGCACTGGTTGTTATGAGTGAGAGTAAAGCGAAAGAGCTTGGTCTAGCGCCACTGGCACGTGTAGTTGCTCACGCTACAAATTCTATTGAACCTGAAAACTTTACTGTGGCACCTGTAGGGGCAATGGAAAAAGTGTTGGATAAAGCAGGCTGGACAAAAGAAGAAGTTGATTTGTTTGAGATTAATGAAGCTTTTGCAATGGTAACTATGCTGGCAGTCAAGAAACTTGGGCTTGATGAAAGTAAAGTGAACGTGAAAGGTGGTGCATGTGCATTGGGCCACCCAATCGGTGCATCAGGTGCACGTATTTTGGTAACTCTTCTACATGCGCTGAAACAACGCGGCGGACAAAAAGGTATTGCTTCCTTATGTATTGGTGGTGGTGAAGGCGTAGCATTGGCTGTTGAAATGATCTAAACAAAGACCGGCGATAAGATGTCAAAAAATTAATCATAGAGTGCCACCATTTACTTGGTACTCTATGATTTAATTGAAATAAAAACTATCAATATGAAATCTTCTATCAAAGCTTCCTATCCAATCACATTAGCTGTGTTAGCGGCACTCTTGTTTGCGGTAAATTCTCAAGCGTCTTCACTTCCGAATGAAGGTAGTGTTGTAAATAACAACGTAACTTACGATGACACCCATGCTAACTCGAAGTTTCATGCAGACCCGCAAGAGTTATTATTTACGTTGGGTGTCACCCAAACAACGCCGAATTACAAAGACACCCACGATAATGAACAGAATCTTTTCCCGAAAAACGCTTCGGATGACACCCATGCAAATATTGATGTAAACGCTCATTCGAATGAAATACCTCGCACACTGACCCAAGTGCCATATTCTGCGTTGGGTGTCTTGCCAACGTCAGAGCATGATAGCCAATTTAGCTATGGGAGTGACCCACTTCAGACTGTGTATGTATGGCATGGCCGTGGTGGGGATGAAAATGAGTTTGCTGGGGACGCCGTTATCTTCGTTCATGGCGGGTGTTGGCTTAATGCATACGGCTATGACCATGCTAAAGGGTTTTATCATGCCTTGGCAGAGCTTGGGATGGGTGTCTATGCAATGGAGTATCGCCGCGTAGGCGATGAAGGCGGTGGTTGGCCCGGTAGTTTGGAAGATGTAACAAGTGCTGTGAAAGCATCTATCGAGAATATTGAAGCTACAGGCGATAGTGGCAACATATATTTGGTAGGGCACTCTGCAGGCGGGCACCTTGGCTTACTTGCCGCACAGCAACTATCGAGTAGCGATGTAGGTACAGGCATTAAACAAGTAATAGGCCTTGCCGCTATAACGAATGTGCAAAGTTACGCCCTTGGTGAAAATAGCTGTCAGACAGCCACGCCACAGTTTATGGGTGGCATGCCAGCTGAAAACGAACGTGATTACCAAATGGCTACGCCAGACGCAGCTAAAATCAAGCCTTCGGTAATATTACTGCAAGGCAACGAAGATAGTATTGTACCCGAACACCACGCTACAATGCCCGGCGCAAAAAATAGAATAATAACAAACGGTGGTCATTTCGACTGGCTACATCCAGAGTCTACGTCCTTTGACGCTTTACTTGAGGTTATGAGTCAACATGATGAATAAGGTTTTTTCTGCTGAGCAACTTGATAAAAAAGATCCGCTTTTTAGCAAGGCGGGCGAATTCTCGTTGCCAAACAATACTATCTATCTTGACGGTAACTCTCTTGGCCCCTTACCCAAGAAAGCGGAAGAGCGCGCCAGTGAGGTGGTAAAAAATCAGTGGGGTGAGGGCCTTATCACAAGCTGGAACAAGCATCAGTGGATTTCACTTCCACAGCAGGTAGGCGACAAAATTGGTACCATTATCGGCGCAAATCAAGGCCAAGTAATATGCTGCGACTCGATATCAATCAATTTGTTTAAGGTGCTTAGTGCTGCCTTGAGAATGCACCCTGAAAGAAAAGTCATCGCCACAACAAGAAACAATTTCCCCACCGACATTTATATGGTACAGGGCTTACTCGATTTGCTGGGCGATGAATACAGCATCCGATACGTAGATGAAAACAGTGTTGGTGCCCAACTTGACGAAGATATCGCTGTGCTAATGCTGACCCAAGTAAACTTCAGAAGTGGTTTAAAGCTTGATATTAAGAGTATTACTGAGCAGGCACATAATAAAGGAATACTTACGCTGTGGGACTTGGCACACAGTGCGGGCGCGTTTCCCGTAGCCCTAGATGAGTGCAATGTAGATTTCGCCGTGGGTTGTACCTATAAATATTTGAATGGCGGCCCAGGTGCTCCTGCATTTATTTATGTTGCCCGACGACATCAAAGCGCTTATAAACAGCCTCTATCAGGTTGGATGGGCCATAGCTCGCCATTTTCATTTTCTCCCGACTACACCGCTGATACCTCAATAAAACAAAACTTGTGCGGTACGCCAGGCATTATTGGCATGAGCATTCTAGATGCTGCCCTTGACGTGTTCGAAGGCGTTTCGATTAAAGCCATTGATGAAAAATCTAAAAAACTTCAAGCCTATTTTATCGCTGAAGCTAAAAGGGCTGGGTTATTAAACGAGCTTAAGGTGGTAAGCCCTTCGCTAGATAATCGAGGTAGCCAGATCGCTTTCGCACACGATGATGCTTATGCCATTTGCCAAGCGTGGATAGCTGAAGGTGTCATTGCTGATTTTCGTGCACCAAATATACTTCGTGTTGGCTTTGCGCCGCTGTATTTAAGTTTTGCCGATGTCGAAAAAGCGGTAACAGCATTGGCTGCTATCGTGAGTGAAAAACGTTATGATCAGGAAATATTCAAGCAACAGCAGAGTGTCACATAGCTAAATAGTGACTAAATAGTCGAATTTATTGCATTTTTTGCGTTTAACCTTAATACTTCGCGGTTGACTTGTTATTGATGTAACTATTCTTTTGGGTGTGCAGTTGAGAAAAATAAGAAAAGGCCTGCTTTGCACAGTGTTGTTTGTAGGAGCCGCTTTTAGCGCGTTTTTGCAAGCTGCACCGGAGCAACCATTAGCATCTCAAAATTCAATTGAAGTAACCTATTGTATCGACCCTAACTGGGCGCCTTATGAAGCGATAAGAAATGGCATCCACGTAGGTATTTCAGCCCAGTACATGCAGCTTATTGCTGAACTCAGCGATCTTAAGTTTAAGCTTGTTTCTACACAGAGCTGGCAGGAAAGCCTAGAGTTCGTTCAACAAGGTAAATGCCAAGTCATCCCCATGATGAACACCTCTGATTATCGCAAGCAGTTTTTAGACTTTAGTGTGCCGTATTTTGAGGCGCCAAATGTATTGGTTGCTCGAACAGGGATGCCCATGCTGCAGGGCTATTCAGGAATTGGAAATCGTACTGTAGGTATTGTGCAGGGTTACCGGCAAGTCGAATATATCTCTCGTCATTACCCAGGGTTGCGTCTAAAACTCATCCCTTCTGAGGAAGAGGGCCTTAAGCAACTCGCAAATGGTGAATTTGACGTAATGGTAGGTTCACTAATGAGTGTGAATATGCACATTAATAACCTTGAACTCGAGGATTTACACATTGTTGGTTACGCTGAACCCTTTGACTCTCTCGCATTTGGCGTTAATAAGTCGTTCGGTCATTTAATCGATAAACTTAATGTCGCAATAGAGCGAATTCCAGAGACAAAGAAAGTAGAAATCTATAAGCAATGGAACAACGTGCAAATCCGTTACAGCCGCAACTATACAGCGATGATAATAAGTTCAGCGATTGTATTATTAGGCTTGTTGTGGCTAATTTCGAGAAACCGCCATGTGGGTGGCTACAAGCGCATAATTCAACAAAAAAATGAAGAAATAAGTGCGCTTCAAGCCACGTTGTTAGAGAAAAACAAAACATTAGGTTTTCTTTCGGCTCACGATACGATCACCGGTCTATATAATCGTAACCACATGATACAGCGGGCGGAAGAAGAGATATCGCGCTTTCATCGATTTCATACCACCGCTACATTAATCGCCATCGATTTAACGCCTGTTGATGAAGAGCTATTTTCTCACGACCCTTCTATTCGAGAAGAGATGTTAAAGACCGTAGCTCAAAACTGCCTTAATACTGTTAGAGAGGTTGATGTTGTTTCAAGGTTCACTGGGGAGCAGTTCGTCGTACTTTGTCCTCAGACCCAGTTAGACTCAGCAAAAATTCTTGCAGATAGGTTGTTAGAGTGCATGGATACTCATTATCTTCTAAGTGACAAATATAAAACTGCGATTGGTATGGCTGAATTGCGAGACTCAGAAGAGTTCCCAGATTGGCTTGAGCGCACTATAAAGGCACTTTATCAGTCTAAGCGGCAAGGCTACGGCAATGTGACCATTGCTCAGTAAAATTGGATTGTCCTGTAGCTAAATAAAAAGGCAGATGTGCGAAGCCTGAAATGCCGGCTTCGCTAGCCTAAACATCATCTAAATAATTGGTTCATAATGCCACTGGTGTGAGTCGTAGTGGATTTGAGCGCGATCGTACTCCCGCTCAGAACGCCAGTTTCGATTATTTAATTTAGCAGATACGCCCGGATAGAGCCTTTTATTTGCAATAAGTTTTATATCTGTTTGATAGTTTTCTTTTGCGGCTTTAACGTCGTTAGCTTTATTCTCTAACCACTCTAGAAGGGCGCTTTCGTTGTTAAAAAGCTCAAGCGCTTCTGCTGCCTTGCGCTGTAGCTCCCTAGGAATTTTTTTACCTTGAATAAGGTCGATTTTTTCTTTGTGCTTTAAGTTGTTTTCGCGAATTTGCCTTAATAACTCATCAAGAGAATCTTTGCGCTCTAGCAGCTGATTAAAACCAGGGCTGAAATCAACTTTTAACGTACTTCCTGAAACAGCGCCGAGTGTTCCCGCTTCAACCCTATCTTGACTAATAATGTCACACGCAAACAAATTGCCCATTGGTTTATCAATTTGCCCAACGATTACCGCACCACCGCAGCGCAGACGACTGTAAGCAAGCTGTCTACCGACAGTTATATTCCCAGCGCACTGAATATCGATGCCTTGACCATGCTGTACGTGAATGCTTCCCGCAGCAACGAGTTTGCACTGGTAGTCACCTTGCTTATCGTTCACCTTGCCCATAGCACCTTCGGTAATGATGATGTCACCGCCCGACTCAATGTAAGCTGACTCTACAAAACCATTGATGGTAACGTCACCTGCCGCTTTAATTTGCATTTTCTCGGTGACATCGCCATTAACTAATACAGCACCTTCATAATTTACATGCCCTGACCCAACGTTAACGCCATTACAAATAAAGGTATCATCTATATTCATAATTTGGTCACGGTATTTAGGCATCCCTGAAATGGATGACATTAATAGGTTTGCGTCGCTATCAGACACCACCGTCCCTGTACCCATTTTAAAGTCCACCCATTCACCAGGGGCGGCAGAGATTGTGTTTCCTTTCACGTCAAAGCCAGAACGACCTTTTGTAGGTGGAGTACGGCGCAGAACAGGCGTGTTTATTTTCACGCATATCACTTCGCCTAAGTTGCGCATGTCAACGCGTTCACCTTCGTTCGTTTGCGGTCTTAGTATTCGTTCAAGTGCGTTCGGAACAAGGGGAATAAATTTGGAGTTTTTTCCATTTCGGGCAGGAAGCCCTTTAGCTATGGTTTCCTCTAATACAGTGCCAGGCGCCGCATTTCTTGCGGCTTTTAGCATGGCGTCTATTTTTTTAGTGCTAACGCCTCGAATCACTCTATTTTTGACCGCTAATAATTTAACGGTCGCAAGGGATGGGAGTTTACCGCCATAGGGGGTAGTGAGGACCAAATTCGCAATCATGCCGTCTTCAGGTACCCGAAATTCAACTTCGGCGTTTTTGCGTTCGCCAATGCGTTCTTGAATCACAGTACCATCACCTGTTTTAAAGTAATGGTTGGCCGTTTCACAGGCTGATTTTAACGCTTTTTCTGACACATACAGACGCTTGGTTTCGCCACTTTCCAACTGCTGTCTAACATCACGAATATCCACCTCTGATGTAAATTCAGAAGGATTGAGCATAATGTTTATATAGGTTCTTGATTTGTCGAAGCTTATTGTAACGCCATTCATGACTACTTATTCCCTTACGCGCGTGTATTGTTATTATCGGCGGAGGTCATCAATTCCTTGACTACGTTTTATCCTTTACCGCCTTAGTTCAACTATCATTAATTTATGATGTTATAAAACCTCCGTCAAAGGTTTTTAGCATACTGATACAGGGCGCGCAGTATGGCCTGCTTGTCGGGGTTGTCGCTGTGCTCGTGAGCTAACGCTTCAAGCCGCATCATGTAATTTTCTAGTGTAATCGAGCCGCCAAATGCGGAGTCTGTTAGTCGAGCCTGACGGTGATACTGCCATTTCGTCATCTCATCAGCGGTAAGTGTATTAGGGTAGTTGCGCGCACGATAACGAAACAGTTGTTTGCGCAATCTTTCATGCTGTGTTTCATCGGCCAAGGTGGCAAGGTCGTCAGGGGCTGCATCAATAACACGCTCACACCAACGTCTATCTTCGTCATTTAAGAAACCACCGCTATACAAGGCATGGTCTACGTCATGCTCTTTACTTTCACGTTCTTCATCATATACGCCCACAAGTTTAGCCGCGAGTTCGTTAGTGCTTGCGAGTGTTTTGTAATTGTCTAGGCAACGTTCGCGATCAAGACCTAACCTAGCGGCGTTTTCCTCAGTCATTGCTTTGGCTGTGGTAATAAAAGGGGAGCGATTAATGTGGATAAGTTTAAGACCAGGTCTTTCTTTTGTATCTGAATACGTATCCGCTGGCGCGTAAAGCGCCTGTCTTATTTCTTCGGCTGAGTCGTTTACCACGCTGTCTATATCATGGGATAAATTTATCGCTATAAACGCATTCGAATTGGTTGGATGTTTAGCAATTGGCATTACCCATGTGCAACACCCCTGAGAGGCAGGCAATTTAGAAGATATATGCAAAAGTACCGAAGGTTTGCTTAGGTCAATTTGCTGCATAACCGTATGTTTATTGCGAAGCGACAATGCATACTCAAATAAACGAGGCTGCTTTTCTTTAATAAGCTTTGCCAAAGCAATGGTTGCGTAGACATCGCTAAGCGCATCGTGTGCATTTTCGTGACCAATGTTATTAGCTGCAGTGAGCGATTCTAATTTGAAGCTAGGCGTACCATCTTCTCGTTCTGGCCAATTGATTCCTTCCGGTCTAAGCGCATAACAGGCTCTTGCTACATCAATAATATCCCAGCGACTGTTCCCGTTTCGCCACTCCCGTGAATAGGGATCGTAAAAGTTGCGGTAAAACAAATAGCGCGACACTTCATCGTCAAAGCGAATACTATTAAATCCTACACTACAGGTGTTTGGGGTAGACATCTCTTGGTAAATTCGCGCTGCAAAATCTGCCTCGTTTGACCCATCTCTTATGGTTTGCTGTGGCGTAATGCCGGTAACCAAGCATGCCTCTGGGTGAGGCAGATAATCATTAGCAATGGCGCTCATAATGTTGATGGGTTTTCCAACAACATTTAAATCCATATCTGTTCTGACCGCGGCAAATTGGCAGGGGAGATCTTTTTGTGGGCTGGTGCCAAATGTTTCAAAATCGTGCCACAAAAATGTAGGTGCGTGCATAACCACCATTGCTTATTAGTAAAACCTTGCACGCAGTGTACACCGCGATAATTTTAATACCAAATGCTGTTGGTTTTATACCCAATAATTCAGACATTCGAAAGGCTAGAGTGACGTTGTAACTTACGGTTTTATCGTTTGTTTTTATATAAAAATTTTAGACTGTAAACTTGCGAAACAAACCATCTCTGACTAGTTTTAGGTTATTACAAGTTATACGGAAATTATTGGCTTGTCAGTCCTTCCATCTAAACCAGCGTTTAACGAAGCTAAAAGTACCTTTATATTGGCTACTGTGCTTGCTACCTTACTGATTGTGTTGGTTGTTAGTTTGTTTGAAAGCAGTATAAAAGCGACGGCGGAGAGTCAGGCGTTTGAGGCCTTAGAGAAAAGCGCATTAAGCGTGGAAAATGTCGCCGAAACACAGCTAGTCAAACATCTCAACGCCCTTAATTTTTTGCACCAAACGCCGCCGATAAGCGGAATAGTTAGAGCTACGCAGAACAATAAGTTAGACCCTAAAGATGGCACTACGCTTAAACAGTGGAAGCATCGCTTAGAAACTATATTTGTCGCTTTTATCGAAAATAACACAGAAATCGATCAGTTAAGGGTCATTAAGGTAGACGAAGAAGGGAACGAGTTCTTAAGGGTCGAGCGCGAGGGCGGGAGTGTTTTAATCGCCAGCAATACTGATTTACAGACGAAAGCAACACGCAATTATTTCATTGAAAGCGCTAAAAGTAATAAAGGACAATTTTACATTTCCGATATCAACTTGAATCGGGAATATGGAAAATTAGAATACCCCTACAAAAGCGTCATTCGGCTTTCCTTACCAATCTTTAGTGAAAGTGGCGAGCGTTACGGAATGTTAATTATGAACGTTAACGCGCAGTACATGCTTTCTCAAATGACCCAATCCTTAACGAGCAACCAGTCGCTCTATGTCACTGACCGTGATGGCTATTTTGTAGTACATCCCGATAGCCAAAAATCCTTTTCTAAAGACTTAAACCCGTCTGTAACGTGGCAAAGCGAATTCTCAGTATCTCAATTCAACGGGCGCGGAAAGATTACCTCCAAAAATGAAAGCCAGAGCGTACATTACGCTGTTTCAAGGGCGTTCACACTAGGAGCGAAAGGTCAGGGCTCAGGCTTTTACTTGCACATTTTACTACCGCAATCTCAAGTGAGTGCGCTGATAAATGAAAAGCGGCTGAGCGTTTACAGCGTGATTGGTGTCATCTCTATCATCTTTGTAAGCATTCTGCTTTTTGTTTATCGCAGTAATAAAAAGAATATTGAGCTAGCCAAAGTGCGTGGTGAATCAGCTGCTATTGTGGATATTTCAAAAGATGCCATTTTTAGTGTGGATTCTACGGGTATTGTCAAAAGTTGGAACAAAGCTGCGGAGTCCCTTTTTGGGATCCCCTCCCAGATAATCCTCAATCAGCATTATTCATCTTTCGAACCACTATCCTTATCAAGGTTAGAGGACGAGCTTGTTAGAGGTGGCAAGCAAGTTACTTTCACCACGCCTTATGTCGATGATGATAAAAATGCGCGTTCACTATTGATAACTACCTCAACGATATGGGGAGAGCATTCACAGTTTTCTGGCGTAGCTGTAGTAATTAGAGACATTACGGATGAACAAAAAGCGAAAGATGCCATTGAGCGAGTCAACTTAAAACTTGAAGAGAAAGTGGTAAGTAGAACAAAAGAGTTGGTTGAGGCAACACAAGAAGCGCGTAAAGCAAGTAAGGTGAAGAGTTCATTCATTTCTAATATCAGTCATGAAATGCGCACGCCCCTCAACGGGGTAGTGGGCTCTTTAGCTTTATTAAAACGCCAACCGCTTAACGAGAAGGCTGAGCAACTGGTCTCCATGATGGAAATCAGCTGTAACAACTTAAACGTGCTTATAAATGATGTACTAGATCTTTCAAAAATAGAGGCGGGTAAACTGGATATTAACCAGCAAAATTTCGAAATACTCTCTCTTATCGAGTCTATTGCTAAAGTGTTCGCTATTAAAGCGGCAAGCAAAGGACTAGAGTTACTGGTGGATACCTCAGAAGTACCCAGGATAGAAATTAACTCAGATCCTCACAGAATTAACCAAGTATTGAGTAACCTACTTAACAATGCGATTAAGTTTACCAAAACAGGGCACGTTAAACTTACTCTGTTTTTAAGCGAATCGGTGTCTGACGTTCTGCAGTTACATTTCAGTGTTGAAGATACAGGTGTTGGTATAGCAAAAGACAATCAGCCCAAGCTTTTTTCAGCGTTCACCCAGGCCGATGCCTCAGTGGCGACACAATACGGCGGTACAGGGCTAGGACTATCTATTTGCAAGCAGTTATGCCAATTATTAGGTGGGGATATTACCTTTGAGTCGGAGTTAGGAACGGGGAGTAAGTTTTCGTTTTACATTTCACTTCCCGATACTACATCGGACAATGAAGCAAGTTCTGACAAAATTGAACAAGACGAGAAGTCACTTCTTAGTAACGTTAAAGTTGGCGTTTCATCTGCTTATTTACCGCTGCAAGCGCACATATGTAAACTTGCTGAGTATGTAGGCGCTACTTCTGAAGTCTTAGATGGGCCCGCTAGTGCTATTCAGTGGCAAGATTACAATGTACTTTTACTTGATGAATCCAGCGCTTTAATTGGTGAAATAGACAGAGAATGGGAGCGAAATGAAAAGAGCGGAAAGGTTAGCAAAATGCCCGTGGTTTATATTCTTCAAAAGCTAGAGGGGGCACCCTATGCGTTTACGCATTTGACGCCTTTGTACCTACCTAAACCCCTTTTCCGCTCTACGTTTATAACGGTAAAGCAAGGGTTAGATGTTGTTAAGTATGGTGGTTTGATTAAAAAAGTCACCACTGAAGACAGCCTTAGTCGTGCACCACAAGCCGAAAATTGGGCTGAAGACCATATTAAATCACACATTTCAATTGAAAATACTCGCTTACTTATCGTTGATGACAATATGATAAATAGGGAAGTGGCTAAGGGCGTACTAGAGTGTTTACCTTGTAAATTATATACCTGCGCAGACGGTGAAGAAGTCGTTGCTTTTCTGCGTAAATGCGATGAAAAAGGGCGTCGTATTCACAGTGTTTTAATGGATTGCCAAATGCCTAAAATGAATGGTTACGAGGCGACTCGTGCTATTCGAGAGGGAAAAGCTGGAGCAATGCATGCCGATGTCCCCATTATAGCGATGACAGCAAACGCTATGCTGGGCGAGAAGGAAAAGTGCTTAGGAGCAGGGATGGACGACTTTGCCACTAAACCGGTTATTGCAGATGTACTTATCCCAAAAGTCAGGCAGTGGCTAGTAAATCAAGTTACCAAGGTGGCTGGCACCGAGCTTGAAAATTCAGATATTGATTCACAAAGCGCTGAGCGCACCAAAACTTCTTATTCAGAACCCGCTGATAAAACAAGTAATAGCGCGTCGTGGCCCCCCTTAGTAGACAGCTTGCTTGGCGCTATTGATAGAGATTTAGCGCACAGTACTGAGTCTATGAATGAAATAATCGATTCACACGAAAGCACTGATGCTCCTGTTCGTTCTGAGCCTAGTGACGCGTTAGGTGAGCAGGAAAGTATTTCTAACGAGCAAACGAATAAAATAAGCAATGACTGTTGGGAAAAAGAGGATGCTATAGCACGAATTATGGGTGATAAAGCTTTATTTTCTCGGGTTTGTGAGCTCTATTCTCAAAGCGCACCTGAAAAATTTAAACTTTTAGAAAGGGCTGTTGAGAATCAAGACTTTTCACAAATACAAATTCTGTCGCTTAAACTCAAAGGAATGTCTGCTGATATAGGTGCCGTGCAGCTGAGAAAAGATTTTGAATCACTTTGGGAGTTATCAAAAGTAGCTGATTGGGAGAAAGTAAAGGCGTTGCTTCCATCTATCGGCGACGATCTTAATACCTTTTTAGAACTTCTTGAAGTAGCCTAGATTATCATCTTTTAGTGTGTCATCTTAATTCGCTATAAATACGATAATCACATCGCTCGTTTGTGTTGGTTTCATCTGCCACGGAACTAAGCGGTGTTTTATAACTTTTAAAGGAGTTAACCGTTTGAACCTTCCTCGCATTTTTCATCAGTCCAATAAAACTCGAAATACCTTATGTGTAATCAGTGCCTTAGTAGCTTCGCTAACGCTCGTTAGTGCTAACGCATCAGCGGCTGATACTCACCAAGAAAGCTCACGGGTTGCCATCGCCATTCATGGCGGAGCCGGCACTATTTTAAAGTCTTCGATGACGGCTGAAAAAGAAGCGGCGTATAAAAAGGTGTTAACGCAAGCAGTACAACACGGTTATACCTTGCTGCAAGACGGTGTAAAAGGTGAAGTTGCGGTGGTTGAAACCATTAAAATTCTTGAAAGCTCACCTTTGTTTAACGCGGGCATTGGTGCTGTGTATACCTTTGACGGCGAGCATGAACTTGACGCGTCTATTATGCATGGCGGAAGTAAAAACGCAGGTGCGGTTGCGGGTGTTAAGACAATTCGAAGCCCAATAGAAGCAGCGCTGCTGGTAATGAATGAATCTCCACACGTTATGCTTTCCGGTGAAGGGGCTGAAGATTATGCCAAAGAGAATGGCCTTGAGCAGGTGGACAATTCGGTTTTCGATACTGAGTTTCGCAAGCAGGCTCTAGATAAAGCGAAAGCCCGTATGGAGCAGGCTTCAAATGGTTATGGTTTACAGCAGGGCAACGAGCGCTTTGGAACCGTAGGGGCGGTGGTACTAGATGGCGAGGGCAACATTGTGGCCGGAACATCCACCGGCGGAATGACGGCTAAACGATACGGGCGTATTGGTGATTCACCGGTGATTGGTGCTGGCACCTATGCCGACAATGAAAGCTGTGCGGTATCGGCTACTGGGCATGGTGAGTATTTTATACGATACAACGTAGCAGCAGATATCTGCGCGCGGATGAAGTACCAAGGTTTGTCGTTAAACGACGCTGCGAATACCGTGGTGAACGACGTGCTAGTGAAAGCTGGTGGTGATGGTGGTGTAATTGCTATTGACGCAAAAGGTAACGTTGCAATGCCGTTTAATTCAGCGGGAATGTACCGCGCGAGCATTGATGTAAATGGCAATGTGAAAGTCGCAATCTACAAAGACTAACCACTGCAAAAAACATTTGTTATTTTAATGTTAAATGCGCTGGCTTGTAGGCAACGAAAGGTCTAATCTTAAAGTGTGGGGGAAAATTGCTTTCACATGTGGTTAATAATAATTGAAGTGCCGTAACGCCCAATAAGTCGCAGTATCGGTCACATTAGGCGCCACGGCTGGAGAATTGAAAATGGAATCGTTGCAAGTCAGTGATTATATGAATACTCACCCAGTGAAGCTTAATGTCGATATGCCCGTTGCGCAGGCTGTCGAAGCGTTGTTAGCCAGTGGGCAAAGTGGTGGGCCAGTGCTTGATGTAAAGGGAAAGGTCGTGGGCTTTTTATCCGAGCAAGACTGTATCGCTCAAATGATAGCCTCAAGCTACTATCGCGAACAAATTTGTAGGGTCGGGGAAATCATGAAAACGCCGGTGGTTTCGGTTAAACCTTACATGTCTGTGATAGAGCTAGCGCAATTGCTGCTTAAAGAGAAGCCGCGGGTTTACCCGGTAGTAGATGATGATGGTGTGCTTTTAGGCTCAATTAACCGAACAGCTGTGCTTCGCGCCATTGACGTTCAATTAAATGATGGTTATCAGCGAGCAGGCTAGTTGACATTAGATTTTGCGCTGCCTATGTAAGCTTGTCTGCAAAACCTAAGGCTGTCTGCAAAATCTAAGGGGGTATTTGCGATGTTTAAGGCAATGCAACCTTAAGCGCAATTAAACTACAGCGATAAGTCAGCAAGTTTTGAGAGTAAAGGGAGAGGTTAAGCTTTAAACTTCCCCCTTTCTCTATTATCGGCGTGGGTGTTGATGGTTACTCACACCATGTGCCTTTAACCTTGTCTGTTTACTAAATCTCTTATTGCGTTTTTTAGCGTTGTACCTGCGACAAGTTTAAAGTTTTGCTTTTGGCTTGGCATTACGTTTCGGCCATCTTGTACTACCCACAGTCCTTCAGTAAAAGCACCGCCAAGGTTGGCATTTGTTGCTTCTAGCCCGTCAGTTTCCGATACCCCGTCAATTTGTTTTGCCTTGTCAGCAGCAATTTTAATTAGCCCCATAAATGTTAACGTTTCAGGGTTTTCTTCATCTATATGATAGATGGCGTAGCTGTTATTGCCCTGACTTGATGCAATGAGGTATTTCTTGTCATCAACGGTAAATAGTGCCAAGCCCTCTACATCAGCTTCAACCGGTGGTGTTATTGCTGAAATAAATGTAGGTGTATTATCAGTAGAGCTGATATCCAGCGCCCAGATGCCTGCGGCCTCTTCACCAAGGTAAGCAGTATTGGTGTCTACCACGCAGCCCTCAGGCTGTGAGGGAAGAGAGAAGCTCTGACTTAACTTTCCTTCGACTGCTTTGCCTTGGTTGATTGATAATTCATATCGCTCGAAGCGACCACTGGTATCGTTCGCAAATACATGAGCTATACCGTTATTGACAAAAAGGCACATACCATAAATGTCGCTAAGCGTTGTTTTAATCTCACCTAAATGGGCGAGGTTGCCGTTATGATCTATCTCCAAAACAGACAAGCTGTTATGTGTTCGGTTGGAAGCAACGGCAATATCAGTAAACTCATTTTTACTGCCGATGTTCACAGTGTTTACCGCAACCCGGTACCCAACATCAACGTTATTAACTCTTCCTATCGGCAGGCTCTGAAGTTGCTTGCCGGTAAGATCGTAGGTATTCAATGCGCCTTTTTTGTCGGTGCCAACTATGCGACTTTCTGAAGGGGCCTGTGAGTTAACCCAAATAGCAGGGTCGTCAGCTGCATCACCATAGTTTTGCACAGGCTGAGTTTGCGCTAAGGGTAAAACAGTGGCCACCTTATGTTGGGCAGAAGTTTCGGAACCGTTTTGAGTGTCATCGTCTTTTTTAGCAAGACACCCATCGTTAAAATATGCGGCGGCCAAACTAGCCGGCAGTTCTACAGAATAAACCCTGCCCGATGCATCATCATCGACTACCACAGAGATTCCTTGCCCTTCTTCATTTGCAAAAGTAGCTAACTGAATAAATTCAGGTTCTATGCTTTCTGCGGTCCCATCTTCATCGCGCATCAAAGTTACGAACTCAGCATGACATTGACTTTGAAGCCATACGCCGCTTTTATCTGGGCTTACCCAACCGACAAGGCCGCTATTTGAATTTAGGGTTGTAGAGGGTAAGACGCTCACGCCTTCTACTGGTGTATCTGCGTCATGAAAGATAAGCGTTTTCTCTAACTCACTTTCTATATGGGCGTTAATCTTCCATACCCCGGCGAACTCGTCCGCTAAATAGATGTTTTGTGTTTCTAGGTCAACACTGCAACTTTTAATGCCAGGGCCTATGGCGAAACTGCGTAGCGATAAAAACTCATCATGGTGCAGTTCATATTGATTAAGGGTGCCTGTGGCATCCACATTGATAATGTGAGGGTGTCCTTGCGCACTCATTGCTGCGCAAATGGCCTCAGAGCCTTTGGCGGGTTGGCTAAGCTGCTGTTGCACTGCCAGGGTGTCAACAGATATGCGATACGCTTCAATATGTTGCGTGTTGTTATTAAACACTACCAAAGACACCCATTGTTTGTTCGTAGAGTTAGCTACTTCAGCGTGGGCAAACGCGTAGCTGCCTTCAATAAATTGAGTTTTACCTTGGCGGTTAGTAAGTGAAATGCCTTTATGCTCGTTTATTTGAAGGTCAATAGCATGGGTGTCTTTGTAAGAGTGACTTTTCTTTGACGACGCTACCTTGAGCGCATGATTGCCATGGGTGTCATTGTAAGACGCTGCTGGCATGGGTGTCTTTGTAAGCGCTGTGTTTTTTGTGCTGTTAGCATGGGTGTCTTTGTAAGCGTTAGCTTGATCAATGTTTTGGTAATAAAGTGTTTGCTCAAAACCTTTTTTAAGATGTGTAAGCGTAAGTACAGTGCCTGTAGGCTCGATTTGGCTTTTTGTGGCTGTTGCATTTTGAGCTGCACAGCTAAAGAGTGCGGCTAGAGCACCGGTAAAAACGACGGTCTTTGCTACTGCTCGGTGTAGCCCTTTTGTTTTTTTGTTATCCATTGTCATTATTGATCCTGAATCGTGGTCGTCGAAGACGCTTTACTGGCTTTATTCATTGTGTGGGTGTAAATCGTCTTCCCATAGTGATCGATGTAATTAAGGAAGATGTTTTTAGCTGTCATACTCACACTGACAAAGCCGCCGGTCGATTTTGCGAATTGTGTAAAGTCGTAGTGACTAACAGGGCGCACTTCTGAGCCGCCACCGGACACTACGTGCACTAGGTCATCCCCGGGTAATTGGTTGTGTTGAAGATCGTGCTCGTGCCCGGCAATGTAAAGGTTCACGCCATGTTCGTGAAAAATCGGTTCTAACACGTCTTTGATAGCGTCTGTTTTACCGTAGCGTTTACCACTTGAATAAAGTGGATGATGGCCTATGACAACTTTCCAGGTGTGTTGATCGTTGCCTAACATAGTATTTATCCAATCAAGCTGTTTAGATGCCCCTTGTGAGTAAGCTTCCTGGTATTTAGCTTCGCCTGCATAGTCGGGGTTTAGCGGAGACGTATCGATAAACAACAAGAGAACTGAGCTTCCATCGTCAAGCTTTAAAGTCTTACTGTAATACTGCGCCGGCATTTCCCAACGTCGACTCTTAGTGCTGTAATCTATTTGCGCCTGCCAGTTTCCGCGATAGTCATGGTTACCCAACACAGGGTACCAGTCGATGAATAAATGAGGTTGATGATAAATGTTTTCGTAAGAAGACAGCCAGTAAGGGTCGTCAACTGAGGCAACACCATTGTCGTAGAAGTTATCGCCGGTGGTTGCGATAAATTCTGCGTCTAGTTGGTAACTTGCAATATCTAGCCATTTAGCAACGTGTTTTTGATAAAAGTGGCCGTTGCGGCCCCAATCACCTAACGTTAAAAAAGAAACCGCGTCATCCGGTACCGATAAACCTTCAATAGTGGTGTGCACATAATAATTGTGTGAATACTGCTCGTTGGTAGCCTTCGCATTTTCAATAGCTACGTCAGTTTTTGCCGCGGAGTAAGCGGGGCTTGTTTGCTCTGCCTTTACAAGTTCTGAGGTAAGGCAAAAGGTGAAACAAAACGCAATCGCAAACAGAGTTGCGAATGTTGGCTTTGTCGTTGGGGCGAGTGTGGGTAAACCGTGCATGAAAAACTCTCAAAAGCAGATGACGCAAGCCCCATGTTAGAAGCTTGCGAACATCTGAATAATAACAACAAATAAAAGTGACTAGTTAAGCTGCCAAGTGAAACCTAGCTCAAAGGTACGGCCATACTCTTCGTACTGCGCGTTTTGACTGCGTGTATCAAAGTAGTTATAGAAAGGCTCGTCACCTAGGTTTATGCCGTTGAAATACACCTGCATGCTGTCGTTAATGTAATAGCGGGCCATGAAATCAATTTGTACATGGTCATCTTCAAACCTCAGCATATCACCGTCAATTTCTTCGAAGTTTTCACTTTTATACGTAGTAGCAAGTCGTACACTGAAATCATTCGCTTCGTAACCAATGGTTAAGTTGCCAATGCGATCTGACTGGTTAGGTAACTGAGTTTCGAAAGTTTCACCGTCTAAGAATGTGGTGGCTTCAGAGTCCGTGAACGTTGCGTTCGCAGATACAATAAACCCGTTGTTAAAGGCTTTGACCCAAGACAGTTCTAAGCCCGTTAAATCGGCAGAGTCTCCATTTATTGGCTGAATAACTTCTTCAAAACCTTCCCAGCCAGTGGTACCTGCAACATCGGCATACACAACAAAGTTGTCGATATTTTTATAGAACAATCCTGCTGAAATTACACCAATGTCACCAGGGTAGTATTCAACTGACAAATCAACGTTTTGCGCTTCATAAGGTTGAAGTTCTGGGTTGCCCACTTCTGCCTCACGTTCCGTAACGAAAACGCCATCGTCTTCTTCGGTTTTACTTTCGATAATTTGAAACGCAGCCACATCTTCAAATTTTGGACGTGAAATGGTTTGCGTGTAGGCGGCACGAAGCTGTAGCTTGTCAGAAAACGTATATCTGGCGTTTACACTCGGTAGCCAGTAGTCATAATCGCGCTCAGCTTCCCATGGTGTGTTGACCACTTCTTCTACATCAGTTTGTTCGTTTTCAACAAGCTCTACGCGCATGCCTGACGTTGAAAAGTCGGTGCGCTCATAGCGAACACCGGCAACCAAGTGAAGCTTTTCAATATCAACGCTGCCCATTACGTAGGCTGCAAAAATATCTTCTTCGTTTACATATGTGGCACCGCGAGATTCAACTTCTGAATTAAGGCTGTCTACTTCAAGGCTTGAGCGGTTATCGTTAAAGTAGCTGCGCATTACGCCGCGATTAAGCCCTGGCCCGAAATTATCGAGTGCATACTCTGGGCTAGCAGTACCAAACTGAGAGGCATCTAGCCCGTCAAAGTCACCATCAAAAATCGTGATGCTGCTGTCTCTGTCTTTTTCTCGGCTGCGGTATTTTGAACCGAATTTGAATTCACCAATGTATCCACCCAGGTTAACAGGGCGTGATGCGTCAAATTTAATACTGGTTTCGGTATCTTTGGTGTAGTTATCTTCAAAACTGATTTCATCTACCTCGTAGGTAGATAAGTCCATGGCATCAGCGTTTTGTGAAACCGTTGGGCGCATGGTGTTTAGATCAGCATCAATGCTGTCGTTTTCTGTTTTAAATACATAATACAAAGCGTCTGGTTCGTCTTCATCAGACTTTGCATAACCAAGTTGCCAGTTTGCTCTCCAGGTTTCTAACTGGTGCTCACCACCTAGTGCCACAGTAAAAATGCTCTGGCTTTCGTAACGATCTTTACTTTCTCTTTCTATTTCCGAGTCTTCACCGTCGAAAGTGAAAATGTTGCCTTGACGGTATTCGTCATCAGAAAATTCGCTGTAAAGTGTGCGAAGGAAATACTGGTTGTTGAAGTCGGGGCGAAAATCAATGTTCAGCGCACTACCTAAACGCTCGCGAGTAATTGTGTAGTCACGCTGCTCCAACTCGTCATCACCGTTACTTTCAACGTTATCTGAACCAAAGTCTCTGTCAAAGTAAGAGATAGCGCCGGCAACACCCCATTCAGATGAAAGCTTTTTAGTAAAGGTGCCAGACAGCTTTGGACTGGTTTTATCCACTAAGTCATTTTGACTTGCTTGTACAGTAACGCTTGCGGTGTCACGGGCTTTATCGAATGCACTTACACTTTTTACCGCCACCGAGCCACCAATGGCGTCGCCATCCATATCTGGGGTTACAGATTTCGATACTTCTAAAGTTTGAATAAGTTCTGAGGGAATAACGTCAAGGGCAACAGAGCGTACGCCTGACTCCGGCGAGGGAATATTTAGCCCGTTGATGGTTACGTTATTAAGGTTTGGGTCGATACCGCGAATTCCTACAAAGCGACCTTCGCCTTGGTCACGTTCTATAGAAAGACCGGGCAGACGTTGTAGCGATTCCGCAGCATTCTGATCAGGAAATTGACCAATAGCGTCTGCCGAAACAATAGACGAGATACGGTCAGATACGCGTTGCTGGTTAATGGCGCTTGCCTGTCCGCTTCGTTGGCCGCGCACCAGAATCTCATCGATGGTATCGCCGCTACCAAATTCGACGGCAGCGCGGGCAATACCATTGTCTGTCACGTTAATCGTTTGCGTGACTGTGTCTTCACCAAGATAAGAGATTTCTAAAGTATAAGTGCCTTCAGGAATAGAAGGGAAGCGAAACGTGCCGTCTCTGCCAGCTTCGGTCACAAGTCCTAGCTCAACAATTCTAATTTGTGCGCCTGTATAGCTGCGTGCTTTGGCGGCGTCTTTTACTGAACCAATAATGACACCATCCGCCGCTAAAGCAGGCGACGCAACGCTAAGACCTAGCGCCGCTACGCAGGCAAGTGTAAGAGAAGAGTACGCGGTTTTAATTTTCATTTATTTTCCAATCAATTAAGCAGTCAATAGGAGTGTGAAGTAAGTGCTAAGTTAATGACTAAGTACCCTAAGAATGCTCCATGACAGTTATATGACGATTGAGTGGAACATGGGGCTTACTTTCGGCAAATGTCGCTAATTCTCAAATCGGTGAGCTAAATTGACCCTGACCTAAGTTTATGATTTTGTATGGTTTTATCTTGTTTTTTGGCGTTCTTTGAATAGGTTGCCATCAATATGTCACATTGATGAGCCAAACTGACCCTCGACAGTTTCATCAAATTTGGGCAAGACTCTCGTTTTGTTTTAAGCGCTGGAAGCCGCTGGACTGGCGCGTGATGTATTCAATATTAGAGATTTCCAAAGAGAGCATTATGTTTACCTTTACAAATTCAACACAATTTAGACATCACAAGCTTTGGCTGGTATTTACGTTGTGCGTGGTAACTTTGGCGGTTTGCCTAGCTTTTATGTTTGGCAATGCAAAAGAAAGCACCGTGATATCTGGCCTAGATATTGTGGGGGAGGGGAGCATCGCTTTTTTAACGCTTGCGTGGATGCTAGCAGCGCTCGCTAGCCGTCCTCCTGGAAAAGTAACTAGCCTTCTTATTATAGGGCTAGGCTGTTTCTTGTTTTCTGTCAGTTTAGATTTTTTAGACGAATTTTTTCATTACCCCGAATCCGCTTACTGGATAAGTATGATTGAGTCTTACCCTGCTGCGGTGGGGATGGTAGTGATGACCGCGGCACTTTATCAATGGCACCTAGAGCAGCGTGCGTTAAATTTGCAATTACGACGTCGTGAGTGGGACGTTCGGGATCACGATGCTATCGATCCTATTACTCAACTTTACCGCGCAGAATATTGGAAAGCACAAATAAGTAAATTACAGCAATCCGGGAAGTCGGCTGTAATTGCCATCATCGATATCAATAACTTCTCTTTGTTTAACCAAAAGCACGGGTATACAGAAGGCGACAGGTATCTACACGACATTGCGCAATTGGTGATCATGAATTTGCGCCAGCAAGATCTAGCGTGCCGTTACGCTGGTGATAGGTTTGCTATTTTGATGCCAGACGTCTCGCCCATGCAGGCCGATGTTATCTTGAATGATATCAAAGTAAGTATTCAGCATCTGGCTTTTAGACATAGCCTCAATGCCAACGCTATTTACACCACCGCACGCAGTGCTCAAGTGACTTTGTTACCTAATCAGCGCCTTGCGACTGTGCTTAACACCATGCTGTTAGAGCTTGAGCGTTCTCATGACAGTGCAGCGTAGTTTGGACAGTTTGGTGAGACTAGTTGGTGTATGTGCACGAAGATACCTGCGGTGAATATCTAATGGATTTAACACTACCACGGCTCAACGCTCTGCGAGATTCTGCAAACGAAGATACAGCTGCAGGTGCTGAACGGTGTCACTCAACACGTGTATCTAGCATGGGTGTCTCTGTAAAGAGTGATGTTGATGGGTTAGCGGTGGGTGTCTCTATAAACGGTGATGCTGATGGGCTTAGCATGGATGTCACCGGTAGTGATAGTGCTGGTAGCTATCATGTAGTGATGTCTAGCCAAGATAAAGTTATCGCTGGGTATTGGCTGGTACAGGCAGTACTCAATGTGGCGCTCTCTCGTGGCGGTAATAAGAATAAGCTCTTGCGCGGTACAGGTATTTTTGAGGAGTCGTTACAACACAATTCGTTAGTAAGCATAAACCAATATTCATCGCTGTTAGCCAATGTTCACAGCCAAACCAAAGGTAACGATGTCAGTTTTTTACTGGGTGGTGCTTTCGCTTCGCAGTGGCTTACTAGTCCGCTACATGTGCTTAAAACATGTGAAAATATTGAGCAGCTACTTTTACACCTTACTCAACGCCAAACATTTAGGTGGTGTAGCTTACCGCTATGTCAGTTTCAGCGGTTTGAAAGTGCCGACAAAATAATACTAGTGCCTCAGTTTACAGGCATAAGCAGCAAACAGATTCAGTTCACTCTTGAAGCGGCATTTGCAACGCTAGTGGCGCTCATTAAAAATATTGCGAATAAGCGAATAGCTTTGTCTTTTACCTTCACAGGCAGTCGACCGAAGAATATCGCTGACTATGAAACGCACCTTGGGCTTAAATTATCGTTTAATAGCCGTTTTAACAGTATTTGCATTGAAAAAGGTGCAGCAAGCCAATCCTTAGGGCTGACGGCTCGGCCTACAGACTCTGCTGAATCGCACGTTTCTTTAGAAAGTTTATCGAGTAACAGCGCAACGCAAACGAAGAAACGGACGTCTATTGAACAGCAATACCGCTTGTCTTTACCTGATTTTGTGAGGCGTTACGTTTGTACTTCGTCTAACACGCAGTCGCCAAATATCGGGTTGCCTGAATTGGCGGAAACCCTAGACGTCAGCGTGGCTACGCTGAAACGGAAATTAAAAGAGTTCGGCACTAGCTATCGCGCTCTGTCTGAAGAAGTTCAACGCAATCATGCGCTTTTACTTTTATCGGTGCACAAGGTGAGTAACGAGGTTGCGGCCAACGCAATGGGTATTAACGATTTGCCCAACTTTCGTCGTACGGTAAAACGACTAACAGGGAAAACCCCTAGCGAACTTAGAAGTTGAACAGAAACCGTAAAACGTGTTCGCCCCTTATTTGTTGAGCATAAGACCTCTGTAAATGACATCTCAGTGCACTATTAATCCTACGATATAATTATGTGACGCTGGCCCTTAACAACAAGATGGCTGTAGTCTCTCTTTAAACAACGCAATACTCTTTGTCGCGTCAGCTTAACGCAGAACTACTATACCTGCCGTAATACGACGCAATTACAAACTTTGTAAGTCTCATTGAGAGGGTAATAATCTGTTAGGCCTGAAATGACATAGTCACTGGAAAGTAAATGTCTTTTCAATATCCTTAAAACCTTTTATCCTTTGCAGCCTTAGCTTTGCATCGTCAAAGACCAAAAAGATATGGTCTTGTTGAAGCTTGTTTTACGCACTCGCACCCTCAAGGTGGCTGTTCAGCGTAGCCTTTAAACTTTTGCTGTTACGCAATTAAAACCAAAAGAGAGTTTTCTGTGCACGAAAATAACGACATTGCACCAAATTCTATCGCACCCAATCCGTTAGGTTTAACGCCTATTTTGCTTTTTGTAATTCTTGTTGTAGTGACAGGAATTACCACAAACGATATTACTGCGATGCCTATTTTGGTGGCGTTTTTTATCAGCGCTGGGTATGGCCTATGTTTAAATCCGAAAGGTAAAAAGGTCAGCTTCTCTGAAAAGGTACAAACCTTTTGTAAAGGTGGAGGTGATAAAAACATTATTCTTTTGGTGCTTATATTCCTGTTAGCCGGTGCATTCTATGCCGTGACTATTGATATTGGTGCTAGGGATGCCACGGTTAACATGGCGCTACAATTTGTGCCTTCCGCACTGATATTGCCGGGCCTGTTTTTGATTTGCTGTTTCATATCATTTTCCATGGGTACCTCCATGGGCACCATTACCGCGCTCTCACCCATAGGTGCAGGCCTTGCCACAAGTTTAGGGCTGCCGGTGGAAATGGCGCTGGGTATTGTAGTGGGGGGCGCTATGTTCGGTGACAACCTTTCGTTTGTTTCAGACACCACCATTGCCGCAACACGAACGCAGGGCGTGCAGCTAAAAGACAAATTCAAAGCAAACTTAATGGTGGCCGTGCCAGCCTGCATCGTAACCATGGCATTACTGCTTATGGTCGATGTTGATACTTCTGGCATTGTTGAAGGCGGCAGTTACGATTTTTGGCGCATAGTGCCGTACTTGTGCATTATTGCTTTCGCGCTAACAGGGTTTAACGTCATCAGCGTACTTGCAGTGGGTATTGCCAGTGCCTGCGCAGTGGGTCTGGTTCAGGGTAGCTTTACGCCACTTTCTATGATGCAAAGCATTCAAAAAGGGATGGGCTGGATGCAGGACTTGGCGATGATTGCCATAACCATAGGCGGCATTGTGGCATTAATGCACGCTAACGGCGGTATAACTTGGTTAATCGAACGCTTAACCCGTAAAGTCACGTCTAAGAAAGGCGCGGAATTTAGTATTGCTGGCTTGGTCAGCTTTTTAGACATTACGACAGCAAACAATACCATTGCGATTGTTACCGCAGGCCCAATTGCTAAAGACCTGAACGAAAAATACGGCGTAGACCCACGCCGTACCGCGTCATTACTGGATATCTTTTCGTGCAGCTTTCAAGGCTTAGTCCCTTACGGTGCGCAGCTTTTGAGTGCAGCGGCCGTAGTGGGCATTTCACCTTTGGCCATTACGCCTTATTGCTGGTACCCCATGCTTATTTTTGTGTTTGGTGTGGCGGCCATTTGGTTCGGTTTTCCCCGTTTTAAAACGGCGCAAGACGATGAATTAACCCAAAGCGCTTAAATTCTCGTAACGCTTAACACACTGGCTTTTTAGGGCGGTATCTTCTAGGATCACCGCCCGAATTTTATTGATGATTAGAAACTCGCTTTAGGATGTCACTTTGTCTTCACCACTTGCTATAAAACCTCTTTACAACAAACTAGACGATTGTTTAAGCGCAGATAAGTTTCGTTTGAAGCGCAGGATCACGCAGCTTGCACAAAAAGTGAATGATACATCTGGTGTTGACGGAAAAGGAGCAAAGAAAAAAGCAGCTAATCCCAAAGGTTCAATACAGGACAACGCGGTTAGAGAAGAAAGCCTTAAAAAGCAGCTCGAGAAACTAGAAAGCGACATCAACACATCAATAGAAAAGCGTAATTGGCGTAAAGACAACCTACCCAAAGTTGAATACCCACCGCTGCCGGTTAGCGATAAAAAAGAAGACATTAAAGAAGCGATTGCGAATAACCAAGTGGTTATCGTGGCCGGTGAAACCGGCTCGGGTAAAACCACACAGCTACCTAAAATATGTCTAGAGCTAGGTCGCGGTGTAAATGGCATGATTGCTCATACTCAGCCAAGACGTTTAGCAGCAAGAAGCGTGGCTACGCGTATAGCCGAAGAGCTAAATACGCCCCTTGGTGAAAAGGTGGGTTTTAAGATTCGCTTTAGCGATCAGGTAAGCGAACGAAGCTACGTTAAGCTTATGACCGACGGTATGCTGCTAGCTGAAATGCAGCAAGACCGCTTTTTAAATCAGTACGATACTATCATCATCGATGAAGCTCACGAGCGAAGCCTCAATATCGACTTCTTGTTAGGCTATCTGCGTCAGCTGTTAGATAAGCGCCCCGATTTAAAGCTTATCATTACCTCTGCCACCATTGACCCAGAGCGATTCTCCAAGCATTTTAATAATGCGCCGATTATCGAAGTGAGCGGTCGTACTTATCCGGTAGAGATTCGTTATCACGCGCCAGAAGATAATGATGACGATATTGATCAAAGCGACGCCATCGTAAATGCTGTCGACGAGCTAATGCGCGAAGCGCCGGGCGATATCTTAGTGTTCTTAAGCGGCGAGCGCGAGATACGCGACACCCAAGATGCCTTGAGCAAACAGCATTATCGCAACACTGAAATCGTACCGCTTTACGCTAGGTTATCGGCAGCAGAGCAAAACCGCATTTTTCAGTCTCACAGCGGCAGACGCATTGTTCTTGCCACTAACGTGGCCGAGACCTCATTAACCGTACCCGGTATCAAATACGTAATAGATCCGGGGTTTGCCCGTATTTCACGCTATAGTGCTAGAAGTAAAGTACAGCGACTGCCCATTGAACCAATATCTCAAGCCTCAGCGAATCAGAGGGCAGGGCGATGCGGCCGTGTGTCTGACGGTATTTGTATTCGCCTATACAGCGAAGACGACTATTTAGGACGCCCAGAATTCACTGACCCAGAGATCCTGCGAACAAACCTTGCTTCGGTTATTTTGCAAATGCTTGCGTTAGGGCTAGGCGACATCGCTGCTTTTCCATTTGTTCAGCCGCCTGATAACCGCAATATCAACGACGGTTTTCGCTTACTTGAAGAAATCCAAGCTATTGCGAAAGGCAAAGCTAATAGAAAAACGAAGCAAAGCGGCATGATGCAGCTTACCCCGCTGGGTCGTCAGGTAGCACGATTGCCCATCGACCCACGCTATGCACGCATGGTGATAGAAGCCGAGCGCACAAACGCGCTCAGCGAAGTTATGGTGATTGCGGCGGGGCTTTCAATTCAAGACCCACGAGAGCGACCTCAAGAAAAACGCCAGCAGGCAGACGAGAAACACAGCGAATATCACGATAAAGATTCAGATTTCATAAGCCTTTACAACTTGTGGGTGACGTTTAGAGAACAGCAAAACGCACTAAGCCAAAATCAGCTCCGCAAATGGTGTAAGCAGAATTTCATCAACTATTTACGTATGCGCGAGTGGCAAGACATTGTAAGCCAACTTAAAAAGTCTATTGCTGAACTGGGCTTTGGTATTTCTAAGCAAGAAGCCGACTATCAGGCTATTCACCAAGCTATTGCTAGCGGCTTGCTGTCGCACATGGGCTTTAAAGATAAAGACCGTGAGTATATGGGGTCACGCAATTCACGCTTCTTAATTTTTCCAGGCTCAGGGTTATCAAAGTCTCAGCCAAAATGGGTAATGGCAGCTGAGCTTGTAGAAACCTCTAAGCTATTTGCCCGTATGGTGGCAAAAATAGACCCAGCGTGGGTAGAGCCTTTAGCTGAACACGTTGTACAAAGAAGCTATTCAGAGCCCCATTGGTCTAAAAAGCGCGGCGCGGTTATCGCGTTTGAAAAGGTTACTCTGTTTGGGCTGCCCATAGTGATGAAGCGTGCGAAGGTTTATAGCCTTATCGACCCGCCAATCTGCCACGAGCTATTCATCCGCGAAGCCTTGGTAGAGGGCAATACTAAGCTCAATAACAGCTTCCTACAGGAAAATCAGGCACTGCTGGAACAAGCGGATGAATTTGAACAAAAGACTCGACGTCGCGACTTGATTGTAGATGATGAAGAGCTTGTAAGCTTCTATGCTAAACGTATTCCGGTTGAAGCCAATAATGATGCAGCGTTTAAAAAATGGTTTAGACAGCACGGAAGCAACGACAGTTTAACCTTTAAAGAAGAAGACGTGTATCGTCAGCAGCCTGGGCAGTCGGTAGCGAACGCGTTCCCTGACGTATGGCGGCAGGGCAATATTACGCTGCCGCTACGCTATAACTTTGAACCCAACGCTGAAGATGATGGCGTAACTGTTGTCATCCCGCTGCCTGTGCTTAATCAAGTTGATAACGTAGGTTTTGATTGGCTGGTGCCGGGACTAAGGCACGACCTTATTGTGGGGTTAATTAAAACCTTGCCAAAACGCTTGCGTCGTAACTTTGTGCCTGCGCCTAACTTTGCTGAAGCATGTCTTGCTGATATCAGTGAAACAGATAAAAACAACCGTCCGGTGCCTTTGCTTGAAGCCGTAACCGACAAGTTACGCAAAATGACAGGCGTTATTATTGAAAGCGAAGAATGGAATATAGATCAGCTTGATAAGCATTTGAAAATGCACTTTGCGGTAGTGAACGACAACGGTGATGATATTGCCAAAGGTGACGACCTTCACGCGCTTAAACAACAGTGTGCAGGGCAGGTCAAGCAAACCTTTGAGAAAGCCGCAACACCGGAGTTAGAGCGCAACAATATCGAACAGTGGGATTTCGAAAGCTTGCCAGAAACCTTTGTGCAAAAGGTAGGCGGGTTTGAAGTTCAGGCATTCCCAGCACTTGTGCAAAAGGGCGATAAAGTAGATATTGCGCTCATTGAAGAAGCGGATAAAGCGCAGTCGCTACATAAGCAGGGTGTTAATGTATTGATTAAAAACGCCATGCCGTCACCCCTTAATTATTTGCAAAGCAAATTACCGAATAAAGCCAAGCTGGGTTTGTATTTCAATCCATTTGGGCAAGTTAAAGCACTTATCGATGACTGTATTTTTGCGGGTATCGACGCCATTGTTAGTGATTATTGCAAAACTAACGACACTGACATTCGAAATAAAGCTGATTTTGAGGCCTGTTTAGAGATTGCTCGAGCGAATATTAATGACAGAGTGTTAGAAATCGCAAAGCAGGTAGAGCAGGGGCTTACCCTTGCTCACCAATGCCAAAAGCAGATGAAAGGCAATGTACCGCTAACGATGATTAACGCGTTAGGTGACTGTAAAGCCCATCTTGCGTCATTGGTGTTCCCTGGCTTTGTTTCTCAAATTGGTGAAAGTAGGCTGGACGATTGGAACCGCTATATTAAAGGCTTGGCTCGTCGTCTTGAGAAGCTTCCCATTGACCCCAACAAAGACAGAATGCATCAGGTAACGGTAGAAAAGTCGATTAAAGAATGGGAAAAAGCGTGCAGTAAGTACCCCAAAGGTAAAGTGCCTCAAGCCCTCGATGATGTGCGCTGGATGATAGAAGAGCTGCGTGTTTCTCTGTTTGCGCAGCAACTTGGTACGGCATACCCCATATCAGCGAAGCGTATAACCCTCTATTTAGCAGACTTTTGATGACGTTCTCGATATAGACAATGTGTAACGCATAGCTTTTCAAGCACGAAGCGCATCTACATAGACTGGTTAATTATATTAGCGCCCCATAATGCAGCGTATTGTGGGGCTTAATTATTTGTACCTAATAAGCATACAGCCGTTCTGTTTTATCGATAATAAAAGATAATCGTCGACTCATTGAGGTAAGACCAATACTACTTTTGCAGCATTGTTGAATAAAAACTAGACAGTTCGATTGACAAGTTATCGCCATCAACCTATAACAACAATTGTAGTCGTCAGCGTAATGCTAAAAATCAGGAGAAGTAGACATGTTGGGATACGACGATAAGCGAAATTTTTTCAGGATGATGGTAAATTCGCCGTGTCAGTTGCAAATTACTGACGATGAGTCGAGCCGCACCATGCAGGCAATGTGCAAAGATATAAGCGCCACAGGAATGTCGTTAGAAGTTGATGAACCCTCAATTGAGGTAGGGACGCAAGTGAGTGTTGCTATAGAATCGTCTAGCTCACAAATCCCTTCTTTGGCCGCCCTAGCTACGGTTGTACGCTGTGAGCCTGAATCTGATTCGAGCTGTATTATAGGCGTTGAAATTTCTCAGATGAAATAGGTTATTCCCAGGTAAAAAGGCGAAATTAACCTCGCCTTTCCATCGCTATTACAAGCGTCACAAGTATTCGGTCGTCGCTTATCATTCAATAAAGCGAATAAGCTGTTCAGTTTTTTCTATTTTAATCTTTTCTCTCAATTGATAATAATTCTCATTAATGCGAAAGCAAACAGAATCTAAACTTTTGAGAGAGCGATAATTATGAAAAAGACAATTACCTTTGCTGTTATGCACTTTTCAGTAGCCTTTACTGTAGCCTACCTACTTACGGGCAGCTTAGTAGTAGGCGGCGCGGTAGCATTAGTTGAGCCAGCAATTAATACTGTGGCCTTCTATTTCCACGAAATGGTATGGAAAAAATTAGAGGATAAAGAGGTGGTTACTGAAGGGCAAGCAAGTGAGTCTTCACAGCAGCTATCTAATGGCTTTTCAAATAATATAAGCTTTGCTTCTTAAAATGTAAGGTTTATTGCTCGCTTTCTAAGCTATTTGCATAACCTATCGTTAATTCAATAAGTGAAAGCAGCGCCCAAGTTTCTATAACAACGAGGGCGCTTTTTCATTTCTAATCGTCGGTGACTTCACAAACTAGACCTTTCAAATAGTAGCCTTCAGGGTAGCTACCAATAATAGGGTGGTCAGACGCTTGATTTAGCTTTGCAATGATTTTTATAGTACGGCCAGCATCAAGGGCAGCATCGGCGACAACCTTCTGGAATAAATCGGCAGGCATAAGACCTGAACAGCTGAAAGTTAGCAGCAATCCGCCAGATTTAACTGTGTGAATGCCATACATATTAATGTCTTTATAGCCACGCGCAGCACGGTTTAATGTAGCTTTACTGTCAACAAATTTTGGTGGGTCGAGTATGACCATATCGAACTGTTTGCCCTTTTCGTGATATTCACGCAACGCTTTAAATACATCCTTGTTTACATAGTGCGCCTTATCTTCATCTAATCCGTTAATTGCCACATGATGTTTAGCTAAATCTAAAGCTGGTTGAGACACATCAACGTTAGTCACCGACTTGGCACCGCCCGAAAGGGCATAGCAAGAAAATGTGCCTGTGTAGCTGAAACAGTTTAGTACGTCAGCATCTTTTGCGTAGTGTGCTGAGGCAGCACGGCTATCACGCTGGTCGAGATAAAAGCCGGTTTTATGGCCATGTTCTATATCAACAACAATATTAATGCCGTTTTCTTTTACTGTAACCTGCATGGGTGGCTCGCCGTGAAGCACGCCTGTTACCGGCTCTAATCCCTCTTTTTTGCGTACATCAACGTCACTACGCTCATAGACGTGAACATCAGGCATTAGCTTGGTGATTGCCCATACTATCTTATCTCGGTGCTTTTCACCGCCAGCGCTTAGAAGCTGCACCACGGCAACATTGTCGTACAGATCTATAGTAATACCAGGAAGACCATCACTTTCAGACGCTATCCAACGAAACGCATTCGTTTTGCTTGGGTCAAACAAGCGCTTACGCAGCGTTAGCGCAGTTTCTAAACGGCGCAAGAAAAAGCCGTTATCAATGCTTTCATCTTTTTTAAACGTCCACATGCGAACGCGAATTTTAGAATTTGGAGAATATGCGCCTCGCCCTAACCAATCGCCTTCAGAGTCGAAAACATCTACCGTATCGCCAACCCGCGCACGGCCTTTTAACTCAGCCACGGCGCTCTCGAAAACCCAAGGGTGTTTGCGGCGAAGTGATTTATCTCTGGATGGTTGTAGTATGACCTGTGCTGACATGTAGGCTCTCGTGGTAATTTAAAAATATATATCTGTTGTAAGCCACTCTATAGGCTTACGGTAATGGCCGCGATTATACGCATTTTCAAAGGTTCTGTGTTGAATATTATCTACGCCCACTGTTATAAACTTAGAAGAAACCCAAACTGATTGTTTTAGTAGTACGTAGACACATTACGATTAAAATTTTAAAACTAGGATTGGATGCAAAGTATGCGCTATGTGGATTTTGAAAAGGGATGTAGCCCGAGCGAGTTGGTTGTTAAAGAATGCGACGGGTTATCGCTAACATCAGGAAAAGTAAAAGTAGAGGTAAAAGCATTCGGTGTAAATCGAGCAGATACGTTGCAGCGTCAAGGTAGTTATCCACCACCGCCAGGGGAAAGTGAAATCCTTGGGTTAGAGGTAGCAGGTGTTGTAACAGAAGTTGCCAGCGATGTTAGTACCTCTAAAGAGGGAGATGAAGTATTTGGTTTGGTCGCAGGTGGTGGCTATGCTACTGAAGTCATTGTTAATCCTGCCCACCTAATGATTATCCCTAAGGGCATGCCATTTTTTGAAGCAGCAGGTCTTGCCGAAGTTTTCCTTACCGCATTTCAGTGTTTACGCACGATTGCTCATATTAAGCCAGCTGAACGTGCCTTAATACATGGGGGCGCTAGTGGTGTAGGGTTGGCCGCCACTCAGCTATGTCGATATTGGGGCGTACACAGCGCAGTAACAGCGTCAAGCCAAGACAAGCTGAACCTTTGTGAAAACAATGGTGCAGAACATCTAATTAACTACAAACAGCAGCAGTTTGATGAGGTTCTAAAAAAAGTATGGCCTGAAGGCGTTGATATGGTACTTGATATGGTCGGTGGCGATTACCTTAACCGAAACCTTAAAGTGCTGAAGCAAGACGGCAAAGTAGTTTACTTGGCCATGTTAGCAGGACGGTATGCTGATAACCTTGATATGGCTTTGCTTTTAGGAAAGAGAGCTTCCATTATTGGTACAACACTGAGAAATCGAAGCGACGAGTATAAAGCGGACTTGATACGTGATTTCTCTAACGTATGTTTGCCCGCTTTTGAGAACAAAGAGCTAAATGTAAATATCGATACCCATTATAGTATTGAAGATATCGATAAGCCTCATGCGCGACTAGAGAACAACGACACGCAGGGCAAGTTGGTCCTCTCGTGGTAAAATAAAAATTACTAGTAAGAATTTATGTTAAACGTTCTTAGTAAAAGCTATGAGCGAGAGCTTCTAGTAAAGGCTCTCACTAAAGACGCTTTGCTAAGGTACCTTACTTCCCAGCAAAGCCTTCATCTGGCTTTGTTGGGTTCGCTTCTGCAGCACCGCGGGCAAGGTCATCACAACGCTCGTTTTCTGGGTGTCCTGAATGACCTTTCACCCAATGCCAGTTTATCTTGTGCTTTTTCACCGCTTCATCTAGCCGTTGCCACAAATCTGCGTTTTTAACTGGCTTTTTATCAGCAGTGCGCCAGCCGTTTTTTCGCCAGTTATGGATCCACTGATTAATACCATTTTTTACATACTGACTGTCGGTAGTCAGTTCAACGTTGCACGGCTCGTTTAAGCTGTTGAGCGCTTCAATCGGGGCAAGCAGTTCCATACGATTATTCGTGGTGTGGGCAAAGCCATCGCTCAACTCTTTTCTATGCTGTTTGTAAATTAGTACAGCACCGTACCCGCCCGGGCCAGGGTTACCTAGACACGAGCCGTCGGTATAAATGTGAATGGTCTTTTGAGCCACAGCGTTTCCTTTAGTTTAACTCGCTTAATTTATCTTGTGTTTTCCCTTAGCGGATTGCAAAGGGGTTGATATACTATCAAAAAATGAAAGTGTAATTATAGTAGAGGTTCCATGCGCCAAATTGTTCTCGATACTGAAACCACAGGTATTGACCCCAAAGAAGGCCACCGCATTATCGAAATAGGGTGTGTTGAAGTTGTTAACCGCCGTTTGACGGGGAATCACTTTCACGTTTACATCAACCCGGGCCGCCATATTGAACAAGAGGCAATTGAAGTTCATGGCATAACCAATGAATTTCTTGCCGATAAGCCGACGTTTTCTCAAGTTGCCCAGGAGTTTGTTAGCTTTATCAAAGGGGCACAGCTCGTTATTCACAACGCACCCTTCGACGTGGGCTTCATGGATCACGAGTTTGGAATGGAAGCGTCTACCAAAGGCGTTATTACTAACCAGATTTGTGATGTTCTAGATACACTTACTCTTGCGCGCCAAATGCACCCAGGCCAAAAGAACAACCTCGATGCATTGTGTAAACGCTACGGTATCGATAACAGCCACCGTACGCTTCATGGGGCTTTGCTGGATGCTGAAATTCTGGCAGATGTTTACCTGTTAATGACCGGTGGGCAGACCAAACTTAAACTAGCATCAAGTTCGGGTAGTGATGCTGACTCCACCGCTATTCGCAGGGTCAAGCGAAGCGCAAATAAATTAAAGGTTATTAAAGCTACCGCCGATGAAATAACACAACATGAAGCTCGCTTAGACATTGTAGAAAAAGCGGGTGGCAAGTGCTTATGGCGTCCTCACCCAGAAGAGGTGTCTTAGCCAAACACATTTAAATAGAAATAAAATAGCCAAACAGTGCAGGAGCAGCGTAGCGTGAGAGTGTGGTTTTCTTGGGGAATTATTTTATCGCTTTTTATACACTTAAGCGCTGGCGCTCAGTCGCAAGAAGACGAACGCGACGCCGCTAGGCAGCTCGCAGATAGTGCAATTCAAAACCCTCAGTCAAATAATCAAGATGTTGATACCTCGCCCCTTACTGACTTGGGCGACAGCTATACAAACTCAATAAAGCTTTTACAAAACCGATTTCGGGTTGATTACAACGTTGAAGAAATCACCATGGTCTTTTTCAGAGAATATGGCTCTGCCCCGGTTGTACTTGTGAGACCAGATGGATCTAAGCTGTTTCAGGGGCGAGTGGACGAAGACAAAGTAGAGTGGTTCGATGCCGATACCTTCGACATGATAACCATTAAAAATCCTGTCCCAGGGCCTTGGCAAGCAGTGGGCCAAGTACTGCCAGAAAGCCGTGTGATGGTTATATCAAATATAGAGTTACATGCCGACCCTTTACCTGATGTTCTATTTGCCGGTGAAATTCTAAAATCTACGGCCTACCTTACAAATAATGGCGAGCCAATTGACAACAAGCAGTTTAGAGATGTAGTCGAGCTTGATATTGAATTTAAGAGCACAAACAACCCTAACTTCGGAAACTTTGGCACAGGCGATCAAAATATTGCTACGTTTCAAGACGACGGCCGAGGAATGGACGAGCGCCCTGGAGATGGTGTCTTTACCGGTCAATTTAATTTAAAAATAGCGGCGGGCGAGTGGAAGCCGGTTTTTCGTGTCATCACCCCCATGTATACCCGCGAGCAAGAAAGCCAACCTATTGTCTTACATAATAACCCCGTTTCTATTGACGTAGAAATGAATGGCGGCGGTGACGGCTACCATAAGATCATAATTGATGTTGATCGAGATCTAGTGGATATCGAATCCTTGCTTGTGGATGGAAAGGTAAAGTTCCCGAATGCAGACATGCAGAACTTTTCTTTGACCGAAGGGGGCAATGAGCCTCGCGAGCATTTAATTGTTGCCTATGAAGAAGGCATTTTTAGAGTAAAGATTACAGCATATGGAACAACAACGAATGGCAGAGATTTTATTTTAGATGTGCCTGAATTTAGTTTTGTTGCTGAGGGGCCGCAAGAGCCTGAAGTTGAAGACCCATTAATAGATGGAAAAGACCCGATTGTTGATGGAAGTGCACCATTAGTTGCGCCACCTGATCTAAACCCTGCCGCTATGACGCAAAATGAAGAGTCCTCGCTAGAAGAAATGGATAGTGGAACGTTGACCATTATCTTGATAGCGGTTAATGGGTCAATTGTACTTATCGGTGTTATTGCTGCGGCGGTTATCATTTTTATGCGTAAAAAGCGTACGTCTCCTAAACCGTCGTCTTCACCGGCAAAGCAATCTCCAGCTACGACTGATGCCGATCTTTCTATGGAAGAAAAGCCGAAAGGTTTGAAAAAGTTATTCGGGATGTTTAAAAAAGAAAGCAAACCGGAAAAATCCTAATGCATGTTTTGTCACAGTCGTGATTATGCGATGTTAAATTGTTCACTTTGAATTTTATTTCGACATAATGTCTATTTAACAGGCAAACAAACCGCAGATGACAATTTTATTAATAAAAAGCGTTGACTCCACATGGGGGAATACGTATTATCTGCGCCGCAGTCAGGGGACAGGGCAACAACAGCCAAGTCAACTCACTGATAACATTGAAGATGTGGAGCGGTAGTTCAGTTGGTTAGAATACCGGCCTGTCACGCCGGGGGTCGCGGGTTCGAGTCCCGTCCGCTCCGCCACTCTTTCAATGGTATAACTAAAAGGTCTTCGGAGCGGTAGTTCAGTTGGTTAGAATACCGGCCTGTCACGCCGGGGGTCGCGGGTTCGAGTCCCGTCCGCTCCGCCATTTAGTTATACAGCGCAATCTCGATTATGTGGAGCGGTAGTTCAGTTGGTTAGAATACCGGCCTGTCACGCCGGGGGTCGCGGGTTCGAGTCCCGTCCGCTCCGCCATTAATCGAACCATGCGCGCTTTTCATTATTGCGGAGCGGTAGTTCAGTTGGTTAGAATACCGGCCTGTCACGCCGGGGGTCGCGGGTTCGAGTCCCGTCCGCTCCGCCATTAATGATAAAGAGCCATATCAAGTTTTCATTTAAGTTTTTTTCTCTCCCCTTAAGCCAAGAAAAAAAAAGCTTTAATTCTTATTAGCATCCTCTTTAGTTATTTTTTCCCGCAAAAGCATTTTTCGCACTTCGCATAATAGCTGTTATTAAAACGTCCCAGACAATTTTCATATCTCTATTTCCTTAGCCTTTAAACCTTTCATTTTTATTTTCAAGAACCGCACGTTAAGCATTAAAACTATCTAACAAACAGTAACATGTGCCCTAAAGTCGTAGTGTGTTTTTTTGAATCTGTACTACAGTTAGGACGTTAGAGTTTTACAACAACGGAAATTATGAATAAAAGCGATCAAAAACGGTATTTTCTGGCTGATAATTTAAAAGCGATTGGCGTTTCTCTGTTAAGCGTGGCCTTAGTTACATTTGTTCTTGCCATAGTTATGTTTGTGTTTGTTAGAGAACAAGAGGAAAGCCGTGCTAAAGAGATTTTAGATAATGTACGCGTTGTCTTTAGAGATGCAGAAATTACTCTCGATTATCTCAACGCACTGCCGTATCAGTCTTGTGAACTCGAAAACTTGGCAGAAATGCGCAAAACTCTTTTTCGCTCCCGTTTCGTAAAAGAAATTGGTTTCTATGAAAACGGCGCATTGTTGTGTAGTACCTATCTGGGTATTCTTGAAGAGCCCATACAAGAGGCAACCCCCGATTTTTACACCCAGCTTGGGGATGCATTCTGGATAAATACGCCGTTGCAACTTTTCGATAAGCAAGCGACCGGAACAATAGTTAAACGTGGGCGCTATAACGCAGTATTAGATATGGATAGCGTTATTGGCTACAGCTTTACCCAAGATTGGCAGCTTTTTTACAATGGTGATCATTTTTACCATATGGCAGGTAACCCAGGGCTTGTGGATACCACGCTTAGTCAAGATGACATGGAAGCACGTACAGGGTATTTCTCATTACAATTCATCTTGTGCGATGAGCGCTACAATAACACCTGTTTAAAAGTTAAGTCTGACCACGGAAGGGTATTAGATTTACACACGGGTAAGATTATCTTGTTTGTTTTCGCTATGCTGTTGACGGCCGCGCTCACGCACATGCTGGTGTTTAATTATCTACGTCGTCGACGCTCTCTGGAGTCCAGAGTAAGTAAAGGCTTAAAAGAGCATAAATTTTACAGTCTTTATCAGCCATTTGTCGATTTGGAAACGGGCAAAGTGATTGGTTGCGAAGTGCTAAGTCGCTTTGAAGACGAGTTTGGGCCTATTTATCCTGATGAGTTTATTCCGCAAGTTAAAGAGCAAGAAATGACGTGGGAATTTACTGTCGATATGATTACCACTGCGATGAAGGAACTTAATGAGAATCCTGATATCCCAAATGGGTTTAAAGTGTCCTTTAACCTATTCCCTTTCGACTTTACAAGAGAAGACTGTTTAGACTTAGATTTTGCACTGGAAATGAATGTTAAAAACTTCAAGTTAGTGCTGGAAATTACCGAAGATGAACAAATAGCAACTCATAGTGCGGTTAAGCACATTAAGTCGCTAAAGAGTAAAGGGTTCTTATTTGCTATAGATGATTTCGGCGTGGGGTATTCCAACCTAAGCCAGCTAAAAACCTTGAACTGTGACTATCTCAAAATTGACCGAAGCTTTGTAATGGATATGGAAGACAACAGTATTCGTTCTTCGCTTATTCCACATATAGTTAGTATTGCCGAAGGGCTTAACGTCGACCTGATTGCAGAAGGCGTTGAGAATATTGACCAATCTAATGAATTAAAAGGTTTAACTATCGGCTACGGTCAAGGATGGTTGTTTGGCAAGCCTCAGTCTGCCGACGCACTCGCTAAAAGTGTCCAAGACACACAATAACGCGTTTTAGCGCTGTTATTTTTCAGTTGGTGTTGGTAGTGTTTAGCGCTACCATTCACCGTCTGGAAACTATAGAAGAACAGTCGCATGCAAGATGTGCTAATTTGCAGCAATATTAATAAAACCTATCAAGAAGGCAGTAATGCCACCCCCGTATTACGCGATGTTTCTCTTTCGATAAAAGCTGGTGAACACGTTGCCATTTTAGGCAGCTCTGGTTCAGGGAAAAGTACGCTATTACATATACTAGGCGGGTTAGATAAACCCTCCAGCGGCGACGTCGAATTTAACGGGAAATCTCTTGGCAAACTATCTGGCAATGCGCTAGCTAAACTTCGCAATGACGAAATGGGGTTTATTTACCAGTTTCATCACCTACTTGGTGAGTTCACGGCCTTAGAAAACGTTGCGATGCCGCTTAGAATAAGAGGGCTATCCACAAAAGCGGCCCATACTAAAGCTCAGGCTATGTTAGAAGAAGTAGGGCTTTCCCATCGAATGGATCATTTACCTTCAACCATGTCGGGAGGCGAGCGACAGCGTGTGGCAATAGCCCGTGCGTTGGTTACCGAACCTTCTGTGGTGCTTGCCGATGAACCTACAGGGAATTTGGATGACTCTACAGGGCAACAAATTTATAAGCTTCTGAAAAGCCTAAGCGAGAAAAATGGGACAGCCTTTGTAGTGGTTACCCACGACACTACCCTTGCTGCGAAAATGGATAGGGTACTTAAGATTAAAGACGGCCGTTTAGCTAGCGAAGCATTGCCTGTGGAGGGTCAAGATGCTCGCCCTTGAATTGGCCAAGAGATTTAGAAAAACACGTTCCGAACAACGCTTTATTTCGTTTATATCAATGTCGTCGACTATAGGAATTGGGCTTGGGTGTTTTGTGCTTATCGTGCTGCTAAGTGTTATGAACGGTTTTGAAAAAGAGCTAACGAGTCGCATTTTAAGCGTGGTTCCACACGGCGAGCTATACAGTAAAAGCGAAAGCGGAATAGAGAATTTAGATGCTCAGCTTTACCGTTTTTCACAAGATAGCCGTATTGCATCGGTAACCCCTTACACAGGGCTAACAGGTATGCTGCAGTCAAAAGGCGAGTTAAAGGCCATTAGCGTTACCGGTATCCCAGTAAATCAGGTTGGCGACAAATACGCTGAAAGAGTAGCTAGGCAAGATTGGCTAAGCTTTTCCAAGCAATCTAATGGATTGCTTGTTGGTAAAGGTATTATGTCTTCAATGGCGATAGACGTGGGTGACACAGTTCAGCTATTGATACCTCAAACCACCCATGATTTAACCTTTAAGGCGCCACGTTCTATTACGCTGACTATTGCAGGGGTGCTATCTGTTGGTGGTGAGCTAGACAATCAGCTTGGGCTGATGCATTTAGCGACTGCGTCGGAAGCCATTGGTATTACCTCTAAAGCCCAAGGGATTCAGTTTACCCTAAACGATCCTTTTTCAGCATACGATACCATGCGAGATATTGGATATAGCTACCCTCAAGCTGTTTATATGTCTGACTGGACACGTACTCAAGGGCATTTATATAACGACATTCAGCTTGTACGGTCAGTGGTTTATATTGCGCTTACATTAGTGATTGCGGTTGCTTGTTTTAATATAGTGTCATCATTAGTAATGGCGGTAAGAGACAAACAGGCTGCTATTGCGATATTAAAGACAATGGGAGCCACTGACAGTCTAATTCGCAATACCTTTGTACTTCAGGGGGTTATTAACGGGGTTGTCGGCATTACCGTTGGCGTTGCGCTTGCCTTGCTGGTAGCACCAAACTTGTCAGATATTGTGCGTTTTATTGAAACGTTGTTAAATGTAGAAATTCTCTCTGGCGATATCTATTTTATTGATTTTCTACCATCAAGCTTACACTGGCAGGACGTGGTAGTAACGGTTGTTGTAGCTATGTTTTTAAGTGTTGGGGCTACGTTGTATCCAGCGCAAAAAGCTGCGAAAGTGTCGCCATCTTCTGCGCTTCACTAACTAATTAAAAAATGAACTATTACGGGTCGATGATAGTTAGCTCATGCTTCACCGACCTGTTTCACCGACCCGTTACGCTTGGCAGAGTTGTGGTTTTAGTAACATAGGCGAGGGATCCGAAAGATATAGATGTTTATCGGAGCATTGTTCTAAGGACGGTGGTTCACGGGGTCAGTCTACAAGGCTAGTGTTCACGGTTAGGTGGCTAGAAACAGGACAATCAACAAAAAGGCCAGCAAATTATGCTGGCCTTGTTTGTATTTAACGGCTGTTCCTGTGCGCCACACTTACATTATGTTGAGAGCGCACTCAGTGGGTTTGAACCTATGCTATTTATTTTTTTCGAAGTGTTCGAAATCCACATCTTCTTGTTTCAAACCTGCTTTAGGGTCGTTATAAATACTCTCATCTAACGCGCCCTCGCTCTTAGCAACAACGCACGACACCATACAATCACCGGTGATATTTACCGCAGTACGGGTCATATCAAGTAGTCTGTCTACGCCGATAATAAGTGCAATTCCCTCAACGGGTAAGTTTACCTGCTGTAAAACCATCGCCAACATAATAAGGCCAACACCAGGTACACCAGCGGTGCCGATAGAAGCAAGCGTGGCGGTCAACACTACCATCATATAGTCGCCAAGGCTCAAGTCGACAGCGTAAACCTGGGCGATAAACACCGTCGCCACACCCTGCATGATGGCGGTACCGTCCATGTTAATTGTTGCGCCTAAAGGCAGCGTGAATGATGAAACTGAATTACCCACGCCAAGTTTGTTTTTTGCTGTTTCCATGGTAACAGGCAATGTTGCGCTGCTACTTGATGTACTAAACGCAAATAGGGCTGCGTCACGCATTTTTTTCAACAGAATGACCGGGTTTAAACCTGCCAAAACTTTGAGTAAAACAGAGTAAGTAACTAAGCCGTGAAGGATCAAAACGCCAAATACTAAAAAGAAGTACTTCGCCAAACTCAATATGGTTTCGCCGCCAATAGTTGAGAAGAGCTTCGCCATTAGTACGTAAACACCGTATGGCGCTAGGTTCATGATGATTGTCACTAAGCGCATGATTACCGTATTGATATCTTCAAAGATAGCGGTAAGACGTTTGCCTGCATCACCTGTCATCGCCATTGCTATACCGAACAGAACAGCAAAAACAATGATTTGAAGCATGTTGCCCTGTGCCATAGAGTTTATGGGGTTGCTAGGGAACATATTCACAATAACGTCTGACAGGCTAGGCGCTTCTTTCGCTTGGAACGAGGTTTCCGTGGTTAAATTCAGTCCGTCACCGGGAGAAACCACCAAAGCTATACTCATGGCTAGTGTTATGGCGATTGCGGTTGTGACAACATATAGCCCTACCGATTTTGCACCCAGTCTTCCCAACTTGCTCGGGTCTGATAAGGTACTAGTTCCACAAATAAGAGAAACAAAAACGAGGGGAACCACCAGCATTTTTAAGCTAGCGATAAATATTTGGCCGAGAGTGGAAAATATACCTTCAACAAGAATGTTATACGTTGAGAGCTCAAAACCGAATATCGAAAAAGTAAAATCTCCGCTATCATCAAACAATAATTGGAGAAAGACACCAGTCAAGATACCGGCAGCCATGCCGATAAATATGCGGGCGGTTAAACTATACTTATGTGCAGATGAAGACATTAATGTTTCCTGTGCATTTTTATATTTTTAATCTTTCGTAGTGTGCCAGATTCAGTTGATTTTTAAACATAAAAAACGACGCAATTGTCAATAAAAGAGGTTCAGGAACGAATTATGTCGACATTAGCGAGAGCGCTAAGCCTAATTAGCGCAATATTTATGCTAACAGCATGTGGTGGAGGCGGTTCTGCAGTCTCTCGGGATAACACGGATAATGGAAGCGGAGACGACGGTACAACCACACCTACCTATTCGATAGCTTTAACATTAGAAAATGAAAGTGGCGCAAGCGACAACAACTTATCAGAAAACAATAGCTTGTTTGCAGTAGCAACGGTGACGGATGACCAAGGCAACCCGTACTCAGATGCACTGTTAACTTTCACGTTGAGTAACGATGAACTTGCAGAGTTCGGCAACGACACAGGTACTGCGCGCACCAACTCAAGCGGTGTTGCTAGAATTCGCTTGAACGCCAGTACGGCTTCGGGTGATGGTGAAATTACCGCAGCGTTAAGTAGTGGTGAAACAGGGAGTACGACGTTCTCTGCCACAGCGGCAAGCGCCATAGAACCTACTTCTATTAGTGTTGCATTATCATTGCAAAATGAAAGTGGAGAGGCGGATAATAACCTTTCATCAAGCAATGGTTTAACGGCAGTGGCAACAGTAACTAATTCATTAGGTGAACCTCAGGCCGATCTTTTGCTTACCTTTTCATTAAGTAATGATGACCTTGCTACCTTCTCAAACGATACGGCGACGGCATTAACAAATGCCGAAGGTGTTGCAACAATAGACATGTCGGTTGGAAGCGCCTCTGGCGACGGCGAAGTAACGGCTACTTTAGCTACAGGCGAGACAGACTCTACGACCTTTAGTTCTGAAGGTAGTACCACGGTAAGTGAAGAGCCTGCTTCTCTTGAGCTTTTCGCTGACAGTATTCAGCTGGCATCTAGCGGTAGTGATGAAGTCGAACTTATAGCGTTAGTTAAAAATGAGCAAAGCGTGCTGATGGAAGGGGTCGAAGTGAGCTTTTCTGCAGCAACAGGTGATGGCGTTGAACTTCAGTTAATACAGCCAGAAACCGCTGCCGATGGCACGGCTCGCGCAGTATTGACATCGCAAAACGACAAATCAAACCGTACTATTACTATCACTGCTGGAGCAGGTAGCCTTACTGAATCTGTTGATATCACCATTACTGGGACAGAAGTAACTATCAATGGAGCGTCGTCGGTCATTTTAAACGATACCGTTGAATACACAATTCGTCTTCAAGACTCCGATGGCGAGACTATCAAAAACGAAGATGTTGTCTTATCTGCAACTAACGGCACACTTGGCAGTACCACGGTCAATACCGGGGCTAATGGTCAAGCAACGGTATCCTATACAGCCTCCGCTTCTGGAGAAAATACCATTACGGCATCAGCACTTAATGCTGAAACAAGTTTTACGGTACAGGTTCAGCAAGACGAATTTAACTTCGTTAACTTGCCTACTGAAGAAGTGCCGCTGGGCCAAGCACAGACAATCACTGTGCAGTGGCGTCAAAACAACACGCCAGTAGTGGGTCAAGAAGTTACTTTTAGCGCCTCACGTGGCGTAATTGACGGCAACTCAACCGTACAAACCGATGCAGAAGGACAGGCAAGTATCGATATCAGCGCCAACAATGCTGGTATTTCTTCAATTACGGCAACGGCGAGTGACGGAAGCGGTAATGTGTTGGTTTCGGCACTTACTCAAATTGAGTTTGTAGCTACTACACCGCACACACTTATTGCTGATGCATCGCCTGACATTTTGGGTCCTGACGGACAAACCAGCACTATTAGCGCGGTGGTTCGCGATGTGGATGGTAATTTGGTAAAAAACAGCGTGGTCAATTTTACTGTCTCTGATGTATCTACCGGATTTGTATCACCGTCTCAAGCAACCACGGATAGCAAGGGGATAGCGACAACAGTCTTTACGTCTGGCTCAGTTTCGACCCTAGAGTCCGTAGTGATTACCGCGTTTGTTGCTGATGATTCAGCGATTGATGATCAAGTCACCTTGACTGTGGGTGCTCGTGCATTCGATATTTCTTTGGGCACGGGTAATGAGCTAGAAGAACCTACCTCTACATCTTACTTGAAGCGATTCAGTGTATTTGTCTCTGACTCTGCAGGTCAGCCAGTTAGCGGTGTAAGCCTAACTGCGTCTGTCGGCCCTGCAAAATATGTCAACGATGGTGAGTATCGTACAGGGTTCTGGGTCTATGATGACGATGAATCACAATGGATAGCAATAATTAATCAGAACTGTCTGACAGAAGATGTTAACGATAATGGCATCTTGGATACAACTCCAACTAATGAAGACACTAATGGCGACGAGATGCTTACGCCTGGGTTAGTGGGCACCATAACCTTCGCTAACGGCAACGCTGAAACAGATGAAAATGGTTATGCCGAATTAGAGTACCGTTATCCAAGCAGCTATGCGGTTTGGTACGATGCAGTTATTTCCGTTTTTGGTCAGTCTACAGGAAGCGAGGCTCAGGCTTCGATGAACTACACATTGAGTATTTCTGCTGACGATGTAACCGATGAAGGGGCGTCTCCGCCAGCAAACCCGTTTGGTGTGTCTGACCAGTGCACGCTTGTGACACCGTAAGGGTACGGACTCATCTAAGTATTAAAAAATACTTAGAATAAAAAAGCCGGCTGATAGCCGGCTTTCTTTTTAGTTTTCTGCACGTTAAAGCGCTAACCCTGCTGGAACGGATAAACCGAACCAATCTTCAGAATCTGTGTAAGCTCATCGAGAGCCGTGCGTGACTCAATTAGTAGCTGAGGATCGCGCAAGTCATCTTCGCTTAGTTCATCGCGATAATGTTTATCGACCCACGCGTTCAAGCGCGTAAACTGTATATCGTTGATTAACGTGTTTTGATTTACTGCTTCAAGCTCTTGGTCGTTCATAGCAACACGCAGGCGTAAGCAAGCAGGACCGCCGCCATTGCGCATACTTTGTTTAACATCAAAATAGTTAACCGACTTAATTGGCGTACCTAGTGTAACTAGCTTGTCTAAGTAACGTTTAACCGCTTCGTTTTCCTGACATTCAGTTGGCGCGATAATGGTCATATCACCACTAGGAAGCGTTATAATTTGCGTGTTAAACAAGTAGGTTTTAACCGCATCCTGAACAGACACTTCCGCGGTTGGAACTTCAATAAAGTGAAGTGGCTCGCTACCAAATTTTGCTTGCAGCTCTTTAAAGCCCGCTTCTTTTTTATAAAACGCCTGCTCGTGGAAGAACAATACATTCTGGTTACCTACGGCAATCACGTCGTTGTGAAATACACCTTGGTCGATAACATCAGGGTTTTGCTGCATGTAAACCACTCCATCGTCGTCTAAGCCATGCAGACGCGCTACGGCTTGACACGCTTCTAGTGTTTGGCGAGCCGGGTATTTTGTTGGCGCAGGTTTGCTGGTATCAAAAGCATGGCGACCATAAACAAACAACTCCACGCCAGCCTGACCATAATTGCTGCAAAGTCGAGTGTGGTTAGCTGCACCCTCGTCACCAAAATGCTCGTTATCTGGCAAGTGCTGGTGATGGGCGAAGTGTTTTTCATTGGCGAATGTACCGCGCAGAATATTGCCGGTTACCTGAGGCTCTAATGAGCGATGAAACTTGTTTGTTAGGTTTGCAGGGGTAAAGTGCACACGACCATCGGCAGTATCGGCGCTAGGAGACACAGTGGCGGCATTTGCAGTCCACATGCTACTAGCAGAGCAACATGCTAAGAAAATCTCGCGAGACTGCTTTGCAGCGCTTTCTAGCACACGAGCATCGGAGCCGGTAAAACCTAACCGACGCAGTGCAGCGATATCAGGGCGTTCTTGCGGAGCTAACACACCTTGAACCATTCCCATATCGGCCAACGCTTTTGCTTTTGCAAGACCCTGCTTTGCAGCCTGCTTAGGGCTACTTTTTGCATTCGCATTGTTTAGGGAAGCGACATTGCCAAACGATAAGCCGGCATAGTTATGGGTAGGCCCAACAAGACCATCAAAGTTAACTTCAAACTGCTTCATACTTTCCCTCATTCTTGTAGTTTTTGCTGTTGACCCCATATGCTACATTCTTATAGACACTGCCATTAAATTGGTAGCAGCTGCAGCGCTTTCGCTTTTGTACAGGGGCAAACGCAGCACTTCTTTAAACCTGAGCGCGTCGTTAGGTCAGGTTGGAATGGCTGGCATTATACGGCTTTTAAGGCCGTTGCCAATCGCACTGCTTATTTAATGTACAGTTTTTGTGCGCGTTTAGAGCGGTGGGAAGAATAAGTATGAAGAAGATCTTGTTTTCCATTCACTTTGTAGATATATGTTAAAAAAGAGCGAGTACCCTATATATAGTGTCGGGCTGCTCCAATTTTCAGAATTTGACGTAAATAGTCATTAAAAATCAATAGGTTTAGTTCAATTATATGGCAAAATCACTGGTCATAGTCGAGTCACCAGCCAAAGCAAAAACGATAAATAAATATCTTGGCAAAGATTTTATCGTAAAAAGTTCGGTTGGCCATGTGCGAGATCTTCCAACGAAGGCGTTAGGCAAAGTAGAGCCTAAAAAACCGGCTAAAGAACTCAAAACTTTAGGCGAAGAAGAGCGTCAAGAATATCTTCGTCGTCACGAATACTTAAAACTTGTAGACAGAATGGGCGTTGATCCAGAAAAAGACTGGAAGGCTCACTATCAGGTGCTGCAGGGCAAAGAAAAGGTAGTCAACGAACTTAAAAAGCTCGCAAAAGACGCCGACACTATTTATCTCGCAACGGATTTGGACCGCGAGGGAGAGGCGATTGCGTGGCACTTACAAGAACTGTTAGGCAAAAAAGATAAGACTTATCAGCGGGTAGTGTTCAACGAAATTACGAAAAATGCGATTCAAGACGCGTTTTCAGACCCGGGTGAGCTAAATATATCTCGTGTTAATGCGCAGCAGGCACGCCGTTTCCTAGACCGAGTTGTGGGCTTTATGGTGTCGCCACTGCTATGGAAAAAGATTGCGCGTGGTCTTTCAGCCGGGCGTGTTCAATCGGTAGCGGTTAGGCTTGTTGTTGAGCGAGAGCGCGAAATTAAAGCCTTCGTACCAGAAGAGTTCTGGGACGTTCACGTAGATTTGACCAGCCAGCAAAAAGCGGCGCTTCGCATGTTGGTTGCCAAGCACCAAGGCAATGCGTTTAAGCCTAAAAACAAAGCTGAAACAGACAAAGCTCTCGCTGACTTAGAAGGGGCTAATTACACGGTAGAAAGCCGTGAATCGAAGCCAACGCAAAGTCGTCCTTCCGCGCCATTTATTACCTCTACTCTGCAACAAGCAGCGAGCACGCGGTTGGGCTTTGGTGTTAAGAAAACCATGATGATGGCGCAGCGTCTTTATGAAGCGGGTTACATCACCTATATGCGTACCGACTCGACCAATTTGAGTCAAGAAGCAGTAGACAGCGCGCGAGCATATATCTCAGATAATTTTGGTGGAAAATACCTACCTGATTCGCCAATCCGCTATGGGAGCAAAGAAGGCGCGCAAGAAGCGCACGAAGCGATTCGTCCTTCAAATGTGAGCATTAGTGCGGCGAGTCTGGGGGATATGGAGCGTGATGCACAACGTCTCTATGAGCTTATTTGGCGCCAGTTCTTAGCTTGTCAAATGACACCGGCTAAGTACGATGCCACTACGATTAAAGTGGCGGCAGGAGACTACGAACTTACAGCAAAAGGCCGAGTACTTAAGTTTGACGGTTGGACGCGCGTGCAGCCACAGCTTCGCAAAAAAGGCGACGAAGAGCTTATGTTGCCGGATGTGCAGAAAGGCGATGTGCTTGACTTAAAAGCCCTTGATCCTAAGCAGCACTTCACTAAGCCTGTGGCGCGATTTAATGAAGCGTCTTTGGTAAAAGAGCTTGAAAAACGCGGCATTGGTCGTCCTTCAACCTATGCGAGCATCATCTCAACCATACAAGATCGCGGCTATGTGCGTTTAGAAAATAAACGTTTTTACGCCGAGAAAATGGGAGAAATAGTCAACGATCGTCTAATGGAAAACTTCGACGATCTCATGAGCTATGACTTCACGGCTAACATGGAGCAACATCTTGATGATATTGCTGAAGGCAATAAAGATTGGAAAGATGTTCTTAATGAGTTCTACAGCGGCTTCTACGGAAAACTGCTAAATGCAGAGAAAGATCCTGAAGAGGGCGGTATGCGCCTAAATCAGGCAATACCTGCGGGTATTGAATGCGACAAGTGCGGTCGTGAGATGAATGTGAGAACGGCCTCAACTGGCGTTTTCTTAGGGTGTTCAGGTTATAATTTACCGCCTAAAGAGCGCTGCACTAACACCATGAACCTAACGCCTGGTGATGAAGTGGTGAAGGTGGATGACGAAGAAGAGCTTGAAACAGAAGCACTTCGCTCTAAGAAACGTTGCCCTAAGTGCGGTACAGCGATGGACAGTTACTTGGTAGATGAGACGCGAAAGCTTCACGTTTGTGGTAATACGCCTACCTGTGATGGCACCTTAGTTGAGTCGGGCACATTCAAAATCAAAGGCTACGACGGCCCTATTATCGAATGTGATAAATGCGGCAGTGATATGGAGCTTAAGAACGGGCGTTTTGGTAAATACTTTGGCTGTACCAACGAGGAATGTAAGAATACCCGTAAGTTGTTAAGAAACGGCGAAGCTGCGCCACCAAAAGAAGATCCAGTCGATTTGCCGGAACTTCCGTGTGAAAAGTCTGACGCGCACTTCATGCTACGGGATGGAGCGTCGGGTATTTTCTTGGCTGCCCATAATTTCCCTAAATCTCGTGAGACGCGTGCGCCGAAAGTGGAAGAACTTGCTCGCTTTAGAGATAGAATTTCGCCGAAATTCTATTATCTTGCTGATGCGCCAAAAACAGACCCTGACGGTAATCCTGCGATAGTTCGCTACAGCAGAAAGACCAAACAGCAGTATGTGATGTCCGAAAATGAAAACGGCAAAGCGACGGGTTGGTCGGCATGGTTCGACAACGGTAAATGGCAGGAGCAAGCAGCGAAAAAGCCTGCGGCCAAGTCAAAAGCCAAGAAAAAGTAATTCAAAGCTAATATAATACTTTGAAGCCTAAACAATAAGCCCGATTTTATTCGGGCTTATTACGTTTTAAGACACACAATGAAGACTTGCAATACGCTTCATGCAAGGTTTATTACTACACTAATAGAGAGTGAATTATGGCCTCTTTACAAGATCAACTTTTAAAAGCCGGATTGGCTGATAAAGCGTCTGCAAAACAAGCGCGCGCTGACAAACGCAAAAAGCAAAAACAAAAAAATAAGCAGAAACAGCCAGTGGTAGATGAGGCTACGTTAGCGGCTCAAAAAGCGGCGGAAGAGAAAAAAGCCCGCTCTCGTGAGCTAAACCAATTGCAGCAGGAAGAACGAGAAAAACGTTCAATTGCGGCTCAAGTAAGGCAGCTTATTAACGTTAATAAGCAACCGCGTAAGGGTGAAACTGTACTGAATTTTACTCACGATAACGTGGTAAAACGCATGTATGTGAGTGAAGAAATGCACAAGCAAGTGACGAAAGGTCGTTTGACAGTGGTATTACTTGACGATGCTTACGAGCTGGTTCCAACGCCGGTTGCTGACAAGATTGCTCAGCGTGATGAATCTTCAATTATATATCGCGCCGATTTAGATAAAAGTGGTAGCGATGGAAAAGACGAAGATGAAGACGATTGGTATGCCGACTACGAAATCCCAGACGATTTAACCTGGTAGTTTTTTCAAACTCACCACCTTATGGCTTTAAAAAAAGCTCGGTGGTGAGTAAATGCTTTCAACCAAAGCTGTGTTTACTAACGTGTTAACAATTATTACCAATACCCGCTCTCTATTTAGATATTTTCATTGCAATTAAACTTCAAAGACCTTTCATAGCTATCGCTTGCTTCACCCTAAAGTATTGTATTTATTGCGACTTTTTACAAATAGTTCTCTTTAGAAAATCTTATCTCGGCCGTTAAGAACAAAATAGTAAAGGAAAGGTGTTACCTCTGCTTTCTAGTCTATAGTTATTAATGCGCATAAGTATCGTTGCCCCAAATGATTTGCGTTAGATTTTGCGTTAGATGTTGTTTCTTAATTTAGGAGGGAAGCCATGAATGGTTTACCGAAGCTGGTTCTAGGTGTCGTAATAACATTATGCATGTCACTACCTGTAAATGCTGGGCTATTCAACATCTCTATCAATAATCTTGGAGGGTTAACACCCTCACAATCCAGCGCATTTGACGATGCAATTGCATATTGGGAATCATATTTAATAGGCGTTCAAAGCTCTTTTGACCATAGTATTGTTATAGAGGCAAGTGGAGCGCCGATTGATGGTACAGGTGGGGTATTAGGTAGTGCTGGCCCGTCAAGTATTACTCAGTTTGCCGACAGTACTTATGTGTATGCGAATAAAGGTCGCATGCGCTTTGATACGGCAGATCTAAATAACATGGAAAATAACGGCACACTTTTCGATGTTATCGTGCACGAAATGGGTCATGTTATCGGGTTTGGCACTTTGTGGACGACTGATTTTTTTATCGCAGGGAGCCAGTCTAATTACGTTAATGGCACAGGGCGCTACACCGGAGAATACGCTTTGGAAATCTACCGCCGTGAGTTTGTCGAAGACGCCACCTTTATTCCTGTTGAACTTGGCGGAGGCGCAGGTACTGCCAATAGTCATTGGGACGAGCCTTGGCCTGGTGGTTCATCTGACTTAATGACCGGCTATTTAGGGCCCTATCCAATTACGTTAAGCGATACCACTGTAGCGTCGTTTGCTGATATTGGTTATTTGACAACTGTAACTCATGCGGTTGATGGGGCTGCTACGGTATGGCTATTTCTACTTTCATTTGGGTTAGTACTGAGAAAAAAGCCTCTACGAACTAGTGCGCGCCTTCTGCAAACTGTGTAACCTAAGCACGGCCTAGCTTTCTATTGCTAAGCAGTGTTTTGAATTTTTAGAATAAATAATGAGGGAAAGCTTGATAAGAGAGAAACATAAAGTGGATAAAGTGAATAAAACTCTTATCGGACTCGTGTTAGCGGGTGGCCAATCGCGCAGAATGGGGCAAGATAAAGCCCTTATGCGTTATCAGGGAAACACGCTTATAGAGCATGCGTCATCGCTATTGAAGGCTGCAGGGTGTGATGAGGTGTTAATTAGCCGTAATGCGCCAAATTTTTTAAATGATAAAATTGATTATGCAGGACCACTGGGTGGTGTGCATGCAGCTCTGGATGTTTTATGTAATTCAAACGAAGGCAAAGGTAGGCCTATTGAATTGCTTGTCCTTCCCGTGGATATGCCCCAGATGACGCCTCAGCTTTTGAAAACGCTAGTATCAGCAGGGCGGGAATCCCAGCGGTCGGTTTACGTGAAAAAACGCTTTTTGCCTTTTTATTTGTCTGTTATGCCCAAAACTAAATCAATGCTAACTCACTACTTGGTTGACCAATACAAACGGCGTGTGGTGGGGTTCTTAGAAAGCCTAGACGCCATTGCTCTTGAGGAAGCTAATCTTGCGCGCCCCAAAAAGGTAAATGGCGATCAAGAAAAACAGAACGAAAAAGTAGCTCGTATGGATGAGGCACAATGGCTTAATGTTAACACGCCAGGTGATTGGCCTGATGACAAATAACGCCGAATACCACGCATTAGTTTTAGATGGCACACCTGAAACTCAACGTTTTACGCTTGCTGAAGAGGTCGCATTAAGCATCAGTTACAACGGTATCAACTATGCAGTAATGCTTGTTACGCCTAAAGACATAGAAGACTTTATTATTGGCTTTAGTTTAAGTAACGACATTATTGAGCACCCCCGCCAGCTTTATGGTATTGAGTTGACATACCACAAAGAGCACATTAATGCTGAAGTGGATATTGCTAACCAGGCTTTTTGGAAGTTAAAAGAAAATAAACGGCAATTGGCAGGTGCTTCGGGCTGTGGGCTTTGTGGTGTCGAAGCGCTGGATAACGCTTTGCCTCAACTCCAACCTGTAGAGCCATTGCCTCTACCAGAAGCAAGCTGGTTTAAGGGGTTGCGAGACCTAATTTCACAAGCGCAAGCACTAGCGCAGCAAAGTGGGGCAATGCACGGCGCACTCTATATTGATGCCAAACGCAATGTACTGGCATGTCGTGAAGATATAGGAAGGCATAACGCATTTGATAAGTTAATTGGAGCCATTGCGGCTAATAAGCTTTATCAGAAGGATTGCCTTGTCGTGTTAACCAGTCGCTGTAGCTTAGAACTAGTACAAAAAGCGATAAGAGCAAAATTACCTTTGCTTGTGACACTTTCAGCACCTACGGCATTATCAGTTAAGTGGGCTAACCGCTATGGCGTATCCCTTATCCACGTGCCTAAATATGACTCACCGAGAGCGTACTCACCACAAGTTTAACGGGGCGCGAAGCTAGAGAGTATAGAGCATTTAAGCGGCCCCGCGTTCGGGGCCAAATTCGATAAGCTTAAACTGCAGAGACCGCAATTCGTCCATCCGACTCGGACTTTGAAAGTTTGATCGCAATAAATTTCGACGTTGGCGTGAAGGTTCCGTCGCCGTAGCTTTCTAGAGGTACTAGCGGATTGGTTTCGGGGTAATACGCCGCAGCTTGGCCCGGCGGAATGTCGTAAGCTACCAACATAAACTGTTTAATTTGGCGGGTCTTGCCATCGTTCCACATTGACGTAATATCCACTTTATCACCGTCTTTAAATCCCAGTTTTTCGATATCGCGTTCATTAACAAAAAGGACATCACGGACGCCAAACACGTTTCTGTAACGGTCATCCATACCATAGATAGTTGTGTTGTACTGGTCGTGGGAACGCAGAGTTTGTAAAATAAGGTCGGGCTTTTCACCTTGAGCAACTAGGTCGGCATTTAACAGCGAATCTGGCAGCGAGTTAACAGCAAATTCAGCCTTGCCTGAAGGTGTTAACCAGTGCCTTTCACTTGCTGCGTTACCTAGGTGAAAGCCGCCTGGCTGTGCAAGTTTGGTATTAAAGTCTTTAAAACCGTCTATCGTATCGGCAATGAGTTCACGAATATTATCGTAGTCGCTAATTAAGGCATCCCAGTCTACCGGTGTGTTGCCCAGCGTCGCTTTGGCGATACCCGCGATTATGGCTGGTTCTGAGCGAAGTTCAGGCGAACTCGGCGGTAGTTGACCATAGGAGATATGAACCATAGAAAACGTATCTTCAACGGTTACACCTTGTTGTCCATTGGCCTGCATGTCCACTTCAGTTCTACCCAGACAAGGTAAAATAAGTGCATCCTTACCTGTAGTTAGGTGAGAGCGGTTTAGTTTGGTAGCGATATGTACCGTTAAATCGCATTTTGATAACGCAGCGTGAGTACGGGGTGTATCTGGTGTTGCCTGCGCAAAATTACCGCCTAAGCCGATGAATACTTTAGATTCGCCACTTTCCATAGCCTGAATCGCTTGAATGGTATTGTGACCCTGTTCTCGTGGGACTGCGAAGTTAAACTTGCTTTCCAACGCATCGAGTAAGGTTTCAGGCGGTGCTTCGTTAATACCCACCGTTCTATCACCCTGCACATTACTGTGGCCTCTAACGGGCGAAAGGCCGGCGCCTGGCTTGCCAACGTTTCCTCGCAATAGCTGTACATTTACAATTTCTTGAACTGTAGCAACAGAATGTTTGTGCTGTGTAATTCCCATAGCCCAGCACATGATCACCCGTTCTCCGCGCTTGTACATAGTAGCTGCGTGGCGGATGTCGTCTTTCGATAAACCGCTTTGTGCTTCAATATGTTCCCAACTTGTATTGTCAACTACCGCTAAATAGTCGTCCATGCCGTTGGTATGTGTATTGATAAAATCATGATCGAAGACGGGAGTGTCATTGTTTGCTATTGCTTCCTTCTCCCAGGTTAGCAACCATTTCGCAATACCGCGCATTACTGCCATATCGCCGCCAAGGGCAGGTCTGAAGTAAGCGGTATTGGTTGGCGTTGAGCCATTGGTTAGCATTTCAATGGGGTGTTGAGGATGCTGGAACTTTTCTAGTCCGCGCTCTTTAAGCGGGTTTAAACAAATTACTTGCGCCCCTCTACGTACAGCGTCGCGTAGTGGCTCTAACATGCGTGGGTGGTTAGTGCCCGGGTTTTGCCCGATAACAAATATAGTATCTGCTTTTTCAAAATCGTTGAACGTAACCGTGCCTTTACCTACACCAATGGTGGGCTTCATACCTTGCCCTGAGGCTTCATGACACATATTCGAGCAATCGGGAAAATTATTGGTGCCAAACGCGCGTACAAAAAGTTGATATAGGTAAGCGGCTTCGTTACTTGCGCGTCCTGAAGTATAGAATTCGGCTTGATGTGGTGAACTCAGAGCATTTAAATGTTTAGCGATAAGTGCAAAGGCATCGTCCCATGATATAGGTTCATAATGATCAGTCTGAGCATTGAAGCGCATTGGGTGTGTAAGTCTACCTTGTGATTCTAACCAATAGTCAGTGTGCTTCTTTAGCGAACTTACTGAATGGTTTGAGAAAAACGCTGGGTCGACATAACGGCCGGTAGACTCCCAATTCACCGCTTTAGCACCGTTTTCACAAAACTTCACTAATCCGCTTTCAGGTGACTCGCCCCAAGCACAGCCCGGGCAGTCAAAACCCTTATCTTGATTGGTTTTAAGCATGGCTCGTAAATTTTTAAGCGGCTTCTCACTTTGGATCCAATTTTTAGTCACGCTTTTAAGCGCACCCCATCCGCCAGCGGGTTTGTCGTAAACTTTGATGTTGCGCTTATCACTCATATTTTGCCCCTGTGCCCGCGCGGGTGTTTGCTCATGTATACAAGACCTAGTAGCAAAGCACCTTAACTATTTTTAAATGGTGTTCCAATTAATTACGCCGACTAAATTATAGGGTTCATCAATTAAACGCTTATTTCCAGTCGCCAGTCTTTACAGGAAAGGTGCTACGACGGTTATATTCTTAAGGTAAAGTAGGAGCTTGAGCTTTGTGAGTAAAACGCTATGCGTTACACTAGCAAGTAGGTAACAAGTTGTAGCCTTTTACTTTTAGGTTTTACAGCACCAGTAATAGCGCACTATTTAAACGTTAATAATAAAAACTCATCGGGACAACATGGTTTCTTGGCAATCACTTACATTTAATGAACTTACTAATCATCAACTTTTCGACCTGCTCAAGTTGCGAGTCGATGTATTTGTTGTTGAGCAAAACTGCCCCTATCCGGAGCTTGATGAAAAAGACCGCCATCCGCAAACCCATCACTTAATGGGCTTTGAAAATAATAAACTTGTGGCGTGTGCACGATTACTTGGTGAAGGCGTCAGTTATCCATCGGTAAGCATAGGCCGAGTGGCAACCAGTGAAGCCTTTCGGGGAAAAGGGGCGGGTAAAGCTCTTATGCGTGAAGCCATTAATCATTGTGAGGCAATATGGCCGGGGTGTGATATTGAAATTGGTGCACAAGAATATTTAAAACGCTTTTATGAGAGCTTTGGTTTTGAAGCCACATCAACCATGTACTTGGAGGATGACATCCCTCATATAGATATGAAGAGACAAGGCACGGCAAAAAGCATTGATCTGTGACTAGCTCAAAAAATCGGTTGGCATAACCTTATAGCTTTGGAACAGGCGTATAGTCAGAGTATTAACTGACCTTGTTCACTCATGCCAACCGATAAGCGGTGCTTTTAAGTGCACCTAGAATTCATCAATCAAGCCCCGAATGCTTATTTCGCCTTCGGTAGTTGAGAAACTAGCTCATCTAGCCCACTCACTACAGTGTCAGGCGATAGCGCTAGAGGATAGAGTACTTTGCCCGGTCGAGCGATAAACGCAGCTTGCCATCCGGCTTGTTTAGCCCCAGCAATATCCCAACCGTGAGCCGCAACTAACATAGCGTCTTCTGCTGCTATGCCCATTTTTTCAATAGCCCATTCATAAGTGCGTGTATCTGGCTTGTACAAATTAATATCTTCAACGCTAAGTCGCTCATCGAAGTAAGACAGTAGGTCTGCATTTTTAAACTGGGTATACACGCCTTTATTAGAGGAATTGGTAAGGCTTACCAGTTTATAGCCCTTGTCTTTTAGTGCCTGCAAGCCATTACGTACATCTGGGTGTGGGGGAAGGCTTCGCAAAGGCGTGACAATTGCCGTTTTAGCCTGTTCTTTGGTTAATTCGATACCTTCGATTTCAGCAACCATCAATAGTGAGGCAACGCCAATCTCTCCAAAGGTATGGAAGCGACCAGTGGTTGAGTCGACCAGCGAGTGATGCAGCATGGTAGAGAACCAAAGCGGTAACAAATCGTCTCGCCCTCCTAATGCTTCACCCACCGAACTGCGCATGGCGGTAAGGTCAAGAAGGGTCTCGTTTACATCAAAAAAGATAACTTTGGGCGCGCGCAATTCTTTCTTTTCGACCTGCATTGCATCGGTATTTCCTGTTTGCGCAAAAACAGGTGATAACAGCAGACCTAGGCCTAAAGCGGTTGCACAGCATATCCGTGATAGTAATGATGAAGGTGAACGAGCCATGATTATCCTTAATTAAGATTTGAACGAGTGTTCAAAATAGGATGAATAGGGTCTTAATGCAATAGTTGATGAGACGAAATGACTATTTTCTGGTGGTTAATCGATACCCATTCCCGCGCAAGGTTTCAATAAATATGGCATCACTGTTATGAAGCTTTTGACGTAGCCTACTAATATACACGTCAACCACATTGGTAAGCGGGTCGCTGTGGCTTCGCCATACTCGACTTAATATGCGCTCTCGAGAAAGGACTTTTTCAGTATTTTCCGCAAAATAATAGAGCATGTCGTATTCTAGTTTAGTGAGTGTAATTTCTTCTCCTGACAGTGTCGCAATGCGAGATTCATCATCGATGTTTAACGGTCCGACGGTTAAGCCTGATAGAGTAACAGGCGTGTTGGTCACCCTTCGGCTTAAGGCCGTTATACGCGCTAGCAGTTCGTCAAAGTCAAAAGGCTTACATAGATAATCGTCTGCGCCTTGTTTTAAACCATTCACGCGCTCCCGTACCTCATCTACAGCTGTAAGTAGCAAAACCATAGGAGCATGAGGGAGAGATTTAATGGCGGGCAACAGCTCTACGCTATCTTCGTCGCCAAACATGCGATCGAGTACGATGATGGCAGGGGACTCGTGTCGAATGCGCGTGACTAAATTGTGCAATGCCGACTCTTCGACACACTCAAAACCTTCCGCGTTTAAGCCTCGCGATAAAAATCGTAGTAAGGGGGCTTCGTCATCAGCAATAAGAATCTTCATTATCGGTATAATCCTAATTCGTCTATGTCATTCAGCGCTTGCTGTATCTGATTGATTTACTTGACTTTCTATCATAGGGAGTGTCAAGGTAAACTGAGAGCCTTTACCTAACGTAGAGTGTGCAGTTAGTGCGCCGTGGTGGGCTTCTGCAATGGCTTTTGCGATAGACAAACCTAACCCCATTCCATTGCCTTTGCGTTTTAACCTAACGAAGCGTTCAAACACGTGCTGCAAATCACTTGAAGAAATGCCTTCACCGCAATCAATGACTGATACATTGATATTCTGGTCTTCGCTTTCAACACGCAGCGAAATGGGCGTATCTGGATAGGAGTATTTGTGTGCGTTTTCAATAAGAATGGTTAGTGCCTGCGAAATTCTGTCACGGTCGATAAGCACTTGCGCTTTTTCTTTAGCAAGCCATTTAATATCTAGATCTCTGGGCTTTGTAAGTTTTTGCCAGGATGGCATGTTTTGAGTAAGCAGGCTGTGTAAGTCCGATTTAACCAAATCCACCGTGAATTCGTGCATCTCGGCCCGCGCCAGTAGCAGTAAGTCATCCACTAACTTACTCAAGTTAACCGCTTGCTCAAGTATGGTTTCTAGCGTTTCTTTGTAAATCTCATTGCTCGCTGCTGCTTGTCTGAGGGTTACCTGCGCTTCGCCGCGTATAATAGTTAGCGGCGTACGCAATTCGTGGCTAACATCGGCCATAAACTGACGACGCTTTGCGTCTTGCTTAGTTAATTTGTCATTTGCTTCTTTTAGCGCGCGAGTGCGACTCTCCACTTCAAACTCTAAGTGCTTGCGATGGGCATCTGCCTGATCTTCATGCTCCTGTAACCGCGCAATCATAGAGTTAAGTGCTCTTACCAAGTCAGTAAATTCGCTGTCTAGCGTTTCGGGTAAGCGATAGTGATAATTTCCTGATGCGATAGCATCAGTACCAGTACGAATAACTGTAAGGGGTGAATAAAGGGCATTAAATAGCCAGTAGCAACCTAGCAAAATGAAGGGGCAGGTGATGAGGCCCAAACTAATCGTAAACCATACTATGCTGGTGTTAAGTGTTTCGATGCTAGCGTTAATGCGCGATACCACACCTGTTTGGCGATTTACTGCAGAGTTAATGGCTTCTCTAAACTGATTGTCGATTGTGACTTCTAACAATGTTTGAAGGCGCTGCTGCTGGTTGAGTGGAGTGCTATCGTTAGAAAGCGCAATAGCCCTAAATTCTGCCACTATGCTTTGAATGAGTGCTTCGAGTTCGTCAGTGTCCTCTACGCTGCCAAGCGTTGCTTCAACTCCTAAGGCTTCACGCTGCGCGAGTTCTAGCGATGTTATCCGATTTAATGCGTTTTCTATTTGCTGTTGCTTGTTTCTAACTTTGGCTTGGTTCGCATTTTTTCCAAATATAAGCTCGTCTGTCAGCTGTTTAAAAAGCCTGTAGGAAACACTGGATAGCTGTTGATGCTCTGAAAGTAGCGACTGGGCAAGCTGTGCCTGGGTGAGATTAGTACGGGTTAAATGTGCCGAAATTGCGGCACTTGCCAAGGCTATTAACAAGATAAAAGTAGATAACAACCCAAAAAGATAAAGTTTGCGTTTGTACATGGCAACGACATTGTATTTGTTTGCCACTATATACGCTTAATATAATGTAATGGTGCAGTTTTATTGATTTTAAAGGCGGCTAGCAGGCGTGTGAACTCTTTAAGGCGGCTAGGGCGACATTAGTTTGGCCCTTAAGCTCAGCATCTATTTTCCAGTGCTCTGGGCTCCAACCAGATAAGAACCGATAAAAGTCAGCGCAGGCAAAAGGGTACAGCTTTTTCCATTCGGCAATGACGTGCTCAATATCACTGTTTTTGAAATAAAAAGGGGTATCATGGTTTGACGAGCGAGCTTGTAGTGCGTCTTCTAGTGCAAGGAAATACGTATTAAGTAAAGCGTCCCGATGGGCTATATGGGTTTCAGTGGGTAATGCGCTTCCCAAAAAGTAAGCCACATCTTTTATGCCGACACCAAAACCGACATACTGAAAGTCGACGGCGGCACAGGCGGAAAAATCTTCAGTAAAACAGAAGTTAGCCACTTTAGCATCGCCATGTACTAACGTTTGATAGTTAGCACTATCTAAAGTTCTAGAAATGGCCAGGGCGTTTTGTTTTAACAGACCCTCGGGCATGGCTTGAAACTCATCTTCACGTGTAGCTAAGTGCCAATAAGTGCCCTCGCTCCACAGCTGTATATTTCGGTTTTCAAATTCACTTCTTACATTAAAAAAGCGCGCGTGAAAGTGAGCTAACCATTTGAGAACGGTTTCGCATCGCGCTGGGGTAAGTGAAGAGGCTGTACGTGAGTAGCCAGCGTGCGCTAAATCTTCCATAACCAGAAGGGAGGCTTCGCCCTGCTGGCTGTGTGCTATGTATTTGGCTGTTGGAAAGCAGGCATCAGTTTGCGGGTGTACTTGGCTGTAAAAACAGTTCTCTACCGCGAAAGATTGGCACTTGCGGCTGTGGCTTGCCTCGCCGTTCCAACCTTTGGGGTGTGAAAGGGTGTTTGGCGGTGTGGCGCATTTTACTACAACCTTAGTAACTGGTTGGCGGTTGGCTGTTTGTAAGGTAGTTGAGCTATCTTGTACGTGCTGGATTTCATCTCTACAAGTAGCGCTAACATTTTTACTGGCTTTTGCGGTGTCGTCACTAGAATAGCTTAGTGTGGCACGAAAGCAGGCACCGTAGCCACTCCAAAGAGGCTGGATTAGTTGCGTATTTAATACCCTGGCATTACACACTTGGCTTAACCAATCTATATATTGCTGGTCTACCGTGTCTGACATTTCATTCTCAATTCGAACTAGATTTCAAAAGTACACTAACAAACAAAAAAGCCGCTCGAAAGCGGCTTTTATTCATGGGCTAGTCAACCACTAGCAACTGAGATTTATTCAGCCACAGCTTCTTCAGCAACGTCACTTACTGCTTGAGGAAGTGTTGTAGTTGCTGATGCCCGCGAGTTGGCGTACGACATGGCCGCAGTTTTACCCGATACTGCTAGTGCAGGTCGTGTATCGTCAGCTTTTGCAGTAAGCGCAACATCAACAAAGGTATCGTTCACTTGCGCTGGCAATGCCATAGGGTGAGATGCGCCACGCTTACCTTTACCGCTAGCAGCTAGACTATTTAAAGCTGGAGCTGCCTTTACAGTACGTTGCTCTTTAGCCGTCGTATCAGCTGCTTTTGCTTCTTGCGCTGGTGCTTCAGATTCTGATGGCGCATCTGCCAAGTTAATTTCAACTTGTTCTGGCGATGCTGATTCATCTTTAGCTTCTGGCGCTGCGCTTGCACTGTCAGTATCAGCAGTCTCAACTGAAGATTCAGCGTCTGCTTCCGACACGGATTCTTCAGATTCACTTGATTGTTCAGTGTTTTGAGTTGCTTTGACCTGCTCAGCTTGAGTGGTAGCGTTATCTTCTGCTGCAGTTTCTACAGTCGTAGAAGGCTTATCTTCTGAAGGCTGCTTCTCTTCTGAAGGTTTATTTTCAGCTGAAGCTTCATTACCCGCTGAAGGCTCTTCACCCGCTGAAGGCTCTGCATCAAACTGAAGTTCGTCCTGAACGGCTTCAACATCAAGCTTGGCTTTTTCTTGCTTGCCTTGGTTAAAAACAGGCTGTTCGTCAGCTGGTGCTAGTTGACCAGGCTCCTGTGCTTGCGTTTCTTCAACAACAGGGGCGTCAGCTTTAGTAGTCGCTTCAACTTCAGCTTCAGGTGTTTGCGGTGAAAGCTCACCAGGCTGCTTAGCTTGAGTTTCAGCGTCGTCAACTTGCTGTGCTTCTTTCTTACGACGTTGACCTGCGGCACGAACATGGCGAGGTGAACGGCGTGAACGACCACGACCTTCTCGTTTTTGACCTTGTTCTTCACTGTTGGCTTCACTGTTCGCATCAGTAGTCGCTTCAACAGCGTCATTAACTACTGAAGTTTGACTATCAACCTTAGACGCATCCGATTGAGCCGCTACCGGCTTTGCGTCTACAGATTTTTCAGCTACTTGCTGTTCCGCTTGCGGCGCTGGTTTATTAGCGTCCTGCTTAGACTCAACATTACTTTCAGCTGGCGCTTGTGCTTTCTCTACTTTAGACGACTTAGGTTTTGCATCAGCTTTAGGCTTCTGCTGTACCTGCGCTTCTTTCGACGCAGGTGCTGTTTGAGCGTTATTTTGTTCTGCAGTATTTACGGCATCATCTTTCTTCACACGAACGCTACGGCGCTTGTCACGACGTTTTCTGCGTTCAGCCACTTCACGCTTCTTCTGCGCTTGGTTTTCTTGCTGCTCGCCATCTTGCTTTTCGTGCTTAGGCTTTTGCTGTTCATCGCGAGGCTGTTGCGCTTTACGAGGCTTACGGCCTTTGTCATTACGCTTATCGTCTTGATCTGACCGTTGTTCTTGACGCTGGTCTTTTCGCTGATCGCCGCGCGGTTTGCGATTATCTTTCTGGTCACTATCGCGGTTTTGATCTTTGTCTTGGTCACGGCCTTTAGACTGGTTGCCACGACGGTTGTTTTTATTGCGCGGCTTGCGACGACGGTCGTCGTTATTGCGAGTGCGGTTGTTTCTATTTTGGTTACCAGACTGTGCTTTCTTGTCTTTATTGGTTTCTTCTTCGCTTTCGCTACCAAATAAGTCACTAATCCATTTGCCAAAGCGTGCAAACAGCGAAGGCACGTCGTCAGCTTTCTTTGCCGGCTCTTCTTTCGGCGCCACAACAGGAGCAGCCGTAGGCGCAACAAGCCCTTTAAGTGCTGGTTCTTCACGTTTGACGGGGGCCGTGGTCGTCGTCTCTGTTTCAGCTTCTACTGCAGGCATTAGCTCTACGTCGTAGCTCGCTTCAGAAACAACGTCGTCTGGACGTCGACGCAACACCTGGTAATGAGGTGTATCCAAGTTTGCATTAGGAATAAGTAGTAAATCTACGCCGTGACGCTTTTCAAGAAGCTGAATTGACTTACGCTTTTCGTTAAGTAGATAGGTCGCAACTGGAACAGGCAACTGTGCTTCAATTTGCCCTGTGTTTTCTTTGATGCTTTCTTCTTCCAAAATACGAAGAATAGACAGTGCTAAAGATTCGGTTCCGCGAATAGTGCCGTGACCAGAGCATCGTGGACACACGTGGTGCGCTGATTCACCTAGAGAAGGGCGTAAACGCTGGCGAGACATTTCTAAAAGACCAAAGCGAGAAATACGACCCAATTGTACACGGGCTCTGTCACTTCTTACCGCGTCTTTCATGCGGTTTTCAACTTCACGTTGGTGACGTACTGGTGTCATGTCGATGAAGTCAATAACTACCAAACCACCTAAATCGCGAAGACGCAACTGACGAGCAATTTCGTCTGCCGCTTCTAAGTTAGTATTAAGCGCAGTCTCTTCAATATCACCGCCCTTGGTTGCGCGGGCAGAGTTGATATCAATAGATGTTAGTGCTTCAGTAGGGTCGATAACAATTGAGCCGCCAGATGGTAAACGCACTTCGCGTTGGAACGCAGACTCAATTTGGCTTTCGATTTGGTAGTGGCTGAATAATGGTACTTCACCACGATAAAGCTTTACACGATTTGCAAAGTCAGGGCGCACTAGCTGAATGTGCTGTAGCGCTTGCTCATAAATGCTGGTTTTATCGATAAGGATTTCGCCGATATCGCGACGTAGATAGTCACGAATAGCGCGCACAATAACGTTACTTTCTTGGTGAATTAAGAAAGGAGCTTCGCGCTCTTCAGCTACCTCTGAAATCGCTTCCCAATGTTTAAGCAGAACTTTTAAATCCCACTCTAATTCTTCGTACGACTTACCTACACCGGCAGTACGCACAATTAGGCCCATACCTTCAGGAAGGTCTAATTTGCTTAGTGATTCTTTAAGCTCAGTACGCTCGTCACCTTCAATACGACGAGAGATGCCGCCAGCGCGTGGGTTATTCGGCATTAGCACCAAATAGCTACCTGCAAGCGATAGGAACGTAGTTAAAGCCGCGCCTTTTTGGCCACGCTCTTCTTTGTCGATTTGAATAATAACTTCTTGGCCTTCCTTAATCACATCTTTGATGTTTGGACGGCCTTCGAATTTGTAACCTTTAGGGAAATAAGTGCGGGCAATTTCTTTTAGAGGGAGGAAACCGTGACGCTCTGCGCCGTAGTCGACAAAAGCGGCTTCTAAGCTTGGTTCAACGCGGGTAATTTTACCTTTGTAGATATTCGCTTTTTTCTGTTCGTGCCCTGGGCTTTCAATATCTAAATCGTACAACCGTTGCCCATCAACAAGGGCAACGCGCAACTCTTCTTGCTGAGTTGCATTAATTAACATTCTTTTCATTGTATCTAACTCTGTTTTAGTACAGCCGTTAAGACACAAAATTAAAGTGACATGTGCAAACCCTCACCGCGCAACCTCACGGCTGGACGGGGACCTTGTTGTTGCGTCGCATTATCCCTGGTGGTTGGCCATGTTAGCACCGTTTTTAGCGCTTAATTTTAACTGTTTTCACTTGTGTCTTATTTTCAGACAAAATAGCAAGCGAATTGCAATGGCCACACTGCTTTAGGGATGTCGGGAGCGACTAGCCCTTATTACTGTATTCTTTTTTACGAGCATTTTTATATGCTCGCTAGTCATTTAATTCTGTTAGTTAACGGCAAACTTATTTTATGTTCGCAAGCAATGGCGGTTGCTTTATCACGGCAGTGTAGTCGTTGCCTCTCTAGCTTGGTTGGTCTGAAAAATATTTTTTCATTGCGGATGCTACCAACGCGAACGCCATACTTTTTCGTTTTACAAGTGTGAGTAGCATCGTCGTTCTTTATAGATTGCTATCTCGTTCTCGTTTGTTGTTTTTATAACGCTGAGTTTCACGTTTTTGAAAGGGCGTTTTTTTACCACTTACTATCAAAAACTAAATTGTGAATATTACCGTTCAAAAAACGTCGTTAATTATCGCACCAAAACTGCAAATTTAGCAAGGAAAGCAAGTGAATAAATTGTGTATATCTCAATAAGTAGGCTGCTCACTGAGTACAAACGAATGGCAAAAAATTGCCTTTGTTTAAAATTGCGTCGATAAATGCTTTTTTCAATTATTTATCACTTTCAATTAGCCCAGAGAAATACCAATGAGGTATACTCTGCGCATGAAAGAAGAAGCCCCCAAAAAAGTACGTTTTGTAACGGTTGAAGCCGACTTGGCTGGTCAACGAATCGATAACTTTTTGCGTACGCAGTTAAAAGGCGTGCCTAAAAGTATGATCTATCGCATTTTACGCAAAGGTGAAGTGCGAGTGAACAAAGGCCGTGTGAAACCTGAATACAAACTACAAGCCGACGATTTAGTCAGAATTCCACCTGTTCGTGTGTCGGAAGGCGCACCGGCGCCATCGCCTAAACTCGATAAAATTGCAGCACTTGAGTCGCACATTCTTTTCGAAGACGATCGCATACTTGTTATAAACAAGCCTTCTGGAATGGCAGTTCATGGTGGCAGTGGTTTAAGCTTTGGTTTAATTGAAGGCTTAAGAGCCTTGCGCCCCGATGCCAAGTTTATGGAACTGGTACATAGACTTGACCGCGATACCTCTGGCTGTATTTTAATTGCTAAGAAGCGCTCAGCCCTTCGTCACATGCACGAGCAACTTCGTACGGGTAAAATGGACAAGCGTTATAATGCGCTTGTTGCAGGTGAGTGGCCTAAAACTCGATTTAAAGTAAAAGCCCCACTTCGTAAGAATGTACTCCAATCGGGCGAGCGCATGGTGAGTGTAAGTGATGATGGTAAACCGTCAGAAACTCGCTATCGCATATTAGAAGAATACGCAGGGGCGACCTTAGTTGAGGCATCGCCTATCACAGGTAGAACTCACCAAATTCGTGTTCACTGTTTGCACGCCGGTCATCCTATTGCTTGCGACCCAAAATACGGTGATGCGGATTTTGATGCATCAATGCGCCAGAAAGGGCTTAACAGACTGTTTCTTCACGCTCGCAGTATTTCACTAATACATCCAGCGACAGAAGAGCGTGTGACCTTTACTGCACCCTTAGACAATACACTCACAAATACACTTAAAGCGCTGTAAGTTATGCACTCAAAGAATCAGGCTGTGGCAGCACAGCCTTTCACTTCATTAAATGAAAAGCTGCCTAAGTACAAACTTGTTATCTTTGATTGGGATGGCACGTTGATGGACTCGGCGGCAAAAATTGTTAGCTGCATGCAGCTAGCGGCAAAACAGTGTGATATGCCAATTCCTACCTATGACGAAGTGGGTCACATTATTGGCATAAGTTTAAAGCCCGCCATCAAGCAGCTTTTTAAAATTGAAGATGATGAGTTAGCTGAGCGTTTAGTCGCAGCATATAAAGATGCGTTTGTTACCCGTGATACAACGCCGTGTCCGTTGTTTGATGGCGTTGAGCAGTTACTAAATACTTTAAAAAAAGCAGGATGTACACTGGCCGTGGCGACAGGCAAAGCACGCCGCGGACTTGACCGAGCTTGGTTACAAACAGAAACGGGCGTTTTTTTCAGTACGTCGCGCACTGCTGACGAGGCAGAATCAAAACCATCGCCGGATATGCTGTTGCAGATTCTCGATGAGCTCGGCTTTGAAATTGAAGATGCCGTGATGATAGGTGACACAACCTATGACATGCAAATGGCTAAAACCATTGGAATGGATAGAATAGGGGTGTCTTACGGTGTTCATGCTCAGGTTCATTTAGAAGCGTTGTCACCTGTGGCACTTGTACACTCAATAAGTGAACTAGAAACAGCGCTATTTAAATAGCGCTGTTTCTTGGAACTGCTTTGGCAGCGCTTTTCTGACTGAATTAGTGGCTTACTGGGCTGCCACTGTTAATAAGTCGACATTGAAATGTGCGCCCAAAAGTTCATTTAGCAGCATTATAGGAAGGCCTATTAGACTGTTAGGGTCGCGGCTCTCTATTTTGTCAAACAGCAGTACACCTAACCCTTCGCTTTTAAAACTGCCGGCGCAATCTAGCGGCTTTTCTTTTTCTACGTAGGCGCGAATGGCAGCTTCGCTGTTTTGACGAAAGAAAACTCGGGTTTCATCTACCTGAGTTACCGTTTTATTGGTACTCGGTTGGTGAAGGCAAAGTGCGGTATAAAATGCCACTTGTTTACCTTGGCACGCGATTAGTTGCTTTACTGCATTTTCAGACGTACCCGGTTTGCCAAGTAGCTGAGGCCCTGTGTCGGTTTGTACCAAAGCTACTTGATCGCTACCAATAATAATAGTGTCGTTATTTAATTTTTCTAATTCAGCGGCAACCTTTTGTGCCTTTTGCTCAGCCAAACGTAAACTCAACGCAGTAGGGCTTTCGTTCTCAAAGGGCGTTTCGTCAATATCTGGTGCGTGGGTGTTTACTTGAATTCCAATGTTGGCGAGCAACATTTTTCGGTATTGCGATGATGAGGCGAGAACAAGGGAGGCCACAAATACTCCTTTTATAAAATCAATACGTTGCATAGTTTCAGTTAGTAGTACAATGTTACTTTATCACTGCGCACGACATACAGTGTTTTATTATAGGTTAAAACGCAATTTTGCTTTGACAGGAAGGGGTTGACCCTATATCATGCGCGCCCTATGCAGAAAGTGAAACTCCCTCATTCGGTTGAACCGACTAAAAGTGCCATGAAACGTTCCGATTACCGGGGCGTGATTGCGTCTAAAGATATGGAACGATTGAGTGAAGCAGTTGTCCGATGCAATGACTATGTGGACGCAGAAGTACAGTTCGAAAAAGACGCGCAGGGTCTTACTGTCTTTCACGGCCATTTAGCCACGCAGGTAACACTTATCTGTCAAAGGTGTAATGGTGAACTCGATTATCCCGTGGAAGCGGAATTCTGTTTTACTCCAGTGCAGGGAGAAGAACAGGAAAGCGATGACATCATTCCCGAGGCTTACGAACCGGTAGAGGTCAACGACCACGGAGAAGTTAATCTGCTTCAGATTTTTGAAGACGAGCTACTGTTATCTTTGCCAATTGTGCCCCTTCATGCAGAGTCGGAGTGTACAGTGAAGCAGGACGATATGTCGTTTGGAAAGATTGAACCGGAACAAGAGCGACAAAACCCTTTCGCGGTTTTGAAAGAACTTAAGCGAGACCAGGAGTAAGTTATGGCAGTACAACAAAATCGTAAAACGCGTTCTAAGCGCGGTATGCGTCGCTCACACGATGCATTGACAGGCGCGACTTTGTCTGTCGATTCAACGTCGGGCGAAACTCACCGTCGTCACCACGTGACCGCTGACGGTTATTATAAAGGCAAGAAAGTAATCGGCGCGTAATACGGCGACTACATTTTGTCTAAACTAACCATCGCGTTAGATATCATGGGGGGCGATCATGGTCCCCCTGTTATCCTTTCCGCAGCCGTAAAGGCTATCCAACTTCATCCCGATGTGCATTTCACATTGTGCGGTGACGAAAAAATTATCAATTCGAGCTTGCAACCCCTTACCAATGTTGAGCGCAACCGCGTTACCATAAAGCATTGCTCACAAGTGGTTGAAATGGGCGAAGCGCCTACATCAGCGCTACGAAATAAAAAAGACTCTTCTATGCGTCGCGTTATCGAACTCGTTGAGAGCGGTGAAGCAGACGCGTGCGTAAGTGCAGGTAATACTGGTGCACTACTTACCTTGTCTTTCTACTTACTAAAAACCTTGTCAGGCATTGATAGGCCCGCGCTTATTAATATGATGCCGACAACAGGGCACCATAATGTTTTTCTTCTAGATTTAGGCGCTAATGTAAACTGTACGCCTGAGATCCTGTTTCAGTATGGCGTTATGGGTTCAGTGCTTGCGCAAGAGGTAGCGGGAATTGAATCACCACGAGTTGCCTTATTAAACGTAGGTGAAGAAGATATAAAAGGTAACGCGCAGGTGAAATCTGCCGACCAGCTTTTCAAAGATGCGCCAGGTATCAATTACATTGGATATGTAGAAGGCGACGACATTTTCACAGACCATGCGGACGTAGTGGTTACAGACGGTTTTACCGGAAATGTAGCCCTCAAATCCAGCGAAGGGCTGGCTAAGCTGGTGATAAATGAAGTAAAACGCCAGTCACAGAAGAACTTTTATACCCGATTATTGGCAAAAATTGCCTTCCCATTACTGAAATCTATCTATAACAGCGTGAACCCCGACCAGTATAACGGTGCGAGTCTGATAGGATTGCGCGGCATTGTTATCAAGAGTCATGGAAATGCACAAAAAGACGCCTTTTATTACGCCATCGTGCAAGCAATGAAAGAAGCAAAAATGCATTTACCTGAGAAGATAAAGACTAAGATAGAAACGGTATTGTTGGAGCAGCTTTGAGCAAATATTCACGCTTTATAGGAACAGGTAGCTATTATCCCAGCGACGTGCGTACAAACGCAGATTTAGAGCAAATGGTGGACACCAGTGACGAATGGATCACTGACCGTACCGGGATAAAAGAGCGACGTATTATTGGAGCAGATGAAACCGCTGCTACCATGGGGGCAGAAGCCAGTAAAAAAGCCATAGAAATGGCTGGCATCGATCCAAAATCTATCGACATGATTGTGTGCGCTACCACAAGTGGTCGCTATGCGCTTCCAAGCACAGCATGTGAAATTCAACGTATTCTTGATTTAGACGGCATTCCGGCATTTGACGTGGCTGCTGCGTGTGCAGGCTATTGTTATGCATTGAGTGTGGCCGATCAGTACATTAAATCGGGAATGGCTAAACGCATTCTTGTAATCGGAACCGACTGCCTAAGCCGTTTGATAGACCCAGAAGACAGAACCATGGTCATTCTGTTTGGTGATGCCGCAGGCGCGACTATTATAGAAGCCAGTGATGAACCTGGAATTTTATCTACACATATTCATGCAGCAGGTTCATATGGAGACTTACTATACGTAGGCAATCCAACTCGTGGTGATGAGCAGTCAGTTCACGAAAATTGGGGTGTGATGCGCGGCAACGAAGTATTCAAAGTTGCGGTCACCAAGCTTTCAGAAGTGGTTGAACAAACCCTTGCCGCGAACGGTATGCAAAAATCTGATCTTGACTGGTTAGTGCCTCACCAAGCAAACTTTAGAATTATTAAAGCGACAGCTAAAAAGCTAAATATGTCTCTTGACCAAGTTGTGCTTACGTTAGAACAGTATGGCAATACCTCTGCTGCTACCGTGCCAACAGCGCTTGATACCGCTATAAGAGACGGCCGCATTCAACGCGGACAGCATTTATTACTAGAAGCATTCGGAGGCGGATTTGCTTGGGCGTCAGCGCTTGTTCGCTATTAGCCCTACTGAGATTTGCCCTATTATAGGGCATTCCAACTTCGACGTTTTCTCGTTTCTAGTAAATTAAAAATAATAAGGAATCGACATGACAAAGACAGCCTGTGTATTTCCAGGACAAGGTTCTCAAAGCGTTGGTATGCTTAAGGAACTCGCGGAGACTTCTCCTATTATCGAGGCGACGTTTAAAGAAGCCTCTGACGCACTTGGGTATGATCTGTGGGATTTAGTCCAAAACGATGCAGACGGTAAACTTAACGAAACCCATATCACTCAGCCAGCGTTGCTTGCTGCTAGCGTAGCAATTTGGCGTGTTATTCGTGAGCAGGGCATAAATGTAGATTACTTAGCAGGTCACAGCCTTGGTGAGTATTCAGCGTTAGTTTGCGGCGGCGCCATGGACTTTGCTGATGCTATCAAGCTTGTGGAAGCCCGTGGTAAATATATGCAAGAAGCTGTACCGGCCGGTGCGGGCGCTATGTATGCCATTATTGGGTTAGACGATGCTGCCATTGCTGATATTTGCCAGCAAACTGCGATTGCTACAGGCGATGTAGTCGCGCCAGTTAACTTCAACTCTCCAGGACAAGTCGTTATTGCTGGCGAAAAGAGCGCAGCCGAGCAAGCCGCTAATGCATGTAAAGAAGCGGGCGCTAAGCGCGCACTTCCTCTTGCGGTAAGTGTACCTTCACACTGTGAGCTAATGCGCCCTGCGGCAGATAAATTAGAAGACGCGCTATCGTCATTGAACGTTAATGAGCCTGCAATCAATATTGTTAATAATGTTGATGTCACCATTGAAACCCAAGGTGATGCAATCAAAAACGCATTAGTTAGACAACTTTATTGTCCTGTTCAATGGACTCGTACTGTTGAATATCTCGCGGCAGCGGGTGTTGAGCGTGTAATTGAAGTAGGCCCTGGTAAAGTACTTACCGGACTGAACAAACGTATTGATAAGAGCCTTACGGCTCTTGCAGTTAATACATCTGATGGTGTTGAAGCATTAAAACAATAAGGAAACGCAATGAGTCAATTAGACGGTAAAATTGCGCTCGTTACCGGCGCAAGCCGAGGTATAGGTAAAGCGATTGCCACACAACTTGCACAGCAAGGTGCTACGGTTATCGGTACGGCAACCAGTGAAAACGGTGCGCAAACAATCAGCGACTATCTTTCTGAGTTTGGCGGCAAGGGCTTTGCGCTAAATGTCACTGACAAAGAAAGCGTTGATACAACATTAAAAGCAATTAACGAAGCTTTTGGTAGCATCGATATCTTGGTCAATAATGCAGGTATCACACGTGATAATCTGCTAATGCGCATGAAAGATGACGAGTGGCAGGATATTATCGACACCAATTTAACTTCTATTTTTACCATGTCAAAAGCGGTGCTTCGCGGTATGATGAAGAAACGCTGTGGTCGCATTGTAAATATTGGTTCAGTAGTGGGCAGTGCGGGTAATGCTGGACAGGCAAACTATGCTGCGGCGAAAGCAGGCGTTATTGGTTTTTCTAAATCAATGGCACGTGAAGTGGCTTCTCGTGGTATTACCATTAACGTTGTGGCACCTGGTTTTATCGATACTGATATGACAAAAGCGCTGACCGATGACCAAAAAGAAGCCATTTTCAAAGATATTCCGGCGAACCGTTTAGGTGCGCCTGATGAAATTGCAGCCACTGTTGCCTTTTTAGTGAGCGATGGTGCAGCCTATATTACGGGCGAAACTATCCACGTAAATGGTGGTATGTATATGGGGTAAATTCGCAAAAATTGCGAATTTTCCCTAGTTTGGGGTGGTATTTACCCGAACTTGGATGTAAAAATAGTATTTTACGAATTTCGAATGTCGCTGGTTTGACCAGAAAATTTGTTTAAACTGGTGCTTGCAAGGATGCACCTTGCAAAATAAACTAGCGGCACTTTTATTATCTAGTGACGTTTAAGGGAAACCTAGAATTATGAGTAACATTGAAGAACGCGTTAAGAAAATCATTGTTGAACAACTTGGCGTGAAAGAAGAAGAAGTAAAAGCAGAAGCTTCATTCGTTGACGATTTAGGCGCTGATTCACTTGACACTGTTGAGCTAGTGATGGCTTTGGAAGAAGAATTCGACACTGAAATTCCTGACGAAGAAGCTGAAAAAATTACTACTGTTCAGTCTGCAATTGACTACATCAACGCTAACAAAGACGCTTAAGTCTTAAGTAGCGACAAAGCGGCTCTTCTTACAGAGCCGTTTTTGTATCTCCTACCTTAGTTCCAAAGCGAGGGCTTTTTGTGACAAAACGTCGCGTAGTGGTTACTGGTCTTGGAATGCTTTCACCATTAGGTCTTAATAGCGAAGACACATGGCGCAAACTGCTCGCGGGCGAAAGCGGCATCGGTGAAATCACCCATTTCGATTGTAGTAACTATTCAACCCGTTTCGCAGGTCAAATTAACGATTTTGATCCGCAGGAATACATTGAAAAGAAAGAAACCAAGAAGATGGACCGCTTTATCCAATTGGGTATTGCAGCAGGCAAACAAGCTTTGGTCGATTCTGGTTTAACTGTTTCACAAGATAATGCGCATCGCGTAGGTGTGGCTATTGGTTCAGGTATCGGTGGTTTAGAGCAAATTGAACAAAACCATTTGAAACTGACAAATAGTGGACCTAAGCGCGTATCGCCTTTCTTTGTACCTTCAACCATAACCAACATGATTTCAGGCTTTTTGTCTATCATGGAAGGGTTGAAAGGACCGAATTTAAACGTTGTGACTGCGTGTACGACAGGCGTTCACAACATCGGTATTGCCGCAAGAACCATTGCTTATGGTGATGCTGATGCTATGTTGGCCGGTGGCGCTGAAGCGTCTATTACGCCGTTAGGCATGGCAGGCTTTGCCGCAGCTCGTGCGTTGTCATCTCGCAATGACGATCCACAGGCCGCAAGCCGCCCATGGGATAAAGACCGCGATGGTTTTGTCATGGGTGAGGGCGCTGGCGTGGTAATGCTAGAAGAATATGAAGCCGCAAAAGCTCGTGGCGCGACCATATATGCTGAGCTTGTTGGTTTTGGCATGAGCGGCGACGCATACCATATGACTTCACCACCTGAAGATGGTGAAGGTGCAGCTGCATCTATGCAAAACGCGATAAACGACGCGAAAATGGATGCAAGTGAAATTGGCTATGTTAACGCCCATGGTACGTCTACGCCTGCAGGTGATATCGCTGAAGTGGCTGCGGTGAAACGTGTATTCAACGATCATGCTCACAAATTACTTGTTAGCTCTACCAAGTCAATGACAGGTCACTTACTGGGTGCCGCTGGTTCGGTTGAGGCAATTTTCACTATTTTGGCACTGCGTGACAAAATAGCGCCGCCAACCATTAACTTGGATGAGCCAGGTGAGGGCTGTGACTTAGACTTTGTTGCACACAAAGCAAAGGCATTCAGTGAAGACTACGCACTGTGTAATTCATTCGGGTTTGGCGGTACGAACGGCTCATTGATTTTCAAGCGTATATAACGCGCTCTAGCTAACACAATACGTTTGAGTTTTACTCACATTCAAAAGGCAGCTTCGGCTGCCTTTTGTTGTTTATATGAACAAATGTAATGTCGGAGATTGTGCGCGTCAGGCTTTCTTCATTGGCGAGTCAAACAATTGGTCACAGCTATAAGTTGTTTGACCAATGCAAGTTGGTATACTTCCCTCAAAGATAGTAACGGCGAACAAGAGTAGGCAGTGAAATTTATTCCTAGCGCTACGCCTATTTCATCAAGTGATAGGGCGTTTAATTACGGAGATGGCGTGTTTACCACACTGATGGTGAATGAACACAAAGCAGAATTATTGCCTTACCATCTATCACGTTTAGAGCACGATACCGCTGCCATCAAACTGAATATCGATATAGATATTCTCGAAGCCGCAATCGCTGAACAAATCGGGGCAATAAAGAAAGCCTCAGAAGGAAACGCATCGACAAAGTATGTATTAAAAGTTCACGTTTCTGGTGGTCAAGCAGGTAGAGGCTACGCGCGAAGTAAAGAGAGTGAAGCATTAGTAAGATTCAGTCAGCACCCGTACCCGAGTCATTACGATAGTCTTGCTGATGACGGGGTGACTGTTATATGTGCTCAAACTAGACTAGCCATTCAGCCACTGCTTGCTGGCGTGAAGCATATGAATAGGCTAGAGCAAGTACTTGTAAAACATGAAGTAGATGAAGCTGGAGCTCACGACGCTATCGTTTGCGATACCCAGGATAGTATTATTGAGGCGAGCGCAGGTAATCTGTTTTTTTATCTTAACGACGAATGGTATACCCCCTCTCTAAAGGGTAGCGGGGTAAATGGTGTTGTAAGGCAGTGTCTCATTGATTCGCTGTTAAACGATAACAGTGTACTTCACGTTGGGAATTACGACCTTTCTTTTTTACGAAAAGCCAGCGCAGTAGTCATTACCAATGCGTTAATGGGGGTAATGCCGGTGAAACAAGTACGAATGACTGATTTTTCTGTGGTTAATTTTGATGTTAAAAGCGATGCAATTGCTCGCCTAAAGGCACGTCTTACTATTGCAGTGAAAAATGGGCAGTAAAAGAGGTCAGTGAGAAGTCGGCAGTAAAAAGTGCACAGTAGAAAATGGGCAGTAAAAAAGCGATCAAAAATAAAGAGTAAAGGCAGCTAGCGAAACAAGCTGGCGCTTAAATTAACATTATAGATGCATACAAAAGAGCTTATGCATTCTAAGTGATTTGAAGAATTAGTCGTAGAACGAAGTAGAATGGAATATAAAACAATGTACAAAAGGGATGCCTAAGTATGAAGCGGGCTGTCATTATTTTACTGTCCCTTATTATGGTTGCAGTGATTGGTGCTGCATGTGGCGTTATGTATGTGTCTGGAAAGGTCACTTCTGAATTAACGCTAGAAAATGAAACCTTGTTTACGATAGAAAGCGGTAGTAATGCTTATCGCACGGTGAAGTTATTGCGTGAAGCAGAAATAACTGATGTGCCACCGTTTGTGGCAAAAGTATGGCTTAAATTTTTTGCAGGCAGCACCTCGGTTAAATCAGGTACATACATGTTACGCCCCGACCAGTCGTTGGTGGATGTATTTACGCTTTTTACTCAAGGTGACGAGCATTTCTTTGCGGTAAGCTTAGTTGAAGGGCTAACCCTCTCACAATGGATTGAAACACTTAAGCAAAACCCCAATCTTGTTTTCGATTTAGACAAGGATAAATTAGGACAGTTAACTCAAGGTAACGGTGTTGATTGGTGTTGCGAACAGGTATCTCAGGCCGAAGGGATGTATTTGGCTGATACTTACTTTTTTACTAAAGGTACAACAGCCAGTGAACTATTGAAGCGAGCTCACCATGCGCTTATTGAGTTTGTCTCTGTTGAGTGGGAACAACGGAAAACGGATCTTCCATTAGCCACACCCTATGAAGCACTTGTATTGGCGAGTATCATCGAAAAAGAAACGGCAGTACCTGAAGAGCGTGACATGATTTCCGGAGTATTTGTTAATAGACTCAACAAAAACATGCGCCTTCAAACCGACCCGACGGTGATTTATGGTATTGGCCCCAAATTTGATGGAAATATTACGCGTAAACACCTTCGAACGGCAACGCCTTACAACACTTATGTCATCAAAGGGTTACCGCCAACGCCAATAGCCATGGCTGGCAAAGCGGCGATTCATGCGGCGTTACACCCGCTATCCACTGATGCTTTATATTTTGTAGCGAAAGGTGACGGAAGCCATCAATTCTCTACCTCGCTAGCTGAACACAATGCAGCTGTGCGAAAATACCAGTTAAAACGATAACCCTGCTGTTATAGCTACATAGTACGTAGCAGTGATCTAGCCAGTAGGTTATAGCTAAATGAAAACAGAGTTTAAAAAGTAATGCGCGGAAAATTTATTGTAGTTGAAGGCCTTGAAGGGGCAGGAAAAAGCTCTGTAATAGGGCTAATTGTTCAAGCATTAAAGGGTGCTGGAAAGCGCGTTGAGCAGACTCGTGAACCAGGTGGTACACCTATGGCGGAAGCCATACGAGAATGTGTAAAGCACGACTGGGATGAAGTTGTTAGTGAAGAAACTGAGCTGCTTCTTATGTACGCCGCTCGCGTGCAACTGCTTACTAATAAAATATTTCCATCACTCGACGCAGGAGCATGGGTAGTAGGCGATAGGCACGATTTATCCTCACAAGCCTACCAAGGTGGCGGTAGAGGGGTAAGTGAAGTAACCATGTCCGCCATTAGCGATATTGCACTAAAAGGGTTTAAGCCAGATTTAACCCTATACCTAGACGTTGAGCCAGCAGTAGGGCTAGAACGTGCTCGCGGACGTGGCGAGCTTGACCGCATTGAGCAAGCCGGGCTCGCCTTTTTCGAGCGTACCCGTGCTAAATACTTGGCGTTGGCCGAGCAAGATGAATCGATAGTAGTAATTAGCGCAATGCAGCCTATGGAAAAGGTTCATCAAGATGTTATTGCCACTATCACCGATTATGTGACCAACCAAGAATACACTGGTACCGTAAGTGAAGGTAGCAATTCAGTGCAGAACGAAAGTCAGCAGGAGAGAGGGTAATGCAAATGCTGCCCTGGTTTGCTGCAACGTTTTCGACTTTGCTAACGCGATATATGGCAAAGAAACTGCACCATGGCCTACTGCTAACGGGCCCAAAGGGCATCGGCAAAAATCAACTCGCAGTGGGATTAAGCAACGCGTTATTGTGCAAGCAACCTAGTACCGATGGACCGTGCGAACAATGTCAAAGCTGCCATTTAAGACAGGCGGGAAATCACCCAGACTTTCACGTGTTGGAAAGTGAAAAGCAGCTAGGTGTGGATAAAATTCGCGAAGGTATTGCCAAGCTCTCTGGTACTGCGCAAATGGGGGGGAACAAAGTGTTGCTGATCCCCCAAGCCGATACTATGACAGAGGCGGCGGCTAATGCGCTATTGAAAACCTTAGAAGAGCCCACAGATAATACTTTCTTACTGCTGATTACAGATAGTATCAATAAGATCATGCCAACCATATTGAGTCGGTGTGAACGACAGATACTTGCGCTTCCGTCTGTACCAGACAGTTTGAACTACCTAAAGGCTAAAGGCGTAGAAGATGCTAGCGAAGCATTACTGGCGGCCTATGGTTATGCGCCCCTTCGCGTGGAAGAAGCGCTCTCTGGTGACGAAGATATTAGTTATCGCAATTTCAGTGATGGTATGCAGGCGCTTTTAGCAGGTGATGCCAACATGCAGGTGCAAACACTTGCAAATAAGTGGCAGAGCAATGCGCAGCAAATCGCATTGTGGTGCCAACAACTGGCCCATGACGAATACATGAAACGTCAACAGGCCGTCGACTTTAATCGCTATGTAGCGTGTGTAGAGGCAGTAAAAACCCTCGAACATGCTGGGGTGAATAAATCGATGGTACTTTTTGGGCTGTTAAAACAGTTTCAACGTTAACAGATAAAAAGGTTTTATTTCCTTTTGTCTGAAAGCAATTTATTAATACAGGTGTAGTTTGTTCGTAGATTCTCATTGTCACTTAGACCGACTTAAGCAAGGGCCAGAAGAACTGGCTGAAACGTTAAATTTTGCTAGAACTCGAGGCGTAGAGCACTTTCTTTGCGTATGCGTGTCGGTTGGCGATTACGACAGCATGTTAGGCGCAGTTAGCCAGTTTGATGACGTTTCAGTATCTTGTGGTGTGCACCCGCTGCATCAAGACGAAGCGTGTAGTTATGAGGAACTGCTAGAGAAGGCGCAGCGTGAAGAAGTTGTGGCGATAGGTGAAACGGGGCTGGACTATTTTTACAGCCCAGAAAGCAAAGATATTCAGTTAACGTCATTCGTCGACCACATCAAAGTAGCAAACGAAACCAGAAAGCCGCTTATTATCCACACGCGAGATGCAAGAGAAGATACCATCAACTTACTCCGTGAACACAAAACAGCGCATACCAAAGGCGTTTTACATTGTTTTACTGAGTCATTAGAGATGGCACAGGCCGCTATAGAGATGGACTTTTACATCTCTATTTCCGGCATTGTGACTTTTAATTCTGCTGATGAATTACGTGAAGTGGTGAAAGCTATACCTTTAGAGCGGCTGCTTATTGAGACTGACTCTCCTTGGCTTGCGCCTGTACCTCATCGGGGTAAGCAAAACCAACCTGGTTATGTAGTGGAAGTGGCTGAGTTTATAGCAGAGCTCAAAGGTGTATCGGTAAAAGAGCTAGCTGACATCACTACACGCAACTTTTACACATTGTTTTCTTTGGCTGATAAGAAGGCAGCGTAACTAAAAAGCAGTTGGCTTACATGAGGAGGTGGGTATGCCCCAATGGCGACAGGGATTGACAAAAAGTCTACACCAAACCCGCAGTATGCCCGAAAGTCGATATTTTCAGTTAGCTACGGTCGATGGCAGCGGTAGTCCGTTTTGCCGAACTGTAGTATTTAGAGGGATGACCGACGAAAATCAGCTAGTTGTTATCTCTGATACCCGAACAGAAAAGTACAGCCAACTTGAGTCAAACGCTCAAGCACAAGTATGCTGGTATTTTTCTAAAAGCAGAGAGCAATACCGTTTTTCTTGCCTCGCTACAATAATCACTGCGAGTCAGGATGTTGACTTAGTTAAACAACACTGGAATAAGTTGTCGGACGCGGGGAAAAAGCAGTTTCTATGGGGCGAGCCGGGTACGCCTCGTAATGACGGCACAGCGCTTCAAATAGAAGGCGATTTCGATGAAGTGCCGCCTCATTTCTGTGTGATATTATTGGCTATTGAAAGCGTAGATTACCTGAATTTAAGAGGAAACCCACAAAGCCGAGAATGGCATCAAAAAGACGTCAATGGTAACTGGGTGAGCCAATCTCTAATCCCCTAAGGTGCTTTAGGTATATGAATAACCCTCCCGCTGTTGTAATGTCATTAAACAGGGGAGGGATAAATAGCCTTTATAAAACTTGCGAGATAGGCGTGTCGCCTTTAAACAGGTAAGTAATCGTATTTTCACTACCCTCTTTTGCAACACTCTCAACAATTGCTGTAGCTACATCTTCTCTAGGGATTACCGCATCATCTTTATTGCTTGGCATGTCAGTGCGCACTAAATGAGTACCTGGTTCATTCTGTAAAGTACCCGGGCGTAAGATAATATGATGCAAACCACTGTTAATTAAGTGCTCGTCGGCCATATGCTTAGCAACTAAGTAAGGCTTAATTGCTGAATCTACGCTATCAGGGTCGCCTGCGCCAATAGAACTCACCATAATGAATTTAGGTGTACCTGCCGCTTTGGCATAGTTTACTGCGTTACATGCAGCCCATAGATCAATCATAAGGGTTTTATCTGCACCCGTGTTACCACCCGAGCCCGCGGTGAATACCACCACATCAATTCCTTCAAAATGAGAAGAAAAATCCTTCTCGAGATCTTGCTCTACAACACTAAGATTATCATTTTGTATGTCAGATAGTTTGTCAGGACTTCTCACCGGTGCTAAGACCTTGTGCCCTGCATCTAAAAGCTTTACGGTAGCTTGTTTGCCAATTTGTCCTGAAGCGCCAATCACTAATACATTAGCCATAATGCTATACTCCTTGTAATTGAAAAAATATCTATCGTTTATCGATACAAGGTTGCATAGGAAGCAATGGCAATATGCGATCATAAACTGCGATGGAATGCCATGCTAAAGAGATTGGCTGCATAAATTGGTTGGTGGGGGTAATTATCGAAACGTGTCAGATGTAAGGCGTTGAGCTGACGCAAGGCTACCGTTATTTAACAACGGCGTTTCGACCAGACTCTTTACCTAGGTAGAGTTTTTTATCCACTGCATGAATACAGGCATCAACACTGTCATAGTCTTTTATATCTGCAACGCCACATGTGATAGTAACACTGACCGAATGCGGCGGTGCCTCGACAACTTGTTCCGCTACACTTTTACGTAACTTTTCAGCGACCCAATAGGCCTCTTGTACATTTAGTGAAGGCAATAAAATTAGAAATTCTTCTCCACCCCAACGTGCAATAACATCACTTTCCCGTAGGTTATTTTCCAGAGTGTTAGCTATTTTAACCAAAACGGCATCGCCCACGTGGTGGCCATACTCGTCATTAATTCTTTTGAAAAAGTCGATATCAACGATTAGTAACGAAAAAGCGCGGTTGTGTCGTTTAAATTCGTGCCACTCAGCTTTGGCTCGTTGGGTGAAATAGCGTCTGTTTTTTAGCCCAGTCAATGAGTCTTGAGAAGATAAAAGCGTCAATTTCTCTACCATGGCTTCAAGGTCTCGCGTTTTTTCTTCTACTTTCAGTGAAAGCTCTGCTGAACGTGCTTTTAGTGCCGAAATTCTCAGCCAAACTATCGAAGTAATGAACAATAAGATAGAGAGTAACAGTGCAACACGCCATACAGGCTTATCCCACCATGGTGGTATGACTATAATCTCGAGTTGGGCCTCATCGCTGCTCCAGACGTTTTCTTGGTTTATCGCTTTTACTGTAAAACGGTAGTGTCCGGGCTCTAAATTCGTATAGGTCGCCACCCGCGCTTTGTAATCGGTAAAGCGCCAGCTATTTTCGAAATCTACCAATTTGTAAGCGTAGCGCAGTTCATTGGCATTCATGTAATCAGTTGCTGCAAACTCAATAGAAAGCGCAATATTATTATGGGTAAGTTCTATCTTTTCCCCTAAATTGAGCCGCTGTTGAACGCTAGTGCCATTATTCTGATCTCGACTTACTGTTTCTACTTTAGTGAGGTGTACGTCAGGGGACCACTTTACATTAGTAACGTCGGTGGGATTAAACTGAGTGAGCCCTTGGGAGCCGCCAAAAAGAATAGTGTTATTTTCGGTAGTGGCTACAGAGCCGATGTAGTATCCCGTAGAGAGGGCACCATTCTCTGCGCCATAGTAATAAAGAGTATCGAGATCGGGCGCTAAATAAGAAATGCCTACTATTGTGGAAATCCACAAGCCATATTCATCATCTTCGACAATGGCACCAATTGAGACCTTACTTAATCTGCTCTCTGGCTTGATCTGAGTAACCTTAATGGAAGAAAAATCATCATTATTTTGCGTTACAAAATATAAGCCGGCGGCTTGTGTTCCTACCCAGTAGCCGCCACGTTTTGAGCGAGAAATCCACGTCACTACCGTACTGTCTGTAATTTTGTCCGTGTAGTCGCTAATGTTCGTTAACTCACCAGTAAGTTTATTAGCAAAGTGCAAGCCTGTTACCGTGCTCAGCCATGCACTTTCGCCACTTTCAAAAAGAATTCGAGTAGTGAGGGAGAGGGGCCATTGCCTGACAACACGTCCCTCCGAAGGACGGTAAACAAATACACCGTCGCTATAGCCACCAAACCAGATATCGCCTTGGGCATCCATATTTATGCTATAACTAGATTTGCCTTGCAGCGCCACAACTTCAAGCTGTCTTGTTTCATTGTTTAATTTCGCCAACCCACTGAGTGTTGAAACCCAAAGCGTATCGCTATCTTTATCGTAATAAACACTGGTTAGCTTATCGCTTGCACTATCGTCGGTTGTTCGAGAGTTATCTGACGTAAATGGCCCCTTATAAGTTTTATTGACGGTATCGTAAATCCATAACCCTTTTTCATTGGTTAGCCATACTTTATTACCCTTGTATTCGGTCATCGAGCCTACAATACGGCCATTTCCCACTTCGGAAGTATAAAAGTTGCTAAGTTCCGGGTTGCTTATTGCGAAACCATCATCTTTGGTTCCGACGACCACAAGACCCGAATTTGTTTGGTATAAACTTGATAAACGCTCGTCTCCTGAATCTCTGTCACTGATTGGGAAACGCAATACGGTATAAGGACTGTGAGCTTTCAATAAGTTTAAACCTCTCTCGGTTGCAACCCAGATATCACCATTGCGTTGAAGTAAAATATCTGTAACCGAGTTATCCGACAACCCCTGTACTTCACTGATACACTGCTTTGTAATTTCCTCGAATTGTGAGTTGGGGTTAAACAAGCAAATGCCATAAGTAGATGTCCCCAACCAAAATCTTGAGCGCTCGGCTGCGACGAGTCGAGTAAAGTTCACGCCCTTATAGGCAACTAATTCTAGCGAGCTTTTAAAAGGGTCGAGCTTATAAAGACCTGAAGTGGAGGTCACATAAAGCGTATTGCCAATGAGCTCTACATCGGTAAGTGTACTTGTAGTATCAGCGAGATAACTGACTAATTCTATGCTGTCGGTTTTCTCGTGGTATCGATACAGATTTCGTTCAGATATTATCCACAGCATGCCGTCGTGCGTGGTTTTCAGTCTATTGATAATCTGTTTGTCGAATGACGATGAAACGGGGAGGGCGTAATGAATAAACTTTTCAGTGTCGACATTTAAGCGGCTCAGGCCACTAAACGTACCAACCCAAATAAACTGACCGTCTAAGCTTGCTTCTAATTGTAGAACACTAAGTGTTTGAAGGCCTGAAGATTCATCCTCGCCCCACATTCCAAAATTTCTAAAGGTATAACCATCAAATTTATCTATACCTGACTGGGATGCTAACCACAAAAAACCGTATTTATCTTCTGCGATGTCAGAAATGGTGACATGGGTGATGCCGCTTTCCATGTCGAATGTATTAAAAGCGGGGGCACCAATTTGTGCGTGTGCAGAAAGGTTCCAGCTAACCAATAAAGTGAGGATAAAGAAGAGGCATGCTGAAGGACAGCGCATATCATTGCAACATTAAGAATTATTCATAAGTGTAAGTTACGCTAATGCCGGGGACTTTCAATAGAACAAAAGTTTAAATCGTACAAAAAAGCCCCATGTTAAAGGGGCTTAATTACTTAGAAATGTTAGCAATAGTGCTGTGATTTAATCTTTATAGAAGCATTACCAACCGCACTGGCGTGTTGCGTTTTGCTCATCCAGCCAGTTTTTAAGTGGCGCAAAGTAATCCGCAATAGTAGTTGCATCCATTTGGGGTGAGCCTGTTAGCGTCTCTAGAGCATTCTGCCAAGGTTGGCTCATTCCCATTTCTAACATCTCGTTAAGCGCTTTACCTGCTTCTTCGCTGCCGTAAATAGAGCAGCGGTTTAACGGACCTTCATCACCGGCAATATCACACAGTGCTTTGTGGAATTGGAACTGAAGAATATGCGCAAGGAAGTAGCGTGTATAAGGTACATTAGCTGGAACATGATATTTTGCTCCAGGGTCAAAGGCATCAGCACTGCGTTCAACAGGTGCCATTACACCCTGATACTTTTCTCTTAATTCCCACCAAAGCTGATTGTATTGTTCAGGTGTAACCTCACCAGACATGACCTTCCAACGCCACTGATCAACCATCAAACCAAAAGGAATAAAGGCAATTTTATCAAGCGCTACCTGCATCAGCATACCGATATCATTTGATGCGTGAGGGATTTCATCTATCAAATCAATTTGCTTAAGGTACTTAGGCGTAATTGACAGGGCTATTGTGTCGCCAATGGCTTCGTGGAAACCGTCGTTTGCTGAGCCACGGTAAAGCAGAGGCTGGTCTTTATAAGCACGTTGATAATAGTTATGGCCTAATTCATGGTGAATGACGTTAAATTCTTCGCCAGTCTTTTGAATACACATTTTTATGCGAAGATCGTCTTTGTCATCCAAATCCCATGCAGAAGCGTGACACTGCACGTCACGTCCTTCAGGTTTTTGAAACATTGAACGTTCCCAAAAAGTGTCTGGTAGTTCTTTAAAGCCAAGGGATGAGAAAAATGACTCGGCCTGCTTAACCATGGCTACTTCGTCATACCCTTGTGCAGCAAGCGCACTCGTTACGTCAGGAACCTTCATTTCCTGTTGAGGCTTAACGATGTCGTAGATGTTTCCCCATGACTGCGCCCACATGTTACCCAATAGATGGGCCGGAATTGGCTGGTCTTGCGGTACTACATCTTCACCGTAATGCTCACCAAGTTTAGCACGAACATGACAGTGAAGAGACTCGTAGAAAGGCTCAACCTGTGTCCACAAACGGTCCAATTCTTTTGGGAAGTCGTCTGCCGGCATGTCATATTTACCACGCCATAGCGCACTTACGTTTTCAAACCCAAGTTCCGCCGCACCTTCGTTAGCAAGGGAAACTTGTTCAGCATAAAGTGGTGCCATGGGTTTAGAGACTTCGCGCCAGCCTGTCCAATACTCTAGCAGTTTATCGGCGTCGCGGAGGGTAGCCATTTCAGAACTCATTTCAACCAAGCTCTTACAACTACCATCATCGCTGCAGTATTCACCCGATCCATACATGGCGCTAAGTTCTGACCCAATTTTGGCTAAACGCTCCGCTTTATCCGTGTCTGCCGGTGGCGGCATAGTTAAGCTATTTTTAAGTAAATCAAGTTGTCTTCGGGTATCTACATCAACCTCTACGTCATTAAACTTAGCCGCTTCTTTAGCTAACTTAGCCACTTTTGTTGATAGTACTTCGTTAAAATAGGCACTAACTGCAGCAGTGTCGAAATTGATATTGGTTGCATAGCTCCATTCTGCATGTGCAGCCGGCACCTGCATTTTCGCAATATCATCCTGCGCTTGCTGTAAGAATTGTTTCGCGTCTTGCGCGGTAAGTTCGGGTTTAGTTTCTGTCTGAGTAGTACTCTCGCCACACCCCATAAGCGATACGCTTACTAATGCTGCTATCAGTGTACGTTTATGATTGAGCATACTTTGTCCTTTAATTATTTTGGTTTTAAAGTGAATCGACGTTCACATAGACATGAGGTAGCATTGTGTAACGCTGCGCAGTTTTTGTAAAACAAATTTGATGTTCGAGTTAAGCTCGCTGCGGCGAAACAATAGACGTTTATATTTATCAAATAAAACCAACTCACTAATAAGGAAGAATTTATGTCAACGGAAGAACCGGTTATTGGGGGCTTAATGCTCGCAGCTACTGCACTCTTATCCACGTGTCGCAATTAACAAGCTTTATTATTCCTGGCTTAGGCATTGTTTTGCCAATTGTGCTTTGGATAGCGCATAAAGATCAAAATGAAGATATTAATCAGCACGGTCGAGTAACGGCAAATTGGCTGCTGAGCCTGCTCGTTTATTCGGTGATTTGTTTTATTCTTACTTTTATCATTATCGGCGCCCTAGGATTTATCGTACTTGGTTTGATGAACATCATTTTCGCGATAATAGCAGCGGTAAAAGCTAATAAAGGTGAGCTATGGGTCTACCCACTAAGCTTTCAGTTTATAAAACGCTAGCAGAAAAGGTGGGTTGTCTGTAATTTGAACAATTCATAGGCTGGACATTTAATTATTCATCAAGGAAGAGAAGCACAATGCAAAATCAAACAGATAATAAGATTCCTGGTGCTGCTACTGCTTATTGGACTGCAGTACTGAGCTGTACCTTATTCATTTTCGGTGGGTTTGCAATTGTGTTCTCTTTGCTGTCACTATTTTTGGCTCGCAACGCTAGGAAAAGCCTATCCCTTCCTTACAAGCAATATTCAAACTCATCGACGCTTACTAAAGGGAAAATTATTGCTTACATAGGTTTAGTATTAAACGTTGCTGTTTTAGGTGTCACAATTTGGACTTTGACTACCATTGGCTGGGACGCATGGTCTGATGAATTCGTTCGCAGGTGGAATGAAGGGCTCGAGCAGCACAGTCGTTAGCGACTAGTTATTGAAGTTTATTTTTTGCCTTTGAAGCTACCGCTAGGTAAAGCGTCGTGGACTAGATATTGACCTTTCTTTTTGGCGAAAGTTGGCGACGGCAAAATATCAATACGTTTAAAGGTGTTTAGCGCTAGCGATTTGCTTTGACGAATTTTTTTATAACTCTGAGAGGCGGTAGTTACCTTAAGGGCTGATATTGAAGGTGTCGTTTCTTGTGCGATGCAGAAATTTGAGGCGCTTATAATGGTAAACAGCCCTACAGTGGAAAAAATGTTTTTAATCAGGTTTTTCATCGCATTCTTCTCTTTCTCACTAAGAAAAGATCTCGGAGGCGGTTGCACTCGCCTCCTTAATCGACTTTGTTTGTTCTCCTCCATTACACCCAAAGTAGAGAAAAACCTAAAGGCACTGTGTTATACAAAGGTATAGCTTCTTATACTTAGGGCTAAGATGTTAATTAGCAATTTTGTTCACTACCACGCGGTTACACCGCCGTCTACGGCTATGGTTTGCCCGTTCATATAGCTATTGCCTGGTGACAACATTAGCATCATGGTGTTTACGATTTCTTGCGGCTCGCCCAAACGTTTCATTGGGCTGCCCATGCCAAGCTGTTCCCGTGCCTCAGGGGTATTGTAACCATCCACGTTTAAAATATTAGTTGGGCTATAAAAGGGGCATATGGCATTAACACGAACATTTTTACGGCCATATTCTACAGCTGCGGTACGGGTAATTCCCGACACCGCGTGTTTTGCCGCTGCGTAGGCACCACCTTTAGGCGCTCCGCCTAACCCCGCTAGTGAGCTAACATTGAGAACGTGGCCCTGCTTTTGTGCGAGCATTACTGGAATCTGATGTTTCATTCCAAACATCACTCCTTTAACATTTACAGCAAACTGTGAATCTATAATCTCTTCAGTCATCTGATGCACAGGCGCTGGATTATGGGCAATGCCAGCATTATTTACGGCTATGTCTAGTCTACCGAAGGTTTCCATAGCTTTATCAACTAGAGTTTTGTTTAGCGATTCGCTTGCTATATTGCCTGCTAGCACCACCACATCTGTTAGCGCTTTTACATCGTTCTGCGTTTCTTCAAGGGCGGTTTGGTTAATATCAGAAAGCACGAGCTTCGCGCCTCTGTTAGCAAGTCCTAAAGACAATAAACGGCCAAAGCCGCTGCCCGCACCTGTAATCAATACAACTTGCCCGGTAAAATCGAGTAGAGCGTCCATGGTAAACTCCTAGTTTCTAATATTTATGAAAGTTAAGTCTGTTGATAGTTTGTCGTTGAAACTATTTAAGCTGTGTTTGCCTAACAAATTGAATAAGTAAATTAGCTAGTTCTTCGCCTTTATCTTCTTGAATAAAGTGCCCGCCGTTTTTCACTATGGTATGGGGCATACCTTTGCAGCCCGGCACCAGCTTTTGAAATATCTTATCGCCACCTTTAGTAACGGGGTCACTATCACCAAAAGCGGTAACAAAAGGTTTTTGGAAGTGCTTAAGTTTTTCCCAAGCATTTCTGTTCGCCTGCGCCTCTGCATTATCAGGGCTTGTAGGAACAAGTAGGGGGAACATGCGCGCACCAGCCTTATAACTCTCGTCAGGGAAAGGGGCGTCGTAGGCAGCCAGTGTTGCAGGACTTAATTCGGTTGTCGTTGCATTTTGGATAATGGTTGAAGTTGGGAATTGGGGCACGTCCTGAGAGAAACGACGCCATTTGATGAAAGCATCACTTGGTTGGTGGTCACCGGTCGGCAGTCCGGTGTTAGACACCATTACGCCGGAAAAGCGGTCTGGCATATCTGCAACGAGTCGCAGTCCTAACAGACCTCCCCAATCTTGGCAAAACAAGGTCACCGGGCCTTTAGTGACCTGTGTAAACCAGTCTTTTGTCCATATCACGTGGCGTGCATAAGAATAGTCTTCTTTTCTTACAGGCTTGTCAGAACGTCCAAAACCAATTAAATCCGGTGCTATCACATTGAACCCTGCGTCAGCTAGCAGTGGCATCATTTTTCGATAAAGGTAGGCCCATGTGGGTTCACCATGCATTAACAGAATTGTATGTCCATCTTTAGGGCCGCACTGATAGTACGCCATCGAAATCTCACTACTGATAGTATCAGTGACTTCTGCAAACTTAGGGGAATAGGGAAAATCATTAATATTGTCAAAAGCACTTTCTGGTGTTTTAAGGACCTGCATAGATAAACATCCTTTGTAAATAAAATGTAATTTAATGCTCTACGGTTGTTAACAAAAGCATTGGGGAGCGAAGCTGTCAATTAAAGCTTAAGTAAGCTATGTCAAGGGCTACACGGGAAGGTAAGCTGACAAAAGGGGGAGCGGTCATTATTAAAAATTATGATAAATGTCTATAACACCAATAAACTTGGATGATTAACAACACTGCAATAACATCCAGTTAACGTGATAAACAGGACATGGTTATGACCGAGATGGAAAATAAAGCCGTAGAATATGCAGTACAACAAGGCGTTGCTACACTGACAATGCAGAGCGCGCCCGTGAACGCGCTATCCCGTGCTATTAGAGTAGGGCTAATAGAAGGTATAGATAGCGCACTCAATGACGAAAGTGTCAGTGCAATCGTTATTACTTCTTCACTACCTATTTTTTCGGGGGGGGCTGATATCAGCGAATTCTCTGGCGGCGATCTATCTCCCATGTTGCCTGAAGTATTAGACAAAATAGAGAATGCGTCTAAACCAGTAATCGCAGTGCTTCCAGGTCCGGCGTTTGGTGGTGGTCTAGAGGTGGCGCTAGCCTGTCACCACCGTATTACTTTTGCCGACAACAAGGTCGGTTTGCCAGAAGTTAACCTTGGCATTCTTCCCGGTGCCGGTGGTACACAGCGTTTGCCGCGCCTAGCTGACGCACAAACCTCACTGCAAATGATTGTCACAGGTAAACCAACTTCTGTCGTTAAATTACCCGGTGTATTCGACAAAATTTCTGATAAGCCTGAACATTTACTTGACGATACCAAAGCGTATTTACAAGACTTAACACCTGATAAAGCGATAAAGCGTACCAGTGATATCACGCTGTCCATGTCTGACGAAACGCAGGCGGTGTTTGATGCAGTAACTGCACAAACTAAAAAAGCGACCCGTGGTTTCTTTGCTCCATTAAAATGCATTGAAGCGGTACGCGGTGCTTACACACTCGCTTTTGAAGATGGCCTTAAAAATGAAGGCAAGCTTTTCATGGAATGCATGAACACGCCACAGGCGCGTGCTCAACAGCATTTCTTTTTTGCTGAACGCGCAGCAGGCCATGTGAGTGATTTCGACAAAAATACCCCTGAGCGCAGCATTGAGAAAGTTGCCATTATCGGCGCGGGAACAATGGGCGGCGGCATTGCTATGAACTTTGCCAATGCTGGCATTCCAGTTACCATGCTCGAGCTCAAAGAAGAAGCGCTAGAGAAAGGATTGGCGCTTATTAGAAAGAATTACGAAAATTCAGCGAAAAAAGGCAAGTTAACCCAAGAGCAGGTAGAGAGCCGCATGGCACTGCTTTCAGGTACTACATCGTATGACGATTTAGCTGATGTTGATCTTGTCATAGAAGCGGTTTTCGAAAAGATGGAAGTAAAGAAAACCGTATTCTCGACGCTAGATAAAGTGTGTAAGCCGGGCGCTATTTTGGCTTCGAACACATCGACGTTGGATATTGATGAAATTGCTACTGCCACATCACGTCCTGAAGACGTGATTGGTCTTCACTTCTTCTCGCCAGCGAATGTAATGAAGCTACTTGAAGTGGTTAAAGCTGAAAAGACATCTGCTGAAGTTATTAAAACTTGTATGAAGATGGCTAAGAAAATCAGAAAGGTCGCTGTTTTAGTAGGCGTATGCTTCGGATTTGTGGGCAATCGCATGATTGAACCCTATGGCCGTGAAGCGAACCGATTATTACTTGAAGGGGCAACGCCTGAGCAAGTAGATCGCGTGCTTACCGAGTTTGGCATGCCAATGGGCCCGTTCACCATGGGAGACATGGCAGGTTTAGATATTGGCTATTATGTGCGCCAGTCTCGCCAAGAGCATATCTCTCACGACCCTGCGTATGGTGCTGTAGCAGATCGCCTGGTTGAAATGGGGCGCAACGGTCTAAAAACGGGTCGTGGAGCCTACAACTATGAGCCGGGCAGTCGAGTACCCATTCCAGATCCTGAAGTATTAGAAATTGCTAAGCAGGAAGCTGAACGTTTAGGCGTGGTCCAGCGTTCAGATATTAGTGATGAAGAAATCTTAGTTCGCGTCATGTATTCATTAATAAACGAAGGTGCTGCCATCTTGGAAGAGGGTATAGCGGCTAAATCTAGTGATATTGACGTGATCTATGTCTACGGCTATGGCTTCCCTGTGTATCGCGGCGGCCCTATGCAGTATGCCGATGAAGTAGGGCTTGGCACTATTTTGGATAAGCTAACGACTTATCGCGATCAGCTAGGTGAGTACGGAAAAATGTGGCTTGAGCCGAGTGACTTACTTGTGAAGTTGGCGAAGGAAGGCGGCACATTCAAAAATTATCAACCTAAGTAAACTTAGGTAAAACGTTGGCGGCGTAAACATTGAGCGTTTACGCCCGTCGAAGAAAATTTTAAATATAGCAAAGCGTCTGCTCTAAGAGCCGATTCTAAGAACTGATTCTACGAAATTGGTCTTAGACAAAAAGCGTTAGCGAAATTTAGGCTAAACGTTCAGCCCAACTGAAAGGAACAATACAATGCGTGATGCAGTTATCGTAAGTACAGCACGTACGCCAATAGGCCGCGCCTATAAAGGTGCGCTAAACAATTTGCCGGCCCCTTCATTAGGTGGTCATGCCATTCAAAATGCAGTAGAACGCGCAGGTATCGACCCTGCCAGCGTAGACGATGTAGTAATGGGCGCGGCACTTACTCAAGGCAGCGGCGGCATGAATATAGGTCGCTTAGCGGGTCTTGCTGGTGGATTGCCCGTAACTGTGGCTGGCATGACGCTAGACCGTCAATGTAGCTCTGGTATGTATGCAATTGCTACCGCTGCGAACTCAATTCGCACTGGCGACACCAATATAATGGTTGCAGGCGGTTTAGACTCAATTTCACTTGTGCAAAATAAGAACATGAATATGTTCCGCGCTGTAGACCCTGCACTTGTTGCGAAGCACAAAGATATTTACATGCCTATGCTGCAAACCGCTGAAGTAGTGGGTAAGCGCTACAACATCAGCAGAGATGCACAAGATGAGTACGGTTATCAAAGTCAAATGCGCACCGCAGCAGCCCAAGAAGCAGGTAAATTTAACGACGAAATTGTTCCTATTACTGCAATTCAAGCGGTATTTAATAAAGAAACAGGCGAAACCTCTGAGCGCGAGGTGACCTTGTCGAAAGACGAAGGCAATCGCCCAGAAACAACGTTAGAAGGGCTTAAAGCACTGAACCCTGTTATTGAAGGCGGTTGTATTACTGCAGGTAACGCAAGTCAGCTCTCTGATGGTGCAAGCGCAACAGTAATTATGGATGAACAGTCGGCAGCAAAAGGCAATGCCCAGCCTCTTGGTATTTATAGAGGCATTGCCGTGGCTGGCTGTGAGCCGGATGAAATGGGAATTGGCCCAGTATTCGCCATTCCCAAGCTATTAAAGCAGCATGGATTAACCATGGACGATATCGGTCTATGGGAGCTTAACGAAGCGTTTGCAGTACAGGTTCTGTATTGTCGCGATAAGTTAGGCATTCCAGACGAATTATTAAATGTTAACGGCGGTGCCATTTCTATTGGTCACCCGTACGGCATGAGCGGTGCTCGCATGGTGGGTCACGCACTCATCGAAGGTAAACGACGCGGTGCGAAATATGTTGTTTGCACCATGTGTATCGGTGGCGGCATGGGCGCCGCTGGTCTATTTGAAGTTATATAGGTATTGGGTATGGAAGGTTATAAAGCTCCACAACGTGACGCCATGTTTGTAACACATGAGCTGCTAGATTATCAAAATCACTATCAAAAGCTGGGTTTCGATGAAGCGTCTGAAGACTTAGTGTCTGCAATTTTTGCTGAAGCGGCCAAGTTTTCTGAAAACACCCTTGCGCCAATTAATGCATCAGGCGATGAAGAAGGGTGCAAGTGGGTTGACGGTGAAGTAACAACGCCAAAAGGGTTTAAAGAAGCTTACCAGACCTACGTTGAGGGTGGTTGGCCAAGTATGTCTCACCCAGAAGAGTTCGGTGGTCAAGCGCTACCTTATTCGTTGTCTTCTATTATCGCTGAGTGGTTCTCTGGTGCTAACCACTCGTGGGCTATGTACCCAGGCCTAAGTCAAGGCTGTATGGAAACGCTTAAAGCTCACGGCACAGAACTGCAGCAAAAAATGTTTCTTGAAAAACTAGTAAGCGGTGAGTGGACAGGCACAATGTGCCTAACTGAAGCACACTGTGGCTCTGACTTAGGTATGCTTAAATGCCGTGCCGAGCCTCAAGAAGATGGCAGCTACAGCTTAACGGGCACAAAAATCTTTATCTCTGCCGGTGAGCACGATATGTCTGAAAATATCGTACACATTGTGTTAGCGCGCTTACCTGATGCGCCAGAGGGCACTAAAGGTATTTCGCTATTTGTTGTACCAAAGTTCAACGTATCTGAAGAAGGCGAAAAGCAAGACAGAAACGCGGTAGCCTGCGGCAGTATTGAACATAAAATGGGTATCAAAGCTAGTGCTACCTGTGTCATCAACTTTGATGGTGCTAAGGGCTTCTTAATTGGTCCACCTAACCGTGGCCTAAATTGCATGTTTACCTTCATGAATACCGCGCGTATTGGTACTGGACTAGAAGGTCTTGCTGCATCTGAAGCTTCTTTCCAGGGTGCATTGCGCTACGCGAAAGACCGTATTCAGTTTCGCTCACTAACGGGTCGTAAAAACCCTGATGGCCCTGCTGACCCCATAATTGTGCACCCTGATGTGCGCCGTATGCTATTAACACAAAAAGCGTTTGCTGAAGGCAACCGTGCATTAGCGGCGTACTGTATGCAAATGGTTGATGTCACGCTTTACGGCGATGATGCAGCAGAAAAGCAGGTCGCAGAAGCTAAACTTGCTTTCTTAACGCCTATTGTTAAAGCGTTTTTGACCGAAACGGCTCAAGAAGCAACTAGCTATGGCATGCAGGTTTACGGCGGTCACGGCTTTATCAAAGAGTGGGGCATGGAGCAGTTGGCGCGGGATACCCGCATTTGCACCATGTACGAAGGGACCACTGGTATTCAAGCGGTAGACTTGCTGGGTCGTAAAGTAATGGGTTCTAACGGCGAGCTTCTGAACGTATTCGTACAAGAAGTTCGTGACTACTGTAATTCACTTCGCGACAACGCGCAGTTTAGCGCTTGGACGAATGCCCTGAACTCTCACCTTGATGAGTGGCAACAAATTACCATGGATATTGGTAAAGCCGCGGCGTCGAACCCTGATGAGATTGGTGCAGCCTCCGTTGACTACCTAATGTACTCGGGCTACGTAACCGTGGCTTACTTCTGGCTTAAAATGGCCGTGAAAGCGCAAGAGCAACTTGATGCGGGTAGTACAGAAACTGAGTTCTATAAAAGCAAGATTTTAACAACAGGATTCTATTTTGACCGCTTGTTGACACGCACTCGCTCACTGGTTTCTGCAATGCAGTCAGGCGCTGACAACCTAATGTCTATGCCAGAGAGTATGTTTGCCATAGAGTAAACACATAAAATTGAAACAAGTGCGCTAATATATAACGCACTAAAGGCCGAGAAAATTACGTAGCCGAGAAAATGATTGAACCATTGATCATCGGATATGTTGTTTTACTCGGCCTTTTTGTTCTTAAAGTAATTTAGAGGAAGTGAGCACTTTCGTTTTCTCCCAATACACAAAGGTTGATCATTGCCTAACGCTATTGTTATGGGGAGAGCAGGTTGATGCGTTTGATATAAGTGTGTGAGATAGAATTGAACACCATTTCCCACCGATTACAAAGCGGTTTAATTCAAGCGAGTCGCATTGGCTGCACAGGAAAAAGCCTGAAAGGGTATAAAAAGAAGTGATAGATTTTATAGAGACCTAGAAAGGGGTGAGGCCCCTAAAAGGGGCCTCCAGTGCGGCGTCCTGCCGCTACCATGTTGAACTGTTGCATCACATGGTGTGATTAACTTGTTTTATTAGATTCTGCCGTCGAGTTCAGCTGAAATAGGTGAGCTTTGAAGGCCTTGCTCAGCAATCCAAGCTTGGAGCGTTTTGCCGTCAGACTCTGGCTGAGCCAAGTCTTTGCTTGGCATTTTCTTAACAAGAAGTGTACCTACTTCAACTGCATTGTTGGTAATAGCTGTACGGATCAAACTTTGTCCGTTACAAGAGATACCAGAGTAGTAGTCGCGAAGCTTTAATTTGTAGTCTGACTGAACGCTACGCATTTTTTTACGAAGTTCGCCTTTATCATCTGCTTGAACAATAGTGCAAATGTTAGCTAGTGCTTCGTTTATGTCATTAGCTTGCGCTGCGTTAGAGAAAGCTAAAGTAGAAGCCGCAATTACTAGAGAAGTTTTAACGATTTTCAACATGGTTAAATTCCTTCGTTTGTTGTTATTAAGATTATGTTTGTTCGTTGAGATGTATTAAACCTGAATCTAAGTTACTGAAAAACATGTTGTAAAATAACAAGGTATACCAAAGTATACCTATGAAAAATAAACTTACTTCCTCGCTACTTACCTCACTCGATTTTTTAGCTACCAAAGCAGTCGTATTAAACTTTTAAGGGTAAGCTACATAGTAAAAGGCAATAAAAAAGGCCCCGTAGCAGAGGGGCCTTAGTGCAGCATGTGCTGCTACCATGTTGAATTGGTTCACATGGCTTTGTGAAAACGGTATCTAAATTCTGTCGTTAAGCTCCGCTGAGATTGGCGAGCTTTGTAAGCCTTGTTCTGCAATCCATGCTTGTAAGGTTTTACCGTCAGACTCTGGCTGCGTTAGGTCTTTGCTAGGCATTTTTTTCACCAGCAGTGTGCCTACTTCCACAGCGTTACTGGTGAGCGCTGTGCGGATAAGGCTTTGACCGCCGCAAGAAACACCTGCGTAATAGTCGCGTAGCTTCAATTTGAAGTCAGATTGAACGCGACGCATTTTTTTACGCAGTTCGCTTTTATCGTCAGCTTGTACAATAGTACAGATATTTGCCAAAGCCTCATTTACATCGTCAGCATGAGCTGAGTTAGAAAAAGCTAGAGTAGAGGCTGCAATTACTAGAGAGGTTTTAACGATTTTCAACATGGTTAAATTCCTTCGTTTGTTTTATTAATCGGTTTGTTTGTTCGGGATTAATTAAAAGACAACCAAAGCGTTTAAAAAATACTCACTGAAATAACTAAGTATGTCGACTAATACCTTATACTAAAGGTGTAAGTGGGTGAAGGAGCGCTATAGCCTTTAGTATATAAGGCATTGGTGAGATAGACGGCGGTTTAGAATTTATTGTTAAAGCACCAAATAAAGTGCAAAAAAACAGCGTTTGATGCCGTTTTTTTGCATTTTAACTATGTCGACAAGCGAATTAGCGCCCAGTTAGTCTTAGTGGGTTGGCACTAAAAACACATCAAAGTCCTTTGTTTACTCGGGGGAAGATAGTGTTAGACTTCGAGTAATGCTGATGCTGTTCGCTCTGTTGTGATAAGGCCATTTAAAAACTTAGAGCGAAGTGCGCCCCTAATTGCTTTAAATTTACTATCGCCCGCCGCCACGCCAATAACAGGCTTTTCTGGCGTAGCTTTCAATTTAAAGCTCGTTACTCTTTCATTAATATCGCATTTTATGAGTGCACCTTCTTCATTAAAGATCCAACTTATGATTTCGCCACATGCGCCAGAGTCAGACAATACGCCTAATTCGTCATCGCCGATAAAGCCGTCTTTGTAAAGCGGTGACACGCTACCTAAATTGCCGATACCGACAAAACTAATATCCGCCTGCTCAGCAAGCGCGTGAATGCGTGAAATATGCTGTTGTTGCTGCCACACTTCGCGTTCTGACTTACTTGAGGCTATAACTGGTGTCGGCATGGGGTAATGCTGCGCTTTTACCCTATCAGCAACGTGAACGGCAACATCATATCGTGTAGCTTCGCCGTTATCTGCAATATTGCCTACTAGCGACACTATTTTATGCTGGGGACAATGAAGAAGAGATAGTTCATCTGCACACGCTCGAAGAACACGCCCTGTGCCAAAAGCAATAGTTTGTGGCGTATCAAATTTAAGGGCACGCTCTATAGCGGCAGCGCCTGCTTGGCCGAGTCCCTGTGTGGAGTTAGGATCGTCGTCAACGTTGGGTACCACTTCGCAAAATGTAAGCCCGAATTTTTCTTTAATCCCTTGCGCCAACTCCATGCATCTGGCTATGGGATGCTCCAAACGCACCTTGACCAAGCCTTCTGACATAGATAATGCCACAAGACGCTGAGCGCTCTGACGTGATGTATTAAGGGTCTTTGCAATTTCGTCTTGTGTTTTGCCCCCAACGTAATACATCCATCCTGCTCTTGCTGCTTCGTCTAGTTTGTTGAGTTCGTTTTGTGCTTTCTTACTCATTTATTTTTCTCGCGTCGAAAATGTCAGGGAGAAGAGAATGAAATTCGTCCCATGAATTGAGTGATTTACTGTTATTTGGAATATCAGCTTTTATATCGTTATGTAAATGTGCACCACCGGTAAAGTGAAGGCAGGGCATATTGGCGGCTACTGCTGCGGCTAAACCGGGCTGAGAGTCTTCAATAACTAAGCAGTTTTCAGGTTTTATACCCATGGTTGCGGCAGCATGTAAAAACAGGTCGGGTGCTGGTTTACCATTCTTTACCATAGAGCGCGTGAAAATACGTCCCTCAAAATAAGCGAAAAGGCCGGTGCTTTTTAACGCTTTAGTCGTTCTTTCGGGAGAACTGCTTGTGGCAACACAATAAGGAATGTGGCGGGCATCAAGGTTTGTTAATACGTTTTTGATGCCTGGCGTTCTTCGCAATGAGTGCTCAAACTTTTCATAGAGCAAAGCGTGAAAGTCCTCTTTAACCACCTCAGTCAACTCAAAGCTGAAGTCGGTTTTTAGTATCTTTTCTACGTGTTCTACGCTTTTACCAAGAAAGTGAGCGATAAAGAACTGCTTCGATAAAGAAATGTTATAGTCCGCTAAAACTTCCTGCCAAGCTTCCATAGACAGCACTTCGCTATCAATGAGTACACCGTCACAATCAAAGATCACTAACTTCACGGTATTTGTTTGCAAAGGTTACTTTTCCTCATATCAAAAACACCAGTTATACGAAGATTTCACTACCAAAAGGAAAAGAACATACCATCAACTTGGTAATGACATAATAAAACAGCGTGTACATTTGCCTAAGTGTAAAGTAATTGGTGCTTTGCTTTCTACCTTTTAAAACACTTTAGTAATAAGCCGGTCGCAAGCGCATCTTTAATATTCAATTCATTAACAATTGTTGCTTCGCCAATATCTCGTAAGTTCAAAGGATTAGCGTTTTGATAGCGCTCTATTGGCGAAAAAATAGCAAATAATATTGTGTTAAATTTGTACTTACATCGCACTTTGTTTTGTTAATAGGTATTTACAATTCCATTTCCATGTGCAAATATCTACCGAAATGAGATATGTCCCACGTAATGAGCGAATGCTCATAAGTGATTTTTAATAAGGGACGGCCACCTACAACAAGAGATTTGAAGATGAAGTCAACGTCGAGCGATATTGATATTTCACAGGTAAGCGATGAGCAACTCCCTGTCGCTAAACATAAATTAAAGGGATGGAAGCATTTCATGGGCTTGTATGCCGGTGAACATGTTGCCGCAACAGAATTTGTTTTCGGTGCAACGTTTGTCGCCCTAGGCGCCACCATGACCGACATCTTGTTAGGCTTACTTATTGGTAACCTACTGGCGGTTTTAAGCTGGACACTTATCACTACACCTATAGCTGTTGAAACCCGTCTAAGCTTGTACTCCTATCTTCAGAAGATAGCGGGCGATTCGATGACAAAGCTCTATAACTGGGCGAATGTGATCATATTCACTGTAATATCTGCTGCGATGATCACAGTATCGGCAACGGCGGTGCGCTTTGCGTTAAATATTCCTGCACAGTTGAACTGGTACCCGACTAATTTAGCCTTTGTCGCTGTAGTGCTAGCAGTAGGGGTTATCGTTGTGTTTGTTGCCATGTATGGGTTTAACGCCGTATCTGACTTCTCCCGCATTTGTGCACCTTGGCTGTTCACTATGTTCATCTGTGGTCCACTTATTCTTATGCCTGCACTGGCAGAATCTGTAATAGGGCAAACGTTTTTAACGTCGTGGAACGACTTTATGCATATCGGCAGTACGTCGGTATGGACGGGGTTAACACAAAGCGGTGAGCCAGGAATTGGCTTATTAGAAGTTATTGGCTTTTCTTGGGCAGCGAATACCATTACGCATTTTGGTCTTATTGATATGGCGCTACTTCGATTTGCAAAGCGTAAGCGCTACGGCCTTTGCACATCAGCAGGTATGTTGTTCGGTCATTATATCGCGTGGATTTCAGCGGGTATTATGGGCGCTGGAACCGCGGTTATCGTTCAAAAATCTATTGTTGAACTCGACCCAGGCGATGTTGCTTTCCACGCGCTAGGTCTATCAGGTCTTGTTATTGTTATCGTTGCAGGTTGGACTACCGCAAATGCTAACCTTTATCGTGCCGGGCTTGCTGCACAAGCCATTTTCAAAGATAAGTCACGTACCAAAACCACTGCCGTTGTTGGTATGGTAACGGTGGCCATTGCTTGCTTCCCATTTGTATTTACCAAGTTACTACCGCTGCTAACTTATGCTGGGCTACTTGTTGTTCCAGTGGGTGCAATAGTATTCGCTGAGCATATGATTTTCCCTCGCATTGGGTATACACGCTACTGGGCACATTATCAAAGTCTTACTCATAGCACGCCAGCTGTTGCAAGCTGGGGCTTAGGACTTGTGTTCGGCTTTGGTTTAAATGCTTTAGATGTAATTTCATTCTATTACCTGTTTATACCAACCTGGTTCTTTACTATTGCGGTATATACTGCGCTTGCAGCCAGGTACGGCGCAAAACAGTCATACCCAGAGCAGGAAGCGCAGGTAGAGGCTTTCGATGCACGCGTTGAAGCGCATCAACAACAAGAAGCCGCGTTAGAAAACGACCACGTTGAAGATATCAGCACTGTAACCAAATTATTGCGCCTTACTTCTGTAGCTAGCCTACTTGTGTCCATCGCGCTAGCAATTAAAACTTTTTCACTTAGTGACACGCTTGCCGTGTACGAATCGAACCGAGATCTGTTTTTCAATATTGGGTTCGCGTGCACCGTTATCTATTTCGTTACTGCGTATTGGGCGATGCGTCGCCAAAAAGCGCTTCAAAGCTAATAAGGTTTTTATGCAATCTCAAACGTCTATTTTATTAAACAAAGCTAATTTACCGTCGTTGCCGGCAGGTATTCAGCGCCCAGCCTACGATGTGGAGAATGTTCAAACAGGTATCGTTCACATTGGGGTAGGCGGCTTTCATCGTGCACATGAAGCTATGTACGTAGACAGGCTGATGGCAAAAACCGGCGATTTGTCTTGGGGCATTTGTGGCGTGGGTCTTCGCGAGAACGACCGCGCAATGAAAAAAGTGTTCGATGAGCAAGATAACCTGTACACCTTAGTTGAAAAACATAACGACGGCTCACGCGTTGCGTCAGTTATAGGAGCAATGACAGGGTTTATGATGGCAACGGATAATCCGCAAGCTGTCATTGATAAAATGTCTGAGCCTGAAGTGCGCATTGTTTCTTTAACTATCACAGAAGGTGGTTATAACTTTGATGCGTCTACAGGGGAGTTTATTACCACTAACCCAGACGTTATTCATGACATTGAAAACCCCAAAAATCCAAAACTAGTGTTTGGTTATTTGGTTGCTGCTATTAAAAAGCGTAAAGAAAACAATGTTAAGCCATTTACTGTTATGTCGTGCGACAACATTCAGCACAATGGTCATGTGCTGAAAAAAATGTTGCTCGCTTACATCGAGTTATTTGACCAAGCGTTAGCCCAATGGGTTAACGAGAATGTTAGCTTCCCTAACTCTATGGTAGACAGAATTACGCCTGCTACGACAAACGAAGATATTGTTTCGTTAAAAGCGCAGGGTATTGAAGATAGCTGGCCGGTGGTATGTGAGCCTTTTGATCAGTGGGTTATTGAAGATGATTTTTGCAACACTAAGCCACAGTTTGACGAAGTGGGCGCACAGTTTGTTAGCGATGTAGCCCCTTATGAAAAGCTGAAGCTACGTATGCTAAACGCCGGGCATTCAGTACTAGGGCTAGTGGGTTCAGTTGCCGGTCTCGATACTATCCATGAGAGTGTAGAAGCTGCGCAGTTAAAGCAGCTATTGTCTATCTTTATGGAAAAAGAGGTAATGCCAACCCTAGATCAGGTTGAAGGCATTGATGTATTTGATTATCGCGACACGTTAATCTCTCGTTTTTCAAATCCGTTTATCAAGGATACCCTGGCACGTATTTGCTTAGAAAGTTCAGCCAAACTGCCAGTATTCTTGCTGCCTACGGTACGCGACAACTTAGTAGCAGGTCGCGATGTAAGTATTAGTGCCTTCGTCGTTGCGTGTTGGTCGTATTATTCAGATAAACACGCGTCTCAAGATGGAAAGCCGCTAGAAATCAACGATGTATTGTCTGATACACTTCATCAAGCTGCTCAACAAAACGAAACGGACAGCTTAAGCTTCTTGAAGGTAGAAGAAGTGTTTGGTGAGCTTGCTCAGCAAGAAAAATTTGCTGATGTCTACAAGGTATTCCTTGAGCGTGTCTATCAAAATGAGCCTGTACTTTCGATAAGCGAAGCAATTTCTGAAGAAAAGCTATCGGTGGCTAAGGCCAGTTAGGTATTAGTTACTCATAAATAAACAAAAGGAGAGTTAATATTAACTCTCCTTTTTTTTAAACTTAAAAAGAAAAAAGCGACCCGGAGGTCGCTTCTTAAAGTGCAGATTTCTCTGCAACCATGTTGAAGTGGTTCACATGGCGTGAAATTGTCTTACAGACGCTCTTGAAGTACCGCTGCGATTGGGCTGTCTTGCAAGCCGTTTTCCGCAACCCAAGCCTGTAAGGTTTTGCCGTCTGCTTCAGGAGCTTGCAAATCGCTTTTTGGCATCTTTTTAACCAGCAACTCACCGGCTTCCACTGCGTTATTTAGCATCGCTGTACGGATCAGGCTATTGCCACTACAGCTTACACCCGAATAGTAGTCTTTTAGTTTCATTCGATAGTCAGACTGAACTGCGCGCATCTTCTTTCTTAATTCGCCTTTATCGTCCGCCTGAACAATGGTGCATATATTTGCTAATGCCTCGCTAACGTCAGCGTGTGCTACTGATGACACACCGAAAGTACCAGCGATAACAAGAGAAGCTTTAACTATTTTCAACATGGCTAATTCCTCAAGTAAATTCTAATAGTTGTTTTCGTTGAGAGAATTAAACGATAAAGCTGACTTAAAAAAAATACATTAGCCAATACTTTGGTATATATCTTTATATCAAAAGGGGGCGAAAGCTTTATTTGATAACCCTAGGCGACCTTGAATTGCTAACACAAAAAAACTTAGGTAGTCGTTAACCAAAATACGGACAGTTTCATAGGACTCATTTTACAGTGCATTTGTTATGTTATACTGTAACATATTGTTTTTGGTTATTTGCCTTTAACCATGTGTAAACAGGGAATAACGTTCGTCGCTATTAGATTGAGGATAGAATGGATCAACGATTTCAAAACTTGCTTGCTATAGCTCAGGATAAATGTGATGGAGACGGACTGCGCTTAACACAGAAGCGCAAACAGGTACTTAATATATTAATTGAAGCGTCGTATCCACTGTCGGCCTATGAAATAAAAGATTTGTATGCAAAGCGGCATGACGAAAATATCAAACCAATGACTATTTACCGAGCGCTTGAATTCCTGTCAGAGGCAAACTTAGTTCACAAACTTAATCTCAACAATAAGTATATAGGATGTGCTCGTGCTAAATGCTGTGAACACCACGGGTATTCGCAGTTTTTAATTTGCGTTCGCTGTGGCGCAGTTGAAGAGTCTATTGTAGACCCTGTTGTTTATGAACATCTTGTCAAACAAGCGCAAGCGTTCCAATGCGAGATTATAACGCCTCACCTAGAAGTCGCGTGTATTTGCGCACGCTGCCAATAATCCCCAATTTTAATTGTTTTATACGAAGGGACTTATGAAGATCATAATCAATAACGCTTCAACCACACCCCATCTGTTGGGGCGAAATGGCCACGACTTTATCACTATTTCACTCGCTATCGAGAAGGGTAAAATCGTTCAGATCTCAGAACGCCCATTATCCTCGCCACAAGAAGCTTCTACCGCAAAACCTTCTGACAAAGTAATTGATGCCACTGGTTTATTCCTCTCCCCAGGTTTGCTTGACCCCCAAGTACATTTTAGAGAGCCAGGCATGGAGTACAAAGAAGATATTGCCTCCGGAAGCCGCGCAGCAGTAAAAGGCGGCTTTACTTCGGTAGTATCAATGCCAAATACAACGCCCACCGCTGATAATGAAGATACAGTAGCCTTTATGGTAGAAAAAGCCAGCACGACGGGGCTGTGTAAAGTTTATCCGACAGGGGCGCTCTCAAAGGGATTAGAAGGGAAAGAGATAACAGATTTTGAGACTCTCCAAGCTGCAGGCGCCGTTGCCATTACTGACGATGGTAAAGGCGTTCAAAATAATAGCTTGTTTAAGCAGGCACTTATCAAGGCCAAAGCGCTTGGGATGCCAGTACTCGACCATAGCGAAGATGAAAGCTTATCAAACGGCGGCGCTATCCACGAAGGAGACGTATCTAGAAAACATAATGTAAAGGGAATTAAGGCATCCTCAGAGTCGGTTCATGTAAAGCGGGGATGTGAATACAGTTTAGAAACAGGTGGGCATTATCACGTTTTACACGTATCTACCGCTGACTCAATAGAAGCTATTAGACAGGCAAAAGCACAAGGGGCTAATGTAACTGTAGAGGTTTCACCCCATCACTTATTGCTTTGCGATGAAGATATACCCGTTAAGGCCGATGGTACGCTTGACGCGAATTGGAAAATGAACCCGCCTCTTCGTTCTAAAGGCGATATGCTTTCGTGTCGAGAAGCGTTAACAGAAGGGGTAATAGATGCTATTGCAACTGACCACGCTCCTCACGCGCCGCATGAAAAAGCTTTGCCTATTGAGAAAGCGCCCTTTGGTATTATAGGGTTGGAGACCGCATTTGCGCTTATCTACACGCATTTTGTCAAGCCAGGAAAGCTTAATTTAAATACTGCTATTGATCTTATGAGTAAGCAAGCTGGTGCGATATTTAATATTAAATGCGGACGAATTGAAGAAGGCGCAGATGCAGACTTAGCGCTTTTTGATTTAAATACGCCGTTTACAGTAACGCCTTCATTTTTTGCTTCAAAGTCACAAAACTCGCCCTTTATCAACGAAACCTTGTATGGCGAAACATACTATACGCTGGTGAACGGAGAGGTAAAATATACAAGGCCTTAAGCCACGTCTGTTGAGCGGATGATTAGCCGGCGTGTATACAGGCGGCTAATTCATCATCCCAATCGGTATTGACGCTAACAGCAATAATTTCAATTTTACTTTCAGCACATTCACTTAGCTCACTTTCAACTAAGTTGCCGTCTGCAAGGTTATAGCTAAATATGCCTGTGCTTGTGATCATTACCGCTTTTAAGCGTTCTACTTCTAGCTTATTTATCCAGGCTAATAGCGCATCTCTATCGAATTCTATGGAGGGGGAGTAGCGCCATCCCACAGCTTTAAAACCTTCCCCTTCATTTTCGATTTTTAAAAAGTCTGAATCGGGAAAAGGTCGCTCGTTAATTGAAAGTGCAGGCTCGCTATTGTGGTGATGGTGGGCATGTGCATTCATATCTACAAGCGCATCTGATTTTCCCTGTAATACAGCAAAAGGTATTTCACCATGTTCGCAAAGTACGATAGGTGTGCTCTGCTTCCCTCTATTGACGGCATAGTGCGTTAAGTTTTCTTCTTCATTTAGCCCGTAAAGATCGCATTTATTTCCTACAATGACATCAGCAATATCAATTTGCTGATTAAACGTAGCATGCGTGGTATAGCGAGGATCGGTTAACTTTCTTGCATCAACTAACGTGATAGTACGCTGAATATCCAGCACGTCTTGATAGTGTTCAGCGCTTAAGGTTTGCATAACTTCTACAGGGTGTCCTAACCCAGTAGGTTCAATCAGTAAACGGTCGGGTGTAGACTGGGCGAGCAATTGATTTAATGCTATTTGCATAGGTAAGCCTGCAGCGCAGCACATACAGCCGCCGGGCACCTCTTTAATAAATACTCTCTGCGCATTTTCTGAGATGGAAGAAGGCTTTCCAGTTTGCATACCTTGTACAAGCGCACCATCAATACCTATCTCGCCGAACTCGTTAATTAGAATGGCCCAACGCTCGTTGGAAGGTTTTTGCTTTAACAGGTGTAGTAGAGCGGATGTTTTTCCCACACCTAGAAAGCCCGTGATGATGTTGGTAGGTACTGCTTTAATCATATTTATAGTTGCTCTTACTATGCGATGCGTTATTGGAATATAGAGCTATAGGCTATCACACCAATAGGCATAGCCCTATGATACAAGTTGGATATGTTATATTATAACAATTAAAAGCCGTGCATGCCCAGTTTTGACATGTTGTTTCGTTATGGGTTTACCTGTTTTAACAAGGAAATTAAGGAAGTGACTCTCCCCGCCCTAAAATCTGATTCAAATTTAGCTATTCAGTACCGCGCATTCATTGAAAACCTAAGAGCTAGCGAGTTTACCGGTGATATTGACACTAGCTATAGTGCCCGCGTAGCGCAAGCCACTGACAATTCCGTTTATTATAAGCTGCCCCAAGCCGTAATTTACCCTAGAAGTAACGAAGACTGTCAGCTTATCGGGCAATTAGCGGCTAAGTACCCTGACGTGTCGTTTGCGCCTCGGGGCGGAGGCACAGGTACCAACGGACAAAGCCTGACCGATGGTATCGTGGTAGATATTCGTCGCTATCTAAATAAAGTGATTGAGCTAAATGTGGAAGAAGGCTGGGTGAGAGTACAAACAGGGATAGTTAAGGACTCCCTTAACGATGTTTTACGCCCCCATGGCCTATTTTTTTCACCAGATCTTTCTACTAGTAACCGAGCCACATTAGGCGGAATGATAAGTACTGATGCATCAGGGCAGGGGTCGCTTGTGTACGGTAAGACAAGCGACCACGTTATTGGACTAAAAGCGGTTTTAGTTAACGGTGAGGTCATTGAAACCGAAAAAATACCCACGGAAATAGCAAAGCGAAAAGCCGATGAAAATACTGCTGAAGGTGCTATCTACAAACAGGCTATAGATACCTGCGTAAATTATAAGGACGAGGTGGAGCGTACTTTTCCAAAACTAAATCGTTTTTTAACAGGGTATGACTTAGCGCACGTATACGATGGTCACCACATCGATATAGGAAGGTTGATTACAGGCGCTGAGGGGTCTTTGGCGTTTGTCACTGAAGCCGTATTAACACTAGATAAAATATCGCCGGTTAAGGCACTGATAAATATTTCCTACCGCTCATTCGATGCCGCGCTGAGGCATGCTCCGCAACTGGTTGAGGCGAACGCGACGAGTGTGGAAACGATTGATAGTACAGTACTTAACTTTGCCAAAACGGACATAGTTTGGCACGACATACAACACTTGATCACCGACGTACCCGACGAAGCGTTACTGGGTCTAAATCTAGTGGAATATAACGCCAGCTCGATAGAGGAAATGAAGGGCCACATTGATTGCCTTGAAGCCGCTATTGAAGATGCGATAAAACAAGGTGAAGGGAATATTTCAGGCTACAGAATTACGTATGACAAGGCTGATATTCAACGTATTTACGCAATGCGCAAAAAGGCAGTGGGTTTATTAGGAAAGGTTAAGGGCGATCAGAAACCTATTGCTTTTGTGGAAGATACCGCAGTGCCTCCTGAGCATTTAGCTGATTTTATCGCTGAGTTTCGCGCGTTGCTCGACAGTCACAACCTTAACTATGGCATGTTTGGACACGTTGATGCTGGCGTTTTACATGTAAGGCCTGCCCTTGATTTAGCCGACCCCGAGCAAGAGACGCTTATGCATAATCTTTCAGATAAGGTGGTAAAGCTTGTATCTAAATATGGCGGGCTAATGTGGGGAGAGCACGGCAAAGGCTTTCGTAGTGAGTATGGTCCCGAGTTTTTCGGTGAAATGCTGTTTAATGAAATGCGCAAAATAAAAGCGGCGTTCGACCCTTATAACCAAATGAACCCTGGAAAAATTTGTACGCCGTTGGGCAGTAACGATAAGTTAGTTTCCGTTAAAGCGGTCAAAAGGGCGAGTATCGAGCGGGTTATTCCTGTAACGGTTACACGCGACCTTGCGCCAGCTTTCGAATGCAACGGAAATGGTCTTTGCTTTAACTACGAACCTGCGTCCCCCATGTGCCCTTCAAGTAAAGTAACGTCAGACCGGCGTCATACGCCAAAGGGCAGGGCAAGTATGTTAAGGGAGTGGGCGCGACTGCTATCGTTAAGCGGGCAAATGGACGAAAAAAATGGTGATGGATTATCTTACAAGCAGTTTAAAAGTAACGTTTTCTCTCGTTTTAAGAACACGGTATTGACCAAGAACGCTGATTTTTCTCACGACGTTAAAGCCGTGATGGACGGCTGTTTATCGTGTAAGTCCTGTACTCACCAGTGCCCTGTAAATATTGATGTTCCTCACTTCAAATCCATCTTTTTATCTGTTTACTACCAGCGTTATATGCGCCCGCTAAAAGATTTACTGGTGGCAAATGTAGAAACGCTAGCGCCTTTGAGTGCTAAAGTGCCCAGACTTTACAACACGCTACTTCAACACAAGTGGGTGACATGGTTTTTAAAGAAGAAAGTGGGGTATGTAGATACACCGCTGTTGTCCTACCCAACGCTCGTTGACAGAGTAAAGTCGATTGTAGATACAGGGGATATCGCACGATTAGAACGCCTTGATAAAAGTGAGCGGGAAAAGTACGTTGCTGTGGTACAAGACCCTTTTACCAGTTTTTATGACGCTAAAAGTGTAGAAAGCCTAATAAAGGTTATTAGTAAGATGGGCCTTAAGCCATTACTAGTGCCTTTTACGCCAAACGGCAAGCCCGCCCATGTAAAAGGCTTTCTAAGCAAGTTTGAGAAACAAGCATTAGGTACGGCAAAGCGGCTAAACAAAATACATGAGTTAGGTATTAGTATGGTGGGAGCCGACGCATCGTTAGTGTTGTGCTATCGCGACGAATACCAAAAGTTTTTAAAAGATAAGCGCGGAAAGTTTTTCGTTCATACCATTGATGAATGGTTGGAAGATGCGTTGGCAAAAAGTGTAAACGCAGATATTAATAGTAGTAAGGGTTGTGATAAGAATTTCTTTCTGCTCGCTCACTGCAGCGAGAAAACCGCCATGCCGGATACCACAGCGCGTTGGCAGCGCATATTTCAGCATCTAAGTGTGAACCTTACGCACAAGCCTGTTGGCTGCTGTGGTATGGCAGGAACCTATGGCCATGAAGCATCACATTTAGAAAGCTCTAAAGCACTTTATACGCTAAGTTGGGCCCCTGTTTTCGCTCGCGCGCAAAATGAAACACCTAATGAAGTACTTGTGACTGGATTTTCCTGCCGCAGCCAAGTAGCGCGTTTTGAAGGAAGTAAGCCACGACACCCTATAGAAGTGGTAAACGAAATAATCTAACAACAAAAGGACAGATAATGAAAATGGTAATACGCAGCGTGATGCTGCTGATGGTTTTGTTCGCGGTTAATAATGCCTATGCCGAACAAAAAGATGAAAACCCTAGGGAGGCATATATACGGGCTAACTACACCAAGTATGAGTACCAAATTCCGATGCGTGATGGCGTAAAATTATTTACGTCAGTTTATATTCCTATCGACGATACTAAAAAATACCCAATTATGATGCAGCGAACGCCTTATCGCGTTGCGCCTTATGGAGCAGATAAATATAAAGCTAAATTAGGGCCTAGCCAAGCATTCGAGCAGGAAGGGTTTATATTTGTTTTTCAAGATGTGCGAGGAAAATTCCGCTCCGAAGGCGAGTTCGTCAATATGCGTCCGCAGGATGCTTATAAGCGCGGAAAAAAAGCGACGGACGATGCGACAGATACGTACGATACTATCGATTGGCTGATAAAAAATATTGAAGGAAACAACGGTAAAGTAGGGATGTGGGGTACATCCTACCCGGGCTATTACACGTCGGTTGCCTCAATTAATAGTCACCCCGCGCTAAAAGCGATTTCACCACAAGCACCTATTGCTGACTGGTTTTTTGACGACTTTCATAGAAATGGCGCTTTCGTTACCCCTATGGCATTTATCTTCTTTGATACCTTCGATAAACAGCGAGAGGGAGAATTCTCTTATTGGCCTGAAGGAATGAAGTCAGAAACGCCGGATGGCTACCAGTTCTTTAGAAATTTAGGTCCTCTCTCCAACGTTAATGACAAGTACTTTCATGGAGAGCGACCGTTTTGGAACGAAGTTATCCAACACCCAAACTATGATGACTATTGGCAGTCTCGCGATGTTTTACAGCATTTGACAAATACCAAGCCTGCTACCTTGGTTGTCGGCGGATGGTACGATACAGAAGACCTATACGGCCCGCTGTATACTTACCAAGCTATGTCAAAAAACAACAAAGAAGACCATGTTAAGCTTGTTATGGGGCCTTGGTATCATGGTCAATGGCAAAGTGAAAAAGGCGGCGCAGAACTTGGCGAAGCACAGTTTGGCTTTGATACTAGTGCTTGGTTTCAAAAAGATGTGTTGCTGCCGTTTTTCAAAACTCATCTAAAAGGGGCGAAAGAAGCAGAAATAGCTACCGCAACTATGTTTGAAACGGGCAGCAATCGCTGGCGTAAATTTGACGTATGGCCTCCTAAAACTGGGTCACAGCAAACTATGTACTTAGCAAAAAATGAAAAGCTTGTTACTAAGAAAAGCGATAGTGGCAATAGCGAATACATAAGCGATCCTAACAAGCCTGTTCCTCACTCAGCTAAGATTAGCCGTGGCTGGGATAGACCTTATATGGTAGAAGATCAACGTTTTGCTGCCCGAAGACCTGATGTTTTAGTTTTCGAAACAGATACTCTTGAAAGTGATTTAACCATAGCAGGGGCTATCGATCTCGATTTGTGGTTTTCTACAAATAAATCAGCGGCAGATATTGTCGTAAAGGTCGTCGACGTTTTCCCTTCTATCGACGAGAATAACAATAAGGTTGATAAGACGCGCGGAAACCGTCATGAATTGGTTCGCTGGGGCGTATTGCGCGGGCGTTTCAGGGAGAGTATGAGTGAACCTAAAGCGTTTTTACCCAATTCACCAACTAAGATAGAGTTCGAATTGTACGATCTTTTGCACACGTTTAAACGCGGGCATAAGCTACAAATCCAAATTCAAAGCAGTATGTTTCCGTTTATTGATATGAACCCTCAAAACTATGTAGAAAATATATTTGAGGCAAAAGAAAGTGATTTCACTAAAGCGCTTCACACGATCTACCACGACAAAGATCATCAAAGCGCTATTCATTTTAAAACGCTTTAGCTGGTTTCAGCTTAAGAGAAAGCCCTATGTAAATAGGGCTTTTTTGTGATTTAGCATAAATGCTTGAAACTAGTGTTGCTTGAAGTTACTTGCCACTTCCATAATTTGCTCACGCATCCACATATGCGCATAGTCGTGGTCTGCACTGACGTGCCAATACAAGTAGTATTCTACCGGTGGCAGGTCAAAAGGAAGTTCGTAAATAGCTAAATCATAGTGCTTCGCCAAATGAAACGGTAAGCAGGCGATTAAATCCGTTTTTACTATGGTGCTCGGCACGGTTAAAAAGTGCTGCCCACGCATAACCTCTTTTCTTCGTTTGCCCATTTTGTCGAGTGCGATATCAATAGGACCCGCACCAGATTTGCGCTGAGATACGTTGATATGCCCCAAACGCAAGAATGTATCTAAATCCAAACCGTTTTTAAGAGCAGGGTGGTTTTTGCGGGCAAGTACCACAAATCGGTCTTGCGCTATTTTCTCTTTACATAGGTGTGGGTCAGTAAACGTAGACGCATCGGCGAAGAAATCTAGCGTACCTGCCGCCATTGCTGATACTACTTGGCTTCGAGGGATCTCATAATTCGTTAAGGCGATATTAGGCGCTAAATTCTGTAAACGAGAAACAAGGCGAGGCATGATACTGGCCTCTAACAAATCTCGGCTGGCAAAATTAAACGACTTCTCGGCGGTGAGTGGGTCAAACGTGTGGCTTTCCTGGACGCTCTTGCGTAACAATGCAAGCGCCTGCCGGGCTGGCACAATAATGTTCTGTGCTACGGGTGTCGGCGTCATACTGTGACCTGTGCGCACGAAAAGTGGATCGTTCAACATTTCTCTTAATCTGGCTAACGAGTTACTAACCGCTGGTTGGGTGATACACAAGACATCAGCAGCCTTGGTTAAACTGCCTGCCGTATAAATAGCATCGAATACGGCAAATAGGTTCAAATCAATTCTATTGAGATTCATAACTAGTCCTTTACGGGCGAGTGCCCTAAAAAAAGCCAATAGATGAAGAACTGCTGCTTTTTCACAGCGAGAGTCAAGCAACTATAGAGACTGTTGCTACATAGCATCTACGAATAATTTACGTTAGTGTAACAAGAATATTTATAAATACCTATTATTAAAAGTTAATTGAAACATTCAACTGAATAATAGTAGTTTCATCGTTAATAAATGGAGACTGGACTTAGATATGAAGACGCTTTTAGATTTATCGGTTGGGGATGTGCTTGAACAAGCTGATTTTTTAACTGTAACTCAAGACATGATTAATCAATTTGCTGATGCTACAGGTGACCACCAATGGATTCACCTAGACACGGCTCGCTGCGAAAAAGAGAGCCCGTTCAAAACAACAATAGCGCACGGTTTTTTGAGCGCCAGTCTTATGCCCAAAGCTTTTGGTGAGGTACTCGCTCCAAGCGACCAAATCACCTCAATGATAAACTATGGCATAGATAAACTTAGATTCCTTGAACCAGTCAAATGCAATGACGGGTTAAAATACCAATTTAAACTTGTTGATGTAAGCGATAAGCCTCAAGGTAAGCTTTATAAGGTAGAGGCTAGCTGTGTATTGAAGTCGAGCGGTAACCCTGCACTCGTCGGAAGCTTTTTAATGTTAGCGGTCATGAAACCGCAAAAGTAACTAAGCCATGGTGATGAGACCGGAGATACTAACGCTTAAATTCGAAGGGATAGGGTGTTATATATCTTACGCTCAGTTAATTAACGGTTAGTAATTAAAAAAGGTCAGATAAGGAACTGCCTTATCTGACCTTACAAGGTAGCACGATAATCGGCTTAATTTGACGCCTCTTGTGCACCTTCTTCAACAGCTTCGCCTGCACTTTGAATATCTTCACCAGCGCCTTCGATAGTCGCGCAACCGCCCAAGCTTCCGATACTCGCTGCAAAAATCAGTGCTAAAAACGTATGTTTACGTGTAGTTGAATTTAACATTTCCATTTTGTTTCTCCTTAGGTTTTACTCATCATCGGCTCGACTTGAATTATCAGCCGCTTTTTCGTCACCGTTTGTTTGTGACGATGAATTATCATTCGATGGACTTCGCTCATCGCGCTGCTCAAACATGGTGTTAAGCTTATCACCACCTTTTGCATTAAAATCTAATGTTCTGATAGGGAATGGGATCAGGATATCGTTGTCTTCAAGCACGGTTTTTACCGTATTGATAGCGTCATGACGCACTACCATAAACCCTGGATCTCCGGGATAACGGATCCAAAACCACAGCAATAAATTTATACTCGAGTCGCCAAATGATTCCGCGTAAACAGCAGTTTCATCTTTTTTGATCACGTAGTCTTTATCGTTCATTGCATCAGTTATAACGTTAGCGGCTGTTTCGATATCGTCGGCATAAGAAATTCCGAAAGGGACTTCTATTCTTCGATATCCCAAGCTAGAGTAATTTGTCAGTATATTGCGGAATAAAATCTTGTTAGGGATGACTTCAAGTTGGCCATAGAAGGTCTCAACAAGAGTATTTCGGAGGTTTATTTCTTTAACATTACCAAAAACCCCTTCCGCTTCTATAACATCGCCTATTTCAAAGGGCTTTCTAATACCCATGGCTATGCCAGCTATGAAATTTTCAGTCATATCTTGGAAAGCAAAACCGATAGCGAGGCCAACAATACCTGCACCAGCAAGAAGGGATGTGACTGTACCTTTCAGGCCAACAAAATCTAGCGCGATAAATATACCAGCGACAAGAACTAGAGCCTTAATTATAGATGTGAGAAGACCGGCGATCTGCCGAGACTCGAAGGTACGTCGCATCAGTTTGCCTGCAACGTTTCCTACCATTTTAGCGATAAGACCAAAAACAATAGCGATGACAAATGCAACGACAATATTAGGCAATAAAGTAATTGCACCTTCCATCCAGCCTTCAAGCTTTTCAGTTAGAAGCTTATATATTTCATCTATCTTAGGAAACTCCATAGACTCCTTTACCGTCTTGAATAATTTCTCGAGACGTTTCAAGAACTGTTCCGAATACAGTAATTAAGTAAATAGTTGATATGAATGAAATTAATTTGGTTTCTGGATTACCTTCAAAAATGCGTTAGTGAATAAATTACGCAGTTAGGGCAAGTTCTTCTCACTTTATTTTCATCCTCCTTGTCACGTGATTTTTGCTTATTAGTCTTAAGTGTATCTGGTCTGACCATGTGTAAAATTAATGTAAACATATTATTCACAATAAATTTACAAAAATAAAATTCGGGCATAGTATCAGTGGTGTAGGTCAATATTCTGTTGGCCTCTAACAATAACAAACACGAAATCGAACAGCCTGTTGCTAGCGGAAAGTGTGGGTAGTAGTGCCGGTAGTGATAAGCCCAGATTTGGAATCACACTATGAAATTTAAAACGCGTAAGACAGCAGTAGCCGCAATGGTCGGTACTGCGTTATTTTGTTCGCCTTATATCGCATCAGCCCAAGAATCTGACGTTGAATCCGAGCAAGAAGCTAAGAAAGACGTAGAGCTCATTCTTGTTACCGGAAGTTTTGTTCGCAGAAGCGAAAACTTTGAATCTCCATCACCGCTAGCTGTTGTTGACAGTGTTGCAATAGACGCCATTGGCGCCAAAAATATCGCCGATATTACACAGACCCTAACCATCAATACAGGCGCAGAAAACAACCCTGACGCTTTCACGCAAAATGCCACCGCAGGTACCTCTAATATCAACCTTCGCGGTTTAGGTGTAGCATCAACATTAGTGCTCCTTAACAATAAACGCCAAGTCGTTACCGCTCAGCCGACTAATGAGGGGCTAAACTTTGTAGATACAAGCTCACTTGTACCTATGATTGCCATCGACAGAATGGAAGTAGTTAAGGACGGTGCATCTGCTTTGTATGGTTCAGATGCCGTTGCAGGCGTGGTTAACTTTATCACTAAACGCAACTATGACGGCGCAATGGTGACTGTGGACTATCAAGACGGTGCACACGGTGACAACAAAGAATATATTTTGCAAGGTTTATGGGGTGCTACAGGTGATAATGGAAGCGTATTAGCGGCTATTAGTTATACAAACCGTTCGCCACTATTTTTAAGTGATAGACGTTTAAGCCGTCCACAAGATGACACGAGTGCATTGGGTAATCCAGGCTCTTTCTTTTTAAATATTCCTGGTGCAGGCCCTCTACCTATTATTGACCCTTATGGATGTGAAGAATTTGGAGGTGCGCCAAACCTGCTTGCGCCTAGCGGCACTATTCCAGGGTTAGAGGTCGGTTTTTGTGGTTTTGACTTTGGTAAGTTTTATTCTTATGTAGCGGATGAAAGTAGAACCAATGCTTACGTTCGCGCTGACTATGAATTTGGTAACGACATTACGTGGACTGCTGAATTTAGTACCGCTAGAAACCGTGCTGAACGGGGTGGGGCACCGAGCTTCCCCATTCTGACTTCACCTATTGTTCCAGACTATCACCCGCAAAACCCATTTGGTCAGCCAGTGGCATTTTTTGGTCGTGCTGAAGGTAATGGTTTTCCAGGTGATTCAGCCAATACAGAATCAGATACCTTGCGCTTCAGTACTAGCTTGCAGGGCGTAACAGATACTGGTTTCTGGGAGGTCAGCTACACCCGTGCAGTGAACGATTTTGTATTTAGAGTACCCGACGTGCTTAATACGGAGTTCCAACTCGCGCTATACGGACTTGGTGGCTCAAATTGTGACCCAATCGCTGGCTCGCCGGGCGTGGGTGACTGTGAATTCTTCAATCCGTTTGCGAGCTCGTATACGACTGCACCGAATTCTGATTATGTAGTGAGTTCATTCACCGGTACAGAGGTTATAGATTCAAAAGCAGATCTAGAAGTGTTCGAAGCGTTTACCTCGTTTGATGTGTTTGAAATGGGGGGCGGCTTTGCAGCACTAGCCCTTGGCGTCCAATACCGCGAAAATCAGCTTAGCCAAGACTACGATGACTTGGCTAATCAAGACAGCTTTACCTTTGTAATCGGCAACCCCGATATTGACGGTAGTCAAGATGTATGGGCAGCCTTTGGTGAACTTGCATTGCCAATTAATGATGAATTAGATGTGCAATTAGCAGTGCGTTATGAAGATTACGGCGGCTCTATTGGCAGTACGGTTGACCCTAAACTGGCTATATCATGGCGCGCCACTGATGAGTTTTCGTTACGCGGTTCAATATCCACGTCGTTTAGAGCGCCAACAGTTTTCCTAGCGCAGGGGGGAGCTACCTCTTTGCAACAGCTTATAGACCCTGTGCAAGGTGCAACTGCTTTCGTGGCAGTTAGAACATCAGGTAATGAAGATTTAAAACCAGAAGAATCGACTGCTTACAATATCGGTTTCTCTTATGAGCCTTTCAGAGACCTTTCTGTTGAGGTTGATTATTGGAACTTTGAGTTTGAAGACCTGATCATTCAAGAAAATGCGCAAGCCGTGCTAAATGAAGATCCGACCAATACGGATCGAGTTGTTCGCGCGGGTGACCCGCTAACAGGGCCAGTCCTCCAAGTAAATAACACCTACGTTAATGCAAGTTCGCTAGAAACGTCAGGTCTCGATTTTGTTACCAGTTATAAAATTGAAACGGATTTTGGTAACTTTACGCCCACATTGAATGCAACTTACATTACCAAATACGATTTGATGGATCCTCAGGCTGGTAACATTGATGGCGCCGGACGTCGTAATTTTAATAACATTGGTGTGTCATCTCCTGAATTGCGCGCTAATTTAGGTTTAGCGTGGCAGAGCGATATTCATGCTGCCAATATCTTTCTACGTTATATTTCGTCTTATGATGACGATCAAAACTGTGCAGACGGCACAGCAAACGTGGGTGGTTGCTCAAATGGCTTTTATGAAGTTGATAGCCACCTAACGGTTGATGCTCAATACAATATTGATTTGGGTGGTTTGTACGATACCGAGCAAAGTTATGTACTAACCTTAGGTGCCATTAACCTGTTCGATGAAGAGCCGCCTCAATTATTTACCAACAGCGGTTTTGATTCTAAGGTTCATGATCCAAGAGGGCGTCAAATCTATGCTCGCTTAGCAATTGAGTTTTAGTTAATCATACAACAAAGCGAAAAGCCTGCCTTTATCATTACTAGTTAAAGGCAGGCTTTTTTGTAAACCATAGTCTCCACTGCGCACTTCCTTTTTCGTCTACAGCATTTTCCATTTATAAACCGATTGATTACATTATTGCGTAATTACCGCATAGTTTACCTATGAACTACGTGAAGCAAAGGAGAGAAGAATGGCGACTAAGCTGTCAGATAAAGAAATCACCGCAAAGTTAGATGCGTTAAACGAGCTAGTATTAGATGACACACCTTGGGAACAAAGTGGAGAAAGCATTAAAAAGACGTTTAAGTTTAAAAGTTTTATCCGTGCATTTGGATGGATGTCGCAAATCGCGATTTGGGCGGAAAAACTAAAACATCATCCTGAATGGTTTAACGTATATAACAAAGTAGAAGTGACATTGACTACTCATGATGCTGATGGGCTAACGGAACTCGATTTTTCACTCGCTGAAAAAATGGAAAAATTTAGATAGTTAGGGTAGTTGGCTGGCTAAAATGGGCGTGTTTCGGCCGCAATTTGTATTAACTTTGCACATCTTGGTTAATTAAACCGCTAACAGTCAGAAAAATGAAATATTTCTCGACTTGGCACTTGTGTTGATTAAGTCTCTATGTATAATACGCCCCACGTTGAAGCGAGGCACAAAACGCAGCGGTTACAACGTTAATTTTCTGGCGCGGGATGGAGCAGTCTGGTAGCTCGTCGGGCTCATAACCCGAAGGTCGTAGGTTCAAATCCTGCTCCCGCAACCACAGAAAATAACCAGAATTTCAAAGCACTGCAAATGCAGGCTTTACCGTACAATCGCGGGATGGAGCAGTCTGGTAGCTCGTCGGGCTCATAACCCGAAGGTCGTAGGTTCAAATCCTGCTCCCGCAACCAATTTGTAAAACCAGAACTAAATAATATTGCGCAAGCAATATGTACCGTACAGTCGCGGGATGGAGCAGTCTGGTAGCTCGTCGGGCTCATAACCCGAAGGTCGTAGGTTCAAATCCTGCTCCCGCAACCACTTTTAGAACCCAGCTTTTGCTGGGTTTTTTCTTTTCTGATTGTGCAGTCCGTAAACATTCTCTCGATTTAACTGGCGGTCATTAAGGTAGTTTGTAAGAAATAATTTCCTCACAACATAGCCTATGTATGCTAAGTTAAAGTCATGCCACCATTGAATAATTAAACTTATAGGTAGTTTGGCCGCGCCATGATTGCTCGCTTTTTTACGTTTGATGAACACGCCGCGTTAATTGAAGGCGCTTATCACTTCCCCCTTGTTGTCCTGTCTTTATTAGTCGCTATTTTTGCTTCATTCATGGCGTTTAACGTTGCAGGGCAAGCAGCCGTCACTGATGACAAGCTAAGACGCAATATTTTACTTAGTACAGGTAGCATAGCCCTAGGGGGCGGTATTTGGTCAATGCATTTTTTAGGCATGACCGCCTTTGACTTGTGTTTACCTGTCAATTACGACCCCTTGATAACTGCACTTTCTGCTATTCCTGGTGTGGCTGCTGCTTGGGTAGCGCTGAATCTTTTGATTAAAACCCGTATAAGCGTTACCGAAGTGGTCTTAGGTGGTGTGTTGATGGGAGCTGGGATAGGCACCATGCACTATAGCGGAATGGCTGCAATGGAAATGGCGCCGCTTCTTCGCTATGACCTTGGTATATTTGCTCTGTCTATCGTAGTTGCTGTTTGTTTAGCAATGCTATCGCTATGGATAAAGTTTGGTATTACTGCCGCGACTAAAAGCAGAAAAATGCTGGGCAAACATGTATTACTTGCGAGTATCGTTATGGGGCTGGCCATTGCGGGTATGCACTATACCGGCATGGCTGCGGCAAGATTTGTTTTACCACCGGGTTTGGAGACGTCCTCCCAATCGTCAAATATCGCCGTCTATCTGGCCATTTCTATTGCTATCGTGACACTGGTGCTTATTACCATGGTGTTGGGTATTAGCCTTTTATTTAAATACCGCGATGTCATGTTGCGCGCAATAGAGAGTGAACGAATTCAAAGCGCGATTACTGATACTGCCGTCGACGCTATTCTCACCGTGGATAATAAGGGCATAATCAAAACCGCTAACCCCGCTGTAGAGCAAATTTATGGTTATACGCAGCAAGAAATAGTGGGTATGCACGCTGCTGAAATTATCCCCCATGAAAGACGATATTTGTATGGCGACGACTTTTTCAACCAGCGCGTTGTACCTACTGAACAAATAATCGGTACAGGGAGAGAGGTTGAGGTTCTAAGAAAAGGTGGTGAGCGGATACCAGTGCGTTTAGGCGTAGGCTATACAAAAATAGACGGCAAGCCAGTATTTGTCTCCTTTGCTTCCGACCTTCGAAAACGCAAAGAGATGGAAGATGCGTTACGTGAAAGTGAAGCTAAGTTTAGAAGTTTAATCTCGAATATCCCTGGTATGGCCTATCGATGTTTGAATATGCCAGGCTGGCCTATGGTTTTCGTAAGTGATGCTGTGCTAGAAGTTACCGGTTATCCGGCGAGCGACTTTGTTTTACCAGAGCCGAAACGTTCTTTTATAGACCTTTATCATCCTGATGACGTTGAACGACTCTCTAAAATCAATACTGAACAAGATGTATTTTCTTATGAATATCGCATTATAGCTAAATCAGGGGAAGTAAAGTGGGTAACAGAGCATGGTACTCACGTAAAAGACGATAATGGCAATATCCTGTATGTTGATGGTTTTATATCAGACATAACCCAAAGACGGGTTATGGAGAATGAGTTAAAAGCTGCGAAAGACAAAGCTGAACAAGCAGCTGCAGCACGTACTGCATTCCTGGCCAATATGAGCCACGAAATTCGCACTCCTATGAACGCGATTATTGGTTTTAGCGACTTGATGTTAGGGGAGTCATTGCGTGAAGAGCAGAAATCTCACCTAACTACGATAAACCGTTCTGCCCGTTCACTGCTGCACCTTCTTAACGACATACTGGATAGCGCAAAGTTAGATAAGGGGAAGCTTGACTTAGATTATCGCGACTTTCTTATTCGAGAAGAATTGGATTTGGTTATTTCTACGTTTTGGTTAGAAGCGAAGCGTAAAAAGGTTGGGCTAGTCCTAAATGTCGATTCTTCGGTGGAAACTGGTTACAGAGGTGTGCCAGAGCGCATGCGGCAAGTGCTTAATAACCTAATTGGTAATGCCGTTAAATTCACTCATGAAGGTGAGGTGTCGATTAATGTAAGAGGTGACGAAAAGTTTGTCTATTTTAGCGTGTCAGATACCGGCATTGGTATGACGCAAGAACAAGTGGAGCGCGTTTTCGACCCGTTCTCACAAGCGGACGCGTCGATGAGTAGAAAATATGGCGGTACTGGCCTGGGAACTACTATTTCTAAACAGCTTGTTGAACTTATGGGCGGAAACATCTGTGTTACCAGTGAAAAAGGCAAAGGAAGTACCTTTACCTTTAGGTTGCCGCTAGAAGCGGTTGAAGTCAGTGACTATGCACCTGATACTTTAGAATCGACTTCAATCCAACTTCAATCAACGTTAAATGTATTAGTGGTTGATGATGTACAACAAAATGTAGAGCTTTTGTCATTGCTCCTCACACGAGCAGGGCATCAGGTAGATACTGCAACTGACGGTGTTCAGGCGTTAGAAAAAATGGAGTCAGCTTCATTTGACGTCGTTTTAATGGATTTGCAAATGCCCCATTTAGACGGGTTGGAGGCCGCAAAGCAACGACGTAAGTTTGAGAGAGAACATCAGTTACCCCCAACGCCTATTATTGCGCTGACTGCGAGTGTTTTGGTGCAGGATAAGCATGCCGCGCAACAGGCTGGCATGGAAGGGTTCGCTAACAAGCCGGTGGACTTTGGCTTACTTATGGAAGAAGTGGCGCGGGTACTTAAGCTCAATACTTTTGAGGTCGCAGACACACCGACAGAGAATGACTCAGAATCAGCGTTTAAAGCCGATAGAGCTACCTTAGATTTAAAGAAAGCGGTTGGTCTGTGGGGAAGCGTAGAGACGGTATTGCAAGAAGTGGATAAATTCACTTCAACAAGTAGAGAAAAGGTCGATGAGTTGATGAACGCAGCTATTAGAGAAGACTTTAAAGCGGTAGCGTCGCTTTCTCATGGCTTAAAAGGAACGTCGGGTAACCTATGTTTAACTACCTTCTTCCGTATCACTAAAGAGATTGAGGCGCAGGCGCTGAAATTAATTATTGATATTGAACAAGTCAATCAGCTCCGCGACGCTCTAGAGAAGATAGAACTGATGCTAAGTGAATCGCCCTTATATGCAGAAAACGCAATTAATGAAAGTATAGACAATGCTTTGCTCCTTAGTCACCTAAAAGCTATGCTCAATAGTGTAGAGCAGAATATGGTGGATGAAGCGGAGCTGTCATTTTTAAAAGAAATAGGGTGCTCTAATCACAACGAGCAAATTGGTCAAATTCTCTTAGATATAGATGACTTTGAGTTTGAATTGGCGCACGAGCACATTTCTTCATTAATACAAGAATTAGAGTAGCCCAGAGACACGGCATGTTAGAGATTGAAGTTAAAAAACCTACTTTATTAGTGGTTGATGATGAGCCCGTAAATTTACGGGTTTTGAAGCAACTTTTAGCATCGGACTACCAGCTTGTTTTCGCGAGAAATGGTGAAGAAGCGTTAAAGCTAACTGAGGCTAGACAGCCAAACTTAATATTACTCGATGTCATGATGCCTGGGCTCACGGGGTTTGAAGTCTGTCGTCAACTTAAGCAGCAGTCGAGTACCAAGCACATCCCTGTTATCTTTGTTACGGCGTTAAACGATGAGCATGAAGAAACCGAGGGGTTCGATGCTGGAGCCGTGGATTACATTACTAAGCCTATATCACCGGCAATCGTGAGAGCACGGGTGAAAACTCATTTGAGTTTAGTTCAGGCTGATGAGCTTTTAGATAGCCGATTACAGGTCGTTCAGCGGTTGGGAAGAGCAGCAGAATACAAAGATAATGAGACAGGCATGCATGTTATGCGCATGAGTCATTATGCTAAAGAATTGGCGTTAGCTTATGGCATGACAGAAAAACAAGCAGAAACCTTGCTGCATGCCGCACCTATGCACGACATTGGCAAAATTGGTATCGCTGATAGCATTATGCTTAAGCCAGGTAAGCTTACCGATGAAGAATTTGCCACTATGAAGCACCATCCAGAAATTGGCGCAGAGATCATCGGTGATTGCGGCGATTCTTTACTGCTCAAAGTGGCAAAGTCAGTTTCATTGACCCATCATGAGAAATGGGATGGAACAGGTTACCCCAACGGACTTGCAGGAGAGGATATTCCTATTGAGGGACGCATTTGTGCTATTGCTGATGTGTTTGATGCACTTACCAGTAAACGGCCTTACAAAGACGCGTGGAGTATCGAAAAAACTGTCGATTTTATGGAGAGCCAGAAGGGGAAGCATTTCGAACCAAAACTGGTCGAATTAATGATAGAAATTATGCCTAAAATACTCGACATAAAAGCCAAGTTTAAAGATGAGGACTAACCGCTAAGTCTTTTCGCTGTTGCTTAATGCGCCGCCTATACGTATAATGTGCGCATTAAGTGATGAGAGCGGGCTCCCTCATTAAAGGAAAGTAACGCACTTATCATTAGCAAGCTATCACCTATCGGTGGTTTTACCCATAAGTTTGCAACTGCCTACATTGGCAGGTATGGGTTCAGAATTTTAATAAAAGCCCCGCTAGTCCGGGGCTTTTTGTTGTATTAAAACCTGGAGTCAGCCTCGCTGAGCCGGGTGATGACAGGTGGGCTTTAGGCCCTTTTTTCGTTTTTGGAGGTTTGCATTGGCAAAACTTGAAGAGAAACTAACCGAAATGCTAGAGCCAGGTGTAGAAGCACTGGGCTTTGAATTGGTTGGTATCGAGTTTGTACGAGCGGGGAAGCATTCAATTCTTCGCGTTTTTATTGATCATGAAAACGGTATTACCGTAGATGATTGTGCAGATGTAAGTCATCAGGTTAGCGCAATTTTGGACGTTGAAGATCCGATTAGCACTGAATATAACCTTGAAGTGTCATCACCAGGTATGGACAGACCGCTTTTTAAAGAAAAGCATTACATTGAGGCTGTGGGTGAAGTGGTTCAAGTTCGTTTGTCTATGCCAATGGACGACAGACGTAATTTTAAAGGCAAAGTACTTGCGTGTGAAAACGGCATCGTAAGTATTGAAGTGGATGGCCAGCAGTTCCAGTTAGCTGTGGCGAATATCGAAAAAGGTAACGTTGTTCCCACGTTCGATTAACGGAACAGCTCTGCTTTCATCGACGAAAGCATAAGAGAGGCGAAAATGAATAAAGAAATTTTGTTAGTGGCGGAAGCCGTTTCAAATGAAAAACAAGTGCCTAGAGAGAAAATTTTTGAAGCGCTAGAGTTTGCGATCGCTAGTGCAACAAAAAAGAAAAACGAAGGCGAAATTGAAGTTCGTGTAAGTATCGACAGAACGTCTGGTGACTTTGATACATTCCGTCGCTGGTTGGTTATCCCGGATGATCAAGAGCAAGAAAATCCATTTGCTGAAATTACGTTTTCTGCGGCGCAAATCGACGAGCCAGAAATACAACTTGGCGATTATGTGGAAGAACAGATTGAATCTATCAAATTCGACCGCATAACTACGCAAACCGCTAAGCAAGTTATCGTACAAAAAGTACGTGAAGCTGAGCGTCAGCAAATGATTGCTGAGTACGAAGACAAAGTGGGTGAGCTGGTTACAGGTACGGTTAAGAAAGTAAACCGCGACAATATCATAATTGATTTGGGTAATAACGCAGAAGGCGTTATCTACCGCGATGATATGCTTCCTCGTGAAACTTTCCGTCCAGGTGACCGTGTACGTGGTCTTCTTTACGTTATTCGTCCAGAAGCACGCGGTGCACAGCTATTTATTAGCCGTACTCACCCAGACATGCTAGTTGAACTATTCCGCTTGGAAGTGCCTGAAATTGCAGAAGAGACGCTAGAAATTAAATCTGCGGCTCGCGACCCAGGTTCACGTGCGAAGATTGCCGTTAAAACTAACGACAAGCGCTTAGACCCAGTTGGTGCGTGTGTGGGTATGCGTGGTTCACGCGTACAAGCTGTATCGGGCGAACTTGGCGGTGAACGTGTTGATATCGTGCTTTGGGACGAGAACCCAGCGCAATTCGTTATCAACGCAATGGCTCCCGCTGAGGTTGCGTCAATTGTTGTTGACGAAGACAGCAACAGCATGGACGTAGCGGTTGAAGCGGACAATCTAGCACAGGCAATTGGCCGTAGTGGTCAAAACGTTCGCCTAGCTAGCCAGCTAACAGGCTGGGAACTTAACGTGATGACGGTTGAAGACCTCAACAAGAAGCACGAAGAAGAAAACGCGAAGGTACTTGATCTATTTACTGCTGGTTTGGACATTGACGAAGAGTTTGCGTCTGTGTTGGTAGATGAAGGCTTTACAACGCTAGAAGAAGTGGCATACGTGCCAGCAAGTGAGCTTCTAGCGGTTGAAGGATTAGATGAAGAAATGGTTGAAGAGCTGCGCAACAGAGCGCGTGCTTTCTTAACCACGCGTGCACTAGCGAATGAAGAATCGCTTGAAGGTGCAGAGCCTACAGAAGCCTTATTAAATCTTGAAGGTATGAGTAAACACGTGGCCTATGTGTTGGCCAGCCGCGGTGTTACCGACCTGGAAGAATTAGCAGAACAAGGTACCGATGATATCAGTGATATCGATGAACTAGACGAAGAGAAAGCCGGTGCGTTAATCATGGCGGCTCGTAATATCGTATGGTTCAGTGAAGAAGAGTAAGGTCAACAGGGGGAAAATTACGTAATGGCAGATGTATCTATTGAAAAGCTCGCCAGCGACATTGGTACGACCGTTGACCGATTGGTTGGCCAGTTTAAAGACGCGGGTATCTCTAAGAGTGCCGGCGAACAGGTAAACGAAGACGAGAAACAGAAACTATTGGATCATTTAAGTAAGCAACACGGCAGCGCAGCTGAACCTACGCGTATGACACTTAAGCGTAAGACAACAAGCACATTAAGTGTTGGTAAGTCTAAAGAAGTGAAAGTGGAAGTACGCAAGAAGCGCACATACGTTAAGCGCAGCGACGTTGAAGAACAACAACGTCAAGCGGAAGAAGAAGCGAAGCGTCTTGAAGAAGAGGCACGTTTGAAGCGCGAAGCAGAAGAGAAAGCAGCAGCAGAAGCAAAGAAAGCCGCTGAAGAAAAAGCGCGTAAAGCAGAAGAAGCGAAAAAAGCCGCTGATGAAGAGCGTGCACGTCGTGCGGAGCAAGCTAAGAAAGAAGCTGAAGCCCGTAAAGCAGACGAGCCAGAGCTAACTGAAGCTGAAAAAGCGGAAGCAGAAGCAGCGCGTCAGGAAGAAGAGCGCCTGCGTAAAGCACAGGAAGAAGAAGCGCAGAAGAAGCTTGAAGAAGACGCGAAGAAGGCGGCTGACGAAGCGCGTAAACTTGCTGAAGAAAACGAGCGTCGCTGGAAAGAAGAAGAAGAGCGTCGTAAGAAAGCAGAAGCTGAAGAAGTTCACTTGCACTCTAACCGCTATGCTCAAGAAGCAGAAGACGAAGAAGACATGCAGGTTGAGCGTTCTTCACGTCGTCGTCGCAAGTCTAAGAAAAACGCTGGTGAGCATCTTAAGCAAGGCTTTAACAAGCCTGCAGCACCAGTAGAGCGCGTTGTTAAGCTTGGCGCAACCATCACAGTTGGTGAGCTGGCAAGTAAACTTGCTATTAAGTCTAACGAAGTTATCAAAACGATGATGAAGATGGGCGAGATGGCTACTATCAACCAAGTACTAGACCAAGACACTGCGGTACTTGTTATCGAAGAGATGGGTCACAAGTACGAGCTTGTAAATGACAATGCGCTTGAAGATGAGTTGCTAGCAGATAGCACAGATGGCGAGAAATCAACACGCGCTCCTGTTGTTACCATCATGGGTCACGTTGACCACGGTAAAACATCATTGCTTGACTACATCCGCCGTGCGAAAGTAGCAGACGGTGAAGCGGGTGGTATTACCCAGCATATTGGTGCTTACAAAGTACAAACAGATAACGGTGAAATCACCTTCCTAGATACGCCTGGACACGCCGCGTTTACTGCAATGCGTGCTCGTGGTGCTACGGCGACGGATATCGTTATTCTTGTTGTTGCTGCAGATGACGGCGTAATGCCGCAAACGAAAGAAGCGGTACAGCACGCCCGTGCTGCTGGTGTACCTCTTATCGTTGCAGTGAACAAGATGGATAAAGAAACAGCTGATCCAGACCGCGTTAAAACTGAGCTATCTCAACTTGAAGTTATCTCAGAAGAGTGGGGCGGTGAACACCAGTTCTGTAACGTTTCTGCGAAAACGGGTATGGGTGTTGATGAGCTTCTTGATGCTATCGTGCTTCAGGCAGAACTACTTGACCTTAAAGCGGTAGCTGAAGGCTCTGGTCGCGGTATTGTTATCGAATCTCGTCTTGATAAAGGTCGTGGTCCGGTAGCGTCAGTACTCGTTCAGGAAGGTCAACTACTTGCTGGTGACATTCTACTTTGTGGTGAAGAGTACGGCCGTGTTCGTGCAATGCGCGACGAAAACGGTAAAGAGATTAAGGTTGCAGGACCTTCAACGCCGGTAGAAGTACTTGGTCTTTCAGGTGTTCCAGTAGCGGGTGAAGATGCCGCAGTTGTTAAAGACGAACGTAAAGCTCGTGAAGTAGCAGCGAAGCGTCATCAGAAGAAACGTGAACTTAAACTTGCTCGTCAGCAAAAAGCGAAACTTGAAAACATGTTTGCGAACATGGAATCAGGTGACGTTAGCGAACTTAACATCGTACTTAAGGCTGACGTACAGGGCTCTGTAGAAGCGATTTCTGAGTCACTGGTTAAGCTTTCAACTTCTGAAGTTAAAGTTAATATTGTAGGTAGTGGTGTAGGTGGAATCACCGAAACTGACGCGACCCTTGCGGCTGCATCAGGCGCTATTGTACTAGGCTTTAACGTTCGTGCCGATGCAACAGCACGTCGCGTACTAGAAGCTGAAGAAATTGACCTACGTTACTACAGCGTTATCTATCACCTAATTGACGAAGTGAAAGCAGCCATGAGCGGTATGCTTGCACCAGAGTTCAAGCAGGAGATCATCGGTCTTGCTGAAGTTCGTGACGTGTTTAAGTCACCGAAACTGGGCGCAATTGCAGGCTGTATGGTTACAGAAGGTAATGTTAAGCGTAGCAACCCAATCCGTGTACTTCGTGAAAACGTAGTAATTTACGAAGGTGAATTAGAATCACTACGTCGCTTTAAAGACGACGTACAAGAAGTACGTAACGGTATGGAATGTGGTATCGGCGTTAAGAACTATAACGATGTTAAAGTAGGCGACCAAATTGAGGTCTTCGAAATCGTTGAGGTTAAGCGCGAAATTTAATTGCCTTAGTTAATTCGGCATGTGAAAAACGGGGGCCGAGTGCTCCCGTTTTTGTCTATATAAAGCAAACAGCCTCAAGCATGCCGCTGGTTAAATAAGGAAAGGAGAGAACAATGGCTCGTGAATTTTCACGTACCGACAGAGTGGCTCAGCAAGTTCATAAAGAAGTAGCGAGCATTCTGCAAAACGAATACAAACACCGCGTAGGCGATATGCCTTTGATCACGGTTTCTGATGTAGATGTATCGCGCGACCTAGCTCACGCGAAAATCTTTGTGACTATCTACAACAGCACTGAAGAAGAAGGCAAAGCGCAAATTAAGCAGCTAGCCGAATACAAAAAGTTCATTCGCAGTATTCTTGCAAAACGTATTCGCATGCGCTCAGTACCTGATCTTCACTTCTTTGAAGATAAGTCGATTGTTGAAGGTATGCGTATTTCTAATCTTGTGTCACAGACCATCGCTAAAGATGAGTCGAAGCGCGATGAAGACGATTCACAAGAGCAGGAGTAGATGGCAAGACGTCGTAAGGGCCGTGACATTAACGGCATAGTATTGCTTGATAAACCACTTGGTGGTTCATCTAACCAACTATTACAGAAAGTACGTTGGCTGTACAAAGCGGCTAAAGCGGGCCACACAGGCGCGCTTGACCCGCTAGCCAGCGGTATGCTGCCGCTGTGCTTGGGTGAAGCGACCAAGTTCTCCCAGTTTCTTCTAGACGCGGAAAAGACCTACGAAGTAACTGCTCAACTAGGTGTTCGCACCACCACGTCTGACGCCGACGGTGAAGTGGTAGAAGAGAAGCCAGTTGAAGTCACGGAAGAGCAAGTACGCAATGCTTGCTTAGCGTTTTTAGGTAAAAGTAAGCAGATCCCTTCTATGTTTTCTGCGCTTAAGCATCAAGGTAAGCCGCTTTATCATTATGCGCGTCAAGGCATAGAGATTGAACGTGAACCCCGTGATATTGAAGTGTATGAACTGGACATACTGCGTATCGAACTGCCTTATGTGGATATGCGCATCAAGTGTAGCAAAGGTACTTATATTCGTTCTATCGTAGACGACCTAGGACAGAACCTTGGTTGTGGCGCTTATGTGACCCGCTTACATCGCACCGAAGTTGCTGACTATCCTACGGATAAAATGGTATCGCTAGATAAGTTAATTGACATTCAAGAGTCGCTAGAAGACGGTGACTTTAAAGCGCTTGATGACTTGCTTATTCCTATGGATACCGCTGTTAGCCGCCTTCCGTTTGTGACAATTAACGACGCCGAAAGAAATCGCTTTGACAATGGTCAATCGGTTAAAGGCATGTGCAGTGAAGCACTTCGTGAAGGGACATCCTACCGGGTCTACCACGGCGTTGATACTAATGGTATTTTCCTTGGCGTTGGGGAAGGGGTGCTTGACCCAAAAGACCAAGGCATACCTAAACAAGAAGTATTTGTTAACCCTAAGCGCCGGGTTGTTTATCCATAGACGTGGCGTCTGTAAATAAAGATGGTTTATGGCTTGCTAAGTGTGTAAACGTCATTATAATACGGCGCTCATTCCGCTTTGCTGAATTAGTGATCGGCGAAGCATAAATTTTAGGAGAATGATATGTCACTAACTAAAGCAGAAACCGCGAAAATCATTGCTGAGTACGGCGTAAAAGAAGGCGACACTGGTTCACCAGAAGTTCAAGTAGCTTTGCTTACTCACAACATCAACAAGCTTCAAGGTCACTTTGCTGATCATAAGAAAGATCACCACTCTCGTCGTGGTCTTCTACGTATGGTTAGCCAACGTCGTAAGCTTCTAGACTACCTTAAAGGCAAGAACGCTGAGCGTTACCTTGACCTTATCAAGCGTCTAGGTCTACGTCGATAAGACTAGGTTTCAAGAAAAGCGCCCAATGGGCGCTTTTTTTTCGTCTGTTTTTGGCCTTGGTAATTCATTGCGCAAGAAGTGTGATGAAGTAGGTCTATTGACGCGAATCGACTTTCTCTGCAGTTTTAGTGGAAGAGCGAACTGCATTTTGCATTATTTTCAGCTCACGCTCAGTTAAGTTTCTCCACTGACCTGGCCTTAAATTGCTAAGTTCCAAATGCATAATACGTGTACGTTTTAGTTTGGTGACCTCGTAACCCAAAAACTCACACATTCTGCGTATTTGACGATTAAGTCCTTGGGTGAGAATGATAGTAAACTTGTTCTTGCCGGTAGGTTTAACGACACAGGGCTTTGTCACTGTGCCTAAGATGGGCACGCCGCGCGCCATACGTTTCACAAACCGTTCACTAATTGGCTGGTTAACCGTTACTTCGTATTCTTTGTCGTGGGCATTTTCTGCGCGCAATATTTTATTTACGATATCGCCATCGCTGGTGAGTATGATGAGTCCTTCAGAAGGCTTATCAAGCCTACCTACGGGAAATATACGTGCTTTATGACCGATAGCGTCAATAATATTGCCTTTAACATGGCGCTCGGTAGTACAGGTTATGCCTATAGGTTTGTTGTATACAATATAGACCCTATCTGATTTATCCTTCGCTACCGCACCTACCACTTTCCCATCAACTTTGACAATATCGCCAGCGCCAATTTTGGTACCAAGCTCTGGTGGCTTGTTATTTACAGTAACGCGCTTTTGCTCAATGAGTTTATCCGCTTCTCGGCGTGAACATAGGCCTGTGTCACTAATATATTTATTTAAACGTTTAGGCGCTTGGTCACTCATTGCGCAGTATGTCCTGTCTTATTTCGTCGAAGGCGGTAATGGTATCACGACAAAAAAGAAAGGGGCGATTAACCCCTTTCTTTTTTCTGTATTTATCTGGTATTGCTATGTCGTACTGTTTGTCTTGAAAACAACACGCCAAACAATGGTGGGTAATTTAACTGCCAGCAGGTGAGGGAGGTGAGCCCGCACCACCACTCGCACTGCCACTTGATACTACTTTTGTGGCGATGTCGCGGATCTCGTTTTCTAAACTGGTAATGCGTCCAGATAACGTTGTGTTACGCTGCTCCAATACTGATAGTTTATCGGTAAGATTACGCACACGTTGCTGGGCACTTTGTTTATCGCTTGTGGCTTGTTCTAGTTGAACGTTCACAGCAAGTAGTTCATCGGCTAGTGATGCCAATTGATTTTTAACAGAGCCGATTGCTGCAGCTTGGCTTTTTACGTCGTCAGAAACGGCGCTGACATTTTTATTCAGTGCAGTTTGAACATTACCAACACGATCACCAAGGTCAGCGATTTCTTTTTGATTACGACGCCATGCCGAAGCCCAAAGTTTGTCCATTTGCTCCCAAAGTTCATTGGTTTTATTAGACAACTCAGTAACTTTAACTTGTAAAGCAACCGTAGATTCGCCAATTTCCTCGCCTGTCGCAGAAAGCTTATTTTCTAACTGCATAATGCGCTTTTCGGCTTGCTCAGCCACAGCCTTTTGTTGCTCAAGCATAGTGTACAAGTAGTAACAACCGCCACATGCCGCTAAGGCAATTAAGGCAACTAAAACAACCCAGACTCCGTTACCGCTACCACTATTTGAAGGCTGGCGGTTAGCTGAAGGGGAAGGTGAGGGCGTGGTCGCCTTTGTCGGGGCCGCTTGCCTTTTAGTCTGATAATCTCGACGGTCTTCTTCATCCAATCTAATGGTTGGAAACTCATCGTTTTTCGAATTATTTGCCATAGTAAATTAATAATCTCTTTATGTAGCGCTCTCTTTATGACGTCATAACCTTTTATCTATAAGAGAGCCCATTATTCTTTGCGCGCAGTTTCATGTTATCGCTAAATCGAAGGAAATTCTATGGCTTATGTAGAATGCTAACTTTCCATAAGCCAAAGAAGCTGGAATTTGTCTTACCCCAGCATTTTTCATTGATAGAAACAGGGTTAGTTTTTATCGCCAATCCATTCAACCCGATAAAGATCACGGCGTCGGTCTAGGTAATTTCGCACCGAACCTTCATTTTGCAGTTTGGTGAGTTTGTCGAGGTCTAAATCAACGATAAGCGTCATCTCTGTATTTGGTGTTGTTTCTGACACAATGGCATCGTGGGGGAACGCAAAATCACTGGGTGAAAACACTGCAGTCTGCCCATATTGAATATCCACATTATCTACTTTGGGCAGATTACCAACACTTCCAGCAATAGCCACATAGCATTCATTTTCTATAGCCCTTGCCTGTGCACAGCGGCGAACCCGTAAGTAACCATTTTTTGTGTCTGTCCAAAATGGCACAAATAAAATTTGCATCTCTTGGTCTGAAAGAATGCGCGCTAGTTCTGGAAATTCCACGTCGTAACAAATTAGAACGCCGATTTTCCCGAAATCGGTATCAAAAGTCTTGAGACTATTTCCGCCCTTCATAATCCAGTCCTCTTTTTCATGAGGGGTTGGATGAAGTTTGTACTGGCTTTCAATCGTTCCGTCTCGTTTGCATATATAGCTTACGTTATACAGCAGCTCCTCTTCTACCACAGGCATAGACCCGGCAATAATCGTAATATTGTACGACACGGCTAAGTGCGATACGGCAGTTAAAATTTCATCAGTATAGGTAGCCAAATGCCAAATAGCGTCGATGGACGAATCGGATGGGCTAAGACCCATAAGCGGGGCATTAAAAAATTCAGGGAACAAGGCCACATCGCATGAATAGTCAGATAGAGCGTCGACAAAGTATTCTACTTGCTGAAGCAGCTCTTCTACATTGTTGAAGTAGCGCATCTGCCACTGAATACATCCTATACGCGCACTCGATTTCCTGCTGGCGATTAAAGAAGGCGTGCCCGGCTCGTAGTAAATGTTATGCCATTGAAGTAACGTGGCATAACCCTTCGATGCTTCATCCTCAGGGAGGTACGCAGTCATTACTTGCTTTACCTCGAAGCCATTGGATAGCTGAAACGTTAAAATTGGATCGTAAATATCCTTAAGCTTTACTTGCTCAATGTATTCATAAGGCGACAGTTCATGTGCATAGTTTCTATAGTTGGGGATGCGCCCCCCTGCCATAATCGATTTTAGGTTTAAGTTTCTACATAACTCTTTTCGAGCTTCGTATAGCCGCCTACCTAAACGAAGGCCGCGGTATTCTGGGCAAACAATAACTTCTACGCCATAAAGCACATCACCATTTGGATCGTGAGTCGTAAGATAGGCATCCCCGGTTATTTCATCGTAACTATGCTTATCACCAAACTGGTCGTAATCAACAATAACAGAAATGGCAAAAGCAACGACTTTCCCTTTATCTTCAATGCATATTTGTCCTTCAGGAAAGGTAGTGACTTGCGCTTTGTAGTTAGAATAAGGCCAAGCGCCTCCAACGTTAGCGTATACGTTATCCATTAACGCTTTTACGTCGTTATAGTCATCCAGTCTTAAATTTCTTAAGTCTAGATGATGTTCCGTTTCTTCTATTTGTGTCTGGTCTTGACTCATGGGTTACTCTTTTTGCTAATGCTTTTGATAAATACTTCTAATACGTACTGTATGTATATTTCTACTTAAACGCCTAGTAATGTTTTTTTCAACTGTTAAATGTAGCCCTCGTGTTCTTACCCTAAAGGCGAAGATAACAAGTACTAAGGGGGCTCGCTTTAAGCAGCACCATTAAAATACATACCATGGCTTACTAATTGAGGTTATTTAAAATTGAGCTTATTTAATTGCTCTTTAGTAATTGTTTTAGCCTCTGTTTAGCGCAGCTTGCTCACGCACTGATTAAAGACTAATTAAAAAATAGATAGCAAGAAACGTGCGAATTCTTTAGTCGTCAAAACGATAAATAATTTTTCTTTTATCGATGAAAAAATAGCGCGAAAAATGTGTGGTTATGCGATTGCCACAAGGCTCAACGCCGCGTATAAGTTCGCTACTTTTTTTTTACGTCCACACCTTCCTAATAATTTAACGATTAGTTAACTGCCCATAGGTAAAAAGAGTTTGATGAATAGAGAACAACTTGCGTCGTATCAGCCTCTACACGTTTTTGATGAAGCCATATTTGAAAACATCGTTGACGACTTAGTCACTACAGGCTTTTCTATTCAAAAGAATGGTTTACCTGATTTTATTACACAAGCACTTTTGACTTGCCAGCGTAAAATCTCCGAAGCTGAATATAGAAAAGCGGGCATTGGTCGCGCAGAGAATTATCACAAGGCTGAAAAAGTGAGAGGGGACGAAATTTGCTGGATTACCGGTTCTTCTGAGGAAGGCGCCCTGTGGCTGTCATGGTGTGAAGCTATGCAGCAATATATAAACCGTTCGCTTTTTATGGGGCTTTTTTCGTTTGAAAGTCATTTTGCTTGTTATGAACCGGGTAAATTTTACAAGCGCCATGTAGATGCGTTTAAAGGTCAGGGCAATAGGGTGCTATCACTTGTTGCTTATCTAAACGAAAGCTGGCAGGAGACTGATGGCGGTGAATTAGTGCTGTATTCGGATGACAATGACCAAATAGGAACAAAAGTCCTACCAGCAAAAGGAACATTCGTCGTGTTTCTTAGTGAAGCATTCCCTCATGAAGTTTTGCCAGCAGTAAGAACACGCCATTCCGTTGCAGGGTGGTACAGAGTGAACGCTAGTGTTAATGACAGCATCGACCCACCGCGCTAGTATCCAAAAACTCATACTTATGTATAATATGAATTTGCTATATATCTGTTGTGATAAAGTCTTATCTGAAATACGAGTAGACCGTAAAGCTTAGTGATAAGTAAACAGGCTTTGTATTTGATGGTTACTTCACAACGATAGCATAGTGTTGTCCACAATAGGCCGTCTTGACGCTATTGTGTCGCTTAGGGAAAAGATGTAAGAAGTGATTGGTTAATGCTGGAAAAAATACCTGCCCCCACCCCAAGAGAAGAGCTACATGTGCTGGTTATCGATAACCAGGGGCTAGTTCACGATGTTGTTACATCAGCATTACAGGAAATAGGGATCAAAAACGTTAGCAGTGCATTCAACGCGTTCCATGCTAAGAGATTGTGTGAGGCAAAACAGTATGACTTTGTATTACTAGCGTTTAACGTAAGTCACGATAAAGATGGTTTTCATCTTTTTGAAGAACTTAAGCACCTTAACCACATTAACGATACCACAACGGTCATTTTTCTCAGTGCCGAGACATCGCCTGAACTTGTTAATTGTATTGTAGAACTGCAGCCGGATGATTTCTGGGTTAAACCATTACAGCGCAATAAGATCGAAGCGCGCTTGGAATACCTAATACAAGTTCGCTTGAAACTACACAAAATGCTGCATTGCATGCATGCTGGCGACTATTCAACGGCGATGTATTATGCTGAGCGACAACTAAAAGATCCCTCGCTTTCAGAGTACCACACCAGAATAAAACGCCTCATTGGTGACTGTTTATTGCAGTTACGGGACTATGAAACGGCAGAGGACTACTTTAGAACGCTACTTCAGAGTATGGACCACGCGTGGGTTCACATTGGTCTCACCCGTTCGTTATTGCGCCAAGATGAACTAGAAGAAGCACAGTTATTGGTTGATGATCTACTCCAGCGGCCTGATACACGCTTCTTAACCTTCGATTTGCTTGCACAATACTTCATTGAAAAAGAGCAGTTTGATATTGCTTACGAGCAAATGAAAGAGGCAAGCCGGCTTGCGCCCCGTAATATCGAGCGAAACAAACGTTTGTGGGACCTAGCCAGGCTCAATCATGATAAAGCTGGCCAGCTTTCTGCCGTGCAGAATATGGCAAAGTTTGCTAAAAATTCTATTCATGATTCGCCTCAGCTTACACTTAATGTTATTCGCTCTACCATTGATCTGGCTACAAGCTTAGGAAACGCTGAAGGTGACAAGTACCTTAAACGCGCCGAAAGTGAGCTCGATGAGCTTAGGCAGCAGAAAGGTATGCAGAATCAGCTTGCTGAGCAAATGGATGTGGTTAAGTCCCGAGTACTATGTCTTAGAGACGAGAAACGTGAGGCTGAAAAGTTAATGAAGGATCGCTCAGCGTCTACTGATGGACTGTCAATGGAAGATAGTTTAGATAAGATGAAAGCCTTTCATGAGTTGGGGATGCGTGAACACTGTGTCAGCATTTTAGATAAACTGAGAAAGCAAATAGAGGGTGATACTTTTACCTCACAAGTGGTTAATGAGTATCTGAATCAAGAGTCTATTGAGCGTACCGAAATTCAGTTTACTACTAAAGAGCTCAAGCAGATGGCGGCTGTAAATTACAAAGAAAATCGCCTTATTCCCGCTTATAACAATTTAAGACAGGCCTTGACCTTGTCACCCAAAGACAAACAAATCGCGTTAAGCCTGCTTAAGGTCATTACTCAAATGCATTTGGATAGTGGTCTTAGTGAAGAACAAATGAACTCTGCGCAGCGTGCTGCTAAATTACTCTGTTCTGAAGAGTTATCGGCGACCCAAGCGGAAAAACGGGACCAGTATATCGCTCGAATTGGTATTGAGGTTGATGATACGAATGCGGCCGATTTAGTTGGCGTGGTTGTCGCGAAAGCGTAATTTACAATGTTGTCCGTTTTTAAAGCTTGAGAAGCTACTATAAAGGGCTAGATAAAAGTTTAAACGCAGCTAATCATGTACACACAACGGCAAAATGAAAACCTAAAAAAAAAGCTGCCTTGAATTTCAAGGCAGCTTTTTTATTTTAATAAGGGTTTAATCCTTTCTTGTGTTATTTTTTAGCAACAGTAGCACGACGGCGAAAGCCAATTGCTGCGGCTAACAGAGCAAGAATTCCTCCCATTGAGCCACCTGAGCTGTCGTTATCGTCTTCTTCATCGTCAACAACATCCGCTTGCAGATCGAAAGTTGCAACAAACGGGTCATGGTCTGAACTTCTGAATGGACCGACGTCAGTGAAAGCGTAGCCGTCTTCATCAGCATAATAACGAAGCGCTTGGTCGTACTGTAGCTGGTAGGCTTCAACTGAGTTAATGTTCCAGTGTGCACCGTCAACGGCATCTGCAAGCATAGCTTCACTTGCTAGTACGTGGTCTAAACTACCTACTTGCTCTGTACCATAGAACCAATATGAGAAGCCTTCTGCATCGAATTCTTCAGCTAAATTGTGATAGCCGAAGTTAGATTCAACTTCAACAGAAGCGCCGTCGTCCATTTCTGTATTTACCGCAGTAGCTATGGTGTAGCCGCGAGCTTCAGGTGTATAGTCGGTAAGTACAGCCACAGGATCTTCAGCACTGTACGCGTTCAAGTCGCCTAAGATTATCTTACGCTCTGGCAGATTTTCATCGCTTAAAGCATTACCTAATGTGACGGCCGCTGATACGCGAAACGCGTTACAGCTACCCTGAATTGTAGTAATTTCAGACGGCTCTTCGGCAATGTCTTCAGCGCACTGCGAACCCTTAGACTTAAAGTGGTTCACTGAAACTAGGAACGACTTTTCACTTTCAGTGTGTACAAAAGATTGAAGAAGGCTAGGGCGCATTTGTGCAAGACTATCTTCGTCAATTTGTTGTACTGGCATATCAACAATAATAGCGTCGCCTTCTGGCGTTACTACAGAAGCTTTGTATAAAAGGCCTACAGTGATAGCATCTGTACCAACTTCGCTACCATCGCTAGTGGCAATAAATGAGTACTGTTCAGTTTCACCTAGCTCTGCATTAATAGCATTAACTAGTGCCTGAATAGCGCTATCTGCACCGAAACCGTCATTTTCGATTTCCATTAACCCAACAACGTCAGCGTTTAGGTTAACAATGGCTTCTACGATACGACCTTGTTGCAATTCAAACGCTACTGCGTCATCTGCGCCACGGTTTTCGTCATAATCGAAGGTTACATCGCCGTTAGCGTCCACTTCACCGTTGAAGTAGTTAAGCACGTTGAAAGTTGCAATTGATAAGTTGCCTTCTGTTACAACGGGGTTCGCTTCACGGGTTGAAGTGACTTCAATAATGTCGCTAGGGTTAATTCTGTAAGTACCAAAGCTGTAGTTTAGTGGACCTGCAGCAGAAACCGAATCACCAATGCGAATAGCATTAGCGTAGCTGAAAGTAGGGAAGAAACTCAAAGCATCTGGGTACTGAGAACTGCTGTTATCTTCAATTGTAAGCAGGCTTGTTTCGCTTGCTTCAACAGCGGCTGTGTAAGCATCTGACAATGGCGCTGCCACATCGCTTGGTTGGCGTTTAATTGCGTCACTAACAACGATTTCGCCGAAGCGCCAAAGATTGTTTGTGCTTGTTACTGTCGCGTCAGTCACGCCAACAACCATACCTTCAACCGTTTCAAGGTCAAGTTCGTACGGCATAGCGATCTCTACTACCTCAACAGCATCTGCGGTACCGCAATCAAGTGCAGCAACATCGCTATCCATGGCAAGGGTCGTCATGCCGTAGTTTTCTTCTACTTCACCATAAAGGCGAACGACGTTACCGGTGGCAACATCGACGCTGCCGTCTACGAACAAACCTTCAGATGTGTTTTCATCACCGTCGTGATCCGCTGCTTCTTCTTGTATAAAGAAACCATCAGCACGGGTGCCAGTAACGATAGCTTCGACAATATGGCTATTGCCAACATCAGCAGAGCTACTTTCGCTGCCTTGAATTGCACTTATTAGTGTTGCATCATCGCCGCACATTCCTAGCTCAATGGCAGGCTCTTCTGGTTCTTCAATAACTTCACCACCGCCTTCAGTGGTGAAGGTGCCGGTAGGGAAGGGGCTGGCTGCATCTGCATTTGTGGTTGAACCGTCAAGCGCGTCAACACCACTGTAAGTCCAGTTAGACGCTTCGAAACTGCCGCCATTAGCCGTTTGGCCCGACGTACGGTATGCCCAACCATCTAAGTATTCCCATGCGGTGCCGCTGCCGTCGGTGTTGATATCACCAAACGTATCAATAACGCTGCCATCTTTGAAAAGCTCAATAGCATCGTCACCATTAATTCCTAATTCAAATGTATCGTAGTCTGGTGCAGAACCGAAAAACGCGGTAAACCCATCAATTTCTGATGCTACGTAGATGTAAGAGCCAGCGCTTGCAGACGTGCCAGCTGGGAAGGTGAACTCTTCTCCATCTGTTCCACCACCGTTGTTCGCTGCACCAATACCATAGGTAGATAAGTCTGCGATATCGTTAACAACGAAAAGTTCTACAGCTTTTGGAACACCGCCACTTAGTGGCCCGTCAATAACACCACTAATAACTAAATCGTTGGCTTGAATAGCGGTAGAAGAAAGTGCAGAGATTATTCCTGCAGATAGTAAAGTTAATGATGTTCTCACGTCATTTTCCCTTTGTAGTTTCATTATTTTTTAAATCACAGGTACTAGTATTTTTGTTGTAAAGTCTGCTTGAGCAGCGCACCCTGTGACGAGCAATTTTCGTATTGCTTGTTCTACCGTAGGGAAGTTTATGATTAATAGAAATAACTTAATCTTATTCAAGCTGTTTTTAAAATAGCTTAAGTGAATCAATAGTTTAGCAAGTATAAGTAAACTTACTTATACTGTTAAATCACTTTCGTAGCCTTACCTAACCTTTAAATAACGCTATAGCCATTCTATGAGCGCGTATTACGTTTTTATTACATCAAGCTTCGTTTTAGTTTGATTCGAGATGACGGGAAAATAAAGCGTGATCATCAACGACTTGATCTGCATAAAGATTTGCTATTTTCACAAGCAAGTCTCTTGATTGAGAAAAGGCATTTGAGGCTGATTGGGCAAACCGCGTGCTTCTTCTATCTCCGCGGCAATGCGCCAGTGCCAAGCTATAACCGCATAGTTGTGCAAAATATTCAAAGCCCCCGTTAAGGGCCTTATTGCCCATTGCAATATCTTGAGGATCAATACCCACTTTAGCGTGATGTCTTGAGCGAATTAAATAATGAGCGTCCCTAAATTTTACCTCATCAAGAACAAGGTCCGGCTTTCTTTGCATTCGTCGTTGGCAACGAGCGGTAAGGTGGGCAGCGTTCAGACGGTTGACAGGGTTAGTGGTAGGGAAATAATGAATAGGTGCAGCAACGCGCTGCTGTTTAACTTCTACAATATGACAATGCGCAAAGCTCGTTTCGTTATGCGGTTTAGACGGCCCGACTAAAAAGTAATAGCGCGCCATATTCACGGAACCAGTTCCTGCGTTCAATCGTTTAACGATATCAACGATAGAATCGTCCATGTAAGGAGCAAACGCGTCGTGTAATGTTTTATACTCGTCTTCGCTCAGAGGGGCGAACTTTTCACTGTTGGGTTTAAAGCCCAGCGTCGTGCCATTAAAACTCACCGCTTTAGCAAGCGCACTTTTAACCGTAAAGTCTTCACCGCCAGCACTACGGGCTTTTGCTTTTTTGTAAAGCTTTGTTAGCTTACTTGGCACATTAGCGGGACTGTAGTCTATCGCCTCGTTTAGCACTTTGGCATTCTTTACTGCTCGGTCGCAGGTGTGCGCATATTCCTTTAGAAATGCATTTTGTGCACTAATAACTTGCTGATGAGTAACTACGGGTTTAGTAATTTCGATATCTTCCCCAGAATATTTACCTTCCACTATACCGCTACAATGCAGCTGAGCAAGGCGCAATGAGGTAAGGTAGCGAAGTACGTCCCACTGCGCTTTTCCAACGCAAGCATCATCGAAGTCGTTGGGTGAAAAAATAACCGTATCTCCGTGAGAGCCTTCTTCGGTAAGAAAACCAAAATTAGAAGTATGACAGTCGCCCATCACGCTGGTAAGTGGTATAGAGTCGCATTCTTTGGGAAAATTAATCAGGCCTGCTTTGATATCTGCGTAGAATAACTGAGCGCTGCCTCGATAAAATACAAAGGGGCTGGTAGCCATTTTTATATGTTTTGGCAAGCTTCGCGATGGTTTGTGATTATCAATACGCTCAATTTCTTCTGAAATGAGGTGAATTCGGGTATTTGTCATATGTTCCTCACACTGCTTGTATTAAAACTATAAACAGGGCTGTGTCGCGTGCCAATTAGCTAATTGATTCTATTTTCATCGTTCAATTCAATAACCTGATTAAGCGATTCATTTTTACCAATTAGTTTTTTTAAGTGATGCGCGCTATTCTTATCACCAGTTTCAAGAGACACGGATTTCGCAATAAGTGAATATCTTCACAAAACTGCAAAACCATGTCGACACAATAAACGTAAAGTTTGTATCCGCATGCATTTAGCGTTCGGAAAATTTAAACCAAATGGAGAATTAAACATGGCATTGATTAATACTGCTATCAAACCTTTTAAAGCGACTGCATTTAAAGACGGCGAGTTTGTAGACGTAAGCAGCGAAGACATCAAAGGTAAATGGGCAGTTTTCGTATTTTACCCAGCTGACTTCACATTTGTTTGCCCAACTGAACTTGGCGACATCGCTGATAAATACGAAGAACTTCAGTCTCGTGGCGTAGAAGTATTCTCAGTATCTACTGACACACACTTCACTCACAAAGCATGGCACGATTCTTCAGACACGATCAACAAGATCAAGTTTGCAATGATCGGCGACCCTACTGGCGAAATCACGCGTAACTTCGATTGTATGCGCGAAACTATGGGGCTTGCTGACCGTGCAACATTCGTTGTTGACCCAGAAGGTATCGTACAAGCAATGGAAATCACCTCTGAAGGTATTGGCCGTGACGCAGACGACCTAGTACGTAAAGTTAAAGCTGCTCAATATGTAGCAAACAACCCAGGTGAAGTTTGCCCAGCAAAATGGAAAGAAGGTGAAGAAACACTTGCACCTTCTCTTGACCTTGTAGGCAAAATCTAAGCAGCACCGCTTAGTGCCTAGCACAACAGGATAAACTGTTAGTAGAAGTGTTAGGCAGATAGTTTATAGGGAGTGGGACTCCACTCCCTGATATTAATTTCCAATTTCCGCTTATGTTGTTGACCTATTAAAGGTTGGCGGGGATCGGCGTGTCGAAAATAAGGCAGAATAACCGTGTTAACTAAAGAAATTTTACAAGCATTGAAATCATATGCTGAGTCAATGCAAAAAAACGTAACCTTTGTCGTACAGACCGGTGAACATAGCAAGCGCGAAGAGCTTGTTAAGTTTCTGTCCGACATTGCTTCAGTAAGCGAAAAACTAAACGTAGAAGAGCGTGAAACTAATGGTGAACTACGCAGCGCTATCAGCTTTTTATTAGAGGCTGACGGTGAAGATACTGGAATTCGTTTCTCAGGAATCCCGGGTGGCCATGAGTTTAATTCTCTTGTACTTGCTATGCTGCACGCAGCAGGCACTGAACTTAAGCTAGATGATAGTGTTCAAACATTGGTTAAAGCGGTTAAAGAACCGCTGAACTTTGAAGTATTTATCAGCTTAAGCTGTCACAACTGCCCAGAAGTCGTTCAGGCACTTAATCAATTCGCTTTGATTAACCCTAACATTAAGACCGAAATGATTGACGGTGGGTTGTATCAAAACTTAATTCAAGAGCGCGACATTCAAGGTGTACCTAGCGTTTACCTTAATGGCGAGCTATTCGCGAACGGTAAAGTTGATGGTTCAGTACTTATCAATAAACTTATCGAGCGCGACCCTAGCCTTAAAGAGGCAAATAAAGGCGACGCACTGCCGCTTCAAGACGTTACTGTTATTGGCGGCGGCCCAGCGGGTGTTGCGTCAGCAATTTACAGTGCACGTAAAGGCCTTAAAGTAGCCATTGTTGCTGAAACTTTCGGTGGTCAGGTAAAAGACACTATGGGTATAGAAAATTTGATCTCTGTACCCAAAACAACAGGGCCTGAACTTGTAGGTAACCTAATGGAGCACGTTCGCGATTACGACATCACGCTTAAAGAGCACGTACGTGTCGATAGCATAGAAAAAGGTAATATTAAAACTATTACGCTTTCTTCAGGCGAGCAAATTCGCACCCGTACGGTTATTGTAGCAACCGGCGCACGCTGGAGAGAACTCGGTGTTCCAGGTGAACGTGAGAACGTAGGTAATGGTGTAGCATATTGCCCGCACTGTGATGGTCCTTTCTTTAAAGGTAAAGATGTTGCAGTTATTGGTGGTGGTAACTCGGGTATTGAAGCAGCACTAGATTTGGCTGGTATCGTAAAATCAGTAACGGTATTTGAATTTATGCCAGAGCTTAAAGCGGACCAGGTACTTATCGACCAAGCTGAAAAGCGCGATAACATTACCATTATTAAAAATGCGGCTACACGCCAAATCACGGCCGAGAATGGCAAAGTGAACGCAATTGAATACCAAGACCGTTCAACCAATGAAGTCCATACACGCGAACTTTCCGGTGTATTTGTTCAAATTGGCCTTGTACCGAACAGTCAGTTCATGAAGGACACGGTAGAGATGACGCAGTATGGTGAAATCGTTATTGATACTAAATGTCATACTTCTGAGCCTGGTATCTTTGCTGCGGGTGACGTAACAACAGTACCTTATAAGCAAATCGTTATTTCGATGGGCGAGGGGGCTAAAGCGTCACTAGCCGCCTTTGAATACCTGCTTAGCCATGAAGTGGTTGAAACTGAAGACGAGAGCGAAGCTGCATAATACATTTAGTATGTAGCATCTAACTCAAATATGTAAAAAAAGCCGAACTAACTTAGTTAGTTCGGCTTTTTTTGCGCCCCGTTTTGCATTTCATCGGTACATATATCGGAGAGATCGTATTCAAAGGTTTGGCATTTATTTCGTTATTTTATCCCAACTACAAACTTATGAACGGAATTGCATTTAAATTTGCAGTAATAAAAATGATACTAGTTATCATTTAAGTGTTTTTTTGTTAAATTATACGAAAGTAGCGACTTTTTCTGTTCTATTTTCATAAACAGCACAGAAACCGCTTCGATTGTTTTTTCGTTTTAAGGAATCATCATGCTTTCAGTTGCAGCAGGTGCTTTGACACTCGCGGCCTTAGGGGTTGTTTATAAAAGTTGGCGTGAGCAAGCGTCAACTTACCTTTATTTAGGTTTAGCCGTATGGCTAGTTTCGGCGGTATGCTGGTCGTTCGCCCAAGGGTGGGAGTTTGGCGTACTATATGCGTTATGTATTCCTGCAATTCTTGTCTGGCCGTTCATCGCATTAAATCAAACGTTTTTGCCACAGCCTAAAAACGTACCTCAGCCGCGAAGCTTTGACTTTGCAAGAGGTACTGTATTGGCGAATGCTGCAAACTATTTTGTGGTACTGGTTGTTCTATTGGTGGTCAGCGTTCTAATAACGCTAGGTGTATGCGCGCTGCTTCCATTTTCTATCGCAGGGCAGTTAGCCACTGGTACGGTTCTACTGCCAATTTTGTGGGGGCTTTTCGTCTATCACTACCTTGCCACAGCCCACAAATTTAAAGTAATTGGTGCTTACACGGCTTTGTCTGCGGCTTGTGTACCAATTCTTATCTTCTTCCCCATGTAGGTGAATATTGATGGATAAAATAACAAAACAAAATGCATTAAACGCACATACTTGGGTTGGTGTTTTTTTAAGTGTACTGCTTTTTTTAGTATGCATTTCAGGAACGGTTGCCGTATTCCACCTAGAGTTCGAAAGGTGGGAGCAGCCTCATATTGAAGAGATGGAGAATGTTTCTCCACAGGCGATTGAAAAGGCGATGGATAGCTTCCTGGCTAAACATACCGAAGAGTCTCACCATCTCTTTGTTGTGTTTCCTACATCCGATATTCCACGGTTGGTTGTTGAAAACGATCACATTGCGTATTTTGCTGATAGCGATGGTAATTTATTGGAAGAAGAAAGTGTTTCTTTTACGCAAATGCTAGTGGATCTGCATTTATATTTAAACCTGCCACATAGCTGGGGAATGATTTTAGTCAGTGCCCTTGGTGCCATTATATGTACCTTAGTTATAACGGGGATTATTGCCCATAAACGAATTGGCAAAGATGCATTCAAGCTGAGAAGAGGCGGTAATGGCCAGCAAGCCCAGATTGACTTGCACAATCGCTTTGGTTTGTGGGCTGCACCTTTTCATTTAGTGATTGGCATTACAGGGACTTACTTTGGTTTGGCCGGTATTATTTTAGTGTTAGTTGCCACCGTGAACTATGGCGGCGATAGAGATGCGGTAATAAACCAAATTTTCACGCCAGACCCGGTCATCGCCCCACAAGAAGGTAAACCCGCTATTGGGAAAGCCTTCGCGCAAATGGAAACGCTAGCGCCTGAAAAGTCGCCAATTTTTTTAACGGTACACGAGGTCGGCGAGCCAGAGCAGTTTATTGAGATATATGCGAAAGCGCCAAACAGGATGATTTACGCTGAAGGCTACCGTTTCGATACAGCGGGCAATTTCATTGGTGACGCTGGTTACGAAGATGGAGAATGGGGTAAGCAAATATTCTGGGCCATGTATCGTTTACATTTCGGTGACTTTGCCGGCATGACCAGCAAATGGTTGTTTTTTATTCTTGGCGTAATGCTAACTATGCTTTGCGTTTCTGGAATGGAAATTTGGCTGTCTAAAAAAGCACACCCACCTTTGGCAAGTCGGCTTTGGTATAGCATAGTCTGGGGAAGTGTCAGTGCGTTAGCTTTAACCGCGGTGGTTGATATGTTCTTTGCAGGTTCACTCATTGCAGTATTTTGGGGGGTGATGGTGCTTAATACTGCAATGACGGTAGCAATAAAACCCTTAACTAAGCCAATCTGGTTACTAATTTCGGGGCTAAGCGTACTAGTTTTACTTATTGCTTACGTGGCTGTTCACGGCAGTGCTGCATTCACTATTTCTTCGCTACAACTAAATATTCCTATGGCGGGCTATGTCATTTGGAGCTTATATCGTTCACGCACGTTAATAAAACGCGTTAGCGCTAATCGAGCAGAAGCAAAGAATGGTGGGAATGATAGTAATGCGCGGGTGAGCCAAGTTAACAGTGAAGAGGCGCGTGTTTAGAAGTTTTAAATGCGCCATGTGAGGTCTCAGTATTACATATGTAATACGTCGGTAACTCGCTTAAATGATCTTCGCAATGGAAACCGCCATTGATGAGCCTGCTTTTACCAAGCGCCCCCACATTTTCATAGGTAGCGATGCTTTTGCGGCCATTAAGGATTCTGCCTCGTCTCTGTGGTGCTGCTCGTCCATCTGGCATCGCTTAAACCTGTCGATGACGTTCGAAGGCGGGTTAGGTTGCATCACAAGTTGGCTACACTGTTTTTCATAATGGGTATCGACAAATTGTTCGACACAGTAAATGGTATAAAAAAACCAATTTTTGCCCAACAAGCGAGGAATAAAGCCTGTCATAAATCCAGCCCCAATCCAAAGAGGGAGAATAAAGCTCCCTCTGAAACGTGGCATTTCAGTTTCGAAAATCTCAAGGTGTTGCTTTTCAGTTTTTAAGTGCTGGTAAATAAAGCCCGTAGTTTCGCTTGCTGGACGCACTATTTTAAACAAACTTAGAATAAATTCAGCACATAGTGCGCCTCTATATATCCATACCGCGCCAGTTTCTCCAGCGTGACTTGCTCTTAGTTCTCTGTCTATCTGCTTAGCGTACGAAGCTTCGAGTGTTCTTGAATAAAATGACATGATGTACCTCTACTGCATTTTATTATGAAACGCGCGAACGTTATTTATAGATGCTACTTTACGAATTTGTAATGCTTAAAAAGCGATGTCGAGTAAAAGGTTCGGAATAGGGCATGAGTAATAGTTGACTATTCAAAAACGAAAGGGGAGTGTTGAAACTTTGCTTGGTATGGTGAAAAAACTGTATGCCTGTAAATGGGAAGCGTTTTAAAAAGGCAAAATTCTAATGAAAGTAATGTGGTTCATAGCTATATCCATCGTCCTTTACCTACTATTGTGGCCTTTACCAATAGCGCCAGTTGCTTGGCAAGCACCTGTCGATAAGGGATTTGAAGGCAAATTTGCAAAAAACACACGACTATCTCAGTTAACGCTCGTTAACATGGGCAATGACTATGGGCCAGAAGATTTTGCCTTGAACCAAAATGGCACGTTAGCAACATCGAGTCATTCTGGCACTATTCTTTTGAAGAAGAGAGGCGAAGATACTTTTTCCCCTTGGGTAAATACGGGCGGTCGCCCCTTAGGCATTGAATATGACAATAAAGGCAACCTTGTTGTCGCTGACGCCCACCTTGGGTTACTTAAAATAAATTCAGCGGGCAAGGTCTCTGTGCTGGTTGATAAGGTAAACAATACACCTGTCGTTTATGCAGATGATGTAGATATAGCTCAAAACGGCAACATCTATTTTACCGACGCGACCACTAAATTTCCGGCACAAGACTTTGGGGGTACCCTTAATGCTAGCTTGCTTGAGATATTCGAACATCGAGGTAATGGCAGGTTAATCGAGTACAACCCCGACACTGGCAATAGTGTAATACTCATGGATAAGTTGGTATTCGCGAACGGTGTGGCAGTTAGTCACGATGAGCAATCGATATTGGTTAACGAAACCGGAAAATACCGTGTGCTGCGTTATTGGCTGGTGGGGCCGAACAAAGGGCAAGTTGACGTACTTATTGATAACTTGCCAGGCTTTCCAGATAACATCAGCCGTGCAGATAATGGCAACTACTACATTGGCCTTGCGTCGCCGCGCTCAGCCCCTGTCGATATGCTGTCTGATAAACCATTTATTCGAAAAATGATACAGCGCCTTCCCGGTTTTATGCGTCCTCAAGGGCAGTCTTATGGGCACCTTATAGAATTAAGCGAAAAAGGTGAAATAGCACAAAGTTGGCAAGACCCTACCGGCGCTTTCCCCTTTGTGACAGGCGCGATAAAAACTGATGAGGGGCTTTTTATTAGCAGTCTCACGGCTAAAAGCGTTGGGCTTTTGCCGGTGCAGCATCAGTAAATATAAAGTATGCAAGCGAGTTAGATAGAGGGAAGCGCATTGCTTTAAGTACGTGCGCGATACATATTTTCAAAGCCTTTTATATTACTTTCCCAAATAGGGACTTTTTCGCCAATATATTCACGCACTGCGTTGAAAAAAAGCAGTGTCCTTTTTGGCAGGTCACGGTGGGGATAAACGGCGTACATGCCGCTGTATTCGGCCAAGTGTGTATCCGTGACTAATGGGATCAACTCTCCTTTTGCAATTTCATCACCCAGAATAAAGCACGGACCTGCAAAGTAAGCGTCACCGGTTAGTGTTTTCATTATTAATACTTCACCATCGTTGGCGCTAAACACACTTTTCATTGGCTGAGTGCACGGATGACCTTGCTTGTTAAAATAGTGAATTTCCTTAATACGCGCGTTCGCGCTAACAAAGGTAGCTGCTGGCAGGTGCTTGAGGTCTCCAATTGTTGAGGGCATGCCGTAGGTTTTTATAAATGCGGGTGCCGCGGCAATGATCATCCTATTTGGGGCTATACGCCTGGCAATGAATGAGCCGTCTTTAGGCTCTCCCACACGAAAAGCAAGGTCGATGCCTTCAGAGACTACGTCTGCCACTTTTGAGTCTAAACGCAATTCTATGTCGACTTGGGGGTAGTCTTTTTGAAATTGATTGATAACCGGTTGCAAATAACGCCGGCCTATTAGCGGAGCTGCCGCTATTTTCAGTAGACCCGTAGGTTCACTGTGAAAGTTTTCTGCTACGGTAAAGGTATCTTGCATTAGCATTCTAAGCTCAGACGCCTTTTTTATCATTTCGCCACCGGCAGCGGTAAGAGAAATCGAACGTGTGGTTCTATTAAGTAAACGAACACCTAAATCATCTTCTAGCTTGCTAATTTGTTTTGACACTACAGAGCGATCAATCTTCCTTGATTCTGCGGCTCCCATTAGTGAGCCATGTTCAACAACGTCTAAAAATAAAAGTAATCGGCTTGCTGTGTCCATTATCGCTCTCAGTTTAATTTGTCTTTTACGGCTATCTCATCAAAGGCTTACGCGAAACATTAATTCTTTGTTGCAAAATGGGCAACAAATTGATGTCTGAATGCGTGTTTTTAGGCATTAATTGACGCTTTATACTTGCCGCGATTTGGTACACAAAGATTGGGAGAGTGAATATGAAAGCAGCCATAACCTCAGGGTTAATAATAGCCACATTTCTGTTTTTACAGGGCTGTGGGGCGGGAAATAATGCTACAGCGGTCGAGGAAAAAATGCCTGCTGTGGATGTAGCGCCTGTTGCCGTTCTCGCTGCTCAGTCGTGGAAAACCTATACCTCTCGCCTTGAAGCGCCAGAAGTCGTTCAATTAATGCCGAGAATATCAGGCATTGTTGAGGAGGTGCGCTTTAAAGAAGGAAGTAAGGTAAGTAAAGGGGATGTGCTTTTTACTATCGATGATGAACAGTTTAAAAGTCGAGTGGAAACTATAGAGTCACAGATTGCCGGTGCTGAAGCAGCACTGGCTCAGGCTAAAAGTGAGTTTGAACGAGGAGAGCAGCTGGCCGCTACGCGGGTGCTTTCGCAAGAACAGGCCCTCGCTCGTCAATCCACTTATCATCAGCGCCAAGCTGAATTGTCTGCGTTAAAAGCGCAGCTTCACAGTGCTAAGCTCGACTTATCCTATACGAAGGTCACTGCGCCTATTTCAGGAATAGTATCTCGCGCCTTTACAACTCAGGGCAACAATGTGGTTAGCGCGCAATCCGTTCTCACTTCGATTGTTTCAGACGCAAAACGCTACGCCTATTTCGACATTGACGAGCGAACGTGGAATGCATTTTTTGCTTCTGATTCACAACCTCATTCACAGGTAGCAATGCAGTTACTTGGTGAAAGCGAATTTACACATATTGGCGACATCGACTTTGTCGATAACCAAATTGATAGTCAAACAGGTACGCTTCGCGTTCGTGCGGTGTTCGAGCAGAGCAATAACAACCTGAAAGCTGGCGCATTTGTCAGAGTGAGGCTTCCTCTAGGCGCCGCTGAAGAAAGCGTGTTTGTACCTGAGACGTCATTGGGTACTGATCTTGAAAACAAGTTTGTACTGACCCTTGATGAAAACAATGTACTGCAATATCGCAAGGTAGATATTGGTGAACGATTCGGCCAGTTCAGACAAATCAAAAATGGTTTATCAAAGGCTGAAGTCATCGCTATTCATGGCGCCGGAAGTGTTTCAAGTGGTGCTAAAGTAGCACCGAGGAAATCGCAAATCGACGTAGGGAAAAGCAGTTTGTTGGCTGCTGATTTCCCCGCTGCCAATTTATCTGTAGCGACTACGGCTAAGCGTTAGGAAGTGCTATGAAGTTTTCCCATTTTTTTATAACACGTCCAATCTTTGCTTCAATGATCTCTTTGGTGTTCGTCATTACCGGGCTTATTGCAATGAAGCAATTACCTGTTAGCGAATACCCAGCGGTTGTGCCACCAACGGTGGTCATCAATGCAAGTTACCCAGGCGCGAATCCAACGGTTATCGGGCAAACCGTAGCTACACCTATTGAGCAAGAGCTTAATGGTTTAGAAAATATGTTGTATCACTCTTCACTAGCAACTAGTGATGGAGGCTTAACAATAACTGTAACCTTTGCCTTAGGGACAGATTTAGATGTCGCGCAAGTACAGGTTCAGAATCGTGTAAGCAATGCGTTATCCCGCTTACCTGAAGAAGTACAGCGCTTGGGGGTTACCGCTGAAAAAGCGTCTCCTAATCTCGCTATGGGCATACAGTTGTATTCGCCAGATGGCTCTCTGGGTGTAAGCTACATTGCAAATTATGCCGACATGTACATTATCGACGAGCTTAAAAAGCTACCTGGCGTTGGCGACACCATGCTAAATGGCGGTGCCAAATACGCTATGCGCGTGTGGCTAGACCCTGATGCGCTTGCAAGTCGAAACATTACCGCAGGTGAAGTTTTTCAGGCTATAAGTACGCAAAATAAGCAGATTTCTGCGGGTGCATTGGGGGCACAACCTGCCCATGAATCTATTCAGTTTCAAACACTGCTTAATGTAAAAGGCCGCTTGGAAAGCGTTAAAGAGTTTGAAGGCATTGTACTTAAGGTTGGCGATGACGGCCAGTTAACCCGATTAGGAGACGTGGCCAGAATAGAGCTTGGCTCAGAAAACTATGCATTAAGAGCTATGTTAGACGCTGAGCCCGCGGTTGGTTTACCTGTTTTTCAGCGCCCGGGTTCAAATGCAATCGCTTTATCAGACGATGTGAGAGCAACCATGGCACGGTTAGCGCAAAATTTTCCTCCTGGAATGGAATACAATATTGCGTACGACCCCACGCTGTTTGTGCGCGGCTCGATTGATGCCGTTATTGATACCTTATTTGAAGCTATTGTCTTAGTGGTCATTGTCGTCATTTTGTTTTTACAAACATGGCGTGCATCTATCATTCCGCTGATTGCTGTTCCCGTGTCTTTAATAGGCACCTTTGCGGTAATGCACCTGCTCGGGTTATCGATTAATACCTTGTCTTTGTTTGGCCTAGTGCTCGCTATTGGTATTGTGGTTGATGATGCGATTGTTGTGGTTGAAAACGTTGAGCGGAACATTGAAGCTGGCTACGATCCGCTAACCGCGACTAAGCGTGCTATGTCTGAGGTCAGTGGGCCCATTATCGCTATTGCCTTTGTGCTTTGTGCGGTATTTATCCCCACGGCTTTTATTACCGGTGTAACCGGTCAATTCTACAAACAGTTTGCCGTAACCATAACCATATCAACCATTATATCTACCATTAATTCACTTACGTTGTCCCCTGCGTTATCGGCGCTGTTGTTAAAAGGTCACGATGCACCGGACGATAAAATTACCCTGTTCCTTAATCGTTTACTTGGGAAAAGGTTGTTTACGCCATTCAATAGAGTATTTGACAAAAGTGCGAAGTATTATGAGGTTTTTGTCGGCAAATTATTGGGTAAACGCGGTGCGGTAATGGTGGTGTATGTTGCATTGTTAAGTGCAACTGGGGCTTTATTTTCTTCTATTCCCGGGGGCTTTATTCCCCAGCAAGACAAACAGTATTTAATCGCAATTGCACAGCTGCCTGATGCGTCTAGCCTCGACAGAACTGAAGACGTCGCCGTAGAAATGCAAAAAATTGCGTTAGACGTACCTGGGGTGCTGAATACTGTAGCGTTTCCGGGGCGCTCCATAAACGGACCAAGTAACAGCCCAAATAGTGCAATGGTGTTTGTTCCACTTGAAGACTTTGATAAGCGTCAGAGCGAGGATATGACGGCGGCGGCAATTGCGGCGAAACTTAACAAGGCGTATGCCGATATTGACGAAGCATTTGTCGCAGTGTTTACACCGCCGCCGATTCTCGGGTTAGGCTCTACCGGAGGGTTTAAATTGCAGTTAGAGGATAGGGGGAACGTGGGTTTTGAGAAAATGTTTGCCACGCTTCAAGAGGTTATAAAAGTGGGTAACGAAAACCCGGCGCTAAGCGGCTTATTTTCCAGTTTCCGTATTCAAGTGCCCCAAATGAATTTAACAATCGACCGGGAGCAAGCGCTTATACAGGGTATAGATTTAGAGGCACTTTTTACAACGCTGCAGGTTTATTTGGGCTCTGCTTACATAAATGACTTCAACATGTTTGGGCGCACTTATCAGGTAACTGCACAGGCAGACAGTCAATTTAGAGAGCGTGAGGAGCAAATACTTAGGCTTGAAGTTAAAAATGCTCAAGGAAATATGGTGCCTTTAGGCTCAGTTGTCTCGGTGGAACCCATTACCGCGCCAGATCGCGTTCAACATTACAACGGATACATTAGCGCCGAATTAAACGGTAGCCCAGCACCAGGGTATAGCTCTGACCAAGGAAAGGCGGCAATGGAGGCAGTGTTAACTGAGGTCTTGCCAGCGGGTATTGATTATGAGTGGACAGATATGACCTACCAGCAAATACTAGCCGGTAATACTATGGTCTTTGTGTTTCCTCTTATTATTATTTTCGTATTCATGGTGCTGGCCTCTCAGTATGAGAGCTTACGCTTACCGTTAGCCATCATCATGATAGTGCCAATGACAATATTATCCGCATTGTTTGGTGTATTTATTTTGGGGGGTGATAATAATATATTTACCCAAATAGCGTTGGTCGTTTTAGTGGCGCTTGCCTCTAAGAACGCCATACTTATGGTGGAATTTGCAAGGGAGAAGCAAATGGACGGTATGCATTATATGGACGCAATTATCGCCGCCTGCCGTCAGCGATTACGCCCAATTTTAATGACGTCGTTCGCGTTTACCGCAGGCGTAGTTCCGCTTGTGTTAGCCAGTGGAGCAGGCGCGGAAATGCGTCATGCTATGGGTAACGCAGTGTTTTTCGGCATGATTGGCGTTACGGTGTTTGGATTAATATTCACGCCTGTGTTTTACGCGCTTTTAGCTAAAAAATAGTGACCTAGCGCTTGGCTTAAGGGCAGTGCCAGGCCCTTAAGCTAACGTTCGTTGATTTTACAATTAGAAACATTTTAAACTTTTGTTATGTAGTTAGATTTATAAGGATATGTCATTATTGGCTATGCTATTGTTTAAGTATTGAGCTGTAGGCCTTAGTTAGCCATTTACAATAAGGACATGTTAGAACTATGAAAGCGTATGTGTATTCTTCAGTTGCATTAGCGGTGACGATTTCTCTATTGGCAGGGTGTGGGGGAGGTGGTGGATCATCTAATTCCTCGCCAGTAGCTACAACACCAACGACTCCCGTTACCTCTGAGCCTGAGTGGGAAGCCGGTGTCTATGAGCCACAATCTGACTTCATCGCCAAATGTGAAACGCCAAGAACTGGTATCGACCCTTTTACGGGAAGTGCTTATCCAGATACCCAAGGCACCGCAATGGATGAAAAGCTTTGGCTGCGCTCTTGGACTAACGACACCTACTTATGGTATGACGAAGTAGACGACAACGACCCAGAAAACTTTTCAGTATTGGCATACTTCGACCAGTTAAAAACCAATGAATTAACGCCAAGCGGCACGCCTAAAGACAATTTTCATTTTTCACAAGATACTGCTGAATATAACGAGCTATCTCAATCTGGCATATCGTCAGGTTTTGGTTTTGATTGGGAATTTGGCTCAAACACGGTACCAAGAGAGCTAACGGTGCGGTTCACAGAGCCTGGTTCACCTGCTGCTGCAGCGAATGTGCCGCGAGGCGCTAAGGTTGTGAGTATTAACGGCGTTGATTTCGTTAATGACAATACCCAACAAGGTGTAAACGCTTTAAACGATGGACTGTTTCCTGATGATGCCGGAACCACTACGAGCTTTGAGTTTGAGCTGATTGACGGTACGACTATGTCTGTAGATATAACTTCTGCTGATGTGAGCGAAACGCCGGTGCAAAACGTTAAGGTGTTCGATACCGAAAACGGTAAAACAGGTTACTTCCAATTTAATACCTTCATTGTTACCGCGCAGGAAGGGTTAATCGAGGCATTTGATACCTTTGTTGAGCAGAATGTAACCGAGTTAGTCATGGATCTGCGTTACAACGGTGGGGGACGTTTGGCGTTAGCTTCTCAGCTTTCTTATATGGTAGCGGGTCCAAATCAAACGAACAACGCTACGTTTGAAACTTTGCAATTTAACGACAAGAACCCAACGACTAACCCTGTAACCGGCGACAATATTAGTCCTACGCCTTTTTACAGCAATGTTATCGATTACAACGCCGGACGGCTTACCGATACGTTACTACCGAGCCTTTCACTGACTCGTGTTTACGTAATTTCAACAGATGCAACCTGTTCAGCCAGTGAAGCGGTAATGAACGCGCTTCGAGGCATAGATGTAGAGGTGGTACAAATTGGCTCTACAACGTGCGGTAAGCCTTATGGTTTCTATCCTACAGACAACTGTGGTGAAACTTACTTCACTATTCAGTTCCAAGGAGTGAACAATAAAGGCTTTGGTGATTATGCCGACGGCTTTATGCCAACCAGTACTCCAAACTTTGATTTTGAACTGCCAGGATGTGAAGTTGAAGATGACTTTACTGCTAGTTTAGGCGACCCGAATGAAGGTATGTTGTCTGCAGCACTAGAATTTGCAGCTACGGGCGCATGCCCTGAAGTGGTATCGGGTAACGGCACGGCTGATGTAAACGCACTGCGCAGTAATCAAAGCGCGCTAGTGGGTGAAAAGCTTATTCCTATCGATACGCCTGAAAAGCGCAGAGAAAACTTTATTTTACATAACAAGATCAATCAGCTTGTTATCAAGGAACAAGAATGACGGCTTTATTCGGTAAAGGCAAAAGCAAAGGGCTGACAGCTGCAGCCCTTGCTATAGCGCTATCATCGGCATCTGGCTGTGCTGCAACCAAGGAGACTGAGCTGCATAAAGCAATCACTAACAGCACGAGTGCAAGCCAAAAGCAAACTATTGAAAATACCATCAGTAACTGGTTCGGCGGTATAGCAATCACTGTTGCTGATAATGCATTTAGCAGTGCTTCAAGCATTACAATTGAACGGAAAGCGAAGGTAGATAGCAGAGGTTTACCCGTTGAGGGAAGGCACAACAACCCTGTTTACAGCTTTACGTTACTAAGTGATGGCAAGCACTGTTTGCTGCGAAATGATCAAACTGGTGAGCTTGCTAAACTTGAAAATGTGGAGTGCTACCCTAATGACGACGGAATGTAAGCGTATAGCTTGGGTACATATAGCCTGGGTACATATAGTTTGGATACTAAAATAGTAAATTGAAATAGCGCAGTGCTATTGCTAAAAATCACAAAAAAAGCCCGATGTTGAAAAGCATCGGGCTTTTATATTTTTAGCGTTTGTTATCTTAACGTTTATGCATGTTTGGCTGTTTTTGAGAGCGGCCACGATTGTTTCCGCCGCCATTATTCGCCTTAGAAGCTTTACCGGAATTTCGATTGGCGGTATTACCGTTGGCTTGATCTTGCCTATTACCGCTACCTTGCTTATTGCCGTTTGTATTACGACGGCTTTTATTTAACGCGCTACCGTCTCGGCTTTTGCCTTTCCCGTTTTTACCCTGAAACGTGGGTGGAAGCCCGGTATGCTTAGTAAGCGCACGTTCACCGCGACGGCCTTTTTGTGCTTTCTGGCGTTTTTCGTCAGCGGTCTCTGGCGGCACAAGGTGCTGAGGACCACGGCCAATTAAGTCTTCACGACCCATACGTTTAAGTGCTTCTCGAATTTGCGCAAAGTTTTTCGGGTCGTGATAACGCAACATAGCCTTATGTAGTCTACGGTGAATTTCACCTTTCGCTGACGGTACTTCTTCACTTTCTTTAGTCACCTTGCGAAGAGAATTCACTTCGGTGTGGTACATGGTTGTTGCCGTTGCCATTGGCGACGGATAAAAGTTTTGTACCTGATCGAGCTTAAACTTATTTTCCTTAAGCCAAATCGCAAGGCTTAGCATGTCTTCGTCGGTGGTACCCGGGTGTGAAGCAATGAAATATGGGATAAGGTACTGCTTTTTACCCGCTTCTTGTGAGTATTTATCAAACAGTTCTTTAAAGCGGTAATAGCTTCCCATACCCGGCTTCATCATTTTTGAAAGCGGGCCGTCTTCGGTGTGCTCTGGTGCTATCTTCAAATAACCGCCTACGTGGTGAAGGGCTAGCTCTTTCACGTATTCTGGGTCTTCTACCGCTAAGTCATAACGCACGCCAGACGCAATCAAAATCTTTTTAATTCCAGGCAATTCGCGAGCACGGCGGTATAAGTCGATAGTTGGCTTATGGTCGGTATCCATATGTGCACATATGCTTGGGTACACGCAGGAAGGGCGACGACAAGTCGCTTCTGCCTTCGGGCTTTTACAACGAAGGCGATACATGTTCGCTGTCGGACCGCCTAAGTCTGAAATTACGCCAGTAAAGCCAGGAACGGTGTCGCGTATTTGTTCAATTTCACGAATAATCGAATCTTCAGAACGACTTTGAATAATACGGCCTTCGTGCTCGGTAATTGAGCAGAACGTACAGCCGCCGTAGCATCCACGCATGATATTGATACTAAAACGGATCATATCGTACGCAGGAATTTTGGCGTCGCCATATACAGGGTGAGGAACACGCTGATACGGTAAGTCAAATACCGCGTCCATCTCTTCTGTCTCAAGCGGCATGGCGGGTGGGTTAATCCAAATGTGTCTGTCGCCATGGCGCTGCATCAGTGCACGAGCGCAACCTGGGTTGGTCTCTTGGTGCAAAATACGCGATGTATGGGCGTATAAGACCTTGTTATCTTTTACCGTTTCGTACGCTGGCAGCTTAACGTACACCTTCTCCCAAGGCTTACGCTTTTCTTTTTCTTTCTGCGCAGGCTGAATAACAATGGGCGATGCTTCTGGTGCTTCACTGCTTTTCGTATCTTTATCCTGCGAGTCGCACTCGGGCTCCATTTGATAGGGGCTTGGAATGGCGTCAATTTTACCGGGTCTATCTAGAGAGGTAGAGTCAACACCTTGCCATTCTGGTAAGGCTTCTTTAACGATGATTGCGGTACCGCGAATGTCGCGTAAATCGGCAATATCTTCACCTGCCGCCAAGCGATGGGTGACTTCAACAAGGGGGCGCTCGGCGTTACCGAAAAACAGCATGTCGGCTTTAGAGTCGAACAGTACTGAGCGGCGTACTTTTTCGCTCCAGTAGTCGTAGTGCGCAATACGACGCAAGCTGGCTTCAATACCGCCCGCAATTACAGGTACGCCTTTAAATGCCTCGCGGCAGCGCTGTGCATAAACAGTTACGGCACGGTCAGGACGCTTACCACCTACGTTGCCTGGCGTATAGGCATCGTCGTGACGAAGCTTTTTGTCAGACGTATAGCGGTTGATCATAGAGTCCATGTTTCCGGCTGTTACGCCGAAATACAGGTTAGGCTTCCCCAACTTCATGAAGTCGTCTTTACTCTTCCAATCTGGCTGAGAAATAATGCCAACGCGAAAACCATGGGCTTCCAGTACTCGACCAATAACCGCCATACCGAAACTAGGGTGATCGACATACGCATCGCCGGTTACCAAAATAACGTCACAGCTGTCCCAGCCAAGGGCATCCATTTCCTCTTTTGACATAGGAAGAAAAGGTGCGGTACCCAGGCAGTGTGGCCAATATTTAGGGTAAGAAAACAGGCCGCGGTCGGCCTTAATGGTGGCTTGCATAGTAATCACATCTAGATAAATCAGGGAATTGCTGAACTCAAATTAGGCGTAAGCTCAGATTAAGTACGTAATTATAGCAGTCTTAGCCAAGCTAAGGTATAGCACTGTCATTAAATAAAAGCGCTTTGTATACTGGAGGTAATAAAACGCGAACAGCGTGTGTTTGTTTATATGTGCTTTAATGAGCGTGCAAAGATTAAGAGAAAGAATAAAAACATGGCGTATTGGCTATTTAAAACAGAACCTGATGCATTTTCTATAGACGACTTGGCAAACCGTCCCGACCAAATTGAACCGTGGGACGGCGTTAGAAACTACCAAGCTCGCAACTTTCTGCGTGACGGCGTAAAGCTAGGTGATAAGGTGTTTATCTACCATTCCAGCTGCAAGCTAGTGGGTATTGCAGGTGTTGCAGAAGTGGTGAAAGACGGATACCCAGACACTACACAGTTTAACCCTGAGTCAAAATACTACGATCCTAAATCTAGTGAAGAAAACCCTCGTTGGTATCGTGTAGATGTGAAGTTTGTAGAAAAATTTTCCAACGTATTGCCACTTTCAGTGATTAAAACGATGGACGGTATTACTGAACTGCCTTTAGTGAAAAAAGGTGGAAGGTTATCAATAATGCCGGTACAAGAGGGCGAATGGCAGCAACTGTATGCTGCTGCCAAAAAATAAACCTCATGCTAAAACGGCGTGGCCCTCGCGCCCTATAAATTCGATAACGAGAAACATTCGAGCGCTAATTTTTTAGCAGTCAGCCTATCTAGCGAGTATACCTAGTTCGTGCCTCTTTCGAGTCGATATAGCGTACTTATTCAACGAATAGTCACTACTTGCCAAAGGCAAACTTAGTGTCAGCTTCGCGCAGTAGGAACAGTGCAAAGCACGCACCCCACATAGGCCATGCGGCAAAAAATAGCAGGTGATTAAAGGCGTCTAGATATTGCGGGAAAGACGAAAGGGTAGACCCGCCGTGAAGAATGAAAATAAGGCCGTAGGTATATTTTTTCGCAAGGCCTGCTAGAAATGCTAAAACCAGTGCTAGCTGTAATGCGCCCATAATGTAGACGGCCATTTCAGGTACTCCGCCTATACCGTAAAATTTTTCGAAAATAGCCATGCCGTGAGCTGGATTGACAAACTTATCTAAGGTCCAAACGAACATAACGATAAAAATAGTTACGCGAAGAGAAAGTAACGACCACTCGAGTCGGTTTTGAATATCTGTGTTGTTTTGCATACATGCTCCAAAAGTATAATAGTGCAAGCATACTAGAACGACCGTTCAAAATAAAAATTTCAACTAATTTTATGTTTTCTAAAATTTTTTAAAAATTAAATGTACTGAAATTTTTTGTGACACGTATCGGTCTAGTCGAATAATAAATAAAAATACGGAATCGTTAATGAAAAGAATAATCGGCCTAGCCGTTAGCACACTCGCGCTTGCCATCAGTCAGTCGTTAGCTGCCCAGCAAGTATCAGATATTGAAGTCGTAGAAGTAACAGGCAATCAACAAAGCGTAAACACGCTAAACCCGGGCGACAATACGTTAAAAGGGTTATTTGGTAGCGGTTTAAGTGCAGCAGAAACCCCTCGTGCAGTAACGTCATTGTCGGCAGCAGCGATAGAAGCGCTTAACATTAATGATTTACACGATATCGTAAAGGCAGCCCCTAATGCCTACGCTTCAAGCGGCTTCGGTACACCCAGCTTGCCAAGTATTCGCGGTCAGTTAGGCGAACTTTTTCAAGACGGCGTGCGTCGCCAGGCAGGTAATAACGGTTTTGGATTGCCGTTATCTTTTAACAGCGTAGAGCAAATTGACGTAGTGAAAGGGCCTTCTCCCGTTTTGTTTGGTAGTACGCAGCGTAATGGTGGCTTTGTTAACCTTCAAACCAAGGTCGCGCCTACCACAGAAAGCAAGGGTAAAGTTACCCTTCGCGCCGGGCGCTGGGATCAGTATTCAGCCCAAGTAGATTACGGTACTGCAATAGAAGAAGGGAAAAGCGGCATTCGCTTCAGTGCTGAGTACCTAGATCACGGCAGCTTCTATGACTTTGCTGAGCGCGATAGTACAAACCTATTTGTTGCATATCGCTATACACCGAGCGACGCGCTCACTTGGGATATTAGCGCGGAATATTACGACACAGACTATCCAGACAACGCAGGCATAAACCGCCCAACGCAAGACCTTATCGACAACGGTATTTATATTACTGGCCAAGGCACTCAGCCTAATGGTAGTTCAGTTCCGGGCGCTGGAGCCATTATTTCACCTACCGGTGAAGTGGTTATTCCTCGTAACCGCGTATTTACTAACCCTGACGACATCAATGGTGCTGAAACCACAGTTATTCGCAGCAATGTGGAATACAAAGTGGCTGATAACGTGGCGCTTCGCAACATGACTTATTATCAATATCTTGAACGTGAGGAAATTGCGCAAAATAGCTTTGTAGAGATTATCGACGGCGCTGATACGTTTGAAAATCGCACTGAAGTTGATTACCAGTGGAACGATAATCAACTTACTACTGTAGGCTTAGCGCTTCGCTATAACGACGTGCTGGGCTATAGCCAGTTTACCACTGAGGCCGACAATCCGATTGACTTAACCGGGCCTATTTCAAACCGTGTGATATCCCTTACCGACGCGCAAAAAGCGCGCTTAGTCGAGTTACGTCCGGGTGTGTTCGTATCTCCGGGAGCTCAGTATGATTTGGACGGCGATGGAAGCGGCGACTTTAACCTGTCAGACACCACTGATTCCACGTCGTGGCAAACTGGGTTGGCGCTCCAACAACGCTCTACATGGACAGACAAGTTCTCGACCATTGCCGGCGTTAGAATAGATTATTACGATGTTGAAGCCCGTGACCCATTAGCGCCTGATGGAGTAACGGCAGCGTCTGATACCTATAGCGATACATTAACTAGCTATCAGTTAAGTGCGGTTTACAAGCTGACGGGTGATGTGAATGTATACGCGGCGTTTTCAGAGAACGATGCCACGTCAAACAGTATGGCGGGGGGCACAGTATTGGGCGGTAATAATGAAATTAACCCGCTTAATTTTGCTACCGAAAATACCCTGTACGAAGCAGGGGTAAAATACGCGCCAAACAGCAAATGGTACGCTGAAGCGGCAGTGTTCGAACAAACCCGTAGCTTACGCAATCGCGACGGCAGCAACAGTGGCGTGAAAACCAAAGGGTTTGAGTTGCAAATGTTTTACCAAGGCGACGACGTATGGGTCAATGCGGCCTACAGTTATTTAGACGCGCGTTTTGATGACTCTGCAGCGTTCCAAGGTACGGCGCAGGTGATAGACGCGTTCGATAGCAGTCGTCCAGATATTATTGAGGGCACGGGAGTGGGCTCACCGTCGTTTGCCGCGTTCCCTGCATCGAACAGCCGAGTGCAAGGTATTCCTCCGCAAATAGCATCCATTAATGCTGGCTGGCAGGTAACTGACGATGTTCAGCTTGGTGCGAGTGCTCTATACACCAAGTCTTTCCCTTTAGACTTTTTACAAACCGTGCATATTCGCGACCAGTACACTATAGACTTAAATGCTGATTACCAAGTTAGCGATGATCTTCGTTTACGCTTAGATGTTATTAACGTTACTGATGAAGAAAATTGGCAGCCGCTTTTTGAAGGCGGATATTTTGGTGCGACTCTGGTTATGCCAAACGTGCCTCGTCACGCTCAAATTACCATGCAATACGCGTTTTAAGCGCTAAGGATTTTTATGTTTAAGAAAATAGCGCTTTTAGGGGTTATTGCCGCCGCTATATTTAGCTTTTTCTATTTTGATTTGAATAGCTATCTAACCCTTCAGGGGATGAAGGACTCACTCGATACGTTTCAAGCGCAAATAGAAGAAAACCCTGTATTAAGCATTGGGGTGTTCTTTGCTATTTATGTGGCGGTTACCGCACTGTCGCTGCCAGGTGCAGCAATTTTGACCTTAGCTGCAGGTGCCTTGTTTGGGCTGGCGCAGGGCTTAGTTATTGTGTCGTTCGCATCAAGTGTTGGTGCTACGTTAGCTTTTTTAGTCGCGCGCTTCATCCTAAGAGATACCGTACGCAACAAGTTTAAAGAAAAGCTTAAAAAGATAGATGAGGGCGTAGAAAAACAAGGTGCGTTTTACTTGTTTACGCTGCGTTTAGTACCGGTATTTCCGTTCTTTTTAATCAACCTGTTAATGGGGCTGACGTCACTTAAAACCTGGACATTTTACTGGGTAAGCCAAATAGGTATGCTTGCTGGCACTGCTGTTTATGTAAACGCAGGTACGCAGCTTGCGCTAATTGACAGCCTGTCAGGCATCGTATCGCCTGGACTTATCTTTTCATTTGTTCTGCTGGGAATATTCCCTTGGATAGCTAAAGGCATTGTGGCAATAGTGAATCGCCGCCGCGTCTATAAAGGCTACAAGAAACCAAAGAAATTTGACCGTAACCTAGTTGTGATCGGCGCCGGTGCAGGTGGGTTAGTTACCAGCTATATCGCCGCAGCGGTGAAAGCAAAAGTAACGCTGGTAGAAGCAGGGGAAATGGGGGGCGACTGCCTTAACTATGGCTGTGTACCCAGTAAAGCCATTATAAAAACGGCGAAAGTAGCAAACCAAATGCGCCATGCCGATAACTATGGTTTAGAGCCGGTAACACCAGCGATGTCGTTTAAAAAAGTGATGGCCCGTGTGCATGAAGTCATTGCGGCTATCGCGCCCAACGACAGTGTAGAGCGTTACACTAGTTTAGGTGTGGATGTAGTGAAAGGCTATGCAAAGATCATCGACCCCTGGACAGTAGAGATTAAAAAGAATGATGGCGGCACCCAAACGCTAACAACAAAGAACATTGTTGTTGCCACAGGGGCAGCGCCTTTTGTTCCGGACCTGCCTGGTATCGAACAAAGCGGTTATGTCACTTCTGACACCTTATGGTCTAAATTTGCTGACCTTGAAGAAGCGCCAAAGCGCTTAATAGTGTTGGGTGGTGGGCCTATCGGCTGTGAGCTGGCACAGGCATTTTCTCGCCTGGGTAGTGAGGTAACGCAAGTTGAACGTGCACCCCGTTTAATGGGCCGCGAGGATGCGGATGTAGCCGAATATTCTGAATCTGTACTTCGTGAAAGCGGAGTTAATGTTTTGACATCTCATGACGCATTGCGCTTTGAAACGAAAGACGGTGAAAAAGTATTAGTGGTTGCTAAAGAAGGTGTTGAATCAACTATCGCCTATGACGAAGTGATCGTGGCGGTTGGTCGAAAGGCGCGTCTAAATGGGTTTGGTCTTGAAGAATTGGGTATTCAGTTCGATAGAACCATAGAAACTGATGAATACTTGCAAACGCTTATGCCAAATATTTTTGCTGCAGGTGATGTGGTGGGTCCGTATCAGTTTACCCACGTAGCCGCTCACCAGGCGTGGTATGCGGCAGTAAATGCGCTTTTCGGAACCTTTAAGAAGTTTAAAGTGGATTATCGCGTTATTCCTTGGACAACCTTTATTGACCCTGAAGTGGCGAGGGTAGGTCTTAGTGAACGAGATGCTGCTGAACAAGAGATTGATGTAGAAGTAACGCGCTACGAATTTGCTGAGCTTGACCGCGCGGTTGCCGAAAGTGCGCGTAAAGGGTTTATAAAGGTGCTTACACCGCCGGGTAAAGATAAAATACTGGGCGTTACTATTGTTTCTGAGCACGCAGGCGATCTGCTCGCTGAATTCGTTATTGCTATGAAACACGACTTAGGACTTAACAAAATTCTTGGCACTATTCACGCCTACCCAACATGGGCAGAAGGTGCGAAATACGCAGCGGGGAACTGGAAGCGCGCTAATGCTCCTGAAAAACTTTTAAGCTACGTTGAGAAATTCCACACATGGCGCAGAGGGTAATAGAAGTGAAAACTACTCAATCGCCTTTCATGTGTAAAGTCGTCCGTTTATCACGTAGTAGTAAAGTGTTACGTGGTGTAGCAGTAGGCAGCGTAGCGCTGTTTGCTGCAAGCGTAAGTTTCTATGCTAGCGCTGAAGAAGGCCTACATAGCACGTTCGATAATTTATTAAGTAAGTATGTAACGCCGATTTCAAATGGCGCTAGCACTCAGGTAAATTACGATGGCTTTAAAAAAGAGCAGACTAGGCTTAACGAGTATTTAGCGCGATTGGCTAAGGTTGAGCAAAGTACATTCGATTCATGGAATAAGGATAAACAGCTCGCTTTTCTTATTAACGCGTACAACGCCTACACTATCGAACTTATTCTAACTGAGTACCCAGCTATTGACTCCATTCGAGATTTGGGCAGTTTCTTTTCTTCACCTTGGAAAAAAGAGATAGCCCCGCTGCTTGGTAAGGCCCGTACGTTAGATGAAATTGAACACGAACTTATTCGCGGTACAAACCAAACTACAAAAAACTATAACGAGCCTCGCATACATTTTGCGGTGAATTGCGCAAGCGTGGGTTGCCCAGCGCTTCGTGAAGAAGCATACACAGCAGACAAACTGGACTCGCAGTTAGAGGCACAAACTAAGCGATTTTTGGCTGACACCTCTCGTAATAAAATGACCGAAGGCACACTGTATCTATCAAAAATATTTGATTGGTACAGTGAGGATTTTGAAGGTAAAAACGGCGAGTGGCGTGATACTTCGACGCTCAACGAGTTTATCTTGCTGTATAAAGACGCAATGCAATTAACTGAAACACAAGTTTCTGCGTTAAAAAATAACACTGCCGATATCGAATACCTAAACTATGACTGGGCGCTTAATGCGGCACAGTAGCGCTAACGCTAACTCTAACGCTAACGCTAATGCTAGAGCTCTGAATGCTTCGCAAATGAATTCAGAGTGGCAAGCTGCGGCACAGTTAAGAACAAATAGACCCTTGTTTACCCCCATGCAGGTATTCTTTTTTACCTGCATAGTCATTTTTTCCGTATTTGTTGAGGCCCAGCCGGCGGTGGGCAGCGCCAGCGATGAAGCAGCCAGCGAAAAACCGCCTCTTGTTCGATTTCATGCCTGGGGTGGCAGCGCCCAAGTCAATGGCTACCTTCAGTGGGTAGCCGAGCAAGTTAAAGCCCGTTTTAATATTGAACTACAGCATGTAAAACTGGCCGACACCAGTGACGCAGTGTCTCGTGTGCTGGCCGAAAAGGCGGCAGGGAATCACAAAAACGGGAGTGTTGACCTTATATGGATAAATGGCGAAAACTTCGCTGCGATGAAAAAGCACGATTTGTTAAGTACTTCGTGGGTAGGTGAACTTGACAATTTTAGCCTAACCAATCCAGATCAAAACCCCGCTGTAACAACAGACTTCGGTGAGCCAACGTTAGGAATGGAGGCGCCTTGGGGCAAAGCATCTATGGTTTTTTACTACCGTAGCGCACACTTAAATACGCTAGGGCTTATGGTGCCAAAAACCATTGAAGAGCTTCTACGATTTAGCCAAAAATCCCCAGGTAGATTTACCTACCCAGTACCGAGTGATTATTTAGGTATTAGTTTTATTAAGTATTCAGCGCTTGCACTTAATAAAGATAAGCGAAGCCTTTTCTATCAGCCAGCGAATGATGAATCGCTTGATGCTGTTTTACCGAGTTTGTGGGCGTATCTTGACGCGCTGCATCCTACTATGTGGCAACAGGGTAAGCACATGTTACGTCAAGCCTCCCAATTACAACGCTTGGTGGGAACCGGGGAGCTTTCAATGGCCTTCTCTTTTACCGCTTCGGAAATTCCTTCTGCGGTAACGCGTTTCGATTTACCTGACGATGTTCGTACCTATGTTATGCAAGACGGTAGCTTGGCAAATGTTCATTTTGTAGGCCTTACTTATAACTCAAAAAACAAAGCGGCGGCCAAAACGGTGGTTAACTTCCTGCTCTCTCCACAGGCACAAGCTAAAAAACAGAAGGTAGAAGTGTGGGGCGACGATACCGTGCTTGATATTGAAAGCCTTTCAGCGCCAAACCAAGCACTGTTTGTTGAAAGTAACACTCACTCATCAGCGTTAGATAAATCGCAAGCTACTATACTGCTGGCCGAGCCTCATTCAAGCTGGACCGATGCGCTGCGAGAGGCATGGTACGAACGCTATGGAGCGCGCTACTGATGTTCGCTCAATTTACACGTGTTGCACGCTGGTGCTTATTACTTTTACTGTGCATTCCTGTTTTAGCCGGTCTAGTTGGCGTGGCATTTCCTGCGTTAGGCTATTTTCCTGCAATAGGCGCAAACAGCTTTTCACTCGACGTTTTTAGAACGTTATTTGCTATTGATGATATTTGGCAGATGGTGTGGCTTTCACTTTTTACCGGGGTGGGGTCTACATTGCTGGCCATGGCTGGCGCGTTTTTATTACTAGCTTCATTTTATCAATCGAACTGGCTAAACAAAATTCAAGGTTTATTAAGTCCGTTTCTTGTTTTTCCACACGCCGCTGCAGCCATTGCCTTGCTATTTGTATTCAGCCCGTCAGGCATATTTGCGCGAATAACAGCAGTAGGAACAAATACGGTTATTCCTAGTAGTGGCGAGGCGCTTTTCCCATACGACGCTTTTTTCCCCTATGACTCTTGGGGGCTAAGCGTTCTGCTGGCGTTAAGCTTAAAAGAACTGCCGTTCATTCTTTTAATGGCGTTAAGTGTGATGTCCCAGCCATTAGTGAAAAGTAAACTTTCTGGCTATATCAAAGTGGGCACGGCGCTTGGATATTCCCCCGTGGCAACCTTTTTTAAGCTTGTAATGCCCACTGTCTTCACACAAATCAGATTACCTATATTAGCAGTATTGGTCTTTGCCACCTCTAACGTGGAAATTCCACTTATATTAGGGGGAAATAACCCCAGCACTTTGGCCGTAGCCATTATGCATTGGTTTAATCATATCGATTTATCTATGCGCCTATTGGCAAGCAGTGCAGCCGTGCTTCAGGTTGCCGTTAGTGGTTTGGCTTTACTGCTGTTGTTAGGTGTTGAGCGTATAGTGATATATGCGGGAAGGAAAAGGCTTGCGAAAGGGAACAGGCGTTTTTTTGATCGCCTTGTGCAATGCGCCGCTTATAGCACTGTAGTGCTATACATTGCTTTGATTGGCGCAGTGGTTTATTCGGTACTTATGTACTCAATCGCTAAGCAGTGGTATTACCCTGATTTATTGCCAGAAGGTGCCACGCTATTACATTGGCGAACAGCACTGGAAACCCTTGCGACGCCACTTTCTAATAGTTTATTACTTGGAATATTGGTAAGTACTTCAGCATTGGGGTTAGTACTATTTACACTGGAAAGTGAGCTGCTTAAACCCGCAGGTAAAAATGCTGAAAGGGCGTTTTCTATCTCGTTATTTTTGCCGCTATTGGTCCCTGGTGTGGCTTTTTTATATGGACTGGTTTGGTTCCAGCAGCTTGTGCTGCAAGACGCTGTTTGGTTTCATACTTATATTGCTCATATGGTTTATGTGGTGCCCTACGTGTTTTTGTCTATGGCGGTAGCCTATCGCAAATTCGATATTCGCTACGCAATGGTTGCACAAAGTCTAGGCAAAACGCCTTGGCAAGTGTTCTACCATATTAAATTACCATCCCTGTTTTCAGCCATTATGGTGGCGTGGGCGCTGGGGCTTGCTATAAGTTTCAGCCAGTACTTGCCCACGTTATTGGCCTCCGGGGGCACTATTGCCACTATTACTACAGAAGCCGTGGCTTCAGTGTCGGGAAGCAGTACGCGCTTAACGGCGGTATTCGTTATTATCCAAGCGATTATGCCTTTAGTTGGCTTTGTGATGGCGTGGTATTTACCCGCCGCGTTAGTAAAACCAAGTAACAAAGTACGTACTTCAGAGAAAAAGAGTAGAGCAGTATTTCATGGCGCTTAGTTTAGAAAACCTAGTGGTTTCTCATGCACAACACACACTATTGAAAGTGAATGTGTGTGTGAAGGACGGAGAAATTTTAACGGTAATGGGGCCAAGTGGAGCCGGAAAGTCTACTTTACTGCAGGCAATTACTGGTCAACTTAACGCGCCGTTCAGTTTTAGCGGTATCATTAAAATTAACGGTGTTGTAGTAAACGATAAAGCAGCTCATTTGCGTAAAGTAGGCATAATGTTTCAAGACGCCTTGTTATTTGAGCACATGACGGTTGCAGAAAATATTGCCTTCGCCATGCCTAAAAACAGCCATTCAAATCGAAAGACTAAAATGGAGGCTATCGAAGAAATGCTTAGCGCTGTCGACTTAGCAGGCATAGGGGAGCGTGCAGTCACTTCATTATCAGGCGGGCAGCAATCCCGTGTTTCGTTACTAAGAACGCTCGCTTCGCAACCTGACGTCGTATTGTTAGATGAGCCTTTTAGTAAGCTAGATTTCGCCCTTCGTGAGCAAATTCGAAGCTGGACATTTAAGCAGCTTAAAGCGCGAAACATTCCCGCAGTACTTGTAACACACGACAAAGAGGACGCCCTTGCTGCCGGCGGTCAAATAATAGAGTTATTACCATGCTAGATGCGAAAATTACCCCCTTTATTAAACCGCTATTAAAGCCTTTGATCACATCACTGAATGCAAGAGGCATCAGCCCGAATCAAGTTACCGTGGCAGGCTTTATTTTGGGTATTCTTGCCGTCCCCTTTATTATTCTTAACTGGTGGGGAATGGCACTTAGCTGCATTATACTCAACAGGGTATTTGACGGTATTGACGGTGAGTTAGCACGCTATCAACAAAGTAGCAGCAGTGCAGGTGGGTTTCTTGATATATGCTTAGACTTTTTGTTTTATGCATCTATTCCGTTAGCATTTGGTATTGCTGACCCTAATAACTGGGGCATACCCGCAATGGTGTTACTTGCCACATTTATCGGTACGGGCAGTAGCTTTTTGGCTTTTGCCATTGCAGCTGAAAAATTTCATATCGACAGACCCCAGTTCGCTAACAAGAGCTTTTACTATATGCAGGGGTTAACCGAGGGTACAGAAACTATTCTTATGTTTCTTGCTTTTTGCATCTGGCCTGAGCATTTCGCTGCACTTGCTTATATTTTTGCCGCTGCTTGTGCCGTAACGGTGGTCACACGAATTGCGGGTGGGTTTAGTACCTTGAATAAAGTAGAAGAACAAAGTCAGTGTTCGACAACTGATCAGGTTTAGGGCATTGCAACTGATAAAGGAAGGGGCCAGAACTGCTCCTTCTACGAGTTCAAAGCGTAATTAGTCGTTAAGAAGTAAATATGAAATCGAGTCGAAAAGAGAGCTACAGTGGATAATGCATCTGTTATTCGCCTGAGTGTATTTCTAGGTATCTTTGCCTTTATGGCAGTACTTGAAGCCTTGTTTCCTGCGCGCAATGCTGTGCTAAATAGAAAAACACGCTGGATAGGAAACCTTTCCATGGTGGTGATGGGCGCACTTGTATCGAGAGTTTTACTTCCAGCAACCTTAGTAGGCGTGTCGATATGGGCTCAGCAAGAAGGTGTTGGGCTGTTTAACTTCATGCTAGAGCAATCATACAGTGCTTCTTCATCCACTGGCCAATTGAATAATGGCCAATACGACAGCGCTTTCTTTGTTGTTATTGTGGTGGCAAGTGTACTGCTACTAGATATGCTCATTTACTGGCAGCACCGATTGTTTCATACGGTGCCACTTTTATGGCGTTTTCACAAAATGCATCACGCCGACAGCCATGTCGATACCACTACAGGCCTTAGATTTCACCCCGTGGAAATTGCTATTAGCCTAGGCGTAAAGGCTTTGGCAGTAGCGATATTAGGCATACCAGCCATTGCTATAGTTATCTTCGAAGTTGCACTAAATGGGTTTGCGCTATTTAACCACGCTAACATTCGATTGCCGCAAAAGTGGGACGACAGAGTGGGTTGGGTGCTTATTACCCAGCGTTTGCATCGCATACATCATAGCCAAGCAAAGGCAGAATCAAATTCTAACTATGGCTTTAGTGTATCTTGGTGGGACAGGCTTTTTAAAAGTTTTACCCCTAGAGCGAAGCAAAGCGACGAAACACTTTCCATAGGCCAACAGGATGTACCTGCGACAAAAGAAAATGCTTCAATTCGCGCCTTGCTACTGCAACCTTTTAAAAGTAATTAGTTAGCAAATAAAAAGGCTGTCTATTAATGATAGCTTTACGTTTGTATGCCCATGAAAAGTTTAGCTACAGCCAAGTCGCATCGCTAGCCTGCCGAGCCTTCCTTCAATGGTTTCCTCACTTTCATCGGGTAAAACGGGCATAATATCTAACCCGGTTCTCGCTTCTACTTCGTCAATGGTAACTTGCGTTGCGCAATAATCATCGCGGCGAGAAGCGTTTTGCTGCATGATGAATGCAGAGGCCTCCATTAAACCGTTAACTTCACTCACGATGACTTTAAAATAACCGCTAGGGATGCTGTGTAACTCATCGGCACCGGGCAACGCAGCGAAAAATGTTTCGTAAAGTGGGCCTGAAACCACATACACATCTTGCCCTGTTCTCACTAGGCTGCGTACAGCATTTTCTAATTTAACCCATGGACCTTGGTTCAAATCAGAGTCTTGAGGCGTAATATTTGAAAGGTAATTCAACTCTCGCCAATTTGGTGAGTTACTAAAGGAGGCAAGAGGAACTTGATGACCTCTGTCTGTGCCTATACCGCGCCACGCACCTTTATAGTCATTGGGCTCTAAAGTGCTTTCATCATCCAACTCAGGGTCTGCTTTCCAGTTACGGCTTCTAGATGGGCCATCGATAGTCTCGGGCGTAACATGATACGCCACCCAATTAGCAAACTTTGTTTGTGGGTTATTATTCAGCGTATAAATGGAGCGAGTTATGGTTTGCCCACTTAATCCAATAGGGCAGCTGAATACACAGTTTTCAGCAAAGGCTTTAAACGCGGGGAAAACAAATGATACAGCAAGAGATACGGCAATAAGTCTCTTCATTATTTTTCGGCTCTATTCTAATGAAAGTAATAATCTGTACCAAAGTACAGTTTTTTAATTTCACGAATAGTACGTAAAAACCACGAAAAAACAAGTGGTTGTCGCCTAAAGTAGGGGGTCTCTAGTTAGTACTCAGTGTTACATCATCGCCAGTGCCTTGAATACTAAGTATCCGGTGCCTAATTGAAGAAGCATACCAACAATAAGAAAGACGCCGTCACGGTTAGTTACTCCAAGCGCGGTAATACATAGCGCAAAAGCGGGCAAGGCTACTGCAAAGGGCAGTACCTCCAGAGGTATCATGCAAAGTGATGCAATCGCGCAATATGCCGCAATAATATTCTTTGATGGGGTATGTGAAAGAAAGGTAAGCCTAGGTTTTAATAGCTTTTCAGCTTTCTGCGCATAAGGCTTGGCTTTTTCAACTGCGCTATCTAGTTTGTTAGTAGACACCTCTTTATTTTTAATAAATGTTGGAAGCCACGGACTGGTTTTTCCTATGGCGACTTGTGAACATATAAAAAATAAAGTGATTCCACACAGCGTGGGTACGCCTGGGATGGCGCCAGTGGGAAGCAGAGCGATCAGGGCTGGCATCAATAAAAGGGGACCAAAGCCCCTGTCTTCGAAGCGTTCTATTACCTCACCTAGTGACGTAGTGTTTTCGTTCTCGCTGTACATGTTATCCATTAATTCAACAATTGAATTTCCCATATTCGCCTACTAATTCCAATTTAATGATCGCTATACTTATCATTACGCTTTTTCCTTAAATAAGTTTAATGAAGTGCCGGTGCACGTCGTGGGATAAATAGATTTTTCACTAGTTAAAGATTAACTGCTACATTTACTGAATAGAAGTTCGTGAGATTCAAATTGAATACGACAGATATACTTTCCATTCTGAGACAAATGCCCTCGAGCATCTTATTCAAGTGCCCAGAGTCCACCAGCATTCATGTCAGTAAGGGCTTTGAACGGGATTTCGGGATACGACAATCTACTTTTGTTGATACGCATTCTTTTACTTTTTTTGACCTCGAAACAAAAGAAATGATTTCCCCAGGTAAGTCGCCATTTGCCCTTGCAGAAAAGGGGCAGGCAGTAGCGCAGCACTACAGACTTCAAACAGGTTCTAGGACAATGAACTGTTTTGTTGAAAGTGGTGTGATCACCACTCCCGTGGGGGAATGGATTGTGTTACAGATTCAAACAAACTTTACGGCATTATTTAGCGATAACGGTAAAAGCTCAGCAGTGAGCAAGCATATAGTTTTTAATCAGCTTCTCACTAATTTTTCATCCAAGCTCATTACAGCCAGTGTGTATGAACTCGACGGCATTATTGATCAAGCTTTGGCTGCCTTAGGTAAGTTCTGTGATGTAGATAGATGCTACCTTTTTGAGTTTAGCGATGATGGTGAATGTATGTCTAATACTCACGAATGGGTTGCCGCAGGTGTAACGCCTTTTATTGATGAACTTCAGAACATGCCAACGAGTTCGCTACCCTTTTTCATTTCCCATATTTCTAATGGAATGTTTAAAGTTGATGATGTAACGACGCTTCCTGAAGAGGCTGCGGCGGAAAAACTCGTTTTTGAAGAAGAGAGAATTTTCTCTATTTTGTGTGTCCGTATTATGGTGGACGATACTATTTACGGTTTCATTGGCTGTGACATTATAGGCAGCCCATACTCATGGAACGCATTTGATATTGAATATTTGCGCCGAATAGGCGAGATGCTTGGTAACACATTAAAAAGTCTACGCAACCGAAAAGCGCTTCAAAAAGCGCAAACCGATCTGCTTGAAGCTAACAAGCAACTAGAACGTTTAGCGAATATTGATGGCTTAACAGGGATTGCAAACAGAAGGTTATTTGACAGTACGTTGCAGCGAGATGTGGAGCGATGTGAAGAACAAGGCTCGGCGCTAAGCTTACTGCTTATTGACGTGGATTTGTTCAAGCAGTTTAATGATGCTTATGGTCACGTGGCTGGCGATAAAGCATTACAAAAAATTGCCGATACATTAACTAATAGCTGCTTAGGTAGCGACGATCTAGTTGCCCGCTATGGCGGTGAAGAATTTGCCGTTATTTTACCTAATACTCGGCTTGATGAACTCCACGCTATCGCTGCACGAATTATTCGGAACGTGAAGTTTTTGGATATTCAACATAAGGCGTCGGACTATGACGGTAAACTTACGGTAAGTATCGGTATGGCGTCTATGGAGCTGAATCCATCACGCCATGATGATGCTCCGCAAAGCAAAGAGAGCGCTTTATCGCTGGTTCAGCAGGTAGACCAAGCCCTTTATCAAGCTAAAGCGTCTGGAAGAAACTGCGCTAAGCTTTAGTCCGTATAAACGTCAAACTCTTACATTTTACTTTACACTTTTGTTTAGCGCAGTCCGGCTCCAAGACACTTACCATGTAAATAACGTTAGCGAAATTGAACCTATCGTACTAGGATTTGTTTTCTCCAACTGTCAGTACCATCTTGCCAATATGCTTTTTCTTCTCAAAGTCTTGTTGTGCCTGACAAATTTCAGCGAGAGGGTAGGTAGCAGATACAAGCGGTGTAATGCTTCCTTTTTCGATGTGTTTTACCAAGTTTTCAAACACCTCACTCTCCAAAATTGTACACCCTAAAAGGGTTAAGTCTTTTAGGTAGAGTGTACGCACATCTAACGTCACTTCAGGGCCGGCGATTGCGCCAGAGGTAGCGTAGCGTCCAAACGGTTTAAGGACATCGAGGAGTTCAGGCCAGCGGGGGCCAGCAACAAGGTCTATTACCACATCGAAAGCGTCGGGTTCTGCTAGGCTTGCCCAGTCACCATCGCGCAGGACGGTTTCATCCGCGCCCAGCGCTTGAAGGGTTTCACGTTTTTCTTCACTTGTTACCGCTATTACGTATGCGCCTCTCGCTTTCGCTAGCTGAACTGCCGCTGAGCCTACGCCACCCGATGCCCCCGTAATGAATACCCGTTCACCTTCTTTCACATTTGCACGGTGTAGCAAGTTTTCGGCAGTCGAATAAGAGCAGGGAAAAGACGCTAGCTCCTCATCTGTCATGGTTGAGTTTACGGCATGGGCGTGGCGCGATGCGACTTTAGTAAACTGTGCGAAACCTCCATTGCATTCCGAGCCGAAGTACCAAGGCGAATCAAGCTTTTGACTGTTTACTTCAGCCAGGCATGGCTCTATGATCACTCGCTCTCCAATGCGTTCTTGGCTAACATTTTTACCCACAGCAACAATGTAGCCACACACGTCAGCCCCTTGTATAAGTGGCAGAGCCAGCGCGTTACCACCCCAACTAGCATCTTCAGCGTCATTGTCGCCTTTGGAATACCAACCTTTTCGCGTATTTAAATCGGTGTTGTTTACCCCCGCAGCGCGTACTTCTATAAGTACATCGTTGTCGCTGAGTGTAGGCATAGGTATGTTTTCGTTAAATGTAAGTGCGTCGAGATCGCCATGCTTGGTTAACTGTACGCCGTACATTTTACTTGGCAATGATTTCATATTGTCCTCCAGAATTTTTGCTTTTAAAGAGAAAGGTAATGGTTAATGCAAGTACTAAGAAGGGCTAATCAAGTAGCACTGTTAATGCGCCTTTCGCTGCAGTTAATGCTTTATCACCAATCGTTGGCCACGCTGATGACATGCCTTCATGTAGCAGGAACACGCTGTTTGAAAGGGCTGGGTCTTCGAGCTTTTCATTCAGCCACGTTAACACCGCGTGTTTGTGGTTGTTCACAGCGGTTTCAATGTGAAGGTTATTGGGGTAACTCGCCAAAGCCTGCAATGACATGCAACCTCTGGGAGCGAATGTCGTTAGCCATACCGACAAGCGCTCAAATATGTGGTTAATTGCTTCGTTACGCGGCGAGGGGCAGTTTTCTTCCAGAAACGCGATGTAACGGCTGTGACGATAGTCAAGCGCGCCAATAATCATGTCTTCTTTTGAAGGGAAGTATTTGTACAAGGTTTTTAGTGTGGTGCCAGTGTGGTCCTTGAGTTTAGCCACATTAGGCTCTGCGAAACCGTAAAGGGCGAAAGCTTGCTCTAGTTTCGAAGCTAACTCAGATTGTTTGGACGCGGTCATACCGGGTCTCCTCGAAAGCGTTTGTTATTTTCGTCTACTTGGTAAATCGCTTGTTAACCAATTAAACAGATTTTAAGTAGAATAAATATTCTACTTTAGGGTAGAGTAAGTATTCTACTTAATCAACAACTGCTACACGTTCTTTGTTATATTTTGCTTTGCGTTACTTAATTTACTCACATGTGGTTTTGTGATTAATAATAATCACATTTCACTGTGTGATTGTTTTTGAATTTGAGATGGTAGCGTGTCATAGTGGACCTCTGAACGGGAAAAAGTGTCTATTGAAAGCAGAAAAGACAACGCGGCGCATAGTGAAATGACAAGAAAGAGTGCTTTATCAAGTGATACAAAAAAGCGCGCTGGTGTAATTACCGGTGACGTCTCCAACTCTCAGTCCTATTCTGATGCTGAATTCAGAGAGATAATTGCTACGCTGAGAGAGCGTTTAACATACTACGCCGAGTACTACGGTGGAGACTTTGATATTTATCGAGGAGACGCATTCCAGCTAGTTGTTGCACAACCACAGTATAGCATTGCAGCCGCAGTTGGATTGCGGCTAGCACTCAAGGCGCACGCTTCAGGCGTAGACGTGCGAATGAGTGTTGCTGTGGGAGAAGCGCAATTTCGCCCTTCAGACGTAAAAACGGGCACTGGAGACGCATTTGTGTTGTCAGGACGAGGGTTAGATAACATAAAGCCGCACCATCTTACTTTTTGTAGCGGTGAACAAACACTCGACGACAAAACGCAGCTCTTAACACGTTTTGCCGACGCGCATATCAATGGACTGACACAAACCCAGTCGCAAACCTTACTCGCGTATCTTGAAGCCACGGATAAGAGCCATGAAAGTGTAGCGGCCATACTAGGTAAAAATCGCAGTAATGTAAGTCGAATTCTCAATGCCAGTAACTATAAACTGATAGCAGAATATCTCGATTATATGGAGAAAGCGCTCATTTTATGGGCTCTAGATGGAGCCTCATTAAAAACGGAACAATTGACCAAGGAAGACTAACGTGATGACGGGTTATACAAAAAACATAATGCTCGCAACAGGAGAGCCAAATGCTTGCTGAACCTCAAATGCTGGTGGCACTCGTGTTAGCGCATCTATTAGCAGACTTTTATTTTCAACCGTTTACCTGGGTACAGCAAAGAAACGAACGACACGCACTGGCTTTGCCTTTATACCTACACGCAATCATACACGGTATACTCGCGGCAGCAGCAATGTTCTTGTTTTCATCAACGATAAGTATCGCAAGTATAGGTGTTGGTGCAATTGTAGTCGCCGTTTCTCACTTCAAAATTGACGTGATTAAATCGTATTGTAAGCAAAACACCACGTCTTTTGTTGTCGATCAAATAGCGCACATTGTCGTGATCTTAGGCGTATTTTTGTATGCCACCAATCAGTGGCGCGAGGCAGTGGGACTACTTCAGCAGATAGGTACATCGCATCTATTAGTGGCCTTGGCCTATTTGGCGGTACTCAAGCCCAGTTCAGTTATTATTAAACAGCTGCTGTCGCCTTGGAGCGATGAAGTATTAGCTAACAAAATGCCGTCTTCTCACCCAAATGATCCGCCCACAATAAGTACAGAGGCACAACAAACTTTATCACTGGCAGGTCAACGAATTGGTTATTTAGAGCGCGTGCTCATGCTTACCTTTGTATTGTTAAATCAGTTTTCTGCCATAGGCTTTCTTATTGCGGCCAAATCCATATTTCGCTTTGGCGACCTCACTAAACACCAGGACAGGAAGTTAACTGAATATGTGCTTCTGGGCACCTTCACCAGTGTGGCGATGACGTTTGCCATTGGCTTGGCATGCGCAGCGGCATTAGGGCAGTTACCCATAAAGTCTTAGCAAGGGCTTTATTGCGTTATTATTGTGCGAAAGACCGCTTAGCGGATCTGCAGCAGCTTAAAAACGATACGCTAGTGCACTGAAAGCAAACAAGCTACTAACACCTGTTGAGATTTGATGCACAGTAAAGAACAACAGGCTAGTGTCAAACGGCGTGTTTTTCTTCAAGAAAGTCGATTAAGGCCCTAATTCTTTGGGCCTTTTGACTATGTTGCTGAAAATACATAAACAGCCCTGAATAAGGAAACCAGTTCTCTTTAAGTACGGGAATAAGCTCGCCAGTTTCAAATAATTCATCCACCATAGGTTCAACAATTCTTCCTATACCTAACCCTTTTTTGGCAGCATCAATCATCAAATCTGTATCGTTGACTACCATAGCAATCGGCATTGAAACACTAACAGCTTGCTGGTTTTGCCACAGATGAAGTGGCGCAAGTTTGTTAGAGGTAATAAAACGATATTGAATGAGCTTGTGTTGCTGAAGGCTATCAATAGACGAGGGAAGGCCATACTTTTTAGCGTAGTGGGGTGAGCAGAACAAACATTCTTTAGTGGCTTTAGTTAATCGCTTTGCCACCATGCCTTCTTCTATCCTATCACCAAAGCGAATACCCACATCCATCCCATCGGTAATCAAATTTACGGCTGCATCGTTTATCGATACCTCAAGCTTTAAGTCTGGATAGCGCTCGCAAAACTCTTGGTAATAAGGCGCCAATAGCTGTTGGAAGGCGAAGCGGGGAGTGGTAATACGAACCGTGCCCCTAGGGGTATAGCTAAGGGCGTTGACCTCTTCAAATGCAATATCTAACGTGTCGATAGCATGATGAGTTTGCTGCTTAAGTAACTTTCCCGCATCGGTTAATTCAACTCTACGCGTGGTTCGATTGAACAAAGGAACGCCCACACTTGCTTCTAGAGATTTAAGCGCGTGGCTTACAGACGGCGGTGCCATTTCTAACTGGCGAGCAGCGCCACTAATACTGCCTTCATCGGCAATAGCATGAAAAACAATAAGTTGTTGAAATGTGGTGCCGTTCACTTATAGCGCCTCTTGAAAGTCTAAGTGACAAATTGGTCAAAGGGTTTCAAGCCCAAAATTATATCTAGAATTTAATTGTTAGTTTTAAACTAATAATCTTTGAGTTAATCATCATCTAAAACTAAAGGTCATTCAAGCATAAACTTCTATCTGTTCACTTTGAACCAATCATAAAATTATCACGCAAAGGTAGAAATAATGAGTAAAGTATTAGTTATCTCCGGCCATCCTAATTTAGACCAGTCCAATGCTAATAGTGCTATTTTGCAAAGCCTGACTAAGCGCATAAACGACATTGAAGTTAGACGTTTGGACACCCTTTATTCTAACAACCCAATTGATGTAGAGGCAGAGCAAAAAGCCTTGCTTGAAGCTGAGGTAATTGTGCTGCAGTTTCCTTTCTACTGGTATTCTGTACCAGCTTTACTTAAGCGCTGGATTGACCAAGTATTTACTTATAATTTTGCGTTTGGCCCTAAAGGAGACAAGCTGGCGAATAAGCACTTTTTACTGTCCATTTCGGTAGGTGGCCCAAAAGAGTCTTATGGACCGCTAGGCTATAACCACTTCAGTGTGGAAGAGTTTTTACGCCCGCTAGAACAGCTCGCTTATCTTGCAAAAATGCAGTACCACAAGCCAATTTACAGCCATCGCATGGTGTACATTGAAGGTGTCTACAACACGCTTTCAGACGTTCAGGCCCGTGGTGACCAACATGGTAAGCGGGTAGCCGATGCTATAGATGTTTTGATGAACTCACCAGAATTGCGTATCAAACAGTTTGTAACGACGTGGTTTGGGCAGTTCGATCAATTACCAGCGTCAAGTGAAGCGTTTCTACCAAATCTCAGCGAGGAGGTTGTCTGGCAAGCGCCAGAGGGACGATTTCAAGGCCATGCTGGATTCAACGACTGGTACGCGTGGGCACGCAAGACGTTTAAACCTAACTGTGAGCACCGTGTAGATCAAATTGATATCAAACCCGATGCTGATTCAGCGAAGCCCAATGGATTTATAGTAGACCTTCGAATTAACCTTCGCGCTGACACATTTGAGTCGTCTGACTTTAAAGGGGAATCGGTTGAGCTACAGGTAAAAGAGCGCTGGCATGTGCATATTGATACCGAAGGTAAAGTAATCATCGACAGTTACGTTGTTAGTCCTTTGTAGGGATTAACAACGTGCTAAAAACTCAAAACCAGAATTTAAAACCAAGACAAAAAGCATTTAAAAAGTTAGGCGAGACAATGAATAAACCTATCCCAAATACAAGAAAAGCGTGTCAGTCTCTGGCGTTAATAGTGCTCTCTGCCATGGGCATTACCGCTTCGTTTAGCGAAGCCGTGGCAAACGAGGCAACTGGGGCGCTCTATTCAAGTAAGTTTGAAAGCAACATAAATCAGAACCTAACACCGCTGCACAAAGCAGTGTGGGATAACGATATACAGCGTGTTAAGGCACTTATAGACAGCGGCGCAGATGTTAACGGACTCGATAGATTAATGGGGGTAGCGCCGCTTCATCTAGCTGTTCAAGGAAGAAACTTAGACCTTGTTAAACTGCTTGTAGAAAAGGGAGCATTCGTAAACTTGCAGTCAGTACGCTTGGGCGGAACGCCACTGCTATTGGCCGTGTGGCACAGAAATATTCCCGCAGTGGAATATTTATTAAGTTTGCCTGACATCGATACCACCGTTATTTCAGCGGCAGGCGCTACAGCCCTTGGGTTTAATCGAAGCGGTGCAAAAGCAAACGATAAAGCGTTAAATGAGGATGTTGCCACTATTAACGCGCTATTCGCGGCTCATAAAGCAAAAACGCTGCAGCAAGCACAAGAAAAAGCAGCCATTTATATGGTTGTTGCTAACCAAGCGCTGTCTGAAGAAGAAATGGTAGCTGAAATAAAAGTGCTACTAGAAAAAGGGTATGACGTTAATGCGGTTGCGCCCGTATTGAAACAAGGCAGTGATTTTCATAGCGCGCTGCTGCTTGCAGCGATGAAAGGCTACCTGAGAGTAGCAAAGCTGTTGCTAGATAACGGCGCAGATCAAACGCTTACCGGCGCCTACATGGCCGCAATTGCTTTACACAAAGCCGCATATTTTGGGCGTGCAGACATGCTGACGTTACTTAGTCAATATCCTGGCTTTCATGAAGTACTTAACACGCAAGGGCCAAACAACGGGTATACACCGCTTCATGACGCAGTGTGGCATGGGCATTTAGAGGCAGCAAAAGTGTTGGTGGAAGCAGGAGCTAGGTTAGATTTGAAAGGTTATGATGGCAATACACCAGAGGAACTTGCTAGGCAAAATGGTTACGAAGTTCTTGCTAAGTACCTGTTGCAGCGCAGAACAATGAATTGAAAGTAAAAAAACGAAACTCTTATACTATCTTAAGAAACTGTCCAGTTGTTTGAAAACCATGAGTAATTTGTTGGCCAAACGTAAAAATGTGCAGAATTTAAGTATTTTTTAAGAAAAATTGAACTAAAGTCTATTTTTATATTGATTTACTAAACATCCCCCCTTAACATTCGCGCCCTTATCAAAAGCGATAACTATTATCATTTAGATTTGGGCGGAAAATGAACCACATTTCACACAAAAAAAGTAAAGTTGCTAATGCAATTCTTCTCTCTCTTTTATCTGTAACGTCTACAGTTACTGCCATGTCGGCACTGGCGCAAGACAGCGATGCTGAAACAACTGTAGATCAGCAAGCAAAGAGTTCAGAAGAGAATTTAGACGTCATTACTGTTTACGGTCGCCACAATCGACTTATTTTAGAGTCGGGTACGGCCACTAAATCGAATATGAGCCTAATGGAAACGCCAGCGGCTATCGTTGTTGTTGACGGTACTTTACTAAGAGAGCAGGGTGTTGATACGCTGCAAGAAAGTATTCGCAACATTAGTGGTTTGAGCCAAGACGGTAACAACTACGGTGTAGGTGATAATTTAGCGATTCGCGGCCTTGGTGTTAACTACACTTTTGACGGCATTTACGCTGGTGCTGACTTGGGCAACAGCTATAACCCAACCCGCTCAATGACTAATATTGAAAGTATTGAAGTGCTTAAAGGCCCAGCTACTGGCCTATACGGCATGGGCGAAGCGGGTGGTATTATCAACCTTATTGAGAAGAAGCCGCAGTTCCAAGAAGCCTATGAGGTTAAAGCCTCTGTAGGTAGTTGGGATAGCTATTCAATAATGGCTGACGCAACAGGTGCGATTAATAAGGACCTTGCTTATCGAGTTGTAGCAAACCGTGAACAATCTGACGGCTATCGCGGGCTTAGCGATGAGCGAAGCGAGCTTTACACATCTCTTAAATACGTCGCATCAAGTGATAACCAGTTCCTATTGTCTGCGGCATATATTGACGATGCTGTACAAATCGATTCGGTAGGTCATCCGGTTCGTCTAATCGACTTAACCATGTTTGATACCGATGCAGGTAGCTTAACTGGCGCTGACTTAGTTAACGATACTGCAGAATCAGGTGGTTTACAGCTAACCGACGCACAGCGCGACGAATTAGCTGCAACACTAGTTTCTACCGATGGCGTTCAGCCTTTTGACTTAGGCGATACCAGCCTTATATCACCAATTTCACGTCCTAATGAAGGTGAAGAGTTCCGCGTGAAGCTTCGCCAAGACCTAGTGATTAACGACGATTGGTCTTTAACTCAGCAACTGCAATACCGTACCTATGAGACCTCGTACATTCGCCAGACGAGTGCTTACAACTATGTCTATGTTGACCGCAACGGCACTACCAATTTAGAGCCTCGTGCGCCGCTTGTTATTGACGATGTGCTGTATCCGTACGCAGCGCGCCGACAGGAATATCGCAAAATTGAAGCAGAAGAAAGTGTTTGGCAATACTTTATTGACCTGACCAATACTTGGTCGTTAGGCGACATTCGTGGTGAGCATCTATTTAGTGCTAACTACGAAAATATGGATGTGGAATATACCCAATGGTCTATTTGGGATGCAGACGATACACGAAGCGATGCCGTACCTTACATCTTAGATATTCGTAACCCGAATTGGCCTACAGGTACATTTGAAGACTATAATCCAGCGCTTCGTAGTAAATACGATAAAGAGGTATCTAGCTGGGGCGTGAGCTTCCAAGAAGTTCTGTATTTGAATGATAACTTTACTGCACGTATTGGTGGAGCATACGGTGGCGTAAAGCAAACCTATCAGAACCAATTTAGCGACGGTAACCCAGAGTACGATGCAAACGATGATGGTTTCACCTACAACCTAGGCTTAACCTACATGTATAGCGACAGTCTAAGTACTTTCATTAACCACTCAAAAGGTCGCACTGCATACAGCACACTAGGTTCTCTATCAGAAGAAAACAACCGACCTGACTCTGAATCAGAGTCGTGGGATTTAGGCGTGCGTTTTACCGCCCTAAACGAACAGGTCATTGGCTCGGTAGTTGTGTTTGATACAGCGCGTACAAACCTTCAATACACCAACCCACTGTATGAAGATAATATTGAAGATCCGTCATACAATGTTGATGTTCCTGAGTTTTACTATGACGAGCAAGATCGTACTACGGGTGTTGAAGTCGATATTAACTTCGATATTAATGAGCAGTGGTCACTTAATGCAAACGGTACTTACCAAGAGCCGCGTACTGAACCTGGTGCATTTGCATCGAGCACTGATGAAGAACAAACCAAAGGTATTGCTGAGAAATTTGCAAGCACATGGCTAACTTATAGCCATAGCTTTGAAGCGCTACCTGCGCCAGTTAAGTTCAGCGTGGGTGTAACCTATGAAGACGAGCGTACCATCTCAGCTTCTGCATTTGGCATTGACTACGCGTTCGTAGATTCATACACAGTTTGGGATGCGGCAGTTAGCTATGTATCGGACGACTGGGACGTACAGCTGAACATTCGTAACCTTGATAATACTGACTATTACAGCAGTGCTATGTACCTAGGTGGTTTGCCTGGCGAAGAGCGTAATGCGAAACTTTCAGTTGCATATCGCTTCTAAAAAAGAGTAAGCACATTGAATAACAACGTAGACGTTGCGCTGCGTAGCATAGCCGCCATTCTGGGCGGCTATGCCGTTTCTGCGCTAATAAGCTTTTATTTCGCTTTTATATTTTTCAATACATTAAACCAGCAAGAGGGCGTGGCAATACTAAGTGGCAGTATGGCAAGCTATTTTGTGTTTTTTGCTGTATTTATCGCAAGCTTTGCTATTAAACACACCCTGAAGTGGTGCGCGCTTTTAATTACTTTTTCTGCCATTCTAGTCTTAGCGCTTCCTTTAGTTTCACCTTTAAGCACCCCATTATGAAAGCTACATTCAGAAAAAGTATGATCTGGTTGCACACGTATTTAGGTGTAGTACTTGGCTGGTTGCTTTTCGCCATATTTTTTACTGGCACGCTAAGCTATTTCACACCGGAAATAACGCGCTATCTGATGCCTGAACGAGGAAGCCTTTCTCAAAGTCAGCAGTCGATAATCGCCCATTCTTTTACTTATTTAAATAAACATGCAGGTGAAGCTGAACAGTGGCGGATAGCCTTGCCTTCAGAGCGTTCTGCACTTTGGAGTGTGCAATGGCGTGAGGGTAAGCAAAGACAAACCGTGACCTTCAATAATCAACTCGCTGTAAGAGAAAATGAAACAGAAACAAAAGGCGGCTTGTTTTTCAGGAATTTTCACTACACATTGCAACTTCGAGGCTATGGCGGGCGGTACATTGCGGGAATCGCCGCAATGGCAATGTTGCTTGCTATTTTTACTGGAATTTATACACACCGCAGGTTTTTTAAGGACTTTTTCACGCTTCGCCCTCAAAAGCTAAAAAAGTGGACCACCGACTTTCATGCCTTAGCCGGAATTCTCACTATTCCCTTTTGTATTATGATTTGCCTAAGCGGCATTTTCATTTACGCGATTATGTATTTGCCCTATACCGCTAACGCTAACTTCGAGCGGGGAGAGCGAGGCGTAAATCGCCAGATTATTCCTTCACTGCCGAGCCTGCAGCTAAATGAAAAAGTTATTGGTAGCGAGCACTTGTTAAACGTGCCGTCCTCAAAGCCGCTCCCTACGCTTAATTTTGCCCCTATACAAGAAAAAATTGCTAATCAGTGGCGCGAGCCCAACCCAATAGCAAGAATTACCGTTGAAGGCGTAGGGTATAAAAATAGCCGAATGATTGTAGAGCGTAGCAAGGCCACAACAGTATCAAACCGTGCAGATCGTTTAGTTTTTGAAACCTATACAGGTAAATCGCTTAAAGGCTACGATGACGAAACCATTCCAGCTCAAATAAGACGTATTCTATACGGGCTTCATCAGGCTAACTTTGCCCCTATTGACATGCGATGGTTGCTATTTGGATTAGGTATTTTAGGCTGCGCGCTTATAGCCACTGGCAATATCATTTGGGTAGCTCAGCGGAAGAAAAGCGCAAGGCTAAACCCGTTCACTTTGGCGCTTGTGGAAAAAGGCAATGTGACAGCTGTTGCTGGCTTAATATTGGCCAGCCTATCGTTTTTCATTGCTAACAAATTGATAGGACACGATGTTGCAGGTCGCGCCCAATTAGAAGTAAACGCATTTTTCACGGTGTGGGCATTAAGTGCGGTGCACGCATTTTGGCGAGCAAAAGCTTCAGTTGCTTGGAAGGAGCAGTTCGCGCTAGCAAGCGGGCTTTGTTTTGTCACCGTTGCTATAGAACTCGTGTTATTTAGAGACCGAATGGCAAACAGTATCGAATATTTGGATAGCGTTTATTTAAGCTTCCTTCCTGTATTTTTCGTTTCAGGTATCATCTTGCTTTGGGCAGCAAAGAGGATAGGCCAACGTTTTACGAATAGGGAAATGACCACAAAAAGCTCTGCGCCTAGCCCTTACATAAATAAGGAGCAGTAATGATAACGCTGGTTTTTACACTACAACTGTTAGGCTTCTTGTGTTTGATGTTAGCAATGAATAAACACGCTAAGCAGGCAGGGAAGAGTAGGATATTAGTGGGGGTGTTACGAATATTACCCTCTTCATCCTTTACCAAGTTTTTAGGCTGGACGCTACATATTGCATCCTTATGCCTGGCCTTGACGAGTATCGAAATCACCAGTATTGCGATAGTTTGGTGGTGCTGCACATTAAGTGCAGCCCTCCTGATTATTGCCGTGTACTTCAGTTCTTTACTTGATACTTAGATGAGCTTCTGACATAAACGATGGCGTCAGCATCACTCGCGTTAAGGACTTCGTGTGTTGTTGGCGTAGATGATTCAATATAGCTTCCCGCATCAAGGGCAAGTGCTTTAGCCTTACTATCTTGCTTATAGTTTAGGCTGCCCTTTATTACTACCGCCTTAAATTCATCACCGTTAGATGTTATTGAGCCTTCAAAGCCGCTTGGCAGTTTAACTAAAGTACCGTAAACACTATTGGTATCGCCCCATAGATAGGTGGCGGATACGCCGTCAGCCGCAATGTTGACCAGGTCACTCTCTTGCAGCCATACCATATTATCTGCATGAATATTGATTGGTCGTTCACCATTGTCGAAATGTTCTTTTGACGGTTTAACTAAATACGGACCCTCGTCAATTTCTAGGTAAATCAGGTTAGTCTTGTCATTTGCTGCGGTAGTGTGATCTTCGCCTGCAGGTTGTGTCCAAAACGAACCTGTTGGCATCCACATTTTAGCGGCATTTGGGTCGTCATTATGCATTTCACCTTCAATAACAATACCGCGATAGGTGATATTGTGAATGTGTGGCGGCGATTCAAAGCCTTTGTTAAATCGCACTAGCATACCGGTAGCTGTGTCTTTGGTTCTATCTCCCCACAGGTCGGCCGCCCCCGGGCTTTTGTCACCCCGTGCCGGATTCAAATAGCCCCACTCAACATTTTCTGCAGTTATCACCTTGGTTTCAGCATAGGCACTGGGTAAAAAAGCAGCACAAGCGCCTACAAATAGCGATGCCATGGTGAGTTTTCGCCACGCGATATGTTTCATATAAAGCTCCTGTTTATCCTTGCTACTAACGTCATTAACGAATGAATGACAGTTTATTCGTTGGTTAACGGATAATAAACGACCAAAATCGATAAGGACTTTCCCGAAAACGTGGATAATAAAAGTGATCCATTTGCCTTTTCTTTTTAAGTTTGAAAAGGCGTATGTGGGCTAAACCTGTGAGGAAAGAATGAAAACCGAAGACCTTTCTGTGTTTGTGAAAGTCGCTGAAGTCAATTCAATAACGGCAGCGGCTAAGAAACTTGATATCAGCTCATCAGCTGCAAGCATGGCTATTAAACGTTTAGAAGAGCAGCTTGGCGTAGCGCTATTTGTAAGGAGTACACGCAAAATTAGATTATCCCACGAAGGGGAACAATACTTACCTATGGCTCAACAGGCGCTAAATACACTCCAGCAAGGTTTATCACTCATTACAGAGGAAAGGCAAAGTGTTAATGGTGAGCTTCGCATGGCGATGTCTTCGGAGATGGGACGTAATTTAATGCGCGAGCTGCTGAATAAAGTACAGAGTGAAAACCCCGAACTTTCTTTGCGACTACATGTAAGCGATAGCCGAGTAGATTTTTATCGCGACGGTGTTGACGTAGCGCTTCGTGCAATGACCAAAGAAGCAGTAAAAGAGTCACAAATGTATGGTTTTAAAGTGTGCAACATTCCACATGTTATCTGCGCATCTCCCGAATACATTGAAAAGTGCGGTGAACCACTCACAGCAAACGACCTTATTCAGCATAATGCCTTACTTTATAAACTTTACGATCAAACTCATAACACATGGGAATTGGTGAACGAGAACGAAAAAATTAAGGTTAAAGTGCGCAGCAATCGCGCCGTGAATGACGGAGACATTGTTAGGCGATGGTGCGTTGACGGTATGGGTATTGCCAAAAAGTCAGCCATTGACGTGGCAGAAGATTTATTAAGCGGTAAGTTAAAGCGGGTGTTGCATCAGTATCAAGTTCCATTAACTGAAATGTGGATAATGTTACCCAGCCGACATTTGATCACCCCAGCAGTAAGATTAGTTAGAGATGAACTGAAATTAGCTATTGAGGACCGTCGAAGCAGGCTTATAGAAAAAGGCTTACTTAATGAAAATGAATGGCCCTGCGATTAATTCGCTTTCAGGTGATTAGTACTAGGCATGGATTACCTGATTACCGCATCAAATCCGCTATCTCAGTGCTTTTAAGCGGCTTATGGTGCAGGTAACCTTGGACAGCGTCACACCCCATTTCAGCAAGGGCCTGCTGCTGCTCTTTAGTTTCTACACACTCGCCCAAAGTGGTCAATTCTAAACTTTTTGCAAGCATTATGATGGTGTTAACAATACCGTCATTAGAGCTTGATTGCCCTAACTGAGAAACGAAACTACCATCAATTTTAAGCTTGTCGATAGGAAGCGTGCCTATGTAGCTAAGGCAAGAGTAGCCAGTACCAAAGTCATCAATGGAAATGTTAAGGCCAATTTTTTTCAGCTTTTTAAGCGACGTTAGTGCAAAGTCTGTAGAGCTAATAAAGGTGTTTTCGGTTAGCTCAACTTCCAGTAAATGTGGTGGGACCTGATACTTACCCAATACTTCTTCGATTTGCTCTGCACAGTCTAGCTGTATCAAAAAGCTTGCAGGCAAATTAACCGCCACTGGCACTAAATTTAGCCCTTCATCTAGCCAGTTTCGAATCTGCCTACACACCTCAGAAAGTACCCAAGTAGTAATAGGGTTAATTAAACCTGCTTCCTCAGCAACTGGTATAAACTGGGACGGCGGGATTTCAGTGCCCTCGTCATTCCAGCGTATTAGCGATTCCAGTCCAATAATTCTATCACCACTTATACAGACTTGAGGCTGATACACTAGCGAGAATGCCCCTTCAAGTTTAATGGCCTGTCGAATTCTACTTTCTAGAGATAGGCGTACCAAAGACTCTTCAAGCATTTCAATATTAAAAAAGCTATAGTGCCCAGGGCCTTTCTCTTTAGCGTGATACATGCTTGTATCTGCATGTTTTAATATTTCTATTCCCGTTTCTAAATTTCTTTGATGCAGTGCAATACCAATACTGGTTGAAATGTGAAGCTGGTTGCTACCTATCGCCATAGGCTGGCTAATGCTCTCGATAATCTCAGAAGATAAAGCGACAAGTTTGTCATGTTCGGCAACACCCTCTAGCATTATTACAAACTCATCACCGCCCCAGCGACAGACACAATCTTTTTCTGTAACTATTGCTGTTAGCTTTTTCGCAACAATAATCAGGACTTCATCGCCGATATCATGACCTAGTGTGTCGTTAATGAGTTTGAACCTATCAAGGTCGAGAAATAAAATAGAAAGCGCAGAGTTTTGGGTATTAGCTTTGTTTACGGCTTCATCTAATTTCTCTACAAACAAATGTCTATTTGGAAGTTGCGTTAGCGCATCGTAATTCGCTTTTTGGTATAGCTGCCGAGTACGCAGTTCTACTACACGCTCTAATTTTGTGTTCTGGGCTTTCAGCTGAGCTTGATGGCTTTCTACAGTGGCCAGTATGTGGTTAACACCTCCAAACAGTTCACCGAGTTCATCATCTCTCTTGTCAGGAAGGCGTTTAGAGTATTCACGTTTGCTTCCTACAAACTTAACAAGAGAAATAAGCTGTTGAATGGGTTTTGATAGAAACCTTTGAAGTCGCCAGTGAAAGAGGTAAGTAAATAGCATGCTTATAGTGAGCACACCAAATACTACATACATAGCGTGCTGCTGTTGTTCTTCTAGCGAAGTGGTGCTTGCGGTAAGTATGAGATAACCAATTACTTCATCGTTAAACTCTATGGGCTTAAGGTAATAAATCAGGTGTTCACCGAAAGTTGCGCCTTCTTTAACGGTTGAGGGGGATATATCATCCCGAAAGTCATCCATTGTGTAGCTTGCAATTACGGTGAACGCGTCGTCATAAATTTTTGCACTTTTTATCGCGGGCAGCTTAGACGCGGCATCAAGCAGTTCTTGCGTTGTATCGGCATCGCTAAATAGAACTGATGTACTTGCTGCTGACGCAAGAAGGGTAGATTGGTTGTCTAGTACATCTACCAAGTTGCTTTTGTAATCGGCGACGAAGTTGTTGTAAAGCAAACCCGCTACCAAACACAACGAGAAGAAATTAACGACTAGGACAGCTAGAAGTTGTTTGGTAAAGAACGAGGAACGTTTAAACATCACTTGATCCTCGCGACTCGAAGAAGTTTGGCACTTATTTTTACATTTAACCGCTCAGCCTCTGCTACATCAATTTCAAAACGCAATTTCTGATTTTCTTCATAAAACCTGAAGACAACAGGGAGCGCCAATACGTTATTAATATCAGATATGATTACACTATGGCTTAGGTGCTGCTCTAAAAGATCATCGCTTTCAGTCAAATACAGTATATCGCAAGACTGGGCATCAACGCTGTCTAAAACAAGCAATGACTTACTATTTGGCTCTCTAGATTCCACTAGTGCTTTCAGGAAAGTTAATAATTCCTGATCGTTATGAATACAGAAGGAGATGGGAACAGCGTTACCTTCGGGCCATGTGATAAATTTAGTAAAGTTATACATATAAGCAGCTTTCAACTTGTCTACTTTTTGAAGCTCAGCTAATGCTGCGGGAACAAGGAGGCACTGCAATAAAAGCAACCACGAGAACTTTTGTAAAAAACGAGTCAATTTTGCCGTCACGTTTTTAGCTTAGAACAAGGTTGATAATTGAAAGCCAAATCGCCACAACTCTTTAGGCTGAGGGCCATTCAGGTTCTGATATACAGGTTTACTCCCATTTATCTGAATTTGTAACCAGTCAGTAGCCGTATAGTTCAGTCCAGCGTATAACCTTACTTTTGTCCCACCGTATAAATCAGGATTAGTTATGCCAGCCGGGTAGGGGAAAGCACCATCTACGGTAATTTCGTCGTCTTGCCCATGTATAGAATCTGCGTAACTTATCTCGGCGCCGGTGAAGAGGGTGCTTGTTTCGTCTAAAACAAAATTGTACTTACCATTTAGTTCATAATTATTGCCTAAGCGATAATTACGGTCGTTGGAACCGGTACGTATTCTTGCCGATAGTGAAACAGAGAAAGGATAATCCCCTTTATTACGATAACCAATTTCTAAAGGTAAGTCGAAAGTGCCGGACCCCAATTGCATCGTATAGGGAAGTTGCTGATCACCAGCGGCGCGCGGCGTGTCTCCCTGCTCATCAATAGAGCCAGTAGGAAAACTGATGCCACCGCTTACCCATACGCTGTACTGCTCGTTCGATAGGTATTCATAGTGACCTGTAACTACCACGTCTCCTAATCCTTCAGATGAAATGAGAAATTCATCGTAACCTGGCACTACGCTGATATGGTCAGTTTCTTGCCTTATCAACGGAATCTGTAGCCCTAGCTTGAAATCATGTTGAAGCTGATAACCTATTTGAATAACTTTTGCATACTGATTTATGACAGTCGGAAGTACAGGAAAATTTTCATCAGTTCGCGCTTCTTCACCGGGTACAAAAAGTACTTCGTCTCGAGATACATCACTGTCGTCAATCATGTATCCATCAAATTCGGCGGCTTTATATTGCAAAGACACCGACCATTTGCGGGGGGAGGTATCGATATCTGTTTCAGTTATATCTACATTAAGTAAATCTTGAAAGCTCATTTCTGCAAATTCTGAAGGTGTACTCTGCGCCATGGCGAAGCCAGAAAAGGCCAGGAAAATAGATGATGAAAGGATGGTATATTTCATTTGAAAGCCGCGAGAATAACAATATGTGAAGTATAGTGTATTTCGAGAAAACTTTTAATGACAATAAGTTAGTCTTTTGTAGTGTAGGTATGGAAAAAATATAACTTTAATTCATTGGTTTTAAAAAAAGCACTGCTTAAAAGCAGTGCCTTAAATAGCTTCTATGATAGCTAAGCGCCGTAGGCGCTTAGAAACGATAGGCAGCCGTTAGCCTAAAGCGTTGCGGTGTACCAGGTTCAACCCATACGTCAGCGAAAGAGTTCGTGTAAAATTCTTTATCGAACAGGTTATCAACTGCCACTTTAACCGATAGGTTTTCAACTGGCTCTATTTCAGCAAACGCACGTACCGTAGTATAGCTAGGTAGGTAGAAGTCCGTGGCGGTTTGCCCCAAGCGTTCATCAACGTATAACAGCCCAGAACCTATGCGCACTGGCATATCAGCCAAAGAAAAACCTTTACTCAGTTGAATACTAAGCTGGTTTTCTGGAACGTTAATGAGCGGGTCGCCAGACTCAATGGCTGCAACAAAGTTAGCATCTGCTGCATCATTTGTACTTTCTGCATCAACAAATGTGTAGGACACCCATAGCGAAATATCATTTTCAAATTCAGCGTTAATATCTAGCTCGATCCCACGGCTTCGCGCTTCGCCTGCTGGAGTTAAGAAAAAGCCGTCTGATGCTTCTTCGCTGTCATCAAACACTAGGATATTGCTTTGTTCAATATTAAATAGTGAAAGCGTGATGTCGCCGCGCACACTGTCGAACATAGACGTTAAATCGGTTTTAAGGCCAATTTCAGCAGATTCTGATTCGTTCGGCTCGAAAGGATTACCCGCAAAGTCTGAACCTGTTAACTGACGGAAGCCTTCGCCGTAGGTGGCATACACGCTGGTACTGTCGTTAAACACATAAACGGCACCCACTTGCGGCGAGAAACGGGTATCATCTTGCGAGGTTGTGCTTACTGGACTTGCTAAGCGATTATCAATTTCCTGCTCGAACTTATCAAAACGGCCACCTAAACGAATTTGAAGTTTGTCGGTTAGGTTTATCTGATCTTGAAAATAAACGCCCCAGGCTTTTTGAACTTCAAAGCGGTCTAGATTGTCAGACAGCTCAACATCGGGAAGGGGTGTGTAATCAGGGTTAAATATATCGACCACAAGGTACTGATCTAAATCTAAATCGTTGATGTCAGTATCACTTGAGAAAAACGGCGGGCGATAGCGCAGAATTACCTGATCGTTTTCAAATTTGTCGTAGTCAGCACCAATAATTACGCGATGGGTCAGTGAGCCAGTTTCAAATTCACCCGCAATTTCGCCACGTAAAACCAGATAATCTGTCTCGAAATTACGATAGCGTTTAAAGCGCGATAACAAGGCTTGATCTGGGTCGATAAATAGCGTTTGACGGCCGCCAAAGTTATTCTCAAGCGCATTACCTTCAAACGTAGTATCGCGCAGCCCAGCACCTAACAGTAAGTTCCAGTCATCAGCAAGCTTGTGCGAAATCTCAATTTGATGGCCAACAACTTCGGTATCAATAGTGTCGCCATTCGGATCGCCAGTAAAGGTTTCAATGGGCTGATGGCCCAACTCGCCGTCAATAGCGACTACACCGCGATCAAACGGAATCTTTTGTTCGGTGTACTCTAACTCATAGGTTACTGTAGTATCTGCCGACGCTTCCCAGGTTACCGACGGGTAAAACCCAAAACGTTCGGTTTCTACTGTATCGCGAAAACTTTCCGCGTCTTCATAAAAACCAACGAGTCGTACGCCAACATTTTCCGACGCGCCTGTAACGGTTTGTACGTCAGCTTCAACACGCATTTGCTCCCAGCTGCCGTAAGTGGCTTTAACTTCACCACCTTCACGAAACTGAGGACGTTTAGTTACCAGGTTAATTGCGCCACCCGGTTCACCACGGCCAAACAGGGCCGCTTTCGGGCCTTTCAGTACTTCTACGTGATCGATGCCTGATAGGTCACGAGGGCCGCCGAAACCGCGACCTGCATTAAAACCGTTTACCAAAAAACCACTAGGTAAGTTTTCGTCACCTGAAAAGCCACGAATGGCAAAGCTATTCCATAGGCCGCCAAAATTATTTTGGCGCGCTACAGATGCTGACAGGTCTAATGCGTCATTCAAGTTAATGGCACCGGCATCACTAAGTAAGCCTAAGTCTATATCTTGTGCTGCAGCAGGTACTTCTTTATATTCAAAAGCCCCTTGATACGCGCGATGCATACCGTGTACGGTAATTTTCTCAACATCAGCTTCAGCCTGATTATTTTCACTTTGTGCTAAAGCCGATGTGCTGAGCAGCGCCGATATAGTGGCTGCAAGTGATGTTTTCACCCAACAAGTTTTCATTCTTCTTTTCCTGTGCGGTTTTTGTGTGAGGTTTTAGTGTTTGGTGTAAATTGTGGTAGAGCTTCAAAGCTTTCCTGAGAAAATTCAGGGTCTTTAAAAAGGTGGTAATAATAGAATTCTCGCAGCGCCTTATGAAAAGCACGTACGTCGTTTTCGTAGCCCACCATAGCTTCAACGTTAGTATCAGCAGCGCTTGATAATAAACGTTGGGTAAGCAAAGACGGCGAAAGCAAGGCTACGTAACTGGCGATATTGTCTTTTTGAAGTGTGGCTGCTTGATAGTCTTCCGACAATTCGCTGGCCTTTTGGTCGCCCACTTGTTGAAACGCGTAGTACCATTTCCAATTAAATGAGCTGTCTCGTTCAGGGTCAAACTCTGTGTAGTCGGCCCACTGCGGGTGAGTAGCAATGAATGGAGTCCAAGTGTCTTCAATAGGCTTATCCCATGCGCTATTTACCGCTTCGCGTTGGGTAAGCACAATATCGCCACCCTCAGGTGTTTCGACAGTTGCATTAATGACGGTATGCCCGGTCACAGGCACGACTACTGTTGTAACAAGCCAAACCCCAAGCATAATAGAGGCAAGGTGTGTTGCACTGAAATTTGCAAAACGTTTTGCGGCGCCAATCACAAGAACAATGGCACTCCATATCGCAATGTTACCTATTACTATCGCGCAAATGGTTAGTATAGAAGCCAAAGATGCACCATTAATTAACCCGAACACAACAAACGGAACAAGTGTAACAAGCGCTAAAGGAACCAACGTGACGATTACTCGTGCCGTCCATATAGCATGTGCATTACGCGCGGTTACGTTGAGTAAATCAAAACGACGAGCTTCACGTTCTTTCGCTTTTAAATCGTAAAGTAGCAATATGATAAATAGCGGCAGCAAAACACTGGTCACAAAGGCAAAATCGAAACGCCCTAAAAACGCCAGTTCTGGGTTATCTGTATCACTTTCATAAATTTGCCCTTCTAATGCCAGCATGCGTATACGATGTTTCCAAGGAAATACATCTCTTTCGCCTACGGCAGCAAAAGCCAGGGGAGAGGGAGGGGCATAAGTAAGGTGAAACGCGTAATACGCCACCATGCCATAGTTAGACTGGTGAGTGATAACGGCTTCACGCTCTACTTGGTCTTTCTCTAATAAGCGTTCAATCGTGGCTTGTTGCTCCTGCATCTCTGCATAACCCGACCACAATGACACCGCGCTTAAAAGAAAAACGACTAATAATGTAAGCTTTAATTGGCGGTGACCAAACACAAAATTAGCTTCACGTTTAAGATCGGTAAAACGCATCATGGGTTTAACCTCCTAACAGCCGCTTTTAAAAGCAAGGCGGTAATGCATACCCAAACAAACAGTTGTAAAAAGTAAATAAGCGCGTATGAAATGCGTGTATTTGCTGCTTCTGGTTCAAAATTAAACTCCGAAAGCAACGCCCAATTGTCTGCGCCGACAACCGCTTTATCAGCCGCTTCTTCGCTTGCGTTGCGGTTCATGTCGAGTTTGTAATCCAGCTTTTCAACATGAACTTTATTAAGCCCTTGAACGAAATCAAGACGGAGGGCTTCTGCCTCTCGTAAAAAACGATGATGGGTTTCAAGGCTGGTGCCTGCTAACAGTGTTGAGATAGAGCGAACGGCGACGGTAGGGGATAGCCAGCCAAACTGACGTGCAATATGTGCTTGCTCTAACTCTTCAGCCATTCTGCTTTCGGCAAACTCATTAAGCACTTCTGCCTGTCTGCCTTCAGAAAATTGGGCAACAACACCGCGGAAGTTAACGGGAAGGTCGTCAACAGAATCGACATTGTATTTCGCTAATAAATCTTCTTTTAGCTTTTTGAATGCAGGGTCGTTAACGTCATGACCATCGCCTAAACTACGAAGCTTTTCTTCTACTTTGAAGTCCGCTTCAAGCTTGCCCATCGAGGGGGCAGCGTTTGTCGCTACGCTGCTTCCAAGACGAGGAAGTAACACACATGCGGCCATCCAAATAACAATAAGCATGGTGAAGCTAACGCTACTTTTCTCAAATAACGCTGAACAAGCAGTTACAACGGTCGCCCATAGCAAGAAGTAAACGGCGTAACTTAAACAAAATAACAGTACAACAAGCGCGCTTTCGCTTGAAAAAGCCACGTATAAGCAGGCTAGAAGCAAAGGGAGTAAGAACAAACCGCTAGCTGCAATTAACGCTAATAGCTTACCTAACATTAGCTGCCAGCGAGTCGTTCCTTGTGACAACAACAAGGTAAGTGTTCCCGCTTCGCGCTCTCGCGATACGCTGCCGTAACCAATAAGGATAATAAACAATGGAGCAAGCACTAGCGCCAGAAAGCTTGGGGTTAAGCTGCTAAAACGGGTAAGTCCAGCTGATTGTCGCTGCTCTGCAAACATGGCGCTATTTTGGCGATGCCCTTCTAAGAAAATAGCGTTACCTGTGTAGGTGTCTACCCCAGGTTCGATTACGCTTAATGGAGTAGGGGCACGAAAGACATAGTGACCATAATGCACCATGCGATGAGGGTGCTTATCAGGCTGTGCTTTAAAACTTTCTTCCGCTTCAGTTTGAAGGTGCTCTCTAGCGTGCGCGGCTTCTTCAATGTGAAATGCATTCACAACCAATGCCGCAAGGGTCAGTATGGCCCCTAGCAAGAGTACCGTAGCAGCGACTTTCGTGCGCAGCCAATAGCGCCACTGATCTGCACAAATGGTTTTAACTACACTAAATATCATGCTTTGCGCCCTGCAAATGCTGCGTGTACCGCTTCAGTATCAATAGGCGTATCGCCAACACGCTCGAAGGAGCCGGTTAGCTTACCGTTGCTTAAAAGCACGATACGGTGAGCGACTTGGCAAGCACCATACACGTCATGGGTTACCATAAAAATGGTAGCGCCGTTGGCCGCTAGCTCAGAAACCAACGCATTAAATTCGTCAATAGCGGCAGGATCTAAGCCTGACGTGGGCTCATCTAAAAACAGCACTGGTGCATTGCGCAGTAAAGCAAGGGCAATTGCCGTTTTCTGGCGCATACCTTTTGAGTAGTTTGATAACGCCTTATTCCATGAATCTTCTTGAAGCGCCACTTTGCGAAGTGCCGCAAATATGTCGTCGTCTGATTTTTCTACACCAGCTACAGAAAGAAAGTAACGGATATTTTCCAGACCAGAAAGGTGACCATAAAGCGTTACAGATTCAGGTAAGTAAGCAACAGACTTTTGAACATCGTTAGGGTGAGTAGTGGCGTTGTGACCTAACACAGTAGCGCTACCGCTAGATGCTTTCATCAAACCTAAAAAGGTTTTAAGTGTAGTAGATTTACCGGCACCGTTTCCGCCTAAAAGCGCGAAAACTTCGCCCTTACCAACGTTGAAGTTTAGATTATCTAAAAGCGTGCGGTTTTCAACGCGCACGGTCAGCGCATCTGCGCATATTACTGAATTTGTTTGCATTGTATAACGTGCTGTAACTGAAATTTGCGAGCAATGTTATATTATAACTAATTAGATGGGAATACGTTTTACTCTTAAGTGAGAGTGGAATGACCAATCTAAAGGAAAAAACAGTGCTTAAGTAGAAAAGTGTTGAAGATTTAAATGAAAAAGACATGCCGATTGGTTGTGAGCTATCTCAGTAGATTAAGTTTCCTTTCTTTATAGATGATTTTTAATTTTTACCAAATTTAGTGAAATTATTATTTTGTCTTACCTGTCTTATAGCCACATCAATAAATGCTATTTACATATGAAAAGAGAGCCATAATGGAATTTACACACAAGCGCACCATTCAAATTACAGCGTCGTTATTATTACTGCTAGCAATAACACAGGCTGTTTTCACAGCGCTTTACAGCAGCGGGATTAGCTTTTCAAGGCAGTATGCCTGGGGATTTGAAGCCGTAATCTTTACCGTGCTAGCTGCTTTTGCTAGTACCGCTATGGTGCAGGCAAAAAACGCGCAGCTAGGCTGGTCGGCTATTACTTTTAGCGCCGTTCTGAATATAGTGCAGGTAAGCATTGGCCTAACGTTATTTTCAACCTTCGGCCAAGTTGCTGGTGCAGTAGAAGGTGCTAAGCCTTTAATTGGCGGCGTAGTGTCTTTGTCTTTCATGATTTACTACGCGGCTAAACTATTATTAGGACTAGCAGCCGTCGTTTTCGGCCTATTCTTGATGGTAAAAGGTGGTAAAAAGATTGGTGGTCTTACCGCTATAGTTGGCATGGTCGCTATGTTTGCCAATACCATACTAATTATATTTGGTCGTGATGGCTTTCTACCATCAGGCGTAGCTGGCGCTTCAGGTATGATTGCTACGCTGTTATTGGCTATCTGCCTAATCAGCTTAAACCGCAAAGCTGACTAGAGCTTAGTAACTTTCGAATAAGGTACTTTATCAAGTAAAACGTCGAAGCGTGTTAGTGGTCGGTGGGGGCGTGAGCAGCGATATACTGTTTAGTGCACCGAGCTTGCCGCTAACAACTTCGCACGTATAGATACATTATTCGGTGTAACGACATTTGGGGAAGCTAGAGCAACCTAAAAAGCGGTTGCCTGCGTTAGCCCCGCGTTTTGCCTGACGTTCTACAAGCTCGCTTCCGCACCTTGGGCAGACTGCTGGTTTAGCAGTCTCTAACGTAGTTTGAGATTGCACATTTTGAATGAGGGAAAGTAGCTCATCTGCGCCCAACAGAGTAATAGGCTTGCTTAACGCGAAATCGATTGCTTGTTGTGTGAATTTACCAGAACAAATAATGAAAACACGGCTAGCATTGCTTGCAGTGAGCACACCAAACATCTCACGTACCACACTCACACCAACTTTTTGCGCTTTCCATTGTTTGCATTGAACAAGTGTTATCTCATCACCTTTTCTTAATACCAAATCAATGCCACCGTCTGCTCCGTAACCTCCCTCTGTAACTCTGTATCCTTGGCGACGATAGGCTTCAGCCACAAGCTCTTCAAAGTTACGCCAATGCAGATCGCGAATAGTATCTAGACTACGTTGCGTATCTAATTGTTTAACTTTGCGGTGTGAATTGAAGTATGCAAACGGTGCAACTAGTAAAATCATTGCGGCAATGAACGGGGCGGGGATTGCAAACGCGTTAAACATCATGGCTATCATTGGGTTATCGGTTTGTACATTTGGTAATCCATACACCATGATTACGTAAGCGCTTGCTGAAAGTATTACCGACACCCACCAAGGTAATTCAACAAGTAAATCGATAAAATTAGTTTTGTTTCTTGGCATATATTACTTCCTTGTTCTACAACACTCATCATACACGGCCAATTGAAAATCTTCGGTATTATTGTCTAACGTTAAGTATGTAAGAGAGATAGCCAACTTTGCGTATTCAGCTTAGAAATCATAGAAGCTAGGGGAGGCAATTGAACGTTATAATATGCTAACTTATTGATTTTACGTTGCTGAGGGCATAAAAAAGACGTCCTAGGACGTCTTAGTATTTGAAAGTGGTGGAGCTGGCGGGAAGTGCCACCTAGTTCAGAGGTTAATAATTAACCTAGAATTTACAGTTACTTATAGTTAAGTGCAAATCTTTTTCGGTAGATATCGTGACACTTAATCGTGATACCTGTTTATTGGCGAGGGTTCGCGAACCAACCTTTTTAATCTATCATTTATCAATCTCTATTGCGGTTCCACTCGCCACGAGGAACATCATAGGACTACCTGCGCCAGCTACCTCGCTGTAGTCTAAATCTACAGCTACAACGGCGTCTGCGCCTAGATTATGCGCCTCACGTCTCAATTCGGTTAAAGCCATGGCCCGAGCCTCTTTGAGAGCGTTTTGCGTAGACGATTGTCTGGTCTCGCCGATACTGCTTATCTCGGCTACTAATGAAGATAAAATCGTAGAGCGGTAGACGTATTCGGCAGTTACGATTCCCAATCTTTTACGAACAGCAAATGGTGAAATCGACTCGGTGGTTAGAATTATGTGGTTATATCCATTTCTTCTAAATTCGGCCTCTTGCTCACTTTTCTTTTCAGCTTCTTCTGCTTTGGCTCTCTCTGCCGTCCTAAGAGCCGAAATCGCTTTTGAATCTTCTAAGCTTTGGCTATCCATTTTCGCTTCTGCGATGGACATTGCATCTTTTTGGGCTCTGTAAAACGTTTCCTTTTCGTTATCTGATTCGAAAACAGCGATGTTTTTACCATCTACGGACACATTTAACGAACCTTGGGTCTCTGTAAAACTTAACCTTTCAACGGAGAACGCATGCTCTTTCGTACACAAGTCTTTTCCAATAAAGAAAAACTCTGTTCCATTCCTAGATGTGAAAATGACTGAAAAGTTTAAAGGCACTGACGTCTTGCACCTATTTAACTTATGAACTTCAAAAAGTCGGTTGGCCTCGTTTTTTGAAATTTCGAGAGTTGTTAAATATCTTCCTTCATGCCACAGAGTTAGCGCTTTATTTTCGTATGCAGCGAATAAGGAGTTGATGTCATAGTCAATTTTGTTAAATGAGTCGGTCACAGTGTATGGGTTGAAAGTCTTTATATACCACCTGCTTGGATGTACCTTTTTAGGATTGGTCTTTCCGAACATAAAATTCCCTTTTTAACATTATTAAATTTTTTATCACTCACCATTCTATAATGGCGTTATATGCTGATCTAGCCTCAAATGTGCAAAATGTTATCTGATTGGCAACGCTCAAATCGTGATATCAGTAGTCTTTAAAATTGCTTTTTCAAATATGAGTCAGGCGTTCGCCATTCAACTATTCGTGAATCCATCAGTCAAAAATGGACAATGCTAACTTCTACCTTCAAGCAAATACGACATCCATTGAAATTTGCTCTTTACGAAGTCTGGAATTAGGGAAGAAGTTCTCAATGTCAATGCTATAATACATAAAGTTCAATTAATACAATTGCTTACGCGTTGTAATTGTGTCACCTTCAAAGTTCTTATGATTGGAGGTGAAAATGAGCTTTTATGTTTATTGCTTTGAATACAATGATTTTGGGTTAGTCAAAATAGGAGTTACCAAATTTCCTATACGACGACAGGAAGCGTTTTATTCGTTAGTGCGTAACCCATCTCCTCATTCACTTTTACTAAAGATAGACTCGAAGACCTTCGCATATTCGCTAGAAGCGGAACTTAAACGGAAGCTTTCTCCTAATATTTCACCAGAAGAGCTGTCAAATAGGACACTAGGGCGAATCACTCAACAATCGTGTGTGTCAGAGTGGTATGAAGAGAATACTCTGAGTGCAATTCACGCGCATTTCTATAAATCAGCTCTTGACGGAGTGGCTTCAATTGTTAGTTTCGGGGGGATTGTCTGCCAGGAACTGATCTCTATACGGAGAGAGCTTTACATTCTAAAACATTTGTCAGCAGATGTCGGAAGTATTCTAATGAGCTTTACGTTAAGGGAAGATTACACAAAGCAATGGAGTAAAAGTGATTTCACTCGCTTCCTAGACAGAATAGAGAGAATGGTTAGCAAGTACAATTCCATAGATTAAATTCATTCTTAATGCTCAGGAAATCTTGCAAACTGTTGCGTTTCTGGCAGCCTTGAACGCCCTTTACCTTTCTATTCCGGAAAGTGATAACGCTCGAAAGTGACGCAAACGAATGGCTCATTGCCAAAGGTTAGTGTAAACAATTGAATCGTTATGAATTTAAGGGGGGGAATTCGCCTAGACAAGTCTATCCAGTATGCTAGCGTTTAGAGCGACTCGGCTTGAATAAGGAAGTAAAATGAATGATTTGTTTTATGTTTATCTATACAGAGATAACAAAAGCGGCGCAGTTAAGTACATTGGGAGAGGGGCAAAGATAACGAGAGCCTCAGCACACCAGCTTAAGTCACATAATAAAGATCTAGAGTCTTGGTTAAGAAAGGCGAATTTCAAATTAGAAATAGCTGGACCATTCGACTCAGAAGGTATGTCAAAAGCTGTGGAAGCTGCTTTGATATCTTCTCACTCTCCCACGTTTAATAAGCGACAAGAGTCATCAAAGTATGTTTTCAGACCAATAGGTGTTCCTGAAAAGTATATTGCTAGATTGCAGAAAAACAGATTAACTCGAGAAGACCTCTTTAAAGGTAAAACAAACAAAATCTTACTCGTGCGGATAACGGAGGAAGACTTTGAAAATAGGGTCGGATATGACCAAGTAAGCCCCCCTGAAGATGAAGCTGTTGTTGATAGGGTTCAGAAATATTGGCAACTTGGTGGGGAAAAGTTTCTTGAGAATTGGATTGCTGACAAAGATGAGTCTCCGACTTTATTGTTGGGCATATCTGGTCCTCCAGGAAGCCAAATTATCATTGCATCCTTAGAAATAGACACTAAACAATGGAGTAATGTAACAGTTTTAAAAAACAACTTGATTTCGGTGCCCCTTGTTTCAAGTACCCGTTTAGATAAGTATGGACTCCGCGGTTATAGACTCGATAAAATTGCCGACATAAGTTTTGGACGTTTTAAATCAAAACAATTCAAAATTATAGAAAAGTAAGCCTGCCTTGAGATTTTAAAGAGCTTTCGCTACCTGTCAGGTTAGTTCTAAGCTTTTTTTAAACGTGATACATTAGTTTCTGCCAATGTAAGTCTTGCGCAATACTTGACCTTAGTTTGTTCACTAATTCTGTTTTGAGCCGGATGGTTTCATTTCAGTCAGGCTTTGACAGCGCTTGACATAGTTTCTTACCGTCTGGGCTGAGTACTGTTTATCTTGCTCAGTCTTTAATCCTATTTGATTTAGTCTTTTCGCCATTTCTCTGTAGCTAAGCCGCGCTTCAATCATTGGGCCTAGCAAAGGCGATAGTCTTATCGCTCTTTTATTAGCTTCTTCTGTCTTTTTTCTATTCCGAGCATTAGTCTTATCCCGTAACCCTCCGAGTATTGCGCCTTGCTCTTTTTTCTCTCGGAGAGCTGCTTTGGTTCTCATACTAATAAAGTCTCGCTCTTGCTCTGCCAGTGCGGCATAGATGTGTAGCTGGAATTTATCTGCGTTTGACATTGAGGCGACCTTAAGCTTTAGAGTTTTGTCTTCCATTAAGGTTGCTACGAATGACACTTTTCTGCTTAATCTATCAAGCTTCGAAACGATCAATGTCGCGTTAAGTTGTTTAGCCCTTGTTATGGCCTCTGTAAGCGTCTGTCGAGAGGAATTACTGCCGCTGACCACATCTGTGTAAGTTTCCAACAAGTCGCCCTCTGAGGCGTAGTTTGAGATGAAAAGATTGATATCTCTTTTTTGTGCTTCTAAACCTAAACCTGACCGACCTTGCTCCTTCGTACTTACCCTTAGGTAGGCGATGTATTTTTCGTTCAAGTTAGCTCTCCATTCATGCTGTAAAAAACAACAACGGTGGTTGTGTGTTTTACAGTCTAAAAGATAAAGGCAAGTAAATCGGTATATTTTGGTTGGATGTTTTGGATTTAAAGACGGTTTTACACGTTGAATTACTGCTAGGCTCAGATTAGCATTGCGGATTTTTAAATTAAGTCCAAAGCTATGAATATACCTAAGGATTTCAAACTATCTCAATTAGTACCGAAAGTGCGAGAGCGCCTTCTAAATGATCCATCGTTCCACTTTGCAGATATTTATCGCTTTTATCCAAGTGTGGCACTGGATTACAAAACCTTTATATCAATTTGTGGTGAAGCTGATAGGAGCACCGAGGAGGTGTGTTCGTTTGACGATGTAGTTGATTATCTCAATAGGTATTTTGAAATTATTGGGCAGGTTGACCTAGGAGAATTGAACAGAAAAACAGGTGTTTGGGATTGTTTCAGCTCAAAAGAAAGAAGGAAAAGTACATATTATAAAAGTAATCCCCTGAGGCTAAGCTCAAGCATAGTAGATGAGCTAGACCGATGTGGAGGGGAAATTGAACTTAGCACTTTTTACTTGGGTGGTAGTCAAGGTTTGGAAGTTTTTATCAAATTTGACAAACCTCATACTATCGACAAGAAAAACATACGGGTAGATGGTCTTGAGTATCAGAATCTTATTAAAAGCAAAATAGCACCATACTTACGGCTGAGGTCAAATTTAGAGTCTGACCTACATGAGTTATTAGATGGCAAACAGGTTCACCCTGTGCCTTATGCTGTATTACGATACGTCAGAGAGCACGGTGAATTGCCTCTCAAAATAGGAAAAGACCAGACAGCAGAGAGTGAAATGTGGGCTACTATTACTTCTGTTTATGAAGTTTCGAAAAGCGACGAAAATATTGTGTACTTTGAAGATTCGCGTTTCGTTAAGCACGATTTATGGAAAGCTTATCAAGAGACGTATGCCATAAAAGTTTTGAATTTTATTCTGCGGAGAAGCAATGAGTAATGTAAGTGAATCCTTCGAAGTGGAATTCAAGCAACTTAGTAAGTTCAATGAAAAATTAGACTGCTTATGTCATGAACAAACTATCGAGCACTTGAACTTTACGAAACTGTATATGGAGCATTTTTTTCATTTAGCTTCAAAATTACCTAAGGTAGTAATTTCAGCAAGAGAGGAGCTAAATTTGAAGATGTCAGAAGATAAATGCTCAAGTATCGTAGATAGCAATGTAAGAAAAGGAAAATATGTTTTAAATAAATTTTTGTCGAAAGTCGAAGTCAAACTTTCCGAAATTTCAAATTCCTAAACCTGGCCTCATAACTAAGTGTTGAAGAAAAGCTATGCAGCACTTATTCAGATTTTCAGGCACGGTCATAGTGTTAAATAGTCCGTCTTAAGCTCGCTGACATTGTCAAATGTCATTGAGACCGCCTATGTACATAAACTAAACCCCATCAAATTGTATACCTGCGAAGCTGTTTTCCTTTTTAGCGTTTGAAAAGTTTCAACCAGTTTTTTGCGAGTACCATTCTTCGATGATTTTTCGAAAATCTTTGTGGCCCCTCTTAGACCTTTATGATTCTTCTTGAACATGGAATCAACAAGGAATTTTATGAAAAAAAATACACGGTTTAACTTGGAGTCTAGAGGACTGCTTCGGAGAGGTGAGGTTCTGAAACTCACCGGCTTGAGTAAATCCACACTTTATAGGCTTGAATCATCGAAAGATTTTCCTAGCGCAATACAAGTGAGTGCTAGGTGTGTAGCTTATCGTTTATCAGACATATACAGATGGTTAGAGGGGAGAAACTAATATGACACTAACTAACACTAATTCTAGTGCTCAAAATTCAAACTTATATGAGGGATATGGGCACTCACCAAATGCAAAAAGATTTGCAAAAATCCACGATAGTATAGATGAGGCTTACTCTTCACGCCTATACACCATTAACGGTAACAGCAAGCGACCAGTATATGGACAGTTATATAGATCAGAAGTAAGCATATTCAGAAGCCATAATATCTCTAATAAGGATATAGACCAAAGACAAAAGACTCTTTTAAGCCTAATGGGTGACATAAATTCAGACAGACGAGAAAGTATGACGAAAGTCGCAGAAATTGAAGTCCCCAGCATAACCGGCGGTAAGCCTCTTTCTTACAAACATTGCCCAGCGACCACATTTGGTATGGAAGAATTGTTAGAAGTAAAAAACGAACACGGCGGTGAAGTAGCGCATATATGTATGCAATTGCGAAAAGATGTTTGCCAGAACGCACAACTCGGTAAGCAAGAGTTTAATTGGTTCAAGAGCCGCAGCAAAAGAGCTTTTAAGCGCGCTTTAGGAAACGAGGCTAGAGGGATGGTCGTTCTTGAAATAAGTACGCCCAGACGGTCTTTAAAAGACAAGTTGACATCAACAAAGCCCCAATTACATATACATGCGATTATTTATAATTCTGATGGTTTTGACCTCAAAGTCAGAAGGCGAATCAGACAGTCGTTTAAAGAAATGATTGCTAATGAGCACGTAAACAATGCAATGATTGCGCAGATAAGAAAACGAGTTAATAGAATTAATGAGTATGGCCCGTCATATACGTCAGAGCGTATCACAGATATTGATTTAGGTATTGCGGACTATCTTTGCAAAGAACTCGATAAACCAATTGTAAAAGGGTGCTCAAACCTTGGTTTTTTCAATATGGGCAATACAGTTAGCATTCGCCACAAATGGAGATATAAACAATTACAAAGCCTTAACGCTGCGGCAAGTCATCTTAAGTCACGGGCGCAGTTCTCGACTGATATAGGGGACGTCGATAAAACGCTTGATAACGCGGTTAAATCGGTTCCAAGACCCCCAGAATTAGTGAGATTGAATCAAAGCTAAAGAGCTATCGAAGGGTGGGGCAGTTTACTCAAACTGTCTTACCTAATAGATATAACAGTTTATTCCCCTACATTGCCCCAATTTGCCCTAAAAAAAGACATTGTTTAAAGCTTATAGAAAGGTTGTGTAGGCACATAGGTCGTTAGGTATTAATATAGCGACTAGTGCTCCACTTCAAGCTCATGGTTCATATTAATCCAAAAGTCCTAGGTATAAGCTGCTTTTGTCAGTGGGTACGGTTTATTAAAAAAAATCCTCTCCCATAGAATCCTTATAGTTAGATGACATCGAAAAGGGAATAATGATACATCACCCTATTGATTGTGAACGATGTTTATGTCTTCGTTGATGTATAGGTCTCAGGCCTTCGGTTACCATTCTTCCGTGCGATTGAGGCTATTCAAACTAGAGCGTATATAAGACTGAGCGTTCGCTTAGTCTTTGAGAACAGTGCATTTTTGAGACAAAGTGTAACTTTTCATTTTGATATCGCATACATTTTTGTGTTAGCTTTATCGACATAAGAGAAATGGTTATATGAGCCGTTAAAGGCTTGATTTTAAAGCAAAGAGTCAAAAAGGATTTTGAAATGAAAGGACTAAAAGTAACTAAAGTCGATAATGGGTCACAAGCTTACGGACTTGGGCTCAAGCCTGGAGACGTTTTAGTAAACCTTGATGGCAAAGCCTTAGTTGATAAAGAATCCCTTCGACATGAAATGAGCGTAGCAGAAAGCTCTGGAAAGTCGTCTTGCGAAATTGAATATATACGTGAAGGTAATATGTTCAAAACTTCTTCACTTCTTGGTGAGCCATTGGGATTAAGCTTCCGACCATACGTCTTGAAACAATATGAGTTAAACGAATCTCTTCAAAATCAAGCTATTGCGCAAACTCCTGATAATATAGCTGTCTCGGATAGTGGAGAAGCTTCTACAGTGGAAAATCCACGGATACCTTTTGTAAGCTGGGTTCTTTTTCTATTTTCATTTTGCTCAATTGCTTTCGGAATTATTCAATATTTCTTCTATGAAGCAACTCCTTTTGGGCACATGTGGTTTGCTGCTTGCCTAGTAAATGCTGTTATTTGGCTCGCTCTTGGAACCATTGTGCACTATTTGTCTGATATCAGATATTTTGCACGTGCTAGATGATTTAAGAGGATTAATATTTGTTTTCAATCGTAATTCTATATTTGGTGCGCCGATAGGATTCTAAGAAGTTCAGTACGATTAAATCAGCGCGTTTCGGTAAGTTAGAGTTTGTAATTTGATAAATGCCTCCTTTAAATCAACTCTAAGTACGCTTTCTGTCTTGAAATTTATCGACTCTCCCTCTTATTAGTTAGACCACTGAATCATGGCGTTCAAGCAATGCTTGGCACGGGGAACGTCATGGTTAATTAATAACCCCCGCAGAAGAAGTTTGCTAGAGGACAGCAATGAAAAAAATAATATCTTTGGTTCTTATCTCGGCTCTAGGTGGCTGTACAACACACTATAGACAATTTGCAGCGCCTGAAATAAGCGGAGATCCCCTATTAGAAATCCGCAATACTCAAAGTCCTGGTGATGTTAGAACGGTTCTCACTGATGGTATTACGACGATTAAGGGGAGTTACTACGAACTAAACGAAAGGTTGATAGCGAGAACTCATCAGGCTGCAATTACTAACCAAATTGGTAGATTTGATAAAGTGATTGATTTAAAAATTCTTTCAGTTCGTTGTGGTGGCCACTTTATTCCTGACTGTGAAAGCACAGCAGAGGCGAAAATTGGAGATAAAAGCTTCGTTATGCAGAGTAGTAATCGAAATGGACATCCTTGGGATAGCGCGCTTGATAAAACGTTAGATGAAATTTCACAAAAATTGATGGCTCATATAACTCAAGAACGTCAAGACTGATTCACTGCTAGTGTGACACCGTCTAAGGCTAAAAAGTGAAATGGTCGCCAATTTTCGGCGGCCATTTTTTGAACATGGAATCTTGGTGACAGTATCTCTTCATCAGTACACTGATAAAGTGGACTTGAACCTGATGGACGGCTATTTTGAAAAGTTATTAGACTTGAATCGAAGGAAACAGCAGTGGACAAACAATTGAATTTCGAAGACGTAAACGATAAACAAGCAGTTATACGCGCGATAGGTAAGTTCAATTCGTTAGGTAGAGACAAGTTCCTCGAGAAATCTGGATTCTCTCGTGCTACAAAGTATTTCGTTTTGTACAAAGGGAAGCAGTACGATGCTAAACCAATTCTCTGGGCTGCGTTTAAGGAGCAGTTTGGGTTTCACCTAAAAAAGAAGAGTTCTGGTGGGGTATACCAAAGAGTTCGGCCGGTCTTTGAACGACTTGGATTTACGGTGATATGTAGTCATTCAGAACTAGACAAACAATTTCAAAAAAAAGTAATTAACTCCAAGAATGACTCACAAGAGCAGCGAAGGAAGCGACTTAAAAAAGCTTCGCAGAAACCACGTGTAGCGATGGTATTAACGGCTGTATTTATTCGCAACCCAGACGTTGTAGCAGAAGTGCTGTTGAGAGCTGGTGGTATTTGTGAAAGTTGCAAAAGACCTGCCCCTTTCTTTAAAAAATCAAGTAGCGAGCCGTTTCTCGAAGTTCACCATAAAAAGCCGTTGTCTAAGGGCGGTACTGATACTGTTTCCAACGCCATCGCACTTTGTCCGAATTGTCATAGAAAAGCACACTATGGATGACTTTTGAGACAAATATAGTCAAACAAAATCCTGCTACATTCTTAAGACCACCCAATTTTAAAAGAAATTTTGACGTACTCATTATTCAGATTACCTATTGCCGCCACGATAGTACTCACGTAAGTAGAGCAGTGGTGATTATAGACTTTAATATTCTGATACAGCCAATGAGCGAGAAATGGTTATTGTTCAAGTGGAAGGTTCTGTTACAAATGTAGATTTATAAGGAAGTGTCTGAATATGTATGTCATCATCTTCACTAACCTTAAGCCGCCAACAAGACGCGTTTAAAAATTTCAAAAGGAGTGAAGTTTGAATACTTCTAAAAAATTATGTGACATAGGCCAACTTGAAAGATATTTGTTTAATATAGGCGAATCAGAGATTCTTGAATATATTACTGAAGAGAGTGACGCTTATGTGCTATCAGACGAGTTCTACAGCAGGAATATTGATCAGATTACCTCTATAAAACTACAATTGGCTGCGTGCTTTGCGGTTCTTGGTCAGCCTGAAATAGCTGATAAACTCGCACCTTTATCTTGGGAAATACTTAGTCGCGAATACGACAAGGTCGCAAATGGGATCGTTAGTGAATTCACCCAAAGCTGGCCGCGAATAAAGTAGTAAAGTAAGGTCTTTTGATAGTCCGGAGGTTCAATAGCTCCTACCACTATTTACATGTAAGCGTTTATTTTGCATATACATGTAGAACAAATGAGGTGAAAATTGGCTATAAAGAGTGGTTATAAAAAGGAGCATGCTTTCCCAAATGAGTCTTTTATTCAGGAAGCAATCGACACTTATTTTATTTCGGCTGGCTACATAATTCTAGATGACAAGTATACCGATCTAGTATGTAAGCATCCCATTAACGGGGATACATGGTATATCGAAGCGAAAGGGCTAACATCACAAGTTGGGTTAGACTTTCGAACCTGTATAGGTCAGTTGGTTCAAAGAATGAAAGTGCAGAGCTCGTTTTACGCGATTGCTTTACCTAATATTGAAAAATTTAGGGAGCAAGCTTTATTGGTGGCGCCTTATGTAAGAGAAAGCTTGAATCTTCACTGGATATTTGTTCATGAAAATCAGTCGCTAACGGTGCTTTCTCCGTCGCAAACGCTAGATGGTAAATTGCATAATCCATAGGGTATAGAGCTTAAAAAATAATGGTCAACACAAGGAGGTTTAATGTCAAAATTTGGAAGAAGTATTCGTATATTTCTTGCTGATGGAAGTCCAACAGGTTTAAGGCACGTTGAAATAGCAAATTGGACCGGTCAGGCACTAGCCTGTCCGCGGAGCAGGTTTTCTGAGTTAGCTAAGTGGGAGGAAAGCAAAAGGCCGGGCGTCTATTTCCTGTTTGAGAGTCCTAACGCGGATAACAATTTGGCCTATATTGGTGAGTCAGAAGACGTTTTTAAAAGACTCGCAGATCACGACCGTAAGAAAGAGTTTTGGAATGAAGTAATCATATTTACTAGTAAGGATGAAAATCTTACCAAGGGCCATATCAAATATCTTGAGTCAAGATTAGTTGAAGTCTCTAAATCCGCAGACCGGTATCAGTTAGAGAACGGAAATACACCGACCCGCTCTAACTTACCGCGAGCAGATACAGCAGCGATGGAAGAGTTTATTGACAATATTAGGCTTATACTTGGGAGCCTTAGTCACAAAATATTGGAACCCGTGTCTTTTAAATCGACGGCTAGCTCACCAACACCAGATGACGATAATCTAATCAACTATATATTCCAATTTAATGTTCACAAACTTACTGCTAGCGGGAAATTGACCGATGATGGTTTTTTGTTATTGAGCGGATCTCAAATATCAAAAAAGTCATCTCAAAGCATGCCGGGCAAGAGCAGGGCAATAAAGGATAGAATGATACTAGATGGGGTCCTAGAGGAACATATGGACTACTTTTTACTGATAAAGGACAAATTGATCAGTTCATCTTCATATGCAGCGTCTTTAGTAGCGGGAAACAGCCGAAGTGGGCCACAAAGTTGGAAAACATCTCAAGGTGAAACATTAAAAGCTCTCGAAGAAAAGTTGGTAAGTAAAGCCTAATCTAACATGCAAAAATAGGCTTCAATCACCCAAATTGTAGCCTCGCTACTTCGGCTTTGTTTCACCGTCTACATGAACACAAAATGTATGACACTGGGTATGATATTAATCTATATATACTTCGTCTATGAGATAGGTATCTAGATAGCGCGGCCAGAAACGCCTTTAAATGCTAGAGAAGAGCCTATCGAATATATTTTCACAAAGCGTCTCTCGATGAGTTTCCAAACGGTACAGTTGTTAAGTTGAAGGTTGCCCCTGCTGGTGGGCCAAAACGAGGAGCGTATTTAAAAGCTGCTCGCACTGCGTTAATCACTCGGGTAAAGTAAACGAAGTCCTAGGTATAAGCATGCACCTTGGTAGCTATGCTTTCTTAAAAAAAGCTGTCTTCATCAACAACCCTTATACTTAGGTTTCTAGGTTGTAGCAGTCTAGAGAAGCTCACAACGAAAAGAACTGTTTGCATTTAGTTGAAGTCGCTGTAGCCCTCTCTGAGCTTTATAAAAAGGTTGTTATAGAACCGATGCCGAATATCGGTTTAGTAAGTTCACTCAAAACTCAATAATTTTTCGATAAAACAAGGGAATGTAATAAGATTATGGTGGATGTAAATGCAAGTATGGATTTGCGTGAACTTAAGATAAAAGAACGTCTAGAGGCCTTATGTAAAAAAGACCCCCTATGGCCCGGAGTTTTGGCCGCACGCGAGGCTTTACGAGTGCTTCCGATTATTGGTATTGCTGGTCACTTTAATTTTTGGATTGAGTCTCGACCTAATCAGACCGCAGCTGAAAAAAAAGTTGATAAGCACATTGTTCCCTCAGAAGAAGGTGGAGACTCAACTGGGTGGCGCGATAACCGCGTACGTTTTGTATTGGCAAGTTTTTCAGCTAGCGGGGAAGTACTTCATCAGGCGAAATTGCCCGTTGAAGAACGACAGTTAGAAACATTCGATATTATCGCTTCAACAGCTTTAGAAGCCGCCGAGGTTGCTTTTAGCGACGCATACTCAACCATAGGAATAAACAAAACTGAAGCCGTAGCGTTCGCTGCGGAAGCTGCCTCGTTCGCCTCTGCCACCGCCAAATATGGAGCTTCTAGAGCGGTTGAAGCAGCTGAGAGTGCCATCGCTGCCTGCAATAACGCGAGTAAGGTTCTAGATACCAATGGGGCTACTCACGCTTTTTTTCAGGACCTAAAAGCTGCCGAAGATGCTTTGTCTACTCATAGTGTAATTGACGAACCATTATGGTCGAACACACGACAGGGGGTGGTTGAGATGAGTCATATCGGTAAATTTCAGTCCGCGGTCGAAACTCTTTTTAGCGAAAGCTCTGGTATTAGCGCGGAGGGAGCAGAAGCGCTAGAACAAATGCTAAAGCTTTATAATGGATATGTGAGTGGTATCGCAAATATAAATAAAAACAATGGATCGACAAAGGCTTCGTACGAGGCATTGAGTAAAGTAAGTTCCGAAGACATTAATGCTAATAAAGACACCTTAAACCGCGGTGCATTGGTTAACGGGCTGGCAAATATTTTGTGTGACAAAGAGCACATACATCCGCTTACTATTGGATTAATGGGAAACTGGGGAAGCGGTAAATCTCAAGTATTAGCATTATTAAAGAAAGAGCTTAAAGCCCGTGACTGTGAACAGCCATTTCTGTTTGGTGAATTTAATGCTTGGGCCTATGAGCATGCTAAAAGCAGTCAAGCGGCGATGGCCCACGAAGTGATTTCAGCTTTAACCAGTCATGATAAGTTTCAGACTGTTAATATGGAAAGCGACCCTGGCTCACGCCTTAAACAGTCGATTTTGAACCTTTTTCGACAGATAGGTTGGATAATGAGTGGCCGTGTTCGTATCATTTATGCTTTTGCCATAAGAAAGCATCTTAATAAAGTTTTACAGTCTATTGGTTGGTTATCACTTTTCGTTATAGCGTCGGCATGGTTAGCCGGGCAGGGCCTTAACCAAAATCAGATACCTGATTTTTCGAAGCCATTAACCAGCGGAGCATTAATAGCAATAATTGCTAGCTTGTGGCAGCTTCCCAAACAATTGCGGTACATTATCTCTCAGCCAATGACCAAGGAATTCCTGACCTATATTAAATTGCCGAACTATGCCTCACACATTGGTGAAATCGCCGAAATGCAAAAAGATATTCGTCTAATAGCAAAAATCCGCTTAGGATTTCAAGACGATGCATGTCACGACTATTTAGGCAAACTATCGAATTTCCGTCGTTTGTTATTTGTAGTAGACGACCTAGACCGCTGTAGTCCAGAGGGAATTGTAAAAACCTTTGAAGCAATTCGACTGGTACTTCACATACCGCATGTGACCGTAGTGGTGGCAGTTGATCAACGTATTGCGTTGGCCGCGTTAGCATTGCATTACAAGGGAGTTGAGCCATACCATACTCTGCAGGATGCTCGCGCAATCGCTCGCGACTATCTGGCAAAAGTTATTCAATTGCCTGTTGTGATTAGCGACGGCGACAATGAATCACTGACTGAATTTTTAAGTGATATATGGCTGGAAGAAGGCACTAACAAACAGAATTGGTTAGCACATCTGATTAAAGACGATGAACTTCAAGCGCCAGCAGAGCACCTAGAGATAAAGACTCGTTCTTCGAGACTTGATGGACTAGATTTAGATTCATTCATTGAAGACGATGGATTGAGCGAATACGAGCTTGCTAAATTGATATTAGAGACTGAGCCAAAATCAGAGCCTCCAAAACCAGAAGTCCTTAAGGGCTTGAGTGACCACCAAAAAGCAGCGCTCTATTACTGGGCTACCCATTTTGGTTTGACTAATGCTAGACAACTAAAGCGCTTGGACAATAGTTACAACTTGATTCGACTAGTGGCCCAAGAAGAAGATAAAATAGCATTAACGCAAAAGGTTGATAGTGTTGATAAACAACAGCTTAAATTCAGCTATGGCTATTTGGTCACACTGATGACATTAGAATTTATAAATGGCATTGAAGTAACCGCATTGCGTGAAAATGCTTCGCGATTTCTTCGTAAAGGCACTGTTTGTCGATTGAATGCCATGGCCAATCAGCAACACAAAGCAACGCTTATTGGTGCACGTATTGTAATTGAGAGTGCTGCAGAACAACTCTATTCACAAACAGAAGCCGCGTTACGCTTCGAAAAATTGTTGCGCTATGTAGAAAACTTCGCGCTCCCCGCTATTGATGGATTTGATGTCGACACAGAAACTGTTTCAAATAGTCAACCTAATAGCGTTAAGGGTTAATTATCACAGTTGTTAGACCCAAAGCCCTAGATATAAAGTTTTTGGTGCAGTGGGTATGGTTTCAAAAAAATCGAACGTATCAAAGAACCCTTATAGAAAGTCCATGTTGAAGGAATATTTAAAAAGATATCCAGTTGTGACAAGAAGGATACGCTTTAGGCGCACTATAAGCTCGAATGAGGTACGAATCAAAATTTGTAGTGCGTGTGTGTTTCAGAACATGAAAAGTGTTCTTAAAGGCGCTCACGCTAATCTATCGAGCGCAAACACGAAGGTTTAGCACTATCTATCTCGGTATGCATTGGATAATAAAGAAAGGATATTTGTAACGTAATCAATTATCAAAGTAATTCGTGGTAATTTAAACATTATTTGATATTTTGCAATTCGCGCAGAGCGAAAAAAAAACGGTATCGCGGACCATCTGCTTTTTCTCAACTACGTTGTTTTGTATGGCCGTAGCGTATGTGAAGAGAACATACAAATTTTACAGTGTGATTTCAGAATAAATTATTTGGGAGACATGGACTTGTTGAACTATTCTTACTACCCATTTCAAAAAAATATTGAGGACATTGACCACGAAGATCTACTTATACTTAAAGAAGTTTCGGAGGGTTGGTATATTGACTACAAAAGTCAGGGATTAAAAATCACTGACTTCGCAAAACATATGTCTGCTTTTGCTAATCAATATGGTGGTTGGTTAATTCTTGGGGTTAAAGAGAACACTGACGGGAGTCGAACAGCATCCGAATTTGTAGGTATACAAAATTCTGAGCTTGAAAAAGTCTCTAGGGATATTCGGGAAGCATCATCTTCACATATTAATCCAGAAGTTTTGTATGAAGAGAGAGTAGTAGAGGGGCCCGTTGATGAAGTTGGATTATCTGAAGGGAAATCAATACTAATTATTGGAATTCCAATGAGCCAAAATACCCCACATATACACTCATCAGGAAGAATTTATCGAAGATTAGCTGACCAATCTAAGCCAAAAGAAGAAATAGATAGATATCTACTTGATGATTTGTGGAAGCGCGGCAATGAAAAGAAAAGTAAGATCGCTGAGTTTTTAACGAGCATCCCAGCATTACCACCTAGCCAATCAGAGCAACCATGGGCACATATCTATTTCAAACCATCTCAAGGTCAACTAGGTCCTGCTGAGGAGTTAACATTTGCTAAGTTTTCTAACATTGTAAGAAATGCTGACAAAACTGTGGAAGGCGTTCATGCACCCATGCAAGGCATTAACTCAACAGCTGACGGTTTTGTTGCACGTCAAATTGTTAAGAATGATCCCAGCCTAGCCACCCTAACATTTAGATGGTGGCACAATGGGATGGCGCGGTTCGACATACCGTTGAGTTGTTTTGATATAGCGAGATTTCTCGAAACGCACGCACAGAATAAATATGCTAGGGATTTTTGCATTCTCGCAGATGAAGCTGGCTATTCAACAATCAAAATAGTTGATTATTCGCTCTTTGTTCAAGCTGTGGCTTCGCTGCTTAACACCTATCTTCATCTGCTAAAAGTCACGGAGGATACACGAGATATTTATTCATGCTTTACGCTAAGAAATGTATTTCATACATCTCCATTTGTGGATTCCAAAAAGTTTATAGAAAGGGCTCAGACACATTCTATTCCACTAACTGTGGACAACATTATTGTTGTACCACAAGAACCTTGTGAACAAAATATGTTATTAATTGAGAGCGCTAAGCGCTGTGTTAATCTTGATTCTGAAAAAAATCGTCAGTTCATACCATATTTACTGTCGGCTCAAATTGTCTACCGCGTATTTGAAGCGGTAGGGATAGCTCCCGAATATGAGACTTTTATAGATGATACAGAGGCGTGGGGCTTTAGTAAGGTTAACAATCAACCTAATCTCTAAAAAATATCAACTTTTATCATTGGTGAGGGGCTTGTTTACTTAACTCATTTGGAAGTAACTGGCGGCTACTTTAAGTACTTAAAGCTTCACTCACGTGTTCGTGCTTAAAGAATAGAAACTCTGGTATATGAAACCTGCTAAGCTCGTCCCTAAACTAACCAATCACTCTGACTCATGAACTCTAGTTTCTGAAGCAGAGCTGAAAGCTCGCGTTGAGACAGGTTAATACTATCTTTTAGAAGGCATAAATGTTGCTCATTTATCTCAGCGTCGAAAGCGGATATTGTGATAGTAAGGACTAAATCGATTTCGTCCAATGCGTTGATGAAGTCCAGTTTTTCCATGTTAATTTCCTTATGCTTATTTGGCAGAGTAGCCATTAGCGGCTGGAGATAAAACTGGACCTATGACTAGTTTTTATGCTTTACGACGCTCTCGAAACTTTTTGTATGACACCGCACTCCAATCAATACCGAAGTCGATAGCATCAATATAAGCTTTTATAAACGAGCCGCTGTAACTGCCGTGGTTGTACGTTTGGGTTCTCACGCTGTCATCTCTATGGCCTGTAACATAAAAGGCTTCATTTCGTCTTAGAGGCTGTTCTTTAATAGTCGTTTTATCAAGAAGCGAAGTAAACGTGTGCCTAAATGAGTGAAAGGCTAGCGGAGTGTTTTTATCATTTCGCTTCGGGATGTTGGCATACTTAACAAAGGCTTCGTTGTACCATTTAGAAATAGTGTTGCCCAAACCCTTTGTATCGCTCAGATTTAGGTCGTAAAAGAGTAAGCCAGACTTTCGTTTCCCTATGAAATCAAGCAAACCAGAATTCAAAACAGCATCGGCAACAGGTATGTTCCGCAAAGAATCCTTAGTCTTTTTAGATTTGGAAAATTGGCTTTTCTTTAGTTCATCTGACTTCCACTCATCATTGACAGAGAACACCAATATTCCATCTTCATAGAAGATGTCTTGCACCTCTAAACAAGCAATCTCTGAAATTCTCATGCCTGTGTGAAGCGCAATCAATGGTGCCCAGAAATGATATGATTTAGGGGCTTCTCTATTTCTTAACGTATCGCCATATATATAGCTCGAAAAGATCTTGGATATATGCGCCGTATCATACATTGCTCTTTTCTCTACAAACTTCGCGCCTTTTGGTTTAGCTAATTCAAGGTGCTTCGAGAAATCGAGAGAGACGTAGTGCCGTTCGTGTAACCATTTTATAAACATTCGAATGTCGGAGAAGTGCTTCTCTAGGCCACCCGCTCCTAAAACAGTTTCAGTGTGGCTTACAGATAAGTCTAGCCACCACTTTGCCACTAATTCTGCATCGGTTGTCGTGACCTCTTTCCTCCGTTTACCAGCATTTTTTGGGAGCTTAGTCATGACATTTACATAATGCTGTATCAATTTTCCGTCGATTTGAGCTGAAGGGCATTCAAAATTGATAATCTCGGCAAACCGAATAAGGTTAGACAAAGCTTGCGTAGCTGTCCTAGTGCCCCAACTTTTTCGCTTAAAATTAAAGTAATCGTCTACGAGCTCACCTATAGGATGGCTCTCTATGCTAGCAGGTGAGGCTGTCGTTGATTGACTCGTCAGTGAGGTAACCAATGCTCTTTCTCTTGACTCTGAAATACTCAGCTTGCGTTTTAGAGCCATAAGCTGCGATTCAGTCAAGTCCAGAGATTCAAATGTTGCGTCTAGATAGTTGTCCAGTTTACGATAACGAACCTGTGACATTAAATTTGAGACAGAAGAGTCTTTTTCTGTCTCTACGATTCGGGCTACTAACTCTCTAATCGTTCGTTTCACTTCAAAAACGTTGGGTGCTTCAGACACGTTCAACCTTAGACTGTCGCTGTAATTACAAAGAACTCTATAAATTTCGGGCATGACCGTGCTGTAATGCTGAAGTGCAATACGTGGTTCTTTGGTTCGCAATGATATCAAAAGTTGGCGATACGTGTTTTTAGGCTTAGATTGAAGTTCAAAGCGTAAACAGTAAACGCCATGCTTGTTTCTATAGAGGTAGCGGGTTTTCATTTCGTGACACCTTATCGTGACACTACGCTAACTCTACACATATAAAAAAGGTGCAAGTTACTGTTTTATAATAACTTGCACCTCTAATTTGGTGGAGCTGGCGGGATTTGAACCCGCGTCCAGAAAATGTCTACCTTTGGTACTACATGCTTAGTTTGTCATTTATTTAACTGCTTGGAACTCCGACAAACAGGATTTCCTTGCAGCTGGCCTAATACTGTTTCGCGGTTCACCCTTAGACAAGGTTCCCTCGCTATCCTACTTGGATGACCTTCCGAATCCCCGCTAGCAGGAAGAGACTAGGGTGGAAGGGCCTATACCGGTTATTAAGCGGCTAGTGCGTAAGTTTCGTCGTTTGCGACTATTTAAATGCGGCTTTTTTAAGAGGCCAACCGCTCCTCTGCATGCACCTCCGGCTTCCTAGATCCTGTCGAATCCTAATCAGCCCCGAGTGTGATTTTCAATAATAGCACAAATGTTACGTCATTAAATGCTTTCTTTTAGAAAACGCTTTAAATTTTAAGGGTTTGGCTATAAAACAACCAAAAATAACACTTATGTTTTCAAAAGCTTACTATGCAAGCTAGTAAACAAAGTTACCTTCATAACAGCAAATCTATTATCGACTTAACTTTAATATGTGGCTAGTAACATTAGTTTTCAAGGGCCTGCACTACTATTGAGGTAAGAATGTTTAAAGATAGCTTTGTGTTTTAATTAAAAGAACAATCTGCTTAATAATTTTTTAGAGAATTTTTAAGGAATAAGTACCTATGTAAGGATGCAATTAGCGGCAAGAACCATTAAAGTACGTCAGCATAATTAAAAGGCTTGTAGTGTAAATGTCTTCAGATTCCATATTGTATTCTCCTTATACCCTGCCGTGTGGCGTAACAGCGCGAAACCGTCTTGTTAAAGCCGCAATGGAAGAAAATATGTCGAGCATGGGAAACATTCCCGGTGAGTCTTTATATTCACTTTATCGATACTGGGCCCATGGTAATTTAGGCATGGTAATTACGGGCAACGTTATGGTTGATAAAGCAGCTATGACGGGGCCAGGCGGTGTTGCACTAGAAAAAGATACCGATATTGCACCGTTTCAAAAGTGGGCAAAGATCATTAAGTCGAATGGCGCATTAGCCATCATGCAGATTAATCACCCTGGTCGCCAAGTATTTAAAGCTATGCAGGGCAAAGCTATTGCGCCTTCTGCGGTACCGCTGGATATGGGCAAACACTCTAAACTATTTGCTCAGCCGCGAGAAATGACCTGCCAAGACATCCATGATGTATGCAAGCGCTTTGTCGAAACGGCTAAGCAAGCTGAAAAAGCTGGCTTTGATGGCGTTGAAATTCACGCCGCTCACGGCTACTTACTTACACAATTTTTATCTCCGCTTACTAATCAGCGCCAAGATGAGTGGGGCGGTTCTATTATTAACCGCGCTCGTTTATTAATAAATATAGTCAGCCAAGTTAGAGCGGTTTGCGCTAAAAACTTCATTGTTATGGTAAAGCTTAACTCTGCTGATTTTCAAAAGAACGGATTTTCTTTTGATGATGCTTGTGAAGTGGTAAACCGCTTAGAAGCCTTGGGTGTAGATGTGGTTGAACTGTCTGGCGGTAGTTATGAAGCGCCTGCTATGCAGGGCCAAACACGGGACGATACCACTCTTGCCAGAGAGGCATACTTTCTAGAATTTGCACAGGCCTTAGTGAGTAAAACCCATATCCCACTTATGACCACAGGCGGCATTAAACGGGCCGAAGTGGCAGAAGAGGTGATAGAGCAAGGCTGCGCGATGGTAGGCTTAGCCAGTGCTTTGGCTATTACGCCCGACCTGGCTAAAAAATGGCAGCAAGAATGGACTTATTCTGGCATTATTCCACACTGTGCTTGGAAAGATAAATCGTTGGCAAGCCTTGCGAATATGGCGATGGTGCGACGACAGCTTAGGCGATTGGGAAATAACCTAACCACGCTAAGAAACCCGTCACCGCTTTGGAGTCTTATTCTTGATATGCTGCATCGAAAGAAGATGACCAAACGAGATGTAGGCTAACGCAAATACTGTTTAGGTAAGATTTTTCAGAAGGCTACTTTATTTAAACGCTGCCTTAAACAGCTTCCTTTTACAGCACCACTTATAAAAACACAGCGTTAAACGCTGTGTTTCATCATTCTTTCTTTTTGGCGTTGCCAGTCTTTATCTTTCAAAGTGTCGCGCTTGTCGTGAGCGTGCTTACCTTTAGCTAAGTGAATTTCTAGTTTCACCCAACACTTTTTCCAATACATAGACGTTGCAACAATCGAGTAGCCCTGGCGGTCACGGGCGCCCATTAAGCGATCTATCTCACGCTTTTTAAGCAAGAGTTTGCGCGCGCGTTCAGGCGCAGCAATTACGTGGGTAGATGCCTGATTTAGCGGGCTAATTCTACAACCTACCAAATAGGCTTCGGCATTTTGGATAATAATGTACGCGTCGGTAATGTTTACTTTACCGGCACGAATACTTTTAATTTCCCACCCTTGAAGCTCAAGTCCGGCTTCGAACTTGTCTTCTAGGAAATAGTCATGACGCGCCTTTTTGTTCTGCGCGATATTTCCTGAGGTGTTTTTGTTGGCTTTATTCTTTTTCATGCTGGCTATTATACTGATTGTTCAAAGGAATGTCTTTAGTTGTCATTGTTATCTTATATTGGGGCATTTGGTTCAAAACCGAATACAAGCGATACAAAATTTCTGTGATACAATGCCTCTAAGAGTTTTAATTGTAGTGGGATCAATGCCAAGTATTCATAGAAGCGCGCTTGTAGCTCATAGCGCAGAAGCCATGTTTAACTTAGTCAACGATGTAGCTTCCTACCCTGAGTTTTTGCCAGGCTGTACCGATAGTAAAATCCTCGACACCTCAGCGCAAAGCATGAAAGCATCTTTGCTTGTTGCAAAAGCCGGTATCAAACAGTGGTTTACAACACATAATGTTCTAGAGCCAGGCAGAAGTATTCAAATGCAGCTAGTAGACGGGCCGTTTCGTTCGTTAACTGGCGGCTGGACATTTTCAGCGCTTTCTGAAGAAGCGTGTAAAATAGAGCTTAACCTTGAATTTGAATTCAGTAATAAGCTGGCAGAGATGGCATTCGGAAAAGTGTTCAACAGTTTAGCTACTAGTATGGTTACAGCTTTCACAGACCGAGCGCGGAGTGTGTACGCATGAGTAATAAGCTCATCAATATTGAGGTTGCCTACGCACTGCCCACCAAGCAAACTATCATTGATGTTGCTATTCATGAAAATGCGACGGTAGAAGAGGGGATTAATGCGTCTAACGTGCTTGAGCAGTTTCCCGAAATCGACTTAAAAGCCACAAAAGTGGGTATATGGAGCCGCGTTGTTAAGTTACGCGATACACTTAACGATGGCGATCGAATTGAAATTTATCGCCCGCTGATAGCTGATCCTAAAGAGATTCGAAAACGTCGTGCTGAAAAGGCCAAAGAAGAAGGTAGGGCAGACAAAATTACCGGTGGAAAAGTAAACCCGCTGAAAGCGAAGTCCTAGTTTCGCATCATGCAATATACGTTTATTACAGATACAAAAATGGCCTTCATATTGAAGGCCATTTTTTTAGAAAAGATAGAAGCTATTAGCTTTTTTCTGAAATGCTGCCTAGCTCCAAGAAAGGTGAGGCATCAATATCTTCAGCATCCATCATACTAGCAATACGCTGAACGGTAGCTACCATTTGGCTTTGCTCCCATTCTTTTAGCTGAGAAAAACGCTCGACAAAGTGTTCCTGAAGCGGGCGCGGGGCGTCTACCACCGCTTCTTTTCCGCGCTCGGTCAAAAACACGCCCACTTTACGCTTGTCCTGTGTACTTCTAATGCGCGTAGCTAAGTCTCTAGACTCTAGTCTGTCTAAAATATTGGTTATAGTTGCAGGGCTTAAATTAATATTCTCTGCAATTTCGCGCACCATAATGCCGGGGCGCTCTTCAATATTTTGCATTACTAACAGTTGTGGACCTGTCAAACCCACGTGTTTACTTAGCTGCTTGCTGCGTAGGTCTACAGCGCGAATAACGCGCCGTAGTGCCACTAATAGTTCTTCTTCTTTTCGCATATTACTTCCAACAAATGCGTAACCAGTTGGTTACTTAAGCAAATGAATAAAATGTTGGTGCTTATGGTAGTGATCGATTACGTCATTAATGACTGAGATTTTCGACCAACCCATAATGTCATAGTTCTGACCACCTTCACTCAGGTGAACCTCGGCGCGATAGTACGTTGCCTTTTTGTTTTCGTCCAGTGTTGCTGTATCGCTTGGACCAAATTCAGGCTGTTCTGTCGGCACTAGGTATACCGCATAGATAAATTCTGGGTCGTTACCCATATCAACGGTCAGAATAAGTGCTTCGGCAGTATCTTCAATTTTTATATCAAACTGCTGAGACTTAAACTCTTCACCCACTTCCGTTAGTGCAGGCATCACCACCTTGTTTGCATATCGGCGAACCGCATTTTCATCTGGGAAAGTAACGATGTTCTCTAATCGGTCTTTCCAGTTTTTATCTGAATCGTTATGCAAAGGCGTACCAGCCATTACTTGCAGACTTTCTCGTTTATAAGACTCAATCCTCAGTGCTTTTAGCAAACCGGAAATAGCGATGAGCAGCACAATAGCAAAAGGCAGGGCAGCTGCAATTGTCATTGTTTGGAGTGCGCCTAGTCCGCCAGCATAAAGAAGTATTGAACTGACTATACCTACTCCAAGCGCCCAGTAAACACGTTGCCACAACGGCGTATCGTTTTCACCGTGGGAACAAAGCATGTCGACTACCATTGCGCCAGAATCACACGATGTTACAAAGAATATAATTACCATAAGCACGGCAATAAAACTAAGAACTGAAGCAAATGGAAACTGTTCTAAGAATACAAACAACGCAACGGAGGTATCGTCGTTAACCATTTGTGCCAGTACGTCTTTTCCTTGCACCAATACTTGGTCGATAGCACCGTTACCGAATATGGTCATCCAAAATAGCGTAAACGCAGAAGGGATAAGTAGAACGCCCATAACGAATTCGCGAATAGTTCGGCCGAACGAGATACGCGCTATAAATAGACCTACGAAAGGCGCCCATGCTAACCACCATCCCCAATAGAAGATGGTCCAGCCACCAATCCAATCGGTTTTTTCATAGGTGTACAAATTAAAGGTATTTCGCACTATGTCAGACAAGTATGCGCCTGTGTTTTGCATAAAGGCCTGTAGTAAAAATACCGTTGGACCTAAAGACAATACAATTAGCAGCAAAATAATAGCCAGAACCATGTTGGTTTCTGAAAGGCGACGAATACCTTTATCTAGACCAGTAGTTACCGAAATAACCGCCAGACCAACTACGCCTGCCATAATGGCAATTTGAACACCAGTATTAGAGGGCAAACCAAACAGATAGTTAAAGCCCGCGTTAACTTGCGAAGCGCCAAAGCCAAGCGACGTAGAAATACCAAATACCGTTGAGGTTACTGCAAATATATCTACTACATGGCCAGGCCAGCCATAGATACGGTCGCCGATAAGTGGGTAAAGTGCAGAGCGAAGGGTTAAGGGCAAGTTTTGGCGGTAGGCAAAATAACCGAGTATGAGTGCTACCACCGCGTAAATAGCCCACGCGTGTATACCCCAATGGAAGAAGGTCGTTTTCATCGCTTCGCGCACGGCATCTATACTTTCTGCCTGTGCCGTGGGCGGAGACATAAAGTGCATTAATGGTTCAGCTACACCGAAAAACATTAACCCAATGCCCATACCTGCAGCAAACAGCATACTTAGCCAAGTACCAAAACTAAACTCTGGTGTGGCGTGGTCAGGCCCTAACTTAATTTCGCCATAGCGAGACATGCCCAAATACACCACTGCTAGAACAATGATAGTAACGGTTAGAACGTAAAACCAACTGCCATTTGAAACAATTACACTTTGTAATTTTTGGAAGACAGAGTCTGCAAGTTCGGGCGTGCCCGCAGCGAAGATTAGTAAGCAGATGATTAACGCAGAAGACGTTATAAACACCGGCTTATTGAGTGGAGATTTCTTTTCGTTCTCAATCACGCAGTAATTTCCTTTCACCTTTTATTTCAACTTAGGTTATTACGGCGAAATATACAGCATGGAGCACTTTTAATAAATATCAGATGAAATAATTCGATTTATATGCAATTTAAAGCTTTGCTCATTGCCTCGCACTCAGGGTCTTCTAAATAGCCTTCCAATATTAGACTTTCTGCTATTATTTACTACGTTATGGTTAAATATTAATCGTTAGTGTAGAAATTAATTATAGTTGTTGTATTGTAATATATGATCTTTTTGATATGTGTATGAAGTAAACACAGTCCGAAGAATAAAAACCAATTGAAGGAAACACACACAAATGCGTAAAACTCAGCTTAGCTGTGCCATCATCGCTGCATTGGCATCTACCTCTCTGGCTGCGCAAGAATCAGACGCGCCTGCTAAACTTGAAACCATTGAAGTTACCGCCACTAAAAGAAGTGAGTCGATTCAGGACGTTCCGGTTGCCGTAACTGCACTTAACGGCAAAGCACTAGAAAATCTTGGGATAGACAATTTCCAAGATTATGTTGAATTCTTACCTAACGTGGTATTTCAGGGCACAGGTCCGGGACAGAATGAAATCTACATTCGTGGTGCTGCAACAACCCAATCTAATATTATGCTGTCCTCGGTACAGGCGCTTCAGCCGTCCGTTGCCTTCTATCTTGATGAAATGCCAGTATCAATGGCTGGACGTAATTTAGATGTTTACGCTACAGACGTTCAACGTGTAGAGGTACTTCCTGGGCCACAGGGCACATTGTTTGGTGCTAGTTCTCAGGCGGGCACTATCCGTTTAATCACCAACAAACCTGAGCATACGAGTTTCGCTGCAGGTTTCGATACCAACATCGGTTTTACTAAAGACGGTGAAATGAGCAACTCGGTACAAGCGTATTTCAATATGCCGCTTACCGACGACCTAGCTGTTCGTGTTGCCGCGTACAACGACAAACAAGGCGGTTGGATAGACAACGTCATGAATGTGCCGGGCGAGGGTGGCTACATTGGCAGTGCTGTGGTTATTGACCGCATCTCAGGTGGTCCATTAGCAGATCCGGTGGGCATGGACGCAAACAGAATTACCAACCCCAATATCAATTCTAATACCGAAGCGGCCGTTGTTTCTCCACAAAACGATGCCCTTGTCGAAGAAGACTTCAATGATGCTATGTACACAGGTGCACGTTTTGGATTGTCTTATCATTTTAATGACGACTGGGACTTACTTGTACAGCACACCCAACAGACATTAGACACAGAAGGTGTATTTGCCTACGACCCTACGCTTGAAGGTGAAAGCTCTGCGCTGCGTTTCCAGCAAGAAGAGAACAAAGACGAATTCGGGTTAACTACGTGGACGCTTGAAGGGCGTTTAGAAAAACTAAACGTGGTATATACCGGTGGTTATTTAGACCGCGAAATTGATACGCTAGCGGACTATACAGGCTATACAAACGGTGGCTTATTCTCTGCGTATTACGTGTGTAACCACTACGATACGCCTGATAACACCGCAGACGAGCGCTGCTTAGACCCCACCAAATATTATAAAGAAGACACATCTACTACCCGTAATACTCACGAGATTCGTTTCAATACCACCATGGATACGCCATGGCGCGTGACGGCTGGACTGTTCTATGACGAACAAGAAGTTGCAACTGTTGGGCAGTTCAAGATTGCCAACACAGAAATGACGACATTCGGGTTTGATAACCTTCAACGCACCCTAGTAGGAAATGAAGGCATTAATAGTGATGGTGGCCCTTTCCCTTCTGAAGTGAGCTTTATCAACGATATCACGCATACCATTGAACAAATCGCTGTATTTGGTCAGCTGGAGTATGATATTACCGACACGATTACAGCAAGTATTGGCGCACGTTGGTATGAAATCGATGATATCTACGTGGGCTCAACGTCAACAGTTGACGTAACGCGACGTATTCGTGCATTCGGTACACAAGACCCAGACGAGCTTGCGGCCGTTGGACTAGACCCTGATGCAGTAGCAGCGGCTATTCAAAGCGGGCAGTTAGAGGTAGACCTGTTAGACGACAACGGCGTGCTAACCGTTGACGACACTATTTTTAAGTTCTCGCTAGACTGGAAGGTTAACGAAGACGTATTACTATTCGCTAACTACTCAGAAGGCTTCCGACCTCCGGTTACTAACCGTGTTGGTGGTGGCCTGGCAACGAATCAGTCTGGTAAATTTGAAAACTTCCGTATTCCAGTATACTCAACAACCGATACGCTAGATAACTACGAATTGGGTCTTAAAGGTGACTTCTTTGATGGTCAATTCCGAGTAAACGCTACGGCCTATTATTCTGAAATTGAAGAACTGCAAACGTCGCGCTTCGACCCCACTAACATCTCGTTCTTGGTATTCACCGACAATGTAGGCGATGCTGAGATCAAAGGTATTGATGCTGACATGACGTGGCTTGCTACTGATGACCTTATCATTAATGCTGCTTTCAGCGTATTAGATACCGAATTAACTCGCGTAAACTCAGAACTTGAAGGTATAGCGGCTGGTGTTGGCTCAGAGCTTCCATACTCAGCGAAATTCTCTGGAAACATTAATGCGCGTTATTTCTTCGAGCTTGAGGGTGATAAGCGTGGGTATGTGAACGGCTCTGTAAGTTATACCGGCGATCGCTTAGCAGGTATGGTGATGGATGCCTATGTAATGGAAGATGCAACTTCGCTTATTTACGGCACAGGTTCAGGCCTTAAGATTGAACAAGAAGCTGACGTGTTTGAAGGGGTCACTTATACCGATTCAAATGGTGAAACATTCCGTGGTGGCCGCTACGTACAGGAGTCGTATATCCTGACGAACCTTGCTGTTGGTGTAACAAACGACGTATGGAAAGCCGAACTTTACATTGATAACGTGTTTGATGAGCGTGCAATTTTGAATATTGATACGCAGCAATTCACGCCTAAGGTAGTAACAAATAGACCGCGTACTATTGGCCTTCGTTTCTCATACGATTACTATTAAGGTTAAGTTAGTAAGGCTAAATTGGCGATTTACGATTAGCACACAACGGTGCCGGGGCAACACGCCTTCATAAGTTTTAACTAAATGAAGGTGTGTTCGCCCCCAATTTTGAAACGGCTAGCTCTATGAGTTCGCCGTTTTTTGTTTTTACGCTAATTTAAAAACAGGCGTTTTTAATGACACAAGAAGAACAAAAAGAAATACAGCAGTTAAAGCAAGGGCTTATGCAATCACAGCATCAGGCCGTCATTTCTGGATGCAACGATATACTTCGACGGGCTAAAGACCCGTTGGGGGTAAGCCAAAACACCCTCAAAGAGGTGCTATATTTAAAAGCGGTAGCATACCGTCTATTGGCTGATGTAAGCAGCGCCATCGAAACGTTAAATGAACTCATTGCATACTTCCCAAATTACGCCCGGGCTTACCAAGAACAGGGTTACTGTTACTTGGCTTCTGATCGCAAAAAGGCTGCGCATAGTTTTTATCAGGCAACACGATTCAACCCAGCGTTATTAACGGCATGGCTTCAGCTTGAAAAAGTGTACAAAGCAGATGCTCAAACACAAGCACTAGCGCTTTGTCAGCAGCAAATTGCATTTCTAACATCTTTGCCCAAGCCGTTATTAGGTGCGACAGATCTAATGCACGAAGGGCAATTGCACAAAGCTGAACAAGTATGCCGACAATTTCTAGCTAGTCATGAGCATCACCCTGAAGCAATGATGTTACTTGCCGAAATTGGGATTCAATTGAAAGTATATAGCGACGCTGAATTCCTATTAGAAAGCTGTGTAACTCTCTACCCTGAAAATGACAGAGCTGCCGCGGCCTACCAAAACCTGTTATCTAAACTGGGTAAATTTCCTGATGCCGCGGCTGTTGCGAACAAGCGACTCAGACAATCACCAGATAACTTCACTGTAAAAGTAGGCTTGGCGCACGCGCTGGTTGGTATTGGTGAGTTAGAGCAAGCCATTGACCTTTATAAAGAGTTATTAAAAGAAAGCGAGGATAGGCCTGCAGTTTGGGTAGCACTTGGGCATGCCCTAAAAGCAAAAGGTGATATTGACGATGCGATACAGGCGTATGAGAAAGCCATTGTATTTGAAAAGGACTTTGGCGATGCATACTGGAGCTTAGCGAACACAAAAACCTATCGATTTAGTGATGACCTGCTCAGGCAAATGGTCGCGCTGGTAGATGCTGATGCGACAAAATTGGATGATGAAATTCATATTTGCTTTGCTTTAGGAAAGGGATTTGAAGACAGAGCAAATGCCTCCCGCGCGTTTAAGTACTACGCACGGGGCAACAGTCTTAAAAGGCGTACGCTACAGTTTGATATTGCTAAAACTGAGAAGGCATTGCAGGCTCAGAAGCAGGCTTTTACAAAGGAAAGCTTTGACAAAGCGCAAGGCTGCCAGGAGTCCGCTCCTATTTTTATTGTTGGCCTTCCTCGGGCTGGTTCAACCCTACTAGAGCAAATCCTCGCGTCGCACTCTCAAGTGGACGGTACGATGGAACTGCATGACATATTAGGGATAGCGTCGTCACTTAGTCATCAGACTACGCCTTACCCATTAAATGTATCAGCATTAGATGAAGAAACACTGTTAAAACTAGGTGAGCAATATATTCAGCAGACGAAAGCGTACAGACAGGGCGCGGCATTTTTCATTGATAAAATGCCTAATAACTTCATTCACATAGGCTTAATTAAAAAGATACTGCCTAACGCCAAAATTATTGATGCACGCAGAAACCCAATGGACTGCTGTTTTAGTGGCTTCAAACAGTTATTCGGTGAAGGGCAAGAGTTCAGCTATTCACTTGACGATATTGGCCGTTACTATAATGCTTATGAACAGCTTATGGATCATTGGCATAGTGTAATGCCCAGGGAAATTCTAACTGTACAGCACGAAGATGTTCTGGATGATTTGGAAGGGCAGGTTAAACGCATTCTAGATTTTTGTGGGTTAGACTTTGAGGAATCATGCTTAGCGTTTCACCAAACCAAACGTGTGATTAAGACTCCAAGCTCTGAGCAGGTTCGCCAACCTATATACAAAACAGGTATGGGGCAGTGGAAACCTTTCGAAAACTATTTAGCTGAGCTTAAACAAGCGCTCGGTAGAGATACGTCGCAGACAAATACTTGATGGATAGCCGAAAATAAAAAGTCATGGCTGCCTTTAAGCCATGACTTTTTATGAATTAGTTAAAGCGTATCAACCACCTTTTAAGGCTGATAAGGTAGAGAAGATTGATGAAGGATAATGCGAATTTTTCCGTCTTCACATTGTTTGAAAACAAAGCTCTTGTTTACGAAGATATGGCTGTCGTCTTCGCCGATAAAGTGTACGTTACACTGAACAATGGCAAGTTCACCATTCAAAATAAAGTCTTCTTTGCTGTACCAAACCTTCACCCATGGCTTCAATTTAAAGCCATTATCGTTTGGATAGTCGCTATTACCGCCTACGAAATAAGATAACGCGCCTTCTTTAGTTGGGCGAAATGTTTGCGAGCCGAAAGTAAGCGTAGGTTTAAAGAGTACTTTTCCATTATCGTAGTCGTAGTTATCTGACAGCACTTGTGAAGCGAATGCTTTTACATCGCCACCTTCAGCGTGCACTTTACCTACCGCTACTACATTGTCGCACCAAGTTTGTAGTGCGCTATGAACCATTTCTTCTGTGAACATGTTATTTCTCCTAAGACGATGTGTAATGTTATATTGTATCAATTGATTTGTTTACAATATCGATAAATTGATGAATTGTAACTGTTTATCCGTGATAGTCATTTTCTATCAGTAAGCGCTTAGACCTGCCGACTGCATAACTTTAACTTTTCCAATAAGACAAGCTGTTATCTGTTAGACATTAAAAAATGGTAATCATTCCTAATCTAATCTTCTGTCTTCACCGTTACAACGTTATCTGATGTCGAGTTTTTAAGCTCGTACATCTTAAATGCTTAGACTTATTGTGGAAGGTTTGGTCATGAATGACGTTACACAGCTAATATTGATGTATTTCATTATATTGCTGCTACCGCAGGGCCGAGGGAGTCTTTAATTCAACAGCCGTTGCTACCGTTTTAAAGTTTTTATCTATATGTAGAGGAGTTGATAAGAGGCATGAAAGCAAAAGAAAAAAGTTCACGAGAAAAAACGACGTTGTCTTCAGATGAAGAAAACCAATCTGATAGTAAAGCGGACGTTTCACATCAGGATGCAGAAGCTGCGAGCCCTTATGCATCATCTGTTGCAGGTGAAGAAGACCCAGGTGTAGCTCTTGAAGAATGGGTAGAAAGCAACAAAAAATGACGCTTCAATAGTAAATGATAAAAGGCCACGCAATACCTCAAAGACAGGGGGCGCTTTTGCCTGGTTAGCCTCCACTAGACCAGAATCTAGGTCATGTGGTGCCCTGTTGCTTTACAAAAGTTAAAGGCACCGCCGCGACATAAAAGAGCGCTCTATAAAACACAGCGGGTAAATACCGCAGCTTCGTACAAAGTTACTGATAATTTAAAAGCCCGCTTAGTATTTACGACGTTTGAGCCCCGTCTCTGCCAGTATTTTTGCTGAGATCTCTTCAATTGAATACTTAGTGCTATTCAAAAACGGGATCTTTTCCTTTCTATATAAGTTCTCTACTTCACGAAGCTCCATTCGACATTGTGGCAGCGATGCATATTTGCTGTTTGCACGGCGCTCTGAACGTATTTGATGGAGTCTATCCGCTGCAATCGTTAACCCGAAAAGCTTATGTTTAAATCTACGTAAAGCAGGAGGGAGCTTTAGCATGTCGCCCATATCTTCCTCTGTGAAAGGGTAGTTGGCTGCTTTTATTCCGTATTGAAGCGCTAAATAAAGGCTTGTGGGGGTTTTACCCGAACGGGATACCCCGGTAAGTATGATATCGGCTTCGTCGTAGTCTTTTAGGTTAGAACCATCGTCATTAGCCAACGCGTAGTTCACGGCTTCAATTCTAATGTCGTAGGTGGTTTCGTGGATACTATGTGTACGATGTTTTTCTGGTTTTGAAGGAACACCCAATACTTTTTCTAGTGGCGCGACAAATTGATCGAGAAAATTATAGTTAATGCCTACGGATTTAGAGATTATCTTGCGAATATCTACATTCACAATTGTATAAAAAACGAGCGGCCTTTCTCCGGTGTCTTGAAAACTTTCAGAAATTTGCTGCAAAACTTTGTGAGCTTGTTCCTCAGTTTCAACGAAAGGAATAGTGTTGTGATTGAAAGAAACGGGAAACAGAGAAAGCAGGGCGTGGCCAAAGACCTCTGCGGTGATGGCTGTACCATCTGAAATATAAAAAGCTGTGCGCACAACATATCCTTAACATTGGTGTAATTTTATTACAAAAGTAATAAAGGGTTTACTTTCTGAATTTCCCCATTCTAAGATGATTTCGTCGAAAAGCTACACGGTTCTTGTGAATGACGGCAAATTTCAAAGGTTTGCTGTCAAACGTAATGGACAGCGTTAACAGTGGTTTTCGCCACGTATCGACAACAATTTGATGAGTTTCAGGTGATAAAAAGCACAAACCTGAAATTAACCTCATACCCTACACATAAAAAAGCTGGAGGCTTGGGCTGTGCAAGAATACGTACTTTGGTATCAAGAACTGGGCATGCATGATGTGGGTCGCGTAGGCGGCAAAAATGCATCATTAGGCGAGATGATCTCAAACCTGGCGAACGCCGGTGTGCAGGTGCCGGGTGGTTTTGCTACCACCGCCGAAGCATTTAATGAGTTTCTAGAGCAAAGCGGCCTAGAAGCGCGTATCCACGAAGTCTTAGACTCGCTAGACGTAGACGATGTGAATGCACTTACCGAAGCGGGTAAAAACATTCGTCAGTGGATCATCGACACGCCATTTCAAGGCAAATTAGAAGAAGAAATCAAAACTGCCTTTGTCACGCTTCAAGGTGATGCAGGTGAAGAAGCATCATTTGCAGTGCGTTCTTCGGCTACCGCAGAAGATATGCCTGACGCGTCATTCGCAGGGCAGCAAGAAACTTTCCTAAACGTTAAAGGTTATGAAGCCGTGCTGGTGGCTATCAAGCACGTATTCGCATCACTGTTTAACGACCGCGCTATTTCTTATCGTGTTCACCAGGGCTACGACCATAAAGGTGTAGCGCTATCTGCTGGTATTCAGCGCATGGTGCGCAGTGACATCGCTTCATCGGGCGTTATGTTTACTATCGATACAGAGTCTGGTTTTGAGGACGTTGTATTCATCACCAGTTCATTCGGTTTAGGCGAAATGGTGGTACAGGGTGCGGTTAACCCTGATGAATTCTATGTTCACAAACCAACGCTAGACAAAGGCTTACCTGCAATCGTTCGTCGTAACCTAGGCAGCAAGCTTACTAAGATGGTGTATTCAGATGATGAAGCTCACGGTAAACAGGTATCTATTGTTGATATTGATGCTGCCGACAGCAAAACTTTCTCATTAACCGACGATGAAGTCATGGAGCTTGCTAAGCAGGCACAAATTATTGAACAGCACTACAAGCGCCCAATGGACATTGAATGGGCCAAAGACGGCGCAGACGGCAAACTTTACATTGTTCAGGCTCGCCCAGAAACAGTGCGCAGCCGTGAAGACTCACAAAGTATTGAGCGCTTCCAACTAAAAGGCCAAAGCAACATCGTTGTTGAAGGCCGCGCAATTGGTCACAAAATTGGTGCTGGTGTAGCGAAAGTACTTGATTCAATTGAAGAGATGGACAAAATCCAAGCGGGTGATGTTCTGGTAACTGACATGACAGACCCTGACTGGGAACCTATCATGAAGAAGGCGTCTGCCATTGTTACTAACCGTGGCGGTCGTACCTGTCACGCGGCAATCATTGCTCGTGAGTTAGGTATTCCTGCGGTAGTAGGCTGTGGTAACGCGACTGAAAGCATCAAAAATGGCGACAAGATTACTGTGTCTTGTGCCGAAGGTGACACCGGCTTCATCTACGGTGACGAACTAGAGTTCGACGTAGTGACATCACGCATTGATGCCATGCCCGACCTTCCGCTTAAAGTGATGATGAACGTGGGTAACCCAGACCGCGCATTCGACTTTGCTCGCTTGCCAAACGCAGGTGTTGGTCTTGCTCGCCTTGAGTTCATTATTAATCGTATGATTGGTGTGCACCCTAAAGCGCTGCTTAATTTCGACAGCCAGCCAGAAGAGTTGAAAGAAGAAATAAGCGACATGATCGCAGGTTACGAATCACCAACGGAATACTATATCGAGAAATTGGTAGAAGGTATTTCAACCATTGGTGCAGCTTTCTCACCAGAGAAAGTTATCGTTCGTATGTCAGATTTCAAATCGAACGAATACTTCAACCTAGTGGGTGGTTATCAATACGAGCCAGATGAAGAAAACCCAATGTTAGGTTTCCGTGGTGCGAGTCGCTATATTTCTGAAGACTTCCGCGACTGTTTTGCCCTTGAATGTGAAGCAATTAAACGCGTTCGTAACAAAATGGGATTGACCAACGTTGAGATCATGATCCCGTTTGTTCGCACGCTAGAAGAAGGTCGTCAGGTCATTGAACTTCTTGAAGAGCAGGGCCTTAAGAAAGGTGAAAATGGCCTTCGCGTTATCATGATGTGTGAACTACCATCGAACGCATTGCTTGCCGATAAGTTCCTGGATATCTTCGACGGTTTCTCAATCGGCTCTAATGACTTAACGCAGCTAACGCTGGGACTAGATCGCGACAGCGGCCTTATTGCACACTTATTTGACGAGCGTGACGAAGCGGTGAAAGCACTGCTTTCAATGGCAATCCAAGCTGCGAAGAAACGCGGTAAATACGTGGGCATTTGTGGTCAAGGCCCATCTGACCACGAAGATTTCGCCGCCTGGTTAGTAGAAGAGGGTATCGATTCCGTATCGCTTAACCCTGATACTGTGGTCGAGACATGGCTATACCTTGCTGAAAAGCATGGCTAAAATACAAGCGCAGAGTTCTATATTTGCAAGGTGACTTGCCAGTGTAGCGCTCAGTAGATAAGAGTTAAAAAGAGACCTTTGGGTCTCTTTTTTTGTTTGGGCAACTGTAACAGTTCGTGTCGGTTTAAGTAAGATTTATGCCAGCTTCACATTCCTCAAAAAAACTATGGTTATTTCCTAAAAGTATGCGCTTTTGAACATTGTTTACATGACTTTATGTAATTTAAAGTGTAATATTTCAAAGTGACTTTCACTTTGAATCTTTCATTAATAAATAACTTGGTTGAATTCTCATGGCACATAATGACAGCGCGGTTTCAGTAAATAATACCGAAGAAAATGTTATGCAGGCTGGCTCAGTAGTGGAGCAGTTGGCGCAAGCTCAAAAAGAAATTAACGAACTTAAGATGCAGCTGATGTGGATGGAACGCAACTACGAATAAGTATTGCCTTTCAAATTAGAAGTGGAACTAGCGTTGATTGATTACAAGAATAGCTCTATCTTTTGTAATCATTCAGGATAACTTTCAGTGAAACTTTCAGTTCTGCTTTCAAAGAAAGGGTAATCACATCATTTGGTGATTACCCTTTTTTCTATCAATCTTCACCTTTACCGCAAAAAGCCTTTTGCGGTAAGGGTAAGTTTCTAAGCTTTTAGCTGGTTACCAATAGGTAACTGACGAATACGCTTACCACACGCAGCGAAAATAGCATTACACAAAGCTGGCGCATATACCGGCGTTGCAGGTTCACCCACACCTGCTGGCGGTGCATCACTTTCGATTACTTCTACGTCTACTTCTAGCGGTGAATCGCTCATACGCGGTACACGGCAGTTGTGGAAGTTACTTTGTTGTACGCGACCTTTATCAAAGGTAATACCGTCACTGATAGCGGTCGTAATACCGTAAACCGAGCCACCTTGAGTTTGGTTCTTAACCGTATCGGTGTTAACTACAGTACCTGCGTCAATCGCTACCCATGACTTGATCACGTTGAGATCGCCAGCGTCAGACACTTCAACTTCAACCACTGTAGCTACATAAGTTAAGAAGCTGCGGTGTGCTGCTATTCCAAGGCCGCGGCCTTTAGGCATCTCTCGCCCCCAACCTGCCATATCAGATACTTTTTCGATGACATTGCGCAGGCGGCCGGTATCTAGTGGATAAACAGATTTATCGCCCCAATAGTTGTTGTATTCGGCTTTTTGCTCGGTAACATCAATAACTCTGTCAGGACCGATAACCTCTAAAAGGTAATCCTTAGCATCTTTCCCTGCCTTGTGCGCCGCTTCATTGATAAACGACTGAACGGCAAAGGCGTGAAAGATATTTGATACAGAACGCATCCATCCAATACGTGCTTTTGCTGGTGCTTCACCGCGCTCTAACTTCATATTTGGCGTTAGAATAGGGTTGTCAGTAAAGCCCAAATCTAGCTCAAAGCTAAACGGTGCGTTTGCACCTTCTTGGAAGGTTGAAGCAATAGGAGAAAACGCAGTTCTGTGAAGGTATGCGTCAATCTTACCGCTTTCATCTAACGCCGCTTCGACATGTTGGGCCGACACTGCATGATAGAAACCGTGTTGAATGTCGTCTTCACGGGTCCACTGAACGCGAATTGGTTTGCCCGTCTTCATTGAAAGGTATGCTGCTTCAGCAGAAAAATCAGGCTTAGACTTACGACCAAATGCGCCGCCTAGCATGGTTACGTGAACATTGATTTTTTCTTTGTCCATACCCACCATAGCGCCCACAGTTTCCATATCAGCCTGTGGATTTTGTGTTGCAGCCCATACGTCAACGCGGTCTTTGTAGTACATGGCAGTCGCGCATGGCGGCTCCATGGGGGCTTGTGCTAAATGGGGCACATAGTAGTCGGCAATTAGCTTGTCGCTGGCCTTTTCTAAAACGCTTACCGCATCGCCTTTTTCTCTAACAAGAGCTTGTGGCGCATTTACCGTGTTAAGCAACTGCTCTTTAAAGCTTTGTGAATTGTAGTCGCCGTTTGCACCATCATCCCAAGTGACTTCAAGTGCCTTGCGGCCTTGCCACGCCGCCCATGTGTTGTTTGCAATAATTGCAATACCACCTTTAGGCTGGAATTGTGGCGCGCCTTTAGGCGCAGGCATTTCAATAACGTCAACCACACCTTTAACCGCTTTTGCCTTATCTGCGTTAAAGCTTTTTACCTTTCCACCCACTACAGGCGGCCTTTCAATAATGGCAACAAGTGCTTTAGGCTCACGAACATCGGCGGCAAAAGTGGCTTTGCCGGTAACGATATCTTGGAGGTCAATGTGCGCCATACCGGTATTAATGTAACGCCATTCTTTTCTATCTTTAAGGGTAAGCTTATCTGCTTCTGGCGGCGTAATAGTCAGTGCATCATCAATTAAGTCTTTATAGGCAAGGGTTTTACCTGAAGTGTGGGTTACCACATGTTGCTCGGCAACACAGCTAGTAGGTTCAACACCCCAACGCTTGGCTGCAGCATGTTGCATCATATAGCGTACGCTGGCGCCCATTTCACGCAGGCGCTGCATATTAAAGCGGATACTGCGCGAGCCATCGGTGTTTTGGTCACCGTATTTAGGGTCGCCTTTGCCCTGAATAACAATAACCTTATCCCAAGCCGCTTCCATTTCGTCTGCCACAATTTGAGCAATTGCGGTACGAATTTGCTGACCCATTTCACTACGGTGGCAGGTAACTTCAACCATGCCGTCTGGGCGAAGTGCAATAAACAAGTTTGCGCGCTTTGCGTTTTCTGCTGGTTTAGCTAAAACGCCTGCCATAGCGCGAGGAGCACCGCCCATAAAGTAAGTACCAAGAACTAGAGCGCCTGCCGCAGCTGTCGATTTTAAAAAGCTGCGACGATTCATATCGAAATAGGTGTTCTCACTCATGCTTCTTCTCCCGCTTTGCTTGGGTCAAAGTAGCTAACGCCCGCATTACCACTTATTGACTTCGACGCTGACTTAATAGCTTTATGTATGCGAGGGTAGGTGCCGCAACGGCAGATGTTGCCAGACATATTCTGGACAATTTCTTCGTCGCTCGGTGTTGGGTTGGTGGATAACAGGCTTGCTGCCTGCATAATTTGTCCGCACTGGCAGAATCCGCATTGCGGAACTTTATGTTCTACCCATGCTTTTTGAACGGGGTGGTCGCCGTTTTCACTTAACCCTTCGATAGTCGTAATCTTTTTGCCTTGAACTGCGGACACAGGCAATACGCAAGAGCGTTGTGCCATGCCGTCTATATGGACAGTACAGGCGCCACATTGCGCCATACCACAGCCAAACTTAGGTCCTGTAAGGTTTAATTCGTCACGAAGGTACCACAACACTGGTGTTGATGGGTCACCAGAAAATTCGTGTTTGTTACCATTAACGGTAAACGTGATCATGGTCTTGTCTCCATAGGTAAGCGATAAAGATGAACTACCCAAGCAGTACTGTGTTATCTGAACACACTACAAGATTCATACTTATACGGTTACATTGCCTGATGATACGAACTATCTAAGATGCTGAACATGCAGAGATATATGCCACTACTATTATTATTAAAGGCTTCGCAATTGTTATTTTAAATTACGTTAACACGCATTTAATCGTTACGCATTTACATAAGATTAAATGTTAAGTGTCTGCGATAAAATAACGCAGTAATTGCGACAGACATTCTTTTGAAGTAAGAGGAATGTGAGTTGAATGAGCGAAGCGAGTATGCGATTGGGGTAGAAAAAACTTCGGTAAGCGCTATCGAAGCTTTCGCATAAGAAGAAAACGGTCTATTTTGCGTGCGCTCATTGTCATTGTTCGCTGACTATACTTAAGCCAGCCACGTGCTCTCGGCCAGTCGTAACTCAACAGTACTAAACCTGCTACGACAAATAGGATAGAGCCAGGAAGTAGTGTTAACACAATTCCGCCGACAAATAAAATTGCTCCCAGAGTAAGTCTTAGTATACGCATTTGCCTGAACTCGCCTTAAAATATTTGATGTCTTTAAGTGTCGCCCAACTTCAACGGTTTGCCAATAATAAAAATGTAAATGTTTGTGCCTGTCTAGTATGGGGGAAAGCCCATTTCAACATTAGAAAACAATATTGAAGGGCTGTTATTAAAAGGCAAACACAAAGTAAGCCTCGTACTATTGTCGAATAAATAATCGTTTAAAGGCCCAAGTCTTGTGATCAAGCCGAATGCGGTGGAAAGCGCGCTGGAAATGCAGTACAAAGGGGCAAAGACAGAGTAATAGTTAGCGCTATACCACAGGGTTCTTTGAAAAAAGATCAGTGTAAAACCGTAAACTATAGCGCAACTATTGCTTAGGAATTCACGCAACGAAGTTTTGCGTAACAAAAACAAATATAAGAAAGAGACCAATTATGGCTGAACAACAAGAAAGACAACCTATCAGTGAAGAAGAACACGGGAATTGGGTAAGAGAGCAGTTTCAAAAAGCAAATAAGTTTCTAGCAGAAAACGGTGTATTGCTTGACACTGTTATCACTGAGGATAGCCGTTACTTAATGCCATATTTGGCGGTTTGGAAGATTAAAGCAATGGACGGTAAGTTTTACTGGGTAATTAGTGGCGACTTACCTTCTGATTACACTTCAGTGGACAACGCTAAAAATGCGAAAGAAGTACTGCGCCATTTTTCTATGCATTGGCAACTTAAAGCAGAAAATTTGATTAACGCTAAAAACGCTGATGAAAGCCAAAAGGAATTTGGTGCACTCTTAATCAATAGAGCAGAGAATTTGTTTGCCATGCAAAACACCCCAGAGCTTTGGGCGTAACAAGCAAGGCTTACAATCAGGTTATGTTGCGCTAGGTAACAAGCGAGCTAGTGAAGCTGGGTAACGTCTGGCAGAGGAAATCGCTCTGCCGGACATTGAAGCCTTTGTCTGGGAACGCCCGCGTCCATAAACACGTTTCCGTCTGGTTTAAACCCAATAGATTGGTGATACGACACGCTTTCCAAATTACAGATAACTTTGATTATGGGAAGGTTATTTTGTTTAGCTGCCGCAACTAAAGCGCCAAACAAAGCGCGATAAACTGGGAGTGTTCTGTGACAGCGCTTAACGGCAATACGGCCAAGTTCACCTTTTTTCGTTAAGCGCCCCGTGGCAATGGGTTCATTTTGATCGTTGACTATCAGCACATGGCACGCCGAGCTGTCGTGTTCGTCGAACTCGCTAGCTTCCGGTACTTGCCACTCTAAAACAAATACATGTTCCCTAAGTGCTTTAAGTCGATGTTTATCCTTTTCCCAATCGACGTTTTGTATCGTAAACGCCATATTTTTTTGTTAATCCTCGGCCCATTCCCAATAACCATTATTAATAAGTGTAGTTAAGGTTTCTAAAAATGTAAAAGAAGGCGCATCTTGGCAACATGTTGCGTTCAAAACCGTACCCGATGCTAGCACTTCGAACCATTCTTGGTCACTTTTCGCAAAAGTGAACTGACTTCCGTTTACATAAAGAGCGCGCGGTAAGCCACGTTTGCCATCACAAATTAATGCGCGAATACCGGGCGCAGGAGCAAAGCTAATCCCTGCCGCGAATTCATTTGCAATTTGCTCTAAGGTGACTTCATCGTCGAGAGGGAATTCCGGAACACCTTGCTCACTCATGGCTTCGAGAAGAGAAAGAGTGAAATCTTCACTATTAATAGCGTCTATCAGTTGCTGTTTTAGTGCTGCAACATCGCTAGCATTAACTAACGCGCTGCTTGATTGTATTGTTCTGCCAGCATCGGTAAAGCGGTAATTTCCAGCACCTTTATCCAGCATCATTGCCAAGCTTTCTGCCAATTGCAGGTTGTCCGGCGCGCGATAGCCCACCGAGTAGGTCAAGCTGTCTTCAATCGTAGCGCCATCATGAGGCCAGCCCGGCGGCACATATACCACATCGCCAGGTTCACAAATAACGTTTATGACAGGCTCAAAGCCTTCAATTTGTCTTAGTTTCGGGTGTGGGCACACTTCTTTGTAGTCTGCAGGTTTACCTACACGCCAGCGCCTTTTTCCTTGACCTTGTACAAGGAACACATCGTATTGGTCGATGTGAGCCCCAACACCCGCTCCATTTGTTGCGAAGCTTACCATCAGGTCGTCTAGTCGCCAGTTAGGAACAAAAGAAAAAGGTGCGAGAATTGGCGCAACGTCCGGTACATACTTATCAACGCCTTGAACAAGTAGCGTCCATTTGCCCTTGCATGCTTTTTCGAAATCAGTAATTGGGCCTTGTTCAACGTGCCAGTTTCCTTGGTCATTACTTATAATTCGAGCGTCGACATCTGATTCTTGTGCGAGCCCTGCTAAGTCATTTTCATCTATAGGATCTGCAAAGTTTGGAAAAAAATTCTTTATTACCACCGGCTTTTGCTGCCAGTAATGCTTTAAGAAAGTTTCGGCATTAAAACCTGCACCTGTTTGTGCATCAATAAAGTATGTATTGTCGTTGGTGCTCATCGCATCTCTTTTTTATAAGCCAAAATTAGTGGTGTTTCCTCGCAAAGCTTAGTGAAACTAATTACACAAAGCGCGGTTTACATATGAATAAAGCACAAGTTAGCGCAAAGCATAGACAAAAGCGTAAAAATAGAACTAAGGCGAGGTGATAGTGTAAAAGCGGCATTATCAATTATTGAAAAAGGGATTGCCACCTTATTGTCTGAAAAGCTTAGCGAGAATATTGGTGAGCATTGATGATAAACATAGGCTAGCGCTCAAAGTATGAAAAAGAAAAAAATATATAGAGTAGAGATAAATGCTTGTTGCTCAAATTGTATTTTTACCCTCGTGCCTATCTAGCAGATGTAGGCACTCAATACTGCCGTTTTCACTTTAATCTTCGTGTTGTAAAGCGCTAGTGGGCCAACTTGATTTGTTAAAATCCGAATTGAGCTTTGGTTACCGTTATTAGACCCACAGTTATTAGATTCATAATGTTTAACTGAACCTTCGGTTGCTGGGAGGTCACTTTTTATATTACCTGCGTTTAGCGCGTGGTAAGTTTTTTCACATATCGCAATAGTGTTAGGAGCGGTGAACTGTTCTAACATTGCTGCTTTGTTCACGGTTGCTCCCCAAATATCAAAGCCTGACGATACGCGAGAAGAGTAACCTGTCAGTAGAGCACCGGCGGCAATACCTGAACGTAGCTGACAAGACGAAGACATCAATAAAGTGTGGCTACTAACAAGATTGCGAGCCTTTATGGCAAAATCCATCGCACAGTGTGCTACGTCTTGAAGTACCCGAAAAGATTCATGTTGATAAGCGTTGTGAAGGTAAGGTTTAGCAAAACTAGTTTCACTGCAAAACCCCACGGCAATATATTGATCGCCGTTGGTTTTTAAGGGCACGAGCGCTAAATCGTATGCTGTTTCATCAAACTGGCTAAATAGCGTTTCCACAATACCCGTGCACATAGTGTCACCGTATTGCTTTGCTAAACCTTGATAATTCGACAGGTCACAAAAAATGACGACGGCGCATTGCACTTCGTGTTTTACGCTTACAGCTTTATTATCACCGCTTTGTACATGGTCAGCATTTCGTAAGGGGTTCGGGAAAGGGGGCTTTGAAGTCAGACTGCCTTGCTCACTAGGCGTGACATGACCTTTATCGTTATTTTTGCGTAAGTCCATCTACATGCTCCCAATTAATACCCGTTTAACGGTTAAATAAAAAGTAGGTATAAAAAAACGCGGTGCTTTTGACCGCGTTTTTAGTGTAGTGGAAAGGGTTAGCCCTTATAACTGATCTACAAGCCTGATTGCATCACCAATGTAAGTTGCCGGCGATAAGGCTTTTAGCTCGGTTTTCGCAGCATCCGGCATGTCTAAATTGTCGATAAACTCGGCGATAACTTCAGCATTAACTTTCTTGCCACGCGTTAACTCTTTAAGTTTCTCATAAGGCTTTTCAATACCGTAACGACGCATTACCGTTTGGATAGGCTCTGCTAATAGTTCCCAGTTATTATCTAGCTCGTTAAGCAAGCTCTGCTCGTTAACTTCTAGCTTACTAATACCTTTTAGCGTGGCTTGATAAGCGATAACTGCATATCCCACACCTACACCAAGGTTACGAAGTACCGTTGAATCAGTAAGGTCGCGTTGCCAGCGCGAGATTGGCAGTTTGGCAGCAAGGTGGTCAAAGATAGCATTGGCTAAACCTAAGTTACCTTCTGAGTTTTCGAAATCGATAGGGTTAACTTTATGCGGCATAGTGGATGAGCCAATTTCGCCAGCAACAGTCTTCTGTTTAAAGTGACCAAGTGCAATATAACCCCAAACGTCGCGATCGAAATCGATAAGTATGGTGTTAAAGCGGGCAATAGCATCAAACATTTCAGCGATATAATCGTGAGGTTCGATTTGCGTAGTGAATGGGTTCCAGGTAAGGCCAAGTGAGGTAACGAACTTTTCTGAAACGCCGTGCCAGTCTACATCTTTATAGGCAGACAAGTGTGCATTGTAGTTGCCCACAGCACCGTTAATTTTTCCAAGCAGTTCAACGCCCGCAATTTGACTGCGCTGACGCTTCAAGCGAATAGCCACGTTTGCCATCTCTTTACCCATAGTAGTAGGAGAGGCTGGCTGACCGTGGGTACGGGCCATCATAGGTACATTCTGATAACGCTTAGCAAGTTCTACTAGCGCTTCGATTAATTTGTCACAGTAAGGAAGAATAACCGTTTCACGGGCTTCACGAAGCATTAGGCCGTGTGAAAGGTTGTTAATGTCTTCAGACGTACACGCAAAGTGAATGAACTCGTTAACCGCAGAAAGCTCACTGTTGTCTGCAACTTTCTCTTTAAGGAAGTACTCAACAGCTTTTACGTCATGATTTGTAGTGCGCTCAATTTCTTTGATGCGCATCGCATCTTCAACGCTAAATTCCGCTACTATTTTGTCTAGTAGTGCATTTGACGTGTCTGAAAAGGCAGGAACTTCTTCAATTTGTGGGTTAGTAGAAAGCATTTGTAACCAACGTACTTCTACTTCTACACGGTATTTTAACAAGCCGTACTCACTGAAAATACTGCGTAATTCTACGCTTTTGCCAGCATATCGACCATCGACAGGGGAAATTGCAGTTAACTGACTCAGTTCCACCTTAAGCTCCTCACTAGTTTATTAATCGTAGTGCTTTAACAGCACTGTTAAGAATGTGTTTGCGTTTAAATAATATATTTCTTCGTTTGCCGCCCATCTGACGCCACATCACCGCAGCCCTTACGCCCGCAAGTAAAAGGGCACGTACTTTGTGCTGATTAGCAGGTTGGCTCAAATAGTCTGGGTTGCCCGCCACTTGAATACGCGGAGCTAACGGGCTGATAATATCGCTGTAAATACTGGCTAATGAGGACACAATTTGCGGGTTTTGAAAGTCTACGTGGGCAAGCTGGCGCTGAACATGTGAAATGCGTTCACCGAGTTCCTGCATAGCTTTAGGCTTTCTGGCTAGCTTTCTTTCAAGACCTAAGATGCTTGCGATATAGCGGGTTAGCTCTGTGTCTTTTGTTGCTTGTTTGTCAGATAATTGCGCAGCAAGAGTAGTGTAACCGGTTTTTAGATTAGACAGTTGCCCAAACACCTGTTGAGGAGTTTCAGGGTCGGTAACCAGTATGCTTGATAAACTTGCTTCAATGGCTTCGTTTTCAGCAGAGCCTCGTCTGGCTAGCTGCTGCACTAGCGCAGCAGCCTGACATACCCCAGCTAGGGCCAAATTATTTTCTATATCGGTATCTAGCATCAGCGAATGTAACTCTCAATAATACCGCCGCCAAGGCAGACCTCTTCACTGTAAAATACCGCCGACTGGCCAGGTGTTACCGCCTTTTGTGGTTCGTCAAACACTACTTCAATGGTGTCGTGTTCAGTTGGTGTAATAGTACAAGGGATATCCGCCTGGCGATAACGCGTCTTAACCACCGCGCGCATAGGCTCATTGAGTGTTTTTCTGTCTACCCAATGTAGCTGCTTGGCAACCAAACCTTTTGAATAAAGGCGAGGGTGATCGGCACCTTGACCAACAATAAGAACATTGCGGGCAACGTCTTTATCTACCACATACCAAGGGTCATCACCGTATTTAGCTAAACCGCCAATATGAAGGCCTTTACGCTGACCTAAAGTGTGATACATCAAACCTTCGTGTTGCCCAATTTCTTCACCTTCTGCGGTTTCGATAACGCCAGGCTGCGCTGGAAGGTAGCGGGCTAGGAAGTCTTTAAACTTACGTTCGCCGATAAAGCAGATCCCTGTTGAATCTTTCTTATCATGGGTAATAAGCCCTTGCTCTTCAGCTATTTTACGCACCAGTGGTTTTTCAATATCACCTACAGGGAAAAGGGTTTTAGCAACGTGTTCTTCACCTAGCGTATACAAGAAGTAACTTTGGTCTTTGTTGTTGTCGAGACCGCGCAACATCTGCCATTTACCGTCTACCTCACGGCGGCGAACATAGTGTCCTGTGGCTATATAGTCTGCACCAAGATCTTCTGCAGCGAACTCAAGAAACGCTTTAAACTTAATTTCTTTGTTGCACATAATATCTGGGTTAGGAGTTCGGCCTGCTTTGTATTCTTCTAAAAAATACTCAAATACGTTATCCCAGTATTCTGCAGCAAAGTTGATGGTGTGCAGCTCAATGCCTAGCTTGTCAGCAACCGCTTGCGCATCTTTTAAATCTTCCGCAGCGGCGCAGTACTCATCGTTATCATCTTCTTCCCAGTTTTTCATAAAAAGACCTTCAACCTGGTATCCCTGCTGTTGAAGCAGGTAGGCTGAAACAGACGAATCGACACCGCCGGACATGCCGACGATCACTTTTTTGCTGGCGTTAGATTCAATATCACTCACTACAGATTGCACACTCATTTGATTAATAAAAAAGAAACCTTATTTGTTAATGGGGTCATGCATTAACATATTTATGAATTTGCCAATACACTAACTCATTGGGTGGGCTATTCCACCAAGCCGCTATCCACCAAGCTACAATGCAAGCTGCAACATGAGCTTCACCGTAAGCTTTACAGTAAGAAAGCACGAACAAACAGGCCCGTTTTCGAGGTCGCGGATTTTATCAGATTCCGATCGGTAATTCACATCTAATCCTTATCTGATTAAGTAATTAAATATGTACGTGGACAAGCTTGGTATTTAACGCATTAATGTTTCCGTGCATTAAGAACCACAATAAGGTACAGCTAGGCCTATCGGTCGATATATTTCCAGCTTCTCGGTGCCACATTAGTGTGGTCGTCAAAGGTGAATTCAAGTATCGGATTTGCTTTTATAATCAAAAGCTCACGTACTTGCCATTTTCAATGCCATCTATGGTCCAACTGCCTACTCGATATCTTATAAGGCGAAGGGTAGGGAAACCTACGTGTGCGGTCATACGCCTGACTTGTCGGTTTCTGCCTTCTGTGATGGTAATTGACACCCAGCTAGTTGGAATAGATTGTCTAAAGCGCACAGGTGGATTTCTTGGCCATACGTCAGGCTCTTGCATTGCTTTTACTTTGGCAGGGCGTGTCATACCGTCCTTTAACTCAACACCGTCGCGTAGTGCCTGCATGGCTTTTTCGTCCATGACACCTTCAACCTGCACCCAATAGGTTTTGCTGGTCTTGGCTTTGGGGTTTGCCAGTTTGTGTTGAAGCTTACCATCATTAGTGAGTACTAAAAGGCCTTCAGAATCTCGGTCTAGGCGGCCCGCAGCGTAAACATCGGGAATATCAATATAATCTTTTAGCGTCTCTCTACCGTCCGCGTCGGTAAATTGAGAAAGAACTTGAAAGGGCTTGTTAAACAGCACCACTTTGGCGTTTGAAGACATGTTACTTCCGCTTGTTGATTGTCGAGATTTCGGAGGGGATTTTACTTCAAATCAAATTAACGCGCTTGAGAAAATTTAGTACAAATAGACGTTTCTGCACAGTAGTTTGTCGATAAATTCGGTGATCTTATGTGCTAAGACAATGGTATGACTTGTAACTCAAACTTTCGACCCTATACTAATGGTCGCTCCCATTTTTATAAGAGAGCGCATCTGCATAATTATTAGACAGTTTTAGCAGTGACAAGCGGGCTTGCTTGTACATTAGACCTCGCCGCTTTACGTAACTATTAAGTTATGCGCATGGCAACGAGGGGCTTATTGCTAACATAGGGAATTGAATAATATGCAGGGAAGAAAACAGCAAGTGACCTAATGCTTAATAAAAGCAAAAGGTGGAAAACATCAAATACGTTTCGCAATGACTGTGGGCGTAACATGACACATGTTACGGGTTGTTGCGACCTAATGGACTAAAAACGACAGTACCCTGTCGAAAAAATTGAGGTATATAATGACCAAGTCTAAGATCATCTATACGAAGACTGATGAAGCGCCAATGCTGGCGACTTACTCACTTCTTCCAATCATCCAGAAGTTTGCCGCAGCTGCAGATATCGACGTTGAGCTAAGCGATATTTCATTGGCTGCGCGTGTTTTGGCAAATTTCCCTGAGTATCTTTCTGAAGAACAAAAAGTGCCAGACGCGTTAGCTGAACTGGGTGAGATGACCCAAGACCCGAATGCTAACATCATCAAGCTTCCAAACATCAGTGCCTCAATTCCTCAGCTTCGTGCAACGATCAAAGAATTAAATGATAAAGGCTTCAACGTACCAGCGTTCCCTGATTCACCTAAGAATGCTGAAGAGGAAGAAATTCGTGAGCGTTACGGTAAGGTACTAGGCAGTGCGGTTAACCCTGTATTGCGTGAAGGTAACTCTGACCGTCGTGCGCCTACTGCTGTTAAAAATTATGCGCGTAAGCACCCGCATTCAATGGGTGAATGGTCTCAAGCGTCTCGTTCACACGTAGCGCACATGCGCGGCGGTGACTTCTACTCTGGTGAGAAGTCAGTGACAGTAGAAAAAGATGGTCACGTTAGCATTGAATTTACTGGCAAAGATGGCAGCAAGAAAACTCTTAAGCCTCGCGTAGACTTGCTTGCTGGTGAAGTTATCGACGGCATGTTCATGAGCAAAAAGGCGCTTTGCGAGTTCTTCGAAGAGCAAATTGAAGATGCGAAGAACACTGGCGTTCTATTCTCACTACACGTAAAAGCGACCATGATGAAGGTGTCTCACCCAATCGTGTTTGGTCACTGTGTAAAAGTATTCTACAAAGATCTATTCAACAAATGGGGCGACCTGTTTGAAGAGCTTGGTGTTAACCCTAACAACGGTCTTGGTAGCGTTTACGACAAAATTGCGAGCCTACCTGAAAGCCAGCGCTCAGAAATTCAAAAAGACATCAATGCATGTTATGCAGACCGTCCGCCAATTGCGATGGTTAACTCTGACAAAGGTATTTCAAACCTACACGTACCAAGTGACGTAATTGTAGATGCGTCTATGCCTGCAATGATCCGTAACTCTGGTCAAATGTGGGGACCAGATGGAAAGGCGCACGATACTAAAGCGGTTATTCCTGAAAGTACTTACGCCACTATTTACCAAGAAGTTATCAACTTCTGTAAGACACATGGTGCATTCGATCCAACTACAATGGGTACCGTACCTAATGTTGGTCTAATGGCGCAAAAAGCAGAAGAATACGGTTCACACGATAAAACGTTTGAACTAGAGGCAGACGGTACTGTGTCAATTGTTGACCAGGACGGTAATGTACTTATTTCTCACGATGTTGAAGAAGGTGATATCTGGCGTATGTGTCAGGTGAAAGATGCACCTATTCAAGATTGGGTTAAGCTAGCGGTGACTCGTTCACGTCAATCTGGTATGCCTGCAGTATTCTGGCTTGATGACGAGCGTGCTCACGATGCGCAACTTATCAAGAAAGTTGAAAAGTACCTTCAAGACCACGATACAAACGGTTTAGACATTCAAATTATGTCTCCTGTACGCGCTATCCGCTACAGCATGGAACGTGCGCTTCGCGGTTTAGACACTATTTCAGTAACCGGTAACGTACTTCGTGACTACCTAACTGACTTATTCCCAATTCTAGAGTTGGGTACAAGCGCTAAGATGCTATCAATTGTTCCATTAATGGCTGGCGGCGGTCTTTATGAGACAGGTGCGGGTGGTAGTGCACCTAAGCACGTACAACAGTTTGTTGAAGAAGGTCACCTGCGTTGGGACTCACTAGGTGAATTCCTTGCATTAGCAGTATCGTTAGAAGATGTCGCGATCAAGCACAGCAATACAAAAGCAAAAGTTATTGCTACAGCGCTTGATAAAGCAACTGAGAAGCTGCTTAACAATGGTAAGTCGCCACTTCGTAAAGCAGGTCAGCTAGACAACCGCGGTAGCCATGTTTACCTAGGTCTATACTGGGCTGAGGAAGTAGCGAACCAAACTGAAGATGCAGACCTAGCAGCGCAGTTTAAGCCAGTGTATGAAGAGTTATCTGCAAAAATTGATGACATCTTGGCTGAGATTGATGCGACTCAAGGTAGCGCTCAAGAAATTGGTGGTTACTACTACCCAGACGAAGACAAGCTTTTCGCAACAATGTCTCCTAGCCAGACATTAAAAGCGATTCTTGGCGCATAATAGTAGTGTTTAGACGCGGCTGTATGATTGCATCCGCGTAAACGTATCTACAAATAATTAAAAAGCCCGCTTAAATATTTAAGCGGGCTTTTTTTATGCCGCTTACAAATTGGGGCTGGTATTAAAAGTACGCAACTAAAAAAACAACAGTCTTAGCAGCCTGTAACTATTAGCTCGCGCAAGCTAAAGAGAAATATCGTTTGTCTTAAAAATTTATAACAAGACAGAAAAGAGAGGTGAAGGCCCTAGGGGTAGGAGGTTTGAGAATACTGTATAAGAAGATTTAAAGACGACAGAGCACTTGACGCCAAATCGCGCCCATAACACTTATACATAGCAAAACTTAAAGCAAAAAAATCAAAAGCCCGACACGAGGGTCAGGCTTTTTAAATTCTTTTTTAACGCTCTGGTTCTTCTTTGAAGCCAATGTTCTCAGCGTGAAGACCTTTAGGGCCCTGCTGAACTTCGAACGTTACTTCCTGACCTGCTTTTAGCGAACGATAGCCTTCCATTTGAATCGTAGAGTAATGTGCGAAAATATCTTCACCACCATCCTCAGGCACGATAAATCCAAAACCCTTTGCGTTGTTAAACCATTTAACTTTGCCAACCGCCATACTTCGACTTCCTCTTAATCCTTGAACTCACGAGTATATGTCCCCATTATAGATCCGGAGACACGGTGGAAAGAGTATTCACTATAGAAACTATAAAGTGACTGCTTTAGAGTGACAAACGTGCAATACTCAAAACCACTATACAAAATGTAGATTTTTTAACCATATTATGTCAAGGGCAAATGTGAATAAATTTAGACAAAAGTTTGTACACATATGTGCCGGTATACCACTATTATTAAGTTATGAGTAAAGACAACGCTATTAGTATCGAAAAGGAAAAACAAAAAGACGCGCAGCGACAAAAGCCGCAGCCGCCTCCCATGTATAAAGTGTTGTTGAACAATGACGACTATACACCGATGGATTTTGTCATTGAGGTACTCAAAAAGTTTTTCAATATGGACGATGAGAAAGCCAACCAACTTATGCTGACCGTTCATTATCAAGGAAAAGCCGTGTGTGGCATTTTTACTGCTGAGATAGCAGAGACAAAAGTGATGCAGGTTAATCAGTACGCACGCAAACATCAGCATCCGTTGATGTGCACGATGGAGCAAGCATAAGGTTTTTTGTAGAGGGCGAGCAATATGTTAAATAAAGAATTAGAACAAACGTTAAACGACGCGTTTGTATTTGCCAGAGAGCACCGTCACGAGTTTATGACGGTAGAGCACTTGTTGTTGGCATTGCTTGATAACTCAGCTGCTCGCGATGCGCTCAAAGCGTGTGGTGCCGATATTGAGGCAATCAAAAGCGAACTGTTATCGTTCGTTAAAGACACCACGCCACTCATCTTAGATGACCAATTAAACGAACGAGAAACGCAGCCAACGCTGGGCTTCCAACGCGTATTACAGCGCGCGGTATTTCACGTGCAGTCGTCGGGCAAAGACGAAGTAACCGGCGCCAACGTGCTAGTGGCTATTTTTAGCGAACAAGAATCGCAGGCGGTATACATCCTCAAGAAAGCTGATGTAACTCGTCTAGATGTTGTGAACTTCATCAGTCACGGCGTTAGTAAAGCTGATGACGATGAGCCCGTTAATCCTGAAGCTTCTGAAGAAGGTGAGTCGGGTGAAGAGGGCGGTTCTGCATTAAGCAAATACGCCACTGATCTAAACCGCCACGCTAAAGACGGTAAAATTGACCCGCTCATTGGTCGCGATTCAGAAGTAGAACGCACAATTCAAATTCTATGTCGTCGACGTAAAAATAATCCATTGCTTGTGGGTGAAGCTGGTGTAGGTAAAACTGCAATTGCCGAAGGTCTAGCTTATAGGATTGTAAACGATGACGTGCCTGAAGTTATCGCAGAGAGCACAGTGTATTCACTTGATTTGGGCGGGCTGTTAGCTGGCACCAAATATCGTGGTGACTTTGAAAAACGCTTAAAAGCGATTTTGAAAGAGCTTGGTAAAGACAAACACGCAATTCTCTTCATTGATGAAATTCATACCATCATTGGTGCTGGAGCGGCGTCAGGCGGGGTAATGGATGCGTCTAACTTGCTTAAGCCTAAGTTATCTAGCGGTGAACTTCGCTGCATTGGTTCGACTACCTATCAAGAGTACCAGGGTATCTTTGAGAAAGATCGCGCCCTTGCTCGTCGCTTCCAAAAAGTAGATGTGACTGAGCCAAGTGTGAGCGATACGACTAAGATATTGCTTGGACTTAAGAGCCGTTATGAAGAGCACCACAATGTGCGCTTTACACAAAAGGCGATTCAGGCGGCCGCTGAACTGTCAGCCAAATACATCAATGAGCGTCATCTTCCAGATAAAGCTATTGATGTTATGGATGAAGCCGGCGCGAGCCAGCGTCTATTGCCACCGTCAAAACGCAAGAAGACAATCAATGTAGGCGATATTGAGCAAATTATTGCAAAAATGGCGCGTATCCCTGAGAAATCTGTATCGGCTTCTGACAAAGAGGTTCTCAAGAACCTAGGCCGCAACCTTAAGATGGTTGTGTTCGGTCAGGATAAAGCCATAGAGACGCTAAATGACGCTATTTTGTTATCGCGCTCAGGTTTAGGCAATGAAGCAAAACCTATTGGTAGTTTCCTGTTCGCTGGCCCTACCGGGGTGGGTAAGACAGAGGTAACACAACAACTGGCGAAAACCATGGGCGTTGAGCTAGTGCGTTTTGATATGTCTGAGTACATGGAACGCCACGCAGTTAGCCGTCTTATTGGTGCTCCTCCAGGCTACGTAGGTTTTGATCAAGGTGGTTTGTTAACAGACGCGGTAATAAAGAATCCGTACTCTGTTGTGCTTTTAGATGAGATTGAGAAAGCGCATAGCGATATATACAACATCCTTCTTCAAGTCATGGATCACGGTACGCTGACCGATAACAACGGCCGTAAAGTAGACTTCAGAAATGTTGTGTTGGTTATGACTACCAACGCAGGTGTGCAGGAAACGGTGCGTAAGTCTATTGGCTTTAAACAGCAAGACCACAGCCACGATGCAATGTCTGAAATCAACAAGGTGTTTACCCCTGAGTTTAGAAACCGTCTTGATGGTATTATTTGGTTTAATCACCTTGACCCAGAGATCATCCTACAAGTGGTCGATAAGTTCATTATCGAGCTTCAGGCACAGCTTGACGTTAAAGGTGTGTCGCTAGAGGTAACCAGTGCTGCACGTGCTTACATGGCCGAGAAGGGCTATGACAAAGCGATGGGCGCACGTCCTATGGCTCGGGTTATTAAAGACGACCTTAAGAAAGAGCTGGCGAATGAATTATTGTTCGGCGAGCTATCTAAAGGCGGAAATGTGAAAGTAGATTGTGTTGATGACAAGCTTACCTTCGAATACTCAGGCGTTGATGCTAAGTCTGAGGAAGCAGAACCAAGCTAGAACAGCACGTTAATGCTGAACAGTGACCGAACGTAGCGTTAGGCAATACAACTGGGGTTGTTTATCTTAGCGCTACAGTTTCTTTTTGTCGCTGTAACCACTAGATACGAAAAAGCCCGATATTCATCGGGCTTTTTTTATGCGTTACCGCTTAAATGGCTCATTATCTTGCGCGATAAATGATACGACCTTTGGTCAAATCATAAGGAGTCATCTCAACAGTGACCTTATCGCCAGTAAGAATACGGATATAGTTCTTACGCATTTTACCAGAGATGTGTGCAGTCACTACGTGACCGTTTTCTAGTTCAACGCGGAACATAGTGTTAGGTAGTGTGTCCAACACAGTACCTTCCATTTCAATACAATCTTCTTTTGCCATGTAAAGCAGTTACCTCAGTAATTCAAAATTTTTGCCGCGCAGACCTTACCCAATCTTGGGTTCGGTGTAAAGCAATTAAGTGTCTATTTTACTATTTTTGCTAAATAGATGCCATTCATTGTCACTAAACTGCTCAAATGGCAAAAACTTATGTTTGTAAGACATTTTTTTACAGCCATCTACGTAGTACCCCAGATAGACGTATCGATGGCCTAAAACCTTCGCTTGCTCAATCTGCATCAATATCATCCAGGTACCCAAAGAGGCTGAACTATAGTCTGGGTCAAAAAACGTGTAAAGCGCAGACAGCGCCCCCATGTGTTCGTTGGCATCGACGATATCAGTGACGGCTACAGCAATAAGCTTATCGCCATCATAGGCCTCTAAATAATGAGTTGTCATCCACTCACACAGTACGAAATTATCAAACTGTGTTTTAGATGGCGGATACATACTGCCGTCTGCATGGCGCTCTGTAATGTAGCGCTCATATAGGGGGTAGTAAGTCGATTTGGTTTTATCGACAAGCTTAACACTAAACCCTTTATTATTTTTAAGCAGTCGCTTCTGACTACGAGAAGGCGCGAAATCGCGGACCGGTATTCGCACAGATTTACACGCTTGGCAGGCAGGGCAGTGGGGGCGATAAATTTGCTCGCCGCTTCGACGAAAGCCCGCTTGTATCAGTTGTGAATAACGCCACGCCTGAAAATCATTATTTTCGGCGTACACTAACAACTGCTCTTGCTCATCAGGCAAATAGCTACATGAAAATGATTGCGTTATACCAAACTTCACGGAGTAATCACTCTTGGCTTCCAACGATTAAGGTAGTCTTCAGACAGCCTACCGTCTTCAGTTAAAGTGTGGTTGTTTTTTTCCAGTTTTTCAATAAAGTTGTCGCGAGGCAACACGGTAGCGCCCAGCGATGACAAATGATCAGTGGGGAGCTGGCAATCGATAAACGCCATGTTTTGCGATTTCATATGTTCGACCAAGGACAACATCGCAAGCTTAGATGTGTTGCTTTCAATGTGGAACATAGACTCGCCGCAATAAACTTTCCCAATTCCCACGCCATACAGCCCACCAACTAGCGAATCTCCATTCCATACTTCTACCGAGTGCGCTAAACCCAAACCATTCAGCTGCCGATAGGCGCCAATCATGTCGTCGGTAATCCAGGTTTCGCTGTTCAATTCACCCGTATTAGGGTTCTTACGAGGTGTTGATGAACACGCTTCTATCACACGGTCGAACGCATGATTCAAGGTTACTTGATACTTTTTCTTACGAGCGAGTTTCTTAAGGCTTTTCGAAGCAACAAAATTATCGAGTTCGATAATGGCTCTTGGGTCAGGTGACCACCACAACAAAGGTTCGTCGTCGCTAAACCAGGGGAAAATTCCTTGCGAATAAGCTGAAAATAAACGGGCTGGGCTGAGATCGCCACCAAACGCTAACAGGCCGTTGGGGTCTTCCAATGCGGTATCGACAGAAGGGAAGGGAGCGCCTTCTTCTATGTAGTGTAACGCTATCATAATTCAGCCAGAAAAAAGCCCCACAGGAATGTAGGGCTTAGGTATAGAGTATTAACCTTGCTCAGGCATGGTACCGTCTAGGTACTTTTCGGCGTCTAACGCAGCCATACAGCCAGTTCCGGCTGATGTAATAGCTTGACGATAAATGTGGTCGCTCACGTCACCCGCGGCAAATACACCTTCAACGCTAGTTTGAGTTGCGTTTCCGTTAGTTCCACTATTCACTACGATATAGCCATCTTTCATTTCTAGTTGGCCATCGAAGATATCAGTGTTTGGCTTGTGGCCGATAGCCACGAAAAGACCCATAACATCAATCTCTTCTGTCGCCTCACTGTTGGTATCTTTGATACGAACTTTGGTTACGCCCATCTCATCACCAAGCACTTCATCAAGGGTACGATTTAGGTGAAGGACCACGTTGCCATTCTCAGCTTTTTCGCGAAGACGCTTCTCTAGAATTTTTTCGCTTCTAAAGCTGTCTCTTCTATGGATAACGTGTACTTCTGAAGCAATGTTCGAAAGGTATAGTGCTTCTTCAACAGCCGTGTTACCACCACCGATAACCGCTACTTTTTGGTTGCGGTAGAAGAAACCGTCACAGGTTGCACAGGCAGATACACCTTTGCCCATAAAGGCTTGCTCTGACTCTAGGCCTAGGTATTTAGCAGAGGCACCTGTAGCGATAATTAATGCGTCACAGGTATACGTACCGCTGTCACCGTAAAGAGTGAAAGGGCGCTTTGAAAAGTCAGTTTTGTTGATATGATCGAAAATAATTTCGGTATCGAACTTTTCTGCATGCTTCTGCATACGAACCATGAGGTCAGGACCTGTAAGTCCTTCTGGATCGCCCGGCCAGTTTTCTACTTCAGTGGTGGTAGTAAGCTGTCCGCCTTGTTGAATACCAGTTAACAATACAGGTTCAAGGTTTGCACGTGCAGCGTAAACCGCCGCTGAATAACCCGCAGGGCCTGAACCTAAGATAAGTAGACGGACGTGTCTGCTTTCTGCCATTTTCCTCTCCAAATAATTCACCCGTTATGGGTTACTTATAAAATTCTCTTAGAAAGCTAGGTAGGGGCGAAAATTCGTAAATCAAGCTCAATACCCAGTTACTTTTTTTATAGTAATCTGCCAGCGCATTATCTGCAGGTCTTCAGTTAGTTGTGTTAACAAAAGTAACAACTAAGCCATACAAGACTATGTTCAGGCTAAAGCGCTATATGATGCCTTCAAGTGCTAAAAATGTCACTTAAAGATAGGCTCAATTTATACCTTTTAATTATTACGATGCTTTTAACTTTGTAGTACCTTTAGAGCATAATCACTGAAATCAATGTGCCGAACGCATCTAAAAAGTAAGCCAGAGCGTAAATAGTCATAGTGGGTTCGCTGAAGCGCTTTACAGCGCCTTAGATAAAACTTAATTACCCAAATCGTTATCTTATTTGATAAAATGTTTTGTTTCGCAGATACCTTGTAGAAGGTGCTGCGTTTAGCGCAAAAAAAACGAGTAAAAATCACGCAACTAAATTGTAATAGATAAAAAGCAGTTTACAATTTAACTATACCTATCTGAGAACGAAGAGGTGAACCATGTCTCAATCAGTAATGACAATGTTGAAAAACGGTCAGCAGTACATGAAGACATGGCCAGTGAGAAAAGAACTTTATGCTTTTTTCCCAGAATGCAGAGTAGTCGCAGCCACCAAGTTTGCTATTAAAACTATGCCGCCGGTTGCTATGGTGTCGTGTGCGCTTTTGTACCAGAACTTAGGCACAGACTATCTTCCTCAAACTATTACAATAGGTGCTTTTTTTCTAAGCTTACCTATGCAGGGCTTACTATGGTTGGGGCATCGCTCAGATCAGTATCTTCCACCACAACTAAAAAGCTGGTATCAGGAAATTCATTCTAAAATGCGCACGCAGGGAGTGAATATCAGTAATGCTAAGTCTAAGCCTAAGTATAAGGAGCTGGCTCAGCTACTTAAAACGGCCTTTAACGATCTCGATAACGCATTTACCAAACACTGGTTTAATTAAAAGCCATCTGTTGCTTCCAAACTCTCGTAGCCTACTATTAGTAGTCTAGCTACTAGGCAAACTCTCGCCCGAGAAATGAAGTGTTTAGGCGGCTCGTAGCTGTTTAGGCCGCTCGTAGCTGCTTATACGGCTCGTAGCTTTTTATAGGGCTCGTAGCTTTTTATACGGCTCGCAGCAAAGCCTGACACTTCCGACATTTGTACTGTCCGCCTTTCAAAATACTATTGTGTCTGCGCGTGGATAGTGCAAAGGTGTCGCAGTCGCAAACGTACTGGAAGGTTTTCGTCACTCGTTTTACATCGAATTGATGTGTAGCGGCTGGTGTACGATTAAAAACACCATGCATAACCGATTGCCATTCTTTGCCGTGGGGCTGAACCTTTCCAAACAACGTCCATACCAGTAAATGGCTAACTTCATGAGGTATCACGTCATTTATAAAGGCGTCGACATTTTCTTTGAAGAGAATAGGGTGAAAGTTCAGACGATTTTGCTGTAAAAACGCCGTTCCCGCATTCCTACCTGAGCGTCTAAACGTAACAGTAGGGCGTTCAAACTTTCGGTTAAAGTAGCGCTCTGCTTGCTCAAAACAATAAAAAACAGCGTCGGTAATAACGCGACGCTGTTCGTGGTTTAGATCATTTGAAGCGATGTTTCTGCCTCACTCTATATCTTTTCGTATTCAACTGTATTTAACGTTAACTACTCGACATCACAAGGTAAACAAAGCACATAGGTTCCTTTAGGGTCGTTTAGCTTATTAATTAAACTAAACTCTTTAAGTACGCGCTTGAACTCGTTAACGAGTGACGAGTCGGCGTGGGCAAACTGCCACTTTCCTACAAACGTCATGGCTTGACCGAAAAATTCTTTCCAGAAAATCTCCTGTGCGGTTAACGTGCGCTGTACATAGAAGGTGTCATAGTTCTCAAGTTCTGCAATCTCTGCGGCGGCAGCGACAGCGTCGTCAAGTGTTCCTAACTGGTCAACTAATCCTAGCTCAATTGCATCTTCACCAATCCAAACGCGACCTTGTGCAACGCTATCCACTTCCTCAACTGACATACCACGAGCGTTAGACACTAGCGATAAGAAGTTACCATAAGTATTTTCAACGTTACGCTGAAGAATTTGACCAAACTCTGGTGCAAGAGGGCGCACAGTAGAAAAACCAGCAAGTTCTGTTGAGCCTACACCGTCATTGTGAATGCCCAAATAATCTAGAGAGTTTTCGTATGTCATGAACATACCGAACACCCCGATAGAGCCTGTGATAGTGCTTGGGCTCGCGATAATTTTGTCGGTACTTGCCGCTATCCAATAGCCACCAGATGCTGCGTAAGTGCTCATAGACGCAATAACAGGCTTACCTGCTTGTTGAAGCTGTAGTACTTCTTGGCGAATGATTTCAGAGGCAAACGCACTGCCACCGGGTGAGTCTATTTGAAGGACAACGGCTTTAACGTTGTCATCTAAACGCGCTTTTCTCAACAGGCGAGCGGTACTGTCTCCGCCTATAGAGCCAGCTTTTTGATCACCATCTAAAATAGTGCCTTTAGCAACGACGATAGCCACTTTATCCATGTCTGACTCAATGACAGGCATAGGTGGGTTAACGACTTTGAGGTAAGAGTTAAATGTAGTGAGGTTTACACCGTGTTTGTTATCACCTTCTCCCACTAATTCGGTTAACTCTACTCTCACTTCTTCGCGAGTTTTCAACGCATCAACCCAGTCGTTTTCAAGCGCGTACTGGGCGAAGTCACCACCGGCCGCTTCAAATTTTGCTAATAGGCCTTGAAGTGTTTCATCGAAATTAGCTTCATCAATACCGCGAGCAGCCGCAACGTCAGCTTTATATTGTGCCCAATAGCCGTCTAACCATTGCTTCTCTGCTTCTTTAGCTTCCTCAGACATATCATTTCGCATGATAGGCTCGACGGCAGATTTATACGTACCCACACGGAAGATATGGGTTGTTACTTTTAGCTTCTCAAGCATGTCTTTAAAGTACATGCCGTAGCGCCCGTAACCTTCAAACATTAATCCGCCCATTGGGTTTAGGTAGATGTTGTCTGCGTGTGCTGCCAAGTAGTATTGGTCTTGCGAAAAGTAATCGCCAATGGCGTAAACGGGTTTTCCTGATTCTTTAAATGCATCGATAGCGTTCGCGACAGTGCGCAATTTATCTAAACCGCCACCAGTTAACCCATGAAGGTCAAGCACTAGGGCTTTTATGCGTCGGTCTTTCTTGGCATTCTCTAAAACCTTCATAACATCGCGAACGAGTACTTCAGGGTTTTCGGGCTCGCTACCAAGCGATTCTTGCAAAAACTGTTCAAATGGGTCGATACTTTCCTTTTCAATAACGAGCTTACCGTTCAAGGTAAGAAACAACGCGCTATCTTTATTTACTGATAACGGCTCATCGCCCTGACCGGCAATGGCGATGATCAACCCAACAAAAATAACAATGAATATCACATTAAAGAAAAGTTTGCGGGTGAAGTTAAGCACCGTCCACAAGCCAATAAATAAGGATTTAGTCCAATTTCCTTTGGCTGCCATTTTTATCACTACCTTTTTTGAATTAACTAATCAGAGCAAGATGAAACAGGTGTATCAAGCCCAATGTACTGCATCCTATTATGTTACCTAAATCGGGTAAGATCGCGAACTTAATTGTAATTTTTTGTAAGCATTCTCGGTTTGTGTGCCGGTATCGAAGAAATTTAAATTAAAAACAGCGTTGGTTAGTGTAGGTCACAGGTTTGTTTCATCCTGCGCTAGCCATTTACTAATTAACTTAGCTATGCGCGCATGATCTTCTTCGCTCATCAGCATGAGAAGCTTGCCATTACGTGCTTTGTAGTTTGTTTTTTCTTGGCCTTTTCGCATTATTCGAGAGAAAGGAGATGGCTTATTTTTGTGAGGTGAAATTTTTTTCATAAAGCGCCGTTCTTATTTTCTAAGCACACCGAATAGGTAAAACAATGACACACCTCTATCAACAATTTGTTACACGGCTTCAATTAGCCGCCGGCATCCCATTACTTTTATTACGCTTATATTTAGCGCCTGTGATGATACAGGCTGGGTGGAATAAAGCATCTAGTTTCGACAGTATAGTCGACTGGTTTGGAAACGACGATTACGGCCTTGGTTTACCTATACCTTTAGTGATGGCATTTCTTGCCACTGCCGCTGAGCTAGTAGGTGGCATTTTGTTGTTGTTTGGTGCGTTAACACGGTTGGTCAGTATACCCCTTATGATAACTATGGTCGTCGCCATGGTAAGCGTGCATGCTGAAAATGGATGGCTAGCTATAGCGGACGCTTCGTCTTGGTTAGCCGACGGTACTATTTTATTAAATGAGAGCATTATGGCTGCACCGGAAAAGTTGTCGGCTGCTAAGTCGCTGTTACAAGAGCACGGTCACTATGACTGGCTAACCTCAAGCGGCAACTTTGTTGTACTTAATAACGGTATCGAGTTCGCGGCGACCTATTTTGTTATGTTGTTAGTCTTGTTCATTTATGGAGGCGGTCGTTTTTTCAGTGTGGATTACTATTTAGGAAAAATATTTAGTCGCAAAATGGATTAGCTTAACGGCTATTTACCCTCAAGACATTCACATTAAAAGGCCGGAATTTTCTGGTCTTTTTTGTTTATCAGCCGTAGGATCTACCACATACTACAGGTATGCTTTTTTAACCCAGCCATACCATTTTAATTACGCGCTAGCATGTGGGCCAACAACCATATGAGCCAACAACCATATGAGTGAAAAGTAGGGACGTAAATGGACGCATTAACATTATTACTTAATAGAAGTTCTCAGCCTCGATTAGAAGCACCAGCGCCAAGTGGTGATGCCTTGGAAAATATTATGCAGGCAGCCCTTCGAGCGCCAGATCACGCGTGCTTAACGCCGTGGCGTTTCATTGTATGTACAGGAAAGGGCCTAGACAAACTGGGTGCGCTTTACGAGCAATCGGCGATAGAAAATGAGAAGTCACAGAAGGAAATTGAGCGTGCAGTTCAACTCCCTAAACGCGCGCCTATGATAATTGTTGCTATTGCAAAACACAAAGAACACGAAAAAGTCCCCCGCGTTGAACAAATTGCCTCTGCGAGTTGTGGTGTTATGGCCATGCAAATGGCAGCAGTCGCACAGGGATTCAATGGAATGTGGCGCACCGGCAGCTATGCACACTGTGAAACAGTAAGAAACGGTTTAGGTTTAAGTGAAGACGATGAACTCGTTGGATTTTTATACTTAGGCACGCCGGTGTTTGAACCCGCACCTAAGCCGCAAAGAAATAGTGATGACTACTTTGAATATTGGCAGTAAGTGTTAATTTCCTCGCTAAATCATCACAGTGACCAACATTCATAGCGAGCTTTTTTAGCTACAGGTCTGTTGTTGCTAATCCCCAACAACAGACCTAACACCAGACCCTAACACCAGATCTAACAACAGACCTGGCAGACGTTTTAAAACGATAGATCTACGTTGTAGCCAGCGAACTTTCTTATATTGATAACGCGGTCACCGTCTAGCATCCAATACTGACCTTTAACCCCCTGCAACACGCCGCTAAACGACGGGTCCTTATCAAGATTCAAAGATTTTATCTTAACTGGGTATTCTTCTACAGGGTAGTGAATGTCGTGTATCGGCGTAGACAATTCTGAAACGGCCTGAAGCCCTTTCTCTTGTTTTAACGCCTCTAAATCATTTTCAATTTTGCTCATCAGCTCTGATTTAACCTGCTCTAAGTCGACCTCATCGGGCTTTCCTTTAAGCATTGTGCGCCAATTGGTCTTGTCGGCAATATGGTCTTTGCATAAGGTTTCAACTAACCCGCTTGTCAGCCTGTCAGGCACGCGCAACATAACCGTAGCCTGGGTTGCACCTTGGTCCATCCAGCGTGTAGATACGCCATCTGTGACTTGACGGGTAATACCTACTTTTACGGTGCCAGTATTTGCTAAATAAACAAAGTGTTCGCTAAAGCAATGTTCTTCGCCCCATTGAGGCTCTCTACACGTACCTTCGTGGTAGTGGCACTTTTCTGGTTTAATAATACAACTGTCGCATTGAGCAAGTGAAATTAGGCAGGGGTAGCAATACCCCTGGTTAAAACTCTTCTTAGTTTTGCGGTTACAATGAACACAATTAATCTCACCCGAAAAAGTAACGGACACCTCTTTTCCGATAAGCTCGTTGATATCTAGCAATGCATCGCCAATAGGCAGTGTATAGTTAACTTTGTTGTTTTCATCAGCAGAGGTACGCATCTTTTTCAGCATACCCGAATAGTTTGTTGTCACTTTTTAAACCTTTAATCTTTGAAATCTTTCTTACTTGGCACTATTGCTACGTTTAAATAAAACCTTAAACATTAACCTTTCATACAAGCTTAGTCGCTTAATTCACCACGCAGATTTTGCGTTAGCAACTTGCACACTTCTTCAAAAGGAAGCCCTTTACTTAATAAATAGTGCAGTTTGGCAAGAGCGGCCTCAGGGGTCATATCGCTACCTGACAAGACGCCAACTTCCTGCAAACCGTGTCCCGTAGCATAACCCCCCATATTCACGCGACCACGCATACATTGGGTGCAATTTAAAACCGGTATTTCACGGGATTTAGCGTATTTAAGCTGCGCAATAAGCTCTGGGTTCTGGGGGGCATTCCCCACGCCGTAGCTAAGTAAGATCAGCGCATTTACAGGCTGCTGCAGGGTGTTTTTAATTACCTCTGGTGCAATGCCCGGGTATAAACTCACCATGCCGATAGGCTGTGCCGACACATTAGATACGGTTAAGTTGTTTGTGGGCGCTTTTGCGAGTTCTCCCGCTTTAACGCGGATATTAATGCCAGCCTCTAATAGAGGAGGGAAGTTAGGCGAGTCGAATGCGCTAAATCCATCTGCATCCACTTTACGGCTTCGGTTACCACGTAAAAGTCGGTTATTAAAGAAAAGTCCGACCTCAGCGATAGGGAAGTTCGCGGCTACAAATAACGCATTGAGTAAGTTAACTTGGCCGTCAGAACGAAGCTCAGCTAAAGGGATTTGTGACCCAGTTACTATTACTGGCTTAGACAAGTCCTCTAGCATGAAACTTAGCGCTGAGGCGGTGTAAGCCATTGTGTCAGTGCCATGCAATATAATGAAGCCGTCGTACTTGTCGTAGTTATCGGCGATATCATCGGCAATACGCTGCCAATCCGTAGGATCCATATCTGAAGAATCAATGAGGTTATCGTATTCATGGAGCGTAAAAAGGGGCATCTCCGAACGATGAAACTCTGGCATATTTTTAAGCGTGTCTGACAGGAAGCCGGCGGCTGGAACGTAGCCCTGTTTAGATGGCTTCATACCAATTGTTCCGCCTGTATAGGCGATATAAATATGTTTGCGCATGAAAATGCTCTTACCCTTCAAAGCCCTTAAAGAAAGGGCGTGCGTATTTTGAGGGCATTCTAACAAGACCTGCGGGTTTGTCACCCAGAAATAGGGGCATAAAAAAAGCGGTGAAGAACACCGCTTTATGTCGCATTTTTTATTTAACTTCCTTGCCCGCTGCCTGTTGGTCGGCGTGGTAGCTAGAGCGAACCATAGGGCCGCATGCTGCGTGGGTGAAGCCAATCTCTTTAGCATAGTCACCTAGAGCATCGAACTCTTTCGGGTGAACATAACGTTTAACCGGGTAGTGGTGTCGGCTTGGCTGAAGGTATTGACCTAAAGTTAGCATATCAACGTCGTGAGCACGCAAGTCATCAAGTACGCCTTGAATCTCTTCGTTTTCTTCACCCATTCCCATCATAAGGCCTGACTTCGTCATAACATCTGGGTGCTGTGCTTTAAACTTTTTAAGTAAGTCCAGTGACCACTGATAGTTTGCCCCTGGACGACACTCTCGGTATAAGCGCGGAATGGTTTCAAGGTTGTGGTTAAATACGTCGGGTACGCCGTTTTTGAAAATCTCAAGCGCACGGTCCATGCGACCACGGAAATCAGGGACTAACACTTCAATGGTTGTCGATGGGCTGTGTTCGCGAATTGCGTTAATGCAGTCAACGAAATGTTGAGCGCCACCGTCGCGAAGGTCATCGCGGTCAACAGAAGTGATCACCACATAACGCAGGTTCATTTCGGCGATGGTTTTGGCGAGTTTTTCAGGCTCTTCTGCACTAGGCGGAAGCGGCTTACCATGGGCTACATCGCAGAAAGGGCATCGACGGGTACAAATGTCACCTAAAATCATGAAGGTGGCGGTACCGTGATTAAAACACTCCGCTAGGTTAGGGCAGCTTGCTTCTTCACACACAGAATGAAGATTGTTTTTGCGCAGCGTTTTTTTGATGTGGTCAATTTTCTCGGTAGTGCGAGGAAGTTTGATTTTGATCCACTCAGGCTTGCGCAGCATTTCTTCCTTTTCTGTAGGAATAATGGTGACGGGTATGTGTTTTACTTTTTCATCATCGCGAAGTTTTACCCCCGCTTGAGGTCGTGCGTTACTCATCAAAACCTTCTTTATATGTTGGCTGTGCAAGGGAAAGCGCTTCTAGCAACAGGTGCGTTAATTCCTCACCAGCGGTTTCAAGTGTCGTTGGACCATTAAGGCGCGCGGTATCGATCATTTCCATACCGGCGTAACCACATGGGTTGATACGCTGAAACGGTGATAGGTCCATATTAACATTTAAAGCCAAACCGTGAAACGAGCAGCCATTACGTATTCTTAAACCAAGCGAACAGACTTTCTTCTCGTCGACGTATACCCCAGGCGCGTCGGGCTTTGGATAGGCCTTGACGTCATACTTGGCAAGTAGTCCGACCACTGCTTCTTCCATTGCAGTGACTAAATGACGTACGCCCAGCTTGCGGCGCTTTATGTTAAGCATCAAATAAATGACTTGCTGACCTGGGCCATGGTAGGTAACTTGACCGCCACGGTCTACCTGAACCACGGGTATATCGCCAGGCATCAATATGTGCTCAGCCTTACCCGCCTGGCCTTGAGTAAATACCGCATCGTGTTCCACAAGCCATATTTCATCTGGCGTATTCTGGTCGCGTTCATCAGTAAAGCGTTTCATCGCTTCAAAGATTGGCGCATAAGGCTGACGACCTAGTTGACGTACAATAACGCCATCTACGGTAGCCGATGTCGACTGCTCATTCACTTAAAGTACAACCCTTACAAGCTCTAATTTAGCTAACTCAGTGTAAATGGTTTCCATATGCTCTTTGCTGGTTACACGCACACTGATAGACACCGAGTGGTAAGTACCTTTACTGCTTGGTTTCACCGTAGGTGAATAGTCGCCAGGTGCATGCTGTTGAAGACATCCTACTACCTGTTCTGGTAGGTCTTCGTGGGCAACGCCCATTACTTTAAAGGTTTGGTTTGTTGGAAAATCTAGTAGTTCGTCGAAACGGGTATCCATGCGATATCCTTGGTACTTAAAATATCATATAAAAAAACGGCCAGATTGTAACAAATCTGGCCGCTTCACAACTAGCTTTTTAACGTTTTCAGTATGGTAACTTACTCGTCGTCAAAACCTAGCTGAAGCATAATGTAGTCTTTAGCGCGGTTAAAGAAGCTGCCTTCTTTTACTTCTTGAAGTGTTACCAAAGGGTAACTCGCTACATCTTCACCATCTAGCTGTAGGTAAAGTTTCCCCACAACTTGGCCTTTTGCAAGTGGTGCTTCTAGCTTGTCGTCAAGCTCAAAGTTAGCTTCTAAGTTTGCCGCCTGACCGCGCGGAATAGTAATGGGGGTAGATTGGTTAATTCCAAGGTCTACGGTTTCTCTATCACCCATGTAGATACGATGGGCTACAAAACTATGGCCAGCTTCATATGGCGTAAGTGTTTCGTAAAAACGGAAGCCGTATTTAAGCAGCTTCTTGTTTTCTACCTTACGCGCGCGTTCGCTGTCTGTACCCATAACTACTGAGATTAGGCGCATTCCGCCTTGTTCCGCTGAAGTAATTAAGCTGTAACCCGCGTCTGACGTGTGGCCAGTTTTGATACCATCAACGTTTAAGCTTTTATCCCACAGTAGGCTGTTGCGGTTGTATTGCTTAATACCGTTATAGGTAAATTCTTTTTCGCTGTAGATTTTGTACATTTCTGGTGTCTCAGCAATAAGCGCGCGAGACAAAACAGCCATGTCACGTGGTGTAGTGTAGTGGTCGGGGTCGTGCAAGCCGTGTGCGTTTACCCAGTGAGAACTTGTCATACCAAGTGATGCTGAGTGAGCGTTCATCATGCTAGCAAACGCAGATTCCGAGCCTGCAACGTGTTCGGCCATTGCAACACAGGCATCGTTTCCTGATTGCACAACAATACCGCGAAGCAAATCACTTACAGAAACCTGCGTACCTACTTCGATAAACATTTTTGATGAATCTGGGAATTTCTTTGCCCATGCATTCTCAGAAATAGTGACTTCATCGTCTAGACTAATGTTGCCCGCTTGAAGCTCTTTACCAATGACATAAATTGTCATGATTTTGGTTAAGCTTGCTGGCGCAAGTTGCATATCTGCGTTTTTTGAAGCAATAACGTTACCGGTTTCATAGTCGGTAAGTAAAAAACCTTCTGCAGCTACAGTGGGGGCTGGCGGTGTCACTACCGCAGCGTTAGCTGTATGCAGTAATGTCCCCATTACCAAAAAGGCAAATGAAAGTAATGACGGTTTAGCGCGTTGAATTATTCTGAGCATGGTTCTAATTTCTTTGACCGTTTATCCGTGTGAGTTAAAGCTTACCTTGTTGTTGCGATAACCGCGAAGCGAATACCTTAAAACATGGCTACCCAATTTTAGCTTTTATCCAGTTCGTATCCGAACTCTGACTATTTACCCATATTTTAGTGGGGCAATAAGAGATCTTAACGAAAGGCTGCATATAAGACTAGGTTTTATCAAAAAAGTTTAAGGGATAGTAGGGATAAGACGAAGAAACCGTGATATTGCCTGCTGAATGACACAAAGCTGCCACAATGTCGTTGATTTTATAAACGGGAAGACATTGGCAAGATAACAAGTTCTTAATTATTTGTGGGGCAACCTTCAACGGGTAAGAACATCTCCGCGCAAAAAAGCTGGGCTATTGATCACTCAGTAACAGTTTATAGCGTTTGTGTAATTGCGTAAGCGTTAGGGTAACCGTTTTGCTTTAACTGCTCGAGCACCTCTGCTACGACAGCTTCGTCGTGAATAGGCCCAAGCTGGAGCTTGTAAATGTTATCAGCCACCGGCAAATGAGCGGGAATTTGATACAAGGCCGACAGTACGTTGGATATGGATTTTGCTTTTTCCGCGTTTGAGAGTGCTGCAACTTGTATGTAGACAGCGTCGGCCACTGTATTGCTGCTTGGTATACTTGCTGTTTTATCAGCTGCCGCTGAATCGAGAGGGGGCTTAGGCGACGTACTGGCTACCTCTGAAGGAGGAGCTACAGCTATGCCTAAGTACTCATCGTAGGTCACCGTTGGGTTATTGCCTACCGTAACATTGTTTTGTTCGTCAAAATGGATAACTTCCAATTTAACTTTTGCAGTACCTTTACTGTGATAGCCAAGCTTCACGGCAGCGGCGTAAGATAAGTCTATGATCCTGTTATCGTGAAACGGACCGCGGTCGTTAACGCGAACTATGGCTTGCTTGTTGTTTTCCAAATTAGTTACGCGTACATAAGAGGGAAGCGGCAGTGTTTTATGAGCTGCGCTCATAGCAAACATGTTATAGGTTTCACCGTTTGAGGTTAAGTGACCATGAAACTTTTGACCGTACCAACTCGCATAGCCCACCTCTTCATAGCCTTTACCGTCATTCATAGGGGTATAGTGTTTACCAAGCACCTTGTAGGGCCTGCTGTTGAACATGCGATAGGCTTCGTACTTGGGTACCGCGTCTAATGTTTCTGGCTTTTTGGCAACGTGTTTTGGTGCCGAATCTTGCTTTTGAGTGTAGCGGCTAGATTGAGAAGGCGCGCTTTGACACCCCACTAACAAAACGGCGGTAAATATAGCGACGCTGCAACGCATAAAGTGTTTGTGCGTAAAACCTGCGTTTCGCAAGCTTGCACGAATTGCGTTTGCATTAACTAAATTAAGTACCGGAAAAAGGCGCTGCAACATACAAGTTATCTAGACATTAAACGTTTTTGAGTAGCAATGGCCATAAGAATGCCAAAACCTGCCATCAAAGTCACCATAGATGTTCCACCAAAACTCACTAGGGGAAGGGGGACGCCTACCACAGGGAGTAATCCGGACACCATGCCCATATTCACAAACACGTAAACGAAAAAGGTAAGGGTGATACTACCACCGAGTAGTTTCGCGTAAGCATCTTGAGCGCGACTGGAGATGATCAGACCGCGCATGATAATAAAGATGTAAATTGCCATTAGGCACATGACACCGGTAAGACCAAATTCTTCACTAAATACAGAAAAAATAAAGTCGGTATGGCGTTCTGGCAAAAACTCTAGCTGCGATTGTGTACCCTGTAGCCATCCTTTACCGTCAACCCCGCCTGAACCAATGGCAATTTTAGATTGAATAATGTGGTAGCCCGAACCGAGAGGGTCACTCTCTGGGTTCAAAAAGGTGAGAACCCGTTGCTTCTGATAGTCTTTCATTAAGAAAAACCACATAACAGGCGCAAATGCACCAATAAGCCCGCCTACTATTGAAATAAGACGCCAACTCATACCTGCTAGAAATATGGCAAAGATGCCTGAACTCGCAATCAGCAGTGAAGTTCCTAAATCGGGTTGCTTAGCAATTAAGATGGTGGGCACAACCACTAGGCCAAAGCCAACAATGATATGTGTGGTGCGAGGCGGCATAGTAAATTTACTAATATACCACGCCACCATCATGGGTACGGCAAGCTTCATTAATTCAGAGGGTTGAAAACGAATAAAGCCTAAATCGAGCCAGCGCTGTGCACCTTTACCCATGTCGCCAAACAGCAATACGGCTATAAGCATTAATAGACCAGCAGCATAGGCATAGGTTGAGAAAAACCTAAACACGCCCAAAGGGGCTTGGGCTAGGCCGAACATGACGATAAAACTAAAACCCAGTCTGATAAACTGACGCTCCATTTGCTCCATATCTTGTCCAGATGCAGAATAGAGCGTAAATAATCCAACGCAGCTTAACATTAGTAGACCAACGAGCAGCCAGCCATCGATATGAATGCGCTGAAGAAAACTTATTTTATTAGGGTTTATGGTGGTTCGTTTCACTGGTTTGTCCCTAATTTATTATCACTGTTTGCCGAGTCAGCTTTTACAGTTTCAAAGACACGATCTCTGAAATAAAAGTCCATGATTTGACGCGCGACAGGCGCTGCGTTCTTACTACCACCACCTACGTTTTCAAGTACCACAGTTACTGATATCTCGGGATCGTTGAAAGGTGCAAAGCCCACATACATGGCGTTGTCGCGAAGGCGCTCATCTATTTTTTCCGCATCGTATTCTTCATTTTGGCCAACAGTAAAGAGCTGTGCTGTACCTGTTTTACCCGCTGAATCATATGGTGTGTCTGCAAACGCATGGCGTGCTCCGCCTTCATCGCCACTTACCACATCGCGCATGGCGTTTAATACAACGTCTAAATTTTCACGGTTTTTAATTTCTATAGGCCGAAGCGACTTAAGTGGGATAAGGTCAACAGTGCTATCTGTATTCATATAGCCACGAATAATTTGAGGGATATAGCGTTCGCCGACATTGATTAAGGTGTTAACTGATGTGTTCAATTGCACAGGGGTAGTGGTCCAGTAACTTTGGCCTATACCTACAGGTATAGTGTCGCCAATGTACCAAGGCTGATTGAATCGTGCGCGCTTCCAGCCTCGACTTGGCATATTTGCGTCAGATTCTTCATAAAGATCGATACCGGTAAAATCTCCGAAGCCGAATTCATACATAGACTCACTAATTTTATCGATCCCTAATTTATAGGCCAGTTCGTAGTAGTAAGTATCACAAGACACCTCAATGGCTTTCGAGACATCTACTTTTCCATGGCCCCATCGACGCCAGTCACGCCATACGTGGGACACATTGGGTAATTTATATCGACCTGTATCGTTAACCGTATAGTCTTTTGTAATAACGCCTTCTTCAAGACCAACAAAACCTAAATGAGGTTTGATGGTAGAAGCGGGAGGGTATTGGCCTTGAGTAGCCCGGTTAATAAGTGGCCGGTCTGGTGAATTCAACAGCGCAGAATAATTTTTACTGCTGATACCGTGCACGAATAAATTCGGGTCGTAGCTGGGGTTAGAGTATAGGGCAAGTACGCCACCGGTTTTAACATCGGTTACAACTACTGCGCCGCGCATACCTTCTATTATTCGCTGAGCCTCTAATTGGAGCTCTAGGTCTAAGTTAAGCACTATATCTTTGCCCGGCGTCGGCGGTTCAACACTCAACACCCGAATGATGCGGCCCTGATTGTTTACTTCAACCTGCTGATAACCAACTTTACCGTGCAGCAGTTCTTCGTGGTATTTCTCAATACCTAACTTGCCAATGTCGTGAGTTGCCGCGTAATTATCTTCTTGTCCTGCTTCAACAAGCTTTTGCAAGTCTCGCTTGTTAATGCGTGCAACATAACCCAGTGCATGGGTAAGCGTTTCTTTATAAGGGTAATGACGAGCTAAGCGGGCTTCAATTTGAACACCCGGAAACTTGTGTTTACTGGCAGAGAACAACGCAACTTCCTCTTCGCTTAATTGTGTGCGAAGGGCTACGGGTTTAAATCGACGGGTTCCCTTAAGCGTGGACTGGAAGCGCTCTAACTCATCACTTGTGATGTCCATTAATTCGGTTAAATCAGCAAGGGTCTGATCAATATCATCGACTTGTTCGGGAATGACTTCTAAGCTAAAAACCGGGCGGTTTTCTGCTAAAAGAACGCCATTTCGGTCGTAAATAAGACCGCGGTTTGGCGCTATGGGTAAAACTTTGATTCGATTACCGTTAGAGCGGGTTTGGTAATCTTCAAATTGGGTAACCTGTAACGAATAAAGGTTGTTTAGCACAATGCCCAACATGGCAACAACGATAATAAAAGCGATAGTCGCGCGGCGAGCGAACAAGTTCGCCTCAGCTGAATGATCGCGAATTGCTTGTCGTTTTCGAGGCATTGACTTCCTTTGCATTAGTGTAGCGATTTCTTATTCACGGTGGTACGGGTGGTTTTGCGTGACCGACCATGCGCGGTATAGGCTTTCGGTAAGGATAATGCGAACAAGAGGGTGGGGAAGCGTGAGGGCCGATAAGGACCATTTTTGCTCAGACACCGCAATACACTCAGGCGCCAATCCTTCAGGCCCGCCGATAAGAAGGCTTACATCGCGCCCGTCCATTTTCCAATTGTCGAGTTGTTTAGCCAGTGTAGGGGTGTCCCAAGGCTTACCCGTTACTTCTAAGGTAACAATGCGGTTTCCCTTAGGAATAGCAGCCAGCATTTGCTCGCCTTCTTTCTCTAAAATGCGCTTTATATCGGCGTTCTTACCTCGTTTACCAGCGGCTATTTCCGTAAATGACACCGGCATATCACTGGGGAATCGACGAATAAATTCTTCAACGCCTGTGTTAACCCAGGCTGGCATCTTTGTTCCGACCGCCACAATTTGTATACGCACTTAATGTACCCTTACCGCAGGAATGAGTTTTTCTTTTATACAATAAAGGCCATACGCTAATGAGGTATGGCCTTTATCGACCGTGTAGCTATGTATTTCTAGCCAGCGTCTAAATTACTGCGCCCACAGCTTTTCTAACTGATAGAAGTCACGGGTTTCGTCCTGCATAACATGCAAGATAACATCACCAAAATCCACAAGAACCCATTCACCTGTTTCTTTACCTTCTACACTCCCAGGAGCATGGCCGGCATTTTTTGCTTCAACCATTACGTTTTCAGCAATAGAAGATACATGGCGTTTAGAGTTACCCGAACAAATGATCATGGTATCTGTAATTGTTGATTTGCCGCGAACGTCTAGTTCGATAACATCACGGCCTTTCATGTCGTCAATTTTATCTTTAACAAACTGTTTGAGCTGTTGACTCTCCAAGAGCTTTCCTCACTTACTTAACTTTTATATAACTGATGTTCGTTTATGTAGGCTAATACGCTTTCTTCTAGCCATGACTCGACAGAAGTAGCCTTTAAAGCGTTTGGCGCATTCGCTTCGTCAGACGTGGCAGCATCTGCTAGTACGTCACGAATTTCAGTAGATGAAACACTATACAGTGGTGTGTTGGTCAACACTACATGGCCTGAAGGCTTCGTGTGAATAACACTTTTATCGTTAGTCACATGACGATCTAACCAAGCTTGTATCGCAGGGGGCGGCGAAAATTCTTCGTCGTCTCTGCGCATAACCACTAAGTGACAGTAATCGAGCAGGTCTTCCCACTCGTACCATTTATCCAGATTATACAGTGAATCTGCGCCAATGAAAAAACAGATTGTATCATTGCTTTTTTCTTTCAACGCTCGCAGTGTTTTTACCGTATAAGAGGGTGACGGAAGCGTCAGTTCAATTAACTCTGGAATAAGTCTGTCATTGTTTTGGGCACAAAGTTCAATCATTCTTACCCGGTGGGTTTCTGAAACGCCTACCGACTTGTGGGGGGCTAATTTGCACGGCATTAGATAAACATGTTCAATACCCACTTCATCAGCGGCTTTCAGTGCAGCACCAATATGGCCTTTGTGCGGCGGGTTAAATGTACCGCCAAGAATAGCTTTCACGGAAGGATTCGATTGAGAAGCGCGCGATAGAGTCACCTAGAATGGCCCATTATGCTTGTAACAGTGGAATGTCGCGAAGGTCCATACCCATAAACATCATGCACAAGTGACACATTTCAACGTAAGGGCGAGCAATCACATTTTGTTTAAATGCATGATCTGACTGGGTCAGCGCTTTTTGGATATCTTCTAACTGGGCGACGCTCAGACGATTCAAGGCACTTTGATAAAAACCTTGTCTATTACGCCAAATACCAAACTTTTGCCACTGAATGGGGGCACCGCTTTGCTGCGCTAGTTTTAGTTTCCATAACTGCTCCCACTCTCGAATCAGCGCCCAAATAATAATGTTTGGCTCCAGACCCTCGCTCTCTAATCGGTATAGCATTTTTATGCAGCGAGTACTGTCGCCGCTAAGCATAACGTCAACCAATTGGAAAACGTTGAAGCGCGATTGGTCGACCATCGCCTTTTCAATTTGTTCGTCTGTAATTGACTGGTGCGGATAGAGCAGGGCGAGCTTGTCAATTTCTTGCTTAGCAGCAAGCATGTTGCCTTCGCAGAAATCAGCAATCATCTTAGCGCCAGACGCAGATACGGAGAGTTGGTGTGCATTTAACTGCTGATTTAACCATGCATTGAGCTGCTTGCCCTCTAGCGGGTAGCACAATACCGACGCGCCCAAATCATCAAGCACTTTAAACCATTTGCCGCGCTGCACGTCTTTGCCAATTTTGGGGCCGTGAACCAGCAACAAAATATCAGGGTTTAATGACGCCGCGACTTCTTGCAGCATTTTGCTGCCTTCAGTGCCTGGCTTTCCTGTGGGTAACTCTAATTCAATAAACTGCTGGCTAGAAAAAAGCGACATGCTTTGCGTAGCTTCAATTAACTGGTTCCAGTTAAAGCCTGTTTCAGCAACAAGCACAGTGCGTTCTTCAAAACCATTAGTCTTTGCTTTAGCGCGAATTTGCTCGATAACCTCAAATTTTTGCTGAGGCTCGTCTCCAAACACCAAATAGCATGGACGTAATGCCTTAGAAATATCTTGGCTAAATTGGTTTGGATAAATCTGCATGAAGAGTTCTGGTGTCTATTTGATTTATAGTGACGAAACATTAGGCGCAGCAACTGCCTGACTAGAAAGGCGTCTAATCATGATATCTGCCGCCTCGTTGCGCATTTCGCTTAACATTAGTTCAAGCTCACGAGACTTTGCTAACACTTGGTCCGGATCGTCTTGATAGTCACGTACCACTTCAAATTGGGCCATTACCGCTTCTTTACCGGGGAATTGAACACGATAACGAACTACGTAAATAAGTTCGTACTCGGCAACTTGCCCTGACGGATAAACAGACAGCAACTGGCGCTCTAACTTCTCTGGTAGCAAGTAAATGTTTACGTGTTGATTAGAGCGGGTTGTTTTATCCACGTTAACACTGGATAAACCATAAACGTTAAGGCGTTTATCGAGCGCACGCGCAAGGGGCGCGTGTGCTCGAGCACTTTCAATGGCAACCGTGTTAATGTCGTCGGGTAGGCTAGGGCTACTTCGCAAATGAAAACCACAGCCTGTAACCCAAACGGTAGCTAACACAGCGACTGCAAATTGTAAGTGCTTTTTCATTACCATCTGACCTAGTTAGCTACAATGTTGACAAGCTTGCCAGGAACAACAATCACTTTGCGAATGGTTTTACCTTCGATAAATTGCTGAACGTTAGGCTGCTCTTTTGCAGACGCTTCAATTGTTTCTTTGCTTGCATCAGCTGCGATGGTCATTTTCGCGCGAACCTTACCGTTAACCTGAACAATAATAAGTTTCTCGTCTTCAACCAAAGCTGCTTTATCTGCCTGTGGCCATGGCGCTGAGTCGATATCTTCACTGTGGCCTAGTACTTTCCAAAGCTCATGAGCAATATGCGGAGTAATAGGGTTAAGCAGCAACAAGATTGACTCACAGGCTTCGCGCATAATAGCGATATCCTGAGCGTTTTCTTGTGGCGCTTTTTGAAGATGGTTCAAAAGCTCCATTACTGCAGCAACTGCTGTGTTGAAGGTTTGGCGACGACCTAAGTCATCAGACACTTTCTCAATCGTTTTGTGTACTTCACGGCGAAGTGCCTGCTGGTCTTTCGACAGTGACTTAACGTCAATAGCTTCTGCCGTACCGTTTTCCACGTGCTCGGTAACAAGCTTCCAGATACGACGTAGGAAGCGGTTTGCACCTTCAACGCCAGAATCAACCCACTCTAGGGTTTGCTCTGGTGGCGCTGCAAACATAGTGAATAGACGGACTGTATCGGCACCGTATAAGTCGATAACTTCTTGCGGGTCGATACCGTTATTCTTCGACTTAGACATTTTGGTCATGCCGCCATGAATAACTTCTTCGCCATCTGCTGTTAGCCACGCTTTAACAATGCGTCCTTTGTCATCTTTCTCTGTGCTTACTTCAGTAGGCGAGAACCAAGTTTTCTTACCAGACGCGTCTTCACGGTAGTAAGAGTCGGCTAATACCATGCCCTGACACAATAGGCGCTTAAATGGCTCGTCAGAGTTCACCAAGCCTTCATCGCGTAGCAATTTGTGGAAGAAGCGCGAATAAAGCAAGTGCAAAATGGCGTGCTCGATCCCACCAATATATTGATCTACCGGTAGCCAGTAGTTGGCTGAAGTCGGGTCAAGCATAGCATCGTTATTGGTAGCACTTGCGTAACGTGCGTAATACCAAGATGACTCCATAAAGGTATCAAAGGTGTCAGTTTCACGTAACGCAGCTTCACCATTGTATGTAGTCTTAGCCCACTCAGGGTCAGCTTTAATTGGCGAGGTTACGCCATTCATTTCTACGTCTTCTGGTAGCACAACCGGCAGTTGGTCAGCAGGAACCGGAACCGATTCACCGTTTTCCAAATTAAGCATTGGAATAGGTGCGCCCCAGTAACGCTGTCGGCTTACGCCCCAATCACGTAAACGGTAGTTTACTTTGCGCTTACCACAGCCTTTGTTTTCAAGCTCATCAGCGATACCGTTAAATGCCGCATCGAACTCAAGCCCGTCAAATTTTTCCGAGTTAATTAAGCTACCTTTTTCTGTAAACGCAGAAGCTGAAAGGTCGCATTTATCTTCATCGCCTGCATTCGGCGCAATAACTTGCTTAATAGGCAAATCGTACTTTGTGGCAAACTCCCAGTCGCGCTGGTCGTGGCCAGGTACTGCCATAACTGCGCCTGAACCGTAGTCCATCAATACAAAGTTAGCGACCCAAATTGGAAGCTTTTCACCAGTAAGTGGATGGATAACTTCAAAGCCAGTGGCAAAGCCTTTTTTCTCCATCGTCGCTAATTCAGCTTCTGCAACTTTGGTGTTCTTACACTCATCAATAAAGGCTGCTAAATCTGGATTGGACTGCGCTGCAAACTCAGCTAATGGGTGCTGCGCCGCTACTGCTACATAAGTTACGCCGTAGAAGGTATCCGGACGGGTGGTATATACCGTTAAATCGGCAATATCATTAACCGCTGACGCTAGGTCAAACGTAATTTCCACGCCTTCAGAGCGGCCAATCCAGTTTGCTTGCATGGCGCGTACTTGATCCGGCCATTCTTCAAGCTGCTCTAAATCTTGTAAAAGCTCTTCAGCGTAGTCAGTAATTTTAATAAACCACTGTGGAATTTCTTTTTGTTCAACTAGGGCGCCTGAACGCCATCCGCGACCGTCGATTACCTGCTCGTTAGCCAGAACAGTTTGATCGACAGGGTCCCAGTTCACGGTAGAATTTTTCTTGTACACAAGGCCTTTTTCATAAAGGCGTGTGAAGAACCACTGTTCCCAGCGGTAGTAATCAGATTTACATGTTGTGACTTCGCGGTCCCAGTCGTAACCAAAACCTAGCGAGCGAAGCTGGTTTTTCATGTAATCGATGTTGGAGTATGTCCATTTCGCCGGTGCAGTATTGTTGTTAATCGCTGCATTTTCCGCCGGAAGACCGAAAGCATCCCAACCCATAGGCTGCAATACATTTTTACCCTGCATACGCTGGAAACGGCTAATTACGTCACCAATGGTGTAGTTGCGCACGTGACCCATGTGTAGTCGGCCACTAGGATAGGGGAACATCGACAGGCAGTAGAATTTTTCTTTGTCTACATCGTCGTTTGCTTTAAAAGATTGGTTATCTTCCCAGTATTGCTGAACACGCTGTTCAATGTCTTTCGGATTGTACTGATTATCGGCCATGAAACTTAGGCTTCCGCATTAAAAAGTTAAAACGTTTATGGGGCGGCACAAGGCGAACGATTTACAAGAGAATTTGAAACCTCTCCTGCATTCTTGCCATTTAACCGCACGTGGGATTTTCCCACTTTACATACATATAGCCCAATAGAATAACCCAGCGCTAAGCCATGCCTCAATAGCTTAACACTGAACTAGGCAATATTTATTTCTGCTTGCATGAAAAGTGAGCATTAATGCAGCAGTTTAAGCGCGTTAACGAAGATGGCTTGCTTAAACTTTCGCGTAAAATTCACATAGCGACCTATTTTTGGTCATTTCTATTAACGCTTAGCGCTGTCTTTATCCGATTCGTTAAATTGTTTATTGCTAAAGGCGGTTAATGCATTTAACTGCTGCGCCTGCACTTTATCGACAACTTTGACCAAATTGGCAGCGTCCTCGTTCGATGCTCTTTGTCCGTTGAAGTGAATATTGCCAGAGGCGTGGTAGGTAAGGGTAACCTTTGTTTTTGGTGAGGGTTCGCGCTTTGTATCATCGTTCGATGAGGCGTTTTCTTCTACGGTGCTGAATTCCCAAGTGAGCGCACCTGATAAGCCCATTTCTTGAAGAGGTCCTAATCCGCCGGTCATTACCACTTTTTTGTTAGGCTCAACATAGCTTATTTGCATGTGTGCCGCACTTGCTGTTTGTGTAACTTCGCAGAAACAACCACCGGCTTGTTCATCAATACTAAGCGTACCCTTCCACCAAGTGTGATCTTTCGGCCACCATTTATCCACGTGTTGAATAAAGTGAGAATACACTGTTTCGATAGGGGCCATACTTTCACTTTCGTTAGTGATAGAAAAACCAGAATTGTCCGCATAATTTACCTTAGCGAGGCAAAATGGAGAAAATATAGCACCCAGTAGACTCGAAAAGAGCACGGTTTTGCTAGCTTTCGTTATTGTCGTCATTGTTCTGACCTTTGTTTTTTATTATTCGTGTTGGCTGCTTGCTAATCTAAATTTCACTATGTATCGCACTTACTGCTGTTAAAAAGCTACACCTTGTTTCTCTATGTATCAATATGAACAGAAACCTTAGAGCCTGCTCCTTATGCGTTAATCAATGCATTAAGACGCCAAGCTGGTTGTTTGTTGTGCAATTAACAACGTAAAGCTGCCTTATTAGAGTTAACCGTTTGACAGTGCTGTTAATTAGGGTTTCACTTAAGTAAAGAAACGAAAATAGAACAGGCATGTCTGTAGACACTAATATATATGCGTTAAATGTAGACGCGCTATCACCTACCATAAATCGCCGAGCGGTAAACAGTGCCTTAAAAGACGATGAAGCGCTAAACGCGACTTTTATTGGGCAAGAGCGTGCACGGGAAGCGCTCACGTTTGGATTAGGTATTAACACCAAAGGTTACAACCTTTACGTAATGGGTGAGCCTGCCACAGGGCGTTTCACTTTAGTAAAAGACTACATTGAACGCCAAGTCGCACAGCTTTGCGCACCCGATGATTGGTGTTATATCAACAACTTCGATGATGAACGCCAACCTGTAGCGCTAAAATTTCCGCCAGGTGGTGGCAAGGCATTTCAAAAAGATATGGCTGCACTTATTGATGATGTGTTGGATTCACTGCCTATTGCATTTGATAACCCTGGTTATCAGCGCCGCCGCGCCTCTATCTCCAGAGAGTTTGAACAAAAGTACGACGCTGCTATAGATGCTGTAGAGCGTTACGCACAAGCTAACGATGTTGCCCTTTACGAAGAGGGTGGGTCAATTACGTTTTCACCCATCATCAACGGCAAGCCGATAAGAGATACTGATTTTGCATCGCTCACTGACGAGCAGCGAGAAGGCTTTTATACGCTCATTGATGACTTAGAAAACAGACTGAGTGAAAGTCTGTTGAGTTTACCTACGTGGAAACGCGAAAACTCAGAGCGTCTGCGTGAGCTAGACAAAAAGACTGCAGAGCACGTGATTAAGCCGCTTATCAAAGTGTTTGAGCACAAATACGCCTCTGAGCTTGGGGTTATGAAGTATCTAAAACAGCTTAAAACCGCTTTGGTTAACGCTATCTTAGTTATTCGTAATGAAGAGCAAAAAGAGGAAAAGAGTGACGATTTTGATAAGAAGATATTTTTAGAAGAGCAGTTTCTTCCTAATGTATTGGTATCAAATAAATTAGACGATGCGGCACCTGTTATTTACGAGCCGAACCCTACCTATCAAAACCTCTTCGGTAAAATTGAATACACCAACATTCATGGTAGCGTATTTACCAATTACAGAATGATACAGTCAGGTGCGCTGCACCGGGCAAATGGTGGCTACCTTTTATTGGATGTCGACCAACTAATAGAGCAGCCCTTTGTGTGGGATACCCTGAAACTTGCCATTAAGTCTCAGCGCTTGCGCATGGATTTACCCCAGCAAGACGTGGGTATGGTGAATAACATCACGCTCAACCCTCAGCCTATCGACTTAAATGTGAAAATCGTTTTGTTAGGCTCCCGCGATTTGTACTACACCCTGCAAGATTATGATGATGAGTTTGACGAGCTATTCAGAGTACTAGTCGATTTTGATTTAGAAATCCCTGTTACTCGACAGGCACTTTTCGACTTTGTAGGCAAGGTGCGTGCGCATCTTAATACATTAGGGCTTGAGGGTATAACCGCTAATGCCATGTGCAGGTTGGTAGAGTATTCGCTTAGAATGGCGGAACACAAAGAAAAGCTTTCCGCGCATTTTGCTGAAGTTATCGAGCTGGTCAATGAAGCCTACTATTTCTGTAAGAAGTCGAATGCCGACACGCTAGAACTTGATCATCTAAAGACAGCATTAAGTGCCAAAAAACGTCGCACAGGCCGCGTTAGTCAAACGCTTTTAAACGATATTAAAGAAGGGCACGTGCTTATTGCCACTGAGGGCAAAGCGGTAGGAAAAGTCAACGGGTTAACCGTATTGGATATTGGCGACACCGCATTTGGTACACCCGCACGCATTACATCTACTGTGTTTGCCGGGGCAAGTGGCGTAGTTGATATCGAGCGTGAAGTAGAGCTTGGACAGCCCATACACTCTAAAGGGGTTATGTTGCTGAACGGCTATTTAGGTAATAAATACGCTCAGCACTTCCCGTTAACGTTATCTGCAAACATCGCATTAGAACAGTCATACGGTCATATAGACGGCGACAGTGCATCACTAGGCGAATTGGTTGCGCTTATATCTGCGCTGACTGAAATTCCATGCCTACAAACCTTGGCTATTACAGGTTCAATAAACCAATATGGTGAAGTGCAAGCCGTTGGCGGGGTAAACGAAAAGATAGAAGGCTTTTTTGACTTATGTCAGCACCGCGGCCTAACTGGTACGCAGGGCGTTATTATTCCTAAATCGAATGCGATAAACTTGGTATTAGATGCCACAGTTATCGACGCCGTGAAAAAAGGGCTATTTCATATTTATACGGTAGAAACCGTGGACGATGCGCTGACTATTTTGATGGAGCAAGAGGCCGGTAAAATTAGTAGTAAAGGGCGTTACCCTAAAAACTCCATTAACTACCATGCGGTAAACCGTTTATACAATATCGCGCTTATTGTGAACGGTGGTGATGGCGAATAGACGAAAAGATAATCTTATTCCTGAAATTGTAATGGTATCTTGGTGTAATATATAAGTAGTAATACATATGCTAGGCAGCATTGGTAATCATAACATTATTATCCGCATCAATGTTAGAACTAATCGTGCTGCCCCTTAAAAAAAATAAGAAGGTAAACCATGCAGCCAAGTTGCAGCGTAGTGGCTAGGAATAACGTCACAACTCATGGTTCAGGAAGTACGGTTATAATGTTAGCCCACGGTTTTGGCTGTGATCAGCAGATGTGGCGCCACCTATTACCCTTCCTTGTAGAAAAGTATAAAGTAGTTCTATTTGACTATGTAGGATGCGGTGCTTCTGATTATTCAGCTTACGATACTAATCGCTATGCGACACTCGATGGATATGCTCAAGATGTCATAGAAATATGTGAGGCGTTAAACCTCCAGGATGTAATCTTCATCGGGCACTCGGTTAGCAGTATGGTTGGCATGCGCGCGGCTATCCAATCACCTCACATTTTTTCTAAGCTTGCCATGGTATGTCCGTCCCCCTGCTTTCTAAATTTCCCCCCTGACTACATGGGAGGCTTCGACAAAGCAGATTTAGAAGAACTATTAAACCTTATGGATAAGAACTATGTGGGGTGGGCAAATTATTTAGCGCCTTTGGTAATGGGGCAAGATAATAACGCAGACTTAATTCAAGAACTTGAAACAAGCTTCTGCTCTACGGATCCTAAATATGCCAAGCCGTTTGCCAAAACTACGTTTTTCTCTGACGATAGAGCACAGCTCCCAAAACTAATGCTTCCTACACTTATTTTACAAAGCAAGCACGATAATTTAGCGTCAACAAACGTGGGGGAATACATGTATAACGCTATTCCGGACGCTAAAATGCATATCGTCGACGCCTATGGACATTGTTTACACATGACTGATCCGGCTACTGTGTTTACCCTATTTGAGGGGTTCGCAGCTTGAAAGAAGCAATAGAGGAAGACTTTCCCTGTTTGTTACTTAAATCGGATTTTGAAACGACAGAAATAAAATGGCTTAATCCTCATGCTAAGTCGTTTCTAGGGTTAGATTGGACTTCTGGGAAGAAAGTAATCGATATAGTCTCTAAGGCGAGTTCGATATTTTATGAAAGTTATATAAAACCAATACTCCTTGCCAATGGTGAATATCTAGAAGTTCAAATCACTTTGCTATCGGGCTCGGGCGCTAGAGTGCCCGCTGTAGCGAATATCACGGTCACAGGTAACATATTGTACTGGGCGATATACGTTGCAAAAGAACGAGATAAGCTTTATCAAGAGTTGTTAGAAGCAAAAGGCCAGCTTGAAAAGAAGACCGAAGAGCTTACGGCCGTAAGCCGTCGAGATACTTTGACTCCACTACTTAATCGTCGCGCGGCAAATGATGATGTGTTAAAAATGATTTCTCAATCCCGTCGCGCCTTTGTCCCTCTATCTTTTCTGCTTTTAGACATCGACTTTTTTAAGAAGATTAACGACGCCTTTGGCCATGAAGAAGGCGATAGAATACTAATAAAATTGTCTCACGTGTTGAAAGCGCATGTGCGTGAGACTGACGTTGTGGCGAGATGGGGCGGCGAAGAGTTTTTGATCGTGCTTTTTAACACGGATATAAAAGATATAAAACCTTTTAGCGAACGGCTGCATAATGGCATAAGCAAAATTAGTTTACCCAGCGGACAGGCCTTAACGGCAAGTATTGGTGCTGCTGTCTTAGAAAAAGATGACCTTGAACAAACGAACCCGATTGCTCACCAATTGCTAAAAGCTGATAAGGCACTTTACGAAGCAAAAGCTAATCAAAGAGCCCATACTCGAATTTATGATAGTGTTCGCGGTATCGTTAAGATCTAATTAAAACTAGGTATTTAATGGCGGTGTAGGTATTGACTACCCTAAGCGTTTAATATTCAACGAGGCGTTACCGATTGCCTCGTTGATTAACTTTCTTCGGCTATTTAGGCGGCATGCGAAGACCGCCGTCTAAGCGAATGGTCTCACCATTTAAGTAGCTATTGTTCGCCATGTGAATAACCAGTTTTGCGAATTCTTGGGGCAGCCCTAGACGCTTAGGAAACTGTACGTTGGCAGAAAGGGCGTCTTGCACCTTTTCAGGCATAGCAAGCAGCATAGGCGTGCCCATCACGCCAGGCGCTATCGTATTAACGCGGATGCCTAGCGGCGCTAAATCGCGAGCCATTGGCAGGGTTAGACCAATAATTCCACCTTTGCTTGCTGCATAAGCAGTTTGACCTATTTGACCTTCGTAACCTGCAACTGAAGCAGTATTGATAATAAGGCCGCGTTCGCCTTCATCGTTAACAGGCGACTGTTTGGCCATAGCTGCTGCCACCAAGCGCGACACATTAAAGCTGCCGACCAAGTTAATATCGATAGTTTTTTGAAAATCGCCAAGAGGGGCAGGGTTGCCTTCTTTATCGAGTAAACGTTTTGCGGGCGCAATACCTGCGCAGTTAACCACTAAAGAAATGGCGCCAAACCTTTCGGTTGTCGCGTCTATCGCCGCCTGAACAGAGGCCTCATCACGAACATCGGTTTTGGTGAAATGTGTATTGTCACTACCTAATTGTTCAACACGTTGCGCGCCAAGTTCGTCGTTTAGGTCGAAAAGGCTGACGTTGGCGCCCGCATCGCGAAGCGCGATAGCAGTGGCGTGACCAAGTCCTGAGCAACCGCCAGTGACAACGGCGGTAAGATTATTTAGCGTCATAGTTTTCCCTTAAACCCTATTTGTTCACTATTATTAACGTGATGTTAACGGGAAGTAAGAAGAAAAACTATGGTGCCGAAAGGGAACGGCACCTTTTATTCAGTTATTTTGCCGCTATTTTGGCAACTGAATTTTACAGTCTTCGCTTTGACGGTAGATAATTAGCGTATGACCAATTACCTGAAGCTTAACTGAGTTGGTTTCACGTACGATGGCATCCATGATAAGCGCTTTTTCTTCGCGATCATCAGTTGGTACCTTAACTTTAATTAATTCATGGTGACTAAGTGCGTTGTCGATTTCTGCAACGACACCTTCTGTCAGGCCGTTCCCACCTAGCTGCACAACAGGTTTTAACGGGTGTGCAAGACCTTTTAGGAATTGTTTCTGTTTATTTGAAAGTTTCATCTAGTAATATTTCTTACAATTAATCTGTTAGTTTATGCTTGAAATAACGTATTCTAACGCCATCTTCTCTACAATCCTAATGACATTGTACTGGAATGACAAAAAAGAAACACTCCGCCAGCAGTAAACGCTGGTTACAAGAACACGTCAACGACCATTATGTGCAAAAAGCAAATAAGGAAGGTTGGCGCTCGCGAGCTATTTATAAACTGGAAGAAATCCAGAAAAAAGATAAGCTTATAAAACCAGGAATGACACTTGTAGACCTTGGTGCTGCACCGGGGGGCTGGTCTCAGCTAGCTGCACAGCTTGTTGGCGACAATGGTCAAGTTATCGCGTGCGATATTTTGCCCATGGATCCGATAGTTGGCGTAGACTTTCTACAAGGTGATTTCAGAGAGGACGCGGTTCTCGACGCACTATTGAACAGAATCGGTGGGAACACCGTAGATATTGTGTTGTCTGATATGGCACCGAACCTTGCAGGTAACGCTTCGGTTGACCAATCTCGCTCTATGTACCTTTGCGAACTAGCGCTAGATATGTGTCACCAAGTTTTAAAGCCTGGAGGTTCTTTTGTCATTAAGGTGTTCCAAGGTGAAGGTTTTGTTGAGTTCATGAACGCACTTAAACAATCTTTCACAACCATAAAGACGCGTAAGCCTGACTCGTCCAGATCACGTTCTCGTGAGGTGTATTTGGTGGCTTGTGGGTATAAAGTGTAGTACGCTTTGGGTTAAGCGGTTTTCGTTGCGAGTTGTGCCGTTTATTCAATAAACAACTTGTTGAATATACAAGCAATTCGGGTTTATAGAGGTTAGTAGCATTGAGCGATATGGCAAAAAATTTAATCTTATGGTTAGTCATCGCCGTTGTTTTAATGTCGGTTTTTCAGAGCTTTTCACCGAGTGAATCGTCTCGTTCGCAAACTGACTACACAACGTTTTTGAGAGAAGCAGAACAGGGAAATATTCGTGAAGTTCGCATCAACAATAGTGGCGAAATTCGCGGTACAAAGCGTTCAGGCGAAACTTTCCAAACATTCGTACCTTACTTCGACGACAAGTTAGTATCTGACTTAGTTAAAAACGACGTAAGAGTTTACGGTGAACCACCGGAAGAGCAGTCTCTTCTAACGTCAATTTTCATTTCATGGTTCCCCATGCTATTGCTTATTGGTGTATGGATTTTCTTCATGCGTCAAATGCAAGGTGGCGGCGGCCGTGGCGCTATGTCTTTCGGAAAGAGCAAAGCTCGCTTACTTGGTGAAGACCAAATCAAGACGACATTTGCCGACGTAGCAGGCTGTGATGAAGCTAAAGAAGACGTATCTGAGTTGGTAGATTTCCTTCGCGACCCGTCTAAGTTCCAGAAGCTTGGCGGTAAAATTCCGAAGGGCGTACTTATGGTAGGTCCTCCTGGTACGGGTAAAACGTTACTTGCGAAAGCTATCGCGGGTGAAGCAAAAGTACCTTTCTTTACTATCTCGGGTTCTGATTTCGTTGAGATGTTCGTGGGTGTTGGTGCATCGCGTGTTCGTGATATGTTCGAACAAGCCAAAAAAGCAGCGCCTTGCATTATCTTCATTGACGAAATTGATGCGGTAGGCCGTCAACGTGGTGCTGGTTTAGGTGGTGGTCACGACGAGCGTGAACAAACACTTAACCAAATGCTTGTTGAAATGGACGGCTTTGAAGGCCACGAAGGCATCATCGTTATTGCGGCAACTAACCGCCCAGACGTTCTTGACCCTGCGCTACTTCGCCCTGGTCGCTTCGACCGTCAGGTTGTAGTAGGTCTGCCAGATATTCGCGGTCGTGAACAAATTCTTAAGGTTCATATTCGCAAAGTACCTGTTGCTGACAACGTAGAACCTTCTGTAATTGCTCGTGGTACACCAGGTTTCTCAGGTGCTGATTTGGCGAACCTAGTAAATGAAGCCGCATTGTTTGCTGCCCGTGGTAACAAACGTCTGGTTTCAATGGAAGAGTTTGAGAAAGCGAAAGACAAAATCATGATGGGCTCTGAACGTAAGTCTATGGTGATGTCTGAGCCTGAAAAAGAAATGACAGCTTATCACGAAGCAGGTCACGCCATTGTTGGTCGCTTAGTGCCAGAGCACGATCCGGTTTACAAAGTATCGATCATTCCACGCGGTCGCGCGTTGGGTGTGACTATGTACTTGCCTGAGCAAGACCGTGTAAGTCATTCTAAACAACACTTAGAAAGCATGATTTCTAGCTTGTTTGGTGGGCGTATTGCTGAAGCCATCATTTACGGTGACGACAAAGTAACAACGGGTGCGTCTAACGATATCGAGCGCGCAACTGAAATTGCACGCAAGATGGTGACTCAGTGGGGCTTGTCGAGCAAAATGGGCCCAATGCTTTATGCTGAAGACGAAGGTGAAGTGTTCCTAGGAAAGTCTATGTCGAAGGCAACGAATATGTCTGATGACACAGCACGTGCTATTGATGCCGAAATCAAGTCATTGATTGACAGCAACTACGAACGCGCTCAAAAAATCCTTGAAGACAACATTGATATCTTACACTCAATGAAAGACGCACTGATGAAGTACGAGACCATTGATGCTAAGCAAATCGATGATCTGATGAACCGCACTGACGTTCGTCCTCCTGCAGACTGGGATGACAGCAAGCCGTCTGGTGGCGATAAGCCAAGTGGTGGTGCACCAGTTCGCGAAGGTGAAATTAAAAACGATGGTGTTGATAAACCGTCTGTAGGCAAGCCGGGCGATATTCCAAGCTAAGCCTTTACACTAATTAAAAAACGCCAGTTCAGCTGGCGTTTTTTGTTAGAGCAGTTTGATTTTAATCTAATGCTTATCGCTATCTCTGTGGGTTAAAATCAGTTTGCTTTATAGCTTCATCTTTAAAGAACAATAATGCGAGTAATTCATGCAGTTTGGAAAGCACTTCGTCGACCTATCACAGTCTCATGTGATGGGCATATTAAATGTAACCCCTGACTCTTTCTCTGACGGTGGCAAGCACGCCAATGTGACGCAAGCCGTTGAACATGCGCATCGTATGATAGGTGATGGCGCGACCTTCATTGACATTGGTGGAGAATCTACGCGACCTGGCGCCCCTGATGTATCTTTGCAAGAAGAACTAGACCGCACAATACCTGTTATTGAGGCAGTCGCTAAAAATAGCGATGTTGTGATATCTATTGATACCAGTAAAGCAGAAGTAATGCGTGAAGCAGTCAACGCGGGTGCAGGGTTAATTAATGATGTACGTGCTTTACAAGAACCCGGTGCATTGGAAGCCGCAGCTCATGCTAACGTCCCCGTGTGCTTAATGCATATGAAGGGGCAACCTCGAACTATGCAAAACAACCCTGAATATAGTGATGTTATTGACGAAGTAAGCCAGTTTTTAATAGCTCGCGCAAAAGTATGTGAGCAAGCTGGCATTGCGAAAAAGTCGATATTGTTCGACCCAGGCTACGGATTTGGTAAAACGCTAGAGCATAACTATGCCCTGGTTAAACATCTGCCTGATATTATGTCGTTGGGCTTTCCTGTCTTAGTTGGAATGTCACGCAAATCAATGATAGGCAATTTGCTTAACAGAAAAGTAGATGAGCGCTTGGCTGGAAGCGTAAGCCTCGCTACAATTGTCGCCCAAATGGGCGCACAGATTATTCGCGTTCACGACGTTAAAGAAACAGCGGACGCTGTCAATATCGTGAAAATGCTGAATACGATTAAATAAGGAATAATAATGACTCAGCGCAAATATTTCGGCACCGATGGTATACGTGGAAAAGTGGGTGAGAGCAATATCAACCCAGAGTTTGTTACCAAATTAGGGTGGGCCGCAGGTAAAGTTCTAGCTGGCCGCGGCACAAATAAAGTACTTATCGGTAAAGACACACGTATATCTGGCTACATGCTAGAGTCCTCTCTAGAAGCTGGTCTATCGGCTGCAGGCATTAATATCGGCTTGCTAGGACCTATGCCCACACCGGCTATTGCGTATCTAACGAAAACATTCCGTTCTGAAGCGGGTATCGTAATCAGTGCCTCCCATAACCCTTTTTACGATAACGGCATCAAATTCTTCTCTGCTCAAGGCTTTAAGCTAGATGACGACATCGAGCTAGCTATTGAAGACATGTTAGAGCGCCCAATGACATGCGTAGCTTCTGACAAGTTAGGTAAAGCTACACGAATTAATGACGCAGCAGGTCGTTACATTGAATTTTGTAAGGGTACATTCCCGTCTGAGCTATCGTTAACAGGTCTAAAAATAGTGGTAGATTGCGCGCATGGCGCAACGTATCACATAGCACCAAACGTTCTTCGCGAGCTAGGCGCAACAGTCATTGAGCTGGGAACAGCGCCTGATGGCCTAAACATCAACGACGGCGTTGGCGCAACTTCTATGAACGCCATTGTAGAAAAGGTTAAAGAAACCGGCGCTGACCTTGGCTTTGCACTAGATGGCGATGGCGATCGCATTATGATGGTAGACCACCTAGGAAACGTTTTAGACGGTGACCAGATTGTTTACATCATTGCGCGTGACGCACTTAAAAATGGCAAAATGCAAGGTGGTGTCGTTGGCACCTTGATGAGTAATCTAGGTCTTGAAAATGCGCTTTCAAAGCTGGGCGTTCCATTTGTAAGAAGTAACGTAGGCGACAGATACGTGATGGAATTGCTGCAGCAAAAAGGCTGGGCTATTGGCGGTGAGAATTCAGGTCATGTACTTAACCTTAATATGAGCTCGACTGGTGATGGTATTGTTGCAGGGCTTCAGGTACTTGCTGCTATGTTACGCTCTCATATGGATCTCCATGATTTAGCGAGCGGTTTTGACATGTACCCGCAAACATTGGTTAACGTGCGTTACGCAAACCAAGAAGTGGATTACCTTTCACACCAAGATGTACAAAACGCTAAGAAAGAAGCGGAGTCTGCATTAGGTAAGACGGGTAGGGTATTACTGCGTAAAAGTGGTACTGAACCACTAATCCGTGTAATGGTAGAGTCGAACGACGATGCTCAATCTCATAAATGGGCTGAGCATATTGCAGAAACTGTTCGTAATCTCGCCAATTAGTTGGCGTAGCAGGAAATTTTGCTTTTTGTGCTTGTATCTTTTCAATTAAATAGTTAATATCACGCCCGCTTTAAAGACAGGGCTAAGGTCTGCGTTGTGAGTGAAAATGTAAGAAAGCCATTCGTGGCTGGCAATTGGAAAATGAATGGAAATTTGGCATTAGTTGCTGAATTTAATCAGAAACTTGCTGATGTAAAAGCTGAATCGGAAATCGTGATTTGTGCTCCTTCTCTACTTTTACATGCTTTTGAAACTCGTTCATTTGCTATCGGTACTCAAAACGTAAGTCATTTAGAAAATGGCGCACATACTGGTGAGCTATCAGTCCAAATGCTTAAAGAAGCAGGTTGTGAGTACGCAATCGTTGGGCACTCTGAAAGACGCGAAGACCAAGGTGAGTCAAGCGAACTTGTAGCGCTAAAAGCTAAGCAGTGTGTCGCATCTGGCATAGTTCCTATCATTTGTGTGGGTGAACCCCTTGAAGTGAGAGAGGCTGACAACGTAGAGTCGTTTGTTGGTGAACAGCTAGACGCACTTGTTAATGCAATGTCTGTGGATGAACTAAGCAAAACAGTTATAGCTTACGAACCAATTTGGGCAATAGGTACAGGTAAAACTGCAAGCCCAGAACAAGCACAAGACGTTCACGAATTTATTCGTGGCTACTTTAATAAAGTAGACACAGAGCTGGCACAGGGCCTACGTATTTTATACGGCGGAAGTGTTAAGCCAGATAATGCCAACACCTTGTTTGCGCAAAAAGACGTAGATGGCGGTTTGATTGGCGGGGCCAGTTTAAAGGCTGAAGATTTTATTTCAATTTGCCAAGCGGCAAACTGACGAGGTATTTATGATTTACGAAGTGCTATTAGTAGCATACCTAATTGTTGCACTTTTACTTATTGGATTTGTTCTAATTCAACAGGGTAAAGGCGCAGATATGGGCGCTTCATTTGGCTCAGGTGGTTCAAACACAGTATTTGGCTCGTCTGGTTCTGGTAACTTTATGACGCGTACCACTGGTATTTTAGCGGGTTTATTTTTCTTCATTAGCCTTACTTTAGGTGCATTGACCGCTAACCGCGAAAGTGCTGAAGATGAATGGAACAACTTAGAAGTTCCAGCGGCTGTTGAAGAACCAGTACAGCTTCCGGCTGACCAGGATGTACCAGTTATTGAAGACGCGGCGCAAAGCGACGTGCCAGCGGTTGAAGCTGATGCTTCTGATGTGCCAGCAGCTGATGGCTCTGATGTTCCAGTAGCTGATGGCTCTGAAGGTTCAAACTAAGTATATAAAAAGTTTCGCGGAAGTGGTGGAATTGGTAGACACGCCATCTTGAGGGGGTGGTGAGCATAGCTCGTGCGGGTTCAAGTCCCGCTTTCCGCACCAAATAGAATCAAAAGCCAGCGCTATGCTGGCTTTTTGCTTTTCTCCGCTTTTTTGCTGTAGTAGCGCAGCTTTAGCAAATATCTGGTTGAGAACAAGACATTTGTAACAAAGCGTTAAAATCTAAAATTTACAGGATGTTATACCTGTCCCTATAATAGTTAATCAGCTATTCTTAACATCAATATCTATTTCGACTGCTTTAAATTCACAACAATCTTCACGGGGCACTATAGTGCAAAAGACACTAAGCCAGACTTTATTCCAAACCTTGTTAATTGGGATTGTTATAGCATCACTTCTGATTATTGGCGCTGTTTGGCGTTCTGCAAACACTCTCGTTGTTCAGAATATCGATCACGATATTCAATTGGCTGAAAAAGTTTTCGATAAAGTTGTTGCCGACAGGCAAGCCGTTATTAAAAGTGTATCTAAAGTCTTGGCTCGTTCCTTTGATTTTAGGCGCGCCGTTGGAACCGAGAATATTCCCTCTATTGAAGCTGCATTTACGAGTTATGCAGATCGCCTAAATACCAAAATTATCGCGTTAGTGAGCCTAGACCACAAAGTTGTTGCAACCCATACAGACTTATTCGAAGTTGGTCAGGATGTAGAGAGCAGTTTATCGCTCGTTGCAAAAGATCGAGACAGCGGCTTTTTTGTTGTATCTAATGATTTAATTCAGCTTAACCTTATTCGGGTAGAGATCCCTACACTCAGATATTACATGCTAATTGGTGTTGAATTTGACGATGATTTACTGGAACAGCTAAAACAACTTGTTGATGCAGAGATTATTATTTCTAAAGCAGATTCAAACGAGATCATTAAAGCAACATTAGATAAAGGTGAAGCACATCGAATAATTACATCAGAACAAGACCCGTCTTGGGTGGATGTGACCTTTAAAGACGAATTAACTTACTTGGCGCGTAAGGTAAGCATAGGCTCTGAGCAAAATTTACCTGTCGCTATTACATTAGCCGTCGATACAACGTCTTATTTCAACGCCTTTACGAGAGTTCAATTAACCATTTTAGCATCCTGTCTGCTAGCAATTTTAGTTGCACTCGGGCTTTCTCTGTTTCTTGCAAGAAATGTGAGCGAGTCTGTCTCTAAACTAGTTAAAGCCGTAAATAAAGTAGCATCGGGTAGTTATGGTTCAACTCTTGAATCACCGTCGAAACTAAAAGAAATTACAGAACTTGCCGTCGCCGTAGACAGCATGCAAGAGAGTATTAAGAGTCGTGAAAAGCACATTCGCTACCAGGCGGAACACGATGTATTAACCGGTCTTTTCAATCGTAATTATGTTGAAGACTATTTTGAGTCACAAATAAAAGAGGGGCAAGCGGTTCAAGTTGTAGCTATAACGGTTATTGGGTTTAGAACCATAAATGACTTATATGGTTACTCAAATGGTGATAACACGTTAAAGGCACTTTCTGAACGTTTGCAGCGCTGGCCGGGCACCTCAGCACGGCTTGCTGGCGGCGAGATACTGTATATTTCACACGAATCGTTAAACGACGATCAGTTGGAAACACTTAAACACATTTTGGAACAGCCTGTTGAGAGCAACTTAATCGCCATACCCGTTAAAGTTGCTATGGCGATAATCGAGTGTCCTCAAGATGCCTCTTCTTCTGAAGAACTATTTAGAAAGATGAACATAGTGACCGATGAGGCTATTCATAGTGATAGCTGGTGTGTGCGGTATCGGACCGATTTAGAGGATAGGTATAATCGCAGGCTTGCCATAACAACGGAATTGAAGCGGTCGCTTGTAAGCCAGCAGGACGAATTGTCTATGGTTTACCAGCCCAAGGTTGACTTGCAAACGATGAAAGTTTGCAGCATGGAGGCGTTGATCCGCTGGAACAATAGCGCGCTTGGTTTTGTACCGCCAGATGAATTTATTACTATTGCCGAGCAAGCAGGGTTGATAGAGCAAGTAACGACCTGGGTGATGCAGCAAACCATTACTGACTTATCTTACTTTAGATCGAAAGGTTATCGGTTCACCGTTGCTATGAACCTGTCGACGCAAGACATTCAAAATAAAGTGTTACTCAGCAAGCTAGTAGCCCTGTTAACGAAAGAAGGGCTATCGCCAGAATCTTTAGAGCTTGAAATAACCGAAAGTGATTTAGTTGCTGATGCATCACTTGCCATTGAAAACCTTAACGAATTAACCGCCAGAGGCTTTCACTTCGCAATTGATGACTTTGGTACTGGCTATTCGTCATTGGCCTATTTAAAGAACTTACCTGTTAAAACGATTAAAATAGACAAGAGCTTTATTCTTTCTCTGGCTAGCGATGAGAACGATCAACAAATTGTTCATACTGTGCTTAGTTTGGCGAATGTCTTTAATTTGAAAGTGGTCGCCGAGGGTGTAGAAGATTTAGCTTCCCTTGAAATTCTGAAAGAGTGGGGATGCGATATTGCTCAAGGTTATTATATTAGCCGTCCGCTGAATCGTTCAGACCTTGAAGATTGGCTTCAAAATACGCCTTTCGGTGAATAGCTTTCTTATAAGGAAAAGTTTATTTTCTAAGTATACGCAATGCTTTGTTGCTGGGTATGTACTTATATGAAGGTGATTTGTCTTCATTCCTGCCATTTGGCACTGTTCATGCGACTTGGCGTTGTTAAGGCGACTTGGCATTGTTAATGCAAAAACTAATAACGAGACGTATAGAAACGCTCTATAGGCCTAAATTTTTCACCACGTGTGAGTATTTTGCCTACTGAGTTGTGAAATTACTTCAAAAACAAGGAATTTATTATGGACATCATTCGTATACTTTTATCAATTTTACTTCCACCACTAGGCGTATTTTTACAAGTTGGCCTAGGTGCCCACTTTTGGATTAATATCCTGCTAACTATTCTTGGTTATTTTCCAGGCGTTATCCACGCAATTTATATCATTGCCAAAAAGTAGTTGATGTCACTTGCTATACTGCGCGAGTAACAATGCAATAAGTGTTGTAAAGCAGTAATGAAAACAAACAAAAGCCAGCTTTTTTAAGCTGGCTTTTTCATGTAACACTGATAAAAATGCGAAGCGCTTAAAAGCGCTTCAGTGTTTCTATTTAAGCCGTAATTTTTTCTTCGTCTAGCTCTTGTTTCATTTCTTTTTGATATTCTTCAGCAAGCTTGGTTTTCTGACGATCATTTAAAACATTGCCAGCAACTTGGAAAAACTCTTGCTCTTCATCGGCAAGGTGATGCTCTACCTTTTCTTGTAGATTCTTTAAATGACGTAACCAAGCAGGTGAACTCATGTCCGTTTCGTCTAACTTCGATAGCAGTTCATCAATTTCATGGTGTTCTGCGATACCGTGGCGCGTTAAATCCACCGTAGAATCTTTCTCTAACAGGTGAGTATAAAAATGGCGCTCTTCCGCAATCGCATGACTTTCAAGCTGTGTTTTTAACTCTTCAAAGTATTCGCGACGTGCCGCAGTGTTACCGCTAGTTTCAGCCAAGATCTTCAACAGTAAACGTTGTTTCTCGTGGTCCTGACGCAGTGCTTCAAAAATTTTCATGGTAAGTTCCTTTTGCATATTTAAAAGTGAATGACACTTCTAGTAATGCGATTTTTATTCCATGAATCTTATGTGTATTAGTTTATGATTTTGCTTGCTTTTCTTGGTTCATCGTCGACTAAAAGGTAGGGGTAGCAAAGATGTAGAGCAATATTTACAAAGGGGTTGCCGATAAATTCACGGCGGCTTTACCGTAAACCTATCGACAAGCTGCGATAAAAAGGAGAGGGGTTATACGCCTTGTGCGACCATGGCGTCAGCAAGTCGCCTGAACGCTGCAATGTTAGCGCCCTTCATATAATTTACGTACTTGCTATCACCACTGTCTACCTTTCCTTCGTCTAGACAGCGTTGATGAATACTCTCCATAATAGAATATAGTTGGTCATCTAGCGTATTAGCGTCACGTTGATTGAACATTGCGTTTTGGCTCATTTCTAAGCCAGATAAAGCAACACCGCCCGCATTTGATGCTTTACCCGGAACGTAAACAATTTTAGCGTCTAAAAAGCGTGATTGCGCTTCGTTCGTGCACGGCATGTTCGCACCCTCTAAAACCATTTGGCAGCCATTATCCAGTAATGCTTTTGCGTCGTCTTCGAGTAGCTCATTCTGCGTTGCGCAGGGTAGAGCAATATCACATTTCAAATGCCATGGCTTTTTATCAGGTACCCACTTACCCATGCTTTCGTCAGCCATATCCGCAAGAATATTGTTACGGTTTGCGTGATTATCTATCGCCCATTTAAGCGCAGTATCAGTTAACCCATCTTCATTATGTAAAAGCCCTCGACTATTAGAGAGGGAGATAACCTTCCCACCTTTTTCTACCGCTTTAAGTGCGCCATGCAGTGCTACATTACCCGCACCAGATACTGCTATGGTCTGGCCTTCTATTTTTGCATCTCGGTGCTTGCACGCAGCTTCTAAAAAGTAGATTAAGCCAAAGCCTGTCGCTTCTGTTCGAACATAGCTGCCGCCAAATTCTAAGCCTTTACCTGTTAATACACCTTCAAACTTATTGTTTAACCTGCGGTACTCGCCATAAAGGTAGCCTATTTCACGGGCTCCAACATTAATGTCGCCAGCTGGTACGTCGGTATTGGCGCCTATGTGTCGCTGTAGCTCACGCATAAATGCTTGGCAAAACAGCATAATGTCTCGGTCGGTTCGACCTTTAGGGTTAAAGTCTGAACCGCCTTTGCCGCCACCCATAGGAAGGCCAGTCAACGCATTTTTAAAACATTGCTCAAAGGCTAAAAACTTTAGCACCGATAAATTTACGGTCGGGTGAAAACGCAGGCCGCCTTTATAAGGGCCCATTGCTGAGTTGTGCTGCACGCGCCAGCCTTGGTTAACTTCAATGTTGCCTTCACTGTTCATCCAAGAGACTGTGAAATAAATTACCCGTTCTGGCATGCAGATACGTCTTATTATATCGAATGCTTTGTATTGTTCATTTGCATTGTAAACAGGAACTATATCTTCAAGTACTTCATGTACAGCTTGCAGGTACTCCGTTTCGTTAGAAAATTTGTCATTGAGAAAGCTAAAAATTTCTTCGAAATTACTTTTCTGAGCCATGTATCAATTAATCCTTATCTTCAAAGTTGGCGAGTACGGTGAGACTTCTAGGAACGGTTTTTATAACAAGTTCATCGCCTTCATAGATTTCACCATCTACTGCATAGGCAGTAGGCTTATCGAATGTCAATGTTATAGATGATGCGCGTTCATGGCGTATGGAGTCTGATTGCTTTTTTGATTCGGCAGGGCTTAAAACGAGTTCGGCTAACGATGCAAACTGTCTGTCAGAGCTTGGTTGTGGCAATAGCCAGGTAAGATCTAATTTTCCGTCAGTAATATCTGGCTGCTCTGCGCCTTGCGCCAATGCCGTCGTCATAGGTGCAGCGTTGGCGATAACAAAACTAGGTGTTTCTAATGTTTCAGCCGCTTTATCATCTTTTGCTACTTCAAATGTCATGTTTTCGTTATTAGAAATGGCATTCCACAGTCCTTTTAAATAGGCGAACTGCCCGCCCACGTTCTTCTCTTCTCTATCAGCGGCCGAAATCATTTGCTCTTCAAACCCGACGGCTGCTACCAACAACATGACTTTATCGTTACAGGTTGCGGTATCAATCTTTAACGTGTCACCCCTTATTATGATGTCGCACGCTGTGCTTATAGGCATAACCTTACTAACATATCCGTGCAGTACTTGGCTAAGCGCATTGGCCGTTCCAAAGGGGATAATACCCATTGTGATGTCAGTATTAATTAACGCGGACGCAACTTCGGTCAACGTACCGTCTCCACCACAGGCAATGACAATCTCCGCTTTTTCATCTTTGGCCTGTTCTGCTAACGCTTTGCCGTCTATTTCAGGTGTGGTTTCTTTTATCGTTACCTTAAACTTTTCATTCAGTCTAGAAAGGACTTCGTCTCGGTACTGCTTCCATTTACCGCCGCCCGCCACCGGGTTTACAATCAATGTAAGATCTTTTCGTAAAGACAAGAGCCCGCCATCTCTTACTTTTTGTAACGACGCTAACTGTCGCTTATTGAGCCTTGCCGTTTGGCGTATTTGATTAATCTGTTTTAAGGCTTCATCTACACTTAAGTTTGGATTTTTTGCCAGAAGGTAAGCTGCTACCACTAGCACCGAACGGCCTCGGCCAAGTGCGCAGTGAACAACAACGTTTTTGTTGTCAGATATCTGTTGATTGAGCCAGTTGATAGCAAGAACAAGTTGCTCTGAGGTGGGACTAGTATGGTCCAAAACGGGTATGTTTAAATACTTATAATCTTCTTGATACGCTGTCCAATCTAACCCGTCAAACTCTGCGGTTACATCGAGGATGGCATCGACATTGTTTTCGTTAAGCAGGTCTACGTGCTTATTAGACATGCGGCATGCGAGAAAAAGATGAGGTTCAATTTTTTGGAGTGGGGGAACCTTGTCGGTTCTCCGTGCATACTCGTTATAAAGCCACGAACCCAGTAAGAAGGGTACGAAAACCCAACGGATATAGAAGGGAATAGATCCATCTTCGCGTTTGCGAAATAGACTTGGGTAATTAAGTAAATAGGCACTGCTTACCGCTATAAGCGAAAAGGCTGTCCATCCAAATGCAATTTTTAGCAATATCACAGGCACAGTTAGCGTTAGCACCAACGCTAGTAGTGCACCCAGTATGTAGTACTTAACCATTTTCACGAATAACACATCCTTTGTAATTGGAAAAAGCAAATAGCTTATGCATTCATACTTACACCCGTTTGTTTTCGTTTACTTTTGATAGCTTAGATTTGAACTATCACTAGACGGTAAGCGTATATTTTTTTATGAAAAGTAAGAGTGTTCGTAATGAATAAAACTGTGGTACTCAAAGTTGCCAATTTCGCCTGGTTTCAAGCCATATGGTGGTTAGTGATTCTGTTTCAAAATAGCGCTGTACTTCCCGTATTAGGGCTACTTTTGATTTGGATTGTATTCTCCCCGAAACGCGTCGAAGACCTAAAGCTTATGAGTGCAGTTTTTCTACTTGGCACTGTGGTCGACGCCTTACTCACTTTAAGCGGGTTATTTATTTTCAATCAGACAGAGGTGCTAGTGAGCTTTTGGCCAATTCCCATATGGCTTAGCCTTCTCTGGGCCGCGTTCGCGGGTACGGTTTATCACAGTCTAACTGTGTTTAACGGTCGAATGGGTATCGCTGCAATCGCGGGGGCTGTCTTTGCGCCTCTTAGCTATATAGCTGGAGCCAAGTTCGGTGCGGTCGAGTTAGGTACCAGCATGATGCTCTCTTATATTTTTATCGCTTTAGTGTGGAGTGTGATTTTCCCGCTGTGTTTTTATTTATCCAATCGCTTTGAGGCAAAACAAGCCCAAGCGTAAATGCAAGGAGTGTATTGGTATGACGAAAAACGTATTAGTAACTGGTGGCAATCGAGGTATAGGCCTGGAAATAGTGAAAGGAATGCTGTCTAAAGGCTACAAAGTATTGATGGGATGTCGAGATGAAGAGTCCGGTCTTGAAGCTAAAAAGGAAATAGTAGGTGGGGATATACATGTTATTGAACTGCCCCTTGATAACGAAACTGCCATTGTAGACGCGTTTGTGCGTGCTGAAGCCGTGTATGGCCCCATCGATATTCTGATAAATAACGCGGGGATATTAGACGATACCGATTGGAAGGAAGTTAATTCTGAAAGTTTAGCGAAATCTATGCAGGTGAACGTGAGTGCTCCTTTAACACTTATTCAGCAAACTTTACCGCAAATGATTGAACGAGGGTATGGTCGCATTATTAACATAAGCTCCAGTTACGGTAGCTTTGCGGAAGGCTTAAAAGGGCCTTTATGCTATGCAGTAACGAAAGCTGCCATTAATGCTCTTACCGTAAAAATGGCTGCCGAGGTCGATAAAGCTGCAGATGGCAAAAAGATTGATGTTACGGTAAACAGCATGACGCCTGGCTGGGTGCATACTCGAATGGGTGGCAGCGACGCGCCTAAAACTCCAGAAGAAGGTGCGGATACCGCAATTTGGCTAGCTACTATGGAAGAAGGTGGCCCTCACGGACAGTTCTTAAAAGACAGAGAGCCTATCGAATGGTAGCCCATGAACAAGTGAACATAATCTGGGCCCGCCATCTATAGGATTCAGCAATGGGCCCTTATTGAGGTGGACGCTTATAAAGGCTGGCTACATAAAGGTGGGCTACGTTTTCACCTTGTTCTGTAGCCTAAACGCCGAAAACGGTTAAAGTGAGAATCGCTCTCTTAAAAAGCGAGCGATTCCATCTTCATCATGATGCCCAATTACAGAAGTGGCGGCATCCTTAATATAAGGTTTGGCGTTTGAAGGCGCATAAGCTTCGTCAGCAAGTTTAAACATGCTTAAGTCGTTATCACTATCTCCAAAAACAATAACGTTGCTTGCGTCTAATTGATTGCGTAATGATTCAACTGCGCTGCCTTTATTAGCAAGGTTGTGGTGCACATCCATCCAACGGTACTCGTCGCCTTCAATCGCAGGGCCAGAATATGCGATTAATTCATCATGCATGTTTAATTGCTTGTACATATCGTAAACAAGGGCTGCATCGCCAATCATACTGATATTTGTGATATGAGCATTAGCAGGTAAGGTCTCGATGGTGGCAAGCCGCGCTTTTGTTCGCGAAAAGTATTTTTCGATTAAATCGAATTCCACTTGATGTTTCGGCGCTGAATGATAGATCACATGCTCGTGATTAGGGCTATCCATATTAACCGTGTTAATAAAAGGCGTAATATTGTTTTTGACGGCGTGCTCAATAATAAGGTTAACTTCGCTAGGGGCGAGCAGGTTTTCCAAGGTTAGGGCATTTCCGGTTGGGTCCCATATGGCTACGCCATTATTATAAATATGAGGCAGAACAAAAGACTGATCCTTCAGTACGAACTGCGCTGAATGCATGGTGCGCCCTGTAGCAACCGTAAAGGCAATGTCCTTTTCACTCAATAAGCCCAAGGTCTCTCTTGTGAAAGAAGAAATTTCTGAAGACTTATTTAACAAAGTCCCATCTAAATCAAAAAATATCAAATCCATACAATTGGTGCCTAGTCTTTCTTTCAAATTGCTACAAACCAAACGTTAAAGGGCAATATACGCGAAATTCGGTATATTGCCCTTCAATATCTTTTAAGAAGCGAGTTTTAAGTAGCAAGCTCAATCAACAATTAAATACTTTAACACATTCTGCCGTTTAGCATGCTTTCATGTCATGTAATTAATTTCACTACCGAATTGATTCAACCACGTTATCGCTATGCTGCTTCAACACCTGCGACACCTTTGATGATGATTGAGACTTTCTAAGATTAATCACTAACGCCACTTTGCCATAGCGAACGGCATGCCTTACCGTCTGTATCACTTCGTTTCTATCCGGGCGCAAGCCGATTAGCCCAGCTACGAACAGCCCAATGAAGAGGCCAGGGCTTATTAATGCAATGTAGGTAAACAATGGGTTTTGCTGCGTAAGGGCAGGCCCAAATTGAGTTAATAAGAAAGCGGCAATTAAGCCGGCTACAAGTCCAAGTGAACCAAGAAGAAGGTGAGAAGACCACATACTCTTTCCAATTGATTCGCTGTTTCGCTCTAGTTTTTCACTTAATTTAGCGTCACCTGCTTCAATGATCTCTATTTGCGATGATTCTACCGATGTTTTATTTTGTACTATCTCTAGTACTTCTCGTACTTTCTGCTTTGAACTAAATACAGCTGCTACTTGTAGCTCATCGTTAGAGACAACATTAGCCCTCAAGTTCTCATGCTCGCTACTTTTAGCGCTTTCTGAATCAACCTTGTTCGAATTCTGAATACTCATCTTTAAATCCTCGACTTCTTTCTTGGACTCTCTAATTAAATTCACTTAATTAGTTCAACATTAGTTCAACGCGTTACTTGCCGACAATCGGTTTCACATAAACCTCACAAGCAACTGTTTGCAGATGTCTCTTTCAACTGTCTGCAGCTATTTACTATTTGTAATTAACTATTCAATTTGTATTCCGCTGAAGTACAAGTAGCGCTAATACTTTAGTTTAATTTGTAAGGCGGTATTCTCTAAATAACTGAAAACTAGCGATATTTTATATTCATTACATATGATTTAGTTAATAAAAGGGCTGGCTATTGACGACAAATATTGGTGATGAAGGTGCCCCTACCAGCTTTACTGGTGAGGATAAGGGGTGATACTGCGATTATTTTACACGGGATGTGAAAAATTGTTACAGCGTAGGTTGAAAGCCATTGTTGATAGATAAAGCTCCGGGTAGATAAAGCTCTGGGTAGATAAAGCTCTGGCTAGATAAATAAACTCGGCGAAAGGTTTAGAGGCAAGTGATCAATTACCTTATTTAAGCTGTAAATTCTTCTTATAGTTAAGCGCTGTAGTTCGGGGGGAACTGACCTTTCCACCAAAACGCAACGGCATGTCAGTATTGAAGCAAAGCCGCCCTTAACGCGTGCTCTTACAGCTATTCAGTTGTTATTGTTTTGGGGCAAGTAGGGGAAAAGGAGTAACTAAAATGAAAAGGACTAAAGGCTACTGCAATGTGTATTCAGATGATAGCCACCTGACAATTAAACGCATCCCTTGCGGGAACAAACGTTTTTATTATCGCTACAGCAGTGGAAGAAAAGTAACGGGTGAGCGGGTGATTAAACGTATTAAGAAGCTTGTTATTCCACCCAATTGGCAAAACACTTTTATCAGCCGTGATAGTAAAGCCAGTATACAAGCCGTTGGCTATGATGAGAAAGGACGCAAACAGTATATTTACCATGACAAATGGCACGAACAGCAGCAAGTCGAAAAATTCGAGCGACTGCTTGCTTTCGGCAACGCCCTTTCTAAATTTCGAGAACACTGCCTTTCTTTGATTTCGCAACCAACTTGGACGCAAGAACGAGCATGTGCGCTGGTGTGCCTTCTGCTTGATTACACAGGTGCGAGGGTAGGCAATGCTCAATATAGTAAAGAAAATGAAACGTACGGGCTGACAACCTTGCGGCGTAAACACGTGCAATTACAGTGTGAGGATAGCGTTGAACTTGCCTACACAGGAAAGCATGGCAAGCCAAGAACCTTAAAGGTTAACGATCCGGAACTTGCCTCGCTGATTTGCGATTGCGCTCAGCAGCAAGGCTACTGCTTGTTCCGCTATCAAGATAAGAATAAGCATTGGCACGATGTCACTAGCGAGGACGTAAATGCGTTCATTCACAAAGAGCTAAGTGAGCAGTTCAGTTGCAAAGATTTTAGAACCTGGGCTTCTAGTCGTTTCGCATTAACTAACCTTCCTTACGTCTATGACCAAGTTAGTAATTCCAGAACCAAAAAGTGGGAAAGCACATTAAGCAAGGTCGTCGCCGCAGAACTTGGAAATACGCCCACAGTATGCCGAAAATATTATATTCATCCGAAGCTATTTACCGTTAAAAACGACAAGAAAGCGTGTGAGATGCTTATAGAAAAGGTGCGTTCACTAAATAACGAAGATTGTACACAACTAACCCAATTGTTGCCTGTAGAAAAGCTTCTTTTGGATGTTATTTCAGCTGAGTGTATGTAACAAAGCATTTTTAATGAAAATGTTTTAGCTGATAGTAAAGTTGTGCTTTTTCTATGCTTTAAGCGCCAAGTTTTATTGTTTCATGAATAGTTGGTGTTTTGTAAAACGCTGAATATTATAGTTAAAATATCTTTGTTTTTAATTAAAGTACCGTGAAACATGGTTGGTGTTAATTTAAACATCAATGCTGTTTAAACTAAGTTGTTTAAAAATTAAACTTGAAATTTTTTGTCAAATCCTTATATTGTTAGAGCTCTAATGATTATTGTTCGATTTAATTATTTGCATCGACCTATGTTGTAGCAAAAGTTCAGAATGGTAAATCATTGACGAGTTTTCGAAGAGCAATAGAGGAAATAACTAACGTTATGCCAATGGAAAGTTACCTATCACTCGGCGTTTATTTTATAGCGATGTTGGGGATAGGGTTGTTTGCTTACCGACAATCTACCAGTGATATTTCTGGTTATATATTGGGAGGGCGACAAGTAAGCCCTCAAGTTACCGCACTGTCTGCGGGTGCATCTGACATGTCAGGTTGGATGTTAATGGGTCTTCCTGGCGCCATGTATTTAACCGGTTTTGACGCGGTATATATCGCGATAGGCTTGGTTGCTGGTGCTTTAGCTAACTATTTACTAGTAGCGCCTAAACTTCGCGTTTATACCGAAGTGGCTAATGACTCACTTACTGTGCCTGAATTCTTTGCCAAGCGCTTCAATAAGCCAAATTCAAGCTTACGAATCGTTTCGGCGGTAATCATTGTACTGTTCTTTACGCTGTATACGTCTGCAGGCTTAGTAGCAGGCGGTAAGCTGTTCGAAAGTGCATTTTCGGTCGATTATCAACTGGGCTTGTTTATCACTCTAGGTGTTGTGGTGTCTTACACACTCTTGGGTGGGTTCTTAGCAGTGAGCCTTACAGACTTTGTGCAAGGGTGCATTATGTTTGTGGCATTGGTTTTAGTGCCAATTGTCGCATTTACCGAATTTGATAGCGTATCGCAAATGACAAGCGCCGCTTATCAATCTGTACCGAATTTTTCAGAATCGTTAGAAACGCTAACGATAGTCGGTTTGCTTTCAAGTTTAGGGTGGGGCTTAGGTTATTTTGGCCAGCCACACATTATCGTGCGGTTTATGGCAATTCGCTCTGTTAAAGCTATTGGAACTGCAAGAAATATTGGTATGTCGTGGATGACAGTGACAATTATTGGTGCATTGGCTACGGGCTTTGTAGGCATTGCTTATGCTAACCAGTTTGGCCTTGCAGTCGACGACCCAGAGACGATATTTATTATTTTCTCGCAGTTGCTTTTCCATCCATTAATTAGTGGATTTTTGATGGCAGCAATTTTGGCGGCCATCATGAGTACAATTTCGTCGCAGTTATTAGTTAGCGCAAGTTCGTTAACAGAAGATATTTACCGCGTAATGGTAAATAAAAAGTCGCCTGAAAAATCGTTAAGTGAAAAGCAAACGGTAACAATTGGGCGATATGGTGTAGCAGGTGTGGCTGTAGTTGCATTACTGTTAGCCATGGATGCGTCGAACACAATTTTATCTTTAGTAAGTAACGCTTGGGCCGGTTTTGGCGCCGCATTTGGTCCATTAGTACTGTTTTGTCTGTATAAGAAGGACCTGACAGCGAAAGCGGCAATGGCGGGCATGATAAGTGGTGCGGTAACCGTACTGTTTTGGATTTATGCGCCCGTTTTAGCTGACGGTAAAACGTTAAGCAGCGTTATTTATGAAATTATTCCAGGGTTTGCGGTGAGTACGTTAACGCTATATATGGTAAGTCGCCTTAGCGAAAACCCATCGTCGAACGTACAAGAAACGTTTGTGCAAGCCAGTGAAGAATTAGCGAATCAACAATCTTAAGGTTAAAAAGTTTATTATGAGTCATCCTAATTGGAAACGCGTAGTCATCAAAGTAGGTAGTGCACTAATATCGCCCAACCAGCAAGGTTGTAGCAGTCATTATCTTTTGAGCATTGCGCAATTTATCGTGCGATGCAGAGCTAACGGTACACAGGTTGTACTCGTGTCTTCCGGTTCTGTCGCAGCGGGTGCGCACCTGTTTCCAGAGCAAGAAAAGTCAGATATCGCGGTTAAGAAAGCCATGGCAGCGGCGGGTCAAACCGAAATGATTGCCACGTGGGACAGACTGTTCGATTTTCCGTCTGCCCAGATGCTACTTACCCATGCTGATTTGAGAGACAGAGAGCGTTACGTAAGTATTCGTGAAACCATATTCAGTTTGTTAGACAACAACATTCTGCCTATCGTTAACGAAAACGATACTGTAACTACCGACAAATTGAAGGTTGGTGACAACGATAATTTATCGGCCATGGTGGCGTCGGCGGCTGAAGCTGATGCACTGATCATCTGTTCAGACATTGATGGGTTGTACGACAAGAACCCACATGAACATGACGACGCAAAACTGCTTAAATCGGTTGATACCATCGATCAGAGCGTTTATGACATGGCTGGTGGTGCGGTTAAAGGCGGTGTTGGCACCGGTGGTATGCGCACCAAAATTGAAGCGGCCGAGAAAGCTGTTTCGCATGGTATAGATACATATATTATTAACGGCTTTACTGAACTGTCGTTTAATATGCTGCTAGCAGGTGAAAACCCAGGCACGCATTTCAAACCTCACGCCAAGCCAATGCAAGAGAATGTGCATTGGATGCGCCATACGTCAAATGCGCAAGGTGAGGTGATAGTAGAAGGCGACTTCGACGACTCTTTACATACTGACGCAGAGCAACTAACAAGTAGCGAAATTATAGACGTAAAAGGTGAGTTCTCGGTAGGCGACACCATATTGGTACGTAAAGAAGACGGCACTAAATTGGTGAAAGCCAAGTCGAACTACAGTAGTTGTTTATTGAATTTTATTGCGAATCAGGAAAGTGAAGAATTCGCCCACGAGTTTGAGGAAAAAACAGGGCCAATTATTTCTGATCAGCACATAGCAAATCTGGAGAAAGAATGAGTATTATTACAGAGTTAGCACAACAGGCGAAAAAAGCTGCACGTACACTGGCAATTCTAAGTGAGAGCCAGAAAAACGCGGTGTTAACTGATATGGCCGCGGCAATTCGTGAAAATAAAAGCAAAATTATTGAAGTAAACGAAAAGGAAGTTGCGCGCGCTAGAGAAAATAATCTAGATGCAGCCATGATTGACCGCCTAATCCTTAACGATGAGCGTATTGAATCAATGGCTGAAGGTATTGAGGTTATTGTTGAACTAGACGATCCGGTAGGCAAAGAGCGTGTTATTGGTACACGTCCTAACGGAATTGAAATTAAGAAAATGCGTATACCGCTAGGCGTTGTGTGCATGATTTATGAAGCACGACCTAATGTTACCGCTGACGCTGGCGCGCTGTGCTTTAAATCGGGCAATGCCGTAATTTTACGTGGCGGTAAAGAAGCCCTTGATACAAGTTTAGCCATTGCTGAACTTATGCAAGACGTGCTTGAAAAGCATAACTTGCCTAAAGCGCTAGTTACCGTTGTACCAAACCCAGACCGCGCATTAATGCAAGAGCTAATGGAACAACGCGACTACATCGACGTTATTATTCCACGTGGTGGTGAAGGCCTTATCAACTACGTAACTGATAACGCTAAAGTACCGGTTATCCAGCACTTCAAAGGTGTATGCCACCTTTATGTAGATAAGGATGCTGATTTAGAAAAAGCTATGGCTATACTTCTAAACGGTAAAACCCAGCGTACTGGTGTGTGTAATGCACTTGAAGGTTTGGTTGTACACCAAGCTATTGCGGGTGATTTCTTACCTAAAGTGGCCGATGCCTTTAAAGAGAAAGGCGTAACGGTTCACGTAAACGAAAAAGGTAGCCAGTATTTCGACGGCGCTGACGTAATTTCAGAAGACGCTTACGGTGAAGAGTATCTTGGTTTAGAAATCGCAATTCGCGTTGTTGATGACTTCGAAGGTGCAGTAGATCATATTGCTCAATTCGGTAGTAACCACACAGAAGTTATCGTTACTGAAGATGCTGAGAAAGGTAAGCTATTCCAACGCGCAGTAGATGCAAGTGTGGTAATGGTTAACGCTTCTTCACGCTTCTCTGACGGCAGCCAGCTTGGCTTAGGTGCCGAAATTGGTATCGCTACAACTAAGCTACATGCTTATGGTCCAATGGGCCTAGAATCGTTGACTTCAGAGAAATATCTGGTGAATGGTGAAGGCCAAATTCGCGACTAAATAATACTTGTTGCAACTGGTCGGCATTGTGCCGCAGGTTTACATGCTTCATAATGAAAAGCGCTGACATTCGTCGGCGCTTTTTTATTTTTATTCAAAGATTTACCCTCGCCAGTACAGACGGAGCATACATGGAGATTGTGATAGACCCCACGCAGTTATGGAATCAGCTTATTGCGTTTGCCAATGAGTATAAACTGCTGACATCACTACTACTTTTAATTGTATTGCACTTCTCTAAAAAAGGTGTGCTGTTGCTGATAAGACGAATCAGTTCTCAGCGCGGGGAAGATAGAAGAAACCAGATTAATATTTTAGAGCAGTTAGGGAACGCATTTATCATCATTGTGTTGATGATGGTGTGGAGCTCTGAAATACAAACACTCGCTATATCCATTGCCGCGTTTATGGTTGCTATAGTGCTAGCCACCCGAGAATTTATTCAATGTTTTATGGGCTTCATTTACTACCTAGGCGCAAGGCCATTCAGGGTAGGGGACTGGATCCAAATGAATAATATCATTGGTGAAGTAGTAGAAATGGACTGGGCAAAAACTGCGCTTTTAGAAGTTGACCCAGAAAGCTTTAACTACACGGGTAAACACGTTTACGTACCTAACAGTCAGCTAGTTACCCAAACCGTGCGTAACCTAAACTTTATGCGCCGCTACCGTTTGCACTCGTTTGAAATTGTTAACGAGCCTACGGTAAATGCGTATAGCTTGTTACCCGCTTTTCATGCTCGCGCTCAAGCCCATTGCGAATATTTTCGCGATGTAGCAGAACGTTATAAAGGCTTGATTGAACGTCATTTAGAACAAGAATTTATTCGTATAGACCCAGAAGTTGAGATTAAAACTAATGAACTGGCGAAAGTAGTGGTAAAGGTAAGTCTTTTCTGCCCAACAGCGGAAGCCCATGAGCTAGAACACAAGATGTGCTCTGACTGGTTAAGCTTGTGGTTTAGAGCGCAAAAAGAAGAGCAGGCGATGCTAATGCAACAGCAAAGCGAGATTGGTAACAGCAATCTTCAAGCGCAAGCTACTACAGAACAGCAAGCGACAACGAGTACAGGGTTGTAATACTCAACAAAGGAGCGACCTGTTTTCGAATTTACTGGTCGCTCAATGTTATTTGTTACCGTTCATTCGTTGTACTTTATCCGCCAAATTTCATTCGTTACATGTCCATTCCCGCTGGTGGGAAAAATGCCCTTCTAAAAACGCCATCTGATCTGCCAGTATGCGTCTGTTCATTAAATAAAAGCGCTCGTAAACATTGGGCCTAAATGGCACAGCGAGTAAAGGCATATTCGCTTCTTCAGGTGTTTTCGCTGCTTTGGCATGATTACATCGCTGACAAGCGGTGGCTACGTTCGTCCAGATATCTTTTCCGCCGCGAGAGCGGGGAATAATGTGGTCTCGGGTAAGCTGCTTTGGCGTAAACTTATTGCCGCAATACATGCACAAATAGCTGTCGCGCCTAAATAAATAGCGGTTGGTAAGGGCAACTTTGCCAGACAAATCTGTTACCTTGCCGTCGCAAGCGATAATACTTGATAGGGTAAGTTCGCTTTGCAGCCCTTCGTGATTCCAGCCACCTTTAAGCGTAATGGCATCACTGCCTAGCTCGAATAGCACCTTGTCCTGACTGTAAAGCTTTGCGGCTTGTTCAACATCTATCCACTCTTGTGGCATGCCTGCTTTATTAAGTCGAAGTACCAACATGGTTATCTCCTTAGCACACTAATATTAGACGTTCTTGTTATGAATAATCTTTATTGCCCGTATGTTTATAGCCAGTATATGGTTCACAGCATTACCTACGGGTTGTTACTTTGTTCGCTTTTTGTTCTAGCATACGCTGTTTTGTGTCAGTATGATGAAAATATAGTCAATAATTGAAATTTCACAGATATTTCATATAGTCATGGTGCCATGGTTGATAGCGATTTTTCGCAAATTCACTAAATAAATTCCACGCGGGGCTGTATTTGGCAATGGCATTACAGCTACTTCAAAGCTATACTATGCGCCGCGTTTAAAAGCGATAAAATAAAGATTGAAATTAAAGGACAAATAGTGACTCCTATTACTAAATCATTTCAGTATGGACAGCATACTGTAACTCTAGAGACGGGTGTAATTGCTCGTCAGGCGACAGCTGCGGTTCTTGCGAGCATGGACGACACGTCTGTACTGGTAACAGTAGTTGGTAAAAAAGAAGCAAAGCCAGATCAAGACTTCTTCCCTTTAACAGTAAACTACCAAGAAAAAGCATACGCTGCGGGTAAAATCCCAGGTGGTTTCTTCAAGCGTGAAGGTCGTCCATCTGAAGGCGAAACATTGACTGCGCGTCTTATCGACCGCCCAATTCGCCCATTATTCCCAGAAGGCTTCAAAAACGAAGTACAGGTTGTTGTTACTGTAATGTCTGCTAACCCAGATATCCCTACAGACATCATCTCTATGATTGGTACTTCTGCAGCGCTTGCTATCTCAGGTATTCCTTTCAACGGCCCAATCGGTGCGGCTCGTGTTGGTTATAGCAACGGCGAATACATTCTAAATACACGCGCAGAAGAGCAAGCTGAAAGCCAGCTTGACCTTGTTGTTGCGGGTACTGAAGGTGCAGTACTTATGGTTGAATCAGAAGCTGACGTGCTTTCTGAAGATACTATGCTAGGTGCGGTAATGTTCGGTCACGAGCAACTTCAAACTGTGGTTAACGCAGTTAATGAATTTGCTGCTGAAGTTGGCACTGAGAAGTGGGACTGGGCACCAGAAGCAGAAAACACTGCACTTAAAGACAAAGTTAAAGCACTAGCTGAAGCTGAAATGACTGCGGCTTACCAGATTTCTGACAAGTTAGAGCGTAAAGACGCAGTAACTGCAGCAACTGACAAAGCACTAGAAGCTATCCTTGCTGAAGACGAAGAGCAAGACAAGAAAGAAGTACTAGACCTTCTTCACGAACTTGAGTCTGACGTAGTACGTTCACGCATCCTTTCTGGCGCGCCACGTATCGACGGTCGTGAGCCTGCAATGATTCGTGCTCTAGACGTAGCAACAGGCATTCTTCCTCGTACTCACGGTTCTGCACTATTCACCCGTGGTGAAACGCAGGCAATTGTTGCTGCTACTTTAGGTACAGAGCGTGACGCACAGATGATTGACGAGCTTCAAGGTAAGCGCGACAGCCGTTTCATGCTTCACTACAACTTCCCTCCATACTGTGTTGGTGAAACCGGTATGATTGGTTCGCCTAAGCGTCGTGAAATTGGTCACGGTCGTCTAGCGAAGCGTGGTATTCAAGCAGTAATGCCAAGTGAAGAAGAATTCCCGTACGTTGTACGTGTGGTTTCTGAAATCACAGAATCAAACGGTTCATCTTCAATGGCGTCTGTATGTGGTACTTCACTAGCGCTTATGGATGCAGGTGTTCCAATTAAAGCGTCTGTTGCGGGTATCGCAATGGGCCTAGTTAAGAGCGACGACAACTTTGTTGTACTTTCAGACATCCTTGGTGACGAAGATCACCTTGGCGACATGGACTTTAAAGTAGCGGGTACTACCGGCGGTATTACTGCACTTCAAATGGACATTAAGATTGAAGGTATTACTAAAGAAATCATGCAAATTGCGCTTAAACAAGCAAAAGAAGCACGTTTGCACATTCTTAACGTAATGGACGAAGCAATTGGCGGTCACCGTGAAGAGCTAAGTGAATTTGCTCCACGCATTTACACAATGAAGATTGACCAAGACAAGATTCGTGACGTTATCGGTAAAGGCGGCGCAATGATCCGTCAAATTACTGAGGAGTCTGACACTAACATCGAGATTGAAGACGACGGTACTATCAAAATCTTCGCTACAGAGCGTGCGAAAGCAGACATCGCTATTGGCAAGATTGAGCAAGTAACGGCTGAGATTGAAGTTGGTAAGACTTACAACGGTAAGATTACACGTATTGTAGACTTCGGTGCGTTCGTAGAAGTACTTCCAGGTAAAGAAGGTCTTGTTCACATTTCACAAATCGCTCACGAGCGTGTGAACAAGGTTACTGACTACCTTAAAGAAGGTGAAATGGTTGACGTTAAGGTTATGGAAATCGACCGCCAGAACCGTGTACGTTTAAGCATTAAAGAGCTTCTAGAAAAGCCTGCGCCTAAGTCTGACGACGCAGAGTAATAGCAATTAGGTTTTAAACCTAGTTAGTTATGTTTAAGTAAAAAGGGAGCTTGGCTCCCTTTTTTCGTTTTAGGTTTTAAAAGAGATAACGGGTTGGGTTTTTACTTGTTAACCCACACGTTCAAGCTATAACGAAAAGTGCTTTTTTAGAGGTATTAGATAATGGATAAGCAAACGCAAACCGAAGTAGAAGCAGCGGTATTCCGCCGCTTAGTAGAACACCTAGATGCAAATAAAGACGTTCAGAACATCGACCTGATGATTTTGGCGGATTTCTGCCGTAACTGTTTGGCGAAATGGTATTCAGCCGCTGCAAGCGAGCAGGGCGCTGATATCGACTACGAAGCCGCACGCGAAGTGGTATACAAAATGCCGTATTCAGAGTGGAAAGAGAAGCATCAGCTTCCTGCTACTGATGAGCAGTTGGAAAAGCTGGCTGCTAGGCAGGGGAAGTAGTTTTTAGTTAGAACGACATTTATTTTTGTGTTTTGAAAGCCGGCTTATGCTGGCTTTTTTGTGTTTGGGTTGCGTGAAAGACACCAAAATCATCTGAATGTCGATTTGGTGTTTTTAATAAAAGAGCTAAAAACGACATTACGGTTTTTTCTTTATTTCTCTGGTGGTTATAGTTTAGAGTAGTGACATACAAAAATGATAAGTACCCTAAAGTGGTGTGGAATAGCATGACGGTTTGGGGACGAGTAAACTGTTATACCTAATCAGCAAGGAATGAAGAATTGAGTAATCCAAAGTTATTTATCTCTTACAGTTGGTCAAGCCATGATCATGAACAGCTTGTTCTTCAGATTGCAACAGAGCTGGCTGAATCTGGTGTCGATGTGATACTAGACAAGTGGGATCTAAAAGAAGGTCATGATGCGTATGCTTTTATGGAAAAGATGGTAACTGACCCAGAAATTAATAAAGTCGCAATAATCTCAGATAGAACTTATGCAGAAAAAGCAGACGGAAGATGCGGCGGTGTTGGCACTGAGACTCAAATTATTTCGCGCGAAGTATATGAAAAACAAGAGCAAGATAAGTTTGTCGTTATTGTTACTGAGAGAGATGAGAGCGGCAAGGCACACCTACCAACTTACTATAAATCTAGAATTTATATTGACCTTAGCGAACCAGATAGTTACGCAGAGAATTTTGAGAAACTGCTCAGGTGGATTTATAACAAACCACTATATGTAAAGCCGGAGGTTGGGAAAGCGCCTAGTTTTTTAGAAGAAAATGAGTCTGTTTCTCTGGGCACTTCATCTGCTTACAAACGTTCTTTAGATGCCATAAAGAATGACAAGTCAACAGCTTTTGGGTGCTTTGATGAGTACTTGAGCTTATTCACAGAAAACCTTGAACGCTTTCGCGTTCACGATGTAGAGGGTGAAATCGATGATGCAATTACATCAAATATAGAATCATTTATACCTTCTAGAAACGAGTATGTTCAGCTAATGATAGCGGTTGCTCAATACAAGCCTTTACCTGAGTTTTCTGAAAGGATTCATCGCTTTATTGAAAGTCTAATACCGTATATGGATAGGCCTGAGCATCTAACCTCATATAATCGCTGGGAGTTGGATAACTACAAATTTATTGTTCATGAACTTTTCTTGTACACGCTCGCAGTGTTTCTAAAGTACGAGCGTTTTGAGTTGGCCTCCTCGCTATTAATGCAGCAATATTTTGTTGGGGGAAGGTTTGAGTACGGCAGAGATACTATGATTGGTTTCGAAAACATCCGGCAATATATGGAGTCGCTTGAGCATAGGAACAAACGCTTAAAAACAAGAAGGTTGTCACTCCGAGCAGATCTATTGAAAGAGCGGTGTCACGGAACGGGCTTGGACTTTAGGTTTTTAATGCAAGCGGACTTCGTTGCCTTTATGCGCGCTGAAATCTCGGCGAGTGATGACTATAGCCGTTGGTGGCCAGAAACTCTGCTTTATTTAGGTCATTATGGTAGTTCTTTTGAAATATTCGCTCGCGCAAAGTCGAAAAAATACTTTGATCGAGTTAAAACGGTTTTAGGGATTGACTCTCCTGCTGATCTTGCAGAAGTTTTAGATTCATATAAGCAAGGCCGTAGAAGGTTACCGAGATGGGAGATGAGTTCATTTAATCCTTTCGCTCTGTTGGGGTATGAGAGCTTAGGTACATTACCGTAAAGGTATAACAAGGCGCTGCTGTCGGACAAATTTTCCGCTGCGCTCCAAATTTGCCGCAGAGCGCGGCGTTAGCTGCTACGGAAATTCTGAATTTGAAAACTATATTAACAATAACCTTTTTAACAGCGCTTTTATCTTTAGCTTGGTTGATCAGTGATCCTGATTATGAGCCAGCGATTGTTTTTTTGGGGGCAATTGGCACATTACTGGGAACTTGGCTAAAAAATCGTTATAGCCCGTCCGATACTCGTCAAATTGACACGACACTAGATGTTGATTCACTAATAAAATCACTAGAGAAAAGCTCAATTTTTGACAGACTCGATATTCTTCGCCAATGCATTAATAAAGTTGATACCATTTCTAGTAAACAAGCTTTTGAAATTATAGATGCACTATCAGTCCTAGACCGCCTTAAGGGAGCTAAAATCATCAGTAATAAAATTAAAAAGCCTTTAGGCCCGACGGCTATGGAAAAAATACTAGATATAATCAGTATTACTGATAGAAACAAAGCAATGGTTTATTTGAGTTAATACTAACCAAGACAGGCATGTTTATTTTTTGGGTGGAATGAAGCTGCAGCGTTTGAACTCTGTTTTGTTGTTTTTAATTTATGAGCGTAAAACGAAATCAAGGTTTTTCTTTATTTTTCTGTCTGTTGTGGGTTAATGCAGAATACTAAACAAGACAGGCATGTTTCTGTCTATATTAGAGGCAATGAGCTGTTAGCGCTTATGGCGAAAGCATTAAAGAAAATTATGCACCATTTCGAAAGCGTCAGTGCTGTATCGTCTAATTATGAAGAAACATTAAAAAGCCTAAATAAGACAGTCATCTTTTTCAGGGATGTTTATGAACTCGCTAATTAAGGATAATTAAATGAATAAAATACTACCACTAATCTCTTTTATGTTTCAATTGCACTTCCTACAACCACTGCTAAACAAGACAGGCTTCTTTGTGTAGCGTTAAATACCCCGAAATCATCTGCATGTCGATCTGGTGTTTTTAATAAATGAGCGAAAAACGACATTACGGTTTTTTCTTTATTTCTCTGTTGGTTATGGTTTAGAGTTGTAAGAAAAAAGGAGAGGTACTAAACAAGACAGGCATCTTTGTGTAGCGTTAAATACACCGAAATCATCTGCATGTCGATTTACTGTTTTTATTAAATGAGCGAAAAACGACAGTACGGTTTTTTCTTTATTTCTCTGTTGGTTATGGTTTAGAGTTGTAAGAAGAAAAAAGGAGAAGTGCCCCAAAATGGTGCGGATTAGCATGACGGTTTGGGGACAAGTAAACTGTTAGGCATACAATGAAATATATCGAAACATCTAAATTGTGGGCTGAATACCTAAAGCATATATCTACACTATCTACCGGTTCAATAGTAATAATTGCTACTTTTCTTGAAAAAATATTTAGTAATCCTGAATGGAAGTGTTTGGTTGTAATTTCGCTTATTGGTTTTTTGTGTAGCGTGTTATTTTCACTTGTTTCTTTTACATCCATCTCTTTATCCCATATATGCTGGGAGCAGGGGGAAGAGCCCCAAGACTGGGTTCAAAAAATGGGCGGTTATTCTATGTTTGTTACATGGATATCATTTGGTATTGCGATAACTACCTTTACTATTTTTGTCATAAAAAATATAGCGTAAGTATGCCTAACAAGCTGTTCAAGCGGGACTGCTAAAGTTTGGCTCGGTTTCGCTTCGCTACACATTTTAGCCAAACATTAATCAGCCCCTTAACAGGGCGTTAGCCACCAAGGATGGATCGAGTGTTAAAAAACAAATTAGCAGTTTTAAGACATGGCAAGAAGTCTTATTTAGAATTTCTCAGAAACCTGACACCTCAGGTTATTCTTCTTTCATTTGCGATAATCGTAGGAAAGCAACTCAATTTCACAGAGTTTGATTTAACAAATTCGCTACAAACCTCAATTTTTTACTCCCTCGCCATTTCATTTGTCATTGCGTTTGTTTGCAACGCTATTCAACTTTTTGAGAGCCTTTATCCTAAAACTGAACTTTGGTTTTCACGTTGTTACACGTATGCCGCAAGAAGGAAAAAGTCAAAAAGTTACGGACTTTACTGGGTCACTAAATGCCTAATATGCAGAAAAATACTCTTTGTAATCGAATTTGTATTTCTATACTTTTTCCTGCAGGTTAGTTTAGGAATTGTCGTAGTTATGGCTGCCAAGTCGGCAGCCGAACTGTTAACGGTAAATGGCGGCTAACAAAGCGCTTAACACGTTCAGGAAGATCGAGTATGAATCACTTAAAGTTAATTTTATTCAGTGTACTAAACAAGACAGGCATGTTTGTGTAGCGTTAAATACACCGAAATCATCTGCATGTCGATTTGGTGTTTTTAATAAAAGACTAAACAAGACAGGCATGTTTGTGTAGCGTTAAATACACCGAAATCATTTGTATGTCGATTTGGTGTTTTTGGACTAAACAATAAAGGCTAAACGAGACAGGCATCTTTGTGTAGCGTTAAATACACCGAAATCATCTGCATGTCGATTCGGTGTTTTTAATAAATGAGCGAAAAACGACATTACGGTTTTTTCTTTATTTCTCTGTTGGTTATGGTTTAGAGTTGTAAGAAGAAAAAAGGAGAAATGCCCCAAAATGGTGTGGATTAGCATGACGGTTTGGGGACGAGTAAACTGTTATGTGCAGCTCCACCGACAAAAAGGATTCTATCTTGGAACACAGAAATACACTTGCGCTAGAAGTTACAAAGCAAATAATTACCCTTAGTGTGTCAACAATTGGGCTTTTGATTGTCGCTCTAAAAACAATTTTAGAGGGACATGAGATTAACGATTTTTACTATCCCACTTTAAGCTTAACTTTTGCAATTATATCTGCAGTATTGGCCCAAATGGCGCTAATTGGCAAAGCTCAGGGCGATAGAAAGGCTTTTTATATTATAAGTGATCAAACAATGATTATAGTAGCTTGGGCTTTCTTTCTATTGGGTATATTTCTTACTTTGTATACATTGTTTGCACATTAACTAAATAAGACAGGCACGTTTTTGTCTATTGCACAAGTGTCTGCGCCCCAATATTTTAAAGTTACGCACAGGGCAAAACTAAAAAACTAAACAAAATACTAAACAAGACAGGCATATTTCTCTTCTGGGCTTGCGTGAAATACACCAAAAGCACCTGCTCGCCGAATTGGTGTTTTTAATAAATGAGCTAAAAAAGACATTACGGCTTTTTCTTTATTTCTCTTGTGGTTATGGTTTAGAGTAGTGACATGTAAAAATGACAAGTACCCTAAAGTGGTGTGGAATAGCATGAAGGTTTGGGGACGAGTAAGCTGTTATATTTTACTCTAGCATTGGTGTACATGAAGAAATTATCAAACAGACAACTTGTAATCATCATTATTATTCTGCTGGCTATAATTGCATTCCCAACTTTAAAGTCTGGTTATAAGTCATTGGCGAATAGTGTTAGTAAGCAAGTAGAGCGAAACAAGCACTCTTATTGCCAGCGTGAGTTTCCTGATTACCTTAAGAAAGCCATTTCTAAAGAAGAATTAAGGGTTTTAGTAGATAAAATACTGGCTGAGGATGTTCATGGGAGTTACGACATGATGTACAAAGATGAATATAACAATCCCAAAGGCTTATCTACCCACGAAATGCTAACAAAGCTTCATAGTTGGCGTTTAAAAGACAAGCAATTCCATGCTGCCTACTTCGATTCATATTCAAATAAATGCACAAGAGGTGGTATTTATATAACGGATGAGCTTCCCTGGTATCGTTTATAAAATATAACAAGGTGTTCAAGTCGGATTCGTAACTGTTGGCTCGGTTCCGCTTCGCTACACATTTTAAGGATTAAACAAGACAGGCATGTTTGTGTAGCGTTAAATACACCGAAATCCTCTGCATGTCGATTTGGCGTTTTTAATAAATGAGCGAAAAACGACATTACGGTTTTTTCTTTTTTTCTCTGTTGGTTATGGTTTAGAGTTGTAAGAAGAAAAAAGGAAAAGTGCCCCAAAATGGTGTGGATTAGCATGACGGTTTGAAAGCTAAAAAAGACAGGCATGTTCCGCTAAAAAGTTATAAATTTTGTGCTTATTTTAATTATTTAAACTAGCCGCATTATTCACCCTTAATGGGTGTTTAATCCTCATGGAAGAGACAGATGAAGTATTTATATTTAATAGCTTGTATAACAACCTTAAGCAATCCCTCATACGCTAATGAAGAGTTCTCCGATTTGCGCGCTGAGTTACTTGAAATGATGAAGCTCGATCAAGACACATTGCACGGTAAAACTCAGTTAAACTTTGGAGTGCTTAGCGCAAAGCAATCTCAAAGAGTCCAAGAGATAGTTGAAGAATTTGGCTGGCCAACTATAGAGATGGTAGGTAAAGAAGCTTCTCAAGCGGCGTGGATTATTGTGCAACACGCAGACCACGACCTTCAGTTACAAAAAAATATGCTGTCGATGATGCGTCCTTTGGCCTTAACTAAAGAGATTGACCCAGGTAACTACGTATATCTTTATGACAGAATTCACACGCCTCAACTCTATGGAACACAAGGTAAATGTGAGGGTAGTACCTTTAAACCTTTTCCAGTTCAAGACATAGAGAAAATAAATACGCGAAGGGACGAAATGGGAATGTCAACGGCACAAGAATATTGGGATATGGCCTCAGAAAGAATGTGTGGAGCCAGCAAGCACTAAAAATGTTAGCGCTCTTTCAGGAAGTTTGAATACGAGCGCGCCCTGTGGTTACTTTAATGCACGATACGAAAGATACGCTCTTTATGTGCTAAATGATGTACCGAAAGCGTGTAGACTAAAATAATTTAAAAAAGGCAGCTTTAAGACATGGAGTCAGTCATATTTAATCACAATTCAGTAGAAAGTAGTTCTGCGGATAATAAGTTCTTTGCTTTGTTCGCACTATTTATTACTTTCTTGGTGTTCGGTGGGTTTGCTCTAATACTAAACAAGACAGGCATATTTGTTTCACGGATGGAGTAGACTAAATAAGGCAGGCTCATTTGTGCACGTTTTTGGCCACATTACGCCGTAATGTCCACGTGCCGGAGTCTGAAATCGAAGGCTATATTCCAGTAATAGCAAAGACAATTGCACTTATTAGCAATTCGCGGGATTGCGCTAAAGAACCGATGCAGTCCTTGAGCACATATTCGGGTATGGAACTAATTTGCTGAGCTAGGAATAGGTATGTCTCGCCTTCGAATTCTATCTCCGGTGTTAGGTTTTTCATATAAAGACTATTTCTAGTCTTATTCTTTGTGAGCGGTACGACTAACCTTGTGGAACTAAATAAGACAGGCATGTTTGTGGATATACGGAATCACCATGAAAAGCAAACTATCACTTGCACAATATACTTAATAAGACAGGCATATTTCTTTTCTGGTCTTGCGTGAAATACACCAAAAGCACCCGCTCGCCGATTTGGTGTTTTTAATAAATGAGCTAAAAACGACATTACGGATTTTTCTTTATTTCTCTGTCGGTTGTGGGTTAAAGTCGTTAGACAAAAAGGATAAGTACCCCAAAGTAGTGCGGATAAGCATGACAGTTTGGGGACGAGTAAACTGTTATATTTTTATTGAATCTGCGAGTAAGCTGACCGTGTTAGCTTGCTTAAAGTAGGAGGCTTGCTGGCCTCCGTTGGCAATCTTAGCCGATTGCTGAAGGTGAGAACTATTTCGGACTCATAACTTGATCGCGTCGAGTCGCGTAATAATCGCAACCCTGTTATGAATAACTGAGATAGTTTGTAGCTGCCGCCCAAAGCCGATTCGCGATAGGTAGTGGGTAAGCGCCCGGCAAGGCGCTATATAAGTTCGAGTCTTTAATGACTCAACCGGTTGAGTCGGTAAATTGGATTAACGCCATGTCTACCAAACTCAGCATTCAGGTTAAAGTTGATGTAGCAAAAGTTATCACGGCCTTTACTGGCTTGTGTTTAGCTCTTGCACACATTGCTGGATACCTGTAAAAAGTCCTGTGGGGTGTAGTCAAACACTCCACAGGCATTAAAAATATAACACATATGAGCCTCCGAAGACTGAATAAGACAGGCATCTTTCGTTACACTAAAAAGACTAAATGTGACAGGCATGTTTGTGTGTACTAAACAAGACAGGCATATATCTTTTCTCCGTAGAGCAAGCTTTTGACGCACGCTGTTACCGCGTTCCGACGAGTTTTATGCATTTTATAGCTGACAAGTAATACGACATTATTCACAATAGATAGGGCATTCATGACTGTTTGGCCTCGGTGAAGTTTGGCGATTGATCTGATCACCAAACGTCATGAATGTTCCTATCTTTTTTATCTCACTGATATCGTTATTTTATTTGTGGGGATACCTCAGACTCTGACCCCATTATTTATTAGGTATGGGTTGCCAAGAGTTTCATTTGGATATGTTCTCCAGCGGTAATAGGGGGATATTTTGCTGGGTTACTTTCACTAGTACAGCTTTCAATAACTTCAACATTTGTTGCTGAGTCAGGGTCCATGAATAAAGCTATTGAAAAACGCTCTTGCTGACCTATTTTTGGCTGGACGCGATGTAGAGTAGACTTATATTTTCCATTCGTCCAACGCTCCATCAAGTCACCTGTATTAATGATAATAGCGTTTTCAACATAATCTACTGCTTGCCATTTACCCTCTTTGTCTTTCACTTCTAAACCTCCCACGCTATCTTGAAATAGCAGTGTAATAATACCGTAATCGGTATGTGCGCCAGCCCCCAGTTGTGTGGGGTTAACTTCTGGTCCCACCGATGGATAGTGAAGTAATCGTAAAGAAACATTCTCATGGTTGAAGCACTTTACAAAATAGTTCGGTTCGACATCTAACGCTGACGCTATAACAGTAAGAATTTTATTAGAACAGGCAATCAAATCGTGGTAGAAACTAATGCTGTTATCTCGGAACTCGGGAGATGGCCAACACGTTTTATCTTGCGCATATTTAAATGGCGCGCGCATGGTAAAGGTTTCTTTTAAATCCGCAGGTTTAAGTGGGTCTAGTTTTTCTTTTAGCATGCCGTGGTAACCGAAATTATCTGCGGCACTGGTATACGCAAACTTCTCTTTTTCTATGTCACTTTTCGCAAAGAAGTCTTTGCTAGTTGCAAACTCTTTCGCCAGTACATCATCATCTATACCAATATTAGTTACCGCCATAAACCCAATGTCGGTTAGTGCGCGACTAACTTGCTCTCCAATCGTTGCTATTGCTTCCTCATTCGTTTCATCGTACGAACTAAAATCAATCAAAGGGATTTTCATCAAAATCATTCCTATCTTAAGGTTATTAAAATAACTATATGGTTCAAGAGCTTAATATTAGAGCCTGTTAATACGATTGCTGTTTTTGAAACGACAAACCATATAAAAATATGGCGCTTATTAAGTAGGCCGCAGCAATTTCATAAGGCATTGAGAGTAACCTCTCACCAATATGAGTAGGCAATTGCCAAGGAAAATACATCGCCCCTGATGGCGCGACAGAATGGACAATTCCAAATAGAGAAAGTAGTCCACCAATAATTAGAAATAGTGACGCTTCACGTAACCGTTTATCCATCATGAGTGCCACGGTAGAACCCCATAAGATGGCAGTTAAAATGTAACCTTGAGAGAGTACGCGAAGTGCGTAATAACTGTTGTACCATTCACTAGATAACAGCGTGTGTAGTCCAAATTTTAAGGTGTCAGGTAATCCACCTGCCATTGCGGTATCTATTTTATTTTGGACGGATAGCATACCGAAATGCAGTGTAGTCATGATTTCATCAATCTTTATATAGAGTAAGTTCATTACCGCAGGCACCATGGCAACAACAATGGCTGGGGAATGGTTTGACTGTCTGGAACTCGCAAATGCCAGACTAACTATATCGATGCTGACAATGACCAGAAGAGGAAAAAAAATGGTTGCAGGTATGTAACTAAGCATTAAGTTTAATAGCCCGCTTAAACAAACGATAAGCATCGCAATAATAGTGAGGATAACGTAGACATGGCCAGCCCCCATACGCTTATAGGTTTCGATCCCAAGATATGGCGTAGTTTGTCCAATGCCTCCAAACAGGCCTAATACAAACGTGGCTGCAGCGTCTGTAAGTAACACATTACGGGAAGAGTAATCATTACCAGAGTGCTTGGCCGCAGCCACAATATTGGTTGCTATTACCGACACCAAGATAGCCAAGGGCGCGATGATTGCCAAATAACCCAATGTATTACCAAATAGATGCTGAAGACTACCAAGTTGCAATATAGGAATATGTAGCCCTAAAATTTCGTTACTATCTAAGATAATACGCTGATGTTCAGGTATAAAACCCCAGCTTTCAACGAGATAATACAAGGGAATACACACGATCATTGCGGCAAGTGTTCCAGGCAGGCCACCAGGAAGTTTTACATGGGCCATTAAACTGACTAGGCAAATTATTAGCGATAGAAAGCCTACAATAGGCACCTCAAAAGCCGATAAAACAGGGTTAGCTCCTAGCCAAACAAATGCGACACCAGCAATAGAGCCTAAAGTGCCAGCAATGGGAATGAAACGGCGCATGGTTTCACTACAAAAGGCTAAAGCGAACTTAATAATTCCCAACCAAAGTGATGCCCCCATACCCACATACCAACTGTAGCGAAGTGCAGTATCAAGATCGTCGAATTTTAGTTTGAATAATTGAAGAGACGGCGCTATCACCAGAAAGATGATTGCCACCACGCTAGTAATATCAATTCCTAGTGGTAGTGCCGTTTTCATTATGCCTGTTTGCTTGCTTAGGGCGATTGCCATGCGTATGTATATAACGTTGCCAACAAGTACCCCAACTGCAAGCGCGGGCACAATGTTTTCAATGATAAATAGTAGTGGATAACCAATAAAAGATAGTAAGCCAACGAGTACAAACATGGTTACTACAATGTCGAAAAAAAACGTAAGAAATGCATTAAATTCAGACCTGACATTGCTGCTAAATAATTTGTTATTGAGCATTGAACTTCCTATAGTTTTTGAGTGTTATTTAGCGATTGATTTTGTTTTAGTATCATGTAGATGAGTGTAGTCGGCGATTAAACGATCAATTTCAGCAGACCATGACTTATACCATTTTTCTTTTTTGTCTTCGGATAACCAAGCCGCCAAAACACCATTTAAAATAAAGGTTTTTATATCACTGAGGGAAAAGCCCATTTTCTTCACCATTAACATATATTCGTTGGTTAAATTGGTGCCCATCATTGGAGGATCATCTGAATTTATCGTTACTTTCAAGCCTGCGTTGATCATGCGTTTAATTGCATGATTATCATCGCTTAAATCGTGCCAGCGTGTTGTGATAGTTGATGTACTTGGGCATGCAGTGAAAAATATATTTCGATTAGCAAAGTCAGTTAACATCTCTGGATTATCAACAATGTGGTAGCCATGATCTATGCGTTCACAGCCAAGAATATCCACTGAGGCCTTAACATTACTCGCAGGTCCTGCCTCTCCTGCATGAGCGGTTAATCTAAGCCCGTTTTTTTTAGCCCGTTTAAAGATTTCTGTATGCAACTCAGGGGGAAAGGGAGCTTCATAGTAATCCAGACCGATACCTACAATTTCTTCACAGGGATACTGTAAAATCGTATTCAAAAACGCCAGATTTTCTTCAGGTGATTTTTCACGATTAATACCAGGAATTAGCTGGCATTCAATGCTAAAAGTTTCGTAGGCGCGCTTAAGGCCAGCTCGTATTCCGGTTAAGCACGTGAGGTAGGACACGCCATGGGGATAATGGGCTTGAGGACTGAAGAATAACTCTACGTAACGAGCACCGTTTTTGTTGCAATTGGCCAAACATTCAAAGGTAACTCGCTCAAAGTCACTTTCATCCACTATTGACTCACATACTAAATTGTAGACAGTCAAAAATGCAGCTAAGTCATTATCGAATTTATATAAATCAGCTGGTTCTTTGTAATCTGGCAATTGAACATTGTTTTTCTTTGCTAGGTCTATAAGGGTTTCTGGCAAGACGGAGCCTTCCAAATGAAGGTGAAGCTCTGCTTTAGGAAGAGCTGCCATCAATGCCTGTAAGCTATCCATGGTGATGTCCTTAGTAATTGTAAATAACTCTGATATCTAAATCATCGATTGCCAGAGTTGGTATCTATTCACAGTAAAACTGTACTAACAACTATCAACATTTATACCAAGCACTCCCAAAACAGCATGCTATTATGTGTCTGAGATTACGAATCTCTTGATGCAAGAATTACTAGGTGAATAAGTGTATCCTCATAATTTCTGTCCACAAATAGCTAAATTTTTAGGTAAGTATCTATGCAATTGAATGAGCAGATCTTTGTTTTTGGGAAATCACATTACCCCTTGGGCGGGGATTATGGACCTATTGAACAAGAGCATATTAATTTATCTTACATTCTAGAAGGTATAGTTCGCTATCAGAGCGATGATAAAATCTACACGTTTAAAAAAGGAGAGTTAGTATTTATCTACAATTCGTATTTATTTAAAGGCGAATTTGAACCGGGAAGTTCAGTGATGTGGTGCCATTCAGGTGCCTTAGATTTCCCCCCAGAAAAACGGATTGAGATAAAAGCTCTGCCGTTATCAACCGCACCATCACTTTTGCTATTAGAGTTGCTGGAACACGGCAGTAAGCTGGTTCTAGAAGGGAATGTAGATGATGTCAATGTACGCAATACACTTGGAATGGCTGCATTTTATGAATACTTTCGGTTAGTAAAATTAGCCGAAGTTGATAAATGCTTATCGGTTTGCGTACGGAAAACCAGAGATTACATTGTTAAGAATTACGCCCAAGCATGTGACCTGAAGACGTTTGCAAGAGTTGCTCGCGTCACCCCAAATTACTTATTAACGTTATTTAAGACACAAATGGGTCTCTCGCCGACGGATTATCTCTGGCACATTCGCATTGAAAATGCCGTAGATCAACTACAACATACCGGTTTATCTGTGTCTGAGGTGGCACAGCATTGTGGATTTAAGACCTCTCAGCATTTTAGTCGCACCATAAAGGAGCATTATGGAAAAACACCGACCCAACTTAGAGCACAAAAGTGGGAAACAGACCCCATTCAAATTGATAGAGAGTTGAAGTAACCCCATTGACTAAACAATGACTAAACAAGACAGGCATCTTTGTGTAGCGTTAAATACCCCGAAATCATCTGCATGTCGATTTGGTGTTTTTAATAAATGAGCGAAAAACGACATTACGGTTTTTTCTTTATTTCTCTGTAGGTTATGGTTTAGAGTTGTAAGAAGGAAAAAGGAGAAGTGCCCCAAAATGGTGTGGATTAGCATGACTGTTTGGGGACGAGTAAACTGTTATGAGTCCTAGGAGAGTCATGGAGTTATCCCATAAACAATGGATGTATGGTGGGGCTGCATTATTGGCAGCAGTATCAGGCATTATCGTGTTAGGTGGTGTGCCCAACGTCTGGGTTCCAATGCCTCTACCGATTGTGCTTGTTGCGTTTATTACCTTAATTCTATTCCCTTTCGTCACTCCAGCACTTTACCTATCGGTACTTAAACTCTCATCTTCGTCAGAACACTTCCCTAGAATTGTCTTGACTTTAGTGGCCATTCTTGGCGTTCTTAATATCCTTTACTTTCAAAGTGCTTGGGAATATGGCGTCAAATATCAGGGCCCTGAACACACCAAAGTTGTGGCGATTGAAAATATAGTGGGCTTTGGCATTGCGCTGGCAATATCTATCGCTGCATTAGCTAAAGGGTCGAGACCGCTGGCATATGCTGCAAATCTCACATTATTCGTATTGCTGTCGTGGTGCGCATTTCCGTATCTAGGGGAGCTTCCGTAGTGGCAACTCATAACAAGTCAATCAACTACGCGCCTTCGGCGCCGGACGCAGCAAAGCTGCGCCGGTTATTGAGGCGTTAGGTGCTCTCAGAATGTTTAACCTTCATGGAATGAAATGGCCAAAATCGAAAGAGTTTGTTCAGTCTGAACCATCATAAAACAAGACAGTCATTTTTTTACACTAAAAAGACTATACTACTAAACAAGACAGGCATGTTTGTGTGTTTGTGTAGTCAGAACACTTCCCTAGAATTGTCTTGGCTTTAGTGGCCGTTCTTGGCGTTCTTAATATCCTTTACTTTCAAAGTGCTTGGGAATATGGCGTCAAATATCAGGGCCCTGAACACACCAAAGTTGTGGCTATTGAAAATATAGTGGGCTTTGGCATTGCGCTGGCAATGACTAAAGCGACTAAACAAGACAGTCTTTTTTGTTTATCGAGATATACATTTTGTGCGTGTCCTATTTCTTTTCTCTTGAGGTTTTAAAAAAGTGAATAATCCAGACGAAGTTTTTCATCATCTCAAAGATATACTGACTCCATATTCCAATGGCATGGTCGTGGTCACTGATAATCCCGATAATTTTTATTTGAACACGCATCACGTTATGAAAAACAAGAAGCCAATGTATTTTGGCTCAGTCAAAATCAATAAGAATTATGTCAGCTTTCATCTGATGCCCGTTTATGTATTTCCAGAATTATTAGAAAGTCTATCGCCAGAGCTTCAAAAACGAATGCAAGGCAAATCTTGCTTTAATTTTAAAGCAACAGATGCCAGACTCTTTCAAAAGCTCAAGGAATTGACTCGGGCAGGGTATGAAAAGTACCAAAAAGCAGGTTACTTGTAGTATCGGGGCCGGCGCTTAACGCGTGAAACTAAACAAGACAGGCATGTTTCTGTATACCCACCTATCTGAGTTGTTATAGAAAGCTATATTCCAGTAATAGCAAAGTCTATTGCACCTATTAGCAATTCCCGGGATTGGTCCAAAGAACCGATGAGTCCTTTAGCACATCTTCGGGTATGGAACTCAGTTGTTGAGTCAGAAATAGGTATGTCTCGCCTTCGAATTCTATCTCCGGCGTTAGGTTTTTCATGTAAAGACTATTTCTAGTCTTATTCTTTGTAAGCGGTACAACTAACCTTGTTGCTAATTGGTCAATTACAGAGTTCTGAACATCTACAAGAAAAGGGTAAGCTTTATTTGTTTTTTGAGCTTGGGTTTCTGTAAACATCAAACTGTGTCATTAGAAGTTCCTGTACTCATCACCTATACAGCCGTTCTCAGCAATAAACTCGTTGTACGCAGCGATGGCAGCTTTGTTTTCTTTTTTCCATCTTTCTTCTTCAACGCTTTTCAACTTGTCTTTAAGTGCCTGTTCTAAGGTTGCAGACAGGTTAACTTTCAAGTCTCTAGCTTTTTGCAATAAGTCACTGTTTAAGCTTAAATTAGTCGCTTTTTTTGGGGCATGGGTGTCATATAAATCTTGCATGCAATTACTCCAAATGGCCGTACATATCAAGTATACGCATGCGGATGCGCATTGTAAAAATGCCTTCTAGTTAACGAGGCAGAAATCTTTGTGCAGAAATATACATTTTGTGTCCGTCTTGCTATCTACTAAGCGGTAGAGCTAACCAAGTAAGCGCATTGCACTTTGTCGGCCTTGAACCCGTTGCAGATGTTGATTGTGTGCGTATTGCTCTAGGTGAGTCACTTTGCCGGCGGCGTGCTTAAAGCAGGTTTCAAACTGCGTCGTTAAAGTTATCCAATGTTCGTGTTCAATATTGAGACGCTCTAAAATAGGGGGCAGGTTATGCTGAACCTTGCCGCGTTTATTTGGATGAATATATCGGCTGGTTATATCTACAAGCTGTAAGTAGTCTGGAAGAGTAAAAGGTAAACCGTGTGGCATCTCTTGCCTTGGATTGCCTGCAAAAGGCATAAGTCTTTTCGGTGTTTTGCCTACTTTAGCTGCGTTAATACGGTATTGAATGCTGGTATGGTCCGATGTTTCAGGCGTTTTGGCCATCTTTGCTCGTACTGGGTTTAAATCAACATAAGCCATACAGGCGGCAAGGGCCGCTGATCCAATAGCGCTTGAGATTTAAAACGTCCTTCCCAAAAATGCCCTGTGCAGTTGTCTTCTTTATTTGCGGCCCTGGCAATGTATTCATTTAGTGCACGCATAAACCAGCTGATATCAAATAGCCTTTTACGCCATACTTCAGCCGTTAACTCCACCGTTTTAATTTGGATTTCATGTAAGTCTTTACGTGAATCTGGTGACATGTAGCGCTGCGAGAGTAATGTGCCCCTGTACAGTTTGTGCCATCGTTGAATCACGTCCTCTGTACTTAGTGCGTCTGCTTTCTCTTTGTTTACGTGCAATACCAGATGCGTATGATTACTCATTACCGCATAAGCACATACATCAATTGCAAACACCTCACTTAAAACATGAATACGGTCTTCTACCCATTGGCGACGATGTTCAAAACTTCTACCGTTTTCCTCGCCACATAAAAAGGCACGACGTACACAGCGGGAAATACAGTGATAATAGGGCGTATCCGATAAACTAATTTGAGACTTTCGGGCTTTAGGCATTGCGACTTTCTTACTCTGATTTACTTGTTCAGCAGTTTGGATAGGGATTTAGATTAAAGAAAGTGTACGAGGGGACAGTTTTGATTTTTGATTTTTCTACTAATCATGCCTTTCATGTTAAGTTTTCAGTTTCGTTATGCCTGTCATTTTAAGTTTTGGTCTTGCCTTACAGAGAAGGATCAACATCGTCTAGCTAAGCTCTCAGGTAATATTGCCTAAAAAAGTTAGTCACACTTTTGTCGTCTGTGGTTACTAAGTAATAACACTAAGTAAAAAGGACATTAATCACATGACAACTATCAATCAACACCTCGCTAAACACTATCGCAAGTATCAGTTAATTGGTCTGCTAATTGGCTTTCTTGTAGCCAGCTTTTCTATTGCAGCCCAAGAGACCTTTACGGCTTCACAAAAAGGAAAGGGGCCCGCTATTATTTTTATTCCTGGGCTTATGTCAGACAGCTCTGTATGGGACGATTTTGCAGAGCAGTTTGAACAAGCACACCAGGTGCACCAGATATCAATAGCCGGTTTTGCCGGTTCAGCGCCGATAAAGAACTGGTCTATTGACCGGGTAGTGGGCGAGGTAGCCCGCTATATTGCCGACAACGACTTACAAGCGCCACTTATAGTAGGACATAGCCTTGGCGGGTTTGTTGCTCTCAATCTCGCTGTCGATTATCCTCAAGCGGTGGGTAAAGTGGTCTCCGTTGATGGGTTGCCATTCTTAGCACCTATTTTCACCCGTGATCCTCAGACTAAGGCAGAAGATATGCGACAACGTGCTGAACAAATGAAACAGTATTATGCCGCACTCTCGCCAGAACAGGTACGGGAAAGCACTCGCAATGGCGTCTATATCCAAGCTAGGAACGAAGACGCTCAGGAAAAAATATTGGCAATGGCAGAGCGTTCAGATCCACGTACCGTTGGTATTGCGATTAGTGAGTTAATGACCACGGATTTACGGGAATATCTTACGACAACGCAAACACCTATATTGGTTTTAGGTGCAAGTGGCGCATTTTCCAGCGAGCAAGAACATGAATTTGCTGAGCGCTTGTATCAACAACAGGTTTCTCAGGCACCGACAGCAAAACTTTTGATGAATAGAGATGCCAGGCACTTTATGATGTGGGAGTCTCCAGAGTGGGTGGCGTCGCAGATAGCAAGCTTCATGTAATCTAAGGAAAGGAGAGAAGGCAACATGAATACGCTCGCCGCTGATGTTATCGAAGCTAAGACTGGCAATCTCAAAGCGTTTGAACGGTTAATTAATCACACGCGGAATATGGTTAGCAGTTTAGCCCTTTCTATTATTAAAGATGTAGATGCCAGTGAGGAAGTGGCACAGTTGGTCTACATCAATTGTTGGCAAAACCTGAACTCGCTCAAAAGTGAAAATAGCTTTTTACCTTGGGTTAGGCAATCTACCCGCTATACAGCACTTAACTACATAAGAGACAACAAGCTTTCCAAACGTATTGGTGGTGACGAGGCCGATAAATTACTCGCCTCTTACTGTACGCAGGATCAAGAACCTCAAGAGTACTACGAAACTGATACGATGAAAAAAGTGGTAGCACAACTCGTAGACAATCTACCCGAAGAGACAAGAGAAGTGGTTCTTTTGTATTACAGGGAGGAGATGTCCAGCAAGCAAGTTGCTGAACTGCTATCGATTTCAGAAGCTGCGGTACGCAAGAATTTGTCGCGGGCAAGAAAGGTGTTGAAGCAAGATGCATTAACTAAAATGGGAAGCGCCATCTATGCAACGGCACCAGCGGTGACCTTCACCACAATGACGTTGGCAAACCTAACGGTGAGTGCACCGGCTTCGGCTGCAACTGCAACAGGTGGTGCAACTGCAACGGGTCTGACAAAGTGGAATTGGCTGCTGAGTGGCGCGGCTATTGCGTCAGCCTTTGCGGCTGTTGTGGTCTTTCTAAGTGCGCGATTTCCACTTAGGAACATGCACTCCGAGAGCAAAAAGAAGCAGTTGCTCAAACTGCGCAACTTAACCATAGTTTGGATCTTATTAAGCGGTATACTTCTGTCTGCGGCTTATGAATTTACCAAAGGCGCCGCAGCGCCGATTGGTGCTTTTACCGTTTTTTCTGCAGGACTTTATGTTTTGAGTAGACGTTCTCAGTTGCTTATTGAATCTGACGAGGGAGTAAAATCCCGCAGGAGATTTTGGCACCCTAACTTGAGTAGAGCGTGCATTTTACTGGGGGTAGTCGCGGGATATACTGGGCTTTTTATCGGCCTCATCAATAATGGACGGTTAGTGCTCTAGCGCTGGTCCAGCATGTTGTCCTAATTTCGAAGTTTACGAAGTTTAAACAAGACAGGCATCTTTATGTAGTCGCGCAGCGGTATATTATTTGGGCTTATTCATTGAAAGAAAAAGATTTAATTATTTACGATGGAGTGTGTAACTTCTGTAACGGAGCTGTCGCATTCATTTTGAAGCGCGACAAAATGGAACGCTTTATTTTCTCCCCAATGCAGTCAACTTACGCTCAGGAGGTTATAGAACGCTATAAAGTCGATACAGTAGGTGTTGATACTTTCATGTTGGTTAAAAACGGGAAAGTCTTTCTGTGGTCAGACGCAGCACTTGAAATCGCCAAAGATTTAAGTGGTTTCTGGTTTTTGTTCGGCATATTCAGAGTTTTACCAAGAACATTTAGAGACCTGTTCTATAAAGCCTTTGCTCGTAATCGCATCAAGCTTTTTGGTGGTACACAACACTGTCAAATACCCAATAAAAAGGTACTAAAAAGGTTCAAAGGCCTAGAGTAATCGCTAAAGACATCATGTTACAAATTGGTTAAAGCCTTAAGCTTAAAAGTTGACTAAACTAGTTTAAACAAGACAGGCATCTTTGTGTTAGGCATTTAAAAGGAGAGTTTAAATGAATGGTGTTTATCGAATTATTATCGCTCTGTTTCTTCTAGTCGCAGCAATCGCATCTTACAGTATGGGTATTCAGTCAGGTGTATTTCTATTTATCATTTTAGGCCTTGTTCTAGAAGGGGCGTTCTGGTTCGGCATGTTTTCAGCCAAAAGGCGGAACGAAGCTTAGCGATATGTACCGGCACTTTTAGAATTATAGAAGATAGGCACTTTATGTAATATTTAATTATGCCTGTCTTGATTAGTTTTTCATAAAAACTATAGAGGGCTAGGGCTTAGTCAAAAATTATTGGAAAAAGTGGAGTCGATAGCTAAGGAACGTGGTTGCTGTAAAATTACCCTTGAGGTACTGAGCAATAATGATGTTGCTAAAGCGGCGTATAAAAAATTTGGATTTAGTAGTTACGAATTAGACCCAGAGGCTGGCAGCGCTGTTTTTTGGCAAAAAGCCTTGGATGCATAATAACTCCACACACACGGAACACAAAACTAGACAGGCATTTTTACGTAGTGCCTTACATATATAGGATTGTTCTTGAAAAGTCAGAACGCTAAAAGGAATTTATGAAATTTAGAAGCAGAGTTTTATTGAAGTATCTTGGGCTTCTCCCCATCGTTTTGTTGCTTATAATGGTAAGCATCTTAGGTGAAAATCACAGAGCTAAAGAGCTTGTTGAAAATTATCTAGAAACCGTGAAAGTGGGCTTTGAAGCTGAAAAATGCATACCTTTAAACTTCAAGAGTTCAAGTGGCGTCGACCAAAGACTACCCTGTGAAGATCAAAGTTTTTTATTTTTGATTTCCCTAATGAAAACGCTCGAATTAAAGGACTTTAGTAGTGTTGTTTACACGACAGACTTGAATAAATACTGGACTCCTTTTAGCTCAAACAACTTTGTTTCTGTTCACGTTACCTTTGAAAACATAAGCGAAAATACTCTTAGTAACATTATATTCGTTGTTGAACGAGATGGACTATCTTGGACGATTGATAAAATCGATATTAACAATAAAGAACTAGTCAGTGTTTATGAAGAGTTCAAGGCTTTAGACTTATCCCGTTATATAGAAGTTGCTGACGATACTTTAGTGATAAAGAGTAACCATCTGAAAGGAGGCAGCCTGTCTTACATTGACAAGATGGTTATAAAATACAATCTATATAGGTTGAATGAGTTTCTCAAAGATAGCTGATAACCCTACTTTATTAACCAGTTGTATCAAGTCACAATATTAGAAGAACAAAGGTAGACTAAAAAATGAAGTGCCCAAGAACGCAAACACAGCTAAAAAAAGTCACAGTTGGTAAAGTTCCGGTTTATTACAGCAAAGCATGTGGCGGTGTCTTACTCGAAAATCAAACACTAAGTGACTTTGAAAACCCGCAAGAAAAAAGAGGGAATGTGTTAGCAAAGCACCTTAGCCAGTTTCGTTACCAACTCGATTCTTTACATAAACGGGTTTCCTGTCCCAAATGCCCTGATACCGTGATGTTGCGCAGGTTTTATAGCCCGCTTCATGCGGTAGAGATAGATGAGTGCCCAGGCTGTGGTGCAATTTGGTTAGACACTGGCGAACTAGAAAAAATACAGTCATTGATGCTAAATGAAAAAGAGCGCGCACTGTTAAGAATAGAGCTAATGAAGAAGCATGAAAGGATTGAGGTGAAAGGCATGCCTCATACTCATGATAACTGGAACAAACGCGGAGATAAAGTCGATGCTTTTTTTGATTTAGCATCATATATTTCCAACAGTTGGTAAGCAAAAATAAACAGGCATCTTTGTGCTTAGCAACATACAGTCAGAAATACATGGAAAGTGAAATGTGGTTTGAAGATATTGAGTTAGAGTCTGAGAATATAAAGCTCACTCCGTTAACAATGGAACATGCAGACGCTTTAGTGAACGCAGCAAACGACGGTGAACTCTGGAAGCTATGGTTCACCTCTGTACCAAGCGCTGAAATTATTGATGACTATATTACGACAGCACTAGAGCAGAAAGCCAAAGGGCTATCGTTACCGTTCGTGGTTATAGACAAAGCTAGCGGAGAGGTTATCGGCTCAACACGCTTTTGTAATGCTGACCTTTTAAATCAAAGGGTGGAAATTGGTTACACCTGGTACAGCAAAAGCTATCAGAAAACATCATGCAATACCGAATGTAAGCTACTTCTTCTTACCCACGCTTTTGAAAGTCTCGGAGCAATCGCTGTAGAGTTCAGAACAAACTGGCATAACCAAGCTTCACGTAATGCTATTGCGCGTTTAGGTGCAAAACAAGACGGCGTGCTTAGGAATCATCAAAAAATGCCAAATGGTGGTTATAGAGATACGGTTGTGTTTTCAATCATCAATACAGAGTGGCTAGCTGTTAAAGAGAACTTAACTTTTAAGCTCTCAATGCGTTCCAAGTACCTTTCTTGATGAAGTTTGTCCAATATGTGCTGATGAGTTGAACATTACTCAGCGGTTCGGTAGCTGGAACATTGCGTGTGAAAAGTGCGATATGTCGTATTCTATTCGTGAGAGGCGCGCATATTTTTAGCTTTTACAGCAATTACGATATAAGTTGTATCTCTTAACTAGCGACAGAGAAAAAACTATGGAACCCATCAATAAGTTCTGCCCTAGATCTGGCAAACCCGTAAAGCCCGATTCGCTTGCCGAATATAGTGGCTATACCGTTGGATTCTGCAACCCAGGGTGCAGTAGCGATTTCGCCAAAAACAGCGACGAATGTCCAAACGATACTCAATACTTTGATGTGTTAATTAAAGAAAAATATGGAAAATGAAAACATTCATAATAGCGTTTTTATGCTTTTTTATAAGTAGTGTGGTTGCCGAAAGCAATTTAGATGAAAGTGCGTTTACTCAAAGGTATGTGAAGGCTGTTACCACCAAACCAGAGGTTGTGAGTGCGCGAATAAAAGGCCGTCTAGAGGTTGAGATGACTTACAGTGGTGGAGGAACGTCTACCGCATATCTCGATAATGCCTATATGAATTACCTTTCTGACCCAGAAGAGCTCGACGTAATTATAGAAACGTACATCAGTGCGTTAACAAAGAACAGTAATGACGCTAAATCCAACATAGATAAAGCGAATATTTTTCCCGTAATAAAAGATTCAGGTTATATAAACCATATAACTGAATTGATGAGCGAAGGTAATGAGGGTGAGCTGCCTTTCTTTTATGAGAAGCTAAATGATGTACTCTATATTCTTTATGCCATTGATACACCCTCATCTATCAAGTTCATACCGAAAGAAGACATTGCTAACTTAGACGTAAAAGAGGAAGAGCTTAGGGACTTCTCAATGTCTAATTTGATGAACGCTATTGTGTCACTACAAATTAAAGGAGACCCTTCGACCATCTCGATGATTGTGGCCGATGGCACTTACGAAGCGTCTTTTCTAATTTATGATGCGCTTTGGACGAAAGAAAACTTTCCGGTGAAAGGCGATATAGTTGTTTATGTACCCTCTAGAGACGTTGTAATTGTAACGGGTTCAGAAGATACGGATAGTATAGAAACGGTGAAAGGGATAGTGCACAACCCGGAAAATCAGTGGCCTCATTCAGTAACAAAAACTGGGTTTATTCGCAAAGATGAGAAATGGCTTAAGTTTCATGATTAGCTGGGTACACGCTATAGAATAATAAGCGTTTCTCGATGCCTTTTGCTAAGGTAGTAAGGAAAACACCGTGACTAAAATTTTAATATTCGGAAATTCCGGTTCTGGCAAATCTACGCTAGCGCGTCGTTTGTGTGAAATTCACGGTTTAGCACATTTAGATCTCGATACCCTTGCATGGAAACCCACTAGCCCGCCAGAAAGAAAGCCGATTAAAGAGTCGGATCAAGAAATACAGTCTTTTACCGCTTCTAATCAGGGTTGGGTAATTGAGGGGTGTTACACAGACCTTCTTAAGCTAGTAGAGGGGCAGTCTTCAGAAATTATATTTATGAATTTACCCATTGAGTTGTGTATCGCTAACGCGAAAGCAAGACCTTGGGAGCCCCATAAATACGATACCAAACAAGCTCAAGATGATAATTTACCCATGCTGATAGACTGGATTGCCCAATATACAAAAAGAGACGATACGTTTTCTTATACTGCACACCAGCAGTTTTATGAAAACTATAGCGGCAATAAAAAAATGATAACGCAAAATATCCCGCACCAAGCCAGTTAAAACGTTTTTCGGCTTATGAATAGGGGCTTCGCTTAATTACTGTAAGCGCAATAAAATCAAGGAGGACACCCATTTGGATAGCTTTTTATCTTTTACAGGGATAGCGGCATCGGTTTGGATAGTTTTAGGCATTTACATCGCTTCTCGTTTTTATCCAAACTATAGCCATACGAAGCAGTTTTGTAGTGAACTTGGTGCGTTTGGTAGTCCAACACAGAAACTCTCTCCTGCAATCAATAATTACCCGTTGGGCTTATTGTTCGCTCTGTTTGGGTATTACCTTATAAACTCACATCCAGACCATATGCCAACTATGGTTATCGGTGCAATGACAATAATACATGGCATCTGTACTTGGGTTTGTGGCTACTTCCCAATGGACGCCGACCCATATACAACAACACCTTCGAAAAGTTGTAAAATCCATACGTGGTCAGGGCTAATAATGTTAGTTTCGTTTACCGTGGCGCCGCTGATCGTTACTTTTTCTAGCTTCTATGCTTGGCCGCTGAGGATTCTATCTGCATTAAGCGTTATTGGCTGCGTTTTCTTTTCATATAAATTAGCAAAATCCCTTGAACGAAAAACTGTACCAGGGCTTTATCAACGCCTAAGTTACGGCTGCCAAATTCTTTGGCTGTTAAGCTACTCAATATTCATGATTTTATAGAGCCGTACAATGAACACTCGCTTTAAAAGCTCTATCCCTCTAGCTTTCTTATGCTTAGCATCACTTTGGTGGTGGTTTTACTACCTTTCCTCGAACTTTATCAACGACTATGGTGATGAAAAGCACGAGTGGTTGTTTATGTGTTTTTACAGACAAAAGATATTGAATCGTAGCTCGTTTGGGTGTGGCTATTTAGGCGGCTAAACAAGACGGGCATCTTTATGTAGTCTCATTTTTGTATTCGGGGACAGTTTTGATTTTTCAAGTTATGCCTGTCATGTTAAGTAAAAAAACGTTGCCCCATTTTGTTTCAACCGCTAGAGTTTAAAAACTCGCCGCCTACAAAAGCAAGGATGTTATTTATGGTCAAGTATGAACTTCCCGCCAGAATTGTATTATCGCTATTTACTGTCATTCCTCTTTTTTTCGCTTATTCCACGCTTCAAAGCAGTCAGCCATTGCTATTCATTTCAATGCTTCTTGCATCGGTACTGTTTTTGGTAACGCAACTAAACATAAAACAGTTTTTAATGCCTAAACGCCAACCCAATGCCAAATTACTTAATATGCAAAAGGCCTTAGGAACCGCTTCGGTTGTTTTATTGATGTTAAATATTGCGTTCAAAGACATAATGTTGTTCTAGAAGAATTTATTTTTTGCCCAGGAAAAATAAAAAAACAACGCCAAAGGAAGGCCAATGAAGAAGCATTTAGTATCGCTTTTAATCTTTTCAATCCCTTTTATTTGTCTTTCTGAAGAGTTACCCAGTGAATTTAAGAATAACTTAATTTACCTAAAACCAAAACTCGCGGACGGAACTACCCTGACATTTTTTACTGATACTGGTGGTGGTTGGAATGCGATCTCACGAGAGCTCAGCGAAAAATATGGTTGGGAGATAAGCCAAAAAGAATCTGAAAATGGGGTTATCGATGTTACTGATATGCCTCAATTTGCTCCAGAAGCGTCAATCTCCATGGCAGGATTGAATCGGATTAATCAAGACAGGCATCTTTATGGCGTACAAGTACTAATACACGCCTTATTCACGTGTTAACGGTCTAGAACGAAACAAGGAAGTCACATGAAGAAATTACTATTCATAGCCATATTTTCTATTCTTTTGAATGGATGCGACCAAAAGACTCACGTCGACCAATCGCAAATGTGTGTTTATTCAACAGACCAAGAAGCGAAAAGATGCATTAGTGGAGAGCTCGCATATTTTAAGCCCCAAAGGTGGGGCAATGAACAGTTGCCATTAAATGCTGCCGCAGCGTACTGTGATTTCAACCATGAAATTATGTACAACAATTCTGGGGTTATTTGTGTGTTTACAGACAAAAGATATTGAATGGTAGGTCGTTTGGGCGCGGCTATTTAGGCGGCTAAACAAGGCGGGCATTTTTGTGTAGTCACATTTTTGTATTCGGGGACAGTTTTGATTTTTCAAGTTATGCCTGGCATGTTAAGTAAAGTTGTTTAAAGTATGGCTGGCGCTCATTCTTCGCTAAGTATAGCCATGCATTGTCCTTTCTTTATGGAGCATTAGGGTTACAGGGAAAGTATGTACAAATCTGGTCAATATGTCCTAAACAAAGGGTTAAGTCCTTTATCTAGAATATTACTCGGTAGTATTACAGGGTTGTTTGGTGTTGTTATGATTTTAATTGCGCCAGAAATGAGTAAGCCAATCGGAATTTATGTGTTTGGTGCTTTCTGCTTAACCATTTTTGTAATGTGTATCACTACTGGAAAGTTACGTAATTACTTAGGTCGAGTAATTGGGTTAACTGTATTTGGGTTATCTATTTGGTATTTACTAGGGCAACTCGGAAATGGTGAGTTAATATCAGGCAAGAGATCTGAACCATCTTTATTCAATGCGATATTATTCTTTTTCGCTTTTGGCTTTCCAGGTATTTGGTTTGCAATTAAAGGTAAATTTCCAATTAGAAATAATAGGTAACTACCGAGTGAGCGTAACACTAACAAACATCTTTTAGCACCATTGCGTTAGCTAAACAAATGAGTAAACAAGACAGGCTTGTTTCGCTACAAAGTTATAAATTTTATACCTGTCTTATTCGCACTCAACATAAGGATTTAAATGGCACTGCACTTACTTTGGGATGAGTTTAGATCTTCCTTCGTTAAAAGTTTAGAAGCTTTACCTGTTTCCCAATTCAATGAGTCTTGGAAGACATCGAGGAATCGTACTCGCCTTTATGAGGATACTATTTTAGAGCCGCTTTCTCGTAAAATGGGCTTAAATTACAAAAAAGAGCTCTTCAAAATCGACTATACATTTTGTCGAAAATCTAGAAATGGAACAGATGTTCCACTGATTTTCATTGAGTCGGAAAATGTTGCGCTCGACGCTGAGCACGAAATGAGAAAGTTATGTTGCCTTTCAGCCCCGCTAAAAGTGCTAATTACTTGTGCAGAGTGGAGTGATATACCGGGTGAATGGAAAAATGGTGGTTATAAAGAGCTTTTAACCAGAAGGTGGTCCGAAATGATTTCTGCACACAATTCAATTTGGCCGCAACCTGCATTAACTGGAGTGCTAATAGCAGAGGCGTTAAATGAACGTTTGCGTTACTACAGCATACTTTTTGGTCCAAATGGTTCTATAGAAAAAGAAAGTGAAATCATATTTGAGGTTAAACTGCGTTAAAGTGAAAAAATAAAATACTCGAAATAGAACGGGTATGAAAAATAACTAAAACTCCGTTAGCAATACAATAAACGCAAAGGACGGCAACGTGATCGTAATCTATGGCATAGACGAACAATTAAACCCAATAAAACGCAAGCTTTCAGATGTTATTCATTCATGTATGCAATCAGTCTTGGGCTTACCCGAAAATAAGAGAGCGCATCGCTTTGTGCCGCTGTCAAAAGACGACTTCTTTTACCCTGATGGTAGAACCGAGGCATACACAGTTATCGAAATAAACATGATGAAAGGGCGAGAAATACACACGCAAAAGTCTCTTATAAAAGCATTGTTTAAACAAATTGAGCTAGAGTTGGAGATTTCACCCGTAGATATCGAGATTACGATTAAAGAACAAGAAAAGTATCAGTGGGGTTTCCGCGGAATGACAGGTGATGAAGCCCTTGATTTGAAGTATAAAGTGAACGTGTAGCCCATTAATATGTCCAGTTTAATACTTCCACTATTTACGCATGTACTTCTTTGTACTGTACTTTACGCATTACTCACTATAGTTCGCGCACCGGTTATATGGGGTGTGGGGCAGGGCAAAGATGGTTCAAACCCTTTCAGCAATATTCAGCTTAAAATCAGCGCGAACCTAAGCAATCAATTCGAGTGGCCAATATTTTTTTACATTGCCAGTGTGTTGCTTATCGCAATGGATGAGCCAATAGACAACGAGCAAATCTACTTGGCTTGGGTATTTGTAATTGGCAGAGTGTTGCACAGCATTATTCAAATATTTACCAACAATATTAGATTGCGTGGTATGGTGTTTACCATCAATTTTGTCGCTGTGTTGGCTATGTGGGCCTTGATTTTTATTGGTGAAATTGGCTTGTAGTCTCGCCATTAGACGAACCAGAGTGCCGAGTAAAGGGCGTCGTTAGCGACAAAATTATTAGACAGCCACTATTTAATAACGGCACCATTTAGTAAAAGCACTATTTAACAAAAGCACTGTTTAATAAAAGCAACAAAGAGCATTAAAGTTATGGAAGACGTTTTAGAACCACTGGGCCGCTTTATACTTCGGATATTCAAATGGATAGTCGTAGAAGCTATCATTGAGTTCGTTATAAAAGGGATAGGGCATATAGTGCTCAAACTTCTAACCTTTGGCGAATATCCGCGAGTGGGCAGAGACGAAGGAAGGACCTTCGCTGTTGGTTTAGTTAGCTCAATAGTTGTTTTTGTTTGCCTTGTACTGCTTGTTTAATATTTGGAAAAAGGATATTTACATGAAAATGGAAAAGTGGGCAAAAACGCGAGAGAAAGGAAAACAGCGCTTCGTTTTAGTTAACGGTGTTTTAGGGTGGGGCGTGTCTACAGCCATCTTCTGGACCCTACTAATGGAATTTCTTGACCCATTAGAAAATATTTGGGTACGCCCAACCATTGCTTTAATCATCCTTCCCATTGCAGGTATCGCTTTTGGCCACTTAACGTGGAACAAATCTGAGAAGGCTTACGAAAAAGCGACGAGTAATACTCTGTAACTTCTCTAGTCTGGCTTTTTGCTTATAACCCAGTAAAGTAAAAGTTCTAATTTCTACAAGCTAACTCAGAGAAGTACATGGAAGTATCGAAAGCAAGTATTCAAAAAGCAGTAGCGAAGAATATCATCTCTGAACAGCAGGGCATTGACCTTTACAGCTTTTTTCAGGCAGAAAGCCAGCATACTCCCGCTTTCACCTTTACCCACATTCTCTATTACTTGGGCGGCCTTATCGCTATTGGCGCCATGACTTTGTTTATGAATTTAGGGTGGGAACAGTTTGGGGGGCTGGGGATAATCTTCATATCATTGCTCTACGCTGGTGTAGGGATAAAGCTTACTAACTCTTTAGCAAATAAAAACCTTATTATTCCTGCCGGTATTTGCGCAACCTTTGTAGTGTGTTTAACACCGCTTGCTATCTACGGTTTTCAACAATGGCTTGGCCTTTGGCCCGAGAACGATGCAGTCTATCGTCAGTTTCATACACGCGTTAAATGGCTGTGGTTGTACATGGAACTTGGCACATTGGTGACCGGCATGATAGTCGCTTGGCGGTACAAGTATCCATTTTTGATAATGCCTATAGCAGTAACACTGTGGTACATCAGTATGGATGCTGTCATGCTTTTCATCGACCAAGACGATATATGGAACTCTCATACGTGGGAATTTCGCGCACAAGTATCTATGTACTTTGGCATACTCATGACCTTATTAGCTTTTTGGGTCGATATACGTTCAAGGCACACTGCCGACTACGCATTTTGGTTATATTTATTCGGCGTTATTGCGTTTTGGGGCGGGCTTACTAGCCAAAACTCAGACAGCGAACTTTCAAAGTTTTTCTATTTTTGTATAAACCTAGTCATGGTTGGGCTAGGCGCATTATTGGTTCGGAAAGTCTTTGTGATATTTGGTGCGTTAGGCAGCTGTTTCTATTTAGGCCACTTGGCCTCGAATGTGTTTAGAGACAGTTGGCTTTTTCCTGTTGCGTTAACGGCTATTGGTTTAGGTGTGGTGTATGTAGGAATATTGTGGCAAAAACATGAAGTTAAGATTACGCGCAAAGCCCGTAATGCGTTGCCAAAGCCGTTTCAGGAGCTTTTAGAGAACAGGCTCAGGTAAAACGCTTAATTAAAAGCTAGTTAATAAATAAACGCTATTTAATTGTGACAAAAGTAGAAATCGAATAATAAACATAAACAATAGCCTCAATAAAAGCAGATAGATTAGCTTGGTAAAGTGGCCTAGACCCAAGGTAGTAAATAGAAATGTCAGATAAAAAAGAAGAATTCAAAGACCCTACAAACCTTATGGCGTGGATTAAGTACTTTCTATGCTTTCAAGTTGTCCTTTCGTTAGTCGCTATCTGCTCAAATTTAATGGAGTACCAGCTTTTAACAGACTTCCAGAACGGCGTTTATTTTAGCCAAGAAATGGCGGTGGCCGATGCAGAAGCTAATGACATGAGACAGGCCGTTATCGCTTTTTCTTACCTTGGTGTGTTTATCGTTTCTGGCATTTTAATTTTAAAATGGATTTATCAAGCAAATCAAAATGCGCGTCAACTAGGTGCGAAAGACATGGCGTTTTCACCGGGCTGGTCAATAGGTTTTTATTTCATTCCCATTGTTTCGCTATGGAAGCCCTATCAAGCGATGAAAGAAATTTGGCAGGCTAGCCAAAACCCATCAAATTGGTCAGAAGAAAAAGTGAGCTCAATCTTAGGCATTTGGTGGTTCTTTTGGATCGCTAACAGCATAGCGGGGCAGGCGGCATTTCGATTGTCCAGAAGAGCGGAAGAAATTTCTGAAATTATGAATGTGAATTTGGTCTCACAGGCTTCAGAAGTTATCTCAATTCCTCTAGCTCTTGTTACGTGGTTATTGATTAAAAACGTTTCTAATGTGCAGCTAGCAATTCGCGAGCGAGGTGATGAACAGCCTGAAACTAACGAAGTATCGAACCTAGAACCAGCAAAGTGAAGTTGACCAACTTTTTATTTCGTTAGAATAACGCAATACCCGCTGATAGCGGGTATTTTTTCATAAAGGTACTTTAAAATACTTATTATTGATTAACCTAAAACGTTCTGGCTTACTAGTGCGTTATTTTCCAATGAGTTTTTAAGTATGTCGTTAAAAAAGAAAGCGTTAGCCGGTGTTCTTGTTTCTCTCTGTTCTGCGTTTAGTCTAAACGCGAGCGCAAATGAACCTTATGAATTGATGGGCGTGACCACCCAAACGGGTCAGAAAGCGTCCTACCTTGCTACAGAGAAAAGCATAACGCTGCCGGTGACGGTTATAAACGGAAAAGATGACGGTCCAGTACTGCTACTTACCGCCGGTATTCATGGTGATGAGTTTCCGTCTATGTATGCCCTACAACAACTTCAGCAAAACCTTGATCCTAACGAGATGAGCGGTGTGTTGGTTGTACTGCACTTGGCAAATTTAGATGGGTTCCATGGAAATAGAATTGCGTTAAACCCTAAAGATGAGAAAAACCTGAATAGGGAGTTTCCAGGGAGCGCGGATGGCACACCGACAGAACAAATTGCTGAGTTGTTAACCAGAGAGTTTATTGGCAAAGCTGACTTTTTAATAGACATGCATTCTGGCAGTGCAAACCAAACGTTATTGAATCATGTGTATTCTCCTTTTGTGGGCGACGAAGAGCTTGACGCTTTAACATTTGAATTCGCGAAAGCAACTGGCATGCAGCATATTGTCATGTATGGCGACCGCCCAAGAGATCCTAACAATTCAATTTCTTACCCTAACACAGCGATGACAAGAGGAAAGCCTGGCCTTACTACCGAAATAGGGCACTTAGCGCAGACAGATGAAGAGTCTGTAGCGAAAGCGCTAGAGGTGGCTGAGAACGCTATGTATTTTCTAAAGATGTTGCCAGAAAAGTCAAAGCCGCATCCTGAGCCAATTATTTACGAAACCATTAAATACCCTAAAAGCTCGAAAACCGGTTTTTTAAGGCTTCAGTGGAGATAGGCGATGAAGTGTCAACTGGGCAAGACATAGGTAAGGTCACCGACTATTTTGGAAATCTAGTTGAAACCCTCAAATCGCCTGTTGATGGCACGGTGATGATGGTTAATCAAATGCCAGCCATTAAAGACGGTCAGTCTGTAATGGCTATTGGTATAGAAAAATCTCAATAACATCGTTGATAAGTAAATAGGCTGAATGATCTAATTCGCCTACTCAATCAAATAAATGTTAAAGTTAAATTATAAAATTGTGATTAGGGAATAACATGGACTTTCTTTTTAACGTATTGATTTGGGTAGGCGTGGTTATCTTCGCCATTTTTATTATTGGCTTTATGGCAGCAGCGAAACTAAATAAGCGCCAAAATGAAAATAATGATTAGAGGACTGCTAAGCTTGCTGTAGAAACTGCAAGGGCAATTGTAGAAAAACAATAAATATTTTCACCCCTTTTATTCAGTTCCTTCGTTCAGTGAAAAAAGGGGGAACAATATGCAAACAACAATTTTACCAAGCGCTAATCCACAACATCTGATACAACACAGTGTATTGTCTTTTACAAAAGCGCCTTTTGCAAAAGCGCCTTTCCACAAACGGGCTATAAATGTTGCTTCTATTGATGCTTAGAAACGTAAAAACGAGGCTGGTAGATTTAAAAACTGCCTGAGCCTCGTTTGTTGCAAGGTATGGTTAGAAAACCTATTTGTCTAGATCGTGCGCCCTAAAGGCATTGGGAAGTAATTCACCAATTGTGGTTTCAAATTTCTCTCCGCTTTGACTAACCATGGTTACCGGAGTTTCATCTGGTGCGAACTCAGCAATTTTTTGTCTACAGCCGCCACACGGAAAACAAAATTCATCGTTCGGGCTGGCAATAACAATGTGTGAGATGCGTTTTTCACCTTGTGTAACCATATTTCCGATGGCCGTGGCTTCGGCACATTGCCCTAGTGGGAAAGCAGCACTTTCTACGTTACAACCAGAGAAGGTTTCGCCACTAGGCGTAAGTACCGCAGCACCAACTTTAAAATTGGAATAGGGTGAATGAGAGTTTTTCTGTGCGTCAAAAGCAAGTTGTGATAGTTGTTCTAAATTATTTTTCTTCATAGCTACCTGTGTTAACCACCCAATACGCTTTACTTTTATCATCAAATGCGAGAAGGTTGGCGGCATTAGCGCCGCAGACAAGCGTATATTAAATGCTCAGGCGGTTTTTTCTTTTTTTATAGAATGCTTTTTTACCATGTGCAGAAACGTTAGTCTCATCTTTTTTTCTCTATTCGCTGCTATTTTAACCGGTTGTGCGCAAACACCCCCTGCTTCAGAAAGACCACAGATGGGGAATTTGCTTTTGGCCGAGCCTGCACCTGTCAACCCTCGTTCAGAGATGGCAATCGCACGCTATAATCAAGTGCTAACTAGCCCGGCGCTTTCAGATGAAGATAAAGCTGAACTTCATTTTCAACGAGGCATGCTTTACGACAGCGTAGGCCTTGCAGGTTTAGCGCAGTTCGATTACACCCAAGCCATTAACTTAAAGCCTGATTTAGCTGAAGCCTATAATTCTATGGGTATTCATTATATCCAGCAGAGTGATTTCATTCAGGCTTACGACGCTTTTGACTCTACTATTGAAATTAATCCAGAGTACGATTTCGCGTTCTTGAACCGTGGCATCGCGCTTTACTATGGCGGTCGCGCAGAACTTGCGACTAACGATCTTAACCGCTTTTTTGAAAAAGATAACAGCGATCCGTTTCGTGCGCTGTGGGCTTACTTCGCTCATTACGATGTTTCAGAAGTGGAAGGCCAAACTTACTTAGCGTCTATTCGTCCTACGCTAGATAATGAGCATTGGGCAACTTCGCTGGTGGATTTATTCCTAGGTACTGTCGATGAAAACGATGTACTTAACTCATTGCTTAACGGTGTAAAAAGCCAAAAAGCGCTAACTGACCGACTATGTGAAGCGTATTTTTATTTAGGTAAATTTCATTCCCTACGCGGAAATAGCGGTATCGCGTCTAATTACTTCAAGCTTGCGCTAAGTACAAACGTGTTCGACTATGTAGAACACCGTTACGCAAGAATGGAGCTTAACCGTTTGCGTGATCAAGCTAGCAACGATGTAGTTAGCGAAGAGTAAGCGCAAAGCATTATGCGAGGCTTATTTTTAGCAGTCTTCGCACTGCTTATCGTTGCGGGCGATAGCGGGCGCTATGCTCCTCAACTTATCTCGAACGCTATTAGCGTGCTATTACCATCACATCAAAATGAAGATGGTGTCTTATTAGAAGGTGAGGAAACTGGCACGTTTGAAAGCGTTCAGTCTAATGCTATTGCCCCAGATAGCGGTAATACTACCCTTAAAAATAATCCAAGAGATAACGCGCTAGCGCTGCTTTGGCTCGCTGCAAAGCAGGGTAGTGACACTGCCCAAGCCTATATGCTTGAGATATTTGAGAGTGCATATAACAACGGCTTTTCCTCTACAGATTCCATTGATCAAGAGACAGCGACCTACTTTCTAGAGAAGCTTGTTAATCTAGAAAATGCTGACGCTGCGTGGTTGTTGTACCAAATTTTAGGCGAAGAGGGGGCTTCAGAGCGTTTTATGCGCTTAGCAGCGCTTGGCGATGTTGCTGAAGCGCAACTAGCCTTTGCAATGTCTACCGATTCGCCAGAAAAGCGAGAAAAGTGGCTGATACGCGCAGCCTCGCAGGAATATTTGCCTGCACAGGCTGCACTGGCCGATTGGTACCTACTTCACGGTCAACAGCAGTTAGCTAAGCCTCTGCTGGCAGCTACAGCAACCTTAGACATGCAAAGTGCGTTTAAGTACGCAAGGCTTTTGTGGGACGAGGGCGAATTCTCAGAAGCTAAATCGCATTTTAAATTTGCAGCCCAAAAAGGCCATCAACAAGCGGAAAAAGCACTAGAAGCCATCAAACTTTATTCTCCGTATTCAGTGGCGCAAGCAACAAGGCAATCTGGCGCTTTTGATTGGGAAGGTAAAGCAAATTGCCTGCAGCGTGTTCAACCTTTCGCTACAAGTTTGGCGACCATCATGCGAGCGCACGAACTTTATCAGTCATATAACGACGATTCGCGCCTTGAAAACCTTTCTATTTGTCTAGCCCCGCCTATTTGGCTTAAATCCGATGTGCTGGAATGTAACGATAACTATAAAAGGGCGGGTATCTTGGGTTGCAATATTACGCCGTTAGCCAATATCGCCAAAAAGCGTAAATTTAGCCATGCAGTAGTGGTGGCCGAGCAGGGTAAAGCGAACGTTCAAAACGGTGTAATGTATTTAGATATTAGTGACGCTTATTCAGTATTCGTGCACGAACTTGCGCATTTTGCTGGCTTTGCAGATGAATATCCAATTGGCAAGGGTATGGCAAACAAGCTGTGCAATGAAGATGGAATTGAAGGCTTTCTACCTCCCAACGTAGTGGTAGATACTGAGTATTGGTATGCACCGCATGAAACGGTAGAGAATTGGCTATCGATAGACCCCGCAACGATTATCGCCCGCGCTAAAACCTGTTCAGTGTTGGGGCTTAATAGCTACAAACCTAGCCGACGTATTACGTTCATGGAACACCACGATAGCGGCGTGATCCCGCCTTTATATCTGGTCCTTTGGCAGCACCAGCTTGAAAAGCAAAATGCGCAGCGTCCCATCTCAATGAATTTCTTCCAGGCTTTCCACAATAGCGGTAATCAAAAAGAGGCGGCCCACTGGCTAGCTGAGTACGAAGCATTTACCGGAACCAAATAAGCAGCCGCGCACTCTTTTTCGATAACGCCATAGTTCTATTCAACAACCACCTTCACAGGTACTGCAACGGGTTATTTCTCGCTACCCTCGAAGCGTAGGCTTCAGCTCTCTTACCCACATAGATGTGGCACCACAAATTGCTACCGGCATAACAATGAAGTTCACCACTGGAATGAGCGAGAATACGTTTACCATCATGCCAAAGGTCATTGCTTTTCCTTTGTGTTCGCCCAGGTGCAAGCGCATTCGAGTGAAATCTACCTTGTGATTATCATAAGGGTAGTCGCAATACTGGATAGCCATCATCCAGGCGTTAAATAAGAACCAAAGTACTTGCCCAATAATAGGTAGGAAAAAGAACAGCAATAAAAAACCGATGGCGCGAGGTAAATACCAAATAAGTTTAGTCAGTTCGCGACCTACAGTGCGCGGAATGTCTTTTACCAACGACATAACGCCTTCATCACCTAAGTCTTGGCCCGTTAAATGACGCTCAACCTTTTCTGATAACACGCCGTTGAAAGGCGCGGCAATCCAGTTGGCTAGGGTGCCAAAAATAAGTGCGAAAATAAGTAATACGCTTATAACTGCTAAAGGCCATAAGAAGAAACTGATAGCCGTTTTTATCCAGCCTAACCATTCTGGTACAAGGTCGATAACATAGGCTATGCCCATTTCTATTTGGCCAAATAAGAAATAAAAAGCAACGGAAAACAGAACAAGGTTAATAGTGAGGGGCACAAACACGAAACGCTTTAGCCCTTTTGTCTTTATAAGCGAAAAGCCTTCAAAGAAATAATGTACACCACCTGAACTCATTCATACTCCTTCGCGTTATTTTAAACGCTTTGTTTATTAACTATTTACTCTATCATACGCACTTGGCGCGTTCTGTGCCTAACTCGCTGAAATGGTAATTGTTACAAGCTGTTAGTTTTGGTAGAGTCGAAACATAATAACAAAAGAACCTTCTGTGTGATTACATCATTTCCATATCATCCGCTAATTCAGCATCCCACCAAGGGGTATTGGGCTGAAGCTTTGACGATTTCGTCCGGCAATTCTGTATATCAGAGGGATGATGCGTGAGGCTTAAGAAGATAAAGCTTGCGGGCTTCAAGTCCTTTGTTGAGCCTACTACTATTCCGTTTCCCGGGGAAATGACTGCCATTGTTGGCCCGAACGGCTGTGGTAAGTCTAATGTTATTGATGCTGTTCGCTGGGTATTAGGTGAAAGCTCAGCGAAGAACCTACGCGGCGATGCAATGACAGACGTGATCTTCAACGGTTCATCTTCACGAAAACCCGTGGGGCAGTGTAGCGTCGAACTTGTTTTCGATAACAGTGCAGGGCGGATCGCGGGCGAATTTGCTAACTATAACGAGCTGTCTGTTAAACGATTAGTGACCCGAGATGCCACGTCTACTTACTTCCTCAACGGTACCAAATGTCGCAGGCGAGACGTTACCGATCTGTTTTTAGGAACGGGGTTAGGCCCACGTTCTTACGCCATTATCGAGCAAGGTATGATCTCACGGCTTATCGAATCTAAGCCACAAGAACTACGCGTGTTTATTGAAGAAGCTGCGGGTATTTCAAAGTACAAAGAGCGTCGCAGAGAAACAGAAAATCGAATAAGGCACACGCAAGACAACCTTGAACGCTTAAACGATGTGCGCGATGAACTTGGCAAGCAGTTAGAAAAATTACAGCGACAAGCTGCCGCAGCAACCCGCTATAAAACGTTGCGCGCACAGGCTCGTGAGTTAAAAAGCCAGCTTGCGGCGATTAGATTTCTTAAAAATAGCGAGCATATTGAAGTGCTGCAAAAACAGCAGCAAACACTGCAACTAGAAGTTGATGATTTAAATGCCAGGCTACAAGGTGATGAAGCCGGACTTGAATCGTATAAAACTAAACAAGTTGAGACCAAGCAAGTCATCGATGATCTGCAGCAGCAGTTATTCACCACAAGCAATGCAATAACGCGATTAGAGCAAAATGCCCTGCATGCTAAACAGCGACAAGGGCAAATAGAGCAAGAATTAACGCGAATCAACGAACAGCATGAATTGCTAAACCACTCTATTGATGAGGCACAGGAAGCACTTGCCGTATCAAACGAGGCGCTTGAAAACATTGAACCAGAGCTTGTACTGAAAGAAGCCGAGTTGGAACACGCAAAAGCGCGTTTTGAAGAAGTTGAGCAGGCGCTTAGAGAGTTTAACGTAAAAGCACGTGAACAAGAGCAAACGTACAACCAGCTTCGACAAGACGTGCAACAGTGTCATAGCCAAATTCAGTCCACAATGAGTATGCAGCTTCGTACATCTCAGCGTATTAGCGAACTGCAAGACGAGCTAAAACAACTCGATGACGAAGATTACTCAGATCAAATTGCATTACTAGATGAGCAAGCAAACGAGCTAGATTTTGATATTGATGAAGGTAAACAGGCGGTTCAAGCAGCTAGCGAGAAAGTGCAAAAACAACATGCTGAAGTGCAAACCATTGAAGCAAAACGACGGGATGCGCTGGGTCAGTTGCAAACCGCCCAGTCAACCAAATCTGCATTAGAAGCGCTTCAGCAAGACGCCTCTAGCTTCGAAGATATGCTATTAGAAGGAATAGAAAAGCTTTGGCAACAATTTAGCTCAAGCCAAAAGCTTGCACCCTGTATAGAGGCTATATTACAGCACGCAAAAGATCCTGTTGTCGCAAAAAGCTACCCGGTACAAGAACTTCTTAAAAACAAAGCGCGTCTGCCCACCGGCATAAAGGTATACACCGAAAGCGTGTTTGTAACTTCGGCAAAAGCTGGATCTTTAGCTAATGCTTTATTAAGTGACCTTAGCGGTAGCCACACTTCACCGGCACGGGTTCCCGCATTTTTTGATGACATTTACCTGTGTGAAGACGATAAAGACCTGACAAGCAAGGTGGAATACTTAGCTGATGACGAGATGAAAAGCGATGGTAATGGCTTTTCTAGCGCAATTTCACCTACAGGCCTGTGGGCAAGCCGCAATTGGGTTGTTAAACCAGGTGAGGTGAATGACGGTGCTTTGCAGCGTGCTAACAAGATTAAAGCACTTACAGATGATATTGAAGCCACTGAAAATCTCATTGAAGAAGTTGAGCATTCCATTGAGGAAGCGAAGCAGGCTCTTGAAACAAGCGAAGCTCAAAAGCATACGGCTCAAAACGCCTTAGCTGAAAAAGAAAATCAACGGGCTCAGATTAAAAACAAGCTCTCTTTACTTGAAATGCAGCAAGAGCAGCAGTCTACTCGCAGCGCTAAACTCAATGATGAATTGGCAAAACAAGAGTTAATGCTTGCTAAAGAAGAAGAGCAGTTAGCGCAACTGTCTGAAAAATTAGAACTTCAAGAAGCGCAAATCCTTGAATATGAAGTGCACATTGATGAAGTTAACACCAAACGTGAAGAAAATGAGCGAACTACGTCAGAATTGCGCGCCTCAGTCGATTCATTAACGTCGCAAAATCATGAGCTTGCGTTAAAAAAGCAGCAGTTTGAAAATCATCAAAACTTATATAGCCAGCAGGTTACGCGTAACCTTGAGCAGCGTGAAGAATACATAAAAAACAAAGAAAGATTGCAAAAAGAGCTAGCGCATCTTACGTCTCCGGAAGAAATTCAGGAAGCAGAACTTCAGTCTCTGTTAGAAAATAAAGCGGAATTAGAACAGCTGAAAAGCGCTAAACAGCGCAGTCTTGAAGATATAGAGCAGTGGTTACGAGAAGCCGAAAAAGGGCATCAGGCTCTAGGTAAAGACATTCAAACCCGACAGACAAACATCGATAAACTTAACATCGATATTGAAGGGTATCGTGTACGCGCGAATACGATTTTAGAGCAGCTTGACGAAACACAGCAGTCACTGAAAAACATTCTAGAAACCTTACCCGAAGACGCAGAAGAGAAACGCTGGCAAGATGACCTTGAAAAAACGCAGGCTAATTTGCAGCGTTTGGGGGCAGTGAACTTAGCTGCGGTTGAAGAATTTGAAACCCAGTCAGAAAGAAAATCTCATTTAGATACACAGCACAACGACCTTACTGAAGCCCTAGAAACGCTACAATCGGCCATTCGGAAAATTGATAAAGAAACCCGCACGCGCTTTTCAAACACTTTTGAGCAGGTTAACGAAGACCTTAAAATGTTATTTCCTAAAGTCTTCGGAGGTGGGTCAGCATACCTAGCACTTACCGATGATGACCTATTGGAGACCGGGGTGACGATAATGGCTCGCCCCCCTGGTAAGAAAAATAGTACGATTCACCTCTTAAGCGGTGGAGAAAAAGCATTAACCGCTTTATCATTGGTGTTTGCTATTTTTAGATTAAATCCAGCACCATTTTGCTTGCTGGATGAAGTAGATGCACCATTGGATGATGCAAATGTAGGGCGCTTTTGTAACTTAGTGTCAGAAATGTCACAAACAGTGCAGTTTATTTATATCACCCACAATAAAATAGCGATGGAAATGGCGAGTCACCTAACCGGTGTTACTATGGCGGAACCTGGCGTTTCACGTATGGTAGCGGTAGACGTTGACGAAGCTGTAGCCTTCGCAGAAGCATAACAAAGGGCGAAAGAAATTAAATGGAAGATCAATTACGTCTATTTTTACTCCTTGGAGGCACGGTTTTTATCATTGCTGTGCTTGCCCACGGTATTTGGAAAATTCGTAAAAACGGTAAGCCTTCGGAAAAAGAGCGCTTAGAGCCCCGACAATGGCAGGATGATGATGGCGAATTAGAAACCGAAGCTCAGGAAGGCTTTGATGAGCTTGGTATTGGTGCGGTTCGAGTGGTTAGCAATTCGCAAAGCTCGCATAATAGAGCAGATGAGAACAGTGCAGCTTCGAGCCCATCGTTTGATGACACTTTGAATAATCCCGATAACGGCAGCGAACATAAAAAATTCGGCAACGATGAGAGCAATCACTCTTCTCAATATGCTTCGTCGAGTGACATCCATAGCCATGAAGACGACGCTGGCGAAGGGCACGCTAATGCCAGCAGCAATGATAATTCGTCGATATCGCCAGCCGTAAAAGTGGGTGGAACAGAAGGCGAAAAAAGGAGCGAAAAAGAAGACGCTCAAGAAGCGCCCAAGCTGTATGGTTCAGTGGTAACGAACCCCAAGCCACACATGAAAGGGCAGGCTCGCTCTTTTGATACGGCATCAAATAAAAGCGATGACAACGTTGCTGCTTTCCCAGAACCTCCAGGTTTCCTGCTTCGGGAAGGCGACGATGAAGCTCAGTCAGAGTCACAAGCACAGCGCGAAGAAAGTACGCAAGGCGCGTCTTATACAGCGTCATCAAACGCAAATAACGCGAATAGCGCAAATGACGGGTACTCTGATAATCAAACAACGGCACATCCCGAACAGGCTCATTCAGCACCCGTTCGTTCTGCACAAAAGTTTTATATAGACCCTACGCTTAAAGAAGAACCTGCAACAGTTCAAGCGCCAACTAAAAACGAGCGAGAAGTCGCTGACTTTAGTTTAGACGCTCAAGACGATGCATCTTCATCACGGAGTAGCCAGGAAGAAAATGAACAGCCGCGGCGTTTTGCACGTAGTAAGCGCAGTAAAACACCGATTAAAAAGCGGGAAGAGCCTAATTTTGGTGATGACCAAATGCGCATTGACTTCGACACCAGTGAGCAAGGTAACACTGATTTTGGTGAAGAGAGCTTTAGTGCAAATGATACACATAGCGACGGTGCGAGCAGCACTTCTGAGCCGGTGAAGTCATCTAATGTTGAACCTGAAGTATTGGTGTTGAACGTAAGAACGCCAGAAGGTGAGCCAATTTCTGGTGCTGCGCTTTTACCTATGCTGCTTACACTAGGGTTTAAGTTTGGCGACCAGGATATCTTCCATCGTCACGTAAACTCCAATGGCAAGGGGCCAGTATTATTTAGTCTAGCCAATATGTTTAAACCTGGTGTTTTTGATATTGATAATCTGGAAAATTTTGAGACCCAAGGTGTATCTTTGTTTATGATATTGCCCATTGAAGGCGACCCTCATCAAGTATTCAATATGATGCACAACGCGGCTCGTAAGTTGGCGGACGAGTTTGGTGCTCAGGTATTAGACGGGCGTCGAAGCGTGTTAACTAAACAAGGCTTACAGCAATACGTTGAAAAAATTCGTGAATTTGAACGCAAGCGTATGATTGCTCGCGGCTAACGTAAGCTATTCAACTGTCTATATCGCACGCTTTGTACGTGCTTGCGTGTTAGCGTAATAAAAAGGACTTGGCTCATACCCAGGTCCTTTTCTATTAAATAGCGCTATAGAGAGGCTACAAATTATACTAGCCGACTAAAAAGACGGCGGTTTAATGCCTCATTTGAAACAAAAGGTCGTTTAGGTTAAGTCACCTAAGCTACAAATTGTAAAACTTTTAATTATTTATACGGCGTGAAAACAACTCCATGTCAGACTCTTTAGAACAAGCAAAGCAACAAGTTGCTCAACTTCGCAACACGTTAAATGAATACAATTACCAGTACTATGTACTAGACGATCCTTCGGTTCCCGATGCCGTTTATGATAGAGATATGCAGGCGCTAATAGCGCTTGAAAAACAATATCCTGAGTTACATAGCCCAAATTCTCCAAGCCAAAAGGTGGGAGGCGCTGCGCTGTCTGCATTTGAGCAAGTGACTCACGATGTGCCTATGCTGTCGCTAGATAACGCCTTTGATGAAGAGTCTCTATTGGCATTTGAGAAGCGCTTAAAAGACAGGCTTAAAGATACTGCTACTTTGGATTTTAGCTGTGAGCCTAAATTAGATGGCTTAGCCGTGAGTATTTTGTACGAAAACGGTGAATTAGTTCGCGCTGCAACGCGGGGCGATGGACAGGTAGGCGAAAACATCACTGCTAACGTGCGTACTATTTCAAATGTACCTTTAACCCTTCGTGGCGACCACTATCCAGTTCGCGTCGAGGTGCGTGGTGAAGTGTTTATGCCGCGAGATGGCTTTGCAAAATTAAACGAACATCAAAAAGAAACGGGCGGTAAGGTCTTTGCCAACCCGCGGAACGCCGCAGCCGGAAGTTTGCGTCAGTTAGACTCAAAAATCACCGCTAAACGCCCGCTGATGTTCTATGCGTACTCACTAGGCGTAGTACAACCAGAAAGCTTTGAACTACCTACAACCCACAGCGCGCGCCTTGCACAATTAGGTAAATGGGGGCTGCCATTGTGCCCAGACATTGACACTGCTGAAGGCGGTAAGGGTTGTCTAAACTATTACAACCACATTCTGGAAAAGCGCGATAACTTGCCTTATGACATTGATGGCGTCGTGTTTAAAGTAGACCGTATTGAATTGCAAAATACCCTTGGGTTTGTAGCCCGCGCGCCACGCTGGGCGATTGCGCAGAAGTTTCGTGCGCAAGAGGAAGTAACTAAACTGGTGGACGTTGAGTTTCAAGTGGGCAGGACGGGGGCAATAACACCCGTAGCGCGCTTAGAGCCTGTTTTTGTAGGTGGCGTTACCGTGTCTAATGCCACACTTCATAATCAGGATGAAATTTCCAGATTAGGCGTTAAAGTTGGCGACACTGTTGTTATTCGTCGCGCCGGTGATGTTATTCCTCAGGTAGTTTCTGTGGTTGAAGCAAATCGCACGGGTAATGAGACTGACATTAGTTTCCCAAGTCAGTGCCCAGTGTGTGACTCGCAGGTTGAAAAGCTTGAAGATGAAGCAGTCGCTCGCTGTACCGGAGGGTTAATTTGTGCCGCGCAGCGCAAGCAGGCGCTTAAACACTTTGCTTCGCGTAAAGCGTTTGATATCGATGGCCTGGGCGATAAGCTTGTCGACCAGTTAGTAGATGCTGATCTTGTGCACAGTCCCGCAGACTTCTTTACCCTGTCATTAGGTGACGTTGTTGGCTTAGAGCGAATGGCTGAGAAGTCTGCAAGCAAGCTTTTGGCATCTCTTGAAGCATCAAAACAAACTACCTTAGCCAAATTCCTATATGCATTGGGGATCCGTGAAGTAGGTGAAGCGACGGCGGCAAACTTAGCTGCGCATTTTGAAACCTTGGAAGCGATTCGTGAAGCTTCATTAGAAGCTTTAGTAGAAGTGCAGGATGTGGGCGAGGTGGTAGCTACCCATATATTCAACTTCTTTAATGAGTCGCATAATACCGATGTGATTGACGCACTTTTAAATGAAGGAATCAATTGGCCTGCCATTGAAAAGCCCGATTCAGATAATTTGCCACTTGAAGGCAAAACCTGTGTTATTACCGGCACGCTAAGTGAAATGGGCCGTTCAGATGCTAAAGCTCGTCTTCAATTATTAGGTGCAAAAGTGGCAGGCTCAGTAAGTAAGAATACTGACTTCTTAGTGGCGGGTGAAAAAGCGGGTTCTAAACTAACCAAAGCGCAAGAGCTTGATGTCGAAGTGTGGGATGAAGCCGCGTTAGTCGCCTTCCTCGCTGAGCATGAATAATAGATCTGTGAACTAAACGCTAAGAATGCTTTCAGGCCGAAGTCTCTTTGATAGTGCTTTTCGTCAGTTTTCTTCAGCCTAACGCAGTTCAGTTGTAAAACACAGGTATTCTCAAGTCTCACTTCCGATAAGAACTAAAAAAAAGCCACATTGAAATGTGGCGTTTTTTTTAGTTCTTATCGAAAGCAAATGCTGCTATTTGCTCTTGCTGCTATTTGCTCGAGGGGGCTTTGTTATTGAGCCGTCTGATTACGCATTTGCCTGCGTCTTTCCCACGCTTTTTTCACTTGAAAACGCCACACCCAGTTTAACGAAAAGTAACCCGCCAATCCGAAAACCACAGAGCAAATACCACAACCAACCAAAAAGGCGGGGCCAATGGTGTTAATGCTTTCTACCACCCACTGCCAGCTAAACTGGAATTCAAAATGCTCAGGTTTGGTCCCAAGTACAGTAGTACCCACTTTGTAAGCACCATAAAATATGGGGGGAATGGTAAATGGATTTGTCACCCAGACTGTTGCGACAGACAAGGGAAGGTTTGCTCGAAAAGGAATAGCTAAACCTGCAGAAAGCCACATTTGAAACGGCACAGGCCAAAAAGCAAAGAACAAACCTATGCCAAACGCACCAGATGCAGAGCGACGGTTCAGGTGCCATAAATTGGGTTCGTGCAATACGCTACCAAATATTTTTAACGCTTTGTTTTGCTTAATGCTTTGGTGATCTGGCAAAAAACGTCGAATAAATTTCTTAGGCATAAATATCAATGCATCTCGAAAATAAAAACAAAAAACACAGAAAAAACAACAGCAAACGGGATTGCGCAGCACGGTTTTGCACTAGCAACGTTCACTTACTGTCAATTGCTACGTGAAAACATGGTCAATCGTATCACAATTTGCCTAAGCTGTTTTTGCGTTGGCGCAATAAGTGCAGTTTTATGGCAAAAACTTCCAAGTACCCACACTATGGCGTTGATGATTGCCATATTGGTGATAGCTATTGCTGTCATCTTACTGTTTTCTATAGAAAAACCTAGGTCCAATAAGACCATTTTTGATGTGCAGCTATGTTGTGCAGTGAGTGGCTTAATACTCGGCGTACTGTGGGTGGCGAGTGTAGGGCATTTTTACTACGCTTGGCAACTGCCCAAGGGTAAAATTCAACAAGATGTCACAATATCGGGGCGAGTTTTATCGCAGGGGTGCGTTTCTAATAAAAGTAACAACCCAGACGCCGCTTTTCATTATGTGGTAAGCATCGCGTCGGTGAATGGTGAGAGGGTCGCGACATTTTTAGATGATGGCGTAGTACCAACACCGTTTAAAGCAGTTTTTTCTAATGCTTTCAACTTTAAAGCTCGACTTGCTCACAAGCAATACAAGTATTTAAGTGACAATGTTGAGAGAGGGCTTCGTTCACAGCGTGATATAGATGATGTAAAGCAGCACGTGAGACCGCAAGCGTCAGAAAAATCTGTTGGACTTAAATGTTTGCACAATGGCGACATGTTTACAGCGGTTGTTAAACTTAAACCTGCATACGGTACGGCCAATCCCGTTGGCGCAAGCCGCCAGCAGCAGCTGGTGAGTCAGTTTATTCATGTCACTGGATATATTAAATCTATAGAGCACGATAAAATCGCGCATGAGCATTCATTGCGCTATGACCTTGCGACAACGCTAGAAGCGCTGAATCTCAATAACCTCAATTGGTGGCGGGCGCTACTGCTTGGCGATAAGGCTGGGTTTACGAAAGGCAACTGGGTACTGTTACAACGCACAGGTACTGGGCACATATTTAGTATATCCGGTATGCACTTATCACTTATTGCCGGGGTATGCTTACTAGCTTTTAACCCGATAATTTTCATACTCAGACAGGCTTTCAATATATTCGGCAGTGTGCAGTACTTCTTAGCCAGCGTAACAGGCCTAACATTAAAAATAGTTGATGGAGAGGGCAAAACTAATCGACGTTCAAAGTTATTAACTATTAAAGCGCCGATTAGAACCATAGTGCTCTGCTTGCTTGTGGTTATTTGTTGTTTTTACGCGCTGTTAAGCGGAAGTGCCTTGCCCGTTGTGCGAGCCTGGTTTCTTATAGCTATTGGCTGCGTATTGTCGCTTTCACGAAATGCATGGCGGCCAATAAATATTGCGTTAGCTATGCTGGCGTTAAGTTTGCTGCTTTTCCCGCTTTCTATGTTAAGTGCAAGCTTTTACTTAAGCGTAGGTGCGGTGGTGTGTATTTGGTTTTTAGTAACCACATGGGGGCTACAGCGCTCACCATGGTATGTGTCGCTAATAAAGTTGCAAATAGCGCTAACGCTAATAATGATGCCGCTAACGCTCATCTGGTTTGATAGTGCGAGTATGATTGCGCTAATAGCAAACTTGATTGCCTTACCTGTTATAACTTTGCTGCTACCTAGTTGTTTACTCTCACTGTTGCTGCTTCATTTTATTCATTTCGGGCCAGTCCAGGAATTAGCAAGCACACTATTTCAAATAAGTGATGCGTGTTTGGGATATTTATTGTCATTCTTGAACCTGCTTAGTGACTTTTCAATAAGTGCATTTAATGTTCACCAAGGTAATGGCGCTACGCTCTGTTTGCTTGCTGCTTTTGTTATTTTTCTCTTGCCCAGGTGGCGCTACAAAAAAGTATGTATCCTTATTCTGTCTATTCCTTTTTTTAGTTCCATTCAAAAATGGCTACCCGTTAACAACGAGCCTTGGGCACTCCACGTTTTTGATGCTGGCCAAGCTAGCGCGATCGCTATTACGAGAGGGAGTAGAGCAATCATTATTGATTCCGGTGCTCAGTTTAACGGTATTGCTCACACAGCGACCGCACACCTACTGCCTTTTCTGGAAAGTACACATGTTTCAAGCATCGATGTTGTTATTCATACACATAGTGATAACGATCACGCGGGAGGTTTGTCTGCGGTTAAGCTTCATAAATTGGCAACACAAGCCAGCTTTTATTCGCCTACCGCGGGATGCGAACGAGGCAAGCGTATCCAATGGCAAAATTTGACCATTGAGTTTTTATGGCCGCCAGTGGGTAATACGCAAGACAATAACGCCATGTCCTGTGTGGTAAAAATATCTAGTCAGTCTGGCAGCGTACTTATACCCGGTGATATTGAAAAGGCGAGTGAGTACGCCCTAATTACACAAGAAATAATCGGTACAAGTGAAATAAAGAGCACACAAGAAATAAACGGCACACGTGAAATAAGCAATACACCTGAAATAGAAGAGGGGGCGGCAACAAAAAGTGCCTTGATTCCAAGCTTTTCAAAGCTGAGTGCTGATATTCTTATTGCCCCCCATCACGGTAGCAAAACCTCATCTACTGATATTTTCATAGAGTATGTTGCACCAGAGGCTGTGATCTTTACCCAAGGTTTCGAAAATCGCTGGCAGTTTCCGGCAAGTGAAGTGGCTAGGCGATACAATCACCATGGAGTTAAACAGTATCTAACCAGTTATCACGGCTATGTAAGGGCAACGTTTACTCAGGGCAGTTATCGTATAGATGCCCAGCGAGATACCTTGCATAAACGCTGGTATTTACGAGGCATAAGTCCGCGACATCTAGAAGTGCAACCCTAGCTCATCGACATGCAACACCTCAAAAGCCGGTACTTCAACACCCTGTATATAGTAAAAAGCCATTCCTGCCTTTCTACGCTTTGCTAGAAACTTTGCCAGCGCCTTCTGAGTGGTCAATTACCTATGAGGGTTGGTATTATAGTGAAGTGACCACACATTGTTCAGTTAGTTGGCAGACTAACCAATTTTGCCTCTATATTAGTGAATTAGAGTGAGAACGAGTACAATACTCTTAACGCGTTTTCGTTAACGTTTTAAACAGGTTAAAAAAACTACATGCAACAAGCCGACAACTCGGATTATCAAATTAAGCGCTTTTTACAGTATCTGAAAGCGTATAAAGTGCCTTTTGTGTTTGCCATTATCGGTATGATTGGTTATTCCGCGGTAGATACTTTTGTATTTTCACAGCTACAGCCAATGATTGATGAATCGCTAGGTAATAACGATAAAGATTATCTTCGGATGGCTGCGTACGCCATCGTTCCTTTGTTTCTATTGCGCGGCGTGTTTAATTTCTTAGGCAGCTATACATTAAACTGGATTGGTGCCCAAGTTGTTATGCGCATGCGCCAACAGCTGTTCGATAAATACATCCATTTACCCGTGTCATTTCACGATAATCATGCAGTTGGCGGGCTTATAAGTAAGGTCACTTACGACACCGAACAAGTGGCTAACGCCTCTGGTAAAGCTTTATTAACGCTTGTCAGAGAAGGCGCGCTGGTTATTGGTTTGCTATGTGTCATGTTCTATTACTCATGGCAGCTTTCACTTATTTTTCTTTTGATTGGCCCTATCGTGGCGGTGATTGTATCTATTGTCAGTAAACGTTTTCGCATCGTTAGCAAAAGCATACAAAAATCAATGGGCAACCTTACGTCGTCAGTAGAGCAGGCGGTAAAAGGTCACAAAGTTGTGATCATGTTTGGCGGCCAAGAAATAGAGCAGAAACGCTTTAAACAGAAAAATAATCACAATCGCCAGCAGTCGATGAAGCTTCATGTGACCTCTATATTAAGCGTATCGTCAATTCAGGTTATAGCGTCGATTGCCCTTGCTGTTGTTCTGTTTATAGCCAGTACGCCAGGCATGCTAGAAAAGCTAACGGCTGGTGTATTTATCAATGTCGTATTTTGCATGGTAATGCTGCTGAAGCCTCTAAAACAACTCACTACCATTAACAACCAATTCCAAAAAGGCATGGCAGCGTGTGCCAGTATCTTTGAGATCCTTGATGAAGCAGACGAAGAAGACAAAGGTAAAACAAAGGTTGAACGCGCCACAGGTAAGATAGAATTCGACGACGTAACCTTTTCTTACCCGGGCAAACAGACACCTGCATTGTCTAATGTGAGTTTTATTGCAACCCCTGGCCAATCGATAGCATTAGTAGGGCGTTCAGGAAGCGGTAAATCGACTATCTCGTCGCTGCTTACGCGTTTTTACGTGCCGCAAGAAGGTGAAATACGTGTAGACGACAAGCCGCTTAACGACATTGACCTAAAAAATCTGCGAGCGCAGTTTGCAGTCGTTTCACAAAATGTGACGCTATTTAACGATTCCATTGCGAACAACATTGCTTATGGTGCGAGAGAAAACGTATCTCGAAAAGACATTGAGAGTGCAGCTAAGATGGCGCATGTTGAAGAGTTTTTATCGAACCTACCTGAAGGTTTAGATACGGTTATCGGTGAAAATGGCCTAATGCTATCGGGTGGTCAGCGACAGCGTATTGCTATTGCTCGTGCAATCCTTGCCGAAGCGCCCATTCTGATTTTGGACGAAGCGACTTCTGCCCTTGATACTGAGTCTGAGCGCTTAATTCAAGATGCGCTGGAAACGCTGCAAAAACGATGTACCAGTATTGTTGTGGCGCATCGCTTGTCTACCATCGAAAATGCAGACTGTATTATGGTGGTTGAGCAAGGCCGCATTCTCGAGAAAGGCAAACACAATGAGTTGCTTGAAAAAGGCGGTCATTACGCACAGCTGCACGCACTGCAATTTGGTGAGGCTAAGTGAGTCAGTTGCAAATTAAAACCAAGCACGATAAGTGGTACTTTGGCCACCCTTTGGTGTGGCTTCTCTCACCGCTTGCGCTGTTGTTTTACTTTGTCTCAGCACTTCGCCGCTTGTTTTTTAAGGTAGGCCTCAAAAAAGCTTACAAGGCGAGTGCTCCTGTCATCGTAGTTGGCAACATTTCGGTAGGTGGAAACGGTAAAACTCCGGTTGTACTGGCGTTGACCGATTACTATCAAAAACAAGGCGTAAAGGTTGGTATTCTAAGTCGCGGGTATGGCGCTAAGTCGCCGTTTTACCCTCGACTAGTTAACGGCGAGGACGATGCCTCTGAAGTAGGTGACGAGCCCCGTTTATTAGCCATAAGAAGCCAATGTGACGTGGTAATTGATCCAGTTCGCGCACGCGGGGCCGCTTACTTAAGTGACGAATTACAGTGTGATTTAATTATCTGTGATGATGGCCTTCAGCATTACGCACTTCATCGCGATGTTGAAGTTGTGGTAATGGATGACAGAAAAGTGGGAAGCGGTTTTTTGCTGCCAATGGGGCCACTACGTGAAGGGCAGTGGCGATTGAATACCGTTGATGCGTTAATTCATAACAGTCGTTCAATGCCAACATTCAACAATGCCGTAGCGCCTCAATACTTGATGACGTTAGTCGCAGGGGATTTTACCTGTGTGGCTAACAGAGTGAAAACCACAACGCTTGAAGAGATTAAAAAAGTGCCGTGCAGCGCAATTGCTGGGATCGGTTCTCCCCAGCGCTTTTTTTCTCAGCTTAGAGAAATGGGTATTCAACTTTCTTCTGCCACTCCATTGGCTGATCATCATGCTATAACGCCTTCAGATATACCCAATGGCAGAGTGTTAATGACGGAAAAAGATGCGGTGAAAGCGGCATCCTTCGCCCACGACGATTGCTGGTTTTTACCCGTTACCGCTCATTTGGCACCAGATTTTTTTAATTTAGTAAACGTAAAACTTGCCAAAGCAGGTTTAAAGATTCACCAAAACGGACAGGAATAATAACAATGGCCTTTGATAAGAAGCTTTTAGAAGTTTTGGCTTGCCCAGTGTGTAAGGGAAAATTAGTACTTAGTGAAGACAACACTCAGTTAATTTGCCGATTCGATAGGTTGGCTTTTGATATTAAAGATGGCATCCCTGTACTTATCGAAAGTAAAGCAACTGCATTGTCGTTAGACGAAGTAGACGCAACGCGCTAATAAAACGTTTAATTAAGTGGTAAGTAGGGGCAAATAAAAGTTATGTCATTTACAGTTGTGATACCCGCTCGGTATGGCTCAAGCCGGTTTCCAGGGAAACCTTTAGCGTTAATTGGCGGTAAACCAATGATTCAACACGTCGTTGAGCGTGCTAAGGAGGCTGGCGCCGATACCATTATAGTGGCAACCGACGATGAGCGCATTCAAAACGTAGTGGCCGGTTTTGCCAAAGTCTGTATGACGTCAGTTGATCATCAATCGGGAACAGAGCGTATTGCTGAGGTTGTCGAAAAAGAAGGCATTGAAAGCTCTACTATTGTGGTGAATGTTCAGGGTGATGAACCCTTTATACCTGCAGAAAATATCAGACAGGTTGCCGACAACCTTGCGAATGCGCCTCAGTGTCAAATGGCTACACTGTCTACGCCAATCGAAAGTGTTGAAGACGTGTTTAATCCAAATATCGTAAAGGTATTGGTGAATGAAAAGGGAGAGTCAATCTACTTCTCGCGTTCTCCCATTCCCTTCGAGCGGGATCACATGATGGCGAATCCACAATCTGCAAACACGTCGCTGTATAAACGCCACATAGGTATTTATGCCTACCGCGCTCAATACATTAAGCAATATGTAGCTTATACACCTAGTTCACTTGAGCAAATTGAGTCATTAGAACAGCTACGCGCTATATGGTATGGCGATAAAATTCACTGTGAAGTTGCGATAGCGCCGCCTCCGGTTGGAATTGATACACCAGAAGATCTAGAACGCCTTTTGAAGACTATAAAATAACGAGAAACGAGTGCTGAAATAAGGCTTAGCGTTTATCTGTATTGAGCGATAAGCCCTAATGAATCAGCCAGTTCTCGTGAAAGGTTAATGAAACCTTTTTAAAGCATACACATTGTAACAAGGGAACCGTTATGAACGTAGTAATTACCGGTGGCAATAGGGGCATAGGCCTTGCGCTTACCAAGCAATATAAAGCACGTGGCGCAAAGGTTTATGCCACATGTCGTAATAGCTGTGATGAGCTAAACAGTGCAGGTGTGACCATTATCAAAGGCGTGGATGTATCACAGCCTGAGTCATTGGCTGAAAAGCTTGCCCCTTTAATGGATATTAACATTGATTTGCTCATCAACAATGCTGGTGTACTTGGACGTGAAAGTCTTGATGACTGGGATCCAAACACAATCGACTACCAGTTTCGCGTTAATGCGATGGGCCCACTTTTTGTTACGCAAACACTGCTGCCTGCAATGGCGCAGGACAGCAAAATTGCGTTAATCACTAGTCGCATGGGGTCTATGGCTGACAATGGTTCAGGCGGTTATTACGGCTACCGTATGTCTAAAGCAGCGTTAAATGCAGCGGGTGTTTCTATGGCGAATGACTTAAAGCCTAAAGGCATTGCCGTAGGTATCTTCCACCCTGGATTCGTGCAGACTGAAATGGTAAACGGAGCAGGGGATATTGATGCCGATACGTGCGCCGAACGTTTGTCACAGCGTATTGATGAATTAGATGTAACTAACTCGGGTCGCTTTATTCATTCAAATGGTGAAGTATTGCCTTGGTAGGCTGAATGTTAAGCTGCTAAGAACTCAAACGTAAATGCTTTATATCAAAAGAGCGCTTATCTCTAAGCGCTCTTTTATCTTTTAACCACACCTTTCTGTTGTGTCTTATCTTGTTAGCGCGTTAGATTGTACGTATTAATAATCTGCTCAATAGACCCATCTTTCAAACGAGCGCCAAGAGCAGCGTTAAACTCTGGAAATAATGATGCACATTTGGATTTTGCAGAGATAGCAAAATGCACCTCGTTTGATGATATTGGTGACTCGCTGATTTGCATGCCGTTGTTTTCCAGTTCTTTTAAATGGCTTAGTGCTGCACTTTGTGGTGAAACTGCATAGTCAGCGCGATGTCGACGCATCATCTCATACATTTTGTCGTGGTCTTTAACTTCGATAATATTCAAGTTTGATTTAATGCTATCGAACTTTTCACCTAAGCTAATACCGCGCGGCATCACACCAATGTATTGCGCAAGGGCATTAAGTGAAAGGTCAGTACCTCGTTTTTGCGACAGTGAAGGCGAAAGCACAACATAAACCTCTTCTGCTGCAAAAGGGGCGGTGATAAGCCACTTTCGACTTCGGGCTTCATTCCAATAGTTTCCCGCCAAAATATCAAGCTCGCCCGCATCGAGTTTAGATTCTATTCGTTTCCAAGGTAATCCGGTTTCTATTTTTAGTGTGACACCTAAATCCTGTGCTAGCAGGGTTAGAACGTCAAATGCTATCCCCGAGGCTTTCAGCTTTCCTTCAAACTTGTTAAATGCGTAAGGAAACCACTGTTTTGCTCCCGCGGTGTGTAAAGTCTTACACTCTGTGATGGCTAGTGCGCGCTGACTGAACACAAAAGTTAAAATGAGCAATATGCCAAACGACAAAAAGCAGTGGGATAAATGTTTCGGTTTGATGTAGGGGAGCATTGCCATATTTTATTCACGTACCACAGAAGGTGGCGTTGATTGGGTTACTTGTATAATAGTGTATAGGGTCTGTTATATATAAAACCCTATCGACTGGCAATTAGCCGATAGGGTTAAAAAAATAACGAATAGATGACTTACGAGTATAGACCGCTTTTTATTCGAAAATTACAGCGCGGGATCTGCGCCTTCTTGTTCGTCTTGATCTTCAGATAGTACAGCCCACACGTCGTGCTCGTTAGCATGGATTACTTCAGCCCATACACGATCGCCTGGTTTTACGTCATAAACGCCGTTTAAATGAACCAGACCATCAACTTCCGGTGCGTCAGCATATGTACGGCCTACTGCACCTTCCGCATCAACACTGTCAATGACAACTTGATATTCGTTGCCAATTCTGGCTTGTAAACGAGCTTGACTGATTTCACCCTGTACTTCCATAAAGCGCGCAAGGCGGGCTTGTTTTATATCTTCTGGTACTGGGTCAGGCAGGTCGTTTGCTCTTGCCCCTTCAACTGGTGAATAGGCAAATGCGCCAACGCGATCAAGCTGGGCCTCACGAAGGAAATCCAATAGTTCTTCAAACTCTTCTTCTGTTTCGCCCGGAAAGCCAACAATAAATGTTGAGCGAATAACCAGCGACGGACACTGCTCGCGCCATTTCTTAACACGTTCAAGAACGCGCTCGGCACTGCCTGGGCGCTTCATTAATTTAAGAATGCGTTTATTGGCGTGTTGGAAGGGAATATCCAAGTACGGAAGAATTTTACCTTCGTTCATTAGCGGTATAAGGTCATCGACGTGCGGGTAGGGGTATACATAGTGTAAACGGACCCAAATACCCATTTCACCCAGCTTTTCACACAGCTGCTGCATGTGCGCTTTAACAGGCATGCCGTTCCAGAACCCCGTTCTGTGCTTAACATCAACACCATAGGCGCTAGTGTCTTGTGAAATAACCAATAGCTCTTTAACACCAGCGTCTTTCAAACGCTTAGCTTCATCAAGCACGTTACCCACTGGGCGGCTGACAAGGTCACCACGCATAGAAGGGATAATGCAGAACGTACAACGGTGGTTACAGCCTTCTGAAATCTTTAAATACGCATAATGACGCGGCGTTAATTTTACGCCGTGGTCAGGAATGAGATCTTCAAACGGATTGTGCTGTGGCTTTGGAAGGTGATCGTGTACTTGTTCAACTACCGTTTCGTAGGCGTGAGGGCCAGTAATCGCTAACACGTTCGGGTGAAGCTCTCTAATTTCGTCCTCTTTAACACCTAGGCAGCCAGTCACGATAACTTTACCATTTTCTTTAAGTGCTTCACCGATGGTATCAAGCGACTCTTCAACTGCAGCATCAATGAAGCCACACGTGTTAACGATAACGAGATCAGCATCGTTATAAGTAGGGACGACGTCATAACCCTCGGTGCGAAGTTGAGTAAGAATACGCTCAGAATCAACTAAGTTCTTAGGGCAACCTAAGCTAACAAAACCAATTCTACTGCCATTGCTTTGTTGCGAAGGTTTGTTGTCACTTAATACCTTCACTGGCGTTTCTAGCGTGGTGGTTTTATTTACTACTTTGTTTGGATTAAACGTTTCTACTGTCATCTAAAATATCACCTGGAAAATGACTGAGCTTAAAATGGCCGCGGATTATACAGGAAAACCCGCGTAGACGCAGTATATATGTTTAGCGTTGACGATATAAGTTGTTAACGCATATTTGAAATAGCGCGCAGGTAAACTTTTTTGAAAGCATGAAAATAAAAGTGACAGATTATATGGTTAAAGCAACACCAAGAAGGTTTAAAAAAGCGTTGTCTACCCCCACTTTAGTCACTTCTTAGGAATAAATACCATCAAGACTTTTTGCGTTTTGAAAATGCAGAGTTGAAAACATAGAAGTGAAAACATGCTCAAATTACCGCTAGCTTTTTATGATGAATCAGGGAGAATTCTGCCGCCCCGTTGGCTATATAGCGTGCTTATTCTTCTTTGCATCGATTGGTTAGCGTTTATATTTTCGCTAGCTTCTCGTACTCAAACCAGTGAACTACTCGCATTTTTCTACCCGCAAAAAGAAAGCTTGGGTTTAGGGCTAGCAGCCAGTTTTCCCGTGTTAATTGCTTTGGTTTTAGTTAGTCAGCGTGAGCGTCTGTGGAAAAAAGAGTATTTAGCTTGGCGAAAATGGTTTATACCGCTGGCTCAGTTGGGTGTACTGGCACTCTTAAGCGTTCAGCTATATTACACAATGCACCATCACTGGGGGTTTGAATACATTACAGGCGTGAAAATCGTTTTTTACAGCATAGCTTTATATGCTATTTCCAAGAGTCGTCACCTAAAGTGGATGGTAGAGGATTGGGAGACGCCCAATCCCTGAAGTTAGTGTCGTTTAGAACCAGTACCTTTTAGCACCATCAACCGCGTAACTTAACAACACTGGATTTTGATTAGGTGCAAAGCCGACGAATATTTAGTGGCTGCCTAAATGATTGCCCAGCGCTTGTTCATAATAAGAATTAACGCTTATTTGACTGTCGTTAACCAGACGTTCATAGCAGATACCTGCTAAAGCATAGGTATTTTCACCAACCTGAAGAAAAACGGCAGGTGCTTTGGGGTTTGACTGATCGTAAATCCACTGACCATCTAGCTGCGCTTTTAAAATTTCGCCGACGTAAGCGCCAAAGATATTACAAATGGTGAACACCGCTTCATCTTCTAACGCTAAATCGTGATACTTATCTACAAAACTCAGTAAAATATCATCTACAAGTTTTACGCTAGCAGGTGAGTGGTCGAGTACAATTTCGAACTCATCAGCTGCAGTAACCACAGCGTCCTTCGCGCAATCTGCCATTAATTTATTGAGTTCATCAGGTGACATTTTGTTCTCCTTCTCACCAGTGCTTTTAGTACACCAAGCCAACGCCGAAAAAGCCCGCAGGACAAGGTGTTATAAGTTTTTAACTATTGTGCGTAAGTTATCGGCTAAAGTCTATTTTTGTCCAGTTAATCTATTGATTACACTTGCAGCGGCAAACATACCAAAGGTGGCGGTTACCGTGACCACAGCACCGAAGCCGCCTGCACAGTCTAGTCGAGTACCACCTTCCATTGCAGATTTGTTGTAACAAACCGAGCCGTCAGGTTGTGGGTAGCGCAATTGCTCTGTTGAATAGATGCACTCAACGCCAAAGCGACGTTTAGGGTTCTTACTGAAGTTGTAGTTACGACGAAGTTCGCTGCGAAGCTTAGCCGCAAGCGGATCCTGCGTCGTTTTAGCTAAATCGCCTTTAGTGACTTGAGTTGGGTCTATTTGACCGCCTGCACCGCCAACCGTAACAATGGGAATTTTATTGCGTTTACAGTGAGCTATCATCGCCGCTTTAGCGCGAATACTGTCGGTGGCATCAACTACAGCGTGCATTTCTTTATTTAGCAATGTGGCTGTATTTTCAGGCGTAACGAAATCCTCGACACAGATTACGTTGCAAGCTGGGTTAATCAAGTTAATTCGAGCTGCAATTGCGTCTACCTTTGCTTCTCCGATAGTGTTTGAGAGCGCATGTATCTGTCGATTCGTATTCGTTACGCAAACATCATCCAAATCAATAAGCGTGATAGTGCCAACGCCTGAACGGGCCAGCGCTTCTGCAGTCCAACTTCCTACACCACCAATGCCGACCACGGCCACATGACTATTGGCTAAATTATTGGTTTGCTGCGCGCCATACAAGCGCACGATACCGCCTAAACGTGGATCATCAGACATGTTTCACTTCACTTAAAAATAAACTAACTCAAAGGCGTGTGTTTACACAAAAACGTGCGAGCACGCTAGCAGGGCGCGCATCATCTCAAAAGTGGACACTAAAGATCAATACACTCCAGTTTTTTCGAATAATAAATCCGATTTTAAGCGACATACGTTCTACCCAATACATGTTTAAATGAATTCATTGTTTAATGAAGTAATAAATAGGGGCAGGCATATGGGCTTACTCGTTGATGGAAAATGGCAAGATAAATGGTATGACACCAGTAAGAACGGCGGCAAATTCGAACGTCAAGCATCTAAGTTTCGTGACACTATTAGCAAAAGCGGCGAAGCAACCTTCCCAGCTGAGTCAGGCCGCTATCACCTATACGTTTCGTTAGCCTGCCCATGGGCCCACAGAGCGCTTATATTTAGAAAGCTTAAGGGACTTGAGGCCCATATTGATGTTTCTGTAGTTCACCCAGAAATGCTTAATCAAGGGTGGGAATTTAAAGATTACCCGGGGTCGACGGGTGATAAGCTTTATAACTTCGATTATGCGCATCAAATTTATACTAAGGCTAAGCCTGAAATAACCACTCGTGTAACGGTACCCATTCTTTGGGATAAGCAAACTGAAACCATCGTCAATAACGAGTCAGCGGAGATAATTCGTATTTTCAATAGCGGGTTTAACTCACTGACTAATAATGACGACGATTACTATCCTAAAGCACTGCGCGAAGAAATCGATACCATCAACAACATGGTGTATCACGACATTAATAACGGTGTATATAAAGCTGGTTTTGCTACTACGCAAGAAGCTTATGAAGAGGCAGTTATCGCATTGTTTGACTCGCTTGACAGGGTTGAGGAAAGGTTGAGTAAACAGCGCTATTTGGTTGGTAATCAAATTACAGAAGCCGACTGGCGTTTATTTACTACACTCATTCGCTTTGACGCTGTCTATCATGGGCATTTTAAGTGCAATAAAAAGCAGATTGCAGACTATCCGAATATTTACGGTTATATGAAAGAACTTTATCAGGTACCGGGTATTGCTGAAACAGTGAACTTCGATCATATTAAACGTCACTATTACTTTAGCCACACTATGATAAATCCAACCCAAGTTATCCCCGTTGGACCCGAGCAAGATCTTATGGCGCCTCACGGACGCGATAAATTTGAAAGCTAAACGTTTATTACAGTAAGGATCAACACCGCCAATGCATTTTGAAAGCGTCGCCGAAAAACACGTGCTATCACTTTTAGAATTTGAGCGTAGTAACAAAGCCTATTTTGAAATGTCTATAGCACCAAGAGAGGCGACGTTTTATTCAATAGAGGGTCTTGGCTATCACGTTAGCGAATTGCTTTACTTACAACAACAGAAAAGGGCTTGGGGTTATGTACTTGTTGATGATCAACGAAACAAGCAGATTTTAGCGCGTGCTAATATTAGAAACAGAGCAGGCGACAAGGCGGAAATTGGCTATCGAGTCGCGGAGAAGGAATGTGGGAAAGGCATTGCTTCTCGCTGTGTTTCATTTTTAATTGATGAGGCTAAAAGCAAGGGCTTAAAATGGCTTACTGCTGAAGTCATGGATAACAATCCTGCTTCTGAAAAAGTACTTATCAAGAATGGTTTTAGTCCTAAGCAGTGTTTTTGCCGAAAGTATCAACATCAAGGCGCCCTTCATAACAGTATCTACTTCGAACTCGCACTTTAAACTCAGTGATAGATAACGGAGATAGCGAAACGCTGTGTTATTTAAATTGAAATAGTAATTCACTTCCTCTAATGATTTAATATCGGTATGTCTAAACTCTCTTTTACGACGATAATAAAGGGGCGGTATGCGCGCTTTAGTTGTGAAAGACGATAATGTAATCATAAATACACAGGGAATTTCTATCTAAATGGCAACCCCAATTACCTGCTTTAAAGCGTACGATATTCGTGGCGAATTGAATTCACAGTTAACTGAAAATGTAGCGTACAGAATTGGCTATGCTTTTGCGCAAGAATTAAATGCGAAAACTGTTGTTGTTGGTAGTGATGTGCGTCTTACGTCAACACCATTAAAATTAGCGTTAAGTGCGGGTCTAATCGATGCTGGCGCGACAGTGACTGATATTGGCATGGCAGGAACAGAGGAAATTTACTTCGCTACTAAACACCTTGGCGTTGATGGTGGTATTGAGGTAACGGCAAGTCATAACCCCATTAATTACAACGGTATGAAACTGGTGAAGTCAGGCTCTGTTCCAATTAGTGGCGACACAGGCCTTAACGCGATAAAAGAGAAAGCGGAAGCGTTAGAAGATAGCTTCGTGTCAGAGCGATTAGCACACTACACTGAGGCTACATCAATTGATGCCGATGCGTTTTTTAATGGTACGGCTCATGTAAAAGAAAACAAGCTTTCTGAAACCGATAAATATGCGGTTAAGTCATGTATGTCTGACTATGTGTCTCACATGCTTTCTTACGTCAACTTGAGTAATTTCACGCCGTTAAAAGTGGTGGTTAACGCGGGTAATGGTGCAGCAGGCCCCGCGCTTGACGCCATTGAGAAAGAGATGAAAGTGCAGGGTGTACCGATTGAATTTATAAAAGTACATCACAACGCAGATGGTACTTTTCCAAATGGTATACCTAACCCATTATTACCTGAAAACCGTGCAGACACGGCTGATGCTGTTAAAGCGTCGGGTGCTGACTTTGGTATTGCGTGGGATGGTGATTTCGATCGTTGCTTCTTGTTTGACGCTGATGGTGAATTTATTGAAGGGTATTACATTGTTGGCTTGCTTGCCGAAGCATTCATTGAAAAAAACACCGACAGCAAAATCATTTATGACCCACGTGTGTACTGGAACACAGAAGATATTGTAGCGAATGCAGGCGGTACACCGATTAAATCTAAAACAGGTCATGCGTTTATTAAAGAACGTATGCGTAAAGAAGACGCCGTTTACGGCGGAGAAATGAGCGCGCATCATTACTTTAGAGATTTTGCCTACTGTGATTCAGGCATGATCCCTTGGCTATTAATTGCCGAATTAGTATGCGTGAAACAACAAACGCTCGCAAGTATGGTAAAAGAACGTATTCAGGCGTTTCCATCGTCAGGCGAAATTAACAGTAAACTTAAAGATGCTGACGCGGCACTTGAACGTGTAACCAGTAAGTATAAATCTCTCGCGAGCGTTATCGACACGACTGACGGATTAGGATTAGAGTTCGATACATGGCGCTTCAACTTGCGTAAATCGAACACTGAACCAGTTATTCGATTGAATGTTGAAAGTAAAGGCGACATTGCTCTGATGGAACAAAAAACAGAAGAGTTACTTTCACTTATACGCGCTGAATAATTACCTTGTGCTTCTGAAGATACTGTAAGGTAAAAAGAACAAAGGCGATAATAATGCTTCATTATTATCGCCTTTTTTATTTGCTAAGAAAATTGTTAAATTTGCATTACTATCAGTAGTTTAATTCTCTTAAGTGATGGTTATGCGTAACTGTAGCCTGACTGTTTTTGAGCACGCACTCTACATCTATACGATACCTATACCAGCAAATAAATCATCCAGGCGTGACAGATAACCACAACGCTAGTTAACCCCATACGCAAACTGATATAACTTACAACCTGCTCTCTAGGAAGGCTTAGCGTAAACTTGTCATAGATTAATATCGCGACGTAGCTAAGCGATAACACGCCAAAAACTTTTACATCATGTGAGAATACTAAGCATAGCCATCCTACAATGGTTGGCAGCATTGCGGTAAGCATTTGCTTGCCATAGCGTTGGTTACTTACTGCGTCCCACCAATGAATACCTCCAAAGAAAGATAGCAGCACAGCTGAGTACTGCACAAAATAAACGGCGCTTTGCGTTAGTGATAACAAGTTAAGCTGATAGGCTAGTGGCATTGCTACAAAAGGAATAAGACCGGCGATACCTAAAAAAACCGCAGAATAGGGCATGGATGTTCCTTGACGGTGGTTGTATAAACAAAAATAGCGCCATAAAGGCGCTATTTTTACTATTAAGCATAATACTTAGTTCAGTGAAACCTAAACTTTTACTTAATCGGCGTGTACTTACGCTGGCTGTGGCCAGTGTAAAGCTGACGAGGACGACCGATCTTCTGTTTAGGATCGCTCATCATTTCATGCCAGTGTGAAATCCAGCCTACTGTACGAGACAGAGCGAAGATACACGTAAACATGTTGGTAGGAATACCAATTGCCTTAAGAACGATACCTGAGTAGAAATCTACATTCGGGAACAGTTTCTTCTCTGCGAAGTAAGGGTCGCTTAACGCAATCTTTTCAAGTTCCATTGCTACTTCTAGTAGTGGATCTTTAACGTTAAGTTCGCTTAGTACTTCGTGACAGCTTTCACGCATTACCGTTGCTCGAGGGTCGTGGTTTTTATAAACACGGTGTCCAAAGCCCATAAGACGGAACGGATCGCTCTTGTCTTTAGCGCGTGCAATAAACTCAGGGATACGATCAACTGTGCCGATTTCTTCAAGCATGTTTAGACATGCTTCGTTTGCACCACCGTGAGCAGGACCCCAAAGTGAAGCAACACCAGCAGAAATACAAGCATATGGGTTTGCGCCAGAAGAACCAGCAAGACGAACGGTAGACGTTGACGCATTCTGTTCGTGGTCTGCGTGAAGCGTAAAGATACGGTCCATCGCGCGCTCAACAGCTGGGCTGATTTGATATTCTTCTGCTGGAACAGAAAACATCATGTTCAGGAAGTTAGCTGCGTAGCTAAGGTCATTACGTGGGTAAACGAATGGTTGACCGATGTTGTACTTGTAGCACATAGCAACAAGTGTTGGCATCTTAGCGATTAGACGGTGTGCGCTGCGAATGCGCTGTTCTTCATTAGAAACATCTAAATCACTGTGGTAGAACGAAGACATAGCGCCAACTGTACCGCATAGCATTGCCATAGGGTGCGCGTCGTTGCGGAAACCGTGGAAGAACATGTTGATTTGTTCATGTACCATGGTGTGACGAGTGATTGTCTCTTTAAATTCTTCGTACTGTTCTTTTGTTGGTGCATCACCGTGAAGAAGCATGTGACAAACTTCTAGGTAGTCTGCGTCACGTGCAAGTTCTTCGATAGGGAAACCGCGGTGTAATAAAACACCTTGAGCGCCATCAATGTAGGTAATTGAAGACTCGCAAGATCCTGTCGCCATAAAACCTGGGTCGTACGTGAAATAACCGTGTTGGCCTAACGTACGGACATCGATTACATCTTGTCCTTCGGTGCCAGACAAGATAGGAAGCTCGATTTCCTTACCGCCGGCTTTAAGAATGGCTTTCTGATCTGCCATAAAATGCTCTCCTCAGAATGGTTCTGTTTGCAGCGAAAACGGACGAAAATATCCGCTTCGTTGGGAAAAGTGGGCGTATTTGTACTTTATTATGCACCAACAAGTCAATTTAATTGCATATTTGAACAATAAATATTCTGAATTGCTTAAAAAAATACTAGCAATTCAGTAACGTTCAATTAACTCGTTGGTAAATCACTTTGCCCGATACAGTGCAATTATCAATTGGTTTTCGACAAAGGTAAACCACCGATTAATAAATATATTAACAGGTTAGATTAAAAAGTAACCTTTTCATGAGGAATAATTACGCATTCAGATTAAAAGTGCTTAATTTCTTATTGATATGCATAGTTATTCTATTTAGCTACTGATAAACTTCGACTTACTGTAATTGCACTCGTTATAACGTGTTGCGCTCAATTTTGATCTCTTTTTTAGCAAAATAATTATTCTAAAAGTGCGTATAGCGACTAAAGTCTTACTACGGCACAAAAAATTGTAATTATATACTACGCTGGATATACTCAGCGGTGCCTCGGAAACAGAATATTTATTCTGTTACAGGCATTAAAGAATAATTCACAAATTGTTAACAACTCAGTGGATGAGGCAATTAACAGGTTAAAAATCGAATTCACTTACTCAGGACATAATAAAGGTAAGAAATTCATTATCCCCTACGGATTAAACAGGCATACATTGTGAAAAAGCAAAGACCAGTAAATTTAGAACTCAATACTATTAAATTTCCGCCCTCTGCTATTTCGTCAATTCTCCACCGTGTAACCGGTGTTGCAATGTTCTTCGCGCTTCTTTTTGTTATTTGGGCATGGGCAGTTTCTGTTCATTCGCCTGAAGGTTTCGCGAACGTTCAAGCAATCATGGACGGTTTCCTTGGAAAATTTGTCGCAATTGGCACAGCCTCAGCGCTGACGTATCACATTCTAGGCGGCCTAAGACACGTTGTTATGGATTTAGGTCACTGGGAAGAATTAGAGTCGGGCAACACAAGTGCTAAAGCAGTAATCGCACTTTGGGTTGTACTGACCGTAGTATTGGGAGTTGCATTATGGTAACCAACCAAGCAAGCATTAAGCGTGACGGCGTACAAGACTACGTTTCACTTCGCGCTACAGCAGCAATTATTTTCGCGTACTCGGTTTTCATGGCGTGGTTCTTTATAACCACCGATAACCTAACATTTGTCGAATGGCGAGGGTTATTCTCCGGCCTAGCTATGAAAGTTTTCACATTGGCAGCACTAGTAGCAGTGATGATCCACGTGCGCATCGGCCTATGGCAGGTGCTAACAGACTATGTTAAAGCAACAGGTCTGCGCGCAGGACTACAATATATTCTAAATATCATCGCGTTCGGCTATGTAGCTGTTGGCCTATTCGTACTGTGGGGAGTGTAAAATGAGTTTACCCGTTCACGAGTTTGATGCAGTTGTAATTGGTGCAGGCGGTGCAGGTATGCGCGCAGCACTACAGATTTCAGAATCTGGTAAATCATGCGCACTGTTGTCTAAAGTATTTCCAACCCGTTCTCATACTGTGTCTGCACAGGGTGGTATTACCGTAGCACTAGGTAATTCACACGAAGATAACTGGGAATGGCACATGTATGACACCGTTAAGGGGTCAGATTATATCGGTGACCAAGACGCCATCGAGTACATGTGTAAAACTGGTCCAGAAGCTATTATCGAAATGGAGAATATGGGCTTACCTTTTTCTCGCTTCGAGAATGGTAAGATTTACCAGCGTCCTTTCGGCGGTCAGTCAAGAAACTTTGGTGGCGAGCAGGGCGCTCGTACGGCAGCTGCGGCGGACCGTACAGGTCACGCACTACTTCACCTTCTTTATCAACAAAACGTAAAGAATAAAACAAAAGTTTTCTCTGAATGGTATGCACTAGATTTAGTGAAAAACCAAGACGGTGACGTTGTAGGCTGTACAGCAATCGACATTGAAACTGGCGAAGTAGTTTACTTTAAGTCGCGCGCAGTTGTTCTTGCAACTGGTGGTGCGGGTCGTATCTACGCTTCAACGACAAATGCGCACATCAATACCGGTGACGGTGTTGGTATGGCGCTACGCGCGGGTGTAGCGGTTCAAGATATGGAAATGTGGCAGTTCCACCCAACGGGTATTGCTGGCGCAGGTACATTGGTAACAGAGGGTTGTCGTGGTGAAGGTGGTTACCTTCTAAATAAAGACGGCGAACGCTTCATGGAACGTTATGCACCTAACGCGAAAGACCTAGCGGGTCGTGACGTTGTTGCACGTTCAATGATGACTGAAATTCGTGAAGGTCGTGGTTGTGAAGGCCCATGGGGTACTCACATTAAGCTTAAGCTTGACCACCTTGGTAAAGACGTTCTTGAATCTCGTCTACCAGGTATTCTTGAATTATCGCGTACATTTGCACACGTTGATCCAGTTAAAGAACCAATTCCAGTAATTCCTACTTGTCACTACATGATGGGTGGTATTCCTACTAACGTTGATGGCCAATGTCTAACCGTTGATGAAAACGGTAATGATAAGGTAGTTAACGGTCTATTCGCATGTGGTGAAATTGCATGTGTATCTGTACACGGTGCAAACCGCCTTGGCGGTAACTCACTACTTGACCTTGTTGTATTCGGTCGTGCGACTGGCCTACATCTTGGTAAGACATTATCTGAAATGGCACCAACACGCGACGCGTCTGAGTCTGATCTTGAAGCCTCTATGACACGTTTCAATCGTTGGGAAAATTCAGAGAAAGGAAAGGGCGAAGACCCTGTTCAAATTAAGAAAGACTTGCAAGAATGCATGCAGCTTAACTTCTCAGTATTCCGTGAAGGTGAAGCCATGGCGGAAGGTCTTAAGGAACTTAGCGAAATTCGCGAGCGCCTTAAGCACGCGCGCCTTGACGACAAGAGTTCAGACTTCAACACTCAACGTATTGAATGTTTAGAGCTTGATAACCTAATGGAAACTGCGTACAGCACAGCAGTAGCAGCGAACTTCAGAACGGAAAGCCGTGGTGCTCACAGCCGCTTCGACTTCCCGGAACGTGATGATGACAACTGGTTATGCCACAGCATCTACGATCCGAACACTGATAAAATGCTTAAACGTGAAGTGAATATGGCGCCTAAGCTTAGGGAAGCATTCCCGCCTAAAGTGCGTTCATATTAAGAGAGGCAACGATCATGCAATTAACTTTTTCGATTTATCGTTACAACCCTGAAGTAGATGCGAAGCCTCGCATGCAAGACTACACTCTAGAAGTAGAGGAAGGTCAAGACATGATGGTGCTAGACGCGCTACTTGCACTAAAAGAGCAGGATCCGACGCTTTCTTTCCGTCGTTCGTGCCGTGAAGGTGTATGTGGTTCAGACGGTGTAAACATGAACGGCAAAAATGGCCTAGCATGTATTACTCCTCTATCTGCACTGGGCAAAGGTAAAATAGTAGTTCGTCCACTTCCAGGTCTACCGGTAGTACGTGACCTCGTTGTTGATATGACACAGTTCTATACACAGTACGAAAAGATTAAGCCGTTCTTAATCAACGATAGCAAGCAGCCGCCAGCGCGCGAGCACTTACAGTCGCCTGAAGAACGTGCGAAACTTGATGGACTGTACGAGTGTATTCTTTGTGCATGTTGTTCAACGTCATGCCCATCGTTTTGGTGGAACCCAGACAAGTTTATTGGTCCTGCGGGTCTACTTCACGCATATCGCTTCCTTATTGATAGTCGCGATACTGCAACTGAAGAACGTCTTAACGACCTTGATGATGCATTCAGCGTATTCCGCTGTCACGGTATCATGAACTGTGTGAGTGTATGCCCTAAAGGCTTAAACCCAACAAAAGCAATAGGCCAAATTAAGTCTATGCTTTTACAACGGGCTGTTTAGTACTATATTCTGATAACTTCTTTTAGTTACAGAAAGTGATGCTCTAAATAGCCATCCCAAAAGGATGGCTATTTTTTTATATATTCGCTGTTATAACACTTGGTTATGCTGAGAATAACCTTATAATACATATTGATTGTTAACTAGATTTTATAAAACGTAGCAAGGCAAATTAAATGCAAGAAAGCGTGATGAAAGCGTGGTGGGATTCCTCGCACATGGCAGGTGCCAACGCTGCCTATGTTGAAGAGTTGTATGAAACCTATTTAGAAGACCCTCAAAGCGTCTCTGAAAATTGGCGACAAATCTTCGATAACCTCCCCAAAGTCGATGGCGTAGAGTTAGAAACCAATCATACAACTATCAAAAATCAATTTAGGCAACTTGCTGCGTTAGGGCCCACAGCCCGCATGTCTAGCCCGTCTGTGCCTTCGGCAAATGTTTCAGATGATAGGCAAGTTAAAGTTCTTCAGTTAATTAACGCATTCCGCTTCCGCGGTCATCAGCACGCTAATCTAGACCCACTTGGTCTTTGGCAGCAAGAGCGCGTTCGCGATTTAGAACTTTCTCACCACAGTCTTTCCGAAAAAGATTTCGACTCAGTATTTAACGTTGGCTCTTACGCTATTGGTAAGGAGTCTATGCCGCTAGGTGAGCTGTTTAAATCACTTAATCGTACATACTGTGGTTCTATCGGTGCGGAATATATGCACATCACCGATACAGAACAGAAGCGTTGGTTACAGCAAAAGATTGAATCAGTTCAAGCCAAACCAGAAATCTCTCGCGATGAAAAATTAGGCATTCTTAAAGGTCTAACCGCAGCAGATGGCATGGAAAAATACCTAGGCTCTAAATTCCCGGGTGCCAAGCGTTTCTCATTAGAAGGTGGTGACGCTTTGATTCCTATGCTCAAAGGTCTCATCACCAAGGCGGGCACAGCAGGTACCAAAGAAGTGGTTATCGGCATGGCTCACCGTGGTCGTTTGAACGTGCTGGTTAACGTGTTGGGTAAAAACCCTTCTGTTCTGTTTGATGAATTCTCTGGTAAGCACGACGATTCATTGGGTGCGGGTGACGTAAAATATCACGCAGGTTTCTCTTCAGATTTTGCAACACCAGGCGGTAATGTTCACTTAGCGCTAGCGTTCAACCCGTCTCACCTAGAGATTGTTAATCCAGTAGTTATGGGTTCTGTACGTGCACGTCTTGCTCGCCGCAATGATGACACGAACACAGTACTGCCTATCACTATTCACGGTGACTCGGCAATTGCTGGTCAGGGTGTAGTACAAGAAACCTTCAACATGTCGCAAACCCGCGGCTTTGCTGTAGGTGGTACGGTTCGTATAGTGGTGAACAACCAAGTCGGTTTCACTACGTCAAAAACGGAAGATACCCGTTCTACTCAGTATTGTACTGATATCGCTAAAATGGTTCAGGCGCCAATTTTCCACGTGAACTCTGATGACCCAGAAGCGGTTGCCTTTGTTACACAGCTTGCGCTTGAATACCGCAACAAGTTTAAGAAAGACGTTGTAATTGACCTAGTTTGTTACCGTCGTCATGGCCACAACGAAGCGGATGAGCCAAACGCCACGCAGCCGTTGATGTACCAGAAAATTAAAAAGCACCCGGTTCCACGTGTTCTTTATGCTGACCAGTTAATTGCTGAAGGTGTAATTGAACAACGAGACGCAGATCGCTACCTTGAAGAATACCGCGAAGCACTAGATCACGGCGCATGCGTTGTTGAAGAGTGGCGTCCAATGACTGAGCACAGTGTAGACTGGTCTCCATACCTAGGCCACGACTGGGATACACCATATGACGGTGCACTGTCGGTTGAAAAGCTTAAAGAGTTAGGTGAATCAATTACCACTATTCCTGAAGATCACAAGCTTCAGTCTCGTGTTAACAAGCTTTACCAAGATCGTAAAGCTATGGTAGCTGGAGAGAAAAAGCTTGATTGGGGTATGGCAGAAAACTTAGCTTATGCCACAATTGTAGACGCAGGCGAAGACATTCGCATTACTGGTCAGGACTCAGGTCGTGGTACTTTCTTCCACCGCCACGCGGTACTGCATAATCAAAAAGATGCGTCGACATATATGCCTCTACAGCATATTCGCGAAGGACAGGGCGAAATCGAAATTTATGATTCTGTACTTTCAGAAGAAGCGGTAATGGCATTTGAATATGGTTATGCCACTGCAGAGCCGACGTGCCTAACCATTTGGGAAGCGCAATTCGGTGACTTCGCAAACGGTGCGCAGGTAGTATTCGACCAATTCTTAAGTTCAGGTGAAGCTAAGTGGGGCCGTCTGTGCGGTCTAACAGTATTGCTTCCACATGGGTATGAGGGCCAAGGCCCAGAGCATAGCTCTGCACGTCTAGAACGTTTCTTACAAATGTGTGCTGATCACAACTGGCAGGTATGTGTACCTTCAACTCCAGCGCAAGTATATAACATGCTTCGTCGCCAGGTTGTTCGCCCAATGCGTAAGCCACTTATCGTGATGTCGCCTAAGTCACTATTACGTCATCCAATGGCTGTATCTTCGTTAGAAGAACTTGCGGAAGGTAAATTCCATAACGTCATTGGTGAAATTGACGATATCGATCCTAAGAACGTCAAGCGCGTTGTTATGTGTTCAGGTAAGGTTTACTACGATTTGTTAGACCAACGCCGTAAAAATGAGCAAACAGACGTCGCAATCGTTCGTTTGGAGCAACTTTACCCATTCCCACAAGAAGAATGCGCTAAAGTTGTGGCACAATACAGCCATGTAAAAGATTGGGTTTGGTGTCAAGAAGAGCCTCAAAACCAAGGCGCTTGGTACTGTAGCCAACACCATTTCTGGCAAGCCATTCCAGATGGTGCAAAATTAACATATGCAGGTCGTGATGCATCCTCGTCACCTGCAGTAGGTTATGTATCCGTTCACAACCAGCAACAGAAAGCCCTGGTTGAAAACGCACTCACAATTAAATAAGGAACAGTAATGACAATTGAGATAAAAGTTCCGGTTCTACCTGAGTCAGTTGCCGATGCCACCATTGCAACCTGGCACGTAAAGGCCGGTGACGCAGTTAAACGAGACCAGAACCTGGTTGATATTGAAACTGATAAAGTAGTTTTAGAAGTTGTGGCGCCAGCGGACGGTACAATTGGTGAGATCCTAAACGAAGAGGGTGCAACAGTTTTAGGCGAGCAAGTGATTGCTAAATTAGAGAAGGGTGGCGCTGCTGCTCCATCTGAGCCGAAAGCTGACAGTGAATCTAAAGAAGAGTCTAACTCTGAATCAGCACCGGCTGCATCTGGTAAAACGTCAGATGTTAAAGTACCTGTTCTTCCTGAGTCAGTTGCTGACGCTACTATCGCTACATGGCATGTGGCTGTAGGTGAAGCGGTTTCTCGCGACCAAAACTTGGTTGATATCGAAACTGACAAAGTAGTACTAGAAGTTGTTGCTCCTGCAGACGGTTCACTTGCTGAAATCATCGCAGAAGAAGGCGCGACTGTTACAGCTGAAGAAGTTATTGCTAAATTTGTAGAAGGTGCTGCAAGCGGCGCTTCTGCACCAGCATCAAGCGAAAGTGCTGATAGTGATGATGGCGACAGCAGCGATGCGCTTAGCCCGTCAGTACGCCGTTTACTTGCTGAAAAAGGCGTAGACGCAGCTAAGGTGAAGGGCACAGGTAAAAATGGCCGTATCACAAAAGAAGACGTAGAAAAGTACCTTAAAGGCGGCGATAGCGCTGCGAAGGCTGCACCTGCTGCTGAGTCTGCACCGGCAGAACTACCAACGGGTAACCGTACCGAGAAGCGTGTTCCTATGACACGTCTTCGTAAGACGATTGCTAACCGCCTTCTTGAAGCGAAGAACTCAACGGCAATGCTTACAACGTTTAACGAAGTAAACATGAAGCCAATTATGGACCTTCGTAAACAGTATCAAGAAAGCTTCGAGAAGCGTCACGGCATTCGTCTTGGCTTCATGTCTTTCTACGTTAAAGCAGTAACTGAAGCACTTAAACGCTTCCCTGAAGTTAACGCGTCTATCGACGGTGATGACATTGTTTATCACAACTACTTCGACGTATCTATTGCTGTTTCTACACCACGCGGCCTTGTGACTCCAGTACTTAAAGATACTGATACACTAGGCATGGCTGGTGTTGAAAAAGGAATTAAAGAACTAGCACTTAAAGGTCGTGACGGTAAGCTGTCATTGGCTGAACTACAAGGTGGTAACTTCACAATTACCAACGGTGGTGTGTTTGGTTCACTAATGTCTACACCAATCATTAACCCGCCACAAAGCGCAATTCTTGGTATGCACAAAATCCAAGACCGCCCAATGGCTGTTAATGGTAAAGTAGAAATTCTACCAATGATGTACCTAGCGCTTTCTTATGACCACCGTATTATCGATGGTAAAGAATCAGTAGGGTTCTTGGTAACCGTTAAAGAGATGCTTGAAGATCCAACACGTCTACTTCTAGACGTATAAGACTTTCGTCTCACGGAATTGTGGTTAGGCGTTTAGCTTGTGTATGCTAGCTTGGCGCCTAACGCAACGCTGATATTTGCCCTATAATATCAGTCAAACTAATCAAGTCGCATTTGCGGCTTTTGTCTTACTAAAAATCGGATAGAAACACCATGAATTTGCATGAATACCAAGGTAAGCAGCTATTCAAAGAATACGGCTTGCCTGTTTCTGAAGGATACGCAGCAGACACTGCTCAAGGTGCTGTAGAAGCGGCTGACCGCATCGGCGGTGAAGAGTGGGTAGTTAAGTGTCAGGTACACGCGGGCGGTCGCGGTAAAGCTGGCGGTGTAAAGCTAGTTAAAAACAAAGACGACATTCGCGCTTTCGCTGAAAACTGGCTAGGCAAAAATTTGGTGACTTTCCAGACTGACGAAAACGGTCAGCCTGTGAGCAAAATCCTAGTTGAATCTTGCACAGATATCGCAAACGAGCTTTACCTTGGTGCAGTAGTTGACCGTACAACCCGTCGCGTTGTATTTATGGCATCTACTGAAGGTGGCGTTGAGATTGAAACTGTTGCAGAAGAAACGCCAGAGAAGATCCTTAAAGCTGAAATCGACCCAATTGTAGGTCCTCAGCCTTACCAAGCACGCGAGATGGCGTTTGCTCTTGGTCTTTCTGGCGTTCAAATTAAGCAATTTACTCAAATTTTCCTTGGCCTAGCTAAGATGTTTGAAGAGCTTGACGTTGCGCTTATCGAGATTAACCCGCTAGTAATTAAAACTGACGGTAACCTACACTGCCTAGACGCAAAAGTAGGTATCGATGGAAACGCGCTATATCGTCAGCCTAAGCTTAAAGACATGCAAGATCCTTCACAAGAAGACGCGCGTGAAGCTCATGCAGCTCAGTGGGAGCTTAACTATGTTGCACTAGACGGTAACGTAGGTTGTATGGTTAACGGTGCAGGCCTAGCAATGGGTACTATGGACATCGTAAACCTACACGGCGGTAAGCCAGCTAACTTCCTAGATGTTGGTGGCGGCGCGACTAAAGAGCGTGTAGCTGAAGCATTTAAAATCATTCTTTCTGATGACAATGTTAAAGCGGTATTGGTTAACATCTTCGGTGGTATCGTACGCTGTGACATGATTGCAGAAGGTATTATCGGTGCGGTTAAAGAAGTTGGCGTAGAAGTACCTGTAGTTGTACGTCTTGAAGGTACCAATGCAGAGCTTGGCCGTGACGTTCTAGCGAACTCTGGTCTAGATATCATTGCTGCTGAATCGCTAACTGATGCAGCGCAGAAAGTTGTTGCTGCAGCGGAGGGCAAATAATGTCTGTATTAATTAATAAAGATACTAAAGTAATTTGTCAGGGTTTCACTGGCGGTCAGGGTACTTTCCACTCTGAGCAAGCAATTGCTTACGGTACGCAAATGGTTGGTGGTGTAACACCAGGCAAAGGCGGTACTGAGCACCTAGGTCTTCCAGTATTCAATACTGTACGTGAAGCGGTAGAAGCAACTGGCGCAACTGCGACAGTTATCTACGTACCAGCGCCTTTCTGTAAAGATTCAATTGTTGAAGCTGCAGACGCGGGTATCGAGCTAATCGTATGTATCACTGAAGGTATCCCAACGCTAGATATGCTTTACGTTAAAGAGTACGTTGAAGCCAAAGGCGTTCGCATGATTGGTCCAAACTGCCCAGGTGTAATCACTCCTGGAGAGTGTAAAATTGGTATCATGCCTGGTCACATCCACAAGCCTGGTAAAGTAGGTATTGTTTCTCGCTCAGGTACACTAACCTACGAAGCGGTTAAGCAAACTACTGACGAAGGTTTCGGCCAGTCTACTTGTGTTGGTATCGGTGGTGACCCAATTCCTGGTTCTAACTTCATCGACATCCTTCAGATGTTTCAAGACGATCCTCAAACTGAAGCTATCGTAATGATCGGTGAGATCGGCGGTACTGCAGAAGAAGAAGCGGCTGCGTTCATTAAAGAGAACGTAACTAAGCCAGTTGTTTCTTACATTGCTGGTGTTACTGCTCCTCCGGGCAAGCGTATGGGTCACGCTGGTGCAATCATCGCAGGCGGTAAAGGTACAGCTGATGAGAAATTTAAAGCACTAGAAGACGCAGGCGTTAAGACTGTACGTTCACTTGCTGAAATCGGCAAGGCGCTTCGCGAAACTACAGGTTGGTAAGCTAACGCTTATTAATATGTTTGAAAGCCCGCTTTAAGCGGGCTTTTTTATACCTGTATTAAAACGTGTGTTGCTTTAAATTGCTTGCAAACGTATTCACCTTGTTAAGATAGCGTTTATACGTACTCTATTTCTACCAACCGAATAACATGAAGATATTTCTTATGAAAAAAACTGCGTTAGCTTGTTTCGCTTCCTTGTTGTCATGCTCAGCTATGGCTGATGAATACCTGACTTTTTTTATGGCAGGGCAATCCAATATGGATGGCTATGGATACGTGTCTGAACTGCCAAACGATTTAGCAAAAGAACAAGACGTGATGATTTTTCATGGAAATGGGGTTTTTGATAATCAAAATGACGGCGGTGTAGGGAAGTGGGATAAGTTAAAACCCGGTCACGGTACAGGTTTTAATTCGGATGGCAAAACCAATTCGCTTTCTGAACGATTCGGAGCTGAATTAACCTTTGCCAAAGCAATACAGCAGCAGTATCCAAATAAAAAAATTGCCATTATAAAGTATGCGGTTGGTGGAACTGGCCTTGCGCTTAACACAGGTTACAGCAACTGGTACCCGAATTTTACTGAGGGCAATGGTCTCAATCAGTACGATTTTGCTCTAGAAACGATTAACAATGCCTATTCCTTCACTGACATCGACGGGGATGGTGAACCAGATACGCTTAAACCTATGGGCATTATTTGGATGCAAGGCGAGGCAGATGCCCATGCAAGCGAAGCATCGGCCAATGCATATTTAAATAATCTTACTTCCTTAATGCAGTTATTCCGTGCAGCGTTAAGAACTGATGATTTACCTGTGGTTATAGGCAAAATCACCGATTCCGAAATGGGCGAAGAAGATATTATGCCGTATATAGAAAGGGTGCATTTAGCGCAGCAGCTTTTTGTTGAGTCAGACAGTTGCGCTACTTACATGTCTAATTCTGATACATACTCATATGGCGATGACCCTTGGCACTATACCAGTGAAAGTTTTATACAAATGGGGAAAGACTTTGCCTCAGCTTATAAGCAAGCCGCAGAGAAATGTGGATTCGGTGTTGATTAAAAATTTGTAGGCCGTTATTAGCTACTACCACTAGAAAGCCTCGTTTTTAAGAGGCTTTCTTGTTTGAGCATTTCTGCCCTTTACACGAAACTGTAGAATAAGTTTTTTATGATTTGGCTATTACTATAAGCTACGAATTCACGCGTTCAATTTCCTTTCTATCCTTTATTAAACTTAGTATCGACGCCGCTTTCATCTCTTTTTTTAAGCATAAATACGCAGTATGCATGAAATTTAATTTCATAAAAATTTTACATACGGACGGTTGAGTACGTTATATGTTGTAAAATTACATCACTATTTCCTAGTGACTTGTTAAAACTGTGTTGCATAAATTTTATTGAATACGTATGCAGGCAATTGTGCAAAACCTAGGGCATCTATAGCATTGTCCCCGTGAGATGTATTGTCATTTATTTGTCATAAGAACAACAAAAAGACAACAACTATAACCGTATGGGACACCCGTTTTATGAAACAATTTAAACCCAACCTAATCAAAGCTGCGCTTATTTCAGGCGGTATGGCGTTTGGTAGTGCACCTGCACTAGCTCAAGAAGCAAACACTGATGCTGTTGATGAAGCTAATCTAGAAGTAATTCAAGTAAGCGGTATACGCGGCAGCCTACAACGTGCTCAAGCAATTAAAATGGATAACACGTCTATTGTTGAAGCGCTTTCAGCTGAGGATATCGGTAAACTTCCTGACACAAGTATTGCAGAGTCAATTGCACGTCTACCAGGTGTTACTGGTGAGCGTCGCAACGGTCGTACAAGTGGTATCTCGGTCCGTGGTTTTAACGAAAATTACGTTGGAACGTCTTTAAACGGCCGTGAGCTTTTGGGTATGGGTGACAACCGTGGGGTTGAGTTTGACCTTTATCCTACGGAAATTATTTCAAATATTCTGGTATACAAAACACCGGAAGCGGGCATGACCACGCAAAACATCGGTGGCTCAATTGACCTTCAAACCGTTAAGCCTCTTACAGCAGAAAGCACTTTTACCGTAAACGGTACTTTCGAGAAGAACGCTGAAGATTCTCCGAATCCTGATTTCGATAATGATGGACACCGCGTCTCTGTAAACTTTGTTGACCAATTCGCAGACGATACAATTGGTTTAGCATTAACAGTTGCAACAATGGAATCACCTCGTCAAGAGCAACAGTTCCGTGGCTGGGGTTATGCTGGTATCAATTTTGATAATGAGCGCCGTGCTCTTGACCCTGTAGAGGTACCAGAAGATACGGTTGTACTTGGTGGACATGACTCTTTCCAACGTTCTGCAATGCTTGAACGTGACTCTTTTGCAGCTGTTGTCGAGTGGGCACCGACAGATAAGTTAAATATTCAACTTGATGCGCTTTACATCGATTTCGTTGAAGATGACGTTCGTCGTGGTCTTGAAGAAGGTGGTGCAGAGTGGGGTACAAGTGCTTATACCATCACTGGTGTTGAAGACGGTCTTGTTACCAGTGGATACTCTGACGGTTTCTACAGTGTTGTGCGAAACGATGCTCGCCGACAGGAAGCTGATCTAACCACTATTGGTATTAATGCTGAGTATCAGATTAACGATTCTTGGACACTGGAAGTTGATTACTCTACAGGTAAAGTAGAAAAAGAAATCATTGACGTAGAAAGTTACTCAGGTGTTGGTCGTGCAGGCACAGAAGGTCGCCCTCTTACTGCTCGCAGTTGGGAAATGACCTCTACCGGTGTTATGTTCTCAGACCACCCAACTATTGCGCCAGTTGACTTAACTGACCCAGCACTTATCACATTAGCCGGTCCACAAGCATGGGGTGCACCACCTCTATTAGAGTCTGATGGTCAAGACGGCTTCGTAAACCAACCTGTTTTCGAAGAAGAGCTTGATACATTGCGCTTCGACCTTAAAGGTTATGTAGATTGGGGTGTGGTTACAGGTCTTTCGGCAGGTGTTGTTTATTCTGACCGTTCAAAATCTAAAGATAACAACGGTGCTTATTTAACGGCTCCTACATATCCAAGCGATGCAGCAATCCCAGATGTATTAGGTGTAACAAATCTAGATTTCATCGGTATCGAAGGTATTTTAGCGTATGACTCGTTAGGCTTATATGAAAGCGGATATTACATCGAAAGTGATGCCAGCCGTGTTCAAAATGATCGCCTAGGTGATACCTACACGGTAGACGAAGAACTCATTACGCTTTACACCAAATTAGATTTGGAAATGGAGTTCGGTGATATCTGGGTCCGCGGTAATGTAGGTGTTCAAGTTGTAAACGCAGACCAGCAGTCTACAGGTTTCTCAACTACATCAGATACCGACGGTTACACTATTGCTAATCCAATTAGCGGCGGTGCTGACTACACAGATGTGCTTCCAACTTTGAATCTATCGGCTGAAGTTGCAGAAGGACAGTTTGTACGCCTAGGTTTAAGTAAAGTCATTTCTCGTCCGCGTATGGACGATATGCGCCCGAATACACAGGTGACCTTCTCATTCAACGATAACCAAATTGAAAGTACAGACATTGAAAACGGTCCTTGGAGTGGTAGTGCTGGTAACCCGGAGCTTCGTCCTCTTGAAGCGAACCAGTTTGATTTGGCTTATGAAAACTATTTCGCTGATACCGGTTACGTTGCAGTATCTTTCTTCTATAAAGATATTAAAAACTGGCACCGCAGTACATCACTAGTTGCTGACTTTACTGACTTCTATATTCCAGACCTTCATCAAGGTTCTGAAGGCCAAGCGCCTGTATTGTTCGAAGGTCAAGTAGGCAGTGTGTTAGACGGTTTTGAAGGCTTTGTACGTGGCTACGAATTACAGGGCTCGCTACCATTTGACCTTGTACATGAATCGCTAGAAGGTTTTGGCTTATTTGCAAGTGCTACTTTCATGGACGGTGAAGTTGATGCAGCGCCGGGTCAAAGTGAAACAAGAATTCCAGGCCTTTCAGAAGAGTCTTACAGCATGACTTTCTTCTACGAAAGCAACGGTTTCGAGTTCCGTTTAGCGGCAACAAAGCGCGATCAATACTTGACAGAAGAGCGCGGTTTAAGTCTTGCGTTAGTTGATGCAACTAAGCAAGGTGGAACGCTTGTTGATGCGCAGATTGGTTATGACTTCGGTGAATCTGGTATCGATTATCTAGAAGGTTTACGTGTAACGCTTCAAGCACAGAACTTGACTGACGAGGACGACATTCAAGCATCTGCTGCTGACGGTCGCCAAATTACACAGTTCCAGACTTACGGAACAAACTACTTGTTAGGTTTTAACTACAAGTTCTAATCACTTCGTGTGTGTAAAGCCACCTGCTGCTTTTTGTTTTAGCTTATGCTAAAAGAAAGCAAACGGTGGCTTTTCTTTTTTGTATAAAGAAAAATCGTTAATAGTAGCTGATAAATTCGAGACGTTTATGCTTACCCCTCATAAAAAACCTATAAATCGCGTCGTAATAGCAGGAGGCGGTACCGCCGGTTGGTTAGCTGCTTCACTTTTAAAGAAGCTGCTTGGACAAGCTATTCAAATTACGCTTGTGGAATCTGAAGCCATAGGAACGGTTGGTGTTGGGGAAGCAACCATTCCTCCAATTCGACTCGTAAATCAAGTATTGGGAATAGACGAAGCTCAGTTCATTCACGACACTAAAGCTACGGTTAAACTCGCCATTCGTTTTGAGAACTGGAAGACTAGAGGAGAAAGTTACTACCACACCTTTGGAGCGCCTGGCAGAAGCATGGCATTTTGTCATTTCCATCATTATTGGGTGAAGGCTCGCCAACAAGGTTTAAAAAACGATTTGTGGGATTATGATCTTAATTATCTCGCTGCTGAAGCGGGAAAATTCGCCCAAATTAATGCAAAAGACCCCGTTTTAGAACTTCCGTTTGCATACCATTTTGACGCCAGTCTGTATGCGCAGTATTTGCGAAAGCTAAGTGAACAAATGGGCGTAGTGCGTGTAGAGGGTAAGATATCAAGAGTACAACGTTGTAATGACAGCGGATATATACAAGCGCTGCACCTGGAAAATGGAGAAGTCATTGATGGCGATTTATTTATAGATTGCACCGGTTTTAAAGGCTTGTTGATTGAAGGTGCTTTAGGGGCGGGTTATGACGACTGGTCTCACTTATTACCCTGTGACAGTGCGCTGGCTGTTCCGTCAGAAAGGCACGAACACACCGCACCGTACACGCGCTCCATAGCACACGATGCAGGGTGGCAGTGGCGAATTCCATTACAACATAGAAATGGTAACGGTCACGTTTATAGCTCTCGCTATATAAGTGATGACCAAGCCTGGGACACTTTATTATCAAACCTAGATACGAAACCGCTAGGCGATCCAAAGCTGATAAAATTTACAACTGGTAGAAGGCGAAAGCAATGGTATAAAAACGTGGTGGCGGTAGGCCTATCAAGCGGATTTCTAGAGCCTCTTGAATCAACTAGCATTCATCTAATTCAATCAGCAATTGTGCGTTTAATTCAGCTGTTTCCGCACAATGGTGTGACAAAGAGCCTAATTGACGAATACAACAAACAATCAGAACTCGAATTCGAACAAATCAGAGACTTTTTGGTATTACACTATGTAGTAAATGAAAGAACGGACAGCGCCTTTTTCAACGATATGCGCAACATCACGCTGCCTGACTCTTTAGCCCACAAGATTGAACTTTTTAAAGAAAATGGTGTTCTTCAAAGGGAGCAAAACGATCTTTTCCTTGAAAGTTCTTGGCTTCAAGTTTTATACGGACAGGGTGTAATGCCAAAGGATTACCATGGCTTAGTAAATAGCGTATCCGATGCACAATTAAATCAAATGTTAACAAAGTTGCTAGAACTTAAAAGAGAGCCTATTGCTAAATTGCCTTCACATGACGATTACATAAACGGGATGGTTGCGAAGTACAAGCGTTCAATGAAGTAGGTTATTCGAAGATTTTCTATGTTATTTAACGTATTTTTAACGCATTAGCGAGGTAAATAAAGACGCACTCTATTAAGCGGCCATATGGCCGCTTTTTTATTTCTGATAATAAAGCGTTAACTAAATTGCTAAAAAACCATGATTCATTAAATATATGTTGCGCATATGTAAATGAATACGTATGCATAGCATTGCTCCCTTTTTATACAAACCAGTAGTATTTGGTGTTGAACCATAAGAGGCATTTTTGGGTGTGGTATTCCTAAAAATGTCGATAATAAACAAGGATGGGACACCAATGAAAACATTCAAACCCAGCACTATAATGGCGGCCTTGATCACTAGTGGGGTCGCGTTTAGTGCGCTGCCGCTCTATGCTCAAGAGTCACCAGACACACCCGTAGATGAAGTTGAACGACCGCAAGAAGATACCTTAGAGCGTATCGAAGTACGTGGTTTTAGTACCAGCTTAATTCAATCACTAAATCAAAAACGTTTCTCTGACACAGTTTCTGAGCAAATATCTGCAGATGACCTTGGCGGTCTTCCCGACGTATCTATGGCCGATGCTTTGACTCGTTTGCCAGGTATTTCGGCAGTGCGTACCGGCGGACAAGCAGCGCAAATCAATATTCGCGGTTTATCAGGCGACTTTGTTTTTTCTACGTTAAACGGTAGAGAGCAGGTATCCACGAGCGGAAGTCGCGCTATTGAATTTGACCAATATCCGTCTGAGCTTATTAGCGAGGCAGCGGTTTATAAATCTCCCAAGGCATCGCTAATTGAAGGCGGTATTGCGGGTACGGTAGAACTAAAAACAGCATCACCACTTGCCATTGAAGAGCAACATAAGTTCAGCGCTAACATGCGTGGAATGTATAACGATAGAGCATCCGAAATAAGCGATGCTACGGAATACGGTCATAGACTAAGCTTTTCTTATCAAGGCAAGTTCCTAGACGACACCCTGGGTGTATCATTAGGCTATGCTCGTCTATTCCAGCCAAGCGTTTCTACGCAGTTCATCGGGTTAGCTTATAACGGTCAGGTAGATGTTGATGGCCTGGAAGGGGATACCGATGGCCCGGCAGATTGTCCAAACTGTGAGCTAATCTCAGAAGGTTTTGAGATGCAGCACAAAGGCGGTGAAGAAACGCGCGATGGCTACGTTGCGGCGTTTGAATGGGCGCCTATCGATACGTTCACCTTAAAAGCTGATGCCTTCATTTCAAAATTTGATTCTGAAGCATTTGCTCGGGGATTTCGCGTTAAGTTAGGCGGTATTAACGCGGGTATTACTAACCCGGTTGTAGTTAACAACAGCGTCGTTGGCGGTACTTTTTCTCGCACAGACAATAGCTTCACCCGAGTTGAACTGGTAAACGACGACAATCAAGACTTCGACAGTGTTACTAACTTAGGTGTTAATGCTAGCTGGGAAATATCTCCAGATTTATCGGTTCAGTTTGACGTATCTCGTTCAAGTGCTGAAAGTGATTTTAGAAACGGCTTGTTATGGTCGCTTGTAGGCGAAGATGCGACAGTTGCGAATCCAGTATTTGATGAAAACGTTCAAATATCTTATTTATTGAACGGGTTAAATCTGCCTGATATTGGTTTTAACCAAATTGATGCCTTTACCGATTTAGACCGGGTCATGGTGAGCAAGTACGGTATCTATCCATTTGAAAACAAAGATGAGCTAGATGCATACCGTGTCGACTTCCAGTATTACGTAGACGTACCAATCATATCTGGTTTTGAATTTGGCTATCGTTATTCAGATCGGGAGTACAACAACGATCGCTCTGTCTTTGAATACGGTAATGACAGTGCCTTTTCAGTCAGTGAACCGCCACTTCGTTTAACTTCAGATATGGTTGAACAAGTTGATTGGAGCGGTGATTTTGGATATTTCCCAAGCTATTTATCAGTCGATTTAAACAGTGCGCTCAATGCCTGGTTCCCAGAAGGTAGACCGCAGCCTGTTCAAACATGGGGGCCTGGAGCTGCTGGCGTTATTAATGGCCCAGGAACAGGCCCCGCTACAGCGTGGACACTACAAGAAAGCGGTGATGTATTTGAAACCGTAAACTCGGCTTACTTAATGGCAAACATCAACACTGAAATTGGCAGTATTCCTGTTACGGGTAATATCGGTGTTAGATACGTTAAAAGTAAACAAAGCTCAACTACACTACAGCGTGCTACCCAGCTAATTCAAGACTTAGAAACGGGGACGTCGGTTGAGGTAAGCGACCCTACTGCAGGCGCGCAAAATATTACAGACGATGTAGGGCTCATCAATAACTTCTATCGTCCAGCGTTAATTAGCCACGAGTATTCGGATGTACTGCCGTCTATTAACCTGAACTTTAAACTTACTGATGATACTCAACTTCGAGTGGCAGCTGCAAAGGTTATGGGGAGAGCACCAATTAACCGTTTTGCGGCGAATGCGTCTACCACTATTGAAACGGTTACTGCTTTCCAAGACAGAGATTCAGGCGAAATCACGCTTTCAAACCCAACAGCGAAGGTCAGTGGTAATGCCCGTAATAGCCCTTACTTAGAGCCGTTTTACGCTACACAGTACGATGTGTCATGGGAATATTACTTTTCAGATACAGAAGGTGCTTTGGTTATCGCTGGTTTCTACAAGGACATTGAGTCGTTTGTAGAAGACATTGAAATAGAGCCCTATGATTTTGAAGCAAACGGCATAGTCATTCCAGACAACGTAAGTGTTCCAGTCTATTTAACCCCAGAATTTACCGGGCAAGAAGCCGAACTAGCAAGGGATGAAAACGGCGATCCTATCTTTATGACAGTGCCAACAGAAAATGGTAGCTATAGCACTGCGGTAAATAACGCAGAAGGTGGCTACATTAGAGGACTAGAAGTCGCCTACACGCAAATTTACAGCATGTTACCTGGGTTATGGTCAGGTTTAGGGGTTAGCGCAAGCTACTCTTATACGGAAAGTGAAATTCAGCGCACCCTCGGCGATGGCGTTTACGCCGCTAATTTACCAGGGCTTTCTGAAAATGTAGCAACATTAACCGTTTTCTGGGAATACGAAGGGTTTGAAACCCGCCTGTCTAGTCGCTATCGCGATGCCTTCGTATCTCAGCAAGTAGCAGTTAACGATCAGGTTGTTAACTTTGATGACGAACTGGTCATTGATTACCAAGCGTCTTATGAAATTAACGATAATTGGAGCGTTCTGTTCCAAGTAAACAATCTAACGGATGAGCCAACCAAAAGCTATTTCGCATCAGAAGAGCAAACCGGCACTATTCAGTACTTTGGCACCCAATATTACCTAGGGATGACATATCAACTATGAAAAACAACATCTTAGGTAATTTATTTGACGATGCACATAAACGTTCGGTTGCCAGAAATAGCAAATATATTCAGGAGAGTTTTATGTTTACTAAAAAGAAAGTAGTGCGCGCAGCGTTACTTTTAGTAGGCGCTTATACACTTACAGGTTGCGGCGGATCTGGCGTAGAGTCAGGCACAAACGATTTGCTTACCTGTGAAGTACCCAATGTACCTAATGCAGCAGGAACGGCCTGCGAGCCGCCGCCTCCTATTCAATGTGACGCACCGTTAGTCCCTAACGAAGCAAACGATGCCTGTGAAGCGGGCGCGGATCCAAGTTTACCGGCACCTGTATTCACCCCCTCATCTAATCAAGCTGTGCTTTACTATAACCGCGCTGCAGTGGATGCGGATAACTCAAGTAACGACGCCGCCTATGAAGGTTGGCGACTACATACTTGGAACAATGACCAGTGTGATGCTTATGCTGATGCAGACACGGATTGGGCAAACGGCCGTATTCATAGCGGCATCGATCCGAACTATGGGGCCTATTGGATATTAGACCTTAAAGAAGGTTACGGCAGCTGTCATAACTTCATCATTCACAAAGGTACTGATGATGCCGGTAAAGAATTAGGGGGCGGTGACTTCCAAGGTTCATTAGTACAAGACGATGAAACTTTTGTGCGAATGAACTTTACTCTTTCGGGCGAGCCAACGATTTTTGAATTCCCGATCATGTCGCTTGGGCCACAGCCGGTTGATATAGAAGGCTTTGGTGCCCATTGGCTAGATGCGAACACCATTTTATGGGATGTTCCCGAAACTGTATCAGAAGTGAAACTTCACTATTCAGCGCAGGCTGATTTAGAGAGCACCCTAGAAGAGGGTATTAATGGTACTGAAGTAGCGCTAATGAGTACTACACTTACCGAAGAGCAGTCTGCTCGCGCACCGCATTTATCTTCGATGCAGGCGTGGGAAGGAGACTGGTCGGTTGAAGATGCGAAAACTGTACTGACGACACAAGCGGTCGTTGGAGGATATGATGCAGACGGTGCACTTGTAGCAGCAACCGGTATTCAATTGGCAAACGCAATTGATGCACTTTACACCATGGGTGAAGATGATGCCGACGAGGCACAACTTGGCGGGGTTTATACAGACCAAGGTATTACCGCTGCGCTGTGGGCGCCTACCGCTTCGAATGTCGACCTTTTGCTTTATAACGATGATAAAACGTTAAGTGAGCGTATAGATATGGTACGTGATGACGTGTCAGGCGTATGGCGCTATGAAAGCGATATGTCGCTAGACCGTCAGCTTTATCGCTATGAAGTTTCGGTATATCACCCTATTACAGGTAACGTAGAAACCCTGCTTGTAACAGACCCATATTCTGTGTCGCTTAGCACAAACGGTCGTTTCTCACGCTTTGTAAACCTTGCCGATGAAGATTTAAAACCTGAGGGGTGGGATACTCACACCATTCCTACGGTAGAAAATTATGAAGACGCGGTTATTTACGAAGGTCACATACGTGATTTCAGCGTACGCGATATGTCTACTTCCGAAGAAAATCGTGGGAAATACCTTGCCTTTACCGAAGAGGGAACGGCACCGGTTGAGCACCTTAAAAAGTTGGTAGATGCAGGGCTAACCTATTTCCATATCCTTCCGGCCAATGACATTGCAACCATTGACGAAGACCCAACCAACACTGTTGACTTGTACGATACCGTGGGAAAACTTTGTCGCTTAAATAGCAGTGCTGCGGTATGTGAAGAAGAAAGCGCGGACGCATTGTTGATTGACGTATACAACGCTTACGACCCGTTGTCACAAGCGGGTAAAGCTCAGCAGTTGACTAATGACTTACGCAATTTAGATACGTTCAACTGGGGGTACGACCCTCATCACTTTAATGCACCTGAAGGTAGCTATGCATCTAGTGCAGAAGGTGTTGAGCGTATTGTAGAAATGCGCGCTATGATCCAAGCGCTTCATGAAATGGGCCTGCGTGTTGCACTTGATGTGGTTTACAACCATACCAATGCATCTGGTGTTTTCAGTAAGTCTGTTCTAGATAAAGCTGTACCTGGGTATTACCACCGTTATGAAGTGGACACTGGGGCGATAGTGCGCGAAACCTGCTGCGATGACACAGAGCCACGCAATGTGATGATGGAAAAATTCATGGAAGACTCATTGCTTTTGTGGGCTGAACACTACAAGTACGATTCTTTCCGTTTTGACATCATGAGTCAGGCAACCAAAGATACCATGGTACGCCTTCGTGATGCTGTTCAAGCTATTGATGAAGACAACTACTTTTATGGCGAGGGTTGGACCAAAATAGACCGCGGTTACGAGCAAGCCAGCCAACTCAATATGGCCGGTACTGAAATTGGGACTTATAACGATCGCATTCGTGAAGCTATTCGCCAGGGTGCCATTTTCAGACCTGAAGATGATGGACTGTTAAGTGCGCAAGACCGTGTAAAAATGGGCATGATTGGTACGCTTAAAGACTATGTATTGGAAACCTCTTCAGGAAGTGCCGGTGCAACGAGTAACTTGGGCGGCTATGCAGAAGATCCCGCAGACATCATTAACTATGTGTCTAAACACGATAATGAAACCTTGTGGGACCAATTAAATTACACGCTTCCACAGGACATCACGCTAGAGCAGCGAGTGCGCGCACAAAATGTGGCTATGGGCATCAACCTTGTGTCTCAGGGTATTCCATTTCTACAAATAGGCGGCGACATGCTTCGCTCTAAATCAATGGACCGAAACACCTACGACTCGGGTGACTGGTTTAACTATGTAGATTTCACATACGAGACTAATAATTGGAATGTAGGGTTACCGTTAGCACAAGACAATGAAGCCCGTTGGGAAGAAATGGGGGAGTTTATTTATAACCCGAATCGAGCAGCGTCTATGGCTGATATTATGTTTGCCTCTGATGTGTTTGCAGAATTGCTCAACATTCGAATGACGAGCCCATTGTTTAGGTTAACCACTGCAGAAGAGATTATCGACCGTATTGGGTTTCACAATATCGGCGCACGCCAACAGCGTGGTCTTATCGCTATGAGTATCGACGATGGTGTATCATCTAACAGCGAAGTACCTCGTCAAGACTTAGATATGATGAACGATGCGGTGATGGTACTCGTTAACACGGGTTACGAAGAGAAATCTATCACTGTAAATACAGCAACCGGCTTTTTACTTCACGCTACACAAATGAATTCGGTTGATGCCGCGGTACGTGGTGCTACTTTTGTTGAGGGTGAAGACGGTAACGGTACCTTTACTGTACCTGCACTTACTATTGCCGTGTTCGTTAAGCCACAGTCTGGCGCTCAAGGTTATGGTCTATCAGCGTTTGCCACGTCTGGCGCACCTGACGTAGTACCTTACGGCGATACCACTGCTTACCTTCGCGGAGACATGAATGGCTGGTCAACGGATGACGCATTTACTTATCAAGGTGACGGTGTATATACGGCTACTGCTGCGCTTGAAGGGGGTGTAACTTACGGGTTTAAGTTCGCTTCTGAAGATTGGAGCACTGTGAACTTTGGTGCTGCTGAAGGTGAAGAAGGGTTGGTGGTAGCAGGTGAAGAGAAAGTACTTGCTCGCACTAATACTAATTTGTCGTTTACACCTGATATCAGTGCGACATACCTGTTTACCATCGATGCATCAGACAGCGAAGCGCCTATATTAATGGTTGAAAACGAAGAACCCTACGTTGGAACCCCTGTGTACCTTCGTGGTGCAATGAACGGGTGGGGTACAGACAATGAGTTCTCTTACCAAGGTGGTCGTATCTATACTTTTGCTCGAGATATTGAGCCTGGCACTTACGAGTTTAAAGTTGCGTCTGAAGACTGGAGCACAGTGAACTTTGGTGCTTTGTCTGCCGACGATGCCGACCGTAACTTAGCGCCAGGTCAAACCCTTGGGTTGGCTGCGACTAACGATAACCTTGTTCTAAACATTGAAACTGCTGATCGCTATGTGTTTGTGTTCAACGTGACTGACTTAGATGCCCCTACCATTGGTGTATTTAAAGAAGCATTTTGGGGAGACACCCAAGTTTATATCCGCGGTGGTATGAACGGTTGGGGCGCAGTAGATATGTTTGAATATCAAGGAGAGGGTGTATACGCCGCCGACATCGAGTTAAGTGCAGGTAGCATCGAATTTAAAGTTGCCTCTGAAGATTGGTCAACGGTAAACCTTGGTAATCCTAATGATGCAGCGAGTAATATCGTGATGCCAGGTGAGCCTAAAATTTTAGGCGCAAGCAATAACAATTTGATGATTGAAATCGCTGAATCTGGCCTGTATGAGTTTAAGGTTGCCGGGCCCGATGGTAATGCACCCATGTTGACTGTTACGATGAAATAAATGCTCATCAGAAAATTTATTTAACGTCTCAGTGTTAACAATTTAAAAGCCGCGACCTTGTTCGCGGTTTTTTCTTCTTGGCATATCTCTTGATTCTCTTGTAGGATAGTTGTTACCGACAGTGGTCGTACCAGAAGGTTGTGAATGTATCTACAGGGAGAGAACAGATGAAAAGTGCATTAGTTGTTGAAGGCGGCGCTATGCGTGGAATATTTGCGGCTGGCGTACTAGATAAATTCATGGAGCAAGACTACTACCCCTTTGATTTTACACTAGGGGTGTCCGCTGGGGCGACAAATTTGTCGACTTACATTTCCAAAATGCAAGGCTTGAGTAAAACTATTATCACCCAATATGCAACGAAGCGAGAGTTCTTCAGTCCGCTTCGATTCATAAAAGGGGGTCATATGACAGATGTTCATTGGTTATGGCATCATTCAAAGCAATCAATGAACATTCCTGCTCCAGGTGAAAAGAGCAGTATGCCCTTGTACGTGGGAATTACGAATGCTGAGTCAGGTGAATGTGAGTACATTCAAGCTACAAAAAACAATGTAGACGAATTGATGGTAGCATCTTGTGCATTACCCACCGCTTATCGGGATGAAATAATCATTAACGGTACGCGTTATTTAGATGGCGGAGTTGCAGATGCAATACCTGCAATTAGGGCTTATAACATGGGCGCAAGGGATATTACCGTAATACTTTCACAACCTCTTGGATTTACCAAACCTGAAGTAAAATCAACTTGGTTGATGCAAAAGATGTATGGAAACCAGCCTGCAATCTTAGAAAAAATGCTTAAGCGTTCAGCAATTTACAATGAAACTCTCGATTTTCTTAAGAACCCACCGAGCGACTGCACCATTCGAGTGATAGCGCCGGATGAAGCTTTCTGCGTTAAACGACTTACTATGGATAAAAAAAAGCTATTGAGAGGTTATGGCCAGGGTAGGCGTATGGCCAGACGTCACCTCAAAAGTCTTACCTCTAATGTGGATGGTCTAAATTACCAAATAGCGTAGTAAATTCGTCGTCACGGGATATAAGCCCTGTATGAATTTAGCAACAGTTGCCGTTAAGAGCTTGGATATTATCCAGGCTTTTTTTTGTTCGTAAATAAAGTCAATATTTTCAGAGGGATATCGTGTTTCAAAATGGCAACACACGATCGGGCCTATCGTTTGTACTTTATTTATCACCTCTACTTCTTATCAGTTCCTGGCCCTAATTAGACAACTGATCTGGCAATCTAGCTACTAACTCCCACAACAAAGTAAACGCGCCTAACCCCTAAACCTAATCATAAGTAACTGATTAAAAGCGTGTTTACCTTCTCTTTGTAGTTAAAAATGTAAACTTTGCACCAAACTTGCAAAATTTTCACACTGTTGGTCTGCAATTTGCTGTACCCTGAACGAGATTAGTTATTTTCTTTAATACGTTAATTACAGACTCGTGAAACGCTTAGTAGAATAAGAAAAGCGTATAGTTGTAGAAGAGAAAATGGCATGTAGCGCATCTAAATGGCCTGACTTGTAGGGTTAAGCTAAGGCGTTAACGAAAAACTGGCTACCTGCAACAACGCATCGATTACGATGAGGTCGCTGTAGACTTTATGTATTCGTTCTTATACTTATGGCTAATTTTCGTGGTTACGCGTAGTAGCTTCTTCTAAGTCGTGGCAGTATCAAACTCAAATAATAAAAAGCTAATAAAAAGTGCAAATAGCAAAACAAAAAATTTCGATTGGGCTAGTTAACCCAAAAAATCCCGTCAATGTAGCTTCTATTTTGCGTGCTGCGGGGTGCTACGGTGTCGCTAGTGTATTTTATACGGGGCAGCGTTACCGTTTCGCTAAAGACTTTAATGCAGATACGAAAGCGTTTCACAAGGTTATTCCAACGGTTGGCGTTGATAATTTACGGGATGTTGTCCCAGAAGGGGCGTCTGTAGTTGCGGTTGAGCTTGTTGAGGGTGCAGAGCCTTTACCAAGGTTCGAACACCCGGAAAATGCCTTTTATATCTTAGGTCCTGAAGATGGAAGTGTAGGCGAAGACACTCTGTCGTGGTGCGACCATGTCGTTTATGTACCCACGTATTCATGTATGAATTTGGCGGCAACAGCTAATGTTTTACTGTACGACCGCCTATCTAAGTCTGATTTTGTAAGTGGGGATGCGCTTATCAGACAAAGCCGAGATACCAATAATAAGACAAAGATAAAATAGCATTTCAAATATTAATTTAAAACAATATACCAAAGGCTACTGCTGCGAACAGGAAGTTACCCACAAGCCTAATAATTAACATAAAATTAGGGGACTTTTGCGTTGAAAACAACAACAATGAGCGCTGCTCGTGCGCTAAATAGTGCTGTAACTAATAAGTTAAACCAGTTACCTCGACAACTGCTTAAAGCATTTCCACGCCGATTGTCACTTGAAGAAAGTATTTCCAATTTCTTTTTTAGCCGTTATGAACTCGTTGTAGCGAACGAAGAAAATGAAAAACAAGTTAGCTACAAAACCCGCCATAAAGTCTATTGCGAGGAAATGAAATTCGAGCAAAAAAACGCTGCTGCTATTGAGAAAGATAAATATGATGATCGCGCAATTAACTGTTATATAAAACATCGCCCAACAGGCGAATGCGCAGGTACAATTCGCTTAGTCTTGCCAACCGAAGCAGGGTTATCGCTGCCGTTAGAAGAAAAGTGCGCAGGCGCCTTTGAAGATGGTGCATTGCTTCCCTCTAGCTGTGATCCTACAAGCATTTGCGAAATATCACGATTGGCAATTCCAAGAGAGTTCAGAGTTCGCCAGATGCGCTCTAAAATCCTGCCTGCCCAAAAACTTGAAAAGATAAAACAAAAGAAGAGTACGCCATTTAACGTAGAGCACTTTCCATATCTTTCCATTGCGCTGTATTTAATGGCAACCAGTATTTGCCAACAACTCAATGTTAAACATGCTTACGTTTTGATGGAGCCAAAATTAGCACGAAGAATGAAAGCATTTGGTATTCATTTTAATCCAGTTGGCGAAGCCGTAGAGTTTAACGGCAAGCGAGTTCCTTACAGGCTATCGCCGCAAGTATTACTAGAGGACTTAGCTAAGCCGCTTCAAGGATTTCATAAACAAATTCACAATGAACTTCGTAGCGCGTTACCAGTGATTAATAACACACCAACACATACCGCTCGTCCTATACAAAAACCATTGCGTGTAGCGCAAGCAGCTTAGGAAATCTTCTTTACAGCTTTATATATCAGCCGTCCTCTTGGACGGCTTTTTCATTTCTGAATACGTATGCATGTTTTTTAACATACATTTAACGCGTATCCTGTTGGCATCATTTACATTTTTGTCACGAATACTATGCTTAATCACAAGTCGGTTTTTTCTCTTAAGCCTTTATCTGTTGCTATGCTGTCGATCGGTTTGATGGCGTGTACTGGTCCGTCGCCATCAGTAAATAATCAAACAGTCGAAGGCAAAGGAAGTAGGCATTCAGCATCAAATCAACAAGGTGATATGTCAACGCATTCTGAAAACGGTGAAAGGCAAGGGAAACCAGTCGTCTACCAAGTGTTTACTCGACTATTTGGAAATACTAATTCTAGTAACCAGCCTTGGGGTACGGTTGAGCAAAATGGCGTAGGCAAATTCAGCGACTTTACCCCTAAAGCCCTTGAAGCCATCAAGTCTTTAGGCACCAGTCATATTTGGTATACCGGTGTGCCACATCATGCGGTAATCAATGATTATACCGACTTCGGAATTTCAAATGACGACCCAGATGTAGTGAAAGGCCGCGCTGGTTCACCATACGCCGTTAAAGATTACTATAATGTTAACCCCGACCTAGCTGACAACCCACAAAAGCGCTTAGAAGAATTCGAAGCTCTGATTGAAAGAACTCATGCTGCGGGTATGAAAGTTATCATCGACATTGTTCCCAATCACGTAGCCCGTGATTACCATTCGCTTTCTGCGCCAGAAGGTACAGTCGATTTTGGCGCAAACGATGACACGTCTGTGGAGTATGCTCGCGACAACAACTTTTATTATGTTGTGGGTGAAGCATTTCAAGTACCCACTGCTGACAGCTACCAGCCTCTAGGCGGCGAACCCCACCCATTGTCAGACGGTAAGTTCGATGAGTTTCCTGCAAAGTGGACAGGAAACGGTGCAAGGGCAGCGCAGCCAGATATTAACGACTGGTATGAAACGGTAAAGGTGAACTATGGCGTGAAGCCAGACGGCACTTATGATTTTCCTATGCTACCTAACGAGTACAATCAAAAATCTATCGAAGAGCACGCCGCGTTTTGGCAAGGAAAAGATCTTCCAGACTCGTGGTACAAATTCAGAGACATTGCCCATTATTGGATAGACAAAGGTGTCGATGGATTCCGTTTTGATATGGCTGAAATGGTGCCAGTAGAGTTCTGGTCTTTTCTCAACAGCAGCATTAAGCAAAAAGCACCTGATGCATTCTTGCTAGCAGAAGTTTACCAGCCTGACAAATATCGCGATTACCTGCATAAAGGCAAGATGGACTATCTATACGACAAAGTAGGCTTTTACGATACGCTAAAAGCGATTATGCAGGGAAAGAGTAAGGTTAGTGACCTGGTCGCTGTCCACAAAGAAGTTAGCGATATCGCACCACACATGCTGCACTTTTTAGAGAACCATGATGAGCAGCGCATTGCTAGCCCCGATTTTACTGGTAGCGCTGAAAAAGGCAAGCCAGCGCTTGCGGTAAGTGCGCTTATAAGCAGTTCTCCAACGCTGCTATATTTTGGACAAGATGTGGGCGAAGACGGCAGCGAAGAGACAGGCTTTGGCAACCCAACGCGTACGTCTATTTTCGATTACGTTGGCGTTCCTGCTCATCAGCGGTTTATGAATGATGGAAAATTTGATGGTGGTCAATCCACCAAGGAAGAAAAAGAACTGCATAATTTTTACAAACGCGTTATGTCTATCGCCGCTACTAACCCGGCCATCGTGGGTGAGTACCAAAGCCTACACGCGCTCAATCTTGGCGTCGAAAATACAGCGTATTCAGAGCAGCAATTTACATTTGCTCGCGTACAAGATGATCATGGTTTTGTCGTTATCGCAAACTTTAGTGATGCACCAGTAGGGGAAATAGAATTTACAGTACCAGCGAGTGTATTAGGTGCAACTAACAAAACGATTAGCCTTGAGCCACTTCTTTCTCATGGCGGCATTAGCTTAGAAAAAGATGATGTGAACTACAGAGCCTCGTTATCACTTGATGGGCTAGAGACGAAAGCATTTGCCTTCTAGATAGTGTGTAAAGCTATCAACGAAATCGAATACTAGAGATTTTATTTAAACGAGAGACCATGTGTATTGGCATGGTATCTCGTGAATACGTATGCAGAGCATTGGTCAGTCAGGCTATGCAATGTAGTATCTCGGTAATATTTTGCACTTAACGTATTTTTAACATCGGTGTCTATATGTTTAATCGCAACCGCGTAACTAATGCTATTTCCCCATCACGCAGTGTCTCGCTCTCACTCGTTGTGAGCCTTGCTACTTTATTTCCTGCATTTTCTGCTTTTTCTTCACAAGAAAATAACCTAGACGTTTACCCGCCCAACTGGTGGGCAGGTATGCAACATGATGAAGTAGAACTGATGATTTCTGGCAAAGACGTGGCCGATGACAAAGTTTCCGTTTCAAAAGGCAGTGTCCAAATAAAGCAAAGCAGGGCACTTGATAGTGAAAACTATCTTTTTGTAACGTTAGATCTTGCTGAGGCGAACCCGCAAGAATTGGTACTGACGTTGAAAGACGAAGACGGTAGTTCACGGGACATTCACTATTCATTGAAAAAACGTGCTAGAGGTTCGTCGTCGAGAGAAGGCTTTGGACCTGAAGACGCCATTTACCTAATTGCCCCTGACCGATTCGCTAATGGCAGCGTGGAAAATGACAACATTGATGGGTATCAAGATAAAGTAGATAGGGCCTTTAAAGGCGGACGTCATGGCGGGGATATTCAGGGCATTGTTAACAACATCGACTATATAAAAGAGATGGGGTTCACCCAAATATGGACCATGCCGATGCTTGAAAATGCAATGGAAAAGTACAGTTACCATGGCTATTCAACCACCGACTATTACACTATAGACCCGCGTTTTGGCTCTAATGACGCTTTTGTAAAGCTGAGTAAAAAAGCCAACGAAAACGGTATCGGCGTAATCATGGATATGGTACTTAATCATATCGGTAGCGAGCATGTATGGATGAAGGATACGCCGTCTTATGATTGGATAAACAATAATGGACAGTTTGTCGGTACTACCCATAAGCGTGAATCGCTTCACGACCCTCATGCCATAGCGAGCGATATCAAAGGGTTTAGTGACGGTTGGTTTGTACCAACCATGCCTGACCTGAACCAGCGCAACCCACATTTGGCAAATTATTTGATTCAAAATGCTATTTGGTGGGTGGAAACAGCAAATCTGAGTGGCATACGAGTAGACACTTATTCATATCCTGATAAAGGGTTCTTAAGTCAGTGGACCAACCGTATCATGAAGGAATATCCTAACTTCAATATTGTTGGGGAAGAGTGGTCGGTAAACCCTGCGATTACGGCTTATTGGCAAGCAGGTAGCAAACGCCACGACGATTACGACAGTGCTTTGCCATCTGTAATGGACTTTCCTCTTCAGGCTGCCGTTGTTAAAGCGCTTAATAGCGATGAAAGCTGGAATTCTGGTTTTATTTCAGTTTATGAGACATTAGCTACCGATTTCTTGTATGGTGATCCAAATAATCTGGTTATCTTTCCGGATAATCACGACATGAGCAGAATTTTCACCCAATTAAACAACGACAAGTCCAAGTGGAATATGGCAATGACGTTGTTTTTAACAACGCGCGGTATACCTCAAGTATTCTATGGAACTGAGATTTTGATGGGTAATGAAGGGACAGAAGATCACGGTATTATCCGGTCAGATTTTCCTGGCGGGTGGCCATCGGATAGCGAAAAAAATGCGTTTAGCGGCAAAGGCCTTTCTGATGACGAGCAGTGGGCTCAAGAGCGTATAAAAACGCTATTAGCGCTACGTCAATCTCATCCTCATCTATTCAAAGGTGAGCTTAAACATTATGCGCCCGTGGACGGTGTTTACACGTATTTTCGTGTAGCCGAGGATTCAGCACAGAAGCTTATGGTTATCCTTAACAAAAAAACGGTAGATGTATCTTTAGCAAAGTACGCAGAGGTATTGGGTACGGATGTATCAATAACGCGCGTGAGTGACGGTCAAACATTTAACGCCTCTGAAACCATAAGCCTTCCTGCTATGTCGGCTAATGTGTTTATTGTGCAATAACCGTATCAATTAAATTAAAACAATAAATAGAGCAAAATATGCAATCAACTCAACCACGCCTTTCTTTTTGGCAAATATGGAATGTCAGTTTTGGCTTTCTGGGTGTTCAATTTGGTTTTGCACTGCAAAACGCGAACGTTAGTCGAATACTATCTGACCTAGGTGCAGATCTTCATTCACTATCGCTATTTTGGCTTGTAGCGCCCATTATGGGCTTGATAGTGCAGCCTATTGTTGGCTCGGCATCAGATAGAACGTGGAATCGATTGGGCCGCCGCCGGCCGTTTATACTTGCTGGGGCGATAGCCGCGGTGGTAGGTATGATCTTATTACCCAATGCGCCGATCTTCGTTGCCTTCTTAGCGCCTATGGTTATGGGCGCTTTAATGGTTGCACTGATGGATGCATCGTTTAATGTGTGTTTCCAACCGTTCCGCTCTTTGGTATCTGATATGGTACCAGCGTCACAGCGCAACGTAGGTTATTCAATACAGTCGCTTCTTATCAATATTGGCGCGGTAATTGGCTCTATACTGCCATTCATTCTAACTAATGTGGTAGGCCTAGAAAATACCGCTCAAATGGGGGAGGTTGCGCCTTCTGTAATGTGGGCATTCTACATAGGTGCGACTGTACTACTAGGTACGGTTATTTGGACCGTTATACGCACGAAAGAGTATGCGCCAGACGAATACAATCGTTACAAGGGCCTTACCGAAGAAGCCCCTGCAAGTGAAAGTAAGGCTAAAGCACCGCTTGGCCAGCGCTTAGGTGAGTTTTTCGTTTTAGTAAAAGACATGCCAACCACCATGAAACAACTGGCTGTTGTTCAGTTTTTCTCCTGGTTTGCGCTTTTTATTATGTGGGTTTACACCACACCGGCGATTACTCAACATATTTGGAACGTAGATAAGCAATGGTTTGACCCCGCTTATATCGCCGCTGCGCCTATGGTGCCAGAAACTATTGTTATGGCAAAAGGTGCTGCTGGTGACTGGGTAGGTATACTTTTCGCGGCATATTCTGTGTTCGCTGCTATTTTTTCCATTTTCTTAGCAAAGCTGGCTGATAAATTCGGTCGCAAGACTGTATACGCTTCGTCTTTAGCGCTAGGTGGCCTTAGCTATGTAAGTTTCCTACTATTCCAAGACCTTACTATGGTGGACGTTAACCTGCTTATTACTGAAGTAACTGTGCCGTTAGGCGCAGTGAAACTACTTATCCCAATGATAGGGGTAGGTATTGCGTGGGCGGCAATTCTTGCTATGCCATACGCCATGTTAGCCGGCGCACTACCCGCGAACAAGACGGGTGTTTACATGGGGATATTCAACTTCACCGTGGCTGCACCGCAAATTGTTTCAGGTTTAACTGCCGGTTGGATCTTAAGCAGTGTATTTAACAACGATGCCAAGTACATAATTGTCGTGGCCGGTGTTTCTATGCTGATTGGCGCAGTGTCTGTCTTTTTCGTTAAAGAGACGGATAAACAAGAACTTGAAGCGGACCAGGGAGCTTAATATGTTATTCAAACGTTCAGCAATTGCATTAACGTTAGCCGGTTTATTCTGCTCTGCTTGCACTAGCACGGCTACATCGTCCTTAGACAATAGTGAAAAGCATACCGCTCAGGCTATTCTAGGTACCAGTACGCCATTTGCAAGCGAGGCAGTTTACTTTGTGGTAACTGATCGCTTTGTCGACGGCGACGCTTCGAATAACCACGAAGACCAAGGCGGAAAACATCCCACTTGGCAACTACCGCTTGAAGGTCCCGATGGTGAAAAAGCCTATGTGGGTTACATGGGCGGTGATTTACAAGGTATCTTAAATAACGCTGATTACATCAAAGATATGGGCTTCACTGCCGTATGGTTGACGCCTGTTCATGATAACCCTGACTATGCGTTTAACGGCGACGAGCCTATTACATATGGCGGTGCATTCAAAGATGGCGGAAAAACTGGCTATCACGGTTATTGGGCGACAAACTTTTATAAAGCTGATGAGCATCTCGTTAGTGACGATTTGAGCGTAAGTGACTATACCGCGAAGATGCGCGAACACGGCCTTAAGTCAGTGTTTGATATCGTTGCCAATCACGGCACACCAAGCTTCACGATGAAAGAAGACTTGCCAGGTTATGGTGAGCTTTACGATAAAGATGGAAACTTAGTTGCTGACCATCAAAACCTAGCACCTGAAGAGTTAGATCCTAAAAACAACCCGCTGCATAGCTTTTTTCATAACTATCCAGATTTAGTCAAGCTTTCAAATCTGGATGACGAGAATCCAGCAGTTCGGGATTACTTAATTAACAGTTATCTTTATTGGATATCGCAAGGCGCTGATGCATTTAGAATAGATACCATAAGGCACGTACCGCATTCATTTTGGCGTGAAGCGTCTGACCGTATTCGCAAACAAAACCCAGACTTTTTTATGTTTGGCGAAGCGTTCGACTACGAAGCTAACAATATTGCGCAGCATACGTTGCCTAAAAATGGCGGCGTAAGCGTTCTAGACTTTCCTATGCAAAAAGCCATGGTAAGCGTGTTTGAAAAGCCGCTTAAAAGCGATTTTGCAGACTTAGAAAAGGCACTTCATCTTACTCACGGCCCTTATAATAACCCCTATGAACTAACCACGTTTTATGACAACCATGATATGGCGCGCATTAACGCAACAGATAAAGGGTTTATTAATGCGCACAACTGGCTGTTTACTGTTCGTGGTATACCGGTTGTTTACATGGGCTCTGAGATAGGTTTCATGCGCGGTACGGCTGAACATGCCGGTAATCGTAATTACCTTGGTCAGGAACGCATCAATCAGGCTAAGAGTCATCCTATACAACAGGCGCTAACGAAAATCGCCAATGTGCGTAAAAATACTATCGCCTTGCAGCGCGGTGTGCAGGTTAATCTAGAGCTTAGCGGTCATCGTGCCGCATTCTATCGCGTTGTCGACACTAAAGATGCGCAGCAAACAGCGCTTGTGTTACTAAACAAGGGTGATGAACCCCAGTCGTATGAGGTAAGTAACTTCATGCAGTCAGGCAATTGGATAGAACAATTGTCTGGGCAAACCCAAAATGTCGTGAACGGCACTGCGTTAACCGCTACGGTTAAGGCTAATGGCGTTCAAGTTTGGGTTCGCGAGGGCAAACCTACCAACCCAGCGTTGCTCTCTCAAATAAAACATCAGCTGGCCCGTCAATAAAGCACTCAAAGCACAATTAATAGAAAGTCAAAAAAAAGCCCCAACCGTTAAACGTTCGGGGCTTTTTATTTGATTAGTTAGCTATTCAGATAAAGCACAAGCTTAAGTCGTTTATTCGCTGCCACAAGATTGACGTACAATAATGTCGGCTGGCATTAAGTAATCCTCTACCTCTTCATTGTTTATCGCTTTCAATAGGGTATTTACCAATAGCTCACCGGCAAGCTTCGTGTTTTGCTGTACTGTGGTAAGCGAAGGTGTCGTGTAAGCAGACACCGCAATATTGTCATAACCCACCACAGCAACATCGTCTGGAACATTCACTTTCGCTTGGCGCAGCGCACGTAAAACCCCCATAGCAATAAGGTCGGATGCACAAACGATAGCTTCGGGTAGTTCGCCTGCTTGCAGCAATGATCTCACTGCTTCTGAGCCAGCATCTTCGGTAGAAATGGCGTTTCGCTGAACACTTGATTGCGCTAAGCCATGAGATTGTAATGTTTTAAAATACCCGTCAAAGCGTGCTTTAAATTCCGGTGCGTGCTCGCCATTATCGCCAATAAAGGCAAACGATGTTTTACCCAGTTCGATGAGGTGTGAGGTAATGCTTTGACCACCTTGATAATTATCACACCCGATACTTACACCCGGATGCGCTTCATCAGGTGCACCCCAGCGAACAAAATGCGTACCTTGCGATTCAAGCTGAGCAACTTTGTTCTGATAGTCAGTGTAGTCACCGTAGCCCAACAATATAATACCGTCAGCCTTGTTTGAATCTTCGTACTCCGCATGCCAGTCGTCTTCTAAGTTCTGAAACGATACAAGAAGATCGTAGTTTGCTTGCGCACAAGCGCGAGTAATACTACCAAGCATTGCTAAAAAGAAAGGGTTAATCATCGAGTCGTCAGACGTTGGGTCTTCAAACAAGAGTAGGGCAATTGTGCTGCTCTTTTGTTTTCTTAAATTACTGGCGTTCTTATCTACCTTGTAATTAAGTTCCCGGGCAATACGCTGAACGCGGTCGCGAGTTTCTTGGTTAACCAGCGGGCTGTTATTTAGCGCTCGCGAAACCGTTGATTGAGAAACCCCTGCCAAGTGGGCAATATCAAAAGAGGTTGCTTTTTCTTTCATAAACACCATGTTTTGCTGCTACGACAATTTTGTCGCTAAATTAGATTACCATATTTTTCGAATAGCGCGTGCTTTTTGCTATATATGCGCCTAAATGCTAATCAAAATTAATGAAGCATTGCTCATCAAGTACATTTCAGAGGGTTTTGTTGTAGTTTTTATAGTGCACTCTTTGTGTGGATCGCTCTTAAATCAATCACTTGTTAGGCTTCTTTGAATAAAACATGGTTGAAGTAATTGCGAGAGTGTTATACTCAGCGAGATTTTGAAATATTACGTGCATAAGGGGAACAAGCGAATGGCCGAGACTGAACACCGTCCGACCAATTTTATCCGTCAGATTATTGATAAAGACCTGGCTAGTGGTCTACACGACGCTATTAAAACTCGGTTTCCACCAGAGCCGAATGGCTTCTTACATATTGGTCATGCCAAGTCTATTTGCTTGAATTTTGGTATTGCACAAGACTACACAGGGTCGTGCAATTTGCGTTTCGACGATACTAACCCTGCAAAAGAGGACATTACGTTCGTTAATTCTATAAAAGAAGACGTTCAGTGGCTTGGATTTACGTGGGATGGCGAAGCGCGTTATTCATCGAATTATTTTGATCAATTACATGCATATGCGGTTGAGCTTATCGAAAAAGGTTTAGCATACGTCGATTTTTCTGCGCAAGAAGTCATGCGCGAGATGCGTGGTACGCTTAAAGAGCCAGGTCAAAATAGCCCTTATCGCGACACAGACGTCGAAACTAACCTTCGTGAGTTTGCCAAGATGACGGCAGGCGATTACAAAGAAGGCGAATGTAGTTTGCGCGCCAAAATCGACATGTCGTCGCCGTTCATGTGTATGCGCGATCCGGTAATTTACCGAGTCAAACATGCACACCATCACCAAACCGGTGATAAATGGTGTGTTTATCCAATGTATGATTTTACTCACTGCATCTCGGATGCTATTGAGGGGATCACGCATTCATTATGTACATTAGAATTCCAAGACAATCGTCGCCTTTACGATTGGGTTATCGAAAATATCTCAATTGACTGTACGCCTCGTCAGTATGAGTTTTCCCGTCTTAACCTTGAGTACACGGTATTAAGCAAACGCCGTCTTATTCAACTAGTCGATGAAAACCATGTGAGCGGGTGGGATGACCCCCGTATGCCTACTATAGCGGGCTTACGCCGTCGTGGTTATACACCAGGCTCTGTGGTTGAGTTCTGTAAGCGAATTGGCGTGACCAAGATGGACAACATGGTTGAAATGTCTATGTTGGAAGCTTGTATTCGCGATGACTTAAATGCTAATGCACCGCGTGCGATGGCGGTATTAGACCCAATTAAGCTTGTTATTGAAAATTACGATGAAGGGCAGACAGAAACGCTGACTGCACCGAATCATCCTAATGATGAAACCATGGGTACGCGTAGCATTAGCTTTAGCCGCGAAGTGTATATTGAAGCAGAAGACTTCCGTGAATCGGCAAACAAAAAGTTTAAACGCTTAGTACTAGATAAAGAAGTACGTCTACGTAACGCCTATGTGGTTAAAGCTAATCGCGTTGAAAAAGATGAAGACGGCAATGTAACTACTGTTTACTGTACTTACGACCCAGAAACATTGGGTAAAGATCCAGCTGATGGGCGTAAGGTCAAAGGCGTTATTCACTGGGTGGACGCAGCAACGGCACAGGCAGCAGAATTTAGACTTTATGACCGTTTGTTTAACGTGCCTAATCCGGCGGCTGAAGAAGACTTCACCAATGCAATAAACCCTGGTTCGCTTGAAATTAAACAAGGCTGGGTAGAAGCAGGACTCGCTAGCAGTGTTCCTGACGTTGGCGCCTGGCAGTTTGAACGTACTGGTTACTTCTGTGTAGATAAAGATAGCACAGACGATAAACCCGTCTTCAACCGCACGGTAGGGCTAAGAGACACATGGGCGAAAATAGGCGAGTAATATAATTATTGATTGCGCGCTATATGCTTAAATGAAAAAACCGCTTAAGTTCCAACTTAAGCGGTTTTTGTTTATTAAAGTATAATGTTTAATTAATTACTTCGGCTGGCAATCAAGAGACTGACCGTTTACTTCCTTACTTTCATCACCCATTAGGTAAAGATACATAGGCATAATATCTTCTGGTGTTTTAAGTGTATCCGGATTTTCTGCAGGAAAAGCTTGTGCACGCATATGTGTGCGGGTGCCGCCTGGATTAATACAGTTAAAACGCAGCGTCTTATTCTGATATTCATCTGCCAGAGTTTGCATTACGCCTTCTGTAGCGAACTTCGATACAGCATAAGTCCCCCAAAACGCGCGACCTTTTCTTCCTACACTCGATGTAGTGAAAATAACTGATGCATTTTCCGCTTTTTCTAATGCCGGGATAAGGGCCTGCGTCATATAGACCATGCCGTTAAGGTTTATCTGCATTACGTCTTGCCACTCTTGCGCATCAATATCTTTGAATGCACTTAGGTGACCTAGAATGCCGGCATTGTGAAGGACACCATCTAGTCGACCAAACTGGTCAATAATGGTCTGTGTCATCTGTTGATAATGAGAAGGCGTTGCACCTTTTATGTCTAAAGGAACAATGGCAGGTTCCTGACCGCCTGCGGCGATGATATCATCATACACGGCTTCAAGTTTCGACACGGTGCGCCCTAATAGAATACAAATAGCGCCGTGTGCAGCATATGTCTTTGCAGCTTGAGCACCAATTCCATCGCCAGCCCCGGTGATAAGAATAACTTTATCGCGTAGTAAATTCGCTGGTGCGTTGTAATCGTTCATCGTTTTCCTTCAAAAGGTTAATTTTCATCGCTTTGCGTGGGGCTTTCATGCCCAACTGAGAATATGACCTCAGATCATACCCAGCCTAGCCCACAAGTAAAACAATGAATGAAAAATTCTTCAAACGTAAAAAAAGTTAACAAAAGTAGTTAACAAAACTTTGCAAAGTTGAAACAAAGTCAATAAGATTGAGGAAGATACAACTGGTCTAACATGTTTAAAACTATCAACTACACCTGTAGATACAGGGTAGACCAAGCTACTTTTAATAGAGTTAAGTTTTAAACACAGAATAACAACAATGCTTGTAGGGAGTAGAGATGAGAAAACTCGTATTAAGTTCCAGTGTGGCCCTTGCGCTGGGTCTAGCAGGCTGTGGTGGCTCCGATGAAACCCTTTCCGACATTCAAGCCGAAACAGAAGTCCAAACACCATTTTCCCGGATCCTTTTTGACCCAGCCAATGGGAATCTGAATATTCCAAATGACCTTCTAATGCTTCCTGGCGATGACGGTTTCTTTGATTACACACTGAACATTCCAGTGGCTGATCCCACAGATTTCGCTGATCCGCAAAATGCACTTAATGTGCTGGACGGGTGGTCTACGCAGCATCCTTTTGTTATCAATGTTGAAACGCCTGCAGGCGCATCGTTAGACGAAAGCACGCTAGCATCTGGCGTATTATTATTTGAAGCAACATTAGGGCTTGATCAAAGCGACCCAGACTGTGCGCAGGTATCTACGCCTTCGGCAGGTTGTAAGTTAGGTGATCAACTCACTTTTGGCGTGGATTATGTCCTTAGCCTCGCCGATAGCAATACCATTACATTTGTTCCGTTAAAGCCCCTTAAGCCGGGTCAGGGTTACATGCTGGTTATGACAACAGACTTGAAAGATTCTTCAGGTAAGTCTGTTCAGGGTTCAACAACTTGGGATTTGGTAAGACAAGATATTAATACCGCTCCGCTATCAAGCGCTTCTCAGTTAGACCTACAGGCTTTGGTTAATTCTTATGTTAACCCGCTTCTGCAAGCTGGCTTTGCCCGCGAAGATTTAACCTATGTCTCTGCGTTTACTACACAATCGGTAGGAAATTCACTTGATACAATTAAAAAGGTAATGATTGGTACCTTCGCTCAGCTTGCAGCTGGCGGCGATCCGTCAGCACCAGCTGCACTTCCGGCGATCACCGTTAGCGATGTGTCTGCTGCGCCAAATGCCATGGAAGCTTTAGGCCTAGTGAACGAAACTGTTGTAGCGGGCGCGGTTGAACTTGGCAAACAAGGTCTGCCAGACAACATACAAGCAGCCATTGATGCAACTGATTTTAGTCTACTCGAAACCTGTGCAGGTCTTGCTGGTACAGCGTCGGGTCAACTAGAGGCTCAGTGGGGCGCGTTGAACGAATTTGCTGTTGGCGTATCAACAGGCATTTTAGCGCAAGCAGGGCCATTTTGTGCGGCACAACGCTATGAAGGTAATATCGCATTGCCTTATTTCTTGGGTGTACCAAGTGCTGAAAACCCATTAGCGCCGGTAAATGATTTCTGGAAGGCGGCGTGTGACAGCGGCATCGTGCTAGCTGGTGCACCGCAAGAGCTACTTGCTAGTGCTGAGCCAGGTCCAAATGCAGCAATGTGTTCTTCACTAGGCCTTGCAGACGTTCGAATAAATGGCGAAATGCTTGATAGCGCAAGGAATATTACCAAATTTAACCCGTATCCACAGCCGACAGGCGGGAACATGGGAACAGAAACACTAGATGTGCAGGTTACTATTCCTGATCCAGCTATCGCGGGCGCGTTAGGCTTCCCGATTAGTATGCCTGAAGCTGGTTGGCCAGTAGTTATATTGGCTCACGGTATTACCAGTCAAAAAGAAGACATGCTTGCTATTACAGGTACGCTCTCACTTGCAGGTATTGCGTCAGTAGCTATCGACCAACCCTTACACGGTAGTCGAGGTTTCGACCTTGATGGTGACGGTACAGATGACTTAAACGCTACAAGCGTAAGTGCAACGCATTACATGAACCTTGCTAGCTTACCAACTGCCCGCGACAACTTACGTCAAAGTGTATCTGATTTACTAGGGCTGCGTTTAGGACTTAATGCAGTTGTAGATACAACCGCAGCACAAAATGTTAAGTTTGATATGTCACGTGTGTCTGTTATGGGTGTGTCGCTAGGCGCAATGACTGGTGGTAACTTTGCTGCAGTAGCAAACACATCAATGGGTGGCGATTTAGCTGCGCTTGACGGTATGTTTGCTGTTAGACAAGCATCTCTTGAATCTCCAGGAGGTGGCGTAGCGCAATTCTTATTAGAATCCCCTTCATTCGGACCTCTGATTAAAGGCTTGTTGCTTTCACAGGCATCAGAAGACTTTGTTGCATTGCTTAACCAACTTTATGAAACAACTGACGTAACTGAAGAGCAGCTTAGTGCGGCGGTTACTATTTTTGAAGATAATCTAACTGCAGAGCAAGCCGCTGAAGTAAACGCAGTATTTGCGGAATTTGCATTCGCCGCGCAAACAGTAATGGATGCTGGTGACCCAACTAACTATGCACAAACGCTAGGAAGTAATACACCGGTTCACATGATGACGGTTGTAGGTGATGGTAGCGAAGAAAACTTACCTGATCAGGTAATTCCAGTTTCCACAGCGTTACCGCTTTCTGGTCAGCTTCCGTTAGCAGCGACAATTGGTCTAGAGCAAGTCACTACTACCCAAGGGCCTGGTACAGACCCAATTAGCGGTATTGTGCAGTTCAATAGCGGCGCACATGCTTCTAGCTTAAGTCCAGCATCAAGTGCAGCGGTAACTACAGAAATGCAAAAAGAAGTGGCAGGTTATATTGCGTCTGACGCGCTAGCACTTCCAATTTCTGATGAGAGTGTTGTTGCAAACTAGTCCTCTCTAATGCGGTCGACAAAGCAGAGTTACAACTGCTTACATTTTATCGAGTTAAAGCCGGCGTAGTCGCCGGCTTTTTTGTCTTTAAAAGCAGAATGTTATTTGAATGTTTTGCAATGTTAATGTAGTGTAAATAATGGTCCGATGAGTATTCTAGAGACAATAATTAACTCCGTTAATGGAAAAGAGAAATAGAAGCCATTGACCATATTCATTCATCATTAGGGAACATTTGCGATGATCAACCAACAGTCATTCTCTGCTAAGCGTACGCTAATTGCACTTTCAATTGCCGGTCTATTAACTGCATGTGGCGATAACGACAACGATTTTTCAAATATAGAGCAACCAGCGCCACCCACGGCTACTACACCTGAACCTGCTCCAACACCTATTCCTGCTTTTTCACCGGATGGTACTTTGTCTGCTGACGTAACATGGACAACCTACGGTGTTCCGCATGTAAAAGCTGATAACCTCGAGAGCATGGCGTATGGCGTAGGTTACGCCTTTGCAAGAGATAACCTTTGCGTACTGGCTGACCAAATTGTGAAATACAATTCTGAACGGGCCAAGTTTTTTGGCCCAGACCAGGTGCCTGGTAGCGGCGACTCTGAGCACCTTATCAACGACTTCGGCTTTTTAACACTCGGTATTAAAGAGCTCGCGGAAGAGAATTTACCGCGTTTGTCTGCAAATTCTCGCGCAATGTTTCAGGGGTATACGGCAGGGTATAACAGATACTTAAATGAAACGCCTGTAGAAGAGCAAGATCAAAGCTGTGCAGGACAACCTTGGGTAACAGAAATTGATAGCGTTGACCTTCTAACATATTCCTTGGGCGTGGCGCTTTTACCCGGCGCAGCAAACTTTTTAGGCCCAATGTTTATTGCTGCGCCACAAGGTGAGAGCTATTTACCAACACCTGCCGAGTCATCAAGTGAAGTTGCCTCTACATTTACGATTTCGCCAACAGTGGGGCTGCCTGACAGAAATCCTCAAGAAATGGGGTCTAACGGATGGGGGTTAGGCAGCGATAAAACCACTAATGGGAAGGGAATGGTATTAGGTAACCCTCATTTCCCTCACACTGGAAACTTGCGTTTTTGGAATTTCCACGCTCAAGTTCCTGGCCATCTAAACGTAACCGGTAGTTCCCTTACGGGTTTACCAGGTGCAGTAAACATTGGTTTCAATGAAAACGTAGCCTGGACCCACACATTCTCAACTGCTGAACATTTCGTTGTGTATCAGCTAACCCTTGATGAAGATGATGCATCAGGTCTTACCCATTTAGTTGACGGAAGCAAACGCACTATCTATGAAAAACCCCTTCAAATTGACGTTGCTATAGGTGGCGGGCAAACCATCAAGCTTAATAAAACCGCATACTACACGAACTACGGCCCAATGATTGAAGTGCCTGGTAACTTCGATTGGAACTCAAACAATGCGTTTGCCATTAAAGACGCCAATCTGCCTAACTTTGATATTGTTGATCATTGGCTTGCCATGAATATGGCTACGTCAATGGACGAATTTAAGCAGGCGTTTAAAGATTATGATGGGGTTATTTTCAATAACACAATGGCGGCATCAGCCGATGGCCAGGTATTCTATATTGACGATTCAACCGTACCGAACTTAACTGAAACTGCAATTGAACAACTAACAACGAACCCCTTGCTGATTCAAACTAAAGCGGCAGCCGGTTTTACCGTATTGCCGGGTAATATTTCTCAATTTGATTTTGAAGGCCCGGTTCCTTATGAAGAGGCGCCGAAATACGAGGGAACAGACTCAGTTCAAAATTCAAACGACAGCTACTGGTTAACCAATTTAAATTCACCGATTGTTGTGAGCAACCCGTTGTTTGGTAGCGTGGAATATCAGCAAACACTGCGTTCACGTTTAGGGCAGCAGTTTATTGAAAATGAAGCTGGAAGTGATGGTACTTTCACACCTGAGGAGGTTGAAGGGCTATTATTAAATAACCGAAGCTACTTGGCAGAGAACATATTGCCATCTCTCCTTGAACTATGCGCAGATCAAGGTGATACACCAGTAGATGTTGATGGAGCTAGTGTTGATGTATCACAAGCCTGTGCAGCACTAGAGGACTGGGACGGTACAATGAACCTCGCGAGTACTGGTGCACACGTATTCAGAGAATTTGCCTTTCAGTTTAACCAAGCTCCCCAGTGGGAAGTACCGTTCTCTCTTGATGCCCCCGTGACTACGCCATCAGGTTTAGTAAAAAATGATACTACTTTAGAGCAATTAGCGCGAGCTACGCAGGTCATCGAACAGGCTGGGGTAGCATTTGATGCCCCGCTCGGTGAAGTGCAATTTGTCGAACGTAGCTTACCAGACGGTTCTGCCTCAGGTGTTAAAATACCGTGGGCTGGCGCACATAACATTGAAGGTGGCTTTAACGTATTTGATGTTAGTAGCAGTAGAAATGGAACCCAGTTGCCGAGACATAGCTACGAAACAATAAACAGTAGTACGGCAATGAGTGCTGAAGCTGAGGGCTATCACATTAACTATGGCACAAGTTGGGCTATGGTTATCAACTTCACCGATGAAGGGCCAAAGGGCCGAGGTATATTGACTTACTCACAGTCTCGTAAATATGGCAGTGAGCACTTCTTAGACCAAACACAACTTTATTCTACACAACCCACACTGCGGGATATCTATTTCACTGATGAAGAGATTGAAGCAAACAAGATAGAGCAGGTTAACCTATCGTCAGAATAAGATGAGACTGGTATTATAACGCAATTACATCAGCGGCTTTGCCTTATATTGGGTAAGGCCGCTCTTTATGTTGTGGGTAAACAACCTTGCTTACCCGTTTATTTTACTAGGAGTAAAGTTTGGAGTTTTTGTACGAGTACGGTTTGTTTGTTGCCAAAGCAGTAACGTTAGTTGTCGCCTTCGTTGTTGTTGTATCAACCATAGTTGGTGTAGCAAGTAAACAGAAGCAGGGGAAAGGGCAACTTGAAATCGTGTCTATTTCTGAGCAATTAAAGGACATTACAAACTACGCTAAAGAAGTCCTTTTAGATAAAAACGCATTAAAAAAGTTAGCTAAAGAACAGAAAAAAGAGGCCAAAGCGAAGAGCAAGGCTAAGAACAAGGTAAAAGAGCAGGGTGAAGAGTCTGAAAAGTCTCGGTTATATGTTATCGACTTTAAAGGGTCTATGGATGCCAATGAGGTCGAGCACCTGCGTGAAGAGATCACTGCGATTTTATGCGTAGCAAATAAAGAAGACGAAGTTTTAGTACGCCTTGAAAGTGGCGGTGGCGTAGTACATGGCTATGGACTTGCTGCGTCGCAATTACAGCGCATTAAAGAAAAGGGGCTGAAATTAACCATTGCCGTAGATAAAGTTGCGGCAAGTGGTGGTTATATGATGGCGTGTGTTGCCGATAAGTTGTTAGCGTCACAGTTTGCATATATCGGCAGCATTGGCGTACTAGCTCAATTGCCTAACTTCAATAAGTTGCTGAAGAAAAACGATATAGAATTTGAGCAGCATACCGCCGGAGAGTTCAAGCGCACGCTAACGATTTTCGGTGAAAATAACGATGAAGGTCGCGCTAAGTTCAGAGAGGAAATTGAAGAGATTCATGTGCTCTTTAAAGACTTCGTGCAAAGTCAGCGTCCTGAAATGGATATAGACAAAGTAGCTACTGGTGAATACTGGCCAGGGATCAAGGCAAAAACACTTGGCTTGGTTGACGATATATCGACGTCCGATGATTACATTCTTTCGCATTACCCTGCACGCGAAATATTCAGCGTTAAATATGCTGTAAAGAAAAACGTTGCGGAAAAGCTGGGTATGTCGGCAGCTAATGTTGTTGAGCGTGTGTTTATGAAAAGCATGAACAAAGCGCGCCATTGGTTTTAATAGCTATAAACCATCTGTGTTTATTACGGCATGACGTATAGCACCCACCGTCAAAAAGCACAGATGGACGTTAAATTTTTAACCGACAAAAGATAATAAAAAGAATATGGCACGGCATACTAAAAACGATATATTAGATGCGGCAGAATACTTGTTTTCTCAAAGTGGGTTTACCCAAACCTCGATGCGGGAAATCACTGCCAGAGCAGAAGTAAATCTGGCGTCGGTGAATTACCATTTTGGTAGCAAGAAAAACTTAATACAAGCGGTGTTTAAGCGATACTTTGATGAGCTTATGCCACAGGTAAAGGTTTGCTTAGACGGTTTACCACCTATTGAAGGCGCCAAAGGCGTTGAGCAGCTCTTATATTCGCTTATTCCTCCCATGTTAAATCTTAATGCTATCTCTGAGCAGGGGACTGCCACTTTTGTTAAGCTGCTCGGCCGAGGATATAACGAAACACAAGGGCACTTGCGTAAGTTTTTGATGCATGATTACGGTGACTGTATACGCGCTCTAGTAGACGCTATCAGACGCTGTTTACCTGAACTTCCTGAGGAAGAATTGTTCTGGCGACTGCATTTTGCGATGGGAAGTTTTGTCTTTTCGATGGCATCGAGTCAGGCGTTAACAGAAATCGCTGAGTCCGATTTTCATAAACACGTAGATATAAAAGAAGTCATCCAGCATCTTGTGCCATTTGTCGCGCAGGGACTTGCCGGTAAATAAACCACTTCTATAGCTAACGCAAGAACAAAGCGCTAGCCTCCAAAATGAAGGCTAGGCATAGTGTGGAATAGGCGTTATGAGAAATGCGTGTTGAAGCTAGCGGGGAAGAGTCGCGCCAGGTGCTTCAGCGTTTAGCTTCTCAGCCCAAAAATCCTTAACTGAGAAACCTGATTTTTTAGAAGCTGATGCTTTTTTCGTAGCAGGTTTGGCTTTTGCTTTGGTCTCGCTTTTCTCTTTCTTCGTTTCTGTTTTTTCAGACGAATTCGATGGTAGCGATTCTGCCATTTCCTGAAGCTGTGCTAAGCGCATATTTTTGCCGCCATCTACGCTGTACCAACCGCTCTTACTTTCAATAGTCGGCGCTTTGCCATTAGCTTTTTTATAGGCTTCAGTGAAAGCCGCGATAACTGCATCTTTGTCTAAGTTTGCCATGCTTTTTTGCTCTTTATTTTGTTAAGATGACGAACGTTTTTGACTTGTAATACCATTAAGTGACAGCTGATTGATTAAAGCGCAACAGGTTACCGATAAAACGAATTAAAAGTAGGCAGTGATTTAAACAATCCACTTTTTTCCCGTTTTCCTGCGATAAGCGTTTGTCGACTTATAGGTGTTATACTAAACGTTCGCGTATTTTATAGCGTTTTTTTAACAATTTGTCTAACTTTCAACCGGAGGACTTGTGTCTATTACCCGCCTAGAACTACAAAATTATCTTGATGGAATGTTAAGGGTTAGCGAAATCAGCGATTATTGCCCAAATGGCTTACAGGTAGAGGGCACAAGCAAAATAGAGAAAATTGTAACAGGCGTTACTGCATCACAGGCTTTAGTAGATGCGGCGATAGAAGCTAACGCCGATGCACTTATTGTGCATCATGGTTACTTTTGGAAAGGTGAATCGCAGGCTGTAACCGGTATGAAAAAGCGCCGTCTTTCTGCTTTACTCGCAAACGATTTAAATTTGTTTGCTTACCATCTTCCTTTAGATGTTCACCCAGAATTTGGTAACAATCGTCAGCTTGCGTCTCTTCTAGATGTCCAAAATGTAAGTGCAGTCAGCGGCGTAAAACCTGTGGGTGTTGTTATGCAAGGAAATTTTGAGGAAGCAATTGAAGGTGCGGCGTTACAAGATAAATTGCAGCAGCTGTTAGGACGAGATGTGCTAATAGAAGGGCCTGTTTCAAAACCAATTACAACGCTTGCTTGGTGCACTGGCGGTGGTCAAGGGTTTATAGAACAAGCGGTTGAGCTGGGTGTGGATGCATTCATTACTGGTGAAGTCTCTGAGCAAACCGTGCATACAGCGAGGGAAATGGGTATTACCTTTTTTGCGGCTGGCCATCATGCTACCGAACGCTACGGTGTGAAGTCTTTAGGCGAACACATTGAGCAGCAATTCGACGTGCCTGTTAAGTTTATTGATATCGATAACCCTGCATAGCGAAGTATGTAGTATATGAATAACGATCGTATCTTCGACGGTATTGCTGAGAAGTTCTCAAACAACATTTACGGGACAACCAAGGGCAAATTGCGACATACATTATTATGTGATGTTCTTGAACCTTATTTAAAAGCGCCGCTTCGAGCCATCGAAATAGGTGGGGGCACAGGGGTAATGACGGCTCATATAGCCGCGAAAGGACACTCTGTTGTGCTCACCGATGCGTCAAAGGATGTGCTTAATCAAGCGGAGTCTTTACTTTCTGACGCGCCAAATATAAAAATACGACATCAATATTTACAACTAATAGAAGACCTTAGTGATTTCGATTTTGTGATTTGTCATGCGGTTCTAGAGTGGCTAGATGCGCCCTTTGACGCTATAGATTTTATGTATAGCAATATGAAACCCGGAGCGCGCTTAAGCTTAAGTTTCTTTAATCAAGATGCGAATTTATTTGCCAATGCCATTTACGGTAATTTTGATTATATCGCCAAAGGAATGAAGGCGAAAAAGCAGGTGAGACTTAACCCCAACCAGCCGCTTAGCGCATTGAGAGTGGTTGAGTATTGTGCGTCGTTAGGCTTTAACATACTGGAAAAAGCTGGCATTCGCTGTTTTCACGATTACATGAGGGATATCACTCATCAAAGTAGCAAATTTAGCGATTTGCTTGCTCTTGAACGTCAATATCACCAACAGGAGCCCTATTTGTGGCTAGGAAAATACTTTCAACTCATTCTTGAAAAGCCACAAGCCGGTTGAGTTTACAGGCAGCGTTAACGTATTGGGTTTATTTTAAAAGTTGCTTATAGCGTGTTGTCACCGGTAAGGATGTTTTTAAGCGTCGTTACCGCAATTTCATTTAATGCCTCATAAGTGAAAAAGCCCTGATGCCCCGTTATCAAAACATTGGGAAAGGTTGTTAAACGCTGAAACGTGTCGTCTTGTATGATTTCCTGTGAATGGTCACTGAAAAAGAGTTCAGACTCTCTTTCGTAAACATCTAACCCCAAATAGCCTATCTGTTTAGATTTAAGCCCTTTTATAATGGCGGTACCATCAACTAATCCGCCCCGAGAGGTATTGATGAGCATCACGCCCTTAGGCATTTTATTTATGCTGTCAGCATTGATAATATGATAACTCTTGTCGTTGAGCGGGCAGTGCAACGTCACAATGACGCTTTGTTCTAACAGTTCGTTTAGCGGAACGTATTGGGCTCCCATAGCGATCACATCATCATCCTGACTTGGGTCAAAACAAAGAACTTTGCACCCAAACCCCAGAAGTATGCGAATAACGGCTTTACCAACCTTCCCTGTACCTATAACGCCTACCGTTTTGCCGTGAAGAGTGAACCCCATCAATCCGTTTAGGCTAAAGTTACTTTCTCTAACACGATTATAGGCTTTATGGGTTTTTCGGTTTAAGGTCAGAATGAGTGCGAGCGTGTGTTCAGCTACCGTTTCAGGGCTATATGCGGGTACACGACTTACAGTTATGCCAGCTTCTGCTGCAGCGCCAACTTCTACATTATTGTAACCTGCACAGCGAAGCGCGATGTGTTTAACACCACATTCTTTCAGCACCTTGATGGTCGCCGCATTTACTTCATCGTTCACAAAGACAACCACATCGCTATATCCCTTACAGCTTGTAGCAGTTGAAGGGTTAAGTGGATGTTCGAAAAAAGTGCCCTTAATGCTTTGGCTATTGGCGCTATTGTGGTTTTCTAATAGCTGTGAAAATACCACTTGCTCATAGGGGCGAGTACTAAAAAAGGCAATATGATTATTTTGCATAGTATTTCCACACATGTACGTATTTTCATTTGGCGTAGTTTTCACTTTACTACCCAACTGCTAATGCACTATATAGTGCGCAACAATGCGCAATAAATTAGCACGCTACTATTTGCACTGTGTAGACACAGATCAATAAAATAATAGTAGCGTTAGTCGACCCAGTGCACTTCAGCTGCACTCAGGTTAGGGGGTAGGGTTTAGGCCCCTAAAAGTTTAACAATTTCTTTTTCAATAGCTTCTGGCTTTACGGTAGGCGCGTAGCGTTTTAGTACTTTACCTTCAGCATTGACCAAGAACTTTGTGAAATTCCATTTAATACGTTTGGTTCCCAGTAGCCCGGGTGCATCTTGTTTTAAAGCCTCAAAAAGCGGGTTTGCATCAGGCCCATTAACATTTGTCTTTTTAAAAAGTGGAAATGAAACGCCAAAATTGAGGCTGCAAAATTGTGCAATATCGCTATCACTTCCGGGTTCTTGATGGCCAAATTGGTCGCATGGGAACCCTAGCACTTCAAACCCTCTGTCTTTATGTTTCTTATAAAGCGCTTCAAGCCCTTCGTATTGAGGTGTAAAGCCGCATTTACTGGCAGTATTAACAATAAGCAGTACTTTCCCCTTGTATTGCTCAAGTGTAGTTTGCTCGCCGTTATTCAGCGTAATAGGGTGAGTGTAGAGTTCCAAATTCGAATTCCTATGTTTTTGTTTTTGTTAAGTCTGTTACTCTTAGGTAATGCAAACCTATTTATTTGGTATCTAGAGTATATTCTGTATGAGTAATTTGAAAGTGAGTTTTTTGGGCTTGGGTGTAATGGGGTTTCCTATGGCAGGGCACCTTAGCAAAGCGGGTTATTCTGTTACTGTGTATAACCGCACGGCGAAAAAGGCACAGGATTGGCTAGCCGCCTATGGCAGCGCTGATGCTAGTGCGTGTGAATCGGTGGCCGAAGCCGTTAAAGACGCAGATATCGTTTTTATGTGCGTAGGAAATGACAATGATGTAAGAGATGTTGGTACACAAGCACTGGAAATAATGAAAGCAGGTAGCGTGCTGGTCGATCACACAACCGCATCAGCAGATGTAGCCAGAGAGCTTTACGCAAGCTGTAACGATAAACAAATTGGATTTTTAGATGCGCCAGTTTCTGGAGGGCAGGCTGGGGCTGAAAATGGTCAACTGACTATCATGGTTGGCGGTGATGAAGCGGTTTTCGCTCAAATAGAGCCAGTAATGGCACATTATGCTCGCCATAGTCAGTTGCTGGGTAAAAGCGGCAGCGGTCAGCTAGCAAAAATGATGAATCAGATTTGTATCGCAGGCATTGTACAGGGTCTAGCTGAGGCGCTTCACTTCGGGCAGCGGGCTGGACTAGACTGTAACGCAGTCATTGATGTTATAAGCAAAGGCGCTGCGCAGTCTTGGCAGATGGAAAACAGAGCCAGCACCATGTTAAACAACAGTTTTGATTTTGGCTTCGCTGTAGATTGGATGCGTAAAGACCTAAACATAGCGCTTGATGAAGCGCGTAAAAATGGATCTACCTTAGCGCTCACCGCCCTTGTGGACCAATACTATGCTGATGTACAGAAACTTGGTGGCGGTCGTTGGGACACGTCCAGCTTGCTTACTCGTTTGAAATAGTCTTTTTTGAGCACAATTTGATGTAATGTAGAAAGGCATTAGCACTTTAAATATACTAAAGTGCTTGCTCTTGTGCGGACAAAGTAAGCTGTTCTAAACGGGTCTTATTTGTCTCGTTCAGCGGCAATGATGTGATTTTTTCAAGTAAAACCTTGATGTTAAATTTACGGTATACACCGGTATCTGCTTCAATCATGCATTGAAGCAGGTTTAATCCAAAAGCTGCGGTATCTGGCGAGAGCTGAAATGCATCGTAGAAATGCTTCATTGCTTTATCAAACATTCCTTCTATAAACAGTTGGGTACCAGTTTCATTTATAGAAATAGCCTGTTCGTGGTTTAGCCCCAATCGTTCGCCACCTGTAAAAATTAACTCGTCGTTCATCACTTGTTCTGAAATGGCCTGTAGCTCAGCATTTTTCTGCTTAGCCATTAACAACAATTCACCTGCCTTACGTTCATCGCCAAGCCCGTGATGAACCTTTGCAGCAATCACCAAGACAGATGGCTCGGTACGCAGGTAATTATCGATATGGTCACCTTCTAGTAGGTGGGCAGCTTTTTCTAAATCGCCATCTAACACGGCTGAAAATGCCAAAAGGTAATCCCTTTTTTGTAATGTTTGTGGATCTCCCTGGCTTCTACCCGCAATACCTACTAGTTTTCTAGCCTGAGATAAGCTTTCTTCTCTGTTGGTTTCAGGTGATTCTTCTGCCAAAAACAAATAAAACTCTGCCAATTCAAAGGTGAAATCGTTAAAGCTGTCTTTTGCACTGCGGTGCATTGCACGCTTTTTTTGCAAAAGATCTATAGCTTCAACTACTTTGTCCTGTTTTTGATAAGCAAGAGTTTTAAGTTTGGCGGCGGGCAAACTCAATTCACTGAACTTTATTTCGTTAAGGTATTTTTCTACCTGCTCGTAAGAATTTTGCTCAAAGGAAATAGATGCTAGCCATTCAAATGCCTTATCCCGTGCCAAGCTTGAATTTACCATTTGACTTAGATGGCTTTTACAGTGTGGCCATTGCCCAGACGCATACTGGCATTTAACTTTGCCCCATTGCGCCCACAGCACTTTGTCGCTGCGGGTGAGTACATCGTCATAAATACTCAAAGCTCTTTGAATATCGCCATTTTCATAAAGAAGCCGTGCATAAAGCTTTCGTATATCCGCTACAAGGCGAGGGGGGATGCCTTCTGAAATTTTAGCGCGTACGACACTGATAGCCCTTTCTAATTGTTTATTGTCTAGCGAATGCAAAACGTTTTTAACAAAATCACGGTACTTTAAATAGTGATTAATTTGGCGAGTTAGTGAGGCAATAGTGTAGGGTTTGATGAGTAAAACGTCGGGTTGAAGATCCATGATCCGACCGATTATTTGAGGTGACCGGTCCGAGGTAAGAAAGATGATTCCTGTACTCGGCCTAATAAACCCGGCTTCTCTTAAATTTTGCACCCACTCGACACCAGTTTTGCCCTGACCAAGGTGGTAGTCCATTAATAACAGTTCAAAGTTCTGTTTTTTAAGTGCCGCTTTCAATTCAACGCCAGATGCAAAGCTACTCACCGATAAATTTGCAATAGACATGAGGTGGCCTCGAAGCGCGGTTCGAGCGGTAGCATTGTCTTCCACTATGGCTATTCTAAATTCCACGGCAATCATTCGAATAATAACAACTTAATCTAGCTTATCAGCGGCTGGGAAAAAGTGCATTATTAAAAAGGATAAGTTTTGACTACCAGTATTCGTCTCAGAATAAAAATCATTATTTCGTCACAAAATATTTACGTTATACATCCATATATTTAAATAAATATTTACCTTTACGTTTACGTAAGGGGTAGGTATTGGTTATTGTGTGTAGAAAGCAACTCAGTTGAAGGTATGTCTAATGAACTTTGAATTAACCGATGACCAATTAGCCTTTGAAGAAACCGCCCGCCAATTTGCGCAACAAGAATTGGCACCCAATGCTGCGATGTGGGATAGAGAGCACCATTTCCCCGTAGAGGCAATTAAGAAAGCCGGTGAGTTAGGATTTTGTGGCTTGTATGCCCCTGAAAGTGCGGGTGGCCTTGGGCTGTCAAGGCTCGATTCTTCAATTATCTTCGAACAGCTTTCAATGGGGTGTACTACAACTACAGCCATGTTAACTATTCACAACATGGCCACGTGGATGATAGCGACATGGGGTACCAGTGAAGTTAAGGATATGTGGTGTGAACAATTAGTCACAGGTGACAAACTTGCCTCTTATTGCTTAACAGAGCCTGGCGCTGGATCTGATGCTGCTTCACTAAAGACTAGAGCAGCTAAAACTGACGATGGATATGTACTAAATGGCTCTAAAGTGTTCATCTCTGGAGCAGGAAGTACAGATGTTCTCGTAGTCATGGCCCGTACTGGCGAGGATGGCCCTAAAGGCGTATCTGCATTTGCAGTTCCAGCTAATGCAGAGGGCATTGAATACGGAAAAGCAGAAGAGAAAATGGGGTGGAATGCCCAGCCCACTCGTATGATTACTTTTGATAATGTAAAGCTCGATGATAGCTGGATGCTAGGTGAAGAAGGTCAAGGCTTTAAAATGGCCATGCAAGGGCTTGATGGCGGCAGAATAAATATTGCTACTTGTTCAGTAGGCACAGCACAGCAAGCGCTAAACGTAGCCCGTGATTATATGAATGAGCGCGAGCAGTTTGGTAAACCTATTGCAGGCTTCCAAGCTTTACAGTTTAAGTTAGCTGATATGGCGACTGAGTTAGTTGCAGCTAGACAGATGGTACGTATGGCAGCGTGCAAATTGGACAACAATGACGCGGATAAAACGACTTACTGCGCTATGGCTAAACGTTTTGCAACAGACGTAGGTTTTAATGTGTGTAACGATGCGCTCCAATTACACGGCGGATACGGTTATATTAAAGAGTATCCACTAGAGCGTCACTTTAGAGATGTTCGTGTTCATCAGATACTTGAAGGTACCAACGAAATTATGCGTGTGATTATTGGGCGTCGCCTACTTTCTGATGAGCGAAGCGTTCTTTAACGCGGTTGCAGCTTAGTTAGAAAAAATGCGTTTCAAGGCACAATCAATGGAGAAAGTGAATATGACAGAGGCGGAGTCAGTAGTCATTGTAGACGAGTTAAAAACATCTAACGGTGACTTTACGATAGGACGTTTAACGCTTAATAAGCCAAAAGCACTGAACGCGCTGGACTTAGCGATGGCAGAAATCATGCTAAAAGCACTTCAACAGTGGCAGTCGCGTAGTGATGTTATAGCTGTAGTCATTGATGCTGCTGGTGATAAAGCGTTTTGCGCTGGTGGCGACATCGTATCTATGTACAAGTCGATGGTGGAAGCACAAGGACAAATTCCATCGTTCTTGGAAACGTTTTTTGAAACCGAATATACTTTGGATTACACCATTCACAACTACAGCAAACCCATTGTAGTGTGGGGAAGCGGCATTGTGATGGGCGGCGGTATGGGGCTGCTATGTGGTGCTAGCCATCGCGTTGTAACCGAAACGTCGCGATTAGCTATGCCTGAAATTACTATCGGATTATACCCTGATGTAGGTGGGAGTTATTTCCTTCCCCGTCTACCGGGAAAATCAGGATTGTTCTTAGGCTTAACAGGCGGGCAGATGAATGCTTCCGACGCCCGTTTTGTGGGTCTAGCGGATGCGTTAGTAGCAAGCTCAGAAAAAGAGACGTTGATACAAAAGCTTTCGAACTATTCTTGGGATGAGATAGAAAGTAAACGTCTAAATGAGTCTGTAACGTCTATCCTTGAATCTTTAAAGGCTCCGGATTCTGTGCCTAGCAGCAATGTAGAGCCTAACATGGCACTTATTGATGACTTGTGTGCAGCTGACAATGTCACTGACGTAGTTAATGCAATTCTTAGCGCCGATGTGAGCCAAGATAAATGGTTGTCTCGAGCACAGAGCACACTGGCGAAAGGCTCTCCGATAACTATGCATTTAGTTTATGAGCAGTGTAAAAGAGGGGCAACTATGACTCTCGCTGATTGCTTTAAAATGGAAGTTAATATGTCATGTCGCTGCGGTGAAAGTGGTGAGTTTCAGGAGGGCGTTAGGGCTCTGTTGATTGACAAAGATATGTCTCCTAAATGGAAATTCGAAAGCGTAGAAGATGTTCCTCACGATGTGGTAGAGCATTTCTTTACCTCTCCATGGCCCGAAGATAAGCACCCCTTATCAGGGTTATAAAATACTCTTTTAATTGAATGTAGCAAAGGTATTTGTAAAAAATAGGCATAAATTTAGTCAGCGTGCCCAGCGTAATCATCACTGATAACGTTGGGCTTAATTTCCTTTGTACCTTTCTACCTTTGCACCTTTACCGTTATTTTGCGCTGTTATTGCCGTAAAGGTGTCGGTTTTGATATCCTTTACTGCAAATCCACAATAATAAAGATCCTGTCATGTGGCACTGCCCACTTTGTAAATCACCTATTTCATTAAATTCAACGCCAATCCGCTGTGAAAACAATCATAGCTTCGATAAAGCAAAATCTGGCTATGTTAACTTATTACCGGTTCAGTTTAAGAAGTCGAAACTTCCGGGTGACGATAAGGACATGGTGAAAGCCCGAAGAGAGTTTCATCAATTAAACACCTATCAACCGCTAAAAGACAGGTTAATCGAGCTGGTAGGGGGCTTAATTGCTGAGTCGTGCAAAGAGAAAGGATTGGCAGAGTACGCATCTAAACAAAGTATCTCTATTTACGACGCTGGTTGCGGCGAAGGAAGTTATTTAGATGCAATGGTTCAGGGACTTTCGCTTAAAGGTTTCTCTATTGAGGCTGCGGGCAGTGATATATCTAAAATAGCCGTGGAGTTAGCCGCTAAGGCTTATAAACATGCTCAGTTTGTTGTAGCAAGCAGCTTTGAACTACCCCTTGAAAAGTCTACTCAAGATTTGGTGATACAGGTCTTTGCGCCTGGAAGCAACGACGAGTATGAAAGGATATTGAAAAGTGAAGGGCTACTTTTAACTGTAGACCCTGCGCCTAACCATCTGTTTGAGCTTAAACAGCAAGTCTACGACACACCTAGAAAACATCAAATTGATGATGGACCTAGAAGCGGATTCACTCGCATCCATGACGAGTGTTTTTCATTTCCCATCAATTTTGAAAGTGAAGATCACAAGATAGCGCTTATAAAGATGACGCCTTTTTATTGGAAGTTACCACACGGTAAAATTGTGTCTATTGTAGCGTCGTTAGAAAAAGTAACCGCAGACTTTCATATTCAAATTTGGAAAAAGGGCGCGGCTGTTAGTGATGAGAAAGTAAATGTCCAGCCATAAACAAAAAGCGCTGTTTTTAGACCGAGACGGTGTTATTAACGTTGACCACGGTTACGTAGGTAAATATGAAAATTTTGAATTTGTAAAAGGTATCTTCGACGTTGTGCGCAAGTTTCAAAATGAGGGTTACCTACCTGTAATCGTCACAAATCAAAGTGGAATAGCGCGAGGCTATTACACTGAAAAAGATTTTCATAGGTTAATGGAGCGGGTACAAAAAGATTTCGCTTCTCACGATGTAAAACATATTCCTGTTTACTATTGCCCTCACCACACCCAGGGTAGCGTGAAAAAGTTTGCTATCGAGTGCCAGTGCAGAAAACCATTGCCAGGCATGTTGCACCAAGCTGCTAAAGAACTTGATATCGACTTAGTGAACAGCATACTCATTGGCGATAGCTGGCGAGATATAGAGGCTGCTAATGCTGCGGGTCTAACGGAAAGCTTCTATTTGTCACATAAACTTATAACAGATGAGCAGTTGAGTAAGCTTAGCTCTTCTCACCGTGTATCTCGCGTTGCTAGCTTATCTGAAATATAAAAATAGTTATGCGTAACCTCTTAAGTCTTTATTACTAATAGAAAAAAGTAAAATGGGTTGCAGCGATAGATTGGCCTATCGCTGCGACAAAGAAGCGCTAGTTCTGACTAGTTTTGTGTGGAAAAGCGGGATAAATGCTTTATGGCTTGACTGAGCAAGTCAATGTTCAAAGCGTCTTTACTGCGTTTGCCGGAAGTTAAATCGCTGATTTCATAGCTACCATTACTTAGAACGTCTGTCCGTTTATTTCCATGAAATACTACGATTCGCTCGCCTGATGTACTTACTAACCAAGGGCGCGATGGTGCCAATAAGTTTTGCCCAGTTGAATAGAAAGTTGACGGTGCGTTACAACCCAAGGCATTTAATATAGTGGGAGCCAAATCTTCAGTGCTCGCTAATTTACCTTTGATATCTAGCGTGCTGTAAAGCGTACCCTTACCGTTTTCACTGCCAAAGCCTGTTGCTATTAATACATCATGTTTTCTATCAATAGTATTTTCAACATAGCCTCTGATATCCGAACCTTTCATAAAGGTAATGTGCAGCCCTTCATGGTTATTACTTAAAGGCTGTAAATAGCCAGACAATTGAGGAAGGGGGAGTGCGACATCGCTATGTATCGATACCGGCATACCCGAACCTAAAGGTAAGGCCAATAGCACAGGGCGCTTTTGAGACAAGGCATCCTGATAAATTTCCGGTACACCAAATAAGGTTGCCGTCATTAAACCTTCAACACTGCTGGCCGTGGAATAATAATTGGCAAGGGTATTTAACGACACGCCTTCAATACCACTTAAGTCAACAGCGTTATCATTATCTACCTGAACGACTACGGTAAGATTTCTGTTGGTCTCAATAGAGCAATAAACTGGTTCAGCAGGATAAGTGATATTGTGAATATCAGGGTTGAATTGCAGCTGCTTTCGCTCTTCATAGGCCGCTAAGTCAAGCAAACCGTAGCGCGACATGGTGGTTTTAGCTGTAGCAGGGTAGGAAAGCGGAAACATGTTGTCTTGGGCAATAATAGGTTGATAAAGCTTGGCATCAGCCCACACATGAATAGCATGACTGGTTACAAAACAACTCACGAAAAATGTTGTAACAGGTATGCCCACTTTATAGCGCGTGAAGCGCTCAACACGCTTCCATATCGCATTAGCTAAAACTAGCTGGAAACCAAGCCAAACAATGAACAGAAGGAACAAGAAGGCCCACTGCTGCCAACTCTCTATAGCCATTGTAGATTGTGCTTCGCTGCGCAGTAAGTCTGCAGCATGAAAGCTAATATGAAACCCTGTGCGGTTGAACAATAAAGCATCAAACGCTAAAAGTGCTAAGCCCACCGCAGCAATAATGGATGCGCTAGCTTTTATCACTCTCGGGTTATTAACCAAATAACAAAGTGGGAGAACAAAAATGACAAAGCCAAAAAAGGTCATAAACCCAATATGGCCAAACCAATTGGCTAAAAGGTACACGGTGCCGACACCTGTGCCTGGCATAGGTGATGAGAAAACAAAAATCGAGGCAATAACAATGGCGATGATAATATTCGCCAGGGCAAACCAGTGCCCCCAATTTACCAGTTTAGTAACGCGCTGGCGACGAGGTGATTCGGCAAGTATCATGCAATCCCTTAGCTTTTTGTTACGCTTTTCTTAAGTACATCGGCAAACTGTGCTGCCATGGCTTCGCGATTTTCAGGAGCAACCTGAGTATTTAAAATATGTGTAATGACGTTGCCTAACACCATAAGTGAAAGATCGCGGTTTGCACCGCCTTCTTCTAGGGTTAGAATAACGTTATTCATTAGCGTTTCGAATTCGTCGTTGCTATAGCGGCTCTGTTGGGGCATTGCTACGCCTCTTTTTTATGATTATCTTTGATAAAAAGAATGGTTTTAAACGTAAAATGATTATAATCGTTGTTTGAGTGAGTACAATCATTCATTCTAAAATCCCGCAATTCTTTGAATATTTCTGACACTTTTTAAGCAACAGGACACCAGATACTCTATGAGTGCACTGATTCATCACTTTGTTGTACATCGCTTGATTGTAAACAAAGAAGAGAAAATTGAAGCAATTCCCCGTGATAACTGCTTGGCAGTAACGCCGGAAATTGAGCTTTTAGCCCATCAAATAAACCATAGCTTCAATGCTAAACCCGGAAAAGGCGTAGGGCATTTCGTAACAGAAGTTACTCGCGAAGCAAAAGTGGAAAACGAAGAAGGTGAAGCAACTACACAAAAAAGCACCGAAAATGTGGCTGAGTTCGCCGAAGGCCTCAGGCAGTACATGGATATTCAAAAAGCAGCGGGTGACAACGTAGAAGACGCGTTTCACGGGTTTTCTGTATCGGCGACAAACCGCTTAGTACGTACTTTAGCTGATACAGGTACGGTAGAAACTGGCTTTCTTATATTCTGCCAATATGAATATCTAGCCACCCAGTATTTAATGATAGCGTTACTCAATACTCGTTCACATGTTGAGGTGACTAATTCATTAGACCTGTCTGCCCGGGAACATTTAGATTTAGCTAAAATGCAGCTGGCCGTGCGTTTTGATTTAACCCAGTGGGACATCCAGCCAGAGCAGCAGCGTTACGTTAGCTTCATAAAAGGTAGAATGGGTCGCAAGGTATCTGATTTCTTCATGCAGTTTGTGGGCTGTGAAGAGTTAGTTGATGTTAAGCAACAGAACAAGCAGTTAATTTCTACGGTGGATGCGTACCTAGCTAGTGAGTCTTTAGATCCGCAAGAGCAGCATCAACATAGAGAAGAAGTTAAGTCGTACTTCAAAGAAAAGATTGATGCGGGTGAAAGTCTGTCGGTGGATGAACTGGCAAACCGACTTCCTCAAAACGAGGAAACCAGCAGCAACTTTTCTGCCTTTACTCAGTCTATGGAAGCACCACTTGAGAAAGAAATTCAGCCCGATCCAGCAGCGTTAAAACAGCTTGCAAAGTTTACCGGTCAGGGTGGCGGGGTATCGCTAAGTTTTGAACGTAAGCTAATGGGCGACAGAGTGTTTTATGACCCGGCTACCGATACACTAACTATTCGTGGAATTCCACCTAATTTAAAAGATCAGCTTAATCGCCAATCTTCAATGGACTAGTCGCTGCGAAGCGTAGATAAAAAACGTATACTAGTTAATAGAATATCAACTCGATTCAAGGGTGTTATGCAATTATTTGTAAATGATTTGACAGTAATGGACTTCTCTTACCTTTGCCCAAAGCGCGGCATGGTAGGTGAAAGCTGGATTGTCGATGTGATTTTGGACGGTGAGCTTAATGAAGAGAGCATGGTCCAAGACTTCGGTCACGTGAAAAAGAACCTAAAGCGACTTATTGACGAATATGTCGATCATAAGCTTTTAGTACCCGCGGAATATAGCGGTTCAGAGGTTATTCACGATGACGTTACTGAACAGGTAGAGACCCGCTTTACCTGCACCGATGGGCGTAGCATCATGTTACATTGTCCAGCGGAAGCCTATGCATTCGTTTATTCAGATGAAATAAACATGGAGTCTGTCGGCGTTTACTTAAAAGAAGTGCTAGCAACGCACCTTCCTGAAAACGTTGAAAACATAACGCTGCATTTGCGCGAAGAAATTATCAACTCACCGTTCTATCACTACACTCATGGACTTAAGAAGCACGATGGTAACTGTCAGCGCATAGCTCATGGACACCGTTCTCGCATTGATATTATCCTTGACGGTAAAGTGAGCACGGAAAGTCAGCAATATTGGGCAGACCGTTGGGCAGACATTTATATAGCAACCCGTGAAGATGAAATAGCCTATAGCGACAGAAAGCTTAAAGGTGAAGTATCAAATGCTGAAGACTACTACTGTTTTGCTTATGAATCTTCACAGGGTTATTTTGAACTACTTATTCCTAAATCAGATTGTGAAGTCATCGAGACCGACTCGACGGTTGAGTGTTTAGCTCAGTATCTTCTTGAAGAACAAAAGAAGCGCACGCCTGATGGAGTTTGCCAAGTAATTGCCTATGAAGGCGTGGGTAAAGGCGCTACGGTTAAAGGCTAGCGTTGGCAGAAAGCAGTAAAGGACAGGGCATAATATGGCTACCACACATACTAAAGACGCGTTAACTAACCCCATAATCAGCGTGATAAAAAAAGCGTTGGGTAAAAGGGGGACAAGTGCATTAACGTGTATTTTTGCAATGGGTGTTGTTATCACAAGCCCTATCATAAGCCCTGTTGCGACTGCGGCAATCGCTACGAATGATGATACTGAAATATCGTCTGACCCAGCCCAAGATAAAAACCCGATTGAAGTTTCGCTAAATGGTAAATTTACCCAAGGCGCCTTGTTACGTGGTCAGGCACCAGTAGACGCTACGGTCACTCTTAATGGCGAGCCAGTGCAGACAAACAAGGACGGCAAATTTGTTGTGGGTTTTGAAAGAGAAGCACCTCTTCAGCAACGTTTAATAGTTACGCTAGATAATGGTAAAACGTGGAAGCGCGACATTACCCTTGAAAAGCGCGAGTACAATATTCAGCGCATTGATGGTTTAGAGCAGAAAATGGTTACGCCGCCTGCTGAGGTAACTGCACGGATAAAGCGAGATAACGTCAACGTTGGCAAAGCGCGCAGCGGAAATAGCGATTTAGACGCGTTGTTCACCCGTTTTGAGTGGCCAGCTAAAGGTAGAATATCGGGTGTGTATGGCAGCCAACGCATATTAAATGGTGTGCCGAAATGGCCGCATTACGGCGTAGATATCGCTAACAAAACAGGCACTCCCGTATATGCGCCTGTGGATGGTGTGGTTACCATGGCAGATGATCTCTATTATTCAGGTAACACCTTAATTCTAGATCACGGTATGCGTGTTTTTTCAACGTTTTTACATATGGATAGTTTTACAGTTGAGGTGGGTGATACCGTTAAGCAAGGTGAACAAATCGGTACGATTGGATCAACTGGCCGCTCCACCGGCCCGCATTTAGACTGGCGCATTAACTTAGGGAAAACTCGATTAGATCCGCAGACGGTAATCTCTGGTTCCCCCGAACAGTAAATCCCTATAGATATCGGTGGTTAAAGCAGTAAAGAAAAGGCGCTTTCAGGTAGAACCCGAAGGCGCCTTTTTAGTCTTTTTTTTAGTGATCTTTTAAGTAATTTTGCGTTGCCTTATTTACCTAACCACTGATTAAATTTCTCTTCATCGGTAATTTCAAAGTATGCCATTTCTTGTCTAGCCCGAGTGACTTCAAGAGGCAACGTTAAAAGTCGCCCATCGCGGATAAGCGTTATGTCTACCGTCGATGTCTGCGCGTTATCCAATAAGCGTTGTAGCTTTTGAGCATTAACAATATGGCCGTCTAGAGCAATTATCACATCGTTAAGAAGAATACCTGCCTTTATCGCGGCAAGACCTTCAAATACCTGAACTACCGAAAGTCCAAACGTTGCGGCTTTTAACGTAGCGCCAAGCTGGTTCTTGATTGGAGGATTCTGTGATAACCCGCCTTTATCTTCAGGTGACACACGTGCACGGGTGCTGAAGTTAACGCCCATACAAGAAACCAGTGAAGCTAATTCAACATCGTCTGTGCCATAAACAACACGGTCTAAATAGTCTGAAACATCAATGCTAAAATGGGTATCGCACAACGACTGAATCACGTTATCGGGTGTGCCACACTCGTCAATACCATAGTGCTTCCACAGCAGTTGCATTACGTTGTCTAAGCTTACTTTGTTGTTTGATCTTTCGCGAAGCAGCAAATCTAGACCAAGGGCAATAATGCCGCCCTTAGTGTAATAACTGACGATGTTGTTGGTAGCGCTCGCATCCTGCTTGTAAAACTTTGTCCAAGCGTCAAAGCTACTTTCAGCTGCACTTTGTTTGAAGCGCCCAGCGTTTTGTAACAGTCGACTGATATTTTGAGCCACAATATCTAGGTATTTTTGAGGCTCAATAACACCAGCTCTTGCTAGGGTTACGTCATCGTAAAAGCTTGTAAAGCCTTCATAAATCCAAAGCTGATTGGTGTAGGTTTCCTGAGATAAATCAGGTTTAACCATCACCTCAGGTTTGATGCGCTTCACATGCCATGTATGAAAGAATTCATGGCTACACAAGCTTAAGAAAGTTATGTAGCTGTCAGTTTTGTTTTCACCTTCACCAATCTGTGGCAAATCAAAACGTGGATAAAGAAGGGCGGTTGAGTGCTTATGCTCTAAACCACCAAAGCCGTTATCGGCAAGCAAAGTCATAAACAGATAATTATTTATGGGTTGTGGAGCACCAAACAAATCCAAGTGATGCTTGCAAATAGGTGTGAGGTCTCTAGCTATGCGCGGGTAATCGATATTGTTGTTTCCAGAGAAAAGCAACGTAAAAGTAATACCGTCTACGTCGAAGCTGTGGGTGTCTGCAATACCAACGTAAATAGGGTGGTCGATGAGTTCATCGTAATTCTTTTCGGCATAATGCCAGCGCTTCGAACTCGTACTTTCTCTGCGAATTGGCATAGAGGTGTAAGCCTTCCAATTTGCGGTAGATGGGTCACTATCATCGAGTTCAATGTCTAGTTCGCAGGCTGATTGCTCAAAACCGGAAACGCGTAAAAACGCACTCGTACCATTTATAAATGCGTACTGATCGTTCATGAAGGCAGAGCGAATTGACAAGTCATTGGCATAAACCGTGTAGTTTACTGTGCATGGCTTCCCATCAGTTTCAACACGCCACGATTGTTTATCGAGCTTAGTTACGGGAATACGATTGGTCTTTTCGCCGCTAGCATTCTCTATGTGGCTGGCACTTGCCGTAGCACTTAACCTAACTATGCTTTTCGCAAAGTCGCGAACCATGTAGCTTCCTGGGATCCAGCTTGGAAGAGTAAGTGTTAGCGATGAATCGTTATGTTCAGGAATGTGTAGCGCAACAGTGAATTGGTGTGCACGCCAATTTGAAATAGTTAACGTATAGTGAAGAGCAGAAGGCATAGACGTCCAAAAGGGTAAAAATACTATACCTTAACTATATCAACCTATTAGGTTAATCCCAATAGATTAGGAACCACCCTGTAGATTTTTACGCTTATAGAAGTCGGTTTACCATCATAGTGTTGATAAGTTTTGATTTGATGCGTAAATTGGACGAACTTACATTAAATCCAGCAATAACAAGTACAAATGGCTGACAAAATTCAAAGCGACTTACTGAGCGAAGATAATTTGGAATCGTTGCGAACGCTAGTACCTGGCGATGTCGTCGACTTACAAATTGCGATGCCTGCTGCGCCGAAGCGTGTAAAAACAGACTACGTAGGCATGCTTACAGATGAGTGCTTGCTTTTTCATATCCCCACCGCGGCTAAGTGGATTACCGTTCGCGATGCACTCACTGTAGGTAACGAGGTTGTCGTTCGTTCCGTACTCGAAGGCGATACTGGCCAAGTTATTGCCTTTAAAGTAAAAGTGTTAAAGTTGCTCGCTAAGCCTTCAGGTTTACTTATCACAACGTTTCCAAAACGCATCGAAAGTATAGGGCTTCGTGCGGTAAAGCGCGCGCAATTGGGTGTATCTGTAACATTGGAGTCTGAAGTGTATCCAGACGATGAAAATGTGACAGGTATAATCATTGATTTAAGTGAGAAAGGATGCAAAGTTGCACTTCAGGTTAAGCCAAATTGGCCTGTAATGCTTGATGAAGCCGAAGTTCGGCTAAACTATTCGTTAGACGGTAAAGAAGTAGCTCTTACAGCAAGGGTTAAAAACCATAAGCATGAAAGCGATATGGTTTATTATGGGCTCGCCTTTACCTGTGATGAAAAACTAATAAAAACGCTGTTGTCCCGACATACATTGTTGACCTAATTGTTTGTTAAAGATGTTTTAGGGGCGATTTAGATAATTATTAAAAACAGGCTAGGGGGCAGGTATGAGAAGCATTGAGCGGCTTTTAATGCAGTATGGCGAAAGCCATCAAAACAAAACGAACGTTATCATTCACGCTATCGCCGTACCAAGTATTTACTTCGTTTCTATTGGCTTGCTTTGGAGCTTGCCGGTACCGGATTTTATTGCCCAGTTTGATATAACCTGGGCACACATTATTGCACTCCCCGTGCTTTATTATTACTTCATGTTGTCTGGGCCAATAGGTGCAGCAATGACACTGCTCACCATATTATGCTTTGGCGCCGTTAATGCGTTAGAGCACTTTAATATCTCAGTATGGTTATTCTCCTTAGTTTTGTTTGTTGTCATGTGGGTATTGCAGTTTATTGGGCATCATATAGAAGGTAAAAAACCATCGTTCTTCGAGGATATGCGCTTTCTGTTAGTTGGCCCCGCCTGGTGGTGGGTTCACTGGCTTAAGAGAATGAATATAAGCTACTAATATAAGCGATGTTCTCTTGAAAAATACTTAATTTCAAACATTTGCCCTGCGACCAGAGGCATAAGGTGTACGACCAAGCCGCTTGGGTCACAGCTGGGCTGGCGTATAATCTTCATATTAGTTTTTAAATTGGTAATATTGTGAGTCGCTTTCAGCGTGTAATAGAAAGTAATGAACGGTTATTTTGGACGTTGCACAGCGCCGGCTGGGCAGGGTTTGCGATAATTTATTACATCGGTTCGTTTCTTCATGATGTAAGGCCCATTTGGGTTTTTATAATCATGCTAAACGCCTATGCAGGGTGGTTGTTAACCATTCCACTGCGATACGTTTATCGTTGGGCAAGGAAACAATCGCCGCTAAACATGATCACAATAGTGATAGTGTCGTGTTATCTAATAGCGTTATTGTGGGCAGTAGTAAAAAATATTAACTACTGGGAAATATATAAACACGGTTATCGGCCAGACGAATGGTATATGTATTTCACCAACACCATTAACTCACTGATAATGGTTGGCTGTTGGAGTGGCGTTTACTTCGGCATTAAAAACTTTCAGATGCTGCAAAAAGAGAAGCAAAATGCGCTAAAAGCCAGCACCATGGCCCACCAGGCGCACATCAAAATGCTTCGCTACCAGCTTAATCCGCATTTTCTTTTTAATACGCTGAACGCTATTTCTACCCTTATTCTCTTGAAAGAAAATGATACAGCGGAGGCAATGGTTTCGCGCTTAAGTGATTTCCTTCGCTACTCGCTAGACAATGACCCGATAAAACGCGTCCCATTAGGTCAAGAGACTAAGGCGTTAAGGCTTTATCTTGAAATAGAAAAAGTGCGTTTTGATGATAGGTTGGATGTACAGTGGGATATTGATGAAGGCTGCGAATGTGCTCTCGTACCTAGTATGATCTTGCAGCCAATTATTGAAAATTCAATAAAGCATGCCATATCTAAGATGGAAAATGGTGGTCGTATTTCCATAACGGCACGTACGTTTGGTAATGATTTATTGATGGACGTCGCTGATAACGGCCCAGGTGCAGATATCAAAGATGGCAACCTTAGCCGTGAAAACGGTGTGGGCTTAGCCAATATAAAAGAGCGTTTGCAGTCCCTTTATCATCGTAATTTTGCATTCTCTATAGAACACAATCAGCCTTCCGGTGTGCGGGTTAGAATTCGTATACCGTATGAAGTTAAGGACGTATAACATGACAAAGCAAGTGATTAAAACCATTGTAGTGGACGACGAACCTTTAGCACGCAGAGGCCTTCGTGCTAGGTTGGAACGTCATGATGATGTACAGGTTCTTGCAGAATGTCAGAACGGTCTTGAAGCGGTGAGCAGTATTTCTCAGCATCGTCCAGACTTAGTGTTTTTAGACATTCAAATGCCGGGTTTAAATGGCTTTCAAGTTATTCACAAGCTTCGTGAATTAAAGCAGCCAATTCCAATGATTGTTTTCGTAACTGCCTACGACAACTATGCGATTAAAGCTTTTGACATACACGCGCTAGACTATCTGTTAAAGCCAGCGGACGATGAGCGTCTTGGCGCCGCGTTAGATAAGGTTCGTGAATACTTCTCAACACAACATCAAGATGAGCAGTCTCAAAAGTTGGTGAGCCTAGTGGCTGAACTAACCGGTGATGATTGCGAGGAAATTCTACGTAAATTAGCTAGCGGAGAGCCGGTTGAGACCAACCCTTACCCTGATGTTTTAGCAATTAAGGATGGTTCAGAAGTAACCCGTGTAAATGTACAAGACATTCAATGGATTGATGCAGCAGGGGATTATATGTGCGTACACGCGCTTGATGGCATGCATATAATGCGTAAAACCATGAAAGAGCTTGAACAAGAACTAAACCCGCAATTTTTCGTTCGCGTGCACCGTTCCGCCATAGCAAATATTCGTTTTGTTAAAAAGCTAGTCAGTCATATCAGTGGCGAGTACCACTTAATACTTCAAAACGATACAGAACTTAAGGTGAGTCGCAGTCATCGTGATAAAGTCAAAGCGGCTATGAAAATGTAATCTAGCTTAAGCGGTAAAATCTACAAGGCGTTGTTTAAAAATAGACAACGCCTTTTTTGTTTGTGCTGTAGAGTAACTATTAAGTTTCTAATTGTTTAGTTACAGCCTCTAACCATCGATTTATTTATCACTGTATCGCTCGTTCATAAGCGTACGCATAGCGTCAACACGGGCCTGGTTTAGAGGTTTGGTATTTTCCCACGTTTTATGAAGGGGGACAGTAACAGGGCGTTGATTTACTTCACCCACCATAATGTTAGTAATGTCGCTACCGACTAGACTTATAGCGAATTCTCCGAGCGTCGTTGCGAGCAACCTGTCTTGGGCAACAGGCGAACCACCACGCTGAACATGGCCTAAGGTTACCGGCCTGACGTCACAAATATCGTGGCTCTGTAATGCCTCAGTAAGGCCAAGTAAGCCATTTGGCCATACGTTTTCAGCAACAACGACGATGAAACTAACTGGCCCTTTTAACGCACGCTGGGCTTTTATTTGGGCAACAAGCTTTTCTATTTCTTTGTCAGCAGATTCGAAAAATTCCGGTACCACGACATAGTCAGCCGCAGAAGAGAGAGCAGCATTCAATGCTAAAAAGCCTGCGTTTCGACCCATGACTTCTATAAGAAAAATACGTTCGAATGCATCTGCAGTATCTCGAACTTTATCGATAGAACTCATCGCAGTGTCTATAGCGGTAAAATAGCCGATGGTTGCGTCTGTGCCGTTAATGTCGTTATCTATCGTGCCGGGAATTCCTAAAATTTGGCCGTCCCATTCTTTCCCTAATTCCGCTGCACCACGAAATGACCCGTCGCCGCCAATCACAATAAGCGTATCAACTTCTGCCTTCATCAAATTGTTAGCTGCTTTTTTAATTCCTTCATGGCTCTTAAGCTCTTTGCACCTTGCACTGTGCAAAATGGTACCGCCTTGTTGGATCAAGTTGTGAGTAGTGTCAAGCGATAGGGGAATATACTCTTGTTGCAACAGTCCATTATAACCATGCTTATAGCCAATCAGCGTATGATTAGCTTTCTGGCACGCAATAATAGCAGCACGTATACATGCGTTCATACCTGGTGCGTCGCCACCAGAGGTTAAAATTGCGACACGTTTTGACACATTAAAGTCCTTCTTTGTACCTGCATTACAGTTAAGGTAACGTTAAGGTGTGAATACGTAAAGTGCGCATGTGTGTTGTAAAGATTTTAAGTAACTGAAAAGAATAAAGCAGCACAATGTCGTAAGCGCTTCACTATTTACGTCTGCTATTTAATTGAAGTTATAAATAAGCGAATTTACAGCAAATAACGTAGTTAACAAAAAAGGATGAGTTATGCGTGTACTGTTAGTATTTATTTCTGTGATCTTTCTTGCTTCATGCAGTTCCAAACTGGCCTACAATAACTTGGATTGGTGGGTTTACTGGTACATGGACGATTATATTGAGCTTAAAGATGCACAAGAAGAAAAATTTGATGACTATCTTCAAAACTGGCTACGCTGGCACAAAACCTCTGAGCTTAAACGTTACCAGGCTCAACTCACCGATATTAAACGTCAAATTAAAGAAGGGCGCTTAGATTCAGATACTGTCTTTGAGCATCTCGCAAACGCAAGAACGCATTGGGAAAGAGTGCGTGATGAAGTTAGCCCTGAATTAGCTGAAATAGCAAAAACGCTCGACGACGAGCAAGTCGTTACGCTTTTTGCCGCGCTTGAGAAAGATAACAAAGAGGAAGAAGAGGAGCGCAAAGAGTCGCTAGAAAAGTCTGAAGAAGAGCGGTTAGAAGATCGTATTGAGCGCATAGAGGAGACTATAAGTGAACGCATAGGAAAGCTAACTAGCGAACAAAAGCAAATAGTGGCCACGTACTCTACGCAATTCATTTCCACAGGGGGGGAGTGGCTAACCTATCGCAGAACCATACAAAATGCGGCACGAAAGCTATTTGTAACTCGTAAGTTTAACGATAATTTCGAGGCGGAACTGGTTGACCTAATGCAAAACCCAGATACCTATAAAAGTGACATTTACAAGCAAAGTAGCGCCCATAATATGACCGTTAGTGCTACGTTGATATCCGAGCTTTTTTCCACCCTAACTGACAAGCAACGAAAGACCCTTATCGAAAATATAGATGACCTGATTGATACTGTAGAGAACTTTAGAGACTAAGTTGGTTCTTACAGCGCCAACGATAGACCACAGTTAAACCAACGTATAATCTAAGCTTGGCCCACAGTTAACGGGCTAAGCTCTGTTGTATCAGCTCAGTTGTATTAGCCTTAGCCCCGTAATATTAGTTCGTTTATATTGGCTAATTTTTGTTACCACTGAGCTTATTGCCATCGCTGATCATCTTTCTAGCACGGGCGTCTGATTGCTTGATCATATCGTCTATTAGCGATGTCTCTGGCATATTTTTCCAATATTTCTTAGGCATCTGATTTAACATCGCACCTGTTTTGATGCGTGCAGGATTAAATATGTTGGCGTAATAGGTGAGCCAGTATTTTTCAATGCGGTCATCATCGGGCACAACGCTTGAATCGGGATTATCTTCTATTACTAGGGTTTCGGTATCCCAATGAGCTGCACGATAGGGCGTTAAAATAGACCACCGCATATTCTTAAATCGGGTTTGGAAGAAGTTAAGCTTTACCTCTAAACTGAAATGCTCGGGTTCATACCAGGCGACATAATGCTCTTGCCCCTCTAGGTTTATTTCTCTGAACCTCAGGAAGGCACTCATTTTGTACGCATCACGTTTTACTGCTTTCGCCATGGCGAAAAGCTGGATAACATCGTCGTCAGTTTTCATTTGAATGAGTTGCTTATTTTCATAAACGACACGCCACAATATCCGGTAACAAAGCGCAAATCGGTTATCATCGTTATGGCACAGGGCGTACTTTAAAAGCATTACCGTAGATTTAGGAATACTAAGGTTGCTTCGCGGCCTTTTGCTTTCGTATGGCTCAGCACCACTACCGAACAGATCGTCTTGTACTGAATGAGCGCTCTGCCAAATAATATGTTCAGGGGAGATACGCTCAGCAATGCACTCTCGCGAGGCTTCCCGCCATTCATCAAAGCCAGGTACTGAAGTAATGGTAATGGTCTTCATATAAAGCTACCTTTTAGACTACGGCTGAACCTAGCAGCATTAACAACCCACTCAAGCGCTAAACAACTCAAACTGTTTAGGCTGTTTAAACTGAAGCTCGAAATTATTACTGTCGAGTAAATGGATATCAGGGAAGTAATCTCCAACACTGATAAAAGGCTTCAACTTTTTAAGAGGTAGCCGCATTTTAGTAAGGTCGATCCAGTTAAGCTTTGTATTACGCCTTATAGATAAAATCTTTTGTACCGTTCGCGCTCCAAGACCGGGAACGCGCAGCAGCATCTGCTTGTCAGCTTTGTTTAAATCGATAGGAAACAGATGACGGTTACGTAGTGCCCATGCAAGCTTCGGGTCATAGTCCATATCTAACATGTCGTCTTGTAAGATTTCATCTAAGCCAAAACCATAGAAACGCAAGAGCCAATCTGCTTGATACAGCCGGTGCTCTCGTATCAATGGCGCAGGTTTCAGCGGTAAAACTTCCGAAGCATCAGGAATAGGGGAAAATGCAGAGTAATACACGCGACGAAGTTTTTGATCGCTGTAGAGCTTTACGCTTGTACCTAAAATGGTTTTATCGTTTGACCCATCGGCACCTATAATCATTTGCGTAGACTGCCCGCCTGGGGCGAAACGGGGAGGGCGCTTACCCGAATATGTCTTGTCAACTTTATGTTCTGCAATTTTTTCTTTTAACGTATTCATCGAACCGTGAATATCGCCAAGATCTTTCTCTGGTGCATACTTGTTTAACGAAGACTGTGTAGGCATTTCCACATTAATACTAAGTCTGTCAGCATAAAGCCCTGCTTCTGCTTGTAATTCTGGCGACGCGTTCGGGATAGTTTTAAGGTGGATATATCCCTTAAATCCGTGATCAAGACGTAGCGACTTTGCAATACGTACCATGCTTTCCATGGTGATATCGGGCGAGCCCACAATTCCAGAGCTTAGAAACAAACCCTCAATGTAATTGCGCTTATAAAAATTTAGGGTTAAATCTACCGTTTCTTTAACGGTGAACCGCGCCCGTTGAACATTGCTTGAAACCCTATTAATGCAATAATGGCAATCATAAATACAGTAGTTTGTCATAAGGATCTTAAGCAGCGAAACACACCTTCCATCAGGTGTGAAGCTATGGCATATTCCCGAGCCACCGGTAAGCGAACCTATACCGGTCTTTTCGGTTTTTCCAGCTTGTCGTTTACCTGCTGAACCACTCGCGCAAGACGCGTCGTACTTGGCCGCATCGGAAAGAATTTCAAGTTTTTGTATCAGTCTGTCATACATCGCCGATGTTTACTTCCTTTAACCAATTACATTCAAGCAGCCTAGTATTTTTCACCAAATCATGGATACGGGAATTTTTTTGGGCATAGGCTACGTGGTATTGCGTTATAGCATGTATATATATACAGTACAATTGATCACGGCGACAGAAGGGTAAGATTTAATATTAGCCTTAGCAGGATATGGCATAGATGCATGGGTTTGTGGGCATGAATTACCAGTGGTAATAAAGGTAGGTTTGCTTTTAAAAGAACTAATATGTCACTGGATTTCAAAAGCCAATATACTTAGAAAGTTCATCTCGAATATTTTCGTACTTTTCTTTGTACGGTGCTTTGAGCGTCATGTCATCAATAAGCTTAAATAAACGCTTACATTCGTTTATTAACTTCATTTCTGCCTTATCTTCTTTTATGGCTATTTGAAGAAGACATTGAAGCAGGTTAAGTGCAACACCTGTATTAACAGGTGCGAAACCCTGAGCTAGGGCAAACGAGGCTTTAGCACGTTCAAAGTCTTGTTGCTGGTAGTGTTGAATGCCTTCACGGTTAAACTGCTGATAACTAGCAAGGCTTTTTTGTGCTTTTTGCGCTTGTGTCTTTAGCATGTAAGAACTATTTTGGTCGAGTTCTTCACCTCTCGATGAAAGTAGAGAATTCAGCTGCAGCGCGTCGTCGAACTCTCCCAGTTTATACATAACGTTAATACTATCTGGAATGAACGCTGTAGGTACTTCTGCGTATTTGTCATCAAGCTGTATTTGCGATGTATTGAGATGACGCTTTGCATCAATCAGCTTCCCATCAATCGCGCTTATCCTTGCATTTACAATATTGCCAAAAATTTCTACATCGAACTCCCTGTCGATTTTATACAGGTGCTCATCAAACTTACCCCGCTGTAATGTGAGTAAGGCTTCTTGCTGATACTTATTGCGCTGGCTTTTGTCATCAGCAGATTCAGCGACATCAAGTAAACTACGTATCATTGTGCACCAATGTAAACTTGCTTTATGTACAGTGCGTTTTGATAGGTTCCAAATTGCTTGGCTAGAGTTGGCTGCTAGTACTAAATCGTCATTTTCCCGACCAATTTCACAAGCCTTAAAATGACGAGGTAATGAAAAGGGCGACAGCTTGATAGCTTCCTTAATCGCATCAAGGGCTTTTTCACCCGCTTCCAAGGCGTGGTGTGCCTGCGCAAGAATATCATGAGCATCAGCATTGAATCGGTTGCGTTTTAACGTTTTCTTGGCAATGGATATCGCTTTTTCATAATCGTTCAACAGCAAGTAGGTTCTACCTATTGCTATTTGTGCCCATAGTACAGGTCTACCTTCGATATACTCTTTTAATACATCTAGAGCTTTTTGAGGTTGAGAGATGCGCCAATAGAGTTCAACTAGCAGTTGTTCGCAGTGTCCTTTGTAGTGCTGGGGGTTTTCTAAAAGAGTCTCAATATGATCTACGGCGCTATTGTATTCATCTTGCTCTATTAAGTTGAACGCTTGCTGAAGAAATTGTCGTTTTTGCCATGCACGAACAATGCGAGACTTTAACTGTACTTGTGAGAAGGGCTTTATTAGAAAATCGTCTGGGCGGCGTTCAATACTGCCAAGCACAACCGGTCGAGCACTATCAGCACTGATAAGAATAAATACTGAGGTGGGGTTAATAAGCCTTCGCGTGCGCAGCTCTTCTATGAGTTCATAGCCATTTTTGGTATCAGCGCCCAAGTGTAAGTCACAAATGACAATATCAAATTTGTGCTTTTTACACAGCGATACCGCCTGTTCAGCAGAAGATTTAGTGACGACATCAGACGCCCCCATTGAATGCATTAGCCCTTTCAAAAGAAGAAGGAAAGGACGTTGGTCCTCAACAATCAGTACTTGTTTGTTGCCAAATTGCATTTCGAATCCGTGAATAAACCCGCTATCAGTTAGTAGAAGTATATCTAACTTTAGAAAATAAGCTTAAGAAAAACATTATCTTGCCGACAACATACGTATACAACAACAGCATTGTGTACATATGTCGCCAGATTTAGCCTCAGCAAATGAACAAACAACACTAGACCCCAGTATTTACTGGGAGCGAAGTGGTGTACTTGCTCGAGCGTCATCGCAGGGGGCATTGTTCTCGTTATACCTTGCAATGCAGCAACATAGCGTAGCTGAGCCGTTTGAAATTGAAGCGGCAACGTCAAACGCTAAGACCCAAAATAGTATAGAAGCGCAACTTGCGGCGTTAAATCACTATAGGCGACCGTCATTGTCGGTCAGCGAAAATGAGTGGACAGACATGCATGTGCACTCAAATTTAATCGCTACTGACTATGAAAGTGCACGCCTTTTTCTTAGTATGAAACCCGCGCCGTTAGCTCAAACCGATGACGCAAAGCGCATCCCCGATGACGTTGTAGACAACTGCAGCCTAGCTACCCAGAAACGATTGAAAAAGCAGTATGACAACGCCATAAAAGAAGATAATACGTTACTTTACGATGTTATATCTTCTCAAGGCGACGCCGATGACGAGAAATATGGGAAAGATAAGCACCAAGCTACAACGCCAGACTTTTCTTCATTTGAAAATATCGCCTAGTTTTTAACGCTCAGTTTTGTTATATTCCGCGCCGCATTTTTGCACTGGTCTTACGCTCCAATCAGCAAAGGTTAAAATATGTCTAAATATATTGTATGCGCAATGTATAAATTTGTTGCGCTTGAAAACTTTAAAGAAATCCGCCAGCCGCTTCTAGAAGCTATGGAAGCAAATGGTATCAAAGGTACACTTCTTCTTGCCCACGAAGGCATTAATGGCACTGTTTCAGGTACTCGCGAGGGTATCGACGCATTGCTCGCTTATCTGAATAGCGATGAGCGTATCAATCCTATCTCTTACAAAGAATCACTTCACGACGAACAGCCGTTCTATCGCACTAAGGTGAAACTTAAAAAAGAAATAGTGACCATGGGCGTTGAAGGTATCGACCCTCGCCAAACCGTAGGTACATACGTTAAGCCTAAAGACTGGAATGCACTGATAAGCGACCCAGATGTAACCGTAATCGACACCCGAAACGGTTATGAAATAGAAATTGGTACTTTCAAGAACGCCATCGACCCTAAAACCGACACGTTTCGTGAATTCCCGGAATACGTAGAAAAAGAACTCGACCCGACAAAAAACAAGAAAGTAGCCATGTTCTGTACCGGCGGCATTCGCTGTGAAAAATCGACAGCCTATTTGAAAGAGCAGGGGTTTGAAGAGGTTTACCACTTAGAAGGCGGCATTTTACAGTATCTTGAAGATGTACCAAAAGAAGAGTCTATGTGGGAAGGCGATTGTTTTGTATTCGATAATCGCGTTGCAGTAAACCACGACCTTGAAAAGAGTCATTACGAACAGTGCTACGCGTGTCGACTTCCTATTACCGCAGAAGACAAACAGAGCGATAAATATGAGCCTGGCGTAAGCTGCCCTCATTGCTACGGCACACATACTGACGAACAAATTGCTCGCTTTAGAGAGCGCGAAAAGCAGGTTCAGTTAGCGAAAGAGCGTCAGCAGGAACACGTAGGTACTGAAGCGCGTTTGACCATGGAACAAAAGCGTAAGGAAAAAGCAGAAGCTCAACGTTTACGCGCACTTAAAGCAAAAGAAAATCAGGCGTAGACAGTCAGAAAGAAGGGCGTTACACTCGTGTTTATTGCAGTTGAAATAAGGAATGCGAGTGGACACTCAACTTTCAGAATCTAAAATTGAAGAAATTAGAAAGGACTTCAGCTTTTTCGATCGTGATGGCAATGGCCAAATCGATTTACCTGAGTTCATCGAGCTTCTAACCGTAATTTCACCAAAGACTAAAGCTAGCCACGTACAGGAAGGCTTTAAGCTTATCGATAGTAACGACGATGGTTACATCGACTTTGAAGAGTTTTTGGAGTGGTGGCAAGAAGGGTGGTGGGAGTACTAAGTTTACTTAGTAACGCAAACCATCACTAAGTTTTCTGTACGCTCTATTGAGTGTGTCTTAAAAGCTTATAGTTACCGCAAAAAGAAAACGATAAAACGGGTGTTTTGTAAAGCACCCGTTTTTTTATGCTTGAATTTTGTGCTGGTATGAGTTTGAAAAACTTAGGTTGATATGTCTTATACTAAGTTCTTGCTAGACGCCTCTAATAGCACAACTTGGCATCGTCTAGACTGTGAGAGTATTCAATACAATTTTTGTATGAGTTATGTTTTTCAAGTTGGTTGTTGTAATCATTTACAAGGTCGTTATATTTATTTACTAAATCATCATAGTCACTTGCTACCCTCGTACATCTACTAGCAAGGCTATCATAATCATTAGCGAGTGATTCCAAATCAGACTTACAAACGAAGCCCCCATAACCACATGCACTTTGATTGAAACACGTGGCATTTTGGTCAACACACTTAGAGAATGCAGAGCAAACTTTGTCACTATAATCTAAACAAGCACCTTGCTTACCATAAGGGCAAGAAAAACTATCACCGTAAGCAAAACTATTAATTATTAAAAGAAGAAAAGTTAAAAATAATTTCATTCGATATCCCTATACGCTCAACAACTTTTTGCTGAGACTTTATTTTAACACCTATCTCCATAGAAAAACCATATTCTGTGCCTTAACGAGAAAGACATATCGAATGTCTGATAGGTACGCTTGCGTACTCTTCTACCGTTTAATTACAGATGATTGAACGGCAGCTTCTGGCACAAATCGAAAGTTTATATCCTAACCCTTAAAGGTCTGGTGTTTGTCTATAACAGAGCTTTAATCCTTAAGAGGCGAGCGTATATATTGGACGAAGGTAGAAAAGTAAGCCAGCTAGTAAGAGCTACCATTCAGTACTGTATTTTTTATTAGCTTTGGCAGCTTCGACTTCTAGTGGTGCTTGGTCGTAGCCGTACTCAGCCATATCGAAGAAATGTTGGGTGACAACCTCGTCTAAGTTAGCTCTCTCAATTTGTAATACGTGTACCAACTCATGGGTTAGTTTTGGTCTATTAAGTTCAAAGTCTTTACGCGAGTAAATTGAATAGCCAAAAACTTGTGCGTTATTTATTATGCCTTCTCCAACAAGTCCAACGGCTTCACCAAAAACCTTAAGGGCGAAACTTTCATAAGGGAATGGCACTTCATCCACATAGACGACTCTTACTTTTTCGGGGTGTTTAATGCCTATTTCAGCTGCTAGCGCCAACTCTTGTTCATTTAGTGGCTTACTTATCCAAGCCTTTCTTGTCTGTTTCATGCGCCCATTCAATGTATTGAGGCAATAATACACTCGCAATTATCTTTCCATAAAAAGTACGGAAACAATGAGTACAGCAACGAGTAATATTGAGAAGAGTTTTAATGCTTTCATGTTTATAAAATCCGTTTAAAAGAAAGGCTAAAGAAGCTTTAAAGGTAATTAGAGTAACGAATAACGCTAGAGGATAATTTCTCGCTATATATGCAAAGCAAAGCATGTATCACCAAGCGATACTAGAGGAAGTATGTAAGAGACTGTATGTAAGAGGATGTTTGTTAGAAATAAATGAAGCGATGACCGCCGCTATTAACGCTAGCTATGATAATTAGCGGCGGATTAGTATTAACTATTAAACGTGTTTTACTCGTCGTCGTCCTGCTGAGTATTTCTTGGTTTGCGTTTAACAGGAACCATTCCGATATCTTCACCCAACATGGTATCAACGCGCTTTTTCGCGTTTCTTTTAACTGGTTTAGCCACACGCTTTTTGCCGTTTTGCGCGTTGGCTTTTTTCGATACTTTTTTCTTTGGTTTGAAACCCTTGAACGAGGCTGAGAATTCGTCGTGCGGTGAGCATTCTAATGCATATTGAAGGTGATTCTTAAGCCCTTCAAAACTGTTCCAGTCACGTGGGCCAATTAACGAGAAAGCTTCGCCTTTTTGCCCAGCACGGCCAGTACGGCCGATACGGTGAATATACTCATCGGCGTTTTTCGGTAGGTCGAAGTTAACTACCAAGCCAACTTTTGACAGGTCCAGACCACGGGAGGCGAGGTCGGTGGTAACCAAAATACTGTGCTGCCCACGAGCAAATGCACTCATTACTGCTGCGCGTTGGCTTTGTAGCATATCACCACGAAGAGCAATAGCTTCTAAATTCTCTTCGTTAAGCAATGCTGCAATTCTATCGGTATCTTCACGGGTAGCAGTAAATACGATAGCTTGGTTGTAGGTACGATTGGCCAGCTCAAACTGTAAGATTTGATCTTTGTTATCAACGTTGTCTGCAAAGAAGCACTTCTGCTCAATGTCGCCATGCTCTGCCGTTGAGTCTCCTACAGCAACGCGAACAGCACCTTGGGTCAACTGCGTTGTCATATGCTTAAGCTCAATATTATCGAGCGTGGCAGAAAACAGCATAGTTTGGCGTTTTCTGTGATCAGCATAGTCGTTGATCATTTTAAGCTGAGCAGAGAAGCCTAAATCCAACATGCGGTCGGCTTCATCAAAAATTAGTAGTTCTAGACCGTTCAGATACACGCTTTTGTCTAAAAGGTGATCGGCAACACGACCTGCTGTACCCACGATGATATGAGGATTACGGCGAAGCGCTTTAACTTGGTCGTTGTAGTTTTCGCCGCCCACAATAAGCGAGCAAGTAAGGTTTAAGCCCGTACACATTGACTTGGCTTCAATGAACACTTGCTTGGCGAGTTCACGAGTTGGCGCAAGAATAAGCGCCCGAGGGTCTTGTCTGCTTAACGCTTTTTGTGACATTAGCCGGTTTAAAGCAGGTACTAAAAAGGCGAAGGTTTTACCTGACCCTGTTTTTGAAGACGCGATAATATCCTTACCCTGTATGGCAGGAAGCATAGTACGCTCTTGAATTTCGGTTAGCGTCGAAATGTTTTTCGTTTCGAGCTTTGAAATAATTTTATGATGGACAGGTAAATCAGTAACTAGCAAGAAAGGTGAGCCTTTTTAAAAATAACGTTCATGCACATTATCTCTTAATGCACAGTGTATTAAAAGGCTTATTGCGCCTCACGCTATAAACTCGGGTGTATGGCACTGATAACGAACAAACAACGGTTGTTGTGGGGCTGGATAGTCTTAAACTAAACGAATTAGCGTGTTGCCTTACGAGTCGCGCTTACCTTGAACACAGTATGTGCTACTTAGTAAGCGCGGGCTAATTAAACGTAAACGTATAATGTTGTATGCAAGCGTGTCATGTTTACTTGTTGAACTTATTAAAACTGCATCTCAGGTACGTTTTCAGGTACCACAAGGTTTCCACCTGTTTTCTCTTTGATTTCATCCACGCTCACCCCTGGTGCACGTTCTTGAAGAACGAAGGCGCCGTCCTCGACGCTCAGAACTGCTAAGTCTGTAATTATGCGTGTGATACAGTTCACGCCGGTTAACGGTAATGTACATTCGCTTAGTAACTTAGGGTTACCGCGTTTATCGGTATGAGTCATGGTAACAATTATGTTTTTCGCGCCAGCAACAAGGTCCATGGCGCCGCCCATACCTTTAACCAGTTTGCCCGGTATCATCCACGAGGCAATATTGCCCGATACATCAACTTCAAAAGCACCAAGAACCGTAAAATCTACGTGTCCGCCACGGATCATGGCAAAGCTTTCAGCACTGTTGAATATCGAAGCGCCGGTTATAGCTGTCACCGTCTCTTTACCTGCGTTTATCATGTCGGCGTCGACTTCACTTTCAGTAGGGTAACGGCCCATACCTAAAAGGCCGTTTTCCGACTGCAGCATAACGCTGATATCATCAGGGACATAATTAGCCGCAAGGGTAGGGATACCTATGCCTAAATTCACGTAATCGCCATCTTTGAATTCTTGGGCTACGCGCATTGCAATCTGTTCTCTACTAAGCATTATACGGTCTCCTTACTAACTACACGGCGTTCTATACGTTTCTCAAATGACCCTTTAATAACGCGGTTTACATAAATTCCTGGGGTGTGAATCTCGCTAGGGTTTAGCTCGCCAGGCTCTACAATTTCTTCTGCTTCTACAACAGTGATTTTGCCGGCGGTTGCCGCCATAGGGTTAAAGTTCTGTGCAGTGTGGCGATAAACACAATTACCGTAGGTATCTGCTTTCCAAGCTTTTACAATTGCAAAGTCGCCAGTAATGGCATGCTCAAGAATATAAGGGCGTCCATCAAATTCTTTAACTTCTTTCCCTTCGCCGACCGGCGTGCCATAACCTGTAGCAGTGTAGAACGCGGGAATTCCTGCACCACCAGCTCGCATTTTTTCAGCTAACGTGCCTTGTGGGGTAAGTTCAACTTCTAACTCGCCATTAAGCAATTGTTTCTCAAACAATGCATTTTCACCGACATAGGAAGACACCATTTTTGATATTTGTTTATCTTCTAACAATAGGCCTAACCCAAAACCATCCACACCACAATTGTTAGACACTACCGTAAGGCCTGACACTCCCAACGTCTTAATTTGACTAATTAGGCCTTCTGGAATTCCACAAAGGCCGAAGCCTCCAGCAATAACCGTCATCCCGTCTTCAAGGCCTTTCATGGCTTCATCGTACGAGGACACAACTTTGTTAAACCCTGCCATTTCTTATCTCCAACACTATTGTTAAAAATAAGTATCAGCATTGTTGCAAGATATGTAAAATCGAATTAATCTTCTAATTAATAAATATTATTTATTAATAAGTTGTAGAGGACTGAATTTATGGATGTCTCATACCGTCAAGTAAAGGCATTTGTTGAAGTGGCCAAGTCTTCAACGTTTGCCGAAGCTGCAGTGAGCCTGCACTTGACCCAGCCGGCTTTGTCTTCTGCGATAAAAAAAATGGAAGAGCAATTAGGCGGAAAGTTGTTTCAGCGTAATACACGTAACGTAAGCTTGACGCCTGAAGGAGAGGTATTGTTTCCAAACGCGCTGCGTTTACTTCATGACTGGGACAACACTTTTTCAGACATGCAAAACCTATTTGCTATGGCTAAAGGCCAACTCACTGTTTGTGCTATGCCTTCGTTTGCTGAGTCACACTTACCCAACATATTATCAATGTTTCACCAGCGCATTCCTAACGTAAACCTAAGAATAGTAGACGTTGTTATGGAACAGGTTATTCACGAAGTAACTACCGGGCGCAGTGAAATAGGCTTTTCATTCGAGCCAGAACGCAAAGACGGCCTTGTATTTAACAGCCTTTTTACCGATGAATTTGTTGTGGTAGGAAATAAAGGCTTATTGTCTAGCTTGGGCAAATCACTTAATTGGAAGGATTGTCTCCAGTTCCCTTTGGTGATGATGAACCGTGGTTCTGCGGTACGTCACTGGACGCAGTCTAAGCTTCAGCAGTTCGGCGAGTTGAATATTATTGCAGAGACAGGTCAGCTATCTACCCTTGGGAAGCTTATACAAAATGGCTTAGGCATATCTATTATGCCTGCTATTTGTAAAGATCAAATGGAGGGGCTTGGTCTTGTAGCACAAAGTATTGCTGATGAACCTTTAGTGAAAAATATAGGAATAATCAAAAACGCAAGAAAGGGCTTGTCGTTACCAGCTCAGTCTTTGTGGGACTTGGCCATTGCGCATTATGCACAAACGACATAACACGCAACGTAATTGATGAGAGTAGGGACTACCATTTCTTTTTAGGAGCAAATAGCTCGTCCAGTTCGTCTCTTTCCTCTTCTTGCTTTTTAGCGCGGTCTTTTTCGTTCACGCTCTTAAGATTGCTTTGAATTTCGTTAAGCCACTCGTTAAGTGTGGAAAGTTTAGATGCAGAGTATTCATCCTGTGGGTTCTGATTTTCCAGCGCTGTTTTGGCTTTTTCAAAATATTGTCTTGCTGAACCCAACATATTGGTTTGCAGTGCTGCGCGGCCCCGCTTAATAAGCGTCTCTACGTTTACTTTGACCTGCAAACGTTCCAATTGCTTATCTTCATCCATAAATACTTTTGAATCAATTTGCCCTTTGCTATGTTCAGAGCGAAGCACAATGCGCAGTTTCTTAACTGCTTGAATGTACTGAATTATCATTTTATCGTTATCAGGCAACGAAAACTCTGAAACGCCAGTCGACTTGTCTGAGAGCGCCGCTGCTGTAGCTTGCTCGCTACTCGCTATCCGTTGTTTTAATTCTGCGGTGCTTGATAATTCATTCATGGTTTTGAGTGCATTAAGAATGCGATTGTGAAGAATACCCATGATCCGTGAAGAAACCGGCATATTTACACTTGCAGCTATAATGTTCTCGGTTTCATCAACAATAGTGCGCTGTTTGGCTAACTCGGTGCGACGCTCGGCGTCTTGCTTTTGACGATGTTGTTGAATTGCATTAATGAAAATAGCTGCGATTAGCAAAACAACAATTAAAATAATAATAATCACGTACATGCGTGTGTTTCCGTTTGTTTTTACATCTTATAACGTCTGTTTTGTATCAACCACGAGCGTTACTTTTTGAATTATCTATTGTTATCGGACAATCTTACGGTATTTTTACTTCAAATACACTCCCGCCTAGGCTTCCACCGTTATAAAGGGTAATCGTTCCTATTCTGTCGCCTTGAGAATGCGCGCTTGCAATGAGTTTAGCAAAGAACAGTCCAAGGCCTGTTCTACCTTGGCTTAATTCAAAGTCACATAGCGCGTCGTGGCTTTTAGACAACATTGCTTCGGGGTATCCACTCCCATCATCTTCAACCCTTAAAGTCATAAACTCATCTTCATCAATACGGGCTGAAACAAGTATCTTCGATGTGCCATAGCGCATTGCATTTATAATCACATCGTTTAAGAGCAAATAAATTAACTCACTGTCTAAATACCAACTGAGGTCCTCTTCAGCATCGACAGTAATTTCTATATTTTTTTGAGATACGTAGAGTGCGTTGGAGCCGACAACATCCTCAACTAAATCTTTGACAAAACATTCATCAACAGTAATAGGCAGGCTTTCTAATTCTGCTCGATATAAAGAGAGTATCTGAACAAGATTCGTGTTTAGCCTTGATGCTTCATAATGCACGCTTGCTACTTGTTCTCTTGCTTCAGTGTTTTGCGGTGAAAGTGAATCGCTTAATGTTTCAATAGATTGAATTAAAAGAAATAGTGAATTCTTCATATCGTGTACAGCAGCAGCTAATACAGATGAAAAATCGATTGAAGATGTAACTTGTTTACTACTGCTCATTATCTATTAAACGCCGTGCGACTTTTTGACCCTAAACATACTGTAGAAGAGAATAGAAAATGAAGGGCAAAATACGCGTAAATTTGTAAAAAAATGAATTAAATTCAACTTTATAATGCTAATTTTGTAATAGCAACTAGTAAAAAACCGTAGTTTTGGTTATAACGGAGGGAGTAAAGTGTCAGTCGATCCCATAATACGGTGTAAAATATGAAGCTACAGCAACTACGGTATATCGTAGAAGTTCTCAATAATAATTTGAATGTGTCTGCAACGGCAGAAAGTTTGTATACCTCACAGCCAGGTATTAGCAAGCAAGTGCGTATGCTAGAGGACGAATTAGGCGTTCAAATTTTTGGCCGTAGCGGAAAGCACCTTACTCACGTAACCGACGCGGGTAATGATGTAATCAACATTGCTCGTGAGATTCTTGCGAAAGTAGAAAGCATCAAAGCCGTTGCAAGAGAACATACACTTCCCGACCAAGGCAAGCTTAATATCGCTACCACGCACACTCAGGCACGCTATGCGTTACCAGACGTGATCCAAGGTTTTATGACAAAGTACCCCAAGGTGTCGTTACACATGCACCAAGGTACGCCTTCTCAAATTAGCGACCTAGCCGCTAAAGGCGAAGCTGACTTTGCTATCGCCACTGAAGCGCTTCACTTATACAACGATTTAGTTATGCTGCCGTGTTATCACTGGAATCGCAGCGTAATTGTAAACAAAGATCACCCGCTTTCTAAAAAGGGCACAATAGATATTTCAGACATTGCAAAGTATCCGTTAGTGACATATGTGTTTGGGTTTACAGGGCGCTCGGAATTAGATCAGGCTTTTGAAAGAGCAGGGTTAACACCAAAAATTGTTTTCACGGCTACAGATGCCGACGTGATTAAAACTTATGTGCGCTTAGGGGTAGGTATTGGTGTGATAGCCTCAATGGCCGTGAGCGAAGAATTAGACGATGACTTAGTAAAAATAGACGCGAGTCACTTATTCGATTACAGCACCACAAAGATTGGTTTTAGAAAAGGGTCATTCCTTAGAAGTTACATGTACGACTTCATTGAGCGATTTGCGCCTCACCTTACCAAAGATAAGGTGGAAAAAGCCATGATGCTTAAAAATAATGAAGAAGTTGAAAAAATGTTCAAAGGCGTGACGTTACCAGTTAAGTGACGTTGTGAAAAAACAAGACGAATGAAAAAAGGGGCTGTCGCCCCTTTTTTGTTTTCTAATCTTTGTTCATAGTGGGCTAACGATTAACACTCGATGATATTTACCGCGAGACCGCCTCGCGCTGTTTCTTTGTATTTTGTCTTCATATCGTTACCCGTATCACGCATCGTTTTAATGACTTTATCTAGTGACACTTTTTGCTCACCTGTACCGCGTAGCGCAAGGCGAGAAGCATTTATTGCTTTTATTGCACCCATAGCATTACGCTCAATACATGGAACTTGCACCAGGCCACCTACAGGATCACAGGTTAATCCAAGGTTGTGTTCCATGCCGATTTCAGCAGCATTTTCTACGGATGCCGCTGTTCCGCCCATTATCTCGGCAAGGGCGCCTGCAGCCATTGAGCATGCAACACCCACTTCTCCTTGGCAACCTACTTCAGCGCCAGAGATAGATGCGTTCTCTTTGTAAAGTATGCCAATGGCTCCGGCGGTAAGAAGAAAGCGGCTTGCTACTTCTTCATCAACAGGTCGAATAAATTTATCTACGTATTGAAGTACGGCGGGGATAATACCTGCGGCACCGTTTGTAGGCGCGGTTACAACACGCCCTCCCGCAGCATTTTCTTCGTTTACTGCCAAAGCAAAAAGGTTCACCCAATCCATAGTTTGCATAGGATCGTTCGTATGCTCGGTTTGAAGGCGACGATAAAGTCCAGGTGCGCGACGTACCACCTTTAGGCCTCCAGGCAGTATTCCTTCGCTCTCAATACCGCGTTGAATACAAGCTTTCATTACTAACCAAATATGATGTAACTGTTGCTTTACTTCATGTTTCGGTCTAAAAGTCGTTTCGTTACGCAGCATTAAAGAGCTAATACTTAAACCGTTGTTCTTACACAGCGCAAGTAATTCTTCAGCGGTTTTAAAAGGGAAGGGCACCGAAGCTTGAAGGCTGGCGGCATGCGCTTTAGTTGCGTCAAAATCTTCGTCTTTGATAATAAAGCCGCCACCTATGCTGTAATAGGTTTGCTCTTTAACCAGCTCACCTTTTGAGTAAGCGTAAAACGTCAGTGCATTAGCATGTTTTGGCAGTGTCTTACGGCGATGAAAGACAATCGCATTTTTATTCGGGAAGTGGACCTGCTTCTGGCCATTGAGACAAAGTAGTTCGGAATTACGAATATCCTCGAGTTTGCTGTCAATAGTGTCAACATCCACTACGTCGGGAATTTCGCCTAATAAACCTAGGATGACAGCTTTCCCGGTACCGTGTCCGATGCCAGTTTGACCCAGTGAACCAAACAGCTCAACCTTTACGCTATCCACTGAATCGAAAAGCGCAGTATCTTGTGCAAGTTCAGAAACGAACTCGGCACCTGCTTTCATCGGTCCTACTGTGTGCGAACTTGATGGGCCAATACCCACACTGAACATATCGAATACACTGATCATAAACATTCATAAATTAAAACTAAGTAATATTAAGATCATGCATGCGCTACGCAAAAAGCTCAATACAGAAATGCTAATAGAGAGATTAGTTTTGCTAATAGACTGTAAAGTTTAATTTATAGGGCCTTAGACAAGGCTGCCTAATTTTCGATATCAGGGGTGAATATGGTGCGAAAGGTTTCGTAGCATAGCAGCTGTTGCGCCCCAAATCATACGGTGCTGCCAAGGAATAAAGTATATAGGAAAAGTTTTGTTATTTCGGTGAGTATTATGGACTAGGTGGTTCTTTCTATCTAACACATGAGCAAGCGGGACTTCGAAAGCGCTCTCTACTTCATTCTTATCGATAACCGGTGTGAAGTCAGGGTTTACAAAGCCTACAACAGGGGCTATTTCATAGCCACTGATTGTTCTATATTTTGGCAGCATGCCAATAACATCTACGTGAGTAGACGGAAGGCCAACTTCTTCTTCTGCTTCGCGAAGCGCAGCGGCAAAAAAAGAATTGTCGGTTTCATCCACCGCTCCACCCGGAAAGCTGATTTGGCCGGGGTGGTGTTTCAGATGATGTGCACGTTCAGTTAACAGAAGCTGTAGAGAGTTGCCATAGTCTATCAAAGGTATTAAAACCGCCGCGGGCCGTCCTGTTTTCTTTAAAGGAAAGTCAGGCTCAGTGTGAGTCAGCCTTAAGTGATGAAATTGTGATAGAAATTCGCTTTTCTTCATAGATACTAATTATTTATAAGTCACAATCCAACGCAAGTTACAAACCAGGGCACGTCAAAAGCCAGATATTAAGCTTGCCGTTAGAGCGCATAAAACTGTTCTGTTACTGATTCATCATTGCTAGCACGGGCAGTATTTTTGATACCTTATCAAGTGTTTCCTGGTATTCTTCACTTGGTACAGAGTCTAGCACGATACCACCGCCTGCCCAGCAATGTAATCTATTGTTCTCAGCTAACACCGTGCGAATACAGATACTTGAATCCATATCTTCTCGGTACCCCATATAAAACACGCTGCCACAATATATATGGCGACGATGGGGTTCTAGTTCATCAATCACTTCCATAGCGCGTATCTTAGGTGCACCGGTAATTGAACCGCCTGGGAAGGCAGATGCTAAAAGCGCTAAAGGCGACGACGCGTCGTTTAATTCGCCTGTTACGGTACTAACTAGGTGGTGCACGGCTTCATAACTTTCAAGTGCAAAGAGTGCGGGTACTTTTACTGTGTGGGGCTTGCAGTGTTTTGAAACATCGTTACGAAGCAGGTCCACAATCATAAGGTTTTCGGCACGATCTTTTTCGGCGTTAAGCAAACTCTGTGCACTGGCTTTATCTTTTTCAATATCGTCAAAGCGAGGGCGAGTGCCCTTAATGGGCTTAGTTTCTACAACCTTGTTTTTCACACGTAAAAAACGTTCAGGTGAAATAGACGCTATACAGCCTTGTGGCAGGTTGTAATAGGCAGAAAAGGGAGCTTGATTCTGATTACGTAACTCGCAATATGCCTGCCACATGCTTCCTTCAAACTCCGCACTAAATCGCTGTGCCATATTTACCTGATAGCAGTCGCCTGCACGAAGATAAGCGTTAATTTTACCTAAACATGTTTCGTAGGCGTCTTTCGATAGATTAGATTCAAAGGGCGATGTGAGCTTAAAATCCTTAGATGTTGCTACTTGCTTTAACGACTTAAATACTTGCGACAACGGACGATTATCTGTGCTGCAAAAATAGATATATCCGGTTTGGGTGTCTTCAATAAGTGAGTACAAGTACAAGCCAACGGTGAAATCAGGTGTACTGTAGTCGCTTTGAGCCATACTGGGTAATGTTTCATAGAATCGACCGGTGTCATATCCAGCCATTCCTGCTACACCAACAATGAAAGGTAAGTGGGTAGTGTCAAAAGTAGCCTTTACTTCGATAGATTCGACCCTGGCATGCAAATGCGCTTGAACCGCCTCGAAAGGCCGCATGTTAAGACGCTGGCGTGAAGAGGTGTGTAAATCGATTAGTTCTGTTTGTTCACCTTTCGCCTCAATGACAGCGGTAGGTGAAAAGGCCATTATATTAAACCGGCCATCGCTCTTAGAAGAGCCGGAAGTGTCGAATAAAATAGCGTAGGGCTGTGCAGATATTTGTTCAAATAATTTATTGAAAACTGCAGTGTTATCGCAGTCTAGCGCAAATTCGTTGACTAACTCCTGTTGAGTAAAACGGGTGACATGAACATTGATAGTATCTGCGTGTGGCATAGGTTTTTCTGTACTTCTTTTCAACTAGGCCGTCGAGTGCTTAAAAGCAGAAAAGAACGACCGCCAATTTGTAACTGACACTTGCAAACAAGTGTTTTTATTGTCGCTATTACAACGCTTTCTAATGCGTATAACTAATATAGCGCGTAAAAATATCTGGAATTAGCCCCAAGCACATGGTTTTGCATGGTGCGATGTCTTTAGATGCGCTAGTATACGCTTTTTTAGCTAGCTAAGACCACGAAAGCCAAATAAAAAGAGGATGTCATGACCGTTATCCGTCAACAAGACTTCATTGACAGCATTGAAGATGCCCTGCAGTTTATTTCTTACTATCACCCACTCGACTATGTTAAGGCCGTAGAAGAAGCGTACAACAAAGAGAAGAGCCAAGCCGCGAAAGATGCAATGGCCCAAATTCTTATCAACTCGCGTATGTCGGCCGAAGGAAAGCGCCCATTGTGTCAAGACACCGGGATTGTAACCTGCTTCGTTAAAGTGGGTATGGGCGTAACATGGGACAAAACTGACATGACCGTTCAAGAAATGGTTGATGAAGGTACACGCCGCGCTTATCTTAATCCTGACAACCCGCTTCGTGCATCTATCGTTGCTGATCCAGCTGGTGCGCGCAAAAACACGAAAGATAACACGCCATCTGTAGTTCACATCGACATGGTTGCGGGTGAAAAGATTGAAGTAATGATCGCAGCAAAAGGTGGCGGTTCAGAGAATAAATCTAAAATGGTTATGCTAAACCCAAGCGATGATATTGCTGATTGGGTTGTTAAAACATTGCCTACAATGGGGGCGGGATGGTGTCCTCCTGGTATGTTGGGTATAGGCATTGGCGGTACCGCTGAAAAAGCTGCAGTACTTGCTAAAGAAAGCCTTATGGACCCAGTAGATATTCAAGAGCTTATTGAACGTGGCCCTCAAACTACTGATGAAAAACTTCGCTTAGAAATTTTTGACCGAGTTAACAAACTGGGTATTGGCGCACAGGGCTTAGGCGGTTTGACGACCGTTGTTGACGTTAAAATTAAGTCTCTGCCTACTCATGCTGCATCTAAGCCAGTGGCTATGATCCCTAACTGTGCCGCTACACGTCACGCACACTTTTATCTAGATGGGTCAGGTCCAGCAGAACTTACGCCGCCTAAGCTTGAAGATTGGCCAGAAGTAACGTGGGAAGTGAGTGAAAACACCCGCCGCGTGAACCTTGATGAAGTGACCAAAGAAGACATTCAAGAGTGGAAAGTAGGCGAAACGGTATTACTATCAGGTAAAATGCTTACTGGCCGTGATGCCGCACATAAACGCATTCAAACCATGATGGAAAATGGTGAAGGCCTTCCAGAAGGCGTTGACCTAACTAATCGCTTTATCTATTACGTGGGTCCTGTTGACGCTGTAGGTGACGAAGTAGTGGGTCCGGCCGGCCCTACAACAGCGACGCGTATGGATAAGTTCACAGACATGATGCTTGAACAAACAGGTCTTATCGGCATGATTGGTAAAGCAGAGCGTGGCCCAGCAACGGTTGACTCCATTGCAAAACACAAAGCTGTATATCTTATGGCAGTAGGCGGAGCAGCTTATCTGGTATCGAAAGCGATAAAGAACTCACGTGTTGTGGCATTTGAAGATTTAGGTATGGAAGCAATCTACGAGTTTGACGTAGAAGACATGCCGGTAACCGTTGCTGTAGACAGCACGGGTGCCAATGCACATAAGAATGGCCCTGCTATTTGGAAAGCTAAAATAGAAGAGCTTGACGCTTCACTTTCTAAATAGTGAGTTACGGTGAAGCTTTTACAAATAACTTGGCTAACGCGAAAATCATCACGAAGTGAGATTATTTCGCTTACCAAAACAAGTATAAAAGCTTCGATTAATTAAATGAAACGGGCGCGCAGTCGCCCGTTTTTTGTTTCTAATTGAGATTACATGGCCTCGGGCGAGAAGCTAACACTCACTTGATTCACCTGTTTTAACCCTATACAAATTGGTATATTTTCATTATTTTGTTTATAGTGCTGTACAAAATAACAGTATGAATGTGCACTATGATTACCAACCTTATCTCAAGCGAACCCGTCGCTTTCTTAATTGCTTTTATTAGTGTTTGTCTATTAGCTCTCTATTCTTTCATCCGCAGCCAAAATATCTCGGCAAAGCTTTTTCAATCTTCACAGTATTGTGACACGTTGCAAAATGAATTGAGCAGCGAGAGGGTGGCTAACGCAAAACTTCAGGCACAAAACGAGGCCCACCAGGCCAGAATTCAGGCGCTGCATGCGGCGCATGAAGACAAGTTAGCGGCTATGAATGCTTCTGAACAACGGTTGCAAACCCAGTTTGAGAACTTAGCAAACCGAATTTTTGAAGAGAAACAGCAGCGCTATACACAACAAACTAAGCACAATATTGAGGCTGTGCTGGCACCGTTTAAAAATGAATTAGATGGCTTTAAACGTCAAATTTCAGAGCAGCATATACGCGAAGGCCAGGAGCGAGCGTCACTTAAAACAGAAATATTAGGCTTAAAAGCTTTAAATCAAAAAATAACAGAAGAAGCAGCTGCACTTACCAATGCACTAAAAGGTGATAACAAGAAGCAGGGTAACTGGGGTGAAGTCGTTCTTGAACGCATTCTTAAGGAATCTGGTTTACGGGAAGGACACGAATTCGAAACTCAAATGTCTGCGACATCTGAACAAGGCAAGCGTTTCCAGCCTGATGTAGTAGTGCATTTACCAAATGATAAAGACGTCATCATAGATTCAAAAGTAAGCCTTGCAGCTTATGAGCGCTATTTCAATTGTGATGATGAAACGGAAAAAGCGCAGTTTTTAAGTCAGCACGTAGCTTCAATTAAAGGGCATATTAAAGGTCTTGGCGCAAAAGACTACCAGAACTTAAAAGGATTAAAGACGTTAGACTACGTTTTACTTTTTATTCCCATAGAACCCGCTTTTTTAATTGCTGTAGAAGAAGAGCCCGACTTGGTCACCATGGCGCTAAACCACAATATTATGCTGGTAAGCCCTACAAACTTACTTGTCGCGCTTAGAACCATTAATAATATTTGGCAATACGAGTACCAAAATCAAAATGCACAGCTTATTGCTGAACAAGCCGCTAAGTTATACGACAAGTTTGTAGGTTTTGTTACTGATATGGAAAAAGTAGGAAAGTCTATGGATACCGCTCAGGCAAGTTATGAGCAAGCAATGAATAAACTAACTAACGGGCGAGGGAACATCGTTAGACAAATTGAAAAGTTCCGTGAACTTGGGGTTCAGCCAAGTAAGCGGATGTCACAGCATCTACAGCAACTTTCGAAAGACGATTAAAAAAGGCCGCGATTGCGGCCTTTTTTTACATTTTTAGTAAACGTTATGAACGTTTCATGCGTCTACGCAGGTATACCGCTGGTGCAAGAAGTAATGCAATCCAGCCCATAGAACCACCAGACTTATCGTTAACTGCAATAGTTACGGTTTCTGCAGTTGTATCGATACCGTCTGTTGCTGTTACTTCTACCGTCACAGTTGTCGATTGCTCATGACTTGGTGCAGTACCAGTGAATGATGTCATTTCAACACCATTGATAGCGATCGTAACGTCATCGCCGTCTGCGTCAGTTGCTGAAGCTGTTACGGTAAATGACTCGCCTTCATCAACACTTGATGGTGCAGAAATTGAAAGTACCGGTGCATCTTGAACCCCAGCAACTTGTACAGTTACCGTACCTTCACCAATAACATCACCTTCTACAACTTCACCTTCATCAGTAGTTGTACCTTCAACTTGGACTGTGTAGGTAAATGAGTCTTCACCAAAGAAGTCTGTATTTGGTGTGTAGGTTACCGTACCATCATCGTTAACTGTCACTGAACCGTTTGCTGCTTCAGTAGTAACTGTAACAGTTGACGGGTCAAGTGGCTCTTTATCGATAGTAATTGGCGTAAACGTTCGGAAATCACCTGAAAGTGATTCCATTGTAAACGTGTTAATGATCGTGCTATCCATCTCGTTAGCAAGGATGTTAGCCGTTACCGACGCATCTTCATCAACAGTTAGCATGTCATCCATGTATTCGCCTGAAGGAAGAACAGTACCATTATAGCTGAACTCAATTTCATCGCCTGGTGATGATGCTAAAATAAACTCATCACCAGCTACAGGAAGCGTTCCTTGAGAGCCTGCCGTAGTTAGAGCACCCAATGTAAAGCCAGCAGTACCTGTATTATTTTCAAAACCTGCGACAGTTGCGTATTGAGGGCTATCCATTTCACCATAAACAAAGTGGATACTATCAAAAGCAAAGTCATACCAAATTTGGAAATTAAAGCTAGTATCAGGAATACCCCACAATTGAGCATTTTCCCATTCAATTACCAACAATGAGCCATTAGGACCGTTCAAGTTAGCTGCATATAAGTTACCTGTACCTTCATCACCAGCATCAGTACCTAGTAAATCAAGGTCAGTCCAAAAAGGAGCTAGTACGTTGTTTGGTTCATTGCTGTCTGGCATAACAGCGGGTGAAGGGGTCGTTACGTTGCCTGACGATGTACCAAGAGAAATGTAACCATTTGAAGAAACCTGCATTGACGTGTAGGTCTTGCCAAGGTAAGTCATTTCAGGAAGGCCAGTTAGCGTGATAGACGTGTCATCACACGAACCAGAACACGTAAGAGGCTGTACACCTAATGCAGCCATTGGCAGGTAACCGCCTGTTAGCGCTCCAATCGAAGTGTCAGAATCAAGTGAATACGACGAGGTATTCAATGCACCTTCCCAATAGATTTCACCTTTATCGGCGTCGTAAGATACCGGCTGTTGGTCACCATTCTTAACCGCTGCGATACTAGAAGGGTCAATTTCGAACTTGTGATCGATTGAACCAGTAACACCAATCATACCTGTCACATTCTGGTTAGTTGCTGATGCAGTTACTCTTACTAATTCTTCTTCTTCAGCCAAACTAGTACTAACATCACTACTAAACAATTCTGGTCTATCTGTGCTAATAGGGTAAACCGCAACAGGAATAAAGTAATCCGTCGTTGTGTCGTCTGTATCTGCCCAGTTAATACCACCGAACGACCATGAGCCTGTAGAGGCTGTTGTAACGTCTACCGCAACCATAATTTCAGCAGAAGCACCTGCTGGCAGAGTAGCCATTTGTGGTGTAACGGTTGCTACAATAGCAGCGTCGTTAAACATAGCGGTTGCATCGACAGTTACTTCTTCGTCGCTAGTATTAGTAACCGTGATAGACATTTCACAGTTCAAGTAGCAGCTACCATCTACCAAGCTTAAATCACTGTATGTAAGCTCAACAGTTGTAGCACGAGGTAGATCTAAACGACCTGCACCCATGTCAAAGTTGTCTGCTTGTGTAGCAGCATCTTCTTTAAGTACGTCTCGGATAGAAGACGTTACAAGCGCACTCTTAATTTGCTGTGCAGTCCAGTCTGGGTGCATTTGTTTAAGTAGAGCCGCTGCGCCTGCTACGTGTGGTGACGCCATAGACGTACCATTTTTAAACGAGAAAGATTCGCCTTCATGTCCTGGAGCATCTGGAGATTCACCAGAGAAAATACGTGTACCAGGTGCCGCAATATTTGGCTTAAGGAATGTAGGGTCGCCGTTTGGTCCACGAGAACTGCTTTCATTCATGATGTCAGCAAGGCTATCTGAGACCACTCGAACAATTTCACTACCAATGGTTACATTTAGCGACTCGTCTGTTTCAACTGCAAGAGTTGCAAGTGCTTGTCCTGGCGTAGCTGGGAGCATTAGTGAAGGAATAGTTTGCGCTTCGCTTAGGCCGCCCATTAAGATTGGCGCTTCTCCGCGACCATCTACGTTGTGGATGAGCACAGCTTCAGCGCCAGCCGCTTCTGCGTTTTCAATTTTTGTTACGAAACCACAAGTGCCACGGCTGATAAGTGCAATTGCACCCTCAAACGCGCCAGCGTCGAATGCATCACAACCTTCCACATTTTCCGCATTAACTTCACCAGCATAAACAACCGGTGCCGTAATTGGGCTATCGAAAACAATTGCAGGGTTACCCACTGAATAAAGCGCAGGGATTGAACCAATTGTGGTATCACCTTCGATAGTCACTTCGTTTGCAAACAAGCGACCCGTTGTTGTGTTTGCAACCGTGATAACGTCTTCAGAACAACCCGGGCAACCAATTGTACCTTCACCTGGACCATCGTTACCTGCTGCAAATACGGTAACTACACCAGCATCGTGCATGGCTTCAAGTACATCTTCGTATACAGAGCCGTTAGGGTTACCGCCAGCGCCGCCGCCCCAAGAGTTATTAACAACATCAGCGCCGTCTGTCAGTGCAGCTTCAAGCATTGACAGTAACATTGAAGATGCACCGCTTGAAGATGCTGGGTTTGCTGGAGTTGCGTACAAGCCTTTGTACACCATAAGATACGCAGCCGGTGCAACACCAGAAATTTCAGCTTCTGCACCGTCGCGCTCAGCCATTACACCGTAGTTACCCACTGCAGTCCCTGCAACGTGAGTACCGTGGCCGTTAAAACCTAGTGGGCTCTCATACTCTTCCTCAACAACTGAGAAACCTTCTACGATATCCGCTGCACGAGCAACAATTAGCTTGTTGTTACAAAAATCAGGGACTTCCGAACAGTAATCGTCAGTAGGTAGGGTATCTGCGGCTGGCGCTTCGAAGTTCTCTCCGCTAAATAGGGGGTTCTGTGGGCGAATACCACTATCGATGATAGCTACTTTGACACCCGCACCGGCACTTTCTTTACCGCCAAACTGTTCCCAAGTTTCAACCGCACCGATTAAGTCTAAGCTGGCATCCATTTGTGCGTGGTGAATAACGTCTGGGTATACCGCTTTAACTGTAGATAGGCTCGAAAGCTTATCAAGCGCGCTTTTTGATACAATACCAGCGAAGCCGTTAAAAGCCGCTGTGTAAGACAGGTCAGCTTTAAATGATTTATCAAACGCTTTAATTGATTGGATAACAGATTGCTGTTGAGTTTCAAGGAACGATTTATATTCCTTCGCTGCGTTTGACTCAAAGTTAACCTTTTGCCCTTTGTGCGCAGACATACTGCTAACACTCGGGTTCACAGCGCTAAATTGCGCCATAGGTACGTCGTTTAACTGAACGATAACGCGAACGCTATCACTACTTGTTTGAATAGCATTTGCAAGAATATTCTTTTTATCGAAAGAAGCCTCAATTGCGTTTTGTTGTTCAACGCTGTGGCCGGAGATTTGATTTGATAGAGCAAACGCGCCAAAAGCAGAACCTGCTAGTGCAGTTGCAACTACCGTACTGATAATTGTTTTTTTCATAATTATTCTCGTGTGAATAGTTCCCTGGGCCTGACGGTCTTTATTTGCTTTAAAGGCTTAATGCCCTTTTTTATCGCTATTTGCCGTCATGACACATTTATTGTTAGCACAATTTCGCGGGTTATGTAATGTGTATTTCAGAAATACACAAATTACATATTTTGTTACATTTGGGTGTCAGTTAAATTTGAAATAAAACTAGAATAATTGGCTGCTGAAGTAATAGTTCGTCGAATAAAATTGAAATAAAATTACATAAAAAACCATCAGCGAACTTTGTGTTCCGCTCAATTATACAATTTTACTATGAGGATTATCCTACGCTGTTTTCATAAAATTTACATGAGCTTTACTTTATTAGGACGATTATCCTTTTAATTTAGACTAATTGAGTATAGTGATTTCATCCATCTGAATTATTACCTTCGAATAAGTAAGACACTCCTGCAATTCCTCATCTAGCATATCCCAAACTATAAAAGTCGCTATTAACCCTCATATTTAAGGGGAACAAACGTGAAAGACAGAAATCATTTGGCCGAAGTAAAAACAACAAATCAGGTCGAAATCATTACAAAAGGGGTTGTTGATATCCCAATGCTTCAAATTTTGTCATCAGAAGGCGAGATTATCGAAAAAGCGGTAGAGCCTGAACTTGACCAAGATGAAGCATTAAAAATTTTTAATACCATGCATTATATCCGCGTGTTGGACGAACGCATGGTAGGTGCACAACGTCAGGGGCGTATCAGTTTCTATCTTGCGAGTACAGGTGAAGAAGCCGCATCAGTAGCAAGTGCTGCTGCGTTATCAGACGATGACATGATTATGTCGCAATATCGTGAACAAGGCGCTCTGGCCTACCGTGGTTATACGACCGAACAATTCATGAACCAAATGTTTAGCAATAAGGACGACCCTAACAAAGGTCGTCAAATGCCTATCCATTACGGTGACAAGCCCCTTAACTTCATGACCATTTCCTCGCCTTTAGGCACACAAATCCCTCAAGCTTCTGGTTACGCTTACGGACAAAAAATGTCGGGTAAAGACGTGGTGACCATTTGCTACTTTGGTGAAGGTGCAGCTTCAGAGGGCGATTTCCATGCTGGCTTAAATATGGCAGCTGTACTGAATTGCCCCGTAATTTTCTTTTGTCGTAACAATGGTTACGCCATATCAACGCCCGCAGAAGAGCAATTTGCAGGTGATGGTATTGCGTCTCGCGGCTTAGGCTACGGTATCAAAACTATCCGTGTTGACGGTAACGATGTGTTAGCTATTTATGCCGCTACAAAAGAAGCCCGCCGAATCGCCATTGAAGAAAAGTGCCCTGTGCTCATTGAAGCCATGACGTACCGCTTAGCTGCACACTCAACGTCGGACGATCCAACAGGCTATCGCTCTCGTGAAGAAGAAGACAAATGGCGTGCAAAAGACCCTATCGCTCGTATGGAAAAATGGCTAGAAAGCAAAGGGTGGTTTGATGCAGCTGAAAATCAAAAACGTGTTGATAAAGCAAGACAAGATGTATTAGCTGCGATGAAGAGTTGTGAGAAAACAGACGTATGTGCTATCGACGATATAGTAGAAGACGTTTACGATACAGCGCCATGGCACCTAAAAGAACAACTTAACGAACTAAAAGCACACATAAAGAAATACCCAAAGATGTACCCTAAAACCGCAGGGAGAGTGAAATAATGGCCAAGATGAACTTACTACAAGCAATTAATAATGCACTCATCACTGCCATGACCGAAGATGAGAAAGTAATGGTCTTTGGTGAAGATGTGGGTCACTTTGGTGGTGTATTTCGGGCAACGAGCCATCTTCAAGAAAAATTTGGCAAAGCCCGTTGCTTCAACACGCCACTCACTGAGCAAGGCATTATTGGCTTTGCCAATGGTTTAGCCTCGCAAGGCTCGGTTCCTGTTGCAGAAATTCAGTTCGGTGATTACATCTTTCCAGCTTTTGATCAAATAGTAAACGAAACAGCGAAGTGGCGTTATCGTTCAGGTGGACAGTTTGATGTAGGTACATTAACTATCCGCACTCCATACGGCGGTGGGATCGCAGGCGGACATTACCATAGCCAGTCACCTGAAGCTTTCTTTGCACATTGCCCAGGTCTTAAGATTGTTATCCCTCGTGATCCGTACCAAGCAAAAGGTTTATTACTTGCGTCAATTCGCGATAAAAACCCCGTATTGTTTATGGAGCCTAAGCGACTTTACCGTGCCTCCGTATCAGAAGTACCAGAAGAAGATTACGAGCTACCGCTAGGTAAAGCGGATATTGTGCAGGAAGGTAGCGATATTACGCTTCTAGGTTGGGGGGCACAGATAGAAATCTTGCAAAAAGCTGCAGAAATGGCCCTTGAAGATGGTGTGTCCTGTGAAATTATCGACTTGCGCAGCATACTTCCGTGGGATGTTGAAACAGTGATGCAATCTGTCATGAAAACTGGTCGTCTACTGATAAACCATGAAGCTCCGTTAACAGGTGGCTTTGCAAGTGAAATAGCAGCAAGCATTCAAGAGCGCTGTTTTCTATATCTTGAGGCGCCGATTGCTAGGGTTTGTGGTTTAGATACGCCATATCCATTGGCTCATGAAAAAGAATACATGCCAGACGAAACCAAAACGTACGAAGCTATTAAGCGTACGCTTCATTATTAAACCGGGAGACAATGATATGACAATTGAATTTATCTTACCGGATATAGGTGAAGGTATTGTTGAATGTGAACTTTTAGAATGGTTGGTTTCAGAAGGTGAACACATTGAAGAAGATCAGCCCGTAGCTGAAGTAATGACCGACAAAGCCACCGTTCAAATTCCAGCTATGCATGCTGGGGTGGTTAACAAGTTGCATTATGCGGTTGGCGATATTGCTAAGGTTCATGAGCCACTATTTTCAATGACGCCGGATGATGCGTACGATGCAGGAGCAAATAGCGACACAAGCACTGAGGCAAATACGCAGCGTATAAAAGAAAACGATAGCGCTGAAGGGCCTGAATACACACCTGCCGCCCAAGGAGGTTTATCACCTTCTAGTGATTCCAATGGCAAGCACATTGAAGACTTTATACTGCCAGATATTGGTGAAGGTATCGTTGAGTGTGAAATTGTGAAATGGAATGTGGCCGAGGGCGACGACATCGAAGAAGATCAAGCTGTTGTTGAAGTGATGACTGATAAAGCAGTGGTTGAAATTCCTGCCAAAAATGCGGGAACCGTGCATCGGCTTTATTACGCCCAAGGTGACATCGCCAAAGTACATAGTGCCTTGTTCGCACTAGAAGTTATCGGCGAATCTGCGGTAACAAGTGACACGTCTGACAACTCAGATGATACATCTAAACTGTCAAGCACGAGTTCATCAAATGCTGTACCACAAAACTTAGATGACAGCCCACAATCGAAATTCAGTGAGGGTGAGTTTGAGCCACCTATTGCTATTGAAGGTAAAGTGCTAGCGAGCCCTGCGGTAAGACGTGTTGCTAGAGAAAAGAATATCGACCTGTCTACAGTTAAAGGCTCTGGTAAAAAAGGGCGTATTCTTAAGTCTGACGTAATCAATTTACAACAAACAAATGTTGGTGCGTCGGCACAAGATACGTCAGATGCTTCGTCAAACGAGCCCACCACACAAAAAGGCGATAAAAATAGTGCACACAGTGTAGTTAAAGGCACCGTTAAGACGGAAAAAGTGCGCGGTATTCAGGCCGCCATGGCCAAGCAGATGTCCGCGTCGGTCTACACAATTCCTCACTTCACTGTAAGCGATGAGTTAGTGATGGACAACCTAATGTCGTTACGTAGCTTGCTTAAGCCTGAGTTTGAGGCGAACAATGTTAAATTAAGCTTTATGCCATTTTTCGTTAAAGCGTTGTCGCTGGCACTTAACGAGTTTCCTGTAATTAACAGTCAACTCAATGAGGATGCCACTGAGATTAGCTACTATTCTGATCACAATATTGGCTTTGCGGTAGATTCCAAAATTGGACTTCTTGTGCCTAATATTAAAAGGGTACAAGATCTTTCACTACTGGATATTGCCGTTCAAATGCAAGATATTATCGAGCAAGCGAGGGCAGGGCGCGTAGCCGGCGAGCATTTAAAAGGTGGTACTATCAGCATCTCAAACATTGGGGCTATCGGCGGTATCACTGCTACGCCGGTAATTAACAAGCCGGAAGCCGCTATTGTGGCGTTAGGTAAGACTCAAAAGCTTCCTCGCTTTGACGATGAGGGTAATGTTAGCGCACAACATATCATGGCAGTTAATTGGTCGGGTGATCACCGAATTATTGATGGTGCAACTATGGTGCGCTTCAATAATTTATGGATGAGTTATCTTACCCAGCCAGAAAAAATGCTAATGCACCTTAAATGATCTATTTAGTGCATTTTTATATGCTGTAGCGTAATAGTAAGGAGGCCAATATCAACGTATTGGCCTTTTTTTGTTTTGTGTACCTCATCGCGGGATGGCGTTATTATAGTTTCCTATAAACAAACAAATATTTTACTGAGGTTTTGTGCTTAGTTATCAACACGCCTTTCATGCTGGCAATCACGCCGACGTCATCAAACATCTTTGTTGGATTGGTGTTATCAACGCCTTAAAAAAGAAAGACAAGCCCTTTACGCTTTTTGACACGCATGCCGGTGCTGGCACATATGATTTAACCGACGACCTATCGTCAAAGAACAAAGAGTACGAATCAGGTATTTCTCGTCTTTTCGGGCAAGGTGATGGAACTGCAGCTCCAGAAAACCTGGCTCCAAAAAACAAGAGCACGGAAAATTTGCCAAGCTTACTTAATGACTACCTGTCATTATGTGAACCTTTCTTAGCGCAACAGCAATATCCAGGCTCTCCTGCAATAAGCGCTAAGGCTAAACGCGGTATTGATACTTTACATTTAATGGAGCTTCATCCTGGCGAGTTTCAAAAATTAGAGAAAAACGTGTCGCGACTTCGTACCGGACATAGCCATACACACAAACGGGATGGCTACGAAGGGCTTCGAGCACTCACGCCACCGAAGCCCAATCGCGGCGCTATTTTAATTGACCCTCCATACGAAAGAGCGAATGAGTATAGCGACCTTGTTAAAGGCGTTGCACAGGTGTTGAAACGTTGGCAGCAGGCACAAATTGTCGTGTGGTACCCAATGCTATCAGAAAGGGCTGGCGCTAAAAGCGGTGCAAGTGAGGCTATGTGCGACAAACTCGCAGAACTTGGCAGACCCTGCTTCAAAGCTGAGATATGTGTTGCAGAAAATACGTCTGACGCAGGCATGTATGGTTCTGGTGTGTTTGTACTGAACCCGCCATGGCAGCTAGATACGAACCTAGACAGTGCATTAACAAGCGTTGTTGACATGCTAGGTGAAAATGAAACGGGTTTTCATGCCACGGCGCAGGTTACTTGGGTAAATGAAGATTCCTAATTAATGGTATTGATAGTCAACTAGGTGCCAATTAACGGCAAGCAAATAGTTAATTGGCTAATTACTGGGTGAATAGTACATCAATAATTCCATAACCGTGAAACAATGAAATGTCTCAGCTTAAAGGTTTAAAACACTTTTACATACCAGATGAACAGTCGATTTACTTGCTATCCCATGCGGATGCAAAAAAACTGAAAGACTGGGTAAATCTCTGTATGTCTCAACTTGCTGGGTTGGGGTATAGCGATATTGAACTTTTAGGAAAAGGCGCATTTGGTTTTGCATTTGCAGGGAATGCGCCGAGTGGAGAATCACGGGTATTTAAGTTCTCGCGTATAACCTTGCCGCAGCATGTCCAAGACCGCTTAGAAGAAGAAGCTTTTATGCTTTCTCACGTTAACCACGAGTTTGTGCCGCGTTTTATTGAATATCAGCAGATACGTAAGCAATCAATATTAGTGATGGGCAGAGCGCCTGGTGAAGATTTAGAAAAAGTAAGCTTGAAAACAGGCCCTTTGTCGCCCCGTATTATCGTGAAAATAGCCGTTCAAGTGGGCGAGCTTTTGTCGAGTTTTCGCCAATACAGCGAGAATGGCGAAATTAAGCCTATTGTCCACGGCGATATTAAACCCTCAAATTTGGTCTGGGATGCCACTAATGAATCTATAGGCTTAATAGACTGGGGGTCTTCGGTCTTCGCTCAGACCGATATCGCTGGGCAATATGTGGGTAACAACGTCATGGATTTGATGTCCGGCGAACTTCATCAGACGAACGCACGGCTTGGCGACGTTTACTTTATCGGCGAAGAGCAGTTAAACGGTGCGCTTTCAAGCCCGCGCTTTGATGAGCAGGGATTAGCTAGCACCCTATATGCGCTAGCATCAGGGCAATCTTGTCGCTATGGAAGTAAAGTTATTACGCCATCATCCCTCGGGTTACCCAAAATGCTTGCTAATATTTTGGAATATATGCTTAGTGATGACCCTGTTAAAAGAAGACAGGGAGGCGATTATTTGTTTAACCACCTTCACGTTTTAAAAAACATGGTTTTCACCCAAGACAAACCTACGCAATGCACGCCGTTAATACCCACTTGGCTCACCCATACTCTAAATGCTGATATTGAAACCGTCGTTTACAGTTCGCGGAAGTCTTATTTACGCCAACAGGCGCTGCTATCTGACTCTTTAGATGATAAAGACGTAGAAGAGTTACGCTACATAGACGATGCGCAATTTGACCGCTACTACAAAAACTACCTGCAAGGTATGGGAGATACTGAAAAAGCATTTGTATCCGCCATTAGTAGGCTAGGACGCTACCCAGTAGTAGGCGGTATGGCGGTGCGTTGGGAGCCAGACGGTATTTATGTAGATTCCAGCCTTAACTTGTATGATGAAACCCTCAAAACTGCCTTTGATTTAGCGGTGAATAACGTGATCAATTTAGCGAGAGCCATACACAAACCAGCGGTATTTAAATGTTGTATGTTTAATGCGAAGAATACGCTTCATATTGAGCGCGACAGCGAAGATGAAGATTTTTTGCCTGGTAATGACCTTTCCATTCCTTATGAGTTGTCACGTGTTTCTGCACAAAAAGACGAGAGCCGAACTCACTCTTACTTTGAAGACGGCGATGATCCTGATGAATTACTTAAGCTGCCGAAAGATATCATCGAAACTATCGTACAGTTAAACACAATTCATCACACAGGATGTATTATATTTGAAGCATTACCTAAACACCTGAAGATACACAACTATTATACCTTGCTTGACCATAGCCAAGAAGAGCGCTTTAAAGCTTTACTGGCGCAGTTAGTGCAACAAATTCCTAACATAAAAGGGCTAGGCATTTCAGGGTTTATGAAGTTACCCTATAAAGATACGCGCTTTTTTGAGCATAAAGCAAAATTGCCTGAAAAATATTACCCGCGAAACCCCAAAGCAGTTATAGAAGAGAACGTACAACATGTCCGAGATTAAACTATCATCACTATTTGAACTTGAAACAGTGGAAGCTGGCATCTATCGAGGTCAAAGCTGGGATTTAGGCTTTAGAGCTTTATTTGGCGGGCAAGTTTTGGGACAAGCTCTGGCAGCTGCTTATGAGACCGTATCACCAGACAGAGTGGCCCATTCATTCCATACCTACTTCCTTTTACCGGGCGATGCTAAAAAACCAGTTGTATACGACGTAGAAATAGTACGAGACGGAAGAAGTTTCTCGGCTCGTCGCGTCAAAGCGATACAAGATGGCAGAAACATATTCTACATGACTGCATCTTTCCAAGTGCCACAAGAAGGCATGGAGCATCAGAATCCCACCATGCCCGATGTCCCTCCGCCTGAAGAAGTGCAATCTGACATAGAGTTTTACGAAGCGAACTTCAACAAAATAGCGCGCCCTATGCAGGAAGCGTTAAGCTACCACAAACCGGTTGATATTCGCACCGTAGATGCAGCAAATTCATATCATTCAGCTAAGCGTGAACCTACCCGCTATATTTGGTTAAAAGCAAGAGATACCATGGATGCGCAACTTGCCGTGCACCAAGCTGCACTTGCTTACGCATCAGACTATCATTTTTTAAGTACCTCATTACAACCTCATGGTGTTGCTGTAACTGATAAGTCACTTCGCATTGCAACCATTGATCATGCAATGTGGTTTCATCGCCCAATTAGCATGAATGAATGGATGTTATATGCAATGGAAAGCCCATTTAGTGGTGGGTCTAGGGGCTTAGTTCGCGGTCAGATTTTTAATCAAAAAGGCGAACTTATTGCATCAACCATGCAAGAAGGGTTAATGAGAAAAGTAGACGAATAGGGAATAAGCGAATGCGTTATAAGTTAGGTTCAGCAACACCGCAAGTTCACCAGAGCGCTTTCATTGCACCGGGGGCTCACGTTATTGGAAACACAGAACTTAAAGAGGGTGCCAGTGTTTGGTTTAACGCGGTAATCCGTGGCGACATGGACAAAATATCGGTGGGTGAGAATACAAATATCCAAGACGGCAGCGTGTTACATACTGATGCGGGAATTCCTTTGGTCCTTGGCAAAGGAGTGACAGTAGGTCATAAAGTTATGCTTCACGGCTGTGAAATTGGCGATTACTCGTTGATAGGTATTAACGCCGTGGTGCTAAACGGTGCGAAAATTGGAAAGTTCTGTATTATTGGCGCTAATACACTAATCACTGAAAACATGGAAATCCCAGACTACAGCTTAGTTGTAGGAGCACCAGGCAAAGTTATCAGAACTTTTGATGAAAACGTAGAGCCAAAGTTAAAGGCCTCAGCAGACCACTATGTCAGCAACGCAAAGACTTACATGACATCTTTGCAACAGATTGATGAGTAATCATCCTACTCGCCATTTAATTTTTTCTTTCCCCATAAAAAATGCCCAGAACAAACGTTCCGGGCCTAGGGGAATGGCTCATTGCTGAGCCGTGCGCTAACTTTTACAGGGAGAGTTTAAATAAAAAACTTTAAACGGACAATGAGTATAGTTTAAATTAGCTCAAAATATAAACAGCAATTGTGTGAATTTTATCTTACACCCTGATTACTAACCTAAGTATAGAAATAACCTTAAATATATCAATGAACTAAATGCTGGTCGGATGTGGTAAAAATTTTGACTCAATTTGACGCACTTATTCACTCGGCCGTAACTTTCCCATCTTTATAGCCTTTCGATTTCTGCATATACATAAAGGTGAATGTGTAGTGCGGCGCTCATTCATCTTATTTATGTTCAAAACAGACGGTTGTTCCTTTTAACCAAACTTGTAGTATGACGGCATTGGTCATGCTTAGAAGGCAAGACAATAACTATAATCATTGGCTCTCACAAAAATAAGGATGGATTATGCAATCTTTTTCTACTTTTATACCGCCTGAGCGTACCTTGATGGGTCCAGGACCATCCGACGTTAATCCAAGAATACTAAATGCCATGGCTAGACCTACTTTAGGTCATTTGGATCCTCTATTCATTGAGTTAATGGATCAAACGAAACAGCTATTACAATATGCATTTAAAACCGAAAATGCTCTCACTATGCCCATTTCTGCCCCTGGCTCCGCGGGTATGGAAGCGTGTTTTGTTAATCTGGTAGAGCCTGGCGATAAAGTACTTGTATGCATTAACGGCGTTTTTGGCAACCGCATGGTCGAAAATGTTGAGCGATGCGGTGGTGAAGCTATCACCATTAAAAATGCGTGGGGTGAGCAAACCGACCTTAACGCTGTTGAAGATGCTTTAAAAACCAACCCCGATATAAAAATTCTTGCCTTTGTTCATGCAGAAACATCAACGGGTGTACGCAATGAAGCCAAAGCACTGTGTGAACTAGCTCAAAAATATGATTGTTTAAGTATCGTCGACGCGGTTACTTCGTTAGGGGGCATTGAGTTAGATGTAGATGGATGGGGTATCGATGCTATTTATTCAGGCTCACAAAAATGCTTAAGTTGCGTGCCAGGTATTTCACCCGTTTCTTTTAGTGATAAAGCAGTTCACGTCATTCAAAACAGAAAAACAAAAGTGCAAAGCTGGTTCTTAGACATGAATTTAATTGTCGGTTACTGGGGCCAAGGCGCAAAACGTGCGTACCATCATACTGCTCCCGTTAATAGCATGTATGCGATGTACGAATCGCTTCTAATATTAAAAGAAGAAGGGTTAGAAAATGCGTGGAAGCGACATGCCGCAGGCCACGAAAAACTTGCACAAGGTTTAAGTGACATTGGTTTAGAGCTAACCGTAGACAGTGCTTACCGCTTGCCTCAGCTAAATGTTGTCAAAATACCAGACGGTGTAGATGATGCAGTCGTTCGGAAGCAACTACTTGAAGATTTTAATCTAGAAATAGGGGCAGGGCTGGGTGATCATGCAGGAAAAGTATGGCGTATTGGGCTGATGGGTTATGCGTGTAAGCCACGCAACATAGACCACTGTTTAGCAGCGTTGCGAAGCGTATTGAAATAGCAGCTTTTTGAAACAAGCCAGGGTGACCAAACCCCAAATATTTACTTTTACCTAATGCCTAATAAACGCCAACATGCGAAGCTTTTAAGTTGTTAAACATGTTGGCTTTTTGAGCTTCATCTTTTGAAATAATCTCAACTAGTTGCCCCTGTTTACTATTGTTAACACGAGGCTTAACTTATAAATAACGCTGCTCGACGAAGTTGTAACTCTCTAACTTGCGGTTCAGTGCTAATATTTCCTGCATCAAATACATTCATACACTATTCAGCCATGTACATTTATTCTCAATAACAAAGTGAATAAACATGTCTTCTGAAAAGGAATCATTATGAAATTATTTATGCATACTAAACCAAACATGTTCACAAGAGCGCTTTGGGCTTCAGCAGTAATCGCATTGTCCGCCCCAGTGGTTTCTGCTCAAGCTGCACAAGATGCAGTAATAAATGTTCAAGGCGTAGGTGCTGTAGAAGTGACACCAAATGCTTACTCAGTGAAGTTGGTTGTTGAAGAAGAGGGCGCGACGGTAGGCAAACTCAATACGCGACTAGATGCAGACTTGCGTTCTATCGTTAAGTTTCTCCTTAATCAAGGCATAGATGAAAAGCATATTCAAAGTATGCAAGTGCGCTTGCAACCTCGTTATACCAATACACCGCAAGGGCGACAGCAAGAAGGTTTCACTCTATCTCGTGATATCACAGTTACCTCAACCGATCTTGAAACCTACGATAAAGTGCTAGATGGCGTGCTAAAGCGTGGTGTTGACCGTATCCAACAGTTTAACTTTATCACTATTGGTGAAGGCGATGCATACCAGAAAGCTCTAATTGCTGCAGTGAAAGACGCAAAGCAACGCGCCCACTTATTAGCGAAAGAATTAGAGGTGGAAGTAGGTGAAGTAGTTGCAATCTCAGAATCTGGTGGCAATATGCCGATTCCAGTAATGCGTGCTGAAGCTTTTGCCAAAGACATGTCTATGTCTTTACCGGGTCAAGAGCGTATAGAAGCGCGGATTAATGTGTCTTTTAATATTGTTCAATAGCAGGAAATTCGTTTGAAAGAACAACAGTACAGCCAGTTAGTCGCCCAAGCAAAGAGCTTGGTTTCTGGCGAGCATGATCTCATTGCTAATATGGCCAACATCAGTGCACTGCTTTTCAATAACCTCGAAGAGGTAAATTGGGCAGGCTTCTATCTTTGTAAAGAAGAGCAATTGGTACTTGGTCCATTCCAAGGTCAGCCCGCTTGCATTCGTATTCCCCTAGGAAAGGGCGTTTGCGGTACAAGTGCAAGTACCAGAACCGTTCAGCGTATAGCCGATGTTCATCAGTTTGCAGGACACATTGCTTGTGATGCCGCGTCTAACTCTGAGATTGTTGTTCCACTTGTACTCAATGATAAGCTCATCGGCGTACTGGATATCGACAGCCCTGTGTTTGAACGTTTTAGTGAAGAAGACGAAAAAGGGCTCGTTGAAATTGCTCAAATTCTCATGGATTCGCAGAAATAATTATGAAATCCAGTGTCGACATACACGTTGTTTTATCCACATTTGAAGATATGGAAGACTTTCATGATGACCCAGATGAGGCATCTGAACGTTTAAACTTCATTCTTCACGCGGTTTATGACAATGCAGAAGAAGATATCGAAACACAGCGTTTAGAGCAAATTTTGCACTACGCATGGGAATCTTGGCAACAAGATAAGCATTTATTAGAAATAGATGACGACGAATTGCTTGATTGGGTTGACCACACGCTGGCAACTTGGGATGATGCAAGTAACGATGAAATCTCCTGAATAATTTAGAAAGTTAATGGAATCACCAGAGAAGTTTACTAACAGTAAGGAAGTGATAGCTTTCCTTGCAGAGACCTTTCCGAAATGTTTTAGCATTGAAGGCGAGGCCCGCCCACTTAAGATCGGTATTTTTCAAGATCTAGCCACTCGTTTAGAAGAAGAGGAACGCGTTAGCAAGACGCTTCTTCGCTCTACACTACGTCATTACACCAACAGCTGGCGCTATCTTTATAGCATCAAGGAAGGTGCGAACCGTGTAGATTTAGACGGCGTTGAAGGCGATGCGATTGAAAAAGAACATGCTGATCACGCGCAACAGCAGCTTGAAGAAAGCAAAGCTAAAGCCGCTGAAAAGCGCAAAGCTAAGCTTGCACAGCAGCCTAAGCGTAAAGACAAACGTCAATTTAATCGTCCAAAAGGTGAAAAATCTGCAAATTCGGACCATGCTGATACTAAGCGCGGAACTAAACCGAAAAATAACAGACCAAACACTACACCACCTGCGAAATTGACCGACAGCGATTTACAGCAAGGTACGCAAGTTACCGTTAAATTAGGTAAAGCACCTATGCCAGCAGTAATTACCGAAGTTGCTAAAGATGGCATCCACGTTCAATTAGACTCAGGCATGGTAGTTAAAGTAAACGCAGACGCTTTACGTTTGGCACGCTCCAAGAGGTCGTAAAATATGAGAGACATCCTTCGAATTTCCATCGCCAGTGCTTTTCTTACCGTAGGGGTAGGAGCTGGCGCCGTTACGTCAACACCAGAGGTAGACGAGCTTCCTATTTTACAGCAGGAATCTCAACACAGTGTTGCCGCAAAACGAGTAAGCGCACTTTTTACAAGGGCGCATTACAAGGAAATATCGTTGGATGACGCGCTTTCTGCTCGAGTTTATCAGCGCTTTATCGATTCATTAGATCACAATAAGCAAGTATTGTTATTGTCTGACGTGGTAGGTTTTGAAAAATACCGCACCCTGTTCGATGATGCGCTGAGTAAAGGTAACCTTTCAGTTGCCTATGATATGTATAACGTAAGTGCGAAGCGTCGCGTTGAACGTTATGAGTTTGCATTATCATTGTTAGAAAAAGGGCCATTTGATTTCGAAAAAGAAGGCGATAAATTCTTTTACGATAGAGAAGACGCAGACTGGCCTGCAAATAAAGCTGAGCTTGATGAAATCTGGCGTCAACGCGTTAAGTATGATGCGTTGAATTTGATACTTGCAGATAAAACGTGGGAAGAAGCAAAAGAGCTGCTTACCAAACGTTACACGCGAGCAATTAAACGTACTAAACAAGCGAAAAGCGAAGACGTGTTCCAAACTGCCATGAATGCGTTTGCTCGCACTATAGAAGCTCACACTAGTTATTTGTCTCCGCGAAACGCTGAACGTTTCCAAATGGACATGAACTTGTCGTTTGAAGGTATTGGTGCGGTATTACAAAGCGAAGACGACTACACAGTTATAAAAAGTGTAGTGCCAGGCGGGCCAGCAGACGAATCGGGCGCAATAAAGCCTGAAGATAAGATTGTTGGCGTAGCGCAAGACGATGAAGAATTTGTAGACGTAATTGGATGGCGACTAGACGAGGTCGTTGAGCTTATCAAAGGCCCGAAAGGAAGTACTGTCCGATTACAAGTTGAAAAAGGCGCCTCTGAGTCCAAAACAACCTCGGTGGTTAGTCTAACTCGCGATAAAATTAAACTTGAAGATCGCGCCGCAAAGTCTGAAGTATATGTACCTGAAACAGGTCCTCACGCAGGTGAACCATTAGGTGTAATCACCATTCCAAGCTTTTACAACAACCTAAGTATGGATGTTGCAAAAGAAATAGAAAGCTTGAAAGCACAAAACGTAAAAGGCGTGATTGTTGATTTACGTGGTAACGGTGGTGGCTCACTTACTGAAGCCACATTGTTAACCGGCTTATTTATAGAAAAAGGCCCAGTAGTTCAAATTCGCTATGGTCAAAGCAAAGTAAGCGTAAATCGTGATACTGATGGTGAGGTTGCCTACGATGGTCCACTGACGGTATTAGTTGATCGTTATAGCGCATCAGCATCAGAAATTTTTGCAGCGGCTATGCAGGACTATAACCGCGCACTCATTGTTGGCGAACAAACTTTTGGTAAAGGTACAGTTCAACAACACCGCGGTTTAGGCAAGATTTATGACCTTTACGATAATCCACTTGGCAGTGTTCAGTTCACTATCGCTAAGTTCTATCGTATCGACGGTGGAAGTACTCAGCATAAGGGGGTTATTCCTGACATCCTTTATCCATCTGCTGTAGAGCCATCAGAGTGGGGCGAAGCACAGGCAGAAAACGCCCTGCCATGGGATAGTATAAATCGTGCTAACTACACAACGTTTGCTGATGGCACTGCTGCTTTGGACGTATTAACAGCCAAACACAACAAGCGCATTCTGCAAAACCCAGAGTTTTCTTATATTTATGATGATATTGAAGAATATAAAGAAAACAAAGATAAGAACTTTATTTCACTGGTGAAGTCTGTGCGCGAAGCAGACAAGAAAGAGGCGGAAGAGAAGTCTCTCGCACGTGCTAACGAACGTTTACAGCGAATGGGAATGGAAACTGTCACATCATTGGACGACTTACCGGAAGATATGGAAGAATTAGACCCATTCTTGGATGAAGCCGCCAACATTACATTCGATATGATTGAAACAGGCCGTTACGCTATCACAAGAAACTAAGTGATTAGAAAAAAGGGCTGGTCTAGGGCCAGCCCTTTTTTTGTGTCTATAAATAAACTAATAAAACAATAATAAAGGGAAATAACATGGCTATCAGAGGCGAATTTTCCTCTCGAATAGGGTTCGTGCTAGCAGCGGCAGGCTCAGCAGTTGGACTCGGCAATATTTGGGGTTTCCCCACAAAAGTAGCGAGTAACGGAGGGGCTGCGTTTGTTCTTGTATACTTACTCCTTGCCTTCGTTCTCGCTTACCCGGTTCTCATGGCTGAACTCATCATTGGACGTAGTTCACGTTCGAATATGGTTGACGCTTTAGGTAAAATTTCAGGTAATTTTGCCGGAAGGCTAACCGGAATTTGGGGCTGTGTAACCGTTTCACTCATTCTTGCCTTCTACGCTATTGTTGGTGGATGGATGCTAGTTTATTTTGCCGATGCTGCCGTCAGTATGGTTGGATTAACCAGTGCAAGCGAATGGCTGCTCACCTCATCAGTTACGCGTAACGTTATATTCTGCTTTTTATTCATGGGCTTAACCGCATTTATTGTTGTTGGCGGTGTAAAGTCAGGTATTGAGAAGTGGTCAGTACGACTTATGCCTACTTTAGTTATTCTCATTCTTGCATTGATAGTCTACGTGAGCCTTCAGCCTGGTGCCGTAGAAGGATGGTCAGCGTATTTAGTGCCTGACTTCTCCCGTGTTCTAGACCCGGAATTACTAATTAATGCAATGGGGCAAGCGTTTTTCTCAATGTCTTTAGGTGTAGGTACTATGCTGGTCTACGGCTCATACCTTAGTAAAAATGAGAACCTACCAAGCATTGGCGCTTCCGTTGCGCTAGTCGATATAGGTGTAGCCGTGATAGCTGGTATGCTTATTATTCCAGCTATGTACGTTGCGCTGAACAACGGCGTCGAAATCTTCACGCCAGAAGGCGCGTTAATCCAAGGTGACACGCTCATTTTTAAAGTACTGCCAGCACTGTTTGATACCATTGGTACTGTAGGGCTTTTCGTTGCCTTTACCTTTTTCGCGCTAATGGCGATTGCGGCAGTCACGTCTTCAATTTCAATGTTAGAAGTGCCCGTTGCGTTTATGGTAGAAAGCAAAGGTCTTAAACGCAAGAAGGCCGTGCTATTGATGGCATCGATCATCTTTGTTTTAAGCTGCATCATTATTTTGAATTTCGAAACCTTGTTCGGCTTTGTTATCGCATTAACTACCGAGTATAGCCAACCGTTGCTAGGACTCGCCTTGTGCATTTTCGCGGGTTGGGTGTGGCGCAGAGATGCCATACTGGAAGAACTCAAGCAAGGTGATGAGTTTGCTGAACACAGTATTTTCTGGAAAATTTGGCCTTGGTACGTACGCTTTGTGTGTCCGGTTATCATTGCGCTGATGTTTTATCGCTCTGTGTTCTAAAGCGCCATAAGTTGCAGCAAAAAGCACGTTTAACGCGTTATAAATACAATAAAAAAGGTTTTTAAAAACGACAATGACGAATAAAGAGATAAAGACGCCGTCACTACTTGATGCAATACTTCCTATTCTTGCGCTAGTGGTCATGATGGGAAGTGCGGTTTACCTGTTTGCGGATAATTCTTCATATGGTCCAAACCAAATTGCATTACTTTTGGCAATGGGCTTAGCTGCTATTATTGGCATGAAAAACGGGTACAGCTGGAAAACCATTGAAAAGGGGATCGTTGATGGTATTTCCATGTCTCTGGGTGCCTGCCTCATATTGTTAGCCGTAGGCTCACTCATTGGTACATGGATGCTTGCCGGCACCGTGCCTACACTTATTTATTTTGGATTAGAGCTTCTTAACCCTTCGTTTTTCTACGCCGCTGCATGTCTAATCTGTGCAGTAGTTGCTATGAGTATTGGTAGTTCTTGGACTACCGCAGCGACGGTAGGTGTGGCATTAATGGGCGTATCAGCGGGTATGGAAATGTCTGCTGCTATCACAGCTGGCGCTGTGGTGTCTGGTGCGTACTTTGGCGACAAAATTTCGCCATTATCTGAGACCACTAACCTGGCTCCCGCTGTTGCAGGCACTGATTTATTTGAGCACATTCGCTACATGCTGTGGACGACCATTCCAAGTTTTGTCATTGCCCTTGTATTATTCACTGTCCTTGGCTTTAGCGAAGTAGGTGAGGCTAAAGCAGAGCGTATAGAACAAATGCAGCTTTTGCTTAATGACTCTTTTGACTTGGGGTGGCATTTGCTAATTCCTCTTGTGGTTCTACTTACTTTAGCAATTAAGAAGATGCCGGCTTTCCCTGCGGTTTTTATTGGCGCTTTGTTAGGGGGCGTTTGGGCAGTTGTGTTTCAGTGGGATGTGGTTACATCCATGGCAAGTAGCGATGACTCAGCAAACATTGGCGCGCTAAAAGTTGTGTGGACAGCGCTATTTGATGGCGTGAGCTTTTCTACGCCAGACGAAAATTTAAATAGCTTGCTGTCTCGCGGCGGCATGTCTTCTATGCTAAACACTATTTGGCTTATTATTTGTGCTATGTCGTTCGGAGCCGTACTTGAGCGTGTAGGTTTGTTAAAACGTGCCGTGTCTGCCATATTAATTGGCGCTAAGTCAGCCGGTGATATGGTAAGTCGAACCATTCTTACGTGTTTTGGAACTAACCTTGTAACGGCCGATCAGTATATTTCTATCGTTATGCCAGGGCGCATGTACAAAGAAGAATTTAAAAAGCGAGGGTTAGACCAACTTAACCTTTCTCGTAGTCTTGAAGACGGCGGTACACTTACATCTCCGCTTATTCCTTGGAACACTTGTGGAGCCTACATGCACAGTGTTTTATTGGTAAACCCATTTGATTACGTATTCTATGCATTCTTTAACGTAATCAACCCGATCCTTGCTGTTGTGTACGCGTATTTAGGTATTAAGATTCTACGTATTACACCACCACACGTTGAAGTTAACAGTAAAGAAACGGTTTAACCAAACGTTCCAAATAAACCCACGTAGGCTTTCTTTTAGGAGGATCTATGTCAGTTCAAGCTAAACGCCGGGCGGATTATCAGCCGCCCGCTTTTTCAATAGCGACAGTTGACCTACATATTACGCTACATCCAACGCAGACTAAGGTTGTCAGTACATTATCTGTCTCACGCAATGGCAATCATGATAGCCCTTTAATCCTTGATGGCGATAACTTATCGCTTTACGCTATTGCAATTAACGGTAATGCTTTATCTGGTGACGAATATTCGGTTTCGGATACGTCGTTAAGCGTTGCCACTCATCTCGATGAATTTGTCTTAGAAATTACTAACACCATTGCGCCTGAACAAAATAAAGCCCTTGAAGGCTTGTATTTATCGGGCGGCGCCTATTGCACGCAGTGTGAAGCGGAAGGGTTTCGCCGAATTACTTATTTCATGGACCGCCCTGACGTTTTGTCCGTTTACACGGTTACTGTCGTTGCCGATAAATCAGTACCTATGTTACTTGCGAACGGTAACCCTGTAGACAAAGGGGATATCGATGAAAACACCCATTTTGTGAAATGGCACGACCCGCACCCTAAACCTTGTTACCTTTTTGCATTGGTGGCCGGTGATTTCGATTTACTAACCGATAGCTACACAACGACAAGCGGTAAAGACGTTGCGCTAGAGTTGTATGTCGATAAAGGCAAAAAGTCTCAGGGCGTCTTCGCTTTAGAATCCCTTAAACGAGCGATGAAATGGGACGAAGATGTTTTCGGGCTAGAGTACGATTTAGATATTTACATGATTGTTGCCGTCGACTTCTTCAACATGGGAGCGATGGAAAACAAAGGCTTAAACGTCTTTAACAGCAAGTTTGTTTTAGCTGATCAAAAAAGCGCTACCGATGATGACTTTTTCAATGTCGAATCTGTTATCGCACATGAATATTTCCACAATTGGACGGGCAACCGGGTTACTTGTCGCGATTGGTTCCAGCTCAGCCTTAAAGAAGGGCTTACTGTATTCAGAGACCAACAGTTTAGTGCTGATATGACCTCGGCGCTAAGTAACCGTATAAAGCATGTTCGCGTAATGCGCGAGCATCAGTTTGCTGAAGATGCCAGCGCAATGAGCCACCCAATTCGTCCTGAAGAAGTGATTGAAATGAATAACTTCTACACGGTGACGGTTTATGACAAGGGCGCAGAGGTCATTCGCATGTTCCACACCTTGCTTGGTCCTGATGGATTCAGACGAGGCATGGATGAGTACTTCAGAAGGCACGATGGTCAAGCGGTCACGTGTGATGACTTTATTTCAGCCATGCAGTCAGCGACTGATTTAGATTTAACTCAGTTTACGCGCTGGTACAGTCAATCTGGTACGCCTGTGATTTCTGTTAAGCACAGTACGGAAGCTACCGACAACGACACCGTCAAGCATACCTTTACTTTGACGCAACACACACCCGCCACCTCAGACCAAAGTGAAAAGCTTCCCCTTTATATCCCAGTGAATATTGAGATCATCGATAAAGAGGGCAATACCTATACTGACAACGAATCGCTCATTGATGATGGTATGGTTATCTTAAAAGATGCCTCTTTGCGTTTAACCGTAAATGCTAAAAGTACTGATTTAACACCGGTAGTATTAGGTAACTTTTCGGCACCAGCGAAAGTAGAAAATCCGCTAGATACAGAATCATTACTTACTATTTTCAAACACGCGAAAGATCCGTTCAATCGCTGGGACGCAATGCAAGCATTGTATGACCGCTGTATAAAGCAGTTAGAAGAATCTCCGGGCTCTGCCATCAGTAACGCTATTTGGAACGGCGTTAAACAAGCAATAGCTCAAGAGCAGAATAATCTGGAACTGCTTGGCGAATGCCTAGTTATTCCTTCTTTTGAGACCTTGTGTCAAAGTCGTAGCAATATCACTGTGTCCGCGCTATTAAAAGCACGAAAGGCATTTTGTGAGCAGTTTTCCCGCGCGCTAGAGCAAGAATTATTAGCGGTGTTTAACAACATTGAACACAGCGCCTATAGCTACACGCAAGATGCAATTAATCAGCGCCGTTGTAAAAATGTCGTGCTTGCGCATTTAGCACGCTTATCTCAATACGAAGACCTTGTCGTGTCGCAATTTGAAAATGCAGATAACATGACCGATACACTAGGGGCACTGAGAAGTGCGCAACACTGCAGTTCAACTACGTTCGATAGCTTGATGGCTAGTTTTGAACAAACGTGGAACCACGACCCTCTGGTTCTAGACAAATGGTTTGCGCTTCATGCAACGCAAAATCGCGAAGATATCTTTGCTACTATAACTATGCTGTGTGAGCACCCGCAGTTTGCAATGAGCAATCCAAACCGTGTCCGCTCTGTTATCGGTAGTTTTGCGTTCTATAATAGCGAAAGGTTCCATGCCGCAGATGGTAGCGGTTATAAGTTTGTAACTGACTATTTGCTAGAACTTGATGCAGTCAACCCGCAAGTTGCCGCTCGTATTGTAACACCGTTAACCCAATGGCAAGGTTTCGCTAGTGAACACCAAGTTCATATGAAGCAGCAGCTTGGACGCTTACTTAACCATAAGGGCCTAAGTAAAGACTTGTTTGAAAAAGTAAGTAAAAGTCTTGCTTATGAAAAGCATTAACGCACCAGACTCCGTCTTTTATTTTTCAATAAACGCACCTTACAAACAATGTGAGGTGCTGTATGTCCCGTCTATGCCAGATGTAGTCATGTTGAGTGAATCTGGTCTTAGTGTTCAGGTACCCACCAATCGGCTTCGCCAATTTGTCACATCGGACGGTATCAAAGGCCGTTTCAGAATGGTCATTGACGCTAATAAAAAGATTAAATCTTTTGAGAGGCTCGGATAGGGCCTTTTTTTGTTTTTTCAAAGCTATAATTTACACAATACTTTAATTACCTCCGCGTCTTTAGTTCACGGTCTTCAGTAGTGCGCCTCACGCTTAAAAATGCTACTTAGCGGTAAATAAGATAAATCCTCTTAAAACTTGTACAATTTTCCTGCAAGTTTATAAATGCCTTTTATACTCACAATAAAGCAATAACTATTTGATACGACTAATGTTGTAAATTTTGTTAACTGGTAGGATTAGTTCTTGCGGTTATGGCAAAATGATGTAATGATTTTGTTAATCGTTATGGTTGGTCATGATGTCACGCATTAAGTCACATCGACTTGGGAGTATAAAAATATGAAAAATGGGCCTAGCGCTTTTAAGATATCACCGGTAGCAGCGGGAATTCTCTCTCTGCTAGGTGCTGCTGCAGTACCAGCACACGCTGCAAACTGGCAAGTAGGTGATGTAAATATTTCTTTAGATTCAACATTTACATTAGCTACAAGTATTCGAACAGAGGCAAGAGATTACGACCTTATTGGTAACAGTAACCATCCTCAGTTTGACTGGAGCGGTTATCACGCAGCTTTCAATCCTTTATACCCAAGCAGCGATGTATGGGGTTTGGCTGATGGTGCGTATTCAACGAATGGTGACCTCGGTAACCTAGCCCACGATCCGGGCGATGCGTTCGCAACGCAAGTTTCAGGCTCACATGAATTAGATATTAACTTCGGCGACTATGGTTTCTTCGCTCGGGGATTCTGGTTCTATGATTTCGAGCAAATGGATGGTGACCGTCCTTACTCTAACCCAATAACCGGCAACCAATACGATCTTTGTCAAGACCCAGAGGCGGAAGACCTTTTATGTACAGATGTTCGTTTATATGATGCTTTCTTCTATGGCGACTGGTGGATTGGAGACAAGCCACTAACTCTTCGTGTTGGCCGCCAAGTAATCAGTTGGGGTGAAAGTACGTTCATCCAACATGGTATCAACACGACCAACCCTGTGGATGTAACGCGTGCTCGTGCACCAGGTGCCGAGCTAAAAGAAGTATTCCTACCGGTAGGTATGGTTTACGCGTCTTTAGGCTTAACCGATACGGTGAGCATTTCAGGTTACTATCAGTATGAGTGGCAACGCAGCTGGCTTCCTGTGTCAGGCAGCTACTTCGCCGGTAACGACTTTGCAGGCGAGGGCGGTCAACGCCAGAATATTCAGTTAGGTTTTAGTGGTAACCCTGATATTGACTTAGATCACTTATTAACTGCTTTAAATGGTTACGGTGATTTATTACGCTCAGGTGCTGATGCTGCAGATATCTCTCAAGCCTATCTTGCTTACCCGACAAAAGTTGCCATTCGTGGTTTCTCTGATGAGGCGCATAACGATGCAGACGACCAAGGCCAGTATGGCTTGCGCTTAACGTGGTTTGCTGAGAATTTGAATGAAACAGAATTTAGTTTCTATCACATTAACTATCACAGCCAGCGTCCGCTTATTTCTGGTAAAACATCAGACTTTACTGCCGAAGGTATTGGCGCAGACCTAGCGTTCCTAGCCACTAACACGGTTACTCGAGATAACATTACAGAGTTGGGTGCGTTCACGCAGTCTGAATTCTACTATCCAGAAGACATCAAACTTTACGGTATGAGCTTCAACACCAACATTGGTACTACGGCTCTAGCGGGTGAATTTGCTTATCGTGTAGATGAGCCACTTCAAATAGATGATGTTGAGTTGCTTTACATGGGTATGCCTGAGCAGTTAGCTAACGCAGGTTTACGTCCAGATCTTGAAGGAATCTCTCAGCTAAATAACATTGGCCGTGCTGTAGGTCCAGGTGAAACCGCAGAAGGTTTCCTTTTCTCTGATACATGGCAAATGCAATTTACCGCGTCACATGTATTCGGCCCTAAATTTGGCTCTGACAACTTCGTACTTCTAGGTGAAGTAGGTTATGTAAACGTTGTTGATATGCCAGACCCAGACGTAATTCGTTTAAATGCACCGGGTACTGCTCGAACACCTTCGCTTGAACCAATTAACGGTAACGCTCGTGAAGGTCTACACCAAGGCCTTTCAGACGGTCCTGAGACTAATCCGTTTGCTACTGACGATGCATGGGGCTATCGCTTATTGGCGGTTGCTGACTACAACTCAATATTCGCTGGCATGAACCTTCGAGTTCGCGGTACTTTCTCTCATGACGTTGAGGGTACTACGCCAGATCCATTATTCCTTTTCACAGAAGATGTTAAGTCTGCTGCACTTTCTTTCACGTTCGATTATTTAAGCAAATGGTCTGCAACGGCGTCTTACAGTGCATTCTGGGGCGGCATTGGTACAACTAATGCGCTATCTGACAGAGACTTCATTTCATTTAACATCAAATACGCAATCTAAGAGTGGTTTTTATGATTAGAAAAGTAGGAATTATTGCTGCCGCTTTGTCACTGGCTTTATCTGGTGCAAGCGCTATGGCTAAAGTGTCTAATGCAGACGCAAACAAATTGGGTAACGAACTTACGCCGCTTGGCGCAGAAAAAGCGGGTAATGCTGATGGCAGTATCCCTGCGTGGACTGGCGGTATTACGTCTGCACCAGCTGGGTACAGTGTGGGTGACCACCACCCAGACCCTTACCCAGAAGACAAGGTGTTGTTCGAGATAACAGCACAGAACTATAAAGAATACGCGGAATTTTTATCTGAAGGCCAGAAGAAGCTTTTCGAGGCTTACCCAGAAACTTTCCGTATGCCGGTTTATCCAACGCGACGTTCTGCGTCAAACCCACAGGCTGTTTACGATGCGACTAAGGTAAACGCTACCAGCGCTGAGCTTCTCGACGATGGTAATGGTCTTAAAGGTGCAGTTTTGGGTATCCCATTTCCAATACCACAAAACGGTCTCGAAGCAATTTGGAACCACATTCTTCGTTATCGCGGAGCAGCGGTTCAGCGTAACGGTGGACAAGCAGCAGTTACTACCGGTGGTGATTACAACGTAATCGGTTTTGATGAGCAGTTGCTAATTAAATATGCTGAGGAAGGTGCTACACCTGAAAAGCTAACAGATGAAAATATTCTGTTTATGTTTAAGCAAAAAGTCACTAAACCAGCCCGTCTAGCAGGTACGGCGTTACTTGTTCACGAGACCGTAGATCAGGTGAAAGAGCCGCGTAAAGCTTGGACGTATAACACTGGTCAGCGTCGTGTTCGCTTAGCACCTAACATTGCTTACGATACGCCGGGAACTGCTGCTGACGGCCTACGTACGACTGATGACTTCGATATGTTTAACGGTTCTCCAAACCGTTATGACTGGAAACTTGTTGGTAAGCAGGAAATGTTTGTTGCTTACAATAACTATGCGCTTCATTCAGACAGTGCTTCGTATGATGATATCTTGAAGCCAAATCACGTTAATCCAGACCTAACACGTTGGGAAAAGCACCGTGTTTGGGTAGTTGAAGCTACGTTGAAAGAAGGTTTCCGTCACATTTATCAAAAACGCGTATTCTTCATTGATGAAGATAGCTGGCAAATTCAAGTCGCTGATATGTATGATAATCGTGGCGAACTGTACCGCGTTGGTGTAGCTTATGGTGTTAACTACTATGAAGTTCCAACACAATGGTCGACGCTCGATGCGTACTACGACTTAAACTCTCGTCGTTATTTGGCCATTGGTCTAGATAACGAAGAGCAAATGTACGACTTCACCGTACGCCCTCGAGATGTGGAATTCACGCCTCAGGCGTTACGACGAGAAGGTAAGCGCTAATCACCTTACACAACAAACGGTTGGCAATTGCCAGCCGTTTTTGTATACAGACAATTATAAATAGGGGGAATGGTTAATTATGAAAAAAACCATTGCAGCGTGCATTGCCGCCACATTCGCAGCTAATTACTCTCCAGCTGCACTTGCCGAAGAAGCATTCATGGCACCTTTGGTTGAGCAATCAGTTCTTTTGGACATAGACGCTGATTCATTTGTCGTTATTGTCGGTGAACGCGGTCACGTATTAGTGTCGGAAGATGGCAAAACTTTTAATCAAAAAGCGGTGCCAACTCAATCAACGCTTACTGCAACTACTGTTGTGGGCGAAAAAATATGGGCAGTAGGTCACGATGCTGTCATTCTTCATTCTTCAGATAGGGGCGAAACATGGGAAATACAAAATTATCAACCCGACCTTCAACGCCCGTTCTTAGATGTATTATTTTTTGACGAACAGCAAGGTATCGCCACCGGTGCCTATGGCTTGTTTTATCGAACGCTTGACGGTGGAAAGACGTGGTCTGCAGAACGCCACGCCAGTCTTCTTGACCCAATGGACCAAGAATACCTCGAAGAAATTCGCAAGGAAGACGAAGATTTTTATCAGCAAGAGTTAGAATCTATTTTACCTCACTTAAATCGTGTAACTCTTGATGGTGATACGCTGTACATGGCTGGTGAGGCAGGTTTGTTAGCCAAAAGCACCAATATGGGTGAATCTTGGGAACGTTATTACGTCGACTACACAGGGTCTTTCTTCGACATCAAGCCGCTGGATGAAAACACGGTGCTTGCCGTAGGTCTTCGTGGGAATATTTTCGTAAACAGGGATCAAGGGGAATGGGAATACGTGCAAACTTGTTCAACTAGCACCCTTAATTCAATCCTAGTTGGATCAGAGTCAAAGGTTTACGCTTTAGGCAACAACGGCATGATGGTAAGTGCACAACGTCCGCTTCCTACCAGTATGCGTGACCCTTATGCTAACCCATCCAATTGTCAGAGCGATGACGGCATTTCCGTGTCACAAATAAAAGATAAAGCGGCGATTTTAAACGCCACCGAGTTTAACGGTACCAGCATTGCTGTTACTGCAAATGGCATTAAAACGTTGAATTTAAAATAGGGCAGTATAAAAACAATGACCCATTTTCTTGAAAAATTAGTGTTTGGTAACCGCAAAGTTGTGGTGGCACTGTTTGCCATTGCAACGGTTTTTCTTGGTTACCAAGCCTCACAAATGCGTCTAGACGCAGGTTTCGAAAAAAATATTCCGCTTAATCACGAGTACATGAAAACGTATATTGAGCACCGCCAAGATTTTGGTGGGGCCAACAACATCTTAGTTTCAGTATGTGATAAAAACGATAATATTTATAACCAAAATTTCTTCGATACGTTAAAGAACGTTCACGACCAGCTTTTCTTTATCAATGGCGTAAACCGTTCGTTAGTAATTTCACTTTTCTCTCCCTCCACACGCTTCACTGAAATCGTAGAAGGTGGTTTCGCAGGCGGACCAGTTATACCAGCAGACTTCGACTCATCAAGGCCAGAGGCTCTGGAGCTTGTGGCTGCGAACGTGGAAAAAGCGAACATCGTTGGTAGACAGGTTTCAAGTGACTACAGTTGCGCAATGGTAACTGCACAGTTGCTAGACATTGACCCTCAAACTGGTAAGCCGCTCGATACCCTTGCGTTAGCAGCAGAGCTTGAAGAACAGCTGCGCGGCCAGTACGAAAACGAAAATACCTCTATCCATATTATTGGATTTGCGAAAATGATTGGTGATGTGGCCGATGGCGCTAAAGATGTACTACTGTTTTTCGCTATTGCTATCGCAATTACAGCCGTTATGGTGTACTTCTTTTCACGAAGCCTTATGCTTACCGTATTGCCATTGGTTTGTTCAATTATTGCCGTTATTTGGCAGCTTGGGCTTTTGACTTCCATTGGTTTTGGCATGGATCCTATGTCAATTCTTGTACCTTTCCTTGTATTTGCTATCGGTGTAAGCCACGGCGTTCAAATGATTAACGCGGTAGAAAAGCAAGCAGTGACGGGCATTGGCGCGAAACGGGCTTCAATGGCGGCATTTAGACACCTTTTAGTACCCGGCGGAATCGCCTTGTTATCTGATACTGTAGGCTTCATGACGCTACTGGTTATTGATATTGGTATTATTCGCGAGCTAGCAATAACAGCAAGTATGGGTGTTGCGGTAATTATACTTACCAATCTTTTATTACTTCCTGTTCTTATGAGTTTCTTAAAGCTAGACCAGAAGTATGTAGAGAAATTTGCTGGTAAAGAAAACGCAAACTCTAAATTCTGGGAAGTAATTGCAGCGTGTTCACGTAAAAAGCCAGCTGCGTTTATTTTAATTGTCACCGCTATTTTGTTCGTGCTCGGTCATTTCCAAGCGCAAAATATGAAAATAGGGGACTTACACGCGGGTGCACCGGCGCTACATGAAACTTCTCGCTACAATGAAGATACCTTTTTGATCACTGACAAATACGAAGTAACGGTGGATTATATCTCTATACTTGTAGAGACGACGCCGGAAGCTTGTACTTCGCACAGTGTGATGAAAGCCATGGATGACTTCCAGTGGAAAATGGAAAACGTTCAAGGCGTACAGTCTGCGGTGTCACTTGCGTCAGTAGCCAAAATTGTTAATGCCGGTTACAACGAAGGGAACGTAAAATGGCAAGTTCTTCCACGTAATCAACAGACGCTAGTTCAGGCTATCTCTCGCGTACCTACCTCGTCTGGGCTGCTTAATGGCGATTGCTCAGTTATGCCTATTATCCTGTTTATGGAAGATCACAAGGCAGAAACCATCTCTCGCGTTGTTGATGCAGTTAAGTCGTATCGCGATGCGTACCAAACTGACGATATGAAGTTCAGCCTTGCTTCTGGACCTGTCGGCGTAATGGCTGCAACCAATGAAGCAGTAAGCGCGGCGCAAGATCCAATGATGCTTTATGTATTTGGTGCTGTTATCGCGCTTTGCTTAATTAGCTTCCGATCAATTCGTGCTACGTTAGTCGTTGTAATACCGCTATATGTGGTGTCTGTATTGGCTCAAGCACTAATGACTTACCTTCAAATTGGCCTCACCGTTTCTACGTTACCAGTTATCGCACTTGGCGTGGGAATCGGAGTGGACTATGGTATTTATATTCTTTCTACCAAAAGCTTAATGCTGAAGAAAGGTGCTACCGTTCAAGAAGCTTATTTCGCTGCTTTAAAAGAGCGAGGAAGTGCTGTGCTATTTACCGGTATAACGCTAGCTATAGGCGTAAGCACTTGGGTATTCTCTTCACTTAAGTTCCAAATGGATATGGGCATTTTGCTAACATTTATGTTCGTTGTGAACATGCTTGGGGCAATAATTGTACTGCCTGCCTTGGCTAGGTTCCTGTGGTGGAATAAGAACGACCCTGATGCATAAATTATTTTTGCATAGCTACGCATAAAAAAGGGCCTTTAGGCCCTTTTTTTTGGGTGTTTTCTGCATAGTTATCTATGCTGTTAATATAAGGTTAAAAATGGGCTTTCATTAGCGTCATTTATTAGAGAAAATAGTTAGGTACTCGGCACTTATACCAAATTCAATTGGTATTTCGACATTCAAAAAAGGTTAACAAATGACAGTCACCTCACAGCGACACTCAGTACTGCTAGACAATGTATTTGCACTTATTGATAAAAAAGTAGATACCAAGCAGAAGTCTCTTGTGCAGCAATTCGGACGTCTGTTGTATAAAAACATATCAAGCGACGACCTAGAAAATCGCAACGACAGCGACCTGTATGGCGCAACACTTAGTTTATGGAATGGTTTGGCAAAATTTGAATACGCTTCACCTTACGTTCGTGTTTTCAACCCAGAAATAGCTAAACACGGTTGGCACTCAAGCCACACGATAGTAGAGATTATTGTGTCAGACATGCCGTTCTTAGTTGACTCTGTGCGTATGCTACTGAATCGGTTAAACATTACCGCGCATTTATTTCTTCATAGCCCGATCGGCGTTAAACGCGACAAATCGAACAAGGTCGAAACCTTTGCAGAACCAGGTCAAACCCTAGACGGTGCTAAAAAAGAGACTGTCATTTTCATTGAAATCGACAGACAGACATCGAAAAAAGATATCGATGCTTTAACTAAAGAGCTTTACTCGGTAGTTGATGAAGTCTCTTTAGCTGTTGAAGACTGGCAGGGCATGACCAGTACTTTACAAGACGTTATTAAAAATAACGCGAAATACAATTGGCCTGTTTCCGCAGATGCAAAAAAACAGACTAAGGCATACCTTGAGTGGTTAGGTGACCATAACTTTACCATGATGGGATATCGCTATTATGAAGTTAAAGCAATTGAAGGCGATCATAGATGGATACCGAAAAACGACACCAGCTTAGGTCTTCTTAAAAATTCAATAAATGACCGCGAACGTCTGTTATCGAGATTGCCTGCATCAGCAAGAGCTGAAGCGTTAAGCAAAAACCCGTTGATACTGACCAAAACAAATTCTCGTGCTCGTGTGCATCGCCCAGCCTATATGGACTATGTTGGTGTGAAGGTATTTAATAAAGACGGGCAGGTAGTAGGTGAGCATCGCTTTCTAGGGCTTTATTCAGCATCGTTTTATAACAACAGCGTAACTCAGCTACCCATTTTACGAGAGAAGATTAAGCGAATTTGTGAATTATCCGGCTTCGAGCCAGGCACACACGCATACAAAGCTTTTGCGAACATTATAGAAACCTATCCTCGTGATGAATTACTGCAAACACCAGCAGAAGAACTCGCACAAATTGTGATGGGCATTTTTCAAATGCAAGAGCGTGGTATATCTCGTTTGTTTATTCGCAAAGACACGTTTGGCCGCTTCTTCTCGTGCATGGTATTCGTACCAAGAGAGCGCTATAACACTCAGTTGCGTAAAGAGACTCAAGAGCTACTTAAAGCGTCATTAGGCGCTACTGAAGAAGTCGAATTTACCACCTTCTTTTCAGAGTCTGTATATGCCCGTACGCATTACATTGCTAGAGTCAACGACAACAACGCGGAATTCGATGTGAAGGAAATAGAGCAAAACATTATTGAGTTGACCAAAACCTGGAACGACAGACTAGCGTCAGCAATTTCAGCGGCTCACGGCGAAGCGTCTGGCAAGGCGCTTGAGCGCAAATACAACAATGCGTTTTCTCGTAGTTACATGGAGCACAACCTGCCATCAGCAGCGCTGGTAGATATTGGCAAACTAGAGATGCTTGACGACAATCACACCTTAGATATGTTGTTCTACCGCCCACAAGAAGAAGACGCTGAAAGCCAAGTCGTTAAGCTTAAGCTTTTCCACCGTGCAGAGCCCATTCACCTGTCTGACGTACTCCCCATGCTGGAGAACTTTGGGTTACGCGTAATCGACGAAAGCCCATATAAAATCACGTGTTCCCAAGGTGAGCGAAATTGGGTAATGGACTTCACCATGCTGCACAAAAGCGGCCAGCACTTTGATATGGAAACGGCGCAAACCCTTTTCCAAGACGCTTTTGCGAAGGTGTGGTATAAAACACTTGAAGATGACGCGTTTAATCGCCTTATTTTGGGCGCCAATATGACGGGTCGAAAGGTGACGGTTCTGCGTGCCTATGCTAAATATATGCGCCAAACTGGTAGCTCATTTAGCCGTGACTATATTGCAAATACCCTTTCTAACTACCCAGATATTGCCCGTTTATTGGTAGACTTCTTTGACCAACGTTTTGACCCCAAGAATAAGCGTAATCAGAAGAAAGAAGACGCGGTACTTGAGACCATCAAGGCACAGCTAGATAACGTAAGTAACCTTGATGACGACCGTATTATCCGCCGTTATTTGGATATGATGTCGGCAACGCTACGAACCAACTTCTATCAGCCAGACGATGCAGGAAACGAAAAGTCTTACGTGTCATTTAAGATGATGCCAGAGCTTATTCCAGAAATGCCGCTTCCGTTGCCTAAGTTTGAAATTTTTGTGTACAGCCCTCGCGTTGAAGGTGTGCATCTGCGTGGCGGTAAAGTTGCCCGTGGTGGCCTTCGCTGGTCTGACCGTCAAGAAGATTTCAGAACCGAAGTTTTAGGTCTGGTTAAAGCACAGCAGGTTAAAAACACAGTTATTGTCCCTGTTGGTGCGAAAGGTGGCTTTGTTTGTAAAAACTTGCCAGTAGGTGAAGGCCGTGCGGCTATTCAAGCAGAAGGGCAAGCCTGTTACCGCACTTTCATTACAAGCTTGCTGGATATTACCGACAACATTGTTAATGGCGAAATAGTACCACCGAAAGATGTAGTACGCCTTGATGATGACGACCCGTATTTGGTTGTCGCTGCAGATAAAGGGACCGCAACTTTCTCTGATATAGCGAATGGTATAGCTGAAGAGTTTGGTTTCTGGCTAGGTGATGCATTCGCATCTGGCGGAAGCATTGGCTACGACCATAAGAAAATGGGTATTACTGCGCGCGGCGGCTGGGAGTCTGTGAAGCGTCATTTCAGAGAAATTGGTATCGATTGCCAGACTACCGATTTTACCGCTGTGGGTGTAGGCGATATGGCTGGCGACGTATTTGGTAACGGTATGTTGCTATCAAAGCACACGCGCTTAATTGCGGCATTCAACCACTTACATATTTTCTTCGACCCAAGCCCAGATGCAGCAGCAAGTTATAAAGAGCGTCAACGCCTGTTTGAGAATCCAAGCCTAAGCTGGGAAGACTATGACAGTAAGCTGATTTCTAAAGGTGGTGGTGTATTCAGCCGTGCATCTAAGTCAATCAAGCTGACACCTGAAATGAAAAAGTGGTTGGGTACGCGTCAGCTAACGATGACGCCTAACGAGCTTATTCACAACATTCTTAAAATGCCGGTTGATCTACTATGGAACGGCGGTATCGGTACCTATATTAAGAGTAAGAAAGAATCTCACTCTGAAGTGGGCGATCGTGCGAACGATGACTTGCGCGTTAATGGCCGCGACGTTCAAGCTAAAATTGTGGGCGAGGGCGGCAACCTAGGTTTGACCCAATTAGGCCGTATCGAGTATGCCTCTAATGGCGGGCGCGTTAACACCGACTTTATCGATAACGTCGGTGGTGTGGATTGTTCTGATAACGAAGTTAACATTAAGATTTTGCTTAACAGCCTGGTCAACGATGGTGAGCTAACCCTTAAGCAGCGTAATAAGCTTCTTTACGATATGACTGACGATGTCAGCACGATTGTATTGAAAGACTGTTACCGTCAAACCCAGTCAATCTCTATTACTGAGTTAGCGGGTGTGAAGCAACTTAAAGAACAGCTTCGCTTTATTCACGGCCTAGAGCGAGAAGGGCAATTAAATCGTGAGTTAGAGTTCATACCGAGCGATGACGAGATCTCCGATCGCGTAGCAACTGACCAAGGCCTAACTCGCCCTGAACTTAGCGTGTTAATTGCCTACGGTAAAATGGTGCTTAAAGATGCGCTCAATATTCCAGAAATCACTGACAATCCTTACCATGGTAAGCTGTTAGTTGAAGCTTTCCCGAAGGTACTTCGCGAAAAATTTGCAGCACACATGCAGCAGCACCCGCTTAGAAGCGAAATTATCGCCACTAAATTAACCAATAATATGGTTAACGATATGGGCCTTAACTTCGTATTTAGAATGCAGGAAGAAACTGGTGCAAGCGTAGACGAAATTGCAGATGCTTACGCGATTGTGCACGGCATTTTCAACATGGATACGCTGTGGGAGCGCATTGAAGAACTAGACAACGTTATTCCTGCAACACTTCAGCTGAAAATGCTTGATGAAGCGCGCAGAATTATGCGTCGTGCCGCACGTTGGTACATTCGCCATGGCAATAAAGCGCAGTCTATAGAAGAGGCCATTACAAGCTATCGCGGCACATTCGATATCTTGTCGAAAAACTTACAGCATTATTTGGTTGAAAGTGAATATGCCCAATTAGAAGCAGCAACGCAGAAATATATTGATGAGGGCGTACCTCAGGATATTGCTTATCAGGTAGCGAGTTTCTCAAACATGTTCTCAAGCTTTGACTTGGCACAAATTGTAGAGGCTGATAAGCACGACACTGATGTTGTTGCTAAGCTTTACTACCAATTGGGTTCGCGTTTAGAACTTCACTGGTTCTTAGACCAAATTAACAATCAGGCGGTAAGCAACCACTGGCAGGCATTGGCTCGCGCTTCATATCGTGAGGAACTTGATTGGCAGCAGCGCTCAATCGCAGCAAACCTGTTAGCCTCTCGCGAAGATGTGAGCAACGCTGACCAAATTCTAGATGAATGGATTGAAAGTAATCAGGCGCTTCTTAAACGTTGGTATCACATGATGTCAGAGTTTAAGACCAGCACAACGCACGAATTTGCGAAATTTTCTGTCGCTTTACGCGAATTGATGCTTTTAAGCGTGAAGTCTAACCATTAGAATACACGCACCTTAATGATTTAAGCCCTGTTTATCAGGGCTTTTTATTGGCCGATTGGTTATTATTAACTAGCTTTACAGCGTTTTTTGTTAGCAGATAATCTGTAAACGTGAGGCGTAGTAACGACCAACAGACCCTTAATAAGCGAGCGTTAAATACAACCATGCAATCTCTAGTGCAAAAACTCTTACTTCAGTGTGAACCTGAAAAAAGTCACGATTTCACCATTAACTGGTTAAACAAGACACAACATACACCGCTGAAATGGATGTACAGCACACCAACGCTTAAAAAGCCCGTCACTGTTGCCGGCATGACGTTTGATAATCCGGTAGGGTTAGCGGCAGGTCTCGATAAGAACGGTGATTGTATTGATGCGTTTTCAAGCATGGGCTTTGGCTTTGTAGAAATTGGTACAGTTACGCCGCGTCCGCAGCCGGGAAATCCTAAGCCTCGCTTGTTTAGAATCCCTGAAAAGCAAGCCATTATTAATCGCATGGGGTTCAATAACAAAGGTGTTGATCATCTTGTCGAGCAAGTAAAAAAAGCCCAGTTTAAAGGGCCCATAGGCATTAACATTGGCAAAAACAAAGACACCGAAGAAGCGAATGCACTCGACGATTATCTGATTTGCTTAAATAAGGTTTATCCTTACGCAAGCTATGTCACTATCAATATCTCATCACCTAACACACCAGGGCTTAGAAACCTGCAGTACGGTGAAGCGCTTGATAAATTGTTAGTAGGCTTAAAAGCCGCACAAGAAACACTCACGCAAACCCACGGAAAGTACGTGCCATTGTTCATTAAAATAGCGCCTGATTTAAGTGATGTTGAAATTGAAAGTATTGCTGCTTCGTTAATCAATAGCAAAATGGATGGCGTGATTGCTACCAATACCACGCTTTCACGAGATTCGGTTACTGGACTAGAGCACGCTGATGAAATGGGTGGCCTTAGCGGTTCTGTTATGACCGATATGAGTTTGGAAGTAACCCGTAAATTAAATAAGGCACTTGACCGCGCTATACCTATTATCGGCGTAGGGGGCATCGACTCTCCTGAAGCGGCGCAAGCGCGCTTAGATTCAGGCGCATCATTAGTGCAAGTCTACTCGGCCTTTATTTATCAAGGCCCATCTCTCGTTAAACGCATCGTAAACGCGTTATAATACAGCCGAAACAAAGTACACCCGAAACCAATCTCTCGTGTACGCGCTTTACGTTAAGCGCGTACATCAAAAACAGGTACATGAATGAATACTATCCTGGTTACGACCAGTCGCGGTCTTGACGAACTATTGAAACAAGAAGTACTAAGCCTTTGCCCTGATGCACAAATTAAACAGGGGCCTGGTACCATTCAGTTTGAAGGGTCAAAAGAAGACGCTTATAAACTTTGCCTATGGTCACGCTTGGCTAATCGCGTAATTTGGGTGCTAGCGTCCGGTAAAGCAGGCGATGCAGATGCGCTTTACAACACGGCGATGGGCATTGACTGGCAAATGCAGATGGATTCACGTCATACATTATCTGTACAGTTTATTGGAACTAACTTTGCTATCAAGAACACCCAGTTTGGCGCCGTTCGTGTTAAGGACGCCATAGTAGACTCATTCGTAGAACAAGGTTTACCTCGCCCGTCAGTAGAGCGAAAAAGCCCTGATATCTCTGTGTATGCCAGACTGCACCGCGACAATGTAATTTTGGGTATAGACCTAGCTGGAGCAAGTTTACACCAACGCGCATATCGGCAAGAAACCGGTGACGCACCGCTAAAAGAGCATATCGCCAGCGCAATGCTTATGCGCAGTGGTTGGGCAGAGAATACCGAAGCGCCTTTGGTAGATTTAATGTGTGGCTCAGGCACTATTGCAATAGAAGCTGCCTACATTGCTCGAAATATTGCGCCTGGTATAAAGCGTTCATACTGGGGCTTTACTAAATGGCTTGGCCATGAAGCTAAGGTTTGGGATGATTTGGTAGAGCATGCCATTTCAGTTCAAAAGCCAAGCTGTGGCGGTATTTATGCGGGTGACTTCAGCCGTAAAATGGTAGCCATTGCCAAAGCCAACGCTGATTTTGCTGGTGTATTTAACGATATTTCGTTTTCTCAGCAAGATGCTACCACGTCATCGCCGCCAGTCGGCACGCCAGGCTATGTTGTGTCTAACCCGCCATACGGAGAGCGTTTGGGTGAACTTACTTCGTTAATACCGCTATTTAGCGATTGGGGTAAGCGCTTTAAAGAAGCCTGGAAAGGCTGGCACGTGTCGCTTTTAAGTAGTAACCGTGACTTGCTACGTGTATTAAAGCTTCGCGCCACTAAAGACTACGCCATGAACAATGGTAAATTAGAGTGCCGTTTAGCTAACTATGTGCTTGATGAACAAAACACGGTTCAATTTAGTGAAGACGCCGGCAATCATGAGTTTGCTAATCGTTTGAAGAAAAACCTCAAGCGTATGAAAGGCTGGATCAAAAGTGCAAACACGAATTGCTACCGAATTTACGACGCTGATTTACCCGATTACAACGTGGCGGTAGATAGGTATGGCGATTGGCTGGTCGTCCAAGAGTACGCGCCACCAAAAACCGTGTCAGAAGATAAAGCCCGTAAACGCCTGCAAGAGGTATTGTTACACTTACCAGCAGTTACCGGGGTCTCACCTAAGCACATTGCGCTTAAAGTGCGTAGCCAGCAAAAAGGGACTAAGCAATACGAAAAAATTAATCAGTCTGGCGAAATGATGGAAGTGTTCGAAAATGATGCTCGCTTTTTGGTAAACCTGACTGATTACTTGGACACGGGTCTTTTCTTAGACCACCGTAATACCCGTCAAAAAGTAAGAGCTTTGTCAAAAGACAAAGACGTGTTGAATTTGTTTTCTTACACGGGCAGCGTATCTGTATTTGCAGCTATGGGCGGCGCCAAGTCAGTTACCACGGTAGACATGTCGAATACCTACTTGGAATGGGCGAAGAAAAATATAGCGCTTAATAAATTAAGTGGTCCCCATGCCTTTATTCAAGCCGATTGCACCACATGGCTAGGTACGCATAAAGGTAAATATGACCTAATATTTATCGACCCGCCGTCATTTTCAAATTCAAAGCGAATGCAGAACACGTGGGACGTTCAGCGCGACCATGTAAAAATGCTTACCGACGCTAAAGCCTGCTTAAAAGAGCAGGGAACCATCATTTTTTCTAACAATAAACGTGGTTTTAAGTTAGACGAATCAGCCATCAGTGACCTTGGCTTGAACATTGAAAATATCACCCACGAAACCATACCCGAAGATTTTGCCCGTAAGGGCAAGATACACCAGTGCTGGATTCTACGTTCATGAAAATTTATTTCTACACCGGGCCCCAATGTAGTCTGTGCGACTTAGCCGATGTTGAGCTTCAGCAAACGTCCATGTTTTCATCGCTTATTATTGAAAAAGTTAACATTCGTACAAGTACCGAGCTTTATCACTTGTATGGCGCTCGTATTCCAGTGTTGAAGCGGGCCGATAATTTAAAAGAAATTGGATGGCCCTTTAGTGCCGCCGATTTAGAGGAGTTTCTTCAGTGAGCATTTTGCAGTTAAAAAACATCACTGTTATCTATGGAAATCCACCGCTTTTAGACGGCGTTGAGTTAGTTGTTCAGCCTAAAGAGCGTGTGTGCTTGGTTGGTCGCAACGGTAGCGGTAAATCTACCCTTATGAAAGTTATCGCAGGCGATATCATTGCAGACGATGGACAGCGTATTATTGAGAATAATACGGTTATTGCGCGCTTAGAGCAGGACCCACCTCAAACGACAGATGTAACTCTGTTTGACTATGTTGCTGAGGGGTTATCTGACGTAGGTGAAACGCTAAAAGCCTATTTCCATCAAACTCGCATTGTGGGTGAAGACCCTAGTGAAGCTAACCTAAATAAGCTTCAACGGTTACAAGAACAGTTAGAGGCCAGAGACGCGTGGCAGTTCGAGCAGCAAATAGAACAAACGCTTACCATGCTTAAGCTTGACCCTGAGATATCGTTATCAACGCTATCTGGGGGCTGGCGCAGAAAAGCAGCTCTAGCCCGTGCGTTAGTGCGCCAACCAGATTTATTACTGTTAGACGAACCTACTAACCACCTTGATATTGAGATGATCCGCTGGCTTGAATCGAGCTTGAGCAACTATCAGGGTGCTATTGTGTTTGTCAGCCACGACCGTGCTTTTATACGCGCCATGGCCACACGTATTATTGACCTAGATCGCGGCTCTGTAACTAGCTACCCGGGTAATTACGAAACCTATCTTGAGAAAAAACAGCACGATTTAGACGTTGAAGCGTCACAAAACGCTGAATTCGATAAAAAGCTAGCGCAAGAAGAAGTGTGGATACGACAGGGCATTAAGGCGCGCCGTACCCGCAACGAAGGCCGAGTAAGAGCGCTGAAAAAGCTCCGCGAAGAGCGTAAAGCGCGCCGAGCGGTGCAGGGCAATGCCGTGGTTAACCAACATCAGGGCGCTCGCTCTGGAAAAATGGTGTTTGAAGTAAAAGATTTAAGCTACAGCATTGAAGGCAAACCCATTGTTAAAGGGTTAAACCTGAATGTTTTGCGTGGTGACAAGCTTGCCCTTATTGGCCCTAACGGTAGCGGTAAAAGCACACTAATCAAACTATTGTTGGGCGAATTGCAACCCGACAACGGCAACTGCAAACAAGGCACCAACCTTGAAGTGGCATACTTTGACCAACATCGCTACGGCTTGGATTTAGAAAAGTCTGTGATAGACGCGGTAGGCGATGGTAAGCGCGACCTTACGGTAAACGGACACCCGCGCCACGTGATAAGTTATTTGCAAGACTACTTATTTACGCCAGAGCGTGTAAATGCGCCGGTGAAGTCACTGTCAGGTGGTGAGAAAAACCGCCTTATGTTGGCCAAGCTCATGCTAAAACCAAGCAACGTTTTGGTTCTCGATGAACCAACCAACGACTTAGACGTTGAAACCTTAGAAATGCTTGAAACCTTACTTAACGAGTATACTGGCACCGTGCTTTTAGTGAGCCACGACAGGGAATTCGTTGATAACGTTGCCAACAGTAGCGTAGTTTTTGAAGGTAACGGTCTGCTTCGCGAATTTATTGGGGGTTTCACTGACGTAGAAAACTGGTATAAAGAGCAACAGGAAAAACGTCAGCAAATCGAAAAGGAAGAGAAAGCCAAGGTAAAGAATGAAACTAATTCAGCTTCAGACAGTCCTAGTGCTAAGTCTTCTCCCCGTAAGACGAAAAAGCTATCATACAAAGACCAGCGTGAACTTGAGTCCTTACCGAAAGAACTAGAAACACTTGAGGAAGAACTTGAGGCTATGCAAGAAAAAGTCAACGACCCAGACTTTTTCAAACAAGACAGTGACGTTACTGCCAAGGCGTTAGCCGAACTGGCAGATAAAGAAGAATTACTTTCCCAGAAATATGCGCGCTGGGATGAACTAGAAAGTATGCTGGAAGATAATCAGCAGTAAATAGGATTTTAAATGAAACGAACTCAGCTTGCCGCCGCCGTTCTGTTGGCAACAGGAAGTGTTTCGGCATTTGCCGCGACCTATTCAGTGACGCCTCTTCCTTTACAGGATACCGCTAGAAACAATTTTGCTCGTTCAATTGATAATTCAGGCAAAATGCTGTCTGTAGTGCAACTTGAATATAACCCACCTGTAGATGTGGAGCAGTTAGAAGAAGATACCACTTTCTTCGATGTTAACGGTGAAGATTTAGAAAACGAAGATGATGCACGTCAAGGTGTATTCACTGATTCAGATTACACGACAATCGTTAACTATCTACTCTCGTCTAGTACTGCGACCACTGGTCAGAAATTAGCGCCTTACAGAACCTTCTTAACTGACACCCAGGATATTTCTTTGGTGCCAGGCTTAGACGAAGTCACTGAAAAATTTGATGATTACACCCGTTCGGTTGAAGCGATAGGCAGAGACAGCTTAAACGGCAACTTTGTAGTAGGTGATTCGTCAGGTTTAGTCGTTTTAGACCCATACGAAAATGAAGATGGCGATACCATTAATTACACTTATGCAGAATCGGCGCAGCAAGGTTTTATACAAGCATCAGGTGAGTCTAAAGCACTACCAGCTGTAGACACCACAGCCGGCGGCTTCTCTTCGGCCCGTGCAATTAATGCAAATTTACAAGTAGCAGGCTTCAGTACGGTCAGTTTTCAAGACGAAGTAGATGAAGCTATTGAAACTTGTACTGACGACGAACTGCGTGGCGATCAGTCTGAAGGGCGTTGTCTTTTCACCATTTACAATGGTGACTTTGCAGTACCACGCATTTCTAGTTATTTCTTGAATACTTCTACGAACTATTTGCCTGGCTTCGTTTTATTGTCAGAAGTTAACGCCACCATATGGCAAGTTGACGTTAATGGAGACGTGATTAGCACTGACACTTACCCATTACTGTTCGAGCCGGATGAAGACGATACAGCACACTACTTTACCTACGCTTATGATATTAATGAACAAGGTATTGCGGTGGGCGAAGGGCTAACTGGCGATCGCGTTACGATTACTCGACCTAACCAATCTGGCTTGACTGAAAGTGAGCGCGTTGCAACTGTATTCAGAGATGGCGAGACTATTGAACTTCTCCCTCGCGAAGAAAACCTTATTAGCCAAGCAATTGCAATAAACGATGAGAACTGGGTAACTGGTGCTGTGCTTCGCTCACAAAGCGATATCGCTCGTTCTCGCCTTTTTGTTTACAACTTAGATACTCAAGAACAAAAATACCCTGATGGCTTTTTCGTAAGTGCCGGTGTTACTGCGAACGCAATTAACAATAACAACATCGTGGTGGGTAAGGCAGATGTCGATGCGACAAGCGACACGCTACGTGAAACCGCTGCATTTATGTATAACATTGATACTGAAGAGTTTTTGGATCTCAATGATTTAGTCTCGTGTGACAACACTTACGAATTAATCGAAGCGGTTGATATCAACGACGACAACGAAATTATCGCTAATGCGCGTATTAAAATAAACAGTAAATATGTAACCGGCGTCGACATCATAAACTCAAGCGGTGAAACAGACCTGGTTGATTCTGTTGTTGCGGTTAAGCTATCTCCAATAGCTAATGGTTCCATTGACGATTGTGAAGTACCTGAAGACGAACAGCCTTTTGAGCGCAGCGGCGCATCTACTGGCTGGTTCGCGTTCTTTGGTTTGTTTGCCGCTGCTTTTGTGCGCAGACGTTTTAAAAAATAAATAACCTCGTCATTTAAATTTATGATGAGTTTAATAAAGCCACATTCGTGTGGCTTTTTTTATGCCCAAAAAATGCAAAAACAGACATATTTATGCATAAAAAATGTAATATAAATTTCATAGAAACTTCATTTATTTAACGATTGTCAAGCGTTTTAATTTTATATTTTTCTTGAACCATTTTGTTAATTGCACTATCACAGTAATGTACGCAATCACTTTTCCGGCACTATCAACCGATATGATGTAGAGCGCTCGAGAAAATGATTTGTTGTACGTCCAACAAACAAAAGAGGCTAATCAATGAAAAGACAAAAAAGAGATAAAATGACTCGCGCTCATTCTAAAGGCTATCAAGCTGGTATTAGCGGTCGTTCAAAGGAAAATTGTCCATTTCAGCAAAACGATGCACGTTCACAGTGGTTAGGTGGATGGCGTGAGGCAGTAGAGGATAGACATTTAGGTTTAAGCGTTAAATAACACTTCTCTTTTATGAACTGATTATGCAAAAAGGAAAGCCCCTAGAAAGGGGCTTTTTTGTGTTTATCGATTTAGTATTTAGCGTCGATTAAACAGCGATTAAAAATTCGAAGTATCTTGGAACAAGCCCACTTTCAAATCTTTCGCGACATAAATTTCTCGCCCGTCGACTTCAACCGAACCATCAGCCATACCCATGAAAAGTTTACGTTTAATTACGCGCTTCATCGTAATTTTATAGGTAACTTTTTTTGCTGTTGGTAGAATTTGACCGGTAAACTTCACTTCACCAACACCTAGCGCACGCCCTTTACCAGGCCCGCCGCTCCAGCCAAGGAAAAAGCCAACAAGTTGCCACATTGCGTCTAGGCCAAGGCAGCCTGGCATGACTGGGTCACCTGGAAAGTGGCAGTCAAAAAACCATAAATCTGGGTTAATATCTAACTCAGCGATAATCTCGCCTTTGCCATGTTCACCGCCGTCTTCAGTAATAGAGACAACGCGGTCCATCATTAACATATTTGGTGCAGGCAGTTGACTGTTACCCGGACCAAACATTTCACCACGGCTACACGCCAATAAATCTTCTTTGTTAAAGCTACTTTTCTTCTCTGACATTCCCAACTCATTGTTGTTATTTAAGTTACATTCTTAATTTAGCGAACACTTGTACGCTAAACAACTCTGAACAGTCATTTTTCTGAAGAAAAACGCGTGCTACTATACTAACTATAAATTTAATCCGTACAAATATCGCCCCATGCGTGCAATTTATAAACAGCGATTAAACTACGCTCCACAATATAGTATTTGTGTGTGAAAACTATGACAGAACAAACAACAAAAAAAACCAGTAGAAAAAGCCCTGCAGATAGAGCGAAAGCGAACGCTGATAAACAACGACGTTTTAGAGAAAGACAAAAGGACGCCGGCAAGAAGCTAGTGAGAGGGTACGTCAGCCCAGAAGCGAAAGCATGTTATGACGAAATTCGCGAAAAAACGGGTTGGACCGACAGCGAAGCCATGTCTAACGCTATGCGTCTAATGTATGCGGCCTATAAATGCGGTCAAATTAAACTCTTAAACGAGTGGCTGAGGAAGAACAACCGTTAGGCTGTTTTTTCAATTTGCGATTTGAGCCACATTCGGCTTGGACTATTTTGCATGGTATGGCGCCTGACAATACGCTGCGCTTCTTTTACCACATCATCGCGCTCGCGATAGTCCCATAAACGTCTCGCTGTTATACGGTTATTCTCTGTAATATCAATAATGGGCAGCACATAATCTTGTTTAACCTCAAAACCAAGCATTTGCGCTTCTAATGGCGGTAGGTCGTAGGGCGCATGAACGGCTTCATTAGGTAGTTTAGCCAGCTCTGGCACCCACTTCTTAATAAATACGCCATCAGGGTCTAACTTTTGTGACTGTGTTACCGGGTTGTACAGCCTTACGGTATGGATACCCGTCACACTTGCCTGCATTTGTATTTGGGGGTAGTGGATCCCCGGCTCAAAGTCTAAAAACTGAGTTGCAAGGTAATGTGCGGCTTTCAGCCAGTGTACGTTTAAATGGTGGCATAAAAAACTCGTTACCATTGCCCGCATCCGAAAGTTTATATATCCGGTCTGTCGTAGCGCTCGCATGCAGGCGTCTATCAAAGGATAGCCTGTACGGCCAATGCTCCAGAAATAGAAACGTCGCTCAGCTTCCGGCCCGTCTATAAAAGGGAAGTGCTCATAAGCACGGTTCATTGGGCGCCACTCTATACTGGCTTCACTCTCAAAATTTTGAATAAAGTGGCAGTGCCAATGCAGCCTAGATGTTAAAGCGGATAGGGCGCGACTCCACTGTTTGCGCTGTGGTGTTGGTAAAGCCTTCTTGGCTTGTTTTTCCAGCTGAACGCTTTGATACACCTGCTTGATAGAAATATTGCCCCATGCGAGATAAGGGCTTAGTCGCGAACATGCGCGTCGTGCATACTCAGGTTTTGAAATATGTTGGTGATAATACTGTCCACGGGAGCTGAAAAAGTCTTTTAAAACCTGCCAAGCACGCTTTTCACCACCAGGTTGCATAGAAACTATATCGGGTGTGACTTCAATTTCACTCTGTTCAGCCTTTAATGCTTTATCATTAATACAATTCGTACACGCCATGGGCAAACTAAGCGGTGACGGTTTAAGTTCAGCTATCTCATCAATGGATTTCGACGCTTTTAAAATATCTGAAAACTCTCGCCAGTTAACCCATTTAGCTGTTTCTATATCAAAATCATAGGTGGCGGTTTCGAAATGGAGCTCCCAGTTTTGCTGCCATTGTTCTCTATGAGGCAGACCACGCATTACTGCACCATACTGATATTCGGCGAGCATAATAGATTTATGTATCAGGTGTTTAGCAACATTAACATCGCGGTTATGCGTAACTGAAAGACCAATTTCTTGGTAACTCCTAACCGCACCAATGTTGTAATTTTGAGCAATAAGTTCAAGTGCATCTATTACTTCACAGTGCAAGGTCAAAACACGTGCATGAGCGGGTAATTGGCTATTAATGTCATCGATACTCTGCTGCATAAATCGCCAATGGCGAATGTCCATATGCGGGTCTGCAATAAGCGAGGGCTCCCAGCAAAATAGTGGGAGCAGCTTTTCTCCTGCCTCAATAGCGCGATAAAAAGGCTCGTGATCACGTAAGCGAAGGTCTCGCTTTAACCATATAACCGTGACTGTCTCTTTTGAGTTATTTGAGTTAGCTTTTTTTAAGTTATCTGACGCCATACAGTTAAATAACTACAGCCATTTATTACGAAATTCGCCTGCCGGATCGTAAATTTCAGTTTGCTTTTGCAGGTTGAATTGCCTATGCCCACGAGGATCACTACCGACACCCGCAAGATAAAGCCAATTTCCCCAGTTACTTCCAACATCAAAATCTACTAATTGATGTTCAAACCACGCTGCACCATATCGCCAGTCTTGTCGAAGTTCGTGTACAAAGCAGCTAGCGACAAGCTGCCTACCGCGGTTCGACATATAGCCTGTCTTTGCAAGTTGTCGCATACACGCGTCTACAATAGGGTATCCGGTATTGCCTTCACACCACTTCGCAAAGGTCTCAGGACAATGTGAAGTAGTAGGTGTTTTACCTTGAATGCCACTAAAGCGAAACCATTTAGCGCCATACTTACACTGCAGCCAGTGAAAAAATTCTCGCCACAAGAGTTCGAAATAAATCCAATAAGTGGAATCATTTTTTTCAACGGTCTCTTCAAAGTTATGTACTTGCCTCATCACTTCGCGCGCAGAAAGTGAACCATTTGCTAACCAGGCAGACAGTTTTGTACTGTCTTTCCATGTATCTAGTGCATTACGTGTTTCCTTGTAGGATGCCGCAGCATGCCAGTCAAATAGATACGTGTTTAGGTGAGATAGCGCTGCGGTTTCACCACCAACGAATGACGATTCAGACGGTTTCGGTAAATCGAGGTCAATACTGGATAGAAAAGACGCGTCGAATGTTGGTGTGAAAGGGCTAGGTAAGCACTCTGGTGTAGGATGAACCGCTAACGGTTTGCAATGTTTCTCTACTTTGCGTCGAAACGGACTAAAAACATCGGGCATCTGTTCAATACTAAACGGGAATGTTTGAGCGTCAAAAAGACCAAACGTCGAGCGTTCGACAACGGTTAGTGAGTCAAAGAAACGTTTTACTGTATTTAATTCTGCGGTTTCATCATAACCACAATATTGACTCACTCCAAGGTGAGTGTACTGCCCCGACTTTAACAACTCAACTAGACACTGAGCGGCACTGCCTTTCGCAACAAGTAAATCGTGTCCTAACTTTGCTAATTGGCGTTTTAAATCTGACAATGTCTGAAGCAGAAAAGTACGTCTGTGCTCGCCCATTGGATTAAGCCCAAACGCGTTGGGCGTAAAGTTCTTATCATCTAATATATAGACGAACGTAACTTGGTCGACCTTTTCGCATAACGCGGAAATAGCCGCATTATCGTGCAGCCGTAGGTCGTGCCTGAACCAGAATAGTCCTCTGTTATCACTAGATTCAGGCTTATCGTTGGAATGCTGATTTATCATACTAATTTTAAGCGTTATTTTTGATAATTTGACGGATCTTGAATCCGCTTTTCTACGTAAGACATTAGATACGAATAATATTTAAATTTGGCGCAACGCCTGAGGAAAAAAAGTGACCGTTCCCGTTAGTATCATGTGGTTCAGACAGGACCTACGCGTAAAAGACAATCCGGCATTAAATGCAGCTTGTGATATGGGCAAAATAGTCCCCATCTATATTTATGATGATACAACCCCTGACGGAAGAGTCCCTGGAGGTGCCAGTAAATGGTGGCTTCATCATTCTTTAGCTTCTCTGAATCAGCGCCTTAATGGCCACCTACAAATTTTTAAAGGCAACCCAAAGGATATCATTTCAACATTAATGAAATCCTTTGACGCAAAAGCTATCTTTTGGAACCGGTGCTATGAACCATGGCAGATAAACCGCGACAAAGAGATTAAGCAATTTCTCATTGATAGTGATTACGAAGCGCACAGCTGCAATGGAAGTCTTTTATGGGAGCCAATGAAAGTGCTCAAAAAGGACGGCACGCCTTATCGCGTATTTACTCCTTATTACAAGAAAGGTTGTTTACAAGTAGAAGAGCCGCGATACCCCAAAGCACCACCAGCACGGATAACTTATGCAGACGTAGAAAATGAAGGTATTGAATTAGCGTCGCTAAACTTACTGCCTACTATCAACTGGGACGAGACTATTTCGAAAGAATGGTCGCCAGGCGAAGACGGAGCTGCTGATAATCTAGCAGATTTTATTGAAAATTCTGCGCGTAAATATAAAGACGGACGAGACATCCCTTCAGCTCGCGGCACATCGCGCTTATCACCCCACCTGCATTTTGGCGAGGTTTCACCCAACCAAGTGTGGTATGCGATAAAAGATAAATTTGGTAATAGTGAAGACAAAAGCATTGAAACCTATTTGAGCGAGTTAGGGTGGCGTGAGTTTAGCTACTACTTGCTATTTCATTTTCCAACGCTTCCAAATAAAAACTTCAACGATAAGTTCGATAAATTTCCCTGGCGTACAGATGCGAAGGCACTTGAAGCGTGGCAAACAGGAAAAACGGGGATTCCTATTGTTGACGCCGGTATGCGAGAACTATGGCAAACAGGCTATATGCATAACCGCGTGCGCATGATTGTTGGCTCGTTTCTGGTTAAAAACTTATTGCTAAGCTGGCATGAAGGAGAGCGGTGGTTTTGGGATACGCTGTTAGATGCTGACCTTGCCAGTAACAGTGCTAGTTGGCAGTGGGTCGCGGGTTCTGGTGCAGACGCTGCACCTTACTTCAGGATCTTCAACCCAATATTACAAGGAGAGAAGTTTGATAAAAAGGGCAACTATGTGCGCAAGTATTGCCCAGAATTGAACAAGCTATCGGATAAGTACATACACAAGCCATGGGAAGCACCTAGTGCAATACTAAAAGATGCAGGGATTGAACTTGGTAAAGAATATCCTAAGCCGCTAGTTGATTTAAAAGCATCACGGCAGCGTGCTTTAGACGCATTCCAACAAATAAAAGAGTAGGGTATGGCAGCACTTATTTTAGTTTTAGGCGATCAGCTTACCGAAACCTTACCGGCTATTACCGATGCTGTAAAAAGCAAAGACACCATTTTAATGGCGGAGGTTCGTGAAGAAGCCACTTACGTAAAACATCATAAGAAAAAAATTGCGTTTTTATTTAGCGCTATGCGCCATTTTGCTAAACGTTTGCGTGATAAAAACTATAACGTTAACTACGTTCACTATACCGATAGCGCTAACAAAGGCGACTTACTTGCCCAAGTTAAACACGCATTAAGCGAAAAGGATTTTGATGAAGTAAAAGTGACCATGCCTGGTGAATACCGCTTGTTAAAGAGTATGGAACAATGGGAACACGTGCTTGGCATACCCGTTACGATCTGCGATGACAATCGATTTCTATCCACGCCCCAAGAGTTTACTGACTGGGCGGAAGGTAAAAAACAGCTTCGCATGGAGTTTTTTTACCGTGAAATGCGCCGTAAACACAACGTGCTCATGGATGGGAAAAACCCTATAGGTGGTAAGTGGAATTACGATGCCCAAAATCGTGAATCTATGCCAGAAACCGAAAAAGTGCCTAAGCACACCACATTCGACATTGACGATATCACTTCAGATGTTATCAAGTTAGTAAAAAACGAATTCAGCGAACATTTTGGCGATATTGATAGCTTCCACTTTGCGGTAACACGAGAAGACGCCCTTACCGTTTTGAATACCTTCATTGAAGAAAGGCTGCCAAATTTCGGTCAGTATCAAGACGCCATGGTCGAGGGAAAGCCTTGGCTTTATCATTCTCATATCGCGTTCTACCTAAACTGCGGGTTATTAACCCCGAAAGAAGCCATTCAAGCCGCCGAGCAAGCGTACCATGCTGGGCAAGTACCTCTTAATTCTGCCGAAGGGTTTATTCGACAGATACTGGGCTGGCGCGAATATGTGAGAGGCTTTTATTGGCACTTTATGCCGAATTTGAAAACCGACAATTATTTCAATAACGCTCGCTCGTTGCCTTCGTTCTTTTGGGATGCGCAAACCAATATGAACTGTATGCGTCAATGTATCAAAGAGACCCAACAAAATGCCTATGCACACCATATACAGCGGCTAATGGTGATTGGCAACTTCAGCTTATTAACCGAACTGAGCCCCGAAGAAGTACAAGCGTGGTATTTACTTGTTTACGCTGATGCTTATGAATGGGTTGAGCTGCCCAATGTAGCGGGAATGATCTTGTACAGCGACGGAGGAAACTTAGCAAGTAAACCTTACGTCGCTAGCGGTAGCTATATCAATAAAATGAGTAACTACTGCAAAAACTGTGGCTACCAGGTTTCGAAGAAAACAGGACCAAAAGCTTGTCCCTTTAACTACCTTTACTGGCATTTTATAGATAAGCACAAAGAAAAGTTAAGTAACAATCACCGTATGGCTATGATTTATAAAACCTATGGGCGGATGAAAGAAGAAAATATAGAAACCATGAAACAGGACGCCACGATATTTTTATCAAAGCTAACCAAAAATGAAGAAGTCTGACTTACCGACCAAAATGTGCCCGGTCTGTGATAGGCCGTTTACTTGGCGCAAGAAATGGGAGAAAAACTGGGAAAACGTACGTTACTGCTCAAAGCGCTGTGCTTCAACCAAAAAGAAAGCCCAAACCAATTTGGGTTAACCTAGCGGGAATAAACGGGTAAATTAAGAATACTAGCGCTTCTTAATTTGCCATGGTTATATCAAATCAAATCAGAGCACGAAATTATCCTCTACACCAGAAACCTAAGCGCAGCCGCATAGGTTTCAATGCAATTATTCCAGCCGCCGCAGCTAATGCTCTTACTCGAAGGAACATTAGCCGCCGATTTGGATAACAGGGCACTAATAGTTGAAGCAACTTACTTCTTAGTTTACGACCTTTCGGTAGTCGCCGCATTTTTTAGTAAAATGGGGTTAAAATGATAAATGTCATGGTAAACACGCAAGTGACCTTTGTTTTTACATATGGTTTAAACATGGTTTTACGTACAGCTCCCATCTTATGAATGTAAGATAAATCAGAAATCTAATAACTTTCGTACTTATTAGTGAAAAGTTAACTAATAAGAGAGCAACGTGGAAGCCCCGATAACCGTAGATAGACTCAGATTCCTTATTTATAGCCTAAAAGAAAAGCTTTGGGTGAAACCTCTCGGGTTTTGCCTTCTTTCTATTTTTGCAGTGTTCCTCGCCAAATTGGCCGACGGCACTTCACTTGCCGAACATATCCCTGAAATTAAACCGGAATCTGTAGAAACACTGCTTTCAATAATGGCATCGAGCATGATGGTTATTGCCACATTCTCAGCAGGTACTATGGTTAATGCCTATGCATCAGCGAGTCGATCATCTACGCCTCGTTCATTAAGCCTTATTATCTCTGACGATGTATCGCAAAATGCATTATCGGTCTTTATTGGTGCATTTATTTATAGCGCAGTAGCACTTACTGCAATGACTCAGGCTTTCTTTAATGAAGCCGGACTTTTCATTTTATTTTGCTTAACGTGTCTGGCATTTGCGATAGTGATTTTAACTTTCATTCGATGGGTAGATAGCGTCGCTCGGTTAGGCCGTGTGGGATCTACGCTTTTAAAAGTGGAAGCCGCTACTACACGGGCGATAAAAAATAGAATAGATAGCCCATGTTTGGGTGCTGTACCCCAAGAGCAAATAAAAGAGCAGGGGAGTTACGCTATTTTCACCGAAAAAGTAGGGTATATCCAGCTAATCGATATCGCAAAGCTTCAATCCCTTGCAAAAAGCGAAGACTGCTTTATCAATGTAACCTTACTCCCTGGTGAATTTGTTACGCCAGAGCGCCCGTTGGCGTATACAAACAAAGATATCAAAAAAGATGAGATTGTCGGCGCTTTTACCATAGGCGAAGCGCGATCGTTTGAAGCTGACCCCAGATTTGGATTTATTGTTCTAGCTGAAATTGCATCTCGTGCATTGTCACCATCGGTTAATGACCACGGTACAGCGATAAATGCCATCAGTAGTATCACCAGGCTAATGTTACTGTGGCACACACCGGTGCAAAAGGAACATGGTGGTGAGAATAATAATGACGAGCCTAGCGCCAATCATAATTCTCAGCAAGTTAGCAAAAACGACAATAAACAGAGCCATACTAAAAGCAACATCAAGTATAACCGGGTTTCTTTATCTAAAATAAGTGTGGGCGATTTATTCGATGACGCTTATACAAGTATTGCTAGAGATGGTGCAGCTAATATTGAAGTAGCGATACGAATTCAAAAATCGCTTAACACTATAAAAGCCTGTTTCGATAACAGCGACATAGAGCTGGATAAAGACTTCAAAAACGCAGCGAATAAATTAGCTAAACAGAGTTATGAACGCGCGAAACTAGCATTAAATTACGATGGAGATATAAAGCGAATTGAACAAGCTTATAAGGAATGAGGCTAAACCCGCATTTAAGCTTGTAACTGAAAGCTAATGCGGTTTTTTGAATTTATTGTTGAGTATTACCTTTATTAAAACAACAAACTAAGTATTTGGAAAAGCACAGAAAAACGCTCAACCTTAAATGGAAATTGGTTTGAAGCTTTCTAATTACGTATTCATTTTATGTATTCTGAATTTCTATATTTGCAAACCTTGAGTAGAAACCAATTTAGCTCTCAATGTAATCATAATTATTAAATTAATCGTAGTTCTTAGGCTAAATCGCTAAAAGTTTTAACGTAACGCTACGTGAATGAAATTATATTTTGTGAGGTGTAGTACATCAGATTTCACGTAGCGCACGATTTTATTTTACGACTCAATTTATCAGTCCCAAATCAAAGCATCTCTGTAAGTTTTAATTAAAAGCACCGACATAAGTGCGATATTCACGAACAAGCCTAAAACCTAACACTGGGTCAACACAGCAGCCACGCAAAAAAGTCTGTGAGTAATCACAGCCAACAAAGCATCCAAATAGAGCTACTTCATCGCCCTAATCGTCCATATATGTAATTACGCATAATGTATATTATGTTAAATAGAGTGTTAAAATAGAAATAAGAAAGACGCACGAAGCTTGACGCTACCCTGTGAACTAAATTTTTACGAGTAATCTATTTGTACCGTATTTAAGCAGAATAAATACTAGGCATTTTAACGATAGTAATCATCACAGTTTTTAAAGGTGTTAGCTTTAAATCTGCGATTCTTTTATAAGTCTTATGAGACTGTCTTTTTAAATTTGCTTCCTTTTTATAAAACACCACCTTTACTATTTAACGCTGTTTAAATCTATCCGTTTAACAGAACTCTTTCCAGGTAATTAAAACGGTGATAATTGGTATCTGCGGTTTTTAAATAACTAGAGGTTGCTGAGTCGCTGGAATACTTTTCCGTGCATTCATCGATATAGTTATTAGATAAATTAAGGAGCTTATAAAAGTCGTTGCGAATAATAAAATTGGGCTTACCAAAGCGTATCTATTTAGGATTGGAACTAGTGTCATTTAATTAAAAATTCTAATTTAGTGCTTGCTGTTGCATACGACTAAAAATAACGTTCGTGGAGTTTCGATCTAATTAGTGTTTAAAATATAAAGCGCTTAGTTTAGCTGTCACGTTTAACTTAAGCACAAAGGTAGAAGAACGGACTTACAAAAACTATCGCCTATTCCTTTTCGAAAGAGTGAAAAATCAAATACCTTTGTTCTCACTAGTCGCCACCATCGTCCAGTACCACCACTTCGTCAGGCATAATTTACCTGGGTGAAATATAAACTGGGAATACAGATTTAGAAGCTATATATTCAAGCGTTTTAGTGCTTAATATATAGGCGATGCTACGTAAAATCTGAAGCAGATTTAGGGGTGTTGCCTTGCAGATTTCACGTAGCGCACGATTGATAAATGGGGATAAATCGAACAATATCGGCTTATAAACGCCGTTAAAGCCACTATAGCGTCAGAGTTTTTTAGTTTTTGCGTTGCTTGCACATATTGAAGTTATGACTGTCTGTATATACAGTAGTGTGGTAGAGTGTCACATTGATTGCTAAAGGTGGGTTAAGCAAGATATGCGTTTCAGTGTAATCGGAGCTAATGTTCACGCATGATAATTACAGTTATCATGCGTGAATTATTTTAAATATCAGTACTTTACAGTCTTTCTTACAATCTAGCATAATACACACATATCGTGGCTATCGGGTTATTTAATGTCTTCTAAACCAAACAATTTGCACTTATCTGGGCGCAGAATGACCAAAGGCGTTACTAATAATTCTCCGATGAAAGTTAAAAGGAACACTGATAAAGCAAGTTATCCCTCAAACTCAACTGTAGTTGCTAATACTGGCGATAGTTATTTTACCGAGTCCGATCCTACCGTGCAGTTTTCAGCTAATGCTAATGAGACTCGAGAAACAACATCCCTTGAGGTAACGTCTAATGACAAGAGTTTTGAAAATTACTATCAGCAATATTATCAGGATATTTTTACCAAGCTTCCTTATAACACGCAGCGTGCTTATCTAAGTGACTATAATGAATTTGCAATTTTCTGCAGGCAGCACGGTTTCGATGGTTTCAAAAACGATTTTGAACACAATGAAACTTGTATAAAACATTATGTAGAAGAATTGTGTCGTTCTCCCCTAGCCTACAGAACCATCAAGCGTCGGCTATCCGCACTTAGTAAATTTCTTGGCGTGGCCAAGTTGCCTAATCCCATTATTAGGTCAGCGTATTTAAGAGACTTTATACGGCTGTCGTTAATTGAAAATAGAAAGTTTAGGCTTTCACATAAACAAGCGGTTCCTCTCACTATCGATATGGTCGAACAGATTAACAATGCAATAATTCCAGATTCATTGTTAGAACTGCGCGACCTCGCGATTATTAATTTGATGTTTGATGCCTTACTACGTGCCGATGAGTTAGTGCGTGTATGTGTTGAGGATATATCAGCACGAAACAATACTTTACTTGTTGTTTCATCAAAGAGCGATCAGACTGGTCAGGGCCAATATCGTTACGTTTCTTCTAGTACTATTTCAATGGTGCAAGAATATATCAATGAAGCAAATATAGACCCAAAATCTAAAACACAAAGACTTCCTTCTGATTTACGCGGATTGCACAAAGGCATATTGTTTAGGCGACTAACGAACCATAAAACTGCACTTTTACCTTTTGACGAAAACATACCAAGCCATAAGGCTAACGTACTAAACTACTCGAGCGTATACAGAATTTGGCAACGCATCGCTCATCGTGCAGGTATAAGCGAAAACATTACACCACATAGTGGTCGTGTTGGTGGTGCAGTTTCTCTAGCCGAAGATGGTGCATCTTTACCCGAGCTTCAACTGGCTGGAGGTTGGCAATCACCGGAAATGCCTGGGCATTATACAAAACAGGCTAACGTAAAGCGTGGTGGAATGGCAAAATTGTCGGCAAAACGGAAAAGATAAAGCTTATTAAATACAGTAACTTAATTAATATATGGTTACGCATAACCAACGAAATCAGTAACAATGTCTAACTCACCTACTCTCTTCATTCTTTTACCAATCTGAAACTGTATTACTCGCGTATCAAAAGGTAAATTTGCCCTAAGCCTATATTAATGAATCGGTTTTCTAAGTTGGCAATCATTTAAGTAAAAGGAGTGATATATGAGTAGCGGTATTGATACAAAGCATGGAAAATTACTCGCGGAAATGGTGGTTCCCTCGGCGTCATGGAATGTCCAACCCGAGAAGCAAGACCCTTTCAAGTCACAAGAAGCAGCACTAGATTATTTAAACTCAAACAATGAGCCGTTATATCTCCACGTGCCATTAGCTAAATCTGATGATTACGTGAGGATATGCGTAACTTCACGAGGCGATGATGTTGTTTTTACGATAAAAGATATTAATAACGGTGGTGAAACTTCATTGCATTATTCGCACATTAAAAACTTAGACAGCACAATTAGAACCTTAGTATCTGAATGTTGTGACCAGAAAATCAAAGCCCTATAAATTAGGGCTTTTTTTCCGCCTATAAATCGCAAATTGCACTACCAAAGAATGCTAATCCACGTAAAGCCGGCCATCACTAGGCTAATGAACACTGCTGCCGAGCCGATATCTTTAGCACGCCCTATTAATAAATGGATGTCTGTACTGACATGATCACATAGTTTCTCAATAGCGGTGTTGAGTAGCTCAGTGATAAGCACAATGAGTAAAGATATCACCAGCAATATACGTTCTACATGCGTGACGTCGATGAAAAACGCTACAGGTGTCATTATCAATATTGCGAAAACTTCTTGTCTGATCGCAGCTTCACTTAAAAAGGCTGCTCGAAGCCCTTTAAGTGAATAGTAAGTGGCATAGAGTACGCGTAAAATACCTGTCCGTTTCGTTATCATGATAAGTAATTTTAAGATTAGTTACAGCCTTACAAAACCTAATTGACCTTCGTTACATCTACATGACGGCGAAGGTATTTATCATGAATATTTAAAGCAATTTCGACGCTAATCGCCGCATTAATTTATACTTTAACAGCTAGCACGTCTGTTTTGACACCATGTAGTACTGCATTGGCCGTTGACCCAAGTAGCAAACGAAGACCGCTCTGGCCATGGGTGCCGACAACAATGAGATCTGCATTAATCTTTTCGGCCATATGGTGAATCTCATCAGCAGGAGAACCTATCTCTACATTGATGTGGCTGTAAGGTATATCATGTTTTGCGGCAACGTCTTTTAATTGCCTTAATGCCTGCTCTCTTACTTCTTCTGAAAAATCCCGTTCTAAAAATAGTCCGTAAGGCTCTACATTGGTTTGTGGATAAGCAACATACAGGAGGTGAATTTTGTGACTGTTGCCCGCTATAGCAATGGCTTTCTCCACCACTAATTCGTAGTCAGAATAAATATCTATAGGTACTAAAATTGTTTCGTAACCTTGCATTGTGGCTGTCCTCAATTTTTGTTTGGTAGCAGTGCTTTTCTACCATACCGTTAACTAATTCCGTTAAATAGTAGTGCTATACAATTAATTATTCTTTGAGCTAGGTCAATGATTAGTCTGTAGCCTCATTCATAATCAACGTATGCACATTAGTTCTAGCGAACATTACGTATCTTTACCGTAAAATAATGAGGGATATGAGTATGAAAACGGCAATAGTTGTTATAACAACGCTTCTCCTTTTCGCCTGTGACCAGGGCGCGCAGTCACCTCGCGGCTTTAGCTTGCCCGAAGGCAATATGGAAAAAGGCTATTTGGCATTTAAAAAGTATCAGTGCCAAGACTGTCACAGAATTGCAGGAGAAAAAGAGTCCGACAATGCGCAATACCTAGTCGCGAAGCCTATTCCGTTGGGAGGCAGCAGTGGAAGAATTAAAACTTATGCAGAGTTGGTGACAAGTATTATTAACCCATCACACAAACTTACTCCTCGACAGCCTGCCAGTTTCACCAGCGAAGACGGTGTGTCATTAATGCGAGTTGTAAACGACGAGCTAACCGTTTCTGAACTAATAGATTTAGTGGCGTATCTTCAGCCTAAATATAAAGTAACCCCCTACAGGACTAGTGATTACCGACTCTATCAACTGCGTATTCCAAGCGAGCAATCTAAAGATTAACTCGCAGTTTTAGACATTAAAAATCGTTAAGCGTGACTCCACAATCGGTATTTGATTAGGAGTCATGGCTTAGCTTTTTTAAGATACTGCTTTCGTTTCTTTCTCTATTTCTGCCAATAAACTACAGGGCATAAAGCTTTGAGCGTTTGCTTCTTTTAAATGAAGTTTAAACCTATCGGGTACATCGTCAGTGAGAAAGCTTCCCGTTTTAACCAGCGGGAAAATTTCGTCATAACGGGCAACATTGCATTGATCAACCCGTCTAAAAATATGGGTACGATTCAGTTCACTGGTTTTAACATGGCCGGTTGACGATAAGATATCCATCAACGCATGAATAGTCTTTTTATGAAAACGGTACACGCGTTCATACTTATCTTCAACGTTTAAACCTTTTGCTAACTTAGGGTCCTGAGTGGCCACACCGGTGGGGCATTTATTTGTATTGCAGGATAACGATTGTACACAACCCAGTGCCAGCATCATCCCCCTGGCGCTGTTACAGATGTCTGCTCCCAAGCTCAAATTTTTGGCTAACTGAAAGGCGGTAATGATCTTGCCTGAAGCAATTATTTTTATTTTGTCACGTAGACCAAAACCTGTAAGACAATCGTCTACAAAAGCGAGTGCTTCACGAAGTGGAAAGCCAATAGAATTGGTATATTCAAGGGGTGCAGCTCCCGTTCCGCCTTCGCCGCCATCAACCGTAATAAAGTCCGGTGTAACACCCTTTTCTACCATGGCCTTGCACATAGCGATGAACTCGCTTTTCCTCCCAAGGGCGAGTTTAATTCCCACCGGTTTGTACCCACTTAATTCTCTAAGCTGGCTAATAAAATCAACCATTTCTAACGGCGTCGAGAAAGCTTTGTGTCTAGGTGGAGAATCGACTTGCGTACCAGGCTCAACGCCTCTGATCTCGGCTATTTCTGGGGTATTTTTATATGCAGGAAGAATACCGCCATGCCCAGGCTTAGCGCCTTGGCTCAGCTTTATTTCTATCATTTTTACGTTTTCAAGATTGGCTTTTTCTTTGAATAAATCAGGGTCGAAACCGCCGTCCTTAGTTCGGCAGCCAAAGTAGCCCGTACCGATTTGCCAAACAATATCGCCCCCGTTTTCAAGATGATACGGGGTCAACCCGCCCTCGCCCGTGTTATGGTAGAACTTACCTTTCGCAGCACCTTTATTGAGCGCCAAAATAGCATTTTTCGATAAACTACCAAAGCTCATGGCGCTGATATTGAGCACACTAGCGCGATATGGTTTCTTACAATGGGGGCCTCCTACCAAAACGCGAGGGTCTTCATCCATATCCTCTACTTCTCTAGCAGATAGAGAGTGACCAATCCATTCATAACCATCTTTATAAGTATCTAGTTGAGTGCCGAAAGGTACCGTTTCTCTACTATTTTTTGCTCGTTGATAGACAATAGAGCGAAACATGCGGGAAATAGGCGTACCGCCAGTATCTGTCTCTATGATGTATTGCTGGATGTAAGGTCTTAAACCTTCTACTGTCCACCGTACTCTGCCTATGAGTGGGAAGTTTTTCAAAATGGCATGTTGTGTTTGGAAGGCGTCGTAAAGACCAAAAATCAATAACGTGACAGATAAAAGTAAAAACCACCACACCGGTGCCCATAGCAAGCCAATTACCACATTAAAGGCGACCAGTAAGGTGAGTATGGTTAAAATAGTTAAACGCATTAAGAGTCCTTCTTTAATTCGGCCATATTCAAGCTAGATAATATGCCTATAACCCTGTTCAATACACTGCAAACCAAAAACTAGATTCACTTTAAAGGTAAGTAACTGTTTTAACGTTTAAATTTTTACAGCCAGCTTCTCAATATTATAGGTTACGCGTTACCTTATCATTACTATCCGGTATTTTTTTAGCTGCGAAAACAAGTCATTACATGCTAGTCTACAAGCATTAAATTAGTGAGTTTACCCACTATTTGTAAATAGTGGGGTATAGATAATGTGACCTGTTAAGGGTAACGGATTTTACGTTCAACGTTTTGAAAGGTAATTCATGGAGTATGCATTTCTTCTTTTCGCATTTGTCTGCGGCTTAACAGTTAAACTTATTGGCATTCCTCCTTTAGTTGGCTATTTGGTAGCGGGCTTCTTATTAAATTTTGCAGGCTATACACTCACAGACGATTTAACCCAAATTGCCAACTTAGGCATTACTATTATGCTCTTTACCATCGGATTAAAACTCAACATCCGTGATTTGAGCCGTCGTGAAGTTTGGGCAGGTAGCATTTCCCATACGCTAATATGGGTAGGTGTAATAACTTGTTGCGTTTATGTGATTGGCGCAGTTGCCGCCAATTTCGTTGACGGTCTTACTTGGAAAAGCGCAGCGCTTATCGCATTTGCACTTAGCTTTAGCAGTACCGTATGTGTTGTTAAAGTATTAGAAGAAAGTGGCGAAAGTAAAACCCGCCACGGCCGCCTTGCCATAGGCATTTTAGTTATGCAGGACGTTTTTGCTGTCATCTTTCTTGTTGCAGCAACGGGAAAGCTTCCTTCGGTTTGGGCACTGGCGCTACTTGCGTTGTTCCCTGCAATGCCTATTATCAATAAAATGATTAATAAATCCGGGCACGGTGAATTGCTCCCGCTTACCGGTTTTATTCTCGCGCTCGGTGGCTATCACTTATTTGAACTGGTGAATATCAAAGGCGATTTAGGCGCACTTATCTTTGGTATTATGCTGGCGCAACACGAGAAAGCGTCTGAACTTGCTAAGTCACTACTTAGCTTTAAAGATCTTTTCCTAATTGGTTTCTTCCTTACTATCGGTCTTACCGCCCTTCCAGACCTTAGTATGATTGTACTTTCGCTCGTGTTCTGTCTGTTTATACCGTTAAAAGCTGCACTGTTTTTTGGCTTATTTACTTCCCTGCGCCTTCGGGGGCGAACTGCGTATTTAAGCAGTTTAGTGCTTTCAAACTATAGCGAGTTTGGGCTTATTGTCGGTGCACTGGCAGTTTCCCTAGGGCTGTTAGAAAACACCTGGCTAGTGGTTATTGCTTTGGCCGTTTCCATCTCATTTGTGATTACCAGCGTGCTTTATCGTAATTCACATTCTCGATATCACAAGCATAAGCACACCATTAAACGTTTCGAGAAAGAAGAACGTTTAAAAGAAGATATTTATCCGACACTCCATAATGCAGAATTCTTAGTGTTAGGCATGGGACGTGTTGGACGCGGTGCTTTTAATGCACTATCCAAATTAACCGGTGTTAACGTGTGGGGAATGGATGCCGATCGCGTAAAAGTAAAAGAAATGGCAGATGAAGGCTTTAATGTAATTTGCGGCGACGGTGAAGACGTAGATTTATGGGATAATCTAGATATCAAGCAAGTAGAGCTTGTCCTTCTTGCTTTACCTTCTATTCAAGATTCAATCAACATTACGCGACAACTCAAAAACGCAGGTTACACTGGCAAAGTTGCCGCTATAGCCCGCTATGAAGATGAAGTATCTCATCTTTTAGAGAACGGCGTTGATAAAGTGTTTAACTTCTTTACTGAAGCAGGGCTTGGTTTCGCGGAAGAAAGTCTTGCTTACGCGCACGCGCAACGGTAATGCTGTTCTAAATGCGAACAATGGATGAATTGAGAAACGTTATCGTTTGTAAACAACTGTTTTAAAAAGACTTTTTTGACAAGCCCACTCATTTAGACTAAACTTCACGCAAATACGTTAATAGGGTTTACACAATGCAAGGTGATAAACAAGTCGTTGCGAAATTGAACGAAGTACTGACAAGTGAACTTACTTCGATAAATCAATACTTTCTGCACGCTCGTATGTTCAAAAACTGGGGTTTTTCTGAACTTAACGAAAAGAATTATAAGAAGTCTATCAAAGACATGAAACAAGCGGACGATCTCATCGAGCGCATTTTATTTCTTGAAGGCCTTCCTAACCTCCAAGCATTAGGCAAGCTATATATCGGTGAAGATACCGTTGAAATGCTGTCATGTGATGCGCGTTTTCAAAAAGAACAGCTTCCACTACTTCGTGAAGCTATCGCGCTATGCGAAGAGAAACAAGATTATGTTTCTCGTGACCTCCTTGAAGAACTTCTTGAATATGAAGAAGAGCACTTGGATTGGATTGAAACGCAAGAATACCAAATTGATGCGATGGGTATCGAAAACTACCTACAAGCGCAAGTAATGGGAGATGACTAATGAAGGGTAACCAGGCAATAATCAATGGCTTAAATGAACTACTCTCCTACGAGTTAGCCGCCATGGATCAGTATTTTATTCACTCTCAGATGTATCTTGATTGGGGTTTGAACAAGCTATATGAACGCATCGATCACGAATTTGACGATGAACGCGGTCACGCCACTAAGCTAATTGAACGCATGCTGTTTTTAGAGGGTACGCCTGACATGACAAAGCGTACAGGCTTTAAAGTAGGTAAAGACGTACCTGAAATGCTCGAGAGCGATTTGCGTGTGGAATATGAAGTTGACGCAAAGTTGCGTGAAGTTATCGCGCTTTGTGAAACTGAAAAGGACTATGTGACCCGTGATATGCTTATTGTGCTGTTAGACGATACAGAGATGGATCACGCACACTGGTTAGAACAGCAGCTAGGTCTTATTAAACGCCTAGGACTTCAAAACTATTTGCAGTCGCAGATGTAAGGTATATGCCTAACGCTTCGGCGTTCAGTTACTATTTAATAAATAGGCCGCCTAATCTTCGAATTAGGCGGCCTTTTTTACATATGTCTTGTAACACGCTATTAGCTTCACAGCTTTGGTTGCAGACTTTCGGTTTATATAAGTGACAATTTTTTAATTACTGTTGGGTGACAAAATACAGATAGCTAGGGCTATCCATACCTTCTACATTCAGTCGCAACTGCCACTTCATCACGGGTTCACTACAACTACCCAACATAAACCAGCCTGACCACTTTCCTTCACCGTCAGTATCTAACAGCACGGGAATTTTGCCCATATACATATTTACGCCTTCAATCCACGCGCTCTCAATATTCTTCCCTTCGGGAATTATCAGTTTAACTGTAACCGATTCTTCGGGTTCTGGCATGGTTGAAAAGGATGCTATCGCAAGCTTTTCATCAATTAAGAATTCGCAAGTTTCATTGACAAAGTTGCAGCTATTTCCTATTCCATTAACAACGCTCGTGTCTTTTAGCGCCGATGACTGGAATTTATGTGCAAGGTATACACACACAGCTACAACAATAATAGCCACTAACGGAAGCTGTGAATGTAAAATTTTTGATCGTTTATTGTTATCGTTATTTAGCATTTCTTAAATTTTGTGTATTTCTTCATTGATGGAGATCAAGCTTACGTAGTTTATGGTATCTTTTTGTAATTAAAAACCTTATCATCCGCGTACCAACTGGCTTGGAGACAATAATTATTACTCTTTCCGAGCTCGGTGTGAAGCGTTATTCCTTAGCTGATACACGTCTCGACCGTACTATTCCGGCAGTTGGAGACCATAGTTCATTTGAAGTGGAAGATTCATTAAAATGAGTGAAATAAGCCAAGCACAACCTGACTACAATTATAAAGTAGTTAGGCAATTTACCATCATGACCATAGTCTGGGGTATCATTGGTATGGGCCTAGGGGTATTTATTGCCGCGCAATTATTTGCACCTATGCTTAACTTTGACACACCATGGCTAACATTCTCACGTTTGCGTCCGTTGCACACTAATGCCGTTATTTTTGCCTTCGGCGGCTGTGCGCTATTTGCAACGTCGTACTACATCGTTCAGCGTACCTGCCAGGTAAGACTGTTCAGTGACAAACTTGCCGCATTTACCTTTTGGGGTTGGCAAGCCGTAATCGTTTTAGCTGTTATCACCCTGCCTATGGGTTTAACTAGCTCGAAAGAATACGCTGAACTAGAATGGCCAATTGATATCCTTTTGGCACTGGTTTGGGTCGCTTATATCATTAACTTCTTCGGAACCCTAGTAATCCGTAAAGTTTCGCACATTTATGTTGCAAACTGGTTCTTAGGCGCGTTCATGTTAACTGTTGCAATTCTTCATATTGGTAACAGCATGGCTATTCCGGTATCTTTCACTAAATCGTATTCACTGTATGCAGGCGCAGTCGACGCTATGATGCAGTGGTGGTACGGCCATAACGCGGTAGGCTTTTTCCTAACTGCGGGCTTCCTTGGTATGATGTACTACTTCGTTCCTAAGCAAGCTGGTCGCCCGGTTTATTCATACAGACTTTCAATTGTTCACTTCTGGGCACTTATCTCTCTGTATATCTGGGCTGGTCCTCACCACCTTCACTACACTGCCCTACCAGACTGGACTCAGTCACTAGGTATGGTGATGTCTATTATCCTATTCGTTCCATCTTGGGGTGGTATGATTAACGGTATTATGACGCTATCTGGCGCGTGGCATAAACTTCGCACCGACCCAGTATTGCGTTTCCTTATTGTTTCATTGTCTTTCTACGGTATGTCTACCTTCGAAGGACCAATGATGGCAATCAAGACCGTTAATGCACTGTCTCACTACACTGACTGGACAATTGGTCACGTACACTCTGGTGCTCTAGGTTGGGTTGCAATGGTTTCAATTGGTTCAATTTACCACTTAATTCCAGTGCTATTCGGTCAGCGCGCTATGTATAGCACCAAGCTAGTTAACGTACACTTCTGGTTCGCAACTATCGGTGTTGTTCTATACATCGTAGCAATGTGGATGTCTGGTGTACTACAGGGTCTAATGTGGCGTGCAGTAAATGCTGACGGTACGTTAACCTATAGCTTTGTTGAGTCATTAGAAGCGTCTAAGCCTTTCTATGTGGTTCGTTTCATTGGTGGTTGTTTCGTGGTAGCAGGTATGCTTGTAATGGCATACAACACATGGAAAACCGTTCGTGCACCTAAAGGCAGTATCGCTGCAGATCCAGCGACTCAGCCAGCGTAGTAAAGGAGACGAATAATGAAAAACGCACATGAGTTAATTGAAAAAAACGTCGGTCTGTTAACGGTATTAATCCTTATCGCTATCAGCTTCGGTGCCATGGTTCAAATTACGCCGTTGATGTTTCAACAGCAAGTAATGGAACCAGTAACAGGCCTACGTCCATATACAGCGCTTGAACTTGAAGGTCGTGACATCTACATCCGTGAAGGTTGTGTAGGGTGTCACAGCCAGATGATTCGTCCATTCCGCGCAGAAACAGAGCGTTATGGTCACTACAGCGTTGCCGGTGAGTCAGTATGGGAGCACCCTTTCCTTTGGGGTTCTAAGCGTACTGGTCCTGACCTAGCACGTGTTGGTGGTCGTTACAGCGACGAATGGCACCGAGTTCACCTGCTTAATCCTCGTAACGTAGTACCAGAGTCGAACATGCCAGGTTTCCCTTGGCTTGCGGAAAACACGCTTAATGGCGAGTTAACAGCTGAAAAAATGGAAGTATTCCGTGGATTTGGTGTTCCGTATACCGACGAAGATATTGCGGGTGCGAAAGCGGCAGTACAGGGTAAAACGGAAATGCAAGCCCTTATTGCTTATCTACAGTCTCTTGGCACACATTTGAAATAATATGGACCAGGGAATTGTAGGCAGCATTTTTACTGTCATCGTCTTTGTAAGCTTCATCGGCGTCGTGTGGTGGGCGTTTAGCGGCCGCAACAAGAAGAAATTCGATGAAGCAGCAAACTTACCGTTTGCAGACGAAGAAAAAGAAAAATCAAAAGAAGATTAGCAGGAGTCTCGAACTCATGAGTATGTTTTGGACAATTTGGATTTCAGTGATAACCCTAGGGTTGATCATTGGTTGCTACTTCCTTCTTCGCTGGTGCCTGTCTAACAAGACTGGCGTCGCTGAAGGTGAGTCAATGGGTCACGAATTTGATGGAATTGAGGAGTTAAATAACCAACTACCTCGCTGGTGGACAATTATGTTCTACATGACCATCGTTTGGGGCTTTATATACCTAGCGCTTTATCCTGGCCTAGGTGCGTATGAAGGTATTTGGGGTTGGAAGAGTTCTAACCAAAATATCCAGTCGCTAGAAGAGTCTGCTCAAGCGCGTATTGACGCTAAAGAGCAAGGCTACCTAGTAGAATATGACCGTGAACTAGATTTCGCTGCCGAGAAGTTCGACCCGATCTTCGAAGCGTATGCACAAGTTCCCGTTGAAGAACTGGCGAAAGACCCAGAAGCAAACAAAGTAGGTCAGCGTTTATTCCTACAGAATTGCTCTCAGTGTCACGGTTCAGATGCACGTGGTCAAAATGGCGGCTTCCCTAACCTAACGGACAACGACTGGTTGTACGGTGGTTCAGGTGCGAAAATCGTTGAAACTCTTACGCTTGGTCGTAAAGCAGCTATGCCAGCATGGCTAGATGCTATGGGTGAAGACGGTATCGAAGAAGTGGTTAACTACGTACTTAGTTTAAGCGGTCGCGATGTGGACCCTCAGCTTGCAGAAGCAGGTAAAGCACGTTTCGCAGCGTGTGCGGCTTGTCACGGTATGGACGGTAAAGGTAACCAAGCACTTGGTGCACCAAACCTTACCGACAACATCTGGCTTTACGGCGGCAGCCACAGAGCAGTAACAGAAACGCTAACTTACGGTCGTAACGGTGTAATGCCTTCATTCAAGAAAACCTTGGGTGATGACAAAATTCACGTTGTTGCAGCGTATGTATACAGCCTTTCAAATGATTAATGATTTAAATCATTAAATATCTTAAAAAGCCTCGTTACTACGGGGCTTTTTTTATGAGAAAATACAGCCATATAGACAGTGTCATTACGTACAAATTTACAGCGCTGTCGATGCAAATTACCTACACCATATTTATTGTTATTATGCAGTTCGAATACATTTGTTCACGAGTAATAATAGATATGTTGTTAGCGACCTTGCTAGTGAAGTAAATACGAGAAAAGATTTCGATGAATAGACCCTGGTATAAAGAATTCTGGCCCTGGTTTTTAATTGCGGTTCCTATTATTACCCTGATCATGGGTGGCGTGTTGTTAAACCTTGCTATTTCTACTGAAGATAGCCTTGTTGTAGACGATTACTACAAAGAAGGTAAAGCAATTAATGCACGTCTAGACAAAGAGGCAATCGCCCGCCGTTTAAATATTACTACCGATTTAACCATTGAAGATGGCAGCATAGCGCTGCAATTTCACTCGGGCATTCCTCAAGAAGGTAATGCCGTTAAATTGAGCTTTTATCACGTAACGCTTGAAGAGCGTGATGTCAGCGTTTTACTAAGTCGAGATGCCAACGGTATTTATCGCGGTTTTATTGAAGAAAACCTAGACGGTAAATGGCGCATATCGCTCACACCTATTGATGATAGCTGGAAAATTCAAAACACCGTCTATCTACCCCATTCTGGAAAAATGAAGTTCAATCCATAATGGCCAATCACGATTGTTACCATTGTGGGCTTCCTGTGGCAGCCGCAGACGATGGGAAGTTCACTACTGTCATATTGGGGCAACAACGCGACATGTGTTGCCCTGGCTGCTTAGCCGTGGCAGAAGCTATTGTTAATAATGGTTTAGAAGACTATTACCAGTTTAGAACAGAACCTGCCCAAAAGTCTGACGATGGGATTTTGGAAACCTTAGATAAACTCAAGGTGTACGACGACCCTTCCCTTCAGGAAGAGTTCGTGTTTGAAGAAGGGCAAGATAAGCAAATTCAGCTAACCCTTGAGGGTATTACATGCGCTGCCTGTGGCTGGCTTATTGAAAAGCAATTATCGAAAGTTGAAGGTATCAAGCAAGTAGCTGTAAATGTTCAAGAGCGTCGGGCTTTAGTTACTTGGTCACCTTTTCAAATTAAGCTTAGCCAAATTCTATCTACGCTAAAACGCATTGGTTATATTGGGTCGCCATTTCACCCAGATGAACACGAAGCCAGCTATAAACGCGAGCAAAAAACCTTTCTGAAAAAGCTTGGCCTAGCAGGCATTATGACCATGCAGGTTATGATGCTGATGACTGGGCTGTATTTTGATTGGTTTGGCGCTATTGAATTAGAGACCCGACAGTATTTTTACTGGGTTGCCCTTACGCTAACTACACCTGTAGTACTGTACTCAGGCAGTACCTTTTATGTGGGCGCCGCCAAAGCGCTAAGCGCTAAAACGGTTAATATGGATGTGCCCGTTACGCTCGCCATATTCGGTACCTACATAGCCGGTATTCGCTCTACTGTATTAGAGCAAGGTGAAGTGTATTTTGAATCCATTTGTATGTTCATTTTCTTGCTATTGCTCAGCAGATTCTTAGAACACCGTAGTCGTCACAGAGCAGCTCAGATTTCTGCCAATATGATGCAGTATGTACCTGTTTCAGCGACTAAATTAATGCCAGATGGCAGTGTTACTGAATGCTTAGCAAAGCAATTAAAAGTGAACGATGTAGTACTAGTTAAGCCCGGTGAGACAATTCCCATTGATGGGCTGGTAACAGAAGGTAACGCTGCGGTTGATGAGTCTATGCTAACGGGTGAATTTAACCCAGTACGAAAGTCAGATAACAGCACTGTATATGGCGGTACCGTATGTCAGGACGGCAGCCTTACCATTACGGTTACGCAGACTCTTAAAAATGCGCTGGTAAATCAAATTGTGAGGCTTCAAGCAAGCGCGATGGCGAGCAAACCTAAGGCTGCGCAGTTAGCTGATAATTTTTCTCGATATTTTGTTACGGCAGTACTGCTAATTTCAGTATTAACCTACGCGTTTTGGGCCTATAACGGCAGTGATGATGCATTTTGGATCACCATTTCCGTGCTGGTAGCAACCTGCCCTTGCGCCTTAGGATTAGCCACGCCATCAGCGCTAACCTGTGCTATGGCGAAATTAAACAAAAAAGGTATTTTGCTAAAGCGAGCCGATGCTCTTGAGCAAATCACTGGCATTGACACTATCGCGCTCGACAAAACCGGTACGCTTACACAAGGTAAGTTCACTATTTCAAACGCTTGGTACGCTGACGGCGTAGACAGCGACAGTGCGCTATCAATTGCCCGCGCACTAGAATCTCGCTCTGAGCACCCTATTGCTAAAGCCTTTAGCGACAAAAAAGCCTTTAGCGGTGATAAGGCCTTTATCGGTGATAAAACGTCAAGCGGCAACACCGTACACAAAGTGACAAATTTCACGGTCACGCCAGGAGGCGGAATTAGCGGTGAAATTAATGACACGCTATTCTCCATGGGCTCAGCAGCGTTCAGTGTTCACGAATCACAGCAATCATTTATCGAGCGCTATCCCTCGGCTAACGTATTTCTTACTGTCAAAGGCCGTATTATGGCGGCTTTTGAAGTTCGTGACTCACTGCGTGACGATACCCAAGAAACCCTCGATATATTGGCAAAAAGTCATACCCTCGCTGTACTAAGCGGCGATACACAGCAAAACGTTGACTCTCTTACTAAATCTTTACCAATATCTGCCGCTAAAGGGGGCCTTACCCCAGAGCAGAAATATGAAGCGGTTCAAGCTATGCAGCAATCTGGCTCAAAGGTTATGATGATGGGCGATGGTATTAATGACGCCCCTGTTCTTGCAAGTGCTGATGTAGCGATAGCGGTAGGTAATGCCACAGATGTTGCGAAAACTGCAGCCGACGTGATTTTGCTTGGCGATCAGTTGCTTTCTGTGCCAGAACTCATCCGAACTGCGCATCAAGTGAAGCAAAAAATAAGACAAAATATTGGTTGGTCGGTAGGTTACAACGTTTTGATCTTACCTTTCGCCGTATCTGGCCTACTTTCGCCGTGGATGGCGGTTGTTGGCATGTCATTAAGCAGTATCATAGTAGTGACAAACTCTACGCGACTTCTGGGCAAATAGTATGAGCATTATTTACGTTTTAATTCCAATCGCCATCATTATAGTAGCCGTCGCTATCGTAATATTCTTCTGGGCGGTTAAAACTAATCAGTTTGAAGATTTAGACCGTCAAGGTTACAGCATACTGTTTGACGATGACCTTCCGCCAGAAGAAAAAAAGCTCGCTGAACAACGCAAGCAACTTCAGAATACTAAAGTAGAGAAAAACCAAGGGCAGCATGGAGGGGATTAATTACTTCTCAGCTTTTCTTATCGGCTTAGCGGGCGGTGTTCACTGCGTGGGTATGTGCGGCGGTATAGTGGCAGCGCTAAGAATGGTGTCACCAAAAGGTGCTTCAGCAGTGCCTTACGCCCTAGCCTATAACATGGGGCGCATAGCTAGCTACACCATTGCTGGCGCACTGACCGGCGCACTTGGCAAAATTGCAGCAGACTATATTCCTCTGGCCAACTATGCCCTGTCTTTACTCAGCGGTATTATGTTGCTGTTGTTGGCCTGTTATTTAGGCAAATGGTGGACAGGGTTAACGGTGTTAGAAAACGCAGGCAAAGGTTTATTTTCTAAACTGCAGCCGTTATCTAAGCGTTTTTTACCTTTTAAAACCCCTTTTAGTGCTATTCCTTATGGGTTTATTTGGGGCTGGCTGCCTTGTGGATTAGTGTATTCAACACTTACTTGGTCTTTAGCGTCGGGGAATGCATTGCAGGGCGCTGCCATCATGTTTTTCTTCGGTTTAGGTACTTTGCCAACGCTACTCGCAGCAAGTGCAGGCAGTCAGTATATTGTTAGCAGTTTTCAAAACAATAACGTTAGACAAATAATTGCCGTAATAATGGCCATTTATGCAGCTTATCTTATTCATGGCGCAATCGTTTAAAAATGGGTGTATCATTATTGGGTAATCTTCAAAAGAGCATGTATTATGAGCAAAGGAAGCCAATTTTCTATTCACTGTCAAAACTGTAGCTTCAGTCACTTGTGTTTACCGGTGGCGCTGAACAAAACAGAAATCGAGTCTCTTGACGATATAATTGAGCGCAAAAAGCCGCTTCACAAAGGTGATACGCTCATTCAAACTGGCGATAAATTTCATTCGCTTTTTGCCGTAAGAACGGGTTCTTTTAAGTCATTTGTAACTAATCAAGATGGTGAAGAGCAAATCACTGGCTTCCACTTCCCTGGTGATATTATTGGATTCGATGCCCTGCGCGAAAGTAAGCATCAAAGTTACACCTCAGCGCTAGAAACCGCCATGGTATGTGAACTGCCATATGAAACCCTTGATGAAATGTCGGTTCAATTTCCTAAGCTACGCCATCAGATCATGAGCTTTATGAGCGCAGAAATTAAACAAGATCACGACATGATCATGCTTTTAAACAAGCGTACTGCCGAAGAGCGTTTGCTATATTTTATATCGCACCTATCTCAGCGCTTTGAAGAGCGCGGCTTCTCGCACAGAGAATTTCACCTAACTATGACCCGAAACGAAATCGGCAACTACTTAGGCTTAACGATAGAAACCATTAGTCGTCTATTAAGCCGTTTTCAGAAAGAAAACATTATCAAAGTAGACGGTAAATTGATCTCTATTTTGGATTTTGATCGGTTAAATACCAAGTTGGAGGCGTTAAATGGCCCTAGCGTAGTCTGTAACGGTTAATTTATTCTTCTGTTATCTTGAGCGCGCTTCATGCGCGCTTTTTAGTTTTAAGCTTTATAATTTCACTGTATCCCCTCATAAGTCACACCATATCCATTGAGCATGTAAAGCACCTTTGTTGTTCAATGAAGCCTTTTTACTTATCAACGAACTGTTAACGCTTGATCCAAAACAACTTACGTTTTTCAAAATGTGGTTTATAGTTAATGTAACTGGTTTATATAAACTGTTTTGAAACAATTTCGATGTCGACAGCCATACAAAGCTTTGTAGTTGAGGAGACGTTATGATTGAGTGTAAACGAATTCTTGCCGTGGTGGACGCGGAGCGCGACAACCAGCCTGCCCTAAGCCGTGCCTATGAACTTGCGTCAAAAACCGGCGCCACGGTTACCGCTATGATGGTGGTATATGATTTGTCTTACGATATGACAACCATGCTTAGCCCCGACGAACGTGAATCAATGCGCGATGCCGTTACAAAAGAGCACGCCAAATGGTTATCTGCCCAGCTAAAAGAACAAGGCTTTTCAGAGACCGATATTGTGGTTGAGTGGAACAACCGTGCTTATGAATCGATTATTTATTACGCCCTTAATAACCAAATCGACTTAGTAGTAAAAGCTACTAAAAAACATGACGACCTTGCCTCAGTAATCTTTACCCCTACAGACTGGCATCTAATGCGCAAGTGCCCACGCCCTGTCCTGCTCGTTAAAGAACACGACTGGCCAGAAGGCGGTGAAATTATAGCTGCAGTAAACGTAGGCAGTGAAGATGATGAGCATGCTGCACTAAACGACAAGCTTACGATAATCGCTAACGATTATGCCTCTTTGCTGAAAGGTAACGTTAATTTGGTGAATAGCTACCCTACAACTCCACTTAACATCGCCATTGAAGTACCAGAGTTTGACCCTGATACGTATCACGATGCGGTAAAAAATCATCACATGAAAGAAATGCGTAGTCACGCGCTGAAATATGGTATTCCAGAAAATAAATGTGTGGTGAAAGAAGGCTTGCCTGAAAAAGTTATCCCGCAAGTGGCTAAAACACTCGATGCCGAGTTAGTTGTAATAGGCACCGTGGGACGGGTTGGTATTTCGGCGGCGCTTATTGGCAATACTGCCGAGCACGTTATTGATGAACTAAATTGTGACGTACTTGCGATTAAGCCAGATGGGTTTGAATCACCGATAACCGTGTAGTTAACGACTTAATTGCGCTTAAATACCAAGACACTTGGTGGCGACAAATGGCGAATCGGCGATGGGCGTTTTTCATGAAAAAAACTGCGCATTTAGCGGTTAATTCCGAGAGTTAATCATACACGCTTAAATCAGTACTTAACGCTTCTCGATAAATTTAACAACACAGCCATAGTCTCGAAAAGGCGCTTTAATGTATAATGGCGCCTTTATCACAAACCAAGCTAGTTAATTATGAGTTTAGGCACAAGCAGTGCTGATGCGCCGACGTTAAACGCCGCGCAAAGTAAGCAAAAGTACAACTTCAACAAACTTCAGAAACGACTTCGTCGCAACGTGGGTAAGGCCATTGGCGATTTCGGTATGATTGAAAACAACGACAAGGTTATGGTGTGTTTATCGGGCGGTAAAGACAGCTATACCATGCTTGATATTTTATTGTTTTTAAAGAAGATTGCGCCTATTCATTTTGATATTATTGCGGTAAATCTTGACCAGAAGCAACCCGGTTTTCCTGAACATATCTTGCCCGAGTATTTAGACAGCATTGGCGTCGATTACAAGATTGTAGAAGAAGACACCTACTCTATTGTTAAAGACAAGATTCCTGAAGGGAAAACGACCTGTTCACTTTGCTCTCGTTTGCGCCGTGGTATTTTATATCGCACAGCGAAAGAACTAGGCGCGACGAAAATTGCATTAGGTCACCACCGTGACGACATGCTAGAAACGTTTTTCCTGAATATGTTTCACGGTGGTAAGCTGAAATCTATGCCGCCAAAACTGGTTAGCGATAACGGCGAGCATATTGTCATTCGTCCACTGGCCTACTGCAGCGAAAAAGACATTGAAAAATATTCTCAAGCCGCTGAGTTCCCAATTATTCCTTGTAACCTGTGTGGTTCACAAGAAAATCTTCAGCGCCAGAACATAAAAGCAATGCTTCAAGACTGGAACCGCCGCTTCCCAGGTCGTATTGAATCAATGTTCCGTGCGCTTCAAAACGTGGCCCCTTCACATCTTGTAGATAGTAATCTTTATGATTTTAAATCTATCGTCACTCAAGATGGCCCCGTTGCAGATGGTGATATAGGATTTGATGAACCTTCTTTTGCTACAGAAAATAGCGCAGATCTCAGTGATGAAGACAATGCTATCGAAGTAGTAAATATTATGGAACCAAAGTAAATGAAAATTGGACTGGCGTTAGGTGCCGGTGCCGCAAGGGGCTGGACACACATTGGTATAATTGAAGCATTGGAAAAGCTTGGCGTTAAAATCGACGTTGTTGCTGGTTGCTCTATTGGCGCCTACGTTGGTGCTGCCTACGCAAGTGGTAAGCTAGAAGGTTTAAAAGAATGGGCCTGTTCACTTAGCGACTGGCAGGTACTTGCTCTTATGGGTGTTGGATTAAGACGTGGCGGTATTGCCAGCGGACAAAAAGTTTTCGACAAACTTGCTAGCGAGTTTTGTGAATCTACCTATGAAGATATGCTTAAACCTTTTGCGGCTGTGGCAACTGACCTATATACCGGACGTGAAGTGGTATTTAATTCAGGACCTATTGGCGATACCATTCAAGCGTCATGCGCTATTCCAGCGCTCTTTGCCCCCGTTGCTCATGGCGATCGCTGGCTAGTGGATGGCGCTGTTGTGAACCCTGTACCGGTGAACTTGTGTCGCCAATTAGGGGCTGATTTTGTGATTGCGGTTAATCTTAACGCCGATTTTCGCCCGCTTCGGTTGGAAAAGTTAAGGCAAGACCACGAAGAAAACCAACGTAAAACCGAAGACTTTTTTACTAAAAGCCAAAACGTATTGCGCCAATGGTTTTCTCCAGACAGTAAAGATGACAAAACGTCAGACGAAAATGAAGAGCAGCTTCAAGTCAATGCTTCTGAAGATGTGAATACCGAAGAAAGCATAGCCTCTGATGTTATTGAAAAAGTAGAAGAAGAATTTACTGAAGTGCCTGCAAAGGTGAATAAGCGCAACCCGCCAGGAATTATGAGCGTAATGAGCAGCTCACTTGAAATACTGCAAGCTCGTGTTACTCGGTCTCGTTTAGCTGGCGACCCGCCAGATATACTAATTGAACCTCAGCTGACTGATGTAGGTATTATGGAGTTCCATAGGGCAGAAGAACTTTGCGCAAAAGGCGAAGAGACCATAGCGCGAATTGCAGAGCAAATTAGGTATCAGTTACTAACCTGATACCTAATTGTTCAAAAGGTAGATTAACTTGACGCCATAGCTGTTACACGCAGCGGCGCTTGTGGCAGCGTTAAGCCTTTCGCCTCATTTATCCACTTTTGCTCTAACTGCAGAACACCATTGTTAATTTGTACACCCTGCGGCGTAACGAAATCTAAATTTTTGTCTTCGAACTGAATCATCAAGCCCTTCACCGACGGCATCATAAAAGACAAAAAGCTTCCCATTTCATTGAAAAAAGCTTCATACTGTTCATACAAAAAAGTGAGTTCTTCTTTCTTGTAATACTGTTTAAGGTATTCTGGCTTGGTTTCAAGCTGCACCGACATATCACAAACGTTCGCACGTTCGTTTAAGTCGATACGTACCAGTGCATTAGCCAGTTTCAGTGCTTTTTCTGTGGGTACGGTAAAACGTCCTTCATCAGTAACGTCTAGTGGCATTGTTTTCTTATCGGTAACGATAGATGCACCGTTAACCTCGCATAAACGCCCTTCTCCTACTCGGACAAAACCAAACGCAAACTGAAGCGCTTGGGTATCTTCGTTATCTAGCTTTTTAACATGGCTGTAGAAACGGCTGTACTCTACATCTATCGTTTCAGCAGCTACAGATGTACTACCAAAACCGACAAAAAGAGATGAAGCAAGAAATAATGCAGCGCGTATCATTCGGATAAAAACTCCTCGTTAAATAGGATCATTGTTTGAAGCTCTTCAACATAAGCGGCTCCTCGCTCGGAATAGTTCATTAGCCCTTCTGCCAATGCAACACCAGTAATAGGTAATTGGTTAGCTCGAAGTCGACTGCGGCTCTCTCTTAAATCAGCGTAGGCATCGTGCCTATTGAGGTTACGCATATAGGTGTACGTCGCTCGCGACAGACTATCAAACTTTGCCACTTCGTGTGATGCGCCGGAATTTCGACGATTCGGGACGAAGCCGCACCCTTTTGAAAAACACCACAGACCGAAAAAGTTGTAGCCCTTTCTTGCAAATCGGCTTGTTCCCCATGCAGATTCATTCGCAGCCTGAACAAGTACCAGCTCTACAGGTAAAACATCAATTTTCTGCAGTAAGGCCAATAGTTTGGTCTTTAAAGGCTGTGTAGACTTTACCCGATACTCTTCTTCAAGCCATTCAAGCCTAGCCATATCGTCTTCAGAAAGCGATTCGTTGGCTAATGCTTTTCTATACAAGGTTTGTACATAATGTCTCAAGGTAAGTAAGTAAGCGTTTTGCTTCTCTACCTCCGGGCGTAGATAGTTAAAAAACGCCTCTTTCTTCTCTTTTACGTCACTATAAATAGAGAAATCAGGTACCGGCTTTTTCGCCTCCACCGTTTGCGGTATATCTAAAATATCCGGTTCGTCCTTGGTAAAAATAATGGCATTAATGACGATAACCGCCAGAACACCAAGCGTTATAAGGACAATTTTAAAGGTTTCACGTTTATGCATCGAAGCTCGACTCATTCACATCATCTACAGATGCGTCCGTGCTTACTCCTTGCTCGCCAATCAATTCCTGATAGAGCAACCCCATCATACTAAAATAAAAAGGTAACACCCAAATAAGGGAAAACCCGAACGTCAGCGGTACCGACACAAACAGTAAGAAGAAAACGCCGAAGATACTGGCAATTTGGGCCCAGTACACGTTGAATACTCGGCATGAAAGAATAATTGCGCTAATTGGAGTTAGTTTTCTGTCGGCCACTAACATTAGAGAAAAGGACGACGCTAGGTAGAAATACACGCCAGGTAAGATAAGCAGCATCATGCCTAACTGTACAAGGATACTGCTAACTAACTGGGTTAACGCTACCAGAAATATAAGGGGGAAAAACTGAAATACCGTAAATACCGATGCTTTTACGCCTCGCGCTACAAAAACCCCCATCATGTATAAGCCCGTAAGTAACGGCGCCACAATGCAGATTGCCACAATCTGGATAATAGACTGGTGCTCGAATACATAGCTACCGTCATCATTGATGGTAATGTACTGTTGGGCAATTACCCCAAGCACCACAAAGGTCAAGAATAAAACAAGGCTACCTTGAAACAATGATGAAAAATTAGCTTTTGTTAAACCGGCAGCGCGGCGCAAGAGACCTTTAGTATCGAATTGATACTGTTTAGACAACGTATTGTTCAGGCGGTCTGGGTTTACGTCTTTCACACAACTCTCTTATACTTTTAGAAAAATCGGCGCGATTATACCAATTCACAAAAATAAATGCCTGCTTGTGTAATAAACAAAAGTTAACCCAACACTAACTTAGCGGCTAACCCAACTAAAAGCACGCCCATCGCCCTATCCAACCAATAGCCTTTTTTACCAATAAGCTCGGCAACTTTACTTGTACTTAAAAGGTAGGAAAGGAAACAAAACCAAAGCCCGGTGGCAAATGCTAAATAGATACCATAACCAAGCTTTACGCTAAATGGCGTATCGATACTGATGATAGCGGTAAAAAGTGAAAGGAAAAACAGCGTTGCTTTAGGATTAAGTCCGTTTGTCAGAAAACCCATCCAAACGGCACGTTTTGCCGAGATTTGAGATACCTTTTTTTCCGTATCTACGTCTTGCTCCTGCTTTACAGGGCCGCTTCTAAGTGCACCGAAAGCAAGATAAAGTAAATAAGCAGCGGCAGCGTAGCTAAAAGTGGTAAAAAGCCAAGGCGTAGTCGCAATTACAACACTTAGCCCTACTAGCGAGTAAGCAACATGCAATAAGATTGCTAGCCCAATACCGATACTGGTATATATGGCGATACGTCTGCCATAAGCCACGCTGTTTCGAACCACCACTGCAAAGTCAGGACCTGGGCTGGCAACAGCCACAAGGTGTACCAGTGCAATGGTAAGAAATTCATTCATATACTGCATGTTTTGCGCCTCCTACAGCGCATATTTTGAAATCAATTCATCAACCCACTGCGGAACTATGCGCGAGGCAGGACCTGTAAGTGATTCGTCGAACAAGGCATTGGATACACCTGGCTCTAAATTCGCTTCTATTGTGTGAGCGCCATTTTCTTTAGCAATTTGAACAAAGCCAGCAGCGGGATACACATTACCCGATGTACCAATAGCTATAAACATATCGGCCTGTGAGAGTGCATCGTAAATTTCTTCCATATACATAGGCATTTCGCCAAACCAAACGATATCCGGTCGAAGGGTTACTCTTTTACAGCACGGACATTTAGTGGTGTGATCAAAACTCTCACGCCAATCAAAAGTTTGCTGGCTAATAGCACAGCGTGCCGACAATAGCTTACCATGCATATGATAAACCGATTCGCTGCCACCACGCTCATGTAAATCATCAACGTTTTGCGTCACCAACGTTAGTTTTTGACCGAAGGCTTTCTCTAGTTTAGCCAGCGCCGTATGTGCTGCGTTAGGCAAAACATCATTCTGTTGAAGCTGTGCCCGGCGCGCATTATAAAAGCGATAAACCAAACTAGGGTTTTGCTCGAACGCTTCGGGTGTAGCGACTTCTTCAACGCTGTGATTTTCCCAAAGGCCGTTATTATCGCGAAACGTTTTTAACCCAGACTCAGCGGAAATGCCCGCACCGGTGAGAATAACAATATTGGGTAAGGATTGATTAGCTGACATTGGGTTGTACTTACTCTGTTGCTGTAAAGCGAGTTATTCGGTTTTTCAATGAAGCTTACGATCATATGCTACTTAGGCATACATCGCACATAAATGATTTTAGTATTTCACGGCTTTTATGCTTTTACACGCCTTTGACTACCGGATACTGGGTATTAGCGCCCCACTCAGACCATGATCCATCATATACCGAAACTTGCGTAGCACCACACATAAGAGCTGCAACACCAATAATACAAGCGGTAACGCCTGAACCGCAGGTGCAGATAATAGGTTTACGCAAATCGACTTTTGCTTTTGCAAAAACAGCATTTAGCTCATCTATAGGTAAGAAATGGCCTTCTTTTATTAGCGTATCGAAAGGAACATTGAACGCGCCAGGCATATGCCCTGAGCGCACCCCTTCTCGGGGCTCTGAGACTTCGCCGTTAAATCGTGGACTACTTCTCGCATCAAGCAGTTGCGCTTCAGTATTTATAGCTTGTAGCACGGCGCTAGAGTTTGCAAACCACCCAGGTCGAGGTGTAGCTTGATAGGTTAATTTTCCATATTGCTGCTGTTCTGAAATGGGAAGCCCAGCCCCCTCCCACGCAGGTTGGCCACCATTTAATATATATACATCGTTATGTCCCAGTGCCTTTAGCATCCACCATACCCTAGGCGCAGAATACATACCTCGAGTGTCGTAAACCGCTATGGGTGTATTTGCTGTAATACCCTGATTGCCAAGATAAATAGCAAGGTCATCAGCTGAGGGCATACTGTGAGGTAAACCTGTAGTGTGGTCGCTGCCTTCGCTATCTAGATCAAAATCCACTGATGCAGGCAATACCATTGCCGTTCGTGTATCCGGCGTTTTTGACACAGGATCATCCATCAACGCTCTTACAAGCGTAACCGGTTTTTGTTGCATTGCATTGGCTAACTCGCCGACTGACAGCAATACTGATGCCATTACATCCTCCTGGAAAGCGCTCACATGAGTGAGCGCCTTGTAATACCGCGATAAAAACGAATCGGTTGGTATTGATTCACATTAACTATGTACTATTTCACTTAGTGACTAAGCGGCTTTCTTAGCTTAATGCAGCAATAGCAGACTCGTAATTTGGTTCTTCTGTAGTTTCTGCTACTTGCTCTGTATAAACCACTTTACCTTCAGTATCGATAACAACAACCGAGCGCGACAGTAAACCTGTTAGCGGTGCTGATTCGAAGGTTACACCGTAATCATCGCCGAAGGTTGAACGGAAGGTAGAACCTGTAAGTACATTTTCAATGCCTTCTGCGCCACAGAAACGGCCCGCAGCAAACGGCAGGTCGGCTGACACACAAATAACAGTTGTATTATCTAATTTAGCAGCTTCTTCGTTAAATTTACGCACTGACATTGCGCAAGTGCCTGTGTCGATTGAAGGAAAGATATTCAATACAACGTTTTTACCTGCAAGTTCTGACAGCGTTACTTCGCCCAAATCCGCCTTTACTAAGGTAAAGTCTGGTGCCGCTGTACCTACTTCTGGTAGCTGGCCCTTAGTTGTAACTGTGTTGCCTTGAAAAGTAACTGATGCCATTCGCTTTCTCCGTTTTTCATTAATATAAAATAGTGGATGTAAAACAATACTTTCGCAAATAAAAGTGACACTTTTTAGATGTTATCTTTAACCTGCGACTCTGCAAACGCGAGCTTATGCTGTAAATGGGGCTTACCTTTTAAGTATTCCCGCCTGAACACGCTAAAATAGTGCGCTAACGTTTGTGCCCCTTGCTGCTGCTCAGCTAGTGCCAAAACGCTAATACCTACTTCTGCGGTGCAATGTTGGAAATCATGGGTAGACTCTCTTAACAGATAGTCTGAAGCCACTTCCATGCTAACGCCCAACACAGGAAAATTATGCAGATAAGGACTTTTTACAAACATCTTCTTTGCTTCACGCCAGGTTCCATCCAAGAAAATAAATAGTAACGTTTTTCCAGTATTCAATGGTGGAGCGTCAATACAGCGTTCAGCTGCAGCATATTCGTGTGGAAATACCACAATAGGAAAGTATTTGTCGTCGCTTAGCAGTTTCAGCAACGCTTCATCAGGTTCCGTTCGTTTCCACAAAAACGCATGGTTGTCTTTAACCACATCTGCAATCAAACGACCTGTATTGGTAGGTTTATAGTATTCGCCTTTGTACATTAAGAACAAAACCGCCACGTCTGTGCCAGCTTCAGGCTTAAATTCACAAATACAGTTTTGCGTTGGAAGCAAACACGCATCACAGCGAATTACCTTGCTACCACGCGCGTGAAATGGACGTTCAGCACGAGATAGCTCGTCTAAACGAAGTGACATAACAGAATTCAAGATAGTACGTCTTTGCCAAAGATTTTTACGGATTTTACCATAGTAAAACGCAGTAAAAGAGCGAGATTGACAAAGTTTTGTATTGAATGAAAATGTGGAAGTAAATGGTGCCCGGGGCCGGACTTAACCGGCACGCTGTTACCAGCGAGGGATTTTAAATCCCTTGTGTCTACCAATTTCACCACCCGGGCATCGGGTTGCTTTTCAGCAAAGGTGTCAGGCGTAGAACCTGATGCTGCGTTGCAGCGTTTGGAGGCGGAACCCGGAGTCGAACCGAGATAGACGGATTTGCAATCCGCTGCATAGCCATTCTGCCATTCCGCCAGATGCGTCTGGCGCGTGATTAAAACTTATCTTCAAGAGATTGGAGCGGGAAACGAGATTCGAACTCGCGACCCCGACCTTGGCAAGGTCGTGCTCTACCAACTGAGCTATTCCCGCATGTCTTAATCGACCATTTCGTTTGGTTGATGTCCTCTCGAAATGTGGGGTGCATTCTACCTACCCATTCAAAACTGTCAACACAAAAAAGCGTTTAAATTGAGATAAATGCGGTTTTTTATGATCGTTTGCTATTTTTTTATTCACTTTGATTAAACCGCGATCAATTCTACTTTACTGCGCCACTTCGAAGGTGTGGCCACGCCGCTTTTGTATAAACAAACATTGACCAAATTGACAGCACTGCAGAGAAATATAAAAGGATATAACCCAAAGAAACCCAATAAATTGTTACGCCCATAAAAGTTTCTAACCCTGAAAGTAATCCAATTAAGGCTAACATTTGAGCAGTGGTTTTAGCTTTACCTATAAAAGACACTTTAACTGCGTCTCTTACTCCATTTGAACCCATCCATTCTCGTAATGCCGATACATAAATTTCACGCACCAAAAGCGCAATGGATGGCAAAGTGATCCAAAGGTTTGCATAACTATGTGTGATCATAAGAAGCGCGGCACCTACGATAAGTTTATCTGCCACCGGGTCTAAGAAGGCACCAAAGGGCGTAGATTGCTGAAGTTTTCGTGCTAAATACCCGTCAAACCAGTCTGTGATGGCCGCCAGCCAAAAGATAAAGGCCCCTGCTTCGTGCGCCCAGCGCCAATCAAGAAAATAAACAACCACAAAAACAGGTATAAGGATTACTCGAAATAAAGTAATACAGTTTGGAACAGTCCACATAAAAAGTACGTCTCGGTGTTATGCCTCTATGGGCGTTTTAGCGCAGTAGCTTTTAGCTAAGCTTCTTTCATTTCCACAACACATTACCTTAATTTGCAATGCATTGCTTGTTACTCAGTCATTTATTGATGAAGGTGGTCGTAAATAGTATCCGCCAGTTCTGGGCTAATGCCTGGTACACTTGCTATTTCATCTTTACTGGCCTTTTTAAGACCTTGTAAGCCTCCCATAAACTTTAACAACGTTTGTCTGCGCTTAGCGCCAATACCAGGAATACTTTCAAGGCTCGAGGTCGTTTTTACTTTCTGACGACGGTTGCGGTGCCCAGTGATAGCGAATCGGTGTGATTCATCGCGAATATGCTGAATAAGATGAAGTCCAGGCGAATGGCTATCCATGGGAAGCACTTGATGACTGCCCGCCAAAATCAAAGTTTCTAAACCCGGCTTACGGGTAGTGCCCTTTGCTACACCTAAAAGCATGGGCTTTTTATCATGAGGCCAGTCTTCAAAAAAAGCCTCAGCTTGGGCAAGTTGCCCTTTACCACCATCTATTAATAGAAGGTCTGGAATTTTTTGCACTTCTTTAACCGACTTGTAACGCCGCTTTAATGCTTGCGCCATAGCCGCATAATCATCTCCAGGCGTAATGCCTTCAATGTTATAGCGACGGTAGTCACTTTTATGTGGCCCTTCTCGATTGAATACCACGCAGGACGCCACTGTTTGTTGACCAGAGGTGTGAGAAATATCAAAGCATTCCATGCGCTGAATAGGCGTATCAACTTCCAGTGCCGCTTCTAGGTCTAGATAGCGTGCAAACACAGACTTTTGCTGGCTATATTGGGCATCTAATGCGGTTTGTGCATTTGATTGGGCCAGCTGTAGATACTTGCGCTTCTCTTCCCTCGCCCCTTTAAAGAAATGCACCTTGTGCCCTGCTTCACTGGCAAGTACGTCTGCAATAGCATCTTCGTCACTAAGTGTGTTGCTCAACACAATTTGTTTAGGAATGACTTTGTTGCCAGCTAAATAAAATTGTAGGAAGAAAGATTCGAAAACTTCTTGCTCGTCTGCCGTATTGGGTACTTTAGGGAAATATGCTTTGCTGCCTAGCAGTTGCCCTTCGCGAATAAACATAACTTGAATACAGGCCATATTGCCTTTGAACGCAAAACCAAACACATCCATTTCGTCTTGGGTACCGGCAACCCATTGTCGCTCTTGTACTTTCCTTAAGGCGTTTATCTGATCGCGATAGCGCGCGGCGGCCTCAAAGTTTAATGCTTCGCTGGCTTTTTCCATTTTGTCCACCAGCCCGCCAATGACTTGCTGGTTTTTCCCTTTTAAGAACAGGCGAGCAAAGTTGACCTGCTCTTTATATTCTTCATCGCTCACATAGCCTTCAACGCAAGGCGCGCTGCACCGTTGCATCTGATACTGAAGGCAAGGTCTGCTGCGCGCACGGTAATAGCTGTCTTCGCATTGACGAACAGGAAATATACGCTGCATAGAGCGTAAGCTTTCTCGAACCGACCAAGCACTCGGATATGGCCCGAAATATTCACCCTTTTTCTTTTGAGGGCCGCGATGGAAAGAAAGCCGAGGATGTTCGTGATCTGATAAAAAGATAAAAGGGTAAGATTTGTCGTCACGCATTACCACGTTGTAACGCGGCTTATACTTCTTAATGAAGTTGTTCTCTAGTAGAAACGCTTCGGTTTCACTGTTTACAACGGTGACATCCATGTTCGCAATCTGGCTGACCAACGAACGGGTTTTAGCGTTATCAAGGTTCGTACGAAAGTAACTTGATACTCGCTTTTTAAGGTTTTTGGCTTTTCCTACGTAAATAACCTCGTCCTGGCTGTTGTACATACGGTACACGCCAGGTTGAGAGGTTAAATTCTTAAGAAATGCTGCTGAATCAAATGCAGACATAATCACTTTGACGTTATGCGTCTAGTGACGCTTAAAAGGTATTAGGACTGATTAGCTTATGACGGTAGGCTAAGTGTGTTAACTCTACGTCAGACGTCACGCCTAATTTTTGGAACATGCGATAACGGTAGGTATTAACCGTTTTTGAATTGATGCTAAGTTCTCGAGCAATATCTGGCACTTTATGACCTTCGGTTAATCTCATGGCTATTGTAAGTTCTCTACTCGATAGCTCATCAAATGGATTATCCGAACTTGGCAATAACTTACTTATCGCAATGCTATTGGCCATTTCATTGTCGAGATACATTTGCCCCGCCGCCACTTTATGAATGGCAAGAATGACCTCATCAGGCTTTGCGTCTTTGGTAAGAAATCCAAACGCACCCGCTTCCATTACCTGCATAGGTATCGGGCTTTCTTTGTGCATTGAAACACATATCACCCGCGTATTTTCTGACATGCGAACAATTCTCTTTGTCGCTTCTAGTCCGCCAATACCGGGCATGTTCACGTCCATGAGTACCACATCTGGCGCATTTTTTCGGCACATTTGTACCGCATCTTCACCGTTACTCGCTTCATCAATAACAGTAAAATCTTCTACGTCTTCCAGAATCCGGCGTATCCCTCTTCTGACCAAATCGTGGTCATCTGCTAGGATTATTTTTATCACTCTAGTATCTCACTGACTTCAGTTTTCTAAACAACTAGGTTTAAGACTGTCAATTTTCGTTAATGATAACTATTAACAGCCTAAAACCTTATCACAGTCATCATACCACGAGATAAAGATTCGTGAAGTAGAGATACACAAATTGAAACTAAATTATTGATCTAGATTACTTTTAGCTAGTTAAATTGGTAAATCAAACCAAAGGGCAACCAAATCTTGAGATGCAGTAAGCGAAATACTATCTTCCTCGTAAATTCCAATAGCATCGCCAGGTACCAATTCAACGGCTTCAGGTGCACTTTTCACCGACGCTTTGGCCTTACCTGAGATTATATGAAGATACCCTTTTTGCCCTTCAGCATTTCGTTGCCACGCTTCTTGAGCTTTCAGGGTCAAGCGACTTATTGACGCATTCTGCTTAATCTTTAACGAACCATCTCTTCCGTCGCCACTTACGAGCAACTCCAGCTTTTCATTACCACCAGCACTACTACCGAAAGTTTTCTGGGTATAACCTGGGGTTCCCCCTTTTTCATTTGGCACAATCCAAATTTGGAGAAAGTTCACAGGTTCTTCACTTGAGGGGTTAAACTCTGAGTGCATAATACCGCGACCCGCACTCATCACTTGTATATCACCCGCAGGTACCACGTATTCATTACCCGTGTTGTCTTCGTGTTTCAAAGCACCGCTCACTACATATGAAATGATTTCCATATCTCTATGGCCGTGCGTCTCAAAACCTCTACCTGCCTGAACAATATCATCATTAATCACCCTTAACGCTGAAAAGCCCATGTGCTTCGCATCATAATAGTGCCCAAATGAAAAACTGTGTCGGCTTTCTAGCCAGCCAAAATTAACTTTTCCTCTCTCGTTCGCTTTTCTCAGGTACATCACTTTAACTCCTTAAACTTTTCTGCTCTTACAAAATCCCTTAATTAGCCACGAGCTATACTGCCGCTGAGATCTTGGTTGAGTTCATTTGCAATAAGATTAGTTTAATTCTTTTTAGTAGGAATAAAATACGGGATAATAGGGTTAGTTATTCTATTATTTAGAATGCTGTCATCGGTCATGCAAAAGGTCGATTAGAAACTTATTGGCGTGTAATTCAAACTAAACGGTAGCGAACAGTTACCACGTGAAGCACAAACGCTGCAGTGCGGTCTCTATAACCGCAGGATGGCAGGCCAAATTAAGCCTTATATGATTCGGCGCGCCACAGGGGGCTCCGTCGTTACCTACTACGCCCCGCTCTAGGCACTGTTCTACGTTTGCAACAGGTGAATAACGAAGAATCTGATCAGACTCCTTTCCCACCGAATCTTTTACCGTCGCCACAGAAGCCATGGGTTGTGAGATCTTCGAGGGAAATGAGGCGAGATCTAGCCAGAGAAAGTAGCCAGCGCTTCCCATAGTATAGCTTACGTTGATGCCGTAGTGCTTGAAGAAGCGAACAACTAGCTTTCTATTAAAGGCTAACGCACCTTTAACCGCGTCTAGCCAGGTGCTGCCATTCACGTAGGCGGCAATTAATGCAACTTTTCCTAAGTTAGTTGCATTAAGGTGTCGTTCATTGATGGCCTGGGCAAATCTTTCCCTTATCTTTTTGTCTTTTATAATCGCATACGACGCGCCGGGAATACTGGCTAAGTTGAAGGCTTTAGAGGCACTATTGAGGTGGATAATTCGCGGTGTGTGCCTAATGTTTTTACCTATTGTTTTATTTTGCTCACTTATTTCAGCTTCATTTGCATCTTCGCAATCAAGTTCACTGCCAAAGATAGGGATAAGAGTCGGCTCGTTATGTGAGTTAAAGGCAAATTCACTGTGTACTTCGTCAGTGATCAACAAAATATTGTGGTATGCGCAAAAATCCACGATTTTACGCTGTGCTGAAGCGCTTAATACTGTGCCAGTAGGGTTGTTGGGATGACAGATAACAAATGCTACTGCAGATTTGTCTAAAGCGTTAAGGTCTATGCCGTTAAAGGAATCATCAATACCCTGATGATTACTAGAGTGTGACCAAGCTACATCCGTATATTTTTCTTTAATGGTACAGACTGGCTGCCCTACCGGTATATATACAGGTTCTAAATTGTTGTTTTTCACCGTTTCGGTTATGGGTGAATAGGTAGGTGTTAACACCATCACCTTTTGTCCAGCTTTACAAAATGTTCGAAGCGCTACGTCTATTGCGCCAATAATACTGGCCACATCAACTACATCAGTGCTGTTAACATTAAAACGGCTGTATTTCGGTGAACTGCGCTCAAAACGTTTAGCCACTGCCTCACCAATATCAAGAGACTGATATCCATATGTTGAACGAAGGTTTTTTGTAACTGCACTTATAATGTCATCACAAGGCGGTATATCCATATCAGCTATCCACATAGCAATAGGCTCTTGCTGAGGATCTATGGCCGATGTTTGTTGAGAAACCTTGCTATAAAAGCTACGCAATATTGCTGAATACTTAAGCCGAGTTTGATCGCGTTTTAGATGAGCTGGGGCCTGCCACACATCTTTGTGAGGCATAAACTCATGCTCAAATGCACTGAACACTGGGAGTTGATTTTGCTCTTCGTACACCCTCGACTTACTCTCTACTTAATTTCTACTTACTCTCTACTTATGATTCTAAGCAGTATTTTGCCGTTTTGCTTGCTCTACTAATTTTGTTCTGTTGTGTTGCCATGTTGACTCGAGCTACGGAGCCTCTTGGCACTGTAACAAGCACAATGTGTTCTCAAACATTATTTAATCAGGTATTTATTTAAATAATAAGCAACTTCAGATATCAAGCCACGCTTTGTCTAGTGTTATAACCCAAAGCGCGGCCCCAAAACGAGGCCCAAAGCATGGCATAAGCGTCTTCTATCTAGCCTTTAATCACTTACCTTTTCAAATACGTTGAACTCGGAAAGCGTGTGCTGATATTTGCGTTTGGTTTCTCGAATGACAAACGGAAGTTCTGTGGGCTTGCCGACGCGCTTAAAGCCGCTACCTAGCGCATCTTCTAGTGCTTGCGTAGAGCTCAGTGTTTCACCGTTTTCATCTTTATAGCCCCCTAGCCACTCGCTTCTCTCCGTGTATTCCTCCAGCCAAGTAAAGGGGCTGGCAACTATAAGCAAACCGCCTTTGTTTAAACGTTTTGCCATATCAGCCAGAACTTTTTTAGGGCTATAGACCCTATCGATTAAATTCCCCATAAAGATAAGGTCGTAGCCCGTATACTGAGGCTTTAAGTTACACGCATCGCCCTGAGCAAAAGCGACCTTTTCGGCACTCTCTTCTAAACCTAAAGCAGAAAGTTTTCTTGCCTTAAATGACGTTAGTTCACCTTCTTCTATTAGGTTATAGCGGATCTCTCCACGCTCTTGCATATCAAATGCGGTTTTTATGAAGCGAGCAGAAAAATCAATGCCATCAACATGGTCGAAGTGCTTAGCAAGTTCAAATGTTGAACGGCCCACTGCACAGCCTAAGTCTAATGCTTTGCTGTGCTGACGCCCCTGCATATTGTCTATACAAAACTGAGCACTGGCTTTGGCGAAATTAGGCACACCATAGTATTCGTCGCCATAGTGAAACTCGCTGTATTGCGACACTTGCGTATCGCTTTCGTAATCAAAATCGTTCACTGCTATAACTCGCTTTCCTTGAACATATCTGAACCCGGCATGCTGAAAGAAATGACGCCTAAATGCGTAGCGACTGTCTTTCATTGCCTCGTTGCCTGTAGATACCCAGCTACCGCCTTTAATGAGGTTATGCTTATTATCATACGTTGGCGTAGTGAAGTCGTCGTACAGTGGATGCACTTTAAACCCTTCAAACGGATAGATTGGCGTTTCAGTCCACTGCCATACATTCCCTACTACATCGAAAAACTCGCCAGACTGATTAACATCAACTGGCTCACTCGAAGCATATTTTTGTAAAGCAATGTTGAAACCATCAGCATATACGGCTTGTGTTACACCAGCATGCTCGCGTAGCGCTTGCCATTCATTCTCAGTAGGCAGGCGAATAAGCGCGCCGTTCTTCTCACTTAAGTAATTACAAAAGGCTTTTGCTTCGTGATAATTAACGTCTACCGGCCAATCTAAAGGAAGTGAGTGTTCTTCAAGCATACTGCGATAGGCATAGTCATCGCCTTTTTTAACCCAAAACACAGGGTGCTGGGCTTGGGTATATTCTCGCCATTTATTGCCTTCAGCTTCCCAGTACTTCGCATTGTGATAACCGCCGTCTTTAACGAAAGCTAAATACTCACCATTGCTTACCAGAAACTTAGATGCACTAAACTCGCTTACAGATTCTTGCTGAGTTCCATATTCATTGTCCCAGCCGTAATAGGAATTATCCCAAGTTTTGTTATTTCTTACCGTTTGCGCTGGAACCGTAATTAATGCGTTATGATCAAGTTCTTCAGGCTTAGTGAGCATTGTAGGGCAAACAGGCCATTCTGAACTAGGTCGCACAGACGAAATAGGTAATTGCCTAATAAGTACCGACGAGGTTTCTAAATGAATGCGTTCGTGTTCTATTCCCATCACTAAAGGCCACATTGGGCTGTCCCAGTCGATAGGCATGCTAAACGGTATGGTATCTATAAGGTCGCATACCAAGGTGCGAACTTGATTTCGATATTGACGCACCTCTTCAACCTGCGGCCAATCGTAGTTTTCATCGTTGAGGTCATCCCAACTCATCTCATCAACACCAATAGCAAAGAGCGATTCAAACTTAGGGTTAATCCGCTCGTTGATAGCCTTTGAAAGCACTAGCTTATTGATAAAAAATGTGGCGGTATGGCCGAAATAAAAAATTAACGGATGACGCAGCTTTTCAGGTCGCTCGTTAAAGACCTCATCATTCACTAGGCAAGAGAAAAGTGATTCATATGTGTTGAATGAGTCGAGGAAATACGCCTTTATTTCCTGTCTTTTTTGTTCAACCGTGCCTTCCCAAAGATTAAGTGTGGGCATTGCCTGCATAATGTCCTCTTGAATTCTTGTTATTACTACCAACTGCGTAGGACCAGCGATACACGTGCACCGCTTTTATATGCCGTAATGATTTCAGTTGATTGTAAACCTTTTTATATATATCAAGCTTCTGTGAATAAAGCGCGACATAACTTGGTTTTTATGAAATGTTTTGTAATTACAAGATACAGACAGGATGAGATCAGAAAATATTTCACCCATAAAAAAACCCGCAACAATGTGCGGGTTTTCCTAATATGGCGGAGAGTGAGGGATTCGAACCCCCGGTGGGTTTGACCCCACGTCTGATTTCAAGTCAGGTGCATTAAACCGGGCTCTGCCAACTCTCCTGAAGTGGTGCTTATCTTAATGATTTACGTCGCCCTGTAAAGCATTAATTTCAATTAAATCAATCAACTGGTGAAATATTCACCTTTTCGCAAGAATAATAACCATCTTTATATATGATGCTCCGCGTTCTCATTATTTCGAAACACTTGCAGCATTAACCTAGTATAAATGAATGTAGAGCATGCTAAGAAGTTTTTTAAAGCTATTGAAGTTATTGCTTAAAAACTCCCACTAGTTCTCTATGCACATCGATAGATCATGATGTCCATAATAACAGTGTTTGCTTACCTTTGAAGAGTGTTGTTATGCGTAGGTTCAGTTCTTGGCTATAGCCGTGTATTAAAGCGAGTAAATTTAGCCCATAAAAAAACCCGCAGCAATGTGCGGGTTTTCGTAATGTGGCGGAGAGTGAGGGATTCGAACCCCCGGTGGGTTTGACCCCACGTCTGATTTCAAGTCAGGTGCATTAAACCGGGCTCTGCCAACTCTCCTTAAGTGGTGCGTATCTTAATGATTTCTGAGGGCCTGTAAAGCACTAATTGTAAGATTCCGGCCTAAGCGAACAATTGATAAACAAAGTGCTTAATAATTGGTAAAAGAACGCTCAGCATGGCTGTATTTCATACTACATTTCGTAATGCGAAACCCAATAAAATAGCTGCTAACGTGAAATTAGTAGTGCCAAACAAACATACTTGCTGGTTTACTAAGCAGTGTTAAAGAAATGGCTTTGTCAGCTGCTTTGAAATTTGCTCCGTAGCAAACATGCAGTGGTAACAGGTGCTCTTCTCTGGGATGGGCATATCGTGCGTCTGGGGCTTCGGCCCAATCGACTAATCTAGCTCTGCGCTCATTTTCACTGTATGCCTTGCTTTGCATTGTTGTTTGTAGCCAATTATTAAATCGGGTGGCTTTTTGCATTGTATCGCTGGCTTTGTCAAAAAAGACCTGCATATTATGAAAAGAAGAACCCGAGCCTAAAATCAGAATGTGTTTTTGCGATGAATTAGCCGTCGTAGCAGTTTCGACTGCTTTTCTCAGCGCTTTCCCTAATTCAATATGTTTGGTGGCATATAAATCAGACGTTATCGACACTTGAATACAGGGTACATCAGCCTTGGGATACATTATACTCAATGGGATAAACATACCGTGATCGAAACCTCGCTCATTATCACCCCGCGCCGTTATACCCTGCTCTTTCAGATTTGTAACTATTGACGACGCAAAACCTTTTTCTCCTTCGGCAGGGTATTTAATAGAGTACGCTGCTGGTGGAAAGCCATAATAATCATAAATTAATGATGGGCGCGGGTGTGTGGTCACACAGACTTCTGCTTCTTCCCAGTGGGCACTTATCACGATAATTAAATCTGGCTTTGGAAGTTCTATTGATAATCCTTTCAACACGTTAATCATTTCCGCGTGATAAGCTGGTGCATCCTCCTCACCTTTTGAAAGCATTTCAAGAAGCGGAAGCGGGCCACCTCCATGAGAGATATAGGCTGTTGTGATCCGCGCTGTGGGGTGAATATCTGACTGGGGTCGCTGTTGCATAGCATCGCTCATTGTTAACTGCAATTAAGGACTTGGCTTATCAGAAAGCCAGCTATAACAAGCTGGCTTCAATATCCTAGTTCGGTTGTTCTACTTATTCAGCTTATTGCTAATAAGGGTATCGATAGATAATTTTCCGCCACCTTGAATAGTCAATGCAGTCGTTGCAGCTAGAAGCGCAAGAGCAAATTCGTAACCGTTGTTGCTCATAAATAACCCATTAGGTGCATGCACGCTAAAAATAGCAATCACCATAGTAAAGGCGCTCACCAAAGCAGCAGGACGAGTAAGCAACCCAACTATAAGTGCTAGACCACCGAAAAACTCTGCGCTTCCAGCTAGTAGTGCCATTAAAAAACCAGGTGCTAAGCCTATGCTTTCCATCCACTGCCCGGTACCTTCCAAGCCATATCCGCCGAACCATGCGAAAAGCTTTTGCGCACCGTGAGCACTCAAAATAATGCCAACCGGAACGCGTAAAACTAAGCTAGAAACACTGTTGTTAGATGTAAAAATGCTTTTCAAAAATTGTTTATTCATTGCCATATCCTTAAAACCTTTGGTGACGAAAAGTCTCATGTTCGAAAATGTCTTAACTTAAAAATTAGAGCGCGCTGCTTGTACAATCTCTTAGTAGCGACTGCGCTAACCGTATGTGCTTAGAATAGTTACCAACAGCTATTGAATAAAGATGGCAATTATTGAATTATTACCAACACAATGTTGTTAATTAAATAATACGGGTTAAAAGTGGACAAATTATCTCTGTTGAAGACCTTTACCGTTGTTGCAAACGAGGGCAGCTTCACTAAAGCTGCAGAAAAGCTCGACACGTCAAACCAACTGGTAAGTAAATACATTGCAGAGTTAGAAAAGCAGCTTGATGCACGCTTATTTAACCGCACTACAAGAAAAATCCATTTAACCGAGGCGGGCCAACAATGCTTGCAACATGCTAATCATATCCTTGAAAGTGTAAGCGACATGGAAAGTCAGCTAGGTTTGCTAAGTACACAAGCTAAGGGAGTTTTATATGTCAGTGCTCCAGTTACCTTTTCAACACTGCACTTAGCCGACGCTCTCAGCGCGTTTCAACAAGCACACCCTAACGTATCGATAAACTTGCAGCTTAATGACCGAAAAATTGATGTGATAGACGAAGGGTTTGATATCGCAATACGTGCTGGCCACCTTGCCAACTCAACGCTGGTGGCCAAAAAGATAACAACTATTAAACTTGCTTTATGCGCTTCTCCTGCCTATCTGAAAAAATACGGTACGCCACTACACCCCAACGAATTAAAGCCGGAGCACTATCTTGAATATTCTTACGTGAATTATGAAAACGATAAGTCAATGCTGATTACAGCGTTAAAGGCAAACGCCCAGAAAGTGATGCCTAAACTAACTGCTAATAATGGAGAAGTGCTAGCTAATGTTGCTAAACAAGGTGAAGGATACGTACTTCAACCTACATTTATTGTTGGTGAAGCGCTTAAAAACGGTGAGCTCGTTTCCATACTAAATGAATTCGTACCGCAAGCAATTTCGTTGTACGCCGTTTACCCGCACAGAAAGCTTATCTCTAATAAACTCAGGGTTTTCATCGACTTCTTGTCAAACTACTTTGGAGATACACCCCACTGGGACGAATAGAGCGTAAACTAAAAAAAAGGTACGCGTAACCCTGCAAGCATCCTTAGGGTTAAGTTACCTAGCACGCAAGGGATAAAGACAACAGAAGAGGCAAGAGAGAGTTACGAAGGACATCAAACGGCGTGGAAGAAAGTTCCCACGCCGTATACTTTCAACACTACATTCTAAAGCTTTCCATTATTGCTGGTACACCAGGGAACATACCGATTAATGCCATAACCGTACACAGCACCAAGAAAGTAATACCAGGAATTACCCAGCGGCCTGCTTTACCTAAATCGCCAGCTCTGTCTTTACACCCAACTACACCTAAATTATCTAATAGCATAGTAAAAGACCACCCAAATACAGGGTTAACTAGTACAGATGAAATAACGACCAGTGCCGCAGATTGCGTTGTTTTACCTTCTCGCGTCATTTGCATACCCGCTTCCATTAACGGAAGAAACACGCCAACAATCAAAGCAACACAGAGTACTGGAGGCCAAATAGCTAAGTCCATAGGGTAACCCCATAGCGCGGCGACAACACATAATAGACCGGTAACTAATGCACCACCTGGAATTGGTCTGCGCGCAATAGATGCTGGGATAATATAGGTTCCCCACGATGATGAGATGTTACCCCCACCTAATAAGCTTCCTACCGCCTGACGGCTTGAAGCAGCAATCATGGTGTCATCGATGTTCATGTGAGCCTTTTCACTTTTCTTCGGGTAACTGAGCTTTTGAAACACCTGATGCCCCAAAAAGTCCGGCGACCACATCGACACAGCAAGTACAGCAAAAGGCAACACCGCAATGAAGTGCGACCAGTCTGGTAAGCCTAGTTTCCAACCAGTGTCTTCGCCCCACCAATAAGCAGGGTTTAAATTAGGCATACCGGGCGATGTCGTAAACTCAAACGGCGCACCGAAAGCAAAAGCTATTACTGCTGCCATTACCGCACCAAGCGGAATAGCCAACCAGCGCTTTTTAATATGCTCTAGCCATGCGTACATAAGAATAGTGGCGATGATCACTACAAAAGCTAGATAGGCCATATCGAAACTCTCTGCCCAAGCAAATAGCTTCTTAACCTGACCTGTAATACCTATAAAGCCCAAATATAACAATAACCCACCGCAAACACCGTTACTGGTAAGCTTTGCCAGTATGCTACCGCCCTTGGTTATGCCTAATATGAAACCAAACAAACCGATAAGCAGCCCGAGTGCCATGGGGTGACCACCAGAAGCAACGATAAGAGGCACCAGTGGCAAAAGCGGACCATGGGTTCCCGCCAAATTAGCAGACGGGTTAAGAAAACCTGAAATCAAAACAACGAACAATACGGCGGCGATAAGTAACTCGAAGCGTACGTTTTCAATAACAAACTCAGGGGATAACCCAAGTGGCGCTGCAAATGCACCAACTACAGCGGCAACCATAACTATTTTACCTATGGTTGCAGCCATCCCGGGTACAAAGTCTTCCCATTCAACGCGGTAGTCTTTACCGGGCAGGTTTAACCGCCAGCGTTTAGGAGAAAGTATTTGTAATTCGTGATTTAAATAGTCGTCTCGTGATTCAAAGCTACTACTTGGTTTGTGAAGATTTTGATAAGAAGAACTTTCTTGTGACACATAACACCTTTAGATTGCGCGAAGAAAACGCAAGCCTAAACATGTGAATGGAATGTAACAATGCGACTGTGGTCTTATACGAAAGTTTAACGTGGTAAACAGGCATAAAAAAACCCGCAACAATGTGCGGGTTTTCCTAATATGGCGGAGAGTGAGGGATTCGAACCCCCGGTGGGTTTGACCCCACGTCTGATTTCAAGTCAGGTGCATTAAACCGGGCTCTGCCAACTCTCCTGAAGTGCTGCGTATCTTAATGATATTTTTATGACTGTAAAGCGAAAAATTAAAAAATTTGGTTAAGTGCCCAGATTTCAACCAAATACGTTGTTTAGCACGTATAAAAGATGTTTTTATATTCACCTGACACCATTTTCATCTGAAACTACTTGAAAATGGGAACTAAAACCCATACAACATACACTAAATAATTGTGTACCATTTTGGTCATATCATAAGTCCTATTGGAGGAAACAATGGATCAACGTTCGATGTATTCAAGTGCATCTCAACCATCGGTATTGCAGACGAACAAGGTTCTACGCAACACCTATATGCTGCTTGCGATGACACTAGCGTTTAGTGCGGTTTGTGCTGGTATAGCAATGGCGGTAGGCATTTCTCCTATGATGTCTCTTGTTATGACTATCGGCGCATTTATTACTCTTTTTGTAGTCCAGAAAAAAGCAGATTCTGCATCTGGCATCTACTGGGTGTTTGCTTTCACCGGTTTAATGGGCGCGTCTTTAGGTTACACGCTTAATTTCTACCTAGGTGTAGCAGGTCCCGGCCTAATCATGGAAGCACTAGGTGCGACAGCCCTTGTGTTCTTTGCGCTATCTGGCTATGCCCTTACTACAAAGAAAGACTTCTCGTTTATGGGCGGCTTCTTGGTTGTTGGTTTAGTTGTAGTGCTTGTAGCCGCTATTGCGAACATCTTCTTCGCAGTGCCTGCGGTAAGCTTAGCGATTAGTGCAGCGATTGTGTTTATTATGTCTGGTTTCATTTTGTTTGATACAAGTCGTATCATCCACGGTGGTGAAACAAACTACATTCGTGCAACAGTTTCGCTATACTTGAACATATACAACTTGTTCACGTCTATCCTTCACCTTCTAGGTGCGTTTGGCGGCGACGATTAATTTAGCGTTAAAGGTTGAAAAGATAAACACCCCTTAACCGGGGTGTTTTTATTTGTATGGCAGAATATTCAGTACTTATCACATCATCACCGTTTCAAGGCGATACAGCGTTGCGCGCCCTCGCCTTTGCGCAAGGTGTTATTGATAATGGTGATGTAATAAACAACGTTTTCTTTTATAGCGAAGGTGTACACCACACTAATAACTTAATGCTAAAGACGGGCGACGAACTCTACGCACTAGATAGCTGGAAGACTCTGGCAACTGAACACAAAGTAAAGTTACTCGTATGCATTACCGCTGCCGTTAAGCGAGGCATTGTGAGTGAGGTAGAGGCGAACGAAAATGGTTTGTCTCAGGCCAACTTAACCGCGCCTTTCGAGCAAGCTGGCTTAGGCGAGTTCTTCGCTGCGCTCCATGATTGCAACAGGCTGGTACAATTCTAATGGCGCATTTACTTATTAGGTTTACGCAAAGCCCTTTTTCCAATGCAAAAAGCCAAGATGGTTTAGATTTTGCGCTTGCTGCAACAAACTATGGGCACGATGTTAAAGTGCTTTTTGAAAACCAAGGTGTATTGCAGCTTGTTAAGGCAGCGTCTACCAAAGAGCTGAAAAATCACACCAAACGTTTAGCTAGCATGCCATTTTTCGATATAGAAGAATGCTTTGTGTGTAAAGTGAGTGCAGATACCTACGACATTGACCAGGTTCTTGCTAATACCAGCTTAGTTGATGAGTTAGACTGTGAGTGGATAACCCCAGAAGAAAAAGTCGCGCTTATCCGAAGCGTAGATCATGTGGTGACATTCTAATGCTTATTACTATTTCAACGCCAAATTTGAGCACTGAATACAAACAGCTTATTGAAGCCACCTTTCAGCAAGCGACCTCTGCATATGTAGTATTCGTTGGTGATGGCGTTTATGCCCCTACGTTAAACACCGCGTTTTTTGAGCAGTTGGCCAATACGTTAAAAAGCACGCTAGAGAGTACGACAAAAGGCACGGTAAAAGACAAGTCAACGCTAAGCTTGTCGTTCTTGAGTACAGATGCGGCTACTAGGGGCGCAAATCTGCCTGAACATTTTAACCCAATTTCCTACAAAGAACTTGCTGCAATATCAGCGAAAAATCAGCACTGGATACCCCTTTCATGACACAAGAAACCTATAGCTTCAATTATAAAGGTCAAGCGATCCCTACTGACAAAGCCGGGTATTTACTTGACTATACCCTTTGGGACGAAGGTATGGTTGAGCTACTGGCGCAAGAAGAGAACATTGAGCTAACCGAGGCGCATTGGGAAGTGGTGCGTTTTGTGCGCGCATTCTATGAAGAATACGAAACCAGCCCAGCAATTCGTGCTTTGGTGAAAGCCATGGCCAATAAGTTTGGGCCAGAAAAAGGTAATAGCCGCTACCTGCAGCGACTCTTTAAAAAAGGCCCGGCTAAGCAAGCCACCAAACTGGCTGGGTTGCCCAAACCTGCTAAGTGCTTATAAAGCTGGTGTTGAAAAGGCCAGGCATACATTAGTTCTGTCTTCCGTCAATCGCACCGTTCCGGAAAAGAGTACACTGTCTCTGTACAAGGAGTCTGGCCCATACTCGCATAGCAAGTACGCATACTCACTGTTCTTTTGCAAATACCTGGAGAAAGGGGCTCTAAAATATTTGAAGAGTCTAGACCAGGACCGACATAAGCCCCCCAATATTGGTTTTTTGCCTGGTTTTTAGCAAGTTCTCTTCGGCACTGCTCGTCGTCAGTAATGGTATTAGTTAATTCATCTATTTTACCATTTATAAATGCTAGAGCATGGGTCATCCCATCAATTTTAGACGTTCCTCTCTCTAGGCTTAGTGTTACCGAATTTAAATTATATTTATGATTTGTAGAGAGTTCCGATAAAAAACCAAGTCTAAAAACTAAGCTATCTTCAGCGTCACCAACAATAGCAATGCTAGACTCTTCACTTAAATCACGATAAACATTAAGGTCTACTGAATGCCCATCGATTTCAATCTCTAGACCAGTCAATTCCTCACCTTTACCTAAATCATTAAGATCCAAATTTTTACCGTTAACGTGTTCTATAATACTGCTTTCAATTTGATTGCTAACTACTTTTTGCCCCTTTACTCCATTGTAGTATTGAGAGACAACATAGCATGCGGCTGATGTTCTAGATGATGATTGTGAAAGTGAGGCAAAAGAAGTCGTTTCAGGGCTTTTAAAGGAGTTCGGCTGCCCGGGTTCAATCATAGTCGTAGCATTCGCTATTACGGGTAAGAATAGACACGCCGCTAATATTCCGATTTGTTTCATTGAAAAGTCCTTATTTCTTAATTCTTGTAGCAATTAATGTAGACTGCGCCCCCCCTTCATTCAATATTATTTCTAAGAAACAATACATTACGATTTAATAATTTATACTAACCTTATAGATTAGGCATTAATTTGCTTCGTCATAATTATTATTCGACCAGAGCTCTTTGCACGGTTTGAAGACTGATTCAAAGTAGCTATCACAAGCGCCACCCCGTTGTTATTTTTCTTAGCTTTGGTGTTGATATTGCAACACCCCTTTTACATTAGCGTTTTATTTCGGGTTTTAGGCACATTTTTCATACTTGCCATTAGAAAACACCATAAACGTGAATGTTTTACATAAAAGGACATAGGAGGCTGTATGACAGTTCAGAAACACTACGTAATTGTGGCTAACCACGACGACGCCACAGCTTACACCTATACCAACCACGGAAGTGCGCTTGTTGAAGTAAAGAAATGGCACAATGAGTTTAGCGGCGCGAGTGACCAAGATATTTATACGGATAAACCCGGTAGACAATCGGCTCCCGCTTCGCAAGTGCCGGGCGTTGATAGCATGAACCGAAAAAATGCCGCAGAACTCGAAGATGAACGATTTGCCAGCGACATCGCAGAGTGGCTGGATGGTGAGCGTAAACGAGGTGCGCTAGGCTCAATAGATATTATTAGCGGGCCGGGGTTTCTTGGAAAATTGCGAGGCGGAATGTCATCTCAATGTTCGGACGTTGTCGATAAAGAGGTGAAAAAGAATGTTTTAGGCGCGGACGAGGAAACCTTACTTTCCTACCTTAAATAAAACGTTTTCCTGTAAATCTAAGATTAGAGGCGGCTGTGATTAAGGCCGCCTTTATTTTATTTGTATGCGCGATTTGATTAAAAAGTTTTAGTCAGCCTTTAACATATTAACTTCACCCATTGCCTCGGCACTCTTAAACGTCTTTACTCGCGTAACTTCAAGGTCGGTATAAATACGAGGGGTATTCAAAATATACTCTACCTCATTATTTAATGAGCCTTGTTTGTCAGCGGTTAGCCATGCATTAATAGCGTGACTATCGTGAGGAAGAAAGCATGGAATGGATTTCTCGTGATACTGACTAAAGCCATCTATTGGCGGACGCGTCACCACTGCACAAGAATATAATCCGTTACTAAACCGCCGGTATACCGCGCCAATAAGCAATGCTCCGCTGGTGGGCTTCATTAGATAATGTGCTTTACCTTTTCCAATTGGATTTGACTCCCCTACTGCCGTCGCTACGACTATCGCGCGTCGTTCTCGAATAAACTTTCCCCAGTAAGGGCTATCTAAGTTACGGGCATTGAATGTTGTTCTATTCCCAACTTCTAACTTATCGCCTACGGGCTTAGCATCAAACCACCATGTCGCATCTATGGTGCTATCACCAGAAACAATCAAATTCGTAATTTGTCGTTCAGGTGCTTTTCCAAATGCAGGATAAAAGTTAATGACATTGCTTGTAGAAGATTCGTTGATGAAAAGTGGAATGGTTTGTGTAAGCCCGACTTCTTCAAGTAGCGCTATAACGTCTGGTGAGTCAGTAATACGTTGTATAAATCCGCACATGGGGCCTCTTTGCTAAGATGGCTTGGAAAGTTAGATTGTTGATAGAACATATCGCAAAGATAACTTAGCTAACAAAAAAAGGAAATGGCATTCACCATCTCCTTTTTAAATAAAGAACAAACTTTAAACACTATTTATTGAGCTGTGTATTTATCAAAAAACTCAATCATCTCAGTCCAACGCTCAACGTTGTTTTCTTCTTTATAAAAACCGTGAGCTTCGCCAGACTTCATCATCCACTCGTACGGTTTATTTTGCTTTTCTAGCTCATCGCGTAGGGCAAAAGCATGCTCTTTTGGTACACGAACATCTTCCTCGCCTTGAATAATGAATACAGGTACCTTAACTTTATCGACGTTTTTAACCGGAGACTGGCTATCGTCATCAGGCAGTACGCGATTTAAGTAGTTTATACCACTTTGAGACTCTGGAATATCACCGGCTTTTTCATGAGCGCTAAGTCATATACACCTACAAAACCTACAGTACACTTATATAAGTCAGGCTCTCTAATGACACTTTGCAGCGCTGCATAACCGCCATACGAAGCGCCGTAGACACACATTCTATCCTTATCAACAATTCCTTGCTCAACAAGATAATTAACGCCATCGGTCATATCGTCAATCATTAGTGTTCCCCAAGACTTGAAACCTGCTTTCAGAAATTCTAAGCCATAGCCTCCTGAACCTCTGAAATTAGGTTGAAACACTGCATAACCGTGAGCAGCCAAGACTTTAGCATCTCCTCGCATTTCTGTTAGCGTATCTTTTATACCGTGAGGACCACCGTGTGGGTGCATTATTAAAGGAAGGTTTTTGGATTTACCGACAGGTAACGTAAGAATACCCGATAATTCCTGACCATCTCTTGCCTTATAGGTAACAATTTTAGATTGGGGCATATCAAAATCGTTTAACCATGGTTTCGTATCAGTGAGTTTTTTTAACTGCTTTTTATTTTTATTAAACAAATAAAAAGCCGTGGGTTGATTAATCCCGCCAACTTCTACAACCATCTTCGAGCCGTCATACGTCGAAGATGTGATAGACACTACACTGTCCTTAAACGCTTGACGTAAACTAGCTAAAATTCGTTGTTCACCTGCGTTCTTTACTTCGCTAAAGTAAGTTGCACCAAGGTCTTTATATTCATATTCTGCGCCTATGACTTCTTGCACTTGCCCTCTAACTTCGTGCAAGATAGGTAATACATCAACTTTGTCATGGGCCGCTAAAACCGTATGGGTTTTAGTATCAATGTTATAGGTTGCAACAGCAGCTGTATCAGTTTCAATAGTACTGATCCCCACTAACGTTTTATCGTCAGCTAAAAATACGAACGGATTGAAAAACGAACCAAAGGATTCCGACTCAAATGCCACTCGCCAATCGTCGTCTACTGAACTTCGAACCATTAGCGTTACTTTATTATCTTCGTTAGGATCTGAGCTCGTCATTGCCAAAGCTTCACCGTTGCTGTTGGTTATGATTCGTAAGCTATCTCCTGTGGATTTATACATACGCAGCGGCATTCTACCCAACGATGCTTTTCGTCCATTGCTAACCTTCATTTTATAAAGGTCTAAAAAGGGTTCTTTTGTCGACCCTTGAACACTAAAAACCACTATAGCGTCTGGATCGTCAGGCAAAAAGTCAACAACCTGAGAATAGCGAGTGTCACCACTTTTAGAACGGTAGCCAGTAAGTATTACGTTATCACTACCATCTGCATTCATTGCTATCAGCTCACCTGTAGGAACAGGTTCCTCTAGAGAGCCCACTTCGCGTTCCATGCCTAATAACAAACGCTCATCATTTAACCAGTTAAAGGTACCAACTGATTCTTTACCTCGCCCTTTAGTAACCGACTCAATTTTTTGCTTCTCGATATCAAGTACTGTAAGGAAGACAATGCCATCATCATCTCTCGAAGTAGAAGCAAGATATTTACCATCTGGGGAAATCTTTATATCCAAATATTGAGAATGCTTTGCAAAGCTCTCTAAAACTGGCGTATTTACATCAGCATTCGCTGAAAACGTAAAAGCAAGGCTTCCCAAAATGACCGTTTTCAGTAGTTTCAAACGCGCTTTCATTTTTTAATTTTCTCCATGAAAAAAGCCTCCGATTAACGGAGGCTTACTACTTCAAGTCAAATTTTTAGAAGTTATATTTAACGTTAGCAAATACTCTTCGACCGATAAAGTCGTACTGAGAGAATAAAGCAGAGTTACCTAACTCAAAACCACTTCTAGATAAACGAGGTGGCTCTTGGTCAAACATGTTTGCTACACCCACAGTAACATCGAAGTCTTCGTAAACAAATGAGCCCGACAATGCGTGATATGTCGTCCATTTTGTTTCATCAATAAACGTCACTGTTTCGCCATTTAGCGTAGTAGTATTTGTTTCGCTACTGTAGTACTCGTAATCATTAGTAGAGTCGAAGTAGCTAGCAGTCCACGTAATGCTCCAGTCGTCTCTACCATAGGTTAGACGAGCCACACCTACGTGTTTAGGAATACCGTTTTCACCAACTTCATTATTATATGGAGAGTCTTCAAACAACAGGCCATACTTTTCAATCTGCATAGTGTGTTCTACGCGGAAACGAACATTACCCCAATCGAATTCCTCATCATAAGTGAAGTTGTAGTCAACACCACGTACGCGTTGGTATGAAATGTTTACGTAACCACCGTTAACTTGGTCGATACCAAAATCGTTTGCATCTGAACCGTCTCTACGTGTAAATAAATCACATAGTGGCTCGTTAGCAAAATCGATAGAGTTATAACAACGGTTTACGATGTCTGCACCGCCCAAGTTGTCAATCTCGTTTGAAATTTCAATATTGAAATAGTCAATTGAGAAAGCGTACGTATCTTCAGGGCTTGTAAGAACAAGACCGATGCCTTCTGCAACTGAAGTTTCTGCTTCAAGACGACCTACACCACCGCTAGTAACAAGTAATGCTGAACTTCCACCTTGCTCGTAATCCGCAGGAATACCCTCAGATTGACAGTTAGCAAATACTGTATCGTTAATTGCACCTGACTCGAATTGGTTTACATAGTCAAGACACGGGTCGATAGCTAGCTGACCAGCGAAACCTGTCTGTTCTGCAAGGTATAGCTCGTATAGTGCTGGAGCACGGAAAGACGTACCGCGGCTTGCACGAACGCTCACACCGTCGATGATTGACCAGTTCAAGCCTAGTTTAAACGTTGTGTCTGAACCATAAGTATCAACATCGTTCCAACGACCAGAAGCAGTTAAATCCAGGCTTTCGAAGCCAGTAACATCTTCTAAAACTGGAATTTTCACTTCTGCGTAAATTGCTTTAGTTAACTGGTCACCAGCAGTGATACCTGCTCCAGATAGGCCCCAAGAGTTGCCGTTCAGAGTATTCTCTCCAGGTGTATCCTCGATTTCATCTTTTTGGATTTGGAAACCGAATGCGGCACCTACTTCACCAGCTGGTAAAGTGAACAAGTCGCCAGTTACATAACCTTCAAGGGTTTGTTGGTCGTAAGTTGTTTGCCCGCTATCACGGCCAAACAAGAACGCTTCTTGTGCTGGTGTTCTGTTACCGTAAAGGAATTCCGGGTCAGTCCATGGAATGTCAACACAGGTATTACCGCTAAAGTCGGTTACTTCACCAGAACAACTAACGCCATCAGCAGCATTGAACTGTGCCATCAACATAGCATCGTTATAGATAATATCTTGTTCGTACTTACCATCGTTGTAGCTGTACTGGTAAGATAGATCCCAAGTCCAGAAGCCAATATCGCCGGTAGCACCAACAACACCACGGGTATAATCAACTTGAATTTCTGAGCTAAAGTGGTCTGTTAACGCAACAGGGAATACAAAACCATCACCATCAAAGCCATCTAAAACATCAGTAGATAGCGTACCAACATCCGCAGTCCAGAACTGACGATAGTCATCAGTCTTTGTTGTACGACGGCTGTGAATAAATTCACCGTAAACAACTACATCATCAGTAAGATTGTATTCGCCAGTAGCATAAATTGACGCGTTTTGAGTTTCTGGCACAACAGTTTGCGAGCCTAAGAATGGGTGGTTCTGATCCCACCAACCTTCACTGGCATAGTCATCGTTAAATGAAACAGGGTACCAGCCTTCTGGCGTTGTAAAGCCAACGTTTGCATCGTTAATGCTTTCAAAACCATTGTTCGCAAAGAAGTTATCGTAGTCATACGCTGCTTGTAAGCTACCGCCGTATGCTGAAGATACATCACCGTACAACCACAAACCGTAACCGGTTTCGGCACAGTGGTATTCACCTGTACGAGGGTCGATAGGATCGGTACGTGAACCGTCTTCAGCAAACTGTAAACGTTCAGTACAGTTGAAGTAGTCTCGGTCTCCACGGCGTAGCATAGATACCTTGCGGTAGTCAGCGGTTACGCGGAACGAGCCTTCAGCATATTCTTCACCAAAAGAAATATTGATTCGACGGTCTTCACCACCCGATTCCATTGGCTGGCTGATATCAACGTTTACTGTCTTCTCGTCGCCTTTTTTGGTGATGATGTTAATTACACCGGCTACCGCGTCTGAACCATACAGAGCTGATGCACCGTCCTTAAGGATTTCAACACGCTCGATAGCTGAAAGTGGCAGACTGTTCAAATCGAATGAAGAAACTGCACCACGTGTACCCGCAGGTCCTGCACGACGGCCGTTTAATAGAATAAGTGTACGGTTTGCACCTAAGCCACGAAGACCAACAGTTTCTGCACCAGTACCGCCATCAGTTACATAACCAACTGTAAGCGCTGCAGTGATCTGGCTTGAACCTGCTGCTGCAGTACTTGTACGAAGTAGTTCGCCCAATGTCTTTAGACCTTCGCCTTCAGCATCTTCAACAGAAATGATGTCGATAGGTGTGTCATTAGCAAAAGAATCCGTACGAATACGAGAGCCGACTACTGAAATCTGTTCTACTGTTTCAGCGTCTTGTTCCGCAGAATCTTGAGCGGCGACATAAGGCGTTGCGCCTAAGCCCAGCGCTATGATTATCCCCTGAGATAATCGGTTAAGTGTGTTTCGGTTTTCCATATTTGTTCCCTGGAATTCGGCTTTCTGAACAAATAGAGCTACCGAAAGGTAAGTCCATTTATCCATGAAGCTTTCTTTTTTTAATTAAATGTAAATACGACCTATTTTCATTATTGTGATTGAGGTGAACTTACATTTCAGTTTTGTTACGTCAAGCGCAACGTTAGCCAAAAGTATAAGATATAATTGTAAGTGTCAATTATGACTTTAGCGCATGAAATATATGTGATTTATGACCAAAAAGCGCTATCCATTTACATTTAGAAACAACTTTTATTGCTTACTTTTTGAGCTATAAGGTGTTGTTTATATATGGATTTTATTACATGCCAAGAGTTTACTTAAACAGCATACAAACTTACTTAGCAATAAGTATGAGATTCAGAAGTAGGAGGGAGAATTATAAAATCCGATACCTCTTACGGTACCGGATTTTTTGATGCTTATAGATAATAGAGTGGCTTGAAATTGCCATGGATTATCTACTGGTAGAGTTTATTTACGCACTAGTCGCCTTAATCACTTCCTGGCCTGCCATGTAAGGAACGAGTGCCTTTGGAATGGTTACGCTTCCGTCTGCTTGCTGGTTATTCTCCAGTATAGCTACAAGCGTACGCCCTACCGCTAAACCAGAACCATTCAGTGTATGAAGCAGTTCAGTTTTATTCGTTTCAGGGTTACGGAATCTTGCCTGCATACGTCTCGCTTGGAAGTCCAGCATGTTAGAACATGATGAAATTTCACGGTAAGTATTCTGTGCAGGTAGCCATACTTCAAGATCATAGGTTTTACATGCACCAAAGCCCATGTCACCGGTACATAGCAACACTTTGCGGTAAGGTAGCTCTAGCTTTTGCAGAATAATTTCCGCATGACCAGTAAGCGCTTCTAGCGCGTCGAAGCTATCTTCTGGCTTAACTAGCTGTACTAGTTCTACCTTGTCGAATTGATGCTGACGAATTAGACCACGGGTATCACGACCGTAAGAACCGGCTTCAGAGCGGAAACACGGTGTGTGTGCCGTCATCTTAACAGGCAGTGTTTTCGCGTCTAAGATCTCATCGCGCGCAATATTCGTTAGCGGTACTTCTGCCGTTGGAATAAGACTTAGCCCCTGCCCTTCTTCGGTTGCTGGCTTAGTATGGAATAAATCTTCTCCAAACTTAGGCAATTGGCCTGTGCCGTACAAGCTATCAGCATTAACCAAGTAAGGCACGTACATTTCTTGGTAGCCGTGTTCTTGTGTATGGGTATCAAGCATAAACTGAGCAAGTGCACGGTTTAGGCGGGCCATATCGCCACGCATGACGACGAAGCGGCTTCCTGTAAGCTTGCTTGCAGTAGCGAAGTCTAAGCCGTTGTTTAAGCCTTCAGCGACATCTACGTGATCTTTTACTTCAAAATCAAACGTGCGAGGCTCGCCCCAACGAGAAATTTCCACGTTGTCGTCTTCATCTTTACCTTCTGGTACAGACTCATGCGGCAAGTTAGGAATGCCCTGCGTAAGGGTGTTTATTTCTTCTAACAGTTCGCTAAGCTCTGCTTTAGCGGCGTCAAGCTCATCACCCAGTTTACCCACTTCAGCTAAAAGCGGTGCGATGTCCTCACCCTGCGCCTTAGCTTTACCAATGGATTTACTTCGTACGTTGCGCTCGTTTTGCAGATCCTGTGTTCTGGACTGAAGTGTTTTTCTTTTTTCTTCAAGCGAACTGAAAGCTGCTACATCGAGGTTAAAACCACGGGCAGCTAATCGCTTAGCTGTTTGTTCTATATCGCTTCGCAAACACTTTGGATCTAACATGTGTTTCTAATTATCCTTTCATCAATTGAATGGCTAGCCAACCTGCTATTAGGCAAGCGCCAACGTTAAGAAATACATTCGCTGCGGCTTTAAGCCACAACCCGTTTTCTAATAAAGTTAAGGTTTCAACGGAAAATGTTGAGAATGTGGTAAAGGCACCTAATAGCCCTACACCGATAAGCGCTCGGTAAGGAGAGTCGCTTAAATCATGACGTTCGATAAAACCGTACAGTAATGCGAGCGCAAACGACCCGACCACATTCACCGTTAGTGTACCAAACGGCATGTGTTTTCCAAATAAGGAATCAACACTTGTGGTAACAAAATAGCGTAAACAGGCGCCGGTCGCACCGCCAGCGGCAATAAAACAATACAAAGCTAACCCTTGAGGCACGAAAACTCCCTAGCGCATTTTTTTATTAACTAATTCATATAATCTGAACTAGTTGAGTTACTTGTCTGCAACTTTACCTTTTATTGTTACTTCTCGCATTAAGTGAATCGAGAAATTCACGCTTGGCTTTCAAAGCTTTCTCTAAACCGCGCTCGTTAGGATTATACAAGCGAGTACCGGCAAGGCTATCTGGTAAGTATGTTTCGCCAGCTGCGAAGGCATTCGGCTCGTTGTGTGCATAGCGATAACCGTCTCCATGACCCAGTTCTTTCATAAGCGATGTAGGTGCATTGCGTAAATGCATAGGAACCGGTGCATCAGAGGTCTTTCGCGCCAATGCTTTGGCTTCATTAAACGCCATGTAAACCGCATTACTTTTTGCAGCTAAGGCACAGTAAACGGCGGCTTGTGCAATAGCACGCTCGCCCTCTGCAGGTCCTACGCGATGAAATGTATCCCATGCGTTTATACATAGCTGCATAGCCCTGGGGTCGGCGTTACCAATATCTTCAGACGCGATAGCCAGTAATCGCCTTCCCACGTAAAGTGCATCGCCACCGCCATCCAGAATTCTTGCATACCAGTAAAGTGCAGCGTCAGGATCTGACCCCCTCACTGATTTATGAAAGGCTGAAATCAGGTCGTAGAAGGTGTCGCCTTTATTGTCATAGCTTGCTACTTTCTCACCTACCGCATGCTCAACATCGCTAACGGTGATTTCGCTAGCACTTGTGAAGTCTGCGGCCAGTTCTAAATAAGTAAGAAGGCGCCGGGCATCGCCACCGCTTAAATCTATAAGGGCGTTTTTTGCTATATCTTCAATACCAAGGGCTCTGTCACCAAGACCTTTTTCGGTATCACTTAATGCTCTATCGACTAATTCTGATAACGCGTGCTGCTCGAGTGTTTTTAGCACATAAACACGTACACGAGATAACAGCGCTTTGTTTAATTCAAACGACGGGTTCTCTGTTGTTGCGCCTATAAAGGTAACCACACCCGACTCAACAAATGGAAGAAAAGCATCCTGTTGGCTTTTGTTAAACCTGTGTACTTCGTCAACAAACAATAAGGTTCGCTGGTTATAGCGGGCGTTTTCTTCAGCCGTATCCATTGCGGCTCGGATATCTTTTACCCCAGAGGTAACCGCAGAAATACGCAACACAGACGCGTTCGTGTATTGTGCGATGAGTTCAGCAAGTGTGGTTTTGCCTGTGCCGGGCGGCCCCCACAAGATCATAGAATGGCAGTGGCCCGCCTCTAGCATTTTACGAAGTGGTTTACCTTCGCCAAGTAAATGTTCCTGACCGCTGTACTGTTCAATGGTAACTGGGCGCATGCGCGCCGCTAGCGGAGCAAATTCTTGATTAACGCTGGTCATCAACTATGAAGCTATCTGGAATATCAACTGAGAAGGTATCGGCTGGCACTGGGAAACGCGTTTCAATATTATTGAACACTAAGGTGCTGATTTGCTGTTGCGCATCGAGCATATTAAGCGAAGCGAGCTCATTATCTTGATTAAAAGTTAATGTAAGCGTTGCGATTTGGCCACCCTGTTCTTTAGGCGTAATTTGGTAGCTTTTTGAGACGATAACACCATTGATGTTGTCTGCCGCGCCATTTTCAGGTGTTACAGCCGATGAACCGCTATTTAATTGACTGATAGAGAACTTTGACCACGTTGCTTCATCTGTCGATGTAAGCAAAACAATAGGGTTATCTTTAATCGCATTGTCTTGAGATAGGACTGTCACCTGCTCTACAAAGGTATCTACATTCCAAACCGCTTCGCCATCTGCAACCAACAGGGTTTCATCCGGAAACGTGGTTTCCCAGCGAAGCTTATTGGGGCGGGTCATGGTTAACGTACCCTGAGCCTCGTGCACCACATTTTGCTGGGCGTCCAATACTGTTTGCGCAAAGCTTGCACGAAACTGTTTCATATTGCTTAACAATGCCTGCAGCGACGTACTTGCAGAATCATTGATAAGCGATGAAGCTTTAGGCTGACTGGTGTTTACTGTGGTATTAGCCTGAATAGTGTCGTGAGCACTGACAACTTCGTCAGCATTGTTCTTGCCAATAGTTGAACCTGTAGTATCTAATTCTACCGCAGCGTTAGCAGCAGTCATTGCTGTACCTGCCGTTGCCATTGCACTCACAAAAACTGCACTCACAAAATAAACCGAAACTGCTTTATTCATTTATTCAATCCATTCGTTATTCTTTGTGGGGCGGCGGTGCAAGCACCTCACGGTTTCCGTTATGCCCCTGTGCACTTACGACACCACTCATTTCCATTTGTTCAACCAAGCGTGCCGCGCGGTTGTAACCTATTCTGAATTTACGCTGCACACTTGAGACACTGGCACGACGAGTTTCGGTAACAAATGCGACAGCCTCATCATAGAAGGCATCGAATTCTTGGTCTTCACCCTCAGGCTGCTCACCTGGCAGTAAGACTTCCGCCGTTGCTTCGCCATTAAGGATTTCGTCTATATACTCTGGCTCACCGCGCTTCTGCCAGTCGGCCACTACCGCATGTACTTCGTGATCGTCTACAAACGCGCCGTGAACACGGGTAGGTACTGGGCTTCCCGGTGGAAGATAAAGCATATCACCCATACCTAGCAGGGTTTCTGCGCCTTGTTGGTCTAGGATTGTTCTTGAGTCTATTTTACTTGATACTTGGAATGCACAGCGAGTTGGAATGTTGGCCTTAATCAGACCTGTAATAACATCTACAGACGGACGCTGTGTGGCAAGGATAAGATGGATGCCCGCAGCACGTGCTTTCTGTGCGATCCGTGCAATAAGCTCTTCAACTTTTTTGCCCACAATCATCATCATGTCGGCGAATTCGTCCACTACCACAACAATAGCTGGAAGTTTTGCTAAGTCTGGCGCTTCGGCATCCATACTTTCTTCATTCTTCCAAAGCGGATCTTTAATTGGCGTACCGTTAGCAATGGCTTCTTCTACCTTAGCGTTATAACCTTTGAGGTTACGCACACCAAGGGCACTCATTAAGCGATAACGACGTTCCATTTCACCTACACACCAACGAAGTGCATTGGCGGCCTCTTTCATATCGGTCACGACCTCAGAAAGTAAGTGCGGTATGCCTTCATATACTGAAAGCTCAAGCATTTTAGGGTCTATCATGATCATGCGAACGTCTTCTGGCGTGCTTTTATAAAGCAAACTCAAGATCATCACGTTCACACCCACAGATTTACCTGAACCTGTAGTACCAGCAACAAGAAGGTGAGGCATTTTAGCTAAATCAACCACTACCGGCTGACCAGAGATATCTGCACCTAAAACCATGGTTAATGGCGATTTGTTAGACTGGAAGGTATCGCAGCTAATTACTTCACTCAAACGCACCATCTCACGTTTTTTGTTGGGAAGTTCTAACCCAATAACCGACTTACCTGGAATAACCTCTACTACACGAACTGAAATAGCTGACATTGCACGGGCTAAGTCTTTTGATAACCCTGTAATTTTGCTCACTTTAACGCCAGGCGCTAAATCAAGCTCAAAACGCGTAATTACTGGCCCTGGGTACACACCCACTACAGTCGCTTCAATATTGAAATCAGCCAGCTTTTCTTCAACAAGGCGAGAAATACCTTCAATCTCTTCCGGCGTAAGCGGATTTTCATGTTTGTCTGCGCGTTCAAGCAAATCAAACGAAGGCATAGGTGGTAAATCAGGGTCAACCTCACCCGATTTCGCTTTAACCGGCTTAGCACCAAGTGCTGCAGGCGTGAATGCTTGATTGCTTTCTTGGCTCGCTGTTTGTGCCTGTTCTGTTTGTGATTGCGGCGTTTGTGCCTGTGCTGCTGGCGCAGGTGTTTCGCTAACACTTACCGAAGGCGCGGGCTTACTTCCTGTTTCATAGGGTAAGTCTTCGTCAAACTCTTCTAGCTCATCAAAATTAATATGCGGGCTTTGCTGAATCTGAGGCTCACTTTGAATACTTTCACTTTCCGGCGACACTGGCTCATCTTGGTTAGATTTACCCAAGCCAGATTTATCTTTAAAGCTACCCGTTACCGCATTGCGCATACTTGATAATGAAAATGCTGACTTCTTCGTCTCAGGTTCACTTTCGCCCGCATTTGAAAGCGCTTCATCGCTTCGTAAGTTTTCGCTATCTTGTGTCGACTTACCCTCAGCTTGCGCGTTATCACCGCCATCATAAGTATAAAACGGTGGCTCATCATCAAGCTCATCAATACCGAAAGAGGGTTCATTGCGAGTCGGAGTAGCTCTCTGCGTAGGCGTTTGCCGTTGCTGTGGCTGTTCCTGGGCTTGTGCGGAAGAAGCTAAGGGTTCAGCTCGCATGCTGGTAATATCCAGCTCGGCAGTGTCGGTGCTTTCTTGGTTTGAAGATTTATTGGTCAGCGCCAGACGTGGCATTTCAAGTGCCAATAAACTTTGTGGTGCAGACAGGGTTTTACGCCCCAACCACAGCGTTCCTTCCCCTAGCCTATCGATAATAGTAAGCCAACTTATACCTGTTAAAAGCGTAAAGCCAGTACAGAAAAAGCAAAGTAACAATAGGATAGTACCAGCGGTATTAAAGTACGGTATAAGCGCTGAACTAATCACATCACCTACAAAGCCGCCGGCTGAAAAGTTGTAGATATCATCAAAATTGATACTGGCGATGCCCGTTGCGCCAAGGGCCATTAATAACCCACCGATAATTCGCAAACCAATGGTGAGATAGTCGAATTCGTCCAGCTCTTTAATGTGCTGGAAAAGGAACCACCCTAAAAATGCAGAGCCAAATGGGAGCAAATAAGCAAGAAAACCAAATGAAAATAGCAATAAGTCAGCAACCCATGCACCAGTGGCGCCAACCCAATTGTGAATGTCTAATTGTAATCCAGCCTGACTCCAACCTGGATCACCTGGATGAAAAGATACTAGTGCCAGCAATAAGAAGAAGGCGAAAACACAGGCGATAATCATGCCTGCTTCCCACACTCGCTGAACTCCTGTTAATCGCGCCATAACCCTAAAGAACCTTCAATTTCTATCGCATGTAGTTTTATATCGACTAACGGTCTTAGCCTATACGTACTATCTTTGCGTTAAACGCTACAAAGAGCTTAGCGAACTCTTTGCAATCCCTAAATAATTATTATTTGAGTAATGTTGGTAAGTAGCTGAGCCTATTAAAAAAGCTATTGGGATGCTCCCCTACCCTATTGCTTGTGACCGCAACATTCCCTTCGTTGCACACAAATACTGTATTTTTGCACAGCCTACCATAAAAACACACTATTGAGCCATGCTTTCATTACTTCAAATTAATGCGCAGCGATGATGTGCTTTTTACTTCTTCCATCACAACATAGGTGCGCGACTCACTTACACCCGGTAAACGCAATAAGGTATCACCCAACAGCTTTCTATAACTGCCCATATCCGCTACACGGGCTTTTAATAAGAAGTCGAAATCACCGGATACCAAGTGACACTCTTGAATATCGTCATGCAGTTTTACCGCAGCAGAAAACTCTGCAAAGATATCTACCGATGTTTTGGTTAATGTAATCTCAACAAACACGAGCATAGCAGCGCCAAGCTTTTCTGGGTCAACTAACGCGTGGTAGCCCTTTATATAGCCCTGAGTCTCTAATCTCTTGACTCTCTCTAAGCAAGGGCTTGGACTTAAGCCCACCTCTTTAGCAAGTTCGACATTAGATATACGCCCGTTTTTCTGCAGTTGTACCAGTATATTCCTGTCTATCCGGTCAAGGTGTTTAGGCGTCTTTACCAACATATAAAATACCTCACAAGCTATCTTTTAAAGGATTATATGCCACATATCTTCATTATTCAGCAGATAGTTCGTTTTTTTATGACGTATACTCGCCAAATAGGTTTACGGGCTTTCAAGACCGATTGCTACGAAACAAAGTTCAACCAGAGCCACATAGAAGCTCGTTATAAAATTGAGGACGATACATGTTAGTTGGTGTACCAAAAGAAATTAAGAACCACGAATATCGTGTTGGCTTGACGCCAGCAGCAGTAAAAGAATTTGTTACTCATGGTCATAGTGTTCTTGTTGAAACTAATGCCGGTGATGCAATCGGTTTCACTGACGAAATGTATGTAGACGCCGGTGCTGCGATTGCACCTACTGCTGAGCAAGTATTTGCTGAAGCGGAAATGATTGTAAAAGTGAAAGAGCCTCAACCAAACGAATGTAAAATGCTTCGTAAAGGCCAAACGCTTTATACTTACCTTCACTTAGCCCCAGATCCTACGCAAACTAAGTTGTTAGTTGAGTCAGGCGCTACGTGTATTGCTTATGAAACAGTAACTGACGACCGCGGTGGTCTTCCATTGCTTGCACCAATGAGTGAAGTAGCGGGCCGCATGTCTGTTCAAGCTGGCGCGCACTACCTTGAAAAAGCACACGGCGGCAGCGGTACCCTTCTTGGTGGTGTACCCGGTGTAGCGCCAGGCAAAGTATTGGTAATTGGTGGTGGCGTTGTAGGAACTAACGCTGCGAAAATGGCACTAGGTCTTGGTGCTGATGTCACCATTCTAGACCGTTCACTTCCGCGTCTTCGCCAGCTTGACGATATCTTTAATGGTCAAGTTAAGACGGTTTACTCTACGGTTGATGCTATCGAGCATTACTCTTCTAAAGCAGACCTTGTTGTTGGCGCAGTCCTTATTCCTGGCGCAGCAGCACCAAAGCTACTTACCCGTGAACAAATTAAAGCGATGAAGCCGGGCTCTGTGCTTGTAGATGTTGCTATTGACCAAGGTGGTTGTTTTGAAACGTCTAAAGCTACTACGCACCAAGACCCAGTTTACGTTGTAGACGACGTGGTTCACTACTGTGTAGCAAACATGCCAGGCGGCGTTGCGCGCACTTCTACTATGGCGCTTAACAATGCGACCTTGCCATTTGGTTTGGCTCTGGCAAACAAAGGCCCAGCGAAAGCTATGTTAGAAGACAAGCATTTGCTGAACGGCTTGAACGTTCACGAAGGTAAAGTAACCTATAAAGCGGTAGTTGATGCACTAGGTGAAGAGCTCGGTTTAACCTATACGCCAGCTGAAGTAGCGCTTAAAGGCGAATAAGGTTTTTCGATTATTTTAATGGCTCTAGATCACTCTCGTGAATAAAGAGCCTTAAAAATGGCTTAAAGAAAAAAGCTCGGTATGTGAACGCCACATCCGAGCTTTTTTGTATTTGCATTAAGTCTAACCGTTTATTGATTCGTTTACGGACTTCAATACTGCAATAGGGTCTTCTGCTTTCGTGATAGGTCGCCCCATAACTAAATAGCTTACGCCTGCTTTCATTGCATCAGGTGGCGTCATAACACGTTTCTGGTCGCCAGCGTCAGCGCCTACAGGGCGAATACCTGGCGTAACTAATAGAAAGTCATCGCTGTGTTTTTCGCGCAACGCGCTGGCTTCCTGCGCTGAACAAACGATGCCGTCTAAACCTGCTTTTTCTGTTAGTGCTGCCAAGCGCAGTACTTGTTGCTCTGGTGTTACGCCGCTTACCACGTCAGCCAGTTGCGCTTCGTCCATGCTGGTAAGTACGGTGACCGCAATAAGCTTAGTGTGTGGGTTACTGCTTGTTGCAATCGCCTCTTTAGCCGCTTGCATCATAGGTAGGCCGCCGGATGCATGTACGTTTACCATCCATACACCTAGCTCCGCCGCTGCTTTACACGCTTTCGCTACAGTATTTGGAATGTCGTGGAATTTGAGATCCAAGAAAACGTCAAAGCCTTTAGCAATTAGCGCTTTTACGAATTCCGGCCCGAATAAGGTGAACATCTCCTTGCCCACTTTTAGCTTGCATAAGCTTGAATCTAATTTATCAACAAACGCCAATGCAGTGTCTTTATTGTCATAGTCTAATGCAACAATAACGCGTGGGTCATGCATGTTCTTTTATTCTCCGTCTAGCCCTTTAATAGGTTTTACTACACCCCACTTTTTACAGCTAGGGCATAACCAATATAATTTTCGACCGGAAAAGCCACAGCTGCCACAGCGATATTTAGGGCGCTGCAACATTTGCTTTTCCACCAATTCTTTAAGTAAGCGTAAACTATCAGCCGTAGTTTTATCTGAAAGCTGATCTATATAAAGCCCCATAAGGGTTTTAAATCCGCGCATGGTCGGGCGTTTACGAAGCTGTTCTAATAGATATTCTGCGGCTTGGGCTGTTTCACCGCGCTTCATTAGCACATCAACCATGGCTAAATAAGACGTTGCACACTCTTGCCAATGCGCTTCTAAGTTTTTCTGAAAACTTTCCCAGTCATCGGTTTCTTCCGCGATTTTTTCAAGGCTAGGCACGGCTTCGCTAAACCAATTGATATCGCGCTCTGCAACTTGGGTAAAATAGGCATTTGCGTCAGTAAAGCGTTTTTGATTAAGCGCTATATCACCTAACATCAGCCAAGGTCTAACTGCATGTTCATCTGCATTTACCGCTTTCTGTAACAGTGTTAACGCTGCTCCTTGGCTTTCGTTCTTTAACTCAACCGCTGCTTGCTCACAATAAAAATGGGCAAGACGTTCGCACAGTTCATCGTTATCGCCATGACATTGCACCATACGCTCTGCTAACTCTATCGCTCTTTCCCATTCTTTCGTGGTTTGATAGATGCTAAACAGCTGCTGCTGAGCAACTAGGTAATGTTTTTCACTGTTTAAAAGCTGAAGAAATGCGTTTTCCGCGCGCTCTAAAAAGCCGGCTTGCGTATAGTCGTGACCGAGTTCCCGAAGCGCATTTTCTCTTTGCGCTGGTTGTAGTTCGTCGCGACTAACCAAGTTTTGGTGAACTTTAATAGCCCGATCTATTTCACCGCGGTGACGGAAAAAGCTGCCCATGGCAATATGGGTTTCAACCGTATCACTATTCACGTTAATCATTTTGATTAACGTATCAACGGCCTTATCGGGCTGATCTGAAAGTAAAAAGTTTAGCCCTTTGTAATAATGCTTAGATAGGATACTTGACTGTTTTCGCTGCGCTTGACGGACACTATTGCGCCCCATTATCCAACCATACCCTGCCGCAACAGGTAAAAGGAGAAACAGCAGTTCGAGCATTAGTGGTCTTGTTCCAAACTCTGTATTTTAGATTGCGCAGACATTAACTGAACACGAAGTTTCAGCCAACTCATTAACATGATTAAAATGCCGATACCCACGCCTATTGAAAGTGTAATCGCAATCAATGTTGATAAGCGAAGATTCGCCTGAGCAATGAGATAATTAACTGTTACTTGTGCTTCATTTTGAGAGCCAATCACAAATGCAATGGCAAGTAGCACTAAGATAATGAGAAACGCTATGATCCCTTTCAACACTCAACCCTTTTTTATTGATTTATTTACAAGAATAGCAAAATGCGAAAAGAGATAACACTAAAAGCGTGTCGGAAATGCTGTTATACCAATACACATAGATAATTGTCTACTCAGAAGGCGCAGGCAAGTTTCCTAGCAAAGCGTGGGAATGCAGAAAAAGTATTAAGCTGCACCTTCACCTTCAATTTCATGGCGCTGAGGTTTTGCTATAAGGTTTTCCACCACTAAATCATGGTGAAGCGCAGACATATTCGTGATGAATATGCAGTGCGTATAACCTGCCTGCATGGTTTCAAGCTTGTCATACATAGCTTTATCTAACTTCGAAAGCTGCGCTAGCCGCTTTTTGGTCAACGGTGTTATAGCCCCGTGGCAGCGTATTGCGGTAACATCAGTAGCACTTAGCTGAATTTTTTCTTCATCTAACTGAGTTTTGATTTGTGTACGAAGCTTAGAGAACAAGAAATCCCGTTCTTTGATATACACCAAACGGCTGTCGCTTTTTCTCACGCAATGCACAACTAAAGCTTGTTCAGAGGTTTCTTTAAACATGGCTTCTAATATTTGGGATTTAGGCTTTGCCTGACCTTTGTCTGCAAAGAAACCATGAAGCGGGATGATATTTTGTGTACGTGAAAAGGGATAAAGATCGTCAGATGCATCGCTTTGATAGACGGTTTTTAGCCTGTCGAGTGTAAACCTATTCATTACGCAAAGTACCGATAGCGACGGCATATGCCTTACGGCAAGCTCCCAAATGTAACGATGTGTTGATCGCTGAATACGAGCAATATCTCTCACTTTAAAATAAGCCGTATTCTCTTCAACCATGTGGTCGACGTTAGAGCTCACTTTAGCTTTGCGCGTGTCTTCTACGAGGCATAGCCTGACCACGCCAGTTTCAGCTTGGTAATGCACAACCTTATATTTTTCGCCTTTAATTTTTAGTTCCGGCACAGAAACTCGTATCTCTTTTTGCAGATCGCTGTGCGGCGCAACTGTCAATTTCATACCGCTGGCGCTTAAATCGGCCACTCGCGCATCAAGAGAGGTAAGCAAGCCTACTTTGATGGAAGCGGGTTTATCGATAACGTAGCGAGTTTCACTCCGTCTATCTAAATCTTCTTCCATGACATAATCTATGCGCCAGTTGTCACCGCTAGCTTTCAACGTTTTAGACAAAGGCTTGAAATCGCATTTAGCAGAAAGCGTTAAGTTTGAGAGGTAGGCTGATACATCTTTGCAGTATAAAACATGGGAGATCTGGGCAAGCTGCTCAAATTCTTTACTCGCAATATCGTGAATAGCAAAGGCTTTTTGTTTATCTTCACGGGTCACGCTATCTAGGCGACAGTGGGTACATATAAAGTCACCACTTTTTGCAAGCAAATATACAAGCGCGTTAAGTTGCTTAAGCGCAAGTAGTTGCCTGTGTGTAGCGGTTATCTGTACGTTACCACTTTTGGTTTTAATATTGCCATGAAATACATAAGCTTCGTTGTACTTTCGCAACTCATCAACTAACGTAGAGAAAATAGGCTTATCTTGCAAACTTGTCAGTAGTTTGTCCGCATCATTGTGCTCGACATTCGCCTTAGTAAAAAGGGCTATCATAGGTTTGAGAGATTGCTTTTCAGGTGCAAGAAAAACAGGAAGCCACGGGCTATTTTCAAGTATTCGGTCGCGCTCGAGCTCCTGCATAGCACGCTCTATTTCTAAATCTCTCTGCAGCGGTTGCTTATAGGCAGTTACCGCAACATAACGTTTGAGCATTGCTAAAAACCCCTTATCGACGTCATCAGGAAAATTAAATGACGTTTCGTATTTCCCTAAATGTTTATTGTATTTTACAGACTCTAGTTCAAGGGTAATTTCAGTGGGTTCTTTGGTCAGGCCTTTAACTTCGGGAATGGTGAAAGTGATTACATCGCCGGTGGATGCATTAGGTGGCCTTTTCGTCTCTAAAGTAATTCCATTATGTGACATAGAGCTTATTGAGCAATGACGGCCTTTCTCGAATTCGGGGGAAGAAATAGTAAAGTTGGGCCGAATAGCAATGTCATCACCAAAGTCGATATCGGTAAACGACTGGCTTTCAACGTTAAATGCATCGACAATTTTTTTGAACTGTTCTTTTTTTATTTGATTTTGGTAAAAGTCTGAGTTCATTACTGACTCAAACACACCTACGGTGTACCTGTCTTGATAGAGTGACGTTTCGTTTTTAAGGATCTGCGCGCCAACTTTATCGAGGCGCATTTGCACACCGAAGTGCTTAAATTTCATGACGGGGAATTGGGCAAAAGCAGAATTATCAGCAGGCGCATCAGTCAACGATGTCAACCGAACCACCTCTTCTTTCACGACCTTTCGGACACTACTAGGCAGGCGCTTCGAAAACTTATTAATTCCCTCTAACAATCTATTTTGTTGTTCGTATGGGATTAACGCGCGAATGAGCGGCTGGTATTGTTTTATTATTGCTTGTTCGTCGCCGGCTGACATTACATCTATGTATACCGTTTATTATTATCAGAATAATATATAACCCTATTTAAGTCGGGGTCAATAGGCATTAAAAATTAAACAAATGTATATGGAGATATTCGTAAAATTAGGGGGGAATTAGAGTAAAAACGAGTAAAGCCTGCACAAAGAATATAGTCAGACACAAAAAAGCCGCTTTACAGCGGCTTTTAAAATGCATTATGCGATTGAGGCGTCTACCCTTTCGCGAAGCTCTTTACCAGGCTTAAAGTGCGGTACATATTTACCGTCTAGTTTCACCGTTTCACCCGTTTTAGGGTTTCTACCTACGCGTGGAGCGCGATAGTGAAGAGAGAAACTACCAAAACCTCTAATCTCAATACGCTCACCCTTTTGAAGAGTTTGCGCCATTTGCTCTAGAAGTTCTTTAATAGCCAGTTCGAGTTCTTTCGCCGGAATATGACGCGCTTGATCCGCGAGCCGTTCAATTAATTCAGACTTGGTCATGTTTAACCTCGTTGTCAATATTATTGTTTAAACAGCTATCGCGAATTGGGTGTGCAGATGCACACCCACAAAAGCATTATTCGCCTTTAGCAGCTTTAAATGCTTCTGCCATCGCGTTAGCGAAACCAACATCTTCTTGCTGGTTAACTTTATCAATAGCTTCTTTTTCGTCAGCCTGATCTTTCGCTTTAACAGATAGGTTAACAGTGCGGTTCTTACGGTCAACGCCCATGAACTTCGCTTCGATGCTATCACCAACGTTAGCCGCTTCTGTTGCGTCTTCAACACGCTCTACAGCAAGATCTGCAACGCGGATGTAGCCGTCAACTTCTTCAGCTAGGTTTACAGTAACGCCTTTCGCATCAACTGCTGTTACTGTACCAGTAACGATAGCACCTTTCTTGTTATCTGTCAGATACTTGTTGAAAGGATCTTCTTCGATTTGCTTAACGCCAAGAGAGATACGCTCACGCTCTGGGTCGACTTGTAGTACAACTGCAGAGATTTCGTCGCCTTTCTTGTAGTCGCGAACCGCGTCTTCACCAGACTTGTTCCAGCTGATGTCAGAAAGGTGAACTAGACCGTCGATGCCGCCGTCAAGACCGATGAAGATACCGAAGTCAGTGATTGACTTGATCTTACCAGACACTTTGTCACCTTTTTCGTGTGACTCAGCAAATGTTTCCCAAGGGTTAGCAATGCACTGCTTAAGACCTAGAGAAATACGACGACGCTCTTCGTCAATTTCAAGAACCATCACATCTACAGTGTCACCTAGGTTAACAACTTTAGATGGGTGGATGTTCTTGTTAGTCCAGTCCATTTCAGAAACGTGTACAAGACCTTCAACGCCGTCTTCGATTTCAACGAAGCAGCCGTAGTCAGTAAGGTTAGTAACCTGACCGTTGATCTTAGTACCTTCTGGGTAACGAGACGCAATTTCTTGCCATGGATCGTTGCCCATTTGCTTCATACCAAGAGAAACGCGCTGCTTCTCTTTGTCGAACTTAAGTACTTTAACGTTGATTTCGTCACCAACATTCACGATTTCACTTGGGTGCTTAACGCGCTTCCAAGCCATATCAGTGATGTGTAGAAGACCGTCTACGCCACCAAGGTCAACGAACGCACCGTAATCGGTAAGGTTCTTAACGATACCCTTGATTTCATGACCTTCTTCAAGGTTAGCAAGAAGCGTTTCGCGCTCTGCGCTGCTTTCTGCTTCGATAACTGCACGACGAGAAACAACAACGTTGTTACGCTTAGCGTCTAGCTTGATAACTTTAAACTCAAGCTCTTTGCCTTCAAGGTGCGTAGTGTCACGTACCGGACGTACGTCTACTAGTGAACCAGGAAGGAACGCGCGTACACTGTTAACTTCAACAGTGAAACCGCCTTTAACTTTACCGTTGATAACGCCTTTAATTGTAGCTTTATCTTCGTAAGCTTTTTCCAGCTCAACCCAAGCTTCGTGACGCTTCGCTTTTTCACGAGAAAGGATAGTTTCACCGAAACCATCTTCAACTGCATCTAGTGCAACGTCTACTTGGTCACCGATAGCGATTTCTAGTTCGCCTTCAGCATTTTTAAATTGGTCAGCTGGGATAGCACTTTCTGATTTCAAGCCTGCATCAACAAGAACGATGTCTTTGTCGATAGAAACAACAGTACCTTTTACAATTGAACCAGGACGTGTTTCTAGTTCTTGTAAGCTTTCTTCAAAAAGTTGTGCAAAATTTTCAGTCATAAGTCTCAAATAACTTTTAAGTTGATATCCACGCTTCTTATCCGGATAACGCGGGGTTATTAAAATTAGTCGCCACTTCCTGTAGCAACACTGCTTTGGATGCGTTCAGCTCTCGTCATTAAAGGCGTGAGGAAATAATATCCATCGCTTTTTCAAAGACTTGGTCAATATCCAAGTCCGTTGAATCTATAATTACTGCATCTTGTGCCGGTACCAAAGGAGCCACTGCACGCTGTGTATCGCGCTCGTCTCTTGCCTTGATATCGGTTAAAAGGCGCGCAATATTAACATCCATGCCCTTTGCTTTCAACTGGCTATAGCGGCGTTCTGCGCGGGCCTCTGCGCTTGCTGTAAGGAAAATCTTTACAGGCGCATCAGGAAATACCACGGTCCCCATGTCGCGACCATCGGCAACAAGACCTGGATCTTGTTGGAAAGCACGCTGTCTGCGAAGTAGCGCTTCGCGAACACGAGGTAATGCTGCAACTTTTGATGCCACAGCGCCAACCTCTTCAGTACGAATATCGTCAGTAACGTCTTCGCCTTCTAAGATAATGCGAGTGGTATCGCCATTCGTCTCGAAACTAACATCAAGACCGGTTGCTAGAGGAACAACACATTCTTCATCATCACACGGAAGGTCGTGGTGAAGTGCAGCAACTGCTAATACGCGGTAAATTGCGCCGCTATCTAGAAAGTGCCACCCTAATTTTTTTGCTAGCAAGCTACTTAACGTACCTTTGCCTGCACCACTAGGACCGTCAACCGTGACTACGGGTGTGGAATGCATACCTGCTCCATCGTTTAAATTACTAAAAATCGCGCGCAATTATACGCTTTAGTGAGAGATAAGCAATGCCGCCTCTTAGAGTCGGCATTGTACATTAGGATAAATCTGATTCAGATCAACGAAGCAACTAAAGGGTTAACCTACATAGCCCTTCATTGACCTCTGACTCATTTTTACAAGGCTTTTACGCGCTATATAAAGTTTTAAAGCGGGTAAAATAGTCTGGGAAGGTTTTGCGTGTACAACCTGGGTCGTTTATTGTCACCGGCGTATCGCTTAATGCAACTAGTGAAAAGCACATTGCAATACGGTGGTCGTTATACGTATCTATTTCAGCATGTTTTAGCGAATCAGTTGGCCATACTTTTATATAGTCGTGACCTTCTTCTACTTTCGCACCTAGCTTTTGAAGTTCGGTTGCCATAGCCGCAAGTCGGTCTGTTTCTTTAACACGCCAGTTATAGATGTTAGTCATGGTCGTAGGACCTTCAGCAAACAACGCTGTAGTGGCAATGGTCATGGCGGCATCCGGAATATGGTTCATATCCATGTTCACACCTTTAAGTGGCGCACCGGTTATTTCAACATACTCATCATTCCACACTACCTTTGCACCCATGGCCTCAAGCACGTCAGCAAAGCGGATATCACCTTGAATGCTTTTCTGCCCAATTCCGGTTACGCGTACCGTTCCGCCTTTAATAGCGCCGGCTGCAAGGAAGTAAGATGCAGAAGAAGCATCGCCTTCTACCATAAATTTACCTGGCGCAACGTACTTAGCGTCAGCAGAAACCGTAAACTTCTGGTAGTTGTCATTCTCTACACTGACGCCAAATTTAGCCATGGTGTCTAGCGTGATATCGATATAAGGCTTAGACACTAATTCGCCTTTGATACGAATAGTCACATCTCCTGAAAACAGGGGTGCTGCCATTAAAAGCGCCGTTAGAAATTGGCTAGACACGCTGCCATCAACCGACATTTCGCCACCGTTTAACGTCTTGCCTTTAATTTGAAGCGGCGGGTAGCCTTCATTTTTAAGATAGGAAACGTCAGCATCTGCTTCGCGTAGTGCATCCACTAAATCGCCTATTGGTCGCTCTTCCATTCGCGGTTCACCCGTTAACACGGTATCCACGTTACTTGCGGCAAGTGCTGCACATAAAGGTCGCATTGCTGTACCGGCATTACCTAAGAAAAGCTCAAGTGGCTCAGCCACCTCAAATGCGCCACCATTACCTTGCACAACGCATTGAGTTTTATCTTCGCTTAAGCGATAGCTAATACCTAACTTAGTAAGTGCGTTGAGCATATGCTCGATATCTTCGCTATCAAGCAAGTTAGTTAATTCAGTCTCACCTTGTGCTAACGCAGCAAGCAACAGTGCGCGGTTAGACAGACTTTTTGAGCCAGGTACATTGACCTCTCCCGATACTTTTGCAATCGGGTCTAATGTTAACTGCTCCATTTTATCCATTCACTCTTTCAAATTCGCGCATAAATTCAACTAGCGCAACAATGCCCTCTACCGGCATTGCATTATAAATACTGGCACGCATGCCCCCTACCGAACGATGCCCTTTAAGAGCAAGTAACCCTGCTTCTTGTGACTGTTTAAGGAACAATCCGTCAAGTTCAGCATTAGCTAAATGAAACGGCACGTTCATTTTTGAACGGTTGTCAGGGTGAACTTTACTTGAATAAAAGTCAGAACTGTCGATAGCTGAATACAATAACGCCGCCTTTTCAGCATTGCGTTTAGCCATAGCGTCAACGCCGCCCATGTCTTTAAGCCATTCAAATACAAGCCCTGCCAAGTACCATGAGAACGTTGGCGGTGTGTTGTACATAGAATCAGATTTTGCCGCTAAGGCATAATCGAAAATAGAGGGCGTTTCTTTACGTGCTTTGCCAACTAGGTCTTCGCGAACAATAACCACAGACAAACCGCTTGGGCCGATATTCTTTTGTGCGCCGGCGTAAATAACACCGTGTTTTGCCACGTCTAGCGGTTGTGACAATATCGTCGAGGACATATCAGAAACAAGCGGAACATTTCCTGACTCCGGTAACCAATCGTAAGCAATACCGTCTACCGTTTCGTTCGGGCAAAAATGGTAATAGGCCGCAGACTGATCGATATCACTCAGAGCAGGCTTAGCGATATAGTGAAGCCCGTCCTTTTCTGTGACATTGCCCACCACTACCGCGTTATTGTATTTGTTTGCTTCACTTACCGCGCCTTTTGACCAAGATCCGCTCACTAAGTGAAGGCTGGTATCCTCAGTGGATGACAAATTAAGGGGAACAGCAGCAAATTGACCACGTCCACCACCGTGCGTGAAAAGCACATGGTAGTTAGATGGCACAGATAGCAAGTCACGCAAATCCTGCTCTGCTTTTGCGGCTATCTCAATGAAGTCTTTACCACGATGACTGACTTCCATAACAGAGCAGCCTAAATCGCGCCAATTTGTAAATTCTGATTGTGCCTTTTCCATCACTTCTTTGGGAAGCATGGCCGGCCCAGCACTAAAGTTAAAAACCTCTTTCATTGCGTTTTTCAACACCTGTAGATAAGTACCGTTCAACCCGCTTTATCTCAAACATTTTGCGAGCTTATTAGGTAAACAAGCGGCAAAAGCCGCTTGTTTGAAAGAACACTGATAATGCGCATGGCTTAAGCTTGCGCGCTATCCCTACTCTTCTGTCGTTGAGCTATCACCGTCTTCTGCGGTGTTTTCTTGCTCTTGAACAGCAGTTTCTGCTTGTTCTGGCGCATCGTCCGAAATGATTGGGTTACCGTCCTCATCGAGTTCCTGCAACTCTGCCACTTCTTCAATACGTTGTAACCCTACAACGTGCTCGCCTTCTACTGTACGTATTAAGCGAACGCCCTGCGTGTTACGGCCTACTACTGACACCTCGCCTACACGGGTACGAACCAGTGTGCCTTGGTCACTAATAAGCATAATTTCATTGGTTTCGTCTACTTGAACCGCGCCAACTACTTTACCATTACGCTCAGACACCTTAATTGATACAACACCTTGTGTTGCACGGCTCTTAGCTGGGTAGTCCTCTAGCGGTGTACGCTTACCGAAACCATTCTCTGTCGCTGTTAGGATTGGGCCGTCTCCTTTAGGAACAATAAGTGACACCACTTTTTGCCCATCTTGAAGACGAATACCGCGAACCCCTGTTGCCGTTCTTCCCATAGGACGAAGAGCTAGTAACTCTTCCCCAGTCTCTGGGTCACGCTTAACTTCACCGGTTTCGCTGTCGCGAAGCTTCTCGTTAAAGCGAACTACTTTACCGGCATCAGAGAACAACATGATGTCGTCATCACCATGGGTAATATCAACACCAATTAGCTCATCACCTTCATTTAGGTTAACAGCGATAATACCGCTTGAACGAGGGCGAGAATATAGGCTTAAGTCAGTCTTTTTCACTGTACCGTTTGCCGTTGCCATCAGTACAAACTTGCCTTCTTCGAATTCTTTAATAGGAAGAATAGCAGTAATACGTTCATTATCTTCTAGCGGCAGTATGTTCACAATCGGGCGTCCGCGTGCATTTCGGCTAGCGAACGGTAATTGATACACTTTCAACCAGTACAAGCGACCTCGGGTTGAGAAGCACAGTATGTGATCGTGGGTATTGGCAACAAGAAGCTTCTCGATGAAGTCTTCATCTTTCATCTTAGTTGCTGACTTACCACGACCACCACGACGTTGTGCTTCGTAATCTGTAAGCTTCTGGTACTTCACATAACCTTCGCGAGAAAGCGTTACAACAACGTCTTCTTGCTCGATTAGATCTTCAATATCGATATCGTGACTTGCAGCGGTAATTTCAGTACGACGCTCATCACCAAATTCATCGCGGACTTTTTCAAGTTCTTCTTGAATCACTTCCATCAAGCGCTCTGGGCTATTAAGGATGTGAAGAAGTTCTGCGATTAGCTCTAGAAGTTGCTTGTATTCTTCAAGGATCTTCTCGTGCTCAAGACCCGTTAGCTTATGTAAGCGTAGGTCAAGAATCGCTTGCGCCTGCTGTTCTGTTAGGTAGTACTTGCCGTCGCGAATACCAAATTCAGGCATTAACCAGTCTGGACGCGCTGCGTCATCGCCTGCGCGCTCAAGCATTTGAGAAACGTCGCCTAAGTCCCAACCTTGTGCAACAAGAGATTTCTTCGCATCTGCTGGGCTTTGCGACGCTTTAATCAACTCGATAATCGGGTCGATATTAGCAAGTGCGATTGCCAAACCTTCAAGGATATGGGCACGGTCACGAGCTTTACGTAATTCAAATACCGTACGACGTGTTACCACTTCACGGCGGTGAAGAATAAAGGCTTCAAGCGTCTCTTTAAGGTTAAATACTTTAGGCTGACCATTGTCTAGCGCAACCATATTAATACCGAATACCGTTTGGAGCTGGGTATTAGCATATAAATGGTTAAGCAGAACTTCGGCAGATTCGTTACGTTTAACTTCAATAACAATGCGCATGCCGTCTTTATCAGACTCATCACGCAGTGCCGAAACGCCTTCAATACGCTTCTCTTTTACCAGTTCAGCGATCTTTTCAATAAGACGTGCTTTATTAACTTGGTAAGGGATTTCATTAACAACAATGGTTTCTTTACCACTGTTGTCTGTCTCGATTTCGGCTTTAGCACGAAGATAAATTTTACCGCGACCAGTGCGGTACGCATCTTCAATACCTTTACGACCGCTGATCATCGCCGCCGTTGGGAAGTCAGGACCAGGAATATGGGTCATCAGATCATCAATGGTGATCGATGGGTCTTGAATTAAAGCAACACAACCGTTGATGACTTCGGTAAGGTTATGCGGCGGTATGTTTGTCGCCATACCAACTGCAATACCTGACGAACCGTTAACTAGAAGGTTAGGCACCTTAGTTGGCAATACTTCAGGGATAAATTCAGTACCGTCGTAGTTAGGTACAAAATCAACGGTTTCTTTATCTAAATCGGCAAGTAATTCGTGCGCAATTTTCGCCATGCGAACTTCGGTATAACGCATCGCAGCGGCAGAGTCACCGTCTACAGAACCAAAGTTACCTTGACCGTCAACCAGCATGTAGCGCAGTGAAAACGGTTGGGCCATACGAACGATAGTGTCGTAAACCGCAGAGTCACCGTGAGGGTGATATTTACCAATTACGTCACCTACCACACGGGCAGATTTTTTGTATGGCTTGTTAAAGTCGTTTTTCAGTTCGTTCATTGCGAACAGCACACGACGGTGCACTGGCTTCAAGCCATCTCTTACGTCAGGCAAGGCTCGCCCGACAATAACGCTCATCGCGTAATCAAGGTAGGAGTTCTTTAACTCTTCCTCAATATTAACGGGGAGGATTTCTTTAGCGTTATCAGACATAAACTGCTTAATCCCTTTATTTTGGTTTGTTCTGCGTTATCCAGCGCTTAACTTCACATCATTGTGAAAGCAAGGCTTGGGAGCGCACTGTTGTTATTATGTGGGTCATAATCGTGCTTCGAGTGTACCACTTGATGACAGAATTATGTAGCGCTTAATTACGCTTATTAATCAACTAAAAGGCAAGCGATTATTTTTCGTTCATCCCTTCGTATAATTTAGCTATTTCTGTTTAAAAACAGTGAAACACAACCTGAATTTACGATATCTTAAAAAGAGATAGGTTAAGGATTGTTTTACTAATGACGAACGTCGATCAACAAGAAATCAATAAATTCTCTGAACTTGCGTCTCGATGGTGGGATCCAGAAGGCGAATTCAAGCCACTACACCTTATTAACCCACTGCGCCTAGACTTCATTAATCAACATAGCCAAGGGTTATTTGATAAGAAAGTCGTGGACATAGGTTGTGGTGGCGGCATTCTCGCTGAATCTATGGCCCGTGCTGGAGCAATAGTTACAGGGCTAGATATGGCAGAGGCTTCGTTAGAAGTGGCCAAACTTCACGGTTTAGAGTCTGGGGTTAAAGTTGACTACGTCTGCTCAACGGCTGAAGCATTTGCCGAAGCAAACGCAGGTCAGTTCGATGTAGTTACCTGTATGGAGATGTTAGAGCACGTGCCCGACCCTGCCTCTGTTGTTATGGCCTGCGCGAAGTTAGTAAAACCTGGCGGCCATGTTTTCTTCTCTACACTGAACAGAAACCTGAAGTCATATTTGATGGGGATCCTTGGCGCAGAATACATTCTGAAATTAGTACCTAAAGGTACGCACGATCACGGTAAATTTATAAAGCCTTCCGAACTTATGGCGATGACGGATCAAGCAGGTTTGCTTCCTCGCGACATGACAGGTTTGCATATGGACCCGATTTCTCAGGGCTTTTATCTTTCGTCTAATAATGTTGACGTGAACTACTTACTATATACAGTAGCGCAAAGTTAATTTAACACTATATGTTGGGCTGCGGCGATATTTTAAACACCATATATCGTGTCTGTATAAAAATTGAATTCTAAGAATAAATTAATTTTTATACTTAAGATTTTGTTTAAAACGCTTGCATTCCAGATATTTTACGCTTGTAGAACGCTAAAAAGTTAGTTGTTACTAACATAAATTTCATGCCAGATTGAGTGCTTGAAATACCACCAGATATTGGGTTGCAATCAAGACAAAACCTCACTATCTTGTGTTTAATTCAGCACGGGATCCCACCAATAATTTTTCGGGATCTCAACTAATGACAAACTGTCTCTGGGACACCACTGATAGTTTGAAACAATAATCTCGCTGAAAACAAAAAAGCAGTAAAGAATTTAACGAGCAGTCTCTACTACAATACTTCTTGGTATTAGTTTAGGCCGCTTTTTGTGTGTGTTTTTAACTGGCGTGAGCCAACAACGTTAACAACATACGCATTTAAAATTAAAACGAAAATGGGCAACAGATAGCCCACGCATCAAGCGCTAACAGACAAACGGCCAGTAACATGAACAACAACTTATTCGTCACCAAACGAAACGGTGAAAAAGAGTCCATCGACTTAGAAAAAATCCACAAAGTCGTTACATGGGCAGCTAAAGGATTAAACAACGTTTCTGTTTCACAAGTTGAAATAAAAGCGCAAATTCAGTTCTATGACGGCATTAATACCAGCGAGATCCACGAAACACTGATTAAGTCAGCGGCTGACCTGATCTCTACTGATGCGCCAGACTACCAATACTTGGCCGCGCGCCTGGCTATTTTCCATCTTCGTAAAAAAGCGTACGGACAATTTGAGCCGCCAGCGTTACTTGAACACGTTGGAAAAATGGTAGATTTAGGAAAGTACGACAAGCATTTACTTGAAGACTACACGCCTGAAGAATTCGCAGAAATGGAAACCTACATCGACCATTGGCGCGATATGAACTTCAGCTATGCTGCAGTTAAACAACTTGAAGGCAAGTACTTAGTTCAAAACCGTGTTACTGGCGAAATTTATGAAAGTGCACAGTTCCTTTATATTCTCGTAGCAGCATGTCTTTTCGCAAATTACGACAAAGCGACGCGTATGGATTATATCCGTCGTTTCTACGATGCTGCTTCAACGTTTAAGCTATCGTTACCTACCCCAATTATGGCAGGCGTACGAACGCCTACGCGTCAGTTCAGCTCGTGCGTACTTATTGAAACAGGCGACAGCCTAGACTCAATTAACGCAACGGCAAGCGCGATAGTTAAATACGTTAGCCAACGCGCGGGCATTGGTGTGAATGCAGGTCGCATTCGTGCACTAGGCAGCCCTATTCGTGGTGGTGAAGCATTCCACACTGGCTGTATTCCATTCTACAAATACTTCCAGACTGCAGTGAAAAGCTGTTCACAAGGTGGCGTTCGTGGCGGTGCGGCTACGTTGTTCTACCCTATCTGGCATATGGAAGTAGAATCTCTACTAGTGCTTAAGAATAACCGCGGTGTAGAAGAAAACCGTGTACGTCACTTAGACTACGGTGTTCAGTTCAACAAACTCATGTATCAGCGCATGATGAAAGATAGCTACATTTCATTATTTAGTCCATCTGACGTTCCAGGTCTTTATGATGCGTTCTTTGCTGATCAAGACAAGTTCGAAGAGCTATACGTTAAATACGAGAACGACGACAGCATCCGTAAGAAGCAAATCAAAGCGATGGAACTGTTTAGCTTGTTCATGCAAGAGCGTGCAAGCACAGGTCGTATATACCTTCAAAATGTTGACCACTGCAATACGCATAGCCCGTTCAACCCAGAAGTTGCGCCAGTTCGTCAAAGCAACTTGTGTCTTGAAATTGCGCTACCGACTAAGCCGCTTCAGCATGTAAACGACGAAAATGGTGAAATTGCCCTTTGCACGCTGTCTGCATTTAACTTAGGTGCGATTGAGTCAGTTGATGAGTTTGAAGAACTCGCCGATCTAGCAGTACGCGCTCTTGATAATCTACTTGATTACCAAGACTACCCTGTCCCTGCTGCGTACAACGCAACTATGGGCCGTCGTACTCTAGGTGTGGGTGTTATCAACTTCGCTTACTACCTTGCTAAGAACGGCGTTAAATATTCAGATCATAGCGCAAACGGTTTAGTCCACCGCACGTTTGAAGCAATGCAGTATTACCTACTGAAAGCGTCGAACAACCTGGCTAAAGAGAAAGGTGCGTGTCCTAAGTTTAACGAAACGACTTATTCGCAAGGCATCATGCCAATTGACAGCTACAAGAAAGACCTTGATAGCGTATGTAACGAACCGCTTCATTACGATTGGGATGCACTTCGCGAAGAAATCAAAACACACGGACTGCGCAACTCTACGCTGTCTGCATTAATGCCTTCAGAGACATCTTCACAGATCTCTAATGCGACCAACGGTATTGAGCCGCCACGTGGTTTCATCAGCATTAAGTCGAGTAAAGATGGTGTTCTTAAGCAAGTTGTACCTGAGTACGAAACGCTAAGAGACCAATACGAGCTACTTTGGGATATTCCTTCAAACGATGGCTACCTGCAACTTGTGGGTATCATGCAGAAGTTTATCGACCAAACTATCTCTGCAAACACTAATTACGACCCAAGTCGTTATGAAGGTAACAAAGTCCCAATGAAGCTTCTGCTTAAAGACCTTCTTACAACTTACAAGCTTGGTGTTAAGACACTTTATTATCATAACACTCGTGACGGTGCTTCAGACACCTCGGCGTTAGACGCTAAAGCAAACGAGCCTATGCCACGTCAAGAAGAAGTCGTGGTAGAGGAAGATGATGATTGTGCAGGCGGTGCGTGTAAAATCTAAAACACGCCCTTTTGCAAAAATGGCAGGTTCGTAAATGGATTTTACGGTAACGCCTGCCATTAACGTTTCGCAGCAAGAACACAAACAATAATACGCGTTAATCATTAAGTTTTTAGTTAGGCCATCATGAAATACACTACGTTTAATCAGCAAAGTACTAATCCATTGATCGAGCCGATGTTTTTCGGTAATCCCGTAAACGTTGCACGCTATGATCAGCAAAAGCATGCCATTTTCGAAAAGCTTATTGAGAAACAAATTAGCTTTTTTTGGCGCCCTGAAGAAGTAGACGTTTCTCGCGATCGTGTCGATTTTCAAAAATTGACCGACCCAGAAAAGCATATCTTCATATCAAACCTTAAGTACCAAACCCTTTTAGATTCGGTACAAGGTCGTAGCCCAAATATTGCGTTCTTGCCTATTATCTCGCTACCCGAGTTAGAAACATGGGTTGAGACATGGTCTTTCTTTGAGACTATTCACTCGCGCTCATATACCCATATCTTGCGTAACTTGTTCTCAGACCCGAGTGAAATATTTGAAGATATCGTAGTAAACGACGAGATTAAGCGCCGTGCCGCTGATATCTCGAAGTATTATGACGACCTCATTTTTGCCACTCAACTTTGGCAAACACAAGGTGAAGGCGTTCATACCGTTAATGGTACTGCGTACACAATTAATATGTACGAGCTTAAAAAGAAGCTTTATCTGTGTATGAACTCGGTAAATGCGCTTGAAGCGATCCGCTTCTACGTGTCTTTTGCTTGTACGTTCGCTTTCGCAGAACGCAAATTAATGGAAGGTAACTCGAAAATCATTCGATTGATTGCCCGTGATGAGAACCTTCACTTATCTTCAACCCAGCACATTCTAAACTTGTGGGCCAAGGGTAAAGATGATCCTGAAATGGCGCAAATAGCAGAAGAATGTAAAGAAGAAGCCCGCGCTATCTTCATGAATGCGGTTGAGCAAGAAAAGCAATGGGCTGACTATCTGTTCCAAAACGGCTCTATGATTGGCCTTAACAAAGAAATTCTTTGCCAGTACGTTGAGTACATTGCGAATCAACGTATGTCTGCCATAGGTCTAGATACACCATTTGAGATTAGCAGCAACCCACTACCTTGGATGAATAACTATCTAAATTCAGACAATGTACAAGTAGCCCCACAAGAATCTGAAATCAGCTCTTACCTAGTTGGACAAATAGATTCTGCAGTAAGCGAAGACGACTTTGCTGATTTTGAGCTGTAAACCTACAGCTTAATGAGCAGTAACGATAAATCACTCCGCATCGACGTTGTCGATGTGGGGGCGATTATTTCCCCCTCTGATACCACTATCTTAAGCGCCCTCGAATCAGCAGGCGTCAATATTCACTACCACTGCCGTGAGGGCTTTTGCGGTGCGTGTCGAACTAAGCTTATTGAAGGCGAAGTTGAGTACACCACCGATCCCCTCGCCTTTATTGATGATGATGAAATTCTTCCTTGTTGCTGCGTGGCTAAATGCCCGCTAAAAATAAAAGTCCCCCTGTAGCCTCTTCATTCACCGCTCTCATCAGCATTCTCACAGCATTTATACGAATTAATGTAATCCACTTCAATACTTAGACGTAGCAACTTACAACTAATCAAACGTAAGGATAATGTTATGAATGAAGTTTCTGGAAAAGTAGTCATCATCACAGGTGCAAGTAGTGGCCTTGGGGAAGCTACTGCGAAAATGCTAGCGGAAAAAGGTGCTAAATTAGTGTTAGGCGCTCGCCGTGAAGACCGTCTTAAAAAACTTGTAGATGAAATTGAATCTTCAGGTGGACACGCAACCTATAAAACGGTCGATGTCACGAAAAAGGAAGAGGTTGAGGCACTTGCAAAAGCTGCAATAGATACCTACGACCGCATTGACGTGCTAGTCAATAATGCTGGCCTTATGCCCCTCGCTCCGCTTGACGAGATGAAGGTTGATGAGTGGGACCAGATGATAGATGTAAACATTAAAGGCGTTATGTACGGTGTAGCAGCGGTTTTAGGGCGCATGCGCGAACAACAAAGCGGACATATTATCAATCTATCCTCTGTGGCGGGTCATGTGGTTTTCCCAGGAGCTACGGTTTATTGCGCCACTAAATTTGCAGTTAAGGCAATAAGCGAAGGTATTCGCAAAGAGTCAAACGGTCAAATTCGCTCAACGAATATTTCACCAGGTGCAGTGGCGACAGAGCTTACTGACCACATATCTCACAAAGACTCGAAGCAAATGGCAGAAGATATGTACGACGATGCTATCGACGCAGATGCAATTGCCCGTGCTGTAACTTTTGCCATTGAGCAGCCTGGCGATGTAGATATCAACGAAATGATCATCAGACCTACCAATCAGGAACTCTAGTACCGATCATTCATTACTTAATGAGGTGGACCAACCATCTGCCATTTAATATGAAAGCCTGCTGAGTGCAGGCTTTAAATGACTGTATTTAGTTAAATTACCTTTTCGATGGCATATAGTTCTTCATCAATAACTTGTAAGCGCGATGCTACAACCGCTCTAGCATCACTTATGCCTTTGTTATAAAAGGTTGCGCCCATTTCCTTACTGATAAAATCGAGAAGAAACTCTGCGTCAAATTGGCCTAATTCCATATTTAACTCATCATCACAGTATCGTTGTAGTTTAGCGACCAATGCGTCTTTTTCCTCACGGGTAAATGTGATTTCGTTCATTTTCATCCCTCTTTTGTTATTTGTAATAACGTCAACTTTACTGTCTTTGGCTAATAGCATTTTTGTTAAGACAAACTGTTTGAAGACACTTAAACGTTATCATGCTTATAATTTTGCATATTAACGTGTTTGCTAACCACTTGTTACCGGTAGCCATAACGGTCTAATTAAAAAATGCCCTACGTTGTATACGTTTATACAGTGACATTCATGACCATGCCTGTGTGACTGTGCTCCTAACTTATCATTGAGCCAGTTAATGAGAACGCCCGCCTAAGTGAACATCGCACTTCACTTTTACTTATGTCTTACTATCAAGATTTGAAAATTGACTTAACCTACCTTGCCAGTACTATCTGAAAACAATCTAAAAACGTAGAGATAAAAAATGGCAGCAAACGCACTGTTTAAGCCTTATTCACAAGGCAACCTATCGTTAAATAATCGCATCGTTATGGCGCCCATGACTCGCCAGTTCTCACCTAACGGCATACCTACCAGCGATGTTGCCGGTTACTATAAACGCCGCGCTCAAGGTGGTACTGGTTTAATCATTACCGAGGGTACTACCGTAAACGACAAAGTCGCTACCATGGATGCGAACATTCCCCAATTCCACGGCGACGAGGCCTTGGCCGCATGGAAAAATGTGGTAGACGAGGTTCATAGTGTAGACGGTAAAATCATGCCACAGTTGTGGCATGTGGGTATGGCACGGGTCGCAGACAAAGCGCCCTACCCTGAGCTGCCAAGTGCGGGGCCGTCGGGACTCTTCAAACCTGGAAAACAGGGCGCTGAACCCATGACGGTTGAACACATTGAGTCTGTAATATCCGCTTTTGCTCAAGCAGCGGCTGATGCCAAAGCAATTGGCATGGATGGGATAGAAATTCACGGAGCACATGGATATCTAATCGACCAGTTCTTCTGGGAAGGCACTAATCAGCGTACTGATAGCTGGGGCGGTAGTATGGAGAATCGTGGTCGCTTTGCGGTGGAAATAATCAAAGCTATTCGCGCAGCAACTGGTCCCGATTTTCCTATTGTGCTGCGCTACTCACAATGGAAACAGCAAGACTACACCGCCCGTTTAGCACACACGCCACAGGAACTAGAGAAGTTCTTGCTTCCACTCAGTAATGCTGGCGTAGATATTTTTCATTGTTCACAGCGCCGCTACTGGGAGAGTGAATTTGAAGAAAGTGAGTTAAACCTTGCAGGCTGGACTAAAAAGATTACTGGAAAACCTACCATTACCGTTGGTTCAGTAGGGCTTAATGATGACTTCTTCGGTGCCTTCAAAGGCCAAGATTCAAGCACGCGTGCTGTTGACGATTTACTCGAGCGCCTTGATGCCGGTGAATTTGATTTAGTCGCGGTTGGAAGAGCCTTGTTACAAGACCCCAACTGGGCCAATAAGATTAAAGAAAACCGAACTCAGGAACTAGAACAGTACTCTGGAAAGGCTCTAGCTACCTTGTCCTAATTCGATGAGCTAATTGAGCATTTCAACTAGCACTGCATACAGTGCTAGTTGCTCTTAGAAGGGATTCGAAGTTAACCTTACTCATGGGCCTTGCTATGTAATACCCTTGACCATAATCGCACCCCATTGCTTTGAGAATTTCAAACTGCTCTTGAGTTTCAATACCCTCTGCTACCACTTTTATTCCAAGCTTTTTAGCCATAATGATAATAGCTTCACACAGCACTTTATCGTTACTTACGTCTGTCATCGTTTTAACAAAGCTTTTGTCGATTTTTATAAAATCGGTAGGAAACTTTTTCAGATAAGAAATAGAAGAATACCCCGTACCAAAATCATCAAGGGCTATACCAACACCTGCTTGCCTAAACTGGAACAACTTTTTAGAAACCTCTTCGTCGGCCTTCATTAACAGGTTTTCTGTGACCTCAAGTAAAATCGATTTCGCTGAAACATTTATCTCGAGCAATTTGTTAAGCCAGTTCGTAATATTCGATTCTTGATGAAAATATTGGCAAGGTGATGTGTTTATACTTATTTGAAGATCACGGCGATAATGTGACTGCCAATGCTTTACATTCCTACACACTTCATCAAAAACCCAGTCGCTAATTTCGATAATTAAACCAGACTCTTCTGCTAAAGGAATAAATTCATCCGGCGGAATTCGACCTTTTTGAGGATGCTGCCATCGAAGCAAAGCTTCCGCCTTTAAAATCTGACCATTACTAAGTGTCGTTATAGGCTGATATTCAACGAAAAGTTCATTGTTTTTAACGGCATAGCGGAGGTCATTTAAAAGAGACAGTCGCTTTACCGCAGCTTCATGCAAGTCTAAGGTATAAAATTTGTAACTATTTTTCCCCGACGCTTTCGCTTGGTACATGGCTTGGTCTGCGTACTTCAACAAGTCTTTCGTATTACTAGCATCATCTGGATATAGAGTTACCCCCACACTACCACTTGTATGTACGCGATCAATATCGATAACAAACGGCTCTGCAATCACTTCAAGCAGCTTCTGTATTATGGCGTCTACTGAACTTAAGCTATTGATGCTATTTAAAATGATAACAAATTCATCACCACCTAGCCTACAAACGGTATCATTAGCGCGTACGTTTTGCGTAAATCGCTTAGCACACTCTTTTAAAAGCTCATCGCCTACATCGTGTCCGAGGGTATCGTTTATATCTTTAAAGTTGTCGAGATCTAGAAAAAGAACAGCAACCTTGTCATTTTCTCTTTTAGCTGTCTTAATCGCTAAGTCGAGGTGATCCAGCATAAGGTTCCTATTCGGTAGACCAGTAAGCGTATCGAAGTTGGCTTGTTTCCAAATAAGGTCGTTAGCCAATTCTCTCTCTATCGCTATACTCGCGATATGTGCAAACTGCTCTATGAGAATGATTTCTTCGGGCGTGGGTACCGCTTTATAACTATGATAGATTGCGAAGGTGCCAATTACGTTCCCGTTTGACCCTCTAATAGGTTGAGACCAGCAGGACGCTACCCCCGCCTGTGCAGCCAATTCTTGATAGCCATCCCAAAAAGGGTGTGTACTAATATCTTCCACAACAGTTGGGTTGTTAGTGGCTGCTGCATTGCCACAAGAGCCTACACCATGCCCAATTTCAAGTCCGTCTATAGCATCGTTATAAAAATAGGGTAAGGACGGCGCTGCACCTTTTCTTAACTTGCCATCTTGCAGCAGCAGAATACTACAGAGCTTATTCGGATACTCTCCTTCAATGGCATCAACAATATCGAAAAGTACACTGTGAAGTGATTCCGCATTTACTACTTTTTCGAGAATAGTACTTCTAACCCGCGTAAGCTTTTGCGTTTGCTCGAGTTGATTTTGGTACTCAGTAATTTGCTTTGATAGCTCAGCATCTTCTTTCCTACAAATCTCTGCGTTTGCGAGCTCAGCTAGCTTTTCTAGCTGAAAAAGCTGGCTTTCATTAAAGTCACGTGGCTGCGTATCAAGTACACATAGAGTACCCACAGCGTAACCATCTACAACAAGCTTTATTCCCGCGTAGAAGCGAATATGGGGCTCGCCCAAAACAAATGGATTATCTGTAAAGCGCGGATCTTTTTTGGTGTCAGGGATAATTAATGGGTCTGTTTCACAAATAGTGTGGCTGCAAAAGGCAATATCGCGAGCGGACTCTTTTATCTCAAGATTGACTGAGGATTTAAACCACTGTCTATCGCTATCAACTAGCGTTATCGTTGCGAATCGGCAATTAAGTACACTACTTGCCAAACTCGTGATCCGATCAAAACGCGCTTCGTTTTGAGTATCTAAAAGCGCTAACCTTTTGAGGACAGATACCCTCTCGACTTCGTTAGTTAATGCTCCAGATATTGACACTCTATGCTCCAATAAACTTACCCACCATTACCGCCTTTTTATTTAGCCACTCGGGAACAACGACATACGCATTGTTTATCGCTGAACTTTAGCATTACGGATAGCAATATAACATTTTGCTTTAGTCTAAAAAGATAAGTATCTCTCGTTACGTTTTACCCAAAAACATGTGAGCGTTAACAACCTGTTGAAAAATGCTTACAATAAAATTTGAGGTAGTTAAAAGTGCAACGCACTATTTTCCGTGTAGCAAGCTATCTTTTTATCACCAAATAGATGCCACCCAGCGTCATGATAGAAGCGATAACAACCTGAATGCTAAGTTGCTCACCAAGTATAGCCCATCCCATCAAAGTTGCGATTACTGGAACGCTTAACTGAACAGTGGCAGCAGTAGTTGATTTAATAAGTGGCAGCACGCTGTACCAAATTGCATAACCACATCCTGACGCCATAATGCCAGAAACCAGTGCTAATAAGGCGCCAGTACTGTCGAATACTAATTCAGTACTATTCAGTGATAGTAAAAAACCAACTAATGGAATACATAAAATAGATGCGTATATAAAGTTGCCCGATGTAGCAAAAAGTGCGGACTTGCTCTTTTTGCCTAATAGCGAATATACACCCCATGCAATACCTGCGGTGACCATGATTATGCCAGCTAAAAGCGGTGGCGCTGATGCACTCGGTAGCAACAAAATTACCAGACCGGCAAATGCAAGGAGGAAACCTAGCCATTGAAAACGCTTAAACCGTTCTCCTCTTGCAAGGCCAAAGCTGATCATAGTCAATTGTACTGCGCCGAATAACAACAATGCCCCTGTGCCAGTAGCCATAGAAATGTAGGCGTATGAAAAACAAAGTGCATACAAAAATAGTGAAGCGCCACCGAGGAAGGTTGCATTACTTTTTAGGTTAACCCAAAGGCCTGAGTCCCCTGGTACTTTTCGCAAAGAAAAGAGCGACAAGAACGTAAGTGCAAGAGCACCACTTGTTAAGCGCAACGCGGTAAAGCTAGCGGGGTCAATATCTGTATTCGCCAGCGCCATTCTGCACAGCAGCGAATTTGCGGCAAACGCAACCATTGCCACCGTGACTAAAGAAAGTGTTCTAAACAATGTCCGCTCCTTTGCGCTCACCTTTATCTCTAGAAATACATTCTTCAAAAAAGTATAACGAGAATAATAACGTCAAAAACTTTTTTTAAATGACCTAATACTAGAAGTAAGTTATAACCATCAAACGAAAAAGAGGACCGTAAGGTCCTCTTTTCTTTAAAGTGCTAGCAGGTCTGTATCTAAAGAGACAGGCCTAAACGCTCAGCAACTTCAATATAAGTTTCTACAACCGATCCAAGTCCCTGTCTGAAACGGTCCTTGTCCATTTTCTTACGAGTTTCTTTATCCCATAAGCGACAGCCGTCAGGCGTAAACTCATCGCCTAACACGATGTTGCCATCTTTATCGACACCAAACTCAAGTTTGTAGTCAACTAGAAGCATACCTGCTTCGTCAAACAATGCTTTAAGTACATTGTTAACTTTAAAGGTAAGCGCCTTCATTTCAGCAATCTGAGCTTCGGTTGCCCAACCGAATGATAGAATGTGATAGTCATTTACCATTGGGTCATGAAGCGCATCGTTTTTAAGGAAAAACTCGAAAATAGGTGGGTTAAGCTCTTTACCTTCTTCAACACCTAGTCTGCGCACTAAAGAGCCAGCAGACAAGTTTCTCACCACACACTCGACAGGGATCATGTCGAGCTTTTTAACCAAAGACTCAGTATCAGAAACCAAAGCTTCAACTTGTGTTGCAATGCCCGCTTCTTCAAGCTTAGTCATTATAAAGTGGTTAAACTTGTTGTTTACTTCACCCTTGCGATCAAGCTGCTCTATTTTTTCGCCATCGAACGCTGAAGTGTCATTTCGAAAGTGAAGAATTAGTTTATCGCTATCATCAGTGTAATAAACAGTTTTTGCTTTACCTCGGTAAAGCTCGTCGCGTTTTTCCATTCTCAGTCTCAGTTATATATCAAGGTTATCTTCTGACATGACCTCAGCAAATGCACTGTAAAGGTCGGAAACCTGATTTGCTTCAAACGGTATACTTTCATTATTCATGAAGGTAACAGATGTGCGATTTGCACCCGCTTTTGCAACTTTCAAACGATAATCACCCTTTTTAAGTAATTCGGCATCGCTTGAGAATAAACCATCCCACCAGCTCCCCTGATCGCCATTATAAGCGACAAAAAGCAGGCCATTTGATTTATCTAAATCTTTAACATCAAACCCAAGTTTACGAAGGACCAAAAGCATTCTCGGCCAAGCAACGTCATATTGCGCTTCTACGATGTATGCTGGGTCACCGTCATCGTTAAAGCCCATTTCCGTATTAATACCTTGACGAATCTTCGCAATTCTTCGCGTTTCAGCAAGCTGAATTTGATATTCGTAATGACCGATAACCTGGTTTAATACTTCAACTTCTTCGCGACGCTCTTCCAAAGAAGAGACCTCTGCAACTACGTCGTTGCCTACGGTTTGCATGTAGTCTTTTAAATCAACCGTTAATGCAGCGCTACGACCGTGAGGTTTAACGTCTAGGTTGAATTCGAAACGGCGACCTATCTCGCTCTCTTCGTCAATAAAGCTATACCAAGGACCATCAATTTCCTTAGTCATGACCATCCAGTCAGTAATCAAAACTTTATCTTCCGGGCTGAAGCTATCTACACCTATTCCCTGCTCATCTAAGAAACTTAATAATGAGTTCCAGATTGCTTGGCTTAGCGGTTGGCTATCATCAACTTGGTCGAACCAAATCGTTGCTGAGCTCTTACCTTCTTCCACGTGAGAACCAGTAACTAAAGGAAGAACCAGCGCAGGAGAACGAACCATCAAGTTCTTACCTACTAGCGACGGGTCTGCTTCTTTGCCTACCTCTGGTAAAGCAAAGTCTCTCGAAAAGGTAGGTGCATCTAAGCCAGGAGGTACTTCTAACGTCTTTTGTTCTTTAGTTTTTAAGTACTCGTAGCTACCAGAAGCGGTCTTTCTATCTATTTGGCTTGAACAACCTGCAAGTGCAACCATTGCTACTGAACTTGCTATAGCCAGCGTTCTTTTCATCTGTATTCCTTATTAACCAGAAATCAATGCGTATTTTTTTAGTAGTTCTTCGATACGTTTTTGGCTTGATAGTTCCGGTAAAACCATAGGTAATCGCATAACAGCACTTTTCATCATTCCCATTTTGTATAACGCCCACTTAGGCATTACAGGGTTTGGTTCAATGAAAAGCTCACTGTGCAATAGCTTGATTGTTTCATCGATCTCTCGACATTTATCGAAATCTTTATTGAGGGCAGTCTCGCACATTTGTGCAATAGCTTTAGGTACTATATTAGCGGTAACTGAAATGACACCATGCCCGCCCTCGCACATGAATTCAGCACTTGTGCCATCGTCGCCACTTAAAATAACAAAGTCTTCCGGAACAAGAGGCTGGGTTTCTTTTAATCGAGCAATATCACCAGTTGCATCTTTAAGACCAACAATATTTTTGTGGGTAGATAATTCTGCAACGGTTTCAGGAAGCATATCAGCTACGGTTCGGCCCGGAACATTGTATAGGATCACAGGCAAGTCGCTAGCATCGGCAATGGCGTTGAAGTGGGCAATCATACCCGCCTGTTGCGGCTTATTGTAGTAAGGCACCACGCTTAAGAAACCATCTATACCTGTAGCACCTAATTGCTCGGTAAGAAAAATCGCTTCGGCAGTAGAGTTTGCACCACTTCCAGCAATAACAGGGATAGCACCTGATGCCATTGCTACTGTTTCTTTAACCACGTTGATATGTTCATCAAACGGTAGCGTTGCTGACTCACCTGTAGTGCCAACAGACACAATACCATGAGTGCCCTGCTCTACATGAAACTTCACAAGTTTCTCTAAAGACTTGTAATCGATATCGCCGTTTTCGAGCATCGGCGTGACGAGTGCTACGTAACTACCAGTAAACATAATCTCTCCGCAAAATGTGAGCGCACATGGTAATTATGTCAGTGCTTAAACACAAGTAATAGCGCATGTAAAATGACAAGAATTTGACAATATCTTATTCAAAGGCGGGAAAAAGGCGCTGACTTCTAAAAAAACTCTGTGCTAACATCCCGACATTATTACCATTGAAGTGAAGTAGATGTCGAAACAACAACTTATCGTTACCATTTTAGGTACAGACAACACTGGCATCCTAAGCGAAATTGCAACAACGGTATCAGAAGCTCAGTGCAATATTTTAGATAGCAGGCAAGCTATATATGGCAAAGAGTTCTCGTTGACTATGATCATTGAGGGAACGCAGACTGCTATTACAAAAGCTGAGTGCATACTACCAGCGTTATTTCAGCGCCTTGATTTGCTGTCGATGATGAAGCGAACAAGCCACCATGAAAAGCAAAATCTCGCGCACCTCTTTAATGTTGAATTTAGTGGCGAAGACGAAACGGGCCTGATTAAAGCCGTTACCGGCTTTTTCGCAGAGCGAGATGCCATGATTAGTGCGTTTAGACAGCGCACTTACAAAGACAAAGCCACTGGTAAAGACAACATGCGATGCAAATTTATTGTTTCGCTTACTTCAGATGAAAATATCGATGTTTTAGAATCTGATCTAATGTCCCTGTTCGAATCGTTAAACGTGACAGGCAAAGTAGTAGACAAACATAAGAAGGATCCCAATGAAAACGTTACAAGCTGGTGATAAAGCTCCACAATTCTCATTGCAGAACCAAAATGACGAATCCGTATCTTTAACTGATTACGCAGGTAAAAAAGTACTCCTGTATTTTTACCCTAAGGCAATGACGCCAGGCTGTACGACGCAAGCACAGGGACTACGTGATGTTAATGATGAACTGACCGCGAAAAACGTGGTTGTACTAGGCGTGAGCCCAGATGCGGTTAAGCGACTGCCTAAGTTTATAGAAAAAGAAAACCTTAATTTCACCCTGCTTTCTGATGAAGACCACGCTGTCGCCGACGCATTTGGTGTGTGGGGACCTAAAAAGTTTATGGGTAAGGAGTATGATGGCATTCACCGTCAAACTTTCTTGATAAACGAGAACGGTGTAATTGAGCATGTTTTCAATAAATTCAAAACAAAAGAACACCACACAGTTGTTCTAGATTACCTGAACAGCTAAATTTCCGTAATATCAAAAAAGCCCCGATAACGAGCAGTTATCGGGGCTTTTTTATACTTAGCGTTAGCTACTTTGCCTCTTCGGGAATTGCAACAGGATTACTTGACCATGCAGTAACCACAGCTTTTACCAATGTAGCAAGTGGTATGGCGAAAAACACACCCCAAAAGCCCCAAAGACCACCAAAGACTAAAACAGCAACAATTATATAAAGCGGGTGAAGACTAACCGCTTCAGAGAATAATAACGGAACCAATAAATTACCATCTAATGCTTGAATAATGCCGTAGGCAATCATTAGATACCAAAACTCTGGCGATATTCCCCATTGAAACATTGCAACAACTGCCACAGGTATTGTGACCACTGCAGCACCGATATAGGGAATGAGTACAGAAAAGCCGACTAAAACGCCAAGCAAAATGGCGTAGCGCAAGTCCATAAGAACAAAAGTCACACAGCTCACTACGCCTACTATAATAATCTCAATCACCTTGCCGCGAATATAGTTAGCGATTTGAGAATTCATTTCGTGGCCCACTTGGGTAATTAAGCGGCGCTCTTTTGGCAATAACCGAGAAATGCTGTCTAGAAAGAAAAGCTTGTCCTTCAACATGAAAAATACCATCAAAGGTACCAGCACCATATAGACTAGCAGTGCGGCTAAATTGGCGATATTACTGAACGAAGCGGAAATCAGGGTTTCTCCTACTTCTACCAGCTTTTCATTTAACCCTTCCATCATCTGATGGATTTGATACACCTGTACGTAATCTGGGTATTTATCAGGTAGCGTTAAGATCCATTCCTGGGCCTTTTGCCAAATTAACGGCGTTTCTTGAATAAGGTTCACGCTCTGTTTTGAGATAATTGGAACCAATCCAATTAAGGTTAAAATTGTGATAGTGATAAATGCGAGCATTACCACGCCACATGCCAGAGTACGGCTAACTCCCACACCCACCAAACGACTTACCGGCCAGTCAAGCAGATAAGCTATGACCGCAGCAACCAGCACAGGCATAATTAGTTCGCCCCACAACAGCAATACTGTGGTGGTTAAAAGAATCAAAATGAGCAGCATTGCCGCGTCAGGGTCAGAAAATTTGCGTCGGTACCATCGACCAAAAACGCTAATCATAGAAACGCCTAGAAATAACCAAGAATAGGACACGCATCATAGTTGATAGCACTAGCAATTAGCAATAAGTAGTAGTTAAGAATCTTTCAAAATCAAACTGGTATGATGTTTTTACAGTATAACTATTAGCGTGTAGAGTGAGAGTTTAAATAGTTGTTAAACAATGCAGAGCAACTTGTCGTAATATTTGCCCAGCGTGAGGCTAGAGTAGTCAGAAGCGTATTGTGAGAGTAGTCAATTGCTGGAAACTCGGTCAAGTAATTGTCTAACTCTTGTCATTAAGACAACTATGAATTTTAAACTTCGTCTACTGGAAAAGTAGACATAAGAAAATAATAAATTTTGAAACTGTTTAGCAACTTAGTGCTCTAAGCGTTATGCAGTATTAAATATGTATAATAATTGTAGGTTCATGAGAAAACATTTTTCAGCATTCTTGGTTGCCCTTTCCTTCGTGCTCACATCGAGCCTAACGGCTGTTGCACAAGATGCCAATTACAGCAATAAAAATGCACTACCTGAAATAGGTGTGGTTGCTTCAGATGCTATATCACTTGATAAGGAAATGATTGTTGGCGATGCAGTCATGCGCCAAATGCGCGGACAAAGCCCGGTTATCTCAGACCCAGTATTGGATGAGTATTTGCAAGATGTTGGCAACCGTTTAGTCGTCCATGCCGACAACGCAAAGTTCCCCTTCGAGTTTTTCTGGGTTAACAACGATGCCATAAATGCATTCGCATTTTTCGGTGGTCATATCGGCGTACATACGGGCTTAATGCGTAGAGCTAAAAACGAAAGCGAGCTGGCTTCAGTGCTTGCTCACGAAATCTCTCACGTTACCCAACGCCATATTGCGCGACGCATGCAAGCCCAACGGCGCTCATCGCCATTAGCATTGGCTTCGCTTATTGGTGGCGTACTCATAGCTATGGCTAACCCTGAAGCTGGCATTGCAGCCATGCAGGCAGGTTCTGCAGCATCGGCACAACTTCAAATTGACTATACGCGGACAAATGAACAAGAAGCAGACCGAATCGGTATTGCTATGCTTGCAAGAGCAGGTTTCGATCCAAACGCTGCTGCGTCTTTCTTTTCTACAATGGCGGAAGAATACCGTATGGTTTCTAGACCGCCTGCACGACTTCTAACTCACCCCCTAACTGAAACCCGTATTGCTGACGCGAGGAACCGCGCTGGGGATTACCCTAGACGTTACCTTCCTATCAACAAACAGTTTGAATTAGCGAAAGCACGAATAAAGGCGCGGTATTCGTTTAAAGCAGATTACGCAATGGAGTATTTTGAAGCAGCGGTAGACCAAGATGTTCAGCGAAGTAAAGAAGCATCCCTTTACGGTTTAGCTCTCGCCTACATGCGAAACGAACACATTGATAAAGCAAAAAAAATAATGGATAAGCTTATTGCCGGCGATAGCGATAACCTTTTCTATCTCGATGCAATGACTGACATTTACATCTCTTTGGGGCAACCGTTAAAAGCGGTAGAAATGCTAACGCCTCACGTTAATCACAATCCGAGAAATCAGGTTCTTGCGCTAAATCAGGCGAACGCCTACATCAGTGCACAGAAGTACGACGACGCTATTTCGTTGCTTAAAGATTTTCTACTGGTTAGGAAGGATTATCAAATAGCCCACCAATTAATGAGTGAAGCGTATCAAAAAGCTAAGCAGTTCTCGCAAATGCATCAAAGCAAAGCGGAAGTCTATGCCCTTTATGGCGCATACAATCGCGCAGTGGATGAACTTCAATATGCCTACAATTTTGCAGGCGACAACCACCTTGCAAAGCAACGAATTAGGGCGCGTATAAAGCAGTTCCGAGATCAGGAAGAACGCTTGGAACGGCTATAGTGCGTTTATAGTGCGTTAGTGTGCAGCGTTACGGGCGTCTATACACTGTTGACTTAATCTCGCTCAGCGCTTTTTAGTTGTTTAAGGCGCTGACGCAAGCCGTCAGCTGTCACTTCACCCATTATCGTCTCTTTGATGTTTCCATCTGGGCCTACAATGAAAGTGGCAGGTAAATATGGAGGCTTTGCCATGGGTAGCTTAGTATCGGAAGAGCTAACAATAACTGGCACAGCAATGTCGTGCTTCTTTGTCATCGCCTTCAATTCAGCCTTTGTTTTGGGGTCGTAATTAATTGCAAACAGCTGGGTATCACTCGGCAAAGACTGATGAAATAACGCTAATTCAGGCATTTCGCGAAGGCATGGTGCACACCAAGGCGCAAAGTAGTTCACAATTACCCATTGTCCTTTAAGACCGTTCCAGCTATATGCTTGACCATCCAAGGTTTCAAAGTCATTTTGAAGACTCTGATAGGTTAAGAAACCGGCTAAAGCTGCTGTAATAAAAAGGATGATAAGAACAAACGGATTAGTTTTACCCACATTGCTGTTTAATGGTGAGAACGACATGCAACCCTCTAATTACATTTGTTTTTGTCATAGTGCCAGATTCTTCCTCCCTTCTCTAACAGATTTTGAAATACTATTCTAAGCATTTTGCTGATTAGGCACGATGTAGAGGTATATTGCGCACTTTATTAACAACTAAGCGTAAACTGCTTGATATTAAGAAGTAAAAACGCAATAGTTCGCGCCAAAAGTAACAACCTTAAAAAGGGGCTTATATGTCAGATATTACTATTATTCATAATCCGCGCTGTTCTAAGAGCAGACAAACGCTTGCGCTACTTGAAGAAAAAGGCGAAGCGCCAGTAGTGGTTGAATATTTAAAACATCCCCTAGATGCACAAGCGCTTAAAGCGATATTTAAAAAACTTAACCTTGAATCGGTTAGGGATATGATGCGTACAAAAGAGACAGAGTACAAAGACGCTAATTTAGGGGACGATGCATTGTCTGATGAAGCACTTTTTGACGCCATGGCTCAGACGCCTAAGCTAATCGAACGCCCAATTATTATTAAAGGCGAGAACGCACGTATCGGTCGACCGCCTGAATCGGTATTGGACATTTTGTAGTGCAACCCGTTCTTGTACTTTATTACAGCCGACATGGCAGCACCAAGCGTTTAGCTGATGCTATTGCCCAGGGTATTTCGTCACAAAATGTGCCGGTTATAGTGCGCACAGTTAAAAGTATTAACGAATCGAGCAGCACTTCTGAAGATGTCTCAAATGATGCTTCTAGTACAGTCCCTGAGGTTACACTTCAGGAACTTGAGCAATGTAGCGCGTTGGCCCTTGGTAGCCCTACTCGCTTTGGCAATATGGCCGCGCCGGTTAAACACTTTTTAGACTCGACAAGCAGCCAATGGCTGAAGGGTGCATTGATTGACAAGCCGGCCTGCGTGTTCACATCGTCATCGTCCATGCATGGCGGCCAAGAGTCCACGCTGTTGTCTATGATGATACCGCTTATCCATCACGGCATGGTAATTTGCGGTATTCCTTACAGCGAGCCAGAATTGCACAACACAAACATGGGTGGTAGCCCCTATGGCGTAACACATGTCGCGCACCACAGTTTAAGTGCTCCACAACAATTGAGCGCAGATGAAAAAGCGCTGTGTTTTGCTCAAGGTAAGCGCCTGGCTACGTTTGCAAAAAGACTAGCAGATAACGATTGATTCGCGATACGACAAACGCGAATAGAGACAACGTTTAGATAAATATTAAAACCTGATTTCTTCGGAGAATAAACATGGCACCAGATACGCGTTTCTTTCGCTATCTAGCACTTATCAGCCACACTGGGCTAATCATATGGATAACACTTTGGCAATTTACATTTACTAAAGAGCATACTTACTCCCCAGTATTTATTGCCCTGTTTTATATTTTACCCTTGTTGTTACCCTATTGGGGTGTATTGAAAGGCAAGCCATATACTCACGCCTGGGCGAATTTTGTTGTTTTATTTTACCTTATACACGGGTGTACCGTTGCCTACGCCGTGCCTGCTGAGCGCTGGTATGCAGTAGTAGAAATAGTTTTGTGCACCGGCATGTTTGTTGGATGTAGCGCTTTTGCCAGAAAACGTGGTCGCGAATTAGGGTTAGGCCTTAAAAAGCTAAAAGAAGAAATGAAAGAAGAAAAAGCACGTTTTGAGCAAGGACAACAGTAACGCTTAGCTAATCCAGGTTAAACTCACGTTTGGCTAATTCAGGTTAAGCTCACGCTTTAGCTAATTTAGGTTAAGCTCACGCTTTGCTAATTTAGGTTAAGCTCGCGCTTGGCTAATTTAAGTTAAGCTCGCGCTTTGTTAATTTAGGTTAAGCTCGCGCTTAACCATGCCCACCGACAGGCGTTTTTGTTCTTGGAGTGAGCGGGTGTCTAGGCGGGCTAGCAAAGACATGAGGCTTTTTAAATCGCGTTCACTATGGTGCAAAAGGAACTGTAGTGCTTGATTTGAAAGCTTAAGGCCCCGCTCTTCAGCGCGCAGGCGTACCGCCTCCTCACGGCCGCTATCATCAAGCTGATTCACGTGATAAATAACGCCCCATGCTAAACGGGAACGTAAATCAGGTAGCACGAAAGCCGGGTTTGATGGGCCTAAATGGCTGGTGCAAATCACCATCGCTTGTTTAGCTTCCATAACGCGATTAAACAAATCAAACAGCGCTTCTTCCCAGCGTTTATCACCCGCTATGGCGTGTATGTTATCTAGCGCTATCAGCGACAGGTTTTCCAACCCTTCAAAGATATCTAAAGACCAAGCTTTAAAGTCATTAAGATTTAAGTACAGGTGATTGACAGATCGGCCTGCTAACTGATGACAGGTGGCAAATAGCAAATGACTTTTGCCAACCGCACTGCTGCCTAATAAGGTGAGTAATGGAAGTTGCAATGACGCTAAAGCGCTCAATTTCGAGTCATCTCGCCAAAGCGGTAGCGCTTTTGAAATCTGCTCAAGCACTGAAACCACTTCTTCGTTACCCGTAGAAACGAAACTATCGAAGTTTTCATCTACAGGTAACGTTACTGGCAAAGGCAGCTGCATGCTAATTTAATTGCTCCAATAGAAACTATTTTCGTTAACGGTTTGTCCATAGGCGTCGGTTACTGGGCGTAGTTTATTTTCTAACTTGAAGCTGTTGAGTAAATCGTCAACCGTGCCTATTAACGTTAAAGAATAAGTGGCCACGGTACCTGATTGCTCTACGAGGATCGCGTTTTCAATCACACTTAAGCTGTTCAAATAGTCTGTGGCACTGGCATAGCTTGCAATGGAACCAACGTTGGCGATTGAGACTTTTATCACCTCTCGTTCAGACTTCTCAATACCCACAACCGCATAAAGCGATGACAAATAATTTGAATACGCGTCTACCAGTGCATTACCCAATTCTTCCGGTGAGTCTCCATAGATGCTGCCGTAGCTTACTTTACCACCGCCAATAAAAATCCAATCCAGCGCAAAGTCGCCTTCATCTGCTCTTTTCGCGTAATTCGCAAATTCGTCCATAGTAAATGGTTCAATTGTATTTGCGAGTTGTCCTGCAGGCGATGTTTCTTCGACGTTTTCACTAGGCTGACCAGTAAGAGCATCGTTCTCGTTTACTAAGCTTTCACTATTTCCTAGTAACGGGTTCGATTCAGCGTCAGCTGAGTCGTTTAGTTGGTCATCGTAACGCTTAGTCTGTGCTTCATCATTAAGCACGTTATCTATAGACTCAACGGTACCAGACGGCACAACGTTTTCGGGTAAATCTGGTATTGCATTTGGGTCATTGCGATATACCCTGGCACCGATAATGTTATCAACGCTATAACGCAAAGAAGCCTTACGAAGCGGCTCTGCAAATCGTCCCCACACATCGTAGGTAGATATATTAACGCTGTCTGTTAAGTCCATTAGAGGAAGGCTGAGAGGTACGCCGCGTTCTTTAGCAGTTTGTTTAAGTGCACGCTGTAGTTCAGTATCGAGTGATTCTTCAAGAATGGCACGAGTTTCGTTTTCGTCCTCTTGAGCCAGCCACACTATAGTCTCAGGGCGTCTGTCACCCCAAAGCGGAAGCAGTTCTCGCTGCAAAATTTCATTGAGTTTCGCTTGGTCGAATTCAGCAATGTAATAGGTTCTGTTGTTATCAAACGCAAAGCGATATGAGCGTAATAACGACTGAGGCGATGTTAATGCCGCTCTCACACCCGCATTATCGAGTACACTCTCGCTGCCTGACATTTTAATAAATACTTGCTTTAACGCTTTTTTGAGCGCTGCTTGCTGAGTGCGCTGTGTTTGATCCTCAACTTGAATTTGCGCTTCATTAACAACAACGCGCTGAGCAGCGTGCGTGACTGCACTGTAATTTAGCATTGCAACAAGGGAGACACTCAGTATTCGTTTCAAACCTACTCTCTGCTTATTTGCCTTGTTGGTGTTACCCATTACTGCCGTCAACATTAACACTCCATACACTCTAAAAATCAATTCCTTGCCTACCCTTTCATGAGCAAAACACTTTTCATATAAAGCTTGAAAGCAGCCCCGACATTCACGTTGTTTACGCTTAATATCCGAGCAAGACATTTTATTTGCCAAGATTTAGCAAGATATTCACCAAAAGATAGCGCTCTATTGTCTTTTATATTCAATTTAATTTCACCCTTAAAATAAAAAAGATCAAAAAGCGCATAAAATAGCCGTCACAAATTGGACTTGTGCCGACTTGCTGGTAGAATCCGCGGTTTTCTACCTCTTAGTTTCAGGGCCCAACCGTGAGCGAAAATAAAACCTCTTTAAGTTACAAAGATGCAGGCGTAGATATCGATGCAGGCAATCAACTTGTTGAACGCATCAAATCAGTTACCAAGAAAACCCACAGACCAGAAGTAAAAGGTAATTTGGGTGGTTTTGGTGCACTTTGCGAACTACCTACAAAATACAAAAAGCCGCTACTTGTTTCAGGTACTGACGGCGTAGGTACTAAACTAAGAGTGGCAATGGATGCGAATCGTCATGACGGTGTAGGCATTGACCTTGTAGCAATGTGTGTTAACGACCTAATAGTGCAAGGTGCTGAACCGCTATTTTTCCTAGACTATTACGCAACAGGTAAGCTTGATGTTGACGTTGCGGCTTCAGTTGTTACTGGTATTGGTGCAGGGTGTGAACAGGCAGGATGTGCACTTATAGGCGGTGAAACCGCTGAAATGCCTGGTATGTATCACGATGGCGATTATGACATTGCGGGCTTCTGCGTTGGTGTAGTTGAGGCCGATAACGTTATTGACGGCACGAACGTTAAGCCAGGCCAAAAGCTCATTGCGTTAGGTTCCTCGGGCCCTCACTCAAACGGTTACTCGTTAGTAAGAAAAATTATCGAAGTAAGCGGCGCTGATGTAAATGCAGACCTAAACGGTAAGCCAATCATTGACCAGTTGCTTGAGCCTACTCGCATTTACGTTAAGTCGGTATTGGCTTTGCTTGAAGAGGTTCAAGTTAGTGCAATTTCACACATAACAGGTGGCGGCTTCTGGGAAAACATCCCTCGCGTACTTCCTGAAGATGCGAAAGTGGTAATTGATGAAAGTTCGTGGGAATGGCCTGCTATCTTCTCTTGGCTTCAAGAAAACGGTAACGTAACGCGTCATGAAATGTACCGCACCTTCAACTGTGGTGTTGGCTTAGTTATCGTTGTTGACGAAAGCGATACCGATGCAGCCCTAAACATCCTTAAGCAACAGGGTGAAAATGCGTGGGTTATTGGTGACATCGCTGCAAAAGACGGCGAAGAGCAAGTAGAGATCAACGCGTGAGTAGTAGTGTAACTAAAATATGCGTACTTATTTCTGGTAATGGCAGTAACTTGCAGGCCATTATTGATGAAATAAAAGGCGGGCGTCTTAACGCTAAAATCAGCGGCGTAATTAGCAATCGCCCTAGCGCTTATGGTCTTGAGCGCGCTAAAGAAGCAGGGATCGAAGCCGTGTGCCTCGATCACACTAATTTTGATACTCGCGAGTCTTATGACGAAGCACTTAAAGCACAAATTGATGCTTTTGGCGCTGACTGTGTTGTACTTGCTGGCTTTATGCGCATCTTAACTCCAGAGTTCGTCGATAGCTTTGCTGGAAAATTAGTGAACATTCATCCATCTTTGTTGCCGAAGTACAAAGGTTTGAATACGCATCAGCGAGCCATCGACAATGGAGATAAAGAGCACGGTGTAAGTGTGCACTTTGTTACACCGGAGCTTGATGGTGGTCCGGTTATCATTCAAAGTCGTGTGCCTGTATTTGATGAAGATACAGCTAGCGACTTGGCTGAGCGTGTTCAAGAACAAGAACGCCGCATCTATCCGCTAGTACTATCATGGTTTAGTGCTGGTCGATTAACGATGCGAAACAATAAGGCAGTTTTAGATGAGCAAGAACTACCAGAATCTGGTTATGCAAGCGATTAAGCCTTTTGCTGTTGGTGCACTGTTTGCGATATCCCTCTCCGGAAACGCGCAAACAACGTCCAGTGCAGAGAAAGCTGAGCTTCCGCTTCAGCCTTACAAGGCTACGTATACCGCTTACAAATGGGGTGACGATGTAGGCGAGGCGAATATTGAGCTTTCAAAGTTAGGCAACCAACAATATTCATTAATTTACACCTCCAAGGTCTCGAAGTTTTTCTTATCAGATAAGCGTAGCGAGCACTCGATCTTCACGGTAAGCGAAGATACGGTTGTACCTTCTGAGTATTACTATAACCGCTCGGGAACTGGGCCGGATAAAGAGCTCAAAGTTACGTTTAGTCAACAAGGTCAAGGGAAGATTAAAGTCGAAAATGGCGAGACCTTTGAATGGAACGGTGAATTTGATAATCAAATTTATCGAATAGATTTGGCCAAGCAGCTAGCCGAAGGTAAAACGTCTCTAGACTATAACTTTGTTAACTACCGCGGCGAGCTACGCCACTACGGCGTTCAAGTTGTAGATGAAGAAGTGTTATCGTTACCTTTCGGAAAAATAGAAACGGTAAAAGTGAAGCTTATTCGTGACTCTAAGAAACGTGAAACTTTTGCATGGTTCGCACCTTCGCTTAACTATACGCTAGTCAGACTTCAGCAGTTTAAAGAAGGCGATGAGCAAGGCGATATCAAGCTAAAGTCGTTTGAAACACTGTAAGTGAGCTAAAGCGCTCCAGCTCTCTTTGTAACAACTTATTTAAATATTAAAAAAGCACGCTTTAAATTAGATTTAGGCGTGCTTTTTTTATTAACAAATTGCGACGTAACCTAACTGCGGTAAGCACCATATAGATAACGTAATTCACGTTTCCAATCACGTTATATAAGTAACGTCTATACTTATAAGTAGTGAGGTCCACTACCCTATTATTTATGTCGTTGTTAATAGAATATTCATGTAAAAATCTTGATCTTTGCCCTATTAAATAATAGGTTTACAGCATGCTGGTCAGACCTCGATCGCTAACGACTTTTTTTGAAGCGTTTTTACAGCATCGAGAATATGACAAGCGTAACGTTTAACGCCTTTCAGGAGTGAAGTATGGCAGATTTTATATGGTTTTTACTGGTCGTTCTGACACTAGCGATTGCTAGCTATCAGCGTACCAGCTTGGTAACGGCTGTTGCCATGGGCGCAGGTGTTATGATTTTAGGCACCCTTTTCGGTGATATCGGCCTGCTAGGCTGGGTAGTGTTCCTTGCTTTAACACTGCCGTTCACACTTGCTAATATCAGACAACAGCACATCTCTAAAAAGTTGCTAGCCTTCTATCGCAAGGTTATGCCGGAAATGTCGAGCACAGAACAAGAAGCTATTGATGCGGGTACCGTTTGGTGGGACGGCGATATCTTTAGCGGTAAGCCAGACTGGGACAAGCTTCATCGCATTCCTAAAGGCCGCTTAACCGCAGAAGAGCAAGCGTTCCTAGATGGCCCTTGTGACAAAGTTTGTTCTATGGTCGATGAATGGCAAATAAACCACAAAGATGCAGACCTACCTCCTGAAATCTGGCAGTTCTTAAAAGAACACAAATTCTTCGCCATGATCATCAAGAAAGAATATGGCGGTCTTGAATTTTCAGCCTACGCGCAATCACGTGTCCTACAAAAGCTGGCCGGTGTAAGTGCGGTGCTATCAAGCACAGTTGGTGTACCAAATTCACTAGGCCCGGGTGAACTACTGCAGCACTATGGTACTAAAGAGCAGCAAGATCACTATTTACCTCGCCTTGCAGAGGGTGAAGAAATTCCGTGTTTCGCATTAACTGGTCCTGAAGCAGGTTCAGATGCTGGCGCAATTCCAGATGTTGGTGTTGTTTGTAAAGGCGAATGGAACGGTGAAGAAGTACTGGGTATGCGCCTTACTTTTAACAAGCGCTATATCACTCTTGCACCTGTGGCTACAGTAATCGGCCTTGCTTTCAAACTTCAAGATCCTGAAGGCCTTCTTGGCGATAATAAAGAGCCGGGTATTACCTGTGCGCTTATCCCTCGCGACACTAAAGGTCTAGAAATTGGCCGTCGTCATTTCCCTCTTAATACGCCATTCCAAAATGGCCCTATCAAGGGTGAAGAAATCTTTGTACCTATCGATTACATTATCGGTGGTCCAGCGATGGCGGGTCGCGGATGGCGCATGCTTGTAGAATGTTTATCAGTAGGACGTTGTATTACCCTGCCTTCTTCTGCTGCTGGTGGCGCAAAATCTGTTTCACTTGCAACCGGTGCATATGCACGTATTCGTCGTCAGTTCCGTATGCCGGTAGGTCATATGGAAGGTGTTGAAGAAATGCTTGCGCGTATTGGTGGTAATGCTTACTTAATGGATGGCGTAACGCGCTTTTCAACAGTGGGTGTTGACCTAGGCGAGAAACCTTCTGTTATCTCGGCAATCTGTAAGTACCATTTAACTGAGAAAATGCGTCAAGTCATCAACGACTCGATGGATGTTCACGGTGGTAAAGGCGTAATGCTTGGGCCAAATAACTACTTGGGCCGCGGCTATCAAGGCGTACCTGTATCAATTACGGTTGAAGGTGCGAACATCCTTACTCGTAACATGATGATATTTGGTCAAGGCGCAATGCGTTGTCACCCTTATGTGCTTAAGGAAATTGAAGCTGCATCTATCGAAGACAAGAAAGAGGCCCTTCAAGCGTTTGATAAGGCAGTATTCGGTCATATCGGTTTTGCAGTTGCTAACACAGTGCGCAGTATTTGGTTCTCGTTAACCAATGGTGCGTTTAGCAGTGCGCCATTTACTGATGAAACAGCGCATTACTATAAATTGCTTCAAGGCTATAGCGCTAACCTAGCACTTCTTACTGATGTTTCTATGGGCGTACTTGGCGGTGACCTTAAGCGTCGCGAGCGTTTGTCTGCGCGTTTAGGTGACATTTTAAGTGGCCTTTACATGGGTAGCACTACTTTGAAGCGCTTTGACGAAGAAGGTCGTTTGAAAGAAGATCTTCCGCTTCTTCATTGGGCGATGCAAACCACGTTGCACGACATTGAAACTGCAATTGATGACTTCTTAGCGAACTTCCCTAATCGTGCAATTGCGGCAGCACTTCGCGTTATGGTTATTCCTTTTGGTCGTCGTATTGGCAAGCCTTCTGATAAAACAGAGCACGCTATTGCGCAAATGCTTCAAACGCCTTCAACTGCCCGTAGCCGTTTAGGCTATGGCCAGTATCTAACTCGTGAGGAAGGCAGTTTGTTTGGCGACCTAGAACAAACACTTGACGATGTATTAGCAAGTGAACCTATCTTCGAGCGCATTTGTAAGCACAAGAAAGCCAAGCTACCGTTCACTCGATTAGACGTACTGGCTGATGAGGCATTAGCTGAAGATGTTATTAACGAAGAAGAAGCGAACTTGCTACGCAAGACGGAAGCAGGACGACTTCGCACCATCAACGTTGATGATTTCGATCACGAAGAGTTAGTAGCTAAAGTTAACTCAACGTCAGCTACTAAGAAACGAGGTGGTAAAGCTGCTTAGTTCAAACCCTAGAAAAAAAGGCCGCGAAAGCGGCCTTTTTTGTCAAAAAATCATTATAGCTACGCTGATTGCTCTGACTGCACAAAGTACTAGCTTCGCCAACCCAGCAACCTGCGGTAGTACTGAGCAAGCACAAGCTTTGTCTTTACTTATTGCTAACGATAAAGGTCAAAAACGCAATCTGTTGCAGTGCAACCCTACACTCGTTGAATTAGCTGAAGTTAAAGTCAAAGATATGGCCGATAGAGGCCTAGTTTCACATTTTTTAGGTGGTAGCCCTAACACTCGCATTCGAGATGCGGGGCTCTCTCTACCTGACTATTATGGTAAGGCTATGAGCAACCAAGTTGAAGCGTTAGCGGGCGGGTACACTACGGCTGATGATGTTTGGTATGCGTTAAAAAAATCCACCTCTCATCGACAGCACTTATTAGGCGAACTTCCGTTTTATGAAGAACAAGACCAAATCGGTATCGCGTTTCATAAAGACTATTCAACACCGCATGTTGAATATTGGGCGATTTATGTTACTAAGTTAGCGGACAATGCGACTTCTTTAGAAGACGATAACTCATCAGCGACGTTACTCTTGAAACGCCAAAAGAAGTTTGATCATGTACCTGATAAAGGTTTAGACATAGTGACCAAGAACGGCAACATTACTTTAAAGACAAAATTTTAGAGACAAAAAAACCGGATGAATCATCCGGTTTTTTTAAAGTGAAGTGCGCTTAGCTAAGCTGAAGCTTATCCATTAATAACACAGCCTGCGTACGTGTATTAATCTCTAGTTTACGCAGTATGGCACTGATATGTGCTTTGATAGTTGCTTCAGTAACATTCATTTCATGAGCAATTTGCTTATTCATCAAACCGGCTCTTAAGTACGAAAGCACCTGAATTTGTTTTGGCGTTAGCTCACGGAAGCGCTGAAGTAACACTTTCAATTCATCATCAACTTTTTCAAGCTCTTCTTCCATACCTTCTGGAAGCCATTTCTTACCGCCGATGATATCTACGATAGCTTGTGCAATTTCTCGCGTTTGCGATACTTTAGGGATGAAACCCTGTGCGCCTAAGCTCATCACTTGTGCTACCACTTCTACCGTATCGCTACCTGAGACTACACCGATAGGGATGTTTGGATACTGTTCGCGTAATGTGATAAGGCCGTTAAAATATTCACCGCCTGGCATGTTAAGATCAAGAAGCACTAGTTCAACGCCGTCGAATTCGTTAAGTTTTGCTAATGCATCGTCCAAACTTCCGGCTTGAATTATTTGTGCATTTTCAAAGTAAGGTTCCAACGCGCCGCTCAATGCCTCGCGAAACAATGGGTGATCGTCTGCTACTAGAATTCTCGTCATTAGCGTTACTGCTTCCTTTTTGTATTATGACTATAGATTAATACTTTAGACCAGTAACGAAAAGACCTAAAACCCAAAAATCCTGTAAAAAACTAACAAATTTAGCGTTTTCCATTGGCATTTACGTATCAGACGGTAAAATTGCGCCCCAAATTGGCTAATAGAAGATTCACAGTGAAGAAACACGACAATATTTATGCAAAGGCACTCAATAAAGTAGATGACTTTAAATTTGATGAGTCTGTCGTTGATGTGTTTCCTGATATGATTCAGCGTTCAGTCCCCGGGTACGAAACGATTGTTCACACCATAGGTGAATTGGCTAAAACTGCAGTCACTTCAAATTCTGTGGTTTACGACCTTGGCTGTAGTTTAGGTGCTGCGAGTCTATCTGTAGCTAGGGCGCTGCCTAGCGAAACATGTAAAATCATAGGTGTAGATGCATCTGAAGCCATGGTTGAACGCTGTAAGCGTGTTGTTCAAACGTTTTCACTTCCAAATCCTATTTCTATCCAGCATGGCTTTGCACAAGATATTGAGATAAGTAACGCGTCCATGGTTGTAATGAACTTTACTTTACAGTTTATTCCACCAGCTGACCGCGAAGCACTATTAAAGCGCATTTACGATGGGTTAAACCCAGGCGGTTTTTTAGTATTGTCAGAAAAAATTCGTCACCCTACCCTCAATGGAAACGAATTACTTGTAGACTTACACCACCAATTTAAACGCGACAATGGATACAGCGAGCTAGAAGTAAGTCAAAAACGCGCAGCGCTAGAGAAAGTCATGTTAACCGACACCTTCAGTGAACATGAAACGCGCCTGAAAAAAGTAGGGTTTACAGATGTAGTGATGTGGTACAAGTGCTATAACTTTACGTCCATGGTCGCCATTAAAAGTTAGGCACTAGCGCATTTCAAGCTTCGTGTTATTTCGATTTCAATACATATAAAGAAGACTATGAGTAAACTAGAACAGACTTGGTTTAACGATTGCTACAAATCGTTGATAGACAGCCCTCTTTCGCATTGGCTGCAAACCCTTCCAGCTCAAATGGACGACTGGCAGCGAAACGCAAAGCACGGCGAATTTGATAAATGGTGCCGGATGCTTGGAAAACTGCCATCGACCTCTCCAAGCCATGTTGACCTTTCATCGAGCGTTTCGATAGGCACAAAAGACGACGTTGACGAATATACGCAAAAGCAAATAGAAGGTTTGCTAAAACAATTTATGCCATGGCGTAAGGGCCCTTTCCACCTGCATGGCATTCACATAGATACCGAGTGGCGTTCAGACTGGAAATGGGACCGTGTAGCGCCTCACATTACCTCTTTAGAAGGCCGAAACGTTTTAGACGTAGGTTGTGGTAGTGGCTATCACATGTGGCGTATGCTTGGTGAAGGGGCCGAAAAAGTAGTGGGTATAGATCCTACTCAATTGTTTCTTATCCAGTTTCACGCCATTAAGCAATTTATCAGTAATTCCACAACACCCTGTGACAACATCCACTTTTTGCCATTGGGCATTGAAGAGATGCAGCCATTGAAAGCCTTTGACACTGTATTTTCAATGGGTGTGCTTTATCATCGCAAAGATCCTATTGCCTTTCTACAGCAGCTTAAAGATCAGCTAAGGAAAGGTGGAGAGTTAATACTTGAGACCCTTGTTGTTGATGGTGACGAAAACACTGTACTAATGGCCGGTGAGCGCTATGCGCAAATGCGAAATGTTTGGTTTTTACCCAGTACCGCCGCTCTTTCTGTATGGCTAGGGCGCCTGGGATTTGAAAATATCCGCGTTGTGGATGTTAACCACACTACCCTAGACGAACAACGTGCAACGTCATGGATGGAATCACAATCTTTGAAAGATTTTCTCGATCAAGAAGATATTACTCGCACCATTGAAGGTTATCCTGCACCACAACGGGCCGTAATCGTAGCAAATAAGAAGTAACTCTTCGGGTGCCTACCAAGTTACCCGATTGGCACAAATGTTGTTATCTTAATCAAGAAGAACGTGCGAATTCTGCATTGATTAAGGTGACAACATGGATATACATAGCTTTTTAACGACGCACCAATTGCCAAGTAGCTATGCAGAAACTGCACAAAAATGGTTCACACCATTATGTAAGCAGCTGCTAAAGCACCAAGAAGGTGCAACAAAACCCTTTATTGTTGGTATAAATGGAAGTCAGGGCTCAGGTAAATCTACTCTGACCAGTTTTATCGAATCTTTCCTCTCATCAGTACATAATAAACAAGTTGTTTCACTGTCTATTGATGACTTTTACTACGACCAATCTCAGCGAAACGCGCTAGCAATTAAAGTGCATCCGCTACTCGCAACACGCGGTGTACCGGGTACACATGACGTAACTTTAGCTTTAAATACGCTTCGTAGTTTAGCCAAGGGAACGCGAACATCCCTACCTCGTTTTAACAAGGCAACAGATAACCCATTCCCGCAAGAGCAGTGGCCTGTCATAGAATCTTCACCTGATTTCATCATACTAGAAGGATGGTGTGTAGGTGCGCCTCCTCAGGCGTCGAACGAATTAAAACGACCCGTGAATCACCTTGAAGAAGTTGAAGATCCACTAAGCATTTGGCGTTCGTTCGTTAATACTGAATTAGCGGGTGATTACCAAACACTCTTCGATAAAATTGACTATCGCATCATGCTTAAAGCACCCAGTTTCGATTGTGTTTATCAATGGCGGTTAGAACAAGAACACAAACTTGCCCAAAAAGCTTCCATTGATAGCGACGGCGTCATGTCTGATGAAGAAGTGGCAAACTTTGTGCAACACTATCAGCGCATCACTGAACACGCATTAGCGCATTTGCCTGAAAAGTGCGATACCGTGTTTTATCTTGATGAAACAAGAACGATAACTAAACAGGACGTAAAACGATGACGAAAACGCTTGTTTTCACCGATATGGACGGCACGCTGTTAGACCACCATACCTACTCTTTTGAGGCGGCGAAACCGGCTTTAACGGCATTAGAAGCACAAGACATTCCCGTTATTCCCACCACCAGTAAAACCTTTGCTGAATTACAGCCATTACGTGAACGAATTGGCTTAAATGGGCCGTTTATTATTGAAAATGGTGCTGCTATTTTCATCCCCCATGGCTTTTTTAAACAAAAGCCTAGTGGCACGGTTTGGATAGATGGCTATTGGTGTAAAGCGTTTATATCCAATAAAAATTACTGGATTAAATTATTGGAAAAAATTGGCAGCGAATTTGAGGGAAAATACAAGCAATTCTCAAAAATGTCGAACGCAGAAATTCAAGAATGTACAGGCCTAGACGAGCGTTCTGCATCACTTGCAGCTAAGCGTCAGTTCGGCGAACCCGTTTTATGGTTGGGCAGTGACGAAGAGAAACAGCGATTTTTAAAGGTTGTAAAAGATCGCGGTGCCTTTCCACTAGAGGGCGGCCGTTTTATTCATATTTCAGGTAATTGCGATAAAGGCCAAGCGCTAAAATGGCTGGCTAGTGAATATCAAAAGCAACATACCACTAAAGTAAAGACTATTGCCCTTGGCGATGGTAAAAATGATGTTGCAATGCTTGAAGCAGCGCACGTCCCAATTCGCATTTTATCACCGGTAAATCCTCCGCCAGCTGTAAAAAAAGAAGAGGTCTATACCAGCACCCTAACCGGCCCTGAAGGCTGGAACGAAATGCTTACCCAATTATTATCCCTATGATCAGGAGGACACATGGCTGATTTTTATCAAAATGGTGTGGTTACTACGTTACATAACTTGGCTCGTCGTCCTACCGAAGAGTTAGAAACAGAGCTATTACAGTTTGCACAAAAGCGCCCTATGGCACTTATTCTTCCTTCGCTGTTTTCAGAACTAGAAGGTGATGCACTTCCGCATATTGTCAACGAACTCACTGGCGTTCCCTATTTATCAGAAATTGTTATTGGCTTAGACCGAGCCAATGAAGAACAGTACAAACACGCGCTCAAGTTCTTTGGAAAGCTACCTCAGCATCACAGAGTACTTTGGAACGATGGTCCGCGTCTTAAAGCGCTTGACGAAGAACTTCAAGCACAAGGTCTAGCACCTAAAGAGTTAGGTAAAGGCCGTAATGTTTGGTACTGCATGGGCTATGTATTAGCCTCTAACAGAGCAGAATCTGTAGCATTACACGATTGCGACATTGTTACTTACAACAAAGACTTGCTTGCCAAGCTTATTTACCCTGTCGCTAACCCTATGTTCAACTATGAATTTTGTAAGGGGTATTACGCACGTGTAGCGAACGGCAAAATTAATGGTCGTGTTTCACGTCTTCTGGTTACTCCCCTACTTCGCGCACTAAAACGCATTATGGGTGATAACGAGTACCTAGAGTTTATGGACAGCTTCCGCTACCCACTTGCAGGCGAATTTTCGTTTAGAAGAGATGTATTAAACGATATTCGTATACCAAGTGACTGGGGCTTAGAGATTGGCGTGTTGTCGGAAATGCACCGCAACTATTCACACAATCGTCTGTGCCAAGCAGATATATGCGATATTTATGACCATAAACACCAAGACCTTTCGCTTAATAATGACCAAGGCGGTCTGTCTAAAATGTCTATCGACATTACAAAGGCAATTTTCAGAAAGCTCGCTACGCAAGGCTACACATTTAGCAATGAAATGTTCCGTTCGATTAAAGCGACCTATTTCAGAATTGCGCTAGACTTTATAGAAACTTATCACAATGACGCGGTAATGAATGGACTGAACTTAGACATTCATAGCGAAGAAAAAGCGGTAGAAATGTTCGCCAGCAATATTATGAAAGCGGGGCAAAATTTCTTAGAAAACCCGATGGAAACACCGTTTATACCAAGCTGGAACCGCGTAACCAGTGCGGTGCCAGATATTTTAGAACGATTATTAGAAGCGGTTGAAGCCGATACTGCAGAATATATGGAGTAAGTAATATGGCATGGGATCATCTCCATGACAAAGTAAAGCACCATTTAGAAAGCATTTATGCTGATGTAGCGCTAGACGTCTCTTATGAGACGCTAGCGACTGAACTAATGAATACAATAGGCATTCAGCAGCAAACGGACATTGCGTCACCTAAGTCACATCACAATTATTGGGATGAGGACGACATCGTCATGATTACCTATGGTGATAGCGTTATTGACGACGACGAGCGCCCGCTGGTTACATTGAACAAGTTTCTGCATCGCTACTGTAAGAATACGGTGAACAATGTGCATATCTTGCCATTTTTTCCGTACAGTTCAGACGATGGGTTCTCGGTTATCGATTATTCCACCGTGAACGAATCTTTAGGCTCGTGGGACGATATTGAAGCCATAGCCGCTGATTACGGACTGATGACAGATTTAGTAATCAATCATTGTTCTGCAAGAAGCGTGTGGTTCGATAACTTTATCAAAGGTGAAGGTCCGGGATCTGACTTTTTCTTCACCGCCGACCCGAGCGATGACTTATCTATGGTGACGCGCCCTCGCGTGTCGCCATTACTTCGCGAAACGGAAACTGCGAACGGTACTAAACACGTTTGGTGTACCTTTAGTCATGACCAAGTTGACTTTGACTTTAGAAACCCGAAGGTACTGTTGGCCTTTATTGATATTATTAAGCTTTACATCGACAAAGGCGCAAAGATTTTCCGTTTGGATGCCGTTGCGTTTCTTTGGAAAATTGTAGGTACAAACTGTATCAACTTATTCCAAACCCACGAGGTTATTCGCTTAATAAGAACCCTTATTGAGCATGTAGACCCATCCATCATAATCATTACCGAGACCAATATTCCTAACAGGGAAAATTTGACGTATTTTGGTAATGCAAACGAAGCTCACGCTATTTACAACTTTTCACTTCCCCCGTTACTTGTAAACACCCTAGTGACGGGTGATTGCTCGTACTTGAAAAGCTGGATGATGAGTATGCCGCCGGCGCAAAACGGCACGGCTTATTTCAACTTTATTGCATCCCACGATGGCATTGGACTTCGCCCAGCAGAAGGCTTGCTTTCTGAAGAAGAAATATCTGACTTAGTGCATGCCATGCAGCATTTTGGTGGAAAAGTATCGTGGCGCGCATCTGAGCACGGGCAACAAAAGCCTTATGAAATAAATATAACGCTATTCGACGCTCTGCAAGGTACTATAAAAGGTCCGGACAAATATCAGGTTGACCGCTTTATCTGCGCCCACGCTATAATGTTAGGAATGGAAGGCATACCCGGTATTTACATCCACAGTTTACTTGGTACATCTAACGATTATGAGAAGGTTGCTAATACCGGCCAAAATCGCTCTATAAATAGAAAGCGCTGGGACTTTAGCGAATTAGAGGCCTTGTTAGACTCGCCTTTCTCTCAACACCATAAAGTACTAACGCGAATCTCGCAGCTTATACGCATACGTAAAGCACAGCCTGCATTCCACCCCAACGCCACGCAGTTTACGCTACAATTAAACAATCAACTGTTTGGCTATTGGCGTCAAAGCCTGGACAGAAAACAAAGTATTTTCTGTATTAGTAATATTTCAGATGAAGAACAAACTATTCTACTGTCTGACATTAACCTTATCGGTACCGATAACTGGATTGACCTTATCACCCGTGATGAAATAGCACTATCCAGCGGTTTCTTACAAATGAAGCCTTATCAAGTACTTTGGATCAGCAACCAAGATTTTGAGTAAATAGTTTACAAAATTTAGGTGGCTAATAAATCTACCGCGGTACGGAAACTGCGGTGTTATGATTATCACATTCGTTAGTTAATCAAGTTTGTAATGCAAGAAATTAATACCTTTCTTTTCGACTTAGACGGAACGCTGGTCGATTCCGTGCCAGATTTGGCTACTGCCCTTAATAAGATGCTAAGTGATTATCAACTGCCAACTTATGACGAGCACGTTATACGACACTGGGTGGGAAATGGCGCCCGGGTTTTAGTGGAACGCGGGTTAAGTGGAGATACGAAAATAAACCACAACCTTGAGCAATTGGAAGTTGATACTGCGTTAGAAAAATTTCTTTTCTATTATCGAACGTTAGAAACTAAAAGTACTGTGCTTTACGATGGTGTTTTTGACACGCTACATGCGTTAAAACAGCGTGGTTATACGCTAGTATTGATAACTAACAAGCCTTCAGAGTTTATTGCGCCTATCTTGTCTTCGTTCTCGTTGTTGTCTCTGTTTTCACTTACTATCGGCGGTGACAGTTTACCGCAGAAAAAGCCATCAGCCCTGCCTCTCTTAAACGCCTGTGAACAGCTTAACATTTCACCTTCACGGTGTGTAATGGTAGGCGATTCCAAGAATGATATTCTTGCTGCAAAGGCCGCCAACATAAAAAGTATTGGCCTTACCTATGGCTACAATTACGGCGAAAGTATTTCTACCTATCAACCTGACTGGGTGTTCGACAGCTTTAGTGAAATCCTGACACTGCATCAATAAAACTCTATAGATGTCACTTGGGTAGAATTCGTGACTGCGCTTTACACGCATTGCTAGCTACTTTCTTTTATTTCACGCTTTAACCTTTGGTATAAGGATGTTTTTTCTGTAATATCCGCCTGTTAAATAATTAATTGGAGTTGTTGGTATGTCATCTAAATGGCTTTCACTTGAAGAAGCCCTTACTAAAGCGCTTAACGCTGCAGAAACGATAAGCGACATTGAACATGTGAGTATTTTTGACGCCAACAACCGCATCTTAGCAGAAGATGTTATCGCTCATATTGATGTTCCACCTTGGGACAACTCGGCGATGGACGGCTACGCCGTTAACGTTGAAGACCTTTCTAATGGTGCTGAGCTTGAAGTTCAAGGTGTTATTACCGCAGGTATGAGCGCTGACGAGCCGCTTGAAAATGGTAAAGCGTTTAAAATCATGACCGGCGCGCCCATTCCGGATAATGCCAATGCCGTCGTGATGGTAGAAAATACTGAAACCCGCGACAAGGCTGTAGTCATAAACAAAGTTCCTTCTGCGAAAGAGAATATTCGCAAGAAAGCCAATGACATTGCCTGTGGCGATACGCTAATTAGTAAAGGCACCCGCCTTCACGCCGAGCATCTTATGTTGCTTTCCTCTCAAGGAAAAAGCACCGTAGCAGTTTACCGAAAGCTTCGCGTTGGTGTGGTAGCAACCGGCTCTGAACTTGCCGCCCCTGGTGACGCCCTTAAACCAACACAAATTTTCGAGTCGAACCGCGTTGGCGTGAGCAGTATATTACGCAATGAAAACGTAGAACTTGTAGATTTCGGTATTGTGGAAGATGACGAAGCTTCCTTACGTACGCTATTTATTGAAGCAAGCGAGCGTGTAGACGTGATGGTAAGTAGCGGTGGTGTTTCAGTTGGTGACGCAGACTACGTAAAAGATATCATCGCTGAACTAGGCACTATCGATTTTTGGAAAGTCGCGGTTAAACCGGGCAAACCTTTCGCTTTAGGCAAAATTAATAACACCTTGTTTTGTGGTTTACCGGGCAACCCTGTATCTTCATTTGTCACCGCCAAGTTATTGGTTGTGCCCGTTATCAAGAAAATGCAAGGCCAAGCACAAAGCTACGAGCCGTTTTTTGTGAACGCGACTATTACCACATCGCTAAAGCGCCGTGCGGGTCGACGAGATTTCCAACGTGCAACTATGGTGAGAAACAACCAAGGAGAATGGGAAGTCACGCCGTTTAAATCACAAAGTTCTGGCGTGATGACGTCAATCACCTCTGCCAACTGCCTTATGGTAGTGCATGAGGATATAAGTGAGTTAAACATTGGCGACACTGTTCCCGTTATGCCGCTTCATTTTTAAAATGGCTGTAGTTTAAACGCTTTACGTTAGATCACTTTTTTCGCGATTCGGTTTTGCTTCTGTATTTACCAAGAAACAATTATCAAAGCACTACGCGAAACAATTAGCCATTATCCTCGCCGCTCTTGGCGACTTATATAGAGACACATTACCGTGAATAAGAAACGCTTTCTTGTAGAAGGAAGAGATATTTTAAAACTAGCCTGGCCATTGCTAGTTGCGCAAATTACACAGATGCTAATGGGCGTAAGCGATACCATTATGGCGGGGCGTTATAGCGCTACGGACATGGCAGCAGTGGCCCTAGGGTTTAGCATAACCGTACCACTTTTGTGCTTTATACAAGGTATAGCCCTTGCGCTTCCCCCTATTATTTCGCGGTTACAAGGCAACAAAAGTATTAGCAGCATTGCTGATGCCAGTCAGCAAGCCGGCTACCTGATCTTCTTCGTGGGATTGGTAATAGCAGGGTTAATTCCCTTCACTGAAAATATGGTAGCGCTTTTTCCTATGGCGCCTGAACTGCACAGCATCACGGTAGACTATGTGCTTTACGTTCTATTTGCCATGCCAGGTTTTGCTTTGTACCAATGGCTTAGAAACTATTGTGAAGGCTTAGGTAAAACCAAGCCGACTATGATCATTACCGTAATTGGCTTGATGGCTAATATTGTTGGAAACTACCTATTTATTTACGGTGTTGGCCCACTGCCTGCCATGGGCGGCGCCGGTTGTGGTATTGCTACTTGCATTGTTATTTACACTATGCTGATTGCAACCTTTGTCTATGTGCGCTTTGCCCCTGCCCTGCAAAAATACAATTTGTTCAGCCAGCTGTACAAGCCAAACATGGTAACCATAAACCGAACCTTTAAGATGGGTTTACCCATCGCCATGACGATTTTGTTCGAAGTAACGCTGTTTTCGCTAGTTGCATTGTTATTAGCACCATTTGGCGCTACCACGGTAGCGGCCCACCAAGTAGCCCTGAATTTCTCGGCGCTTATGTTTATGTTTCCCATGAGTATTGGGATGGCTGCCGCGATCCGTATTGGGTATCGCATTGGGCAAAGAAATCAGCGTCAGGCCAAAATAGCAGCCCGTACCGCTATTCTTATCGGCTTTTTCACCTCTGCGTGTACAGCGAGCTTCACTCTGTTGGCTAAAGGTTTCATTATTGGGCTATACACCAGCGACCATGCAGTTTACACGTTAGCTAATGCGCTACTTATATACGCTGCACTGTTTCAGCTGTCAGACGCTGTTCAGGTTATCTCTGCCAATGCATTACGCGGATACAAAGACACTACGGCGATGTTTATCATTACCTTTGTGTCGTACTGGTTAATAGGTCTCCCTACGGGTGTAGTTTTAGGAAGAACAGACTGGGTCACGGCTGAGCCGATGGCGGCAGCGGGGTTCTGGATAGGATTCATCGTAGGCTTAAGTGCAGCAGCCGTGATGCTTGGAGCGCGACTTCTTTATATTCAAAGGCCAAGTGCAGCTCATCGCTTAGCGAATGCTTAAATAGAATTGTTAGCGAAGACTGCCTAAAACGCGATAGAAAAAGGGCTAATTTCGCTGTTTAAGTTTTTCCCAATCTTGCGGGGTGTCTATATCAAATTGTGCATTGGGTATAGACACAGCCTTTACTTTCCCTAACTTCGCATACTTTTTAATAATTGGCTTAGCGCCAGTATCTCCCTGTAGCGCTAATAATTCGCTAAACATTGCCTCTGGGAAAATGGCAGGCACTGTCAACCGACTATTATGCTCCCCGTACTTATCCCCATGCTTCTGCCACTCACTACACACTATATGGTTTGGATAAGCTTTAGAATCATCAATAAGGCGGATAAGGTCCTGAGTATTCAGGCTTGGTAAGTCAGCAAGGGTAAAAAGAACATGTGAAGGATTGGTGCTAGAAGATGCTCCTTCAGGTAACGACGATGTTTGTAGAGGTGGTTTTGGAAGCGAAGCTGGTGAAAGCGACGTTTTACGTTGTAATGCCGGGCGTAGTAAATGTGAAAGCCCGCTGCGAATGCTTGACGCTATCCCCTCTTCCCACTGCTTATTGTTTATCACCTCAATATGCGATACAGGTAGACCAGAAAAAGCTTCAGCTAACTGCGAACTCACGCTGTCGTGCCATTTGCCTGTAACAACCGTAACTGGATGTTTACTGATCGACACTATTTTATCGCGAGCGTGAGTAACCTCGTTAGCACTGTGCTCAACAAGCGGCAATTTTGTAATCGGATGCTCTGATAAGAGTTTGTTGCCGTTATAGCGGGAACTTTGCCCGCCAGCAAGTAAAACGAAAGCTAAGCGATAAACATCCGAACTCAATGTAACACCTTTTAGTCAACGCGCTTTATCAAGACAAACGCAAAATCATTAACGTCGCAATCTGACCCGATTGTAGTTAGCAAAGCAAGAGCCAGCGCTGTATTCGCGTGTGCAAAAAAGCCTTTTTCCCTTAAATGACTCAACGGCTTCTGCTAAGCCCTTTTATCGCTTCCGTTAACCCTTCAAGAGTAAGCCCGTACATTCTGTCTTCCATTATTTCGCGGATAATTTTAATAGACGAATAATACGGCCAATAATTCTCAGCTTGCGGATTAAGCCACACAGCATTGTTAAAGTGGTTCAGCAAACGTTGCATCCATACACTACCTGGCTCTTCATTCCAATGCTCTACACTGCCCCCTGGGTAGGTAATTTCATACGGCCCCATGGTTGCATCACCTACAAAAATAACTTTATAGTCTTTCCCGTAGCGGTGAATGATATCCCAAATAGGAATGCGCTCTTTATTGCGACGAAGGTTATCTTTCCACACTTCTTCATACACGCAGTTGTGAAAGTAAAAGTACTCAAGGTACTTAAACTCGGTCTGCACTGCTGAAAAAAGCTCTTGGGTGCTCTTAACGTGAGGGTCCATAGAGCCCCCCACATCAAAAAACATCAATACCTTTACCGCATTATGACGTTCTGGCGCCATATGAATATCTAGCAAGCCACCTTTCTTTGCGGTTTCGCCTATCGTCGTAGGCACATCTAGGTGCTCGCTGGCCCCCGTGCGAGCAAATTTGCGCAGCTTTCTTAGCGCCACTTTAATGTTACGCGTACCCAGCTCAACATCTGAACTTAAGTTTTTGAACTCGCGCTTATCCCACACTTTAGCCGCTGAGAACTTTCTATTCCCTTTTTGCCCAATTCGCACGCCCTCTGGATTGTCGCCATAAGCGCCAAAGGGCGAGGTGCCGCCCGTGCCAACCCATTTGTTTCCACCCTGGTGGCGCTTTTCTTGTTCTTCTAAGCGCTTCTTCAAGGTTTCCATCAGTTCATCGAGGCCGCCCGCTTTACGCAGTGCCTCGCGCTCTTCAGGGCTTAGATTTTTTTCAATTTCCTTGCGAAGCCATTCTTCAGGAATGTCTTTACCGAACAAGTCGATAGACTCTACCCCTTCGAAATACTCAGCAAACGCCCTATCGAACTTATCGTACTGGGTTTCGTCTTTCACCATAATGGTACGAGACAAGCTGTAGAAAGCTTCGATGTCGGCGTACACCACGTGATGCTCTAACGCTTTAAGCAAATCAAGCAACTCGCGCAACGTGGTTTTGACCTGATATTTTCGCAGCGTATAAAAAAACTGAATAAGCATTAGCGACGCGCCATAAAGACCAATTTTTCAAACAAATGAATGTCTTGCTCATTTTTAAGCAATGCGCCGTATAATGGCGGTATTGCTGCTTTACCGTCTTTTGAATGCAGTGCCTCTGGTGGAATATCTTCAGCAACTAAAAGCTTAAGCCAGTCGATAAGTTCAGACGTCGAAGGCTTTTTCTTAAGCCCTGGAACATCGCGAATTTCAAAGAATGCTTTCAGCGCTTCATCAAGCAGCTTTTTCTTTAGATCAGGAAAATGCACATTGACGATTTCTTGCATTTCATCTGGGTTCGGAAACTGAATGTAGTGGAAGAAGCAGCGGCGCAAGAAAGCATCAGGTAGTTCTTTTTCGTTGTTAGACGTAATAATAACAATAGGACGCTGCTTTGCTACTACGCGTTCTTGTGTTTCGTATACGAAGAACTCCATCTTATCGAGTTCTAGCAGCAGGTCGTTGGGGAACTCAATGTCTGCTTTGTCGATTTCGTCAATCAACAGCACTGGCCGTTTTTCTGCGCTAAATGCTTCCCACAACTTACCTTTTACTATGTAGTTGCTTATATCGTGAACGCGATCGTCGCCAAGTTGAGAGTCGCGAAGCCGTGATACTGCATCATATTCGTACAAACCCTGTTGCGCTTTGGTGGTTGATTTAATGTGCCACTGAATTAATTCTGTACCTAAACTCTCTGCCAACTCTTCAGCCAGCATAGTTTTACCGGTACCTGGCTCGCCCTTAATTAGAAGCGGACGCTCTAGCGTGTTGGCAGCGTTAACCGCCAGCTGTAAGTCTTTGGTTGCAATATAATTAGACGTGCCACTGAAAGCCATTATTGTTGTACTCCGTATAATTTTTCGTCTTTGCAATTTTAACTATAATATCAAGGCCTTCTCATGATTGCCCATAGATATAACATATAGCTAAAAAGCACTTTGCATTTTACTGATTGGGACCAATGATATAGGGGTATGACGAAATCCCCTAATTCAGGCTGTGAATTATTAACTATCACACGCGTTGAATTATTAACTACTAAAAAGGTCGTACAGATAACGACAGACGGGGTTTCCTATAAAATAAGGAACGAGGTAAGGATTTATAATGAACGTATTTGACGACAATTCCCTATCTATTGGCCGCACGCCACTAGTTAAGCTAAATCGCGTAACATCAGGTAATGTATACGCAAAAATTGAATCGCGTAACCCAAGCTTCAGCGTTAAGTGCCGTATTGGCGCTAACATGATTTGGGATGCTGAAAAACGCGGTGTCCTTACCGAAGGTAAAGAAATTGTAGAGCCTACCAGTGGTAACACAGGTATTGCTTTAGCGTTTGTTGCTGCCTCTCGTGGTTACAAGCTAACGCTAACCATGCCTAGCAGCATGAGTCTTGAGCGTCGTAAGCTTCTAAAAGCATTGGGCGCAAACCTTGTACTTACCGAAGCGCCTAAGGGCATGAAAGGTGCCGTTGCCGCTGCACAAGAAATTGTGGCATCAGATCCAGACAAATACGTATTGCTTCAACAATTCGACAACCCTGCTAACCCAGCTATTCACGAAAAAACGACGGGCCCAGAGATTTGGGAAGATACCGACGGTAAAGTTGATGCATTCGTAGCAGGTGTAGGTACGGGTGGTACTATAACGGGTGTAAGCCGCTACCTTAAGAACACAAAGGGTAAAGCGATCACTTCAATTGCTGTTGAGCCAACAGACTCACCAGTAATTACCCAAGCGCTTGCGGGTGAAGAACTAACCCCTGGCCCACACAAGATTCAGGGTATTGGCGCAGGTTTCATTCCAGGTAACCTGGACTTAGACCTAATTGACGAAGTTGAGCAAGTAACCAACGAAGAATGTATGGACATGGCGCGCAAGCTAATGACCGACGAGGGTATTCTTGCGGGTATTTCTTCTGGTGCTGCTGTTGTTGCCGCTAAGCGTTTTGCTGAACGCCCAGAAAATAAAGACAAAGTGGTTGTGGTACTTCTAGCAAGTGGTACAGAACGTTACCTAAGTAGCCCACTATTTGCTGGTGCATTCGACGAGCAAGAAGAAGTGCAATAACTGCCCTTCAATTTCAATAATGCTAAAACGAGGCCCGGTGCCTCGTTTTTTTATGCTTCAAATAAAACCTCTTTATAACAACAATTTGTAAGATGTTACCGTCACTTTGCTTTCATACAGGTTTTTGTGAATAATCCGCTTAGCAAACTTCTTGGCAGTCGTTACATTGACTTAGTTAAGATATGAAACTATCAATAAGAAACGCACCTCTTTATAATAAGGTAACCCAAATGAAAACGCGTATGTGGTACGCCCTACTAGGGCTTTTTACAGTTTTGATTTTATCGGCTTGTGGTGAGAAAAAAGAAGGAATTGGGCGGTATGGCATGCTTGACGAAAGCACACCTGAATATACCACAGTTATGTTCCTAAAAAGTGTTTACGAAGACGATAATCTTGATACAGCAATACGTCTATCCAGTGAAAAAATGTCGCGCATACTAACGCGATACCACACCAATAGTAACGTTCAACGACATCTGCTTAATTTAATGTACGACACTGTGACCGTAACCCCGCAAAGTGCAGGTAAGATTGGCAGAAACGAATTTTCAGAAAAGTCGACCATTACGGTGTTTTTAAGCGGGAACTACAATGGCGACAAGGTAGAAGACCTTCGAAGCCTTGATTTGATTAAAGAAGATGGTGAATGGAAGGTAAACAAAATTCACCCCGATGCTTACTTATAACAAGTAAAGCAGGTACTGTTTTTATATACAGCCCTTGCCAATTTTACGATAAGTAAAAATAAAAAGGATGTTTTCCGGCTTTTGAGCTCGGATACATTTATTTTTGGTTTAATGTGTTGTTTTAAGGTGATAATTTAAAACAACACAAAACTGATATACGGATATTTTCCACTTTGCATAAAGGATTTTTTCCGTACACTAAATTGTTATATGCCATTATGAATCAGCATTTTGAAAACGGCCTTTCAAAGGAAGTTCACCCGTTAGTTAAAGTGACAGTGTCTATTGTTTTATGTGCACTTGGTTGTCTGTGTTCGATTCTATGGATCATCACTAATAACCCTATATTAGGGCTCGTCGGCCTGCTATCCGGCATACCGTGCATCATCATGGGAGTTGCGCTGTTATTAGGTCGGGTAAAACAAACTAAGTTATCTCCTAATGGCTTAAGAGTATTCGGGCTTATTCTATTTATTGGTGGCGCAATCGGTATTTATAAGCATCAACCATATGCTTCTATACTTATTGTACTTGCCATAAGCTGTTTTAAAATCGCAAAGCAACCAGCGAGTGTAAATGGCATATAACAAAAAAATTAAGTCACTCACTGCGTTCGCTGGGACGCATACATGCGGGGCGGCTTCGCCATTATGCCCCACATGCCTGCGCCCCTTATTTAAAAGTTAGGCCTCAGTTAACTATGTCAGATTTAAAGCCAGATTATTCAAGTTACTCAGTAGCCGAACTTAATGAAGCAAAAGAGTCAGTTGATAAACTCCAATTTCCTGAAAGATTTGCTGAAATACAATCAGAACTAGCTGAAAGAGGTGTAGGTAATCCCGAAGCTACAAACGTACAAAGATCAGCAGAAAACCCAGTGAAAAAGGTGCCTAATATTTTAACGAAGACAGACTCCAAAATTATTCATTTTATAATTCGAGTTTGGTGCATCATTTTGTTTTATCTGCCTGCCTCCGACCTCCATGAAGTATTTATGGAAGGGACAACTTACGCAAGGCGCTTGGGTACTATTAGTTACGATAGTAATCCCATTTCTTTTAGTATTGAAGTTGCTAAAAGTATAGTATTAGCCGGATTGCTTATATTTGCCTTTATCAAAAATCCACTAGCATTGGGTAAAAAAGGTGAGCCAAAGGCCTAACAAACAACTGTTGGCACTCACTACGTTCGCTGGGACACAAACACATGGGCTACGTCACTTCGTTCCTAATTATAGCCCATGTATTTGTGCCCCAAAGTTGGGCATTATGTTGCAATAAACATTGGAGGTTTGAAAAGTTGAATTCGAGAGTGCTTGCATGTTTTCTTATGCTCTTCCTTTCATCGGCCCAAGGAACAGAAGAGTATGTTTGGGATACACTAGCGTCACTAGATAAAGGTGCGATTGAAAAGAGATCAATCTCCTTTGTATTAGAGAAAATGCCTCATCTAAAAGGTGTTGAAATTAAGCTCGTACAAATAAATGCTCAATATCATAAGAATGGCCCAACTCTCAGTTCCTTGTTTATTCATGCGAACTCTTTTAAGCCAATTTCAGAGAACAAAACTCTTGGCTTTCAGGATCTAAGCTACGGCATAAGCCATTTTGCAGAGTTTGTTAGGGTGAATTTTTCAACTGCCGGCGTACCTGAAAATATCAGTTTTAACGAATCTCTTCTCGGGCAAAATGAAGAGGAGTCACTAGAAAGGTTCAATGAGCTATATAACTTCTATTAGCCTCAATGTCTGGCAACATAACAAAAAAATTAAGCCACTCACTTCGTTCGCTGGGACGCATACATGCGGGGCGGCTTCGCCATTATGCCCCACATGCCTGCGCCCCTTATTTAAAAGTTAGGCGTCATTTACTTACAGTATAAAAAAGTGGCTTCAGCCGTGACATTCCCGCATCAAGGCTGTTCTGCTAGGTTGTCCTTACGGCTTGCTTTTTTGGTAGTATCAACGGCTTTAGCAACGCGCTTTTCATTAACACCGCAACGCCAACATTTAACATCACCGGTCTTTTAAACTCGCTCTTTTATCCAGCATTGCCGTTAACCTCTGGCATTTCGCACAGGGTTGTTTTATCTTAAATTCAATAATTTAAATAAGTGGCCGTATCGGCTAGTGGTGGCAGCAAAGCTGCGTATGTTCCTTTGTACGCCTAACAAAACGCTGTTGGCACTCCCTTCGGTCGCTGGGACGCTAACACGTGGGCTGACTCACTTCGTTCGGATTTTAGCCCACGTGCTAGCGCCCCAAAGCTTTGCGTTATGTACCATGAGTGAAACCAAAACTATAATCGTTTTATTAGCTGTACTTCTAGTTCATTTTGTTTTTGCAGTTATTGTTGCATCACAGATATCCAAGATGGTTTCGAAACTTCAGAAAATTAAAAATAATAGGTACGCATCAAAGAAAATAAATGAATTAGAACGCTATAAAGTATTCGCTTTGTTCGCTCCAATTTTTGGCCCAATAGTGGCGTATGGAATACTTAAAGGAATTAAGCCCGGTGTTTCAGAGAAAGGTTATATGGCAAATAATCCAAATTCACCTAATGTAAATTCAGAAGGAGATTGAGGCTTGGCACATAACAAAAAAATTAAGTACGCCCGCTGCGCGGGCTGGGACGCATACATGCGGGGCGGCTTCGCCATTATGCCCCACATGCCTGCGCCCCTTATTTTAAAGTTAGCTATTTTAGTGAACATGCTATTTTCAATCGCTATTTTTTTACTCTATTTGTCACCAATAGCCTTTGTATTCCTATACTCTAAATATGAATATCAGCATTCATTAGCGGACAGTTTTAAAAGGTGGAGAAATTCCAAAATAATTGGCATTGTAGTCTTCGCTGTGTTGACTTTTTTCATAGTTACTACTGAAGGTACAAGCTGGAGATTATCAACTTATTGGTATTTGCTATGGGAACCGGGTTTAAGTATAAGCCTCATCGTATTCTCCAAGCCTGCCAGTGAGATCATAGAAGGCTTCTCTTCACTAGATTATTTCGGCGAGGACTTTGGACATATTCTAGGGTGGTTCGGTCTGTTATATGTATCATATGTACTTGGGGTTGAAGTTTTAAGGCATAGCTAACAACCCAATCAACACTCTCACTGCGTTCGCTGGGACGCATACACGTGGGGCGGCTTCGCCATTATGCCCCACATGTCTGCGCCCGTTATTGGAAAGTTATGTTCTTCAAGGATAATTTGATGAATAAGCTCTTTATATCGCTGTTACCTTTACTATTATTAATTACTTCCACGCCAGTTAAGGCTGCTCAAGATATCGCAGAATTGGAAAAATTAGCTAGTACCTCAGATAAGCTTGCAAGCATAGCTAAGGAATGTAAAACATCGGAGGACACTTCTTCCTCTTCCTGCAGAGAATTTATTAAGGAATTTAACAAAGGGAACGTTAATATGCAGATTAAACTCTTTAGTAAAAATCTTAGGCAAAATTTTTCTTTAGACAAAGATTTAGCATTAAAAACATTAACGTCTATAGGCGTTATTTCAGAAGCATTAACGTTTGTTTTTGAAGAAAAAACAAAGGAAGTAAAAGGGCGAACATAACAAAAAAATCAAGTCACCCGCTTCGCGGCCTGGGACGCAAATATGTGGGCTGACTCGCTCCGCTCGGATTTTAGCCCACATATCTGCGCCCCTTATTTAAAAGTTATAAGGCGTCAGCCTAAACTGCGTTTGGCTTTATAAAAATCCCAGTAAAACTACCCTCACCTGTTTTCATTAGCATCGCTATGGCTTGTGGTAGGTTTATATCCGCCGCTTTCAATTCAAAGGTGGTGTAATAGGCGCTTTACCTTCTAGTTCTTATTTTCAGCCAGCAAGCGCCATTACACTTGGTAGCTCAGATGGCAGCTAGCTTCTGTCAAATCAAAAACATCACTGCACAGTCGTTTTTCTTGTCTGCGTTAACAATCAATCGTATGCTGGCTTCAACAGTTTTTAAAAGACCAAAGGAACTGGCTTTGCTTATAACAAGGCGCTCAAGCCACTCCCTTCGGTCGCTCGGACGCATTTACGCGGGGCGGCTTCGCCATTATGCCCCACGCAACTGCGCCGCTTAGCTTAATGTTATAAGGCGTCAGCCTAAACTGCGTTTGGCTTAATAAAAAATTCAGCACAACTACCCTCACCTGTTTTCATTTGCATCGCTCTGGCTTGTGGTAGGGCTAAATCCGCCGCTTTCAACTCAAAGGTGGTGTAATAGGCGCTTTACCTTCAAGCTCTTATTTTAAATCAGCAAGCGCCATTACACTCGATAGCTCAAATAGCGGCTAGCTTCTGCCAAATCAAAACCTTCACTGCACCGTCGTTTTGCTTGTTTGTGTTAACAATCAATCGTATGCTGGCTTCAACAGTTTTTAAAAAGACCAAAGGAACTGGCTTTGCTTATAACAAGGCGCTTTAGACCACTCCCTTCGGTCGCTCGGACGCATTTACGCGGGGCGGCTTCGCCATGATGCCCCACGCAACTGCGCCGCTTAGCTTAATGTTAGCTATTTTGGTGAACATGCTATTTTCATTTGCTATTTTTTTACTCTATTTGTCGCCAATTGCCTTTGTATTCCTTTACTCAAAATATGAATATCAGCATTCATTAGCGACCAGTTTTAAAAGGTGGAGAAACTCCAAGATTATTGGCATTGTATTCTTCACTGTGTTGACCTTTTTCATAGCTACAACTGAAGGGACTAGCTGGAGATTATCAACTTATTGGTATTTGCTATGGGAACCAGGTTTAAGTATTAGTCTTATCGTGTTTTCCAAACCTGCCAGTGAAATCATTGAAGGCTTTTCGTCACTAGATAATTTCGGCGAGGACTTTGGGCATATTTTAGGGTGGTTCGGCCTTTTATCCGTATCATGTGTATTTGGGATTGAAATTTTAAGACATAGCTAACAAACGACTATGGCGTCAACCCTGATTTTAAGCTGCTTTTTCTTCCCACACGACACCATCTCTTACCATCGAATTGAGGATGATAATCATCTTCCTGACGCAGGCAATTATGGCGACTTTCTTAGGTTTGCCTGCCTCGACTAATCGGTTGTAAGTACGCTTAAAAACCGGATTACACTGCATCGCTGACATCATTGCCATGAACAGTACGGTGCGAACCTGACTACGCCCACCCTGGATAGCCTGCTTGCCTTTGTACCTACCACTTTCTTTGTTCATCGGTGCAACACCTACCAGGGCTGCGATTTCTTTGCTGTTGAGCAGTCCGAGCTCTGGCAGGTAACTAATCAGCGTCGCGGCTGATACTTTTCCTATTCCCGGCATGCTTTGCACAAGATCGCTTTTGGCTTTGTACTCTGGACAACTTTCTATCAGTTTGCCCAGTTCATCATCCATTTTTTCTATTTGCTTTTTGATAGTCAGGAGTACAGATTTAATACTAGACTGAGTAGCTTTCGGCATAATTTGAAGTCTGTTCTTCTCGCTGGTCTGTATGTCTAAAAGCTGGTTCCGTCGTGACACCAAATCTGCCATAAGCCGCATTGTTTCCGGCTTCAGAGATGATAGAGCAGGTTGTATGGCCTCACTGTAATGCGCGATAAGTTCAGCATCCAGCTTATCTGTTTTGGCTTTTCTGCCAATTGCGCCGGCGAAGCGTTTTACATGTATCGGGTTTACCATACTGAACGGTAAATTGGCTTTCGCACATGCTGTAATAAATGCGGCTTCGTAACGGCCGGTGGATTCAATCACAATGCGTTCAGGGCTTATTTTTTTCAGCCGTTTAATTGCTTCAGATATGCCTGTTTTATCGTTACTGACCTGAAAATATTCATGTGACGGACGAACATGGATGTCCAAGAATTGTTTGCCTGTGTCTACGCCAACGTTAATTCTTTGCGCTGCTGATTTATTCATAATAAGCTAACTCTGGTTTGCTAAATGCGAGCTCGGGGCCCAGTCGACTATTCGAGTATGTTGCTTGGAGCACTGTGTGGTGTTCATGTTTGTTAACGGTCTCTCAACTGAGGAGCCATCGCATAATCGAACTGCCACGCAGCCAACTTTGGTTGCAGCCAAAGTCTGGGCCTCACTTTACCCATTTTTGAAAAAGTTGTGGGAAATTTAAGGAAGAATTATCCATACAAACGCATAAACTCGCTCGCGGGCTCGCTGGGACAAAAACACGTAGGCTCCCTTCGCTTCGCTCAGTATTATAGCCTACGTATTTTTGCCCGTTATGCGGGCCGTTAGGTGAACCTGTAAGATATTGAGCTTTTAAGATTGAAAGACAACACAATTAACACTCTACTAATTGGGGTTCTTACAGGGTTAGTAGTAGGAGCTATGTCTGTACTTTTCTCAAAGCTAATTTTAGGTATATGCTCCATAGCTGCGTGGATAATATTGATGGCTGGAATCCCTAGAAAAAATACTTCGAACTTATTACGAACTCTTTTTTATATAAGTGTGACTGGCTTACCATCTGCTTGGATTTTATTTTTCTTAACAAGGTAATTTCATGCTACGTTCACCTAACAAAACACTAAAGGCACTCGCGCTGCTCGCTGGGACGCTAACACATGGGCTGCGTCACTTCGTTCCTAATTTTAGCCCATGTGTTATCGCCCCTTAGTGGGGTGTTATGTGCTTCAATGAAAAGGTTTAGGCCAATTTGAATAAGGAAATAAAGCGAAGTCTAGTTTACCTAGTGATTACTACTATCGTGTCGTTACTAATTTTAAAAGATGTAGGTAGCGGAATAGAACTTGTCTCTAGCCGTCGCGGTTCGGATATACATATTTTTGTTATATATGTTTTATCCCTCTTCTTTGTTGGCTATTCGTTGTTCTCTCTAGTAAGGGCTGTCGCATTTACTACAATTGGCCCAGACTCGTTTTGGCGTAAAAACATATGGGATATCATACTTGGCCCTGTTCCAGATAACAGTGAAAAGCAATGATAGGATGTTTTTCAATCGCACATAACAAGCGCATCAAGTCGCTCGCAGGCTCGCTCGGACACAAAAACGTAGCGGCGTTTAGTTTTGTGCTTCGCAATTTTAACCTAAACGCCGCTACGTTTTCGTGCCGCTTATGCGGGTGTTAGGTTTTAAGGAGGAAAAATTAAATGGATTCTATATTTGCAGGTGTTGGCGCGATCGGTGCGCTATTTTATTTGATACTCATTTTGCTTTGGATTGCTGTGCCCATTTTTGTCTTTCTGATATCTAAGAGAGTAAAAAATATCAGGGACATGGGGGTTGAGTATGGCAAGGAGCTCAAAGAACTAAATGCTAGCGTTAAATATCTAAAACGTAAGTACAATGAGTCCGTCGATATATCGAAAGAATAGGTGACAGCGGCTTTGCAAGAATGAGGTTTTATTGGGTCAAACCTAACAACCCAATCAACACACTCACTTCGTTCGCTGGGACGCATACACGCGGGGCGGCTTCGCCATTATGCCCCACATGTCTGCGCCCGTTATTGGAAAGTTAGGTACTAGTGCTAAAGGAAACAACAAGGACGTATCAATGACCTATTATGAAATGTTATCAGTCGGAGTCGCATGTATCGCTGCTTTTATTAGCTTGGTTGTTTGGAATGGACAAAGAAAGCTGCAAAAAGAAAGTAACGAACTTCAAAAAGCCACTTCTGAACTGGCAAAGAAGCAGCTTGAGGTACTAGTTAAAGAAGATAATGCTAAATCATCGGCTAGGCTTAAATTAGACTTAATTTCATCAGGTCGCAGCCATAAATTTGTTGTCACAAATATTAGCTCGGTTGATGCTCTCAACGTAAACTTTCAACTATTATTGTCGCCAAATGATTCCAGTCCTTTAATAGCGTCAGACGTCGATGAAAAGCTTCCAGCACCTAAACTTCCACCTGGAAACAGTATTAGTCTTCTTGCAGCAATACATGATGGAACCCCACTGGCTTATAACGCCAAGTTAATGTGGACAAACCCTGATGGCAAAGTAATGAATGACAGTACGTATGTTTGTTTTTAATTCGCACCTAACAAAAAAATTAAGTTCGCCCGCTGCGCGGGCTGGGACGCAAACATGCGGGGCGGCTTCGCCATTATGCCCCACATGCCTGCGCCCCTTATTTAAAAGTTATAAGGCGTCAGCCTAAACTGCGTTTGGTTTTATACAAATCCTAGTGCAACTGCCCTCTCCTGTTTTCATAAGCATCGCTCTGGCTTGTGGTAGGTTTAAATCCGCCGCTCATAACTCAAAGGTGGTGTAATAGGCGCTTTATCACCAAGTTATTAGTTGAACCTCGCAAGCGCCATTACACTCGATAGCTTAAATGGCGGCTAGATTCGGTCAAATCAAAAACATCACCGCACAGTCGTTTTGCTTGTTTGTGTTAACAATCAATCGTATGCTGGCTTCAACAGTTTTTAAAAAGACCAAAGGAACTGGCTCTGCTTATAACAAGGCGCTCAAGACCACTCCCTTCGGTCGCTCGGACGCATTTACGCGGGGCGGCTTCGCCATTATGCCCCACGCAACTGCGCCGCTTAGCTTAATGTTAGGTACTTCAATGATTGTCAAAGGCTTTCAAATTATCGGCTTACTATTTCCTATCTTTGTAGTCGCGCTTGGTAAGTACTTTTTTAGAGATATATCTGCCGATACGCCTCTTTATACTGGTGCTGCGGTAACTATGGGATTTTTCGGTATGCTTGTTATAGTTTTTGCGGTGTATTCCACTACCGTAATTCCTACTTCATTGATATTGCTTGAAAAGCAGAATAGAGAGCACTTTAGGTTTAAATCTGTCGGTTGGCAGGCAGTACTGTATTTTAATTGGGCCGTTATAGCTATTTGTGGTCTTTGTGTTTTTTTAGTTGCAGTGCTTAGTTTCATTAAAACTCTCATGTGGTTTTATTGAAGGACTCTCAGTCTCCGATGTAGCCAAAACAAATATGGCTCTTTTAGACACGTACCTAACAAAAAAATTATGTCGCCCGCAGGCGGGCTGGGACACAAACAGGCAGGCGGCTTCGCCATTGTACCCTGCCTGTTTGTGCCCCATATTTAAGTGTTATAACCACAAGGAAGGTTCGTGGAAGAATTCTCACCATTTATATCAAGCATCATCGGTTCTGTTTCAACAATCGGTATTATCAGTGGAATCGCATTTTTTTGCCGAAAGTGGCTTTTAGAAAGAGTAAAAGCATCAATAAAGCACGAATATGACTTAAAAATGCTTGAGATAGAAAGTCAAAAGGAAATAAGACTTAAAGGCGAAATCGTTTCAGAGCTTTTAGCTGAGTGGATAAGAAAAGAAGGTAAACTTGACTACAATCTTTTAAACAAGCTTTCCTTTCAGGCATACATTTGGCTTCCAAGAGACTTAGCTGAAGATTTATCTAGTTCCCTCGCACACCAAAAGGGAGCGAAAGACGTTCGATTACTTTTAAAAGATATTCGTACTTACCTTCAAGGCGAAGATGATGGCCTTGAGTCAAAGCATGCTATTGTTTTCGATGAACCTGACATATACAACCGTTCTTTACACAACAGTCAGGTTACAAGTAGTGCGAAAGCAAAACCTAAACCTTTGCGGTAAGTGCTTATAACAAACACATTAAGCCGCTCGCAGGCTCGCTGGGACAGTAACACATGGGCTCTGTCGCTTCGCTCGGATTCTAGCCCATGTGTTACTGCCCCTTATGTGGGTGTTATATGCCTAAGGGACTCATGTGACTACTATCTATTTTATAGTTGGTTTTACTTGTCTACACTTGGTCTTAGCATTTGTTAATGCTATTGGTATCAGAGGAGCGTTTTTTAAAAAACAAAGCTCCATAACCCTTTGCTTAATAATTAATTGGCTAATCCCTATCGTCGGACCAACCATTACATATTTTATTGTTAGAAGTTCTTTTTCTAACACGTCGCCGGGCACACCCGTTGCAGACCAATCCGGAAGTAACGGATTATACACGGGGGCTGAGGGACGAAGCGATGATTGATTTTATGCCCGTTGGCTTGGTTATTTTGAAACGGCATATAACAAGCGCATCAAGTCGCTCGCAGGCTCGCTCGGACACAAAAACTACGCGGCGTTTAGTTTTGTGCTTCGCAATTTTAACCTAAACGCCGCTACGTTTTCGTGCCGCTTATGCGGGTGTTATGTGCTTTGGTAGTAAAAAGGATTTTAGACATGTAAGAAACACTTAACTCGCTCACCAATTTTGTACTTACTATAAGCTTAATTGCCGTAGCTTCAGTGTTAGTAGGCCATGTTTTTGTTAGAAAAGCTCTGCTGGCTTAAGGTAAATCGCATTCAAGTAGCAAGCTTATTGGTAGCTCCGTAAGTGTCTTACTTTTATTAGTTTTATCTTTCTTTTTTGTAATACCCAGGTAACTATTAAATTGCGTCAGCACATAACAAAAAAATCAAGTTCACTCACTTCGTTCGCTGGGACGCATACATGCGGGGCGGCTTCGCCATTATGCCCCACATGCCTGCGCCCCTTATTTAAAAGTTATGTTCTTGTTTTTATATGGATGTTTATATGAGTTCAGATATTAAAGTCTATATCTTATTTGCAGGGTTGATAATTATTCCTGTTGTAATTTTAGGCATACCTTATGTGCAAAAAAAGTTAAACGATTATGTAAGAAATAAGCCTATTTCGGTTTTGCCGCTACCCATAGCAGTTTATTTGGTTTACGACATTTCAATGGAAAGTAACATCTTTGGAATGATTGGTTTGTTTGTTGGATTTTGTGTTTTCTTTTTTACCTATGCGGCATCAGTCTCTCTGCTCGCATCAACCATAAAAAAACAGAAAGGCTAAATAAATGTTTCGGTGTCATTTAGTGGAACATAACAAGCCAATCAACACACTCACTGCGTTCGCTGGGACGCATACACGCGGGGCGGCTGCGCCATTATGCCCCACATGTCTGCGCCCTTTATTGGAAAGTTAAATGCCACAAGGAAGCAGCATGTTTAAACTTTTTTGGTCTTTTATTTTAGTTATTTCTCTGTCATGCGTGTCAGCACATGCTAGTGAAACAACAGTTGATTTGAACGAAAACACAGTAATTTATCACGGTAAATTATCGCCATCAGCAAATCAGAAACTTCTTTCAATTCTGAACAATGCAAAGAGTAAAGTTGAATGGCTGTCTATAACTTCCGAAGGCGGTGAAATCAATCATGGAATGGATCTTGGTAATATTGTTCATGACTATGATTTGAAGCTTGAGGTCAATGATTATTGTCTCTCATCATGCGCCAACTACGTTTTTTCTGCAGCAAGTCATCACAGGATTTCGAATCACGCAGTTATTGGTTTCCATGGTGGTACAACCGGAATGGAGAAAGAAATAACATCGTTTATTGATGCTCTTCCTGAGGAAGAGCGGGAATCAACAAAGCAGAACTTAGAAAAATATATGAAGTCAGCTGTAATTCGTGAGCGAAACTTCTTCGAAAAAATTGGTGTGGGCCAGCAAATAACAACACTAGGACAATCTTCCGAATATAAAGAGTTCGCCGAGAAAGCAGACTTTGTCGGCTGGTACTATTCACTCGAAGGGCTTGCTACGCTGGGCGTTTCTAACATTGATGTGGTAAACCCTCCTTGGTCATATCAACATTTAAGCGAAAAAACTAAGTTTTTCAAAGTCAAAGTAGGCGGCATTTAACAATCACATTAAGCCGCTCGCAGGCTCGCTGGGACAGTAACACGTGGGCTCTGTCGCTTCGCTCGGATTTTAGCCCACGTGTTACTGCCCTTTATGTGGGTGTTATGTTTCTCTCGAAACTAGGTATGAGGATTAATTTTAGTGAGTGATATATTTAGTGATGTTTCTGATTTTGAATCACGATTAAATTTACCAAAAGACTTTTATCGAGGCCTGCTAAAAGAAGACGACTGGTCATTCATCATCAAAGTTAGTGCTTTGTTTGAGGCTGCAACTACTCATTTATTAACTGTTCGCTTTAGAGCACCTGAAATTGAAACTGAAATAGCATTTTTAGAGCAAGCTAACCCACGTTCCGGAAAAATTGTACTTCTTGAAAAAATGGGAGCTATTTACAAAGATCAAGGTGCCTTTTTAACCAAATTGGCCAATTTAAGAAATCAATTAGCGCACAAAATTGAAAATGTTAATTTTAGTTTTAGCGACTATCTTAATGAGATGGATAAAAACCAAGTTAAAGCATTTATAAAATGGGCTGGTCACGGCGTGGTAGAAACTGCCGAGCACAATGGCACCCATATCGATAGACACGACTTCGTGACTAGCAACCCAAAAATATCTATTTGGTTAACTGCCGCAGAAGTCTTGGCTTGTATGAATTTAGATATTCAAGGTGTAGAGGCACAAATTAAAATAGAAGCGTTTGGGTGGTATAAAAGCATAACAAGTCAATCCAGCGGATCGCCTGCGGCGACCGCTGATTGAGGCGTTATGCATCAAAGTGAAATTATGAACCGTACCCCTATTCCTTCTGACCCATTTAATAGGCAATATATTTATAAGGGCGTAGTGTTTCATTGGTCACTGGCTACTGGATTCGTTTATCTAATTTGCTTAGCTATCAGCAAAGCCAGCCCCATTAGCATAGTGTTGCTTATTCCATCTAGTGTCGTTCTTTTTTTATGCATCAATGGTATTACTAACGACTTTGAGTTTAAAACCCTTTACAAAAAGCTGGGCTGGTATAGGAAATACACTATTGTTACTTTCTTATTAGGGGTGTTATTTGGTATTTCATGCGTTTTTGAGGCTAGCGCAGATTTCGCGGTCATTATCGCTTTTCCTGTTTTCGCCAATGGATTGTTTTTGTGGCCTTTGGTAACAACTAATACATATGTAAAAAACTACACTAGGTTGTTTGGGGCTTTTGATGCATAACAACCCAATCAACACACTCACTACGTTCGCTGGGACGCAGACATGCGGGGCGGCTTCGCCATTATGCCCCACATGTCTGCGCCCGTTATTGGAAAGTTATGCGTCTCTTTAAGCTCAAAGGATTGAATCATTAAAATATTGATTTCGTTGTTCACTGAAGTTCAAAGCACTCCAATTCTGTTCAAATTTCAGCATCGCTTAAATGCACTAACTAATTTGCTCTTATTGGTATTTGCTTATTTTCCTTGGCCAAACGCGACCTATGAACTGAATGGTAACAAACTTGATTACACAGAGTTCTGGCTATCGGGAATGGCTCCTAGCTTATTGGCATTTAACATTCTTGTTCTTTCAATCTGTTTTGGAACCATGAATCATCGGCGTTGGGCTTTGTGGGGCGTTTTTATATACTGGTCAGCAATCATTGCCTTCCTGTCGTTCTATAGTATTTTAGGTTTTGTAATTGGCGCTTCTATTATCATAATCTGGGCATTGTTTTTATTTCGCAATCAAAAAATACAGTTGTATTTTGCACCGCGTAACGCATAACAAACCGTTGTAGTCGGTCGCAAGCTCCCTGGGACAATAACACGTGGGCTCAGTCGCTTCGCTCCAAATTTTAGCCCACGTGTTATTGCCCCTAAGCGGGGTGTTATAAGCCTTACCAGAGTTGAGTTATGGAAATTGAAATCTCGTCTGATAAAACGAAGCTCAATGTTGAGTTAATTCATCGTTTCTTGTCTCAAGAGTCGTATTGGGCGAAAGGCCGTTCCTTAGAAACAGTGGTTAACACTATCCAAAACTCGTTTTGTATTGCAGCCTATTCAAAGGGACGTCAGGTTGCATTTGCAAGGGTAGTAACAGACTATTGTACTCATGCATACATCATGGACTTCTTTACCTCAGATGGTCTGCGTAATACGGGAATTGGTAGTTCATTGTTAACGGCATTACTTGATGCGCCAGAGTTGTCTGCAGTAAACAAGTTCAGTCTAAGTACAGACTCAGCTTCGCAGTTTTATCGTCGGGCGGGTTTTAAACCAGTTGCGAAATCAATATTAGCTTGGGAGCGGGGCGGCTTATAACAAACGACTATGGCGTCAACCCTGATTTTAAGCTGCTTTTTCTTCCCACACGACACCATCTCTTACCATCGAATTGAGGATGATAATCATCTTCCTGACGCAGGCAATTATGGCGACTTTCTTAGGTTTGCCTGCCTCGACTAATCGGTTGTAAGTACGCTTAAAAACCGGATTACACTGCATCGCTGACATCATTGCCATGAACAGTACGGTGCGAACCTGACTACGCCCACCCTGGATAGCCTGCTTGCCTTTGTACCTACCACTTTCTTTGTTCATCGGTGCAACACCTACCAGGGCTGCGATTTCTTTGCTGTTGAGCAGTCCGAGCTCTGGCAGGTAACTAATCAGCGTCGCGGCTGATACTTTTCCTATTCCCGGCATGCTTTGCACAAGATCGCTTTTGGCTTTGTACTCTGGACAACTTTCTATCAGTTTGCCCAGTTCATCATCCATTTTTTCTATTTGCTTTTTGATAGTCAGGAGTACAGATTTAATACTAGACTGAGTAGCTTTCGGCATAATTTGAAGTCTGTTCTTCTCGCTGGTCTGTATGTCTAAAAGCTGGTTCCGTCGTGACACCAAATCTGCCATAAGCCGCATTGTTTCCGGCTTCAGAGATGATAGAGCAGGTTGTATGGCCTCACTGTAATGCGCGATAAGTTCAGCATCCAGCTTATCTGTTTTGGCTTTTCTGCCAATTGCGCCGGCGAAGCGTTTTACATGTATCGGGTTTACCATACTGAACGGTAAATTGGCTTTCGCACATGCTGTAATAAATGCGGCTTCGTAACGGCCGGTGGATTCAATCACAATGCGTTCAGGGCTTATTTTTTTCAGCCGTTTAATTGCTTCAGATATGCCTGTTTTATCGTTACTGACCTGAAAATATTCATGTGACGGACGAACATGGATGTCCAAGAATTGTTTGCCTGTGTCTACGCCAACGTTAATTCTTTGCGCTGCTGATTTATTCATAATAAGCTAACTCTGGTTTGCTAAATGCGAGCTCGGGGCCCAGTCGACTATTCGAGTATGTTGCTTGGAGCACTGTGTGGTGTTCATGTTTGTTAACGGTCTCTCAACTGAGGAGCCATCGCATAATCGAACTGCCACGCAGCCAACTTTGGTTGCAGCCAAAGTCTGGGCCTCACTTTACCCATTTTTGAAAAAGTTGTGGGAAATTTAAGGAAGAATTATCCATACAAACGCATTAAATCGCTCGCAAGCTCGCTGGGACGCTAACACATGGGCTGCGTCACTTCGTTCCTATTTTAGCCCATGTGTTATCGCCCTTTATGCGGGTGTTATAAGGCGTCAGCCTAAACTGCGTTTGGCTTTATAAAAACCCCAGTAAAACTACCCTCACCTGTTTTCATTAACATCGCTCTAGCTTGTGGCAGGTTTAAATCCGCCGCGTTCAATTCAAAGGTTGCGCATTAGGCGCTTTGTCGCCAAGTTGTTATTTGACGTCAACAAGCGCCAATGCGTTCGACAGTTCAAATGGCAGCTTGCTCCAGTCAAATCAAAACCATCACTGCTCAGTCGTTTTGCTTGTTTGTGTTAACAATCAATCGTATGCTGGCTTTAACAGTTTTTAAACAGACCAAAGGAACTGGCTTTGCTTATAACAAGGCGCTTAAGACCGCTCCCTTCGGTCGCTCGGACGCATTTACGCGGGGCGGCTTCGCCATTATGCCCCACGCAACTGCGCCGCTTAGCTTAATGTTAGAAGTGCCAGAAGGATCTGCAAATGTCTTATTACAACTCCACTATTTTAAAGACCGCTGCAAAAGTCTCTTTTTTACATATTTCTTGGCTTGTTGCCCTAATTGGAATTCCGATTGTATTTTTTAGGGATGGCTTAGACTTAGTAGAGAAGTCATTATTGTTTAGTGGATTATTGTTCTTTTTCTGGTTTGTATATTTACTTTTTTGCATTACATTTCATAGGCTAAGTATGCGAAATGAACATAACAGATTTGGCTACCTTGCAAAGGATGACCTCGAAAAAGGCAGAGAAGTTGGTACACATTTGGAGGGTTGGTAGCATGGCACTTCTAACAAAACGCTCAAGCTCACTCCCTCCGGTCGCTGGGACGCCTATACGCGGGGCGGCTTCGCCATTATGCCCCACGCATTTGCGCCCCTTAGCTTAAAGTTATACATTCGGAGAGTATTCGTGCCAGATATCGCGTCAATTGGTGCCGCTTTAGCGAGCATAAAAACAGCTACAGACATTGCAAAGCTAATTAAAGAAAGTGGTACTTCGCTGGAGCAGGCTGAAGTAAAGCTGCAAATAGCAGATTTAATAAGTAGCCTTGCAGATGCAAAAATTGAGCTCGCGGAACTTCAAACAGAAATGAATCAGCTCAAGGATAAACTGAATCAAAGGGCATCACTCAAATGGGTGAAACCTTATTATATGATTCAAAGTGGCGATGAAGTGGAAGGCCCATTTTGTCCAAGCTGTTACGATAATAATGAAAAAATGATAAGGCTACAGGGATCTGGACGTAATGGATGGTCCTGTCTAACTTGCAAAGGGTTTTACAAAGACTCTGAGTATGTACAACCACCACCAATTAGGGCTAGCAGATAAATGTATAACAAAACGCTCAAGTTCGCTCCCTCCGGTCGCTGGGACGCCTATACGCGGGGCGGCTTCGCCATTATGCCCCACACATTGTATGTCTGTCATTTTATAGACGAAAAGTGGTGTATATTCAGCGCAAATGTATATCAAGGTAGTTTTTAGCAATGCCACATAACAAAAAAATTAAGGCACTCACTTCGTTCGCTGGGACGCATACACGTGGGCTGCTTCGCATTATAGCCCACGCGTCTGCGCCCCTTATTTAAAAGTTAGCTATTTTGGTGAACATGCTATTTTCATTTGCTATTTTTTTACTCTATTTGTCGCCAATTGCCTTTGTATTCCTTTACTCAAAATATGAATATCAGCATTCATTAGCGACCAGTTTTAAAAGGTGGAGAAACTCCAAGATTATTGGCATTGTATTCTTCACTGTGTTGACCTTTTTCATAGCTACAACTGAAGGGACTAGCTGGAGATTATCAACTTATTGGTATTTGCTATGGGAACCAGGTTTAAGTATTAGTCTTATCGTGTTTTCCAAACCTGCCAGTGAAATCATTGAAGGCTTTTCGTCACTAGATAATTTCGGCGAGGACTTTGGGCATATTTTAGGGTGGTTCGGCCTTTTATCCGTATCATGTGTATTTGGGATTGAAATTTTAAGACATAGCTAACAAACGACTATGGCGTCAACCCTGATTTTAAGCTGCTTTTTCTTCCCACACGACACCATCTCTTACCATCGAATTGAGGATGATAATCATCTTCCTGACGCAGGCAATTATGGCGACTTTCTTAGGTTTGCCTGCCTCGACTAATCGGTTGTAAGTACGCTTAAAAACCGGATTACACTGCATCGCTGACATCATTGCCATGAACAGTACGGTGCGAACCTGACTACGCCCACCCTGGATAGCCTGCTTGCCTTTGTACCTACCACTTTCTTTGTTCATCGGTGCAACACCTACCAGGGCTGCGATTTCTTTGCTGTTGAGCAGTCCGAGCTCTGGCAGGTAACTAATCAGCGTCGCGGCTGATACTTTTCCTATTCCCGGCATGCTTTGCACAAGATCGCTTTTGGCTTTGTACTCTGGACAACTTTCTATCAGTTTGCCCAGTTCATCATCCATTTTTTCTATTTGCTTTTTGATAGTCAGGAGTACAGATTTAATACTAGACTGAGTAGCTTTCGGCATAATTTGAAGTCTGTTCTTCTCGCTGGTCTGTATGTCTAAAAGCTGGTTCCGTCGTGACACCAAATCTGCCATAAGCCGCATTGTTTCCGGCTTCAGAGATGATAGAGCAGGTTGTATGGCCTCACTGTAATGCGCGATAAGTTCAGCATCCAGCTTATCTGTTTTGGCTTTTCTGCCAATTGCGCCGGCGAAGCGTTTTACATGTATCGGGTTTACCATACTGAACGGTAAATTGGCTTTCGCACATGCTGTAATAAATGCGGCTTCGTAACGGCCGGTGGATTCAATCACAATGCGTTCAGGGCTTATTTTTTTCAGCCGTTTAATTGCTTCAGATATGCCTGTTTTATCGTTACTGACCTGAAAATATTCATGTGACGGACGAACATGGATGTCCAAGAATTGTTTGCCTGTGTCTACGCCAACGTTAATTCTTTGCGCTGCTGATTTATTCATAATAAGCTAACTCTGGTTTGCTAAATGCGAGCTCGGGGCCCAGTCGACTATTCGAGTATGTTGCTTGGAGCACTGTGTGGTGTTCATGTTTGTTAACGGTCTCTCAACTGAGGAGCCATCGCATAATCGAACTGCCACGCAGCCAACTTTGGTTGCAGCCAAAGTCTGGGCCTCACTTTACCCATTTTTGAAAAAGTTGTGGGAAATTTAAGGAAGAATTATCCATACAAACGCATAAACTCGCTCGCGGGCTCGCTGGGACAAAAACACGTAGGCTCCCTTCGCTTCGCTCAGTATTATAGCCTACGTATTTTTGCCCGTTATGCGGGCCGTTAGGAGACAAGGGAATGTTGCAGTATAAAAGGATTTTTATGTTTACCCCTTTATCAATTCTTTTGCCCGCATTGAGTGTGGCGATTTGGTTTTAGTGTTTAGTCGTTTTGGGATCGCTACTACTGCTTTTTCATTCTTGGCTACGTCGTATATTGTAGGTGGCGCTTTAACCTTTGTGGTTTTCTGGTGGTTTGCTACAGGTGTAAATAAAAAGCCATATTTGCATGCGTTTGTGATGTATGTTTGCAGTTTTTTAATATCAACTTTCGTACTTATGTTGTTTGCTGGCGGTGGTTATATTTCTACTGATTTAGCCTTTGATGCTTTAATTTCAATTATGGTTATGTTCGTAGCAACCAAAGTCGGCTATAAAAACAAGGAGGTATCAAGCTATGTCTCCTAACAAAAAAATAATGTCGCCCGCAGGCGGGCTCGGACACAAACAGGCAGGCGGCTTCGCCATTATAGCCTGCCTATTTGTGCCCCATATTTAGGTGTTATCTGCAAGAATGAAAAGCATACTTTATTTCGTTGTTTTAATTGTATCTTTTGGACCATCTGCGATTTTACTAACCCTTGGGGTTATATTTAGTCCCGTTTGGCTCTACCAGCTATTCGAGAGTAAAATGGCAACGCTGATCCCCTTCCTAATAGTATTAGCTGGTCTTTTAGGCTTTTGGGGGATGCTCGCACTTAACAACCTGACACTTTATCCGCATAAAACAGATACTCCGCCTAATCGATTAATTGTTTATCTATCTTTAGGCTGTATAGCGTCATTTACTGCAACTGTTTTTGCGGCATATATAGATTGGCTTTTTGCTATTGCTATGTTTCTACCAATTCCAGTAACCGCTTGTCTTACATATTGCAATAGAGCATATTTCCATAAGCAGGTTTGCAGCAAGGATGTTTCTATGAAAAAGTTTATCTTAATTTTTTTCCTAATTGCACACACAGTAGGGGCCCAAACTCTCTATCCAAGCGAACATGAAACACAAGCCGGCAAAGCCGAGCTAAATTCATTTTTGGTGTATTGCGATGATGATTGTTATTTCACTATGTTCTTAAAGGTCCAAAGACTAGATTTTGAATCGTCAAATGAATCAGGGGCTATGTATCGGGTTTGGAACGAAAATAGAGACCAATATATTCTATTCGGTATCGACGCAAATAAAACAAAAAAAGAACCTCAAATTACCATCGTATCTTCGAAGGATGGTAAAAAGCTCATTCTAGGAACATCAGAATTGGAGGCATTCGAAGGATTTAGGTTTGAATGGAAGGATGGATTTTACGAGTTAAAAAACCTAAGAAGTGTTCCTTATGATAATTACTCAAAAATAGAAGAGAGTGGATTAGGATTCAAAGGGAACTTGGACTTTAAACCACATTCTATCGAATATTTATTTTTAGGAGCCAAGCTTACACAGTTCGTCGATGCTACTTCGCAAAATATTAACCCTGAATGGAAAAAGGTTGGTAGTGGCAGCTAACAAGTCAATAAACCCGTTCGCTGGGACGCATACACGCGGGGCGGCTTCGCCATTATGCCCCACATGTCTGAGCCCGTTATCGAAAAGTTAGGCGTCATTTACTTACAGCATTTAAAAGTAGGTTCAACCGTGACATTTCAGCACCAAGGTTGTTTCGCTAGGTTGTCTTTGCGATTAGCTTTGTCAGTTGTTCAAATGACTTTAGCAACGTGCTTTTCATCAACATCGAAACGCCAACATTCAACGCTACAAGTTGTCTAAACTAGCTCTTTTATCCAGCAATGTCGTTAACATCTGGCATTTCGCACAAGGTTGTTTTATCTTAAATTCAATAATTTAAATAAGTGGTCGTATCGGCTAGTGGTGGCAGCAAAGCTGCGTACTTATCTTTGTACGCCTAACAAAACGCTGTTGGCACTCCCTCCGGTCGCTGGGACGCTAACACGTGGGCTGGCTCGCTTCGCTCGGATTTTAGCCCACGTGCTAGCGCCCCAAAGCTTAGCGTTATAAGGCGTCAGCCTAAACTTCGTTTGGCTTTATAAAAATCCCAGTGCAACTACCCTCACCTGTTTTTACCTGCATCGCTTTGGCTTTTGGTAGTTTTAATGTCGCCGCATTAACTTCAAAGGTTGCGCATTAGGCGCTTTATCACCAAGTTCTTATTTTGAGTCAGTAAGCGCCAATGCGTTTGGCAGTTCAAATGGCGGCTTGCTTCTGCCAAATCAAAAACATTACTGCACAGTCGTTTCGCTTGTTTGTGTTAACAATCAATCGTATGCTGGCTTCAACAGTTTTTAAAAAGACCAAAGGAACTGGCTCTGCTTCTAACAAAGCGCTAAAGACCGCTCCCTTCGGTCGCTCAGACGCATTTACGCGGGGCGGCTTCGCCATTATGCCCCACGCAACTGCGCCGCTTAGCTTAATGTTATAATTTAGGGGTGATTTTAATGAAAAGGACGTTTCTTACAGTTATCTCGGTTAGCCTAATTTTATATAGCAGCTATACGATTGGGAAGACTATCAAGAGTACAGAGTATGAATTTATTGGACACTGGATTTTCAGTAAGGCAGAAACAATTGAAAGCTTTGAAAATTCAGAAATGAGTGAAGAAGAAGTTCATAAATTCTCAAAGATATTAAAAAATCAGGAAATAGTAATATCTGACGGCCTATATTCTGTTTATCCAAGTAGAGGAAACCCCATAAGAACTCATTTCTCGCTAATAACTCCACCGGATGATGAAGGCTGCTTTGTCCTTCAATTTGAAGACACAAGAATACCTCTGGATATACAACAAAATACATTCTGTATCAGAGAGGGGAAACTTCTATTGCCCGCTCCAAAGGGCGCAGAGGAAGTCTATAATAGAAAATTATAACAAACACATTAAGTCGCTTCGCTGGGACAGTAACACGTGGGCTCTGTCGCTTCGCTCGGATTTTAGCCCACGCGTTACTGCCCCGTTATGTGGGTGTTATGTTTTTCAGGGAAACATGTGTACTTAGGTGATTGGGATAAGGCAATAGTAAGGAGCTTGCTGACATCTAGTTTACTATTGCCAGCGATCTTTCTTATCGGCGCAGATAACTTACAAAGTTCCGAAATCCCCGGATTAATAGCAACTTTTTCGCTCTATATTGGAGTTTTCCTACTGGTATCTATAGCAGGCTGGTTAATTATCGGGTTTCCAGTTCACTGGCTGGCTTGTAAGTACAAAAAAACAAACTATTTGTTTTACATGGTTTTGCCAGTAACATTTACACTGGTAAGTGCCACTACTAACGGCCCTTGGATACTTGGCGTAATTGCTTCGGTTCAGGCTTTAATATTTCGGTATGTTGTTTTTAAAAACAAAACATAACAAAAAAATCAAGCTCGCCTGCTGCGCAGGCTGGGACGCAAACACGCGGGGCGGCTTCGCCATTATGCCCCACATGCCTGCGCCCCTTATTTAAAAGTTATGCACTACAGAGTCTTCTTAAAAGGAATTTATGTTTTTAATGTCGATTAAATTTAGCAATTGTCATACTTTCTTTGAACAAGCTGCCTTTTTAATCGCAGTCCTAGGGATATTGCTAACAATTTTCAGTGCTTTCGCAGTTTTCTCAAACGAAAGAAAACAAGAAAAATTTGATTGGTATATCGAAATTCTTGGTCCTTTTCACATTCTGTTGAGCTCCAAGGGGCTAAACTCGGTTGGAGCCAAATGGAGGCCAGTTCTTTTGGTCGCAATTATTGCAACAACATCTTCGTTTATTGCATTAAGCTATGGAGGTCTGTGTCATGCACGTGCATAACAAACAAATTATGGCACTCGCTAACGCTCGCTGGGACGCAAACACGTGCGCGGCTTCGCCATTATTGCACACGTGTCTGCGCCCCATATTTGGAAGTTAGTTGCCTACAGGAAATTTTTGCTTTTGGTGTAAAACTCGAAGAATGTGAATAATGTCGTCTTTTATGAAATATGAAACAATCATTGAAACCTCTGGAATTATTAACAGTCTTCCCGGTATACCCTCTCTCTCCACTCCCATACGAGGTTGCTGGTTCAAGTTTTCAACTTTCTTCTCAATTATTGCATCAGTTTTTTCTGCTGCTAATGGGTTAAATTCGTATAAAAACTCGAAAATAGCCTCACGATCGTCCAACGAACTTTTTTCCCATAAGATCATTTTTTGGCTTTATTCCTAATTTTCATTTTTCGAGCTTCCATGTCCAAGTTCGCTTCTTCATGACTGACAAACTTGCTTTGCCCACTCTCTAATTTACTGAACGCAGCATTAACCTCTTCAGTAAGCCACTGATCATGAGTAATTATTTTTCGTTGCTGTTCAGCGAGTTCTTCCGTAAGCTCTCTACAAGCGTCACTTAAAGTGCGTCCTTGGCTTTCGGCCATTATCTGAGCTAGCCGTTTAGTTTCTTCATCTACTCTAAACTGAATACGGGTATCCATGGTAAACTCCTTATGAAATGTACACACAAATGTTAGCACACCTATTGAATTTACGGCAACTAACAAACGACTATGGCGTCAACCCTGATTTTAAGCTGCTTTTTCTTCCCACACGACACCATCTCTTACCATCGAATTGAGGATGATAATCATCTTCCTGACGCAGGCAATTATGGCGACTTTCTTAGGTTTGCCTGCCTCGACTAATCGGTTGTAAGTACGCTTAAAAACCGGATTACACTGCATCGCTGACATCATTGCCATGAACAGTACGGTGCGAACCTGACTACGCCCACCCTGGATAGCCTGCTTGCCTTTGTACCTACCACTTTCTTTGTTCATCGGTGCAACACCTACCAGGGCTGCGATTTCTTTGCTGTTGAGCAGTCCGAGCTCTGGCAGGTAACTAATCAGCGTCGCGGCTGATACTTTTCCTATTCCCGGCATGCTTTGCACAAGATCGCTTTTGGCTTTGTACTCTGGACAACTTTCTATCAGTTTGCCCAGTTCATCATCCATTTTTTCTATTTGCTTTTTGATAGTCAGGAGTACAGATTTAATACTAGACTGAGTAGCTTTCGGCATAATTTGAAGTCTGTTCTTCTCGCTGGTCTGTATGTCTAAAAGCTGGTTCCGTCGTGACACCAAATCTGCCATAAGCCGCATTGTTTCCGGCTTCAGAGATGATAGAGCAGGTTGTATGGCCTCACTGTAATGCGCGATAAGTTCAGCATCCAGCTTATCTGTTTTGGCTTTTCTGCCAATTGCGCCGGCGAAGCGTTTTACATGTATCGGGTTTACCATACTGAACGGTAAATTGGCTTTCGCACATGCTGTAATAAATGCGGCTTCGTAACGGCCGGTGGATTCAATCACAATGCGTTCAGGGCTTATTTTTTTCAGCCGTTTAATTGCTTCAGATATGCCTGTTTTATCGTTACTGACCTGAAAATATTCATGTGACGGACGAACATGGATGTCCAAGAATTGTTTGCCTGTGTCTACGCCAACGTTAATTCTTTGCGCTGCTGATTTATTCATAATAAGCTAACTCTGGTTTGCTAAATGCGAGCTCGGGGCCCAGTCGACTATTCGAGTATGTTGCTTGGAGCACTGTGTGGTGTTCATGTTTGTTAACGGTCTCTCAACTGAGGAGCCATCGCATAATCGAACTGCCACGCAGCCAACTTTGGTTGCAGCCAAAGTCTGGGCCTCACTTTACCCATTTTTGAAAAAGTTGTGGGAAATTTAAGGAAGAATTATCCATACAAACGCATTAACTCAGTCGCTGGCGCTCCTTGGGACAAAAACACGTAGGCTCCTTGCGCTTCGCTTTGTATTGTAGCCTACGTATTTTTTTCCGTTATGCGGGTGTTATGTGCTAAAGAGAAAGCTTAGATGGATCTATTTTTTGCAAATCTGGTAACAATTGTATTCTTCATTACAGGGTATAAGCTCATTGAAAAAGCAGTTTTTCCAATGCCCTCCACTCTGCTGAAAATTGCACTCTATTCCCTTTTGATCTTCTGCTGTTTAGGCATTGCTTCGATTCTTTTTGCAATTGCTATCGGACTCTGGTTACCAGATACATACCCAGTCACTTTTTCATACAAAGCGCTGTTTATTTGTCCTATTATTACCATCTACTTTTTATTTAAAATGATGCAAAACAGAAGGCTTGTTTCTGCACGCACATAACAAGCGCATTAACACTCGCTGCGCTCGCTAGGGACAAAAACACGTAGGCTCCCTGCGCTTCGCTTGGTATTGTAGCCTACGTATTTTTGCCCCTTATTTAAAAGTTATGCGGAATTCACATAGGAGTAATATCAATGTTCGATTATAGCTTGGCGCATTGGGCTGCATTTTTTATTTCTGCTCTTGTATTAAATCTCTCGCCAGGTCCTGATATGGCTTATATCGTGGCTCAAACAGCAAAAAGTGGAAAGCGAGCAGGTTTTTTTGCCATGTTCGGTGTCTGGAGTGGTGCATTTATTCATGTCATTTTTTCTGTTATCGGACTATCCGCTATTTTAGCTACGTCAGCTACCGCATTTACTGCCGTAAAGTGGGTGGGCGCTCTCTATCTCATTTGGTTAGGGATTCAGGCTTTGCTTTCTAAAGGAGCCAACTTGGCTACAGGAACATCGGAGCCTGCGATGAGCGACATCAAAATTTTAAAACATGGCCTGCTAGTGTCGGTGTTAAACCCCAAGGTCGCCATATTTTTCCTCGCATTTTTGCCTCAATTTGTTGTTGTGGGCTCTGGCCCAGAAAGCGCGCAACTTCTTTTGCATGGCATACTAATAATCGTAGTGGCCGCGTTTATCGAAATACCGATTGTTTTAATTGGCGCTAGACTAAAGGACTTGCTAAATACTCGCCCTAGTATCGGTAAATGGTTGGACAGAACATTAGGAACTTTGTTTATTTCATTAGGTATCAAGTTAGCCCTGAGCGAAAGAGGTTAAAGCCATTTGGCATAACAAGGCGCTTAACTCGTTCCCTTCGGTCACTGGGACACAAACACTGCGCCGCTTCGCGATTGTCGCGCAGTATTTGTGCCCGTTAGCTTAGCGTTACCCGCTACTTGTAAATCCAGCCTTTCACTTCTCTTTTTTAGTGGTAATATCAAATCATACCCAATGGGAGTTATTTTATGTCTGATGCATTAAAAGTGATGCTTGAAAATATCGAGCAACTCAGTACTAAAGAGAAAGCACTTGCTGCCCACTGTCTTTTAACGGCTATGGATACCAAGATTGATAGCGATGTGGAATCCGAGTGGGTAAAACTTGCAGAATCTCGCAGCGCAGAGCTAGAGTCTGGTGCGGTAAAAAGCATTAGTTGGGAAGAGATAGAAAAGGATCTTAATTAAAAAATGCTACCTGTTTCCTTTCACCCAGAGGTTAAAAGGGAAATAAAAGAGTCGTTTGATTGGTATCAAGAACAGTCATTGGGGTTGGGTCACGAATTTACTCAAGAACTCAAGGAAGCCATCGATTCAGTTAGCTCTTTGCCATCGGCATGGACAAAAATGGGGCAAACTCATCGACGCTTTGTCTTAAGCAGGTTCCCATACTCTATTATTTATAAAATTATCGAAAACAGGGAAGTTAGTGTGGTAGCTATTATGCACAACCACCGAAAACCAGGGTATTGGCACGAACGCGGCTAACAAGACGCTCAAGCCACTCCCTCCGGTCACTGGGACGCTGCCATGTGAGCTGACTCACTTCGTTCGGATTATAGCCCACACGCTAGCGCCCCTTAGCTTAAAGTTAGGAGACAAGGAAATGTCAGCAGGCGTCACACAAGCAAACAAATTTTACGAAGAAGTCGCAGCGACTCAAATAGTTTGGTTTGGTTGCCTCCCAAACGAAATACTCTTAGAGTTTGTTGTTGGTGACAACAAAGTATCTTTGCCCCTATGGTCTTCCAAATCTAGAATCGACAGGCTTAAAAAACTGAATCCTGAACTGCTCGGAGACGTAGAAGCACGAAGTGTTAGCTGGGCACAATTTAAGGAGGACTTCTTACCTATCCTACAGGATGATGAGAAAGTAGTGGGAGTAAATCTTTCTGGGAAAAATCTTACAGGCATCGACATACCCGCATCACTTTTAGTTAAGCAAATAGAGGCATTTGGGTAATGTCTCCTAACAAAAAAATCAAGTTCGCCCGCTGCGCGGGCTGGGACGCATACACGCGGGGCGGCTTCGCCATTATGCCCCGCATGTATGCGTCCGTTATTGGAAAGTTAGCTACAAGGAGTAAAATTTGTCTTTTCAGGATAAATTAAAAAGTGCTCACAAAGAAATGGATGAAGCCGGTATAAAGAAGTCAAACTATAATTCACCTATTTTGGTATTATTTAGAAAGCTAGGGCTTAATATTAAACCATTGCAGTACTATTCATTTTCACAGAGTTTTCTCATCACCGCAGTCTGGTTTGGAATAGTTTGGGGGTTGTTAATGTGGTTTACAACTTGGCAGTCTTCAAATATATCAGGACGGCTTGCACTTGCAGCAAGTATTTGTCCGGGCGTATTGTTTGGTTTATTTATGGCGTTCTATTATCAGCGCTGCTCAAAAAAGCACAATTTAAGCAAATGGGAGCAATTGTAGCTAACAAAGCCATAATGATGGGACGCAAAAAGCTTGGCTGCGCTCATTCTTCGCTAGTATAGCCAAGCTTTTATGCGCCCCATATTGCGGCGTTAGCTACTGGGAAATCAATGGCTAAATCAGAAATAAAACGATTCTTAAAAGAGATCCGCACTAAGTTTCCTGACGTTGTTCCTCTTATGGAAAAACATGAGAGTTGGGCGCTTACATTTCTAATGGAAGAGTTCGCAAATTTGACAACTATTTTGTTAAACCAAGGCGACTTAGAAGAAGCACTAGAACAGTTGCAGTACATGAGCGAGAAACTAGATACTGCAACCAAGGCGGAACTCGAGTACATAGATATATATTATACAGAGCACTTATTCTGGAAAGGTACCAAAGAAGGCATTGAACGTGGCTGGCCTCTCGTACCAGATAATCTCAGAAAATTGTACTTGGACTCTCATGGTAAACCACCTAGGGTAGTCGTTTAAAAATGCACGCACCTAACAAAAAATCAAGTTCGCCCGCTGCGCGGGTTGGGACGCTAACACGCAGGACGGCTTCGCCATTATACTCTAAAGAAAAGCGCTCTTTAGCTTAGTGCTATCACGATAAGGAACATCACTATGCTTGTTACACCGAAAAATATAAAATCAACAACTATAATGTCAGTTGTAATGGCATTAACGCTTTTTTTCATGCGTGGCTTTTATTCAGAAGTCGAGATAACTCCTATTAACTTAATGCCTTACTTGCTATCAGCTTTTTGTGGCGTTGTTTTAGCTTTTTTATACTTATCTCTTTTCCCAAGTCAAAGGAAAAATAGTTTTCCCACATTTTTCATACCCGGTGTTGCCTTAATTATCGTATTGTTTCTAACGGGATTAGCTAATTTATGGCTAATAGATGAGTTAATGTTTATGTTAGCTTTTATATTTGGTGGGCAAGAAATTTCAAAGCCTATTGAAAAATCGTTATAACAAGGTGTTACGTTCAAGGAAAAATTGGTGGACTATCAAGCGAATACAGGACGTTTTAGCGAAATTATAGTTGGCATCGTGACGACATCTATCTCACTTATCTTCTTTGGATTAGTTTTAATTATTTTTGTTAAAGGTGAAGCTTCTTTTGCCGCAGCAATAGGTATTTTAGCTTCAAGCTCTCTAGGTATATGGTTTGCGTTGCTTTCATACAGGCTGCTTTTTCATAAACCTAAAAAATATGGTGGTTTAATATCTCCTTTGGCGCTAAAGTTTTGGTGTGTCGTATTCGGACTATTCTCGTCAGTATTTTTGTTGTTCGGTATTTTAGAGTTAAACACCAAAGCAGTATTTAGCTCTATTATCATGCTTCCTGCATGTTTCTACGGCTGGCAATTAGCGAATAAAAGGCAGCGACGCAGTGGCATAAATATAAGGAAATAAATTATGAAAAATGTTGTTTTAGCGTTTATCTTTTTACTTGCTGGTTGCACTTCCACAACCTCGCATACTACATCTGCATTCTCAGACACAATGGAAATAATAAAGGCTGCTGCAGATTCAGCGCCTAAAGGTGTACCTGGACAATACACTCTTCAAATAGTCGCAACTGGTAGCCAAGGGCAATATGTCTATTTAAATACTGAAAAAGACTATCGTGATCAGAGAGCAGTAACCGTCGCTTTACACCCAAAAGTAATTGCACAATTAACCGCTAAATATGGAATGCCGCCGCAAGAATATTTTTTAAATAAAGCAATAGTAGTTAATGGTGAAGCACAGCGGGTAGAGATTGCATTTTTATCAGACGGCAAACCTACCGGTAAGTACTATTACCAAACACATGTAAGAGTAATGGACATATCGCAACTGAAGGTTGTGGACGAACATGCCTAACAACAATTAAGCTGGCCTGCTTCCACAGGCTGATACGCATAAATTCGGGGCGGCTAACAGTTGGCTTTATATAAAACCAACTAGGCACGGGACAGTTAGAGCTTTGCTCAATTCCGCGTTGCTTCAGAGTTTAGCCGTTGTGGCCTCGTCATTAGAAAGTTATACGAATAAATGTGAAACATAAGAAAATCATTGGTAACCTAAAAGCTCTATTCAAATAAGGAAGTTCTATGAAAAGCCGTACAAAAATAGTTTTATCAGCATTTGCTTTTACATCTGTAATAAGCTTGCAGTCCTTTATCCTGTATCAGCAAAATCAAGCAAATAGTACTCTACATGGCAAAGTAGACAGGCTTCAGAGTCAAATTGAACAAACAAGCAAAGCTAATCAAGATCTTCTCTTAAAAATAGAAAGCTTAGAAAGTAATTTAGAGCTTAAACCTCGTAGCCTTCTTTCTATGAATTAATTGGCTCTTTGAATAACAACCTAATCAACCTACTGCTTTCTTGCGTTAGGTTGTTATATGCCAGCAAAATTTTACAAGTCGCGTCGCGAATTCAACTTCGAAGTGCAACACAAAGAATAAACTATGTAACTTTCTCAGCCTTGAAAAACTATCAGCAGACCACACTGATATTTAAACGATTAATTCAAGGATGAAGAAATGCCACAAATAAATAGTTCGTTTGAAGAAAAATCGATAGTAACGGTTCTAGCTTTGTGCGTTTTCTCATTTGGGGTTTACGTTGTTTATCGCCTGTGGCAGTTAACTGAAATACTGAATTCGACAATAAAAAGCCACATTTCAAAGGCATTTACATCCACGGCAATTTCGATTCACATACTTTCGTTACTAGGACTCGCTTACTATTTTCTGTTCCCTGCACCAGCAGCGTTACTAGTTACGGCTAAGGTTCTTCATCTAATATCCGCAGTTTTCCATATTGTATGGATTATCAAAGTTAGAAATAGAATCAACAGGATAAACAAAGCGTCAAAAGGCAATTATTTGTGGCTAGACCCATTTCTTAGCAGCTTTTTTCACGTCATCTACTTTCAATACAAAATAAACCAATCTATAGCTTCTGGTATCTCTGGCAAAACTGCGATATAACAATTAAAACACGTCGCTCGCGGTATCAAAGGGACACAAAAGCGGCGGTTCTAGTGCTTCGCTTTGATTAAAGAAAGAATTAATATATGCGCCCTTTATTTAAGAGTCGTGCGCACAGGAGGTTACAATCACATGGAAAGTTTCATCCCGTTATTTTTAATATCTATACTTATTTTTCTACAAATAAAAAAATTTAGAAATATGTGTAAATATTTATCTTTCACCTACCCAGAAGAATGGGAAAAATTATCCCGCAACTCTTTAAGCGTATCTCAATGGTCTGTTACAAGTGCAAATTTAAATGAATCTCTCAAAACAGGCTTTTTTTCAACTGTAGCCGATGAAAAAATAAGACAGTTTAAAAGGTTTAGATTATTGAATATGCTCTTGATGGGAGCAGTGATATTGCTACATTTTATTTTCTTTTAATGGCAGCAATGGACGCATAGCAACCTATTAATAGAACCTTATGCGCTGTTAGAAAGTGAAGGCTGTCGAAAAGCAGTTTTTTTGTGAATGGCTATATACAATAAAGGGATACTAATCTTTTACATTTTATTTGGCTTAATTCTATTGGTGCTTTCGGCTTTCTTCTATTCCTTTTAATAAGAACTGAAAGCGGAAAAGTATTGTCTGCGCAGCTTAACCCGCAAGGAGAGTAATAATGGGTGTTACTAACAATAATTTCTTTAAAGTAGTAATTTTTATAATCTCGGTTTTGTTTTCTGGCTTGCTGTTAGAGCTAGCTGGGCTAAACGCATCTCAAGCCAATATATTATCACTCTCAACGTTTTCACTGCCTGTATTTATCATCTTTGGAATCTGCGTTAACTGGATGTACAACGCTGCTCGTCTGCTTAGCATCCATTATTTGCAAAAACAGACTCGTGAATAACGGCTTCACTGAATTTAATAATAGTGCCGCACTGCCTCAGTCGTTTACTGAAAGCGATAGCGCACAGCGAGTTAATGGAAGAAACTTATGATGAAACTAATACCTTACTCTAATTTAAAGCCCAGGAACTTGGGCATAATTCTATTTTTTGCGCGTTTGTTAGCTTATGTCGGTTATTTCTTTATAGGTATAGCCCTTTTAGCTTTCGCTTCCGAAATTTATAATTATGCATTTCCAAGTATACCGGTTGGAGGCCAAGGAGAAACTTATCATGCAGACGCGTACAAATTGGGAGCGATTACTCTTGTTTTTGCTATAGTTATATTGATCGTGTCTGCTCTACTTGCTGCACTCGTTTCTTGGGAGGCTTCACTCAAAAGCCCGAATGACCGCGAAATATAAATGATGACAGGGATTATTTATTCCTCAGCGCCGCTATTAAGGCTTAGCAGCTGCAACAAAGCTCAACGCCTGCTTTGTTGTAATATTAAGATGTTGTTAAAAGGATTTTCATGAAGTTTTACCCACACTCAAAGATTAAAACGGATAACCTTCCTACCCTACTTTTCGCTGCAAGAGCCACGAGTGTTCTTGGCTATATCTTTTCGTTGCTGACTATTTTACTTTGGGTTTCTAGTATATTCCTTGGGCCAAGAACTATGTATGGCGATTCAAATAGCCCAATTTTTTCAGCGTATTGGGATGGCGCGAGAAGTATAGCGTGGCTTTTTAGTGCAGGTACAGTATCTACTGCCCTGTTTTGTTTTATTGTCGGCGGATTGTGTGCAGCGGTTGTGTCTTTTGAATATAAATACACTAAGTCGTAGGTCAAACAACACAAGTCCAGGTCTTGATTTTATAAAAGTCCAAATTATGAGAAAAGTACAAACCGTTTTTGCTGCTATTTTACTATTAGGGTTGCTGTCTGGGTGCACTGCACTTGATGTTGAGCCCTGGACTGCTGAGGAGGTTCTAGGTGACGTGATTTCTTCAACAATTACCGGAAATAAAGTCTCTAGTGGTAACCGCTCTAAGTGCAATCAAATAAAAATGCAATGCCCAGCAGCTAATTATAGTGAAAGGTATGTAAATGGTGAAATAAGTTGCTCGTGCAGAAGTTAAATGGAAAGCAGTTGTCTTATTCACACCAAGGTTTGGCATTTGGGCAGAACTTTTATCGCGTTTAGTGTATTGGGTGTTTCTAACAAGAGGTTAAGGTGGATTATGAAGCACAATAACCGCTAGTTAACTTCTTCAATAAATAGAATGATATGACAACCGTTGAATTCAATCTCTTTTGCAAAGCGCTACCCCATACTACCCATGTTGTTCAATGGGGAAACTCAGATGTATGGAAGATAGGTGGGAAAGTTTTTGCTATAGGGAATACTGGTAAAGACGGGCACCCTGCTTTTACCTTTAAAACGTCTGAGCAAAATTATTATTTTCTGGAAGAAAAGCCTGGCTATAGGCCTGCGCCCTATCTTGCTAGTCGTGGAATGAAGTGGATACAGCAGTACAATTGTGAGAGCGATGAAGATGAAGCGTTAGAATATTATTTAAGCGCATCATATAAACTAGTATCGTTAGGGTTAACCAAGAAAATGCAAAAAGAGCTTGGTTTAAATCAACCTCAATAAAAGGTGCTTACACCATGTTCAAAGCAAAAGGCTTTACGCGCAATATTCGCCCATATGTAGAAGCTGAAATAGCGCTAGCTCATAAAAAGCAAAACCAAAACAGCCAACAGTGTGCTTTTTCACACTTAGAAAATGCACACGTTCTTGGTCAAGCCTCTACAAGGCTACACGTTAAAGTACACGTTCAAATGCTTTTATGGGCAGTGAAACAAGGTAATTTGCACGAGTTTTTTGGTCAGCTTTTCAGAATAACTGGCGCAGCAACGAAAACTATTTTTGGGCTAGTACCTCATGGAAATACAGGTGGCGCTAACGTTAGCCCATTTAAGGCAATGCCAATCAAACCAAACTTAAATACGATCATAAAAAAAGCGCATTCGAATGAAAATTAGAATTAACGTTGTCGATGCATTTACCAATGTAAGGTTTAAGGGCAATCCTGCTGCTGTAGTTATAACGGGTAAATGGCTTAGCGATGAAAAAATGCAAGAAATCGCTGCTGAAAATAACCTTTCAGAAACCGCATTTTTGGTAGAAGACGACAACGGTGTATTTGCTATACGCTGGTTCTCCCCCATAACGGAAATCGACTTTTGTGGTCACGCAACGCTGGCGTCTGCATTTGTTATTTTTAGCGAAAATTACCAACTACCGCATATTTCTCTATTCGCTAAATCGGTGGGTACGATGAAAGTCGTTAAGATAGACGACGGATTCATTCAAATGGACTTCCCCAATAGAATGCCCCATCCAGTCAACGATGTGCCTGAAGCGTTACTACAAGGGCTTTCTATCAAGCCCAAAAGCATTCTAAAAAATAACCAAGCTTATTTTGCTGTTTATTCCGACGAAGACGACGTTTTAAGTGTAATTCAAGACAGCGAGCAGCTTAAAACACTTGCGCCTTATGATGTGGTAGTGACAGCGCCTGGTACGCAATTTGATTTTGTTTCGCGTTATTTTTGGCCTGCGAACGGCGGTGATGAAGACCCGGTTACCGGTTCAATCCACACTGGGCTGGCGCCCTATTGGGCAAAAGTGTTTGGACGTTCAAAACTTATGGCTTATCAAGCATCTAAACGAGGTGGTACAGTGAAGTGTGAAGTAGCAGGCGACCGCGTGCTTATTTCTGGCCAAGCAGTGTCTTACCTTGAAGGTTATATTACTATTTAACAATTTAAAGAATAAAGCTGTAGAAGGAACTATAAATAAATGCAAAAAGTCGTTGAATTTAAAACTCGAAACTTTTGGTCTAGCCAACTTAATTTAGACACCCTTAACGAAGAAGTTACCAAATACAACAATCAGGGCTGGCGTGTCATTCAAGTAACACCAGTGTCGTCTTTTTCTGCACATGTTCGTTCGGTACTACTCCTTCTTGAAAAATCGAATAGTTAAGAGTAGAAACTCGAAAGAGCAGACCATTTTATTTACATTACCCCAGCACAAACAAAAAAGCGGAAGATATCTAACCTTCCGCTTTCACTCACGCAACAACGAATTGCTGCATTTAGTTTTAACTAGGCAAATGTAATATTAGCGCCCTACTGCAATGCCTTCTCTGCGAGGATCTGCGCCGCCAATTAATTTACCTGATTTAAACTGAATACCATGAAGACCGCTGTTTAAATCCACTACTTTGACGTTATGGCCGAGTGCTTTTAGTGGCTCTTCAAGCTCAGCTATTGGTGTGCCCTTCTCTAACGCCGTGTAGTCGTTTCGGTTAGTGATTTTAGGAAGATTGATGGCCTGCTGAATATCCAAGCCAAAGTCTAAAACTCCAATTAGAGTTTGAGCGACGTAGCTTACAATTCGAGAGCCGCCCGGCGAGCCGACAACAACTTCTAGGTTCCCTTCTTTGTCAAAGACCATTGTAGGGCTCATCGCGCTTCTAGGGCGTTTACCAGGCTCTACGCGGTTGGGTACAGGAAAACGGTTTTTAGTCGGCGAAAATGAAAAGTCGGTAAGCTGGTTGTTAAGCAAGAAGCCTTCTACCATAATTCCAGAACCAAACATAAACTCTATGCTAGTGGTCATTGATACTGCATTACCCTCTTTGTCTACGATAGAGACGTGTGAGGTGTTAGGCAGTTCCATTGATGTACCAAGTGCAACATTCGCATCGGCATACGGGTTACCAGCGCGCTTACGGCGCCACTCTTTATCAACAGCAATATTCTCAGCCCGGCGTTCAAGATAGGCAGTGTTGATCATGGCCGCAAACGGCAGGTTAGTAAAATCGCTATCTGCTATAAACTTCTCACGATCAGCGTATGAAAGCGCACTTGCCTGCGAGTACAAATTCGCAAACTCCACTGAATCCGGTGCATACTGGCTAAGATCAAAACCTTCTAACATTTTGAGAATCTGATAAACGTTCACACCACCAGAGCTAGGTGGTGCCATACCGCAGATACGCTTTTCGTGATATAGCCCACAAACAGGTTCGCGTTTTATAGGCTCGTAGCTTGCTAAATCTTCTAACGTCATCTGACCTGGGTTGATTTCAGCGCTATTTACCGCTTTTACTATTTTTTCAGCGACCTCGCCTTTCAATAAATAGTCGCTGCCCTTTTCCGCAATACCTCTCAACGTCTTGGCGAGCTTTTTGTTTTTCTTAACCGTGCCTTCTTTTAAAGGGAGGCCTGCCGGGAAGAAGTAAGTAGAGCTTGCAGGAAAAGTTTTAAGACCTGGGTGATAGTCCAACGCCACCAGCTTAGCTAAACGCGGGGATACTTTAAAACCATCTTCAGCTGTTTTAATTGTATCGTCGAATAGCGTATTCCAAGGTAGCTTACCAAACTCACTTTGAGCCATTTCTAATGCTTTTACTGCACCGGGCACGCCTACTGACTTACCACCAACTACGGCATCTAACCAGCGCATTGGCTTGTTACCTTCAATGAACCAATGAGAATTGACGGCTTTGGGCGCGGTTTCACGGCCGTCAAAGGTGTGAAGTACTTTGTTCTTATTATCCCAATAAAGGATAAAGGCACCACCACCGATGCCTGATGATTGCGGTTCAACGAGAGAAAGCATTGATTGAACAGCCACTGCAGCATCTATCGCACTGCCGCCTTTTTCTAGAATATTCTTCCCCGCCCATGACGCATAGGGGTTTGCTGCCACTACCATATAGTCTTTGGCTTCAAAAGCCTTTTTCTCTATGTAGCCTGTAGCCGCTTCAGGCTCACCAACTTCGCGAGCTTGTTTAGCGTTAGCTCCAAAAATGAAGCAACTAGATAATGCAAGAGTAACTACTGAAGCTCTGAACAAAGCACTGCGTCTCAAAATAATACTTCCTCTTATTTAAATTTTTCGGGGTTAATTGGCCGTTTTTTTAGAAACGCATCAAACGCTTCTTGGGCTGCGGTTGTGCCCAACGCTTCCAAAAATATATCAAACTCTTCGTTCATTTGTTGGTTCGTGCGTTCCCCGTCACCTTTCAATAATGCTTTAGTCTGTCTAAGCGAGAATGATGGCTTGGCAACGAGTTTGTCTACCGTAGTTTGAACGGTTTGATCTATTTCGTGTGCGTCAACAATTTTTGTCAGAATACCAAATTGATAAGCGTCGGTGGAGGTAAAAGGTTCGCCTAGCATTAACCACTCTGCCGCTTTGATATGACCTGCAACCTTAGGCAAAAGATAACTTGATGCATACTCGGGAACAAGCCCTAAGTTGATGAACGGTAGAACAAATCGGGTATCTGGTGTTGCGTATACAAAATCGCAGTGGAGTAAAAGCGTTGTGCCTATCCCCACCGCCAAGCCATGAACTTGCGCAATAACCGGTATGTTACACGCGGCTAGTGCACGCATAAATGCTGCTGTCTCAGGCACTTGGGCGTGATCTTGTTGCTGCGCAAAGTCGCCAATATCGTTACCTGCGGTAAAACAATCACCAGCACCTTTTATCACCACCACTTTCGTTGAGCCATCGTTCTTAACACCTAATATGGCATTCGCCATTTCTTGGTACATATCGCGTGTTAACGCATTTTTCTTGTCAGTCCGGTTGAGCGTAATGGTTAAGCACTGCTGATTATTTTCGGTAATGATGTAAGACATAATCACTCCTTTACTGTCGTCTTTTTTATTTCGGGTGTACTTCAGTTTTCACCCAGTAGGCAATTTCTGTATCATAGCCAGCAAATTCGAAATTCAAAAATAACTAACACTGATGATGTCACTGCCGTTTTCGCTTAAGTATAGCGCGGGTCCCCTTTTTATTGCGCTATGCTCCGTTGTCGCGTTTTTCTTTGAGCCTATGTCTGGCAATTATTTGGCTTACGACAGGTATGCCATTCAAGGTTTAGAAACTTGGCGAATAGTCACCGGTAATATCGTGCATACCAATGGCTACCACCTACTTTTAAATTTAGCAGGTCTGGCACTGTTGTGGGCACTACACGGCGAGCACTATCGAATAGGGTTGTACTTAAAAGTTTTCGTATGGTGCTGCTTGGGGACTAGTGTTGGGCTTTACTTGTTTTCACCCGATCTTATTTGGTACGCAGGTTTGTCTGGTGCGTTACACGGTATTTTCGCATGGGGCGCCTGTGTTGATATAAAAGAGAAAATGAAGTCGGGTTGGTTGTTGCTTATTGGCTTAGCCATAAAAGTAGGTTACGAACAAATAGACGGTAGCAGCGAACAAGTCGCAAACCTAATTGACGCAAAAGTTGCCGTAGATGCGCATTTATTCGGCGCGCTTACCGGTATCGCAATCTTTCTACTTATGTTTATTACGGCGAAAAGAAAATAGAAACTCGAGCAATATAGCATCACTCTCATTGCGCACCTTGAGTCGTGAAATAGATAAAATACGCTTTAGTAAGAGAATTACGATATTAAAAAAGGCCCGAATTCGTTGAGTTTGGGCCTTTTTAGTAAGCATTTATCCGTCTTTAATAGCTATTGCGCTGTGAGCAACTCAGTGGCTTTTAATCACTGGGTTGCACTCGCGGTTTTGCCTATAAGTTTTCTTCGAATAGCTTGTAGATACGGCGGTATTCATCAAGCCAAGAGCTTGGCTGTACGAAACCATGTGGCTCTACCGGATAAATAGCTGTTTCAAAATCTTCCTTCTCTAGCTCAATGAGGCGCTGTACCAATCGCACGGTGTCGTGGAAAAACACATTGTCATCAACCATAGGCGCATTGATAAGCAATGGCTTTTCTAGTCCACCTGCGAAATATATGGGCGAGCTACGCTCAAAGGCAATAGGATCGATATCAGGCGTATTCAGTATGTTTGCCGTATATGGCGTGTTGTAATGCGCCCAATCGGTTACCGGACGAAGCGCTGCACCTGCCGCAAACAGATCTGGCGCGGTAAACATAGACATAAAGGTTAAGAAGCCGCCGTATGAACCGCCGTATGTGCCAATACGCTCACGATCTACATTTGCATTTTCAACAAGCCAGTTAACACCATCACGCAAATCTTGCACTTCAGGCGTACCCATTTGGCGATAAATAGCCGTTCGCCAATCACGTCCATAGCCAGCGCTAGCGCGATAGTCCATATCTAGTACTACATAGCCTTGCTGCACTAGCATGCTATGGAACATGTATTCCCGGAAGTAACCAGACCACCCCATGTGAGCGTTTTGCAAATAGCCTGCGCCGTGGTTAAACACTACCGCTTTATTTGGCGCTGACTTATCGTAATTTTCAGGTAGATATACCCTAGCGTAAATAGGTGCATCGGTATGCGACGATTCAATAGCAACGATGTTAGGCACCGCCCATGGAAGTGCATTAAAATCTGCACTGGTGCTTTGCGTGATTTGCTTTGCCGCTGTTGCTTCGTTTGCTGGCTTAATGTAAAGCTCTTGTGGCTGATTCACCTTGCTATGGCTTAGCAGCAAATGTTCACCATCAGGGCTAAGTGAATAGTCTGTCATACCATTCAAATCAGTCATGGTATCGATGGTATTGTCGCTTAAATCAGCTCGATAAACTTCGTAAAGCCCTGGATGCTCCATGTTAGCTTTAAAGTAGATATAATTGTCATCGCTAGAAAGCGTTAAATCGTCAACAATAAAACGGCCGCTGGTTAGCGCGACAGGCTTCTCGCCAGGCTTTTGAACGTATAAGTGAGAGTAACCAGTATGCTCAGACTGATAGTAAAGTGTTTCGCTGTCATTTAGCCAATCAAATGCGTTGAAACGGTAGTTTACCCACGCATCGTCATGAAGCCTATGCTGGTTTTCTAGCGTTTTATTCGCTAAGTCGACCGTTGCAATCCAGCGGTCTTTGTTGTCCCACGCTTCTAGCATTACGGCAACAGCGTTACCGTTTTTGTGCCAGCGAATCGAAGGCTTAGTCCAATACCAGCTTTGCAGTAAGGTAATGTCGCGCGGCAAACGGTTCACTTCATAAGTTGTGCCTTTCGCTTTTGCGTTCTCTGCTTTTACGTCTGCAAGTACGTCGTCATTGTAACCAGGCAGATTGAAGTATTTAAGTTCGCTTTTCTCGCCAGTTTTAATATTTAGCAGCCAAAGTGTGTGATTTACCGATTCTGCATCAGCCACACGTTGGCGTACTGGTTTCGCGGCGATACGGCTGTCTTCTTGGATATAATGCGGCATAATGTCGCTGTCATCACGAGTCGGCTTACTTTCCGTGGTGGCGACTACTGCAAAGTTACCCGCAGGTGATACGCTAATACCCGCTAGTCGATGCGACTTATCAAAGTAAAACGGCGTAGGTGCTACACTGCTGTTTTCTTTGGCCAACGCTTTTTGAGCGTCGTCTTTTTCTTGTCTGTTTTTGCGCTGTAGTTTGATGTATTCCACCAGCGACTGTTGCTGCTCGGCAATATAATCTTTAGGCGGCTCAACCGTTTTGGGTTCGTCGCTAAACTCCCAGCTCAATAATTCTTCGCGGGTGCCGTTAGATAGGTCTATAGCAATAAATTTGTTACCGCTTAACGCCATTAAGCGGCCATCAGTCATAAATGAAAGCGTTGACAGCGCATTCCCTCCACGCGCGATACGCACGGTTTCACCGTTGGTAAATTGCACATAAACACTGTCTTCAAATGAATAAGCAATTACACCATCATTTCTTACTACGCGTTCGTCAAAACGGTATTTGTGCAAATCGGACAATGGTGCTTTTACGGCGTTTGCTGGGTTAGAAAGCTCTGCAATATAGACATCTGTCAGTGCACTATCTTGTCTTCCCTTTTCAAAAACAATTTTATCGCCATTCACCGACCACCCCATACCTTCAGGTAGCGCGCCTATCCATTGAGGATCTGACATTATTTGCTTTAAAGTAATTTCACCTTTTTGCGCGCTGTTCTGGGGCGCTACAGCTGGTGTAACGGTTTGTTGAACTATGGCAGCCGGAAGCGATGTTGAGGTTGTTTGGCTAGAGGGTTCGTTAGTGGTGCTCGCACATCCGCCCAACGCAAAAGTAACGCTAGCCGCGATGAGTAAAGAAGAGTATTTTTTCATTATTTTAAGTCGTTGTTATGTAAAAATCGTTAACATTATACGCAGAGCCATAGCTAAAGCGCTAACGTTCATCGAGTGTGATAGTGAACCAAACGTAAACCATTGCCGTTTATGGTCTTGGAATAAGGTCTGATGATCTTCAACAAAATAACAAAAATTAACTGATGAGGTAAAACACGATGAAAGCAAAAGGTATTGTACCGGCGCTTCTTGCGCTCAGCTTTTTCACATCTGCCAGCTTTGCGAACGAGTGCCCTAGCGTACTTAAATTTATGAAACGTAAGCTTAACTCGCAAGAAACGGTAAATTTGTGCAGTGAATATGGGGGAAAGACACTACTTGTCGTTAACACTGCCAGCTATTGCGGTTACACGCCACAATTTGAAGGATTAGAAGCGCTATACAGCGACTATAAAGATAAGGACTTTGTCGTACTAGGTTTCCCTTCACACGACTTCAACCAAGAAGACAGCGATGAGGGCAAAACGGCAGAGCTATGTGAATTAACCTATGGCGTGAAGTTTCCGATGTTCGAACCAGTATCGGTAAAAGGTGACGACGCAGATCCTATGTATAGAATGCTAAAAACCGCCACCGGGAAAGCACCCTCTTGGAATTTCAATAAATACTTAATTGATAGCACGGGTAAACAAATCACTCATTACCCAAGCTCAACTAAACCTACTGATCCTGCCTTCATTGCCGATGTAGAAGCACTCATTAAAGGTGAATAGGTATTTAATTATTTATTCTTGTTCATTTGAAAGCATAGCCGTAAAAGCTCTGCGCATAAAAAAGCCCCGCCTAACAGGCGGGGCAATCAAGCACACTCAACTTGGAACACACTTTTAGCTGAAAACATACTTCCTACGTTTTAGCTAACTGCATTAATTTAGTGTGTTTAGTTGTTGGTTAGTTCATTAATTTTTTCACTTGCTTCAGCAAAAGCCTTGTTTGCTTGCTCTTCGCCCATGTTAAGTCCTTCAGCATAAACGAATTTTATATCGCTAATACCTATGAAATTTAAAAAGTGTTTTAAGTATGGCGTCTGTGTATCGAAGTCAGACCCAGCATATACACCACCGCGAGCAGCAAAAACCGTGGCTGATTTATTTTCTAGCAAACCGACAGGACCTGTCTCGGTATACTTAAATGTTATGCCCGCTCGTGCAATACGGTCGAAATAGGCTTTCAAGCTCGATGGAATACCAAAATTGTACATTGGAACTGCCAATACAATTTCATCAGCCGCTTTCACTGCTTCAACAATATCGTCAGAGACTTTTGCCAATGCCTGCTGTGATTCATTTCGCTCAGATGCTTCAGTCATCCACGCTTGCATCTCTTCTCCCGTTAAGTGAGGTAGCGCCAGCGAGGCTACATCAACACGCTTAATATGTACTGAGCCATCACTTTCAATTTTTGAAAGATATTCGTTTGCTATTTTTGAAGAATTACCTTGTTCGCCACTAAGGCTGGAAAATATAGCTAAAACTGTTTTCATGCCGCACTCCAATATGTGTTGTTTAGGTGGTACACGACCATATTAGCGGAATAAGTTAGGATGAGAATCTCAAAAAAATGAGGTAACTGTTCTAGTTTATCGAACGAAATTTGAAAAACTAGACAGCCTTGTAAATTATTTGAAAACATTACATTACGTTAATGTTGCAAGGAGGATGATCTTCTCTTATTTGCCTCGCGTAATCGAGTTTGCCACAACACAATTAAGAGGATACAAAAAATGAGAAGGACCAAAGCGCTCCTTGCATGTTCAATCTTACCACTATTTTTGATCGGCTGCTCTGACGATGACGACGATGTCGTACAAGAGCCCACACCCGCCCCAGAATACGCAAACGTTCGAGTTGTTCACGCAGCATCAGACGCACCAATGGTAAACATTACTGCTAATGACGCCATACTCAACGATCTTGAAAGCGTTGATTACCAAGTCGCTTCATCGCGTTTTGAGGTGGAAACAGGTACATACGATATTGGTGTTACAGGTATTCTTCCAGGTGAAAACGCTGAAGTGCTGCAAGCTGACGTAACGTTAGAAGCTGACGTGAACTACGATATTTTTGCCGTCGGTAATGTTGGCGATGAAACATTATCGCTTTTAACTGTGACCAGTATGGAAACCGCGGTTGATGCTGGTAACGCTCAAGTACAGATTGTACATGCAGCGTCTATGGCCCCAACGGTTGATATTTACGTTACAGCACCAGACACAGATATCACTGCCGAGCAGCCGCTTGTTACTGCCGAATTTACCGACGCAACAGATTTGATTCAAGTACCTGCGGGCGATTATCAAATCCGCATTACACCGGCAGGTGATACAACGGTTGTATACGACTCGGGTACGGTTAACTTAGCTGACGGTGCTGATTTGCTTATTGCCGCAACTAATAACGTAGGTACAGGTGACTCACCAGTAACATTACTGGCAGCAGACGGTGACAGCAGTTTCAAAATTTGGGATTCAGAGGCAGGTGCCGAAATTCGCGTAGTACATGGTATTAGCGACGCGCCAGCGGTGGACGTTATTGCCAATAACGAGATTGTGCTAGTAGACGGCATTCAGTTCCCACGCACCACCGATTACCTGTCTGTTGCTGCGGGTGATTACTTAATTGATGTTGTAGCCGATAGTGACAACAGTGTTGTGGCTGTTGACGATGCAGAATTGACACTAGATGTAGGTATGTCTTATACCGCTATCGCGAACAATGTACTAGCAGCACCTGAGCTAGATGTATTAGTGGATATGCCTCGCTCAGTCGCGACAGAAGCTAAAGTGCGCATTGTACATGCTTCACCTTCAGCAGGTAACGTAGACATTTACGTAACTGCAGATGGTGAAATTGATGCGGTTGACCCGGCATTTACCGATATTGCCTATGAGACTGGTGAGCTTGTTGAAACAGGTTACGTAAGCTTGGCGGAAGGTGACTACGTAGTGACGGTTACGCCTACTGGTACCAAGACAGCGGCAATTGAAACAGACGTCTTATCATTAGAAAATGGCGAAATTTACACGGCAATTGCACTAGACGGCGCAATGGAAGGTGATTTACCTCAATTAGCATTACTTGATGGCCTAGCACCACCTCCACCTGCTTTTAACGCTGACATGACTTACAACGTTAATTTAAGTGGCTCACAAGAAATGCCTGCTGTTGATACCATGTCAACTGCAACAGCAGTCGTTGAGATTGACGACGACTTGCCTGCATTTAGTGTAAGCGTTGACGTTTCAGGCCTAACTGACGTTACGGGTGTACACGTACACGATGGCGGCATCGGCATGAATGGGCCAGTTGCCTTCCCACTAACTGATGCTGGCAATGGTACGTATGTTCTAGCTGAAACTAATATTTCACCTAGCAACTTAGACGCACTTACCAGCGGTGAGTGGTATTTAAATGTTCACACTACCGCTAACCCTAATGGTGAAGTGCGCGGTCAAATTGTACCCGACACAACTGCGGTAGTAACCTTCTCACTAAGCGGCAGCCAAGAGGTGCCAGCGGTTGACACCATGGCAATGGGGTCTGGCTATGCGCTTTTCGATACCACGGACAACAACGTTTCTCTTGTGGCGGTAACCACTATTGAAAATGCGACTATGGCGCACATTCATACCGGGTTTGCTGGTGAAAATGGTGACGTACTTGTAGGACTTGTGGAAAGTGAAAGCACTGCTGGCGTTTGGATGACAGACGGAAGCATAGCGCTAGATGAAGCTACAGCTACTCAACTACTGGCTGGTGGTCATTATGTGAATGTGCATACAGCAGCCAATACTGGTGGCGAAATTCGAGGTCAGATCACGCCTGACAACATTGAAGTGTACGGCATCATTGCCAACGGCCTACAAGAAGTGCCTGCAGTAACTACTACAGCAAGCGGCGCTGGTGCATTTACTTTGAATACATCAACAGGTGCACTGTCAGGAAGCGTAACTATAACTGGTATGACAGCCAACATGGCTCACATTCATGAGGGTGAAATGGGCGTAAATGGAGATGTTCTAATCGGACTTACTGCCGGTACCAGCGGTATGTGGTCTGTACCAGCTAATACTACGTTAACCAATGAGCAAATGGGCGTGATGGCAGACGGAGGTCTTTACACTAACTTCCACTCAGATGCATTCCCAAGCGGTGAAATTCGTGGACAAATTACGCTAGGTTTTGACTAACAGGGTCCGGTCACACGTATTGCTTTAAGTATATTGAAGGCAATTAGAACAAAATAAAAAAGGGGCGAAAGCCCCTTTTTCTGTACTTTACCCTAGCAAAACATTGTCTATATCGTGTTTAGCGCTGCTTCGAAATCCGCAATCAGATCCTGAGTATCTTCAATACCTACCGAAATACGTAGCATGGTATCGGAAATCCCCATAAGTTCACGTTCCTCTGCCGTATTCTCGAAATAAATAGTAGGTGCCACAGGTAGTGCAAGGGTGCGATTATCGCCTAAGTGGGTAGCGCAGATTACCAGCTCCATCTCGTTTAAAAACGCAACAGGGTCAGCACCATCTATTAGATCAAAACTCAAAATTGCACCGTAGCCACCTTTAAGGTATTCCCGTGCCATAAAATGCTGTGGATGGTCGGCAAGACCTGGATAAAACACTTTAGCAACTTTAGGGTGATTATCTAGAAAGGTTGCTAGCTGCATAGCATTGTGTTGGCTTCGAGATAAACGCAAATCTAAGGTTTCCATGCCTAAAGCGATAGCCGTGGCTGATTGAGGTGCCAATGTAGCGCCTAAATCACGAAGGCCTTTCTTTTTGATTTGAGTAATGCCCCACTGAGCTGTATCCGCAACCTGATAAGCAGGCTTGAGGTTGTCAAACTTTGTCCAGTCAAAGTTGCCAGTGTCGACTACTGCGCCGCCTAATACATTGCCGTGACCTGCTATATATTTGGTTAATGAGCAAAACACCAATGATGCCTTAACATCTTTTGCGTAGAAAACAGGTGGCGGCGTCATAGTGTTATCAACCATAAACAGCATTTGCTTTTCTTCACAGAATTGACCAATGGCATGAAGATCAGCAACCTGAGTTACAGGGTTTGCCACGGTTTCCGTGTAGACACCTTTTGTGTTTGGCTGATACGCTTCTTTAACTTGTTGAATGTCGGTCACATCAGTGTAAGTAACCTGCACACCGAAGTCTTTAATTGTTTCAAAAAAGCTTCTTGTGTTACCGAAAAGGTATTGGCTTACGATTAAATGATCGCCCGCCTTTAACAAGGCAAATAATGAACTGCTTATGGCCGCCATACCGGTTGAGTAGCATAACGTACCTACACCGCCTTCTAAGTCATTTAGCATATTTTGCAATGCAGCCACCGAAGGCGAAGAAGAACGAGAGTATACGTGAGCTGCGCGCTTGCCTTGAAACGCATCTATGATGCCTTGCGCATCTTTAAACTCAAAAAGAACCGAATTAGATGTGCTGCTGTGAACACCACCATGTTCCGGGGTGTTTAGCATGCGATCAGAATGTACCTGACGGGTTGTGAATCCCAATTTTGTCACGGGTGAAGCTCCGAAAATAGATGTTTGCGACCTAGCCAAATACGCACCGTATTAGTCTATGTAAGAAAGGTGCGTACATACCACTTACAAAAATGGTTATGGCTTTATAATGCAGTTTTTAGGATATTTTGCGCAAACATTATCATAAAACGTATAAATAGTTTGCATTTGTTCATCTATATTAGTCACTTTCTGAATAATTGGCCCCAATACAATTCTTTTTCTAGCGTAGTCCAAACCTATGACTTGAACAGGAATTTCAGCTTGCTGTGCAATATGCATAAACCCCATTTTCCATGGATAAATGGGGCTACGAGTACCTTCTGGCGCTAAGGCAAGAATAAGCTGATCAGCCTCTTTAATTTTATTTGCAATAGAGGTGACCACGCCGTGGGCTTTACTTCTTTCAATGGGAATGCCCCCTAGCCTCCTCACAATGGCACCTAATGGTGGCTTAAAGATGGTGTGCTTGCCAAAAAAATTAATGTTTAGCTTGAATGAAAACACCACGAATAAGCCAATAAAAAAGTCCCAGTTTGATGTATGCGGTGCTACCGCTAATATGGCTTTTTTCTGATTAATGAGTTCGCCTTCTACTTGCCAGCCTCTTTTTGTGAGCACCCATGCGGCAAACGACGACAGCCAGTTTGGCCACTTACGAGGGATACTGCTCCCTACGACGACTTTACTGGCTAATTTAGAGTGGTTATTAGAATGCGAGGGTTTTGTCATTATTATTATGCTCTGCTTTTTGTTCTATATTGGGTTTTATTTAAGATTTGGTTTGGCAATTTATATACTGGTGAGCTATATCACATGGCATTATTGGCAGTTTGCTTTCAATACTTCATTTACCTTCGTGCTTTCTTTTTCTGTTTTGTACCCGCATATTCCTTTATTACGTAACACACTATACTGCACGTAACACATCATACTGCGCGTACATTAACGAAGAGTAATCAAAATAGAAATGTAACGCAATTGTTAACAGAAGCAATTCAGCTATGTGTGGTGGACAAGTTAAGAAAAGGACACTAGTACGCTATGTGTATTTTATTTATCGCAAACAAGATGCGAGATGACTACCCTCTTATCATTGCGGCGAATCGAGACGAGTTTTACGCAAGACCGACTGCACCTTCAACATTTTGGGAAAGCCACCCGCACTTGCTTGCGGGGCAGGATTTAGAAGCTGACGGCACTTGGATGGGTGTTACGCGTAACGGGAAAATTGCAGCACTTACCAATGTGAGAGACCCACACAACATCAATAAAAATGCAGTATCCCGCGGGGCATTAGCTGCTAATTGGCTTAAACAAAACCCGGCCCAAAAAGATTATGACGAGCAGTCAGCATATTTAGCTACGCTTGAAGAAACTCGTCACCAGTACAACGGATATAACTTAATATTTGGCGATGTAACTGCACTTCGCGTTTACAACAACGTAAACAATTCGACCCACTCAATTGATACCGGTGTGTATGGGTTGTCAAATGCTGATATTGCTACTCCATGGCCAAAAGTCACTCAAGGCGTTACTGCCTTAAATGACTATGTGCAGCATCAAAGCACAATCAATTATGACGATTTATTTGATATTTTACGCCACGAAAACAAAGCAGAGGATGCCCAGCTACCCGACACGGGGATAGGTTATGAATGGGAAAAGGCGTTATCTTCCATTTTCATTCAAACCGAAAAATACGGCACGCGTACATTTACTCTGGTATTGGTGATAAAAACAATACGCTCACTTGGAAGGAACGTCGGTTCTCAGACAAAGGAAAAGCATTGGAAACTCGTGCCTTTTCTTTTTCAATTTAAGGTATTTTTGAAATGAAACTTTCGTTTACGCTTTATAAAGCAAGTTAATTGAAATATTTTCAACCTTTAGGGGTCGTTTTTTCTACCATCGATGGCATAATGCCTGCCTGCTAATTATTGCACACCAACGTAACGTGAGGACATATCGTGTTTGAAGTATTACCCCATCTCGCCCCAGATCCAATTCTTGGCCTGTCAGCTGCTTTTCGTGAAGACACCAACCCAAATAAAATCGATTTAGGTGTTGGCGTTTATAAAGATGAGCAAGGTAATACCCCTATTCTTTCAAGTGTCGCAAAAGCGCAAAAAGTGCTTTTAGACAAAGAAACTAGCAAAACCTACATTACGCCTCAAGGCAACCAAGGTTTTATCGACGGTATGTTGTCTTTGCTTTTAGGTAAGAATAGCCCTGTACTTCTTGCTGACCGCGTTGCAGCGGTTCAAGCTCCAGGTGGTTGTGGCGCGCTGCGTATTCTTTCAGAGTTGCTAGTGCGTTGTAATGAAAATGGCAAAGTATGGGTAAGTGACCCAACATGGGCTAACCATATTCCACTTATCGGCTCTGCGGGCCTTAAAATTGAAACCTACCCGTACTTCGATAAAGCATCAGCCAGCATTCGTTTTGACGCTATGATGGAAACCCTTCGCAAGACTGAAAAAGGCGATATCGTTCTTCTTCACGGATGCTGTCACAACCCAACAGGTGCTGACCTTACTAATGCACAATGGGATGAAGTACTAGAAGTAGCGAAAGAGCGTGAATTCTTACCTTTCATCGATGTGGCTTACCTTGGTTTCGGTGAAGGTTTAGACGAAGATGCTTATGGCGTGCGTTTGTTGGTCGAAAATCTTCCAGAAGTAATTGTAGCGGCGTCTTGCTCTAAAAACTTCGGTCTTTACCGCGAACGTGTTGGTTTAGCAGCTATTATCACTGAAGATTCAGCAACACGTAAAATTGCGCAGGGTCAAATTCAGTCTATCGCTCGTGGCATCTACTCAATGCCGCCAAGCTACGGTGGTGCATTAGTAGACATTATTCTTGCTGACGAAGCCCTTAACAACGAGTGGGTAACTGAAGTGAACGAAATGCGCGATCGCATGAAGTCACTACGTTCAATGCTTGTACAAAACCTTCACGACAATGGTTCACCAAAAGACTTTAGCTTTGTGAACGACCAAAAAGGTATGTTCTCATTCTTGTGTATCACTCCAGAGCAAGTACGCGAAGTACGTGAAAAGCATAGCGTTTACTTTGTAGATTCTAGCCGTGTAAACATTGCAGGCATCAACCAAGAAAACGTTGAAACACTAGCGAAAGCATTGGTATCAGTGCTTTAGCTGAAAACTAGCGGTTTCAAAATTTCAAAAGGCAGAGTTTGATACTCTGCCTTTTTTGTTTTCGTTCGAATTATTCGCCTTTCCCTTCTCCTTTCGCCCTTGCTTCTTGTGCGACAAGTGTATTCATACATGCTTTCAATTGCAGTTAGTCACACTTCCTAACAAATTTACCTTGTGCTTTATATACTTTTTCATAGGGCATACTTAACAATATCGTTACACTATAACGATGTTAACGTAGACGTTAACTTTGTATTTATTAATACTGACGTATCACAATGAGATTAACGACAAGAACAAGGATCACTGATGTCTAAAGTAAGTGTATTTTGTATTTCTGCCGCATTGCTAGGCAGTGCTATGCAGGTAGATGCTAAGGAAGGCATGTTCACCCCAGAACAGCTCCCCTCAATTGCAGGAGACTTAAAAGAAACCGGTTTGGCAATTCCTGCCAGCAGCATTAACGATTTAACCGCCTTTCCTATGGGTGCAATTGTATCACTTGGTGGGTGTTCAGCATCCTTTGTGTCTGACAAAGGCTTAGCAGTAACCAATCATCACTGCGCACGCGGTTCAGTGCAATACAACAGCACCCCAGAAAACAACTACTTAAAAGACGGTTTTCTAGCAAAAGAAATTGGTGACGAACTGCCCGCCGCACCGGGTACTCGCATGTTTGTTACTGTGGATTTCTCTGACGTAACCGACAAAGTTATTGGCGGTATCGATGATGATGTTCAAGGGCGTGAGCGCTACGACCTCATTGAAGCAAATCGCAAAGCCTTGATTGCAGAATGTGAATCTGAAGCAGGATTCCGCTGCTCTGTTCCTTCGTTTTTCCAAGGCCTTGAGTATAAGCTTATTAAACAAATGGAAATCCGTGACGTGCGTATTGCCTATGCGCCTGCTGACTCCATCGGTAAATACGGCGGTGATGTAGATAACTGGATGTGGCCTCGTCACACTGGTGATTTTTCTTTCTATCGTGCTTATGTGGGTAAAGACGGCAAACCAGCTGATTACAGTGAAGACAACGTACCATTTAAACCAGACCATTTCTTAAAAGTTTCAGCTGCTGGCCTTGAAGACGGCGACTTTGTAATGGCGGCGGGTTACCCGGGCTCAACCAATCGTTATGCCCGTTTGTCGCAAGTCTCTTACACATTTGATTGGCTATATCCAACCTACCTTGAGCTGGTGGATGCGTGGATTAAAACCATTGAAAATGCGTCTGAAGAAGGCAGTGATGCGCGCATTAAGTATGAAGCAACGCTAGCGGGCTTAAACAACTTTCACAAAAACACCTTGGGGCAGCTTTCTGGCGCCAAACGTGTTGGACTCGTTCCCCGTCGCGCAGAACGTGAAGAGCAGCTGGCAACATGGCTTGATAAAAACGGTAAGAGTGAAATGAAGCAAGCACTTGCCGCACTTGATGCGGTTAGCGCTGAACAAATGCAAATGAATAAGCAAAACTTCTGGTACAACAACCTAAGTCGCGCACAGCTTTTATCCTCTGCCCAAAACCTCTATCGCAATGCTATTGAGAGAGAAAAGCCAGATGCCGAGCGTGAGCGTGGGTATCAAGAGCGCGACCAAATTCGTATTAAAGAAGGCGTAGAACGCATTGAGCGCCGTTTTGATGCGGTTGTTGATCAAGCTGTGTGGCAAAAGATGATCAGCATGTACCTAGAGCAGCCTGAAGAAAACCGCGTTGCGGCTTTCGATAAAGCAGTAGGCATTGATGGTGATACTGACGGAAAAACACTTCAGAAGAAGTTAAAAGCGTTTTACGACAATACTTCACTTACAAGCACTGAGGAACGTTTAAAATGGTTAACCGCAAGCCGTGCTGATTTTGAAAACAGCAATGACCCATTCATTAAGCTGGCAGTTGCACTTTTCGATACCGAAATGGCAATCGAAGATGAAAGCAAAACGCTAAGCGGTAAAGCTGCTGCACTTCGTCCTAAATACATGAGTGCGATTATTGAGTGGCAAAAATCTTTAGGCAGCCTTGCTTACCCAGATGCAAACAGCACGCTTCGTGTGACTTACGGTAATGTGATGGGCGGTTTGCCAAAAGATGGCCTTATCTACGAACCCTTCACTCGTCTTGAAGGCATTACGGAAAAAGATACCGGCGAAACACCGTTTGATTCACCGAAAAAGCAGCTTGAGCTTATTGAAGACAAGCAGTACGGTCCGTACAAACTTGAAGACATCAATAGCGTGCCGGTTAACTTCCTTACGGATTTAGATTCTACAGGTGGAAACTCAGGCTCTGCAACGCTTAACGCAAAAGCAGAACTAATCGGGTTGTTGTTTGACGGTACATTTGAAAGCGTTAACTCAGATTGGGACTTTGACCCGAAAACAACCCGTACCATCCATGTAGATAGCCGCTACATGCTATGGGTAATGGAATACGTTGACGGTGCAACAAACCTCATCGAAGAAATGACCATCGTAAAATAACCACTAAATAATGGGGTCAGAGTTTGAGGGATCCCCACGAATTTAATTCCATGTGCCTTCGGCCCAGGCAGCGTCTACTATGGAGCTGTACCATTTCAGTACAGCTTTCCACTGTCGCATAGTGAATAGTATTCAGCAAGCAACAGCTCTCATGCCGAGATAGTGGCATGACAGCACGCTTCTGGTTTCGGTATTTGCTTGGAAGCGCCGATGTTTATTCGAAGAGACGACCACCATACCCAATAAGATAACAACCAGTGACGCTAACGTAGTAAGTAATATCAGTATTGTTAGACGTTGCTTTTTCACGCTTTTATTCTGTTCATAGCCAAGCCCGAACTTGGTACTTTTCATGTCTCTAAAGCCTTCTTCAATCTGCATGCGCTGGCGATAAATAGCAACAACCTGTTTCGATAAACGTCGATGAGATTCTAGTGATGTCGCTAACAGCCACGGGTCTTTCGCGCCTTGCGCATGGACTTTCGAGCGCTTTGAAGCTTTGCGTGTACCATCTGGATTTGAAGCGTGGCGTCCTTTCGTTTTCTGTTTGAACAGGACTAACGTACAGGCAAAGGGGTTACCTCTCGCTATTTGGCTGTTATCAAAACGCTTTGCTCGACTGGTCGCTTGGGCATAAAGATGACGAATACACTGCCACGTATTGCCGCTGTCGAGTGAGTAAAAATGCGGTTTTCGAACCCCTCCGACAATATCCCAGCCTAACGCTAATACTTCCCTGAACCAGGGTGATTTATACCCTGCGTCGGTGACAATAATGGGTCGGCAATTTGAAGGTAACATGGCGTGTAACGTCTTTAAGAATGCCTTGTGGGTGGCGGGTTTCTCTTTGGTCTTGTTGCAGTGAACTTCTTGATAAAGTGTGATGGGTCTACCTTTTAAAGATATTTCCGCGCGCAAAAGGAAGTGCGCTTTGCGGTCGTCTAAATCTGACCAGTCAATTGAGATAACAGGGCGTGATGTGCCGCTGCAAAATAGTTGGCATATAGATGCATAGATAAACGGTGTTTCACTTAATAAATGCGAGTTTGAGAGCAAGCGGTCAGCACGTTTAATTCGATGTTTTTCATAGGCTTTAGTGCTAATTCCTCGACCTATGCTGGTTACGGTTGCAGCGCTTCCATTAAGCAGGCTGTTAACGCATGCCGTTATCGCATTTAGACGAGTATTATGCATATTGTAGCTGACAAGCGTAACGACTTTGTTCACAATAGATAGGGCATTCATGACTGTTTGGCCTCGGTGAAGTTTGGCGATTGATCTGATCACCAAACGTCATGAATGTTCCTATCTTTTTTTATCTCACTGATATCGTTATATTATTTGTGGGGATACCTCAGGGTCAGAGTACTTTTCTGCCCCCCCTCTTATTAAACACTAAATTAACTCTAACCCCATTAATTTTGGGGCAGAGTACTTTTCTGCCTCATCTCTTCTTCTACGCTAAATCAACTCTGACCCCAATTTTTGGCTACGTACTAGCGCTATTGAAACTAAGTGGTTGACCTCTAGTTTAAAGCTATTAAAAAAGGCAAGCTCAATAGCTTGCCCTTTTGTCAGCAGTTTGAACTCGACTAACTTTTCATTTTTTTCCTACGATAGGCCAAAAATGACAAAGCAATTAAACAAAGCGCGATATGAGAAGGCTCATTCACAAGATTTGGAGAACTCACTCTAATGTTGGCAGAGTTGAAGCTGACATCGGTTATCTCCTGTCCATTTTCATCACCCAATATTACGTTTTGAAGACTGACTAACGTTTCACCAAACCCTGTGGATACAAAGTTCACGGTAAACAATAAGAAATCATTGAGCTGAAATGCTAATAAATCACTCGGAAACTCTAAAGACGACTCTAATACTGCTTGTGTCCCACTATTTACAGAGAAGGTATCTTGGAAACTGAATCCCAAACCACTTCCAAACGTAATGCTGTTAAACGTTACGATATTTGGGTCAAACAAGAGTTCTAGATCAAAAGCACCAAGAGCCTGTGTATCACTTAAATCTGAAACAAAAACATCAACACTGACTGACTGGAAGATCCCGACTTCTTGAGAGCTTGGCGATAACGTTATCAACACTGCGTTGGCTGAAGTTGCAAAAAGTGTGGATAATACAAACACGCAGTTCACGATTTTTGATTTTAAATTCATTATCTAATTCCTTCTAAAATTTATTAAAGAACTGTGCAGCGATTTTGAGTGCATTGAATGGAGCATTGCCTAAAGTCGAGGATGTTTATGACTCCGTTTCCGTCGTTGTCTCTAGGATCCCCTGGTAATGCAGGCATATTTCTGGCCGCTCTTATAAGAAGCAGATCGTCCATATCTACATTTTCATCACCATCCACATCACACGCCATTGGTTCTTCATCATCAAAGGAAATGTCTAACAAACAAATGTTACCAGCACCATCTTGCCCCTCTAAAGTCGCAGAAGCGGGAAGCTGAGGGTCAATAACATTGACACTTACACTAACGGTGTCAGCACCTGGCGCAAAGCTTTGTACGGATACATTAACGTTGTCGCTCGATAAGGTGTTTACGAAAAAAACACCGGTGTCTGCGTCAAGCACGCCATTGTTATTTAAATCCTCTCCTGCATCCAAAACACCGTTTCCATTTACATCTTCGTCGTTTTCAAAATCGCTGACTGAACCAGTCGCACTTTCTAAACCTACACTTGCAGAACATGTTGGTGGGAATGGGTCACCTTGAGCATTGATAAATTCAAACAACGCACCACCCGGATAAATATAGGAGTCGAAGTTATTAAATCCCTCAATAGTTATACCGTGTGGATTCAATGAGGAAGTCGTGTGAGTTCCTTGCGTAAGCTCCACGATTGCTGATGAAAAAGGAATATCTGGAAATGGCGTAAAGCTTTCAGCAGGAACTGGAACACCGTCTAACAACAACGTGCCAACGTCGTCGTTTGCCGCGATAATCGTAATAAAGTTTTGTACAAACTGTGACTCGCCAACCGTTGAGAATGTATAGTCTGTCAAATACTGCTCAGAAGGAATCATGTTACCCATTGCTGGATCACCTAGAGTTGCTCCTGAACTACTTTGACCTGTCATGTATTGAGTTACAAAAATAGGCTTGTCAGCGGTAAACGAAAGATTACCTGTTAATGAAGACGTTTCAATGAACTCTCCCGTATTAATTGTCCCTTGAAAGATGCTGTTGATTGAAACTGAAGTGTTATCTTCAGATGCTACAATTCGGTATATCGTTCCATTAGGACGATTTGGAAGTCCTGTTGCAGAAGCAGAAAGCCCCCAAGATTGAACCGGCTGGGCCACCTCATAGATGTGATCACAAGCGCTTACACCTGTAGGAACATTTGTGCACCCGTTTCCATTTACCATGCCGATAGGTTTAGTAGCCTCAACCAAAGTACCAGTAAGAGACCCTGATGGACCAGAAGTAGCAGTAGAGCGACCAAAGTACACCTCACCTCTATTTAGAGAAACCTGAAACGGCACGCCCGCAACGTGTCCTATCATATTGTTGCTGGGTGTTATCGTTACGAGCGTGTCATCTTGAGAGGCATAAATAGCGAGCTGCGCTCCTCTCGCTGCAGAATTGTAGGTCGAAGCAATGTACCGAGTATTCATCGTATCAACAGGTAAGCCCAAAGCCGCATCAGATGACGCAGTGCGCCTGTTCACCGTATACACCACGAACTCATTCTCTGCAAATGCATGTATCGCGTTATTCTGCACGCTATCCACAACAACCGTTGATATAGCGTCGATTGGAATCTGTACTACTGTCACGCTTCCCGGCGATACTGTTTCAACGGTTGTAAATGTAGGACTGTTCAGAGGGTAATTTAATGTGACGTCTGTCGTGAACTCACTTGTTAAGTGTATTTCAACAGAGCCGGAGTTATCAAAGTTAGGAGTAAACGCCAAGATAAACTCAGTACCTTTGTTATCTACCTGTTGTGCACTCGCCAAATGAGTGGACAATAGGGAAGTAGCAATAAAGAGTAGAGCAATAAATTTACAATACTTTTGGGGCTTTAATTGTTTTGAATAACACATATTTCATTATCCTTAATTACTTAATGTATTTATTTTGATTTGACGTGAGGACTGCTTCCTACATCATTCAACAACCTAAATACTTCACGACTTCTGAAATATGGTGTTACCTCACAAAATGCCCTGCAGCATGATGCATGCCACAAAACATTTTTCAAACATAGTCAGATAGTTATATATGAGGAGAGCAGGCAAGATAATGAAGTGTAAAATTTTTGGACGCATTTTGTACAAATATTTATAGCCAGACTTCGTCATCCAACTAAAAAAATGGGGTCAGAGTACTTTTCATTCTGCAAAAAAGTACTCTGACCCCAATATTTAAAAAAGTACTCTGACCCCAATATTTTATTTGAGGTTGCGGAGGCCTTGGGTTAAGAGGCGGTCTAGCGCATTGGCAAAGTTTTGTTTGTCGCGCTGGGAGAACGCCTTTGGACCGCCTGTGTGTTCGCCACTTGAACGCATGGTGTCCATGAAGTCTCGCATACCTAAAATCTGCTTGATAGACGACTTGTCGTATTCCTCACCGCGGTTGTTTAATGCGAACGCGTTTTTTGCCAGAACATCAGCAGCCAATGGGATGTCGTTGGTTATTACCAAATCACCCGCTTCACACTTCTCTACAATGTAATCGTCAGCAGCATCAAAGCCAGAAGGCACTTGCGTTAAGGTGATGTGTTTGTCTGGTGGGACAGACATAAAATGATTAGCCACCAAAGACAAAGGCAGCTTGGTACGTCTAGCTGCCTTAAAAAGAATGTCTTTGATAACCGCAGGGCACGCGTCGGCGTCAACCCATATATGCATGGTCGTATCTCGTAATTGAAACTAATTACGCTAGCATACCACCATCTACTACTACTGTCGTGCCTGTGGTGTAGCTTGAAGCATCTGACACTAGGTACAAAACTGTGCCCGCCATTTCGTCTGGATCTGCTACGCGGCCTAGCGGAATAACTTTCAGCGCGTGCTTCAAGATTTGCTCGTTGGTTGTTAACGCTGACGCAAACTTGGTGTCGGTCAAACCTGGCAGTAATGCGTTTACGCGAATGTTTAAGCTACCGCATTCTTTAGCGAACGACTTAGTCATACTAATAACTGCCGCTTTAGTAATAGAGTAGATACCCTGCATATCGCCCGGCGTTACGCCGTTTACTGAAGCGGTATTGAGTATGACGCCACCGCCCTGCTCTTTCATCATTTTGCCTGCTTCAATCGACATGAAGAAGTAGCCACGAATGTTCACATCTACGGTTTTGTTATAAGCGCCTAAGTCAGTATCTAAAATATGTCCAAAATAAGGGTTTGCCGCCGCGTTGTTTACCAGAATATCCAACTTGCGGAAATCACGTTTAATGACATCAAATGCTTCGGTAATTTGCTCCATTTCACCTACGTGACAAGCCAGCGCTGTGGCTTTACCACCTGCGTCGCGAATTGAAGAAGCAACTGCTTCACAGCCGTCAATTTTGCGGCTTGATACAATAACGTGGGCGCCATACTGAGCCAGCAACCGCGCTATAGATTCGCCGATACCGCGACTAGCACCTGTAACCAGTGCAACTTTTCCTGTTAAATCAAATAGGTTGTTCATCAAACATTCCTTCTCTTGCCATTTTTACGCAAACTACGTATCTCAGTGTCCTATCTACGATAGCTGCATTTGTCGTGTAATAAGTCTTTTAAAGGCTTTAAAAATACGCCCCCCAAAAGCTTATCGTTTTATCTTCATCACACTTGGCGCTTATGCCAACATACCGCCGTCAAGTACCACAGACTGCCCCGTCATAAATGACGATTCATCACTACACAGCCATGCAATAGCATTTGCAATTTCTTCAGGCTTACCCAAGCGTTTCATTGGGTTGGCTGCAATTAACCCTTTTTGACCGCATTCATCTAATTTAGATAAAACGCCTTGAACCATAGGCGTATCAACAAAACTCGGGCATACCGCGTTGATACGAATATTCGCTCGCGCGTATTCCACCGCTGCCGATTTAGTCAGCCCTATTACCCCGTGTTTAGACGCACTATAAGCACTTATCATTGGCGCTGAGCGTAGCCCTGCTACAGAAGCGATATTGATTATATGACCGCCACCTGTAGTGGTCATATGCTTCAGCGCGTTTTTCATGCAATACCAAACGCCTGCCAAGTTAACCTGAATGTTTTTCATAAACATAGCGTCGTCGACTTCGGTAAGAGGCGCAGGAAAATGGTCGATACCCGCGTTGTTTATGATCACATCTATCTTTTCAAGATGAGAAAGGGCCGTTTCGAACATCGCCTTGACCTGAGCAGGGTCGGTAACATCAACCCCCACAGCATAGGCTTTACCACCTGATGCAATAATTTCTTCAGCCAGTGTTTTGGCGTTCTCTTCGTTTAGATCGGCAATACCTACTATTGCACCACGTGCACTTAAAACGCGAGCTGACGCGGCACCAATACCTGACCCGCCACCAGTAATAAGAATATGTTTACCTTCAACATTTGCAGCTACATTCATTAGCTGTACTCCAGTTTAATTTGTGTACGCTGCATTTTCTCCAATGCCAATTGCGCACATAGTGATAATATAAATTTAGAAATAGCTCGCCTTAACGTTGTTGCAAGATGCTTCTCGTGACGTCAGTACTTCTATGTCGCGGCTTACTAGCGGTAGTTCCCAATTTAAAAAATACTCTGCTGCGGCAAGTTTTCCTTCGTAGAAGTCAACATCCTGATCGCCTGCACCCTTACTTAACGCTTGCTCGGCGACGTTAGCTTGGCGCAGCCAAATCCAACTCACTACACAGCTTGAAAAAATGTTTAAGAAGCAGCTTGCGTTGGTTAGCAACACAGACTGTTTATCAGAGCGCAGGTCTGCAGCAGCTTGTTGTATAAGTGCACCAAGCTGGTCTAAATAAGGTTTTAATTTTGCTGCCAGCGCCTGTGCTCTAGGCGTTTCTGCGCGCTTCATGTCGCTTGTTACTCGCGCTAGCAAAACTTGCAAACCTTTACCGTCGTGCTGCCACAGCTTTCTTCCTAGCAGGTCTAACGCCTGAATACCGTTGGTGCCTTCGTGAATTGGGTTTAGCCGGTTATCGCGCCAGCATTGCTCAACCGGGTATTCGCGGGTGTAGCCAGCGCCGCCTAAAATCTGAATCGCCAAGTCATTAGCTTTAGGGCCAAACTCTGATGGCCACGCCTTAAATACAGGGGTTAAAAGGTCAAGGAGCTGAGAAAGCTCGGTACGTTTTTCACTGTCGACTTCGGTTTCCATCTCATCGATGAGCATGCTGCCGTATAAGCAAAGGGACATACCGCCTTCGCAGTAAGCCTTTTGCGCCAAGAGCATACGACGGACATCACCATGATTAATAATAGGGGTTGGATCGTCTTCAGGAGCTAAATTCGGGGCGGCGCGCCCTTGTGTACGGTCTTTAGCATATTCTAGTGAATAGCGATAACCGCGATACCCAATCATTGCCGCACCGTAGCCCACACCAATGCGCGCTTCGTTCATCATCATGAACATATAGCGCAAACCTTGATGGGCTTCTCCGATTAGGTAGCCGTGGCAATCGCCATTTTCACCAAACGTAAGCGCAGTTGAAGTGGTGCCTCGATAACCCATTTTATGAATAAGGCCGGCAAGAGTTACATCATTGCGTACATCTGGGTTACCGTCAGCATCAAGTCGGTACTTAGGTACGGCAAATAGTGAAATGCCTTTAACACCAGCCGGACCGCCAGGAATTTTTGCTAGTACCAAATGAACAATATTATCGGAAAGCTCATGTTCACCGCCAGAGATATAAATTTTGCTACCTTTGATGCGGTACGTACCATCATCTTGTGGCTTCGCAGAGGTTCGAATATCAGCAAGTGACGAGCCCGCATGAGGCTCGGTAAGCGCCATTGTTCCAGTGAAGTCACCTGCTAGCATTTTTGGTAAAAATGCGCTTTTGATATCGTCTGAGGCAAAGTGTTTAATTACATTGGCGGCAGCCGCAGTTAAAAAAGGATATGCAGTAGACGAAGGATTTGCCGCTAAGAAATAGCCTGCACATGCGTTCATCACGGTGACGGGAAGCTGCATACCACCATCTTCAAAATCGAAGTGACCCGCAATAAAGCCTGATTCCCTGTACGTATCGAAAGCGACTTTCACTTCGTCGATCATCGACACTTTAGTGCCATCAAACGTAGGCTCATTTTTGTCAGCTACTGCGTTATGAGGAAGAAACAGCTCTTCTGCCATTTTTTCCGCCATATCTATAACGGCGTTAAAGGTTTCAACATTGTGTTCTTCAAAACGTGGCTTTTCGCACAGTACTGCTGTGTTCAATACCTCGTACAGCTGAAACTGCATTTCACGGCGGGGAATAAGTTGGTCGGCCATGGTGTCCTGTCCTCTACGAATATTTGTTAACGCATTGTGTCATATTCGTTATCATGTCATTATTGTCATTTATGACACAATAATGGCCGATACCGCCAACAATCACTGTGTTTTATTTTCTTTTATAAATTTAATTATTTTTATGAATAGCACTAAATTCACTGTTACCGTTCTTGGTTTCGATCAAGCTTTGGCATCTGCCATTACTGGCGCACTTGATGTGTTTGCTTTTGCTGGTATTAGCTGGCAGCGAATTCACAATTTGCCCACTGCACCACAATTTAAAGTTCAACTGGCGAGTCATCACGGGCAGTCTATTCTTTGCTCCAATCAAGTTGTGCTACAGCCGAATATTGCTATTGAAGATGTATCTCACACCGATGTTTTGCTTATTCCAACTATCGGTGGCGATATTGATGAGGTACTGAATGATACACAGCCGCTGCTGGTTCATATAAAGCGCCTTCAAAAAATGGGAGCGGATATAGCAGCTAATTGCACGGGTAACTTTTTATTAGCGCTGACAGGTTTACTTAACAATAAAACCGCAACGACTCATTGGGGTTATGCTGATAAATTCGAAGCCATGTTTCCAAGTGTAAATCTGCAGCCAGAAAAAATGGTGACAGAGGACGACACCGTCTATTGCGCGGGCGGCGGTATGGCATGGATTGACCTGTCGATCCTCTTAATAGAGCGTTACTGTGGTCACCAAATTGCCAGCGATACTGCAAAGTCTCATGTGTTGGATGTGTCCAGAACTAGCCAAACAGTGTATGCAAGTAGTCGTCAACGACGATTCCACAACGACAAAGTTATTAAAGCGGTCCAATCTTTTTTGGAACGAAACTTACAAAGCAAATGTACGCTTCATGATCTAGCAGTGCGGCACAATATGACAGAACGTACATTGATACGACGTTTCAAAAGTGCTTGCGACACCACGCCCGGCCAGTATTTACAATCGCTGCGAATTGAGCATGCAAGGAAACTACTCGAGACATCCAGCATGCCGCTAGAGCAATTGATCAATTCGGTAGGCTATGAAGACCTGAGTTCTTTCACCCGGTTGTTTAAAAAGAATACGGGGCTGTCGCCTTCTCAATATCGAACAAAGTTCAAGCGCGCGTGAGGACGCCTAAATCGCTTTGCAAACAAACACCAAAAAATATCATTTTCCCTAATGATTGCTCTAAGACCGTGCATCACACTTTTCAGGCCACATTAGCAGTACCTAATATTGTGCACTTTCGACTAACTCACACCTTTTTTTGCACAAATATGAAGTTTTTATTTAAAAGTTTGTGTAAAATGCAACGCCAAGCATAGATTGTTAATTTTTGTGCTAAAAACACTACAAAAGTATAATTTATAAATCATCTTGGTGGAAACATGAGAACACACAAAATCGCCACGCTAGCGTTAGCCGTTAGTGCTGCGTTCAGCTCTTCAGTTCTTGCACAAGAGGCCGCATCGACAGAAAAAAAAGAAGCCTCACTTGAACAGATTACCGTAACTGCGCAAAAGCGTACTCAATCAATACAGGAAGTACCTATTTCTGTTGCGACATTGAGCGGTGAAAAATTCGAAAGCCTTTTCTCAGGCGGTGAAGATATTCTTGCTTTAGCGGTTCGCGTTCCAGGCCTTTATGCCGAGTCTTCAAACGGACGCGTTGCACCACGCTTCTACATTCGTGGTTTAGGTAATACCGATTTTGACCTAGCTGCATCACAGCCTGTATCTATTATCATGGATGAAGTGGTAATGGAAAACGTAGTACTTAAAAGCTTCCCGCTTTTCGACGTACAGCAAGTTGAAGTACTTCGCGGTCCACAAGGTACTCTTTTCGGTCGAAACACCACAGCAGGTATCATTAAATTTGATACCGTAAAGCCTACACAAGATGTAGAAGGTTACGCGAAAGCTGGCTTTGGCTCTTACGGTACTATGAATTTTGAAGGCGCAATTAGCGGTGGTCTTACTGACGAGCTTTCTGCGCGTTTATCATTGCTATCACAAGAACGCGACGACTACATTGATAATGCCTTTACAGGCGAAAACGATGCAATCGGTGGCTACGACGAAAAAGCTTATCGTCTACAGCTTCTTTGGGAACCATCAGCTGACTTCTCTGCCCTTCTAAATGTACACGGTCGTGAGCTTGAAGGCACAGCCTCTATTTTCCGCGCTAATGTATTTACCAAAGGTAGCAACGAGCTAAACGAAAACTATGATCGCGAAACCGTATACTACGATGGTGATCTAGAAGGCGATGGTATTGATAACAACCCACAAGAATACGACGGTTTTGGTGCTTCACTTAAACTAGAGTACGACATGGATGAGGTTACCTTCACGTCAATCTCAGCGATTGAGACTGCTGAGGGTTCAAGCCTAGGCGACGTTGATGGTGGCTACTTCATCGATACTAATTTCGACGGTGTTGCTGAAGAAACAGGCCCTGGCTTTATTCCTTTCTCTGCGGTAACGCAAGATAACCTAAATGACCTAGAGCAATACACCCAAGAATTTAGATTTTCAAGCAACACGCGCGATGCTTTGAACTGGCAGTTAGGTGCGTTCTACTATGACGCATCGTTTAACGTTACCAGCATCGACGGATTCTTTGGTGCAACAACCGTATTCCACGAAAACCAAACGTGGGCAGTATTCGGTCAGACGTCTTATCAAGTTAACGAAAAACTAAACGTTACGGGCGGTATTCGTTATACCCACGACTCTAAAAGCTTAGTAGTTGGCGATCAAAACGTTGACGGCTTTGCGTTAGTAATTGGCGCAGCTCAAGTTCAAGACTATGAAGACATTGACGTAGATGACGGTCAAACTAGCTTTGAATTAAGTGCAAACTATCGCGTTACTGATGATATGTCTGTTTTTGCTCGCTACGCTAACGGCTTCCGTGCTCAAACAATTCAAGGACGTGACGTTGCATTCGAAGGTTCGCCTTCCGTTGCAGATGCAGAAACGATCAACTCATTTGAACTTGGTATTAAGTCGGACTTATTCGATGACTCACTACGCCTAAACGCTGCAGCATTCTACTACACGGTAGATGACATGCAGTTCTCAGCAATTGGTGGTGGCAACAACTTTACTGCCCTTGTAAATGCTGACAAAGGTGAAGCATACGGTTTTGAAGTAGACGCGCAGTGGCTAGCGACTGATGAACTAACTTTCACTGCTGGCTACAGCTATAACCACACTGAGATCAAAGATGACTCTCTAACGGTTGCACCTTGTGGTACTAGCGCTGCAAGCGGCTTTACCGGTAACTGTACAGTAACAGACCCTCGTCCAGACGGTTTTGTAGCCTCTATAGATGGCAATCCATTCCCTCAGGCGCCAGAGTCTATCTTTAACTTCACTGCACGTTACACCATCCCTATGGGTGATGATGGCGAGTTCTTCGTATTTACTGATTGGGCGTTCCAAGGTGAAACAAACATCTTCCTATACGAAGCGGTTGAGTTCACTACTGACGACAACTTTGAAGGCGGCTTACGTATTGGTTACGAAAACTTTGCGCACAACTACACGGTAGCGCTATTTGGTCGTAACATTACTGACGAAGACAATGTTAAAGGTGCAATCGACTTCAACAACCTTACAGGTATCGTAAATGAGCCGCGCGTTTGGGGTGTTGAGTTCAAGTACACTTACTATTAAGCAACGATAAGTAGCTACTTTCATTTATCGTAGCTATTTGGATTATCAAAAGCGGTGGCGTTGAAAAACGGCACCGCTTTTTTATGTCTTTTACGCCGCCATATGAACATCAGACGTAGGCATTTGCACTAACTGCTGTAGCTTTCTGCACACCTGTACCCAGCGGGCGACTTTTTGATAGTAGACCTGTTCTATTAATTGTCCTTTTTCATCAAACAAAAAGCTCGCTAACTTTCCTTTATTTCCCGGCATATAAAAATGGTGCACGGTAAATTGCTTTGATAAAGGGGCATGTGCCACTTTTTGATACATACAAAAAGGCAGTGCGTTTGCGCGCTCATCACCACCGGTGAGGCGAGTACGGCGTTGAAACGTGTCTGCACCTAAATCAGCCATAATGCCGTGTTTTGAAATAAGTTGATCAACCGCTTTAATGCCTGTTTGCATAATTTTCTCCTAAAGGTTGTTCGAAGTAGCCCAACCGAATAAGACTCAAAATAAACCATACTGATATTTATACAGTATATGGTCATTTGTTTAAAATGCAAACAAAAAAGCCGCTTTTTACAGCGGCTTGTTTTCTTTCGAAATAATGAGAAGTTAATTAAGCGCCGATTCTAAAAACGCCCACTGGTCTGCATACCCCTCAATTCGCATCCACGTTGGCGTGCCTGCGCCGTGACCCGCACGGGTTTCTACACGAAGCAGTACTGGATTATCACATCCTTGATCTGCCTGTAATTGCGCCGCGAACTTATAGCTATGCCACGGTACTACTCTGTCATCGTGATCACCTGTCGTGATTAATGTAGCCGGATAGCAAGTGCCAGGTTTAGTGTTGTGAAGTGGCGAATAAGCATAAAGCGCATCAAACTCGTCTTTGTTTTCACTTAGGCCGTAATCGGAAGACCATGCTCGCGCATTTGCACTTGGCGTGTGGTAGCGAAGCATATCTAACACGCCCACTGCAGGTAGTGCTGCAGAAAAGAGGTCAGGTCGCTGGGTTAGTGTTGCGCCCACAAGTAACCCGCCGTTAGAGCCACCTTGAATACCCATTATGTCTGGGTTGGTATAGCCACTTTCAACCAAATACTCGCCCGCTGCGATAAAGTCATCAAATACGTTTTGCTTATCTAACTTAGTCCCAGCCTTGTGCCATTGTTGCCCATACTCACCACCACCACGTAAGTTAGCTATGGCCAGTACATTGCCCTGCTCTACCCATACCATGCGTGATACTGAATAGCGGGGCAGCAGTGAAATATTAAAACCACCATACCCGTACAGTAACGTTTTATTATTTCCATCTAGCTTCAAGCCTTTCTTGTGCACAATAAACATGGGAACTTTAGTGCCGTCTTTACTGGTATAAAACACCTGCTTGGTTTCATAGTCGTCGTAGTTAATACCCGTGTTGATAGTTTTAAATAGTGATGACTCACCACTTTCAACGTCATAGGCATAGACCTGACCCGGGTTAGTAAACCCAGTAAGTTTATAAAAAGTGGTACCTGCATTTTTACCGCCATAGAAACCGCTCACGCTCCCGATATCGGAAAACGCAATCTCATCGACTTTTTTGCCACTTAAATCAAAGACACTCACCTGCCCTTTAACGTCTTTTAGATACTGAGCAAATAGCTTTTCACCTAAAAGTGACACGCTGGACAAGGTATCTGGTGTACTTTCAATTACGGTTTCCGTTGCTTTAACGCCACCATCGAAATCAACCTTAATAACCTTACCTGTTGGCGCGCCTGCAGTAGACTTAAAAAATAGCGCATCTTTGTGTTCGCCAATTAGATCGTATCGCCCATCCCATTGGTCGAAAACGGCAACAAGCTCACTGTTTTCTTTTTCAAGAGATTTAGCGTAGACACCGTTAGCCTGGTACCCCTCGAAAACGGATATAAGCAAAGTATTTCCGTCTTGCACAACTGATGGGTACGGGTTCCAAGTGGGTTTATTTTCAAATGCAAAGACCTTTTTATCTGCACTTTGCTCTGTACCTATCGCGTGAAAATAGATAGATACAGTTTGGCTATCATCGTATTTACCCGCCTCATTTTTTGGGTAACGAGAATAGAAAAAACCACTTTCATCGGGAAGCCATGCAATATTTGAAAACTTAATGCCTTCAATGGTATCGGTTAAGTCTGTTTTACTGTTGGTGTTACGAATGTGGATAGTTTTCCAGTCGGTTCCGCCATCAGACAGCATGTAGGCAAGATAAGACGCTTTAGGGCTGAGCTCAGTCGACGCCATTGACACGGTGCCGTCATCACTCAACGTATTCGGATCGATTAGTACTTCAGGTTCACCGTTCACGCCGTCGGCCATATAAAGTACATACTGATTTTGAAGGCCGTCGTTATAAGAATAAAACAGCTTGCCGTTCACCATATAAGGTGTCGAATACTTTTCATAATCCCACAGCGCGGTTAAACGCTCTTTATAAAGCTCTCTAGAGGGTAAATTAGCTAGATAAGGACGAGCCAAAGTGTTTTGCGAATCGACCCAAGCTTTAACTTCTTCACTCTTTTCGTCTTCTAACCAACGATAGGGGTCGTTTACCATAGTGCCGTGATAATTATCTTGCTGCGCAACGGTTTTGGTTGATGGGTAGCCAGGAACTTTCGGCATAGCAAGGCTTTGGGTTTCAGTTTCAGCCAAATTAGTTTCAGGGGTATTTGAACTTGTACAGGCCAAGGTTAAGCCTGCAGATGCTGCAACCACCGCAGCGTAAATTAGATTTTTCTTCATGTTTTATTCCTCAAAAGAAAAATGCCGGTGTTACCCGGCATTATCTATTTAGCTTTCTGTCGTAAGTTCTGCGTGTTTTCGACCTTTAAACACATTTTTAATGTCGTTTAAAATTAAGTACAGAGCAGGAACCAGCAGCAAGGTGATTACTGTGGCAAACAAAATACCGAAAGCCAGAGAAACCGCCATTGGAATAACAACCTGAGCCTGTAGGCTGCGTTCAAATACTATCGGCATAAGACCCATAAAGGTTGTTAGTGACGTCAAGATGATAGCTCTAAAACGCTGCGTACCAGCGCTAATAGCCGCATCCATAAGCGACATGCCTTCTTTACGCGCGCGATTCACAAAGTCAACCATAATCAAGCTATCGTTCACCACAACACCCGACAAAGCGATGATGCCGCAGACAGACAAAACGCTTACCGCCATGCCCAATACCAAATGACCGACTATGGCGCCCACAATACCAAAAGGGATCACCGACATGATAATTAAGGGTTGGCTGTAAGATTTAAGCGGTATAGCGAGTAAGGCATAAATAGCAAATAACGCAAACAAGAGCCCCTGCATTAAACTAAACATAGCATCAGCCTGCTCCTTTGAATTTCCTTGAAGCTGAAACTCAACATTTGGGTAGCGCGCCAGTAAGTCTGGCATCAAGTTTTCAATGACATCGTTAGTCACTTCTGATGGGTCAAGCAATGCTTTATCCACGACACCCGTTACGGTGACTGAACGTTTTCCATCTACACGAATGATTGAATCGAACCCTTGCCCTACGGTGAATGTAGCCACCTGCTCGAACGGGATCTCTTGACCACTTGGCGCACGAATACGCATATTTTCAAGGTGCTCTATAGAGCTACGTTCCGCTTTCGGGTAGCGCACCATAACTTTTATTTCTTCATCGTCGCGCTGAATACGCTGCACTTCTGCACCGTAAAAACCAAAGCGAACTTGCTGACCTAGATCGCGAAGCGAAATGCCTAACGCATCGGCCTGAGGTTTCAGCGCTAGCTGAATTTCTTCGCTACCGCCAGAGAAAGTATCATTGATATCGGTAACGCCCTCGTACTTATCTAAAGCTTCTTTTATATCGTCACTAATAGCGCGCAATGCTTTAATATCGCTGGAGCTAAATTCAAAGCTAAGGTCAGCACCGCCGCCAGGACCGCCCGGAGAGCTAATATTAAATGACTTCACGCCAGGGATTTCAGGGACCTCTTGACGCCACATATCCTGAATCTCAAAGTCTGTAAGCGTGCGGGTTTCACCTTTCGTAAGCTCAGCAAATATTTCACCACCTAAGTTACCATTGTCAAAAGCAATCGCGTGCTTAATGACATTTTCGCCCGACTCTTCTGCGACCTTGTCATCCATGCGGTGCATAGCTTCGCGAAGTGTAGTGAGTACCTTGTCTCGCTGCTCTAATGACGAACCGGGCTCTAATTCAAAGCTGGCCATCATGAAGTCACTTGGAATATTCGGGAAGAATACAAAGCGCACGATGCCACCACCGAATAGCCCCACGGTAAGGATCAGCATCGCCAAAAACACGGCCACTGTCGTATAGCGATTACGTATTGCTTTTGCTAAAAACGGCGCGTACTTATTATTAATAAATGTCTTTATTCCTTCACTGAAGAAGTCTCGGAACTTTTGGAACGCGTTGGCTTTTTCCGGATCATAAGGCTTGAGCTTCATGTGCACTAAGTGCGCCGGCAGGATTAACTTCGATTCAATAAGCGAGAAAATAAGACAAACAATAACCACCATACCGATGGTTTTCCAAATTATGCCGAACGGCCCAGATACCATAAGCATGGGTGAAAAAGCGGCAATGGTGGTTAAGACACCAAAAGTTGCCGGCATAGCAACTTTTTTAACGCCCGCAATAACGTTATCAGCACTGTGCCCTTTTTTGTCTATTTCTGAATAAGCTGATTCACCCATGATAATTGCGTCATCTACCACAATCCCTAGTACAAGAATGAATGCGAACAGGCTCAGCATGTTGATGGAAACACCAACCATATCTAACGGCATTACCAGCAAGGTGCCAAGGAAGCAGACCGGCAAGCCAACAATAACCCAGAATGCGAGCTTAATTTTCAAAAACAAAGAAAGAACTAAAAATACCAGCAGCGCACCGAAGAACATGTTCTCAAGCATCATGTTAAGTCGGTCGGCTAGATAGAATGAGCTATCGCCCCACGTATCCGCAGTAATATGCGCAGGAAACTCAGATTTTTTACTGTCAACGTAATTATTAACCTGCTCAGAGATCTCTAGGGCATTTTGATCGCCTACAGCCTGCACGCGCAAGCTAACCGCTGGTTTATCATCAAACAGCGCGTATTGATTGTTTTCAATAAAGCCATCGTTGATATAGGCAACATCACCCAGAGTAACGCGGGTACCGTTTGAATTTGTAACTAATACTATCTGGGAGAAGTCCCAACCGGTATAAGCCTGCCCTTTTGTTCTTAGCAGTATGTCACCATTTTCGGTGCGGATTGAACCACCTGGTAAGTCGACACTGGTTTGGCTTAAACGCGCCACCACATCAGCAAACGTCAGGTTGTACTTTTGCAAATCAACTTCAGAAAGTTCTACAGAAATTTCATAATCTCTTGCACCTACAACCTGAACACTTGATATACCCGGCAAGTTAGCAATGTCGTCGCGTAAGTCTTTAGCAAACTCTTTTAACTCTCTTTCAGATGCGTCTCCGTAAACCGATAGCCATATCACATCCTGTTGAATTTTTTGACGATAAATAACGGGCTTTTCAGTATCTGCAGGAAAACTTGGAATGGCATCAACTTGAACCTTTACTTCATCAAGTAGAGACTGAACATCGTAGTCTTCCTCAACTTGAATACTTACCGTACCCATGCCTTCTACGGCCGTTGAGTTTAGCTGTTTGATGCCTTCTAAATCTTTTATGGCCTCTTCAATTTTAAGCAGCACACCTTCTTCTACTTCCTGAGGTGCAGCACCTAAATAAGGTACGCGGACGCTGATAACATCTATTTCAAAGCTTGGGAATACCTGCTTTTGTATACTGAACGCACTGAACAGCCCGCCAACGATAAGCAAGATCATTAATAAGTTTGCCGCTACATTATTACGCGCAAACCAAGCAATTAAGCCTTTGTTGGTATCGATGCGACTCATTAGTTGTCACCTTCCGATGATTCGCTTTCCACGATGTCTGCGCTATCGGTAGTGTCTGCTTCCGCTGTGTCAGCAAGTACCGGCTCGTCACCTGGCAGGCGTACTTTCATGCCGTCGTATGGGTTTGGCACCGCACTGGTTACTACCAAACTACCTTCCGCAATACCTGAGCGAATAAACACATCTTTTGCTGTAGTACGGGCTACTTCGACGGGTTTAATTTCAATTTCGCGATTGTCGTTCACCGTCAGCACGGTGTTGTCTAAACGCAAAATGCTGCGAGGTAATACTAAAAGTTCTTCGTCTTGACGTGAGGTAATTTCTGCTTCAACAAATTGCCCAAAACGCAGTGGGGCTTTGTGTGAAGACTTCAAGTTATAAGGGTCTTTCACTTCGACAATGGCGTACACTACTCTGCTACCTGTATCCAAGATGCCCTCTGAACGCACCAGCGAACCTTCCCACGTAGTTTTCACACCGCCAACCGAGGCTGTTAAGGATACTGGCGCACCATCGCTTGACTGCCCCGCAATATTAATAAACATCAAATCGCTGTCGGTAATAGGTAACCTAACTTCAGCGGTATCGGTGGAGTAAATGGTGCCAAGTACAGACCCCATCGCCACAAACTGACCAAGGTCTATATTTCTTTCAACCACAATTCCATTGTACGGCGCAGTAATTTGGGTTCTTGCTAGGTTCCGTTTAGCGCGCTCTAATTTAGCTTCTGCCGCTTTTACATTAGCCTGTTCTTTTGCCAATTGAGGCTTTCTTAAGCCTAACTCGGGCGGCGCTACGCTGCTTACCGAACGCCATTCTTGCTCGGCCACTTTACCGCGAGCTATTTCTTCTTGAAGTGCCGCTTGCGCCTGTGCTAATTCAGCTTCAGCTAGTTTGAGGTCTGTGCGGTAATCATCTTGTTCTAACGTGGCAAGTACATCGCCTTTTTTAAAAGTTCCACCAGCAACAAAAACTTTCGACAGGCTTATAACCTGACCACTGACCTGTGCACTTAACGATGTTTTATTTTGTGGCACCACATTGCCTTGAGATTTAACAACAAAATTTACGGGTTCTGCTGTTACTTCCTTAGCATCAACAAGAAAAGCGGGGATTTCCACGGGCACCTGCTCTGGCGGCTTACGTGACTTGATCATAACCGTCGCGGCGATAAAGGCGACTAGCACGATGACTAATGGAAGACCACTTTTCATTAACATGGAGTTTTTCATTTACTATCCCTGGAAGAGAAGGCATCCGAGTTAGTGAAGCTTCAACAGTAAACTACTGTGCTAATCACTTACCACCTGATTACCCACTAAATTCTATTATTATTGTTTCAACACTAGTGTACTGACTTTGCGTTTTGTATGCTCAGTTAAGATTGTTAAATTTTGTGTCTGTTTATCGTTTTTAATATACACGCAAAAATCTGAAGCCCTAATATAGAAAATTCTTAAAAGAATACAAAGTAAGATTGATAATTATCAGGTTTTCGTTGATTATTTAAACACTCATTGATTATGAGTTAACCGACGGCTGTTGTTTAAGCTAAGTCTTTAATAGGAAATAGCCTCGGGAATGATTTCGCTACGTTGAAGGGAAAACACATTATGAGTCTTAAGAAACAATACCTTAAATCAAAACCTCTGTGCAAAGTGACATTTCGACTGAATGCGGAAGCAGCAATAGATGCGAAAGAAGCTGCACTATGTGGAGATTTCACTGATTGGAAAACGCAGCCACTGACGATGAAAAAGCTTAAAAGTGGCGATTTCACATTAACCGTGGATTTGGAAAAGGATAACGAATATCAGTTTCGTTACCTTATCGATGGCGAAAAATGGGAAAACGACTGGGAAGCCGACGCTTATATCCCCTCACCTGTTAGCATCGAAGATAATTCGGTTGTGCGTGTTTGAGTTGTTAACCCAATATCATGCAAATTTTGCTTGGCGCAAATATGTACAGTAAAAAAAGGCTGCAAAACTGCAGCCTTTGTCTTATTTAGCTTCAAGACTCCAATTAAAGAGAGCCTTCCAGCTCTGGAAGTACTTCAAACAAGTCGCCCACTAAACCATAGTCAGCAACTTGGAAAATTGGCGCTTCTTCATCTTTGTTGATAGCAACAATAACTTTAGAGTCCTTCATACCTGCAAGGTGCTGAATAGCGCCCGAGATGCCTACTGCAATATAAAGTTGAGGCGCAACAATTTTACCTGTTTGGCCAACCTGCATATCATTTGGAACAAAGCCAGCATCTACCGCTGCACGCGATGCACCAATAGCAGCACCAAGTTTGTCAGCAATACCTTCAAGAAGCTTGAAGTTATCACCATTTTGCATACCGCGGCCACCTGAAATAACGACTTCTGCAGCAGTAAGTTCAGGACGCTCAGATTCGGTAAGCTCTGCTGAAACGAAATCAGACTTCTCACTGCCTTTGACCACATCAATTGTGGTTAATTCAGCGCTACCACCAGTTGTAGCTGCATCAAATGATGCTGCACGAACCGTAATCACCTTTTTTGCATCAGTTGATTGAACGGTAGCAATCGCGTTACCTGCATAAATAGGACGAACAAAAGTATCTTCGCTCTCTACACCAATGATGTCTGAAATTTGCGCTACGTCTAGCAGTGCAGCTACACGAGGCATAAAGTTTTTGCCTGTTGTGGTCGCGGCAGCAACAATGTGGCTGTAGTCGCCTGCAAGCTCTACCACTAGGTCAGCCGTATTTTCTGCAAGCTGATTTTTATAAGCAGCATTATCAGCAACAAGCACTTTTGCAACGCCGTCGATTTGCGATGCAGCTTCAGCAAGTGCTTGGCAACCTTCACCCGCTACTAATATATGGATATCGCCACCCATTTTTTGTGCGGCGTTAACAAGCTTATGCGTTTCCGTCTTTAAGCTTGCATTGTCGTGTTCTGCATATACGAGTACGCTCATGAGATCACCTTTGCTTCATTCTTTAACTTGTCTACCAACTCAGCAACGTCTGCTACTTTAATACCACCCTCACGCTGAGGCGGAGGCGTAACTTTCAGTACCTTAACGTTTGATTCTAGCGCAACACCAAAATCTGCCGCAGCTTTAACATCTAACGGTTTACGCTTTGCTTTCATAATATTTGGAAGCGATGCATAACGCGGTTCGTTCAAACGAAGATCTGTCGTTACAACAGCTGGAAGCGAAAGTGCAACCGTTTGAAGGCCACCGTCAATTTCACGTGTTACATTCACCTTCTCGCCATCTACAACCACCTCTGATGCGAAGGTACCTTGAGGCATACCTGTTAGCGCTGCCAGCATTTGACCAGTTTGGTTGTTGTCAGAGTCAATGCTCTGCTTTCCAAGAATAACAAGTTGAGGTTGTTCTTCTTCAACCACTTTCGCTAAAAGCTTTGCCACTTGAAGTGAATCAAGATTTTGGTCGGTATCAATTTGGATACCACGATCAGCGCCTAGGGCTAGTGCTGTACGTATTTGTTCTTGGCAGCTTTTGTCACCAATTGAAACAACAACGATTTCAGTGGCCACGCCTTTTTCCTTTAATCGAACGGCTTCTTCAACAGCAATTTCGCAAAAAGGATTAATCGCCATTTTCGCGTTTGTAAGATCTACGCCTGATTCATCAGCCTTCACTCTTACCTTAACGTTGTAGTCGATCGCGCGTTTGACCGGTACGAGTATTTTCATATTTACCTCAATTGTTGAGTTCGTCAGTGCTAATTACGTTTCATTAATAATTAACTATTAATAATTAAAAACGTATTACTTCACCACGCTTTTTGAAACTTTAACAATGCTTATACGTTAAAAAAGAAACTGTGGAACGTACGTTTTTTAAAGGCTAGCCTTAAAACGACGTTAACACCACGTTTACGAGCAGGTATAATACGCTGCCAGTTAACGTTAACGTAAACTGCTTTGCAATGTACTTACTGTTGACGTAAACGTCAACCTGCATTACCTTGCAAAACGACAATTAATTTACATGTTTTTGACACAAAGCATTATTTGTTTCATCAATAGTGCACTATAAAAATACAAACATAAGGAGCCTCCCGTGGAACGAGAATCGATGGAGTTTGACGTAGTCATCGTCGGTGCCGGCCCAGCTGGATTATCAACTGCTTGTAAACTGATGCAGCTTGCAAATGAAAAAGACCAAGAACTTATGGTTTGTGTGGTCGAAAAGGGCTCCGAGGTAGGTGCACATATTCTCTCAGGCGCGGTATTTGAGCCCCGTTCGTTAAACGAACTATTTCCCGATTGGCAAGAAAAAGGTGCGCCACTTAACACGCCGGTAACCGAAGACCACATCTATTTGCTTAATAATGAAACGTCAGCGAAGAAGTTACCAAACGGCATTACGCCCAAAACTATGCACAATGACGGTAACTATATCGTATCTATGGGGAACGTTAGCCGTTGGCTAGCAGAACAAGCTGAACAGCTAGGCGTTGAGGTATTCCCCGGTTTTGCAGCTTCTGAAGTTATTTATAACGAAGACGGTAGCGTTGGCGGCGTGCTTACCGGCGACATGGGTGTTGGTGAAGACGGCGAGCCAAAAGACGGTTACATGCCGGGAATGGAGCTTCGTGCTAAATACACTGTGTTTGCCGAGGGCTGTCGTGGTCATTTGGGTAAAGAGCTCATTTCTCACTTCAATTTAGATGAAGACAGCTCTCCTCAGCATTATGCTATCGGCTTTAAAGAGATTTGGGATATAGATCCAGCGAAACACCAGCCAGGCCTAGTGGTTCATAGCGCAGGCTGGCCACTTGATGACGCCACAGGCGGCAGCTATTTATATCACGCCGAAGATAATCAGGTGTTTGTAGGCTTAATCGTTGACCTTAACTACGACAACCCTTATCTGAGCCCGTTTGACGAATTTCAACGCTTAAAACACCACCCTGTTTTTAAGCAGTACCTTGAAGGCGGTAAACGTGTATCTTATGGCGCACGTGCAATTGCCAAAGGGGGGTTTAACTCGTTACCTAAGATGACTTTCCCAGGTGGCCTATTGGTAGGTTGTGAAGCAGGTACCCTAAATTTTGCCAAAATTAAGGGTAACCACACAGCAATGAAGTCAGGTATGTTAGCCGCTGAAAGCATTTTTGAAGCGATTTCAGAAAATGCAGAAGCGCCAGTAAAAGAGCTAACGAGCTTTACAGATAAGTTTAAATCGTCTTGGTTGTATGATGAGCTATTCCGTTCTCGTAACTTCGGCCCGGCTATTCATAAGCTAGGTAATTTCTGGGGCGGTGCATTTAATACAGTAGAACAAAATTTCTTCAACGGTAATTTGTTCTTCACTATAAAAGACGAACACAAAGATTACGCGCAGCTGAAAGAAGCTAAAGATGCTACTGAGATTTCATATCCGAAGCCGGACGGTGTGCTTAGCTTTGATAAGTTATCTTCCGTGTTTTTATCTAATACAAACCACGAAGAAGACCAGCCGTGTCATTTAAAATTAAAAGACCCGTCTATTCCTTTACAGGTCAATTTACCCAAATTCGCAGAACCTGCACAACGCTATTGCCCTGCTGGCGTTTATGAGGTTATTGAAGAAGAAGGTGAAAAACGCTTCCAAATTAATGCGCAAAACTGTGTTCACTGTAAAACTTGCGACATCAAAGACCCTAGTCAGAATATTAAGTGGGTTGTACCAGAGGGTGCTGGAGGTCCGAATTACCCAAATATGTAATTTAAAGCATTATTTGGTTATTTAACTGATATTTTTTAAAAGCGAGCCTAGCTCGCTTTTTTTTTGTGCTACTTTTAATTATTATCTTATAGAAATTTAGTACAACGTATTAAGGTTAATTAATGAGCGAATTTTTAGATATTTTAACCCATGGAAGACGTTTACAAGGTGCTGTTAAGGAATTAAGCATAGAAGAACTTGAACAAGTTCAGGAAAAACTTAACGGTATAATAGAAAAAAGAAAAGAAAAATTACTAGAACAAGAACAACTAAAAAAAGAAAAATTAGAAAAACTTGCTGCTATTAAACAGCAAATGGAAGAAGCTGGGCTTAACGTAGAAGATTTACAAGCTTTGGATACCGGCACAAATAAAAACGTAGGTAAGAAGCGCCCCGTTAAATACAAACTTGTCGATAGCGATGGCGAAGAGCACTTGTGGACGGGCATTGGTCGTATGCCTCGCGTTTATAAAGATGCACTAGATAGCGGCAAATCACTCAACGATTACGCTATTAATTAATATTACTATTTAACCTGCTAATAAGGTCTGTATTTACAGGCCTTATTTTGTTTTTAAGACTCAAACTATGTCTATCAGACAATTATTCATGGGTAAATAAGTCGTGAAGTTAAATTATAAACTTTCTAAGCGAGATTCATCATCACCATGGTTAATTTTAATCCATGGTCTTTTTGGCAATGCGGATAATTTAGCCGTTGTTAAACGGCACTTTGAATCAGCTTTTAATATTATAAGTGTAGACCTTCCGGATCACGGTGAGTCTCCGTGGACTGATAGTTTTTCTATGTCAGCTGCCGCAGATGCAATTTACGACATTATGCAATCATTAAATATTGAAAAAACCGCTGTATTGGGTCATTCCCTTGGTGGAAAGGTTGCAATGAAGCTGGCCTTAAATCACAACGAAAATATCACACATTTAATCGTAGCTGATATTGCCCCAGTAATTTATGACCACAGCCACCAAGCTGTTTTTGATGGGTTGAATTCTGTTTCTTTGGATACCATTGAAAGTAGAAAGGACGCTGAAAAACAAATGGCTGCCCACGTTAAAGAAATGGGCGTCAGACAGTTTCTGTTAAAAAGCCTGTATCAAGATGAAAACGGAGCATGGAAGTGGCGCTTCAATGTGAACGGGCTAATCAAAAGTTACTCGCACATTATTGATTGGGAACAAACAAATCAAACGTTCGATGGCGTAACCTTATTTATTAAGGGCAGCGAGTCCGACTACATTACACCGGCCTATCGCGATGCGATAGCTCGCTACTTTCCAAATGCGAAAGCGCATATTATTGAAGGTACGGGGCATTGGTTACACGCTGAAAAGCCAGCTGCATTTAACGGAATTGTAGAGAGAACGCTCAACAAATCGTCATAAAGTGGAATATTTCTCATTCAACAGGATGAGAATGACTATTATTACATATTTTTGAACGTTTTAGGCTCTTACAGGCGTATATACTGTGATATAGTTGCGCCAGAAATTTTTAAGTAACAACACTATGCTTGCAGAAAATTACGAACTCATTGAGTCCATTATGCTGTATGGCGGCTTGTCCATTCTTTTTGGATTGATGGGTTTTGCTGTACACGATGTATTACGTAAGAACGATGTTCCTCTTATTGGAAGAGTGGTAACGTACGGTGTGCTAGGTTTAGGCGCATTGGGATTTCTTGCGAAAGGCATTATTGAATGGTTTTGGCTAAGCACAGGCGTTTAATTAGTAACGATTAATAGAGGTTAGATATGGCAAGCGTTGGCCTATTTTTCGGAAGTGACACGGGTAATACCGAACATGTTGCGAAAATGATCCAGAAGGAATTGGGTAAACAGCTAATTGATGTAAAAGATATTGCCAAGAGCAGTAAAGAAGACATCGCTGAGTTTGATTTGCTTATCTTCGGTATCCCTACGTGGTACTACGGTGAAGCACAATGTGACTGGGATGACTTCTTTCCTGAATTAGAGCAGATAGACTTTAACGACAAGCTAGTTGCTATTTTTGGTTGTGGCGACCAAGAAGACTATGCGGAATACTTCCTAGACGCAATGGGCATGGTACGCGACATTGTAGAAGCCAAAGGCGCTATTTTAGTAGGTCAATGGTCTACGGAAGGCTATGACTTTGAAGCATCTAAAGGCATGGCAGACGACAATCACTTTGTGGGTCTTGGCATCGACGAAGACCGTCAACCAGAGCTAACAGACTCTCGCGTTAAAGCCTGGTGTAAGCAAATTCACGACGAGCTTTGCTTGGCAGAATTGGCTTAGACATAGCTGAGTCAGCCATAAATTGGCTATCAAAAAGCTATAAAGTATATATAAACTAGTTAGCAATTGAAAAAACCGCTCTCATTGAGCGGTTTTTTGTTATTTAGGAGTACTCGTTGAATTATTAGCTTAGCCGATTGAACTAACTAAAGCTGAAACCGCTCTACCGCCTTTCTTAAACTCTCTGTTTGCGCGTCTAGCATCATTGTCGATTCGTTCGACTGCCTTGTGCTTTGTGCACTTGAATCTGCCAGCGCTACAATGCGGTTTAAACTTGTGGCCACATCACCGAGCAACACATCTTGCTGCTCTGTATCTTCAACAATATGTTCGTTAATGTCGCTCAGACGCTCAATAATTTCTCTAATGCTTTCTACTTGTTGAGAAACCTGTTGGGTTATTTCTACCCCTGTTTGCGCTTGCTCTCGACCTGCATTAATAGCTTTTACAGCCTGCGCTGCATCTTTTTGTAAGTTGCCAATCATTTGTTCGATTTCTTCCGTGGAATCGTGCGTACGATTGGCTAATGTTCGCACTTCATCGGCAACTACTGCAAATCCCCTGCCCTGCTCGCCTGCCCGAGCAGCCTCAATAGCGGCGTTTAGCGCTAACAAATTAGTTTGCTCTGCGATGGTTTTGATAACGTCCAAAATACTGCCAATACTTCTAGAGTTATCATCTAAGCGCGCAATAACCTGGGCTGAAGACTCAGCCTGATCGGCTTGATTGCTAACTTGCTCACTACTTCTTTGAACCAGCAGCCCAATGTCAGTACTTTGTCTTGTGATAGTGCGTAATGCCTCCATCGCTTCATTGATTTGCGCAAGATTACTACGACTTTTGTCTTGAACATTCTTAGTGTTAGTGGAGGTAACAGTGACTTGCTCTCGCTGTTTGTCCACTTCAGACAAGCTCTTGTTACCAAGCTCAACACTTTCCTTTGTGATTTCAATTAAGCGCTTTTCCTGCTCTAAGATATTACCCACCAGTTCTCGCAGGCTATCGGTCAAGCTGTTAACTTTGGCTGAAAGAGCAGAAAATTCATCGTTGCCCTCTTCGGGTAGTTTAGTACTCAAATCCCCATGGCTTAACTGATTTAGCCCTTTGTTTATATGCTTAAGTGGCTTTGAAATGCTGCGCGTTACTATTACCGCTAAAAAAATGGCAGCCGTAAGTCCTAAAATTGCAACAACAGTATTGCGAACTAAATTTTCCTGTACCGATTCGAGTATAGCGTTTTGCCCTTCGAGGGATTGCGCTTGAACGGTATCAAACAGCGTATTTATATCAGCAAGCGCGGTTTCTAATGCTTGCTTTGCTTGTTTTTGTGCTTGCGCCGCTTTGTCTACTTCAGCAAGTTTTTGTCGTTGCAACGCTATTAACCCGTTTGAACCGTTTACGGCGTCTATTAGTAACTCGTATTGTTCATTAAACGCCTCTATTGTGCCCCCATCATCCACGCTTGTAGCCAAACGGTTCACATAATCCTTATCTACCTGTAAATTGCTTAGCTGGTATTCAAGGTCTTCAATGATATTTGCACTTTGGGTTTCATCGATAGATTCAGCTAACTCAATGAAAGAGTCGTTCATGGTAAGCAACTTATTATCAATGGCGGTGCCAGCGCCAATAAGCGTATCTAGACCAGGGTCATTACTTTCCAAATAAGAAAGGTCCAGCATCAATGCGCTTGCTTCGTCTGCCGCCATAAGTACTTTTTCAAGCTGCGTAGCAAGCGCGTTTTCAATATTCATTCTTTCATCAATTGCAATGTACATTTCATTACTGTCGCTCACATAGCTCGAACTTACTTCAACAGCATTTTTAGCTATCGAGTTTTCTGGCATGAGAGATTTCAGTCGCGACAAATCGTTAGAAAAGGTGGATGACAGCGAATCAAATGTTTGCTTATTTTTTTCTAATTCTTCTCTACTTTCTACGTGATAACCATTGGCCGTTATTACCGATAAAGACAATATTTCAGTTTTTACTTTTACCATACTGGTCTGTACTGGCATTTTTTGCTCTACAACGTCTTGTGCGGAGTCCTTAATACCGCTTAAACCGAAATAGGAAAGGATACTCGTGAGCAATAGCAGGCAGCCAAATAAGCCGAAGCCTAAAGTGATTTTATTTATAATTGTTAACCGCATGAACACTTCCACTTAAATACGTGCAAAAAACTATCAAATGAACGCAACTCTTTAAGTTTAGTTTAACAGGATGTTAAATCAATGCATTAAAAGTTCTATTTATTTTACTTATTTGTTAGATAAATCGTACACTTACATTCTGGTCAGGCCACACAGCTCAAAGCCCACACTTAAGTACAATATTTTTTGCAATAAGTGTCTTGGGTAATTTTTCGGCGAGAAGACAAAGATTCCACGGTTTTGCTTTTAAATTGTTTCAACTTACCTATAATAACCACCAAATACTTATTCACTCGTTCTTAGTAGGCTGTAATGGATCAAAATAAAGAATTGAAAAAAGCAGGGCTTAAAGTCACTCTGCCTCGCCTTAAAATTTTACAAATTCTGCAAGAGCCAGAAAACCAACATATCAGCGCTGAAGACGTCTATAAAATCCTTATCGAACAGGGTGAAGAAATCGGTCTTGCTACTGTATACCGCGTATTAAACCAATTTGATGATGCAGGTATTCTTAACCGCCACCACTTTGAAGGTGGAAAGTCAGTATTTGAAATCAGTCATAAAGATCACCACGACCACCTTGTATGCCTTAAGTGTGGCAAAGTGATCGAGTTTGAAGACGAAATTATCGAAGAACGCCAAGAGATGATTGCTAAGCAGCATAAAATGAAGCTTACCCATCACAGCCTTTACCTATATGGCGAATGTACAGACGGTAACTGCGACAACGCTCCTGAATAAGTTGGAATATTAATTAGTAAGAAGCCCGCTTGAGCGGGCTTTTTCAATTTATTAGGCTTTGAATTTGTATGCATGGTAGGCGTTGATTGCCTTTTCCCATACATCGCCTACCTCTCCTGAGCCTATCTGCCTGCCCTCTACTTCAACTACTGGGGCAACCTCTTTGCTTGACGACGTTAACCAAACCTCATCAGCCTCTAGCAATTCGCCTTTACTAAACCAAGTTTCCGTCACCACCAGCCCTGCTTGTTTGAATGCCTCAATGGCAATGGCACGAGTAATACCAGGGAGCAGTTCATGGTTTAATGGAGGCGTAAAAATACACCCATTTTTCACCATAAAGACGTTACATGAGCTTGCCTCAGTTATCATACCTTCGCCGTTGTACAAAATAGTTTCATTAACACCTGCGTCAACACCCGCTTGATAGTGCATTACGTTGCCTAAAAGAGAAGTAGATTTGATATGGCAGCGTTGCCATCTTTTATCTTGCTGAAGCGCAACTTTGAAAGGCTTAGCATCAGCCTTGGCTTTAGGCTGAGGTGGCGCTATTTCAAAGGCGAACCCAAATACGGTTGGTGCTATATTCTTGGGGTATGCATGAAAACGCTTTGTATCGGTGCCTCGACTCACATGGAAATAAACACCTATGTTTCCGCTTTCAATAAATGCTTTATTTTTCTCAACCAAGCTAGACAAAATGGTTTGCCATTCTTCTACCGTATACGGGTTAGCGATTTCTATAGCTTTAAGGCCTTGCGACATGCGAGACGTGTGCCCTTTAAACCCTACCGCTTTGCCTGAATAAGTAGGTATGACTTCATAAATACCGTCGCCAAAAAGAAAGCCTCTGTCCATCGGAGAAATCTTGGCCTCAGAAAGAGGCATATACTCACCATTTAAAAACGCAATTGTCATAATATTTCTCCTTGTAATCGACGACGCCTACTTATCATTAGTAGCCAATCCGCCCTTGCTTCTTCTTCGTTTTGAAATACGAAATTCACTTTTTCACTTGGCACAGCTTGGGCCAAGCGACTTATATCACAGGGGCTTACACAGCCAAGTTTAGGGTAGCCTCCCAGTGTTTGCCTATCGCGCATCATCACAATTGGCTGGCCGTCCCCGGGAACTTGAATTGCGCCTAAATGAATTGCCTCTGAGCGCATGTTTTCTATATCGGCGGTAACTGATTCGCCGGTCAACCTAAAGCCCATGCGATCGATAGCTGATGAAACCGTATAGCTGCTTGTTTCAAACGTGCGTAAAGCAACAGCGCTAAAGCTCGAAAACTGATACCCGGGAATAACCCGAATAGACTCCAAGAATCCATAGTCATCGATATGTTGCTGTGGAAGCGTGCGCAGTTTAGCGCTGTCTTGGTTTCTAATGTTAGCTAAAACCTCAATGCAGTCTCCTTCTTTTAACACGCTTCCCTTGTTATCTAGCCCGCCTAACTGTTCGCGAACCACCGTACAAGCACTACCCACCGCTTTCGGAACCTGCCAATTTCCACCAACCGCTAAATAGGCTTTGCTACCAAGTAGAGCGCTGCCGAACGTAATCGTTGCGCCTGCCGGTACATGTTGGCTCTGGTATGTTGCTTTAGCATTTCCATCTACGTCGAGTAAGGGCTCCCTGCCAGTTACCGCAATAATACAATCTTCATCAACCCGTAATTGCATTTCACCAATGGCCTCTATGCAGGGCGTACCATCAAGGTTAAAGGCGAGAAAATTAGCCCAATCATAGGCATTACTGTCCATAGGGCCTGATTCACAAAAACCATCCCGTTGTCGCCCTACTCTTCCGCTATCAATAATAAGGCTAAATAACCCTTTACTGAGCACTTCAATTTTCATAGTTCAACCTGCAATCCTGCTTTGTATTCCTGTTCAGTAACCGAAACAAACCTGACAACGTCACCCGCTTTTAACCGCAACTCACTGTGTTCATCGTTATGAACAAGCATGTCAAATGCCGTAAGCCCTAATAAATTCCATCCCCCCGGTGATTCACTGGGGTAGACAGCGGTTTGCCTGTCAGCGATTGCGACCGCGCCTTTGGGAACGCGTTTACGTGGTGTACCAAGCCGCGCACAACCGAGCGCTTCTGGAATATCCCCCATATAGGCGAAGCCTGGAGAGAATCCCACTGCGTATACTTTATAAGTTGTGCTAGTGTGCAATTCGATAACTTCTTCAATAGACAGCGACGTTTTCTTACTCACTACACTCAAATCACTGGCATTTGGCGCGCCATACCACACAGGGATTTCAATCACTGCGCTACTTTCGTTTCTGTTAGCTTGTATAGATTCCGTGTGCTGAATTATGCCTTCAGCGTCTAAACTGCGTAAGGCTCGGTACACACCGTGGCTGTCAATTAGTGCCATATCGAAAACAATTAACAAACTGTCGTAAGAAGGCACACATTCACGCAGCCAAGCCCACGAATTGCTTCCCTTTTTGCTATCTATCGCTGCCAGCATGTTGTGGCAGGCATTATTCGCATCATCCAAATTTGCGCCGTCAAAATACAAGATGATGGCGTCTGCACTTGCTGTAACTATTCGTTTAATACGACCGAAAGCTTGCATCTACTGTCCTTGTTGTTTCACTGGCCATTACGAGTTGTGTTGCGCTTTAGGTATTCGACGCTTGGCACAACAAAGGTTAATAGCCTTATGTATTGTTCTTTTAAATTGTGTTTTTTATATGGCAGGTTTATAGAAATGTTCTGATTTTACTCGCAATACTTACCGCCCCTTTAGTATCGCCATGTACACATAAAGAGTCAGCTTCTACTGCAATTGTATTTCCCGATGACGTACTTACCGTTCCCGATGAAATAAGCTGTTTAGCTTGAAGCAGAGCGTCGCTTTCGTTCAACACGGCACCTTCTATAGTTCGGGATTGCAGTAAGCCTTCATCGGTATACCGTCTGTCAGAAAACGCTTCAAAATACAAAGGCAGCCCCCAATTTTGCGCTGCTTCTTTAAGCGCCGCATTTTGCGACGTAGCCTGCACCATTAACGCTAGGGGAGCGTGTGAAGACTGTTCGTTTATTTCACTTATGCTTTGCATTACTGTTCGCATGATAGCAGTATCTTTCATCATGTCGTTATACAACGCACCATGGGGCTTCACATAGCTGACTTTAGCACCACAAATCTTCGCCATACCGCTTAAGGCACTGATCTGATATTGAATCATAGCCTTAAGTTCGTCAGCGGCAATCGCCATACTTCTGCGGCCAAAGCCTTGTAGATCGGGATAAGCCGGATGTGCACCAATGGCTACATCATGCTTTTTGGCTAACAAAATAGCCTGCTTCATGACTAATGGATCGCCAGCGTGAAAACCGCACGCAATGTTCGCCTGATCGATTTCCGCCATTATGGCCGATTCCACTGGCATTGACCACGCGCCAAAACTTTCACCTAAATCGCAATTTAACTTCATAATGGTTTAGCTCTTACGTTCATTCCAGTATCATGTTACCTGTTCTTTTTAAAAAGTCAGTGCTGATGATAAATATTGGAAAAATTAATATATTACGCGTGGTAGCCCATTACCCTTTTGGCTATGCTTTAGCGCCACTTGTCGAAAACAATGACGAGAACGACAGCGTAATAGAAATAGATGATGCAGATGAGCAGCAAACCGTTACACTTGCGATTGACGAAGTAGAGACGCCGTTAACCGAAGGGCAACAGGTTGAAGTATTTGTGGCTACGGATCAGCGCGGTGACCTTTATGCCACCATGAAGAAACCACTTATTCAAGTGGGCGAAACCAAGGTACTTAAAGCGGTGTCTGCCACTAATTTTGGGGCATTCTTCGATTGGGGCTTAGAAAACGATCTTTTAATGCCTAACGACTACCAAGCCCAACCTGTAAATCCAGGTATGTACTACGTAGTTCACACCTTTTTTGATGATAAAACTCAGCGCATTTTAGGTGCTACCAAGCTTCATTATTTTTTAAAGGAAACTAGCGCCTATCTCAACGAGGGCGACACGGTACAATGCTTAGTTTATGCGAAAACTGATTTAGGTTTTAAGGTGGTTATCAATGAAAAAAGCTTAGGGCTGATTTTCCACAGCGATGCCTTTAAGCCGCTTAAAGTCGGGCAAGCTACTGAAGGTGTAATTAAAACGATTCGCGAAGATGGCAAAGTGGATGTTGCCCTGCAGCGCATAGATAAAGGTGGCCGTGATGCACTTCAGCAAGCCATTTTGGATGATTTAGAAGCCCACGGCGGCATTTCAACGCTAACAGATAAGAGTGCGCCAGAAGCCATCTACTCTCATTTTAACGTAAGTAAAGCGGCGTATAAAAAAGCGTTAGGCGCGTTATATAAGCAAAAGAAAATCTCGCTTAGCCCAGATGCAGTCCGCCTTAACAAATAAACACACATGTCACAGCTGCATTGAAGCGCTAAATTAGCCTGTTTTGCAGCTTCTTTTTTTTATTCTTATGACATTAGGACAAACAATGAAAGCACGTGTTTCTTGGGATCAAGATTTAACTTTTACAGGTACAACAGACAGCGGCTACAAAACAGTAATGGACGGAAGCGGCAAGGCCGTGTCACCAATGGAGTCAGTATTATTAGCGGTTGGTGCGTGTTCAAGTATTGACGTGGTAGACATTCTTAAAAAAGGCCGCTTTAACATTGAAGCCTGTAATTGTGAGTTGGAAGCTGAGCGTGCTGAAGAGCCACCTCGAGTATTTACTAAAATTCACGCACATTACACGGTGTCAGGTGAAGGCATTAGCGAAAAGGCCCTTGCCCGTTCTGTGCAGTTGTCGGCAGAAAAATACTGCTCTGTCATGCTGATGTTAACGGGTAATGTTGAGATCACCACAAGCTATACTTTGGTTTAATAGACTATTATAGAACTCACCGCTTATTAGCAATTCTCGCTAAGCATTAGCGTAAAAAGCCAACCAATTAGGTTGGCTTTTTTTATTTAAACTTCATTTCTCACTTGTAACACATTGAAACGTCTACAATTTAACATATGTTAACGTCTTTGGCACATTAGCTGCTGTATACGGTCATTATTATATAACGATAATTACGTTAGGGTTATTGACCATGGAATCTACAACACACAGCAACACCATTCTTTCATCAGTACAATCTTCAATTCCGTTTTCACCAACATCGCTCAAACTGCTAGTTGGAAGCGGGATCATCGCCCTTACTCTCTCGATGTCAGCCTGTTCCGATGCTGATGCGATTAACGACCAAGCTAACGCCACCGAAGTTGAAGAAACCGTTTTTGCTATCCCTGTTGAAACCCAAACCATTGTTACCGGAGACATTACGTCTACTTACGATACAACCGCTATTTTAGAAGCACGTGAAGAAGCATTTGTGGTTGCGAGAGCATCTGGAATTATCGAAGAAATCTTCGTAGAAGAAGGTGATTACGTTGAGAAGGGCCAAGTTCTTGCGCAGCTAGATAAACGCCGCTACGAGCTTAACTTATCAAAAGCTCTGGCTGATTTAGCCGGCATTGAAAGCGAACTAGAAAAGGTTAATAAAGTTTATTCGAAAAAGCTTATCAGCGATGACACTTACGACAAACTTACCTCGCAATTTGAATCAGCTAAAGCGTCTGTACGCTTAGCTGAGCTTGATTTGAAAGAAGCTACGATCACGGCGCCGATTGATGGATACATTGCAGAAAGAAACGCAAAAGTAGGCAACCTAACTGAATCGTTCCAACGGGAGAGAATGTTCCATATTGTTCAGCAGCGCAATCTTCAAGGCATTGTTTACCTGCCTGAAAATGAGCTACCTAACGTAGTGATTGGACAAGGTGCAATGCTTACCGTGACGGCTTTAGGCGATAGAAGTATCACGGCGAGCGTTGAGCGCATAAGCCCAGTCATCGATGCGACCACCGGCACGTTCAAAGTAACCTTAAAAGTACCAAACGAAGACAATCAGCTCAAAGCCGGCATGTTTACCGATGTATCACTTGAATATGCTACCCATGCTAACGCCACATTGTTGCCCCGCAGAGCGCTGGTTACTATCGATAACAGCCACAGCGTATTCGTTGTAGATAACGGCAAAGTTAAGAAAGTTGATATTGCTACTGGCTTTGAAAACAACGAAGTAATCGAAGTTACCAATGGTTTAAGCGGCAATGAAGAAGTAGTGACTGCAGGCCACCAGAATTTGAAAGACAGCGCTCCCGTTGAAGTTGTAAACAGCTAATTCGGCCTAACAAGGAATTCACACAATGCGTATTGTAGATATTGCTGTAAAGCGCCCTGTTGCCGTTAGTATGTTCACTTTTGCGGTATTGCTATTTGGTATGGTGTCGTTAGGCAGACTGTCTGTTAACTTACTGCCAGACTTATCTTACCCTACTCTCACTATTCGCACCGACTACGACGGTGCCGCGCCAGGCGAAGTAGAACAATTGGTTTCAAAACCTATTGAAGAAGCCATCGGCGTAGTAAAAGGTGTACGTAAAGTCACGTCCACATCGCGAGCTGGCCAGTCTGACGTGGTGCTTTCATTTGCATGGGGTACTGACATGGATTTCGCGAGCTTAGAAGTGCGCGAGAAACTTGATGTATTACAGCTTCCCCTTGATATTGAAAAGCCAAGACTCCTTCGGTTTAACCCAAGTTTAGACCCTGTTATTAAACTGGGCCTCACCACTCAAAGCGACACATCAACGCTAAGCGTGGCGCAAATGAAGCGCTTACGTTTATATGGCGAACAGCAGGTTAAACGTGCGCTTGAATCGGTAGAAGGCGTAGCTGCCGTGCGTGTTGGCGGTGGTTTAGAAAACGAAATCCATATACTTATTGACCAGCAAAAAGCCAGTCAACTGTCGATTCCTATTACTAGAATTATCGACCGGGTGAAAGCTGAAAATATTAACGCGGCGGGCGGTCGAATTGATAACGCAGCCCAGGCGTTTTTAGTCAGAACTTTGAATCAATTTGAAACGCTCAGTGATATTGAAAACCTCTTTATTGGACGTTTTGAAGGCAGAAACATTCAACTTAAAGATGTGGCTACGGTAGAAAATGCGTACAAAGACCGTGATGTGGTAACTCGCTTTAATGGTAGTGAAGGCATTGAGATTGCCATCTATAAAGAAGGCGACGCTAACGCAGTTGACGTAGCACAAAAAGTGGCAAGCCGGTTAAATGAGGTCAACAACAACTTGCCTTCTAACTACACGCTTAGCGAAATTTATGACCAAAGCGTGTTCATCAAGCAAGCTATAGACAACGTGAAGTCAGCGGCAGTGATGGGCGGTATTTTAGCCATGTTGGTGCTGTACCTTTTTCTTAAAGACTTCTGGGCCACTGTAATTATATCGGTTTCCATTCCGGTGTCAGTAATTGCTACCTTCAATTTGATGTATGCCAACGACATAAGCTTAAACATGATGAGCTTAGGTGGTATCGCGCTGGCTGTTGGACTATTGGTAGATAACAGCATTGTTGTGCTTGAAAATATCGATCGTCATAAGAAGTTAAAAATGGTTGGAAGTGATAACGCTACAGCCAATGAAAAGACAACGGCAGAAGCTACAGAAGCTGAAGCATCTGCCGCTAGCGAAGGAACAAAAGAAGTGTCTGGCGCAATTGTGGCTTCGACACTCACCACTATGGCCGTGTTTGTGCCGCTAATATTTGTAGAAGGTATTGCAGGTCAGCTGTTTAAAGACCAAGCGTTGACCGTGTCGTTTGCTTTGGCCGCGTCGCTTGTTGTCGCGCTTACACTAATCCCTGCGATGGCGCACAAGAAGAAAAAGCAACAGCTCGACCATGAAGATGTGTTCACTACACCAGCACCTACTCCTCCTACGTCGACGTTTGGCAAAGTTATGTATTACTTTACCCTGCCAGTTCGTTGGGTATTCAGGCTTATCTTTGTATTTTTACCTGCAGCCTTGGTTACCTTGGTGATAGGTGCATGGCATATCGTCAGCAAGTTATTAAGTGTTGCGTTTAAACCACTTATCTGGGTATTTAACAAAGGGTTTGACCTTCTCGCTTCTGCTTATGAAAAACTGCTGCGCGTAAGCCTTAAAGCCAAAGCGCTGGTGTTAGCTATTGCTTTTATTCTTGCTGCTGGCGCGATAATGCTTGTACCAAAACTAGGTATGGAACTTATTCCTACCCTGTCACAAGGAGAATTTTCGGTAGAAGTGACCCTCCCTGCGGGCTCGCCATTAGCGCGTACCGACGCTATTATCAGCGAGCTTGCTGCGGTTGCAGTAAATAACAATGATGGCGGCGAAACCAAGGTGCTTCGCACCTATGCCATGTCTGGTACGGGTAGTCTAATAAGCGCAGCGCCTAATCAAGGAGGCGATCATTGGGGCCGCTTAAACATTGTCATGCAGCCTTCGGCGACAGCTGGCGATATGGACGATGTGAAGCGTGCCCTTCGTGATTACCTAGCCTTCAAACCTCAGGTTCAGGCAACGTTTTCAGAGCCAGAGCTATTTAGCTTTGCTTCGCCTATTCAAATTGAAATTGCGGGTTACGACCTAAATCAGTTACAACAATATGGCGACGCCATTTCGACAAAACTTGCCAGTTACAGTAATTTTGCAGACGTAACGACCAGCATTCGTGACGGAAACCCAGAGCTTAAAATAGCCTTCCATCACGCCAAACTTGCTCGCCTTGAGCTTGATGCATCAACCGTTTCTCAACTTATTGCGGCCAAAGTGGGCGGCCGCGTCGCTACACAGTATAGCGTGGAAGACAGAAAGGTAGATGTGCTGGTAAGAACCCAAGAGAACCAACGTGATGATATTGCAAGCATACGCGCCATTGTTGTTAACCCAGGCTCTGCGCAACCTATTCCTTTAAGTGCCGTGGCAGACGTGTACATGAGTGTAGGCCCTAGCGAAATTACCCGCGTTGGACAGCAACGTGTAGCATTGGTATCGGCAAACTTAGCCAAGGGTAAGCTTGATGAAGCCGTTGCCGTTGCTAATAAAGTCATTGATGAAACCCAACTTCCTCTATCTTTAAGTGCAACAGTAACCGGGCAAAGTGAAGACATGCAAAGCAGCTTCCGTTCGCTACAGTTTGCCTTGGCACTTGCGGTGTTTATGGTGTATTTGGTTATGGCGTCACAATTTGAGTCGTTGCTGCACCCACTGCTTATTCTATTCGCAGTACCGCTAGCCGGTGCGGGCTCAGTATATGGCCTGTGGATTACCAATACGCCGCTAAACGTGGTGGTATTTATCGGTTTAATCATGCTGTGCGGTATTGTTGTGAATAACGCTATTGTATTAGTTGACCGTATAAATCAGTTACGCCGTCAAGGCGTAGAGAAAGAGACCGCTATTCTAGAGGCTGCAAAGACCCGCCTACGCCCTATTGTGATGACTACACTCACTACTGTGTTGGGTCTATTGCCGATGGCATTTGGTTTTGGCGAGGGAGCTGAAATTCGCACGCCCATGGCCATCACCGTTATTTACGGCCTTCTGTTTGCAAGCTTGCTTACGCTAATTTTACTGCCAGTGCTTTACAGCCTGTTCGACGTTAAGAAAAACGTTGCGCAGAAAACGTCTGTTAATACTAATGCGGGCTTTTGTGACGAAGGAGCAATGTCGAAAGGAGGTGTACTATGAGTACACCTTCTCACAACGCTAATAACAGTTCTGAAACCCATACTGAAAAGCGCCAAACACGTGAGCCAAGTCAACGCAAGACAGATATAGCTTCACAGCCGCACCTTTCAAAAATTGCAGGTATAGGCGCTGGGCTTGCACGCTTTGCGCTAAACAAGCCCGTTACCATAGGTATGCTGTTTTTATCTATGCTGCTGTTCGGCATTGTATCTGGACGCTTACTACCCCTTGAAAAGTTCCCCGGTATTGATATTCCAGAAATGGTAGTGCAGATCCCCTATCCTGATGCGACACCCGTTGAAATTGAGACCATGATCACTCGTCCGGTTGAAGAAGCCGTTGCTACCATGTCGGGGATAAAGCGCTTAAGGGCACGTTCATATGACAATATGGCTGAGGTCATTGTGGAGTTCGACTGGGATGAAAACCTTAAAGCCAAAAGTATTGAAGCGCGGGAGAAGATTGACGCTATTCGCCACGAACTCCCTGACGATATAGAGCGGATCATGGTGTATAAATTTAACACCAACGATATGCCTATATTCCAGCTGCGCGTATCGAGCGACCGCGACTTATCGAACGCTTATGACCTCTTAGAGCGTAACCTTAAGCGTCCGCTAGAGCGTGTCCCGGGTGTATCGAAAGTTGAACTATACGGCACCATGAAACGCCAAATTACTATTCGCTTAGATCCCAAGAAAATGGCAGCCTACCAAATCGACGGTACACGCTTAGAGCAGCAGCTTCAAAACGCAAACTTCTCGCTAACCGCGGGCTATATGTACAACAACGGTGAAAAAGTTCTGGTTAACCCCACTGGCGAATTTACCGATGTAAACGACTTCAAAAACATGTGGGTTACTCGAAGCGTGCGTTTATCTGATGTTGCCAGCGTGACCTACGAGCTTCCTCAGCGCAACGAAGGGCGACACCTAGATCGCACCTTCGCGGTGGGCTTTAACGTATTTCGCGAATCGGGCAGCAATCTTGTAGAAGTTTCCGACGCGGTAATGAAAGTTATCGAAAAAGCCAAAGAAGACCCTGAGTTTACAGGCATTAGTTTATTTGTAATGGACGACACCGCGAAAAGCGTGACTTCGTCGCTGAGCGATTTGCTAAACGCAGGTCTTTTAGGTGCGTTGCTTTCAGTTATTGTGCTGTACTTGTTCTTGCGCCAGCTTACCACCACCTTGATTGTGGTGTTGTCGGTGCCGTTTTCTATCTGTATAGCCTTAGGCGTAATGTATCTTTTGGGTTATACCCTTAATATTTTATCGTTGATGGGCCTCATGCTAGCTGTAGGTATGCTAGTAGACAACGCCGTTGTGATCACCGAAAGCGTATTCCAAGAACGCCAACAAGAAAGTGACATAAAACGTGCAACCCAAGTTGGGGTCAATAAAGTTAGCCTTGCCGTTATTGCTGGTACAGCTACCACGGCCATTGTATTTTTACCCAATATTATTGGAGTAAAAATAGACGTAACTATCTTCTTAGAGCACGTTGCTGTAGCTATCTGTATATCTCTTTTCGCGTCGCTTTTCATTGCTAAAACCCTTATTCCCTTACTGACGACCAAGGTAAAGATCCCAGTTGTAAAAACGCCTAAAACACCGTCTTACATAAAAGGCTATGGTCGTGCACTTAACTGGATGTTAAAACACCAGGGAATAACCTGTGTTATTGCTCTATTGCTGCTTGCGTCGACCATTGTGCCCATGCAGGTGGTTACTTCAGATGATGAGGGCAATAATAACCAAGAGCGTATTTGGCTTAACTATCACGTAACGCAGAATTTTACGCTTGATGAGGTGGAAAAAACTGTCGATAGAATGGAAGCTTACCTGTATGAGAACCAAGAACGCTTTCACATTAAACAGGTGTATACCTATTTTACTGCCGGACATGCTGTAAGCGGTATAACGCTTAATGACGAACTGCCCGTAAGTGTGGGTAAAATTAAAGAGGATATACGTAAAGACATGCCCTCTTTTGTGCGTGCCCGTCCCTCGTTTCAATGGGATAGCGGCAACGGTGGTGGCGTAAGAGTTACGCTATTGGGTGAATCGTCAGAAACTTTGCTCACTATTTCAGAGCAAATAGTTCCTATTCTTTCAACTATAGAAGGATTGGAAGATGTGAAAGCCGACACTGGCTCTACCCGAGATGAGGTACAAATCCGCATAGACAGAGAGAAGGCGAACCGCTTAGGTATTCAAGTTAACGACGTAGCTAAACTTATCTCTACAGCACTACGGGGCAGTAATTTACGGACATTCCGCTATGGTGACGCCGGAGAAGTAGCAGTACAGCTTAAATTCGGTAGCGATATTCAAGCCTCGCTAAACAAACTTAAGAACATCAATATTGGGTTTACGCAGGGTCAATCGGTAACGCTGAATATGATTGCAGATTTCTCTGTGGTGCCACAGCTATCGCAAATTAATCGAAACTATCGTCAGACCGCGCTCGCTATTGGCGCAAACCTAGAAGGGGAAACCACCACAGAACAAGCCCGAGAGCGTATCGAGAACGCGTTAGCTAATATTGAATTGCCGACAGGATATAAATGGACGTTAGACGGCAGCTTCTCTCGCCAGGATGAAGCCAATGCGGTCATGCAAATGAACATGTTACTAGCACTTTGTATGATATACGTTGTGATGGCTGCACTGTTTGAATCGCTGATACTTCCAACGTCTGTGATCACATCGTTACTGTTTTCTTTCACCGGTGTGTTTTGGGCATTCATGGTAACAGGTACCTCTATGTCTATTATGGGGATGATCGGCATGCTGATATTGATGGGCATTGTGGTTAACAATGGCATTGTATTGGTAGACAGAATCAATCAGTTAATTAACGAAGGCTTGTCGCTGTATGACGCAGTAATTGAAGGATGTTTAACGCGTATAAGGCCTATTCTGATGACAGTAGCCACAACGGTCTTGGGGCTTATTCCACTCGCTATGGGAAGTACTCGAATTGGTGGCGACGGCCCTCCCTACTCTCCGATGGCCATAGCAATCATTGGCGGGCTGGTATTCTCTACGCTAACCAGCTTATTTTTAGTACCTCTTGCTTACGTGCTGCTGCTAAAACTTAGGTTTAAAACCCAACGTCTATTTAAAACCAGTAAAGCGCGTGTAGCCACGTATATAAAAATCGTTAATTAAGACGCATATTTGCACGAGCAAAAAGACAAAAAGCGGGTCTAGTTTTCAACATTTACGTCACGTGATTGACGAAAAGTGTAAGCTAGCCCGCTTTTTCTGGATTTGTAGTAACCGCAAGCAAGGCCTTAGCTACGCGACGTTAAGTATTCGTGTACCGCATCTGCGTGACGCTCTTCAGAAAACTTAATAAGGCTACTTCCATTACATGTTAGGCCTTCTTCAGACGTTACCATACGCAATACTTCACGTTGGCTAGCGCCAATACGACCCACGTTACGTGAAAGGCTAGAACGAAGAACTCTTACATCGTCGTTGATTATCGCTTTACAAAACCCTGCGAACTGGGTTTCACCAACGAAGCGAATGTCTTTTGACTCTGCTGCTGCATTTGCATTGATGCTAAAAGCGACAGTCGCTGTAGCTGCAAGAACTTTAAGTAAGTTAGATAATTTCATTTTAAAATCCTCAATGTGTGGTTAAGGGTGCTGTGCAAGTTTGTGGCAAACTCTCTAGTTAAGTTGAACAAAGTTGAATGAAGCAACAATTCGCTCAACGCCCTTTATTTATGCATCAAGAATAAAAATTTTTCTGTTGAATGATTGTGTAACCTGGGTAAATGCTTGGTAAATCAAGTTGTTACGCTGTTGTTACGGCACTAACCCCTTGAATTAATTGGAATAATATAAATTGCATATTACTAATATATCTAGCGATAGCACTTGTAGGAAGAAAGAAGTATAAGACTTAAGTATAAAAAAGCCCCTTTCGGGGCTCTAAAAGTGTAATTTTAACAAAATTAAAGATATTAACGCTTACTTATTGTACAAATTAAAGCCACTTTACGTAATTTAATTACATAAATTGGAGTGAACTATTCGTATTTACGCTCTCGCTTAGTCTCAATTGCATCAATGTAAGCATGCCACGATGCATAGCCGATAATCGGCATGAGCACGATGAAACCCACGAAACCGGTCACGTAACCAATTGCTACTGTAGTGAAAATGATAGCCCCCCAAATGAGCATGGGTACCTTATTTAACCATACCGCATTCACACTGGTAAGCACTGCAGTTGCAAGATCTACCTTACGTTCCATTAAAATCGGTTGGGTAAACGCCGTAATAAATAGCATTGCCAGGGTAAAACCCGCTCCAACGATAGTGCCTAACGCTAAAAACGGTAACAAGCTTTCCAAGTCGTTCTCTATATAAGGTGGATAAAGTGCATGAATCAGCGATGCCACACGCAACCAAAATATCATCATTACCATAAGCAGTATGGCAAAGCCCCACTCGTTAAATGCGTTTCTTCGCATTGCGCGCAGCGAATGACGAAGTGAAGGCTTATGACCTTTCTCCATCTCCCAGCTTACATCGTAAAGGCCCGCCGCTAAAAATGGCCCTACCAACATAAAGCAAACAATGGCGGGTAGAATGACCAAGTGCCAACCCGTCATTTCAACTAAATACATAATGAACCACGGGATAACCGCGAAAAGTACGCCATAAAATAAGGTGAGTCCCGGTGCGCGCATGGCGTCTCGTATTGCCAATGACAACCACTTTATTGGGTCGCCGACGTCTAATTCTTTACAGGGAATAACGCGTGCTATACCACTTTGCGTGATCGCATTCTCTGGTGTTTCTTTGAAATGGTGGGACATATTCTTATCACCTCTGCTTGTTAGCCTGTTTGTTACTAACGCGTTTTTTATACACGCCTTACTACTACGATAGGCGCAGAATGAAAAGTTCACAAGTCATTAACATAAATTTTATACTTAAGTGACAAGCGGATCATTTATCTCGTTATGTGTTCAATAATTAGCCACTTGATGAAAAAAGTCGTGCTTAAAGCAGAAATACTGCAAAAAGGCCATCGCATATGACTTTGTATTGCGATAATCTCAGGGTATGTAAATCAACCAGATAGACCATGAAAACTGTATCTCGCTCACATAAATTAGATAACGTTTGTTACGACATTAGAGGCCCAATCGCTGCGCAAGCACGCAAAATGGAAGACGAAGGACACCGTATATTAAAGCTGAATATCGGTAACCCCGCCCCATTTGGATTTGAAGCCCCGGACGATATCGTAAAAGACGTTATTCATAACCTGCCTACGTCTCAAGGATATTCAGACTCGACAGGAATTTATGCTGCCCGCGTGGCCGTGATGCAGTATTACCAACAGCGTAATATTAAAGACATTCGTGTTGACGATGTTTATATAGGTAATGGTGTATCTGAGCTAATCATGATGGCAATGCAGGCGCTACTTAATCATGGTGATGAAGTGCTCATTCCAAGCCCTGACTACCCGCTTTGGACGGCCGCAGTGAGTTTGTCATCAGGCTCACCGGTACATTATCGCTGCGATGAGCAAGCTGGCTGGTTCCCCGATATTGACGACATAAAAAGTAAAATCACCAGCAAAACACGCGCGATTGTACTTATCAACCCCAATAACCCTACTGGTGCAGTTTACGACAAAGCCCTATTGCAAGAGGTAGTAGAAGTCGCCCGCGAGCACGGCTTAGTCGTATTTAGCGACGAGATTTACGACAAAATTCTATACGATGAAGCCCAGCACACCAGTATTGCGTCACTCGCTGATGACGTCTTTTTTGTTACTTTTGGTGGTTTAAGCAAAAACTATCGCGTGGCAGGCTTTCGCTCTGGTTGGTTAGTTGTCAGCGGGAATAAACGTCTTGCTACCGATTATATCGATGGACTCAATATATTGTCTTCAATGCGAATGTGCGCAAACGTACCGTGTCAAAGTGCCATTCAAACTGCGCTTGGTGGTTATCAGAGTATTAACGACCTAGTCAATGAGAATGGCCGACTACGCATTCAGCGCGACGTAACCACAGATATGCTAAACGGCATCGACGGTATTTCTTGCGTTAAGCCTAAAGGAGCCATGTATTGTTTCGCCAAAGTAGATGAGAAGAAATTCAACATTCAAAACGATGAACAAATGGTGCTGGATTTATTAAGTTCTGAAAAAATTCTGTTGGTACACGGGCGCGCCTTTAACCTAACCGAGGGGACTTACTTCCGTTTAGTATTTTTACCTCATAGCGATGTATTGGTACCTGCACTGCATCGTATTGGCAACTTCTTTAGAACGTATAAGCAAGGGGCGTAACGTGAGTGATAAGAGCCACTTTTTTGCGCACCTGGCGCGCTTAAAGCTTATTAATCGTTGGCCGCTAATGCACAATGTGCGTACAGAAAATGTGCAAGAGCACAGTTTGCAGGTGGCTATGGTCGCCCACGCGCTAGCCTTGATTAAAAATAAATTTTTTGGCGGTACACTAAATCCAGATCGCATTGCAACCATGGCGATTTTTCACGACGTGTCGGAGGTACTTACCGGCGACCTCCCTACCCCAGTAAAATACTTTAACCCTGCGATTAAAGAAGAATATAAAAAAATTGAGAAGATTGCAGAGAACAAGCTCATTGAGATGGCGCCTGAAGCGTTTCGAGAAGACTATGCGGCACTGATTGATCATCACTACCATAGTGAAGAAGAAGCCTTTATTGTGAAAGCAGCAGACGTACTTTGCGCTTACCTAAAAACGCTTGAAGAATTAGCTGCTGGTAACCAAGAGTTTAAGCTGGCTAAGAAACGATTAGATAAAACCCTTAAAGAGTATCATTCTGAAGAGGTGGACTACTTCTTAACGCGTTACGTACCAAGCTTTTCTTTAAGTCTTGATGAAATTACGCAAGACGATATGTAAGCAAGGCGATTAACCGCCCCCAAATTACTATACTGATGTAGCAGAAGTACCAAACACATCATGGCAGCGAGGTTTTTTTGGCAACAAGCGAATGGGAATTAGCATTACACGAGCGTCGTTTACCCCGAAGCGAAACACGAGACGGCGATCACCGCAATCCGTATCAGAGAGATAAGGCACGCGTTCTTCACAGCGCTGCTTTTCGCAGGTTGCAGGCAAAGACCCAAGTGCTCGGTGTGGGGCTAAGCGATTTCTATCGCACGCGACTTACACACTCTTTAGAAGCCGCCCAAATTGGCACGGGAATAACGGCGCAGCTTTGGGTGAAATTTCCAGATATTGCCAATACGTTGGCTCTTGACCCAACGTTAATCGAAACCCTGTGTTTGGCTCACGATATCGGTCACCCACCTTTCGGCCATGGCGGTGAAATCGCGCTCAATTATATGATGCACCAATACGGCGGGTTTGAAGGAAATGGCCAAACATTTAGGATCATAACTCAGCTAGAGCCATACACGGCCGAACACGGCATGAATTTATGCAGAAGAAGCGTGTTAGGCTTGGTTAAATACCCAAACTTTATTGATGCCCTTCATAGTAAAGGGCCTACGCCCGAGCGCCCTGCTTCACTTCGTCAGGTTAAAGCCCACGACTGGCATCCACCGAAGGGACTGTTTCGCTGCGACGAGCCCCTATTCGACTGGCTACTTGCGCCATTTAGTAATGAAGATAAAGATGCGTTTATGCAGTTTACTGCAAAACCGAATGCCCACAGCAAAACGCAGTTTAAATCGTTCGACTGCTCAATTATGGAGCTTTCTGACGATATCGCCTATGGCATTCACGACTTGGAAGATGCCATTGTAATGGATATGGTAGACAAGCATCATTTTGTCGAGGATGTAACCACCCCGCTAAAAGCACTAGATGTCCCCTGGCTGTCAGACAATATAGAAGTGCTTACCAATAAGCTATTTAGTGCTGCACATCACGAACGGAAAAATGCTATAGGTGCACTGGTTAATAGCTTTATCACAGCCATTGAAATAAAAGGCGTGGAGGGTTTCGCTCATCCATTACTTGCGTTTAACGCCGTGATGCCCGAACAATTTGCACAAGCCCTAGAGCTTTTTAAACGCTTTGTGTTTAACAAAGTAATCCGCCGCCCCGATGTTCAGCTTCTTGAATACAAAGGGCAGCTGGTAGTTATGGAACTTTTTGAGGCTTTTGCATCGGATCCCGACCGCCTTCTACCTGAAAACACCCAAGAGCGCTGGCGTAAGGCCTGTGAGAACGACAATGGAATGCGCGTTCTCGCCGACTATATATCTGGCATGACCGACGAATTCGCCTCTCGCTTATACAGCAATATCTTTTCACCAAAACAAGGCGGCATTCAAGATAGTTTGCATATGTAAGATTGTTTAATTTGCCCAAAACTAATTGAAATGAAAAGACCGTACTCTCGGTCTTTTTTATTATGTTGAACTTACTCGTTACATTAACGTAGCTAAATGTATCGGTTGAAGTAACGGCCAGTTCTCGTAGTCTTACCATAACTTAGGTGACGTAATGCCAAAACCATTTAAACCCTCAGTAAAATTAACTGACAACGACGTAACCAATGAAGGCGTTTACAAGAGTCGTCGATCATTGCTCAAATCAATGGGCTTTGTGGGTGCGTCTACATTACTTGCAAAATCGGCAAGTGCTGCCGGTTGGTTTTGGGAAGATGAGGAAGAGAAGGCAGCGTTTAAGGGAAAAGCGCTGGAGTTTAGTCAGCCCCCTAAGTATCAAATAGCGGAAACCCGAACGCCTGAAGATAAAGTCACCAGCTACAACAATTTTTACGAGTTTGGCACTTCGAAAGATGCGCCAGCCAAAAATGCGACTGAATTTCAATCTAATCCATGGACGTTGAAAATTGACGGTATGGTAAAAAAGCCCATTGAGCTTGATCACGATGCCTTAACCAAACGTTTTCCCTTAGAAGAGCGCATTTACCGTTTGCGCTGCGTTGAAGCATGGTCGATGGTGGTTCCTTGGGTTGGGTTTGAGTTGGGGGCGTTGTTAAAACAAGCCGATCCGTTGATGTCAGCCAAATATGTAGCATTTGAAACCCTATACGACCCTGAGCAAATGCCTGGCCAACGAAGTCGCTTTACCGGTGGTGGTATTGATTACCCTTATGTGGAAGGACTGCGACTTGATGAAGCTATGCACCCTTTAACGCTTATGTCGGTTGGGCTTTACGGGAAGACCTTGCCACCTCAAAATGGCGCGCCTATTAGGCTTGTTGTACCGTGGAAATATGGTTTTAAGAGCATTAAGTCTATTGTGAGAATTCGCCTTACCGACAAGAGGCCGCCTACCACATGGAATCGTCTGGCCGCTAACGAGTATGGCTTTTACGCCAACGTGAATCCAAACGTGTCACACCCAAGGTGGAGCCAAGCCAGCGAGCGCAGAATAACCACAGGTGGGCTACTCGCCAGAAATCGCATCGATACTCAAATGTTCAACGGTTATACCGAAGTCGCGCCATTATACAAAGGTATGGATTTATCCCGTTACTACTAGCTGCTACTTTTTATAGGGCTACGAGCAAATAGCTAGCCCTTCTAACCAATATCTTATAACCGAAGCTATTAAACATTATTATTAAGTTGTTCATTTAATGCCGTTAAGAAAAAAACCATTTCGATTATCTATTTGGCAGCGTCGCAGTTTGAAGGGCCTTATTCACCTTTTCGCATTAGGCTACGTCGCTTGGTTGTTCTTTGCCGGGATCAACGACCAGCTTGGACCAGACCCCGTAAACACGCTCATTAATGAGACTGGAACTTGGGCAATTCACTTTCTTTTACTAACGCTTACTCTTAGCCCACTTGCTAAATGGCTACCAAGCCCGGAACCGATCCAATTCAGACGTATGATTGGCGTATACACCTTTGTGTACGCCTTTGCACACCTACTCACTTACATTGTGTTTGAACTCCAGCTTGATATGGCACTGGTGGCTAGCGAGATAGTAAGCAGGCCCTACATACTCGTTGGCATGGCGGCACTACTTCTTCTTTTTGCTCTTACTGCAACGTCGTTTAAACGCATCCAGCGCAAGATGGGAAGAAAATGGCAAAAGCTTCATAACAGCATTTACTTGATACTGCCCCTTGCACTGCTGCATTTCAGCTGGTCACAGAAAACGTTTTGGCAAGAGCCAGTTTGGTATTGGATGATTGGACTGATATTAATGAGCCCAAGAATGAAGCAGTGGTATGTGACGCACCAAAAGACAAGCCAAAAAAAGTCGAGAGACAAAAACACAGTGGCGTGAGAAAACTAAGCCGAAAACCTTTTAAACAAGTACGTAAAGCAGCGCAGCATAACGCGCTGTTTTGCTAAGAGTTACCGCAAGAATAAAAAACCAAAGCGGACTTCTAAACACACCTGCCACTAGCGTAATAGGGTCGCCAATAATAGGTACCCAACATAAAAACAAGCTCCACTTACCCCACTTCGTAAATGTACTACTTGCGCGGGTGAACGCAGCTTCACTTACTCTTAATTTTTGCGTTGCTATTTCTCTTCCGAATTTGAAGCCCAATACATAATTAACCACAGAGCCCAGTACATTTCCTACTGAAGCAACAACAAGCAACGATATCCAGCTTAAGCCGCTACTGTATAAAGCACTAAGCACAATTTCAGAACTAAAGGGCAAAATAGTAGCAGCCAACAATGCGGATAAGAACATGCCCAAGTAGCCCAAGTGTATTAACGCGCTCAATAACCCTCCAGTTTTATACAGTAGTGTTCTACATAAGATTCGCGCGCATCTTACCTCAATCCGCAACTGAATACTTGCTTCAGAACACAACAGCATAAAAAAACCATTATCTTTTAGATAGTTACTGAAAAACCCTCAAGCTGCGCAAAAAAAGCACAATTAAATGCTTGCCAACGACCTCTTTTTTAAATACTGTATACGCATACATGCTGTATATCTAATCAGTATTTATAAATAATCGTTTTCCAGAAGTTTCTATTTGAACTTCAGAGCAAATACATAAAGGGTTTTACTATGAACACATCTTCAGTTTCACGATTCAATGCTTTGCGCGCTTCGGTTTCAAATGTTGTTCAACTACCTTTGCCTATAGAAGGGTTTCCTAGCGAAAAACAAGGTAATGGAAAAGGAAGTAACGACAAAGGTTGGAACTATCTGCTTTCAAATACAGTGTCATTTTCGAAAACCGTAGATCACGCTATCCGTATTCAAAAGCCTGAAAAAGAAAAAATGCCAGAATGGATCAGTAAGCTTATTACGGGTGGCCAGTGTAAAACGCTTTATGTAGAAAACATTGATTTGGATTTGCAGCCAACGGATAGTGAGATGATCAGAAAGCTATGTGAACTTTACTCGGTCAGTCTGGTGAATGTGCGCGTTAACAGCATTAATGACGAGCAAAACGTTGCATTAGGCCCTTGGTAAAGTGTCGCCTCTTTATGCCTAAATTCCGCTTTTGCCGAAATCTTGCTTTTGTCGAAATATAGACACATAAGTAAAGTATATACATTTATTGTCCTACTCGCTTTTGCATGAGCTCTTTGACATAGCTTTTTAGGCATAGCTTTTTGGGCATAGCTTTTTGGGCATAGCTTTTTTGGTATAGACCGCCATGGAAACATCGAGCATCGACAACATTTACGTTTAAAAAAGTTGGGGCTCACGCCACTTATATTTATACTGTAGCGCTTTGTAATACTCTTAAATTGCGAGTTGTCTTATGCGCTGTTACTGTTGCTCTTCAAAGCCCTTCAACGAATGCTGCGAACCTTTTATTAAGGGCGTTAAATACCCTAATACTGCTGAACAACTTATGCGCTCACGATTTTCAGCCTACGCTACAGCGCATTATCAATACATTCTGGAAACCTACACCAAAGAAAAACAGCAAGATCTTTCCGTAGAAGATTTGGCTCAAAGTGCGCAAGGTGCGACGTGGTTTGCGCTAAAAGTACACCCCACTCTAGCGGCTAACTCCAAGTCCAATACTGCCATCGTTGAATTCACTGCTTACTACTTTGAAAATAAAAGCATGTATCAGCTTCACGAAACGTCAAATTTCAATATTGAAGACGGTAAGTGGCGTTATCACGACGGTGTTTTACACGATGACTGCGGAAAAATTAAGTACGGAAGAAATCTCCCATGCGTTTGTGGTAGCAGCAAGAAATTCAAACAATGCTGCAGCCTTAAAAACCATTAATGTTTTAGTACATTGAAAAAGTTACTCTAGTAAGATAATTGCTCTACACTAAAACGAGATGATGAGCACGTTGAGGAAAATAGCTATAACATGATCAACACATTGTCGCTTCCGCTTTTTGTGACATCTAGCATCTGCTTGCTGATGAGCTTTTTCTTCGCTTTGCTTTATTATCGCTTAACTTTCCACCACCAAGAGCCCGTTAAGTACTATTTTCTATTTGCTCTTTCGGCTTTCATAAGCTCAATTTTCTTCGGGGCTTTTGGTGTACTGATCAATGCAGGAGAGAATCTTTTTGCCCTTAGTGTTTCAAATAGACTTACTATTATTGGGGCTATGTTCACCCTAGTCACCAGCCTGCATTTTTATCTTGCTTTTTATAAGTACAAAGCTCCGTACTTATTGAAATGGTGTTATGTCGTTTGCGGAATATTTTCTCTTTTAACTGCTATACCTAGCCCCTATTTTTTAGACAACGCCTTTTATGCTACGTCTAAATACTATACTGGGCTAAAGTACGGTCTACTTTTCGAAATCTGGGGTCTTTGGATCTTAGTATTGGGGTCATACTGCATATATATACTCGTTCGAGTCTTCGTCCGGCAGCGCTCAAGACTTGAGGACAGTGGTCCTATACTACTGTTACTTCTAGCGAACACTCTATGGCTTGTAACCGGTATTGGCGATACCTTAACCGGTATCGAAATTATCGACCTTCCACCGCTCACATGGCTTGGCTCTTTTATAGTTACCAGCTCCATTGCATGGGTTCTAGTGCTTCACATTGATGGGCTTTATAAAGAAAGACGTACGCTCAACAATCAATTGATGCACGATCATTTAACTCAGGCACTTTCTCGTAGCTTTATGGAAGTAAAGCTCAATGAGGCTATTTGTCAGATTAAAAATAGCGCTAAAAATCGATTAGCCGTATGCATATTTGATGTTGATAATTTTAAGAATATCAATGATAGCTACGGTCATTCCAGTGGTGATGTATTGTTGAAGAACATCACTCAGATTGTGAAAAAACATCTGAGTCCGAGTGACTGTATCGCCCGTTTGGGCGGCGATGAATTTGTAATCTTGTTTACCAGTGAGCACGCTTCTCTTAATGCTGATAATATTGTAGAGAGAATTCGCCAAGAAATTTCGTCTACAAAATTTGTTTCAAAAGAGCAAACATTTAGTACAACTTGCTCATTTGGGATAGTAAACATCTTATCTGGCATCGAAGTAACTGAAGACCCAGCACATGATATATTATCCATCGCTGACGAAGCGCTATACGCCGCGAAATTTAACGGCAAAAATACTATGAAAACATCGACTATAACTAGTTTTACTCGTGTTTAAAATGTGAAGGCTTAATCGGCTTTCAATTTTATAATTCAACCACCAAGTAAAGCTAATAACCTTGACTTTAGTGGGTCCATACCTGATTCCACTTAGCTAAATATGTGATCTTTTACCTCTATTTTTAGGAAGGAACCTATGACTGTAACTAAATGGAGATTGAACATTATGGACTTACAAGGTAAGACAGCGCTTATTACAGGTGCAAACCGTGGGATTGGAGAAGCCACTGTACAAGCCCTTTTCGATAAAGGCGTAAGCAAGGTCTATCTGGCAGTACGCGATACTGAATCAACTACCCATCTTCATGACAAATACGCAGATAAAGTGGAAACCCTGCAAGTCGACGTTACTGACAAAGCGTCAGTAAAAAGCCTCGCTGACAAAGCAACTGATACTCACATTGTTATCAATAACGCGGGGATTATGAAGCATGAATCACCGTTAAGCGAGAATGCTGAAGACGCACTTCGTAGTGAGTTTGAAGTAAATGTGTTTGGCTTACTTCACGTTGCACAAGCATTTGAATCGACATTGGTTGCAAACAAAGGTGCCATTGTTCAACTTAATTCAATTGCATCAGTGAAAACGTTTGGCGACATATCAACGTACTGCGCATCTAAAGCAGCAACCTATTCGTTGACCCAAGGGTTACGTGAGAAGCTATCTGAAAAAGGGGTAGCAGTCATTAGTATCCACCCAGGTCCTATTGGCACTGACATGGGTAAAAATGCGGGCTTTGATGATGCTCCGGGACCTGAAGTCGTAGCGAACGCGATAGCAGAAGCGCTAGAAAGTGAAGATTTTCATACTTTCCCTGATGACACAGCCAAACAAATTGGCGATGCATACGCAAATTTCGCGGAAAATATTATTTTAGGCGACATGTCTCTCTAATATCTAAAAATACGCCCCTTTCACGGGGCGTCGTTTTTGTGTGCTGCTATACCTTCCACATCTTAGGTCGTTTATATTCTTACTCCACCAAAGCTGTCTTAGAACTTTAGGTAAAAAACAACTCAGTACATAAATTGCATCTGCCAGGAAGAAGCGCCCGCATGTGGCTTGAGGAATAACGCAGCGTCGCAACGTTCCTGAGTGAAACTGTTTACTTTTACATCAATTACACTAATATAAATTTCAAAGCGGTTTTGTATTACGAGAAGTGCAAAGCCGCTTTTTTATTTCTAATTGTCACAACATTGCTGCGAAACATATTATCGTGGCTAATTATGAAAAATAAAAAACAAGGAAGGTTATGACTAATATTTTACGTATTGCTGCGATGATTTCTGCTACTACGCTTTTGTTAGGTTGTGGTGGTAGCGATTCAAACGATGCACTCGACGACCTCAACGCTAATCGCGCAAAGTGGGAAAACGCGAACATCGACACTTATCAGTTTGAATATCAAGTTTCATGTTTTTGCACCGAAGAAACCACGCTACCTCGCTTAGTCTTGGTAGAAGGTAGTCAGGTCACCTCTCAAACTATTATTGAAGGCAATATTGCCTTACCCTTAGATGATGAAACTACAGAAAGCATTGATAGCTTGTTTCAACTTATTGCATTAGAAGAAAGCCGCGCAGAATCGCTAACGGTAAAATACGACCCTGAACTCGGCTACCCGACCGAAATTAGCGTTGATATCAACGAGCAAACAGCTGACGACGAATATACCCTAACAATTAGTAACCTTGTTGCCGAGGGCGATGTGGCCTGTACAGCAACGGTAGAAGATGGCCTCTTGCTTTCGGTAACAGATCAAACAACGCAAATGCCGATTGCATGTGGCGTTACGGCTACTACAATGGAAGGCGCATATTCTGAAACTGTTATGGTTGATGATACGGATTGTGCAGATGACGGTTTGATTGCAATGCTTGACGAACGTCCTGGTTTTTACACCCTCACAGTACAAAAACAGGGTTATCAAGACTATCAGGTAGATAATTTAGGCATTGGTAAAGACTTGTGCCATGTGTTGACCAGAGAGTTCAACGTAGAGCTAGTTCCTGAATAACTATTGCTCAAAGATTCACGAAAAAAGCCTGAACCATAGGAGGGTCAGGCTTTTCTCGTTAAGTTGTCTTTTTATCAGACGTGTAGGATCAGGGCACAAGCACCATTTTGCCTTTCACCTCTCGGTTCATAACCTTCGCCATGGCTTTTGTGGCCTGTTCTAATGGCAACGCTTCATCAACTACTACTTTAACTTTGCCTTGCACGTACCAAGTAAGCAACTCTTGCATGTTCTCAGCAAAGCCTTTTGGATCGTGCTGAGTGAATGAGCCCCAAAATACGCCCATGACCGAATAACCTTTGACTAGGGCAAGATTGACTGGAAATTTAGGAATTTCACCGCCTGCAAAGCCAACCACAAGTAAACGCCCTTCCCATGCCATACTGCGACTACATGCGTGGAAGGTATCGCCACCAACGCATTCATAAACTACGTCAACACCTTTGCCGCCAGTCACTTCTTTCAGCGTCTCTTTTAGGTCTTTTTCTTTGTAGTTAATTAAAACATCAGCGCCATGCTCTTTGGCAAGCGCCAGCTTTTCTTCAGTTGAGCAAACCGCAATAACTTTAGCGCCCATTATTTTGCCTATCTGCACAGCTGCTAAGCCTGTACCACCAGCAGCACCCGTTACAACCAAAGTTTCACCAGGCTGCAGCTTTGCCCGTTGTTTCAAAGCGTGATGGGCTGTTGCATGGGCAGTTACAAGGGCTGCCCCTTCGTTTACGTGAATGGGATCGGGTAACGGCATGACATGCGTGGCTGGGATTAGCGCTTTTTCTGCATATCCACCTAAGTTAGAGAGCGCGATAACTCGCTGCCCTTCTTTTAAATGGCTTACTCCCTCACCTACTTCGCTTATAGTACCCGCCACTTCGTTACCTGGCACAAACGGGAAGTCTGGCTGCATTTGATACAGACCTTGCACCAACAACCCATCGGGAAAATTCACCCCAGCCGCTTCCACGTTTACGACTACATGCCCTTTTTTAACCTCCGGGTCTGCAACGTCCTTGAATTGAAGTTCATCAAGTGGCCCGAAAGATTCGCATACAATTGCTTTCATACTGTCTCCAGTTAACTTGTTCGACGTGCCCACCGTAAATAGCATGGCAAGTCATTAAATATGTTGTGTGGCGTTTATTCGCTTTGGTGTATGGTTTGGTTTGCAATTTGAGCGAGCGGTCGCACCATTGCGCCTAACTGCATTGCCTTTTCACTTGATGCATTGCCATCGTGAGCGCGCTTCACTACACCTTGTAAGATAGCCGCTAGACGGAAAAAGCTAAACGCTAAATAGAATGTCCAATTATTGATCGCGCCAATTCCCCTGCGTTTGCAATAGGCATCGATATACTCTTTTTCTGAAGGTATTCCTAACTGCTTTCTATCAAGCCCACCTAGACCAGCGGCGTGTGCAATGTCAGAAGGCAAACGCAGTTGCATACACTGGTAAGCCAAATCGGCGTAAGGATGACCCAAGGTTGAAAGCTCCCAGTCTAATACTGCAACCACCTGCGGTTTATCTGTATTAGACATATCGAACATCATATTGTCTAAGCGAAAATCGCCGTGAACTAAGGACACCTGGCCATCGTCTTCAGGCAAATTAGTTTCAAGATACTGAATAAGACGCTCAATCTCTTCGATATGCTCAAGTTCAGATGCTCTGTACTGCTTTGTCCACCTACTCAATTGTCGCTCAAAGTAGCTGCCAGGCTTGCCGTAATCACTTAAGCCAGCATATTCAATATCAACGCTGTGAAGCGCAGCAAGAACTCGATTCATTTCATCGTACATTGCACCGCGTGTTGCAGAAGACTCTACTTCCGGTAACGCGCTGTTCCAGAAAATATCCCCCTCCACAAACGCCATAATGTAAAACATACTGCCGATAATGCTAGTATCTTCACATAAATGGTACGCTTTAGGCACTGGCACTTCTGAGCGCTGCAAGGCGTTAATAACGCGGAACTCTCTGTCTACTGCATGCGCAGACTTCAATAACTTACCCGGCGGTTGGCGACGTAATACATAAACGCCGTTATCCGTGGTTAGCTTAAACGTAGGGTTCGATTGTCCACCTGCAAATTTATCAGCGCTTTTAACGTGGCCAACACTTGGGCACGCAGTAGATAAGTATTCATTAAGCACCGTTAAGTCTATTGCATGTGGCGCATTAGCTTTGTCGTTTGACACACTTACTCCTTACGCGTTTTTTTCAGCAATTAAATTGCGTCCAAGCTGCATCATATGAACTTCATCTGGGCCGTCGGCCAGCTTAATGGTGCGCGCATACGCATACATCGCTGATAGCACAAAGTCTTGACTGGTTCCGGCAGCACCATGCATTTGAATGGCTTGATCTATAACTTTACATGCCATTGTGGGCGCTACAATTTTGATAGCAGCAATCAAGTCTCTCGATACCTTATTGCCGTAGCGATCCATTTTGTCTGCCGCCTTCAATGTAAGCAAACGAGCTTGTTCAATATCGCAGTGCATTTGCGCTATGTTTTCTCTTATCGACTGCTGTTTTGATAAGGGCTTACCAAAGGCGACACGCTGCTCAACACGCTCACATGCCATGTCTAAAGCCCGCTGTGCACAGCCAATAAGACGCATGCAGTGATGAATACGACCGGGCCCTAAACGACCTTGGGCAATTTCAAACCCACGGCCTTCTCCTAACAATAAGTTCTCAGCCGGTACGCGTACGTCTTCAAACAAGACCTCAGCGTGGCCTACTGGCTCATCGTAGTAGCCCATCGCTGCCATGGGGCGCACAATAGTTACGCCTTTTGTATCCATTGGTACCAAAATTTGAGACTGCTGTTGGTGGCGAGGGGCATCAAAATCAGTTTTGCCCATTACCACCATTATCTTGCAGTTTTCGTTCATAGCGCCGCTGGTATACCATTTACGACCATTTATTACATACTCGTCACCATCACGTTTAATAGATGTTTCTATGTTGGTTGCATCGCTAGACGCTACTGCAGGCTCAGTCATAGCGAAGGCGGAGCGTATTTCTCCGTTTAACAATGGCTCTAACCACTGTTTCTTATGCTTTTCGTTACCGTATTTGGCTAACACTTCCATGTTGCCTGTATCTGGAGCGCTACAATTGAATATCTCCGCACTGAATAATACACGGCCCATTTCTTCGCAAAGCGGCGCGTACTCAGCATTTGTTAGACCTGCACCGTAAGGCTTGTATTCTTCAGGTAAAAACAAATTCCAAAGCCCCGCTTCTTTGGCACGTTGCTTTAGCGTGTGCATCATTTGCGGGGTTTTCCAACGACCTTCACCGTCACCGGCTGAGCCATTTTCTACGGCGTGAATGTACTCTTTCTCAATCGGATACACTTCTTCTTTCATAAACGCTTTTAGCTTTTCTAAAAGCGCTTGGGTCTTTTCATTATATTCAAAGTTCATAACTGCCCCATTTAGCTGTAGGTAATGGCGTGTAACCTGTCAATCACATCCAGGTGAGGTACGCTGTTGAAGTTATTTAGGTGAACACCTCGCGCATTAGCGAAGCATTGCGAAAAACTGGCATTGCGAATTTGTAAGTTCATATTCACAACGGTTTTAGAATCGTAGCCAAGGATGTGTTTGAGCATCATGGCAATAGCACCACCAGAACTAACGACCAGCACTCTTTTAGCATCTGTCGTTTTAAGATGAGCAAGCATAGAGTGAACTCGGTCTTCAAATTGCTTCCAAGTTTCATCTAGCAACTCGTGAGCAAGTTGATCTTCAGACCAGGCAATCATTGCTTTTTTAAGCAGGCGATAATATTCAGAGGGCGATGCCCCTTCTGGTACTTTTGCTTCAGGAAATCTTGTTAGATACGCTTTAGCTACCGCTTGAAAATTAAATTCATTAAGCGCGCTATGCACTGTTGCATCAGGCAATGAGTATTCGCTAGATGCTATACCTTTCGCAATGCCCTCTTTAGTTTCGTGATGGCGAACCATATCGCCAGAAAATACCGAATCGAACTGAATGTTTCGATGCTTAAAATAATCACCAAGCCAGATAGCTTGTTGCCCACCTAACTCACTAAGTTTGTCATAGTTCGCTTGCCCAAAAGATGCTTGGCCATGGCGTACTAAATAGATGTCTGTCATACCGCTGCCTGATGTTATGAATATGTTAACCAATTCAAATCACATACTAAGTAAAACAGCAGTATAAGTTTAATTAATATTTTGAATGAGTATGCATCATGTGAAACTATGAACAGGCCTTTTGTGATCGTTAGGCAAACGTTTTGAACAAAACTTGACTTATTCGCCGCAATTGCGTGGAATATGCTCACTTAATTTGTCTACTTAATAGGCAAGCAAAACGTCTTATTGGAGTAAAGACGAGAAAATGTAAAGGACTGCGCGCACATGGACGCGACTTTGTCGTGATAAGTTTCGCTGGAGGCGCTTAGCTTCTAAACGATAAAAAGAACTAAAATGAAGTCATTTACATACGCCTTTCCCTGCCATCCTGTAAATTTAAGAGCAACAGTAAACCCTATCACTTATTACCTTTTAACTACGCTTATATTTTCTGCTAGCTCTGTTAGTGCCCACGCTAGCGCCGACGATGGCACACAAACGCAAGTTGCGAATAAGAAACTCGAACACATAATAGTTCAGGCTCAGAAGACATCACAAAATCTGCAGGACGTTCCGGTGGCTGTCACAGCCCTAAGTGGTCAAGATATGGTAGAAACCGTTAGTCGTGACATGTTCGACTTACAAAACTACGTACCTGCATTTGGCGCGTTTCAAAACCAAAGTGTGACTAATTCAGGCTTTTCTATTCGCGGTATCGGTACTTCTTCTCAAAACTTTGGCTTCGAGTCATCGGTAGGTCTGTATGTTGATGGTGTTTACCGCTCCAGACAAAATGCACTAATTAGCGATCTAGTTGATATTAAATCTATCGAGGTATTACGCGGGCCCCAAGGTACCTTATTTGGTAAGAATACCGCCGCTGGCGCGATGACGGTATCAACCGTGGCGCCTTCACACGGCGAACGTAATGGCTTTGCTGAGGCTATTGTTGGCAATGACAACTTGGTTCGCTTGAGTGCAGGATCGTCGTTTTCACTTATCGACGATATTCTTGCCATGCGAGTATCTGGATTTAGTTCCCATGGCGATGGCTTTATTACCGATGAGGCCAGCGGGCAAACCCTAAACAACCGTAATCGGTCTGCGGTAAAAGCGCAGCTGCTTTATACACCGACAGAAAACATTAGCGTAAGATTGATTGCCGATTACGGCGAGCTAGACGAACGGTGCTGCGGCGCACTGACGTTTCAAAATAACATTCAGGCCAATGACATAGCGGGTAAATTCGGCACTGATGCGCTGCTGCTTCAACCGCCATTCAACGCAACTATTTATGGGCGCGATAGCTTTTACGACTATAGAACCTCGCTGTCGCAAACTCCCCTTTCAAAAATGGAAGACAAAGGACTATCAGTTCAAGTAGATGTGGCTTTAAACAAGGCATGGGATTTAGTGAGCATAAGCGCGTACCGCGCGTTTGATAGCTTAGATACGGTAGATACCGACTTTTCTGATGCGGACCTTCTTACTGCCACTAACGACGCCAGGCAACAGTCGTTTTCTCAAGAAGTTAGATTGCATTACACCAGCGAGAATGTGCGTGGATTAATAGGCGCTTATTACTACAGCCAAAACTTAGATCTAATCTTTGATACTACCACGCAAGATGATTTTAGTGCGTTCTTTAATGCCGCCGCGCCCGATCTACTGCCTTTGGCTGATGCCATCAACGAGCTATCTGCATTTACATCAGGCTTTATTGCGCCTGCTGCAGCACCAGCGCCGTCCGGTACTGCTTTTGTACACTCGGCTAATCAAGAACAAGACAGCATTGCTGTATTTTCTCAGTTCGATTGGCTGCTAAACCGCAAATTTACGCTAACCACAGGCTTACGCTATACCCGTGAAGAAAAATCTATTGACGGAGCTTATGACGAACGAGGCCCCGGTATTGATGGGCTAAGTCAAAATCCTGCGCAATGGCCTAATATCGGGCGTGCAGTACAAGGTTTACAAGGCATCGCTGCAGCCTTGACTGTGGGCCAAGCACCGTCAGCTGAATCACTCAATGCCATCGCACCTTTTCAGCAGGCAGGCTGGGGGTACTTTTTCTTAGGCTCGGCAGCGGTTATGCCTCGCCCTGATTTAAACGAGCAGCTTGATGATTCCCAGTTAACCGGCACAGTGAAACTGGCTTATCACCCCAACGACAACACGTTAACCTACGCCAGTTTTGCCACAGGTTACAAAGCAGGCGGCACGAATACCGACAGAATTTTACCTTCGCTTAGCCCGCTTTTTGATGCTGAAAAATCAAGAAGTGCCGAAATAGGCATTAAACACGATTTTGAAGAATACGGCGTTCGCGTAAATGCCGCGGCGCACTACACACAAATTAGCGACTTTCAGGCGACGACCTTTACCGGAACAGGTTTCAACTTGCAAAATGCGGGCGATATCATAGTCAAAGGTGTAGAGCTTGAAGCAACGTGGTTGGTAACAGAGAGCACCGAATTACATGCCGTTGCATCGCGCACGCTAGCGAACTTTGATGAGTTTGAACGTGGCACCTGTTGGGTAGCGTACACGTGGCACACGGGCATCGACGACCCGGGCCGTGCGAACCCTAGCGATCCTTTCTGCGCAAGAGACGGAGACCGCGTGGGCTTCGAACCACAGAATTCACTGTCACTTATACTGAATCACTATTTCGAAGTTGGAGATTATCCTGCCTCCGCCAGTATTGACTACCAATACACGGGGGATGTATTCCTTGACGATGCGAACGACCCGTACAAGTACGCTGACGACTTTTCGTTATTTAACGTTCGCGTAAGTTTCACTATTCCACAATGGAATAGTGAAGTTATTGCATGGTCGCGCAACGTATTCGACGAAGAGTACGTTGCCCGAAGCGGATTTGATGTGCCAGTACAAACCGGAAAAATTATGGCCTACCCGGGTGCACCTAGAAGCTTTGGCGTTACTTTTAGAAAGTCTTTCTAACGATTCAAATGCGTAGGTTTTGTATGAAACACAGCATGACACTGTGCAATAACAGAAAGTGCAATATGCTCAGGTAGTTCACCGCCTATATCAAAGCCAGCAGGGCTCGCGAAATACTGCGTAAAATCGGTATTACCAAGCCCTGCTAAATCCATAATTTCTTGTTTGCGGTGCAGTGGCCCGAGCATTGCCGTATAGGTTAACGATTGCTTGCTTAGCACCTGCAGCGCCTTTGCATCTATTTCGCGGTGATGGGACATAAGCACCGCCGCTTGAATATTATGTTCGCCCATGTGAAGACGTAAGCCTTCAGTAGACGGGTCTTCAATCAAGTAATTTACCTCGGGAAAGTGTTCAAGTCTTGCTTGTGCGGGCCTTGGATCCCAAAGGCTTACTAAATAACCCTGTAAACTAGCCAGTTTGGTCATAAAGGTAGCGTCGTACCCACCTCCTACAACAAGTAGGTGGATAGGTGGCAGCATTAAAACCGACAATGTACGCTTACCATTAACAGTATCTAGCTCGGCCTTTCTAGGTGTAGCAGTATGGTCTTCCAATTCCGTACACTCACCCAAGGTACCGTCTACCGCGCAGTGCCACTCACACGCCTTTCCGCTTGATAAGGTTTTACTAACCACATCCAAAGATAGATAACTATTATTTTCATTAACTGGCACGAGTGCTAGATGCACTACACCGCCGCATCCAACACCTAGCTTAAACGCAATATCTTCTTCATCTTCATCGTCATAAACTGCAGTACGGCTAACGCCGTCAGTCATTACGCGCTGGGCTTTTTTAACGATGTCACTTTCTAAGCAGCCGCCGCTTAATATTCCTAGCTGATGCCCTGCATCACTAAACAGCATCATGGCGCCTGCTTTGCGATAGCATGAGCCTTCCGTTTTAAAAATAAAACCTAACACCCATTTGTGTTTGTCCTTAAGTGGAAGCCACTGCGCAAGCAAATGGTTAACGTGATTACTCATAACTACCTCTGATCCCGTCTGACCTGCTTATCGCTGCGATGCTGCTTTAGCAATAAATGCAGCCAATGTTGAAGGCTCCTGCGCACCAGCCACACCCTGATTACCAATCACAAACGTAGGTACGCTTTGAATACCGCGCTGCATCCAAAGGGTTTCTTCTTCACGCACTACTTGCGCGTATTTTTCACTTTTGAGCACTTGTGCTGCATCAGATTTATTAAGACCTACAGCCTCGGCCAGTTCTACTAGAACACCAAGATCGTTCACGTCTTTACCCTCAGTGAAGTAGGCGTTAAACAAGCTGAGCTTCATTTCTTCTTCAAGGTCGTTTTGTGCTGCAAAGTGAATAAGCTGATGGGCTTTAAAAGTATTCTGCATACGGGAGTCGTCAGTGAAATTAAATGCAAAACCCAACTCTTCACCTGCTTGTACAAGTCGTGCTCGGTTCTCCACACTTTGCTGCTCGCTAATGCCGTATTTTTCCATAATGTGTTCACGAAGGTTTTGTCCTTCAGCAGGCATATTCGGATTTAGCTCAAACGGATGGAACTTGATATCTACTTCAATGTTATCAAGGGTTTTAATCGCTTCTTGCAACCGCTGATACCCCACGATACACCATGGGCACACCACATCAGATACCATATTAACCGTTACTTTCTGTACATCTTGTGTACCTTGCTCACTAGCTGCCATGATAGGACTCGCTTTATTGAAGTCATGAATTTATAAGGGCTTAGATAAGGTTACAAAAAGAAACTTCAACCCCATTTAGCAATTATTTTCGTTGTCACCTGTCAGTTTTAAAACGCCTTTTTTGAACCGTTTATATCGGCATGATGAATGGGCGTGAGTTTATCTAAAGCTTGGCGCGCCCAAATCTCGTAGCCCTTAGAAGACGGATGAAAGCCATCTTCAGCCATTAAGCCGCTTCGCTGAATATCGGCAACAGTACCACCTAAGTTAAGCGCGGTAACATACAATATTTCTGCGTTAGAACATGCTGTTACGGATTTAACCAATGCTTGGTTTAACAGTAATGCTCGCCAGCCTAACAGTGCCCGTAGGGGCTGTGGTAGCGCAGGAAAACAATGAATAGGCGGTAATGCTGTAAACAGTATTCTTTTGCAACCAAATTTGTGCGTTAAAAGTGTACTGATGGCATCAATATTTTGCTGCCATCGCTTTAGTGACACAAATTTAGTGACATCGTTAACACCTATAGAAATAAGCGCAGACGAGAAGTTTTCGCAGGGGAGATCTCGCAGAAGACTAATCACATCTTCGCTTTTAAACCCCGTTTTGGCATGCAGCGATACGCGGGCTGGGCCAATTTGACTAAGGCTAGAATACAATAAACCAGTTAGTGCGCCCTGTTGAGTTAAAGCGCCTACGCCAGCCGCAGCAGAATCACCCACCACTAGTAGATTAGTGAGGGGTAACAACGAACCTTCTACTGAAGCTAGTACACGCTCTCCTTCAGGTTCTGGCAGCACAGTGGTCTTTTTTCGCACCCACAGCGCCTGCATTAAAACGACAGGGGAAAGTAAAACAATAGCTAGGTTTAACGCCAAAACCTTGAAGTAGATCAAATCATATACCTTAGCAATCACATAAGCTTAAACCATGAAGCTCAATTCACGCCTATTCATTTAAAGACAAGTGCAAACATATGACTCACGCTATCACTGTACAACACCAAGCCGTATCGACAATTACCAAATATGCGCTTAATACTCCTCGTTATACGTCTTATCCCACTGCACTTAAGTTTGAGCCATTGCAAATCGACCCGTTGCCGCAAGCATTAAACATTTCTAAAGCTCCTGCGGTGAGCCTATACGTGCACATTCCGTTTTGCAAAACACTATGTTATTACTGCGGTTGCAACAAAATGGTAACCCGTCACAACGAAAAAGCAGACGAATATTTAGACTACATAGAAAAAGAAATTCTGTCTAAACGTTATTTAACAGAAGGTAGGCGCGTGGTTTCACTCCATTTAGGAGGCGGCTCTCCGAGTTTCCTAAGTGAGACTCAACATACCTCTTTAATGTATCTGCTTAAAAAACATTTCACGTTTGAGGCAGGGGCCGAGCTATCTATTGAATTAGACCCTAGAAACATAGATAAATGCTACCTTCAAAATTTAAAATGTTTAGGTTACACGCGTATCAGCTTTGGCTTGCAAGACACCGACTATAACGTACAGAAAACGATTAATCGCGTGCAAAGCACATCGCACATTGCCGACTTAGTGTTTGAAGCACGCTCGCTTGGTTTTGACTCAGTCAATTTGGATTTAATATACGGTCTACCAAACCAATCACTAGATACTTTTTCTTCAACCATTGCCGCTACGAAAGCCATGATGCCAGACCGCATCTCGCTTTTTAGCTACGCACACCTGCCTGAACGGTTTGCCGCGCAGCGCAAATTTGCTGAAGAAACACTGCCAAGCAGTGAAGAAAAAGCGTCGTTATACGACCTTGCCGTTAAAAGCTTTACGAGCATAGGTTACGAAATGATTGGTCTTGACCATTTTGCCCTAAGCAAGGACTCTTTAGCCATTGCCAAGAATAAAGGTGAGCTTCACCGTAACTTTCAAGGGTATACCTTACGTGGCGATGCAGACCTTATAGGGTTCGGCGTGTCAGCCATTAGCACCATAGGTAATGCATACGCTCAGAATGCTAAAGATCTAAAGGAATACTATAGTCGATTAGACAATTACCTACCCTGCTCAAAGGTAGGACTTTCGCTTACCGTAGACGACCTTATACGCAGAGACGTAATTTCTAGCCTGATGTGCAATCTAGTAGTTGATAAACAAGCTATTGAAAGCAAACACCACATAAAATTCGATGAATATTTTGCTTCAGCTTTAGATAATCTTGCAGAGATGAAGCAAGATGGGCTTATTGAAATTACATCCGAGTATATTCGAGTGCCAGAGTCGGCGCGAATTTATATACGTGCAATTTGTGCGCGATTCGACGCCTACTTGAATAGAAGCGAAACGCTGAGTAGCTACTCCAAGGCCATCTAAAATTAAGGTAATTTGAAACGCGCAATTACTTGCATCCCAACATCAAGCTTAAGACGCGATAAAGAGATACAGCTAATACTGGCATAAAGGGTTTGGTTACTGTTTAGTACATCAAGTTTTAACAACATTTTCGCGCTGTTTACGGTCGCTAGCTTTTTAGGGGTTAGCTTTGTATCTGTGAGTTTTGTATCGGCGTTATTTTCTGGCTCGTTCAGGGGACTGAGTGGATTCACCACGGGTTCGATGCTAGATATAACACATGGCAACGCATTTAAAATACTGATTGTGCTGGTGTTGCCAAAGTCAGCAGTATTGGTATCGATACTTACATCACAAGCTTTAACTGCAAAACGAACAGATACTTGGTCACCGCTTTGCTTAGGCAAATAGGAGACCGATTCTGCAGTGACGAATATCTCTTGCCCCGCTACCTTAACGCGCTCAATTCCGTTTTCCGACTGGCACTGCTCATTGCCTTGTAAGGGCAAAACACTTTGACTTTGTTGCGTTTCGCTACCGTGTTTATAGCTGACAACGGCGTTTTGTGACCGGTTGATGTCGTGTGCTTCGCATTGCTCAGTAACTTTAACTCCTTCAAGTACGCTAGACGGCGTCCCCCCCCTTCTTTTTCGAATACATGAGTCAACACATCGCGCGTTTTTCCACAAAGCTCGGTGCGGCCTTTATCAATATAAATTAGTTCGTCACTGAACAAGGCAAGGTCGTCTAAATCGTGAGAAATAACAAAGCAGGTAAGCTGCCCTGTCATACATAGATTATTTAAAAATTGATAAATTTTACGGCGGGTAAAAATATCGATTGCACTTAATGATTCATCTAGCAATAACACATCAGGGCCATTTACCAAGGCTCTCGCGATCGCTACCCGCTGAGCTTCTCCACCAGAAAGTGCTTAACCGGTTTATCGATCAGATGCTCGCTGCAACATCCGCGCAAACTCTCTTCAATAGCCAGCGCATACAAGCTTGCGTGGCGTTGTGCTAAGGCCAAGTTGCCACGTACATCGGTATGGGGAAATAACATGGGCTGCTGAAATACGATACCGACTTTTTTATCAGCCCACGGTGTTTGAACTGTTGCGTTTTTTTCTACGCCAGCTAGGGCGCGAAACAAGCTGCTTTTTCCTGCACCTGATGGACCAGTAACACCAATAAAGCGGCTTTGAGGCTGAAGTGAGATTTTTGCGTTAATGCGATTAGAAAGTCGTGCTGATATTTGCATATTAACGCGCCTCATCACTTCGGGTGATACCGTTAAAACGATAGAGCGCCGCGAGCATCACGAATGAGAATATCAGAAGGGCCAACGCAAGGTTGTGTGCGCTGTTATATTCCAACGCTTCTACCTGTTCATATAACGCGATAGACAGCACCTGAGTTTCCCCAGGGATATTGCCGCCTATCATTAGCACCACGCCAAACTCGCCTATGGTATGGGCAAAGCTTAAGCCTAATGCCACCACGATGGGCGCTTTGCTTAAAGGCAGCACAATTTTCAAAAAAGCTTCGGAGGCCGAAAAGCCTAGTGTTTTTGCCACATCTAAATAACGGTTATCCAATTGTGAAAAGCCGCTGTACAGTGGCTGTAAGGCAAATGGAAGTGAGTAGATAACAGAGCCCAATACCAAACCTTCAAAGCTAAATGCTAAATTGCTCCCTGTTAGGCTTTGCCACCCCTGCCCCAATGCACTTTGCGGTGAAAAAGCAATAAGGAGATAGAACCCCAGCACAGTTGGTGGTAACACTAAAGGCAATGCAAGCACAGACATAACCAAGGGCTTAGCTTTGCTCTGCCAGTTTGCTAAAAACCACGCTAGCGGAAGTGCGATTAACAACAGCAAACCACTCGTGATAAAGGCCAGCTTCAGGGTTAGTAGTATGGCCTCTAGTGACGATGCTCCGAAAAATTCTGTGAGCATAATTATTTACCAACGCCCGATGCAATGATGGGTTCATAGCCCCATTCAATTAAGCTGAGCTGCACCCCTTGCGACATTAAATACTGTACGAACAGGCTGGGCGATGACACACCATCAGCGTCAGCCAAATCAAATGCCCTGGTTGTTTCAACATCGTCTTTGTGAGTAGACTCGTTAACTGGCGCTGTCGCTTTTTTGATTGGAAGTGGTTCGAACAGATTCGGTGATAGTGAAGCTGCTGTTTTACTGTTAACCACCAACGACTGAACAATGGGTTGATACAAGGTTTCTGGTACTGGAACGATAACAGTGGTGGTATCAGCAACCTTGGTGTTACCGGTAGTTGCGAAATTTGAAGGCAAATCTAAAGCTAATGAGTAGGCTACGAACGTCCCTTTCACGCTGCCTGTGGTATAAAACTGTAAAGTTTGTAGCACGTTCTTACCCATCACTCTGTGGGGTAAAAACTGTCGCCATAGAGACAAGTTCTGCAGCGTCTGCTTTGCTGCGTCACCATAGGGAGCCAGTTTAGGATTTGCGATAGCTATCTTGTTTCGTGGATTTTCCATTAATTGAACAAGCTGCTTAGACAAGCAATCGGTAAGCTGAACGTTTATTTGTGCAGTCGTCTCTCCAGTAGATGAGCCCGCGATTAGTCTGCAATTTCTTTCGCTAGATGTCTTACTAGATATATCACTGAATGCCTCACTTGATAGGTCGCCAGCATAGACAAACGCCAGCTTGCCTTTAGCGTAATCCACCAGATTGCCGTGGTGAACTACGTTGTTATCAACCAACGCTTGCGGCCTAGCGCGATCTGCAGATAGAAAAACGTCGAAGCTAGCTCCATGTTGAACTTGCGCATACAAAGTACCGCTTGAAGATACGGTTACCGCGACTTCTATGCCGGTTAGCTCAGTAAACTGCTCGGCAATACTCTTAAGCGGTTTTGCAAAGTTTGCCGCAACGGCTACGTTAATTTTTTCGTCGCGCTTGAAATTTACTGACTGGTTTTGTTTATCGGCATTAATAACGCTCCCTTCATTTACAGTATTATTTGCCGCTTCAAAACTGCTCGCCTGTGCAACAGAACTGGCAGAAGTCGTAATGCCTGTGGCTACACTTGGGCTTGCGCTTGCAATAACACTTACCAAAATAAGCATGGCCAAGCTAACCAAGCTTGAAAGTCGCATTGCAAAAGAGAAAAACATTACTTTTTTTGCATCCACTTAAGTGCCGCTTTATCGTCAGACGCTTTTGCGGCAACCCATTCAGATTTATCGCCCTTGAACTCTTTCTTCCAAAGGGGAACAGATTGCTTAAGCATGTCCATCAAATAGCTGGCCGCGTCAAAAGCCGCCTGGCGATGAGGAGCAGCGGCCCCAACCCATACAATTTGTTCGTTATTGTATATGCGCCCTACTCTGTGCAGTGCGCCAGCGCTATTAAGTTCAAAACGCTCTACTGCTTGTTCAAGTAGCAGCATCAACGCTTTTTCAGTCATGCCCGGGTAATGCTCTAATTCGATACCGTCTATATCGCCAGAATTGTTGTAATCACGCACTAGCCCAGTAAAAGTAACAATCGCGCCTGTATTGCCGCACGCCTTTTCGTCTGCCGACTGTTTTAGCCTAGCGTAAAGCTCGCCTTGGTCGAAATCTTCTACTTGAACTAGCGCAAACATAGCTAGCCCCCCGTCACAGGTGGGAATAGCGCCAGCTCATCTCCGTCGCTAAGTACGGTTTGCAGGTCGCAGAGCTCTTGGTTGCAGGCAGTTAGTACACTGCCCTCTAGGGCTAATGCCCACTTGTCACTGCGCGTCTTAAGCTGAGATATTACGGCTTCAATCGTGCTGTTATCATTTAAATTAAGCGCGATATTGTCCTCTCCCGTAATCTCTCGGGTTTGTGCGAATGTTTTTACCGTTACCTGCATGCTTTGCCTGTTATTTACTTTGTTAAGGTCGCTTTGTGCGCTCGCTGATTAATCTTTTCAAGCCTCGGAAATGCATTGAACCTAGAGTAGGTTACTCATTAGGCGGGCATGCACTTTATGTACGTTGCTTTAAAGATCGCTACTTTGTGTGAACTAGGTGTCAGACTGCCAGTGGCCTGTCTTACCGCCTTTTTTCTCCAGTACCCGTACCCCTTCCATATGCATGCCAGGGTCGATGGCTTTGCACATATCAAACAAGGTTAACAGCGCCACATTTACACCAGTGAGCGCTTCCATTTCAACGCCGGTTTTACCGCTTAGCTTGCAATAGCAAGTGGCTTTGATACGGTTTTTTTCACCTTCAATGTCAAAATTAATATCTACCTTCGACAGTGCCAGTGGGTGACAAAGAGGAATAAGATCAGCACAGCGTTTCGCCCCTTGAATACCCGCTACTCGGGCAACAGCGAATACATCTCCTTTTGCAATTTTTGCTTCAGAGATTTGGCGAATAACGCTTTCGCTTACGTACAAGAAGCCTTCTGCTGTGGCTTCTCGCTTGGTAACATCTTTGTCACTAACGTCTACCATGTTGGCTTCGCCGCCAGCATTTAGATGGCTAAACGTACTCATGCTTCCACCAAATGCTTTACGAAGTTACACGGTCTGAAGTCGGCATCAAGTTGGCTAGAGATAATCTTTTCCCACGCAGTACGACACGCGCCTGTTGAGCCTGGTAAGCAGAAAATAACCGTATTATTAGCAAAACCCGCAACCGCGCGAGACTGAATGGTTGATGTACCAATCTCTTCATAGCTAATTTGACGGAATAACTCGCCAAAGCCGTCGACTTCTTTGTCGAACAATACACTGATGGCCTCTGGCGTTGAGTCACGGTGGGTAAAACCTGTACCACCGGTAATTAATACCGCGTGAATGTTCTTGTCGGCAATCCATTTCGACACCACGGCGCGCTGCTGATAAATATCGTCTTTCACCAAATCGCGATCGTAAAGCTTATGGCCAACCGAGGTAAGCGCCTCTTTCAAGTAGTCTCCCGACTTGTCGTTTTCGAGGGTGCGCGTATCTGAAATAGTGAGTACGGCAATATTAAGGGGTTGGCTGACAGCTGACATATGAAATCCTAATTTGATATGCGACATTTTGGCGGTTTTTGATAAAGTACCAGCCAAAATACTATTTGGTAATCACTTTATAAGGGTGCATGCCATGAATTCAACAACTAAGTTGCCATAAACTATGTCTAAAAGCCTAACTAATCAGCAGGCTATGCGTTATAACCGCCACATTGTGCTTCCCAAAGTGGACCTAGACGGTCAAGAAGCGCTGCTAAACGCCAATATTTGTATTATTGGTATTGGCGGGCTTGGCACCGCGGCCGCCACTAACCTTTGCGCCAGTGGCATGGGCTCTCTTACGCTTATCGACCACGACACAGTCGAGGCCACCAACCTGCCAAGGCAAACCTTGTTTAGCGAACAAGATGTTGGCACAAGTAAAGTAGAGGCAGCTAAAGCGCGGCTTAGTGCAATCAACAGCGACTGCGACATTACCGTAATGGCAGAACCGTTTGCGGCGCCCGGCAGAACTAAGGGCACTACTCAGCTGTCACCAGCGTTAAAACAGGCCATAGAGCGTGCTGACGTTGTGCTAGATTGCACGGACAATACAGACTCGCGAGATTTAATAAACCTATTGTGTTTTAAACTAAATACTCCACTGGTGTCGGGCGCAGCCATTCGCTTTGAAGGCCAGCTTTTTGTAGCTATACCCGGTGAGAGCCGTTGCTATGCATGCTTGCGGACGCTTTTTGAATCGCCTGATTTAAGCTGTGTAGAGGCAGGTATATTCTCGCCTGTAGTAAATATTGTTGGTACTTACCAAGCCATGCTAGCTATGCAAGTATTGATGGATTTCGATAATATCCCAAAAAACACGTTAATGACCTTTGATGCGCTTTCGCATGAATGGCGAAATTGGAAGCTACCAAAAGGCGTGGACTGCGAGCTTTGTGCTTGCTGAATGCAATTAAACAAACCATAAAATTTAAGATGGCAGGTAACTATTAAACGTAATCGTTGCTAACCATTTCGGTATAGAGACCTGCCCTTTAACATTCGCAAAATCACTTTTTATCGTTTAAGACTTCTTGGCGTTCACGTTCGTACGTTTCATAATCTTTTTGATACCGTGCCTCGCACTCATCTCGTTGCGCTCCCTGCAATTCACTACAGCTTTGTAACCGGTTTTGTTGCGCTGCGTTATACAACTGTTTCGACGTACACCCAGAAGCCATAACCAGCAGTAAAGTTAAGGGAATTATTTTTGTTAGTTTCATTACAGTTTCATTCTGAAAATAGATAGTTTTTGAGACGGCGCTATTTGGAAATAGTTTCACTGAACAATCATCAAAATGTTACGATTTATGTATTTTGAGCAATCGTCTGAAAACGCTTGGGCCCTTGCAAATACGCTTATCGATATGATTGCCGCGTTTTCGTTAGAAAAATAGACAGAAAATAGGTTGATTTAAATGACAACCCAAGTAGTAAAAAAACACATGGTAGTGGCGCAAAACGCGTCTGGCCGTAACATGAATGTGCCAATTTATCGAATGAAGGGCGCGCGCCCTGGCCCCACCGTGTATATTCAAAGCTCTATTCACGGTGCTGAAGTGCAAGGTAATGTAGTTATCTATCATCTTATTCAGCGCTTGAAAAACATGGATATTTGCGGCGAAATTATCTTAGTACCCAACTGTAATCCCATTGGTACTAACATTAAAGCCGGTGAGTACACATTAGGCCGGTTTGACCCTGTGAACGGCACAAACTGGAACCGCGGCTATTTTTTCGATAAAGAGGCAGTTGAGCATTTCGCCAAAACGGTAACCCGCGAAGAGTCTATTGAAGGCATAAAACAACGTTTTCGTGCGCACATTTCTAATGCTATCGACAACAAACTGGCCGAACCCTGGGGGTTAGGCTTGGCGCAACAGTTAAACCTGAAACTACAACAAATGGCGGTGAACGCCGACTTTGTACTAGATCTTCATAACGGCCCTGTGTCTACCCGTCACGTTTATATTCCCGAATATGCCAAAGACAGCGCCAAGCTATTTAACATCCCCCACTGTATTTTTATTCCAAACGTATTTGCAGGTGCACTCGACGAAGCCACCTTCTGCCCGTGGTGGACACTGCAAGAAAGCATAAAAACTAATTTAGAGCGCGAGATTAGCTTTAACGTAGAGGCTTTCACGCTAGAAATGGGTAGCCAAGAAGTGATCGACTTTAACGAAGGCAATATAGACGCCACCAGTATTCTTAGCTACCTAAACGCCAAAGGCGTGCTGCACGAATGCGATATTAAACCGAAAGCAATGCAGCGTTTAGGCGTGTATTTAAAAGACTATAAAACCCTATTTACTAACTGGGGTGGCATGGTGGAGTACATAGCAAAACCAGGCCAAACCGTGAAAAAAGGCGAACCGCTAGCGCAGATTTTAAATATTGACGATCTGGATACCGACAACGGCAGCAGGACCTTAGAAGCGCCTTGCGATTTAATTCCTATTCTTCACTTTCCGTCAGCTTCGGTATTAAGCGGAACGCAGTTGTATAAGGTGTTTACGAATTATAAGGAGCTGTAGATTTTTGTATGCACGTTGATGGATTAAAACTTTATTACAAAATGGTTGATTAGGGTACGTAGATAGTCTCTCGAAAATTACGCACTTATTCTTCAAAGTGCGCCCTGCCGTTCAATTTATTGTATTGAACGGCGGCGTTGTACCTTAAGGTACCTATGGACTCGTAGGACTTCTGTTTGCAAAGCAAAAGGACGAATTTTTATAAAGCGTAGTGTTTCGAGCGACTCCAAATTGGTCGTTTAGCGAAGTGCTTCGGGGACACCGGTTAAACCAAACCCTCACTGCCCCATTGGCAATCTTTGTCAATATTTGCCATAATTTCTGAATGGTGAACATTCGGAAATAGACAATGGCAACTTTAAACGTGTCACTTCCTGACGAAATGCGTACGTGGATTGATGAGCAAGTAAAAACTGGCAAATTTGCTAATGCTAGTGATTATATTCGCGATCTAGTACGTCGCAATCAGAGTGAGCGTGAGGCAATTAGCTTAGCCCTCATAGAAGGTGAGTTGAGTGGGAAAAGTGACAGGAATGTTTTGGATATTATTCAAGCTAAGAAAACTCGAGCCTCTGAATGAACGAATACATCCTCTCTAACAAAGCAGAGGAAGATATCTCCCGCATTTACGATTATTCAGCCAATGTTCACGGCGTAACTCAAGCTGAAGCCTATCTTGTTGCCCTACATGAAGCTCTAGTTGTTCTGGCGGAAACCCCGAATGTAGGTACTTCAGCGGAGGACATTAGAAAGAATTACTTACAATTCCCCGTTCATAGGCACATGGTCTTCTATAAAAAAGTCGATGACGGCATTTTCGTCATTAGGGTGCTTCATCAACAAATGAAATACGCTATGCATCTATCTGATTGAAACACACAGGAAGGACCAAGTATTGTGACGAAAGTGCCAAATCAAGTAGAGAAACAAACTACTCACTAAATCGTACCAGCTCAGACTTGATCTGACAGTTACCCTATTTTCAAGGTAACTAACCACACCCTACTTCACTAAGACTAACTCGAAATTTAAACTCACCACGCTGATTAAATACGTCAAAACCATTATCAGAAGCTTTAAGCTCTAGCTCCCGTACCCAATTTGTTTTTTCAATAAACTTTAATTCATAGCGGTTTAAAGGTAGTGGGCATTTTAAATAGAAATAATGGTAGGCCGTACCCATTGCACCTGGATCTGCGGTAAACACGTAAATAGTGTTATTTTCTATTGCAAATTCTTTATGAAAGTAGTCTCGGTTAGCTCCTAGTGTTGCATCAATCAGAACACCTAATAGACCTATCGCAATCTGAATGAGTGCCACTATTGCTAAAACACTGCTCAAAGCAACAGTTAACCATTTACTTTTAACAAGATATCTCAATGTACCGTGCTGCGTAAAGAGCAGGTAAACACCTGCACAAAGCGCTATAAGTTTAACTAAGGCTAACGCGTCGCCGACCTGTGACATGAACCTGGGGGAATGGTAGTTCAAGTCCCACAGCACACCGCCATACAGACTTTCTGCTAATGGAACTATTATTAGAAGTAGTACAGCGAGTAAAGGAGTGATCAAGGCCGCAAAGGTTCCTTGCGGCACTTGCTTATTACTCGGGCTATGGTTTTGCTCTAAACGCGTTGTCCCTAACATTAATTATCAGCTTCCTTAAATCGGCGATCCTGGCGGCAGTGGCTCTACCTCAAAGCTACTTGGCCATGCCTTACTCGCCCAATAGGTATCAAACTGCTCTTTCAGTATTTCATACTGATTGTTGTCTGCTTCATCGTCTAACCATTCGCTAAATTCAAGCAAGGCGAGTTCAGCTTCCAATCTTACTTCGGGTGCTAGCTTGTCGTTAGTTACTGCTTTCATCACTGCATTTAACGCCACTAACTGTAAGCGCTTGGCTAGCGGGCTTTGCGACTTGTTTTTATACCAATGTACGCTAAGTATTTGCTTCACTAGCATTGAAACGCCCACTTTTTTGCGTCTATCGTTAGTGCTTCTTGTTTGCCACTCTAGGCGGTTCAAGCGCTCTGGGTGTAATAACAACTCAAAAGCAAAGTTGGATGCCGAAGCAGCGGCAGAAACAGGGTCTAACATTAAGCCCATTTTGCCCTTAAAGTGCTCGCGAGTAATGTCGTCACCGTATGCTGTGGGTGGAATGAGCGCGAGGACCGACTCAGGAATAGTTAAGTAATCGGCAGTAGTGGCGGTAATCAACTGCTGCATTGCGCGTTGCTGCACCGCGGGTGCTACAAACTGCTGGCCCTGCGCTTGGGTATAGTCACCTTTACGTTCATATTCATACACCAAGCCGCCCACTTGCTTTGCTACAGCTTCTAGCTGATAGCGATGTAGCAAGTAAATAGGTACTAAAGCATTTTCAAGAGACGATAAACTACTGTTTGGGCTTAAGGTGTCCAAACCTAAATTGGCTAGTGCCTGTTCGCGCACTTGTGAAATTTGATCAAAGGCATCTAGCGGGTTGCTGCCGTTTTCCCACATATGGCCGTTTGCCGATGCATGGCGACTGCTGCGGGTATCTGGGTCTGATTTAAAGCTTAAGCCCTCGTTGCGACCTTTTACGATAATTTTTGCCAAAGCTTCGGCTTCTTCTACGTCGCTGGCAAAGTCTTGGTAACCATACGCTACGGCGTGTATATCCCATGCGCCTATACCTTTCTCATAGGCACCTTCTAAGCTAATTTTGCCATTTTTAATGCTAATTTTGGGATGAGGATAATCCATCACCGACGCACGGTTGTTTTCACTTGCGGCAAAATTGTGTGCTATGCCTAACGTATGCCCTACTTCGTGAGCAGACAGCTGCCTAATGCGATCCAAAGCCATTTCTTGCTGAGCAGTAGTGTCGGTGTTGCCTTCTTTAAACGGGCTGGTGAGGCCAAGGGCGATTAGATAATCTTGTCTTACACGCAGCGAACCAAGTGTAACGTGACCTTTAATAATTTCACCTGTACGTGGGTCGACAACCGACGAACCGTATGACCAACCGCGCGTTGCGCGGTGCACCCAGTTAATGACGTTGTAGCGCACGTCCATGGGGTCTGCACCTTCAGGCAGTACTTTTACCTGAAACGCGTCCTTGTAGCCTGCAGCTTCATAGGCTTGATTCCACCAGCTCGCACCTTCTTTAAGCGCTGTCATTACTGGCTCGGGGATACCAGGGTCAAGGTAGTACACAATAGGCTCAACAGCTTCGCTCTTCGCCGCATGCGGGGTTTTCTTGTTTAAACGGTGGCGGGTAATAAATCGCTGTTCGGTAGGTTCACTAATAGGGGTTGAATAATCAAAGTAGCTGAATTTCCAGTAGCCAGAATATGGGTGGTATTCTCTGGGTGTGTAGTTGTCGTCAGGCAGTGCCACAAACGAGTGATGCAAGTGAACCGTCACACTTTCTGGGTCGGGCGTAACTTGCTGCACGTATTCGCCCGGCTTTTTGCCAGCAAAAGTGACTAGAGCCTCTAATTCAGTATTCTTTTCAAAGCCTTTGGTTTTTGGTAAGTACACGCCACTTCGCATTTTATCTACGCTGAAGCTACCTTGCTTGGTGCGTGCCATACGGTTGCCGATACCGTGAATATCACTTAACAGAAAAGGCGTATAGTCGATAAGGCTAGTGTTATCGCTTTTAGCTACCAACGTAAAACCAGCAATGACCGAATCTGCGAAAGCTTCATCAATACTCTGCTTTTCGGCGTCGCTGCCGTGGGTCGCGCGGTATTTGGTATTGTGCTGCTTTAATAAAACCTTGTTACCAAATTTTTCAAAGCTGACCAAACGCGTATCGCCAAGTTGTCCGCGATCAAGGCCAATATCGTTTGAACCTACACCATACGGCAAGCTGCTTTGGAACAAATATTCAGCATCGCTTGTAGGCACGGCCAAGTAAACTTTGTCGCTTTCATCGTCATAGTAAACAGGAATTAAACCATCTTTTTTGGTCATGTCGCTGGTGAATTCACCAATGCTTGGTAACGCTGCCCAAGCTGAAGAGGCAGACACGACAAACAATACCGAAAACGCAATAGTTGATTTACCTAATGCATTAACCTGTCGCGCGGCTTTGTGAAAAATGTTCAATTGCAGCATGCAGTTAGTCCTTATTATTGTGAATTTCTAGCCTACCCTATGTGGTGGGCTTTGCCCATGGTAATTCGTCGTTTTAACGCTACTCCTCGCCCGACTCTAACATTGACCGCCATTATCAATAATTTTTTGAAACTGATTGCTGTACTCGGAGCATTATATCTTGATAAAAGTATTGATAATCTAGCTTTGCTGTTATGAAACAAGACAATCAGGAGAACGATTATGTTAGGCGAAAACCACTCACTACTAAGCGACTTTCCAGAACACGAGGATACGATTAACCGTTTAAATGCGACTTGCACTGACTTTGCCGAAAAAGCAAAACGCTATCACAGTTTAGATGATGAAATTAGAAACCTTGAAGAGCTTGGCTCACCCGCAAGCGATGAAACATTACACCAGTTGAAACACGACCGCGCCGAGTTGAAAGATGAGCTTTATCAGGTGTTGATAAACGTTAAGTAGACATCCATATAGTATGCGAAGCTGCTGGTTTAATGGGTGATTCGTTTAGTCGAGCATTTTAGAACCAATCTCTAAAAACCATCGATAAGTAAATCAATGCCAGCTTTAATTTCGTTTCTCATATTTTTAAGAGGCTGTTCGGCTAGGTGCTTCAAGCCGCGCTTTGAAACAGTAGCAATATCAAGTAAGTCGATGTAGTAAAGGACGCCATTCACCTCACAGGGTATTTGTAAGTCTTTCACGTATGGTTGTCCATCCAGTATCTTTAATGGCGCTACTAACAAGCTTTCCACTTCGTTAAAAACTGTGTTAGTCAAGACGATAACTATAGAGGATGAATATCTACATACTGAAAACTGACTTATCACGATAGCTGACCGATTGACTCCGAAAACGTTCCATTCTTAATTACTTTGTCATTATGAGCTTTAAGGGCGCCATCATTCTGCTTGAACCATTCTGCTTTTTTTTTCTCGTTTACTGCCCTAATTAAAGCGGCTTCAAAAACCTCAGAAAGCTTTATATCGAGAGACTTTGCCTCATTGAGAAGGTCACTATTTATCGATGTATTACAAGAAACTTTTTGACGCATAACTACCTCAAGCTAATCTACTAAAAATATTATGCGCAAAAGTTGTGCGCATAGCAAACGCAGCCCCTTTCCTTTTTCAAAGATTTACTTGAATCACAGTCAAGAGTAAGCCCTAATTGCGTTATCGATTCAACCAGCTCAAACTATGAAGGGTTTTATTTTGAAGTTTGCCTCTCGCGCTACCGCTATTTCTCCGTTTCTTGCCATGGCCTATGGCGAAAAAGCCACCGCACTGGAACTGCAAGGTAAAGATGTTATTAGGCTTAATCTAGGCGAGCCTGATTTCGGCGCCCCCGCGCCCGTACTTGCGGCAATGAAAGAAAGCTTGGACACCCCAGATTTTCCCTATACCTCCGCATTGGGTATTCCAGAACTACGTCAATCAATCGCTAGTTTTTATGAAACTAAACATTATGTAAAAGTAAGCCCATCACGAGTCGTAGTTACCGCTGGTGCTTCAGGCGCGCTACTTTTAGCAAGCGCCGCTTTAGTAGAGCCTGGCGACAACGTGATATTGGGCGACCCATCTTACCCGTGCAATCGACGATTTTTAAACGCGTTTGGCGCAGAAGTAACGCTAGTACCAACACGTAGTGAGGATAACTTTCAGCTAACCGCCGAAAGTGTTGCCGATAATTGGAAACACAATACGAAAGGCGTGCTTATCGCCACACCTGCCAACCCTACAGGCACGGCAATAGATACAGACGAGCTGATTAAGATTGGACAATACTGCAAAGCCAAAGGTGGCTTTTTAATAGTTGATGAAATTTATTTAGACCTAGCGCTTTCATTGGATGTTCAAGTGGATGCTGGCGCGTTTCAATCAAATGAGAACAAAGGCGCAACACTCCAAACTGTGCTTGCCAACGCAGAACTGCAGGACACTGTGGTAGTTATAAACAGCTTTTCAAAATATTTCGGTATGACGGGTTGGCGTCTCGGCTGGTGCGTAGTGCCTGAGACTATGACCCCAATAGTCGAAAAGCTCGCGCAGAATTTGTTTATTTGCCCTTCTACCCTTTCTCAAAAAGCCGCACTTGCGTGCTTTACCCCTGAAGCGTTGGCGCAGTGTGAGCAAAACCGCAATACGCTTGCAGAGCGTGCATCTTTTGTTTTTAATGCACTTCAAAATATGGGGCTTAACTTGGATGCTCAACCCGACGGCGCGTTTTACGCTTACATCAACATTAAGCATACAGGCTTAAGTGCTATCGAATTCTGTGATGCCCTGCTTTCTCAGTATCATGTGGCGCTGACACCAGGCAATGATTTTGGCGAGCACAATGCTGATCATTATGTAAGGCTTTCTTTCGCTACCAGTATAGAGCGCTTGAACGAGGGACTGGCTCGACTAGCTACTTTTGTTGAATCATTGCGCTAGTTGCTTTTTATCCTCTGTTTAATTTCGTGAATAGACAAATATTACCTAAAAAAATGATAGATATGGGTGCTTGTGCGTATATTGGGAAGTGCATATTGATGACACGTGTCGAAACGGAATAAAACAGGACAAAACAATGAGTAACGAACGCGAATTTGATGTAGTTATCTTCGGTGCTACAGGTTTTACAGGCAAACTAGTGGCTGAGTATTTTCAGGCGCAGTATGGCAGTGACAGCAATGTTAAATGGGCAGTGGCAGGTCGTAACGGAGCTAAACTTAATGACGTAAAACAAGAACTAGGCATTAGCGATAGCGTTGCTAGTATTGTAGCCGACGGCGATGATGCCGATGCACTTGATGCCATGACAAAGCGCACAGCCGTTGTACTGACTACCGTAGGGCCTTATCAAATTTACGGCGAAAAGTTACTTTCTGCATGTGTTGATAATGGTACAGGCTATACAGATTTATGTGGTGAACCAGCGTGGATGCACCAAATGATCAACAAGTACGAAGCAAAAGCTAAGGAAACCGGTGCAAACATTGTGTTCTCTTGTGGCTTCGATTCTGTGCCCTTCGATTTAGGTGTTCACTATTTACAAGAACATGCGAAGAAACAGACCGGCGAAGTAATCGAATATGTAAAAGGTCGCGTTCGCAAAATGCAGGGCACCTTCTCTGGTGGTACAGCTGCTAGCCTAAAAGCAACCATGGCTGCAGCGCATAAAGACAAGTCAGTAATGGCAGCGCTTATCAACCCTCTTTCGCTAACCGATGGTTCGACTAACCAACAACAGCCAGATGGCAACAAACCTTATTTTGACGAACAGTTAGGTACGTGGGTAGCGCCATTTATTATGGCGGCAATTAATACTAAGAACGTTCACCGCTCTAACTACCTAGCAGGCTATGCTTACGGTAAGAACTTTCAGTACGATGAAATGATGATGACCGGCCCTGGCGAGAAAGGTGAAGCCATGGCAAACCACGTCGCTAAAGATAAGTCGCTAGCTAGCGATGATGGCCCTAAACCTGGAGAAGGCCCAAGTAAAGAAGAGCGTGAGAACGGTTTTTACGATGTAATGTTTGTAGGTACCGCCACCAATGGCGACATGCTAGCCGTTTCGGTTAAAGGTGATAAAGATCCTGGCTATGGTTCTACTAGCAAGATGATTTCAGAATCGGCGCTTTGCCTGTGTAAAGACGTAAACCTATCTGGCGGCTTTTTCACACCAGCAGCAGCTCTTGGTAATAAGCTAATAAGCCGCCTAGAAGAGAAAGCAGGCTTAACGTTTGCTATCGAAAAATAACGGCCCAAATAAGGGCTGAAATAAGGCCAAAAATAGAGGCTTAAGTAAGAGCTAAAGCAAGGCCTAAAGTAAAGTTTAAACTTAGTCTAACCTATAAAAAACTAGCGTGCATTTTCGCACAACGAATATGAAAAAGGCTGAACGCAAATAGTGTTCAGCCTTTTCTTTCTTCGCTAGGTGTTATTATTGTTTTTTTCTAAGCAAGTACTGCTTTTAATGCTTTAACGCAGGCATCGGTCTCTGCTGGCGTACCCACACTTATTCGCGACCATGAATCGTAACCGGGCCAGGTACGCCCTACTACCTTTATACCCTGAGCTCTCATCTTCTGCGCAAACTTGTCGTGCGGCATACCCGTATCCATGTAAATGAAATTCCCTTGTGGATTCGGTGCATAGGGCTGCTTTAATTCTTTGGCGACTTTTACTAACTTGTCACGTTCAGTCTTAATCCGTGAGCGCATGGTGTTTAGGTTCGCGTGGTCATCCATGCTAGCCATACCCGCAACAAGTGCCAAGTAGTTTACGCCACCCATGCGCAACATTCCGCCCAGGGTTTTAGCTTGCTCAGCTGGCATAATGGCGTAACCTAAACGCTGGCCTGCCATGGCGTGAATTTTAGAAAATGTCCGGCAAATTACTACATTGTGCCCTTCTGAAATAAGCTTCGACTGAACGTTGGCCGGGTAAGCGTCAGACATTTCAATGTAAGCTTCATCAATAAATACCTGTGCTTTTTTCGACACACGTTTCGCAAAAGCGGTCAGTTTGGCCGCATCTACCATGCTGCCGGTTGGATTGTTTGGATTACATACATAAACGGCGGTTGTATCTTCAGTTACTGCTGCTTCAATGGCATCTAGGTCGAAAGTCATGTCTGCAGCAAGTGGAACGTAAGTCACCTCTGCCCCCATGAACTCAGCGCCTCTCGGCACACCTTCATAGGTTGCCATAGACGTTACTAGCTTATTACCATTTTTCGTGATCCAGTCGGCATAGCCGAAAAGAATAGGTGAAGAGCCGTTTGTGATAACGATTTGATCGGCAGAAACGCCCTCTTGCTTAGCAATTTTTTGCGCTAAAACTTCAACCGTAGCATCGGTATAGCGTGCAAGGTTTAAAAGCTCGCTTTGCATTGCCTTAGCGGCCTTTTTCGAAGGTCCAAAGGCGTTCTCATTTGACGATAAGCGAATAAGACCATCGTTCACGTTAGGTGTAGCCGACGGAAAATGTTCAGTGGGCATTCCCGCCGCATGCAGGTCGTCCATTATACTGTCGACACTCGTGGTTAGTGCCACCGCACCAGCCCCTAAACCTACCGATTTTAACCAATTACGACGTGAAGAATTTATCGTGGTTTGTTGTACGTTTTTATTCATATTTCGCTCAGCCTTCCATCTACAATGTCTTTAGACTAAAGGCTCAGCTTTAAACTCGCAATAGCCTAAAGGCGCTAAACCATTGACACAATTGCACTTTTCCCGTGCACGAAACGCACTAAAACTGACAATGTAAGTAGTTTTAATGTGTTAATGGGTTACATTGCGGTGCAGCGCCTTTTTACCCATTTAGGCGTTTGCGATGAATGACATTTTTTCTCGTATTAGCAGCAATACTATTACTGACTAAACCCATTGTTCTTTGGATTGAATCACCAAGTCGCTCACCTAACCTAAACCATCTAGGCGAATACCAAGTATGAAATACTATAAACACCACAGCTTCTCTCACCATTCACAACAGGAGTTTTAAAATGGCTAAGGACCACGGTAACCAAATTAAGAACGACGATACCTATGAAGCCCTTCGCGAGGAAGGCTATAGCAAAGAAAAGTCAGCGCGCATTGCCAATGCACAAGCCAATAGTAAACAAACTCCGTCAAAAGACGGCGGCAAAGCAAATAAGTACGAAGATCGCACTAAAGATGAGCTCTATCAAAAAGCCAAAGAAGTGGGCATTGATGGACGTTCAAACATGAGTAAAGACGAGTTAATTGATGCGCTGCGTAATCACTGAGGGGGCTTTGGCCGTTACAACGCAGCGTTAAAGGAACGCATATACGGCCATTATTAAGTGTCAGCGCACAGTTATTATTGAACCCTAATTAAAAGTCCGAGGGATTGGCCGAACTTTCGGGGCACAGCGAAAGTATCTGTGGCACAAAATTTAGCAGATACAATTAAAAGAACGATACAATTGCGCAACTATTGCGACTTCCACTCTTCGTATTCAAGTTGGGCTTTGCGCATATTTATTAATAACTTAGTTAGTTCAGGATCTTTCTTAATGACTGTTTCCATATAGGCAAAAGACTCTTCTCTGTCGCTAACTGTTAAGTCTTCGATATCTTTCATCGTCGGTCTAGGCATGTTTTGCCTAAGTGCCTGCTGAGTTTCCTTGTACATCCGATCAAGCGCATACTGGGGATAGCAGACAGTCTTTTTAATTCGGCTGTTTACGGATGATTCTTTTCTACATCTTACTTTGAACTTTTTGTTGTCCGCTAATGCGTTAAATCGTCTGTAAAAATCCAGCTCCGTTCGCTGGATTTTACGTAGGAAAAAACCACTATTTTTATTAACTTTACCTTTTACTTCAACGACTTCTATATCTTTGGGTTCAACGAACTCTTCTTTGTCGCTAGTTTGTGGTGTTGCATTAGCCATACAGCTAATAAATAACCCAGAAGCTAAAAGTAATGAAAAGCGCGAGGGCGAAACAAAATTGATACGTTTGATGAGATTCACTGGGTGCCTCCTTGCGGTCCTATCAGACAAAAATAAAAAAACTAGACTTAATAACTTCTAGTATTAAATGACTGGTTTCAAGTATTAAGTTGTAAATTAAGTAAGTCAAGGCATCTAATTTATTCAATGTAAGTATTTGTTAACCCAGTGCGTTTTTTTTGCATTAAAGCCGTTATTGATACTAGCGAAATGGTTTAAGTTGCTACCTTTTTCTTCTTGAATGAAAAACGAGCCGAGTTTGTTAATTAACGCAGAAAGGTTGCACTATGAAACACCAAGAGCGAGATAAAGTTGAAATTGTGCCTTATAAAAAAGTGTGGCTTGAGCAGTTTGAAATTGCTAAGCGCTGTTTATTAACTGCGCTAGGCGATATTTGCGTTTGTATTGACCATATTGGCTCTACTTCTATTCATAACATGCCAGCGAAAGATCGTATCGATATTCAAATTGGGGTTAGTGAAATATCTCCTGCTATTTGCGACACGATAAACCAGCGAATAAGTCAATTAAACTTGCCTAACGCTCACATGAGTCAAGATCATTTACCGCCTGACGAATCATGCCTTGCGGACTGGCGTAAAATTTACCTGCAAGGGGTCACAGACCAATGGTCGTTTAAAGCGAATATTCATATACGAAAAGTAGGCGCAAAAAACTTTAAGTATGCTCTTCTATTCAGAGATTATCTTAGAATTGATGACGATACCGCAAAGTCTTACGCGTTCTTCAAGCAAACCCTCGCCTCTCGAATTCCTAACGATAGAGACTTATATTCACAACTGAAAGATCCGGTCTGTGACCTAATCATGATTAGTGCTAGGCGTTGGGAGGATAAAACCACGTAACTCCTCTCTTCCGAACATAGCATGAGATAATTTCATATAAAAATGAAATTAAGTCATTTTTATTCATAGATAAAACCGCGTATAAATTTATCCATAGCTTTTTACAGCATTTACATTACTCGTTTTAATCTTAGGAATAGAAGCGCATTCTCATGAACAATAACGTGGATACAAATTTCTCTTTTACTATTAACAGCGTTCAGTTTAATGAAGATTATCGCCCTTCAGACAACACGCGCATTACCACTAACTTTGCTAATTTAGCGCGAGGCGAGCGCCGAAAAGAAAACTTACGCGATGCGTTAGGTATGATTAACAATCGGTTTAATGCCCTCGCTAGCTGGGACAATGAGCGTGGCGATCGCTATGCTGTTGAACTAGAAATAGTATCGGTAGATATTGATGTAGAGGGTAACGGCAAAACCTTCCCTACGATTGAGATTTTGCAAACTAACATTATCGATAAAAAAACGGGGAAGCGCACCCAAGGTATTGTGGGCAATAATTTCTCGTCTTATGTTCGAGATTATGATTTTAGCGTTCGTCTTTCTAATCATAATCGAGGCCAATCATCGTTCAGCGTGCCCAACGATTTTGGCGATCTACACGGTAAACTGTTTCAGTATTTCGTTAACTCTGAAGCCTATAAAGCGCATTTTTCAAAACTCCCTGTTATTTGCTTAAGTGTTTCTGACAACAAAACCTATCGCAGAACGGAAAACCAACACCCTGTCTTAGGCGTTGAATATCAACCTAACGAGTCCTCGTTGACCGAGCAGTATTTCAAAAAGATGGGCTTAAACGTTCGCTATTTTATGCCGCCTAACAGTGCCGCCCCCTTCGCCTTTTACTTCTTTGGCGACTTACTAAACGACTACACAAACTTAGAGCTTATAAGCACTATCGCGACAATGGAAACGTTTCAGAAAATCTATCGTCCTGAAATTTATAACGCTAACGCGCAAGCAGGTTTAAGCTACAAACCAAATTTGAAAAATAGCGATCACTCGTTAACACGCATTGTGTACGACCGCGACGAACGCAGTCACCTCGCCGTAGAGCAAGGCAAGTTCGTGGAAGAGAACTTTATTAAGCCTTATCAACATAAGCTACAGCAATTTACAGCAAGTTACGCTAGATAAATCCTCTGATACTGGTTATTGGTAACTTGCTCGTTGCCAATTGCAATCATCGGCTCGCTAAGGTGAGTCTTTAAATTTTAGTGGGGCGCTACGGCCTGCCCCACAGGCATTCACAATAAATACTGACTTAAAGAATACGAATCACATGAAAAAATTACTCCCCACCTCTATTGCTGGCAGTCTTCCAAAACCTTCATGGCTTGCTGAGCCTGAAACGTTATGGTCGCCATGGAAACTAAAAGATAATGCCTTAGAAGAAGGTAGAAAAGATGCGCTTCGCGTTACGCTTCAAGAGCAAGCTGCATCTGGCATTGATATTGTTTGTGACGGTGAGCAAACCCGACAACACTTTGTAACCACGTTTATTGAACACCTCGACGGTGTTGATTTTGAGAATCGTAAAACTGTACGAATTCGCAATCGTTACGACGCGAGCGTACCTGTTGTAACGCAAGCAGTTAAACGACCAAAATCGGTATTCGTTGAAGATGCCACGTTTTTACGAAGCCAAACTGATCAACCTATTAAGTGGGCGTTACCAGGTCCAATGACTATGGTTGATACCCTGTATGATGATCACTATAAAAGCCGCGAAAAGCTCGCGTGGGAATTCGCCAAGATTCTAAACCAAGAAGCGAAAGAACTAGAGGCTGCTGGCGTTGATATTATTCAGTTCGACGAGCCCTCGTTTAACGTATTCTTTGATGAAGTGAACGAATGGGGAATTGCTGCGCTAGAGCGCGCTATTGAAGGGCTAAAATGTGAAACTGCGGTACACATTTGCTACGGTTACGGCATTAAAGCAAATACCGACTGGAAGAAAACGCTAGGCTCAGAATGGCGTCAATATGAAGAAAGCTTCCCTAAGCTAGCGAAGTCGAACATCGATATGGTGTCATTGGAATGCCACAACTCCCACGTACCCATTGAACTCATTTCCTTGCTAAAAGGAAAGAAAGTGATGGTAGGTGCCATTGATGTTGCCACTGATACCATAGAAACGCCAGAAGAAGTCGCCGCTACTTTGCGTGAAGCATTGAAGTACGTAGACGCAGATAAGCTCTACCCTTGTACTAATTGTGGTATGGCTCCCCTTTCACGAGATGTTGCAAGAGGGAAACTTGAAGCCCTTAGCGCTGGTGCTGCGATAGTAAGACGAGAATTAACCCTTAAGCGCTCTGCTTAACGCTAGTTTTATTAATTTCCTTCATATCTTTAAAGCAAGTTTGTAAAAAGCCAAACTTGCTCCCCTTTACTTTCATAAGCTAGCTAAACACTGCTCCCCCGTTTTTTTGCAGACCAATGTCTAATCGGTTAACGTTTATATAATTTTTATTAGGCATCAGAAGCATTTATTCATTTTTTGTCTAAACTAAAACAATAGCCTCGCTCCCGATATCAGAAGACGCATTTATGTAACGTCAATTTTGACAGAAAGGGAGTCGTAGATTACATGTTGTAGCTAACTCCACTGTTCAAAGCGATAATGACGTTAAAACTATTAATAAAAAGCCAAGTTAAATTAGTAACCTTTAGCATCTTAACAGTACTTTTTTCAATTTCCTCTTCTCTTTCGTTTGCAGCTGAGAGTGGTAATAGCATTTTAGAAGAAGCCTATGAGATACGAAGTTCAAACCCCCAGAAATCGAAAGAGCTGTTTCAAAGCTTAGATAAATCAAGCTTAAGCGAAGATGATAAGGAGCTTTATGATTTTACTGCAGCTTATATGGAGCTAGTAGCTGGAGACCTATTGGGTGCCTCAGAAGCGTATCAACACATTGCAAACGGTGATTATTCGTTTCGCTATCAGTTTCAATCATACGCAGCGCTTGCTGCGCTCAATGCTGCAACCCAAAATTGGGCTGAGGCATTCTCTGCTATGGATTTTTTAACTGAGAATTTAGACAAGGTCACTGATCCCTTAGTTAAGGAACAAGCCCACAATGCGATAATCAACTTTTACAACTCTATTGACGAGAAAGAAACGGTGATTAGTTATGGAAACTCGTTGATTAGCGGGCAACACTCTCCCCGATTCACATGCTTTTTACACATGCAGCTTATCGTTGCTTTAGTCTCTACACAGAATGGTTCACTCTCTGAAGACAGTTTTACTAAGGCGCTAAACTACTGTGAAAATGCAGAAGAAAAGATAGCGCTTATTGCTATTTACACACACTACGCTACTTATCTGTACAACAAAAACGAAATTGAAGCTTCATTAGCGGTGTTAAATTCGCATCTAAATGAAGTTGAAAGTACTAAATATCCACCATTGTTAGAAGAGTATTACGCATTATTAAGCAAAATCTATTTTTTACGCGAAGAGTATGAGAAAGCACAAGAATACGCTTACAAAGTACTAGGCGAGGAAGAAGATACGGGTTATGCAGTCATCTCTGACATAGATGCTTATGAAGTCTTATATCAAATCGCAGAAAAACAGCAAAATTATGAAAAGGCGCTGCAGTTACATAAAGACTATGCAAAAGCGCGATCGCTTAATTTATCTAGTATGAGCAATAAAATGTTAAGCATTCATAAAGCACAACAAGATAGTTTAATAAAATCGAACAAAATTACTCTACTCGATGCGGAAAACTCCCTGTTAAAAGCCAAGGCACAGCTAGCGCAGGAGGAAAGCAATATACGCAGGCTTATTTATCTTGTGCTATTTATGGCGTTTTTAGTAATAGCTTTTTGGCTGTACAAAAAACGAAGCCATTACATTGCACTTGAAAAAATCTCGCAAAGAGATGGACTTACGGGTATAGCCAACCGCACATACTTTACGAAAATATCAGCTGAGCTTATAAATTATGCTGATCAGCATGCAAGGCCTGTTAGTCTAATTATTTTTGACTTAGATGATTTTAAAAAAATAAACGACACCTATGGACACCAGGTAGGCGATCAAGCGCTTCTGAGTGCGGTTAATGCTGCATTAAAAGGTTGCAGGCCAGATGACTACATCGGGCGCTTGGGTGGTGAAGAATTTGGCATTATTTTACCTAACTGTGATTTAGAACAAGCTATGACAGTTGCCCAGCGCTGCCGGAAACAAATAGAGCTCACGAACCAATCAAGTTCACAACACTTCAAACTTACAGCTAGCTTTGGCGTAGCTAGCGCTCCTAAGGTCTCTTACGACTTTGAAGCTTTGTTTGAAAACGCAGATAAAGCACTTTACCAATCGAAAAACTCGGGCAAAAACCGAGTTAATATTTAGTTTGATTGTTTATCCTCAATTAATAGCACGACGGTGAGCAACACATTTCCCTCGCGTGTAATTAGGGTGGTAGTGAGTGGTCAAAATTAAGAAGAAGCCGCCCACAATTAACCTATTCGCAACAATTTAATTAACACTCTCAGCGCGTCGATAAAAGCACAAATTATTACGCTGAAATGCAAAACTAATTTTCATATGACCAATAGTTGACCTGCCAAACCAGATCCCCCAAATTTCGGTTGCAATATCTGTATTTTTATTGGAGTGAGCTCAAGGTGAAATTAGGTCAATAAGCGCTCATTCACACCACAATTTGAACAACTGGTTATGAAATAAACTAGATCTGCTCACGTTTAAAACAATACCCGCAATACATAGCGAAACCCTACTATTTAATCAGAAATTAATTAAATGTTAACCACCTAAAGGGAGTGCGTTGTTTCATCGAAAAAAATTGATTTCGCTTGTTCCTGCTCATTAGAATGCGCGCCCTCTTAGACATAAGTATAAATCCGAATACAAATCGACATGGTAAGGCTTGCCTACAATTTTGGGCCTTATTTAACAACAAGCATATACATTCTAATTCATTAGGAACAATCCATGAAAAACATTGCAACTGCTGTTCGGTTAGCATTGGCTGGTAGTGTCGCTCTGACATCTGGCAACGTAATAGCGCAAGATTCAACGACAGCTAGCGCTGATGTTGAAAAAATTCAAGTTACAGGTTCACGTATTTCTCGTCAGGGCGCAATCGCACCTTCGCCTGTTACCGCTATTTCTGGCGAGTCACTACTTAACTCTGGCGCGATGAACATTGGAGAGGTGCTTAACGAACTGCCTTCATTGGCGAATACGTTCTCGCTAGGTAACTCAAGTCAATTCATCGGTACTGCGGGTTTAAACATTCTAGACCTTCGCGGTATGGGCACCGACCGCACGCTTGTTTTGGTTGACGGTAAGCGCCACGTGTCTTCATCAGCGGGTACTGCTGCTGTCGATACCAACACTATTCCAACGTCATGGATTGAGCGCGTAGAAATCGTAACCGGCGGTGCATCTGCCGTATACGGTGCCGACGCTGTGACCGGTGTAGTTAACTTCATTCTTAAAAAGAATATTGAAGGGTTTGATATCAGCGCAACACAAGGCTTTGCGCAGGAAAATGGCTATAAAAATGATAAGTACCAAGCGTCTTATGGTTTTAACTTTGACAACGATCGCGGCAATATTGCTTTTGCCGCTGAATACAGCTCTCAAGAGTCACTAGATGCTTTAGACAACCCTTGGACTGCTACACCCTATCGCAACATGAGCTTTGAAAGCATCATGGGTTACGAGCGCAGTGAAGATCAATTAGATTCAACGGCCTACCCGGATGATATTTACACCGCTAACGCGGGTTACTACGTAATAAACAATGCGGGTGTATTCGGCGATGGCACTAAAACCTTCAACGCCGACGGTTCAATTAAAGACATTTACATTGGCGACCAAGTAGATGGTGTTTTCTGCGCAAACTGTGACTCTTTCAACCTTCGCCAGTTCACACAGCTACAGCCAGAATTTGACCGTACTAACCTAAACGTTAAAGGTAACTACGAACTTAATGACGACACTACGGTATATGCGCAAGCTAAATACGCACGCACACGTGCTATTTCTATGGCGCAACCAGCGTTCTTTTTCTACAGCGACGAAACAACTATAACGCGCAACAATGCATTCTTGGATGACAGTGTTGCTGAGTACATGGACGCAAACGGTCTTGATAGCATTGTACTAAACCGCATGATGACCGATTTAGGTGTTCGTACGGAAGCTGATGAGCGTGAAACCTATCGCTACGTGTTAGGTGTAGAAGGCTATATCAATGATGAATGGAACTACGAAGCGTTTGTAAACTACGGTAAAACAGAGCTGGAGCGTGAAAACCGCAATAACCTGATTTTGCAAAACTTCTACAACGCAATAGATGCCGTCGAAGATGACAATGGTAACATTGTTTGTGCATCAGGTAGCGAAGATGGCTGTGTACCTCTAAATATTATGGGATACGGTCAAGCCTCACAAGCAGCTATCGACTATGTAAATACCACGTCTGTAGGTACTAGCAAAATTGAGCAGTACAACGCAGGTGCAACAATCGCAAATTCAGGTATCTACGAGCTGCCAGCAGGCTATGTAGGTTTCGCAGCAGGTGTTGAATACCGCAAAGAAAAAAGTGAAATTGATGAGCCAGACAACGCTGCAGGCACCTTCTTCAATGCGCTAGGCGAAGACAAGGGCGAATACGACGTCTCTGAGGTATTTACTGAAGTTACTATCCCGCTTCTTGAAGGTTTACCAGGCGTAGATATGCTTACGTTCGACACAGCGGCGCGCATTGCTAATTACTCATCTATTGGCAACGCGAAAAGCTGGAAGCTTGGTTTAGATTGGCAGGTTTTTGAAGACTTACGTGTTAGAGCAACTAAGTCATCTGCCCTTCGCGCACCGAACATTAGCGAGCTTTACGGTGAAGCCAGCCAGACGTTCTTCAATGTTGACGATCCATGCCGTACAGATAACCTAGAAAACCTAGCTAATGCCGACCAACGTATTGCTAACTGCGCAGCACTTGGCGTTCCGGCAGACTTCAACTCTGACTATGATGCGGCAACGTTGGAAGGCGTAAACGGTGGTAACATCGACCTTCAAGCAGAACAGTCTATCTCTAAAACCCTAGGTTTAGTTTATACCCCAGCTTGGTTTGAAGGCTTTACGGCGACAGTCGATTACTGGGAAATTGAACTTACTGACGCGATCACCAACATTGATGGTCAAACTATTCTGGACCGTTGCGTTGACTCTGAAACAGGCATCGATAATCCGTACTGTGGTCTTATCGACCGTGATTCAGAATCAGGCGAAATTACCCAAATTCGCAGCTACGCGCTAAACATTGCGGGTCAAGAAGCAAAAGGTGTAGATTTCGAATTAGGCTATGACTTTGATGCACTTGAAGGTGCGTTCCGTACAAGCCTAATTGCAACTTACCTTAAAGATCGTAAAGAGTTTCCATTCCAAGACAACCCAGAGCTATTTTATCAAAACGCTGGCACTGCTGGTGAGTCTGACTGGCAAGGTGTATTCACGGTTAACTACAGCCGTGGCGATTGGGAAGCAAGCTGGAAAACGCGCTATATTGAGCGCGCAAGCATTTACGACAATCAAGAGCTAGCACGTAACCCTAACCCAAGTAACCGTATGGAACTGCCTTCATACGCAGTAACTGATGTAACTGCCGGTTACAACTTTAAGAATGGTGTAAGCCTAACTGTGGGTATTGATAACCTGTTTAACCGCGCGCTACCTACAGGTACAACAGGTACTGGCTCAACTGACGCTGCATACGACAACATTGGGCGTTTTGGCTATGTAACCGTAGCGTACAAAATGTAATTTACGATTTAGTACGTAAACCAAAAAACCGGCGTTTTTACGCCGGTTTTTTAAGCATATCAGACAACGGCATCAGCTTTACCTCTGCACAGAACAGCGGAGATTCACTACTCACCCACCCTGCGCAGGTAAGATGGTTGGGATCTGTATCAACAGGCGTAACCAATATATTTAGACAGTCGTTGCTTTTAAGTTGTGCTAACTGCTGGTTGTCGATGCACATGTTTTGCGAAACATAGATCATGGGGTTTTTGATTAAGTCGTAATCAAGGGCCTGCGCCCTTTCTAACATCGCCGATGACATCAAAGAAAGCGGGTAAAATTTGGGGAAATGGACCTTATTCGCAAACTCATCTACATACTGTGCTTGGTCAGCGAAAGCGCTTAATAGATAATTTTTAACGTTGCCAACAATCATCCACTTTCGTTTTAAAAAAACGCCTTCATCTAACAGCGTTCGGTCAGCCTTTTTTGAAACTTGGTCTTTGCTATATTTCAATAACGAGGAAGTAATCGACTGGTAGTCGGACTGACGATAAAAGCCCATTAAGCAAGTTTTGCCCGAGGCTTTTAAAATTAAACGCTGCGATTCTTGATCACCCTTTTCCGTTTGAGTAACACGGGCGCGTTTTAATACTAGATTGAGTTCGTCTCCCACTTTCGCTGGGTTAACGAAAGTAAACTCGTAAACTGAATATTGTCTTTGCTCGATGGCAGGGGCACTTTGATTAATTTGAGTTTCTACATAAAGGCCAAGTTGAAACCCCAGCGCTATGGTGCCTTGAAAGGGGTTACCCGAAATGCACTGACAACGCATAGGGTCGTGAAATAAATTGAAATCGTCCGTGGCATTTCGAGCGATGTCTATGTGTAATTGGGTAAGCTTATGCAATTGCTTTCCTTAAAAGAGGAACATCAACTGATTATTTAGTAATTAGACACAAACCTCGTGTATTTAAAATGATTGAAATTAAGTGGATATCGACGACTTCACGCCGTAATCTACATTCCAGTATAGAGCACGCTAGCGATAGCAACTAGTTTTCTACTTCCAATTTCATGCCGATTATTACAAGTTCGCTAAAAAGCATTACTTTATCGCTATATATACATCAATGTGATTGCCGTTTACATAGTGCTCGAAATCTACCGTGAACGTCCTTTCATACTTCGCGTTTTCTTGGGTAAAGTATTTCCAAACATCGGTCCATGCATCAATAGCGATTTGCGGCATTTCTCCTTGCTTCGTGAAAACAAGATACATCCCTGGTGGAATAGTGATGTTTTCGACTTCAATATTTTCTGGCTCTTTCTCACCATCATAGCCTGCTAACACTGAAAAATTGCCAGCATGATCACTTTCATAGTTAAAGTACACCCCATACACGCGCTCACCGCCCACATAATCCACAGGTATGGTGTTGTCAAAGCGTTGCCATAGTGCGGGAATTTTTCCGTCGTGAGAAAACTCAGCTTCGTTATTCGTTACCACCGAAAAACCGCTTATGTATAATGGAGCAGAAAGGTGTCTTATTTCCATATCAATATTCCTTGATAATTTGCTTAGGTAATACAATGATGTTACTTGCATAATAAACGTATATTACGCCACTACTTTACTTTGTCGAAAATAAACAACTCGTTTATCACGCGGAAAGTGAAATAAGTTGTTTTTCAAGAAGTATAAACGTCTTGGTAAAGCTGTAGTTTAAGCTGTTATAAAACCTAGTTTTTCGAATTTTCCCGCTTATCAACGAGCATTTCGACTTCAGAACAAATATAATCCTGTTTTAACTCTTTGAAACTGCAATACATTGTGAATCGACGTTTTTTACTTGCCATACTCGCAGTGCTTTTGGCCATGATAACTATCCAATCGGGTGCATCATTTGCCAAACAACTCTTTCCTATCGTGGGGCCTGAAGGTACAAGCGCCCTGCGCGCATTCTTCGCAGCCCTGGTGTTAACAGTAATTTTTAAACCTTGGAAAGCAAGCTTAAGTGCGAAAGGATGGCGAAACGTCATTATTTATGGCGCCTGTTTAGGGGCAATGAATATCATCTTCTACCTTGCCATTGCGCGTATTCCTTTAGGTATAGGCGTTGCGCTTGAATTCACAGGACCATTGGCGGTGGCCTTTTTTAGCGCAAGAAAAAAACGTGATTTTGCGTGGGCCATTTTGGCCGTTGTTGGCGTTTGTTTACTGCTACCGGATATTTTCGGTGCATCAGCAGAAAGCCTAGATCCTATCGGCGTAATGCTAGCGCTAACCGCGGGAGCTTTTTGGGCAGGCTATATTGTATTTGGTAACAAAACAGGCAATGAAGGTTCTGGCGGCGTTACGGTTACCTTAGGTATGCTAGTAGCCGCCATTTGTGTGGTACCCATTGGTATAGCGAGTCAAGGTAGTGCTTTGCTATCTTCAGAGGCGGTCCTCATAGGCTGCGCCGTAGGAATTTTTTCATCCGCTATTCCCTACACCTTAGAAATGAGTGCCATGCGCAATATGCCCAAACAAACTTTCAGCATAATGATGAGTGTAGAACCTGCTGTTGCAGCGGTAGCAGCGTTTATCATTATTGATGAAACCCTTACACTGACTCAGTGGCTTGCAGTAGCGTTAGTGGTCATAGCTACCGCTGGAAGTTCTGCTACTCAAAAACAAGTGCCCAAACAAAAGCAGCTTGAAACGCTTTCTTAGGGTTTCAAGCTTTGTTTATTAGCTCTTTTTACCATAGTTACCTGTACCTTACCTGGCTTTGTTTTTACCTTTCGCCTTTCCGCTGTATTGCTTTATGAACTAAGCGGCTATTTTCACCGTTTAACACTGTGTAAGTAGTAAAACTAACGCAACAGGGAATGATGATGAAGCACTACGCGGTAAATACAGAAGTTGAATGGGAATGGGGTAATGGCAGTGCCACAGGCAATATAAGAGAGAAATTCACTAGCGATGTTACACGCACTATTAAAGGTTCATCGGTAAAGCGTGAAGCGAGCGATAGTGACCCAGCCTATCTTATTGAACAAGACGACGGCAGTAAGGTTTTAAAATCTCACAGCGAAATCAAAAAGTCGTCTTAACTTACTTTTCAATCTACTTTGAAAAAGATACAGCTTTCTTTTTTCACTGACAGTGATGTGGTCAATATAGCGAGGTTGCTCGTTGGCAATTTTCTCTTTAGTAGGGTCGGTGGTAAACTCACCGGTGGAATGATCACAGAAACTGAAGCTTATTGCGGTGAACGGGATCTCGCCATGCAAAAGCACTTATTGCGCCGGCCTTCATCTGTAACAACGCTTAAGAAAAAGGGCGGCATAGCCTACATCTATAAGGTTTACGGTTACCACAGCATGTTCAATATTGTCACTAACGAGGTGGGCTATACTGATTCTGTGCTTATCCGAGCAATCAGTCCTACCGTGGGCTTAGATATAATGCAGAAACGACGAGGGTCAAACGTTGCCGTGCGTAACTTGTGCTCTGGCCCAGCGAAGCTATCGCAAGCTTTAGCGTTAACACCAGCGCTAAATGGCGAACCCGTAGTAAACAACAATACTATCTGGTTTGAGAGCAACGCCGAATTTAACGCCGCCAAAAGTATTACCAGCGCACCCCGCATAGGCATAGATTACGCCAGAGAAGATAAAAACGAAGATAGAAAAGACGATAAAAGCGAAGCGCATGCCACACGGGATGATACAAGCCTACCTTGGCGCTTCACACTGAAATAGAGTGTATGAAAAGGCTTAATACCGCACTTCGCACTATCTTTACTCAAGCCTAGTTAGTTAGGGCATATGTAAGCTTACAGTCTATATACTTCAACAGTTTGTTTACTACCCTTGGTACGGCGATATCTCCAGTAGCATCTTTGGCTTCTACAAAAATATCACAGTCATCGTACTGAATTTGCTGGCGTATAACATAGTCGTTGAGTTCGTCGAACAGCGTTTCTTTTAAAGGTACCATGCCGACAAAAACATCAATCTCTTGATCATCAGCATTTCCTTCGCGCTTGATAAAATAAGCGCCATTAATTTCTCTTTTTAGCGTATAGGCCTGCATGGCATCTAACTTTGTTAAGCGAAAGTACACGCTTATTTGGTTTTTTGTCACTGGTTATCTCGGGTTTTTAATTTTAACGGTTACCGCTTAATTTCTACTTTCCAAGGCGGGTTTACTCTGTTTTCCCCCGCCCAATAAAGCTTTATTTTATTGCCAGATGGGTCTTTTAAAATAGCTTCTTTCCACAGATAGCGTTGTTCAGTAGGCGGTTGCTCAAAATGAATCCCCTTTTCTACGAGCGATGTATATAGCTCGTCTAAAGCTTCATGCTCAAAGTAAATCACGCTGTGATTTTGTACGCTTTCGCTTTCTAAAGAGAGTGAAAACGTAGAGCTGCCTTCAGGGCAAGTAAACCTTGCGTAATGTGGTGTATCAACAATTTGGATGAACCCAAGTGTAAGATAAAACTCAACCGCTTCAGTCATATTGGTAACAGGCAGTGTAACTTGATTCAATTCCATGAGCGCTTGCTCCTTATGTAAGATATCTAAACTGCGTTAGCATAGTCGCGATTACCTCAAGCTACCGCTAGGTCGTCACAAGCCAAAGCTAATAATACCTTAGAAAACCTCATTGAGTCTGCTGTCTTGTGAACAATCACTTGTTCATACCTCTATATTGGCGCAGTTGTAAACGCTTTAGACTAGCATTGCTTCCGCTTGATCCACATCAACGCAGGAAAAACGTAACTCCTCCACAATAAAGTCATCAGAATTACCTCGTGAAACTTTGTATGCTAACGCTAGTGAATAATACAGATGCAAATGATGATATTGTGCCGGAGTCACATGGGCTATATCGGCTGCATATAAAGCCGAATACGCAGATGGCGATAGAAAACAAACCTGTTTTCGGTGCGAACATTACATTACACAGCAGCTTTTTAAAGCACGATCATTTTGTTGCGACACCCAATAATATATTGGGTTGGCTAGATCACTTCGGCTTGTCGCACTTCTCCATAAAAGCCGAAACTAACCGCCTAGAAAATGACGACATTTCTGTGCTTTTTCCTTCACAGTTTTTAAACGCTGAAGGCGGCATTTTGCGCGTAACCGCCCCAACCCGCATTTACCTAATTAGCAAGACCCCTATCGAAATCAACAAACACGGCCTATGTCTTTTTACGCCTGTAAAATAACAGCGCAGAAATGTACTCTGACCCCACAATTTGGGGGTCAGAGTACATTTTCATCTACTCGATTTCTGCGGTGGCGTTTGATGTGCTCTTTAAGTGCAGGCTGATTGCTTCTGACAACCCTGAATAGCGCTTATCTACTCGCTGAACCATGTGGCTAAATGTCGTATTGTCTGAAATGATCAAACAACCATCTTTGGCTCGGGTTAAGCCGGTATACACTAGCCCCCGATGAAATAGGTTGGCGGCTTTCTCACTATCGGGCTTAGGCAGTATAAGTACAACGTGGTTAAATTCAGAGCCCTGGGACTTGTGAATGGTCATGGCATATACGGTTTCAAACTGCGGCACTCTAGATAACGATATGCTGCGTAGCGCTTGTTTTTGCATTTGGTTTTGTACGCCAGTAGCATTCTCGACCGTACCTGACGAGGTTTGTTGGTCTGCACCTTTGGCGTCTTGGTAAAACCATGCATACAGTTTACCCGTGCTATCAGGCCAGATTACGCCTACTTCACCGTTAGATAACCGCTGTGGATGATGATTCTTTACAATCATAATGGGCTGACCTTGATAGAAGTGCCCTTCTCGCTTTTTAATTTTGTGCTTGATGGCATCGAACACCAAGCTATTTAGGCCCTCTACTCCCATTGCACCCTTGCGAACCGGTGTGAGCCACCTAACATAGTTTAGGCGGTTAAGCGCTTCTTCAGCACTATCGGCATCAAATATGGGAAAGAAACTTTCTTTAGCCAACTCATGTAAATCACGACTGCCAACTTTATCTTCTGACCATAAATGCACGCCTTCTTTTAAACGTGTTTTTGTATAAGCCGCTAGGTTTGCGGTTTTACTACTTTCATCGCTTTCTTCGGCGATGGCAGCGATCGCTCCACCAGCATCCCCTTTCTGGATTGCCGTTGCTACTTTTGCTACTTGGCCTTTGAAACGCTGCGGTGCCTGCAGTGTTGCCACGTAGCTTTTGGCTTGCTCATTAACAGGTAACATAGGAAGATGAGGGCACAGCGTAGCGATATTCTGGCGCATTAACGAGGGTACGCCCCCCAATGAAAGTGGGTCGCTATCAATGTGTAAGCTACTTTCGTCGCTCGGCGATGCATTCTCTTCTACGTCAAAGCGTGTTGTGTTACTAACCAGCTGTTCTAACACATTGCCAAGCTCAACGGCTGGAAGCTGGTCGGCATCACCGATAAAATAGAGACGTGCATGGTCTGGCAATGCGCGAACAATGCGCGTCATTAACGCTAAGTCGACCATACTTGCCTCATCGACGATAAGCACATCAGCGGCTAATTGATTGTGCTGATTGTACTTGGTCGATACACCGTATTCTCGCAATCCTAACAATCTATGCAGCGTTACAGCATCAGTAGGCACATTATCAAGTGCTGCATCGTCCACCTTGCCGCGAAGCCCTTCAATACTGTTAACGATAGACTCGGTCATACGTTGCTGCGCTTTACCGGTGGGGGCAGCCAATACAATATTTAGGTCTTTGTCACACGCCTGTAGCGCCAGTAATAGACGTAACACGGTATAGGTTTTACCCGTTCCAGGCCCACCGTTTATGACACAAAACCCCTGCATCAAGCTTTTAGCAACAGCAATTTGCTGCCAATCTTGTTTATCTGTAGTTTCGGTAGGGAATATAGTGGGCCACAGCTGCTTTACTTTATCATTTGCGTCTTCTGTTAACTGCGTAAGCGCCGCTCGCTTCACTATGTCTCGCGCTACCTCTTGTTCAAACTCATAATAGCGACGGCTATACAGCCTGCCGTTTTCATAAACAAATAGCTGAACAACTTGTTCGTTCTCCAGAGCGCTTTTTACAATTTTTAGTAAAGGCGTAAGTTGAGGTAGTACTAAACCTGTCTTAAGGGCTTGTTCTGGCTCTTGTTTTTCTGGCTCTTGTTGATATATGCCCCCTTGGGGATTGTGAATAGATGATGCACTTTCGCTTTCTTGCGCTTCGGTCATCGAACCAACGGTATGCCCGGTGTCGTCTTCCTTAAACAGGGTTGTTCCAGCTACTTCTTTAAGATAGATACAGCTATGCCCATTACGCTGCATATATGACAAATACGCCAGTACTCCAGCCCAGATAAACCTCTCTTCTTGTGCGAGTTCATCAATAAAGCCAAATTCTTTTGCGACAAATTTGTCGATAGCTTCGATGCCAAACAAGTTATCGAAAAACGACGATACAGAATGTTGATTGTTGTTCATTATTTTCCTAACTATATTGTCCTTGATGCCACTATTCGTCATCGAAACTAAATTGCTGCTGTTCTGAAGGCTGTTGAGTAGTGCCCGCACTTTTCAAATTGTCGCTTTGCTGACTATTGGCACCGCTTTCAAATATCAAATCTATTTGCGTGAGCAAAGACGAAGGAATATCGGTATAGAATACCCCTTCACCCCGTTCGTTCTCTGGGTGCATGCCGCGTAGGTATAGGTAATACACACCGCCGAAATGAACATCAGGGTCGTAATCAGGCAGGGTATTTTTTAAATAGCGATGTAACGCCAAGCAGTAAATTAAGTATTGAAGATCGTAAAGGTGGTGCTGATTATTGTGAAACAGCGCAACGGGTAAGTAGCTATCTAAGGTATCTCCCAGCCAGGTTGATTTGTAATCCGCCACAAAAAACTGACCATCATATTCAAAAATCAAGTCGATGAAACCGTGCATCATTCCCTGTAATTTCGTTGTAATTAGCTGAGGCGCGGCCTCGGCCTTACCGCCAATGGCGTCAGCTACAGATTGGCGGTGGCGAGCGAGAACATCACGAAGCTGTCCCCATTGCGTATCGTTCATGGGAAAGTAGAACTCTGCTTCGCGCAGGGTTTGCGCTAACGGTAAGTCACTCATGCTTAACTGCATATTAGGATACAAAGGCGTCTGTAACGTTTCTTCCAGCCACTCGTAAAGTAGCGGCGTGCGCTTTTCATCTAGGCCAAAGCGTTTAACGAGTTCTTTGCCAGTTTCTTCCCATTCGGGCGCACTAAAATCACTGTTCTCAAGAATATCGTGAAGTAAGTTACCTGCGCTTGCACCTTTTTCCAACGTAAAACGCAAGTCACTTTTACTGATTGTAGTTATAGTGCTTAAAGAAGGATCTGCATCACTTGAGCCCAACAGCTCTTCTCCCCCCACAAGTGAATCCGTCGCATACACCTCTTCGTCACGAATGGTTTGAAGTACGGGCACACTTGGAAGTACTTGACCTGAAGCTTCTACTGGTGTTGTGTTTGCGCTCGCACTCACCGTAGTTAAACGGCTCATCGCGGAAAATGAATACAGCCGCCATTCTTCGCTCGCCGTGCCGGTAAATTGCAACGCGCTAAGCTGTGGCAGCTCGTCTTCTTGCTCAAAGCCTGAATACACTTCTTCGAAATCGTCGCCATCGATGTGGCTTGCATGAGACGCATCTTCTGCGGCGACCCTGCTTAATACACTTGGCCAATCGTTGTTGCCGCTATCCCCACTTACGCCTAAGGCTCGAGCCAGTGCGCTTTTTTCATTGTTGGCAAGAGGAACAACCCCCATGTAGCAGCGGTGTGCTGCACGGGTTACTGCCACATAGGCCAAGCGCATATCTTCCGCTTCGCTTTCACGTTGAACCCGAGCTATGGCTTGTGGCGTTTGTCCCAGCTGCATCTGCAAGTCTTGCTTGTCTTCGTCGTAATAGGTAAAGATTTGCGATGTTGCCTTTCCATTTTTTGACGCGTCTTTATAGCCCGTGGCATAGGGTACAAAAACGATGGGATACTCAAGGCCTTTTGACCCATGCTGAGTTATAAGACGAATAAGCTGACTATCACTCTCAAGGCGTAGCGTTAGCTCTTCGTCACTTTCCGGCTTTTGGATTTGCTTATTTAACCAGTCCAGTAGTTGCTCAGGGCGCTGGTGTGTAGTGCTGGCTTTTTCCAGTACTTCCGCTAAATGCTGATAGTTGGTTAACGCCCGCTCCACACTGCCGGCATGGGGCTGATAGCTGTCTTGCATTAAGTGCAGCAGTACGCTCATACAGCCTTTTTGAAGCCACATCTCGCGCAGCGACAGTACGTTATCGATAGCGGCATCCCACTGAGCATCATCTTCGTGATAAAGCAGTTCGATAAGGGTGTTTGCGCTATAGCCCCAAAGCGGAGATGCCAAACTGGACGCTACTTTACTGGTGTCATTCGCATGCCAAATGCCATTAAGCAGCCTAAGCACGTCTTTCGCCTCAGCACTGGCAAATAGATTACTGCGATCGCTTAAATAAACGCAGGCCAGCCCTTTTTGCTGTAATACATTTTTGATAGCGCCTGCTTCGGTCCTGTCTTTGACCAGAATGGCGATATCTTGAGGTTTTACTGGTGTAGTGTGACCGTCCGCCGCTTTAAAATGCGCTTCATTCAACAAGCGATAAATTTCTTGTGCAATCCACTGCGCCATTTTACGCCGCATAATGTTAGTGTTTTCTTTCTCCTCTAAACACATGCTCACGTAATTCATTGCACTGCGTTTCGGTACACTATGCTCTTCAGCAGGGTCTACCAAGGGGGTCTTAGCCGCAGCGGCTTTAGGGGTAAATTCAACAGGGTTGTAGTTAATGCCAAAGCCAAATACATCAGTGGGCGCGCCTGATGCCACTGGCGCACCATAGAATAGTCGATTGTAGGCCCTTACCATACCTTCCACTGAACGCCAGTTGGTGTTCATCACCCAGCGGTAATCAGCCTGCCTACCCGCTTTTAAATAGGTAAAAATATCGCCTCCACGAAAGCGATAAATAGCCTGTTTCGGGTCCCCTATCATTAGCAGCGCACTTTCATCAGCTTCAGCTAAATTAGGATATACCGAATCTAGAATAGCGTATTGCTTAGCATCGGTGTCCTGAAACTCATCGATGAGCGCGACTGGAAACTTCTTGCGAAGTTCTGGCACAAGGGTATTGTTTGGTTTTATAACCTCATCAGCTAACATGCGAATAAGGTCATCAAAGTCGATAACACCCAGCTGCTTTTTCTGCTTTTCAACTCGCTCTTTAATAAAGGCAATAGCTTCGATAACCAACTTGAAAACAGGTACTTTACCGAGTGCTTTATCTTTCTCGACAAAGGCTTTTTTAAGCGCGCCAGCAAATTCCTTAATTGGCGTTAAAATTTCCTTTACGCCTGAAGAATTCCGAGCATATCGATTCCCCTTAACAAAAGCCTCTGCTTCTGGCGGTGCGAGATAATACTGCTGCTCACTTACGCAAGAACTTAACCACGCTTTAAGCGCAGCCAATTCTTGGGGTCTTTCTTTTTTATGCGCCGGCGTTTTAATAAGCTGCTCTACGATTAAACCTTCGTTTTCTTCCACACTTTGCAGTAAAGATTTCACATAGGACAAAGAGGTGTTTGGCGCGTCATCCAACTGCTTGTTAAAGGCAGCTTCAATGTCGTCCTCAGTTAGCATTAATGGGGTCAGAGTACTTTTTATGCTGGCGTTAAATTCACGCAGCAGGTTTTCAGGTGTGTGCCAACCAGACTCTGCCAACAGCCTGAAATCGTCCTCGCTTTTACTTATTTTTCGAATGAAATCTTCGGCAGCCTGAAGATATAAATCGCTAGTATCGTTGCCTAAGTTGAGCGACATAGCAAAGCCACTGTTGAACGCCAGTTGAGTAATAACATGCTGACAAAAACCGTGGATAGTGAACACCGACGCCTCATCGAGCTCCAGCTGCGCTGCTTTTAACAGGGCTAAACTCTCATCAGGATCGCAGCTATTAAACAAGCTCTGATAAACCGGGTCGCAGCTAGCGTCTATTTCGTTGCCGTTGTCTTTGGCTTGCTGCCAAATAAGCAATGCCTCTCTTAGCGTAGCCGCAATCCGCCCCTTAATCTCTTCGGTAGCGGCTTTGGTGAAGGTCATCACCAATATTTCTTTAACGTTAAGCTTTTTTTCTAACAGCAAGCGTAGGTACAAACGCGTAATGTTAAAGGTTTTGCCTGTACCAGCGCTCGCTTCAATAAGGTGCCGACCCTTTAGCGGCATGGCCACTACGTCAAGCAATTGCGCTTCGATATGGGCTCGCTCGTACTCGTAATTTTCAGAGGATACAGAATTCTGGCTCATAACTTCTCCTCCTGAGACGCATTATTGACCATGGAAAAAAGTACGAAGCCACACAAGTGCGGGACATCGTTCCAGCTTACACCTTGCGGGAATAGCCAGATGAGGTAAGGATTGCTTGCCATATCCGCACTGTACTGCCCGTTACTTTGCTGCCAATCGGTTAGCGCACGCTGTAGTTCAATGGTGTCAAAAAGTGCGGCAGATTGACCAACTACCTGTTTCGCTTTTTCGTTTCTGTCATTTACTATTTCGCTAGTTGTGTCGCTGTCTTTCTCAGCAAACGGGCAGACTTCGTCAATTACCTGTTGAATTTGCTCAAGAATGGCTTTATCGGTTTCACTTGTAACATCTGTACTATGCAGCAGTGCATGCAGTATATCGTCAAACATATCCGGTTTTATGCTTTCAACTACGGGCTTAGTCTCTGAGTTTCTTGTGCCGGGCATAAAGGTACCAAACAAGCTTAAATGCACTGGCGTTGGCGCCGTATAAACAGCCATGTAAAGCTGTTCTATAAACAAGAGTAACCGCACCGCAGTTTCTTTGTCATAAGAAGGGAAACGCTGCTTTTTCAATACCGTTTCGCCCTTTTCCCATGAACACGAATAAATATCCAACGGATAACTGCTGTATTTTGTTGCGTCATCACTGCATGAAAATATCAATTGAGAGATGAAAAAGCTCAGTGCGCGGTGGGCGTCTATTTTACCGGCACAAAGCTCTACTAACGCGTCGCTACTAATGAGGGCAGCTGTGGTAAAGGTAATGAATTTACCTTGGAACTGCGCCTTTACAGGTTCAGCATCGTGGGGCCCCATAGCCTGACTTAATGCCAACGCCCCTTCTTTCCACATTTCAACTTCATCTCTGGCAACGGGGTTATTGGGGATATCGCCCCTAAGTGACGCAAAAGTGATTACCTGTTCACCGTATGACACTGAGTCGTGTTCTTGTGACATTTTGCGTTCAGGTGATGAGAAGATGGCATCAAGCACCTGGTAGCGCAGCAAGGCATTGGTTTCAAATGGCTCGCTGTTTTCCAGTAGCGTAAAAGACTGTGATAAGTTTACACCTAGCCTTTGTATAGAAAAGTGCTCTAGAGGGTCTTTAAAGGCTCTTGCGATTTGGCTATTTGATAGTCGAAGTACCTGTGTTGAAAGCGTATTGGATGACTCTTCAGGCATCGCTAGTTGGTCAGAACCCTTGCTATCAACACTTGTCTTATCAGACTGTGACTTTGTATGCTGTAGCGCATCGGCCAGTCTAAGCCAACCGGTTTCGTAGCTTGGCAATTGGCCAGTAAATCCCTCTTCACTAAAGGGGTGAAGCGGCGCATGTACTCGATATCTAGACAAGGCCAGAGCGTAGCTATTTTCAAGCATGTCCATAAACTCAGCCAGTACCAAGCTAGGCTGGCGCTCACTGTTATTGGTTACATCGTTGCCTTGGTAGCTTAAGTACAGGCTTTCCCGCGTTGAAATAATGGCTTCAAGGAATAAATATCTGTCTTCTAAACGCCTTGAACGATCACCAACCCTGCGGTTCGCACCTGCCATTAAGTCTAGGCCTAACGGGCTTGATTTTCTTGGGAACTCACTGTCGTTTAGGCCAAGAATACACACTTTTTTAAACGGTATACTTCGCATTGGCAACATTGAACATACCGTGACCTGACCGGTCATGAAGTGGTTACCTGCGTCTGGTGATGAGAATCGATTCAGTAAAAGGTCGCGGACTTGGCGCAAGGATAATTCATGCTGGTAATCTGCTTCTTCGCATCGTGCTGCAAGATCGGCTGCAACGTTAGCAATAAGATCCCAGCTTTGCTGCTGCTCTTTTATAGGCATAAAGCACGCATCGCGAAGGTCGATTAACGCTTTAGACCACTGCTCTGGTGTTCTTGGAGCGGTTAACTCTTGTGCGAATTCCCCGAGCATTGCCACTATATCGATAAGTTTACCCAGGGTTAGCGCACTTTGCCCTTCAACGTCTGGAATAGTAAGTAGGTCACTCACAACCACTTCGGCGTCTTGCGCCAACATGCCCATTAGCAGCCTACGAATGCCCCACCACCAGCTATACGTTTCATCTAATTTAACGCCCTCTGATACGGCGGTTTTATGAGTACTATTAAGACCCCAATGGATATGGGCTTGTTTTAGCCACACCACCATTTGCTCTATGTCGTCTTGGGACACTGAAAATCTTTTTTGTACAGAATCCAGCTGCAGGTAATCCATAATATCCGATACGCCAAAGCGGCTATCAGGTAGCTGCAAAAGCGCCATAAACGCCGCAATAAGAGGCTCTGCGTCCATAGGGCTTCTATCTGCAATGGTACAGGGGAGTCTAACTTGCCCGGTGCCAGCTAAGGTTTTAGTACCAACCCTGTGAAATACGGCATCAACAAATGGCGCATAGTTTTCAATCGCCGGGCACATCACAAGAATATCTGAAGGGGTACGCGTTTTATCTTGGGATAACCAATGGAGCAGCTGGTCGTGCAACACTTGCACTTCGCGAAGCGCGGAATGGGTGCACATGATGGTAACGCTATCATCATTTTGTTTTAGTTCGCTAGTGAATGGCGCAGGTTGAGCGGCTTGTAAAATATCTCTGTGGATATAGTCCAGCAGACCGCGGGTAGGCTCTATCTCACCGTTTCCAACCTCTTCGTCAAATTCTGGCGAATCAAAAGCGCTTATCTCAAACGTGTCTAGTTCGGTAAGAAGATTAAATAGCTCTCTGCCCTGCTTACCTAAGTTGCCAAGTAATGGGTTGGACTGGTCTTCTTCCATCCATTTTTTAAGCCCTTCCAGGCGTAATAGCTTGGCTTGTTCGCTACTACTTTTCGCTTCCCCCCAATAATTTACGCTGGGGTTTAGGTGGAATATATGAATATCAATATGCTGTGCGAGGGCGTCAAAAAATGCTATTAGTTGCGGCGCCATGGTGTTAATGGCAAAAACAATAACGCGCTTAGGTAAATGACTGACGGGATCATTTGGTATATCGCCTGCCTCTAACGCCCCTAACGCTTCTATAGTCATTTGATGCAAACGGGCAGGATGCAACGGTTCCTCTTTGGCAAGAATACGCCAAATTTCGCTTTGCCATAATTCCATATCATCGAATACAGCCCGTTCATTCGCTTCCCACTTAAACAGCCAGTCGGGGCGGTATAAAAGGTATTGTTCGTACACGTCAGCCAACGCAGTAGCAAGTTGAAGACGCTGAAGGCCCTGCTCTTGTTCACTACCAGCATTTTTCCAATATCTATTTACTTGCTCAAAAGCTTCACCGTTCATCAGTGAGTCATCTTGAAGAATATTGTCAATGCGCCAAGTCAGTACTTCACGGCGATAAGGAGATTGCTTGGGTACTTTACCCTGCCCTAGTACAGAGCGTGCCGTATTCCACATAAAGCGTACAGGCAGCGGGTAGTCAATATTCATCGCCACGCCGTGCTCAGTGGCTAGTTGCATACTAACCCAATGCTGCATACCCGGGCTTTCAACCAGAATAGTTTCTGGCGTAAATACCCCCAAGGGTTGCTGACGTAAAAGCGTGGTAAGAAGAAAACTCAAGTGTTCTAATTTGTTAGAGGGATATAACGCAAGCAATCGAAAAATCCTTTGTAAAACGTGCAATTAGGTTCTGTATAAAGACTATGCACGCATCGTCGAACTTATCAATTAAGTGTATCGCATTAGGCCAAGTAGTTAAGTTATTTCTCAAAAAAAATAGATAAGCAAATGTCTTATGAAGATAAAAATAAGGACTAAAGCATTGGTATAAACAACCGTATCCAAACAACTCAGTGACAAGTAATAGGAGAAAGCTAGGTATCGGATGTACGAGAAAAGTAAGGGTAGCGTCTTTTAGACAAAAAAACCCATACAGACCTCAGGACACGAAAAATCTGTATGGGTAAGGTTTACGGTCTACTCAGTAACAACGTGAATAAGCGTTGCCTGGCACTCATTCACGTTAGCGCTACTGGGCAGCACTGTTAACGCTTTAGGTTTTGCACGTAGAATGCCAACTTTTTAATTCTTATAATTCATATGCTTAAAGCAATTTTAAAAATACAACTAATCAGTCATGGTTTTACTCTGGTGCAAGTGCACCACAAGCAAGCACTTAGTAAAGAAGATGCTTCACTATTATTGGCTAAAATTTAGCAGTTTCTCCTTCATCGTCATTCAAGTACAATTTCGCCTTTAAAAGATGCATTACACATTCACGGTCAGGAGCAACAATGTTAACCGCCCAACAACTCGCCACCATGCTTTCTCTTCAAGATAAAATGAACGCCAAAGTAAACCCAGACTGGCTAAATGCAGGATATGGATACTTGCGTGCAGCTATGGTTGAGTCTGTTGAAGCCATTGAACATCACGGCTGGAAATGGTGGAAAGCACAGAAAAAAGACTTGCCTCAGCTTCAAATGGAGCTCGTGGACATTTGGCATTTTGCGCTGAGCGCCTGCATTATTGAATATAAAGGTGATATCAGTGAGTCTGCCAAAAGTATTGCGGCTGAGCTGGCAAGTGGCAACACTCAAGTGACCTTCGATGGTAAAGACTACGACGCATCTAATCAGTCCCTTCTTGATAATTTAGAATTAATGACAGGCCTATGCGCCGCTAAGCGCTTTAGCGTTCCACTATTTATGTTTATCGTTAGCCAATGCGAAATGTCGGCTGACGAGTTGTATCGGCAATATGTTGGCAAAAATGTTCTTAACTTCTTCCGCCAAGACAACGGTTATAAAGAAGGAACATATGTAAAAGTATGGGAAGGTCGTGAAGACAATGAGCATTTGGTGGAAGTGATGGACGCTCTTGATTTAACTAAGCCTGAGTTTAGCGATTTGGTGTACGAAGGTTTACGCGCACGCTACCCTTCTTAAACTTCGCTAAGGCCCGATAAAGCCTCATTCTAATAGCGTATTGGGCTTAGATTTTGGGATTGGGTGCGCATAGTAGACAGTGCTGTGTGAAGACTTGAGGGGCGAAAGGAATAGCCTGTTTAACGCCTGACTGTTTTTATAAGCTACTACAAAAAAGCTCTGTCTAAGGACAGAGCTTTTTTAATCTAGTCAGAAAAATATAGCTAAACAGGCAACTTACGCGTCAACCCATACCAATTTATCGCTGTAGTTACCTTGTATAATGTCAACAAATCGCTCTTCTAGCACGTGGCGCTTAACCTTTAGCGTTGGGGTAAGTAAATCGTTCTCAATACTCCATTCGTTTTTCATTACTACAACGCGATCCATTACCTGATGGCTCTCTAATTTAGCGTTAATAGCTTCAAAGGTTTTCTTAAGGCTCGCTTCAATGCTTGCTTTATCTTTCTTCTGCGCTTCTTCGCTTAATACCAAAAGCGCAACCGGTTGAGGTAAGTTAGTCCCCGTTACACACACCTGTTCAACGACAGGGTTTTCCATAAATTTAGCTTCAATGGGTGCAGGCGTTACATATTTACCCTTCGCCGTTTTAAAGATGTCCTTCAAACGTCCGGTAATTTTGACGTAGCCATCGTTATCTATGACGCCTTTGTCGCCAGTGCGCAAGTAACCGTCTTCGGTGAAAACTTCAGCGGTTTTATCAGGCTCTAGATAATATTCCAGCATGTTGCACGGCGACTTGACCTGAATTTCGCCTTCCTCAGAAGTGCGAATATCGACACCATCATAAGGCTTACCGATACAACCAATTTTGTCATGTCTGAAAGGTACACTGCCAGTACCGTAGGCACTGTTTTCAGTCATCCCCCACCCTTCGGAAATGTAGATACCGATTTTCGCAAACCATTCGATAACAGCTGGCGCCAATGGTGCAGAACCGCTCGCCCATAAGCGCGCATTATTTATACCCAAGCCATTTCGAATTTTCTTGGCTACGATTTTGTTTAAGAAGGGTATTTTGAGCAAGGTATCTAGCTTTTTCTGTGGCATTTTCGCTAATACGCCCATTTGGAACTTCGTCCATAGGCGAGGCACAGAAATAAACAGCGTAGGCTGGCAATGACCTACATCTCGTTGGAAGGTCGCTAAGTCTTCCACAAAATGAATTTTTCCACCGCTATAGTAGCTTGAAAGTTCTACAAGCACGCGCTCTGTAATATGTGCAAGGGGCAGATAACTCATAGTGCGATCGTTTTCGTTGATGCCTAACTGATCCAGTGAACGTCGCGCTGCCCAACAAGCCGTATTATAGCTATGGACTACCCCTTTAGGCTGCCCCGTACTACCTGATGTGTAGATAATTGTCATCATGTCGTTCATGTCAGGTACAGGCAAATCAGAAATTGGCGCTATATCCATGAACTCTTTCCACTGCTGTTTGGTAGCAATGTTTGGATAAGGGAAGGCAACAGTAAGATACTCTGAAGGAATTGAAGCTACCTGTTCAGCAGTATTATCAAGCTTTCCTACAAACAGCAACTGTACATCAGCGTGTTTCAGCACATACTGAACCGTATCAGGGCCGGCTGTAGAGAAAATAGGTACCGACACGTGACCTGCCATCATTATGCCCAGGTCGACAATAAACCACTCTGCACAGTTTTTAGAAAAGATACCAATACGGCTGCCTTGTGGGAAATCTAGCTCACGTAAACGTGCCGCCACCTTTCGGGCTTGCTCCGCAACTTGTTTCCAAGTGTAGTCGTGATATTCACCGTTAATTGGCTGCGTAAGAAACACGTCGTTGCCACGGTTTTTTTCCCAGTGGTACAACATACTTAATGGCGATGTAATTACTTCCGTGGTATTTGCGTTTACTGTCATGTCTAGCGGCATAAGTCACTCATATGTTGTTATAATGTAGCTCATTTTTACAATGATTTCACAGACTTCTAATAAGCCTTATTTTTTATTGAAAAACAAGCTTTTTAAACAAGCGTTTACATTATTTGCGATGAATAACAACAATTTGAGCGCTAAATTTAGTTTTTTTATACATTCGGCTTTTCACTCTTTATGATTGTTTAACGCTAAAAGCCGAAACTAGATACGGTCACTCAGCCCAGTTTTTAAACAGAATGGGCACTATTTCATCTGCCGTGCATGGCTTTGCGTAAAAATAGCCTTGATGGAAGTAACAGGCCTTTCCAATAAGCTCGTCAACCTGTGCCTGCGTCTCAACGCCTTCTGCAACACAACTCATCTTTAAGTTCGTTGCAAGCGCGATAGTCGTTGTTACTAAGGCTTCGTTGGCATTACCCGGTGCCATCTCATTAACGAAGCTTTTATCAATTTTTAGTACCGATAACGGGTAGCGTTTTAAATAGCTTAGCGATGAGTATCCAGTTCCGAAGTCGTCTAACGCTAAAACAAAGCCTTCTTTTACGAACCGCTCAATCTGACGTAAAGCATTATCGCTATCGTCCATCAATACGCCTTCCGTGATCTCAAATCTAAATGCCTCTTTTGGTAAACCAAACTCGCTCAACAGGCTTAGTACCCCGCTTAAGTCGAACTCAGTTTTAAAGTGCAGGGCAGATAGGTTTATTGACACATAACCGTCAAAGCCTTTTTCATACCACAAAGACAAATCTTGAGCCGCGCGGCGCATTGCTTGCCGGGTCACTTCAATGATGTATTTAAGCTCTTCTAAAACAGGAATGAACTGGTCGGGGAATAGCGGCTCCTCGTCTAATCTTCCTCGAAGCAGTAGTTCTACCCCAATTGTTTTATTAGTTCTTGCATCTATGATGGGCTGGTAGTGATTAAAGAAGCAGTCATCTGAATAAGCGCGTTTTACTTTATTTTCTATCTGCAAGCGTGTTTTTGCTCGCTCATTCATATCACTTGTAAAATAAGTAAAACCGCTCAACGCATCTTTTTTAGCGCTGTACATAGCAACATCAGCTTGCTTGATAAGCTCGGCAGGTTCAGACGCATCTTCTGGGTAAAAAGCAACGCCAATACTACAAGATACACGAAGCACTTCTTCAGCCAATGAAATAGGTGTTTCTACCGATTCAATAATTTGCGCTACAAATGAACTTAAATCATCGTCGGCGCCCACCTCTTCAATAACAATCACGAACTCATCGCCACCAAGACGCGCAACCGTACCCGACTCTGCCACCAGGTTTCGCATTCTATTAGCAACAATGCGCAAAAGTTTGTCACCATAATCGTGACCTAGGCTATCATTAATGCCTTTAAATCTGTCTAGGTCGACAAACATCACAGCTACACGATGCCCATGATGACGCGCAAGCCCTATGGCGTGCTCAAGTCTATCGAGTAATAACGTCCTGTTGACCAAACCAGTAAGGCTGTCGTAGGTGGCAATTTTAAGCAGCTTGCGTTCTGCATTTTTTTGCTCGGTTATGTCAGATATAACAATCAGATAGTGTTCTGCGTCATTAGTTTCGCCACTTACCGCTGTTATATCTATCAAAACGTCGTAACGCTTACCGTCAGCACCATCAATAACGGTTTCATCTTTCCAAAAATCACCGCCTTGCATTTCCGGCAACTTGCCCGAAAGGTGACGATTAAGGTTGGGATAACGCAGGTATAGACGAGATAACTGTTTAGGTAGTGGCTCCCTGCTATTAAATCCAAACACTTGCTCGAAGGCGGGATTCGCGGCAACTAAACGCTTATTTTTATCAAAAATGAGTACCCAGTCCCGAGTTTGTCTAAACGCATCGCTAAATAAGGTAACCTGTTGTTGCGCCTTCTGAAGCCTAAACAAATGACGTTGTCTAGAGAGTAAATAAGCCACTAAAAGGCCAACAACAAGCGTGCCATATAAGGAGTAAGCCAGTGGTGAACGAAGTGGAGCATAAGGCATGGAGAGCGTTATTTCTGCGGGCAATACGTTAAATTCGAAGCTACCTGGCGTCGGCGCCACGGTGAATACATAATCTCCAGGCTCAATATTAGTAAAGGTTATTTTCGCATCGTCGGTAACACCTTCTGTTACTACCCGATCACCATTGAGAAGCTTATAGTAATATTTAACTTTACCTATTCCAGACATCGCGAGCGAAGAAAAGTGAATGGTTAATCCATAGTCTTCATAATCTAGATTAAAATGGTGACCACTTAAGTTTTTTAAGGGCTGGCTAAGAACGCGATTGTCTACGGCAACTTCAGTTATAGCCGTTTGTTTGCTAAGTAAACTCCTCTCTGTATCTAAACTTTCAAGCTGGGAGGCCGAAAATACTACGGCACCACTTGTTGAGCCATAGGCGAGCCTTCCGTCATTAAGCTTCAATGAAGCACCTTGATTAAATTCAGAAACACTTAACTCACGACCGTATATAAAATTCTTGATTTGTGCAGTGGAAGGATCGTACCGGTGAAGGCCTTTATGGGAGCTAAACCAGATGTTCCCAAACTCATCTTTTTGAAGCCCATAAACTATGTTTGATAACAGAATATTGGTGTCGTTTAAATTGTATAGGGGTTCGAATGTATCGGCATCGACGCCAATTAAACCGACCCCACTATAGGCAAGCCATAGTACGCCCATATCGTCAATGACCCAAGATGATATTGAGCGCTCGTTTCCGCGCTGCGACTCAGGGAAACGATAAACAAGTTCATGCTGCGAAGTCTCAGGGTCTATTAACCATAAGCCTCCTTTGGTAGCCAAGAACAACCTATTATTGTGATAGGAAGACTGCCCTATAAAGCCATAAGAAAAATTGATGTTGAAAACTCGTGAGTCTAAATTAAGTGGAGAGATTGCTTTATTATTTACGTCATACTTAAAAAAGCCCTCATATCCAATAAAGTATAAAACATCGTTATTAGATAGAACCATGCCGGGGACATAAGTATCAAAGACAGCATTATCTCCTCCACTAAGTACTTCTGGGCGAGACAATTCCTTTGTTTTCGGGTTGAAGAGTCGGATGCCGTCATAAGTACTTACGAATAACTTTCCGTTTTGCAGCGGAATAAGTTTATCTACCGCTCCCTTACCATAAACTTTGTTGTCAGAATAAAGAAATTTGTCAGATGTTTTTGTTGTGAAGTCATAATGATTTAGCCCATTGTCAGTACCTATCCATACTTTATTGGGCTCGGTTTCCGCGAAGGTCCACACTATATGACTGGTTAATGTGCTGTCTGCTCCCGCTCGCTCGTTCTGAATAGTAAACATGTCAGCACTTTTAACGCCAAAATATAACGCGCCTGCGTAGACGGAACTCATCCACAAGTTATCAGCTTCATCTTTCGCTATTGCTGAAATTTTTTTATTTGAGATTTCAGTGAACCCGTTGTTAGGCTCTAAAATGTGTTCGCTCTCCCAACCTTTTGAAGATTTGACTAGTTGATACAGGCCTTTATTAGTTCCCAGCCAGAACGCATTGTCTTTGTGCTGAACCATAGTCCACACATTCCTATCAGGAACTACCTGCTCAAATACATTCCTTTTAACGCCATTCACTTGCGCTAAAAAGTCTTCTTTCTGTGTGACGAATACGCCAAGCACCGTAGAAATCCATACTCTATTTTGCTTATCCAACAGCAGAAATTTTGCGTTAATATTGTCAATATTCTGTGGCGTTTCACCTAAGTAATCTAGGCTAACCAGCGGCTGTTCTGTATCGTGTATATTTTTTATATAAGCGCCTTTGGATGTTGCTATCAACAAAATGTCGTCGATAGTAATAGCAGCGCGAATGATATGGTTATTTTCTAAAAGCTCGGTAGGTAGCTTAGCAATACTCGTTAATTTATTTTTTTCAGTATCGAAAAGCTGAACTTCTTCGTGAAGCGCAATGACCAATTTGTTTTTGGTGTACCAATGAAATGTCTGGGCGTGTTGAACCACACCTTCAATATCGTAGTAACTCGTAGGCTCTATTTGAACGATTTTTTGCGTAGAAAAATCTAGATAGTAATTGCCTTTTCCGAAAATGCTAAACCAAAGTCCTTCAGAGCCTTGCAGCGCTAATCTGTAAACTGACGAATCAAGTAGCGTGTTAGATGAATCTGTTATCCGTTTTGTTCTAACGCCGTCCCAGCGCACTAACCCACCTTCTGTGGCAATCCATACAAACCCATCATCACTTATTGCAATGTCGTTAACGACATCTTGTGGCAGACCATTTTTTGTCGAGAGCGATTGGAAAACTGGGTTGGTAAGCCGTGGAGAAGCTTCTGCATGAGTACAAAAAGTAAAAACCAAAAGAACCAGGTAGGATAAAAACTTCATCACAAGTTGTTCGCATAATTTAAATTTTTATTATGCAATTAAGTGTACCAGAATGTTCGAAACATGGGCAGTTTCAAAAGAAGGTTTTTACACTTCCTTAAGATACTGGTATCGCATTGATATTAATAAACTAATTACACTAGCGACAAGAAGTTTAATAACGCAAAAAGTAAGTCTTAAAAGGATTAAAGAATGATTAAATTATGCAAATACTTTTTCTTACTACCCTACTTTTTTCGAAAAGTTTAGTCTTGTTGAACTGGCACCCGCCCCACTGGAACAACTTGGCGGCGAATGCTGGGCTGAGGAGATAACCGATATAAATCGCCATTTTGTCCCACGTAGTGTTTCTTTACCCCGCACGCCTTAGCAATATCTGCATGTGCCTGTAAATGCTCATGCTCACCATGCACCGGTATAGCAATTTTAGGTTTTACCCAGTGATACATAAGTTTTAGCTCTTCTGCGCAAGGGTGGCCACTGGCATGAATAGGCAAGGAACTGTCCTCGCTATGAATCACCGCAACGCCTTTTGCCGACAACGCCTTACTCAGACGCCCTACACTCTCTTCGTTACCAGGGATAATTATGGATGAAAATATAACAGTATCGCCTTTGTCTAAACTTAAATGTGGATGGTTGTCGCGAGCCATGCGGGCCAAGGCTGTATTTTTCTCGCCCTGACTTCCCGTTGCTACTGCTAAAACTTCATGAGGGGGCAAATAACCCAAGTGTTGAGGGTCGGTTATCGGTAAATCATCGGGCCAGATACCCTGATGTTTTGCAATGCCGTACATGTTTAACAGTGAACGTCCATAAAGCGCCATGTAGCGCTTAGTTTTTTTAGCAACCCTAGCCAATGAAACAAGTCTTGCAATGTTACTGCCGAAGCACCCCACAACCACCCTGCCCTTAAGCGGGGAAATAGTACTGAGTAAGCCGTCATAACAATTTCGTTCAGATATAGAAAACCCAGGCTTAGGTGCATTGGTAGAGTCGCCTACTAACGCAAGGATATTTTCATTACCTAACTGCTTGTAAAGGTCTACATCAAAGGGCAATCCAGTGATGGGGTTAGCGTCGATTTTCCAATCAGCCGTGTGTAAAACAGTGCCTGCGGGTGTCTCAATTTTAAGTGCGAAGGGCTCAGGTAAAGAATGTGTAATAGCCAACCAATTCACGCTGAAAGGGCCTATTTGCCGAGTGTCACCAGCGTCTACTTCAACAATGGGGATTCGATTCGCAAGCTTGCTCCGAGCAAGCTTGCGTCTTAGTACCTCAGCAGTAAATGAGGTAGTGTAAATCGGCGCTTGAAATCGCTCCCAAAGGTAAGGGATAGCGCCCACATGATCCTCGTGAGCATGAGTGATCACAATGCCGGCCAATGAATCTTTCTGCTTCGCTATAAAAGTTGGGTCAGGCGCTACTACTCGATGCGTAGCACCCTTAGGCGAAGTGCTGCCACCAACCGAATCGTCGCTTTTGTACGCCGGGACGAGGGGTTCATCAAATGATACTCCACAATCTACCATCAGCCATTGACCATTGTGTCCGTATAAATTCAGATTCATACCAATTTCGCCTGTCCCCCCTAAGGGGACAAACCACAAATCATCAATGTTTGGGTGTAACAAAGCGTATACTGCCTTTTTTCAAAAAATTAGAAATAAGCCACGAATGCGGTAGATGCCTGCTAAATAGTATTATTCGTGTAGTTCTGCATTGAGCTGATCAATAACCTCAGCCCATGCAGCATCTTCTACGATAGCATCTTTGAGAAATGCGGACTGGCTTTCATTCCAGTACGGCGCCTCGTGTAAGTGCTGGCTTTTATTTAGCCCTCTATGAGTTTCGAAAAACTCTGCGATCTCTTCATCTGAACTTCCTAGACCGAGTTGACTAAATAAGCTGTTCATTGTGGGTTGTTCAGTAAACATAACGCCTCCCTTGGGTTATCTAATAACAAGAGCTGTAGAGACAACGAGTGGCGTGTTGATTACACTACCGCTCAATTGTTTCTATCTAGTTATTAAATGACTACCCCAAGCTCTGTGCTTAAGATCACCCGGAACTTTTGAACTTGCAGCGCCCTGAATAATACATTAAAGGTACTCAGCAAACTCTTGTGGTGAAATTACCTCACCTTCTTCAGCTGGAACTGGACAAACAATAACCATGAGTTCGTCTTGCGTCATACCTGGAACCCACTTAGTTAAAAATTCTTCTGTAGTGAGTTCCATTGCTTCACAGTGTGCCCAATCTTCTGTGGCCCACAAAAGCGCAAGTTCAGCGTCTGGCCAAACCGGCACACCATCTTCTTCGTCAGTAGTCAGCATGACACAACCGTGTTCATCTTTAAGGATAAACAATTTTTTTTCGGATTTAATCGTCTCCAAGCTAGCTTCTAAGCGCTGAAATGCGTTTTTTTCTAGTAAAGGATGTATTTGGGACATAGTACTCTCTTTTTAATTCTGTCATTTATGTGCCATATATAGTGGCACTCGCGCAAAACCTATTGGTTGCATTTAACTTACTGTAGATACGCTGTCTATAATCTCGTCAAGGCCAACACGCCGTATTTGCTTCATACTGTGTATGTATAATTTCAATGATACGTTTTCAAGGGTCGCAATTTTAGTCACGTTAACATTGGCTGGTATCTGTCTTTCTATATTAGTGGGTAGCACGGCTACCCCACCTTCGCTAAGTAAGTTGTTAAGAGCAAGATTTAACGAATTTGTCCTTAATTTTGCATCGCGAAGCTGCGGGTAGGCGGTAAGAAGCCAGTCCCTAGCCTTAGTACCCCAGTCAATTGCTACAAAATCAGCGGCATTAACAGCATCCGAATTCTTTCCAACACGATAGAGTGCAATTTCATGTTCCATCAAAACTGTGCTATTTACTTCCTCAGATTTGAGTGGCTCTGTAGAAAAAGCGAGGTCTGTAACTCTTTCGTGCAGTTGGCGGGAAAGAGTATCTAGGGTCAAGACTTCTGCCTTTACAGACCAATCAGGAAATGAGTTGTGAAGATGGCTTAGCATTGTAGGCAATAGCAATTCACTGGCGAGCTGTGTAGCTCCACAAACTACATACTCAGATGACTGTATTTGCAGCTCTTGTTTGGCTTCGTTGAGCGTGGCGCATAATTGCTTAGCGTAGGGAAGCAACTTTTCTCCGGACTGCGTAAGTTGGATACTGTTGCGCTGCCTAATAAAAAGCGTCGTGTGAAAATACTCTTCAAGTAACTTTATTCTGGCACTAACGGCAGATTGAGTAAGGTAGAGATTTTCAGCGGCTTTACCGAAGTGACGTGTTTTTGTCACCTCTATAAAAGTGGTGAGAAAGCGTATATCCATGCTTAATTTACAACCGAATTGATATGACTCTAAACTGACATAGATAATACGGTAAGTAAATACAAATGCACAGAAGCGCACCTCTTTAACCGGTGCGCTTAATTAAAAATTCATCAACTCGCTTAATTAATACTCTTCTTGATGCAAACGTCGTTGCTTTTCACGACGTTGCAAGTCACGCTTCTGTTTTACTTTTACAGAGCTATGACGTTTAGAATTTGTTTTCTTTGCGTGAAGATCTTCCTCTTCTACCGAGTCCCATTCATCACGCTGGTAACGATAGTCTTTACTCATTGACTTCTCTGGGTTGTTAACACTTTTTAATTATCATCCTAAGCCGAAAAATAGAAAACGAATTTTAATCATCGTAGCGACAAGAATTTTTGATGATATCTTTGCTGTATTCTCACATGCGTGTTTTGCTATTCCATATGTCATTTTTGTGACAATACGCCCACAAAAGCAACCCTTTAAAAAATCCGGATATACTCTTATTTTTCATAAGTTTAAAGAATACAAACCTTTTGCAAACAGTTTCCAAAATAGCCCATTTGCAAGAATATTCCTCTGAGTCTCCGTCACTTTTTAACCCGTTAAAAAATTTTTTATTGATAAGAGAAAAATCTTTTGTTTTATCTTCATTTTTATTTATTTTAAAAGTGCGCTGAACAAAACAATACGTTGGGTACAACATGAAAAGTTTAGCTATTCGACTATCTCCAAAACCATACATTGACCGTCAAAAGTTTCCCTATGGCTTTCGTAAATCAGGTGACTTCAGTATCACTGAAGCAGATCTTTTAACTAACTATGGCAAGACCTTATTAGGCCTTGAAAGCGGTGAACTTTCGCCAGAAAGTGAAGATGAGCAACATTTCGTTGAATTCATCAATGGCAAAGTTGAAGCAGTGAATAACCTTGAAAAAGCGTGGGCAAAATATGTCAGGCTGGCAAGAGGGAAAAAACACTTTTATACCCTCCACAGCAGCGCTAGCAATCAATCAGAATACGATGATGATTACTCTGAAGAAGAATTTGATGTAGCTTAAGTTAAAATCATACCAGTTCACATTATAAAGCTCGCTCAGGCGAGCTTTTTTTGTTTTAGATGATAAATGATCTCAATCAAGGCTATGCAAGAAGAAAATGAAGAAAGGTTAAGGACTGTCTACACTTAGAGTATTAAAGAGTGACATAAACTAATGGTAACTGTCACTCTATACAAAGAGCCCTAGCAAAGGAGGCGCAACGATGATCATTAGTTCAAAACAGCTTACTCACTTTTCTATTCACGCCGTTGATGACAAGGTAGGCGGTGTTCGCGATATTCTCTTTGACGATGAAACGTTTACCGTACGTTATTTGGTTGCAGATACAAATACGTGGCTTCCTCTTAGCAGAAAAGTTGTTATTTCTCCTATCGCTGTGACAGAGCTAGATAGCAGTAATGACACTGTTCACGTAAATATGACTGTTGAAAAGTTAAAGAATAGTCCGTCAATTGATGAACATAAGCCCGTTTCTAGAGAGTATGAAGAAAACCTCTTCAAGTACTTTGGTTACGGCTACTACTGGATTGGGCCAGGGGCATGGGGAGAATTTGCACATCCCAATGAGCTTGTTGAATTACAGCAAGCAGAAGAATCCGAAACACTTCACCCTGAAAAAACGAGTAATCATTTGAGGGCTGTTGGCGAAGTGGGAGGCTATGAGGTTGCTACGACTACCGACAACGTTGGACACATAAGCAATTTTATAATCGACACGCGAAGTTGGAAAATCGTCATGTTAGTGGTTGATACCAATAACTGGCTTCCAGGCGGTAAACATCTTGCGCTATTACCGAGAGACATTGAAAATATCGATTGGGCGGCACACTGTGTTGCGGTCAACCTGAGTCATGACGAATTGGTCAATAGACCAGAGGTTGATAGTGATAGGATTGCAGAAGAGGACTACATTGCCCTTTTGAGAAAGCAACTGGATAGCGAGTAAACAACTGGATAGATCGTCTAAGATTAGAATTTGAATAAATGTTAAACGATATAATGTCCGTGTTGGCACGGACATTATCGTTGTGATAATGGATACGAAAAAGTTACTTGCAGAAGAATTCGTCCATAAGCGCAATAAGTCGTTTGACACGTTCATCCGCTAGTCGATAGTAAATTGTTTGCCCTTCCCTTCTCGTAGCTACCATTTTCGACTCTCGCAATAGCGCAAGGTGTTGAGAAATCACGGGCTGTGAAACATTGACTACTTCCAAAAGCTCGGTTACCGACTTTTCCTCTTTTAACAATGAACAAAGCACCATAAGACGTGTTTTATTCGCAAATTGCTTAAGGAAGATCTCAGCTTCCACCGCATGTTCCATTATATCCTCTGAACCTATTACCATATCTTCAGACATAAGCACTTCCTTTCTTTAACATTTCTGGCAATAATTTAGCTATTAATTATACTAAAGTATAAGACATTTTGCCGACTTGCCATTTTATGCGACGAATTCCGGTAATTCATATTGTTTTAGTGAGATTCGGTCCTTACATTAGATTAACCTTATCTTAATTACATAAAGTCGTTATCAATTGGAAGTATTATGCTAATAGATATTAAAACTCGGATTGAGAACATCAGTTTCGATATTCGATGCGTCACTGCAGAAAAAGCTTCAGAAGAGCTAGTGCACAATAATGGCGCTCTCATCGATGTCAGGGAAAGCAATGAAGCAGCTAGCCAGCCAGTCCCCTCTGCCCAAAACATTCCACGAGGCGTGCTCGAGATGAAAGCACTGGAGAAATTCAAAGATGCCTCTACACCGCTTTACATTCATTGTGCATCTGGCGTTCGTGCCAAATTAGCCGCTGAGCAATTAATGCTTATGGGATACGAGAACGTATCAGTAGTAACGTGTCCTGTATCATCTATTAACCTCGCTCTTGAAAAGTGACTTGTATAATCACTCTATGCTATAAGTAGCCCATAAAGCGGGTTAAGGGCGTCGTATGCTTAAATCTACACTCGAACAATGGCGTATGTTTAAAGCCGTTGTTGATGCTGGTGGTTTCAATCAAGCAGCTGCAGAAGTACATAAAAGTCAATCTAGTGTTCATCACGCTGTTCAAAAACTTGAGAATGCCATTGGTGTAACACTATTTGAAAATATTGGCCGTAAAGTACAGCTTTCTCCGCAGGGTGAGCTCATGTATCGCCGCGCTTCGTTTTTGCTTAACGAAGCTCACAAGCTTGAAGCGGTAGCAAGTAGCTTAAAAGTAGGAACAGAAACAACACTACGTATAGCTGTGGATATTATTTTCCCTTCTGAGTTATTGTATAACGTGCTTGCCAAAGTCTCTGCAGAGTTTCCTCTCTTACGTATAGAAATAGAGGAAACCGTCCTTAGCGGAGCTAACGCGTTATTAAGTAGCGGAAAAGTAGATTTGGGCATTTCTCCCTTTGTCTTTCCGAATGGTTTTAGCGAAGACTTATGTGAAATTGAGTTCGCCGCGGTGGCTCATGCTAAACATCCATTGCATCAATTAAATAGAACTCTTACCTTAGAAGATCTTAAAACTCATCGTCAGATTGTCGTTCGCGACTCATCTGCAGAGCGCAAGGCGGATGTGGGTTGGCTGGGTGCAGAACAGCGCTGGACAGTGAGTCACGTGAGAACATCTTTAGATATCATCGCTCAAGGATTAGGATTTGCATGGCTACCTATAGCCATTATCAAGGATGAATTAGAAAATGGTACGCTAGTACCGCTTCCTTTGGATAACAATGCGGCGTTGAGAAAGGCCCTTCTCTATCTTTCTTTCGAAGATGGAGACACGTTAGGCCCAGCGGCACGCGCATTTATGGGAGAACTGAGGTACCAAACAATGAACTTGCCTACCTCTGAGTTTATGCTTGATTGATGTATAAGTAGCTCGCGTATTAGCTCACCACTGCAGGCAGGTGCTGAAAGCCTAACACAAAACCAAACAGCGAAATTGTTACACCTACCAAGGCTACTGCGCCGTCGTCTGTAGCCATACCAACCGCCATTATGAATACCGCCAAGGCGGGAATAAGACCCATAAAGGGAATAAGCTCTAACGGAACCATTACCAAGCCGCAGCCAACACAATTCAATGCAATTAGAGAGCGGAACACGGGCTGCCTCATAAAAAAACAACGGGGAACGAGAAAGCGATCAACACTGGCCGCGTAGGGTTTTACTTTTTCAACTATATGGCGCAACTGATCGGCATCGCAATGAATATCCATTACTTTTTGAGGTAACCATGGATGTCTGCTACCAAGTAAAATTTGCAATGCAATAAGTAAAATAGTCACACCGGTTAACGAAGGTACACCTGGAATAGCGCCTATAGGTGTACACGCAATAAAGGACGGAAGCGCTAGCATCGGACCAAAGCCTCGCTTCTCCATCACTTCCCAAAAATCTGCAAAATAAAACAAATCTTGACTAGCGCGAGGCTGCATTTTTGTCAGCAGCTCGGTTAAGGTCATTGATCTTTCAGCTGTTTTTGCCCACATTTTCAAATCCTTTGACGTAAATCTAGCTGTTATCCTCTAATTTCAGGGAGCTAATGCGGAGCTTAGATACGCAAATTTTCGGCAATATTTATCCAACCCTTTCACCAATAATAGGGGCGCTCCCCTACCATTTTGTGCGAAAAATGTGCCATCGCCCTATTTGAATATTTGCTATAAGTCATCGGGAATACTTTTTGCACTGGTGTGTAAATAGGTAACGCCTAATATTCATTGAACAATCCGAAAATCCTTTAAGTCAAATAACGATTTGAGGTTTTAAACGGTCGTTCGCATTATTGAGTCTCAATATTTTATGCAACTTTTTTGAACGCTAATGTAGTGTTACACGACCTATACAATATTTTGCTTGGAAATAAGCGATGATAACTTGGTATCTAGTTATTTTTCCTTGCTGTTTATGATAAAACTATAACATTGATTTTATTCCATATTTTAAATGGAAAGTAATAGAGAGGGACATCCACGTGCTAACCGTACTTTTAGTTGATGATGACGCCGAGTTTACAGAAGTAGCTTGTACTATTATTGAATTTTTAGGCCACGACGTTCTAACCGCTGCTACATTAGCTGAAGCCCGTGATTGGCTTGAGAAAGAAACATTCGATCACGTACTGTTAGATTTTATGCTGCCTGATGGTAGTGGCGCTCATCTATTTAATGAACTTGATGCGCTTCCCAAGCGCCCTCGTGTTACCTTAATTACCGGCCACCCTTCGGTTAAAAGCGTGATTAAAGGCTTATGTGGCCCTACCGTGGACTACCTTGTAAAGCCAATACAGCGCGAAGAAATTGAGGCTGTTTTAAGTAAAAAACAAAAAGACAAAACACCTAAAGAAGAAACAATTGAAAAACACTTCGATTTGCTTATTGGCGAGTCACCCGTGATGAAAGAGTTATACAAACTCATTTCAAGGGTCAGCAAGACAAGTGCTAACGTCATGCTGTTAGGCGAAAGTGGTGTTGGTAAAGAAGTGGTTGCTGCTGCAATTCACCGAGCTTCTGAAAGTGAAGGCCCTTATATCGCCACAAACTGTGGTGCCTTTTCTAAAGAATTGATTGGTAGTGAACTGTTTGGCCATGAAAAAGGTGCCTTCACCGGTGCGGTAGGTCGTAAAGAAGGTGTTTTTGAACAAGCGGAAGGTGGCACCCTTTTCTTAGATGAAATCACAGAAATGCCCATCGATATGCAGCCCAACCTTTTGCGCGTACTTGAAAATAAAGTAGTGCTTCGCGTAGGTGGCACAAAATCTATACCTGTAAATTGTCGCGTAGTATCTGCAACAAACAGAACAATGGAAGAAATAGCGCAAAGCAAAGTGTTGCGCGAAGATATCTATTTTAGATTAGCCGTTTTCCCAATCACTATCCCACCATTACGTGAACGAAAAGAAGATATTCCGCTGCTAGCGAAAACCTTTATTGCAGAATTTAACAAAGATAACGGTTCTAATTTTAAATGGGAAGATAATCAACTTGAAACGCTTCAAGCCTATGATTGGCCAGGAAACGTTCGTGAGTTAAGACACTTCGTTCACCGTGCAGCAATTATGAGTGACCCTGAGAAGAGTGAGATTGAACTACCTAAAACTATTGAATCTCCTTTTGCACAGAAGCAGAGTACGACACCAGCCCTTCAAGCTGGAAGAACGATTGAAGATGTAGAAAAAGAGCTTATCTACGCCACGTTAGAAAAAGTAAGTGGCAATAAAACCACGGCCGCAGAAATGTTAGGGATAAGTACTAAAACGCTGTACAACCGCCTTCATGCCTATGGCGATCTAAGCAAAGATGAATAATAAGGGGGGCTCGATATGACGAGCGAGGAATTCTCACGTCTAAGTGTTTTCGTACATGATGCTCGCAAGCCTTTAAATAGAATATCTATGCAGGCGGAGCTAGTAAAAATGGCACTAAATGGTGATGTTGCGCCCGAAAAAGCATTAGCGGCGTTAGATAAAATAATAAGCAGTGCAAAAGACTGCAGCGAGACCCTTTCTGAAATGACGTCAGAACTGGGTAAGAACGATGCGGAATAATTAAATGATCTCTAAAGTTCTGTCTTCAATTTACAGCTGGATAATTTTGGTTGTAGTCATCATTGTCGTTATGACTGCAAACTCGTTTTATGTAGTAAGTACTCTTAACGACCTCTCAGCACTTGAGGCGCGACTATTTACAACTAATCGTGTAATCAATGCAGTGAATAGGCTTCATGTAGCGGTGCTGCGAGTGGAATCTGGTCAACGCGGCTATATGCTCACAGACGATGAAGAATATTTAACTGACTATACTGAAACACTTGGCGTTATCGGTGAGTTAATGGACGAGGTAGAAGTGAGCTCTTTTTCGTCAGATATAGACGAACAATCTGTAAGAATTGAGGAATTGCTAAAGCTAACTAAGGCAAAGGTCAACGAAGTTATTCAAGTAGTAGAACTTATAAAGGAAGGTAAGCAGAAAGAGGCCGTTAACCTAGTTGAAAGCGATAAAGGTATTGACCTTTACAGGCGATTCGAAGAGCTATTTCGTGAAATTGATGCATCTGAGCGTGGTATGCAGGGTACGCATTTAGCAAATTTGATGAGCTTGCGAAGAGACTCAGTAAACACATTAATCATCTCATCAGCTACTACCCTACTACTCGTTATTGCAGTTTTCCTTTTATTGAAAATTAACTCGCGAGAGCACGAGAAGTATCAGGCCGATCTTGAATCTGTCAATGAGGACTTAGAAAATCGCATAGATGAACGGACACAAGAGCTTAGTATTTACTCTGATGAATTAGCACGAAGTAATCGAGAGTTGGAAGATTTTGCATTTGTCGCTTCACACGATTTACAAGAACCCCTTCGCAAAATTCGGGCATTTGGAAACCGACTAGAGTCAGGATACAAGGATGTTATTGATGAGAGAGGCAAGGATTATTTAGCGCGAATGCTAAACGCAGCAGAGCGCATGTCGATGCTCATATCTGATCTTCTTGCCTTTTCTCGTGTATCAACCCGGGGAAAAGACTTTGATGATGTAGACTTAAATAAAGTTATACAGAGCGTTCTAGGCGATTTAGAGATCGCCATTGATGAAAAATCAGCACAGATAGATGTAAGCGAAAATATGCCTTCCATTCGAGGGGATAAGACACAGCTTGAACAATTATTTCTAAATTTAATCTCTAACGCGCTTAAATTTCAAACTGAAGGTGTAACACCTGTTGTCAAAGTCAATTTACAAGAAGCCAGCGAAGAAGATACTCAGGATATACTTATGTCCGAAGAGTATAACTGGATAAAAATTGCAATTACCGACAACGGCATTGGCTTTGACCAGTCGTTCGCGGAGAAAATATTCGCTCCGTTCCAACGCCTTCATGGTAGAAGCGAATATAAAGGTACGGGTATAGGGCTTGCGGTATGCCGACGCATAGTAGAAAGGCATAATGGCCAAATTACTGCTATGAGCGCACCAGGACACGGGGCAACTTTTACAATTATAGTGCCGGTAGATAGCGAGCCGTTTGGTTCTAACAACAATAATGGAGAGACACACAATGACGCGTAAACAAACCCAGCCAATAAATATCTTGATGGCCGATGATGATGAGGATGATCGCCTATTAACCGTTGACGCGCTGCAAGAAAGTCGCGTCCTCAACAATTTGTTTTGCGTTGAAGACGGTGTGGAATTGTTAGAGTTTCTTCGTCATGAGGGGAAATATTCTGATCCAGCATCGGCGCCTCGCCCTAGCCTTATATTGCTTGACTTAAACATGCCAAGAAAAGATGGTCGCGAAGCACTTCAAGAACTTAAAAACGACCCAAAACTACGCAGTATTCCGGTTGTTATCTTAACGACGTCGAAAGAAGAAGAAGACATGCTCCGCGGTTACGACCTCGGTTGCGCTTCTTACATTACTAAACCCGTTAATTTTGAAGGATTAGTTGAATTAATGCGTGCTTTAGGTCGTTATTGGATCGAGTTCGTAGAGTTACCACACGAGTAAAAGAGGTACTAGATGTCAGAGGTTATTAAAATTCTATTGGTTGAAGATGATGAAGATGATTACTTCTTAACTTCTGACTATCTAGAACAATGTGAGTCACCTAAGTTTGAATTAACTTGGGTGACAAACAGTCTTGACGCCATAGAAGCGCTTAAGACGGAAGACTTTGATTTATGCTTGCTTGACTATTTGTTGGGCGCTGAGAATGCCATAGACGTTCTGGGTGTTCTTAAATCGAACCAATTTAGTCTGCCAGTGGTTATTTTAACAGGTCAGTCAGACGCTACTGTAGATGAAATGGTGATGCGCGCGGGAGCCGCAGATTATCTTCAAAAGTCCGAAATAGAATCGCCACGTTTTATGCGTACTATCCGTTATGCCATGGTTCGTCGCGATATAGAAAACGAGCGAATTGAGCGCAATAAGGTTGAACAAAAAAACAAAGCAAAAGACAAGTTCCTAGCCCACCTTGGCCATGAATTGCGCACGCCTCTCACCTCTATTTTGGGCTATACAGAACTTCTCATTGATGACGCAAGGAATAGCCCGTTTCAGCAAGAGCTATCGATAATTCATTCAAACGGCAAACACTTATTGAGCTTGCTCAATGATTTACTTGATATGTCGCGCATAATGGCTGAGAAGCTAGAATTAAACATTAAAGATGTAAACTTATCTGCTTTTCTTACCGATATTCACTCCTTAATGCGCTTGAACGCCAAAGATAAAGGGCTAAGTTTGAATGTGGTGTCTAACACCAAAATCCCTGAATTTATTAAGACAGATCCCACCCGACTTCGCCAAGTGCTGCTTAACCTCATTTCTAATGCGGTTAAGTTCACCGATAAGGGCAGTATTACACTTACTATAACCCTTGATGAAAACCCAACAGATAGTGAAAAACCTCAGCTACTTAGATTTTCCGTAGACGATACTGGCATAGGTATGCCACCAGACAAGTTGATCAACATCTTCCAACCTTTCGAGCAAATTGAAGATGTAATGCGCGCTAATCACGGTGGTGCTGGTTTAGGTTTAGCTATTTGTAAAGAGCTTGTCACCAAGCTTGGCGGCGATATAGACGTGTCATCTCGACTTGGAGAAGGTAGTACGTTCACATTCGATATTGACCCTGGCGATATTTCCAAGCAACCTCACGTCGACCTAGAACTCGGTCAGATACAAACCGTCGAATCTAGCAGTATTGATTTAAATGTTACCGGCAGAGTGCTGATTGTCGATGACTTAAGAGAAATTCGGCGCCTTACCGGCCACCTTGTAAGTCAGTCTCAGGCAGATATTAGTTACGCGGAAAACGGTGTTAAGGCACTGGAAGCTGTATTACAGGCCGATGAACACAATCAACCATTTGACCTCGTTCTCATGGATATTCACATGCCTGTGATGAATGGCATTGAAGCGTTACACGCTATTCGTCGCCATGGTAAAGATATTCCCGTTATTGCGGTCACCGCAGCCAGTCGTAAAGGATTAAGAGAGTCGCTAATACGCGAAGGTTTTAATGACGTTATAGGTAAACCAATAGACCGCTTTGCACTCGCTCAACTTCTCTCACAATACCTTCCTCCTGGCGATCACGTTACTTTTACCAATGTGGAAGCACAGGTTGCTGACATGCCGATACAGAAACCTTACGCACCAGAGGAAAACATGCCATCAAGCGATGGATTTGAATCCAATACGAATATAGACATTGCAGCTGAAGACCCCCCTCAGAAAAAAGGTGACGGAAGCCCTTCTAGTAAACGTATTTTAGTAATTGAAGATGATGAAGATGCTGCAGAGCTATTGCAGTTGTTTTTAGTTCATTTAGGTCATGAAGTCACCACCGAGTACTGTGGTGTTGATGCGCTTAGCACCGCACAAGACAATGACTTTGATCACGTGTTAATGGATTTGACGTTACCCGATTACAATGGTTATGACTTGGCTGGCGAACTTAAAGAAAAATTGCCTAATGCATTGCTTACCATAGTTAGTGGACACGAGGCCGAAGAAGATGCAATGGAATCGATAGGAATAGATAGCGCGCTGCTTAAGCCGGTTTCAAAAGATGACCTCGCATCTGTCGTAGGTGGAAGCTAAGCTTTCGTTTTAGCGACTAAGAAAATATTACAGGGGTTTGCAAGGATAACGCATTTCTCTTGCAAACCTTTCACCCTCTCAAATAACTTAAAAACCTATCCAACTGTAAATAAAGGATTTATTCTATTGGTACAGCCGTTGCAATAGTTATTGTGAACCCAAAATATTAAGGAGAGTATTATGGCTACACAAGCTTCAGCAAAACCACAAACCGTTAAAACTAGTAGTGCTAACGGTGTGGCTGAACCGAGTCACCCAGTAACGGATCAACTAAAAGACACCCTTCATGCGTCAGTAGACAAGCTTGCCGATAGTGCGGGCGTGGCGGAAGAAAATATTCGTCGCACAGCCTCATCATCTGCTGAAAACATGTCTGAAAGAAAGCGTTTAGCAGAGCAGAAATGGCAGGCATCAAAAGTACGCAAATTTGCGATTGAAAATCCTGTTCAAACTGCAGGTATCGCTTTTGCGGCAGGTATGCTAGTAACGTCGCTTCTACGTAAGAAGTAGATTCATGAAAGCGCTAGATTTTCACAAAGCACGGTTTCGCACGTGCAATGAAAATCCATTTCGCCTGACGCCGCCTTCGGCGCAGGCGAAGTTCCATGAAAACGCTACAGGAGAAAGTACACCCAAAGAAAAGTCACCTGACGAGCAGTCAACCCAGCAACAATACCCCGACCCGTCTTTCTCCGATGTATTCAACGCATTTAAAGAAGCATTCTCTCAGAGAAAAGAACAAGGCTTTGCATTTCTTGAGCTAACTAATAGTGAACTCATGCTTGTCAAAAAGAGTTTTTTCGTCACTGTTTTTGCATGCCTCGCAGCATTTGCGGTTGGTACAGTTTGTTGGCTTATTTTAAATATTGCTATAGGCGCTATACTTCACAATGTTGGCGTGCACTACGTTGTGGTACCACTTGTGTTATTAGCACTTAATAGTCTTGCGGCGTTCGGTTTCTTTAAGCTTGCTCAGAATGCGTTCAACTATCTAAGTTTAAGCAGATTAATTCAAACATGGCGTAGGGTCTTTGGGTAAGGCATAGATTTAAAGGCGCATTAACCCTTTTGATTAAGTTCATTTGATCAAATCCATGGACAGTGCCCTGTCAACAATAATGAGGTGAGTACTATGAACATCTTTTTGAAAGCGAATATAAAAGATATTGCGCAAAAAGAACATGCCTATTTTTCTCAAAAACATCACGCAGATGTTGCACTTACACAAGCAAAAAGGCAATGTTCGTTAATGATGGGTAAGCCAGAGACCCTACTTGGCATAGCTTCTGTTGGTGCATATAAAGGTGCAGTAGATGCTAAGCCTAAAGCAAAGCGTAACCGAGCGTTAATGGTTTTAGGTAGAACCGCGCTGTTCTCTTTGTTTCAGTAATCACAGTATTAAGGAATTTGTGAGATGAACATCAAAAGTAAAATTAAAAGTGGCCGCGTACTTCTTGCCACCGCAGGTGCGGCACTAAGCTTTGCGATAGCAGGGTGTTCATCGACACCAGTAGCTGCCCCTACCCCATACAAATCAGCGAACTCTAAAGCCTCGTATGGTTATTCGAGCGAAAAAATATCTGCAAATCAGTATCAGGTTCTTTTTAAAGCGACTGATAAAACTCCGGCCGACAAAGTACAGCAGTACGCTCTATATCGCGCCGCAGAAGTCGCACAAGAGCAAGGCTTTACTTATCTAGAGGTGATTAATACAAATATTGATAAAAAGCCTGTTATTGCGCGGGAAGTAACGGCTGGCAAAAATGAGCCAGCAATATTTCAAACAGATAGGCAATGCACTATGTCAGGCTGTGAGGAAGTTGCTCAACCAATGGCCGCCCCGAGCTCAAACGATGTAGTAAATACTCAGATTAACGACATCTACTTTACTATTGATGTAAAAATGGCGAATGATAAAACTCGTTTAGGTAAAAACGCCTTTACTGTCTTAGAAGTGCTGTCACAGCCTCTAGAGCCAAAGAATACAAATTAGCTGAACGTCATTCTGTACATCTATACACTGCATCATCAGTGTTCTGACAAAATGCTTTTCGGTACGCAATCAGTGTTACTGAAAAGCATAGCTTAATTGCACGAGCAAGTCTGTGGAACGCCCTAAAGCCCACTACCTTAAATTCATAGCTACCACCCATTCCCTGAAATGCATCCTATAAAGCAGACTAAGGGCCTGCAAAATCCAGTCCTTCGTATATAAGTAAACGAATAAGCTTGCGTATAAATTACGTAATATCGGTGAAGTAAAGCAACATTAAAACACACTAATCAACATGATAGATGAGACATTCATTCGTTCAGAACCGATACATGTCTAAACATCTTTATTCTTAATGACCCATTAATCTTCTATTAATGTTGTACAAAAGTCTCCGTCACCCAATCTAGCTATCATTAAACCTATGAACTGCAGAGCAGATTTGTAGAACGCTTTTTACAACGTTATACAGCTTCTGCTCCCAGCAATTTAATTAGGTAATAACACGTATTTATTTTGCAAATGACTGAGGAGTCACGCGATGAAAAAGTTAAACTCGTTAATGACAAAAACAACGCTTCTTGCAGCTTCGATTATGCTAGTAACAGGCTGCAGTGCAGTGGCCAAACCGCAAATGAATGAGACCGCCACTTCGAACGTTGGTGTATTGAAGGCTAAGGCGCTAGACAATGCATTACTGTATTCGGATGAATGTATTACAGAGCGTGAAGTTGTAGCAGCACAAAAGATGTGGGGTGAAGGCATTGTACGTATTGGCGCAGTGTTTAGTAACGACGGTGACTACTCTGGCGAGGCGGCTGATTTTATCCAGGACATGTACGGATATGATTTAAGTAGTGTACTGTTTAAACCAACCCTTGCAGCAAATGATCAGTTCCGTTCAAGCTTTGATGCAGCGCTTTCTTACTTTGTCGGTGGAAATGACGCTTATCAGGAAGATAAGGGTTTTGCGATTAAGCCTTATACAAACGTGAAATTCGACAATGTAGGAATTATTAATAACAGTTGTCGGATGGCGGTGGCGATGGGTAACTACTTCTTTACTGACACTAAGGGCGGAGAAACAAAAGTAGAGTACACCTTTGCCTATGTGAAAGACAGTGATGGCGACCTGCGTATTGTCGCTCACCAATCTTCGTTACCTTACAACCCAAATGGTAACTAGGTAACGCTCAGCCCCCAATCTTCTCAGATTATGTGGGGCGTCACCTCCTCCCTTTTATAGGCAAAGCGTTTTTCCCTTTCGCTTTGCCTCTTTTTTCATCTTGAATTAAATGATGAGAAAAGAGCTTCTGCTCTATCATGTAAAAAATGCATTCGCTTGTGTAATCGTGACTCCTGCCACTGAGAATTACGTTTCAAAATTTCAATCTAAAACAAACTTAATCTATATAATTCATGCACTTAAAAAACAGGCACAAAGATAGCATTAGTTATTGTGAAAGTAACGGAAGCAATACGAGGATCTAGTTATGTTAGGTTGGGCAATCACATTTTTTATCATCGCCATTATTGCAGCAGTTTTTGGTTTTGGAGGCATCGCAGGTGCAGCAACAGGTATCGCACAGTTTCTTTTCTTTGTGTTTATCGCGTTGCTCGTAATCTCACTTATCGCAAATGCGTTACGTGGTAGAGCACCAAGAGCCTAAGAGTTAGAAGTATTTTAATAGGAAAAAGGAGTAAGGATATGTTTTCATTTAAAAACTTATCAAAGGTACTAGTAGCATCAGCATTTGCACTATCACTAGCAGCTTGCGGTGACGGTGAAGCGGAAGACGCAGGCGAAGAGCTAGACGAAATTGTTACCGATGCAGGTAATGCCGTTGAAGACGCTTGTGAAGATGTGAAAGAAGGCGTAGACGCTGAAGATAAAGACTGTTAATCACGTTTTTATCAAAAAAGGGTCAGACAATTGTCTGGCCCTTTTTGTATTTACAGTCGACGTAGTTTGACCTAACTGGTTAGTTAAGACACTTCTTCACCGCCTAATTCACGAGCAAGATCATCCAGTGTAGAAAGCGTGGAATCAAACTCCCCTACACCATAACGATACTGTACGCTTACGTGATGGTCGGTACGCCCGAACTTCACTCTTAACCCTTCTGCGTCAATATGCTTCACGGTATTCAAAAAGCGATAGGCAGACATTTCTGTTTCAAATTGAAACTCAACACTGTTTTCCATTTAGGCTTTCCGTTTAAGCAACAATTTCTGGGTGAGCATGAATTACTGCCACAACACGTTGAAGCAGATTATTGTCCGCTTTATCTATAGAGTCGTAGGATAACCAGTCGGCAAGAATGTCGGGGGCGGTCGCCGCCTCTCCTTGTTCCAACTTAGACGTCATCATTTGTAGCTGTACACTAGAGCGTATAGATGCATCTGCATCCGGGCTTGGCATACCAGTTGCGACTTCTAATGCTACCGTTAACCATTGTCTGTCGTGCTGAGTTGTTTCATTTCCAGTAGACTGACATAATACGTTCGCCCAACGCTTCCCTAACGTTTCCGCTAGAGCCTGCTCGTCACCACTTCCCTCACCTACACTTAGCTGTAGTAAAGAAATCAGAGCCTGAGCTCGCGCCAATCGGGCTTGAGATTGTGCATTTTTCGCTTGCGCCGCACGCTTACTTTCAAGTGAATCAATCTTTTTATCTACTTTCGTACGTTGCGCTTTAGGCAAGTCGGTTAACTGAGCGCGAACGTCACCTATTGATTGACTAAACGTGACATCATCGCTGTTGATGTCAACAGCTTCCACTTGCTTGAGTAGCGAATCTACTAACGCGTTAAATGCATTATTTTGTACTTTCCGCTCGGCTTTTAAACGTTCAAATACGGTGTCATTGGCAGCTTTAAATTCTGCCCACAACTTACTCTCTTCACGTTTACCTGCATGGCCTACTTGCTTCCACTGGCTTTGCAATTGCTGAGCTTTGTCGGCAGCGCCAGCGACATCTTCTTCCGTAGCAAGTTGACAAGCTTGAGTGACTAACGCACGCTTTTGAGCTTGATTATCGCTTTGCCACTGAGTCACTTTAGCCTGGATGGGCGATGATACCGCCTTCCATTCTTGCTTCAGCTGTTCATAAATTTCACGTTCAACCTGACCTGCAGCATGCCACTGTTTAGACGCTCTATCAAAAACCTTCACTAACTCGGCTTCTGGCGTGTTAATGTCCATTGCCTTAACGGTAGCGATAATCGACATGCGCTGTTCACGGGCAGCAGCCCGCTGTGCATCTAACTTCGCGTAATGCGCTCTACAAGGCTCGAAGGCCTTTTCAAGTGCATCATCGAATTGCTGCTGTAATAACGCGTCTTCGCTGCTTTCTTCGTTACTAGACGATGAAGGCGTTAATGATAACCATTGCTTGCGCAGATACTTAATAGCTTCGCTTCTTTGCTTAATATTTTCTGCATCAGCACTGGCTAACGCTTTTGCTTCTTCTAAAAGAGCGGGTTTGCGCGGCGCCGCAAGGTAATCCTGCCATCCTTCTAAGCGCGACACATCACCAGCGGTTTTTTCAAAACGCTTCTCTACATACTTTTTCGCTGAACCAGGAAGCGCAGCATAACTTTCCTGAAGCTTTGCAAATTTTGAAATAGCAACGCGGAATTTACCCTGAGCAATTAAGTTATCGATAACGCTAATGTGCTTTCTAATGTGTTTTACTTGCTCATTTTCTTTGGATTTTTGAGCACGCTCTTTGGCATTTACACTGCTTGTCGCTGCGTTGAAACGTTTAGACAACGCCTTCGGAATGGCATCGATTTCGCGACTAAGCGCTTTATACGCTTGACGTGCTTCGTCAAACTCCGTTTTAAGAGCCACTACACTACTGCTTTGTAATGCGCCGCCACCATTTACCTGACTCAAATCCTCAGTCAATGCGCTAGCTTCTTCAACGCTCACATCCCGGGTATCTTTGTCCGACTCGCTATCGCTTGCCGAAACGATCTTAGCGGCAATGTCTTCGAGCGACTGAAGTTTTATCAGTAGCTTTTGGCCGTATTGCTGCTGCATAGAAAAGCGATCAAGCTGCTCGTTTAGTTCGTCGACAGAGCGCTTAATCTGTGTAATTCGCTTATCAGTTGCAGATTCATCATCGAGACGTGCTAGCTGTTCGAGCGTTGCTTCAACACCGCGCACGCTTTCATTAACCGTAGCAACATCAGCAAGCGTCGCTTCACAAAGCCTGTTATTGTACAACCAAGCTACCTGCTCCTTGGCATAAGTAAGCTGCTGTTCGCACAAAGCTTTGGTATTAGCACGTTGCGACGCTTGTTGCTTCTCTTCCCATGCTGGGCGGATACGGCTTAAATATCGCTCGAGCTGCTCACCTATACGCGCGCGCTTTTCTTCATAATCAGCGCGTTCTTCTGAAGTGAGTAAGTCAATTTGAGCAAACAGCCCTGTCAATTCGCTCTCAAGCTCATTGCGCTTTTCATCAATGGTTTCTACATCTGATTTGTCGAGTAAAGCCTGATATTTTGAAAGTCCCAGAGTGAGCTGCTTTTTAAGCTCCACTGGGCGCTTTGCAGCCTCTTTGATAGCATCGATCCGCGCATTAATTTGCGTAAAAAGTGCTTCATCTGACACTTTCTTAGCAAGCTTTTGCAAATCTGATACGTCTGAATGTGCGTTGACTAGTTGAGTCTGCAGTTGGGGACTTGCGCCTTCTAAAAAAACAAACTGGGTGAAAGATGGCTTCGCTACTTTTTCGATTAGCGCGTTAGCTAGCGCATCATCTTGTAAGAGCATAGGCTCTTTCTTCAACATTTGCGGTACTAACTGCACTACCAAATCGGCGTTGGCTGTTTCAGTTAAAAAAGAGAATATCTCTTGGCGGGAGAGTGTGACATCCCCCTCGCCTAACAAAGCGGCGTTTACCTTTTTCTCCGCCGCTTTTTTAACGCGAGACTGCTTGGCAATTTGTGACATTTTAAGCCACAGCACAAAGCTATTAAGCTTTTCGAGTGCTGCTAAACTGACATTTGCATCTTCGTCATTAAATGCCAGTTCGTGAAGAATTGTTTTTTCCTGTGCCTTTTCGGGAGAAAGACTCTCGATTGCCTGCATCCGTTTTTCAGGCTTTGGGCTTTGGTGTGAAGGCGCAAATATACGACTAAATATCATCCTGTTTAAACCGCGCTATTGTATTATTATCATCCTGCTCATCGCGTAACGAGCGTTTAAAGTCGGCTTTACTTTTATGTACGATTTCGCCGCTTTCACCTACTGTCATATGCTCAGAGGACTTTTCTATTTTTGCTTGATACAGCATAACAGCCTGCATACTGCTTGCTTTTTGCTCTTCGTTTAAAGGCGTGCCATCTGGCCACTTACCTGTTTCAACAGCCTGACGCAGACGCTCGTAAATCTCCGGCGTCATGCTGGCTAAAAGTGCTTCTATATTCATTTAGGAAAAACGCTTTATGTAAACAATACGCGCGCGGTTTACTAAGTACCAAACAAAGCCAACCACTGCGCCCAAAATAGCTAAATTATGTTGCAAATCACCTGGGCGTGTTCCGCCCCAATACATGAAGCCAAAACTCGCAACGAATATCAGCATAGCAAGAAGGGATTGGTTCTGGATACTGGCTAACTTTTTAAATCTTTGTAAGCTTTGTTTGCGTTCTATATCTTCAGAGGTCGCATCACCGATTTTAAAGTCACAGTGAGGACACGTCTTCGCTTTGTCAGACGTTTTTTTGTTACACGAAGGACAGTCAACTAATGCCATATGTTGCTCCTGTTTATTGGGTGCGAAATGGAAATGCGCAACTCGCTATTGAGCGAAGACGCATTTATACGCGGATGGGTATCATACTTAAGTTCATCACAACAATGAAGTCGATTCTGTGGATTAACCTTATCGCTATAAAACAAAAATGCGCAGGGTGTTAACTTTTATACAAAGTTCACCGCTACGCATTTTTACCTGATAGCCAAGTTGCATTTCCCTTCAGTGAAACTCAAGAAGGGGCAATGCTTTAGGCAATACTCACCTTATTTTTTATGTCGAGACCAGTAGTCGTTAACCGTTTCTTTCATCTCTTTACAAAGCAACATGATGCCGAACAAGTTTGGTAAGGTCATTACCACGATAGCCACAGCTGAAAGTGCCCAAACTAATGTAGTGTCAGAGAATGCAGCCCAAACGAAACCGGCGACGTAGATGACGCGATACGGCATTACGGAGCGAGGACCGAACAAATATGTCATAGCGCGATCACCATAATATGACCAAGCGATGGCGGTTGAGAACGCAAACAGCATAAGCCCAATAGACACGATATATTGACCGAAATCGCCAAAGAAACCGCGAGTAAAGGCAATGGTGGTGAGCGCTGCCGAGTGAACCAGTGACTTACCGCTTACTTCAAGGTTCTCTTTAACCGGCTTTCCGTCGACAATCTTAAGCGTGCCAGTAAACAAGTCTTCACTACCTACTGCATACTTCACGTCTTCTGCTACAGACCTAGCGTTAAGCAGTGTAAAACCATCGCTTACCGCCGTGCCGTTAACAACGGTAATTGAGCCAGTATAAGGCTGTACATTGTTACCTTCAATTTCATTCAAGTAACCATATAGTTTGTTTACGTCATCCTGATTCGAGTCGTCGTATTGACCTGCAACAAAGTACATGTCTGAACGATCGAAGACGTTTTCGTGTTTTTCTTTCCACACGCCCGACGACAAAATAACCAAACCCGTTACGGTACAAATTAGAATAGTGTCGATAAAGGGTTCAAGCAGTGACACCATACCTTCTGAAGCAGGCTCTTTCGTTTTTGCCGCTGCGTGAGCGATAGGTGCAGAGCCTTGACCCGCTTCGTTTGAAAACAAGCCTCGGTTAACCCCACGGTTAAACGCATAAGCTAATGAAGCCCCCAAGAAACCACCTGCGGCAGCTGAACCAGTAAACGCATCACCGATAACTGCGGCAAACGAAGGCCCAATGTTGTCTAGATTAGCGAAAATAACCGCTAGCGCACCGATAAGGTAGATAACAGCCATAACTGGAACAACACGCGCTGTAAACGCGGCAATGCGTTGGATACCACCAAGAATGACCAAGGCTAGAAGAATACCCAGTACACTACCTACCATCCAAGGCTCGAAGCCAAACGTTGCTTCGATACTTTGCGCGATACCATTACTTTGAGGAAGGTTTCCGGTACCAAATGAGCTGACTACCGTAGCAACAGCAAATGCAACCGCTAACCACTTCATGTTTAGGCGACGGTCCATGTAATACATAGGGCCACCGGCCATGGTGCCGTCTTCTGTCTTTACGCGATATTTGTGCGACAGAGTAACTTCAACGAATTTTGTAGTCATACCTAAAAAGGCGGTTACCCACATCCAAAATAGTGCAGCGGGGCCACCAAGGAAAATAGCGAATGCAACACCTGAGATGTTACCTGTACCTACGGTACCAGACAGTGCGGTTGTAAGTGCACGAAAGTGCGTGGTGTCACCTGGATCGCTTTCTTTATCAAACTTACCGGTAACAACCTGCCAGGCGTGTTTAAAGAAACGAATTTGCGGAAACTTAAGATAAACCGTAAAGAAAAGACCTACGCCTAACAGTACATAAGGAAACCAGAACGCGCCCCCTAAGAAACCATCGAGCATAGTTAGAAAACCATATAACCCTTCCAACGTTATTCCCCTTTTTTATTATGTTTAATTGTTGTTTTATTTTAATAATTAAAAGGCCTCTTTTTGTCGAGGCCTTTTTTGCGGAAGCTTTCGCTTCCTTATTCTTGTTTTATTGCTCTGATGCTTTTAGCTTTTTAACAACTGCATTCACACCAATAAGTAAATCTTCACCTAATTGACGGCTACGTTGTACCGACCAACCGTAGATATCGTCCGGTACATCTGCATTGTCTTTAAATGGCATTTCCACCGTATATGCCATACATTTAAATTTCTCGCCCACCGCATTTGACGCTACGGTTAAATTAGCCTTGCCTGGCTCATCTTTATCGTAACCAAATTCATCTTGAAACTCTGGCGTAGCGTTCAACAGCGCATCTTTAAACGTATTTTCAAGCATTTTGATGGTGTCATTGTAGCTAGGGTTACCCTCACTTCCTGCGACAAAGTTGTACGGCAATGCCTCATCACCGTGCAAATCAAGATACATGTCTACACCAATTTCGCTCATTGCATTCAGTACGTAAAGTACTTCTGGGCTTTTTTCTTGCGAAGGCGTTGCCCACTCACGGTTTAGATTGGTTCCTACAGCGTTGGTACGCAGATGACCGCGTGCGCTGCCGTCTGGGTTCATGTTTGGCACAATGTAGAAAACAGCATTATCAAGCAACTGTCGCGCCAAACCATCTTGCTCGTCGAGCAGACGGTAAATAATACCTTCGGCACACCACTCGGCCATGGTTTCGCCAGGGTGTTGACGTGCCGTGATCCAGACTTTTTTCTTTTCTGGTGTTTCTTCACCGATAACCAGCATAGACATATCACGGCCATCAAGGGTAAGGCCTAGGAATTTGTGCTCGCACAGTAGTGACATCTGCGCGTCGTGCACAAGATCAAGGTGACGTTCGTAGCTAAAAGGAATGAAATACGCGAAGTATACGCTTGGCTGTTCTAGCGTTAGTGAGAACGTAAGATTGTCACCGTCAAATTCGCTAGGAATTCTAAACCAAGTTTGACGGTCGTAAGATGCAAGAACGTTATATCCCTTCCAACCTTCAGGATACGCTGACTTAGCCAGATTACCTATGGTCATGGTATGCGTCACAAAGGTTTCGCCTACTAAACGGAAGTGGAACCACTGAGCAAATTCAGATTGGTTGTCGTTGGGAATGGTTAGACGGATATCGTCTGGTGATTGTGCGCTAACAACTTCAATGTTACCGCTGTCGAATTGACTGGAAATATGCATAGACTGTCGTTTTCCTCATTATTTGAGCGCTAATTTAGCATAGACGTAAACACAAATTCCACGCACACAGCGGGTTTTGTACTATCGAAAGTATACAAAATGTTTACACCATCAAAAAACCGACCACTTAGGTCGGTTTTTTATACAGTTAATTAAATTGCGTGTTGCTTAAAGCGGCAACGTAGGGAAACTAAGCCCTGCCATATCACGAACTACACGCAGTACCTGACAGCTGTAACCAAACTCGTTGTCATACCACACGTATAGTGTCAGGCGGTTATCTGCGGCGATGGTCGCCTGAGAGTCAACCACAGACGCAGCGCGAGAGCCGACTAAGTCTGTTGACACAATCTCTTTACTCGCCGTGTAGTCAATCTGGTGTTGAAGCTTTGAGAACAACGCGGTATCGCGCAAGAACTCGTTAACTGCAATGCGATCCACCGGTGTTTTAAGATTTAGGTTCAAAATCGCTAGTGACACATTAGGTGTAGGTACGCGGATAGCATTACCGGTAAGTTTACCTGCCAGTTTCGGGTACGCTTTGGCAACGGCTTTCGCAGCGCCCGTTTCGGTAATAACCATATTAAGTGGCGCACTACGTCCACGTCGATCACCTTTGTGGTAGTTATCGATAAGGTTTTGGTCGTTAGTGTAAGAGTGAACGGTTTCAACGTGACCGTTTTCAATGCCATATTCTTCGTCTAGCGCTTTTAGTACCGGCGTTATTGCGTTAGTCGTGCAGCTAGCAGCAGATACAATTGTATCTTCTGGTGTTACTTCTTCGTCATTTACACCGTGTACGATGTTCTTGATGTCACCTTTGCCCGGGGCGGTAAGGATAGCTTTCGCTGCACCCTTAGCTTTAAGGTGTAGGCCAAGGCCATCGCGGTCACGCCAAATACCCGTGTTGTCTACGATGATAGCGTTATCGATACCATATTGCGTGTAATCCACTTCATCTGGACTGTTGGCATAAATGACTTGAATGTATGAACCGTTTGCTTTTAGCGCGTTACGCTCGTGGTCAACTGTGATGCTGCCGTTGAATGGCCCATGCACTGAATCGCGGCGCAGTAAGCTTGCGCGTTTTTCTAGGTCGCCATCGCGCCCGCCACGAACCACAATGGCACGTAAGCGAAGCTTATTGTTTTTACCTTGGCGTTCAATAAGCAAGCGAGCAAGTAAACGACCTATACGGCCAAAACCATATAGTACAACGTCCTGAGGTTTCTGATCGTCCTCTTTATCGGCAACGTCGTTTAGTTTTTCGTTAAGGTAGGCCGTAAGGTCGTTGTTGTCGACCGCAGAACCGTAGTGAAAATCAAAAGCCAATTTACCAATATCAATTTGTGCAGGAGCAAGCTTCATGTTGCTCAAAGCTTCTAAGATTGGATAGCTTTCGCGTAGGCGTAGCTTAATACCTTCGTGCAGACGCACTTTACGGTGCGCTTTAATAACATCAATAGCACTGGCGTTCAGTAGCGAGCGTCCATAAACCGAAATTTCAACTGCCTTATTGCGATACAATTTACCAATAAGGGGCAACATCATTTCTGCGTATTCCTGACGCTCTTGCCAGCTGCTTTGTAATTCCTGCTCAAACTGTTGATTCATGCTTCTGCCTTCATCGATATTAATTTAACGGTGTTGTCATTGTTGTATGCGCGGCCAATTTTTTTGTGGCACAAACACGTACAACTAATCCTAATTACGCGTCAGCTTTTTATTATTTTTAGGGTACACTAGGTGAGTTTTCGCCTGACGGTGACGAGCAGTATCTTAAATAAACAAGCAAGGAAGACCAAATTGTTGATAAGTTTCAAAACCTCTATGAAAACTCGTATAACAGAGAGTTTATTTAGTAAGTTTCCAACAAAAGGTTATGTAACGACGGTGTGGCTGGCAGCAGCGACAACACTGACGGGTTGTGGCGATCTTTTTGAACCTACTATCAGTGAAATTTGTGAATCTCACAGCGAGATTTGCTTAGATTTGAGTTTGGATGCCCGTTGTCGCGGCGAGCGAGCTGAGATTATTCGCTTGCGTTACTACAATCAAGATTCAAAAGACGACGCTTACAAGTACCCGCTCCTTCTGAACTTCGAAGAGTATCTCACTTGCGTTGAAGAAGTGCAGCATATCGAACACGTTAAACGCAAAGGCAAGGAAGCGACACGGCTAAAAGGCGTTATTACTGCTCAGCGTGAAATTAAACGCCTAAGCCGCGAGACGAAAGACTCCCTTGATCCTTACCTTTCTTACTATCATTGGACACGATATAACGACAAAGAGGCTTTTCATCGCTTCGAGCGCTACGCTGCCAGCAACCGCGTAAGCGACCCAAAGCTACTGGTCGCACTGGCCTCTGTTCAGATTAAAACAGACCAAAAGCGTACTATTGAAACCTTATATCGCGCGCTAAGTTTATATACAGACAGCGACGACATTGACGTCAGCATTTTCTACTCGCTTGCTTCAATGGGAATGGATATGGACAACTATCGCCTTGCCTATGTTTGGTATGGTGTGGCTGAAGCCTTCGATGAGAGAATTAACGACACTCAGCGTGTTCAACTTGGACAACGCTATGCTCTTCCAGTAGGCATTCTAGATAACATTGTTGATGAAATAGTCAGTAATTTGAATAGCGCGACCTTCAACGCAGATTCACTGAAACTGGATAAGCTCTAATTTTTTGAAACTCAATTACACAATTTCATTGGTAAATAATTAAAAAAACCGCCGTTTATGGGCGGTTTTTTATGATTGGATCTCTCTACTTTTCACATGAGGTCAAAATTTAATCAGATGTTTACCTTAATCAAGCGCTCACTTAGGGCTTTTTAACCTTTAATTTGTGTATCATCTTCGCCTTTAAAGGTCATAGATAGCGAATTTACGCAGTAGCGTTGACCCGTTGGCGCAGGACCATCTGGAAATACATGGCCTAAGTGGGAGCCACACTGCTTACAAAAAATCTCAACCCTACGCATACCGTGACTCAAGTCTTCTCTGTAATCTACATTACCGTCATCAAGCTGCTTATAGAAAGAAGGCCATCCACAACCAGCATCAAATTTAGTATCTGAGGGGAAAAGTGGCGCTTCGCAGCACTTACACACGTACAATCCATCTCGCTGCTCGTCTAGCAATACTCCAGTGAAAGGTCGCTCAGTACCCGCTTCGCGGCATACATAATATTCCTCGTCAGTGAGCTCAGTTTTCCAGTCTTTTTTAGCTATTGATGCGTTTGCTTTTTCATCTGTCGACATAACTTACCTCTTAAAACAAAAAAGGTGTATTTGAAAACAAATACACCTTTCGATAGTTTACGCTCAATTATGAGCGCGTGTAACACTATTTAGTTCATACTATTTTTTGATAGCGGTTTGCGGACGTGCAGGATCACTCCACTCGATGTGATACTTTTTACCTGCTGGCTTATCTACACGCTGATAAGTATGTGCGCCAAAATAATCGCGCTGGCCTTGCAGCAAATTAGCAGGTAACACAGCTGTTCGATATGAATCGTAATAGCTTAGCGCCGACATCATGGCAGGGCAAGGCACGCCAGCCAGTGTAGCTTGGGCGATAGACTCGCGCCAATCAGATTGGTACTGCGTAATTTGTTCCGCAAAGAATGGGTCCATAAGCAAGTTGGCTAAGTCTTCGTTATTCTCGTAGGCCTGAGAAATAGACTGAAGAAATACGGCGCGAATAATACAGCCTGCACGCCATATTTTAGCTATTTCACCAAACTCCAGTGTCCAGCCGTGTTCTTTGCCAGCCATTGCCATTAACTGGAAGCCCTGTGCGTATGCACAGATTTTAGAGCAATAAAGCGCTTGCTCTAGCTTGTTGATGATCGACATTTTCTCATCATCGCTGAATGATGGCGCATCAGGCCCTGCAAGAACCTTGCTCGCAGCTACACGCTCGTCTTTCAAACTAGAGATACTGCGAGCGAATACTGCTGAAGTAATAGTCTGTGCAGGACTACCTACTTGTAGCGCACTGACAGCAGTCCAAAGCCCAGTACCTTTTTGGCCCGCTCTGTCTAATATAACGTCAACCAGTGGCTGTTGCGTTTCAGGGTCCATTTGTTCAAGGACTTCAGCACTGATTTCCATCAGGTAGCTATTCAGCTTGCCTTCGTTCCAGCGACGAAACACTTCTGCTATTTCAGCAGGCGCCATGTGTAGTGCTTCGCGCATAACATGGTAAGTTTCGCAGATAAGCTGCATGTCTGCGTATTCAATGCCGTTATGCACCATTTTTACATAGTGCCCGGCTCCAACCGGACCGATGTAGGTCGCACATGGTTCGCCTTCTAACACAGGCTGACCTGGCGTATGGCTTTCTAATGGTTTACCTGTTTCTGGGTCAACCTTTGCAGCAATAGCTTTAAGAACAGGCTCAATGCGTGTCCATGCATAAGGGTTACCTGAAGGCATAAGAGATGGCCCGAAACGAGCGCCTACTTCACCACCTGACACGGCGGTAGAGAAGAAGATAAATTTACCTTTGTACTGCTCTTCACGTGCTACAGAGTCTGTCCACAAACTGTTGCCAGTATCAACCACGATATCGTCAGCGTGAATTCCGGCGTCAATAAGATGATTGCAAACGTGGTCAACAGGATCGCCAGCAGGCACAGAGATAATAATAAGATGCGGGGCTTTTAACTTGCTTAAAAGCTCGGTGTAAGAACTGCAGCCTTCAACACGAGGCTCAGTATTTTCAGCTCTTTCGCTTGCGTCTTTGGCTAGAATAGACTCAACTTTATTTTGGTCTAAATCGAAACACGCGACACGATAGCCATGGTCCACTAGGTTCATGGTTAGGTTACTACCCATCACCCCTAAACCGATAAAACCAATATCACACGACTTGTCTTCGTGCGAATTACCACCTTTCTTTTGCATAGGAACACCCTCACATTTCAGATGGCTGCGAATGATACCACCTGAAAGAATAAAGAACAGTCTAAGCTAACAAATTAGTACGCGCTGGTGTAAATGTCACCAGCGGTAAACATTATCAGGTTTTTAAGGCCAGTTTGAACGAGAAATTTGTTTTTATTTAATACCGAATAACACACGCCTCACCATGACGAACAAAATTCGTACAACTGTAAAGACACGGCAGCATTCTCCTACTTAGCATGCTGTTAGCCGGTGGCTGAGCGCTGCTTTTATCCAATTAGATTTATCTCGCTGGCTGTATTTCGCCTAGCGCTGAGTAATTAGGTTCGTGCCCGCTAGCGATCGCTGTGAGCTTTGATAAGGCAAGCGGCATGTGGCAGGTAATTAGAACCCTATATACCGCGTTGTCGTTTTAAACCTTTCTGAACATTCAACCACAACTTTTATCCCGAAAGTCGGCAATTTCTATTCGGAAAATTGGGAAAAACTAAACAGCGTTAGAGATTTACTGGCTTGTAAAAACACCTTTTGAATACAAATAGAAGGTTGCTCTTCTAGTGAACTATAGCGCGTGTCTAAATGCATGGTCCACCCGCCTTTCGGCATCACAGTTGGCAAGTGAAAACGCACGTCGCTATCGCTAGCGTTTACACACAAGAACCAGTGCTCGGGCTTTTGGTCGGGCTCTCTCTGGCTCATGGCACAACCCTTTATTTCAACACCAAACGCTTTGTTGTGGTGTACATTCCAATCTTCAGACGCTTTGTCCGACCCATCCGGTTTGTACCAATTAATCTCTTTAACGTTTCTCGATAATGTAAAAGTGTCGTCATGCAGCTTCAACTCGCTAAGCAGCGATGATGATTGACGCAAGCGCACCACGTACTGGCAAAAACTCAAAAAGTCCTGTTTACGCTTGTTCAGCTCCCAATTCATCCAGCTAATCGGATTATCCTGGCAGTAGGCATTATTGTTGCCATTTTGGGTACGACTTAACTCATCACCACCGAGTATATGGGGCGTACCTTGGGAAAAAATCAAAGTAGCGAACAGATTACGCTTTTGACGCTCTCGCATAGCGAGTATCTGCTCGTCATTCGTTTCCCCTTCAATACCATAATTGGCAGACAGGTTGTGTCCATGGCCATCTCGATTTTCTTCTAAGTTATCGAGATTGTGACGTTCGGCGTAGGTCACCATATCGTGCAGCGTGAAGCCGTCGTGATAAGTCACATTATTGACTGACGTACTAATATGTCGCCGGCCTTTATGAAAAATATCTCGTGAGCCCATCAAGCGAGTAGCAAAGTCTGCTGTTACACCACCATCTCCCCGCCAAAACGCGCGCACTGTATCGCGGTATTTGTCGTTTACCTCTAACCATGGTGACGGGAAGTTGCCGACTTGGTAACCGTTTGGCCCAATATCCCAAGGCTCAGCGAGCAGCACCTTGTCTTTTAAAACTGGGTCGCTACTGATGGCTCTTAGCAACCCTGATTTCTTATTGTATTCCTGCGGCTCTCTTCCTAAACAAACTGCCAAATCGAAGCGAAAACCGTCAACGCCAATTACGGATACCCAATGACGCATGGCATCCAAGATAAGTCCCATCATAAATGGCTGGGCAGTATTCACTGTGTTACCACAGCCAGAGTGGTTGGAATAAACTAACTCTCCGTTTTTCGTTTGTTCTAGCAAATAAGCTTGGTAAGGGCAAAAACCCTTATAGGATAGAATTGGACCGCCAACACCGGCCTCTGCTGTGTGGTTAAATACCACATCAACGATCACTTCTAGGCCTGCACTGTGATAAGCGTCAACCATAGACTTAAGTTCAGCGAGCGCATCAGAAACACCATAGCGAGGTTCGGGCGCAAAGAAGTTAACTGGGTTATATCCCCAATAGTTTGTTAAACCCTTATCGGTGATAAAAGGCTCTGGCATAAATGAACACAAAGGCATAAATTGAACTGTCGTTACGCCTAATGCTTTAATGTGTTTAATGACGCTGGGGTGAGCTGCACCAATAAACTTCCCCCTGTGTTCTTTTGGTACATCAGGGTGAAGTTTTGTTAACCCTTTTACGTGAGCTTCATACACCACGCGCTTGTGTTTAGGTATATTGGGCGAACTAACATGATTAGTTGCATAGTCATTATGATCTATGACTATGCACTTTGGGATCATAAACTGAGAATCGTGCTTGTATTGCCTTGCATCCCACTTTATTGCACGGCTGATTTTTCTAGCGTACGGGTCTATAAGCAATTTGTCAGTAGGGACAGCATGTAAACCACCTTCTCCACGCTCTACACGATACCCATAGTATTGACCCGCGTTTACACCGCTAAAATGACCGTGCCAAACATCGCCAGTTTTTTCTGGCAGTGGATGTTCACTTATTGCCTCTTCAGTATCGCAATTGAAAAAGCACAATACGACCGCTTTAGCATCAGGGGCATAAACGGCAAAATTACATCCATCGTGAGTCAGTGTGGCGCCCAGTGGATGTGCATTACCCACTCCACTTTCAACAATTTGCACTATCTCTGAAATATCGTTCACGGCGTTCTCAATTTATTCATATACTAGGGCTTACGCGCCCTAGAAGTATCAATCTACATTGGCTACATAAAATACGGTGGCTAGCGGCGGTAAAGTAATCTCAGCAGAATGGGAGCGCTCATTCCAAGGCTGAGGTTTCGTATTTACAGTAGATACAACGTCATAGTTGCTCCCCCAGTACGCACTGTCATCGGTATTAAGTGCAAGCGATAACGTACATGCATCATCTACGCCTATTCTAAAGTTTTCACGTGGCACGGGCGTAAAATTAGACACCACATACACTTTCTGCTTTGCATCTTTTGACGTACGCACAAATGATACTATGCTTTGGTCTGCGTTACTGTGATCTAGCCATGCGAAACCACTAGGTTCGTGATCTTGCTCGTATAGCGCTGGTGTTGATGTATAAAGGTTATTGAGCGCTTTATAAAGTGTTTGAACACCCTTGTGTTTATCATAATCGAGCAGATGCCAGTCTAGGCTGCTGTCATGGTTCCACTCACGGGCCTGTGCAAGTTCATTGCCCATAAAGTTAAGTTTTTTACCGGGGTGGCCATACATAAAACCGGCATAGCAACGCAGATTAGCAGCTTGCTGCCATTCATCGCCTGGCATTTTGTGCAGCATACTGCCTTTGCCATGCACAACTTCATCGTGTGAAATAGGCAGCACAAAGTTTTCATCAAATGCGTAGACCATGCTAAACGTGATATCACCATGATGATAGTTGCGATACGCTGGGTCTTTAGCAATGTAATGCAAAGAGTCATGCATCCACCCCATGTTCCACTTAAAGCCAAAGCCTAAGCCACCGTCAAAAACAGGTCGAGAAACCTTTGGAAATGACGTTGACTCTTCCGCAATGGTCATAGCGTCGGGGAAGTGCTTGTACACTTCTTCATTCATCCATTTGAGTAAACTTATAGCTTCATAGTTTTCGTTGCCACCATCCACATTCGGGATCCACTCTCCGTCATTGCGTGAATAGTCGAGATAAAGCATGGATGCCACTGCATCAACCCTGAGTCCATCAACGTGAAATTTGTCTAGCCAAAACAATGCGTTTGCAACTAAAAATTGACGAACTGTGTCTTTGCCGAAATCGTAAATGCAAGAATTCCAATCCGGATGCCAACCTTTCCTCGGATCTTCATATTCATAAACACAAGAACCATCAAATCGCGCCAAGCCATGGCCGTCTTCCGGAAAATGCGCAGGTACCCAATCGATAATTACGCCTATACCTGCTTGGTGAGCCTTATCAACAAAGTATTTAAATTCATCTGGGTTTCCGAATCTGCTGGTTGGTGCGAACATTCCTACGGGCTGATAGCCCCACGAACCGTCGAAAGGAAACTCGGAAATAGGCAACAATTCAACGTGAGTGTAACCCATATCGCTGACGTAGCTTATTAAGTCATCGGCCAACGCTTTATAAGTAAGGTAGCGCGCGTCCGTTTCAATGCCGGGGCGCTTCCAAGACCCTAGATGTACTTCATAAATGCTCATCGGGCGGTTGTATTTATTGCCCTTTCGCTTTTCCATCCAAGCGCTATCATTCCACTTGTAGATGTTGTGGTCATAAATTTTCGACGCGTGCGATGGGTATTGCTCTGCGCTGAAACCTAGGGGGTCAGCTTTGTGCGGCAGGTCATGGCCGTGCGCATCTTTAAGCTGATACTTGTAGCGCTCTCCATCGCTGAGTTCTGGAACGAACAGTACCCAGTAACCCATAGACGTTTTTTCCATAGGATGTAAACGGCCATCCCATTGATTGAAATCGCCAATAAGTGACACCGTACTGGCATTAGGGGCGAATACGCAGAACCTTACACCACTTACAGCTTCACCTTCTGGTGAAGCCAGTGTAATCAGTTGCGCGCCAGCTTGCTCATATAAGTTCGCAGGCGAGCTGTCGATGTAATGTACAGCGTGATAAGCCTGGTCGGTAAATTGATAAGGATCGATATAAGCGTTTTCGCCTTTAGCGAGAACGCGATAAATTTCGCCTTGATACTTTTCTGGCAGTGGTGTCTCGAACAAACCATTACTGGAAGTAACGGTTGTTTCCTTTAGCGCAGGATTGCCCCATTTAATCGTTATCTCACTTGCGTTTGGGTTCCAAACACGAAGTATAGAACTTTGCTCATTTGACACTATACCTAAGTGGGAAAACGGTTGAGAACATAATACCTGTTCAAACTGCTGCGCTAATTGCATTCGCTACTCCTAGTAAAAACCCGCATTACAGCGGGTTGAATTGTGAGCTTAAATGCGTTTTAACATTTAAGCTCTATCCAGTACCGTCATGGTACTTTATCTTACTCGTTTAAGTTGCCTAGGCAACTGTCTGTTATCAATTCTTTGATAATGACAATTAACCTTGGCTTGCTTGTTTTCTAGCATGAGTAAGTTTAGACGCTAACTCATTTATATCATGTCTATCAAACATCGACTCAATATTCTCAGTTAACTTTCTGCGCCAATTTGGGTATTCATCGAATGTACCAGGAATGTTCACCGGCTTATCCATTTCTAACCAGTCTTCTAACTGAAGGCTTAATAGCGCACTTGACCCCCCTGCCATATGCACCTGCATACCGTTATTTAAATCGCGATTCATTCCCGTGTGATTTACATCGCGACCTACATTGTCGCCAATTGAACCGTGTCCATGCAGCGTATCAAGTATCGCTTGTTTATTTTCATGGCGATCTGCATAAAGCGTTTGAAGAATTTCTTCTGTCGGATACAGACCTATTTCTTTACCCAACTCTAAATCTAAACAGTGCCAGTAACCAATCAACGTCGGCATATCGTGAGTAGTCAAGGTTGACATCGACTGAACTGGATAATGACTAGGCGAGAAGAAACCACCGTCTTCTGCTTGTTCGAAGAAAAATACGCGGTATGAGTACACACCGTTGTCGGCGAGTTTGCTGCGAATTTCTTCGGGTACGGTGCCTAAGTCTTCACCTATAACCAAACTTTCATTACGATGACTTTCTAGCGCTAGAATACCGAGCAAGTCATCGACAGGATAATAAACATATCCACCGTCTTTTGCGTGGTCGCCTTTTACTACCCACCACAAGCGAAGTAACGCCATAACGTGGTCGATTCGCAACGACCCAGAAGACGCCATGTTCGAAGAAAACAAGTCAATAATTGGTTGATAGGCTTGTTCATAAAGTTTGCGAGGGTCCATAGGCGGCAAGCCCCAGTTCTGACCAAGCGGCCCCAAGATATCCGGTGGAGCACCCACACTTGCACCTGTGCAGTAAAGGTCCTTATTACCCCAAATCTCGGCACTGCCTTCGCTAACACCCACCGCTAGGTCGCGATAAAGACCAATGGTCATGCCGGCATAGGTTGCTTTATTGCTTGCCACTTCAAGTTGCTGGGCAGCAATCCATTGAAGGAACAGGTAAAACTTAACTTCTTGCTTGTTAGCATTTTTAAACTTAGCCACTGCTGGATTGTGATAGTCTTTATATTCTTGTGGGAATACCGGCCAACCCCAACTTTCCTTACCTTTAGCTTTTAGGTGCGATTGCAAGGCGTCGTACACCGCTAACATATCTAAGCTTTCACCGCCCGCTTCTACGAAGGCTTTAAACGCTTTATTTTGTTTGGTGCTTTTACGAAGGTATTTGGCATCGTAAACATCAAATACCGCTTTAAGCGCTGCTAACTTCACATGGGCTACTGCTTCGTAGTCTACATGCTCAACATTACGGGCATGTTCTAGCGTAGCTCTAAACTCATCACTGTTAACTACCGTTTGTACTGATGCATCGTCATAGCCGTCAATGGCAGTTACATCGATATATAAATAGTTTAACCAGCGACGTGAGCTCGGCCCATAAGGAGAGCACGCGTTAGGGTTAGCTGGGTAAAGCGCGTGAATTGGGTTAAGCCCGATAAAATCTGCGCCAACGCCCGCGGCTTTTTCGATAAGTAGTGCAAGGTCTGAGAAGTCACCAATGCCCCAGTTCTTTTCGCTGCGAACGCAGTAAAGCTGAACACTTAGGCCCCAGATTTTTTTGCCTTCTTTAATCTCTTTCGGTGTATAGCATGCCTCTGGTGCCACAATTAAGCGAGAGCGTGCGAATTCATCATCATCTGCACTTAATGCTACATCGTGATATCCAAGTGGTAAATCCAAAGGTAGGGTTACTACGTATTCATGGAATTCAACATCATCAATGTGCGCCATTGTCGTCATTTCTTGATCAACAGGCGTAAATTGATGGGTCTGTACGTCACCATTTTCACACGTAACAGTAAGTGTATGGTCGTCGTTGACCAACTCGATGGGTAAGCGAACGGCTAAATTTATTTCTTGGGTGTTTCGTACAACTTGAACAGGATTTAAAGGCGACAACCATACCGATTTAATATCTTGTGTAATTTGTGACTGAATTTTTTCATCACTGCTGGTGTCATAGCCAAGCGTGTTTAGCAATTTCGCTTTGCTTGATTCTGCGATGGTTGCTGGTTTTCCCCATGCGTCGACGTATTGGGTTTCAATTCCCCGCATTTCAACCAGTTGTTGCAGAAGTTGTTGTGTCATGGTGTGTCATTCCTGTTATTCGGTGAAAGACGCATAGGCCAAAGGTGCAAAGTGCGTCTGCAAACAAATTTTTAACATTATTCTAGAAACAAAGGCTTCGCGATATGTGAATACGATTGCAATAGCACTTATTCGTAATTTTGCAACACTTTAGCTTTTTATTTTGCTAATTATGGCATTTTGATCCATACTTTACGTAATTTATTTTCATTTTATTTGAACAATCGGGGTACGTTATGACAATCCGCATCGGTATCAATGGTTTTGGCCGTATTGGTCGCCTAGTAATGCGTGCAGCAGCTGAGCGCAACGACATTGAAGTTGTAGCTATTAACGACTTGCTAGACACAGACTACATTGCTTATCTTTTGAAATACGACTCGACGCACGGTTTATTTGACGGTGAAGTATCAGTTGATAACAACAGTCTAGTTGTAAACGGCAAAACTATCCGTATTACTTCTGAAAGAGACCCAGCAGCGCTTAAGTGGGATGAAGTAAACGTAGATGTTGTTGTTGAATCAACAGGTCTATTCCTAACTAAAGAAACTGCAGCGAAGCACATTGAAGCTGGCGCGAAGAAAGTGGTTATGTCTGCGCCGTCTAAAGACGACACGCCAATGTTCGTAATGGGCGTTAACCAAGAAAGCTATGCTGGCGAAACGATCGTTTCAAATGCGTCTTGCACCACTAACTGTCTTGCTCCACTTGCAAAAGTGCTTAACGACAAGTTTGGTATTGTAGACGGTCTAATGACAACCGTTCACGCTACAACTGCTACACAGAAAACTGTAGATGGTCCTTCAATGAAAGACTGGCGTGGCGGCCGCGGCGCGGGTCAAAACATCATCCCATCATCAACGGGTGCTGCCAAAGCAGTAGGTAAAGTAATTCCTGAGCTTAACGGTAAACTAACAGGTATGGCTTTCCGTGTACCTACCCCTAACGTTTCAGTTGTTGACCTTACGGTTAACCTTGCGAAGGCTGCTAGCTACGACGAAATCTGTGCTGCAATGAAAGAAGCTTCAGAAGGCGAGCTAAAAGGTATCATGGGTTACACTGAAGATGCAGTTGTATCAAACGATTTCTTAGGCGACGCACGCACTTCTGTATTCGACGCTACTGCAGGTATCGCGCTTACTGACACATTCGTTAAGCTTGTATCTTGGTACGACAACGAATGGGGTTACTCAAATAAGGTTCTAGACTTAGTAGCTCATATTTCTAAGTAATAAATAAAATATAGAACAAATAGTTAAACTATTTGTTCTAAAGTTGAGTTAATCTAAAGGTGCAAACATTATGTTTGCACCTTTTTTGTTGTCTCAAAAATAAAGACGGTTTTTCAGCGACACACATTTTCCCGTCGCCTATTTGTAAGTTTAGTATTCAGTCCAAGGGGGACGTATGCCATCTGTGAATTCAGTTACCGTTAGCGAGTCTAATGGTCTTACCTTTTTAGACGTGGATAACGCTTTCGCCACAGCGCGCATAAGCTTATTTGGCGGCCATATTTTATCTTTTGTTCCTAAAAGCGATAACAAAGAGCGACTTTGGGTAAGTCCACATGCCTATTTAAACGGCGAACGTCCAATTCGCGGGGGTATTCCAGTATGTTGGCCGTGGTTTAGTGATGACCATGGTCGCGAAAAAGGGGCCCTTCCCTCTCACGGCTTTTTAAGAACCCAGGTGTGGAAGCTGGTTAACTCAGAAGAAACAGCAAACTGCACCACTATAACCCTTTCACCAAGCTTTACTCGGGCTGAGGGATTTGAAAATGACTGCACTGTCGCCATGGTTATCGCTATTGGTGAAACTATGGAGGTATCTCTGGTCACTGAAAACACAGGGGTGGTAGCATTCGACTTTAACTGTGCTTTGCACACTTATTTTCATGTTGATGATATTCAGCAAGCAGTTATAAAAGGAATTAAGGGCGAATATAAAGACAAGCTTGACGATTGGGCGATAAAGCATACGCCAACGCCTTACACCATTACCGGAGAAACCGACCGAATCCATCTTGCGCCCATTAAAAACGTTGATATTGAAGTAGGCGGCAATTCATTTACGGAAGTTGTCTCACAGGGCAATGATTCACTTGTTGTGTGGAACCCGTGGCAAGGTGCTGCGTCCATTTCAGATATGGACCCATTTGGCTATAAGCACATGCTATGCGTGGAGACGTCGTTAACACAAGGCAGAACATTAGCAACTGGTGAAAGTCACACTCTTAGACAGACTATTGCTCCTAAGTAAACGTGTGGCTATATCGATGGTCTTTCGCGATGAGTCGTGCTTGCTAGCAATATCGAGTAGCGAAAGTATCTTATAAAAAAACCTGCCAATTGGCAGGTTTTTTAAAACGTAGAGCTTAGCGAATTTTACTGCTTAGCACCTGCAACGGCTTCTTTAGCCAACTGGGTGATGCGCGCCCAATCACCTGACTCAATCGCGTCATCTGGTGCTAACCACGAACCACCTACGCACTTAACATTCTTAAGCGCTAAGTAATCGTTGTAGTTATTCGGGCCAATTCCGCCTGTTGGACAGAAGGTTACATCAGGGAAAGGACCGCTGATAGACTTGATAGCTTTAGCGCCACCTGACGCTTCCGCAGGGAAGAATTTCATGTGGGTATAACCCGCATCTTTACCCTTCATTAGGTCAGACGTTGAAGAAATACCTGGAATAAGTGGAATATCAGCATCCATACCTGCTTTAAGCAAGTCAGCGGTCATGCCTGGGCTAATAGCAAACTTAGCGCCGGCTTCAACAACTGCTTTTAGCTGTTGTGCGTTGGTTACCGTACCCGCACCGATCAAAGAATCAGGTACTTCTTCTGCAATTCGCTTAATTACGTCAATTGCTGCAGGTGTACGTAAAGTAACTTCTAGTACTTTAATTCCACCTTCCATTAGCGCTTTTGCCAGAGGTACCGCTTTTTCTACGTCGTTGATAACCAATACAGGTACAACTGGGCCCGCCGCAAAAATTTCCTCTGGAGAGGTTTTCCATTTTGATGTCATAATTTAGCTCGCTGTATTTTGATTCAGATATGCAGCCGCACCCAATAAACCGTGATCAGGTTCTGCAATAAGATAGGTGGGAATGTCTTTAACGTAATGCTTCATTTGCCCTTTCGCTTCAAAACGCGCTCTGAAGTCGCTGTTTTGAATAAACTCAGGGAAACGATTTGCAATACCTCCACCAATAAAGATACCGCCAGTAGTCGCCATATTCAGCGCTATATTACCCGCGAAGCTTCCCATGATTCGACAAAACTGAGTCAGTGTTGCTTCAGCTAACTCACAAGTTCCGTTTAACGCCGCTTCTGTAATTTGCGCTGGCTCAGTAAAGGCTACAGGGGCAGACGCATCGTTAGCTAACGCAGTGTAGATATTGTGCAAGCCACGTCCGGACATCACTTCTTCAGCAGAAGCACGCCCCAATGTTGATTGCAAATGACGCCAAACCACAACATCGGTTTCATCAACAGGAGCGAAGTCAACATGACCCCCCTCACCGTCTAATGTTTGCCAACCTGTCGAAGTCATAGTGATATGCTCAACGCCAAGGCCAGTACCTGGGCCAAAAACAGCAATATTGCCGTTCTCTTTTGGTGTGCCCTCACCAATTTGAACAACTTGGTCTTCGCTTAGCACAGGTAATGAATGTGCCACTGCAGTGAAGTCGTTAATGACAAACAGCGCGTCTAGCTTAAGCTGCGAACGCAAAGCGTTTTGAGAAAAAGCCCAGCTGTGGTTAGTCATTACAACTTGGTCACCTAGCACTGGGCAGGCAATTGCAATACAACCTTGGGTAAAGTTGTGCTCTGGCATATCAGTAAAATACTGTGTAATAGCTAAATCGATGCTAGCAAAGTCATTACACATGTATTTTTTGATGTCAGTGACGCCCGACTCGGTTACTCTCGCAACGCGAATATTGGTACCGCCGACATCAGCCACAAACTTTTGGCTCATTATGCTTGCTCCTGCGTATAAAACAGTGAACACGCTCCTTCCTCTGCACCAGTAAGGATGGCACGCATACCCGCAAACATTTCACGTCCCATTCCCACATGATGCTTCGCCAAGCTTGCCGGCGCAGCTTCACGAGCAGCAAGGGTTTCGTCATCAACGTGCAAAGTTAGGGCACCGGTTTCGGTGTTGAGCTCAATAATGTCGCCTTCCTGTACCTTAGCAAGTAGGCCACCTTTATAAGCCTCTGGAGTCACGTGGATAGCAGCAGGTACTTTACCTGATGCACCCGACATACGACCGTCAGTAACAAGGGCTACTTTAAAGCCACGGTCTTGAATTACACCAAGCGGCGGCGTTAGGCGGTGAAGCTCTGGCATACCAATGGCCGATGGCCCTTGGAAGCGAACAACCACGATACAGTCTTTATCTAGCTTGCCAGATTTAAACGCGTCATCTAGTTCAAACTGATCTTCAAATACAACCGCTGGCGCTTTAATAGTGCAATGCGGAGTACGAAGCGCAGACGTTTTGATTACGCCGCGGCCTAGGTTACCGTCGAGCACGCTTAAACCACCATCAGGTTTAAATGGTGCATCAACTGTTGCTAGTACCTCTTTATCCAGAGATTCTGTTGGGCCGTCGCGCCACTCTAGCTCGCCGTCTTTTAGCACAGGCTCTTTGGTGTATAGCTCTAAGCCATCGCCAACGATAGTTTTCACATCGTTGTGCAGTAATCCTGCGTCAAGCAGTTGCTTGATAAGCAATGACATACCGCCAGCGGCAACAAAGTGGTTAATGTCTGCTGAACCGTTAGGGTAAATACGGGTAAGTAGTGGAACCGCATTTGAAATATCTGAGAAATCGTCCCAGTTAACAATGTAGCCAGCAGCGCGCGCAACAGCGATAAGGTGCATGGTGTGGTTAGTAGAACCACCCGTTGCAAGTAGACCTACAAGACCATTTACAATGGCTTTAGCATCTACAATGTGCCCAATTGGTGTGTAGTTGTCGCCAAGGTCAGTTAGACGAGTCGCTTGAACCGCAGCTGCTTTTGTTAACGCATCACGTAGTGGCGTACCTGGGTTTACAAACGAAGAACCCGGCAAGTGTAAACCCATCATCTCAACCACAAGCTGGTTTGAGTTTGCTGTACCGTAGAAAGTACAAGTACCAGCAGAATGATAAGACTGAGACTCAGCTTCAAGAAGTGCGTCGCGACCAACCTTACCTTCAGCAAATTCTTGGCGAACGCGCGCTTTTTCTTTGTTCGGTAAGCCTGATGGCATAGGACCGGCTGGGACAAAAACAGTTGGCAAGTGGCCAAACGTAAGTGCGCCCATCAGAAGTCCAGGTACGATTTTATCGCAGATACCCAGCATCAAGGTGCTATCAAACATATTATGTGAAAGCGCAATAGCTGCGCCCTGAGCAATGTTGTCACGGCTCATAAGGCTCAAGTCCATACCAGACTGGCCTTGCGTCACACCATCACACATTGCAGGTACACCACCCGCGAACTGCGCTACACTGCCTACTTCTTTTACCGCTTCGCGGATAAGCGCAGGATAAGTCTCATAAGGCTGGTGAGCAGAAAGCATGTCATTGTATGCTGACACAATAGCCACATTGGCTTTGGTCATGGAACGAAGGTCAGCCTTTTCACTTGTACCACATGCGGCAAAGCCGTGGGCCAAGTTACCGCATGATAGTACACCACGATGTGGGCCTTGACGGCGCGCGTCTTCAATTTTTTCTAGATACGCTTTACGCGTTTCTCTACTACGCTCGATAATTCGTTGCGTAACTTCAGCAATTTTTGGATTCATTCTTGTCTCCTATGGCGCCCACATCAGAGTCACCGGTGCTCTATTTACAACGGCAGTGATGGGCTTTTGCGCTTCGGTAGCATTTTCAATAGCGTCTAAAAGCACTTGCTTTTTCTTTTCACCTGTTAGGTGTAAAAAGATATTTCGGCTATTGAGTAACGCAGGTAGCGTTAATGAAATACGTTGATGAGGTGCTGTTGTAGGTTGAACAGCAATGCAGGTTCTGCCGCTGCTCATATCTAAGCCGTCAAGTACTTGCTCAGAACAAGGGAAAAGCGATGCAGTGTGCCCGTCTTCCCCCATACCAAGAATTAATGCGTCAAAAGGCTGTGACATGCTAGCCAGATTAGACTCGGCTGCATTTACACCTTCGTTTGCATCGTCAACATCGCTTTTCAGTTCGATAAAACGTGCTGCTGCGGCTTTATTTTGAATTAGATTATTTTTAACTAGGCTAGTATTGCTGGCTTCATGGGCCTCTTCAACCCAGCGTTCGTCAGCAAGGGTAATATCAACCTTATCCCACTCAAGGTCGGTCTCGCTTAACTGCTTGAAAAGCGCTAGCGGTGTACGTCCACCACTAACTACAAGAGATGCGCGGCCACGAGTTTTAATACCTGTTTTAAGAATGCTTACCAAATCTTGTGCAAATGCATCGGTAAGCGCGTCAGGTGTTTCAAATGATAGAGTTGTTAACGCCATATTACTTTTTCTTCCCTGTTTTGCTTTCGTACCAGCTGCGATTCTCGCGGGCTAAAAGACCAATAGAATCTACCGGGCCCCACGTACCTGCCTGATACGGCTCAGGTGGCTCACTTGATTGCTTCCACGCTTCAAGAATTGAATCTACCCATGTCCAGGCTTGTTCAATTTCGTCTCGGCGAACAAATAGCGCCTGGTTACCAAGCATCACTTCAAGCAGTAGTTTTTCGTAAGCATCAGGAATACGCTCGTCAGCAAACGCTTCCGAGAAGCTTAGGTTAAGCTTAGATTTTTGAAGATCCATCGAGCCTGAGCTAGTTAAACCTGGAACTTTATTCATTACAGTGATTTCTACACCTTCATCAGGCTGTAGACGTATTACAAGCTTGTTAGGCGGAAGGTTTTTGAAGCTATCGCCAAATAAATTGTGCGGCTGGCGCTTGAAGTAAATAACAACTTCACTCACCTTAGTTGGCATACGTTTACCTGTGCGCAGGTAAAATGGCACGCCGGCCCAACGCCAGTTATCAATTTCCGCTTTAATAGCAATAAAGGTTTCGGTTTTGCTCTGCGTGTTTGCACCTTCTTCTTCAAGGTACCCAGGTACTTCCTCGCCTTTAACAAAACCAGACGTGTACTGACCACGTACCGTGCTTTCGTTGATATTAAACGAGTTGATAGGGCGAAGCGCTTTAAGCACTTTAAGCTTTTCATCACGAATGCTATCGGCATCTAACGTTGTTGGCGGTTCCATCGCGACCAAGCTTAAAATTTGTAACAGGTGGTTTTGTACCATGTCACGCATTTGTCCCGCATCGTCGAAATAACCCCAACGCCCCTCAATACCTACTGACTCAGCAACTGAAATTTGAACATGGTCAATACAGTTGTGATCCCAGTTTGTGGCAAAAATAGAGTTGGCAAAACGAAGCGACACTAAGTTAAGAACGGTTTCTTTACCTAGGTAATGGTCAATACGATATATTTGTTTTTCGTCGAAGTATTCAGCAACTTGTTCGTTGATAACTTTTGACGATTCCAAATCATGACCAATTGGCTTTTCAAGCACTACGCGAACGCTTGAATCGATAATTTTGCAGCTATGCAGGCCGCGACAAATGTCGCCATAAATAGCAGGGGGTGTAGCTAAGTAACACACCATGGTGCGAGTTGGGTCAACGTGGTCGTCTAAAACGCAGTAACTTTCCACATCTTTCATGTCTACGCATGCGTAATGCAAACGTGCTTTCATGCGCTCCCAAGTTTCTTCACATAAGTTCTTTTCACCAAACTTAATAAGGTTAGCGTGAACTTCTTCGATATACGCTTCAAGCTCCATTTCCTGACGCGCCACACCAACAATGGTAGTGTCTGGGTGCATCAAGTTAGCTTTTTCTAACTGATATAAAGAAGGCAATAACTTGCGTCGTGAAAGATCTCCCAGCGTACCAAAAAGTACAAAATCACAGGGCTCGTAGGAATTATCCAATACCATATTCGTCGACCTTTTAAATATATGTGTGCGCGGCGTATTGTACAGTTATTTACAACACTAACGACTATTTTTACCGTATAGTTAACACCAAATGTAGTAAAATTACAACTTGAACCAACTATAGGATCTGAATCTTTACTATTTCCCTCAGTTTACCCTGATTTAACCTGTTTGAAACAACAAATTTTGTCAAAAAATTACATTTTTCTTGTCACAGACGTCACATTGGGTACTATTACAGATGTACCTTACAATAATTTGTGCTAACCAATTGCTATATCTGTATGAACATTTTAGAAAAAATCACACAAAACCAAGCGGCATTCAGTAAATCTGAAAAAAAGGTAGCTGAAGTTATTTTAGCTAACCCACAAACAGCTATTCATTCGAGTATAGCAACCCTCGCTAAAATGTCGGATGTTAGTGAGCCCACTGTTAACCGATTCTGTCGAAGACTGGATACGAAGGGCTTTCCAGATTTTAAACTTCATTTGGCGCAAAGCTTAGCTAACGGCACGCCATATGTTAATCGTCACGTCGATGAAAATGACAGCCCTGACGAATATACGAACAAGATATTTGAGTCTACTATGGCATCGCTTGAAGTTGCCCGTCAGTCGGTTAACGTCAATGTGGTAAATCGCGTAGTTGATCTACTCACCCAGGCTCAGAAAATTTCATTTTTCGGTTTAGGTGCGTCGGCATCTGTGGCTCACGATGCACTTAACAAGTTTTTCCGATTCAACGTGCCTGTTGTGTACTTTGAAGATATCCTAATGCAGCGCATGAGCTGTATGAATTGTTCGGCCGGTGATGTCGTGGTTTTGATAAGCCATACTGGTCGTACTAAAAGCTTAGTTGAAATCGCTCAAATCGCTCGAATGAACGATGCAACAGTTGTTGGTATTACATCGGCAGAAAGCCCTCTCGCTCAAGAGTGTACCTATGTGTTGTCATTGGAAGTGCCAGAAGATACCGACATGTATATGCCGATGGCTTCACGTATAGCGCAATTGACCCTTATTGACGTGTTGGCAACAGGGTTTACATTGCGCCGCGGTAATAAGTTCAGAGAAAACCTTAAGCGCGTAAAAGACACATTGCGTGGTTCACGATACGAAAAACGTGGCGATTAAATCACCACTACTCTGATCATAGTCGCCTTTATTGCCGTAGCAATTAGCGACTGATGAAACCAGAAGAGCGCCTAACTGGTCGAGCCAGTTGGGCGTTTTTGTTTATTTCATTCACATTATTGTCAAATTCAACTATTATTCTGTAATAAAATTACGTAAAGCGATTACAGGCGTTCATATAATAGCCAACGCCTATCACTCTTTGTCTTTTCTAACTTAGAAACAGCGACGGAATCACATGACCAGAAGAACTAAAATTCTTGCCACCCTAGGACCTTCAACAGACTCACTTGAGAAAATTCAGGCGCTAATAGCCGCAGGTGCGAATACAGTGCGAATGAACTTTTCACACGGGCAGGCTGAAGACCACATCGAGCGAGCTAAGCGCGTTCGCCAGGCTGCAAAGAACTTAGGCAAATACGTAGCTATATTAGGTGACCTTCAAGGCCCTAAAATTCGTGTTGCCCGTTTCGCCGAGGGTGCTGTTCATCTAGATATCGGTGCTAAATTCGTCTTAGACGCTGAGTTAGGTCGTGACGAAGGCGATATCAACCAAGTAGGCATTGATTACAAAGCACTTCCTGACGACGTATCTGCTGGCGATATCCTTCTTCTGGACGATGGTCGTATTCAGCTTCGTGTGACAGGTGTTGAAGGACGCAAAGTTGTTACTGAAGTCACCGTTGGTGGTAAACTTTCAAACAACAAAGGCATTAATCGTCAAGGCGGTGGCCTTTCAGCAGATGCACTTACTGACAAAGACAAAGAAGACATTAAAACTGCAGCAAAAATCGGTGTCGATTACCTTGCAGTGTCATTCCCACGAAGCGGCGCAGATTTAAACTACGCGCGAGAACTTGCTGAAGCAGCAGGCTGCTACGCCAAAATTTGTGCAAAGGTTGAACGTGCTGAAACTGTAGCTTCTGATGAAGCCATGGACGATATTATCGTAGCCTCTGATGCTGTAATGGTAGCTCGTGGTGATTTGGGTGTAGAAATTGGCGACGCAGAACTTGTTGGCGTTCAGAAGAAGTTAATTGCCCGCTCTCGTCAACTGAACAAAGTTGTTATCACAGCGACTCAAATGATGGAGTCGATGATTGATAGCCCAATGCCGACACGTGCTGAAGTTATGGACGTAGCAAACGCTGTACTAGACGGCACGGACGCGGTTATGCTTTCAGCTGAAACCGCTGCGGGTAACTTCCCTATCGAGACGGTTGCAGCAATGGCCCGTGTTTGTGAAGGTGCAGAAACTCATCCAAGCGTTAAAATTTCTAAGCACCGCATGGATCAGAAGTTTTCATCAACGAGCGAATCAATTGCACTTTCAGCTGTGTATGCAGCGAACCACCTGCCAAGCGTTAAGGCGATTGTCGGTTTGACAGAAAGTGGAACTACGCCAACCTTGATGTCTCGTATTACTACGTCACTACCAATAATTGCCATGTCTCGTCACGAATCCACGCTTAATACGATGGCGTTGTGTCGTGGTGTGAAGCCAGTTTACTTTGACTCATCTAACAGCGAACCAGGCAAATTAAAGTACGATGTTATTGCTTCGCTAAAAGACAAAGGCTTAGTGAAAAGCGGTGACAGCATCATCCTTACTTATGGCGATGAAATGGAAAAAGTAGGCGCAACTAACACTTTGAAAATTGTAGAAGTTGAATAGCCTGAAACGAATATTGAAAGCGAAGCTTAAGCTTCGCTTTTTTTTGCCTGAAATTTTAATGGGTTTGGAAACTAAAAACGCCCCTTACACCTTTATGATTTAAGGGGCGTTTTTGTTAATACTGTTTAGGCTAGATTGCCTGTGCAGTGTAGGTCTCTGTCTCTTGAGTTATATCGTTCGCATATTGTGTAAGATGGTGGCTTATGATGTTTTCAGCCCGTTCAACGAACTCATCACGTTTAAACTTCCAACCTCTTAAATCGGCTTGTTTTGCCTGCTTAACATAAAAATCTAAGCGTGTTTTTCTAAGCAAATGCGCCTTTTTGGATAAATCAAACTCTACCAGTGATAAGGTCTGTTCAACCTTAACAATATCGGCGTGAACAGTGCGTTCTGCGTCATCGGCCGTTGCTTGACTAACTGAAAGCTTACCCTGCCCAAACATGCCGATTAATGCTATGACAACTGAAACAACAATAGCTGAATAAACCCACTTTAAAATGTTCATGCCTCACTCCTTGACCAACTGTGAACTGCTCATAATTTGGATAGCAATTATTTGGTTAACGACTTCTATTTGGTTAACTACTTCTATTTGGTTAACGACTTCTTCGGCGATGAAAAGTTATCGTATGCCAAACAGCGCGCTAATATTAATTTGCTAAATTTAATTTATAATTTGAGATTGCAGCTTCTATACCACAATATATTTCTTTGAATATCAGGAAGATATGAAACAAGACTGCTACTGCAAAATGTATATAAAGAACTTTCTACACACTTTAAGAGAAATTTTCCGTGTCTTTCCTTCAGGTTTAATTTAAGCGTTTCTAAACTTAAGTTTGTGAAACAGGCTCAAACAAACAGTAAATAAAGAATATAGTGTCTAATGCATATTTGGTATTACCAAAAAGTTTATTTCTCGCGCTAAATATCGCAACGCGCATAGACATAAGTATAAAAAAACATCGAAATCAACGATAAAAGTGAAGGTTATATAATCACTCTTCCCTTCAGACCTCTTTAACGTTAACGACTTGATAACATTTTGCAATTGGTTTACAAGAATGATAAATTGGCATTACAAAGCAAAACTTCAACCCAAAACTGGACTTACCAATAATATTAACTTAAGTATGAGTTGTATTGGTAAGCGATTGTCTACTAAGAGGTTTAAATGTCTAAAATAAAAACAATCCCTACTGCCTTTTCGTTATTTACCGTCTCTGTTTCCCCATGGACAAAGCCCCTGTTGACGTGCCTTCCACTACTCTTCGCTTCAGGTCTTACTAATGCTGAGGCACTTCCATCTGAGAAGTTTGATTTAAGCGAATGGAAAATTACAATTCCTACAGATAAAGACAACAATGGGAAAGTTGACGAAATATCCGTAAAGGATATTCAGAGCTTTGAGCACAAAGATTTTTTCTATGTTGACGATGACGGCAATATGGTATTTGCTGCGCCTAATAAAGCGCTAACCACTCAAAATTCATCTAATACTCGTAGCGAACTTCGACACATGCTTCGCGGCTCTAACACACGCATAAAAACTCACTCCCCAAAGAATAACTTTACTGTTGCCAGCAACCCTATTTCAGATCGCTTTGCGCAAGTCGGCGGAAAATTAAATGCCACGCTTAAAGTGCAGCACGTCGCTACCAGAGCTAAATATCCCGACAAAGCGCCGGCTTTTTCAGTGGTAGTAGGCCAAATACACGCCAGTAAATGGAAGAAAAAGGTCAAAGGATTTGGTTGGGGTAATGAACCACTCAAGATTTATTATAAAAAGTGGCCACAGCATGAAACTGGTTCTGTATTCTGGACTTACGAGCGCAACTTGTCCAAGAATGATAAAAACCGTACTGATATTGCTTATCCAGTTTGGGGAAATTTATGGACCGACCCAGAAAACCCGGGTAGCGAAGGTATTAAACTTAACGAGAGCTTTAGTTATGAAGTGAACGTTCACGGTGACGTGATGTACCTAAGCTTTAAATCAGACGGACACAAAACCGTTAATTATGCTATTAATCTTGCCAATGGGGTAAATGCTTATGGAGAGTTGGACCAACACGATCACCCCTACGGCTATACGCTAGATTGGAATTATTTTAAAGCTGGCGCTTATAACCAGTGCAGTACTAAAGATGATGACGGCTTTTGGTACGCTGCATGTATGGGTACAGGAAACTGGGAAGAAGATAGGAAAAATGGTGACTATGTACAGGTTGCGTTTTCCAACTTAACGGTAGGTGAAAGCAGCGAACCTACTGAAACCTTCAAAGCGAACCTAATTACGCAAAAACCTGGGGCGCAAAGACCTGTGGCGAAAAGCAACAATGTTAAGATTGGCGCTACGCTAAACAAAAAAGAAGCGATATCCATAGATGCTATTCCTACTTCCGCGTTAACGGCAATAAAAAGCGTTGCGCCTAATTTTGCGATACAAGAAGTTGAGAAAGAATACAAACACGATCATGTATATCTTGATGTTGAAGGTGAAGACGCTAACGGAAATGAAATAGAATTCGATATGCTGCAAGATGGAGAGCAGTGGAAAATTGTTGAAGTACAGCGGGATTTAACTATGGAAGATTTACCTTCCGCTGTAAAAACACTTATCAATAAGCAGGAAAACTCTGACCAAGTTAGGCGTATCATTGAAAGTAAACAATACGGAACTGATATTACGATTTATGAATTTTATCTTGTGAAAGAAAATGGCACTGAATCCCGAAAAGAAATTAAATCTGAAAACGGTGAAGTTGTCCTATTGGATGAAGAGTGGAAACATTAGTTATGTCGATTTGCTAACCATTTTACCTTACTTTCGTTAGGCAAGAAAAAAGGGGCGCATGCCCCTTTTTCATAATGTCGGATGAAGAAACTTTAGTTCATTGCAGTTTCAGTAACAACACGTAGGTCACTCTCTACGTCTTTAACATCAGAAGCATTTTTAGCAATTTCTACTGCTAGGTCACGCTCAGCGTCAGAATCGACTTCGCCAGTCAGTGTTACCACGCCATTTTCTACGTCAACGTCAATGTCAAAGCCTGAAATATCTGTGTCCATGAGAAGGCGAGTCTTAATTACTGTAGCAATTTTGGCGTCAGTTAATTCGCTTGTGCCTTCATCTACAGTGTCTTCCATGTCGTCAGACATCTCTTTATGCATATCGTTGTCGTTAACAACAGTAAGCTTGTTATCTACAGAGGATACACCGTCGATGTTAGCTACCAACTCTTCAGCTAATTTTTTATCGACAGAGTTTTCAACTTTGCCTGTAAGAACGACATTGCCATCTTTCACATCGGTGTTGATGTCGAATGAATCTAGATTGCCATTGAACAACAGCGTAGCTTCTGCTTTACCGTCAATCCATGCGTCTTTAGCACCTTTTTCCCACTTATTGTCTGTGTCCATATCACCAGCATAAGCAGCTGTAGTTAATGTTGTAGCAACAATCATAGAAATAATTGAACGTTTCATAACATTTCTCCTTTGTCGAAACTCACAACTACAGGTGCTAAAACCTTGCCAACATAATATCCTATTGTTTTATATACATTAATTATTGATTTTCGATTATGTCGGACTTCTGGAATTTGCAAACTTTGCCTTATTTCGAGAATTTTTTACTTAACACAAGCAAACAGCGTACGCCCTATGGAAAGTGCTCTATTTATAATTTGCCACTTAATGCCCCTGTGGAAATAACACGGTGGAATTAACATTGAAAAGATCCATAGAACCATGCACAGATACTGACGCTCAATAGAAAGGTAAGGTTAAACTTATTTTAGAAAACCGTCGTAATTATAACTATTGTTTTCACATCATCTACATCGCCTTTGACATGCCAACTAACTTTTTTGGTTTAGGTAAGATGTGTTTTGTCAGTTTTACTCAAGGACCATCTAGACATGGATACTGCACTCACTGCTGCTTCAGTCTTTTTTATCGCTGTAAGCTGGGCTCCCCTTTTACCCTCTTCACACTGGTTGGTAAGAGTATGGGAGTTTCCACGACTTCAAATAGCAGCTATTATTTCTTTATTACTTATTGGGTACGCTTTTAAAGCATCGTACTACGCCCCATTAAATAGCCTTTCGCTAATTTTGGTAGTAGGCTTAATTGTTAGCCTGATTTACCAAGTTGTCTGGATAATCCCCTACACTCCCCTGTACAAGCGTGAAGTACAACGCGTGGGTAGTGAGGACACGAACCGTAAACTTAGCGTGCTTTCCAGTAACGTATATATGCCAAACAACGATTTTCGCAAGCTCATCGAGCATGTGCGCAATAAACACCCCGACTTTCTGGTTACTCTTGAATCTAATGAAAAGTGGCAGAAGGGCATTAGCGAAATAGAGTCAGAATATCCTTACCGCAAATTCTGCCCTCTAGAAAACCTTTACGGCATGCATCTATACAGCAAAATCCCATTTGAAGAGGCTACACTTCGTTTTATGATAGAAGACGATGTGCCATCTATGAGGGTAAAAATTAATCATCATGGTCAAGATGTGCTGCTGTATTTTCTTCATCCAAAACCGCCAAGCCCTACGGAAAATACCTATGCTAAACCTAGGGATATCGAGTTGACCGTTGTCGGAGAGGAAATTGCTAAAACAGAAGGTCCAATCATAGTCGCTGGCGATCTAAATGACGTCGCGTGGTCACCTACTACCAGGAACTTTAAGAAAATAAGCGGCCTATTAGACCCTAGAGAAGGCCGAGGCTTTTTTAATACGTTCCACGCAAAGTACCCATTAGTGAAGTGGCCGCTAGATCACGTTTTTCACTCTAAACACTTTGGTTTAGTAAACATTGAGAAGTTAGAGGGTGTGGGATCTGATCACTACCCTCTTTATACCGAACTTGCGTTAATGACCGACAAAGGATAAAGCGGTTCAATGATGTTTAACGCGCCCCACGATGTTTTACACACCACATGAGGCTGTCGCAAGCCTCTTCACGCTTTTTGAAGTGCGCCAAACCAATTAAACTATGCTCTCTTGGCCAAACAGCTTGGTTAAGAAGCTCTTTATCCTTTGCAAGAAGTTGCTCGCTATCTAGCATAATCTCAATGGCTTTTTTATTGGGTTTTATCAGCGTAGGCTTAGCGTCTTTAACCAAAGCAGAGCGAACACAAATATACTCTCGCTTTACAGGGTCGCGTACTACACCGATATAGTCATTGTCACAAATGATAGCAGGCCAGCCTTCCGTTATTCTACTTTGCCCGAACATGATAAGTGTAAAAGCAACAAGCACAAAAAGTGTTAAACCAATAAACTGCGCGCTTAAATCAGGGGCCACACTTACAATAACCCCAACAACAGCCGCAAAAAATATCCAACCACCGAAGACTCTACGCATAGCGTTTGGTGAGATGCCTGAAATAACATCAACCAATTTTAGAGATTGCTTGTCATAGTTTCGAATAATTACAGACGATTGTGATTCCACAGCCTTTGTCCACCAAAGAAAAATACGAAATACAGAAATTAATACGTTACAAGTAAGGCTGAAGATTTACCTACACTCTGAATGAGTAAACACCGATTTTAAAAGACGAATTCTACTCGAAAGGAAACGTGTTAAGTAATAATTGTAGGAATATGCAAACTATTGAAATGTAATGCTTAACCTACTAGGTAAGCATATCAAAATTTATATCGAGGGCAAAGCTATTACGTACTAAATACGCGGTGAAAAACGACATAACAAACATCGTACAACACCGCGCTATATGAAGAATTTAAAATTACCTTTGCGGGCGGCGCTCTGGCATCGCAACAAGGGTTTCATCTTTTAGCGTGCACGTACCCTCAACGGTTTCACCTCTTGGTGTTTCAAAAGATACGGTTTCGCCTTCAGCTTTTCCTTCACAAGCTTCTATAGCCTCTGGAGGTGGTTGTCTTGGATGTTCTCTATCGCCTTTCGCGAAGCAACCGGCGGTACTCAAACTAAGTAGACCAATTAACATTGCCGTCTTATTCATATTGCTACTACTCCTTACTTCTGTATCCAAAATATATACAAAATCAACTGTAATCGGTGCCAAATGCAGTGACCGCAAATGGCGCCGGCTCTATCGTTCCAATCATAGAATTTAAATGTGCAGAAATAGTGCAGAACATGAGTATTAACCCATGATTTGCGGGTTAATCAGGCTGTGGATATTGTAGAGATGGCCCCTAGGTCGCTATACTCGAAATATGAAGTTATCTCATAAACTTACTATCATTTTGCTCGCGTTCTCTTGCATGTCTTTAATGCTTGCGCTCGCTACTGCCCGTTGGAGTTTTGAACAAGGTTTCAACAAATTTATTATAGCTCAGGAAAAAGAGCGGCTCAGTCAGCTTGGAGAAATGCTCGCGTTAGAGTACGCACTGAATGAGCGAAGTTGGGAAGGTATATCGCCCTATGCATTTTCTCGCCAAAGTAATCGCCCCCCTCCGCCTGGGCGCAAGTTTGGAGCCCAAGAACATAGAGGTATCAATCAGCATCCTCCACAAAGGCGCGCCAATCAGCTACCTAGTCGGGACCAACAGCACATAGGCCCTCCTACTACATTACTTGACTCACAAAGTAACGTTATAGCTGGCAGTATGCCTAGCGACGCTGCGACTAACCAAGATATTAAAGTATCTGTCTCTATTGTTAGCGAAGGTCGCAAGATTGGCGCGTTGGAAAGCTCTCTCCCCCCTTCACCAAGCTCTACAATGGCGCAAGATTTTATGCGACAGCAACGCACATCATTTATCGCTGTAGGCGCATTAGCATTACTGGTTTCATTGATTACTGCGGTGATCATTGTGCCTAAACTTTTATCGCCATTTAAAAAGATAGTAAAAGCTGTCGAACAACTAGCTAGACGCGAGTACGATGTGAAATTTAGGCAGCCGCCCAGCGATGAGTTTGGCGTGTTGATGAAAGACATTAACTCTCTTTCAGAGGCTTTACAAAAACATGAGGCTACGCAAAAACAATGGTTGGCAGATATTTCTCACGAATTGCGCACGCCGCTATCAATACTTGCTGGTGAAATGGAATTAGTTGAAGCAGGTGTCAGGCAGTTCGATAAAGTACAACTCGCTTCATTCCAAGACGAGGTTAGCCGTTTAACACGCTTGGTTAATGATTTATATCAGTTGTCTTTATCGGATATAGGAGGCATGCACTTCGATTTCGAGATGGTTGATATCGGCGGCTTATTAAATGATAGTTTGGCACAATTTAATCTAGCTTTAGACGCCAAAAGCATTACCGTTAGTACTTATATTCCTAGCAATATAAAAGTTCATGCGGACGCTCAACGGCTGCGCCAAGTGTTTTCGAATATTTTGAGCAACAGTGTTGAATACACAGATCCTCCAGGCCAAGTTCGGGTCACATTAGTTGAAACCGGAAATAAAGCCACCATCGACATAGAAGACAGTGCACCTGGCATAACCACGGGCAATGAAAAGCAAGTATTTGACCCTCTCTATAGAGAGGATTCATCTCGAAAACGGCGAACTGAAGGCGCTGGCTTAGGTTTATCGATAAGTCAGTCAATTATTAAAGCGCACAAAGGTACGATAAACGCTGCGAGTTCTGAGCTTGGAGGCGTTAAAATATCAATCGAGCTACCGATTAGGGGAAATGTTATCTAATGTCTACTCAATATCCTGTCCTAATTGTTGAAGACGAAGAGAAAATTGCCCAAATACTTGTAGATTTCTTTACTCTTGAGGGTTTCAACACAAAAGTACTGCATAGCGGTGAACAGGTTATTTCTGAAATGAGAGAAAACACCTTTAGCGCAGTCATTCTCGATCGCATGTTGCCTGCGGTAGATGGACTAACCTTATGCAAACAAATTAGGCAGTTTTCAAATGTGCCTCTTTTGATGCTAACCGCTCGAATTGATGAAATAGACAGGCTTATTGGGTTAGATGCAGGAGCCGACGATTACATATGCAAGCCCTTTTCTCCACGCGAGGTTGTAGCTCGGGTACAAGTTATTTTAAGAAGAACGCAAACCACTAATAACATAAGTGGTGAAGGCTCGAGACAACTAGTATTCAAAGATATTTCGTTAGATTTAGACGCTTATGTCTGTGAACGAAGAAACCAAACCATAGAGCTCACTCCAGTTGAGTTTAGATTGCTTAAAGCATTTATAGAAAAGCCAGGACATGTATTTTCCAGAGAACAGCTTATGGACAAAGGCTATGTGGACGGTCGCATCGTTAGCAATCGCACTATTGATAGCCACATGAAAAACTTGCGCCACAAGCTAATGCAGGATGACGAAATCTCGCCGCTTCAGGCTGTATACGGTATAGGTTATAAACTGAGTTAGCTTTTCTTTATCTTTTATCTGACTCAGCTTTGCACATAGCGGGCACGGACACTAGGCACCCACTTCAAGAATGGTGAAAATAACCTGTTTTCAAAGTTACTTCACTAAAAAACCTGCCCACTTTTTTGGTTTGTAAATTTTTCTCTTTCTTTGCAGCTCTTGCTCGCTTTTAAAGCCTTGCCACTGCTGAACTGGAAAATAAAAACAAAAAAACCACGTATCTTCAACAACTTGCAACTTTGGAGCACTCTTTGCTTTATACGAAAGTATAACGTACAAGGTACACCGTTTAAGCCTATGGCTTTAGAAAGGTTAGCAAAGGAGGTTGAGTATGCGTTCACCAGTAAGTGCAGTAACTATTGTTAAAAATAGAACCGAGAAGCTTTGCAATTTGATTTCGCAGTTGGAGCAATGCTCACCAACGCCAGATGAACTTGTTATTGTGTGGATGGCACCTCCTTCTGATTTGTCCCTCATTCAAAGCGAAAAATTCGATATTGTGCACAAGTTTACTACCCAAGAAGAACTACCAATTGCGAAAGCGCGAAATAAGGGAATGCTGGCGGCTAAGCATGAAAACCTTGTTTACTTAAATGTTGATGCGGTTATATCACCTACCCTTTGTAAAGATGGACTTTTGGCGTTGAAAGACAACACAGTGGTGTTTACTTCGGTCGTCTTTTTACCCAACGAACGCTGCAACAAGCCGTATTCAGACATTTCAAAAAATGAACAGCAAATAGGTTATCTAGCAAGTAACGACGAAACGTTACCAAAAGAGGATAACAACGAAATACCTTCAAGAGATCAGGAAAATAATCATGGAAAGTTTAGTGACGATAGTATTTGTTCTACAGTGTTTTTTATTCGTAAGACAGACTTTCAGAAAACCGGCGGCTTCGATGAAGGCTACGCGGGTTTCGGACTAAACGACGAAGACTTTTTCACCAACTGCCGTGCACTTGGCTACTCATTGGAACAGTTGCCTACCCGCACTTTCGCTCCACAGCGCCCTAATTATCAATGCCCAGTCAATCACTTATTAGACTTTGTACATAATGCACAGCGCTTTCACGCTAAATGGGGCTTCTACCCTTGCACTGAAGTACTCAAAGCTTACGCGGGTAAAGGCTTCATCGAGTCAAACTATGAAGAAAAGGGATTGAAGATTATTCAGTTGCCCGAGCAGGAAGATGACTCAATCAAAATAGATACGAGCGGTTCAAGCGCTGCCCCGGCTTCTACGGGATACGAATTCACTTCGTTTCATTCGCCAGCTAAAAATCAAGAGCGTTTAAGCAACACGGCTTAATTTCTTTAAAAGGAATGAGCGGCACTGTTTGAATAGGGAGATATGGAATGTCTTTACTTAAACCCGATCTAACACACCGTTTTTTATCATTTGTAGGGGAAGGTGACTTCCCCTGTGTAGGCGCTAAATCGGCGCTAACTAAGAAGCAAATACACGTTCTGCAATTTGACGATATCTACTGCGAAAGTAATGAACCTGATATCTTGGCTTCAATTCACAAATTCGTGGAAGCATTCAAGCTGAACCGTGATATGTACTCCTCACTTGTGGTTACCTTCGAACAGCCCGATACCATTACCGAAACTGAGTTTGATAAGATTTTATGGGAAAAACTTCAACGTCTTCATGAAGTAGACGCATGCTTAAAAAGTTGGGATAGCAAAGTATCAAGCGATCCGCATAGTGCGCAATTCAGTTTAAGCCTTGGTGGGAAAGGCTTTTTCGTAATTGGATTGCACCCAAATGCCTCTAGAAAGAGCCGCCGTTTTTCTCATCCCGCAATTGTATTTAATTTACACGAACAGTTTGAACTGCTTCGTAAACAACAGAAGTTTGAAGCATTTAGAGATCATATCAGGAAGCGTGATGCCGCCTATTGCGGCAGTAAAAACCCATTGCTTGCTAACCATGGTGAAAGTTCTGAAGTTTATCAATACAGTGGTAAAAAGCACTCAGAAAGCTGGGAGTGCCCCTTTAAACAAGTAGAAAATTAACTCTTAAAATATAAAAGGCACAGTATGAGACAAACAATACAGCCAAGAAGCGGTACTGCATTTACTATCAAAAAAGGTGAACGCCTTAAAGTCATTGACCCTGAAGGGGAACAAGTGGCCGACCTTTATGCCTTTAACGAGCATGATAAGGATGAGTTCATTTCCTCGGGCAGAAGTTTGGACTATAACGAGAGCCTTAAATTCAAAGAAGGTAGTTTGCTATATTCAAATCAAAGCAACATCATGTTCGAAATTATCGAAGATAAGGTAGAGGATCATGATTTTTTACTAACGCCTTGTAGCGTAGATACCTTCAAACACTTCTACCCCAATGAAGAGCCAGTTCCTGGTTGTCACGGTAACTTAGTTGCCGCTTTTGCTGAGTTTGATATTCCAGAGCATCATGTATGCACGACCTTCAATACATTTATGAATGTTGAAGTAGACAGTACGGGTAAAATCGCTGTTTTGCCGCCGAAGTCAAAAGCCGGCGATTACACGATATTTGAAGCTAAAATGGATATGATTGTAGGGTTAACGGCTTGCTCTGCTGGTGAATCTAACAACTTTCGATATAAACCAGTACAATTTGAAATAATGCCCGCGAACCCGTTGTAATTCGCGAGCATTATTTTAGCAAATGGAGCGAGCGTTATTGTGCTTCTGCGATAGCGCTCGGCTTGCCTTGTTGCCAGTTAAGCCGCATATCCCACTTAAACCGGTGTTCAGGCTTTAATGGTGGTTGCGCTGCATTAATATTACTTAAGACATTGGTTGCCTCGGTAAGCGTAGCATCGCGACCAAACAAATAGCTTTGCTCTTTCACTATGGTTAAGTAGGCCTTATTTAACGCGTAAGCGCGTTCTGGCGAAGGCGTGATGATTTCGTACACTGATTTGGCGCGCTGCACTTCTTCCGCTTTAACCATACCTTTTTCGTCAAACCACTTTGCTAGCATTTCGCCGTTTTGACGAAACTCGTCGCCACCGCCTACACGCTCCATGTAGGTAAGGAATTCGCCTTTTTCTTCATTGATATTTGGCACATCTTCGATGGCACGCAAATCAATATACCCCCACCCTGCCTCGCCAGGAACTTTACGGGCAAATGAAAATGTCTGGTCAAAGGTTGACCCTACTGTTTTATGACAGCCGTTACAAAACGCTAGCTCTTGATCGTGTTGCGCACGCAGTTCACCCTGCTCATCTTCAATGAAGCCATTGATTGTCCAACCAAAGCCGTTGTCTATCCCCTTTTCGCCTAGGTAGCGAGTTTGAGGCAGCTTTTCAAAATGTTTATCTTTTGCCTCAGCATAATAGGCAGAAGCTAGGCTTTCTCGGCTTCTAAACATATGCTTTTTCATATAACGCACTTCTTTCATGCGCGGCGCATTATAAATATTCCCGTTATCATCCACGCCAATGTAGCGTACGGTATGCAAAAACTCGGTGCCTTCAGGGTAAAGCATATGAGCCAGAGGTACAGCACTCGCATCACCCACATAATGTGAGGTGCGAACAATTTCAGTTACAGATGGCGACAACTCACCGTCTTGGTTAACGTCTACTTTAATGGCAGTCTCATCTACTGGCGCTACGCTTAGTTTATTAAGCTCCTTTAGCGTCATTTCAACTAGGCTTAGGTTCAATGTGTAAATAGCTTTGTTGTAGTCGCCATTTAGCGTTTGAAAGTTTTCTGGAAGGCGAATCATAGCATCGCCCGTCGACCCGTTGGTCGGCCAGAAAGTACTTGGGAAAGGTTTGTAGTTATATGACACCCATCCGCTGCCATCTTTAGCAAAACCGTCGCCATCAAAGGCTTTGTCAGCGGCGCTCAAGTTTTCAATACGCATGTACTCTGGCATTGCGTGTTTTTTAAGTGAAGCGGTGTAGTTATCTTGCTCTACGTATTTTTTTATTGTGGCATCGTCAATACCCGCTATAAGTGATGTGCGGTCAATAAACAGATTCTTCCAGCTGTTTGTTAGCCCCACATCGGAAAATTCATAGTTACCTTGCAAGGTACCATCACCCATTTGGTTAGGGCGCTTTTCTATCGAATCGTAACTTTGGTGACATGCGTAACAAGGGTTATTTACGCCTTCTGTTTTGGTATAGCACTGGGGAGGGATCACCGATTCTGGGTTATATACTTCATTGTGTTCGATATATGCCAGAGCAGGAATATCGTCCCCTTCTTGATAAGGGTAAGAGTGCACATTGCCGGCGTTTGTCTGCTCTGATGAAGGCCCTTTCCCATTCACAGAGTGAGTACTTGTGCTCATGCCGGTATTTGATTGATTGTTTAAATCAGCATTTGTGCTTTCAGTACACCCTGCACTGATAAGTAGTGAAAGCAGAATGCCTACACCTGAAGTTATTTTTAGTATTTTCATAATGGTCACAACGGAAAAAGCCGGGTGTGTAAACACCCGGCGTATTTTAAATTAAAGAGAAAACTTACTTATCTGCTGGTTCATACATCCACAGCGTGTTGTTCTCTTGGAAACCGTCTTCACCGATAAGAATACGGCCGTCGTTCATAACTACAACGTTGTCTGGTTGAGAAAGCTGCTCAACATCACAACGCTCAGCACCTGTGAGGCTTGAACGGTACGTACCGCCCATCACTACAGGTTCGATACGAGAAATGTTGTAGCCTTCTTCGAGCTTGGCGCGATAAACACCACCACAATCTTTAACGCGGGCAGAAAGCTGCATATCGCCTTCATCATCAATCATTGTGTTATCGATATCAGCAATGCCGATGTAAAGGTATGCATTTTCGACAACTTCACCTTCAATCGTATCAACACCCTCAACAGCTTCTTGCGCACGCTTCTGGTTAATAGAGATACCTTCTAGCTTTCTCCACTCTGCCGTTGCGCCTTTAAGACGAGCAGCCGCACGACTTTCTAGGAATGCAACGCGGTCATCCATTGGCTCACCGGCTGTAACGCTTGAACCGCCCTCTTCAACCGTTGGGTAAGTTGCATCACCATCTGCCCACGCTTGAACGTCTGCCATTGTGATGTAAGAACTTTGGCCATCTACGTAATCGTCGGTACCAATACCGTTGTACTCGTCAATCCAAGCGCGAATAGTCATATTGTCACCACTAGCTAGCTCAACCCACTCAACAGCAAACCCTGTAGTTGCTGGGTCATTTTGCCCTGCATCCTGAGTTAGTTTAGCGCCGTAAAGCGTACCTGCAGATAAGTCTTCTGCCGTGTCTGCAACAAATTTAAATAGCACGCCGCCGGTGTCATCTTGAGAAAGATAAACGGTTTTTCCATCAGGCATTACTGTTGAATTTTCGTGCTCGTAACGACCCATAGTGAAGTGCTTAACAATTACCGGCTCATCAGCCAACGGCTCTGTTACTTCTGCAATATAACCATAGTTATAAGGGTTTGGCGCATCAGGTGCCGTCATTTGCCACATGCGACCCAAGCGTGCATCTGTAGATACTGCTTCTGGGTTATTCCAGTTAGGTGACGTTGTGGTATCCACTTCCGAATCCACTACCCATTCTTCAGAGGTAAGCGGCGTACCCCAAGGTGACATTGAGCCGAAACAGTTTGCTGCCGTACCCCACACTGGTGAGAAGTCGAGCATCATAGCTTCTGTTACTTCCCACATGCCAAATTCGTCTTTTTCTACTTTCATGCGGCTCATACCGCCAGGTAGTTCTTCCCAGTTAGAGAAAAGATACCCTTCGCCTTCGGCAGTTGAAATAAAGCCGTTAAAATCAGGCATATCGTTTTCAAGAACTAGCTCTTCGCCATCGAGTGTGTAGATGTGGCCTAAACCTTCTGGTAGGTCAGAACCAAAGGTATCACCGGTTTGACCTAGCACTTGATACTGACCGATAGCAGAAACAACCAGCTCTTTCTCTTCGTCAGAGCTAGGTACTGGAGAATTTGGCAAAGTAACAGGCAAGTTATTAAAGTTAGCGCCTGCAAGTACACCTACAGTACCTGTATTGATAGGCATGTCGTTAACACTTGTCGTTGCTGCATTCGTACCAGATGGATGCTGTACATTGAAAAACAGGTCGCCTTCATCAGTGAGGAAAATACCCGTTACTTCTGCGCCAAGAGGAACAGTCGCAATACGAGTAAGCGTGCCTGCTGTAGTACCTTCTGGGCCCTGCTCACCCACAGGTCCTTGTTCGCCTGTTGGGCCCTGTTCACCCACTGGACCCTGAACGCCGTCTTCACCATCATCACCCTCTAGTGAGCAGGCAGACATGCCAAGTGTTACTGCTAGTGCAATCGCTGAATACTTAATTCCACGAAGAGTTTCGCTTTTCATTACGGTTCCTTGCTTATACTTGTTTTATAATTAGAGATGAGGAGAGCAGATGGCTTACCTCGTTAAATGGTCTTAGCGGACAAAGAGTGTGGATAAGATTTATGACACTTGGGTGACAAGTTATTGACTCCAACATGAAAGATTTTTGACACAACAACCTGAAAGTAAAAGGGAAAGGAGAGTAAACGTACACGAAGGCGGCGCAGTGCTTAGGGTTATTGAATGTTCAATTAAGAAAGACTGGTCCACTTAGTCAGTTTATGAATTATTTGTTTCATGGGGCTATCTAAGAGGTTTAACTCGACTCAATACTTGAAAAATCAATGTCGAGATAGTTAAAGAACGTTACGGAAGATATTAAAAAGAAATGTACGAAGAAGGCAAAAACACAAAAATACACCATAACGATTAAACGGACCTAGAGCCTGTTGATCTTTGCCCTGCATCAAAGATCATCAGGCCACAGCATAAAACAATATTCTACTCGCCAAATTGAGCAATGCCGCTCAATTTAAAATGGTAAGCGGATGACTATACATTTTTAATTTATTAACCAAATAATCTTCGAATTGCTTGGCAGTTTGTATATCGGTGCTTCGCTTGGGCCAAACCGCAAGAATTTTATAGTCAAAAGCGGTTGAAGGTTTAAACAACACAAGGTGGTCATGTTCACCCTCAAATACCTTTTTGGCCTGATCTCAGCCGGTAAACAAGGGCCAATCCTAAGTCGTCATTATCTGCCAAGATACTTTGAGCCCCCCAAGTAGCTATCACGCCCCAATCGCCGTGCTCGGCTTTAATCACCTGCATTCCATCATGCGCCACTAAACCTGCGACAATATTATCCGAAGGCTCTGATACAGAAACACTGATATGGGTCGTTGGGTCGAACGCATCAATTCGATAGTGCGTGGTAACGTCGATGCTGTCCGCTTTCGCATCAGACGATGTCCACCCTTCGTAGCCAACCTCGAACTCAGCCCGCAACTGAGAATTCGATACCAATTGGTATTGTGTATTCTCTACATGCTGAAAATGCATGACTGTCAGCGCTGAGTAGTCTTGGGTTTCTTGTTCTATTACTCGACCTAGTGCACCCACTCCCAACGATTTGCCAACTTTAAGCGCGTCTCCGCCCCACGAAGATAAAGTGTGATAGCTATCATAGCCGTCTTGCCCAACTTCGGGTAACACTACACTGTCATCAGTTTTCACAAAGACATCTATTGCGTTGCGCCAATCTAGATAAAGGCGATAGCCCATTTGATCAGACTCCCAACCAGGCCCTTCGTAACGCAAAAAGTAAGAATGATCGGTTAACTGAGGTGGTGACGTAAACGAAGTGACTTCTTTAAACGAAAAGCCTTCAGCGCTATACGCTGTATCTTGCCACTCTCCTCCCGTTCTTACTGAAAGTTCCGAGTGCGCTCTGTCTTGAACATTATAATTTGAATTTTGCTTGGGTGGTAAAAGTTCCAACGATATGCTCTTGCCTGGCACTATAGATGCCGCACCTAAAAGCACCGCTTTCCCTTCATCATTTTCTATCCATTCTGAAGGGTGTTGCTTTAACTTCCAGCCTGAATATTGCGGAGGCAGTGAAATTTCGAAAACTTGCTTCCCGTCACCACCGTTTGCTGGATTTTTCACCTTAACAGACAAAGCAGAATTTAAATCCCCTTGTGAGCAACTTGCCAATAATGGCACCAAAATTAGACCTATCTTTCTCAATTTAATCACTTTTATGCTCTCCATTGGTTGTTTACGCGCTGAACTAATTTACGATATTTGTAAACAATATATTGACAAATGCCACCGGTGGCAATTATTTTAAATTTTGTTAACGAGATATTTCAACTTAGTATGTCGATGAAAGTCAGGCATTTGATAACGCAGATGGTAGAGGTGAATTACATGGTCAATTTCAGCCTAGAAGGTAAGACAGCATTAGTGACAGGCGCAAGCAGAGGTATAGGTCAAGCGCTTGCCTTAGCACTCGCCACTTCAGGTGCCTTTGTCATCTGCGCGAGCTCTCGACCAGGTGGCTGTGATGAGACATTACGTAAAATTCAAAGTAAAGGCGGGCAAGCAATGGCATTAGATGGTGACCTCGCCGATGCCAACGATGTGGTTAAACTTGCCGAAGATGCGTTGAGCGTTAAAGGTCATATCGACATCCTGCTCAATAACGGTGGCACTATTTTCAGAGCGCCCGCCACCGACTTTCCTTTAGACGAATGGAGAAACGTACTTGCGGTCAACATCGATTCAGCTTTCCTACTTAGCCAAGCTATTGGCAAGAAGATGGTAGAGCGCGAGCAAGGCAAGATCATCAACATTGCCTCAATGTTGAGTTATACGGGCGGTATTACTGTTCCTGCCTACACTGCGAGCAAACATGCCATTGCCGGATTAACAAAAGCGCTGGCGAATGAATGGGGACAGCACAATGTCCAGGTAAACGCTATTGCCCCAGGTTATATCAAAACTGATAACACCCAAGCGCTGCAAGATGATGAAAAACGCAGTGCTGAAATTTGTGCACGCATTCCAGCTAACCGCTGGGGAGAAAGCGACGATTTAGCAGGGGCAGCAGTATTTCTTGCGAGCGCAGCAAGCAACTATGTTAACGGCCATATCCTTGCGGTCGACGGCGGCTTTTTAGCACGCTAGTGACTAACAAGGGTCACAGCCCTGAGCGATAAAACAGCCTTGAGCAAACAAATAGCCCTGAGCGATAAGATAGCCCTGAGTAAACAAATAGCCTTGAGCAGCAAAACAACGATGAATGGGAAAAAAGTCATGAACGAAAAAATAGACACACGATACGCCATAGGCCGTAAAGAGGCCAACGCTTACAATACGCAAGAACTGCGCGACGCTTTTTTGGTCGACACCCTAATGACACAGGGCAAAGTCGTATGGATATACACCCATTACGAACGCTTTATGCTTGGAAGCGCCGTACCTACAACGAGTCCATTGACGCTAGAAACCATTGAAGATCAGTTAAAAATGCCCTTCTTTACCGCTCGTCGCGAAGTAGGTGTAATAAACATCGGCGGTCCGGGCACCATTACCGTTTCAGGCACGACTTACCATTTAGATAACGAAGAAGCCCTATATATCGGCCAAGGCAATGAAGAAGTGATATTTGAGTCAGACAACGCCTCTAATCCCGCCAAATACTATTTGAATTCAGCGCCAGCTCATCACGCCTATCCATGCAAAAAAATAGGTAGTGCAGACGCAAATGTTCTCCATTTAGGTAGCCAAGAAACGTCAAATCAGCGCGATATTAAACAATTGCTTATCAATACTGTTGTTGAAACCTGTCAGCTACAGATGGGACTGACGCGACTGCATACCGGTTCTGTCTGGAACACCATGCCAGCTCATCAACACGACAGACGCAATGAAGTGTACTTTTACTTCGATATGGATAGCGAAAGCAGAGTATGTCACTTCATGGGTGAACCACAGGAGACCCGCCACATTTTCATTGCGAATGAAGAAGCTGTGGTATCGCCACCTTGGTCAATTCACTGTGGTGTGGGTACTGGAAGCTATGCGTTTATCTGGGGAATGGCGGGAGAAAACCTGGATTACGATGATATGGATAAGTTTCCGCCATCACAGTTGCGCTAAGCAGCCCTGCTCTAAATTAGGTGTAATAATTATGTTGCGGTATATAAAACTCACACTGTCTGCTACTGCGTTATTGCTAACAGGGGCGTGTTCGCAAAATGAATTGCAAGGCGAGGTCACCGTATTGCGTTTGGGGCATACGTTGGACACGCAACACTCTGTGCATAAGGCAATGGAATACCTTGGAGAGCGACTCGATTACTATTCTGACGGTACAATGAGTGTGGTTATTTATCCGAGCAGCCAGCTGGGAACCGAGCGAGAAATGGTAGAACTGTTGCAGATTGGCTCACTCGCTATGACGAAGGTGTCTGCAAGCCCCCTAGAAGGGTTTGCTCCTGAAATGAAGATATTCAGTATTCCCTACATTTTTCGCGATAATGATCATTTTTGGCGAGTGTTGAACAGCGACTTAGGCAATGAGTTGCTATCCGGTATTGAAGATTTTCGACTAAAAGGCCTCGGCTATTACGATGCGGGAAGCCGTAGCTTTTACACCAACGACAGACCTATAGAAACACCAAACGATCTGAACGGGCTAAAAATTCGCGTGTTGAACAGCCCTACTGCAGTAGCAACAGTTCGCGCACTGGGTGGAGCAGCAACGCCCGTCTCTTGGGGAGAGCTGTACACAGCGCTTCAGCAAGGCGTTGTGGATGGTGCTGAGAATAACCCACCTAGCTACTACCTTTCTCGTCATTATGAAATTGCTCGGTATTACAGCCTTGATGAGCATACGAGCGTGCCAGATGTCATGCTGGCATCGCTGCCGGTATGGGAAAGTTTGAATGAACAGCAGCAAACGTGGCTAACCAAAGCAATGGAAGACTCTGTTGAATACCAACGCGAACTTTGGAAAACATCTACGCAAGAATCTTTAGAAAAGGTAAAAGCCGAAGGCGTCACAGTTATTACGCCTGACAAAGCGCCTTTCGTTGAAGCGGTAAAGCCTTTTCATAAGAGCTTTGAAGACACGCCTATTGGCGACTTAATTACGCAAATAAAAGCGATGTAACAATGACAATAATACGCCTTATCGATAAAGCCTTAGCCGGCACACTTATAGTTGCCATGGTAAGTATTTTACTTACCGTGATTTGGCAAGTGGTCTCTCGTTACGTACTTAAAGACCCCGCTTCAATCACCGAAGAATTATCTAGGTTCATACTTATTTGGATCGGTATTTTAGGTGCGGCTTATGCGTATCGTCAAAACGCGCATTTAGGTTTCAACCTGATTGTTGAGCGTCAATCACGTAAAGTGAAACGCCTTTTACTTACCTGCGTTGAAATTATCGTCATTATTTTTTGTGTTTTAGTGATGGTATACGGCGGCTCTGAGCTTGTATCTCTCACCTTAGAATTGGAACAAATCTCGGCGGCACTTGGCATTAAAATGGGCCTTATTTATAGCGTGCTTCCCCTGTCTGGTGGCCTCATTATTGCCTACGCACTGGTCAACATTACAACGCTTTGGCGAAACAACAATAAGGGAACAGCGTAATGGAACTGACCGGTATTATCTTAGTCGTCGCTTTTTTCGTACTTCTTCTTTTAAATGTGCCAATTTCAATCAGTATTGGTGTCGCCACGTTGCTTGCTATGGTAATGAGCATGGATATCGCCCCTGCTACTATCACCATTGCGCAGCGTATGGCAGGTGGCCTGAATAGCTTTGCACTATTGGCAATCCCATTTTTTGTTTTATCTGGCCTTATCATGGGACGCGGCGGGATAGCCAAGCGATTAATTGAATGTGCAATGGCGCTTATTGGTGCGCTTCCCGGTGGTTTAGCCTTGGTGAATGTTGTTTCTTGCATGCTTTTTGGTGCAATTTCAGGGTCTGCAGTAGCGACTACGTCTGCTATTGGCAGCTTCATGTTGCCCGAAATGAAAAAAGCGGGCTACGAGCCGAATTTTAGTGCCGCAGTCACTGCAGCTGCATCAACCACAGGCATGTTAATTCCACCAAGTAATATCTTAATTGTATACGCAATCGCTAGCGGTGGCGTATCCATCGCCGCCCTTTTTATGGCTGGCTATATCCCAGGCATTATGGTGGGTTTAGCGCTAATGCTAGTGTGCTTTATCTACGCAAAAATGAAGGGATACCCGCTATCGCCACGACTTCCTTTTAAACTAGTTGTCGAAAAAACCGTTGCCGCACTTCCCTCTCTATTTCTTATATTCTTAGTGATTGGCGGCATTGTAGGCGGCGTTTTTACCGCTACTGAAGCTGGTGCCATTGCGGTAGTTTACTCATTGCTGTTAGCTGTGGTGTTTTATAAAGAAGTAGAAGCGAAAGCCTTACCCGATATATTCTTAAAAGCAGCGGAAACAACAGCAATTGTAATGCTGCTTATCGCGGCTTCAACCGCGATGTCATGGCTTTTATCGTTTGAAAATATCCCGCAAACTTTAAGTAATGCACTGTTATCGATAAGCGATAACCCATTACTCATTCTTCTTCTTATCAACTTGTTACTCATTGTGGTTGGTGCATTCTTGGATATGACACCTGCCGTACTTATTTTTACGCCCATATTTTTACCAGTGGCGCTAGAGCTTGGTATGAGCGAGTTGCAGTTTGGCATCATGCTAGTACTCAACCTATCTATTGGATTATGCTCCCCCCCGTAGGTGCGGTACTTTTTATTACCTGTGCTATTGCTAAAACCAAACTTGAGAACATCATAAGACCGCTCATTCCTTTGTATGTGGCTATGTTCGTGGTTCTCATGTTAGTTACCTATGTTTCTTGGTTTAGCGAAGCATTGCCACGAGCGTTAGGGTTCTAGTAACGTTAAATTATAAAACTGGGTAGATGTGGTTGCATTTATTATGACCGCACTACCCTTCAAGAATAAATAACAAGAACATATTGCTACAAATTGTGTGGTAATATAGGAAATAACAACGACTTAGCGCAGAAAGAATAGAGAACTATGAACAAGCGCCCGACTATCAATGATGTTGCAGCCCTTGCAGGGGTATCAAAGCGTACCGTGTCGCGTGTGATTAACGGCGCAACCAATGTAGGTAAAGCAACACGTGAGCGCATTGAAGCTGTCATTCAAGAAACGGGCTTTGCCCCCGACAAGCAAGCGCGAGGTTTAAGTACTAGCCGCTCTTATTTGATAGGCTTGATTTATGACAACCCCGATGCCTTGTATATCGACCAAGTACAAAGAGGCGTGTTAAGCATATGTTCTCAAAAGGGCTACGAATTAGTCGTTCACCCTTGCCGCTACAACGCAGATGGTTTTGTAGAAGACTGCGTCAATTTTGTACGTCGTTCGAACATTGATGGCGTCATCATACTGCCACCGGTATCCGAGTCTAAGCTTTTAGCAGACGCACTGCAGCAAAAGAGCATTAACTATGTTCGAATGGCGTCAGTAGATTTAGATGACCATCAAAATATCGTAGTCAGTGACGACAGAGCTGCGCTTTGCGACCTAGCCCGTTATATGGTATCACTGGGCCATAAAGATATTGGTATTATCAGCGGTCCACAACAATACTATTCCTCAAAAGAGCGTTTGGAAGGCTTTGTTGAAACGCTTAACGGCCTGGGTGTCGATGTACCTAAAAGCAGGGTAATTGAGGGTAAAAACAGCTTCGAAAGCGGAATTGAGTGCGCACGCCAATTGCTCATCCAGTCCCCGCGAGTTAAAGCTATATTTGCGAACAACGATGAAATGGCAGCAGGCGTATTGAAAGTGGCTCATGAAATGGGCATTACCGTGCCAGACGAGCTCTCCGTCGCAGGGTTTGACGACAACTTGCTCGCCGCTCGCGTGATCCCTGCCCTTACTACGGTTCAACGGCCGGTTGGTGATATGGCAGCTATCGCAGCGCGTAAAATCATTGCACACATAGAAGGCAGTGAAGTGAGTGAAACTGAAACCTACTTAGTAAAGCCCCACTTAATTATCCGAGACTCAATCAAAAAATTGTAACTTTTTGCAATGAAGTGTTGCTAACACTTCATTTTCGACCTATTATGCCACCGGTGGCACATATTAAATAAGAATGTTAATGAGCCTATTTAATAAAGATAATGCTCAACGTTAAAAAGCTGCTCAAGTGACTATTCAGTATTAAACGGCTCGATAGAAACTCACAGAGCTCAAGATGACAAAGCAGGACATGTGATGGACGTTAAAACACAACTAGTTAAAGTGCATAATAACGATAACGTTGCGGTTGCAACCTGCCCTATCGTGGCTGGCACTTACATCGCTGAATATGACATTACAGTTAGCCAAGACATTCCTGCTGGCCATAAGGTTGCCTTAGTTACCCTGTCAGACGGTGGCGACATCGTAAAATATGGTTTCAGCATTGGTGCTGCAACAAGCCGAATTAATGCTGGTGAACATGTTCACAGCCATAACGCAAAGACTAAGTTAAAAGGCACTGAACAATACGTTTACGCGCCGTCAAATACCGCTTCAAAACAAAACCATCTTACTTCTGGGTTACAGTTCATGGGCTACAGAAGAGAAAATGGAAAAGTGGGTATTCGCAATGAGGTGTGGATCATAAATACCGTGGGTTGTGTAAACCGTACTGCGGACCGAATTGCTGATGAATGTAACCGTCGTTTCGCCAGCGAATGCGAAGGCTTCCGCGCATTCACCCACCCTTTTGGCTGTTCGCAGCTGGGCGATGATTTAGATGACACGCGCACTATCTTATCCTCTCTCGCATCTCACCCGAACGCTGGTGCGGTGTTAATTGTAGGCTTGGGTTGCGAAAACAATCAGCTTAAGAGTTTACTGCCTCACGTTGATAAACCTGAAAATCGCATTCGCTTCTATAACGCACAAGAAGTGGTAGATGAATTAGAAGAAGGCGTCGATGCGGTTTATGACTTGTTAAAAGTAATGGCTAATGACAAACGTGAGCCCATCGACGCTAGCGAATTAACGTTGGGCATGAAGTGCGGTGGTAGCGACGCTTTTAGCGGTATTACTGCCAATCCAACAGTAGGGCGTGTTACTGATTTAATGTGTAATCTAGGTGGCTCGGTCATTTTAACCGAAACGCCAGAAATGTTTGGCGCCGAACAGCTCTTAATGAATCGCGCTAAAAACAAAGACGTATTCGAGGCGTTTAACTCGCTGATTGATGAGTTTAAGAACTACTTTATCGCCCACAACCAACCTATTTACGAAAACCCGTCTCCAGGTAATAAGGCAGGCGGTTTAACCACGCTAGAGGAAAAGTCTCTCGGTGCAGTTCAAAAAGGTGGAACGTCTACTATTCAGTCCATTTTGCAGTATGGCGAGCCCAAGCAAGATAAAGGCTTAAGTTTATTACAAGCACCTGGTAACGATGCCGTTAGTTCAACGGCGTTGGCAGCATCGGGGGCACATATCGTTTTATTCACCACAGGCCGAGGCACGCCCCTTGGTTTTCCTGTACCCACAGTCAAGATATCGTCAAATTCAGATATCGCTAATAAGAAGCCACATTGGATAGATTTTAACGCTGGACAAGTTCTAGAAGGCGTCTCTATCGATAAGTGTGCCGAAGCGCTACTCCAACATTGTTTGGCAGTGGCATCTGGTCAACAAACCTGCAACGAGAAGAATGGCAGCCATGAGATTGCTATTTGGAAACGTGGCGTCACCCTCTAAAAGAGAGCGTTATGGAACCGATATTATTACATGAAGATAGACTTTTTCCTGCCGATGAGGCAACCCGAAGTGTTGCAAAGGCGCTGTATAAGGAAATTCGAAATCTCCCTATCATAAGTCCACATGGCCATACTGACCCACGTTGGTTTGCACAAAACAATAATTTCACCAATGCAACCGAGCTGTTTATCACCCCTGATCACTATGTGTTCAGAATGCTGTATAGCCAAGGTATTAAATTAACCGATATCGGTGTGCCACGTTGGGACGGCGGCGAAACAGAAAAAGATCCACGTAAAATCTGGAAACTTCTGGCAGATAACTATCATCTATTTGCTGCCACACCGTCCCGTTTGTGGTTAGACACTGTATTTCACGATGTATTTGGTTTGCGAGAGATGTTGTGTAGCGACAACGCAACGCATTATTACGACCACATCACTGCGCAGCTTCAAGGGGATGACTTTAAACCCCGTGCACTGATGGACCGCTTCAATATTGAAGTGATTGCTACCACCGAAGGTGCGCTTGATGCCCTTCCCCATCACGCGGCGATTAAAGATACACCGTGGGCAAAGCGGGTTATTACTACCTTTAGGCCTGATGATGTAGTTGATGCATCACGAGAAGATATTACTTCAAATATTGAGAAACTAGGTGAATTAACCGGTGAAGATACTGCAAGCTGGCAGGGCTACCTGAATGCAATTCGTGCACGACGCGCCGTCTTTAGAGAGCACGGCGCCACAGCAACTGATCACGGACACCCAACGGCGAACACAGCTGATTTAAGTGAAGCTGAGTGTATTGCTTTATTCGATAAAGTAAGAAGTGGAAATAGTAACGCTGAAGAGCAAGAGCTATTTAGAGCGCAAATGCTTACCGAATTAGCGGGAATGAGCGTAGAAGACGGCATGGTGATGCAAATTCACCCTGGTTCGTTTAGAAACCACAATAGTCAGCTGTTTACACAGTTTGGTCGCGATAAAGGCCACGACATTCCAATGCAAACAGATTTTGTTAAAGCGCTTCGTCCGTTACTCGGTAAATACGGTAACGAGCCTAACCTCGACATAATTTTGTTCACCTTAGATGAAACCACGTACAGCCGCGAATTAGCGCCACTTGCAGGCCACTACCCTTGCCTGAAACTCGGTCCTTCTTGGTGGTTCCATGATAGCCCTGAAGGCATGTTGCGCTTTAGACAGCAAGTGACAGAAACCGCAGGTTTCTTCAATACAGTTGGTTTTAACGACGATACACGCGCGTTCTTGTCTATCCCTGCGCGTCATGATGTTGCCAGACGTATTGATTGTCGCTTCCTTGCACAGCTAGTTGTGGAACACCGCATTAGTGAAACAGAAGCGGCCAGCATTGCAAGAAAACTCACTTATGATTTTGCTAAACAAGCGTACAAACTGGGGTAATCATGACAAAGCCGTTATCAATTTCAACGCTACCTCTTTTAAGTGACAGCGTAAGTAAACCAAATTACGACCTGGAAGCAACCGGTTGTGGCATTGTGCATATTGGTCCAGGCGCCTTTCACCGTGCGCACCAAGCGTATTATACCGAAAAGGCGCTGGCTTATGGCGGTGACTGGCGCATTCACGGTGTATCAATGCGCAGCGCATCACTTAAAGAAGCGTTGAGTACACAAGACAATCTCTATGCGTTGTGTATTGTTGATAACGAGCCTGAAACCCACATTATCGGCGCAATAAAAACCCTTTCAACATTAGCACATGATCGTGAAGACATTGTTGCTGCGCTGGTAAACAAGCAAACTAAAATTGTGACGCTTACCGTGACAGAAAAGGGCTATTGCCTTAATGCGCAAGGTCATCTAGATACTGATCACCCGGATATTAAAGCTGATTTAGTCACGCCAGAAACACCGGTAAGTGCAGTTGGCCTAATTGTGCAAGCGCTAGCACAACGTAAGCAGGCAGGCTATGCAGATATTACCATTATCAGCTGTGACAACGTGTCAGACAACGGTAAAAAGCTGCAAAAAGCGGTGACCGAGTTCGCCAATAAAACGGATGAATCACTCGGCCAATGGATCAGCGAGAACATCGCCTTCCCCTGCACTATGGTTGACAGTATTACGCCAGCAACTGAAGACAGCTTTAAAGCCAACGTTGCCGCTGAACTGGGTTTAACTGATAACTGGCCTATTCAGCGAGAGGCATTTACTCAATGGGTGGTTGAAGATAATTTTTCTGGCCCACGACCTGCTTGGGATAAAGTTGGCGTTACTTTTACTCATGATGTGAGCTTCTTTGAAAAAGCTAAGCTTCGCATTCTAAACGGCACACATTCAACACTGGCCTACATAGGGTTATTGCTTGGCAAGGAAACCGTATTCGACGCAATGCGTACCCCAGCCATAAAGCAACTGATTCAAACCATGTTGAAAGAAGAAATTGTGCCGTCTCTATCCAGTGATAACGAGAATGCCGATAGCGGAACACAAGACTTCGATCTGAACGCTTACGCACAAGACATTGTTAAGCGCTATGAGAATAAGCATATTCGCCACCTGTTGTCGCAAATTGCTTGGGATGGGTCACAGAAAATCCCATTTCGAATTCTCGACACAGTACGCGATAACCTAAAAGCAAAACGAAATATTGATTTGCTCTGCAGTGCCGTTGCGGCCTGGTGCCTATTTGTAAACAACAAGGCACGTTTAAACGAAACTATCACCGACCCGCTAGATAGTATGTTAAGGGCTACAGCAAAATCGGTAGACTTTCAGGCAATAGAACTTGCAAAAAAATTGCTATCTCTTGAAACCATGTTCGCCGAACTGTCGGTAAACACTACGTTCAAAGAAAAAGTGCTCGAAAAAGTTAATCAGCTGCTTAACATTTTATCGCACGAAAACAGCAACGAAAGTCAGCAAAGTTCTGCTCCCACTACGTTACCAGAAAGTTCGCTAGATTCACTAAAAGGAACCGCGTGATGAAAAGTACCTTTTCCATGCTTAAAGGCGCCCCATTGCTCCCTATTATTCAGCCTAATTCTGTTGACGAAGGGCTTCACCTAGCAGAAGCAATTGCAAATAGCGGCCTGTGCAACATAGAAGTAGTGAAACGCAGCGACGCAGCATTTGAAGCCCTGTCAGCCATTAGAAAACAGTTTCCTGAACTCGTTGTGGGTATGGGCACATTGTTAAATCGCACCCACGTATTCGAGGCATTAGATGCAGGCGCGCAATTTTTGATAACGCCCACAAGCTCAGAGACATTGCTCGATACACTGATTGCGTCTAATGCCCCTTTTTTGCCGGGCGTCGCTACGCCTGCCGATATTCTTTTGGCGCATCAAAAAGGCATTCGTGAGATGAAGTTCTTTCCTGCGAGTCTTAGCGGCGGAACACCTTTTCTTAACGCTATTTCAAGCGTATTTAGCGATGTTTGCTTCTGCCCTACCGGCGGCATTAATGGCGACAACGCCAATGAATATCTTGCGCTTGGCAATGTTCGAGCTGTAGGCGGTACATGGATGATACCGAAGGTAGCCATTGAAGCAAAAAATTGGCAAGCTATAACTTTGGCATGCCAACAAAGCCTCACATTATTTGATGAGGCTGCGGCATGAGCATCGTTGATACCAAACAAAGAATGGTTATTTTTGGCGAGTGCATGGTAGAGCTTCGAAGCACTCAGCGTGAGTCATCAGTTAGTACGCGCGATGAAAACGCAGATAATAATCTGATGGCGAAAAGCTTTGCTGGCGACACGTACAACACTGCGGTTTATTTAAAACGCTGCTTGCCTTCATCTTCCATTAGTTACTTAACGGCTATAGGCGCAGACTTTTTAAGCGATGAGCTGCTGTTTAAAATGGGTGAGCACGAAATAAACACTGATTTAGTATTTCGCTCGTCGTCGCGTAATCTCGGTTTGTATATGATCCGCAACGACAATGAAGGTGAAAGAACCTTTGCCTATTGGCGTAACCAATCTGCAGCAACACAGACGCTTAATATAATGAACGGCGCTGAATTTACGTGTGACTGGTTTTACTTGAGCGGTATCTCTATTGCTATTTTAGATGACGAACAGCGCGCTACACTTTTGGAACTAATTTCATCCCTCAAGGCCAAAGGCAGTAAGATTGCCTTTGATCCTAATTATCGAGCTCGCCTTTGGTCATCTCAAGAAGATGCCAAGTACTGGACGGGTAAGGCTTATGCTGAAGCAGATTTAGCGTTCCCAGGTGCTGACGACCATTTAATGCTGTTTGGCCACACTAATGCTGATGAAATATTTAGCTATTTAGCCAACAAACAGATTGAAGAAATCGTTATGAAAAACGGGGCAGTTGGCGTTCATATACTCCGTCAACATGAACAATGTATTGTGCCTGTTGAGCGTGTTGAACAGGTGGTTGATACGACGGCTGCTGGCGATGCATTTAATGGCGGTTATATGGCGGCTCGACTAGCAGGTAGAAAGCCTGTTGAGAGCGCGAGCTACGGGGCAAAAGTGGCAGCCACCGTAATAACCTACCCCGGTGCCATTATATCAAGTGATGCCTTTACTAATCACATACCGTCGCTATAGTCGGTATGTGACATTCCCTCTTCTCTTTTGTCTTCCCTCCTCCTCACTAATCACTCGCCACATACAAAATTGATGACGATGCCTCAGCAAGTTAGCTAAGATAGGTTGCAGTGCGTTAGTTTAAATAGGCGCGGCATACTAGGTATACTGGCGCGCCGCTTCGTTTATATTATTTTATAGGGTGTCTCGATAAACGTATTTTGCTAATGGATGTGCTGTTGCTTTTAACTCTCGAACGAATATCTGCGCCATTTTAGCCGCGCCTACTACATTCAAGTGAGTATCATCAGTTTTACCTTCGGGGTAGCGCGCATATAGGTCGGCGGGCACCTTAATGAAGTAATGGTTGCTGTTAGGCTCGCCTACCTGAGCAAGAAAATCGCAAGTTAAAGCGTTCATAGGGATAAATGGCACGTTATTTTGTGCTGCCACTTTCTTCGCTGCATCGGCATACGCCAGCAACGTCCGTTTTAATACACCTTCCTCAGTGAAATGACGCCTGCAAATACTACTTGCGATAATCACTGATGCCCCTTTTGCTTCAACATCCTGAACAAACTGATTCAAGTAAGCTGGGTAAGCATTTTCCGGGTCGGCATAGCGTGCAGGATCCGACTGCTTTTGATCGTTATGACCAAACTGAACTACCACAAAGTCACCTTCAGAGAGTTCAGATAACAGAAGCTGCCAACGCCCTTCGTCAACAAATCGCTTCGTGCTCCTGCCGTTAGCCGCGTGGTTTTTGATATTTAGATTTGGCAGCATGAATTCAGGAAGTAATTGCCCCCACCCACGTTCTGGATATGACAACATAGGCTTGTCTGACATGGTTGAGTCGCCGACCAGATGCAGGGTAACTGGCTTTTTGTGGGGTGGAGCTTTTGCACTTCCTTCGTTCTCTACAATTCCGGCACTTTGTTCCTTAGCAATGTGGGCATTTGAGCTAGCGAGAACAAAAGTGCTCGAATGAGGCACGTAGCTGTTTTGAAGAGCCGTCGTACTTTCTTGGCCTGCCAATGCAAAACTACTGGCTACAGAAATAACGCTTGCAAAACTGTAGCGAAGCGCGTTGAATATTTTTCCTGTGGTGGAGTTACTTGAATTTCTCACACCTTTTCTCCTTCTCAATATTAGTAGAGTTGCGCTCCAATTAAGTGATAAAGCAGATAGACGCATTCAGGAACAATCCGCAATGTCGCCTTGTCACAAATAAAAAAGGCCATCATTACGATGGCCAAACACACCCGTCTTCACGGAACACAACATTTAATTATTATCTTAGGCTCACCAATATGCTTGGCCAGTCTGTTATTTTACATAGTATAACGCGCGCCCAAGAAGAACTGACGGCCCGTATGGTTGTATTCACGAACCAAATCCAATGAGCCATCACCCGTGGTAAACAAACGCTCGTACTCGTCAGTTAGGTTAATTACTTCAAAGGTTAACGTGAGTTCGTCGTTTACGTTATAAAATGACGAGAAATCTACCTGCGTTGGCCCTGTCGTGCCGTGTGCAACGTTACCATTGCTACCAGTAAAGTCTGTCAGGTAATCGTCACGTTTGTTAACTGACACACGCGCGCCGTATTGGTCTGTTTCGTAATACACCGTAAAGTTGTACGATGTTTCACTCATACCTTCGATGTCGTCTGCGTTAACGTGTGTGTAGTTCGACACAATACCCATGTTTTCGAACAGGCCTGGTAAGAAACTTAACGGCTGCTGATAAATAAGCTCATAACCGCTTACACTTCTGTCCTCAGCGTTAATTGGGCTACTATGCTCATATGGAATAGTACGAGGGTCTAGCGCAATTACAGGGTCAAACTGTGCATCGTTATCGATAAAGTCGTAGTAGGCACTATCAACTAGACGCTCTTCAGATGCGCGAACAATCCAGTTATCAATGTCCTTGTAGAACACGGTTGCTGCCAGTAGCGCTTCGTCGTCGAAGTACCATTCAACACCAAAATCCACGTTGTCTGAAGTGAACGGGTCAAGGAACGGGTTACCCACGCTTACCGAGCCGTTAATATAATCAAAGCTAGGGTTACCAGGGTTTAATGAGTTCAAGCTTGGGCGCGTCATTGACTGGGTTAGACCAAGGCGTACAACAACGTCATCAGTGGCCTCAAGTGCTAAGTTAACTGCCGGCAAAAAGTTATTGTAGTCATTTTCAATTTGTACCGTTTCGCCTTGAATAAAGCCTTCAGAGGTGGTGGTTGTTTTCACATAGCGTACACCGTAGTTAGCGCGAAGCAGCATATCGCCAATCTCATAACTCGTGTCCATCTCAATATAAGCAGCAGAAGTTTCTTCGCCTACTTGCCAGCTTTGTGCAGAGCGCGGTGTCCAAACTACGTCTAGAAGCTGACTATTTATTGCGTCAAAGTCAGCAACAAGAAATGGGTCTAGAGGACCATCAAAGCCACTACCGAAATCGTCTACCGGCATCATTTCAGCAAAGCCGACCGCCGAATCTTGATCTGGGAAGCCATTTATTTGCTCTTCACTGTAGGTTACCACGCGGTCGTTGTAGGCGAAGCCCGCCTTGATAGTTACTTCGTCGCCAAGGTAAGTGGCATCAAACTTAACCGTATCGTTTTCGCGCAATACATCAGTAGCGCGTAAACGGCCATCTGAAAGATTATAGTTACTTGCATCGTTAACGTCATAACCATAAGTGAGCTGCGGAGCGTTAATGTTATTACTAAAATCAAAACCGTAGCTGGTTTCTTCTAACAGCGTCATGTTGTAACGATACTGCTCTGAACGAGCATCAGATTCTGCAGTGCCGGCCATCATATCTAATTTAATATTTTCACCAATAAACCACTCGCCTGAGATAACAAATTGGCTAAAGTCAGTGGTTGATTCCTGCAAACGACTCTCTATACGTGACTTGATACCGTCGTAACTTCCGGCTAGAACCTGTTTGCCATTAGGATGTACTGTAATAGAAGTGGGTGTAATCTCTGAAAACGTACTTCTAAACATATGGAAGAAATTGTACATAGTACGGGTGTTATCTAGTTTAGATACCAAACCGTCTAAGGTTAAAGTGAAATTATCAGTGGCAGCCCACTGGATAGAACCCGTAAAACCGGTACGCTCTTGGTCATTACCAAAGTAATCAGGTCGTGGAAGGCGCGGCGTCCACAAGCAGTTGATGGGATCAACAGATTCGCCTTGAAACTCGCAATTGCCCACGTCTGGCGTGCCGTTCACCACAGTATCAGACGTATCTGCAAAAATACCGCCGCCATCGCGAACCGGTGTTGTCCAACGAACGGTACCGAAGCCTTCTTGCCTTACTGTGCGCTCTGAGAAAGCGGCCGAGAAAAGCACGCCCACCTTATCGTCAGCGAAACGGTTACTGATCATGAAAGCTGCGCGAGGATCGGTCTCTTCAGTAATGCTGTTATAGCCACCCTGAAGGGACGATACGAATTTAAAGCCGTCATAATCGAACGGTTTTGCGGAGTACAAATCAACGGTACCTGCAATACCGCCTTCTTCCATTGAAGCTGTAGGCGACTTCTGAATATCTACACGATTAAACAGTTCAGAAGCGAAAATATTAAAATCAAAGCCACGTCCACCGTTTACGCCACCGCCTGAATCTGTTCCATCTGTACTTGCTGGTACTTCCATGCCATTAAGCGTTGTACGGGTAAATGATGGACTTAAACCGCGCAAGGTAATTTGACGTCCTTCTCCACCCTCACGAGAAATCGCTACGCCTGGAACGCGCTGAATAGACTCTGCAATATTTAAGTCCGGGAATTTACCAATGTCTTGCGCAACAATTGATTCTTTACTGTTAACTGATGTTCGCTTTTCCATCAGTGATTTATTGAGTGATCCACGAAAGCCTGATACTTCAATGACTTCCATATTTTGCGCTTCGGTTTCACTGGCTTGTTCGTCTGTGGCTTCTTGCGCATGAATATGCGCGCCTGACAACGCTAACGTGACAAGAACAGCGAGTTGCTTTTTCTTTGGTAACATTGTTGTTTCTCCGGTTTTTATATTTATAAGCGACGCACATACTAAGAAAAAGTGAAAATGCTTCTGAAACGCGTGTGGACCTTTCAAATTAACACAAATTCAACATTTACCGTATTTAACCATTTCACTTCCCTTTATGCCACCGGATAACATTTTGGAGGTCATTGCCGCCAATAATCTATATTAACCAATAGCACGCTTTGGCTGTTAAGGAAGCGAAAACGCGTCAATTCTAATTAATTCTCTACAGTGGTTTTGTAACCACCAAAACCATGAATAAGAAGCATTGCAGGGTACAGCTCTATTTTTTATCAACGCAAAAACTTCCCTTCGGCAATAATGTAAACCCCGAAAAAACACTCAAGCTTTACATTTGATTTACATCCTAATTAGTTATGCTACCGGTGGCAACTATTTTATTGAAAAAATTTATTATATGTATAAGTTCAGAAGATAATATTGATCGCAAAAGGCAATCTAGACCTAAGCCAAATGAAGGGAGAAAATTAGATTTAACCTCATATATACATATACTTAGTTAAAAATCACAGCTTCCACTTGACGTAAAATAAAAGTTAAAAAATATAAATAATTTCGTTGACATACAGGCAAATAAAAATCATTATGCTACCGGTAGCACAGAGTGTATTTACAATGTTATAAAAATAAGGGTTTGTTATGCTAAAAGGTATTCTACGCGTCGCTTCCGTTATAGCTTGCACGGCGTTTGTTTCTTCGGCTGCTGATGCAAATGATTGGGTGAAAATGCCTCTTGATAACACGCAATCGTGGTCTATGAGAATGATAGAGTCTGAAATGGTGCGCTTTCCTGAAGCTTGGCAAATCGATTGGGACGAGACGCCACAATGGGATTACGTTCATGGTCTCAACCTTCTCGCGATAACAGAAGTGTATCAAGATACTAAAGAGCCTCGCCTTCTGTCTTATGTAAAAGGCTACTACGACATGCTGGTTCAAGATGACGGAAGTATTAAGACATACGATATCAACAAGTTCAATATTGATATGGTTAACCCGGGTAAGGTGTTATTTTTTCTTTATGAAGAAACTGGCAACCCTAAATACAAAAAGGCAGCCGATCTTTTAAGAACTCAACTCACTGACCACCCGCGTACAGAGCAAGGCGGTTTTTGGCACAAGAAACGCTATCCTGACCAAATGTGGCTTGACGGCCTATACATGGGTGCACCTTTTTATGCCGAGTACATTGTTAAATACGGTGATATGAAAGAGCTAGACGATGTATTTTTGCAATTTGAACTCATTGAAGAACACCTTTACGATGAAACTACCGGCCTTCCCTTGCATGGCTGGGACGCTTCTAAAAAGCAGAAGTGGGCTGACAAAGAAACAGGTCTTTCTCAACATCACTGGTCACGTTCGCTAGGTTGGTATGCGATGGCCATGGTGGATGTGCTAGAAGTTGTTCCTGCAGAGCACCCAAAAACACCGTGGCTACAGGCGCGCTTTAAAGCGTTTATTGATGCCACGCTTACCTATCAACATAATTCCGGCACCTGGTATCAGGTTACTGACTTGGGCAGCCGTGAAGGAAACTATCTTGAAGCATCAGGTACAGCAATGCTGACCTACGCTATGGCTAAAGGTGCAAGCCTCAAGTATCTTCCTGAGGAATACAAGGCTCACGCAGAAAAAGGGTTTGCTGGACTTCTTGATCAAATGATTTCGGTTAATCCGGAAACTAACGTAATCAGCCTTGAACAGGTTTGCGCTGTTGCTGGCCTTGGTGGAAATCCATATAGAGATGGTTCATTCGACTACTACATGAGCGAACCAATCAGAGCAAACGACGCGAAAGGTGTAGGCCCATTTATTCTGGCCGCACACTACCTAAATAAGTAGAAAGCACTATATCGTAATGCAAGGAGTCTATGATGGCCCAACCTAAGTCAATGAGCACCAGACGACATTTTTTAAAGTCCGGTCTCGCCACCACTGTAGCAGCTTCTGGGATGGCTGTAAGTGTTCCTACATTTCTATCTGGATGTGCAAGTGTGACCGAAACAGGAAGGACTCAACGCCAGTGGGACGCCGAAGCAAACCTTATAAAAAAGATGATAAAGCGCCCCACCTTTGCAAAGCGCAAAGTTAACATTGCTGATTTTCTAAAAGACTATAACAGTGACTTCAAGCAAGCGTTACACGCAGCTATCGACCAAGTCGCACGCCAAGGTGGTGGCAAAGTGGTTGTGCCAAAAGGCAACTGGCTATGCAAAGGCCCTATTCACCTACAGTCGAATATAAACTTGCATATTGTGTCAGGCGCAACAATTCGATTTTCTACCAATCCTGATGACTACAAACCTTACGTTTTTACTCGCTGGGAGGGTATGGAGTTGATGGGTTACTCCCCTCTTATTTATGCGTTTGAGCAAAGCAATATCGCAATTACCGGCAAAGGTACGCTTGACGGTAGTGCAGCAAAAAACAACTGGTGGCCGTGGAAAGGTAAGTGGAAGGCTTCAACATGGGGTGATGATCCGGTTGAAAACCAAAGATACACCAGAGATACGCTTCAGCAAATGGTAGAAAATGGGACACCCGTTAGTGATCGCGTTTTTGAAGATAACTACCTGCGCCCTCCGTTTATACAACCTTACCGCTGTGAAAATGTACTTATTGAGGGTGTTACCATGCTGCGCTCTCCATTTTGGTTAGTTAACCCTGTGCTTTGCAAGAACGTCACCGTTAACGACGTGTACTGTAAAAGTTTCGGCCCAAATTCCGACGGGTGTGACCCTGAAAGCTGCACAAACGTGCTTATATCTAACTGTACGTTTGATACAGGCGACGATTGCATCGCCATTAAATCTGGACGTAATGCAGACGGCAGAAGGGTCAATGTTCCCTGCAGTAATATTGTCATAGAACATTGCGAGATGAAGGCGGGCCATGGCGGTGTTGTAATCGGCAGTGAAATATCCGGTGGTGTAGAGAATCTCTATGCGCAGTATTGCACCATGAGTAGTCCTGATTTAGACCGCGGCATTAGAATTAAAACCAACAGTATTCGGGGTGGTCACCTAAAAAACCTCAACTATCGCAATATCGATATTGGGACAGTGAAAGACGCCGTTGTCGTGAATTTCTTTTACGAAGAAGGTGATGCAGGCAACTTCCCTCCTCTGTTAGAAGATATCACCATAGAGAACTTGAACGTTGCTTCTGCTAACCGAGCCTTTGTACTTCGCGGGTATGACCATACGCCCATTTCCGGCTTAAGGTTAAATAACATAACGATAAAACGTGCGCTCAAAGATGCTGTTATCGAAAATGTGGCGCACCTTTCTATAAATAATGTGTTTATTAATAATCAACCGTTTAACGAGCGTGGGTTGTAGAATAAATACTATGGAATTTGATAAAGCACGTGTCAGTCTTAGTTTAGCCTTTGTGTCGCTAACAGGTATACTTTTCAGTGGATTGAGCGCGGCAATGCCAGCAACGACGGATGTAGTGGTCGCCAAATCACATGACAGGGACGTAAGTAAGGACGCTTTGCCTCATTTTAACTCTGTGTCCCAAGCTGTTGCTTATATCGAGTCTCACGAGCCACAAAAAGATAAAGTATGGACCGTCTTTATTAACGAAGGCATTTATCGAGAGCGTGTCGTCATTAACGCTGATAATGTCCACTTGGTAGGCCAGTCGCAAGAAACAACGACTGTCGTTTTCAATCGATATGCAGGTCAAAAGGTCGCAGAGAACTCTGAAGAAAAATGGGGAACCCGCCGTACTGCCACGGTAGAGATTTTAGGTGATAACATCACTATCGAAAATATTACAATCACCAATGACTTTGATTATCCCGGTAACGAGGTCAAAGCAAAAGATGACCCTACTCGATTATCAGGTACGCAGGCAGTAGCGCTTAAAACAGATGTGAACTCAGATCGCACTTACCTTAAAAATGTGGCACTCTGGGGTTATCAAGACACCCTCTATTTAAAAGGTGACCGCGCTTTGATTGAAGGCGGAACAATAGCAGGACATATTGACTTCATTTTTGGTGAGGGCACAGCATTTTTTGAGAGCGTTTCAATTGTCTCACGAGCACGTCATTCAGGTGGTGACAGCGAAGGACTAACGGGCTACATAACCGCCCCAAGCACCCATTTACAGCGCCCATATGGACTTACTTTCAATAACTGTAGGCTTGAAAGAGAAAACGATGTTCCAGATGAAAGCGTGGCACTGGGAAGGCCTTGGCACCCAACAACCACCTTTTCAGATGGCCGTTATGCAAACCCTTTCGCTGTAGGCAAAGCGACCTTTATTAATACCTATATGGACACTCATATTACTCCAACTCGATGGACTACTATGGGAGGGACTACACCAAAAGGTACAAAGAGACCATTTAGTCCCCACACAGAAGCACGGTTTTCCGAATACCAATCTTTTGGAGGTGGTGCACCTAAAGAAGCCGCATCACCTGCAATTGGCTCCCATTTTCTAAACGATAAAGAAGCAGAGTTTTACACTAAGGACGCGGTATTGCGTGGCTGGGAGCCAAACGATTTTCCAAGCGATGATGAATAGGGTCACTTAAAAAAGTAATTTGCTCAGCACATTGCGTAACCACTTGGCATCTATTATCTTTTAGTTACCACTGTGCATTTCTTTACCTTATGTCCATACGTTTTCGATATATCGTTGCTTTAGCGCTAACCGCATCGCTAATTACCTTGTCTTTTTTAATTCTTTCAGGATTGATTAAAGAACAAAAGCAAGATGGAGAAATTATTAATATTGCAGGCCAGCAGCGTATGCTATCGCAACGCATAGCGATGCTAGCTGCCTCATCGACATTATGTAAAGACAATCAAGAATTAGGCTACTTAAAACAAGATCTTGCTAAATTCAAACAAAATCATAAGTATCTTGTTTCGTTGGAACATCTGCCTACTCAAACGTTTAACACTTATTTTCAACAAGGACAGCTTGATTCAAAAGTCAAAAACTTTGTCGATAGAGCTGAGACCTTGTTAACAAATGCACGTTGCGAAACGTCTCCCCTTATGCCAGTTCGAGAGCTTACGTCGCTTCTACAGCAGCTAGACAATGTTGTGAACCAATTCGAACAGAACGCAACATCACGTGTAGATACCGTCCTTACTATTGAAATGTACCTGTGGCTGGCGGCACTTGCTCTACTGATTATAGAAGCCGCGCTTATTTTCTTTCCTATGGAGCGTCAGGTTAAACGCTCTATCAACGCGCTAGAGCACTCGAAAGAATTAGCACAAAATGCCGCAGAAAAAGCCGAGAAAGCCAGTAAAGCAAAATCAGAATTCCTTTCAAGCATGAGCCATGAGCTACGTACGCCTATGAATGGTTTATTTGGCATGATAGAGCTGGCGATCGATAATCCGGAAAAAAGTAACTTGTACTTAAGAAAGGCTAAAACAGCCGGACGGCAGCTGTTAGTTTTGATTAATGACATTCTCGACATATCAAAGATTGAAGCCGGCAAAATAAAAATAGAACGGGCCCCTGTTGATTTATTGCAAGTACTAGACGATGTGGTGTCGTTACAACGGGTTTATTGCCAGCGTAAAGGGCTCGAATTTCACTATTTAAAAGACGCTAATCTTCCCCATGTTATTCAAGGTGATATAACGCGAATAGCGCAAATCTTACACAACCTGCTAAGCAACGCGATTAAGTTTACGGCCGAAGGCTCGGTAACGCTAAAAGTGACACACGCTAAACATGAAAATGGCAATCGCCTTATCTTTGATGTTATCGATACAGGCATTGGCATTCCCTCTTCTAAGCTAGAGAACATTTTTAAAAAATTTGAACAAGCTGACCAATCTACAACACGAGAATTTGGTGGCACAGGGCTAGGGCTAAGTATCGCAAAACAGCTAGCTAACTTAATGGGTGGTGACATAAATGTGGTCTCATTCTCAGGTCAAGGCAGTACTTTCAGCTTTACGTTACCGGCTAAAGAGGCACTGCTACCAGACATTGATATTGTTCCTAATGCTAACTTACGCTGTGCGATCATTGACGATTTACAAACCAGTCGCGAATACTTTGAGCACATCGTTGCGTCTATGTCGATTAAGCCCTGTAGCTATGAAAGTGCAAAAGCATTTTTAGATGACGAACCTTTTAGTTTTGATGTCATAATTCTTGACCTTTCTATGCCAGGAATGAGCGGCGTAGATTTACTTCACCATCTTAAAAATTTAAAACCGCCCAAATTTCCTAAAGTAATATTAATTTCGGCTGAGCTAGAAAGATTGGAAGACGAACACGAAATACTCGAAAGTATTTGGAAAACTCATGCAAAACCAATCAACCGACGTGAACTGGAAAATGATTTAAGTAAGTTGATTGAAACAAAGCCTGTTAGCCGCCAAGAGATTCAAGAACTCAACAAAAAGAAACGGATACTATTGGCCGAAGACAACGAAATTAACGCTGAGATTGTCAAAGCTATATTGCAAACTGAAGGGTACAAATATCTGCATGTTAAGAACGGCCAAGATGCCGTTGAAATATGTAAACGACACAACTTCGACCTGATACTTATGGATTGTAACATGCCGATTATGGGCGGTATTGAAGCCTCAATTATTTTGAGAAAAACACTGGAAACTAACACTCCTATAATCGCACTGACCGCAAATGCATTTGCAGAAGATAAAGAAGAGTGCTTAGATGCGGGCATGGATGATTTCCTAGCGAAACCATTGGATAAAGACACCCTACTCGCTACGATTAAAAGATACATCAGTTAATAAAGACGCTTGTACTTATGGGCTAGGTTTACCAAACATCAATATTAACGAAAATAAACGGTCTCTAAGCGGTATAAGCCTCTTGCTCGCCTACATAGCCTGGGGCAATGGCAAGGTTATCAGTGTCTGCTAGGCTCTGCTGATTTCTAAGCCAAAGCTGGTATTCACCGGTGCGTAAACTGGCATGCTTCGTACAGTCAACGTTCCAACGCCTTAACAAATACCCTGCCATAGCTGCGCGCACTTCTAAAGTCAATACGCCCTCTTCCATAGCGTAGTCGAGCTCTATAGCTGTAGAGTATTTAATATTTTTCGGGTGGGGCACAATTTCAAGTGAGATAAGCCTTCCCCACTCTTCATCGTGCTCAATGCATTCGTGAGTTTCAGGTTCTGTTTTAACCGTTACCTTACTAATTCTTGTAAGCACAAAATCGCGAAAACTTTGTGATTTTCTATCGAAGGCGCGCACATGCCAGCGCTGACCGTTATCAACAATACTATGAGGCACGAGTTCACGTGCGCCACTGCCGCTAGACAGCGACGTGTAAATAACGCTCATCGCCTTTTTGTTTACTATGGCTTGTACTACTTTCGCTACCACAAAAATATCAGGTACGTTCAGCGAAGACGCACTTTCTACCGGAAAGTGTACATCGCCAATAGCATCGAACCCGTCTGATATATCGTTGGCAAGCTTTACCAAGGTACGTTTTGCATCGTGTTCGAAAACCGGAACGAAGCTTTCTGTTTGAAAATAACGCTTTTCCCTTGGATCGTAAATTAAGTTATCGGGCGCGAGTTCTTTATACAGCGTAAAGTCACGAGAGCCGGCCGACAAACCCACTTCAAAACGATTAATTAAATCTTGGCGATGAATAGCCCCTTTAAACAAAAGGCAGAAATCAATATACGCCAGTCGTTGGCGTTGAGAAAAAGAAATGGTTTCTAACATGGTGCGAACTTATTGTATTTTTATTCAGTGTGGTTTATTTAAAGCCGCATGTAAATAGCAAAAGACATAAAAAAGCCCAGCACTTGGCTGGGCTCAAACTTTTAGTATTTAAGGTCTATGATTTCGCACGCTTACGAGTGAAAAATATACCGCCTAACGCAAGAAGCGATAGCGCAAAGGTGCCTGGTGCGGGTACTTGAGCGATTTCGAAGCTAGTGCCTCTGGGGGCCTCGAGGAGAAGGTTAAACCCAATGTTATTTGATAATTCAGCTTTAGCAAATGAAAGGTCTACCGTTCCGCTACTTAACGCCACTAAAACAAAGGAGAAAATGTCTACCTCAGTTTTGCCAGCTTGAAAAAGCTCCACAGGGCCAAAAGTAGCGCTACTTAATGACGCTGAATTAGATGAACTATCATTTGAGGGACCAAAAAGTGGCACCCCAATAGCACCTAGATCCGTAACCGTAGTTGGGTCAAAACTAACAAACAGCGAATCAAAAAAAACAGCTATATCATACCCGAAGAAATATGTCTGAGCGCCACTTTCTGACAACTTTGAAGCTCTCACAGTTGCCGTAATTGTCTCGCCAACGTTATAAGTATCTTTATCTGTTGTAATCGAAATTAGTGCTGCATTTGCATTGAAAGTAGCGGCAGCCATTAATAGTAAAAAGAATTTTTTCATTGTTATTTTCCTAAAATTAAATTGCACAGTTAGCGCGTGTACACATCGCCATTAATGCCTGAATATCGAAGAAGCTAATCTGGCCGTCGCCGTTAAAATCGTAGTTTTCACCCGTCGCTTGCCCTTGTAAAAACAGTTGATAGAAAGCAATGATATCGTTGTAATCCACATCGTTATCACCATCAAAATCTCCAACTGTTACTTCTTCTGGAAAGTTAAGCACTACCACTACTGGGTCGTGATCTGACGAGCGATACGCATCAGCGCCGTAGTAACTAGAAAGCTGGGTTTCAGTCTTATATTCAACGTTATAGTCGAACACGCGAGGTTCATCGGCATTAATGTGCCATACCGTTGCATCTACCACATATTCAGTTAATGAAGGGCTTGATAAAGCGTGATCTAAGTAACCTACTTCGCCGCCGAAGCTATACGAATATGCACTATCGCCATCAAAGAAGTTAACCAAGTTGCTGTAGCCAGCCTCTTCAAGCGCAAGGATAGGTTCCTCTTTCGCATAGGCATTCAAATCACCCATTACGACAACGCGGTCAGACAAGACATCACTGTTTTGTTCAACAAGAGAAATTAGGCCTTGTGCTGCTTGGGTACGAAGTTCGTTCCAACAGCCTTGACCGTCACCTAAATCAGCATTATTGCCTGTAGCACTGCCACAGCTTCCTTTTGACTTAAAGTGGTTTATCGCTAGGGTAAAGTCTTCGCCATTACTGTTCACGCTAAAACTTTGTAGTAAAGGTTGACGGTTGCCATAGTCAAATGGCGCGTCAGATGAAGTCACAGGGTTACCCTGTAGCGAAACTACTGCTGGTTTATAGATAATACCTACAGCAATTTCATCACCGCCTAGTTGAGACTCTAATGCAACATAGCTGTACTCATCGCTGCCGAGTTCAGCGTTAACGCTGTCAACCAATGTCGCAATCGCCGATTCACTGCTGTAACCATCGTTTTCAATTTCAACAAGGCCAAGTACGTCAGCATTCATAGCTACAATAGCTGCAATGGTTTTCGCTTTCTGACGCTCGAATTCAGCAACTGAATCTGCGCCACGAGATGTGGGGAATTCCGGGCCATTGAAGTAGTTAAGCACATTAAAGCTAGCCACTTTTACATCACCGATAGCATTGAGCTGTGGTGCAGCAATTCGTGGGTTAGTGCCTACGGTTTGAATATCACCAACAGGAATAAGGTTGTAAGCACCAAAGGCGTAATGTAAAACACCTTCCAAAGCTTCGATACTGTTGCCCAAACGTAGAGGGTTGTTGTGCGATAAACCACCTACAGGGAAAGGAATATCATCCAAATTCTGTGATGTTTCTCCGTCATCAACCAATAAGGTATTTCGTGCATTGATTTCGGCTAGTGCCAACGCTTCTTGTGAACCCGCTACAAACTGATTAGTAGGAATGAATAAGCGTTCTGAAGACACGTTGAACTGACCATAACGTCCAAGATTGTAGATATCAGAAACTTTAAGGGTTTGCTCAAAACTAATATGCATGCCCTCTAGTGCTTCTAAATCAGTATCAAGGCTAAATGGCATAGCAACAGGTGTGTAAAGCACATTACTACCTACACCCGTAACCTCGAGTTCTGCAGACAGGGTTAATTGGGTTACACCAAAGCGCTCGCCTACTGTACCTTGCAAACGCACCGCATCCCCTGCTTCTGGCAGGTTAAATGAGCCTGCGTAAACGAACAAACCTTCAGAAGTTGCCGGGTTATCGTCTGAATCACTTGCTTCTTCCTGAACAAAGAAACCGCTCATGGCAGGTACAACTTTGGTGACTACTGCTTCAACAATCACATCCGTGCCGACAAGCGCTGATTCTTCACCGTCGCCTTGAATTGCGCTGATAAGTACTACTTCAGCAATTGGATCGGTTGGGTCTGTAGGGTCCGTCGGATCTGTTGGGTCTGTTGGCTCGCTTACTGAACCGTTGTGAGAACCAAAATTACTTAGCGTATCTTTTGCAAAGCTATCCCACTCATCAAGAGTAAAAGCAGGGTTTCGATTAGGGTTTCCGCCTGTCACTGAACTCTTACGTACTAACGTGACATCTTTACCCCAATTAGTCTTAACGCCAAAAGTACCTAATGCATCTACAACTTGACCGTTGTAGACAAGCTCAACGTAATCGTCGCCGTTGAAGTTCATTACGAAACTGCTGAGTGTAGAGCCAGTTGTAAGTAAGGCATCAGCGTCGGCGTGAGCGAATGTTGCTACGCCACCTGCAGGAATTTCGCCCTCAAGCGTTAGTACTTTACGGTCAGCGTCGGCAGTATCACCGTTTGAAAGTAAAACTAACTCGTAGCCAGACAAGCTCACAGGTTGAGTCGAGCTATTGAAAAGCTCTATCGCTTTATTAAAGCTACCACCCTCAATATACTCTGAAATGTAAACACTATTGGTTGACGGCCCAATATCACCACCTGTATCGCCGCCTGTATCACCACCGGTATCACCACCTGTATCACCACCTGTGTCACCGCCGGTATCACCACCTGTATCACCACCTGTGTCACCGCCGGTATCACCACCTGTACCGTCGCAGCTGTCGTTATAAATAAGTGAAGCAAGTTCAGGCTTATCAATAAACGGGTTACGGTTCCCTTGGAATTCAAACACACGCTCGTTACGGCGGCGCTCAAATTCATCGACTGGATCGCTCTCGTGCCACTGAAGCAGCACACAAAGCTTACCAAATGCAGCTTCGTCGGTAGACGTTAAGCGGTTTAACAATACTAAATCTTCTTCGGTATCACCTGCGGTGTTACCGTCGTAACGCACATCCATATAAAGCATAGAGCGAGCTACGTCACCCTTCACTGCATCGCGCGGCTCGAAAGAATCGCTATCAACACGGTTTTCAGGCGCTTCGGCAAGTGCGCTATCGCTGAAGTCAAAATCTAAATTGCCACGAGAGCTATTAACCGAAATATCTGTGGGACGCAGATGAAGAATATCGCTGTATGCAGTTAAGCTTGTACTTGAAAAACCGTGGCTTTTTGCCCAAACATGTTCGCGGTTCCAATTTTCTTGGTTAGAGCTTTGGCTACCGCTTCCGTTGGTAAACTTACCTTGTGATATCCCTTTATAAAATAGGATAACATTGTCGGTATCTGCAGGGTCTTCATCGGTATAGGTAAGCGCAGTCCACACCTCAGAATATGAAAGTGTGCGATGACCATTTTCAATGATGTTATGCGCTGTTTCTTTCAGTGTTTGTGCACTATCGCCGTTAGCAATAGCGGCATCTAAAGCGGCATAGTAGTCCGATGCTACAAAATCACTCGCTAAATTAATTGCTTCTAAATCTGGGCAGTTAAAGCAAGTACCGCTTAAGAAAAGAAGTTCGTTCGAAGGTTCACCACCGTTATCGGGGTTATCGCCGCCATCGCCGTTGTCACCACCATCGGTGGCATCTGAGCCGCTCACTGAAATACTGTCTAAATTCAGGTATTCAGTACCAGCATTATTAGCCATAGCTACTTTTAATACTAACGAGCTTCCGCTGCCAATTGTCTCATTTACCGTAGCACTATCAAAGTCATCTTCTACGGTATTCGATGCCCCTTCGGTAAGTGTTATAAGCTCAAACGCGCCGCCATCCAGTGAGTAAAATATATCGATGTAGTCTGACGCTTCAAACGTTCCACTTTGAGAAAGTGCTGCATTAATTGTGACTTCACCGGCACTAGCGATATCGATTGATTCACTCAACCAAACCACTTCGCCATCCACATCGCGGGCTTGCATAGCGCCATTTTCTACACGAAACCAATCTGAAGTTGCAGTTAATGCACCTGCGGAAACGTCAATTGACCAACGCTCTACGCCTTCAAGGCTTAGAACGGCCCCACCGGGATTAGAACCAGTTGCGCCCTTTCCTTGCAATTCACTGGATTCAAAATCTTCCTGCCAAACCGTGTCGGCCGATGCATTAAGTGATACTACGCCCAGTGACAATGCCCCTGCCAACAACGCGTTGACAACTTTCGCTGATTTACTCAGCTTATACTTTTGTGTGTTACCCTCATTAACCATTTTGCTTTCCGCTTTATTTGTATAAGGAAGGTATAAATTCTTATACATACGTATGCGCAGCAAGCACTTAATAAAAATAATAATATAAACGTCACACGCTATATATATCAATAAGTTACAGCTTTAAAATAAGTTTACTTATTCATTAACTCGACTAAACTTTGGTACAGGAAAAGTTGATTTGTAACATTACTAAGTTGTTTCAGTTTTGAAACATTTCCATGCTGTAATCTTGCGCATGTTACAATTTAAATGCACAAAAAAAGAGCACCTATAAAGCACTCTTTAGTTCTGTGATGGACATTAGACGCACTGACTTACTTTGATTAATGATGCCTCTTTGTCGCTTACGGATTTGCAGGAAAACAGTTTTTACAGCGTTTTCACTGAATAATGGTTTTTCCCTCGAACGGGAATTTAGAACCGATAGCGGCGCAATTGCATTTGCATGGTCTTTATTTGCTGCACTAGTGCTTCACAATTATCAACGACCTCTTTAGCGTAGTCTGTATTGGCTTGGCCTACCTGCTGGATACTGCTCACCCCTCTGTTTACATCGGCAGCAACTGAAGTTTGTCCTTCTGCCAAATTTGCGGCATCCTCGTTCAGCGCAGTGATTCTAGCGACAGCCTCTAGCGCTTGGTTTAGCGACTCACCTGCGTGCTTAGTGGTTTCCACGGTCTTAAACGCGGTTTCTTTGTTTAGTTGCATTTTTTCAGAAGCAATACGGCTTCCTTGCTGTAGCCTTTCTATCATAATGCGGATCTCTTCCGTTGAAGCCTGCGTACGACTAGCTAGTGAACGCACTTCATCTGCAACCACAGCGAAGCCACGCCCCTGTTCGCCTGCTCTGGCCGCTTCAATTGCCGCGTTGAGTGCAAGCAGATTGGTTTGCTCTGCAATGTTTCTAATGACTTCCATAACGCCACTAATTTCCTCGCTGGCCTGTGCTAGTTCATTGATTACTTGCACTGATGCGTCGACGTCATTCGCTTGCGATTGGATATCTTTGATAGTTTCAGACAAAACGGTCACGCTGTTTCTTGTATCCGTATCAGCAGCACTAGCTGCGTCACTCGAGCTTCTTATAGTAGTAGAAACACTTTGTGCGTTTTGCTGCATCAACGTGATCGCGTTGTCGATGGATTCGGTTTCTTGACTAAGCTTCGAAACGGTCTCCTTAGAACTCATTGCAGTAGTATTTAGCGCTTCTGATTTTGCCAACATATTATCAGTGGCTTCATACACGCTTGCCTTTTCGTTCTAGCGGGCTCACGAGTTATTTTATAAACCTAGGCAATTTTTGTGTCAGTGCAAATTGCCCAAATGATTAATTTTTCAAAAATTTCCGCAAAAACAAAAATAATGACTTTATTTGTGCGTTACGACACCTTTCTTGAAACCTTGTCACAATCTCAAAATGTCACTTCATATGCACTTTACCGCCCACTATTTTAAGCGCGGGAGTTCCCCGAATCATTGTATTTCTGGCAAACTGAACATTACATGATGGGCAGATCCCCTCTTCATTAGTGTAGTCTTCAACAATCCGCTCTTTAAAGCATTTCACCAAAGCTCCCTTGCCACCTTTTCGGTATTTAAGTAGTTGGAATCTACATTTGGCGCAAAAGATCTGAACGGTTTTCACCGGCCCTTTTGCATTGGGTTTTGCCATAACGTTTTTGTCTCTCCTTAAATTGGAAATTTCACCTTTTGTTGAAGTGCGACAAATTACAAATCTTGGTTATACTTCTCAAAGGGTGATGTGCCCTTTCACAATAATGTCTCTGCAGTTTATCAACGTAGCAATTTAGCTGACAGAGAAAGGACTAAAGGTAATACCAATGAAGATAATTGCAGCCCTGTTTTTAATTTTATCGGCACCACTTTATGCGGGCACTGCTGTAATTGTAAATGCTAACAACAATTCAGGTATAGATATCGACACAGTGAAAAAGATTTACCTGGGAAAGGTGAAAGCATTTCCAGATGGCAACCGCGCCATTCCACTCACGTTCGAGCAAGGCAATGCAGCGAGAGATGCTTTTAATAACAGTGTGTTAGGAAAATCGGAATCACAATATTCTGCATTTTGGTCGAAGCTAGTTTTTACTGGTCGCGGTACACCACCTGAGATGATTGCATCGGAAGATGAAATGTTGAAATTAGTTGCGACAAATCCAAATACAATTGGATTTATCGATGAGAGCAAAGTTGACGACCAAGTAAAGGTTGTTGGCACGTTTTAAACTGCCCCCTCTAAAAAGCTTATTTTAGTCACAGTGCGACACACATTTCTGCGTGTCGCACTGTGTATTTCCAAGTTAGTCTGGGTAACTAGCTAGATAATTAATATTGGCAAATGCCATTATCACGTCTTTCGCAAAATCTACTCTGGGATGTCGCAGCGCACCTTTCTTCCATACCAAGTAAATCTCGTTTTCAGGCCCACTCCTTCCAAGCGGAATAAGCTCACCTTTAGCGATTGCTTCTTTACATAGGTAATCAGGTAACACGGAATAGCCTATCCCTGCTTTAATAATGCTGCTTATCGCACGAATATCTGGACATATTGCGGCTACAGGTGACTCGCATGGTGCATTAAACACTTCTGAAAAATATCGGCGAATAAGCGGTAGTTGCTCGTCATAGCTTACTACCTTGTGTTGATTCAATAATGAAGCCGTAATCTCTTTATCGCCAATTAATTTACCTTGAACCCGGTTCATCACTAAAATTAAACGCTCTTTGTCCAACATCTGATATTCATACGTGGCGTCTGTAGGCTCAGATGCGGTGATGGCAAGTTCAGCGACGTCGTCTTCTAACAGTTGATAAGTGTTATTTTTATTACCTGTATGGATTACTAAATTTACTTTATCTGCTTGAAGTAAATTGGCCAACGCAGGGCCCGCTACAAAGCTTAAATACTCTGCTGGGCCGGCTAAGTGCAAGGTACCGTGGTCGGTAGATGCGCGACTTCGAATAGATGCTACTTTTTGTTCTAGTGTATCTATGTGACTGGCTACTTGTAGCGCTAAATCATCGGCAATTGCGGTAGGTTCAACGCCCCGAGCTTTGCGTACAAACAACTCTTTACCGACAATATGCTCCATTGCCTGAATATGTGAAGTCACTGCAGGCTGCGACATATGAAGCCGCGATGCTGCACGTGTGATGTTGCCGCTTCGATAAACTTCTACAAAGGTTTTTAACTGTGTTAGGTAAGACATGATTTTCCACCCATCAGATTTTTGATGACTCATCATAATTTATCTGACTTCTGCTTTTAAACCAATAACTCTAAGATGCAAGCACTTTCAAATGCGACAGGAAATGCACATGAAAACATCATCATCAATTCTATCACTTGCCATCATCGCTGGGTTATCACAGTCGGCGTATGCTGCAGACGCTCAGTCATCAAAAGCCAGTAAAGGGGAAGTGCTTGTTCTACTTTCAAGCGAAAATGTAATGCAGCTTGCAGAAGGGAAAACCGAACCTACCGGCTACTACCTCAACGAGTTTGGCGTGCCAGCTAAGGCTTTGGTAGATGCGGGCTACAAGCTAGTATTGGCAACACCTAAAGGCAATGCGCCAGCGGTAGATAAAAAGTCTGTTATTCCACAGTACTTTGATGGCGGCGAATCACAAATGCGAGATATTCAAACATTTGTTGCATCAATAGATGGAATTAATGACACATTGTCATTAAATGAAGTTATTGCACAAGGGCTCGATGAATTTGAGGGTGTATTTATCCCAGGTGGGCATGCTCCGCTTATCGATTTAGCAAACAACCCTCAAGTGGGCGAGATTTTGTCTCACTTTCATAATGAAGGAAAACCCACTGCCGCAATTTGCCATGGTCCAATCGCCTTACTTTCTGGGCAATCTAACCCAAAGGCATTTGAGCTGGCATTGAAAACAGACGAGCAAGCCACATCTGACAATTGGATTTATGAAGGCTACAAAATGACAATCTTCTCTACACCAGAAGAAGAGTATTTTGAAAGCACCTTAGATGATGCAAAGCTATTATACTACCCAGCAGATGCCATGGCGCAAGCGGGTGGAAATATGGAATACAAAGAAATGTGGGCGCCAAATGTAGTAGTAGACCGTGAACTTATTACTGGCCAAAACCCATTCTCTGACGAACTGCTAGCTGAGAAGCTATTACAACAGCTAAATTCACAAACTAATTAAGGGCAGGCAACACGATGCTTAATTTTACATTTAAAAATCAAACCGAAATTTTGTTCGGCAAAGGTCAACTAAGTGAAGTGTCTTCACGTTTGCCGGAACAAGCAAAAGTCCTCTTCCTGTATGGTGGCGGCTCAATTAAGAAAAATGGTATTTACGATAAAGTAAATGCCGCCCTGGAAGGCGCTGACGTTATTGAATTTCAAGGCGTCGAACCAAACCCAGAATTCGAAACATTGATGAAAGCGGTGAATGTGGCCCGTGAAAATGACGTTAACTTCATTCTTGCTGTAGGCGGCGGAAGTGTTATCGACGGCGCAAAATTTGTGGCAGCGGCAGTAAACTTTGAAGGAGACCCATGGGATATATTAATCAAGGGTGCATCTTTCGAAAATCCACTACCTATTGGCGCAGTGCTTACACTGCCTGCAACAGGCTCTGAGAGTAACGGCAACTCGGTAGTAAACAGAAAGGAAACTTCACAGAAGCGCGCGTTTTCATCGGAAACGGTACAGCCAGTATTTGCTGTACTTGACCCGGAATTCACATATTCACTACCGCCTCGCCAAGTTTCTAACGGTGTAGTTGATGCATTTGTTCACGTAATCGAGCAGTACCTAACTTACCCAGTGAATGCGCCGCTTCAAGACCGTTTTGCAGAAGGTATTTTACAAACCTTAATCCAAGAAGGTCCAAAGGCCCTAGCAACACCTGAAGACTACGACGTACGTGCAAATGTGATGTGGTCAGCAACTATGGCACTTAATGGCCTTATTGGAAAAGGCGTACCACAAGACTGGGGTACTCACATGATTGGCCACGAACTAACGGCCTTACACGGTTTAGATCACGCCGCAACGTTAGCTATTGTGTTGCCTTCGCTTATGTTCGTGCAGCGCGACAAGAAGCAGGAAAAAATACTGCAGCTAGGCGAGCGCGTCTTCGGTATTCAAGAAGATGACAAAGAAAAAGCCATCGACTTGACCATTAAGGCTGTACAAGACTTTTTCGAAACCATGCAGGTAAAAACCCGCCTATCAGACTACGACATTGAAAAGTCTGCAATTGATGGGCTTATCGACAACTTAGAGCGCAACGGATTAACAGCGCTTGGTGAGCATGGCGATATCGACCTGGCAAAAGCCCGCGAAATTTTAACCCTCGCAGCATAAGCCTGGTTGCATATGACGCAACGCGCATATGCTTTTTCAACATTTAAGTACCCAGCATAGTCTGGGTACTTTTTATTCTTATCCTATTTAGAGAGAAATATGACTGCACTATTTGAACAGTTTTCGCTAAAAGACGTCACGCTTCGCAATCGTATTGCTGTACCTCCTATGTGCCAATATTCGGCAGAAGACGGCTTTACCAACCAGTGGCATGAAGCAAACTATCAGTCGTTCGCCCGTGGTGGCGCAGGGCTAGTAATCGTTGAAGCTACAGCGGTTTCTCCGGAAGGTCGTATTACGCCAAATTGCTTAGGCATTTGGAAAGACGATCACGTTAGTGGCCTTAAAAACATCGCAGAGCGCATCAAAAGTCAAGGCGCGGTTGCAGGTATTCAAATTGCTCATGCAGGACGAAAAGCTAGCGCTAACCGTCCTTGGGAAGGCGACGATCACATACAGCCAAGTAAAGAAAATGGTTGGCAGCCTATTGCTCCTTCTGCAGAAGCGTTTGGCGCGCACCTGCCGGTAACACCTACCGAAATGACTAAAGCCGACATTGAACGCGTTAAGGCCGACTTTGTTAAAGGCGCCGAGCGTGCACTTGAAGCTGGGTATGAGTGGCTAGAACTTCACTTTGCTCACGGTTATTTAGCTCAAAGCTTTTTCTCGAAACACGCGAACAAGCGTACAGATGAATACGGCGGTGACGCACAAGGTCGCGGACGCTTCTTGCTTGAAACACTAAGCGCAGTGCGTGAAGTTTGGCCAGAAAACCTACCGCTAACAGTGCGTTTTGGCGTTATCGAATACGATGGTGAAGACGAGCAAACACTAAGCGAATCTATCGAACTCATTAAACAGTTTAAAGAAATTGGTGCTGACTTTGTAAGTGTTAGCGTGGGTTTCAATACGCCCGAAGCCAATATTCCTTGGGGACCCGCGTTCTTAGCGCCTATCGCTAAACGCGTACGAGACGAAGCTGATATCCCTGTTGCAACGGCTTGGGGTGTAGACACACCGGAGCTAGCTAACGAGACTATCGAAAACCAACAGCTTGACGTTGTGATGGTAGGCAGAATGCACCTTACCAACCCACATTGGACGTACTATGCAGCTAAACAGTTAGGCGTTGAAAAACCATCATGGGTTATGCCTGCGCCTTACGCACATTGGTTGGAGCGTTACGCGCCATCAGATGAAAGGTAGCAAGTAGAAATAAAGGCAGCAGAGGCTTTAAGCTATGCTGCCTTTTTTGTTTGCGCTTAATTTGCTCTTATTTTGCTATTATGTAATGTTCCTTTGAGTTGGCGATGCTTTAAAAGCTTTTGAGGTTTCAAACGGATCTTTTTCCTGGCGGTGATTTGACGTAGCTTCAGCCCACCAGAGCATTTGGCTAAGCGCCCTTCCAAAATAAGCTTTCCAGCTTTCTTCTTTTTCACTGCTTGCACAACCTTCCTCATCAAACGCATCTTGTGCATGCGGCACGTGGATCATCGCAGAAACAGGCAGACACCCAAGCTCAGACAGAAAGGTTCGCATCCCAACGGCCGCGCGCATTCCACCCCACTGCCCTGCTGAATAAGTGGCAATAACGCTGGGCTTGAAAGAATATAAAGAACTACCAAAGTGATTAAGCAAATCCGCCAACGCGGGGCTCATTGAGTGGTTATATTCAGGGCTTACCATTACATACCCATCGGCAGATTCTATTTTTTCAGCCAGCGTTGATAACGCTTCGGGCGCTTTTCCTTGCGCGTACGCAAAATGAGGCTTGAACACTTCGCCGGTTTTGTAATCTAGAGGGTCAATCAGCTCAAACTCGTGTTCAGCCATATTGTCTTGGGCCCAATTCATTATCGCTTTTGCGACTCGATGGCCTAACCTTGCTGGCCTAGGGGGCGTGCTGTCACGTACGGTGCCAAGAAAAACTAAGAATTTCACCTCACTTGCTCCTTTGTTAGTGCATTGCGTAGCCCAGCCTAGTGTTTCTTAAAGGAGGGCACAACCGTTACGATATCAAAAAAGCAAAGCATAAGCTTAACAGTCTAAAACCCGTGATAAGTCACAAACTCTTCGTTGTCAGCACGAGTTGAGCGAACATCATTTGCGGGGAAATCTGGGTCTGGGTAACCTAGCGCAATACAAATCATAATAGCTTCGTCATCAGGGATATTAGCGTACTTATGTACTACTTCAGACTGCATAATACCTTGGCCATTGATAACGCAGCCTAGACCTAAATCCCATGCTGCCAGTACGATACCATACGCTAAAGATCCTAAGCCAAACTGCGTTATGCCCGCAGGCTCTAAAGATTTATCATACGTCAGCACCAATGAAACCGGTGCATCAAACTGCCTAAAGCCACGCATCATCCAATCCATGCGCTTTTCTTTGTCTTCGCGCGCTATGCCCATTACGTCGAAGAGCTGTATAGCCACATCAATTTGGCGCTGACGATGAACACCCTCGTAATCTTCTTTGTAAGGGAAGTCTCGAACGTGGGGCTTACCTTCCAATGTGTTTTTGGTATTACCCTCGCGAATTTTATCTAACACATCACCAGTCACCGCATGGATTTTCCACGTTTGCGTATTGTATGACGACGGCGCCCACTTCGCTGCGTTAATAATGGCGTCTACTGTTTCCTTAGTTACCGGCTGCTTAGTAAACCCTCGAACACTTTTTCTTGATGCTGCAAACTCCGCAAAATTCATACACTTCCTTAAACGCGGTTATTGAAATTGTTAATTTAGAGTAAACACGAGAAGATATGTCATCAATAGGCAGGCATGCTTATTAAGATTGATTATTTTTATAGATATATATAGAAGTTTGTAAACCCTTTCATAAAGCAACCCGTAGCAAAAGCATATCATGAGTCAATCACACATGATGTTTATGGACGTTTGGCTTTAAAAAAAGCATATGAAAGGAGTTTTATAATGGCTAAGAAACCGCAATTAACTACGTCGGCAGGCGCCCCTGTAGTAAGTAACGAAACCACTAAAACGGCCGGAGAACGTGGTCCCGCCCTCTTACAAGATTATCAACTTATTGAAAAGTTGGCGCATCAAAACCGTGAACGCATTCCAGAGCGCGTGGTACACGCAAAAGGCTGGGGGGCACAAGGCACATTCACTGTCACACATGACATTACCGACTATACATGTGCCGACTTGTTCTCAGAAGTAGGTAAACAAACAGAAGTCCTAAGTCGCTGGTCTACAGTAGCTGGTGAATCTGGTGCCGCTGATACAGAGCGTGATGTACGCGGCTTTAGCCTGAAATTTTACACCCAGCAAGGTAACTGGGATATGGTAGGCAACAACACGCCTATCTTCTTCATCCGCGACGGATATAAATTTCCTGATTTCATTCGCACCCAGAAACGTCACCCGAAAACGAACCTACGCTCGCCAGAAGCTATGTTCGACTTTTGGGCCGCACAGCCAGAAAGTGTACACCAAGTCACTATTTTAATGTCAGACCGTGGTATTCCTGTATCGCCAATGCACATGAATGGTTATGGCAGCCACACCTTTAGCATGTGGAATAAAGACGGCAAACGTCACTGGGTGAAATTCCACTTCAAAACCCAACAGGGCATCAAAAACTACACCAATGAAACGTCTGAGAACATCATTGGCAGCACTCGAGAAAAGTATCAAGAAGAGCTTTATAACGCTATTGAGGAAGGAAAATTTCCGAAGTGGACCATGTACATTCAGGCCATGCCTGAAGAAGAGGCAGGTCAACAAAGCTATAACCCATTTGACCTAACTAAAGTGTGGCCGCACGATGACTACCCGCTCATTGAAGTCGGTGAGCTGGAAATGAACAAAAATCCAGAGAACTACTTTCAAATGATCGAAAACGCAGCGTTCAGCCCGTCGAATGTTGTTCCTGGTATTGGTTTCAGCCCTGACAAAATGCTTCAAGCACGTATTTTTTCATATGCTGATGCACACAGGTACCGCTTGGGCACGCATTACGAGGCTCTACCTGCTAATGCACCAAAAAACAGTAAAGTGAATCACTATCACAAAGACGGTTCGATGCGCTTCTTTACCAACGACTTTGGCAACCCAGACGCTTACTATGAGCCCAATCAATATGAAGGGCCAGTGGCAGACTTTTCCGTGAAAGAGCCGCCGCTTCGAATTGATGGCGATGCCGACAGATATCATCAAGATGATGTTGATGTCGATTACGTGCAGCCGCGCAAGCTGTACGAAATGTTCTCTGACGATCAAAAGGAACGACTGTACAAAAATTACGCTGCCGCAATGGGCCCATGCTCTGATAGCGTAAAAGAACGCTGGTACGCTGTGTTAGAAAAGGTTCATCCAGACTACGCAGCAGGTGTTCGCAACGCAGTTGAAAGCCTAGATACTGACGTAAACACTGTACCCATTACAGAGAACACGCCTATCGAAGATAGTTAAACGAGCTTGTTATTGTTTAACACTCTTACCTGGTTGGTATCTATTGCAGGTACCAACTGGGTAATTCAATTATTAAACATGACGAATTTTTAACGTATCTCCCCTCTTGCTTACATATGCAGCATTCGACTTTTCTTAATAAATCAACGGCATTCAACTTTAGAACAAAAGTTTATTCACAGATTTGCGAGAATGAAAATTGTGGCTTACGTTTAGGGTATCTAATCGTTAACTGCACTGTGTATGTCGTTATTCAAAAAGTCCAAAACTGAACAAAATACCCCGCGTTTAGCGCCGTGGAAAATTGCCATTATTGATGATGAAGAAGGCGTTCATGAGGTTACCAAACTCACACTGCGCAAATTCAATTTTGAGAAGCGTGGCGTAGAGTTTTTATCTGCTCATAGTGGCGAAGAAGGTTTAGCGCTATTCAAAGCTAACCCTGATATTGCGCTTGCGTTTGTTGACGTAGTGATGGAAACCGACGACGCTGGATTGAAACTGGTAGATGCTATTCGCAACGAACTACAAAACCACGTTACTCGACTAATACTGCGAACAGGCCAGCCCGGGCAAGCGCCTGAAGAGGATGTTATTAGACGGTATGACATCAATGACTATAAAGCCAAGACGGAGCTTTCTTCATTAAAGTTAAAGTCATGCGTTTATACCGCTATTCGCTCTTATCGTGATATACAAACCATAGAGCAAGGTAAGCGTGGTATGGAAGATGTATTAAAATCATCTTCCTCTGTACTGGCAAGCCAGTCGCTGGCTCAATTCGGTACTGCCGTTTTGAAACAGACACTCACCCTTCTTAATTTAAGTAACTCAGTGTTATATCTTTCCACCCAGCATACCGACTTGTATGGCGATACGAGTATGACCGTATTGGGGGCAAGCGGAGACCTTGTTGGTTTATGTGAACCGGGTATCTCAACGCGTATACCGGAAGACATTGAAGAAGAGGTTAAACAGGTACTGGCGAATAAATCGCACTACCAAAGCGATACCGTATTTATCGGCTATTACCCCACAGGTGAAGACAGCCACAATATTTTGTACGTAAAGTTAGACCAACCTTTAGATGCAATGCAAAGAAAAACACTGGAAATGTTTGCATCCAATGTAGCGGTTATTTTCCAGAATCTCACGCAAAAAGAAGATATACAAAAAACACAGAAAGAACTCATCATGGTGCTTAGCGACGCTATCGAAATGCGTAGCAAGGAAACCGGCGGCCACGTTAGACGCGTTATATTAATGACAGAGTTTCTAGCAGAAAAGCTGCACATGAGCAGAGAGTTTATAGATACCATTCGCTACTCTGCGGCCCTCCACGACGTGGGTAAAATCAGCATACCAGAATCTATTCTACACAAGCCAGGAAAGCTTGACCCTGAAGAGTGGGAAATTATGAAAACTCACGCTCAGAAAGGTTATGAACTGCTTGCCGGCTCTGATCGCATTGTTGCCAAGATGGGTGCAATCATCGCCAAAACACACCATGAAAGATGGGACGGTAAAGGCTACCCTGACGGGCTTGCCGGAGACAACATCCCCGTTGAAGGGCGTATTATGGCGATTGTTGACGTGGTAGATGCCCTGCTTTCTAAACGGTGTTACAAACCTGCATGGAGCGTTGATGAGGTAAAAGCTTACCTTCAAGAAAATGCGGGTAAACAATTCGACCCGCTAATCACCCATATAATGCTAGAGCACTTCGATAGAATACTGGAGATCCGTGCCACAGAACCGGACGAAGATGAATGAAAGAAAACCTAGAGTTAATTTTACTACGCGTTAGCCAAAGCCCAGACATTGATAAAGGTGAATTAGACGTTGCCTCAAGACTGATTATCAACTCTGTGTGTGAAGGCTTGGAAATTACTCGAGCAGGTATTTGGTTATATGATGAAAACCAAACTCTAGTGCAGTGCACATTGCTTATAGACAAAGGCAATGATCTTGATAACGAGAGTTTAGTGCTAACTCGAAGGGATTTTCCGCATTACTTTGAAGCGCTTGATTCAGGTAGGACAATCGCCGCTCACGACGCGCTCACCGATGTTGCGACATTTGAATTTGCCGAAGTATATCTTACGCCTCTGGGCATAAGCTCTATGCTGGATGTCCCTATTCGCCACCGCGGTAAGATGATAGGAATAATTTGCTGTGAACACCAAGGTAAGGCGCGTGAATGGCTTGACGATGAAATGGTATTTGCGGCTTCGCTTGCCGATCTTTACGGGCGAGCGGTAAGCGCTAACGAACGGGCTGACTATGAGCAACAGCTTATAGAAGCTAACCAGAATCTTGAGCAAAAAGTCATAGATCGCACTGCCGAACTTGAGGCTGCGCAAGAAAAACTTGTTGAATCAGAAAAAATGGCTGCCCTGGGTAACCTTGTTGCCGGTATTGCACACGAAGTTAATACACCGTTAGGCATTGCGCTTACCTCGGTAAGTAACTGCAAAGAAGAACTCAAAGAGATTTATCGAGATTTCGAAAATGGTGAACTAACAGAAGAAGGTTTTAAAGATTTTGAAGCGATTTGCACTGAGGGGTTAACGTTAGCTGAAACAAGCCTGATGCGGGCCGCGAACCTAGTTCAAGACTTTAAGCGAACCTCTGCCGACCAAACATCGCTGGAAATTGAAGAAATCGCGCTGGATGAATACATACCGCGGGTTTGTAATCCATTAAAACCAATGCTTCGCAAAGAGCAAATAGAGCTTAGTATAGATGTTACACCTGATTTAGTTATCACTACCTGCCCTGGCATTATCGCCCAGTTGCTTACGAATTTGATATCGAACGCGCAACGTCATGCTTTTGGCCCATCAGTAAATAATGGGGTGAATAAAGTTGCCGTTAGCTGTAGCCAAAACGACAAGGGCGTTGTGGTAAGCGTTCAAGATAACGGAAAAGGCATTCCTGAAGAATTTCATAAAAAGGTGTTTGAGCCCTTTTATACAACCGCTCGTGATAAGGGCGGCACCGGTTTGGGCTTAAATATTTTATACAATCTTGTTCGACAGAAGTTTAACGGCGAAATTGATTTAATATCGTCGCCTGGTGAAGGAACCAGGGTAACGGTTTGTATACCTGTCGAGAGTTAGTGCAGTTACCGCCCTATCGCTCATTTGTTTTGTTTAAATTGACGTAACAAGCGCGACATAGGTTAAATGTCGCGCTTACGACAGACCTAAAGCTTCACAATGGGCAAGCTGAGTGTAAAAACATAATAAGGCTTCTCGTGATGCAACTTTCACAATGGCGTAGCTCAGGCCAATTCCTAAACGTTGATGATCAGCAAATTTTCTACACGACCCAAGGCGAAGGGCCTGTGTTGTTGTTAATTCATGGGTATCCTACCGCAAGCTTTGACTGGATGAAATTATGGCCTGCACTTACTCAGAGATTTCACTGCGTCACGCTCGATATGTTGGGGTTTGGTTTTAGCACCAAAGCGCCCAAAAAATACAAAATAAAAGAACAGGCCACGGTCATAGAAGCCGTAATGGAGCACCTTCAAATTACGCATGCTCACGTTCTGTCTCACGATTACGGTGATACTGTTGCGCAGGAGTTAATGGCCCGTCAGTTAGACGATAACCTTGCGTTTCGTATGCAGTCGCTGCATTTGCTAAATGGCGGCCTTTTTCCTGAAACCCACCAAGCATTACCCATTCAAAAGCTGCTGCTTTCCCCTATTGGCGGGCTGCTTATTCCTTTTTTAAGCAAAAACGCCATTCGAAAAAGTATGCACAATATCTTTGGCCCAAATACGCCCCCTTCAGACCAAGATATTAAGGATTTTTGGGCGCTTATTACTGAAAACAATGGTCACAAATACATGCACTTGCTTTTGGACTATATGAAACAACGCAAGCAATACAGAGAGCGCTGGGTAGGTGCACTTCAAAATGCCGACGTACCGGTTCGACTAACCGCTGGAATGGCAGACCCCATTTCTGGTGCGCATATGGTAGAAAGATATAGGGAACTTATACCCAATGCTGACGTGGTTGAACTTGCTGATATAGGCCATTATCCGCAGATTGAGAGTGCTGAATTGGTTTTAGAGTCGATGTTTGGATTTATTGAAGATTAGGTGCGTTGGCGTAATTTGGTCAAGAACCTTTATTTAGCGCACTGTACGCATCATATTTCGAGAATCAATTGATAGCCGTATGGTATTTGAAAAATTAAACTCATTTAGCAATACCTATTAAATTATTACAGACAAAACACTAAACAAAAGTATAATACGATCTTTTACAGGTTGGTAACTGTCTGATTAATATACAGTTGAAAATGCAAATGGAGGTTATCTAACGCCCCATTTGTTCCTTCTACGCCATCTGAGTAACAGCTACCAAGCTTGTTAAACTTTCTAACTGCAAACACAAAAACAGACAGTCTTACCAACAATCAATTTTAACAAGGATAGGAAATTGGACTCTTTAGAAGCTAAAAAAAAAGCAGGTGTATTTTTATATCGTTTCGCGTGGATTGTTGAAGTTTTCGCATGCGCGATAGGCATTGCTATTGCAATCACAGTTTTATTTGAAACGAATATGGAGATTGAGGCTGCAACAGGTAAAGAGGTTAGTTTCCTTTCTCCGAGTTCATTGTTATCTGCACTCCCCTTCTTCATGATAGCTGTAGTAGAGCTCACAAAAATTCCGTTAGCTACAGCATTTTATTTTGCGAAAAGCCTACTTTGGAAGCTTATTTTTATTACCTCTTTGATTTTTGTGGCATTTATCACATTTGAGACTGGCTTTAATGGATTTGAACGCAATTTTGCAAGAACGAATTTAGTTGTTGATGCAAAAAAACGAGAACTACAAAATCTAGTTGAAAGTAAATCTGAGCTTGAGAGTCAAGTTACGGAGTTGGAATCTCTAACCCTTGAGGCCATAGAGCAGCGTCATAATCAAAGGCGGAATGAATTAGCTGATAATTATCTTTCAAGAATTGAAAATTTAGATAATCTCATAAGAGATACTAGGGGGCGTGGTGAATCTATACAGCTAGATGCCCTTGTCAGTCAAAGAGAGCAATTGCGTACAGACTTGAAACGTCTTGACGAAGATAAACAGCGTGAACTTACCGCGCTGTATAACCGTTATGACTCTCTAAGTTCATCTTCAGCTAACGATGTTGAGAGCAAAAGGCATCAACTAAACAAACAGTTAGAAATGGAAACTTCCAACCTTAGCTCTTTGAAGAAAGAATATAGAGGTGCTCTGGATGCTTCTAATTTTTTCACTAAAAGTGCCGTCGAAAAAAAATATCAGGAGTTGATAAGAGAGCAACAAAGTCGTATCGACGAAACGACTAAATTGATTAATAATTTATCAATTAGAGGGCAGGCATCTTCTCTAAATCAATCTCTTCAAAATGAAGTAGATGACATAAATCGTCGCTTTAGTGACTTAAAGACCCAACTGAATACACGACAAACCAGTATTAACAAAGAGATTGCTAATATTAGTGCCACGACTGAAAAAGAGATTTCTGACCAAACAGCCTTGCTTAGGAAAGAAAGGGATGTTCTACAAAACGAATATAATAACCAGATTGAAGACAACGAAAAAGAGCGTAGACGTGTTTTAGCCTCGTTTGAAGATAAGAGCAAAAAAGCTAATTTACTTAAAGAAGAAATCACTACTCTATCAGAAGGTATTCTTAGAATAAGAAACGAAATCAATTCTAAAGTTGCCGATAAGCAAGTATATCGTATGGCAATGTATGTATTTAATAAGGACTCTGCTGCTGACCTAGAACCAAAATCAGTTGCAATTGTAGCCACCATTTGGTTTGGCTCAATAGCTTTTATTGTCGCCTTTACCGGCATTATTTTAGCCTTAGGTAGCCTAACCCTTCGCTTTGGAGAAGACAAAACTTCAGGGAAATCTTTATATCACAAGATGTTAACGTCCCTCCGCTTAGCATCAATAGCTATTCGTCATAAGGCCAAAGAACCGAAAGTCATTACTAAGACCGTAGAAACTCAGGTTCCTGTTGAGATAGTAAAAGAAATACCTGTCGAAAAAGTGTCAATCAAAGAAGTTCCGGTAGAGGTTATAAAGCGCGAAATAGTACACATACCATTGTATACAAATGATCCTGAATTATTGGGTACAGTCGCACAGAATAACTCTTAAGGTATGGTGAAATGGAGACAAAAGAAGAACAAGCGAAAGAGTACATAGTTCATAATTATTCTGCGATTGATAAGCACAATGAACGAATAGAAGAAAAATTTAAAGACTCACTACAATACAATAAGTTACAAAGGTGGAAACTCCTCTCAGTCGTAGCTGCTCGTTTAACGGCTATTATTTTAGCTGTAATACTAACATTTTCGTTTTGTATTTGGTTATGGACTCAAGACTTGGAAAATATGGTCGCAATTGACTACCAGACGTATGAATTTAGTAAATTGAACGATACTTTTGAAAGGATTGCGAGTGTTAACGAAAAGTTACTAGACGAGAAAGTTTCGACAGAATTACGTTTAGGCCAAGTTCGAGATGCAATAAATGCATTTTCACCTGGGGAATTGGGAGACGTTACTGAAGAGTTTACAATTTTTAGAAAACGAAGAATTGAAGATGATAAATTTATTGTTACTGGTCATGTCTACTTAACTCGTGACCTTTCCTCTCCCGAATATGAGTACTGTTACCTATCCAAGAATGATGAAATAAATTTAAGCAAGGCTACTAGAGAAGACATTGGCTACAAATTAAACGGCAAAATAATGTGGCAAAACCCTAGTTCAGATAATTACAAATTAGGGTTAAATTTCTGTGAATTTACTAATTCAGAAACAGCATTATGAGTAACAATAACTCTGATATAAAATTCTTCTGGGGGATAGTACTTTATTGTCTACTTTTGATCCTTGCTATAAAAATCGTATCTCCTGATAACGATTCGCCCCCCTCTAAGGCTGCAAAACCTGAACTAGAGCAGTTTTATTACAATAGTCTTGATATACCTGGTGGCTATTCCGAATCTGGGTATGTACAAATATCAGATTGGGATATGGTACTAAAAACGGCCAAATCTGTTTTGCAGGTTGATGAAAATACCAACATTATAACGTTTTCTAATAACCAGAAAAGAAAGTGCACCGAGTCGAGCCCAGTTTACTACTGTAAACCTTTAACTGAAATTGAATTGGACACTTTGAACAGAATTGCAGAAAAAAGACAAACCTTACCTAGCGTCTACGAATCTTGGTAAGACCAAGAAAGACTAAATAGCGAACCGATTGTTTTAGCGTAGTAAGTTCAGGGACCTAATCAATTAGACAGAGTGGCTACTTTAGCTTTTACTATTCGCTTACGCCAGTATAAATGGAAGAATTGCGTACTGGGGGATTAGACGGAGAGTGTCCTCTACCTATTGTAACCCCGTCATCCTGCAGCTGGAGATTAGTATCTAACTAAAGATGCGTGGTAGGAGGCCATAATAATTTGAATCAAAGAGGAATAAAGAATAACTTTGAGTGAAGACTCACACTTAATCTTGACAAGGACTTCACCATGAAGAAGGTATTCTTAATTTTAGCGATTACCTCAATATCCACATTAGCTAGCGCTAATTGCACAAAACAGGTTCAATAACTAGTTGCTATGATTCGCAGAGCGGAAACTCCTATACAACTTATGACTTTGGTACATCATCAATAACTAATGGCAGCAATGCAAATACTGGCACAACTTGGAGTCAGAATACTACTCGATTAGGCAATTCAAGTTTTTCCAATGGCACTAGCAGCACAGGTACTACTTGGAATCAAAGCACTACGCGTATGGGGGATATGTCTATTACAAACGGTAGTAGTAGCTCAGGAAAGTCTTGGAACAGCACGACTTTTGGGAATGGCACAACATTCCACAGCTCCAGTGACGGAATTAGGTCTAAGTCGACAACATGCGATGCCTTTGGCAACTGCTATTAAATATCGTTTAACAAAGGGGAAACCAAAGCCCCCTTCCTATTAAGACAGCCTTTTAAATCACTAAGTACATGTTCAAAAAGCTATTGTTTTTTAAAAATGGAATCAAGATAATTTAAATTCGAGGCAAAAATATCTATCAAAACAAGCAAAAGCTGTATGGGCTATGCCTCAGGCTAAGTAGAGATTAAACGATAAGAATGCGACTACATTAGATTACAGTATATTAGCAGATTAACATGTGCCGCCCCTTCAACGGTATTCGCTCATCGTCTACTTGAACTAGCGACTACGTCGGGCCGAAGCGCTCATCTTTTTCATTTTCTAAGAAAACACCGAATATGTTTTTTCAGAGGGAAACGGGTGTTATTGCGAATTATCTGTAACAAGCTGCTAGCTTCCCAAGTTACGTTCTATTTTCAATAAAAGTACAAGGAATTATGTATAGAATAACGGAATTTAAACACGAGAAAAGGATCGTTCCTTTAACTATCCTGTTAGTTATCGTCTCTAATACATGCGTAAAGACAAAATGGAGAGCGTCGTGACATTTAAATCTTTTATATATTTTGTAGCTGGACTTTCATTACTTGCATCTAATTCTTCTACTGCCGAAAATAGTAGCCGTGCGTTTAACGACTGGGAAGTCAGAGAAACGATAATTGAGGAGGTGCCCTTCGTACTTGCTGACACAGCCCTTTCGGACGGTCAATCGCTCATAGCTATGTGTTTCACTAGCACGTGTTTCCCAATGGTGAATCTGAACCTTACTTGTGAAAAAGATGGTAAATATCCAGTAATGGTAAGTGCTGACGGTGGAATTCATCCATTTCAAGCATCATGTTTCATACTTGACGATGAAAACCACTTTTTTCAATTCCCTAGCAGCGTAATGGACATATATGCTCGCAGCAATAGCTTTGGAATCGCCTACGGTTTAGGAAGCGGGAAATTTAGAGCATCGTATTTTTCTTTGAAAGGTTCGACTAAAGCTATATTGTACGCAAAAGAGAGATTGAACGAGCTAGAAGCAGTTCGAGAGCCTGAAAAAAGCGAGCCCTCTGGTTATTCCGAGCAGCTTTAGCAAAATATATTAGCTGTATTGGCTCATATCTGTTCTTACAGTTTCGATGATTAGGCTTAGGCTTCATCTAACAGGCGGTTATGAGCGTTAAACGGACGTTGGACATAACTTTTGCGCAAGTCCGCTTCAGACAAGCGGACGTTCAGGCTCGTGAGACTGAATTTCTGTCATTAGTCAAAAGTGGACTTCTGATTTTTCGGTGAAAAAATTATTTTCTATAGAATTTTACCATTCTGAGTTCGTTCAACTTGCTGGTCTTTGAAATCTTTTCTAAAACATTTCTAACTTTACTTTTGAGTTCTTCACTGCTGCTCGCAAGAAGCATGAAGACTCGAACAAAGTCATTTAAATCCTCACCCTTGATACTCATAATTAGATCAAATATCTCTTTTTCTGATAATTCATTGAGTATCTCCACTTCTGAATCATTGTAAGAATTCGATTTTCTTCGCAAATTTAGCACTTCTAGAACTGTAGTCTTAGGTTTTAGTTCTCGGTATGCGCTTCTTAGCCTCTCTTTAAACTTTTCGTCTTCAATTCCGAATGGATGAGTAATAAAATTATCTATATCAAAGACTTCAGGAGTTTCTTTTCTACTGTCGATGAAATATTCAATCAGGTTGTCAGCTGCCTCATCTCTTCCGATTCCTCTCAATATTTTCAAACCGCTGCTGTATTGAGAGCAAGAGGCTGTAGGTGCGATATCCCTCATTCCCTTTTCAATTGCTATAGCAACTTCATCCTCATTAGCATCAAAAGAATTATGAAAGATATTCCAGGCTTCTTCCCAACTAGCGCTCCTTTTGTGAACATTTAGTTCATTTTGCTTTTGCTCACACAATGGAAGTAACTTTTCCTCATCTAGAAAGCCTTGTTCAATACCCTCCGCAACCGCAAAATCAATTTCATCCGCATGACTAAAATTATAAGAATTCAGAAGGTCATTCCATTTTTTGCTTACCGTTTCATCCCAGCCTTGTTCTTCATCTGCCTTTCTCAACCCCTTTCGATTAACAAAGGCAAAGGCTGGAATGCGTTCCTCATCCTCACCATGGCAGTAATAACACCAACTGAAGACAACTGTGGAGTGAATGATTTGTTGCTTTATATCATTATCAAAAGGCTCTAATTTCAATAAAAACTCTTTCACATGATTAACAATCTTTCTTATGACTCTTTTATTCTTTATGTTTAGACCTACGCAACAATCACGTACATAGCTTTTGAATTCATAATCATCCGAAGACATTGCATCAAAACTTTGCCCTGCGGTAGGTTCGAAGTGCAATTGTTTATCAACTATTTTCTCTTTGAATTTAACATAGTCCTTAAAGCTAGAGTCTGTTGAATCTTCATTAAGCAAAAGAATAATCTTACAGTTTCTCCTCTCTTTTAAATATGACACTAAACCCATGAAATCTTTGATCTTTAACCCATCACTATGACGTTCAAGATCATCAAAGCAGATTATAGTATCTTTCAAAGCTAGTTGAGATAGAGAACTAATCACATCGCCAACGCTGCTGATGTATTTACTAATAACAGGTATTTTCAAGTTTTTGAGTTTGTCAGCCCAAAACTTAGCGTGTGCTTTGGTGTTTTTCTTTTCTCCAACGGTATTAATGTCAACAGTATTTAAAAACGTTGATTGCTTTAAAGCATCAATAGAGTTAATACCAAAAAGAGATACATACGAATATGACTTCAATTCACAAATACTCTTGAACTCTTCGATGTGAGAGTCCCATGTGTATGTTTTGCCAACACCCCACCGACCTTTGATGGCTAATACTTCTGGTTTACTGGTAGTTAGAAAGTTTCTTATTTGCTCTTTTATCAAGTTTGTCGACACTGAAGAATCTTCTTTTTAATAAATCTATTTAAAAACGAGAATAAAATGTAGTTAGCTAATATTACAATTCAATCGTAAAGGCGAGTCAAAAATAGCCTCTAGCTTATAATTGTAGATTTAGATTATCGATATTCTACTTACGATAAAATTACACAAATGTCCGCTCTACGTACATAGCCGACTTCGGTCACTTAAAGGCTCGGCTACGAAGTATTCCGACAATCGCGACTTTCTATCTTTGATACACATAATCATTAAGCACTTCAACTAACTCAAGTGCTTCACTTTTTGACAGATAAGGTATCTTTACAGTTCTTGCCCAAAAGAAAGTTTTACCCGTTTTTAGTTTCACATGTGAAATAGGCATAGCTAACATTCTGTTATCCTTCCGGTTCGGGATAGGAGTCAAAAATTCTACATCTCGATACAGAGTTTCACTGTCTAGAACTTTAACCTCACCTTTTACTTTTGCGGCAGCAATTAAGCCGCACCATTCGTGTGAAAAGAAAACAATATCATCTACATGAATATCGTGAACAAACTCCTTTGCGTCACCATATGTTTCAAGACGACTATTATCTATCATCGACCAAATAGAGTTCTCGTCCCAACGACGATTCGTGTCGAATATTACGCCTTTCACATCTCTTGGGTTTTTGTGTTGATCATGTGGAAGTGCAAAGAATTCAAAGTAATTTTCTCCAGCGAGTTCATAAACCCTATATGGTAGGAAATAAATAGAGATACCATTTTTCTTCCAGTAATCAACGTGAGAAATTAGTGATTGATCGGCTGCACTGCCGATAACTAATAGATGTTGTTTATTGTTCATTTTTTCAGGTTCTAGTTCGTGCTCAAGGCCGAAAGCTTCTTTGTGAGCTTGAACTAGAGACGTTTCGTTTTGACTATGCCGTATGAATTTTTCTTCTAATTTTTGGTAGCTCCATTGACCAGCATTTTGCATGTATCTTAGAGCTTGATTGACGGCGTCTTCCCCATCAGTTGAACGCTTTAAGATAAACAAAAATAATTCACCTATTTCATTGAGAGCATATATATCCGCTCCTACTGGCCGCTGCTTTGGCTGAAACGCAGGCATTAATCTAGCTTCCTCAAACAATACATCTAAAATACTTCTTGCAATTAAGTTCTCTAGATTATCCGCAAGCTTTCCAAAACTCGAAAAGTCTTTAAACTCCAAAGGTTCTAATTTCTTAAAAACGTTGGCTTGTTCTTCTATTTTGTAGAGCATTTTTGCACTCCTTCGAATGATCATTCAGTAAGGTAAGGTATAGTGATTAAAAGGCGCGACAATATGTGTCGCACGTGTAAGGACGAATTGAGATGAGTCAGATAACAGAACGGAATACGCTAAGTCGCCAGTGGGAAATCTTGAGACTCTTACCTTCAGTTGGCGTAGGTATATCGGCCAGAGAACTAGTAGAAAGGCTTACAAGCTTAGGTTTTAATGTTTCAAAGCGTACTGTAGAGCGAGATTTAAATGAGCTGTCTCGACAATTTCCGTTGCTCTGTAACGACAAAAGTAGACCTTATGGCTGGCGCTGGATGGATAATGCTTCGTTTGATATACCTAATCTCAGCATAAGTGATTGTGTTTCCTTGGCAATAACCGAAGAAGTTATCGCTCCACTACTGCCACCCTCGGTTTTAAGACCATTAAAGCCACGTTTCGAATATGCTAAAAAACATTTGCAAGAAGCTAATCGAGATCATGCTCTTGCTCAATGGACGGATAAAGTCGCCATTCGAACACCATCAATGCCGTTACTCCCTCCAGCTATTGACGGACAAGTCCTTAACATTATCCAGAGTGCTCTGCTAGATGATAAGCAAGTGAAAGTTGTCTATTCGGGTGTTTGGGCGGAAGAGGCTAAAACACTCGTGTTACACCCTCTCGGGTTGATTCAGCGAGGTAAGATACTCTATTTAGCTGCCACAGCATTTAGCTACAGTGATATCCGTTTATATGCGTTACAGAGAATAAATGTCGCTGAACAGCTGGAGGACAATATTGATAAGCCAGTGAATTTTTCGTTGCAAAATTATATCGATTCTGGTGCTGCTGAATTTAGTTTGAGTGGTGACATTGCTTTTGAAGCTCGAATTCATCGTTCGGTCATCAACTATCTTTTTGAGACTCCGCTATCGCATGATATGCAGGTTAAAGAAACTGATACTGACTGGCTTGACCTTACTGCCACCGTCAAGGATTCTTGGCAGTTCAGATGGTGGCTACGTTCACAAGGAAGCAGTATTGAAGTGCTCGCGCCTACGAATTTGCGACAAACAATCAAAAATGAAGTCACCGCATTATCCAATTTGTATAAAGTAGATAATTTTTGAACTCTGCGACAAGTTATGACGCAGGTTAGATGTAAGTTTTGTGTATGAGTTGAAAGAATAAAGGATTAAGTAATGACGAAGCGCCAGTTAAATGAAAAATTTAAACAATTTGCATGTTCCCACTACGGCTGTGATGGTGGAAATTTAGATTCGAGTGTTTGGGTATGCGGCTTGGAATGGGGAACGGAGTTTAAAGACTTAGCTGATCTAGAAAAGACAATGGAGGGACCCTTCAATGTGGGCAACTGGGATGGACAGGTACAAGAGCGTCTTAAATATCAATACAATAATAAAATTGCCTGGCTATACAGTTATCTCTATGACTGGGAACATGGGCATAAAGAACAAGCTGTTAAACACAAGCTTATGTGCTCGGATGGCATTGGATTTAAGATGAACGCTTTTCCTATTTCTTTCAAAAATCGCTCCAGTGTATCTTGGAATAGCGATATGGCTAAGCTCATAGGACTGCATTCTTTCGACGTTTATATAGAATGGTGTATTTCACATCGAGGGCGTTTCTTTCAAAGCTTAGTAAAAAAACATAGTCCGCGAGTAATAGTATGTACCGGCAAAGGTTCGATGATGTCCTTTTTTCGCTTTTTCGACTGCGATTTGACGACTGTAGACGACGGTGAAATGTTCAATGTTGCGCGTTGCAATGACAATAACACTCTCGTGTTTGTTGTTCCATTCTTTGGTGGTGCTTCAGGTATAAATAGTTTCGACAAAATGGCTACGCTGGCAAGTAATATATCTAAGTACGCTGATAATACCTTGGGCTCAACCGACTGGAAGTAAAGGAGTATAGGAAAGCTGAGTATACACTTTGCTCCTTAGGCTTCTGCCTTTCGCGTTGGGGAGTATATAGCCTAAGGGTCTGCACTACGCACAGAAACGCGCAACCTAAAAATTGAAATAAATGGTTTTATGTTTACTGGATGAAAAAAGGGCTGCAAAGCAGCCCTTAAAGTAGTTCAACCTGCTCAGTCCAATCATCAATTGCTTCGGCTGAAAAGTAACGATGTTTCGTTAAACCGAAAACATTTTCAAATTCTCCATCATCAACTTCACCTGAATTGATAAAGCCAACGATTTGTAGCTCGAATAGTAAGAACAATAAGCATCGTTCAGATGGCTCGAAATATTTCTTCCTGAACTCTTCTGGAAGCTGATTTGCGAGACCGTCTGAGATAACAAAACCATTCGTAACAAATTGCTCGTTCTTATGTTCGTAAACATAATCTAGGGTTTCTGGATTGAAATACCAACATAAACGAAATTTGTCAGGCCAAGCGGTTCTTGTCGCTCTTTTAAACTGATGAATGAACGTGATTTGCAGATCACGCTTCTGAGTCTTCTTTGTCATAGTTATGTCCTGTTTAGTAAACCTCAGGATTAACTAGTCACGACTAGGGAAAATTTTCACTATTGATACGGGAGCATCAAGCTAGAAACATAAAGTTAGTAATGAATAAACAGTTAGGAAAAGTTAAACTTGTACTACTGTATAATGTGACAATTATGGGACAGTTTTGGGACGCTTATTTCGCGAGCAATCAATGAGCGGGGTAAGTCATTGAAAAAATATGAGAAGTTGGTCGGTGTGAGAGGATTTGAACCTCCGACCCCTGACACCCCATGACAGTGCGCTACCAGGCTGCGCTACACACCGACCGAAAGAGCGGATAAGTCTACTCATATTTGTTCACAATGCAACGAGAATTAGCAATAAGCCTGTTTAAGCGCTCAATTGCTAACCACATTTGCAAATTTCTTTATTAAAACACCTAGTTGCACGCTAATTAATATCACGCCAAGGTAACGTAGCACACCGCAGTTACCACTAACGCCACTAGTACGTTCAGCACTATTCCTTCTCTTGCCATGGTTTTAATATCGAACTTTTCAGTTGAGTACGCAATGGCATTAGGCGCTGTTGCTACTGGCAGCATAAAGGCACAACTTGCGCTTATAGCCGCCGGAATCATTAGTAACTTAGGGTCAACGCCCACCGCTAAACCTGCTGCGGCCAATATTGGCATTAGCAAGGTAGATGTTGCTGTGTTTGAAGTAATTTCCGTTAGGAAAGTCACGAATAAGCAAATACCCAGTACTAGCAATAACACAGGCAAGGTAGCGAGCCCTGTTAACCAAGAGCCCATCAGCACGCTTAAGCCCGACGACATAAACGCTTTCGCAATACAAATTCCACCTGCAAACAGTAGTAACATTCCCCAAGGAATATCGTTTGCGGTTTTCCAGTCTAGCAGCTTATCGCGGTTACCTTTTGCATCTACTTCGCCATTGTCATTGCCGCTATTGGTGAAAAACATAGCGGCAACACCTGCTACGGCTATAGTGCTATCACTGATAGTAGTTACGCCTATCCAAGCGGTCCAAAAAGGTCTGAAGATCCAAGCCATTGCAACGGTGCCGAAAATGGCAAGTACACGCTTTTCTGCTTTTGACCATGCACTAGGTACAGGCAAATCGATGCTGCCCACTTCTTTAATTCCGCGTGCCAACCACAAGGCCATAATAGGCACACCTAAAACGACTATCGGTACGCCAGTTTTCATCCATTCGATAAAGCTGTATTCCATACCCTGCGTTTCTTCATACACGCTCATGAAGATAATGTTAGGCGGTGTGCCGATAGGTGTGCCTACCCCGCCCAAACTGGCTGAATAAGCAATACCCAGAATAAGGGCCACGCCAAATCTTGGGTTATCGACCGCATTGATAATGGCAATGGCCATTGGCAACATCATTAACACCGTGGCGGTGTTACTAATCCACATACTAAGAACGGCGGTTGTTAACATGAAGCCTAGCACGAGCTTGAGCGGGCTGCCGCTGCCTGTTACACGCAGCATGTAAATAGCAAATCGCTTGTGTAAATTGGCACGTTCGAGACCTTTTGAAAGCATGAAAGCCGCCATTAGTAATATAATGACATGACTTCCTAAGGCAGACGCAGCTTCACTGTGTGACAGTACGCCGAATAATGGAAATAACGCGAATGGCAGAAGCGAAGTAGCGGGAATGGGCAGCGCTTCGGTTACCCAAAGTACGGCTACAAAAAGGGTGATCGCAGCGGTAAATATAATTTCGCTGGGCTGATTAACAGCCCACAAGCCCATACCACTAAGAACAGAGGCGATAAACGCGAAAAAAATAATACTGTTCTTACGTGTTGGTTGTCGTCGTTGAGAATCTGAAGAAGGTTCAGGATTTGTGTGCATTGCGCTTCCCGTTACTAATCGCTTTATTATAAGTGCTAGGGCCTTAGCTGTAGGCCCTTTTGTTATTGCTTTTATATTTTCTATCAGTAATTAGCGGGAAACGCACGAGGGTTTTCCAAAAAAGTTATTTTTTAGTTGTTTTACTTACTTTCGTCGTCTGACGAAATACGGCTAGCCACTGCACCGGCTTGATCTTTATATTTCGCATCAACTCTGGCGTTGTAAGGTTTTTCAGCTGGGGCTGATAACACCTCAAAGCTAAGTGCCCCTATTTTCATTTTAGGGCGAAGCGCTAAAGGTAATTTGCCGCTGTTGTAAAACTCAAGAACGATGTTACCAGACCAACCTGGGTCGATTCTATGCGCCGTCACGTGCACCATTAAGCCCAAACGCGCCAGTGAAGAGCGCCCGTCTAACCAACCAACGATATTGTCTGGCAGCGTTACTGATTCGTGAGTAATGGCAAGCGCCAGCTCCCCGGGGTGTAGAAAGAAGGCTTTGCCCTCTTCTAGTTCAATTTCGTCGCTCATTACGTGGTCTAGCGCTTCTTGTACCTGCGCTTTTGGCCCGCTTAAATCGATAAACGGCGCTTGATGGTCTTCAAATACGCGAAATTTGTTACCAAGGCGAATATCTACTGTTACACCGCTAATCTGATCATAGTTAGGTGTAGGCTCAATTTTTATTTTCCCATCTTGAAGATGTTGGTAGATATCGCGGTCGCACAAGCGCATGGTGTATTCCTCATTTCGTTAGGCCGCTATTATGCGTATGTCACCGCATGCATTCAACTGCTCAAAGGCTTGTTTTATCTGCTTTTGCGCAATTTTTATAAAGTTTTAGCTAATTTTGAATTTAAGTGCCAAAACCTGCCTCTATTTTTCTTTGGTTCAGCATCTAACTAGGCTTTAAACTAAACGTACATCACTATTGTGCGCTACCTGTTATTACTGAACTCTACTCTTTCTCAATCTTTCCCAAGAATGCCAATTGGGTCGCCTTTAATGTGTTTAACCGCTCCTTTGCGTGGTTCAACGATAAGGGCTAGTTGCATAGACATTGCTCTAGCTGCCTCGCGGTAGCTTTCACTCAAGTCACTTTCAGGCGAGGAAATTAATAAAGGCGTGCCGGCATCGCCATGCTCGCGAATATGAATATCAAGGGGTAGCTGCCCTAACAGTGGCAAACCATGGCGCTCAGCCAGTGCCTCTCCTCCGTCTTTTGCAAATACATAGTCTTTGGTGCCGCAGGCTCTGCATTGGTAATAGCTCATGTTCTCGATAAGCCCAAGTACTGGCACATTGACCTTTTCAAACATGCTTATGCCTTTTTGGGCATCGGCTAGCGCTAAGTCCTGGGGCGTAGTCACTACCACAGAAGCGGTAAGAGGCACTTGCTGTGCCATAGTAAGCTGAATGTCGCCGGTACCAGGCGGCATATCAACAATTAAATAGTCGAGTACAGGCCACAAGGTTTCATCTAATAATTGCTTTAACGCCCTACTCGCCATTGGTCCGCGCCATACTGCCGCGTCTTCTTGCGGTACTAAATAACCGATAGAGTTTGCTACCAGCCCATGTGCCATAAGCGGCTGCATGTGCTTATTGTCTTCACTTTCAGGGTGTGCGTCAGGGTTCCCCAACATAATGGGGATAGACGGCCCATAAATGTCGGCATCTAAAATACCTACTTTCGCGCCTTCTTGCATAAGCGCAAACGCAAGGTTGATACTGGTTGTAGACTTACCCACACCACCTTTGCCCGAGGCTACCGCAATAATATTTTTAATATTAGTAACAGGGGCAACTTCAGTTTCGCCACTGGCAACATTTTGCTTAAAAGTAAGCTTATCGGCACCTAGTTTCCCTTTTAGCTGGTTAAGCACTTCTTGTTTAAGCGTATCTAACTGTGTAGCAATGCAAAATGGCAAAGTAACCGTAACGCCTGCATCTTCATTTTCTGGCTGACTAAGAGCACACCAAGGTAAGGTATCGTCTACGTCTAGCGAGAAATACTTGGCTAAAATAGCAGCAACCTTCTGCGTTAGCGGCTCTGCTTTGCGAGAAAAGAACATAAAATGCCTTACTAGTAGTAGAATTGTGTGAATTACGAGATGCAAAAAACGCGGTTTTCCGCTAGTATTTGCAGCCATTTTGAAACGCAAAGAATCAATAACGTCATTATGTCAGAAAAACGCCGAATTCTGGTAACCAGTGCGTTGCCATACGCAAATGGTTCTATTCACTTAGGTCATTTGCTAGAACACATTCAAACCGACATCTGGACTCGTTTTCAGCGCCTTCGCGGAAACGAATGTTACAGTGTTTGCGCCGACGATGCACACGGTACGCCGGTTATGCTTAAAGCCCAAGAGCTTGGCATTACACCTGAAGAAATGGTGGCAAGAACGCGTGCTGAACATCACCAAGACCTTGTTGATTTTCACGTTGATTACGACAACTACTATGTAACCCATTCGCCAGAAAACAAGGCATTGTGTGAAGAAATTTACACCCGTTTGGATAATGCGGGTTACATTAGCAAGCGCACTATTAACCAACTGTTCGACCCTGAAAAAGAAATGTTCCTGCCAGATCGTTTCGTTAAGGGTACCTGCCCAAGCTGTGGCGCAGAAGATCAAAACGGCGATAGCTGTGACGTATGTGGCGCAACGTATAGCCCAACTGAAGTTAAAAATCCGCGTAGCGTGGTATCGGGTGCTACACCAGTACTACGTGAGTCTGAGCACTTCTTCTTTGACCTGCCAAAATTTGAAGGCATGTTAAAAGAGTGGATCCGCTCGGGTGCCCTGCAAGAAGAAATGGCGAACAAACTACAAGAGTGGTTTACTGAAGGTCTTCAGCAATGGGACATCAGCCGTGATGCGCCTTACTTCGGCTTTGAAATTCCAGGTGCGCCAAACAAGTTCTTCTACGTGTGGGTAGATGCACCGGTAGGCTACATGGCTAGTTTCAAAAACTTCTGCGACCAGAATAACCTAGAATTTGACGATTTCTGGAAAGCTGATTCTGACGCTGAGCTGTACCACTTCATTGGTAAAGACATTACTTATTTCCACTGCCTGTTCTGGCCTGCCATGCTAGAGGGCGCGGGATACCGTAAGCCTACAGGCGTGAATATTCACGGTTTTGTTACGGTGAACGGCGCAAAAATGTCAAAATCGCGCGGCACATTTATAAAAGGCCGTACTTACCTTGACCACCTGAACCCAGAGTATCTGCGTTACTACTTTGCGTCTAAGTTAGGCGACGGTGTTACTGACATCGACCTAAACTTCACTGACTTCGCACAAAAAGTGAATTCAGACTTGGTAGGTAAAGTGGTTAACATTGCAAGCCGCTGTGCAAGCTTTATCACTAAGCGTTTTGACGGAAAGCTGTCTGAAAACGTGATTGAGCCAGAACTTATTGCTGAGTTCCAAAACGCATCAGAGAACATTGCTGCACTTTTCGAAAAGCGTAAGTACCACCAAGCCGTGCGCGAAATCATGGCCCTTGCTGACAAAGCAAACCAGTTCATCGACAACAACGCACCTTGGGTAACCATTAAAGACGAGACTAAGCAGCAGTTCACACACGATGTGTGCTCGCTAGGTATTAACATGTTCCGTCTGTTGGTGATTTACTTAAAGCCTGTACTACCAGTACTTGCAGAAAAAGCAGAAGAATTCCTAAACGACTCGTTTGACTGGAATTCACTGCAAACCCTATTGAAAGGCCACGCCATCAACAAATTTAAGCCGATGATGCAGCGTGTAGAAATGGAGAAAATTGACGCCATGGTTGAAGATTCAAAAGAAAGCCTAGCGCCAGCAGCACCGGCTATCGACCCAGACAGCCCGCTTGCTAAAGACCCTATTAGCGACACTATCTCGTTTGATGATTTCGCGAAAGTAGATTTACGTATTGCACGTATCTCTAACGCCGAGCACGTAGAAAAAGCTGACAAGCTTCTACGCTTAGAGTTAGATTTAGGCGGCGAAACTAAGCAAGTGTTTGCTGGAATCAAGTCGGCCTATTCACCTGAAGCCCTGATCGGTAAGCATACTGTAATGGTAGCGAACCTTGCCCCTCGCAAGATGCGTTTCGGCTTAAGTGAAGGCATGGTACTAGCCGCAGGCCCAGGTGGCGACGAGCTATATATTCTTGAGCCGCACGAAGGTGCAAAGCCGGGTATGCGCGTTAAGTAAACCTTATAATGTTCAACATTGAAGAAAGGTGACATTCAGCGCTTTAAAGCGACGGAATGTCACCTTTTTTGTTTAGCTGATAATAAAGTTCTCTGATTCGTGTAGCCTAAAATCTTATTGATAGGTTGAAGGTACATTTCCATCATCGTGCAAGCTCATTATTTCGCCCTCAGCATCATCTAACTCAATCATTACTAACCCAGTCTTTAATCTACTCCGTAACTTGTTATTGCCCTTTTGCAAACGAGACTACCGACTTCAAATCAACAAAAGAACTATTACAACTCGCGTCCATTTAAGGCGATCTATCATTCTTTCTATAACGTAGTCACGGTGTTTAATCATTGAAAGAGGTATTTATGGAAGATTTGTTCGGGACTAATATCGATTTATCGGAATTAACCGAAAAAGCCATATCACTGGTGATGACTTATACCCCCAAATTGCTATTGGCTATTTTTACTCTGGTGGTGGGTCTTTGGTTAGTGAATCGTTTTGTAAACCTATTAGATCACCGGATAGGTAAAAAGGACCCCACTCTCAATAAATTTTTATGCGGGCTTATAAGTGCCGTTTTAAAAGTTATGTTGTTGATTTCTGTTGCCTCTATGATAGGTATTGAAACCACCTCATTTATCGCCGTAGTTGGTGCAGCAGGTTTGGCTATAGGCCTAGCATTACAAGGCAGCCTGGCCAATTTTGCTGGCGGTGTGCTGATACTGATTTTCAAACCCTTTAAAGTGGGTGACACCATTGAAGCAGAAGGGTATTTAGGGTCTGTAGCAGAAATACAAATTCTCTATACTGTAATCAACACCTTTGACAATAGGCGTGTTGTTATTCCCAACGGGAACCTATCTAACGCCACATTAACTAACGTTAGCGTATACGATAAACGCCGCTGCGACATGACCTTTGGTATTGGCTACGATGACGATATCGACAAAGCAAAGAACATTTTGCAGCGTTTGTTTGAAGAAGACGAGCGTTCATTGACCGACCCTGAACCAAGAATTTGTGTAGGCGGACTTGGTGACAATTCAGTTGATTTAATGTTTAGACCTTGGGTGGGCACCGATGATTTGTGGCCTTATTACTGGGATATGCAGGAAAAGGTTAAAAAAGCCTTTGACGAAGAAGGTATTAGTATTCCTTATCCGCAGCGAGATGTGCATTTGTATAGAGCAAGCGACGATTAAAATCTTAATATGGAGATAGCTGCTAAGCTATCTCCCACTCCCCTTCAAATTCGCTTGTGAACGCTAAAGCCTAGCGTTCTGGTACAGCAAGTTAGCAAATCTCTAAAAGGGTTAACGCTTGTTACAGCCTTTTAGTTAAAAGCCTGGCCCGCTCTACGTGCGCATGGCATGTACATTAACACCGCTAACGCAGCGTACGATTTACCGAGGAAGTCCTTACACTGGCCCCCACCGCTGAAAAGCGCGGTTTTAAGTTACGTTTAGGCTTTATGGCCGTCATAGGGATTACCCGCTTTTTCGCAAGTATTACATATACCGCGCTGCACCAAGGCAAGTAAGACGCTAAATAGTGCTGAAGCTTAGCGGCTCCTTTCCACCGCTGCTGAAAAAACAGCGTAGAAAAAAGCACCTGGCGCTGCTCAACAATTTCAAAACCAAGTAACTGAAGCCAATCTTTAATGCGATAGGATGTAAAAAAACGTGCATCGTGCAAAATATTTCCGCGCTTAACGGGTAGGAACTTGGCGATACCGGCAAGACTTAATGGGTTAAAGCCACTGATGATGACATAACCGTTTTGCGTAATAACACGGTCTACCTCTCTCAATATCTCGTGAGGGTCTTGAGCGAAATCTAACTCGTTAGCCAATAGAAAACCATCAACACTATTTTCAGAAAAAGGTAAGGAATGCGACTGCCCTACAATGGTATTTTCTCTGCTAATAGTTGATTCGCGGCTTTCATCCAGTGACTGTGAAGATTCAACATTATTGTCTGAGGTGTTAATAGATGTAGTGTTGCCGTCTAACTGGCAGCCAAATTGATTATCAAAGGGCACTTGATTGATGTGGTGCCTAATAGGGCTAGTGTTTAAATTAATCTCGGCACTTAAAGAGCCTAGCTTAGCAAAGTGATACCCAAATATGCGCTCAGCATAATCGCTACACACGGTATTCACGGCATCGCGGATGTGCTCACCTGCGGGGAAATCATCCCAGCTTGTCGGGTAGCGAGGCGGTTTGGCTCTAAAGGCCGATCTCATTAACACTGCGCGCTCTTAGGTTGCTCTGCTGTTCACAAGTCCCTATAGTAACGCATAATTCTACCTACACAAGCAGGTACTCTTATGACGGCAGAAACGCTTCCTTCAGATGTAACAATTCATCCTATTCCCGCTTTTACTGACAACTACATTTGGTGCATTCACAACGGTAACAGCGCTATAGTCGTTGACCCGGGTGATGCTGAACCTGTATTGGCTTTTCTTAAAGCCAATAAATTATTGCTTAGTGCGGTTCTTATTACCCATCATCATAGAGATCATACTGGTGGCATCGCTAAGCTAGTGTCTACCGTACCGGATTTACCGGTTATAGGGCCAAGAGGCAACCATATAAGAGGCATCACTAAATCGGTGGCACAGGGCGATACCGTTACACTTCCTGTATTTAAAATGTCACTGCAAGTTATGGAAGTGCCAGGCCATACTCTTGACCATATTGCTTTCTTTGGGCATGGCGTACTATTTTGCGGTGATACACTGTTTTCCGCGGGCTGCGGGCGTTTATTTGAAGGCTCGCCAGAGCAAATGCATCATTCTTTGAATAAGTTAAAGCGATTGCCTGACACTACCAAGGTGTACGGCGCCCACGAATATACGCAAGCAAACGTTGCATTTGCTCTTGCTGTTGAGCCTGACAATACGGCGCTAAACGACTACGCAGATTGGGTTAACGCTAAGCGAGAACAGAATCAACCTACTTTACCGAGTAACCTCAAAGAGCAAAAAAACATAAACCCATTTTTACGTGCCCATGAACTTTCTGTTAAAACTGCTGCCGAAGCCTATTGCGAAAATAACCTGGCTGACGATGTTGCAGTGTTTGCTGCAGTTCGCCGCTGGAAAGATGAGTTTTGATGCAAAAGTAAGCCGATTATCGTAATATTGCCGGTTTGCAGTGCTCCAAGAGGTTTCTTCATATATGCAGTTGAAGTTTTTCCCTCTATCGCCGTTGTTGTTGGCGATAGGTTTAACGGGTTGTCAGATAACAGATAATAATAATGACAATGCGCAATTAGAAAGTAACGAAAGTGCTTCGCTAGAAGCGTGCAGTGAAATTCATACCAACGAAGAAGCTATTTCTGATTGTGAGTTAGCAAGAGATGGCGTTGTTGAAGTTGTGCACCCAAATGACGATACGCTAGAAGAAGGTGGCGAACTTACCGCGACACCTGACATGCATACACAGGCTGTTGTAACGGACGTATGGGAACGTGCTAGCGCAAATTTTGCTTTACCCATACCTGACAATAAACGCCTGAACGCCCAAAGAAAGTGGTATTTAAAGCACCCAGAATATATGGCTCGCGTGGTTAAGCGTGCCAAACCCTTTCTTTATTACATTGCAGAAGAAATTGAAAAGCGTGACATGCCGATGGAGCTAATTCTCTTGCCTATCGTTGAAAGCGCATTCGACCCTTTCGCCTATTCTCATGGTCGGGCAGCCGGTATGTGGCAGTTTATCCCCGGCACCGGTAAGCGGTTTGGTATGGAGCAAAATTGGTGGTACGACGGGCGCCGCGACGTCGTTGCTTCAACGCAAGGTGCACTGGATTATCTTACCTATTTAAATGAGATGTTTGACGGTAATTGGCTGCACGCATTAGCGGCCTACAACAGCGGTGAAGGCCGTGTTCAACGAGCGATTAAAGCCAATAAACGTGCGGGAAAGCCTACCGACTTCTGGAACTTAAACTTACCTAAAGAAACCCGTGCGTATGTGCCCAAGTTATTAGCCCTTGCTGATATTCTTAAAAACAAAGATGAATATGCGTACTCTTGGCCAGAGGTAGAAAACGTAGCCGTTATTGAGGTGGTCGATATTGGCTCTCAGGTCGATTTAGCGTTTGCGGCCGAACTTGCCGGCATGTCTTTGAAAGAGCTTCATGGATTAAACCCTGGGTTCAATCGCTGGGCTACATCTCCAGATGGTCCACACCGCTTAGTGCTTCCCCTTGATAAAGCGGCTGCGTTTTCGCAAGCCCTTGCTAAGATCGATCAAAAAGAGCGTCTTAACTGGGTACGTCACACCGTTAAGTCTGGCGATAGCTTAGGTAAAATTGCAAAGCAGTACCACACCACGGTGAAAGTGCTGAAAAGGATAAATGAGTTAGACTCATCAATGATCAGAATCGGTCAAGCGATAATGGTACCTGTAGCGCTTCAAGAGTTAGACAGCTATACCTTATCGCAAGAGGAACGTTTAGCCAGTCTGCAAAATAGCAGCTCGTCTCAGCAAAAAGTGCGTCACACCGTTAAATCTGGTGATACGCTATGGGATATTGCGCGTAAGTACAAAGTAAGTACTAAGCAGTTAGCTAAATGGAATGGTATGGCACCGGGTGATACGCTGCGCCCAGGAAAAGCTCTGGTTATTTGGCAGAAAGGCAAAGCGCAAGCCGGGGTTACTAAAAAACTAACCTACACGGTAAGAAACGGTGACTCGTTATCTCGTATCGCCAGCAAGTTCAATGTTAAGGTAAGTGACATTGGCAAGTGGAATTCGCTAAACACTAAGCGCTATCTGCAACCCGGTCAAAGACTTAAACTGTATGTAGACGTGACAAGGTTGAACGCATCGAGCTAGTGACTCGGCCTAGATTAGCATTAACGCGTTTTCCTTTAAGCGGTCATATCATACGTTAAATCACGAAAAGGATATGGAAATGCTAAGAATTAACCGAGAAAATCTGCGAAATAGTCACGAAACGCCTTGGTTAATCTTAGATTTAGTCATGCTAGGTATACTGTTTGTAAATCTAGCGTGGCTTATTTTCGATGCGCTTTATGCTACAGATTTTGTATACGGTCTTTTAGGTACATATTTCCCCGCCTTTCTAAACGCTTACGACCCAATTCACGCCAACTTTTTGTTGGTCGATTTAGTTTTTATTGCCATATTCTTTACCGAGTTCTGCTTTCGTTGGGCCGTTGCTATTGTTCGTAAAGAGCATTTACGCTGGTACTTCTTTCCGTTTTTGCACTGGTACGACATTATTGGCTTAATCCCAACGGGCCCTACTCGTCTATTCCGCTTCTTGCGAATATTCTCCATACTGCATCGTTTGCACAAGTTCGAAATTATAGATTTAAACCAAACTGCGGTCTTTCGCTTTTTTGCGTTTTACTATGACGTATTTGTTGAGGAGCTGAGCGACAGAATTGTTGTTAAAGTACTAAGCGATGCGCAAAAAGACATCTCAGCAGGTTCGCCTTTATTAGACGATATCAATGCACAGGTGCTAGCGCCTCGTCGTCCTGTCATAACCCAATGGATGGCTGGCGTAATTAACCATTTAGGCCAGTCTATTCAAAGCGAAGAACATGGCGAGGTGATTCGAGAGCATGTACGAAAAAGCGTGGGAAAAGCGGTGAGAAGCAATGCACAAGTTTCCTCCTTGCACTACCTACCTGTTATTGGAAAAACCATTGAAAATACATTAGAAGAGTCAGTCACCGACATTGTTACTACATCGCTAGTAAACCTGTTAAGCGACTTGGATGCAGAGCGCATCGACCATTTCATCTCTGTCGGTATGCACGACTATACTCCTACTGCGGACGCACTAGATAAAGAAGTGCTTAGCGTTGTAAATGAATGCTTAGAGCTTGTAAAAGCGCACGTTGCACAGCAGCGCTGGAAGTCACATTTAACTGAAAAAGAGTCGGCGATACCCACTAGTAAGCCAGATGTAAATCAATAGAAAAGGCGATTATTAACAATAACCTCAATAATTAATAATAACTATTATCATTACTTTTCAGGTGATAGACTAAAGTTCAATATCTTAATATCTATCATTTGAGGAAGGGATCTATGGCGTCAAGTAAGCCATCATCAGCGAAACCTATTATTTCAAAAAAGTCTATTTTTTCATTGTCTGCTATTGCGTTAGCTGTTTTTGCTTCAAGCAATGCATTTGCTCAGCAAACTGAAGAAGAAGAAAAATTAGAACGCATTGAAGTAAACCCTATGCAGTCTTATAGAAGCACTGCAACAAAGTCATCACTTCGCCCTATTGAATCGCCTGTAAGCATTAGCGTTATCGATCAAGATTTATTGCAGCTTCGTCAAGCCGATTCAGTGAATAAAGCGCTGCGTTACGTTTCTGGTGTTACCACTGAAAGCCGCCCTACCATTACTATTTTCGACCAGTTTACTATTCGTGGCTTTACTACTTACCAAACGTTTTACGATGGCTTACCTCTTCTAACCAATAATAGTTGGAATCTTTACCCTCAAGTTGATGCGTTTGCTACTGAATCTCTGGAAATATTAAAAGGTCCGGCCTCATCTCTGTACGGTCTGGTTCCACCTGGTGGCATGGTCAACCAAGTGGCTAAATACCCTAAAGACGAAGATGAAACTCTAGTGAGAGCAGCGTTGGGGTCTGATAGCCTGTTTGAACTAGGTTTGGACACCGCGGGCGCACTTACCGACAATGCAAGGTACAGGCTGGTTATGCTGGGAAGAAAGCGTGACGGGTTTCAAGACACAACAGAAACCGAGCGCTACACCATAGCACCTTCTGTTACGGTTGATATTAGTAGCGAAACAGAACTTACACTATCTGGCTACTATCAAGACGACCCAGAGATGATCCCATCTACTCCTCTACCTGGCCAAGGCACACTGTATAGCGACCAGTTTGGAAAATTAGATGCTAGTACCTATGCGGGCGATGAGAACTGGAATAGTTTTTCACGCGAAGTACTTATGCTTGGATACAAACTGAATCACCAAATCACAGATAGCTGGTCAGTACTGCAAAAGTTCAGATATACAGATTCAGAAGCGCTTCAACGCAATACTTACCACTCAGTGTTAGATGCTGAAAACGATTTGTATCGCTCTGCCTATTTAACCGACGAAGAAACCGATGGTGTAACGGTAGATACCCAGCTTGCAGGGCAGATAGTTACTGGCGAACTAGTTCACAACCTTCTGTTTGGTGTCGACTATCAAGATTCTGATTCTACAGTAGCCTATCGCGATACGTTAGGTACGAATACACCGCCATTGAACCTTGTGAATATTGATAACGACCTTTTCGATGTTAGCGCGCTACCGCTCGATTTCTACCAAGAAGACCACAAAATTGATGTTGAACAACTCGGTTTTTATGTTCAAAACGAAATGCAGTTTAACAACATCACTGTGTTGTTAAATGGTCGCTATGATAACTTTGAAAGTACTGATGTCGCTGCAAATGTTTACGACGGTTTTGAATACGGTGGCACTACCGAGATTGATCAAGACGAGTTTTCAGGCCGTGTGGCCGCTATGTATAACTTCGATTCAGGTTGGCGCGTATACGCGAACTATTCAGAGTCTTTTGAACCTGTAACGGGCGTAGACTCGGTAACAGGTGAAGCCTTCAAGCCGACTACCGCCGATCAAGTTGAAGTAGGTACTAAGTTCCAATCAAGCGATGGCGCGACTACGTTTACCGGTGCTTATTTTGTTCTGACTAAACAAAATGTTGTAGTGAACACGCCAGATTTTGCTCAGCGTACCCAAACTGGTGAAGTTGAGTCAGAAGGTGTTGAGCTAGAGTTAAGTACAAATATCACACCTGCCCTTTCGCTTCAGGCTAATGCGACTTTCTTAGATATGGAAGTTACCGAAAACGAACTCGACCCAGCAGAAGTGGGCAATACGCCAGTATGGGTAGCCGAAGAAAGTGCTTCATTATGGGCTAACTACCTGTTTGACGACAACTTAGATGGTCTAATGGTGGGCGCTGGCGTACGTTACGTGGGTGAAACGCAGGCAGATAAGTACAACTCTGACCAAGTGCCTTCATACACTTTGGTTGATGCTGTTGTCACCTACGACATGCCAGAGTATGACCTGAGGTTAACTGGTAGTGTAAGCAACTTGACCGACAAAGAATATGTAGGTTCATGTTTTGATACCAACAACTGCTGGTTCGGGGCACAGCGTCGCTTCGAGGTGGGTATAGAAAAGCGTTTTTAATCCATACAAAAAAGCCCACATCTGTGGGCTTTTTCAATCTATCTAACTTGTAAAAATGCTTATCGACTCCGGATAGTTAGGCTTTACGCCACGTAGTGCCAGCCGGACCATCTTCTAACACTACGCCTTTCGCGTTTAATGCATCACGCGCTGCATCTGCAGCTGCCCAGTCTTTAGCTGCACGAGCGTCATTACGCTGTTTAATTAACGCTTCAATCTCTGCTGCTTCGTCGTCATTGCCTTCACCGCCTTTTAAGAAGGTGTCTGGGTCACTTTGAAGCATACCCAAAATTGCACCAAGACCTTTAAGAACCGCTGCTAGTTTACCCGCTTCTTCAGCGTTGTCTTTTTGGCGGTTAAGCTCACGAGCAACATCGAACAATACAGAAAACGCTTCAGGTACGTTTAGGTCATCATTCATGGCCGCTTCGAAACGCGCTAAATAACCACCGTAGCTAAGGTCCGTGCTCTCGTCTACTGTTACACCACGCAGCGCAGTATACAAACGCTCTAGCGCAGCTTTTGCTTGAGTGATGTTGTCTTGCGAGTAGCTTAACTGGCTACGATAATGCGCCGACATTAAAAAGAAGCGCAAGGTTTCTGAATCGTGCTCTTTAAGCACATCACGCAAGGTGAAAAAGTTGCCTAACGACTTAGACATCTTTTCATCATTTACCTGTACCATACCCGCATGCATCCACACGTTTACATAAGGTGTGTCATACGCGCAGCACGACTGGGCTACTTCATTTTCGTGGTGTGGGAAGGTTAAATCCGAACCACCACCGTGAATATCAAAGTGCGCACCAAGGTGCTTGTGGTTCATTGCAGAACACTCAATGTGCCAGCCCGGACGCCCCTCGCCCCATGGCGATTGCCATGCAGGCTCACCTGGCTTGGTGGTCTTCCACAATACAAAATCTAGCGGGTCGTCTTTACCTGCCGCTACTTCAACTCGGGCACCTGCTTTAAGTTGATCTAGGTCTTGCTTGCTCAACTTGCCGTAATCTTCATACTTGCTTACGTCAAATAGCACATCACCGCTAGCCGCTTGATAAGCATAACCTTTGTCCATCAGGCGCTGGATGATTTCAATGATCTCATCCATATGCCCACTTACTGTCGGCTCAACGTCTGGTTCTAGTAAGTTAATCGCCGCAAAGTCTTCGTGCATCATAGCGATAGTGCGTGCAGTCAGCGCTTCAAAGCTTTCGCCATTTTCATTGGCGCGAGCAATAATCTTATCGTCGATATCCGTGATGTTACGTACATACTTCACATCTAAACCAAGATGGCGCATGTAGCGTACTAAAACATCGAAACTTAGGTAGGTACGGGCGTGACCCATATGACTCAGGTCATAAACGGTGATACCACACACATACAAACCCACTTTCCCTTCTTGAAGCGGAACAAACTTCGCTTTTTCACGGGTTCGGGTATTGTAAAGATGTAGCATGTCTATATTTCCTATTTGTCATAATTTTGGGGCGCAAAGTTTAGCACTGTCACGATTTAAATGGTACAAGCCATTTGCAGCGATATTGCTGTTATTTGCCATACCCGCTCTTTGCGCTAGCTACCTGTTTTGCGCTAAAATGCCCCCACTTTACATATACGCTAACACACAGGACAAACCACAATGGTTACGTTAAAAACAAATTTCGGTGACATCACCCTAGAGCTTTTTGAAGATAAAGCACCTAAAACAGTAGCTAACTTCCTTTCTTATGTAGAAGACGGCTTTTTCGACAACACAATCTTTCACCGTGTAATTAACAACTTCATGGTTCAAGGTGGCGGTTTTACACCTGATATGGAACAGAAAGATACTAAAGAGCCTATCGAAAACGAAGCTGACAACGGTGTTGCGAATGAAGTAGGTACCATCGCGATGGCGCGTACTCAAGACCCACACTCAGCTACCGCACAATTCTTCATTAACGTGAACAACAACGACTTCCTTAACCACACAAGTAAGTCTGTAAACGGTTGGGGCTACTGCGCGTTTGGTAAAGTGGTTGAAGGTATGGACGTGGTAGAGAAGATCAAAGCGGTTAAGACCGGTAACAACGGCTATCATCAGGATGTACCTGTTGAGCCAGTGATCATTGAAAAAGCAGTTGTAGCCTAAGAAACTGCTTAAATAACTATTAAAATACCTGACTAAATTTTGGCTTGACTGGCATGCTGTTCAAAACAAGCCTTTAGTTATATTAAAGCCGCGTGATCGTTAACGCGGCTTTTTAGACCACACTTAAGAAGATTTATGTCGTTCACCTACTTCATTGCTGATTTACACCTAAGTGCCGACCGCCCTGATATTACAGAATGCTTAATGCGCTTCTTAAAAGAAGACGCGATTAATGCTGATGCACTATATGTTCTTGGTGACTTATTTGAAGTGTGGATTGGCGACGATAATGTCACCCCGTTCAATACTGCTATAGCGACAGCCTTTAAAGAAGTTAGTCAGCACTGCCCGATTTACTTTATACACGGCAATCGCGATTTCGCTATACGAGAAAAGTGGCTATCAAAAGCAGGCATGACCCTGTTAAACGAACAAGAGGTCATAGACTTGTACGGCACACCTACCCTGCTGACCCACGGTGACGAGTTATGTACTCGTGATGTTGCCTATCAGAAGTTTCGCAAGAAATCTCGTGGTTGGTGGTGGCCTCGTTTAATGCTTGCCCTACCTTTATGGTATCGCCAACGCGTAGCCGATAATGGCCGTAAGGAAAGTAAGGCTAAGCAACAAAACCTTAAACCAGATATCATGGATGTTACACCTGCAGAGGTGGTGAAAGTGATGGAAAAGTGGGGTGTGCAGCGCATGATCCACGGGCATACACACAGACCAAACATTCACAGCCTTGAAGCTAATGGCAAACCTGCGACTCGAATCGTGCTCGGCGATTGGTATGATCAAGGTAGCGTTTTAAAGGTAACCCCTTCAGATGTTATGTTACAACATCACAACTTTTAGTAATAAAATCTGACACTTACAAATGGTCCTACCACTTTTTTTATTACCATTAATAATATTTTATATGTGTGCCCTTCTTTACCTCTAACTCACTATAAGACGTAAGCTTTATCAAATTTCAATCGACCGTAAAATTTCCCAGAAATACAGTTTTGTGACATTTATGACAGTTCAGTAATATAAATGTCAAAGAATTGTCACCTTCTCTCCATACGCTCTCCGTGATTTAACAATTCACTCCCCATGCAAGGAATGATGATGGGTAGTGATTGGATGTCTAGACAAAACCACAACCAATACAAACAATACGTTTAGGAAAAAATCATGAATCGTAACTGGAAAGTGGCATGTACTGCTGTTGCTCTAGCGGTTTCTGCTAGTCTTCAAGCGGCAGTGTTACCCGAGCACCAAACTAACAGCGCTTGGTTTACCGACGCACAATCAAAACTAAATACAAAGTTACAAACCAATAATCAGTTCAAAGCAAAGAATGTTATTTTGTTTGTCGGTGATGGTATGGGTATCTCAACCCTCACCTCAGCAAGAATTCACAAAGGCCAATTAGCGGGTAACCCTGGTGAAGAAGGTTATTTGAGTTTTGAAAGCTTTCCACATACGGCCTTGGTTAAAACCTACAATGTAGATGCTCAAACCCCAGATTCAGCGGGCACCATGACCGCTATGATGTCGGGCCTAAAGACTGACGTGGGTGTAATTGGCGTTGACGAAGATATTGAACGCGGTGACTGCTCAACCGTTGCAGGCAATGAAGTTATTACTGCGCTAGAGCTTGCTGAAATAAAAGGCCTGTCTACAGGTATTGTTTCGACAGCCCGTATCACTCACGCTACCCCTGCGGCAACTTACGCAAAGTCAGCAGATCGCAACTGGGAAGATATTTCCGACATGCCAGAAGCCGCTGTAACCGATGGCTGCTTAGACATTGCTGACCAGCTAGTGAACTTTGAAAGCAATTTAGAAGCGCGTTACACCGGTGTTGACGTTGACGGTATTGAGGTTGCTATGGGCGGTGGTCGCCGTCATTTCTTGCCAAAAGACGCCGCATTCAATAGCCCTGATGCAGTGAGCGATGTTGAAGGTGATAGAACCGATGATCGCGACCTTACGGCTGAATGGCAGACCATGTACGAAAATGGTGTATATGTTTATGACCAAGCAGGTTTTGACGCGATAGACACGGAGAGTGTTGAACGTGTATTCGGCCTTTTCAACGAGTCGCATATGCAATACGAAGCAGACCGTGGAAATGACATCGCGGGCGAACCATCAGTTGCAGAGATGACAGAAACGGCAATTAACATTCTTGATAACAACGAGAACGGCTTTTTCTTAATGGTTGAGTCAGGCCGTATTGACCACGCTCACCATGCGGGCAACGCGGCGGGTGCACTTACCGATACCCTAGCATTTGAAGAAGCAGTAATGACAGCGGTTGAAAATACCGATCCTTCTGAAACATTAATCCTCGTAACGGCTGACCACGGACACGTGTTCACTATCGCAGGCTATCCGAAGCGCGGTAATCCCATTCTAGGCAAAGTGGTTAACGTGGGTTCAGACGAACCTGCAACAGCGTCTGATGGCACGCCATACACCACACTCGGTTACACCAACGGTCTAGGTTTCCGCAACCTAGGTGATGAAACAAATTCTGATGCCACGTATGCATTAGAAAACGCAGCAGGTCGCGTTGATATTACCAATATCGACACAACAACGCCTGGATATCACCAAGAAGCACTTATTCCACTTAGTTCAGAAACACACTCTGGAGAAGACATTGCACTGCATGCCAAAGGACCTGGAAGCCAGCTTGCGCAAGGCGTAATAGAGCAAAACGTTGTTTTCCACTTGATTAATCAAGCGCTTGGCCTTGTAAACGAGTAAGTAGAGATAAGAATATGAACCTTTTTAAATTAAGTATAATTGCGGTAGCAGTAGCAGGTCTTTCAGCGTGTAGCTTGGAAGGCGACGATGGTAACGATGGCGCACCAGGTGCTGATGGCGCTGACGGTCAAAACGGTTTAACAAGCCTTACCGTGCAAACGGAATTAGCGGTTGGCGATGCTAACTGCCCTAACTCGGGTGTTCGCATTGACTCAGGCTTAGACGCCGATGCTGACGGCACACTTGGTGATAGTGAAATTACTTCGACAAGCTATGTTTGTGTTCCTGGCGTAAACAGCGTGAGCAATAGCGAACTACTCACTAGCCTCAATAATGAGTGGTTTGTGGCCGCTCAAAACGAAGTGGAAAACAATAAAGCGGTTTGGATGAACGCAACATCGGGTGAAAGTGCAGCGTCATCGAACGCGTCTTTTACTGCCACTGCAAATTCGCAAGAAGAATTAAAAGCCATGGTAGCGAGCCTGCGCGGTAAAGCGAAAAACGTTATCTTGTTTGTCGGTGACGGCATGGGCGTTTCTACCGTTACCGCAGCGCGTATTCTAGATGGCCAGATGAACGGCCTAGCAGGCGAAGAAAACCAGCTTAGCTTTGACAAATTTCCATTCTCCGGGCTTTCAAAAACTTATAACGTTGATGCCCAAACACCGGATTCTGCAGGCACAATGACCGCTATGATGAGTGGCATAAAAACTGACGTAGGTGTTATCGGCGTAGACGAAGATATTGAGCGCGGTGATTGTTCTACCGTTGCAGGTAACGAGTTAGTTACGGCGCTAGAACTCGCTGAAATTGCAGGTAAGTCTACCGGTATTATTTCTACTGCCCGTATTACGCACGCCACGCCAGCAGCAACCTATGCAAAGTCAGCAGATCGCAACTGGGAAGACATTTCAGATATGCCAGAAGATGCAGTTACAGCGGGTTGTTCTGACATTGCCGACCAGTTGGTTAATTTCGAAGCTAACTTAGAAGCGAACTTTGAAGGCCTAGACGTTGATGGTCTTGAAGTTGTAATGGGTGGCGGACGTCGCCACTTCTTGCCGCGTGACGAAGCATTTAACAGCCCGGATGCTGCGAGCAGTGTAGAAGGCGATCGTACAGATGGACGTGATTTAACGGCCGAGTGGCAAGCAATATACGAAAACGGCGTTTATATCTATGATCAGTCTGGTTTCGACGGCTTAGATACTGAAACCACTGAAAAGGTGTTTGCTCTGTTCAACGAATCGCACATGCAATACGAAGCCGACCGCGGCAACGACATTGCTGGTGAACCTTCTATCGCTGAAATGACAAGTGCAGCAATTAAAGTGTTAGATAACAATGAAGAAGGTTTCTTCCTTATGGTTGAATCCGGTCGAATCGACCACGCTCACCACGCAGGTAATGCTTACGGGGCACTTCATGACACTATCGCTTTTGCTGAAGCTGTTGATGCTGCTGATAAGCTTACTAATGATGAAGATACACTTATTATTGTAACCGCTGACCACGGGCACGTCTTTACCATTGCTGGTTATCCAAAGCGCGGCAATCCCATTTTAGGCAAGGTAGTAAACGTAGGTTCAGATGAAGCTGCTACAGCTGCCGACGGTACGCCATACACCACACTTGGCTACACAAATGGCCTAGGCTTTAGAAATCTGGGAGACGTTACTAACTCAGACGCAGCTTATTTAGAAGGCCCTGATACAGGTCGTAAAGACATCACTGATGTCGACACTACAACACCTGGCTATCACCAAGAAGCCTTAATTCCACTGGGTTCGGAAACACACTCGGGTGAAGATGTAGGCATTTATGCTAAAGGCCCTGGCGCTTTCCTCGTCAACGGTACTAATGAGCAAAGCGTTATATTCCATGTTATGGATTTTGCAGGAGACTTTGTCTCTCAAGCAGAAAATGCAATGGAATAAGTTATTAAAAAAGTAATGCTAGGGCGGCCTTTGGTCGCCTTTTTCGCTTCGGTTAAGAACTTCATTTTCGGTAGGATAAATGAATGAAATTATTTAATGCATTTGCGCTTATTCTTTTTACAAGTGCGAGTACGTTTAGTTTAGCTCAAGTGGCTGAAACTTCGTCTGTAGTAAACGTATCTAATGAGCAGACTTGTAAAGAAGACAGCACCAGTCTGTTCGCTAAATATGAAATAAGCGTGACTAGCCCATCTAAAACTTTACAAACTACATCACTACATTTGTGGCGAAACGGCAATAAAGTCGCACATGAATACCCTGCCACCAATATTACTGAGTCATGGACACTTGTTAGAAACAAATTTATAAAGCCTACTCGCTTTTTCGATGCTCATGAGCGCGCTATCGAATACCAGCCAGGTGAAACCATTCACGGAAAAAAAGAGACGGACTTTTCATACCGCTACCAACTCATTAGTGACAAACTCATTGATGCCATGACCTTGGATAAAAAAGACGGAAAAGGTTGCAATGCCGTTGAACACTATTCACTAGACAACGAACAAGGGCACTTCAAGCTCACATGGATTCCTCACTTAAAATTAGTCAGATCTTTTAGCGTTGATAGAAATGGATATGTAAGAGATTGGGAGCTTACAAACGTAGATTTCGATGTGAACACGAGAGACTTCTTTGCAAAAAGACAAGACTATCAAAGTACTGACTATGCAGATATTGGGGATGACCACACTGATCCGTTTTTAACCAAAATGGTTACTCAAGGCTTTATTGAAGCTGGTGCCAGTGGCTACTACGATGAGCACGGTCACAGTATCGGTGAGGGTCACGCACACTAAACGTATAAAATCGCTCTCTAAATGGCTGTGTCTGCAGCTCAGCCATTTAGCGACTGTGAAAAGGTTTTGTTACAAACTAGCCCAAAGTACATGCGTTACGCGCTGGCTTAATTTTTGTTCTGTGGTATAAAGAATAAAAGCAAGTTAGTCATCATGGACGGTGTAAATGACAGATGTTCTTCTTTCCCCTGCAAATTTCTGGTTTAGCATTGCGCTTATAGCCGTATTCTTTGTTTTCATATTAGAACTAATAAGTACCATTTTCGGTGCGAGCTTTTTGGGGCTTGGCGACGACTTTGCTGAAGTCGATGGTGAAGGCTTTTTAAGTACGTCGTTAGCAAGCTGGCTAAATATAAATAAAGTCCCCTTCCTTATATACCTAGTTGTATTGCTCACTTTATTTGGGCTTGCAGGCCTGATGCTAAACGGCTTAACAGCCAGCATATTTAAAATTACTTTGCCTACGGCTATCTCTGTTCCTCTCGCCTTCATTGTTGGGCTACTCGTTACTGCCAAAACAGTAAAAATTATCGCCGGTGTATTACCAAGCGTCGAGTCCAGTGCAATCAATAGCGAAGATTTTATCGGCTCCGTGGCGGAAATCACGATTGGTAAAGCAAGCCGTGGAAATCCTGCCGAAGCAAAATTTACCGACCATTATTCTCAGCCTCATTTTGTGTTAGTTGAACCATTCGAAGATGAAGAATTGTTCGCACAGGGAGAGCGCGTCATTTTAGTTCAGAAAAACCAACACAGCTGGTTAGCAACCCGCTACTTATAACTTAAAAGAGATAAAAGTATGGATACAATTCAACCATCTAGCTTGCCGTCAATACTCTTTATTGCCGGTGCTATTGTTGTAGGGCTTATCGTTATTGGCCTTATTTTTGCCAAACTCTACACCCGCGCAACGAAAGAAACTGCGTTCGTAAGAACCGGTTAGGCGGTGAGAAAGTAATTAAAGACGGTGGCGCTTTGGTTCTGCCTGTTGTTCACGAAATTATTCCGGTGAACATGAATACCCTTCGCATAGAAGTAGAGAAAATACAGAAAGACGCGCTAATCACTAAAGACCGCATGCGTGTGGACGTAAAAGCCGACTTCTATTTGCGTGTAGCACCGAATGCTAACGGCATTTCAATGGCCGCGCAAACGCTAGGTACTCGCACCACCCGCGCTGAAGAAGTTAAAAAATTAATGGAGTCGAAGTTTGTTGACGTGCTACGTGCCGTAGCTGCTGAAATGAGCATGACGGAAATGCACGAGCAGCGCGCTGATTTTGTACAAAAAGTTCAGCAAAGTGTGGCTAACGACCTTGAGAAGAACGGTTTAGAACTTGAATCGGTAAGTTTAACCGGGTTCGATCAGACAGACCTTCAGTTTTTCAATGAAAACAATGCATTCGATGCTGAAGGCCGCGCTCGATTGACAAAAATCATTGAAGAAAAGCGCAAAGAAACGAACGATATTCAACAAGAAAACCGTATTTTCATTGAGCAGCGTAACCTAGCTGCCGAGAAACAGTCGTTAGACGTAAAACGCGATGAAGAAGAAGCTCGCCTTGCACAAGAGCAGGTACTTGCTTTTAAACGCCAAGAGCAAAAAGCTGAAATTGCTAAGCAACGAGAAATGAAAGAACGTGAAGAGCGCGAGGCTGAAATTGCTAAAAACCGTGCTATCGAGGCGGCAGAAATTGAGAAATCTCGTGAAATAGAAACTCAGGAAATCGCAAAGCGCCAGGCGTTAGAGCAAGCGCGCATTCGCCAGCAGCAAGAAGTTGAAGTTTCAGAGCAAGTGAAGCAAATTGCTGTTGCAACCAAGTCGGAAGAAGAGTCTGCTGCACGCGCTAAAGCTGCAGAAGCTGAAAAGCAAAAGGTGGAAAAAGAAGAAGCAGTACTTACCGCTAAATCGGTAGCAGAAGCTGAGCGTAAGAAGCAAATTGAAGTTATCGATGCTCGCAAAGAGGCGGAGCGAGAAGCTGTAGGTATAACCGTTGAAGCACAGGCCAAGAAAGAGGCGGCTGAAAACTCTGCTGCCGCAATTCTGACAGAAGCCAAAGCTGCAGCTGATGCTAAAATGCTGCAAGCCGACGCGGACGAGAAAGTGCTCGCCGTTGAAGCGCAAGGTAAACAAGCCCTTTACGAAGCTGAGAATACGCTCAAGACCGAACAAATTGAGCTACAAAAAGCCCTTGCGATGCTTAAGATATTACCTGAACTTGTTGAGCAAGCGGTTAAGCCTCTTGAAAACATTGAAGGTATTAAAATTCTCCAGGGGTACGGTCAAGGTAGCGGTGCAAAAGGTGAGCATACCGTTGCAACCTCGGGCAACGGTTTGGCTGAGCAAGTAACACAGGCAGCGCTAAATTACCGTGCTAACGCCCCACTGGTAGACTCTATGCTGCGTGAAGTAGGTTTAGTAGATGCCGACAATGGGTCTTTAGCAGACTTAGTTACCGGCAACAGCGATATTCTGGCTAAAGCCGGCGCAGTTAAGCCCAAGCCGGTTGTAGCTGCACCAGAAAACCTAAATGGCCATACAGCGCAGGACGGCCAACCTATTGAATAACGCTTACTAGTAAAATAGTGAACTAAAAAAGCTAGGCCCTGTTATTTAACAGGGCTTTTTTGACCTAGCTTCTCAATTAACCATTCAGAAAATACTTTTAACCTAAGGGGCATTTGCCTTCTAGAGGGATAAAGGAGGTTAACCGGCATCGACTCCGCTTCGAATTCAGGGAGCACTCGAATTAATTTCCCTTCCTTAAGATCAGACTCAACGCCCACGCTTGGAATTTGCGCGATACCTAACCCACTTGCACAAGCCGTGAAATAGGCTTGAGTACTATTAACACTTAGTAAGCTTTGCATTTCAACGGCATGGCGCCTTCCATCTTTCATATATTCAAACTCTGGTGTTTTATGGCTTAGCGAGTGAGAATAATCAATGAGTTTATGATTACCTAAATCTTCCAGCGACTGCGGTATGCCCCACTTCGACGCATAATCAGGGCTTACACAGTTAAAAATTGGATAAGTTAAAAGGCGTCGGGCAATCAAATTGCTATCCGTTAATGCACCAACCCGTATGACACAATCAAACCCTTCTTTAATAAGATCAACTTTGCGATCGACGCTGCTTACTCGCAACGTAATTTTCGGATAAGCAGAGATAAACTCTCCTAACATGGGAAGCAAAATGTTGGTTGCAAATCGACTGGGCATGTCGATACGAAGCTCGCCACTCACATTGTCTGGTGACGATATGAATTGTGATTGCAGGGCATCCCATTCACTTAGTAAGGCAATACTTTGTGGCAGAAATGTTTCTCCATCAGAGGTGAGAGAAACGCTTCGCGTACTTCGGTTAAAAAGACGTGTGCCCAACTGCTTTTCGAGCTTTGTTACCGCTTGGGAAATGCTTGATTTAGGCAGACCGAGTAGTGCTGCAGCCGCACTGAAGCTTCCTAATCTCGCAGTTTCCACGAACCGGGTAAGCATTTCGAACCTGTCCATTACTTCCCTATTGTTCACCAAATAAAAACAATGTTATCGCTTTAGGCAAGTTTTTCATACCAATTTAGGTCGATATACTCGTATGCAAATTAACCGACAGAGAGATGACAATGGCGATTGCATTAATAACAGGTGGAAGTCGAGGTCTTGGGCGCGCTGGCGCATTAGCACTGGCGAAAGAAGGGGTAGATGTCGTTATCACGTATAACACTAATCAAGCAGCGGCAGATGAGGTAGTTAAAGAAATTCAAAGCTATGGAAGAAAGGCCAGTGCCCTGCCCCTTAACACTGCTGACTCGCATTATTCTTTTCCCGAATTTCTGATTACGCTTAAACAAGTACTGAAGAGCCAATTTGGAAAGCAGGCTATTACCTACCTGATAAATAACGCCGGCATTGGCCTAAACGCTTCCTTTGCAGCAACCAGCATTAAACAATTCGATACGCTATTTGATATGCATGTGAAAGGTCCTTATTTTTTAACCCAGACACTGTTACCTATTATTGAGGATGGCGGCGCAATATTGAATATCTCCTCTGGCTTGGCAAGATTTTGCTTACCCGGAAACAGCGCCTATGGAATGGCTAAAGGTGCTGTTGAAGTAATGACTCGCTATTTGGCAGCGGAGCTAGGAAATCGCAATATTAGAGTGAATACTCTTGCACCGGGTGCCGTTGAAACGGACTTTGGCGGAGGCTATATTCGTGATAATAGCGAAGTCAATAATGCTATAGCCTCTCAGACGGCTTTGGGCCGAGTTGGCAAACCCGAAGATATAGGTGGCGTTATGGCTGCGCTATTGAGTGATGATTGCTATTGGGTTAACGGCCATAGGATTGAGGCATCTGGTGGTATGAAGCTGTAACATCTTGCAAATTATGGCGTTAATGTCAGCTTTTGCTTGTTAACGAAAATAGATTGAACGCCTTTGGAACCTTTCGAGCTGCAAAGGCGTATCGTAAGGGGTAAGATATACAGTCAAAGTTTTATCACTTGTGCTTAAAGATTACGTTTAGGCGAGAGGATGTTGTTGAACCTTGGACGTATTATTTGAGATTGAGTTATTTTCAAGGAACGAGATCGAGGATAAGTGCTATGAAGTCACTACCTGAAGAGCCGGAAAAACCATTAAGAGACGACTGTTGTGGCGGCGGTTCATGTTGCCCATGTATTTGGGACGTATACTATGAGAAGCTCGCTAAGTGGAAAGAAGCGAAGCGAGAATTTGAACAGCAAAACAACAAGGAAAAATTGCACGTTAGAACGCGAGACTAACTTTCGATAAAAAATTTAAACTGTTATATACCCAAGCACTATATGCTGAACCATTTCACTTTAAACCTTCCTTCAGTACGTTGAGTTTTCGCAAAAGTGCGTTAACAAAGTAACAGCACAGCCTCTTACCAGGCCTCATTTTGAAACTTCTCATTTACAAACTGCTCATGCACTGCTATTTTACTTAATCGATTAAGGTCATCCTTTACCGCGTATCTCAAACAAATTGAATAAGACCACGGTAAAAGATTAAGAATTAAGCTAAACCTGTTACATGGTCAATTGTGAACCTATCAGACTGGTAGTGCTTAATCTGTAGTAATGTGTGCTCGCGAAACGAAAAGCAGTACGAGCCAGCGCATGCTGAATTTTGGAGAATTATCATGTCTATACGCAATGGCGTTCAATTAATCACCTATGCAGATCGACTAGGCGATGGCAACATCGAGAGTCTGACAAGCTTACTTGAAGGTCCATTGAATGGCCTGTTCACCGGTGTTCACATCCTTCCTTTCTACTATCCTTACGATGGTGAAGACGCAGGTTTTGACCCTATTGACCACACGTCAGTGGATGAGCGCTTGGGCGATTGGAACAGCGTTAGAAAGCTGGGTGAGTCTGTAGATATTATGGCCGACCTTATTGTTAACCATATGTCAGGGCAAAGTGAAGCATTTAAAGACGTGCTAGCAAACGGGCGCGAATCTACCTATTGGCCACTGTTTTTAACTAAAGAAGATATTTTTAAGGGTAATGACCCAGCGCAAATCGACGAACAAATAGCACAAGTGTTCCGCCCTCGCCCAACGCCATTTTTTAGTGATTATGAAGTAGGCACAGAAACTGGTAAACCAGAAACGGTACCGTTCTGGACAACCTTTACCTCTAATCAAATCGATATAGATGTAGAGTCAGAGCTGGGCAAAGACTATCTATCGTCTATTCTTCAGTCGTTTACTGAGAGTAATGTTGACCTTATACGCCTTGACGCAGCAGGCTACGCCATAAAACGCGCAGGCTCGAACTGCTTTATGCTTGAAGAAACCTTTGAGTTTATTGAAGAGCTTGCTAACCGCGCTCGCGGCATGGGTATGCAGTGTTTGGTTGAAATACACAGCCATTATCAAACTCAAATTGATATTGCGGCGCGTTGCGACAGTGTTTATGACTTTGCGTTACCGCCACTTGTACTGCACACCTTGTTTACCAAAAACGCAGAGGCGTTGGCATACTGGCTTTCAATTTCACCACGAAACTGCTTTACCGTACTTGATACCCACGATGGTATTGGAATTGTCGATGTGGGCGCAAGTGGTGACAAGCCAGGTTTACTTAATGCAGACGCGATCAACGCTCTTGTTGAACAGATACACGTGAACTCTAACGGTGAATCTAAAAAAGCCACAGGCGCCGCAGCGAATAACGTAGACTTATATCAGGTTAACTGCACGTACTACGATGCACTAGGTAAGGATGATTTCGCCTATTTGGTCGCTCGTGCTATTCAGTTCTTTAGCCCGGGTATTCCTCAAGTTTATTACGGCGGCTTACTTGCGGCCCATAATGATATGGAGTTACTTGCCAACACCAACGTAGGTCGTGACATCAACCGCCCTTATTTGTCTACCGCGATGGTCGAAGAGGCAGTTAAAAAGCCGGTAGTTAAAGGCTTAATGCAGCTCATCAAGCTTAGAAACGAAAACAAAGCCTTTGGCGGAACTTTTGACGTTACGTATGCGGATAGCACTTTAGTAATGTCATGGAGCAATGAAGGTGATGCAGCATCGTTAACCGTCGATTTCGCTGCAATGGACGCAGCTATCAACACGGTTAGCAGTGGCGAAGAAAATACGCTTTCTATAGGCGCGTTATTAGCCTAAGCCGCGAGATAGACACTCTCACTTATACGTTGAAAGCGAGCATTGAGAGTGTCTCTTATCAGTGCTCGCTTTTTTGTTAATGTTAAGGAGATTGATGTTCCTTACGAATTATATTCGTCGTTATACGCTCTTCCCCAGTCGCATAGTTGACGCAGGGTTGGCTCTAATGTGCGACCTAACGCGGTTAGCGAGTACTCCACCCGCGGTGGAACTTCGGCATACACTTTTCTATTTACCAGCCCGTCTCGCTCTAACTCTCTAAGTTGCTGTGTCAGCATTTTCTGCGTCACACCCTGCAGCCTTCGTCTTAATTGACTAAAGCGAAGAGTTTTATGGCAAAGATGCCAAAGAATCACCCCTTTCCACTTACCGCCAATAATTTCTAACGATACCGCGACACCACAAATATATTGTTTCGGTTCAGTGACTGTTCCGCCCGTTTTCTCGATATTCTGATCTGTACTCTTTGAGCCTGCAGTACCACTCTCTGCGGTACTGTCCATGGATTTTAAACTTGCTGTCATTTTTCCTCCGAAACTGGCGTTCTCGCGACAATTTGCGTCTAAACCTTTAAAGCTTTTTACGGGAAAGTCCAATAGTATCTTTTTGGGTACTACCCTACTAAAAAGTGCATACTTGCGCAAAGTTTATATATCGTCACAATGGGTAGCGTAAATTTTCGACCAACGGAGACAGGTATGACATCGTTTAAGGCTTTACTTGTAGAAAAACAGGAAGACAAATCATTCACTCGTGGCATCACAGAGCGCTCACTAAATGATTTGCCAGACGGCACTCTTCTCATCAAGGTAGAGTATTCATCACTCAACTATAAAGATGCCTTGTCTGCAACAGGTAATCCTGGTGTTAGTAGAAATTTTCCCCACACCCCAGGCATCGATGCTGCAGGCACTGTGGTGTCATGTGATGACGGCCAGTTTAAAGAAGGCGATGAGGTTATCATCACAGGTTATGACCTTGGTATGAATACGCCTGGCGGTTTTGGCGAGTACATCCGTATCCCTAGTGAATGGGCGGTACCTAAGCCAGATGGCCTTACGTTAAGAGAGTCTATGGTTATTGGCACTGCTGGCTTTACAGCTGGGCTGTCAGTACAAGGGTTAGTTGAACACGGCATAACGCCTGATAAAGGTGATATCTTGGTAACGGGTGCTACAGGTGGCGTGGGCTCTGTGGCAGTTGCTCTTCTTTCCAAAGCTGGCTTTTCTGTAGTGGCATGTACCGGCAAAAAAGAACATGAGTCGTTCTTGAAAACCCTCGGCGCAAGCAAAGTAATAACTCGCGACGAGCTGTTGGAAAGTAAAGAGCGCCCTATGTTAAAAGAACAATACGCGGGCGCTGTCGATACTGTAGGCGGCGAATATTTAGCGCAGGCTATTAAGGCAACCCAATATGGTGGTTCGGTAACATGTTGTGGGCTGACTGCTTCTGCCGATCTTAATGTAAGTGTATTTCCCTTTATCTTACGCGGCGTGTCTTTGCTAGGTATCGACTCAGTACAATGTCCAATGCCGCCTAGATTGAGACTTTGGGATAAATTAGCCAGTGAATGGAAATTAGAATGTCTTGACGACTTAACTGAAGAAGTTTCGCTAGATGACGTTAGCCAAAAAATAGATGCCATTTTAAAAGGCGAGCTGTCAGGCAGAACATTGGTAAAGCTTTAGCCTGTTGTATGTAGAGGCTGTCATAAAGACAGCCTTATCACGTTCACTACAAACAACTCGCTATATTATTAAATATGTATAAGTACTAATACTTCCAGCCGAGCCTGCCTTTACATTTATCGCAAAAGTGCTGAGTTATCCTAGAAATAAGGAACAAATAAGAGTATTACCTGTCAACTATCAAACAGTTAGTTAATTCATTAGCACCATTTCACAGTGACTAAAAAAACACGTTAAGGTAAGGTACTCTATGTCATCTCTTAAAGCGCAGACTCAAGCTAAAGTAGACGCAGGAAGAAAAAACAACCCTGCATTTATGGAAGGAGTTGATAAAGAAATTGAAAAGGCGCGCACATTTCAGCAAGGTGAAAAGGCACTTGATGTAAACAGCACTGCGCCAGAATTCACGCTTCCCTCTGCAACGGGAGAGTTATTTCAGCTATCCGACGCGCTAAATAAAGGCGCAGTAGTACTCACTTTTTATCGAGGCAGCTGGTGCCCCTATTGCAATTTACAGCTAAACGCACTGCAAAAAATTAATGATGAAATTAAAGCGTTAGGCGCACAACTAGTCGCCATCAGTCCAGAGAGCCCAGACAGCAGTTTAAGTGCGGAGCAAATTAAGCAGTTACCTTTCACTGTCTTATCCGATCAGGGGGCAAAAGTTGCTGCTACCTTTGGCGTTGCCTGGGAAGTGCCAGAATTTTTACTTGAGCATATGCGTAACGACCGCCAGCTTGACTTAGAAGCAATTAATAATGGTAATAACAATATCCTTCCTATACCCGCAACATTCATATTAAATAAAGATGGCCAAGTTATTTGGCGCTACGTTGATGTAGATTATAGAACCCGTTCAGAACCAAAAGACATTCTCGAGGCGCTTCAAATAAATTAAGGCAAACGTCGGCAAGGGCTGAAGCTAGTCCGCTCCGCCCTTCCGCACTCCAGCAGTGAAATTAGCTGATTACACTTAGCGCTTCTCGGTGTGAACATCCGTTGATTTTAATGAATTTAAATAGCTAAATTTATGCTAAAACCCTTCTAATACTATTTTGCCGATAGCACTCCCTTCTTCAAGAATTTTATGCGCTTGTATAAGATTTGAAGCGTTAATACTACCTAAGTGTTTGCCTACGGTAGTCTTAATTTTTCCCTCGTCGATAAGGCCTGCAACGTGAGTGAGAAGACGACTTTGCTCTGCCATATCATCGGTTTCAAACATAGAACGGGTAAACATGAATTCCCAGTGTAACGACAAACTCTTTTGTTTAAGCTTTGCTACATCTAAACTTTCTGGGTCGTCAATTAGCGCAAGCTTGCCTTTCGGTTTCATCACCTCTACATAAGTATCGATGTACTGGTGAGTATTATTTAAACTGGCCACGTGTGTCACTTCACCAATGTTTAGCCCTTTAATTTGCTCAGCCATGGGTTTACTGTGGTCGACCACGTAATCGGCACCTAATTCCTGCACCCACTGTTTAGAGCTTTCACGCGATGCGGTAGCAATAACCGTGGCCCCCGTTAGCGTTTTGAGAAGCTGTAACATTATGGAGCCTACACCTCCTGCTGCGCCTACAACAAGTACCACTTCTTCGCTTTTTTCACTTTGCTGTTTCAGTTCGAGGTGATCGAACAACAACTCATAAGCAGTAATCGTTGTAAGCGGAAGCGCTGCTGCGTCGCTGTCAGATAATGACTTAGGCGCTTTACCGGCAATACGTTCGTCTACCAACTGAAACTCTGCGTTTGAACCAGCTCGGGTTAAATCGCCGGCATAGTAAACTCTATCACCAACTGCAAATTCGGTGACATCCGAGCCAATATCAACTACTTCAGCTACTGCGTCCCAGCCTAGTATCTTGGGTTCTCCGCCCTCAGGGTTTACTCGCTGCCTAATTTTATAATCAACAGGATTAACCGCTATCGCACTAATTTTTACAAGCAAATCTCTACCTGAAGCACTAGGTTTATCGACTTCTAGGTCCATTAATGCATCAGGCTCATTAATATCAAGTGAGTGGGTATAGCCAATAGCTTTCATGATTCGTTTCTCCTTTAGACAATATGTTCATCATACTCTTGATTAAATTTAGATAAACATCACAATACAAGAAACATTATCAAATAGTTTTTGAATATTATGCTTCTCGATGACTTGAATGTAGTAATAAAAGTTGCTGAATTTAGAAACATTACTGCAGCAGCAACCCATTTGAATATGCGAACAGCAACGGCAAGTGCTGCGGTTAAACGTGTTGAGCAAGCACTTGGCGCTGAATTGTTTGTTCGCACAACCCGATCGCTTAGGCTTTCTTCTGCAGGTGAACGTTTCCTTCCCACTTGTGAGCAAGCAATGTCAATGCTGACAACCGCCAAGCAGAACTTGAAAGGTGATACCGGCGTTATTGAAGGTGAACTAAGGTTAGGTTTATCGTCTGATTTGGGGCGCAATGTCATTGCGCCTTGGCTTGATGATTTTATGGAAGAGCATGAGAAAATAAGCGTTAAGCTCAATTTGAATGACAGTAATATCGACTTCTATCGAGACCCAATCGACTTAGCTTTACGTTATGGTTCGCCTGACGATGCCAGCGTCTATGGCTTTAAAATCTGTGACGTTCCACGCTTACTTGTTGCTTCTCCATCTTATATCAACACCTACGGTGCAGCTGAAGAGTTTGATGACTTACAAGCACACAGCGGGCTTTTTTATCAGCTGCACGATAAAGTGTATAACGAATGGGAATTCGTACACGACGATAAACCGATAAAGGTAAAAATGCAGGGCATCAGGACAGCTAATGACGGTGAAATGGTCAGAAGATGGGCTGTAGCAGGGAAAGGAGTCGCCGTTAAATCAAGTTTAGATATCTGCGACGACATCATAAATGGTCGGCTTGTGACTTTGTTGCCAGACTACCAACCAAAACCCACGCAACTTTGGCTAATATGCCCAAGCCGCCAGTCTATTACACCAGCGGTTAGGCTATTAAGAGATATGCTAAAAGAGCGCTGCGCTGAATATTTAGCGCAGCTCAAAAAAGCAGGTGCGCTGATTACACACTGCGATTAGCTGTTTACTTTCGGTGATACATGGCAGGTGCACCTTCACTCGGTGTGCTGGCTTTTATAAACTCGCGTAAGTCTTGGTTAGACTGTTTCAAGTCATCGCGACGCAGGTACATCATGTGTCCGCTGCGATACCCTTTGAAGCTTAAACGGTCTTTTAGCGTGCCACTTTGATCTAGCTGCCACATGGTATATTTAGCATCGAAGTAATTCGTGGCACCGTCGTAATAGCCAGCTTGAATCATCACGTTTAGATATGGATTTTGCGCCATGGCTAATCGCAAGTTCTCGCCCGTTTGATTATTGCTTCTATCCCACGGATGAACGTTTCCAAACATGTTGTATTTAATATCGGTTTTGTAATTTAACTCTTCACGCAAATAGTAATTAATAGCAGGCGTGAACGAGTGAAGCCATGAGGTCAGTTCAGCCCAATAGTCAGGGCGATCGCCACTTTGCTTAGCGTCTATACCCAAATAGCGACTATCTAAACGGCCTAAGGTTTTCCCTTCATCTCGCAATAAGTCTTTCCAAAAGAAAGCGGTGCTTACATCTAGGTTGTTTTGCGCAATAGACGCCTCGCTTAAACCCGAATAGCGTGCCATTTGTTTTAGTACATCACGCTTTTCTGTATCACTAATAAAGCCACCTTTAGCGAGTGCTGGAATCAATGTGTTGATAGTGAAGTTTTCGACTTCGGGTAATAGTTCAGTAAGGTCTTTATTTTGCAGTTCTGGTTCAAGTTTATTGTGATACCAGGCTGCAGCGGCAAAATAAGGCAGGCGATTGGCGGCCTTTACTGGCCCGTTGCGCTCAATGCCAATATCCGTTGGTGACACCAAAACGACGCCGTTTAAATACATCCACTGGCGATTTTGAAGCTCTAATGCTAGGCCTGAAACCCGTGTTGTACCGTAACTTTCACCAATAAGATACTTAGGCGAACGCCAACGATTATTGCGTGTTACAAAAGTATTCACCCAGTCGGCCAAATAGCTAATATCCGCGTTTACGCCAAAGAACATTTTCTGCTGTTCATCCTGCGATGGCATGCTGCCGTCAGCTTTAGGCAGCACTCGGCTGTACCCCGTATTTACTGGATTAACAAATACAATATCAGCAACATCTAAAATAGAATAAGGGTTAGTTTGAACACCATAGGGCTGAACCGGGTAGCCCTCATCGTCAATATTAAGAATGCGAGGGCCTGTGTAAGCTACATGCATCCACACTGATGCAGAGCCCGGGCCTCCGTTAAAAGAAATAATAAGCGGGCGCTCGACATTCTCTTTTACGTCAGTGCGCTGATAATACGTATAAAACAAAGTGGCGACCGCTTCGTCTTTACTGTTCCAAACCGGCTGAGTACCTGTTGTCGCGCTGTACTTTACGCGTTTCCCCAGAATCTTGGTTTCATGCTCTGTTACTACACTACTATCAATTTTAATTGCACGAGCATGAGAGGCCGAGCTTTCCTCTTGGGCAGAAGCACTGACTGTCAAACTAACAAAAGCAATCATCACCGCCGTTAGCCATGCTGATAGACGGTGGCACCTCTTAGACACTAGTACATGGTCTACCTGTGATTTGCTTTTTGAATTAACCTGACTAAATAGCAGGCTTCTTGTATTTCTATTTGATGTAAGATTATTTTTCATTTTTCTTCTTTTGTGTGTCGTTAGTTTTTGGTTTTTTAATTAGTTGAGCGCAAGCCAACCTGTTTTCCAAACAGACCTTCAATGCACTATATTTGAGACTCTATTAATTAAGACTATATCGCTGTTAATAAGTGAGCTTAGCAATCAACGATAGAACTACCAATTTCTTCGATACGTTTCTGTTAACGTGGCTAACCGTCATTTATATTTTCAGGGCCCCTGTCTTTTATGTGCGCGATGAGGTCTGGGAAAAATGTTAAAAATCTCGCTTCTATTTCCTTTTTATTCGCACTTATATCATCTACCACGTGATGAAAAGAGTTTGCAAAGCGAATTCGTTTAGCAACCACTGAAATGGCCCTAGCAATGCCCTCTTCTTTAGCATAATCTCCAAACCAATCGTGGGTTATCATGTGCCCTACGCTATGCTGCATTGTCCTTGGCATAGTGGGCAGCCTCTGCTCTAGCAAGGAAAAGCTTTGTTCTCGAAATTCGTTAAAGCTTTGCGACGTGAACGTCGACCAATGCTTTATCAGCAAGTGATCGAAGTAGATATCTAGCGCCACAGGCGCAAATCGCCGACGGCTTTTATCAAACAGTTCTTTTGCAGCCAAAACACTGTCGTGACTATCCGTAAACTTATCTACTTCGTAGTGGTTTTTAAGACCTAGCTGTACTGCTCTTCCATATGTGCTTATATCAACACCACGCCTGAAATCGCCAAGTAAATTACCAAAGTGGGAGTCTGCAGTAGGGCGCGCTAAAAAAAGATGGGCAAGGTAATTCATTTTGTAATTTAATGGCCTCGATTTTAAGTTGTAACGGCTTGCGGGTATCAAGTAAAATTGACGCTCAGTTCAGAAGCATCGAATTTGGATAGCCTCAGTCTACAGCGCAGACAGCTGCCTTGCCGACACTACCGTTGAAAGTATGACAAATTCAAATGTAACTGAAAATTAGTAGCACTTAAAACCGAGTTTCAACATGTCTGTAATATCTTCCTCTGAAGTCACGTCTCTACTTTCACCCGTCAATGATTTTTTACATTGCGAGACACCACAGTTATGGATAGACGAAGCGCAGAAAGAAGAAAACCTTCGGGTTATCCTTACCGATCACTTAATTTGCGAGCTTAAAGCAGCACAATCGGCTATGTACCTGCTTCGTCGCTATGTGGCTGATGAGGAAACGAGTAAAGTATTGCTTGGCTGGCTGAAGCCCTATGAAGACTTCACCTACCGCCATGAGGGCGATTGGCAATCACTAAATACTAAGCACCTGTCTAAAAGCGTGTTTAATGTTGAAGGTTTAGATCCGTTTAAAAAAGACATGTTAGATAAGATGGTTATGCTTATTAAAGAAGAGCTTCATCATTTTTATCAAGTACTCGAAATTATGCACGAGTTAGGCTTTGAATATAAATCGGTGACATCAAGCCGTTACGCCAATGGATTGCTACGTTACGTGCGCACCTACGAGCCTGAAAAGCTGGTTGATAAGCTTATTTGTGGTGCTTACATTGAAGCGCGATCCTGTGAGCGCTTTGCCAAACTTGCGCCGTATGTTTCCGAAGGTTTAGGCAAATTTTACGTGTCGCTGTTACGTTCAGAAGCCAGACACTTTGAAGATTACCTTACCCTTGCCGAACAAATCGCCAAAACCGATATTTCAGAGCGCGTTGCTCACTTCGGAAGTGTTGAAAAATCACTTATTGAAAGTGACGATAAGGAACTGCGTTTTCACTCCGGCGTTCCTCAATCCAACTAGCACCTATAGCCGTTTATAAATTAATCAATTTTTATTGACGGCTTTGCTTTTCTGCTGCACACTCAGATTGTAAACATATTGTTAATGGCAGTGTTTGACGCCTTGCGTCGTGTTCGTGTTTTCCTGGTTTTACGGTTTGTCCGTGTGTTTACCCTGCCCCACAACAATATTTTTTAAAATAATAACGTTGGTGAATAAGGCAGGACTTTATGATTTTGAATCATCTAATTGGTATTTACACTCATCCAAGAGAAGAATGGCAAACCATTGATACCAAACACGAAACTTATTTTTACGCGCTTACCCATATTGCTTTTATTGCACTTATCCCTTCCCTCGTAGCCTACTATTCTAGTGCGCATACTGGGTGGAGTATTGGCGCAGGAGACGTAATACGACTAGGTGAAAATACCGCCATTATGATGGGTATCGGCATGTATTTTGGCTTAATTGCCGGTGTTGTAGCGCTGGCGGTGTTAATTCATGAGTTGGCTAAAGCGTTCGATGCCACACCTACGTATACCCAGTCACTAGAACTTGCGGCTTATACTGCGACACCATTATTTATGGTCGGCTTTGCAGGTCTTTATCCTGAACTATGGGTAGTGATGACGGCACTGCTAGTGGGTATTAGCTACTCAGTTTACCTACTCTATTCCGGCGTACCTATTTTGATGCATATGCCAGAAGACAAAGGTTTCATTTACTCAAGCTCGGTAGTCACATGTGGGCTGGTTTTACTGGTTATTTTAATGACAGGCTCGGTATTAGTGTGGGGATTAACTGGCGGGCCAGTGTTCGTGCACTAAGGCTTTCCGCTCAACACTACAAGTAATGAAAAAGAGAGAATAATGAAAAAGCCGCTTTAAAAGCGGCTTTTCTCGTTAACTATCAGCGTATTCCAAAGATACTAATCAGCGGCATCAATGTTATGTACATCAAGGTTACTCAATTCAGCTTGCACCACGGGTGCTTTTCTTGCTGCCTCACCCCGTGACATATCAATGCGCTCAAGATACTCTTGGTTGATATCGGCAGTGATATAGTTACCGTCAAATACTGATGTTTCAAAGCGCAGAATCGTTTCATTCTCTTCGCGTACAGCTTCAACCAAGTCAGAAATGTCTTGAAAGATAAGACCGTCTGCTTGAATAAGCTCTGCAATTTGATCGATTTCACGGCCATATGCAATCAGTTCATTCGCCGATGGCATATCAATGCCGTATACATTCGGGAAGCGAATTTCTGGTGCTGCTGACGCAAAGTACACTTTCTTCGCACCCGACTCACGGGCCATTTCAATAATTTGACCCGATGTAGTCCCGCGTACGATAGAGTCATCGACAAGTAATACACTCTTACCTTTGAACTCAGATGAGATTGCATTTAGCTTACGACGTACTGATTTCTTACGCATGGTTTGGCCAGGCATGATAAAAGTTCGGCCAATATAGCGGTTTTTAACGAAGCCTTGGCGATAAGGCAGTTCAAGTGTGTTTGCAATTTGCAGCGCTACATCCATCGACGTTTCAGGAATAGGAATAACTACGTCGATATCAAGATCTGCCCATTCACGCTTAATTTTTTCGCCTAGCTTACGGCCCATGTTTACACGTGATGCGTAAACTGAAATACCGTCAATAAAGCTATCTGGGCGTGCGAAGTAAACAAACTCGAAGATACATGGTGACGTTACCGGATTCTCTGCACACTGACGGGTATGCAATTGCCCTTCTTCGGTAATGAATACCGCTTCACCTGGCATTACATCGCGAACGAATTGGAAGCCAACTGCATCAAGTGCAACGCTTTCAGAGGCTACCATCCACTCTTCACCCAGTTCGCTCATACGCTTACCAAGCGCAAGCGGACGAATACCGTGAGGGTCACGAAAAGCCACAATACCCTGACCGATAATGGCTGCAACTACAGCATAAGCACCGCGTATTTTCTTATGAACTTTCGTTACCACTTCAAAAATGTGTTCAGCGCTTACGCTTAAGCCCGCTACCTGCTGTAGTTCGTGAGCAAGAATGTTAAGCAATAGCTCGGAATCTGAAGTGGTATTAATGTGACGGCGTGCTATGCGAAACACTTCTTCTTGCAACTCATGAGCGTTGGTTAAGTTACCGTTGTGAGCAAAGGCAATACCAAAAGGCGAGTTTACATAAAATGGCTGTGCTTCTGCAGAGCTTGACGTACCCGCGGTTGGATAGCGAACATGACCAATACCCATGTTGCCTGATAACCTTTTCATATGACGCGTATGGAAAACATCTCGAACCAAGCCATTTGCCTTACGCAAATTAAACATATTTTGGTCGATAGTCATAATGCCTGCGGCATCCTGTCCACGGTGTTGAATAACCGTTAGACCGTCGTACAGTGACTGAGCTACGGGCGTTTTACCAACTATTCCGACTATACCACACATGTGCGTTACCTATTTCAAGCGGGATTTAAGAAACTGGAGGAGTCTTTCACATAACTGAAAAACCACTCAATGATGACACCAAACTCTGGAATGAGCACCGATGCTTGCCACCAATTAGAGGAAGCGGCGCCGGTGAAGGTATCCATAAAAAAGAGCAATGCGCTAACTATCAGCACGCCACGCAGAGCACCAAAAACTATACCAAGGGCCCTGTCTGTGCCAGACAACCCCGTTGCTTGTACCAATTGGCTTATGACGTAATTAATCATGCCGCCCAGAATGAGCGTTGTAATAAATAGCGCGGCGATTGCAGCGCCGTTTTTTAGATAAGGGTCGTCAATGGCTGTGAAGTAAACGGCAAGGTCAGCGTAGAAATTACTTGAAATAAAGAGTGCAGCAAACCACACCACTAACGAGATGGCTTCTTTAACAAACCCTCTAATAAGGCTTATTAAGGTAGATACCGCAATGATACCCAGTATGGAAAAGTCTACCCAGTTCATCGTCTCTTTATTGCGTTGATGTTGCTTTATGTGATGAAGCAACGAGCCTTTGGCGAGATGGCGCGCATTCTAACAGAAGATAGAAATATTACTAGTCTGTAATGCAATCCGTGACACTTCCTTTCAGTAAGCGTGGTTCAAGTAGAAAGAATACGCCCTACTCAACTTTGAATGTGGTGACTTTCCCTTTAAGTTTCGTTAGCTCTTTCAAATGGGGAAGTGCCGATTCCAGTTTCTTTTTGTCTAAATCAGGGCCTACAAAAACTTTATTGAGCGGCCCAGAGCTGGTTTGAATTTTGCGACTAAACGCGCGATACCCAGCCTTTTCTAGCTTTGCCAACAATGCCTTGACGTTTTTTTCATGACGAAAGCTGCCAAGCTGAATAACCCAGCCTGCGTCATCATCGGCAGTGGCACTTTTCGTATCAACAACCGTTTGACTCGCTAACTCGTCCACTTCTTCAAATGCTTTTGGCGCTGGCGCTTTAGCAGCAGTAGCTTGGTCAGTACTTTTGCTGTCACCAGAACTTGAAGCAACCTGCTCTTCATCTAACGCTGTTTCATCTTCAATCTCTACAGCCGGAACCGCAGCTTTCGCTACCCGCTCTGATGGGAAAGATTCAGGCTCTACGATGGGCTTTTTAGGCGGATTAGCTGGAACAGAGACAAAGGGCTCTCTGTTCGTTTGCTTTTTGCCATCAAGAAAGTCTGGTAAAAAGATAACCGCTAAGGCGACAACAATAATTGTCCCCACCAGTCTATTCTTTAATGCCGATGTCACTGTGCTCTCCTGCTTGAATACACGTTTTTTCTTACAATGCGCGTGTTAGTTTTGCTCAGCGAGTACGTCTGCAACGGTAACAAAAGAACCAAAAACGAGAATAAGTTCACCAGTTTGATAATCTGCAAGCGCACGTTGATATGCTGAGGTCACGTCTTGAAACGTATCTATATTCTCTATGGTTGTGCCGGCATTAACAAGTGCATTTTCAAGTACTTCTGCACTGCAACCTCGCGGCCCACTTGTTGACGCTAAGTACCACTTGGCTTTCAGACCCGAAAGTGGCGCCAAGGTTTCAGCAATTGACTTATCTTTAAGCATACCGACAACAACGCGCATCTGGCTAACGTTGTAACGATTTAACCACTCTTGCATGGCCGTAGTAGCTTGTGGATTATGGGCAACATCTACAACGACAAGAGGCGATTCGCTAATTGTCTGTTGACGACCCGGCATGGTGGTGTTTTCGATAATGTCTCTAACCACGCTTTCTTCGGGCAGCAAATCTAGCAGCTCAAGTGCTGCTAATGCCGTGCTCGCATTTTGTAGAGGGATTTTAGGATAAGGTAGCGACGTGTAACTATTGCTCTTCCCTTTCCAGCTCCACTCACTGTAATCACTTGCTACTACTGTTTCGAAATCTTGTGTAGCCCATCGTACGTTAGCTTGTAGTTCGTTTGCTACATCGTAAAGTGATGATGGTGGAAACAGCTCTCCAACCACTGCATTACCGTTTTTGCGCATAATGCCCGCTTTTTCACGAGCAATTTTTTCACGTGTATTGCCAAGCCAATCCTGATGGTCGAGATCGATGGTAGTAATAACGGCAAGATTAGGGTCAATAATGTTGGTAGCATCCAAGCGTCCACCTAAACCAACTTCAAGAATAACTACATCGACTGCCCATGACTGCATCATTTTCATTGCAGCGAGCGTACCAAATTCAAAATAAGTTAAGGTGATGGGTTCGCCAGCATTGCTCTTTCGCGCACTTTCTACAAACTCAAAAGCATCGACAAATTCACTGGCAGGCGGCAGTTCGCCATTGTAACGCACCCGTTCGCGGTAATCGGTTAGATGAGGTGAGCTGTATACCGCAACACTTTTGCCTTGCGATAACATGGCTTGTTCAAGCAAACGACAGGTTGTGCCTTTACCGTTTGTGCCTGCAACAGTAATAACCAAAGACTGGCTGAGTGAAAGTGACATGGCGTTAGCCACCTCTTTCACTCTGTCTAGCCCCATATCGATGGCGCTAGGATGAATAGATTCTAGGTAGGATAACCACTGGCTCAGGCTTTTTTGCGAAGCAGAAGGCGCCTTTGCGCCTTCTGTATTTGGCACTGGGCCAGGTTTTAAATTGTTTTCGTTATTCACTAATTCTTATAATGCAACTTAACCAACAAGCTGTGTAATCTATCACGCATATCTCTGCGGTCAACAATCATATCAATTGCACCTTTCTCAACAAGGAATTCACTGCGTTGGAAACCTTCCGGCAGCTTTTCTCTTACTGTTTGTTCGATTACGCGAGGGCCCGCGAAGCCGATAAGCGCTTTTGGCTCTGCTACGTTCACGTCGCCTAGCATTGCCAAACTTGCAGATACACCACCCATTGTTGGGTCGGTAAGTACACTAATATAAGGCAAGCCTTTTTTGCTCATCTTAGCAAGGGCAGCCGATGTTTTAGCCATTTGCATTAGAGACATAAGCGCTTCTTGCATACGCGCACCACCACTTGCACTAAAGCAAATAAGCGGCATATCATTTTCTAAACATGCATTAACAGCGGCAACGAAACGCGCACCTACAACTGAGGCCATTGAACCGCCCATAAACGCAAACTCAAAGCATGCAACCACTACAGGCATACCTTTTAGCTTGCCCTGCATTACCACTAGCGCATCTTTTTCGTTAGTCGATTTTTGCGCAGCAACAATACGGTCTTTGTAGCGTTTAGAATCTTTAAACTTAAGTACGTCTTGCGGCTCGTGCTCTGCACCTAATTCAACGCGATCGCCATCGTCTAAAAACGCATCGATGCGACGGCGTGCAGTAATTCGCATGTGGTGGTCGCATTTAGGGCAAACTTCCTGAAGTTTTTCCAGTTCGCTCTTATACAGCACAGCTTGGCAAGAACCACACTTTGTCCAGATACCTTCTGGCACATTACCTTTGTGTGAAGTTTGCGTGCGAGGAAGAATTTTTTGAATCCAGCTCATGGAAATTGAATCCTTTGTTTTTGTTTGCCGACCATGACGATTAATGTTTATCCATACTTGTGGTCAGCAACACAATTAAATTTTTAAGTTTCATACTGTATTACAAAGAAAAAATACGTGACACAGTAGAACAGCTACCTAATATAGCGCGCTATTAGACCACAATACAACGAAATGGAAAAAACAAAACTGGTCTTAGAAGTTGGCAGTCGACATCAGTAATACTAACCGCTGTTGGCTTTTACTTAAATTATCATTGGCGAGATTCATAGAATGTTGGTTTCAACGAGCACCGTGACATTTAACTTTTGGAAACTTATTAACACCTGAGTGACGTTCTAGCGATTTTTGCCGTTGTCCACTTTCGACAAAGTGCTTCAGTGCAGTATCTATTTTATTTTTGAGAGAGTTTAAATCAGAACGAATAACAAACACTAAACGAACCCGGCTAACAATGTTAGGTGACTGATAGAATTCTGAAGAACAAAACACCTTGTTAAACATAACAGCACGCGCGTTGTGTTCATTCATTATCGCAAAGTCGCAACGCCCTTTAGACATCATCATAGTCATTGTAAATTGACTGCTTGAGTCAACCCTCTGAATATTGTTTTCTTTTCTCTCAAAAAACTGCTGTAAAATGGGATAAGTAAAGCCGTATCTAGTACAAATACTAGAGGATAAGTTTGCCTCGGGTACAAATGGCCCTTCAAAATTTGAAGTTGAGTAGATATAGCTGTCATGCTTTATCAACTCTTCGCTAAACAGAAAGTCGTTCGGTTTACTTATCCAACTTTCAGAAGATAAAAACAAATCTATCGATGACGATTTTAATAAATCTTCGCTTCTAGCACGATTCGAGTCCAAATAAACGATACGAAACTGATTCGATAGCTCATCCGAGTTAAAAAAATCGACGACTATGCCTTCATAGCGTTTTGAGTTCTCATCATAATATAAATATGGGGCAGCACCTGGTGTGTTAACCGCGAAACGTATGCTAGGGGTTTTATCTTTTATATCGGCACCGCACTCTAATGCCGTTAAACACAATAACAAACCAAAAGTTTTTGATAAAAATTGAAACGTGGTCACAATACTCCCTTGTATACATCGACAGTGCTATGTGCAATCTGGCAGAAACAGTGGTCCCAAGGGCCCTTTAGGCAGGTTATGCTCTTCAGGATAAGTTACGTCTACCAGATACAAACCATTTGGCTTTGCCGTGGCTGCAGATTTACTTCTATCTTTTAGGCTTAATAAGTGAGCAATCCAATTCACGTCTTGCTCCCCTGCCCCAATTTCAACAAGCGCGCCAGTAATATTGCGTACCATGTGATGCAAGAACGCATTGGCACGAATATCAATAATCACATAGCGGCCTTGGCGATATACACTCACATCGGTAACATTGCGAAACGGGGTTTTACTTTGGCACAACGCTGCACGAAACGACGTAAAGTCCTGTTCACCCAATAGCGCTTGGGCGGCAAGGTGCATTTTCTTCTCGTCTAATTCTCGGTGAATGTGGGTAACGCCCGAGTTCAAAATTGCTGGGCGCATTTTTGCATTATGGATGACGTAGCGATAGCGGCGGTGGGTAGCTGAAAAACGAGCATGAAATTCATCACTTACGCTTTTCGCCCAAGTAACAGCAACAGAGTTTGGAAGGTTAGCGTTAACCCCAAGCGTCCATGCGCGCTCTGAACGTGGAGCATCACAACTGAAGTGAACCACTTGCCCAGTTGCGTGCACACCCGCATCAGTGCGCCCAGCGCATTGCACTTCAATAAGTTGATTGGCTACTGTCGATAGTGCCTTTTCAAGATGCTCTTGAACACTCGGTACTTCGCGCTGGCGTTGCCAACCGTAAACTGCAGCACCGTCGTATTCAATCCCTAAGGCAATTCGCCCCATATCAGTTTTACCCCGTTTCTTAAAAGGCGCTAAGTGTAGTCATCTCGCTTACAACATGCAATGCTGCTTATAATCAAAGCCCAACTACTGCATGGCAAATAAATGCAAGTTAGTGAAATCAAAAGCGGCCTGTATATCTTATCAATATACAGGCCGCTCAATACGACTATCAATGCAGGCTTTCGCCCACTCCTACAAGTGAATTAGGTGATTTTTTGTAGGATTGAGGCTGCTTCCTGTTTCTGTTCTTCGCTGCCTTCTTTCATTACTTCTTCAAGCAACTCTTTCGCAGCATCTGCATCTTCCATTTCAATGTATGCACGAGCCAAATCTAAATTGGCGTTTTGCCCTGCATCTTTATCTATATCTATTACCGTGTCTTCGTCAGAAACGCCAGTAAAGTCAGATAAACTCACATCGAGGTCGAGCGCTTGGCTATCTGGATCGACTTCATCAGAGTCGTCGCCATCGTCCATCAGCGCTTCTACATCAAGAAAATCTTCGGATGGCGTTTGAGACTCACTTTCACCATCGACATCACTCAGTAAAGCTGCTAAATCCAAATCAGGATTATCAAGCTTCAGCTCTTCCTCTTGCTCCTTTTCGGGCTCAGGTTGTTCTGCACCCTGCTGGTCTTCTTCAATTTCCGTAGGCGTGGCGATATCTAAGTCCACATCATCTGGAATGTCGAGGTCGTCTAAAGCTAGTTCAGAATCATCGTCTTCAAGGGTGAAAGTTTCTTCTTCGTTATCATCCTTCGCTGATTCTATGTCGTCGCCATCATCTAACTGAAAAGTTTCGTCGTTTTCATCTAGCTCGAAGGTATCATCGCTTTCATTTGGTTCAAGGTTGTCAGCGACATCCTCTTCTAACTCAAGTGTGGCCTCGTCATCAGCATCCTGTTCAAGTTCGAACGTATCTTCATCATTTTCGGCGACTGACTCTTGTGTATCTTCGCTTTCAATGTCGCTTGCATCTACGGCATCGTCTGACTCAAGGCTCTGAAGAAGTTCATCAAACTCAGCACTGTCTAAGTCATCAAGTATCTCGTTGTCGTCAACAGCATCGTCTTCGTCAGCCCCTGACAACCAATCGTCAAGACCAGGCACGTCATCAAGTTCGTTGAATTCTTTTTCTTTACTGTCTTCTGAGCCAATCTCGCTTGAATCTGGCTCTTGGACTGAGCCCACTTTTTCAGCGCTACCAGAGTCTTCGAGTTGCTGCTCACTTTTATCAACGCCGTCGACCTCTTGCTCAAGTTCAAAGCTGTCGATTTCATCAAATGCTTCATTTAACAGACTGTCGTCGTAATCATCACTGTCTTTTTCTGCCGGTGATTCAGATTCATCTTGGGCAAAATCATCCGATGAAGGCTCTTGTTCAGCTGAAGGCTCTTCGTCCGCTGAAGGTTTTTCGTCAGCTGAAGGCTCCTCGTCCGCTGAAGGCTTTTCTTCAGCTGAAGGCTCTATCTCACCGAAAGAAGGGATGTCGTCCAACATTTGCTTTTCAAACGCTTCGATGGCGTCATCTAACGGATCGTCTGAATCATTTTCCGTATTGTCTTCGGCGCTTTCATCGGCACTTTCGAGTTCAGATTCCGGCTCTATTTCAGCCTCTGCTTCTTCCTCGAATTCCAACTCTGCTTCAGGCTCGGGCTGAAACTCTATCTCTGCTTCTAATTCAGGCTCTTGGTCTGACTCTATATCGGCATCTTGTTCAGGCTCTGCTTCAGTGCCCAATTCTTGCTGCGCTTCTGGCTCTAGCTCTGGTTCTGGCTGTGGCTGCGGTTCTGGCTGTGGCTCGGCATTTTCTTCAAGCTCGCTATCAGCGTCAGCTTCCGCCTCAACCTTCTCTTCAGGTGCTAATTCACCTTCTTCTGATTCAGTATCAAACTCTAGTTCTGCTTCTGGCTCAGGCTGAGACTCTAGCTCTGCTTCTAATTCAGGCTCTGGTTCTGACTCTATATCGGCATCTTGGTCAGGCTCTGCTTCAGCGCCCAGCTCTTGCTGCGCCTCGGCCTCTACCTTATCTTCTGGTGCTAATTCGCCTTCTTCTGATTCGGTATCGAATTCAAGTTCAGCTTCAGGTTCTGGTTCTGGTTCTGGTTCTGGTTCTGGTTCTGGCTCTATATTACCTTCAAGCTCGGTAACAGCGTCAGCTTCAGCCTCAATATTGTCTTCTGGTGCTAACTCGCCCTCTTCTGATTCAGTATCAAACTCTAGTTCTGCTTCAGGCTCGGGCTGAGATTCAAGCTCTGCTTCTAATTCAGGCTCTTGTTCTGACTCTATATCGGCATCTTGCTCGGGCTCTAGTTCAGTGCCTAATTCAGGTTGCTCTTCTAGCGCTGGTTCTATTTCTTCAGGTTGTGTAACGGTTTCGTCTTCAACATTAAAATCTGCATCAGTGTCGTTTTCAGACTCTATTTCAGATTCAAGTTCGGAAAGCAGTTCGTCAGTTAGCTGATCTACGTCTTCGCTGGTTTTAGATTCCTCAGCTTCTAGTTCAGCGAGAAGCTCATCGGTTAAAGGGTCGCTAAAGTCATCTTCGTTTTCTTCACTTTCAGAAAGAGTTAAATCGGTATCTTCATCGTGAGCGTCCGGATTAGCATCTGGGCTAACTTCTGGTTCACCTTCCAGCTCGGCCTCAAGTTCAGCGAGCAACTCGTCAGTAAACGGGTCCTCAAAATCCCCATCATCTTCGGCTTGAGAAGGTAACTCACTTGAAGTGTTTTCATCACGCTCATCAAGTTCATCTAATGCTGAATTGTTTACATCTTCAGGCATTCCATCCGCTGAAGGCTCTTCCGCAAGTTCGTCTTCTGCCTGAAGTTCCGCGATAAGGTCGTCGGATAGTGGATCACTGAAATCAGCGTCTGTTTCTATTTCGTCGGTGACTATTTCATCTAAATCATCAGTGATAGCATCTAGGCTCTGGATAGATTGAGGTGACGGTGCCGATGTAATTATTTCATCTTCAATATCGTCTTCGTCATCTTCTTCGCCTAAACCACCCATCATTTCAATTTGCTCTATTTCGTTAAGCAAATCGTCGGTGATCTTATCTATTTCGTTGTTTTGCTGATTTATCTCATCGTCGAGCTTACTCAGCATGTCCTCATTGATAAGGTCATCGTTACTATCTAGCTCATCGGTAAGGCCTGCATCAACGCCATGCTCTTCAAGCAAATCATCAATGCTTATCTCTGGCTTATCGTCTTCATCTTCTACATTCGGTAAAGATGCATTACTTTCTTCTTCGTCTCCAGCCTCTGATACCGAATCAACAGAACTTGCAAGCAAGGCGTCTATATCGTCTTCGTCGACGTTTTCAGAATCGGCTGTTCCGTTAACCTCAGCAAGGATATCATCAGGGTCAATATCACCTGACTCATTGAGTTCATCACTTTCAGGTTCTTCGGTGCCTTGACTTTGTACATCGTCAAGCAAGTCATCAATATCAAAATCGTCGTCATCTACTGATACAGCTTCTTCAGTAGCCGCTGACTCAGTTTCGCTATCATCTGCAGCATCTTCATCAAAGATGTCGTCATCACCTGAAAGGTCAAAGCCTTCTAGGTCATCTGCGTCTTTGTCATTTAACACCTTGTCTGACAGGTCATCATCATCAAATAAGCTGTCTAACTCGCTCTGGTCAAGCTCATCATCACCAGCCTCGAACAGATCGTCTCCACCATCGTCTGGCACCAACATATCATCTTCAAGGTCAGCAAAGGTTTCTAGCTCGTCATCAAGGCTTTCTTCTAAATCTGAAGTCAGAACGTCATCAAGTAGGTCGTCATCATTGAACAAATCATCATCTGACAACTCCGCTTTATCATCGAAGTCAGGTGCTAACGCACTTGAAAGGTCATCAATGTCAGCATCAGGTACGGGTACTTCGTCGTTATCTGCCGTAATAGTAGGGCCAGGTGCAGGCGCCTCTTCCGGCTTGCTGTTGCGTTTCAGCAGCCACATGATTAGGCCACCTACCAACAAGAGTGACAGAATTGCAGAACCGATGATCAAGCTTAATGGGCTGGTAAGCGCGCTTAAAAACGAAGACTGTTTCTCCGCTTCACGCTGCGCTTGCTCGGCTTTAATCATGTCGAGCAATTCTTGCTGAAGCGCCACTTGCATATCTAGTTGGCTCTTAACATCGCCTTCCACTTGACCACGTAAGGTTTCTAGTTCGCCATTAACGGCCTCAACACGCTCGTACAAGCGTCTGTTTTCGTTGAGAATTGCTTCAACATTTTCTAGTGAGGCGGCAAACTGCATACGCAGTTCGTCAAACTGACGGGTTTGTTCCTGATCTAAACGGGTGATCTTTTGCTCAATGTCAGTTTGCGTTTGAGTGAGGTCTTGTTGGTTGACTAACGGGGATGCTGGCTTAATATTCCTTACGCTGCTACCAGGCTTGTTAAGCGTTTCAGCGAATGCCCTATCGTCTTGCTCAGCTCGCATTTGTGCTTTTTGTTTGTCGATTCTGGCAATATAACGCTCAGACGGCAGCTTCAAAACCGCGCCATCTACCAACAAGTTTAAGTTGCCATTTTCAAATGCGTTAGGATTGAGTTCATAAATAGCGGTCATAACCTGATAAACACTCAGGTTATTGTTTTGGCGATAGCGCTCGGCAATACGCCAAAGGGTATCGTTAGCATCAATAGGCCCGTACTCTAGACCCGAATATTGATCAGTTGCGTCTTTAGGACCTTTTAAGAAGGTAGCGCGTTCTTGTGCATCAACAGTGATTATAGGGCCAGACAAACATAATGTGAGTAAAAGTAAGCCCGTCAAATGCAATTTCATAGCAGTCCTATATGCCCTCAAGCGTCTTTACCACCCGATTCGTGTGGGCGGATTTCTTAGCCAATCACTACAAAAAAATATATTGGCTTTTATTTTTATTCTTAAGCCACCTTGAAGCCATTAATCATCAAGCTAGCGTTTTACAGTCTTTATGACCCTGGCAGTAAGATTTGTTTGCGCTTTTTAGAGTTCTTACACTTCGCCTAAGTGTCTGACTGACTATTGTTTTTAACGTTGTTCTGTTCCTAACTCTACAAACTATAAACCAGTTATTAAGGGTGATCTAGTTAGACAGTAGTATTGCTCTGATCTAATGCTTAAAGTTTCGCTAAATGCTGCATATTTATTGACCTGAGATTTATCTTCTCATTGCGTTAAGCAAGCCAAATTCGCTACGTACGTTATCTCTTTTACAGTGCAGCAGACGCATTCTTTACATCGCACCAAAAACCCTGCTTAGTTTGCGTATCGGCAAGCACAGAAAAATGTTTACCTTTTCCTGTGCTTATCCGATTAATCAAAGGCAGAGCCTCTGCTGAAGTATTTACAGGTAATCGCGAATTAGCGTTTCAGCAATTTGAATGCTGTTTGTCGCAGCACCCTTGCGAATGTTGTCAGACACCACCCATAGGTTTAAACCACAAGGATGAGTAATATCATTCCTGATACGCCCTACATGCACAATGTCGTTGCCGCTAGCACTGCTTACTTGCGTAGGGAACTGCTCATTTCCGTCGTACACGGTAACACCTGGTGCATCGGCTAGAAGCTCTTTAACCTGCTGCGCATCTATCGGAGTACGTGTTTCTAAGTGAATGGCTTCCGCATGACCGTAAAATACAGGCACACGCACCGCGGTAGCGTTTACCAATATACTTTGGTCGCCCATGATTTTCTGGGTTTCCCACAGCATTTTCATTTCTTCTTTGGTGTAGTCGTTATCTTGGAAAACATCGATTTGAGGGATAACGTTAAAGGCAATTTGTCGACTAAACGACTCTGACTTCACTTCACGTGCATTTAGCAAACCCGCAGTTTGTTTAGCCAGCTCTTCCATGGCTTCTTTACCTGCACCAGACACTGATTGGTAGGTACACACGTTAATACGGTCAATGCCAACAGCTTCTTGGATTGGTTTAAGTGCTACCAACATTTGAATGGTTGAGCAGTTTGGGTTCGCAATAATGTTTCTATTGCGAAACTCTGCCAGTGCATGGGCGTTAACTTCAGGCACTACAAGAGGGATATCAGGCTCGTAACGAAACTCTGAAGTATTGTCGATTACAATACAGCCTTCTTCTGCGGCTAGCGGAGCAAATTTTGCTGAAATGCTTCCACCGGCTGAGAAAAAACCTAATTGCACTAATGACCAGTCGAAGTCATCAGCATCTAATACTTCAATGTCTTCGCCTTTAAACGATACAGTACTACCAGCTGAACGTTTACTGGCAAGAGGATACAAACGGTTTACCGGAAAGTCTCGCTCTTCTAATAGTTCAATCATGGTTTGGCCCACTAAACCAGTGGCGCCAAGTACCGCTACGTCAAACGCTTGCGACATAATGCTTTATGCTCCTAATAAGAAAATATCTAAACCAGACTAACGGAAAAGCCTAGTTTGGTGAAAGTGTTTTGAATTTGTTTACTGGTGTTCTTTGGCAATTGTAACGCATAGGCGCTGCACTCGCGACGTACTCTGTATTGCTTGCGCAGTGTAGAAAACGTACTCGCCACATCAGATTTCGTTTTTTCGTTATTTTTTGATGTTGATGAAAAAGCGTTTCGCGTTATTTCGTCATCAATAGCGACATCGTACACCTTGTGAAATACTGCAGTAAGATCTTCAACCGACAACCGCGACGCCTCTGGCGAATTTAACGCAGCTTTGATCGGGGTAGTTTTCTCTAAAAAGTCGCTAAGCGCTTTGTCTGGGGCTGCGCCCACTACCTCACAAATTTGCTCGTAAATCATTTGTGTACCGCGCACTTTACCTTCTACAGAATGACCCGCAATATGTGGTGTTACGAACCAAACGTGGTCAAATAGTGCTGTGTTTATGGCAGGCTCATTATCAAATACATCAAGCACTACTGTTGGCGTCCGTTCTTGTTGAAGCAGGTTAAGTAGTGCCTCTTCATCTATAACTTCGCCTCGGCATGCATTGATAAGCAGCTGGTCAGGTGTTAATGCTTCAAGAAAAGTTTTATCGATCATCTGGTAAGTGGGATAGTCGCCGCCTTTAATGAAAGGCACATGAAGCGAGACAACGTCGCACGTTGCAATTTGTGCTAAATCTACAAACGACTGACCGTTGTGCTGTGTTTTACCAGTACTTGCTAACGCTTGCTGTAGCGGAGGGTCGTACAAGCAGTGTTTAACACCTATTGCCGTTAAAATGCGTGATAGCGCGCTTCCCACGTTTCCGGCCCCTACTATGCCTACTTTCGCATTGTAAAAGTCGAGCTTTTGGGCTTTTTGTGCATGCAATAAAACACTCAATACGTACTCGGCCACCGCAACAGCATTACAGCCTGCTGCACTGCTATGTGCAATACCGACCTTGTCCAAATGTATTTTATCTAGATGATTGGTTCCTGCCGTTGCCGTAGTCACAAACTTAAGCTTATTAGCGTTGCTCAGCAGTTCAGGAGTAACCTTAGTGGTAGAACGCAGCGCAAGAATATCTACATCGCGCAACATTTCAGGCACAAGAGATTGCCATGCATAGGTTTCAACTTGACCTACGCTATTAAGGTAATCGGTGCCAAACGGAATGGTATCTTCAAGAAGTATTTTCATGGCGCTAAGTGTACCCTAAGTTAGGCTTTTAGTAACCTAGCGCCCTTATTTATCTTGTCGGTGGTTGGCTTAATTTACGTCATTTTGATGCACATTTGGCCGCCATATCAAAGAGACGGCCGAAGTTTATACAACCTTTTAAAACGGAAATTCTTAAAGCAAAGCGCTTTAGCTCGCGCTTTTTGTCCATCTCACCCTTTGCGATCGTGGTATTGGATAACGTTAACTTTTAATAGTTACTTATCGTATCCAGGGAAGCGACGCTCAACGCGACGTTTAATACCTGGCCATGCAAGTGAACCACCCGCTTGCCTAGTAACTTGCTCGGCTTGAGCACGAATTCCCTCTAGAATTGCCGAGTGAATTGGAATCAACGGCTTACCTGTGGCCTGCGCTTTAAGCTGAATTTCACAGGCGCGCTGCATGATAAACATAAACAAAAATGCATCGGGAATATTGTCTGCACAGGTTAAGAGCCCGTGATTGCGCAAAATCATAAATTGGGTATCGCCTAGGTCGCGAACCAGCCGCGCTTTTTCTTCTGGATTTAACGCCACCCCTTCATAGGCATGATAAGAAAGGGACGCTAGTGGAAAAAGGGACTGCTGCGAGTAAGGCTGCAACCCTTCTTCTAAAATAGATACCGCCACGCCTTCTGCTGTATGCAAATGCAACACGCATTTGGCATCATCACGTGCTTCATGAACAGCGCTGTGAATAGTAAAACCCGCAGGGTTAATATCGTACTCGCTTTCCATCACCTTATTGCCGTTAAGGTCAACTTTTACTAGGCTGGATGCCGTAACTTCATCAAACATTAAACCGTATGGGTTAATTAAAAAATGATGTTCAGGCCCAGGAACACGGGCAGAAATGTGAGTGAAAATAAGGTCGTCCCAACCATACATAGCAACTGCGCGGTAACACGCGGCAAGGTCAACACGGGTTTGCCATTCTTCACTGCTAACTTTCGACTTTACTGAATCTGTCATAGCTTTACTCTTTTTATATCTAAAATGATTCCATTGAGATTTGTCGATTTAGGCTTGTCAGCCCTTTTCTGAAGGCTCCTCACCTTAAGCGATTCAATGAAACTTCCATTTACTTTCTCTTACCGCCTACATTACGCGCAGTAATTGCTATACACTGTCGGATATACGACATTGTAAGAAATTTGTTAAATGGAAAAATTTAAACCTGTTCTGACTAGCTCTACGTGGTTTAGCGAGATGCCGCCCTATTTACAGGAAGCCATGTTCGAAAAGATGCGCCTTAAGCATTTAAAAGCAGGGCAACAATTGCATGCCAAAGGTGAAGACGGTGTAGGTTTTTATGGTGTGTGCGAAGGCCGTTTAAGAGTTGTTACGGTAGGTGTAGATGGCCGCGAAATGCTATTCGCGTTACTTGGGCCCGGCACCTGGTTTGGTGAAATATCAATGTTTGACGACCTCCCCCGTACTCACGACAACTTCTGTGAGACAAACTCCGTCGTTGCTATAATTCAAAAAAACGCGTTTAAGGCATTACTTGAACAGTATCCAGAATTGTATCCTCATTTTACTCGCCTTCTATGCACGCGTGTGCGCAGTGCGTTTCAGTTTATCGACTCAAGTGCGGGGCTTAGCCTTAAGCATCAGCTGGTAAAAAGGCTATTGATGCTTACCACCAGCTATGGTCAGCATTTACCTAAAAACAACGCGATTACACTTACCCTATCGCAGGAGTCTTTGGCGCAAATGATAAATAGTAGTAGGCAAACGGTTAATCAGCTTTTAGGCGAGCTTGAAAGTGAAGGCTTGCTGAAACGGCATTATGGAAAGATCACTATTCCCGAGCCAGATACTTTGTTTAGTCGTTACCAGTTTATTTGACTGAAATTTGTAGCTGAACTTCACTCGGTTCTAGAAAAAAATACTACCGGACCAATTATCCTTGTAGGCCATTCATTTGGCGGTGTAAACATGCAACGCTATGCCCTCACCTATCTCGAATATATAGCCGCTTTGGTGTTGGTAGACTCCGCCAATAAAGATCAGATAGATGAGATGCCTCAAACGAATTCTCTTCAACTATCCAACTCACAGAAAACATGCCCCGTACATAAGGGAAAACCCCTACTTAGTATTACTTATTATTAATGTTTAATAAATTATACTTTATGATAACATCTCGTTAACAGATATTTGGCAAGCTGCAATTACCTGAATTAAATAAACGACTTTTATTAAAGTTAAGTTAGCTATCGAAGGTCTTGAACTGTAACGGAGAATTTATGACAAAAAGCAACCATGCAGAACAAGTAGACACGATTACCTCCTCACAGAAACATGATCAATCCGATAGTGATGAAGAACACATTGTCGAGGCAGAAAACGTCGGACGAAGAAAGTTTATTGGTTACATGCTCAAGGGCTCGAGTTTTGCCGTTGCGTTACATATAACCGGCGGTGCTCTTCGCCCTCAGGGTGCCAACGCCCAGTTGTTAGGAATACCTGAGCTTGCAGATGAACTGGATTTAACAGACCTGCTGCTCATCTCCGGTGACCCTTTCTACTACGATTATTTAATTAAGATAACGAGTGATAACCGCGTCCGTTTTGAGCTTCCACGAATGGAAGTGGGGCAAGGTATATTAACCGCTGCAATGATGATTCTTGCCGAAGAGCTGGACGTTGAAATGTCCTCCATTGATGCGACTTTATCTCCGGCAGAAATCAGACGAGCGACTGGTCAAATTACAGGAGGCTCTCACGCCATAACCTCTCTTTGGGATCCGCTGCGTAAAGTCGCAGCAGCCCTGTTACATAAGATAAAATTATCAGCCGCAGTGCATTTCGGGCTTTCTGTGAACGACATTAGTACAGAAAATGGCTATGCGATTGGTAACGATGGCAGCCGTATTGCTTACTCTGCGCTTACCGCAGGTGTTGAAGGACGCAACGATGCCGCTCGATTGGCACAGCCTAAAGATCCGTCACAATACAAAATTATCGGTACGCAGCAAAAGCGGGTTGACGCGCACGATATCGTTACCGGCAAACTAGATTTCGCGATGGATCTAGACGTAGTACCAGATGCGATGCCCACTGTAGTCGCTAGGCCACCCAGCTTAGGTGGTCGCGTGATCACGTTTGACGATTCTGAGGCAATAGGCCTGCCCGGTGTCCTTGCCATCAGAGAAGTTCCGCTGGATGTTGATGCAAATTCCTCTGGCGTGGCAGTTGTTGCGCGTTCCTTTGGCGAAGCATTTCGTGCGCGTGATGCTCTTAATATTTCATGGAGTGTGGGTGCTGCCGAACATCTATCTGACGCCGAGGTCATTGAGCAGTTACGTGCGATAAACCTACCAACCTTACCTAATATTCCTCTGGCTACCGATTCGGTTGGCGGCGAGTTCATCTTTCCTTATTTGGCACATGCCCCCATGGAAACCATGACAGCACTTGCCGATGCAACCGGCTCAAAGGTAAGGGTTTGGACTGGCGCCAAGACGCCACTTGCAGCACAAGCCAAAATTGCGCGTGAACTTGGAGTTTTACCCACTGACGTCGAGGTGAATGTAATTCAGAGCGGCGGCTCATTTGGCCGTCGCTTATTTTTTGATGCAGCAGTTGAAGGCGCGCGTATTTCACAAATTGTAAACCGCCCCATCAAACTTATGTTTACTCGACAGGACGACACAAAGTTTGGCCGCGCACGACCGCTCAGCTTGCATAACGTAAAAGCGACTTACACTAGAGGTTTTTTATTTGGCAAAAAAGTGTTGTCGTTTGACCATCGAGCTGCGACCGCTGAATTGGATCTCGAACATGGCTTTGGCGAAGGTATTACTGCATTGGGAGGAGAATTAGCTCCCGCTGCTTTCAGCCAGACAGTCTGGCACTCAACGCAACTAGTGCAATATAAGTTTGGTGTAACTTCTTTGCTGCTAAACGAGAAAAAATTCGTTGTCCCAACCTCCTCTTGGCGCGGCATCTACTCTGGCACTGCTGCCGTCGCAAACGAGATAGTTGTTGACGAGTTGGCTCGCGCAATGAACAAGGATGAATACCAGTTCAGGTTACAAATGCTGGATGATGAACGCTCCAAAGCTGTTCTGCGGAAAGTTTCTCAAGAGGGCAATTGGGGAAGAAGTATGGAAAAAGGACGTGCCCAGGGCCTCGGGTTGCATAAAGAGTATAAGTCTCGAGCTGCCGTGCTTGTTGAATTACAAACGTTCAAAGATCCGGAGAAAGAATGTAAAGTCACCAAGATTGTTGTCGCGCTGGATGTGAACCGAGTATTGAATCCAACCGGCCTTGAGGCGCAAGTTATCGGTGCGGCAACCGATGCCATTACCTACATGATCCGCACCAGTTTGCACCTCGACAATGGCGCCATACGCGAGAGCAGTTACGGCGATTTTGAAATTGCTCGAATGCGCAACACGCCACCGGATATTGAAGTGCATTTTATGCCGCCTAACGGAGAAACACCGGGAGGTGCAGGCGAGTTGGTAGTTCCTGCAGCGGCAGCGGCGATAGCCAATGCATTTGCCAGGGCGACGGGCATTGCACCACGTCGTTTTCCACTTCGTGACTTCTATCCAGAGGGATAATTCATGCCACAAATTACATTTAATGTTAACAATAACCCGGTTTCTATTGATGCTGAAAACGACGATGAGCTCCTGTATCTCCTGCGTGATCGACTTGGTATTACTGGCCCAAAATATGGTTGCGGTGTTGGCGTGTGTGGCGCTTGCACTATCTTTAAAGACGGTGAGCTAGTCCGCCCATGCATTGTTCCGATGGAAGACGTGGAAGGTGCATCGCTAACCACTATTGAAGGGCTTGCGGTCGATGACATTCTGCATCCGGTGCAAGAAGCATGGATAAACGAAGATGTCGCTCAGTGTGGGTTTTGTCAGGCAGGACAAATTTTAACCGCCGTCAAACTCTTGGAGTCTAATCCCAATCCCAACGATGATGACATTGATGAAGCTATGAGCGACAATATCTGTCGCTGTGGTACCTATCATAGGATTCGAAAAGCCATTAAACATGCTGCAGTTTTGATTCAGCAGACGACATAAGAAGCTAATTTTTGGGAAAACGGGTTGGGCTGAAAAGAACACCTTAATTTGTATAAGCTCAGATCTAATCTGAGTATTTCGCCTGTAGGGTTGGTAGTCTTGTAGACTGCTTAAAGCGAATTGCAGGAATTTCACCTGCTTTTAATTGGAGGGTTGCTTCATGTACACAGGGGCTCCACAGGCCTTGTGAGACAAACAGCAGACCTTCGCACTCCAAACAAATGGTCGATAACGCGTTAGCTAAAATTAGAAACGAAGTAACGTAGCCCATGTATAAGATCCCCAACGCTCAGAACACGCGGCTAAAGTGCACTATTAGAACTTGCCAAGAGTTTTCCCAAAAATATAAATAGAGCGCCGCCAACAAGGAGGCTAATAGATAACACTAATCCATTTAATAAAACTCTATTAAGGCCTAGCGCTTGAACATTTGTAAATTCGTAAGGGTAAAATTTCGTCCATTTCCCATGAGACATTGTATACGCGGCATAAGTCAGCGGAAAAATGAGCCAATAGCCTAAGTCAGCGTATTGAAGCAGCGTTTTTTCTACAAAGAAAATCCAGTACACAAGTGTGATTACGGGTGTAACGGCATGGACTAATAAATCTGAAATACGTTCAAACAATGAAAGTTTAAGCCATCCATAGATAAGGTAGTTAGCAATACCAACTGTAACTATATAAAAAGTAACTGCAGTGGCTACATTCGGGTTTTTAGCAAACTGAGTGACTGAATGCTCAGGCAAAAAAGTCAAAGCTGCGAACCAAATTAAAACAAGAAAGTTCGAAAGTGTTGTGTAATAGCTAAAATATTTCCAGACGACAACGCCTATGCTGTCGCTGCCTCGTTTCCTAATTTCTCTTATAAGGCTAATTATTAGTGCCGATGCTGTAATTAAAAAAAGAACAAAATCCATTTAAAGTCCTTTCGAATAATGAAGGTTCTAACGAATAAATAGGGCTCAAGTATTAAACTAATCGACCTCTAAAAAAAGAAAAACTGCTTTTTTAGACCAACTGATACTAAATTGCCTCGTCATAAAATTAGTATATTTAGCAAATGATAGGAAATAGCAGCCGAGCCAAAGTGAAAAGAACAGGTGCAATAGCATTTTCGTCAGTGTGTAGTTAATAGAAAATATGTTTGCCTGCAAATTAAAACAACTTTACTCTAACCTTTTCCTGTGACTAGCTTTTGCGTTTTTGTGCAGTGTATTGACGTTTGCCCTTCGTCGGAAAAAATTGGAAATAAGTGATAACAAGGAATCGTTAAAATGTCTAAATTCGCAGCCCGCCTAGTCATTAATGTACTGCTATCAGTTGGTTTATGCGCCTGCCAACCTCCCCCAAAACTAGAAAAGCCTCTTAATAGCCCCTCGAAACAAACCCTAGAATTTGACCGACTATTTGCCCAATTCGATGATATTAATAAACCAGGAGCCTCAGTTGCAGTTCTGCAGGATGGAGAGATTATATTTTCAAAAGGTTATGGCAGTACAAACCTTGAATACGATATACCTGTTACGCCAGAAACTATGTTTCACGTTGCATCTGTATCTAAGCAATTTACCGTATTCGCCATTCTTCTACTGGCTGAAGAAGGTAAGTTAAATTTCGATGATGACATACGACAATACATTCCAGAAGTGCCGGATTTTGGTCACACCATAACCTTACGACACTTGGCATCACATACAAGCGGCATGCGAGATCAATGGAATTTGTTGCGTATGGCTGGTTGGCGATTAGATGACGTAATCACTACCGAACACGTATTAAAAATAGTAGCGCGACAAAAAGAGCTAAACTTCAAACCGGGAGAAGAGTTTCTGTACTCAAATACCGGGTTCACACTATTAGCAGAGGTTGTTGCACGTGTTAGCGGTAAATCTTTTGCTCAATTCACACAAGAAAGGCTGTTCACGCCATTGAATATGAGTAACAGCTTGTTTTATGACGACCATCAGAAGATTGTTAGCAATAGGGCCTACTCATACGAGCGCAGTGGCAATGGTTACAAAAAAAGCGTGTTGAACTTTTCAAATGTAGGTGCAACCAGTTTATTTACGACCGCAGAAGATCTGCTGAAATGGTCAGCTAATTTCACCGAACCGACTGTGGGTAGCCCCGCCATAATCGAGCAAATGAATACCCTTGCGTCCTTAAACAATGGAGATACATTTGGTGGCGCATACGGGCAATTTATTAGCCATTACAAAGGTACCAAATATATTCAGCATAGCGGCGGAGACGCAGGATTTCGTTCGTATTTGGCTCGATTCCCTAAACAAAACTTAGCAATAGCAATATTGAATAATGGCGCAGATGCAAGGCCTTGGGAATTGGCTCTACAAATTGCTGACAGGCTTCTAGAGACAAATACTCCTCCCCCTCAGAACGCGATTGCTGACGCATTTCTAGAGTCAATCTCACCTAAAGAAAAATCTAATTTTCTTGTGTTAGATGAAGACACACTCAATGCCTATGTGGGTCACTATTGGTATGAACCAGAAACGTACTCAAGAGAGATATATTTAGAAAATGGGAAACTAATGTATTCAAGAGGGGAAGACAACGTAAGCGTACTCGCTCCTATCAGTGAAAACACTTTCAAAATGCTGAATGTAGAGGGTGAGATTTATGTTAGCTTTACTGAAAGCGATGAGAAAAGATTAATGACCGTGCAAGTAGACAACGTCGATACGTATGTGTCGGTTGGCTATACACCAGTCAAAATAACCAAAACCTGGTTATCGCAATTCGCCGGCAGTTACTTCAGCCCTGAACTTTCCTCCACTTATCACTTTTCACCAGAAAATAAACAGCTGAAAATTTCTCATCACCGCCTAAGCGACCATTATATTGCGCCAGTCAAAGGTGACTTTTTTAGCTCACAAGTTGGCGATATCCTATTTGAACGCGATGTTCACGGTAAGGTGAATGGCTTTAGAATTTCTAACGGTCGTGTTCGCAATCTTTACTTTAGAAAGTTATAGACGAGAACAATAAAAAAACAACAAAAAAAAGGGCGTAAAAACAAACACTCATGGTGTTCAGGTTTACGCCCTTTTTGTTTTGAAACTTCTTAACTGAAGTTAAAAATGCTTACTGGTTCAAGCGGTTTTAATTAGCCATTATAACGCTGCATAACCAGCGTTGCGTTAGTGCCGCCAAAGCCAAAGCTATTTGACATCACTGTGTTTAGCGTTGCTTCACGTGCTTCGGTAACAATATCTAAGCCTTGTGCTGCGTCGTCCAGCGTGTCGATGTTAATTGATGGCGCGATAAAGTTATTTTCCATCATCAACAAGCTATAGATAGCTTCGTTTACACCTGCTGCACCTAATGCGTGACCTGTCAGTGACTTTGTTGCACTAATAGGTACGCCCGCTTGGCCAAACACTTCTTGAATCGCCGCAAGTTCTTTCACATCGCCTACAGGCGTAGACGTGCCGTGGGTGTTCAAGTAATCGATTGGAGCATCAATATTTTGCATCGCCATCTTCATACAGCGAATTGCGCCTTCACCCGATGGTGCAACCATGTCGAAACCGTCTGATGTAGCACCGTAACCTACTACTTCACCGTAGATTTTTGCGCCGCGCGCTAGTGCATGCTCAAGTTCTTCAACAACAACCATACCGCCGCCGCCAGAACTTACAAAGCCGTCGCGTGCTGCGTCATAAGTACGTGATGCAACGGCAGGGTTGTCGTTATATTTAGAACTTAGTGCGCCCATAGCGTCGAACTGGCTTGATAGTGACCAATGTAGCTCTTCACCGCCACCGGCGAATACTACGTCTTGCTTACCAAGCTGAATAAGCTCTAGCGCGTTACCTATACAGTGGGCACTGGTTGCACAGGCAGAGGCAATTGAATAGTTCACGCCGCGAATTTTAAACGGTGTCGCTAAGCAAGCTGATACCGTAGATGCCATACAGCGAGGAACCATGTAGGGCCCAACACGCTTAACGCCTTTTTCGCGAAGAATGTCAGCAGAAAGCACTTGGTTTTCAGAAGATGCGCCACCTGAGCCTGCGATAATACCTGTGCGCTCGTTTGAAATGTCGCTTTCTTCTAAACCAGAGTCTGCAATGGCTTGTTGCATCGCTACGTACGCGTAGCCTGCCGCATCGCCCATAAAGCGCATAGCTTTGCGGTCGATGTGCTCTTTCAAATCGATGTCGATGTCGCCCCAAACTTGGCTGCGAAGGCCCATTTCGGCGAACTGTTCTGAAAATGTAATTCCAGACTTACCCGCTTTAAGTGAAGCAAGTACGTCTTCTTTATTTACGCCGATGCTTGATACGATACCAAGACCGGTGATAACTGCTCTTCTCATAGTTTACCCTTTGCGTTGTTGCGGCTTATGGTAACGATTTTGAATGGTAAAGTGGTCTGCTCTGCCAATTGCCATACTCGAACTAGCTATACTTAAGCGTTACAGTACCTGTTTCAATGCTGTGCATATTGGTACAAACAGGTTACTTGACCACTTCCCTTCTCTTTCCTTGTTACCGTCTGCGGCTACGTAGTTTTTTATTTTAGTAAGTCCAATGTAGCACGAATGCACAGGGTCATGACTAGCGTTAATTTATACCTTCACAAAACCTTCAAAATAGCTTGAACATAAACTTTTGCGGTTTCTTTTATTCACTAAATTGGGCTCTAAGTTTGTTCTTAAATATTTTACCCGTATCTTCTCTGGGCAGAGCTTCGAGTATTTGCAACGTTTTAGGCCACTTGAACCGCGCTAGTTTGCCATCTAAATACCCGTGTAGCGCATCAATCGAAAGCGCATTGCCGGGTAGGCATTGAACAGCCACCACGACTTTCTCGCCATACTCAGCATCAGGCACACCGAATACCGCGCAGTCTGCAACCTCAGGCATTTCTATGATGACGCTTTCTATTTCAGCAGGAAATATATTGGCGCCACCTGAGATGATCATGTCTTTTTTTCTATCGCAAATGTATAAGTAACCATCTTCGTCCACATAACCCATATCGCCTAATGTTGTGAATTCACCAACATGCAAGTCACTCGGCGCGCCCGTAGTATTGGTATACTTGAATGGCGCGAACATAGAGAGATGCGCGTATATAACGCCAACGTCCCCTACTTCACACGCCTCTTTATTGTCGCTCAGTATTTTAATTGCTGCACCGGGAATGGGCTTGCCCACAGAATTAGGCTTAGCTAATGCCTCTTTAGATGAAATTAAGGTCATGAAGCCCAATTCGCTAGCGCCATAAGACTCATAAAATATTGGCCCAAACCAGTTAATCATTGCTTCTTTCACATCGCTTGGCAGTGCCGACCCTGTTGATAAGGCAAATCGCAAACTTGAAGTGTCGTATTTGCTTCTTATCGACTCGGGCAGTTTAAGTAGCCTCACCATCATGGTGGGAACAATGTAAGCATGAGTCAGTTTAAACCGCTCTATGTCTTGTAAAAATCGTTCCGGGTCGAATTGAGGCTCAATGTATACATCAACATTACCCGCTGCTAAACAGCAGAGCGTAAGCGCATGAGGTGCGCTGTGATAAAGCGGTGCAGAGACAAAAAAGCGGTCACCTTCCGACAATTGCATTAACGCTTCAGAGAGGCCTTTGAATATCAAATAAGGGTCCGGCCGCGTTAGGTCTTCATCGCGCTTAATGCCCTTGGGTTTTCCTGTACTGCCCGACGTGTACGGAAACATGCCCTTGAAGCGTTTCGGCGGTTCATTGTGGCGCTTTGCGTTTGGGGCAGCTAATAGCGTATCAAGGCACTGGTACTGCTCCCCAGTTTTCGGCTCGGATGCTAACAGTGAATTATCTGTAAGATGATAGCGCTCTAAAATGCTTTCCGGCGTTTTAACCGTATATATCACTGACAAGGTGGAAACGCGCGACAATGGTTGGAGGTCATTCTCACCCTTTAATAAATCTCGATGAGCGAACAGCACTTTAGCGCTGCAGTCGTCTAAAATAGGTAAAAGTTCTGCAACTGGGCTGTGCCAATTAAGCAAAACATAACGCGAACCCACATATCGGCATGCCTCTACTATTTCGAATATATCGACGTGGTTTCGCATAAAAATAGCTACCACATCGTTTTCTTTTACATCTTGCTCAGCAAGTGCATACGCGATGATACGTGCACGCTCATCCATTTCATCTCTTGTGCGTTTGCAAATGCTCTTGCCACATTGGTGAAACACGCCCGCCATATCTTCTCCCTGAACTATCTTCAATAGACGCACAGCTAAATTTAACAAATTATTTACAACAACAATTAAATAAACGTATTGTTTTTACTGATAGATTGTTATTTGCAGAAGCAATAAAAAAAGAAGAGTTTTAAGCAGGTACAAACTTTTGCGGAAAAACAAAAAGGTGACAGGTAGAATACGCGGCCAAACGTTCGAAATTTAGATAAAACTGAAGATTGCTGTGTCATTAAAAAAGCCAAGAACCATTGCTCTACACATTTTCCAAAGTGCGATACCCCGACTTTCTTTCGTGGTGGCAGCCTTTATCATTGCTTCTGCAGCGACTGTCTCAGCAGCAGCTTCGACTATTAGGCTCCCCGCGCTACCAGAGCCTGTGTCAAACAATGCCGTAGCTTCTGTCACCATAAACAACACACAATATGTATTTAGTTTTATGGGGCTCGGCAAAGACAAAACTCATAAAGACGTACACAACCGTGCTTGGCAGCTTGTGATTAACAACACCGATAAACCTTTGCAGTGGCAAGCTCTTCCCCCGGTTCCATCCAGCCTTGCACTAAAAGGTCGCTTGGCTTCCGTGGCGGTAGGTGTTAACGATGCCGTTTACATTTTTGGTGGCTACACGGTGGATGAAGATCATAATGAAATTAGTACGCCAGATGTTTATAAATACTCGCCCACGACAGAGGAATATACGCTATTGGCGCCTATGCCTGTACCTGTTGATGATGCAACTGCACTGGTTTACCAAGACCGCTACGTTTACTTAGTTTCAGGCTGGCACAACGATGGCAACGTAAATCTTGTACAAATCTACGATACGCAAACCGAGCAATGGCAACAGGCAAGCCCTTTTCTTGGTAAACCGGTATTTGGTCAAGCTGGAGGCATCGTTAATAACACCATGGTAATTTGTGACGGCGTATCAGTAACACCGCACAGTGATAAACGCCGTAGCTTTGCTGCAGAAACCGCCTGTTTCAAAGGCGTAATTGATAAGAAAAACCCTTTAAAGGTTGATTGGCATAAACTTGACCATCCAACAGGTACTGCGCGCTATCGCATGGCCGCAGCGGGCGATGAGGCCACCAATAAAATCTATTTTGTAGGCGGCTCGGCTAACCCGTACAACTACGATGGCATTGGCTATAACGGCGAGCCTTCAACTGCAGATGACGCCATTTGGGCCTTTGATATTGCAAAAGAAACGTGGGGTATATCGAAAACAGAAGCTGAAGCGCCCACCATGGATCATCGCGGATTAATTAACGTTAACGGTTCTTGGGTCACTATTGGCGGTATGCTTGGCGCGCAGCGCGTGACCAGTAAAGTCACCACGCATTTTTCAGCACTCGCAGAGGCGTCTTGTTCACCAACGCGACAAACTAGCTTTAACGTTTCAAGCCAATCATCAGATGGGCAAGCTGATGAACAAGTAAAAACAGCCCCCAAACTAGAGTGCCAACACCAAAACAATGTAAACGGAGAAAAATAAACAGTGAAATCTAAGCATGCACAGGTTCATTTTAATGAGAGCGGTACGCCTGTCGCCGACCATTTTGACGACGTTTATTTTTCTAACGACAGCGGAATTGATGAAACCCAACACGTTTTTGTTGCTGGCAACGACCTTGCTGAACGCTGGCAACAGTGGCGCAACCCAACTTTTGTCATTGCCGAAACAGGTTTTGGAACTGGGCTGAACTTTTTGGTCGCCATGCGTGCCTTTAACGAATTTAGAGCTGTGAACCCTGACCATCCGTTAAAGCGCCTGTATTTTATCACCACGGAAAAGTTTCCACTGCCTCAACAGGATATGAAGCGTGCACTAGAAGCTTTCCCTGCCCTTAAAGACGAAGCGGAAGCACTCGCTGCACTTTACCCTATGGGACTTGAAGGTTGTCATCGCTTACATTTCGATAAGCACTCAACCACGCTCGACCTGTGGATTGGTGATGTTCACGAACTTTTACCTCAATGGCATTCCCCTGTAAATGGACTAATCGATGCCTGGTTTTTAGATGGTTTCGCACCAAGCAAAAACCCGGACATGTGGACCGACGCTCTGTTTAGCCAAATGGCTCGCTTATCAAAAACCGGCACAACCTTTGGCACATTTACCGCCGCAGGCATAGTAAAGCGTGGGCTAGCTGGTGTGGGTTTTAGCATTAAAAAACGCAACGGCTTTGGCCGTAAGCGTGACATGCTGACCGGCGTTTTTAACCAAGACAACGAAAATGTGCAGCATAAACTTCGCCTGCCTGCTGGCCCCTATTACAGGTACGCTAACGGCAGTTTAGATAAAACAAGTAAAGTAGCAGTAGTAGGATCCGGCCTTGCTGCAGCCACTGCGTGCCTTGCGTTAGTGAAGCGCGGTATTAACACCACCTTGTATTTCGATGGGGACACTCTTGCAAGCGGCGCGTCCGGAAACCCGCAAGGCGGCTTTTACCCGCAGCTTCATAGCGAAGCAAGTATTGCCAGCCGCATTCAGGCGCACAGTTTTTTGTATGCTAGACAAGCCTACGATCACACTATTGAACATGCAAAAGCCTGTGGCCTAGCCGACGTTGCCCATGATTTTTGTGGCGTTATTCAATTAAGCTTTAACGACAAGGTAGCGGAACGCCAAAATAAACTGGCAGCAGCCGACGTATGGCCTGAAGCTTTAATTAAACCCGTGGACAGCAAAGAAGTGAGCGATATCGCTAACCTAGCTCTTCCCTACTCTGGCTTATACATTGGCTTGGGCGGATGGCTTTCTCCTCCACAGCTAGTTACTGCCATTATTGAAGAAGCATTGCAAAGTGGCAAACTCGAGCTGAAACCCAATCATATCTACGTATCCCATAAAGCGATTGAGGGAACGCTGCACAACGAAGACAGTGGCGCTTCAACCGGTACTCTTGATGCGGATGATGTGGATACAACTAAAGATGGCAGCGTAAACGGGTCAGCAACACAGAAAGTGCAAATTTGTTTTAACCTTGGTGAGCCTGAGAAATGTGCTAAGGGTGATCTTGATAGCAACACTTTCGATAGCGACTTACCGCAAGAAAACGTTATTGCCGATCACCTTATTCTTGCCCTTGGCGCAGGTGCGGTAAACGCTAGCGATTTTGACAGCCTGTCCCTTCGCCCTGTTCGTGGTCAGGTTGAAGCCATCCCCACCCAAATGCCAATTGAACAGCTCAAAACGGTATTGTGTCACAAAGGCTATATGACGCCTGCGCTCGACGACAGACACGCACTTGGCTCAACCTATGTGAAAAACGACTTAAGTAGCGATGTGCGAAGCGAAGAAACTGAAACAAACCTTGCCACACATGAACAGGCGCTGGCAAATACCGACATCGTGCAGGCATTACAACACGACGGCCAAGCAAGAGCGGCAACGCGCTTAGGTTCGCCCGACCACCAGCCTGTAGTAGGTGCACTGCATGATTTTAATGCGTTGAAAAAACACTACGATATGCTAGGCGTGGGCAAGCCGTTAACCAGCGCGCCTGTGTTGCCTGAAAGTGTAGTGTCCACCCTTACTTGCTTAGGGTCGCGAGGGTTAACCACAGCGCCTTTAATGGCAGAGGTCTTGGTGAGCAGTCTATGTAAGGAGCCGCTACCTTTAAGCAATGATTTGCTGAATGCCGTTAACACCAGCCGCTTTATGACGCGAGAAGCGATTAGAAGTCAGGGGTAATAAACCGAGAGGTCTTCGCGAAAGTTCTACTGTGCCTAGACACAAAAGATCGAATGTTTAGAGGATATCAAGCGAACATGAAATGAGTTCGCTTTGAAAACACAGAGCGCAATGGTACTAAATGGCTAGTTTACGCTAGCCATTTTATTTAAATCCATCACGATAAACGCAGGAATGTATACGTTGGCGCTTGCCACCACTTGTTTATTTTTCAGCGACACAATACGGGCGTTTACGCGTACGCCTCTGTCATCTTCAATAATGGTGCCGGTTACAACATGGTCCATTTCAACCTGTTTAGCGAGTGCAGTACCATCTCGAGTAAGTACGAAATCGCCCACTGGCGTTACGGTAATGCCACCTGCAAGCTTAAAGTCGACAACCGCTAACCCAAAGTCTTGCAGCTCAGCTATTAGATACTCTGAAAGCTGATTGCCTAACACCGTGCTGTCGCTCAACGACTGATTAAGCCTCACAAAGCTCGCCACACCCACCATATCTTGCTGCGTAAGACGGGTTGCATTGTCCATTAACTCCATCGCAAGCTGCGAAGCGTAATCGTTTAAACGTTTGTGCGTTTGTGAAGGTGAATAGCCATGGTGTAACGGGTCTTTGTAGCCCGGCTCTACTTCCACGTGCTGTTGATATTGCCTATCGCGAGAATCTGGTGTGTACTCTAACCCTGAACGGCTTGGCACAGGAACTGGCTCGGCGTGATGCGTAATTTCACCGTCTTCGCCTAACCAAAACGAGCCAATAGACTCTGTGCTAGTGCACCCTGTCATACAACCACTTAGCATTACGCCAACGGCTACCCAACTGCTAGGCAAAAGCTTCTTTGTAAACACCATACTGAAACTCCTAGCCGCGACTTAGCTTAACGCCATCGCGCATACCGTTTTGCTGGCTACCGTCACTTGGAATAAGTGCATCTACTACGTAGAACGGCACTAACATTTGTGCAGTTGCCACCACAGCTCGCGACGCCATGCCTAAAATACGGGCGTTAACTAACACGCCACCTTGGTGCTTGGTCATCGTTCCGGTTAACACGTATTCAATAGGAAGGCTGCTGCTCAATTCTAAATAGTCTCGGCTTAATACAAAATCGCCATCGTCAGTAATGCGAATATACTCGGTGGCTTTAAAGTCGATAACCGGCACGCGGAATTTATGCAGTTCGTGAACAAAAGATTCCGCCATCTGACGACCAAGCAAATCTGTTTTCTGCAAGTCAGTATCTAGCAGTGCGAAATGGGTTACACCAATAGGTGTTTTGTTATTCACGTATTCCATATTGGCGATTAAGTCTTGCGCCATGTTCTTCACATAGTCGCCAATATGCTTGGTAAGAGGTCGACCTTTATACGCGCCCTGTACGCTCGAATACAAAGGAGGTTGACCGATAGCGCCATACGCGTCCATACCCTGAGACTGGGTATCATTGGTATTTTCAACTGGCTTCGTAGGAGCGCGGTCGGCGGCAGTGATATCAATCACGTTCATGGCTGGGCGCTGAGGCGCTTGTTCTGCTACCTCTTCTTCCCCCATCATCATAGAGCACCCGCTAACGCTCAGCAGTGAAGCACAAAGCGAAAGCGCTGCGTATTGATTTCGTCTTTTCATGGGGTTACCTCGTACCTTCAGTTCTGTATAACTTGCCATTTCTGGTGGTTACTTGTTCTTCTCGCCAAAACAGTTCGGCTGGGAAAAAGCGTGTTGCTGCAGCGACAATGTTTTTATTTCTAGCGTTGATAATTCGAGCGTTAACCACCGCACCAGACTCTTGATACACCATAGTGCCGGTAATATAAAAATCGACGCGCTCAATGTTGGAAAGCTGGTCGATATTGCGCGTTAACACTCTGTCGCTCTCGTCACTAACAATTATATCGTTCGAAAGCTTAAATTCTTGAGTAGAAAAGCCTCTTTTCGTGGCCTCAGTAATCATTCCCTGCTCAAGTTGATGACCCAACAACATTAGCGGGTGTTGATGGTCAGCACTGTATTTCATAGTATCGGCAGGTACAAAGCCAACTACTGCATAGCGAGACTGACGCGCTGGACCCACATCAGCAAAAAGTTCGTTCGCCAACATATAGGTGTGGTATTCCACATTCCCCAATGCCGATACGTCGCTGGCATCGGTTTGCGCAAATTGACTCTTAGGTTCGTCAGATGAAGAGCAACCAGAGAGTAAGCCCAATATAAGCGCGGTATATGCCAAGGCTTTCGTGACTAAGCGACCATTTTCTGTCAGCCAAGCGTGAGAGACAGGTTTTGTGATACTTTTCATTACACGTGTCCAGTGAAAAACGTCAAATTACTATCGGAAAGAAGCAAAAACTCATCAAAAAACGTGATCAGCTACTTCGCAAACCGACATTTTCAGTGTCTTTAAGCAGGCTTTTGCAAAATTCGCACCAAAGAGAGGCTGCTAGTAGCATTGAAGGTTACTTTGAAAAGATTGCCGATAACCAAGTGATATAAAGCGCCTAGTTTCAGTAGATGTACCTTCTTCAGCGCTAAAAAAGTTTGATGTTTATAGCCAGAGCGTTCTTAAAAAGCGGAGATGACTTGCCGCCTTAGGACAGAAAGCTGCCGATATTAAATAGGCAATGATCACAATGCCATGTGATTAAAAAACTTAAGAACTCCCGGGACTCTCATGCCACGTTAATGACCAGGTAGCTAAATAAACCTGCACATGCCTAGACCTAAACTTTCGCCATCACGAGGTTCAAAACCGAACTTAAGATAAAAACTTTCCTTACCATGCGCAGCCAATAAGCCAATCGTTGCGCCAGGTGCGCAGCAAGACTCTAAATGTGCAATCAAGGTGTTCATTATTTTCGATCCCAAACCTTTATTCTGATGTTCTGGATGAATAATGACGTCTTGAATGTAAAAATACATTGCGCCATCGCCAATCACCCGACCAGAGCCTACAAGGTTGTTGTCGAGGTAAATTGTTGCCCAAAACAACGAGGCATCAATACTCTTTTGAACAACCGATAAACACGGGTTATTCCATCCAATCAATTTTCTTAAACTGGCAAAGTCTTCAGCTGACGGAGGACTTTCTTCAACGGTGTAATTCGTATGCATCATTCGTCATTCCGCCCGTCGTTCTCTCAAAAGCTAACTACCTAATTCGGTAATGTGAAGTAGTTCGCCCGACGGGCCCCATAAAATGCTTTAGAAATGTCGTAGTTTTTGCTTGGAATAAAAGTCTTAATATCTATGACGTCCATATCTTAAGATCCCTTAAGCTTCTCTGTTTTAATTTTTCCACTGGCTAAATGGCAATAACAGCAAGCATGTCTTCGCCATCTTCATCTAATCCCACCTCTTCGAAACCAAAACTTGAATAGAAGGTTTTAGCGACAGGATTCTTGGGGTTATAGCATATCTCAATAAATTTAAGCTCAGAAGTTTGCTTTATAAGCGCGATAGCTTGAGACAAAGCAACTCTGCCAATTCCTTTATTTTGATGGCTCTCATCAATCATAAAGCGCCAAATGGACACCTTAGTTGGCGTTTCCTGAACCCACATCAAGAATCCTACGGGCTGGTCGTTGCAATAAATGGCTTTACAGGTATGGTTATCATTATAAAAAGACTCAACCAGCGACCACATATTGCACGCAACAAACGCTTGTTGATCTTCCGCCACGTCCAAGTCACAAACCTGTTCATAGTTAGATTTGTTTATTTCTTCCAGTGAAATTTTCATCCTGTTTTCTTTTACGCTCGTTTTATTTCAATACGCATTATAAGCCGAACTTTATTCAATTAATCAACAAGCGATTATAGCCACGTCTAAAGGACGGGCCTAAGAACCAATGCCGAAAGGTACAACCCTAAGCCAAATACTGCATGGTTTAAAACGCTGTGTAGGCGAACAGCCTTAGGATTAGGCGTTTTCGACGCAGCAATTCCTGCGCCCATTCCAGGCTGCAATACGAAAAATGGTGCAACGACTGTGGCTATACCTAGTGCTAAAGCTGGCCCTGCCGATGGTTCTAGCAACCAAGCCTCTCCAAATGTAAGAAAAAGTAACACCGCATAGCCAATACCAATCACGTAATGCACTGTCCACCCAATGGATTTTTCACCACTCACAACATCGGCGTTTGCAATAGAATTATGCGAGAACCGCCCTTTTCTCATATGCCCTATCCAACGCCCTACCATGCCCCAATTAGTTGGAGCAATACCAAACAGTTGTTGCCTTAGCAGCGCCCATAAATCCATCACTAGGGTAGCCCCAATACCAATTAGCACGATTAAAACAATATTCTGCATATTCACACTCAACAGCTAGTTACATTTAATTAGAGATGATAGCCTACAACTTCAAGTTAACTTTAAGTCAAGCAATCCTTTGGAAAAATGTATGGAAATATCTCAGGTAGCCAAAAAGTCAGGAGTGTCAGCATCTACACTTCGGTTTTATGAAGAGAAAGGTCTTATCAGTTCTATTGGTAGGCAAGGTATACGTCGTGTGTTTAGCCCGAATGTACTAGAGCGTCTTGAGTTAATAGCATTAGGTCGCGCTGCAGGTTTTTCTTTAGAAGAGATTGCGGGCATTTTGGGGAACGAGGCAAAGCCTGAAATTGATCGTGAGCTACTACTGAGAAAAGCTAATGAATTAGACGGAACAATAAAGAAGCTCACAGCCATGCGTGATGGTCTGAAACATGCGGCAGCCTGCACAGCACCAAGCCACTTAGAATGCCTGAGATTTCGTCGTTTGATGAACCTTGCCGGTGCGGGGGCAATAAAAGGCTTAGCATCGAGTAAAAAGTAAAATGCCCGCATTGAGCGGGCATTTCATTGTCATCTAAATCAATTTAACCGTAGTCGAAACATAGCACTCATTGTTTCAAGCTATCGATAAAATCCTGTTGCAGTGACGTCTGCTTAGGAGGCAACAACACAATTTTACCCACGTGCTTTTTCTCAGAGAAATCTTTTTGCGCTGTTACGATATCTTCTAGCGAGTAGGTTTTAGCTAGCATAGGTTTTATTTCACCTCGCTCGATATATGAAACAAGATTTGGGAAAGCGGTTCATTCCACGCGGTACAACCGATGAAGGTAAGATCTTTTAAGTAAAAGTTACGCATATCAAGGGTGACTATTGGCCCCGCGATGGCGCCGGAAGAAGCGTAGCGACCACCGCGTTTCATAACCACGGACATTTGAGTGAATCCTTCACCTGCAACGTTATCGATAACTACATCTACCGACTTTTCTCCTAACACTTCAACTAGGTCGCTGTTGCGTTCGATAACGCGGTCTGCACCTATTTCCTTAAGCACGTCCATTTTATTTTTACCAACAACGGCGGTAACTGTCGCACCACGGCGTTTAGCTAACTGAACAACTGCAGAACCTACACCACCTGAAGCCCCTGTCACCAAAACATGCTCGCCTTTAGAAACACCAGCTCGATGGACCATATTTTCAGCAGTGCCATAAGCGCATGGTATGGTTCCGAGTTCGGCATCCGACCAATCACACTCGACAGCGAAGGCTTCACTCGCGGTTATTTTTACGTACTGGGCGAAAGCGCCATCGAAGTCTGACGCCATCCAAATATTCTCTAATGAGTCCCAAGAGTCTTTTCGGATGCAAGAACGTATCAAAATTCGCTCTCCGATACGTGTAGGGTCTACGCCTTCTCCAACGGCTACGATTCGACCACAACAGTCAGTCCCTTGAATAAACGGAAAAGGGGTTTGTTCATTCCATCCACCGTCTAACTCTTCTGCTGCGCTTGATTTCTCTTCATCGTTCTCGTCCAACGCGTCAGTGCCTTGCGTGACTTTAGAAGAATACCAACCTAATCGAGTATTAATTTCCGTATTATTAACTCCCGCTGCTAAAACCTGAACTAGCACCTCGCCAGCAAGCGGTTTTGGCATGGGAACATCGGTGTAATTTAACTGCTCATAACCACCGTTCGCCATGGTCACCACAGCCTTCATAGTCGTATCGTCAGGTTTTACATCGAATCTCTGCTTGTCGCCAAGCAAGTTAGTAATACTCATAATCTCTCTTACGTTTAGAATTAACGATAATTAATACGCCCAAAATAACGTATGCCTGACGCTCATGCAAAGCAGCTACGTTTTTCCGGTTAGTATTTAAACGGTTGCATAGTGTTTAAAGTTTACCGAAGTTAGGGCTTTCGCCAACGCGCCTTAATTCCACGGGTGTCAATATGAATAAATGGACCTCGGTGAGGTTTAGGTCCGTAAACTCCCAAACCACCAATTAAACCTTTATATTCACTGCGCTTATTCAGCTCTGCAATCATGTTGGCCATAACGTCAGCATCTTTAATATTTACTACACCATCGCTGTTCAAATCGTCCATTCGATAGTTACCGTCATTATCTACAAAAATGTCGGCAGCATCGCCATAAACATGTCGGCTAAATTTCACGTTACCGATTGACTTGTTGTACTGAGGTGTTCTATAGCCGCTCATGATCACCATGTTTGAAACATGAATATTGTTCATATTCATTTCTCTTCTAAGCATTTCGAGCTTTAAAAGTAGAGACGGACGAAGGTATACGAACTTCGGGTAGCCAGAGCGCTGTTTACTGGTGAACTCTTTTAACTTGAAATGGGGAGACAACAATAAGTCTTGGTTATTTTTAGTAACTTCAATAAAGCCTTCGGGTTCAACGTAAACGTCTTTATTTTTGACTTCGCTTTCATCTGGATAGGGCCCTATATGATAATATTTTAGGCGTCCGCCCTGGACTTTTTCGGCAGGAACCATAACAAATACATTTAACGACATATTGACCTGTCCGTCTTCACTTCTTATTTCTAGACGCTGCTCACCAGGGGTATTTTTCGCCTTCCAGTGCCATGTCATAGACTCGGATTTTTCAACCATCACGCCGTTTTCAAACAATTGGTAGGTTTTGTCCGGCTGCGGATAAATAATTTCTAGCTCTGTAATCTCTTCAGGCAACACGAATAAAGAAAAAACGTTATAAGGCATTACTATATTGTTGATCTTTAAACTAAACTCCGCGTCTTCTAAGTGAGCTTTATTCTCAACGACAACTGGCTCATGCGGCGCTCTTTGAGTGCTTCTTTGAGAAACTATCTTCTGAACCTTCTCGGCACTTTTTGCATCTGCGCCCTGTGCAAGAGCATTCGCAAAATGTGCGTTCAAAAGTAATGCGAATGCCACTACCGAAACAATTAGGTTGTTCACTATCATCTTCATTTGCCTTGTTACCACTATTATTCGTTTATATTCTTTTACAGAGACGCTACCTGAGTAAGCGCCTTAGCATCGCGTCTATCGCGCTGATAGATATCATTTCTGAAGTTCACCGTACCGTCTTGTTCAGCCCACGCAGTCCAATACACCAAATGAATAGGCAAAGGTTCTTCAAGGTGAAAAGTTTTTGACTGGCTTAATTCACGGGCTGTTATGACGTTGTCCATTAGACTCTCTACGCCCTGCTCTTCTGCAATTAACTTTGCTAGTGAAAAAGGGTCTTCCAATCTAATACAGCCGTGAGACGCTGCGCGGTTTGTTTCACTAAACCATTGTTGATAAGGCGTATCGTGCACGTACACAGCGTGTCGATTCGGGAATAGGTATTTAACCTTGCCTAACGGATTTTTTTCGTTGGGAAGCTTTACTAGAAAATGATCAAACTGATAAGGCTTTATGTTTCCCCAATCGATTGTATCGGGGTCAACCAACTCATCATCAACAAAGCTATTTTTAAGAATAACAATATTGTTTTCTTCTAAGTAGTTAGGGTTATCTGCTACTTTTGGGGCGATCTCTTTAGTCGTGATCGAAAGTGGTATACGCCATTCTGGGTTAACTACAAATTTTTCGATATGATCGCTAAAAGAAGGTGTAGCCCAACTTGGCTTGCCTACTACCACGTCTTTAGTGGCTTTTACTTTACCTTTACTAATATAGCGAAGGCGGAACTCTGGAATGTTGACTAACACATAAGCATCGCTGTCTTTTTCTTCGAACATCTCCAAGCGTGTTATATTCAGTGCTAATTGCTTGGCTTTCTCATCTGCCGACACATTTAGTGCAGCAAGCGTTTTTCTGCCCACTACACCATCAACTAGAAGGCCATGACTGCGTTGAAAATCTTTTACCGCATTTTCGACATCTGTATCGAAAACGCATGGCTCGGAGTGAGCCGCTGTAAATGCGTGAGTACAATTTGTATTAATCGAAGTGTATTCTCTACCTAAACGAGAGACTAATGCAGTTATAGCTTGAACTTCCTCTTCACTGTAGGTGGGTGTTTCATCGGCTGTAGCCTTTCTTAATGCGCCATGTTTAAGAAGCAAGTCTTTGTTTAAGGCTTCCCAGCCACCTTGCTGAGCTATAGAAGAATAAAAAGCATAGGCACTTTTCATTTGCTTTAACTGTGTCTGCAAAACAGAGTCATTATTAGTCTGTTCTAATGCTTTCGGCGAGGAAGTAGAAACGGTCGAGGCAACACCTACTAAAGGTAACCAGAAAGATGCAGCAGCAATAATGAGTTTTTTCGCTATGCTAGAATTTCGCTTTTTAGGCGCTAAAATGCGATTAGATGCGTTCACTTCTAAATGATTGCTATGGCGCGATTGAACAGTATGCTTAACGGCTCGATGTTCGGTTTCCATTTTTCCTTTCCTTGAAAATACACACATAGACAAGGTCGCAAAACAAGTGCCAGGGAATAACAAAAAACACAACCTACTGAAAAATATAATTTATTTGTATAAACAGGAAGTGAAAGGCTTTAGATAACAGAATTATTATGTGTAGGTAATTCAGCTTTTCAGTAAGATTTTTACGGGAAAAGGTTAGAAAATCGCCGTAAATTTTACAAACTAGATAGGTTTAGAAATATAAATAGAGCCGCAATAGCGCTAAACGCTTCAGTGGAACACTCGATGTTTGGCGAAGACATATCTGGTAGTAGCCAAGAAAAATTAGCAGGTAAGCAACTAAAAAGCTAAACACTTAACTAAACTATTTAACTAGTTGAACTAGCATCGTTTTTACAACAGTAAAAGTATTGTTGAACAAATATAACAATACGTCTAGGATGGTGATGGTGTTTACAAATCAAGCAGAATAAGGATATCAACAATGCTCAAATACTGTCTTTTCTTACTTTCGGTTATTGCAATTTCACAGGCTAACGCTGCATCAATTTCTTATTTCCCTTGTGCAGAACGGGAATGTGTTCAACGCTTCAAAGATATTAAAGTAAGCGCTCGCAAGCACATAAACGCAAATATTATATTGGGGGATATGTACCTTAATGGTTATGGAACCGATAAAAATAAAAGCAAAGCATTAAAAGCTTTTAAAAAAGCGGGGAGCTGGGGTTCTACTGAGGGAAATTATAAAGCAGGACTATTAATTATCTCTGACGATAACCTTGCTGATAAAGAGACAGGCTTACGCTTTCTTAGAGATTCAGCCAAGAGTGGTCACAAAAACGCGGTTTATTTTATGGCTGAGATTTTGTCGAACCCAAGCTATAGCGTACAAAATTTAGAGCAAGCTGACTTTTGGTTGGCTAAAGCGGCTGAGCAGCGCCATGAGCTGGTGCCTAACACAGTAGCTAGATTGAAGTCGGAGCAAAGGCTTAATGAACAAAACTTCCCACAAACGCTATCAACACTAGAAGCACTATCCGCGAAGAATTCTGATGAACAAGCCCCACTTGCCCACAAAGCAGGAGCATTAGCGCCAAACGGGGACGAGATTGAAGTCGTTACCGTTAAAACACCAAAACTTGGCGAGCTCATTGATACTGGTATTGAATACTATCAGAGCGCACCAATCTCCATCACAAAAAACACCACAGGTACAAGAATCAAGGGCCGTAGTTGTCAAGATAAAGCAAATGCATGCTCTGACATACCCACTGACCAATTCATACGCTATTACTGGCAATTTCTTATGAGTGATTTCTAAAAGAAGTTAACGTCTATATTTTATAAGACGCGCGGTTTATCACTTCATCGGGCGTTTTGTAAAAAACGGCGAGATTTAGCTGTATGTATTTACCTAAAAAAGATCTTATTCTTGCATTTGCGCCTAAATCAACTTCTCGTGAGGATTAAGAAAAAACATTTTTTCCAACCTTGAGTTTCAGACGTTGCTTTCCATGGCAAAGGAATAAGAGAAACAATCGAGTAGTGAAGGTGTGGCTGCTTACCTTTGGCATTGCCAGTATCGCCAAGGGTTCCCACTTTATCTTTTTGCGATAACCAAGTCCCCTTCTCAACTGTAACTTCTTGCATGTGAGCGTAATAATGCACACGCCACTTGGGGCCAAGAACCGCGACAACGTTCCCTCCTTTTCCCAATTCGCCTGTGTAGATAACGTAGCCAGAGGTAGTGGATTGAACAGGCGTACCTTTTGCACAAAGATGTCTACACCTTTGTGCACACCAGAGCTGCCCCATGGCTCATACCAAAACGTGTTGTGATTCCAGTCGTTAGAGGATGCCCCCTCTACTGGAATTACAAGTTTTTCTGGAATTACTAGCCCCGCGCAAATGAATACCAGAAAAATTAGTAAAATTGATATGATCGTTTTTTTCACAAAAGTTCCTTTTTATAGGTCGCACCTTTCGAAGGTTGTTTTCTCAGACTCAGATAAACACTTTATTCGGGGAATTACCTTCTAGCTATCTCAAGGTGGTAAAAATATGGCTATCGTAAAACTGTCCATCTTTGAAAATGGCGCGTTGCAATATCGCTTCCAGCTTGAACCCTGCATTTAGCAGCAACTTTTGCGAAGCAAAATTGGATGAAAATACGCAGGCGAAAATGCGTTCTATATTTGTGTCTGAAAAAGTAAGGGCAATAATTTGGCGCAGTGCATCGCGCATAATGCCTTTTCGCCAGTGTGATGAACAAAGCCAGTAACCAACCTCTCCAGACCTTTCATATTCAAAATGACCGCGGTTAACACCAATACACCCTACTAACTCGCCCTCATACTCAACAGCTCTTATAAAGCCTTGGGTACTACCCTCTTGAACCCACCACATAGCATCTTCTTTTGTATAAGGGTTAGGAATTTTTGTCGAAAGATATTGAGTAACCGACGGTTGATTTAAAATATCTACCAGTCTACCCACATCGCTCATTTTAAAATCTCTCAGTTCTACCTTGCTCAAAAATTTATTCCCTTAATCGACTGTAGTGTGTAGCGCTTAGCTCATAAGACTAACTTACCAGCTGACTCCGTCTTCAGAAAGCCTTATTCACCATTGACAGGTAAACAGAAAACTTCACAATAGTTCTACTTTTTATCCACTCGCAATCATGATGCTGTATCTTTCAGAATTTCAAACAAAGCTTTCTAATCAATATATTACCCCTGCGTTTTCGTTAACGCTACATAATGAAAAACCACCCTCGCATTACCTTATTGCAGGTAGGAATAGTAGCGGGAAGTCGCTCTTAATTTCATCACTAGCGGGTAACGGTAAAGTAGAAAGCGGTGTTCGCGAGAGTAGTTCTTTTGTTGCGGAAGTATCAGTATTTAAGCAACAGGCGTTAATTGAAGAAGAAAAGCAAAAAGACAGTGCGGATATTTTAGATGTAATCGCTGAGCCAACAAAGGTTCGCGAGTTATTCTTACGCACCAATGAGGATTATCAAAATCACCCTTATTACAGCGAACTTACTTCTGCGCTTAGAGTTGAGCATTTGCTGGATAGTGCGTTTCTTTCGCTGTCTACGGGAGAAACCCGCAAGGTAATTATCATGCTGGCGTGGTTGAGCGACGCTGCAATTATTTTGCTTGATGAACCTTTCGAAGGCTTAGATGTTGAAGCGATTAATGCATTTAGTCGCTTTCTTGTTTCTCAACAACAAGCAGCACTGGCGTTGACCGCCAACAAGCTTGCAGACATTCCTGAGGGCCTTCATGCACAACTCATTGTTATGGATGATCTAGCTATTACGTGGAAATCTGACGGCACACTTAACTATGATGACTTGCGCTCAGAGTTGAGTACTTGGTTTGCGCTGGAGTCTGATGATATCGATGTACCCGCAGCGCTCAGCGCTAACGACCAAAATTACAATAAGCAGAACAGTGAACTTGATTCACTACCCCATACCTTGATCCAGCTAAATGACGGCTTTGTGCGTTTCGATGAACTTACTGTATTTGAAAAGCTTAACTTTACGCTTAATAAAAATGAGCATTGGCAGATAACTGGCCCGAACGGGTCAGGTAAAACTTGTTTGCTTCAAATGTTTACTGGTGATAATTCCCATTGTTATACCAACGACTTAACAATGTTTGGAATAAAACGAGGGACTGGCGAGAGCATATGGGATATTAAGAAGCACATTGGAATTATGTCGAATGCGCTGCACATACAATACAAAGTAAACGCAAGTGTTGAACATGTAATCATTTCTGGCTTTCACGACAGCATTGGTCTATACAGCCGCCCAACGTTGGCTGAGCGAAACGTAGCAGAACAATGGCTTGCTGTACTGGGCTTACAACAGAAGAAGAATACACCGTTTCAGTCACTATCGTTTGGCGATCAGCGATTAGTGCTTATAGCGAGGTCTATGGTAAAACACCCTGCACTGCTTATATTAGATGAACCCTGTAACGGTTTAGACGACTTCAACCGCCAAAAAGCACTTAAGCTTATTGATATATTGGCAAAGGCTGGCACCAGCACGCTGCTGTATGTTAATCACAACCCAGAGGAATGCATTCCCAGCATTCGCAACACCCTGAATATGAAAGACTACAATGTAGCAAACTAAAATCTGAGAAGAAAAAGGCGCTATCACAAGGGAAAACTCATGAAAAAGAGTGATAGCGCCAAAGAAATGGTAGAAAGGCATTATAAGCGCCTAAAATCTGCATCTGGCTCATATTTAATGCAGTGCTCTTTTTGAAACTACATTGGGTCTAGAGTAAGCAGCACACGTTGAGTATTTGGTTGCACTTTGCAAGACCGATGTACGGCGGCAAACTCTTCATGACCTTGCCAAGACTTTCCTTTGAGTAACCCCACATCAAAAGCACTCATTTGTTTAATGCTGCTTTCTTGGTAGCGCTGCCCTAGCCTATTCTTCGTAAGCCCTTGCGTATTCGCGTCGTTAAGGCCAATCATCGGGCTAGTTACCACACTTTCTTTAGGTAACCACTCAGTACCTTCGCCTAAATAAGTATTTACCAATCGAACAGGAATATTGTCTACGTGAAAGCTGGGGCACATTGCCGAAGATAAGGGCACGAGTCTTACCCCTACACTGTCACAATCAAATAGTGTGGTAAGCATGTCAGAAAGCAGATAAATATCATCAATGGCGGCTTGTTTTCCAATGCTGGTTTCTTCGCCTGGTAGAAGCGTGGCAATTTCCTTCCTTAGAGAAGCAACAGAAAACACACCACGAATACCCATTCCTAATGATTTAAAAACCTCGTCATAATATTGGGAGATGAGCGGCGCCTCGGGTCTGTTCCATACCGTAACGCTAACCCCTTCTTCAAAAATATCGCCCAGAACCATAGCGTCGGCGCTTGAACGCCAAGAGATGCTATGTTCGAAGACAGTATTGTGGTCTTGTAACGCCTGCATACTAGTGCTCCCACGCAGGAAATGGGTCAGGCATTTCAGCCCAAACATGATGACCTTGAATAAGCTGTTCGTCTGTTAACAAGCAACTGTCTAAGCGCCTGATTATGTCCTCTTTATTAAGCCCTTGCCCAATAAATACTAGCTCTTGACGCATATCACCGAAAGGCTCCATCCATTGCTCTTCAATCGCTTTAAGATAGTCAGGGTCTTCAGGCCACTGCTCTTTGGGTACGGCTTTCCAAAACAATCCAGCGGCTCCGTATCTCGCCATGCCGCCAGCCTGGCTCCAACTGCCTGCAAGCTGTGGGCGTGTTGCTAACCAGAAAAATCCTTTTGAACGAATTAATTTGCCAGCTATTTCTTTACTATGAAGAAAATCATAAAACTTCTGCGGGTCAAACGGACGTCTTGCTTCGTACGAAAAGCTGCTGATACCAAACTCTTCGGTTTCTGGCACGTGTTCGCCACGCATTTCTTTCAACCAACCCGGCGATTGCTGAGCGCGCTCAAAGCTAAAACGACCTGTGTTTAACACTTTATCTAACGGTACTTTCCCATGCTCAATAGGAACTTGAATAGCCTCGGTATTTAAAGTTTGAAGGATACTTTTAAGGCGGGCCAAATCTTCTTCAGAAACCAAATCAGTTTTGCTTATTAGCAAAATGTCAGCAAATTCCACCTGCTCGACCAATAAATCAGCAACGCTTCGCTCATCTTCTTCGCCCAAGCTTTCGCCTACTTCGTTAAGAAACTTAGCTTCGTCATAATCTTTTAAAAAGTTTAATGCATCAACCACCGTGACCATAGTATCGAGGCGAGATATTTCCGATAAGCTTTTACCGTCTTCATCGGCAAAAGTAAAAGTCTCGGCCACTGGTAGCGGCTCCGATATGCCCGTAGACTCAATGACTAAGTAATCGTACTTACCCTCTTGCGCTAAACGCTCTATCTCTTCAAGTAAATCTTCTCGCAACGTACAACAAATACAACCGTTGCTCATTTCAACCAGCTTTTCTTCAGCTCGATTAAAACTAACCTCATTTTTGACAGTAGCGGCATCAATGTTGATTTCACTCATATCGTTGACTATAACCGCCACTTTCAATCCATCACGATTATTTAGAATATGGTTTAGAACCGTGGTCTTACCGGCGCCTAGAAAGCCCGATAGTACGGTAACGGGAAGCTGAGTTTGAATAGACATAACGACTCACTAAGTTTCATTTTAAATCTCGAACTTAATAAATGTTATAACATAACATTTAAAATGAAAATAACGATATGATTAATTTATTGCAAAACGCTTGCGGTATTCTACCGGACTAAGCCCATACTCTTTACGGAATATCTTCCTAAATGCATTGACGTTTTGATAGCCCACGTTGAATGCAATATCAGCAATGCTGCGCGTTGATACTTCAATTTGCTGACAAGCATGATGAAGTCTCAGCTTCTGCAGATAGTCGATGACTGACATACCTAACGCTTGCGCAAATCTTCGCTGTAAGGTTCGCTGACTAACGAAAGTGTGGCTAGCTAGATCGCTAAGAGAAATTGGCTGACTGTAATGGTTTTCCAAGTAATTTTGCGCTTTAACAACGAGAGCATCGCCATGATCTTTTTTAGGTGAAAACTGGTGATAAAAGCCTTGCTCCCTGTAACCTGTATCCACCACCATCTCTTTAGAAAGATTCAATGCAATGGTCGGTGAACTTAAGGTCGATATGATTTCAAACACAAGATCAATCCACGCCATTCTCCCGCCAGCTGTTATTACGCCCTCCCCGTTTACCACGATAGCTTTAGCATCTAGTTTTGCTGTGGGAAAGGCTGCCATGAAGTGATCGGCAATTCGCCAGTGTGTAGTACACACTTTGTTATCTAAAAAGCCCCCTTTGCCAAGAATAAATGCACCTACGCAAGCAGAGGCGAGCAATGCACCTTGGGACTGCATGACTTTCATATAGTTGATAAGTGATGTGAAGTCATGCTCAAAAAATGTTTCACTCATGCTTGGCGGCAAGATGACGACATCAACCAGCGCATTTGAATTTAACTGTTCCGCTTTGCAAATACTCGCGCTAAACGCCACGTCAGCGTTGACTTGCTCACACATCGTATTCGCTAACTCTAACATTTCAACTATGCCGTAAAGCGCAGATTGGCTTGCGGTTGGATAGTTTATTACTGCTATTTTTATTTCTTTCATCGTTTCATTGTCGCTTTGTGAACGCTGTCGCATTTGGCGTGCTTTTTGTCATTATCGTCACTCTCTATTACACGTGAAAATCTGCAAAATAGTCAATATCGAGTAAGCACAACTTAAACCGTGCTAGAGATTGTTTCTTGGAAAAAGGGGTAAGACCGTGGTTAAACAAGCACTTATTGTTATTGATATTCAAAACGACTACTTTCCTGAAGGGAAGTATCCTTTACACAAACCAGAGCTTGCGATGCAAGAAACACTTAAAGCGATGGCTATTGCAAAGGAAAAGAGCATTCCGATTATTCACATACAGCACCTTGTGCCTGTTGAGGCCGGAGAAGGGTTGTTTTTCTATGAAGGATCTCATGGCGCTGAAATTCATAAAGAGGTGATAGCCGCAGCCCCGGATGCGCCCATCATCACAAAGCAACACGCCGATTGTTTTGAGAACACCAATTTAGAAGAAACCTTACAGTCATTGGGCGTGGATGAAATTCTTCTGGCAGGCATGATGACGCACAACTGCGTAACTCACACAGCATTATCACCAGCTGCCGCCAAATATTCCCCCAAAGTCATTGAACCTTGCACCTGCACGCGTGACGCCATTGGTCATCTGTTGGCGCTGGATTCTATGCAAGTGCGTGGTATTGACATTGTATCGATAGAAACCGCATTCGCGTAGCTCCGACTTGTTTCGCTCATCACGTTGTTCGACTACTTGATGAGCGCTAACACTTCTCGGAATTTTGGATGTTGGCATGATTTTAAAAGGTCAAAAAGTGTCATCTCAAAACTGCTGATCCGTGCGCCCTGCTCACGCATATTTTGGATGGAGAGCACAGTATTGGAAGACTCTCTTGAAGAAATGCAGTCCTGTATTACTTCCACAGTGTGATTATTTTCCAATAAACCCGTTACCGTTTGATAAACGCATACGTGCGCTTCAATTCCCACAACCAGCCATCGACTTAATTCCATTTCACCAATGTACTCCAGTATTTCGGACGAGCACTGGTCAGTACCCGCTACAGCGTTAAAAGTAAACTTCTTAAAGTGAGGGTCACTTGCAACATGAGTTTCAATTTCAGGGACCGTTCCACCTAAGCCATCAGGATTTTGCTCAAGCACGACTACGGGAATATTGAGCAATTTACAACACTGTATTAGCTTTGCGGTTTTGCATATCATTGCTTCGCTATCGCTGACTCTTCGAGCTAAAGTGCCCTGAATATCTACGACCAACAACCCTACCTTTTCTTCGTCTAAAGGCATCATTCACACCGCTTGTATTTAAGTTGTGGCTTCACATTCGGCTCTTTTCGCTTTGTTTTACGGCGTTAAATTGCTCTCGAAATCCTCACACAAACCGCAATACCAAGGAAATAATGACACCGGTTACAATAAGCTGAACCAAGCAAAAGCCCATAATGTCTTTGGCTTTCAGGCCGGCTATGGCAAGTACGGGGAGCGCCCAAAACGGCTGAATTAAGTTCGTCCAAGCGTCGCCCCACGCCACTGCCATTGCTACCCTATTAACTTCCGCACCCAGTTCAGCGGCCGCCGGCAGGATTACAGGTGCTTGCACCGCCCACTGCCCGCCACCCGAAGGTACGAAAATATTAACAATACCTGCACTAATAAAACTCCATACGGGCAACGACTCTGCAGATGCAAAACTAATTAGCCATCCTGACATAGTCTGCGCCAATCCAGATTGCACCATAACCGCCATGATGCCAGCATAAAACGGAAACTGTATTACAATTCCGCTGCCGCCTTGAACGGCTTGCTGCAAACTATGTAAAACATTACGTGGCGTACCGTGAAGGACAATAGCAAGGAAAAGAAATAGCGTATTAACGATGTTTAGGTTTAGCCCGCCGCCAGAAATGAAATAATTTGTAAGATAAGCAAGCCCAGCGAAACCGACAAGTAAACCAAGCGCTTTGCTGTTTTCAAGTTTATCAGCGGGTCTTTCGTTTTCTGCTGAAGGTAAAGCATCGTCTTGTAGCTTTGCGCTATCCACAATTACGCTTTCAGGTTTAGGAGGTAGCATTAAACGATTCACAAGGGGAACAACTACAAACATAATTGCCAACAACAGTAAGTTGAAGCTGCTAAAAATCGTCTCGCTGGTACCAATTACGCCTATTTGCGCCTCTGAAAAGTGCCCCGGTGTTGCAATGGTTAACGGTACAGAGCCCGCCAAGCCGCCATGCCATACGACAAAACCTGAGTATGCGCTGGCCACCAATAGCCGATAATCTACCAACACTTTTCTTGCAAGTGCTTTGGCGAACAACGCACCTACCACTAGCCCGAAGCCCCAGTTTATCCAACTGGCTGTAAGCGACACTAAAGTAACCAGTACAATAGCGCTTCCTGAGCTTTTAGCTAGACGGGCGAGACTTTCTAGCAATGTCTTAACTAGCGGCGTGCATGCCAGCATAAACCCGGTTACTAATACCAAGAGCATTTGCATTGAAAAGGTTAACAGTCCCCAGAAGCCGTCGCCCCACTGTTGAATTGTGGTAAGTGGCGATTGGCCTTGAATGACAACAGCGAAGACAAGCGTTATGAGCGTTAACAACAAAACGAAAATATAGGGGTCGGGAAGATATCTTTCGACGAGTTTTACGAAGGGTTTTGATGCACGATTTAGCATTAACGCTCTCACAACTTGTTAAAAACTTGTTGCATATTAACGCGTTTAGTTCCTCGTTGGCGAGAGGCTAGTTAATTTTGCTTAGCCACTTCTGTAAGGTTGAAGTTACTTTTTGATGATCGATAGGCTTTGTTAGAAAGTCGTCCATACCAGCTGCCATGCACATATCTTTATCGCTCTGCATGGCATTGGCCGTCATCGCTATAATAGGCGTACTTTTATAGATATCTCCTGCCGCACCTTCACGGATGCATTTCGTTGCTTCGAACCCATCCATTTCGGGCATTTGGCAATCCATAATAATTGCGCGGTATTGTGCTTCAAGCTTGCAGTTCTTCAACATATCTAACGCTTCTAAGCCGTTGTTCGCGACATCTACCTGGTACCCTTCGCTTTCGAGTGCATTAGTAGCAACCAGTTGATTTATCGCATTGTCTTCAACTAACAAAATCCGTGTTGCTTCGATATCAAGTAAGCGTCTCTTAGGTTCCTGCTCTGCTAGGTCTTCATCTGGATGTTGCTCTACAAAATCTGCAGTATCCATACCCAACTGCTGTGAATGCACATCGTTTTGTGTGCCGGGTTTACCTACCGTGGTTTCAAGTATTCTTAGTAAATCTGAGGTCGTTATGGGCTTAGGCAGACACTCATCAATGGGCATCCCTCTAAACTCGCTGTAGCTATCGACATCGCTTAGTTTGGTCATAAGAATAGTACGACTGAACCTTAAGTTTTCGATACCCTTAAAGTTCAGTAAGCGATTGTCTTGCTCGTGGTCATCAACGACTTTTTCTATAAACAAAATATCAATACTTAAAGGGTCTTGTTCACTAATCTCATCAGCTAAGTAAAGCGTTGCAGCCTCTTCTAATGACGATGCAGTTAACGCATTCACACCCCAAAGCCCAAGCTGGTTCTGCATAGATTGTCTTGTTGATGCATTGTCATCCACTATTAAGCAACGCGTGTTTTCTTTAACAAGTTCAGGTTGCAGTGTCGTGCTTTCCTTTGAGCCCGTAACTTTGCATATAACGTTGAAGCAGCTACCTTTGCCAAGCTCTGACACAACGCTTATGTCACCACCCAATAAATGACACAAATTCTTTGTAATACTTAAACCAAGTCCTGTGCCGCCGAAGCGCCTCGTTGTAGACGCGTCTACTTGGGTGAAGGCGTCGAACAAATGAGGAAGTTTGGATTCCGGGATGCCTATCCCCGTATCTTTTACAGTTAAGTGCAGCATACCTTCATTTTCAACATCACTTGGAAGTAACCTTGCTGCAATGTAAATTTCACCCTGTTCAGTGAATTTAACGGCATTGCTTAAGAGGTTAGTCAGAATTTGTTGAATTCGGTTTGGATCTGAATATATCTTTGTTTCGCTGATTGCAGAGAGATCAACGATTAGTTCTAGGTCTTTTTCTTGTGCTGAGTGCGCTACTGATAGTGCAACACTTTCCACTAACTCCCTTAAGTCAAAATCCACCGACTCTAGCTCAAGCTTGCCTGCCTCTATCTTTGAAAAGTCTAGAATGTCATTGATAAGCACAAGCAACGAGTTAGCACTCGTTTTAGCAATACTCACGCGCTGGCTTTGTTCTGCTGTCAGGTCACTTTTTTTCAACAGGCCAAGCATACCTATAACACCATTCATCGGCGTCCTAATTTCGTGGCTCATATTGGCAAGAAATTCAGACTTCAACTTCGTGGCTTCTTCGGCACGTTCAAGCGCTTGTTTTAAATCGTTCGCCTGCGCTTTTAGCGATGCAGTTTTTTCAGATACCTGCTGTTCTAGTGTTTGAACAAAGCGTTTCTGTTTAGTGATTTCGGTTTGCTGTAGGCGGGTGCGCAGGTAAATCACTAATACAACCATACCTATCAAAAATAAGCCGTAGATAGTGTATGCCCACCAGCTTTTCCATGGTGCTACTGCCACATGTAAATTCAATGATAGAGTATCATCACCCCACTCACCATTGGGTTTCATGGCTTTTACGAGCAACCTGTAGTCGCCACCATTTAAGTTGGTAAACGACACCGAAGTATGATTTCCAATATCAATCCACTGCTCATCGTACCCTTCTAACTTGTAAGCAAAGCGGGCACGCTTAGGGTCTGAAAAATCTAAAATCGCAAAATCTAATGAAAAAAAGTAAGCTTCATAAGAAAGGTTGATATCAGTAACATAGGACAGTGGCTTATTAAGCTCTACTGACTCCCCCATTTTGTTAAAACCGGTAAGAACTATATTTGCGCTAACAGCATCGGTTTGCTCTTGGTTATATTTGAAGTACTCTACCCCCCGCTGACTACTCGTAAAATAGGTATTTTCACCCGCTTTAATTAAGCTATCAGAGTAAAAGTTTTTGCCTGCCAAATCTGTATTACTGTTGTAGCTAATAACATTCTGTGTGTCGGGATTATAAAGAAAAACACCTTTATTGGTGGTAAGCCACAGCCTGCCGTCCTCGCCATCAGCGATAGCTCTTATTAAGGTGGTGGGCAGCCCATTTTTCTCACTAAAATGCTTGAAGGATTTAGATTCTGCGAAATACTGATACAACCCCCTTTGTGTCGCTACCCATATGTCTCCATCATTCGTTTGGTGGATATCTTCCACAATGCTATCGAGCAAACTTCCCTGCTGATCCTTTGCGCCACTAAAAAACGTGAAACTTTCACTATCAGCTGACCACAAATTCACACCTCCGCCCGTACCCACCCAAATATTGCCGCTGGCGTCTTTGTATAAGCTGTGAATTTCTGGGTGCGTTAAGCCGTCTTCGGTTGTGAGATGCTTGAATTTTTCGGAATGCTTATTGTAAATGTAGATACCGTGCTTATAAGTACCAATCCAAACGTTGCCGCTATTGTCTAGTTCAAGTGCTCTGAACTCACGAAACTGACGATAATTGCTGTCAGTCTTAGGGTATTCAATGCGGTTTATTGCTTTAGTACGTCGATCAACTCTGACCACAAAGTCATCTTGTGCTACCCACAGAAACCCTTCTTGATCCGGCACGATAATAGGTCTTTCTATAACCCCACGCTCTTTATAACCTTCAAGCTCTTTAAATACCGAGTCGTATTCTTTTTGCAAAAGCTCTTCTCTCACTTTCCATTTGAACACGTCGGCGTTTGCCGTAACAATGAGTACATCGCCCTTTTCATCGCCATTTTTATTTCCATTTTCATCTACATGATCAAGTGCGATACCACTTGGTGCGGTTAGTAATTCACTATTAATTTGTTTAATTTTGCCGCGAGGAGAAAATTTAAAAATCCCGTGAACCTCACTGGTAATCCACTTGGTTTTAGTATGATCTTCAAAAATTATGCGAAGGCCGTTTTCATAACCAAAGTCGACCTTTTCAACATAGTTCCCCTCTCCGGTATGACGATACAATCCCTCGGTAGTGACGAACCATATTTGACCATCATGGTCCTCAATCATCGAGTTTACTTGGCTTAGTGGTTTACCTTCTCGTGTCGTTTGAGGCAGAAAAACACCGGAACTTGGAAAGAATAAGAAGGGGCCATTTTGCGTAGCGACGAATAGCTGATGAGAAGATGTACGAAGTAAACTACGTATTTCATTCGCGCCCGTAGCCGTTTTGTTTTTTGGATCCGGCAAGAAATGCTTGGCGTCTAACGATTTTTTATCAAGTAAATTTATCCCATAGCTGGTCGCTACCCACAGACTATCGGCATCGTTATCAATAATGTCCCAAATGCGATTGTGGGAAAGACTATTTTTATCCCCTGGTATTTTTTGTACTCGCTGAAATTCTCCATTGCCTAAAAAACGATTAAGCCCTTTGTCGTAAGAGCCTAGCCAGATATCACCTGCGTTATCTTGAAAAAGTGACTGAATTCGGTTTGATGACAAAGAATTTGTATCATCAGGCACATTTAAATAGCGCTCATACTGACCGGTTGTAGGGTCGTATTTGTTAACACCACCGCCCCACGTACCCACCCAAATATTGCCCTCGGCATCCAACATTAAGTTGCCGGCATCGTTATGAGAAAGGCTTTGGCCGTCTTCGCTATTCGATTCAAAGAGCTTAACGTTGCGACCGTCATAACGCATGACGCCATTTTCTGCTGTGCCAAACCAAAGGAAGCCTTGGCGGTCTTGGACTATGGAATAGATTTCTGATGAAACAAAGCCATCTTCAGCGGTTAAAAGTTCGACCGCATATTCGTTCATTAACTTATTCGAACCAGATGCGAGCGCAACAGTAATACACACTACATTTAGAAAAGCGATTGCAAACACGCGGAAGGGTGAGAATATAAATTTTTTCGTGTTCACCAGAGGGGTTGTCTTCAAATCAAGAATTGAGCAGCTAATTAAACTTGTTTAACTTTAGTGCATGTTGTCGCCGCTCACCATTCTACAAAAGGCGCATTTGTCACCAACAAATAAACGCTTCTTGACCTGAATCATGACGTACAAAAGCTATAGGTATATGATTAACGATGACATTAACCAACAAGGCCAGTAGATAGTCTCTTTTTAAACGCTTTTGTGCTGAAAGAAAAAGAGACATTAAAGCCCGATTTTATTTGCGTCAGGAGAACACAATGACAAAGTCATATAAAGAAATTACCGATAGCTTAAATCCGTATCTAGCCGAGGTTAAAAAAGGCGTGCCAGAAGTCATGAAAGGGTTTTCTGATATGGCTAAGGCTGCGACCGCAGACGGTGCGTTGGATAAAAAAACGAAAGAACTTATTGCTCTTGCGATTGGTATTGCAACGCGATGCGATGGCTGCATAGGCTTTCATGCTAAAGCGTTAGTGCATTTAGGTGCTACCCGTGAAGAAATCGAAGAAGTGTGCGGTATGTCGGTTTACATGGGCGGAGGCCCATCGTTTATGTACGCTGCAGATGCTTTGCGTGCATTTGATGAGTTTAGTGAATAATTCCTAATAAAAAAGGCCGAGAAAATTTTCGGCCCTTTCGCTTGCTTTGCAGTGTCGCTTATTACAGTGAATTCATACTCTGCACACTGACAGGTCCAATCTCAGCTGCTTCAACATCCGCTTTGATTTTTTCGGCATCACCAATGATTATCCAAGTCAATTTTTCCGGATGCAACACCTCTTTCGCCGCGCTACTTAAATCGTCTAAAGATAAGCCATTGTACTTTTCGACCAAAGACTCTGGATAATTATATTCTCTATTGAACCTCTTACTTGATAAGAGGCTATACATTACCGCATTGGCCGTTTCGAATTGACCAGGCAACGAGCGTACTTCATCCAATCGCGCTCTTTCCAATTCATTCGCCATCGGCGGCTTATCCCCTATATATGCATTGAGCTCTTTTTTGAGTTCAAGTAGAGACGGCCCTGTTTTATCGGTTTGCACTGGTGCATACACCATAAATGGGCGTTGACCTCTTGCGTCTTGAAGAAAGGTATACGCGCCATAAGACCAGCTTTTATCTTCGCGTAAATTCATATTCACGCGAGCAGTGAAAGCGCCACCTAGTGTTTGGTTCATAGCATTGATGGCTATATTGTTGTCTGCACCTGTTGGTGGCGCTAAATGCGCGGCCAGAATTAGCGACTGTTGCGCACCTGGGCGATCAATAATAATCGCTTGGCCCTGCTCAGGCATGGACGCTTCAGCTATTTGTTTCGTTCCTTTATTGCCTTCTACTTTCCATTTACCAAACTCTTTTTCAAGCATAGGTTTTATGACGTCTAACGTAGTGTCACCAACGACAAAAATTGTCGCATTATCAGGGCGTAGCCACGTATCTTTAAAGCTAACTAGATCGCTTCGCGTCACTGCTTTCACGTCTTGCTCAGTTCCTGTACCGGTAAATGGAATACCATAGGCATGATCATCACCATAGATAAGCGGTGGAAGTAAGGTTAGCGCAATACTTACAGGGCGTGTTTTTTGCTGGGCAATATTGCTTAAAATAAGGGCACGTTGACGTTCAATCTCTTCTTCTTTAAACGTGGGCGATTTTAATATATCCCCCAAAAGTGCCAAAGAAGGCTTCATGTTTTCGGTAAGCATCGACATGCTAACTGTAGTGGTGTCTAGATTTGAGCCAGCATTTAAATTTGTTCCCAACTGCTCAAGCTCTGCCGCTAGTTCCAAGGCATCGTATTTACCCGCCCCTTCATCAAGCATCTGTGTGGTGAAACTCGCAAGTCCTAACTTTCCACCTGCATCAGCAGCATACCCTGCGTCAAATTGCACTGCCACATTAACCAAAGGTACCGTAGAGCGTTTCGCAAACACCACATTCACACCGTTAGATAAAGTGGTCTGCGTAACCTCTGGGAAGCTTAGTTGTGTCTCTGCATCAATTGACGGCAAACCTGAACTGCGATCAACGCTTTCAGTTGATGCTGTATGTTCAATAAACGGCACAACCGTGATTTGGTGCCACCCTTCTTTTAACCATTTATTCGCAGCCGCTTTAACGTCTTTGGGCGTCGCCTCTCCTAGCTCGTCTAACTCAGTTTTAAAATAGTTAGGGTCACCAGCAATAAACTCCCCGCTAGCAAGGGTGTCTGCTTTCCCGCCAAAGCCCCCAACTTCTTCTAGCCCTCGAATAATTGAAGCGCGTTGTTTCGTCGACACAAGCTTAACTTCGTCTTTGCTAGGGCCTTTACGCAAGAATTCGCTAATGACCTTATCAATCTCTTTTTCTACCTTTGCTACGTCAACGCCGTCTTTTACGTCAACCGTAACTCCAAAGATGGACGCCATTTGTAGCTCGTAATTAAATACCGACGCATTGGTAGCGATTTGCTGATCGTAAACAAGTTCTTTATAAAGACGTGAGTTTTTGCCATCACCCATCACACTTGCAGCGATAAACAGGTCGGTTGCAGTTGATGACGTGTTTTCAGGTGAAACCCAAAGGCGATAAATGCGCGACTGTGGCACTTTGTCTTGGATCACTTCTCGGGTGTTTGCGCTACGTTTCGGTACCCATGCTTCCCACTTAGACAATGCGGGGCCCGGCTCAATATCAGCGAAGTACTTGTTAACCAGAGGTTTGGCTTCTTCGGCGTTAATGTCGCCGCTTAGCACCAGTATTGCGTTGTTGGGGCCATAATATTGGTTAAACCAGCCCTTAACGTCGTCAAGCGACGCTGAGTTAAGATCTTCCATTGAGCCTATTACAGTGTGGTGATAGGGATGCCCTACGGGAAATAAGCCTTCAAAAATATGGGTGAATACGCTTCCGTAAGGCTGGTCTTCGCCTTGGCGCTTTTCATTTTGTACAACGCCACGCTGTTCGTCTAACTTCTCTTGTGTTACCGCACCTAACAGGTGTCCCATACGGTCAGATTCCATCCACAATATACGGTCTAGAGCCGGCGTTGGAACGGTTTGAAAATAGTTAGTTCGGTCAAAATTTGTGGTACCGTTGAGGCCTGTAGCTCCGGCTTCTTGAAGCGGCCCGAACCACTCATCGTCATAGTTTTCGGTACCATTGAACATGAGGTGTTCAAATAAATGAGCAAACCCAGATTTGCCGTTGGGTTCATCTTTTGACCCCACTTTATACCACACAGCTACAGCAACTACTGGCGCTTTGCGGTCTTCATGAACAATTACGGTTAGCCCGTTATCGGTAGTAAACTTTTCATAGTCGATATTAATATCGTTTTTAGCAAACGCTGAGCCCATCAGCGAACTACTTACTGCCAGCACACCCACGCTTAATTTAAAGCCCTTGGTGAGATGTTTAAGTACAGTCATGTCGTCATCCTTAATCTTATTTTCTGCGCTGAACACCAGAATGTGCCAGGCACCACAAAGCGGCTTTACGCCTGTACTAAACATAAACTAATCTGGCGGTTAATAAAGGGCTGTAATGCAGAAAACTGTAACGGATTGTAAAAGAGGAAAAACGATGTGCGGGGGAGATAGTTCTTGTGAGAAAGTAAATAAGGAAAGCCGCAATTACATTGCGACTAACCGTGCCCAAAGTGCTTTGACTTGCTGAGCATCTTCACTGTCTAATTCGTTGTTAGCGAAAGCATTATTAAGGCTTTCGAGCATTTTGTCATTAAGCATCGCAATGGTAGCGCCTTCTTGCATCTCTAGTTGGCGTGCCTCTACCGCGAAATGGCCTTGTAAGTAGCTGGCAATAAACAATTCGTCATCACTACCGTGATTTACCACGTCATCAAGCGATGCCTCAATATCTGCAATAGCTTTAACGACACTTTCTGGTGCTGCAGCAGGTGGTAACACGTCTTACTCCTTCCTGTTGTTAATTTCAGTTGTTTATCTCTATGTTTTCAGGTCGAGATAAACCTCGTTGTTCTAAAGGCAATAAATTCGCTTTAGTGTATGGCGTAATGCCTTTAAACAGCTTGGCAAAGTACTTTGTCTTTGTAGCCGGTAATAACCGTAAAAGCGCCTGCTAATTTAGCGTCTAGCGCGGCATCGCTTGAATCTAAACGAAGCGGTTTGCCATTTAATGCCTGTAGTTTTTGTTTAGTGGCAACGACAAGCATATTTTGTTTGCCAATTTGACGAATAAACGCTGGGCTTAACTGTTGATTTCCACGCCCCAAAATGTGGCCCTGACCACCAATAACCGTCAAAATGACTTTAGTGGGTTTGTCATGAGTCAGCGCAATTAGCTCGCTGGCAGTCACATCACTTGCGATTAGTTCACCTTGCTTCACCACATCAACGCCTAACAAGGTATTGTCTAAGCCAAGGAACTCCATGACAGCGCCTACTGTAGAGCCCGAGCCCATAACAAAGTACGTATCAGGCTCATCGTCCATGATCTCGCTCACATATGCCGCAATATCATCAAGCACCAAAGCCTCGTCTTCTTTGCCGCCCATTTTTACGGCTTGAACGTAAGTGAGTTCTGCCGGTACGCGCATTTCGCCATAATGCTTAGCAATAACTTTCCCTTCGCGAAACGCGTTTTCGTCAATATCACGCACTTCGGCGTCCATTTCACTTACAAGCTCGCCTGCAATCATTTGACTTACTACCTGCCCTGCTGCTGACGGCGACACGCAGTAAACGCCAGAATGAATTTTACAACCGGCAGGCACGCCTAACACGGGAACTTGTGTGCTGACTACACTACAGATATTACGGGCTGTGCCGTCGCCGCCTGCAAAAAGCAGCAAGTCAACGTTGGCATCCACCATGGCTTTAGCTGCGCGTTCTGAGTCTTCGCCTTCGGTTTGTGCAGCACTAGGCGTGTAGATTACCTCATAAGGAATACCTAGAGATTCACAAACTGTTTCGCCCATATCGCCCGACGCAGTCACAACAGTAAATTTCCCCGACAACGCTTCTAAGATACTGAGCGCTTTGGCCATTTTTTCGTTAGCTTTTTTCTCTGCTCCCATAGCGAGGGCTTTTTCACGAATTTCAGCCCCATCGCTACCTTTAAGCGCAAGCGCTCCGCCAATACCTGCAAATGGGTTTACCACAACACCCAGTTTGAATTTGGGCTTGTTATTAGACGTTGATTGGCTAAGGTCAATTTGACTCATTCAGCATTTACTCCTATCCCATCGACTACGTCACTACTTGCGGTGTTTTGGCGCGAGACTGCTGCCGTGCTATTCATGACACTGCTAGGCGGATCAGTTAATTTACTTTCGCCAAACACAGATGACAGCGCTTGTATAAAACGTTCAGCGCGTGGTGGAAAACCATTAGTTTTAAAAGCTTCTAGCTGAGCAGCCACGTTTCGGGTAAAACCTTCTCTGTCGGGCTCAGCACCATTCAAGTTATCCGTACTCACCTGAAATTTCCTGCCGGCGGCTTCGGTAAACGCCCATTCAATAGCCTGTGGCTTAATTTCTACTTTTTCAAAGTCTGCTTGCTGCACTGCATCGCGGCCATCAGGGCAATACCAGTAACCGTAATCTTCTAAAAGTCTGCGCTTTTCGCCTGCAATGCACCAATGCGCTATTTCATGTAAGGCACTTGAAAAGAACCCATGAGCAAAGACGATTTGATGGTAAGGCTTTTCGTTATCCGCGGGGATGTAAATAGGTTCATCATCGCCCAAAACCAAGCGCGTATTGAAATCTTCAAACGTGCTATTAAACAGTGATATTAACGTTGGAACATCGCTGTCTTTTTCTAAGCCCGGGGCGTGTGCGCCAGTGGTCTCATTTTTACAGGCATTGTTCAATGATGACTGACTACTTTGACTGTTCATTAAGTAAATTAAAAATCTAAATAAGCAAGCTAAACTAATGGCGGCAGAGTATACCAGTAAAACTTTGTCTTCTCACTTGAAAGGCACGCTTGCTTAGGTCAATCTAGGTTTACAACAGCAGATAAGCCACACTAGCTCAACAGGGAGTTTCTCATTTGGCGCAAGAGATAATTAAACATATTCACCGGGTAAATGCCCTTCGTGATTTGGCCAATCAGTTGGGAGTAATGCCTATCATTCATCAGCTGCAGCATTGGCAGTGCGAACGCTTACTGGTCACGCACGACGATTTGGCGCAGCAAAAACGTTATCAAAAAGCCATGGCGTTTTTTGTAGATGAATTGTACGGCCCGAAAGATTTTAGCCAGCGCGACGCTGATTTAGTTCGCGTTATTCCGAAGCTTGCAAAAGTATTGCCAGACAAAGCCATGAACGCTATGGACGATGCCCTATCGCTAAATGCACTATCATTCGATTTGGATATGGCAGTGGCCCAGTACTTACAAAGTCATTTTCCTGGGGAGCCCATTAACCGAGACAACTACGCTTTGGCTTATCGCAATGTGGGCAGGATGGAAGACAGAGCGCATCAAATCGACATAATTTCGCACTTGGGCGATCAACTCTCTGACGTAATAAAGATTCGTGGTATAGGTATGTTGATTTCGCTATCTCGACGTCCAGCCAAATTAGCGGGCTTACTGGCTCTGCATGAGTTTTTAGAGCGTGGTTTTAATGCATTTAAAGCGCTAGGCGATGTGCAAGGCTTTATACAACCTGTTTTGGTAAGAGAAAAAGCAATTATGCAGTCATTGTTAAGTGACGATTTAATCTTGCCTGAAGATAATCCGTTGCCAAAGGTATAAGTTGCCGAAACAGAAATGCAATAATAGGTCTTCGAGAGCACCGGCGCTACGCCGACGGTAATGAAGCAAATAGGGTATAAATAAGATATATGAATAAGGAAAAGGTTTGAGCAACCCAACGCTTAATTGGATGTTAGATAACCCCTACGTGCAGCAATGGCATATTAATGAAACACACATCGATCACTATCAGCACGTGAACAATGTGGCGTACCTCTCTCAGCTCGAAACCTTAGCTTGGGCTCATTCAAACGCCCTCGGCCTGCAGTTTGCCGATTATCAGGCGCTAAACCGTGGGATGGTAATAAAACGTCACGAACTTAACTATCATCTGCCAACTCATCTTGGTGATACGTTAGAATGCGCCACTTGGATAGTACACTGCGATAAAAAATTGACCTTGAAACGCCAGTTTCAATTTATCTGCCCAAAGCGAAACAAAACCGTATTTGATGCACTAACAACTTTCGTTTGCGTCAGCCTTGATACTGGCGCGCCAAAGCGGATGCCTAAGCAATTTGTGGACGTCTATGGAAAGGCGTGTTTAGACCAATGAAAACAGGGCTTGCAGTTCTGCTTACACTGTTTTTATGTGTGTCGTTGGGCATCAATGTTTACCTATGGATTAGCTTAAAGCAGCATAATAACGGTGCTTATAAGTTAGAAGCAGACTATGAGCATCATTTACAACATGAAGCAGCGCTGGAAAGTGAGACTCAGGCGAAGGGCAATATAGAGCCCTTCAACAAAGATCGTGAATCCACCTCTTTTTCGAACGCTGACAGAACTAACATACCGTCAAATGAGCGTGAAGATCTGCGCTTATCTTCGCAACAAATTACCCAAAGTGATATCGCTACGCTAACTACCCTACTCAATAATGGACAATATGCGTTGCTCACCACAGAGCTTACAAACCTTTTAAAAAATGACCCGCTCAACGAATCGCTGCTGTTGCTAGAAGCTGAACTAATTGAGTTAACTAAGCCTCTGCCCACAGCGATAGTACACTACTACGACTTGGCTGAACTGCCTCTTTCAACTAAAACTCTCGCGTTTATCGACACAAAAATTGCTACTTTGTATCAACAAGCGCAAACGCAGTTAAGTCAAGACCAACAATGGGAACTGGTGGCTAGATTAAATGAGCCTCTTTATCAACGCATACCCGACGCAAAACACTACACCCTAAATTTGGCTGAAGCTTATGCTTACCAGCAAAAGCTTACGCTAATGGAAGATGTACTCGCTGCTCTGCCGATAAACGATAGAGACGCCAATATCATTCGCGATAAAGCCTATGACATGCGCGATATTGCTAATGCCGACACTACACCGAACAACAGTGAACTAACGCCGCCAGACGGGGAGAACGCACGTTATGAAACTCGCTTAGCTTTGCAGCGTATTGGTGACCAATATCGCCTTGAAGCAAAGGCGCTTAACCAAAAAGCCACCATGATTTTAGATACGGGTGCCAGTACTACTGCAATATCGTCGCGATTATTTGCTCGCTTGGGTCGTATGCGAAACCTCACGTTTATCGGTAACTTCAACGTGAGAACCGCCTCAGGAACTATTGAAGCACCACTAGTACAAATACCGCGATTTTACTTTGCGGGCTACGAGTTCAACGATGTTTCTGCCATCGTGCTGCCCGAAGACGCATTACCCGATGCTGATGGGTTGTTGGGAATGAACGTCTTAGGCCAATTTGACTTTGCGATAATGCCCCAGTCTAGTGAATTGATTTTGACTGAGCGTGATAATTAGCGCGCAAACTTTGTTTACCGCTACTCGTGCCTCTGTGATAAAGTTCAGAGAGTTCACAAATATTCAGACAGCAGTTGTAATGCCACGGTTGGTTTTTCTTTTAAGCATAATTTATCTATCAAGTTTAGTTAAAAGTTTACACGCACAAGAGTATGCTAATTGTGTTAGCTGCCATCAGGAACAAGTTACGTTGTGGCAACAATCAGACCACGCGAAAGCAATGGCCCATGCTAATGATAAAACCGTGCTTGCCAATTTCGATAATGTTTCTATAACTCACTTCACGCAGAAGACACGTTTTTTCAAAAACGAAAATAAATTTTTTGCCGAGCTCACAGAAGCAGGAAGTACGAATATCTATCCAATCACTTATGTTTTTGGTCATTTTCCGTTGCAGCAATACCTCATCGAAACACAAGCAGGTAAACTTCAAGTTTTTCCTTTTGCTTGGGATGCTCGAGACGAATCAAAAGGCGGCCAACGTTGGTACCCCAATTATCCATCTGAGGATATTACTCCTAAAGACAGGTTGCATTGGAAACAACCGATGCAAAACTGGAATGGTATGTGTGCAGACTGCCACTCAAGCGGATTAAAGCGCAATTTTGATACTAAGACGCTTACATTCGACAGCCAGTTTGATGAAATCAATGTGTCGTGCGCATCCTGCCACGGTGATATGGCATCGCATTATACTGCAAATACAACAAGCGTTAATGACAGCGAACCAAATAAAAAGGGCAACGTTACGCAAGTTGAAGAAGTCAATCACCATAGGTCATCGCTCACTTCTCACGAGCTGTCTCAAAATGAACAACAAGCAATTGGAAGGTGGCTGTTAAAAGATGGAAGCAACATCGCTACTTGGCACGAACAAAAAGATGGCGAATTTATTCCTGCAAAACGAGACAATCGGTTTATGGAAACGTGCTTTGCGTGTCACTCTCTGCGCACCTCACTTTCTGATGGAATAGACCCTAAAAAACCTTTCCTAGACCAGTTCTCACCTTCGCTTCTTATCTCACCATTGTATTTTGCTGATGGGCAAATACGTGAAGAGGTTTATGTATACGGCTCTTTTTTACAAAGCCGCATGTATGAAGCTGGTGTTAACTGTATAGACTGCCACAACCCACACTCTATGAAGCTCAAAATAGAGGGAAATGGTTTGTGCCTTCAGTGTCACTCGGCATCGGCTTATGAAGGTGAAAAGCATACAAAGCATGTGGGGAGTGAAGATGCAAATCAGTGCGTAAACTGCCACATGCCTACGCGCACCTATATGGGTGTAGATGCACGGCGGGATCATAGCTTTAGTATTCCAACTCCCAACGTTTCTTCAACTACTGGCGCACCCAACGCATGTTTAAACTGTCACGACCAAGATAATGATTGGGTATCAGAAAAGCTAATCAACTGGTATGGCAAAGACTCTACACTAAACAAACAAGAAGAAAACTATATCTCTGTTATGCAGGGTAATATTCATAGTAAACAAACTGTGCTGCGTATTGCCCATTCGTCGTCTCTTCCAGTTATAAAACGGGCTACTGCGCTGAGCTTGTTGGCATCGTCGAACCAGGCACTTACTGATAAAGATTTACGGAAATTTATTCTGCATGAAGAGCCTTTGCTAAGACTGGGGGCGGCGCAAGCCGGTCGTGCACTTCTTCCTAATGAACGAACGAAAACGTACGCTAATCTACTTGATGATAAGTATAAAGCCATTCGAGTGACTGCAGCTAATAACTTGCTTGGTCAGGGCTTAAACACAGAGACCTTTAAGAAAGCGCTTGGAGAGCTTAGGTTGTCGAATACCGTAAATCAATGGCGGGGGGAAGGTAACCTCAATCAAAGTCTGGTTGAATATCAGCTCGGCAATATTCATCAAACAGAAAAGCTGCTAAAACGAGGTCTAACTGTAGACCCTTACTTTGAGGCAAACTACATCAACTTGGCCGAATTGTATCGCGCTCAAAATAAACTTCTGTTAGAAGAACAAACCCTCCTTGATGGAATGAGCAATTTACCTGATAGCGCTCTCATCCATTATTCGTTAGGCATGCTGCATGTTCGTAAACAGGATAAAGCAACTGCAGTTACATTTTTCAAAAAAGCAAAAGAACTTGCCCCTGAGAACCCACAAAATTGGTATATTTACGCCCTCGCTTTAGATAGTGTAGGTCAAACGAAAAGCGCACTCAACGTACTAAAAAAAGCCATAAAGAGACAGTCTGATAATTCGCTTATCAGCTTGGGGTTGTCACTTTCACAAAAAATAGGCGATGAAGCGTCGTACCGCTTATTCCAGTCTAAAGTTAGGCGATAAACAAATCACCGTACTACTGAGGTCATGCTTTGCATGCCCTAATGGGCAAGCGTTCTAGCTGTAAAAAGCCACTAATCAGCATTTACTACAACTAAAGGAAACGTCTCAAACGCCACGCCTTCATGCCCTGTTTTCATAAAGTTGCGGATATTGGCGTGGTCGTTACCATCGGGGTTATTGAGTACGTCTTCACGATAAAAGCGCCCAAACAAAGCCAGTGTTTGTGCTTGGTTTAGGTTTAAATACTGACCCAGTGCAAGCAGCTTGCATGAGCCATTATTCTGGTTAGCTTCGTTTGTTACATCACCATTGGTGAACGCGGTTGGCGTAAAAGCAAACATGCTATCAACGAGCGCGATAACATCGTTAAACTCGATAGTCTCTGGTGAATTGCTAACGGCTTGAACTAAGTCTTGAGTGTTGCTGAACGTCATGTTTATCTCAGTGAAAAAAGAAAACGATAATAGCAGGTCTAGGTAACTTCAACAGGCTAAAACAGGTGTGGTTTCGGTATTTTCATAAAAAATCACAGCCTTCGGCTTAAAAAAATAAACCCCTCCGAAAAAAAGAGGGGTTTATCATCAATTTAAAGCACCTTTTGATGCGGCACTTCTATTTCTAAACGCGTTTGCACTAGGTCATTAAACCGCAGCACACACCCGTGTACCTTGGTCGATGGCGCGTTTAGCGTCTAGTTCCAACGCTTCATCGGCACCACCAATTAAGTGATAAGGCATGTTTAAGCCTTCAACGATATCACGCATCGGCTCTTGGCCTGCACAGATGATGATGTTGTCTACCGGCAATACTTGGCTATTGCCTTCTACCGTAATGTGTAGCCCTTCATCATCAATTTTATCGTAGCTTACGCCAGGGATCATGGTCACGCCTTTGGCCAGCAAGCCTACTCTGTGCGCCCATCCTGTTGTTTTGCCTAAACCCGCGCCAACTTTTGTGGTCTTGCGCTGCAATAGGAAAATCTCTCTTGGCGATGGCTCTGGCTGCGGCTTAACGCCTTCAATACCCGCGCGAGCCGAGAAGGTCATATCAATGCCCCACTCTTTCATAAATGCAGGAATATCTTGGCTTGGCGTTTCTTTGCCATGAGACAAATACTCAGCGGTATCAAAACCAATACCGCCAGCACCGATAATGGCCACCTTATTCCCTACAGGCTTTTTCTCTTTTAACACTTCGATATAGGTCAGCACTTTTTCGTGCTCAATACCATCAATTGCTGGCGTGCGTGGCTTAATACCCGTCGCAATCATAACTTCATCGAAACCTTCATCGTTAAGCGCAGCCGCGTCAACATAAGTATTCAATTTGAGGGTAATATTTTTATGAAGCTCAATTTGGCGCTTGAAATAACGCAGCGTTTCATAGAATTCTTCTTTGCCAGGGATTTGTTTAGCAATATTAAACTGCCCACCAATTTCGCTAGATGCGTCATAAATCACAACGTCGTGACCACGCTCGGCCGAGGTCACTGCTGCTGCTAATCCCGCAGGACCTGCGCCTACAACCGCTACACGCTTTTTAGTCTCTGCTGGCTTAACGTTAATTTCAAGCTCGTGACACGCACGAGGATTTACCAAACAGCTGGTCATTTTGCCGTTAAATACGTGATCAAGACAGGCTTGGTTACAGCCAATACAGGTATTGATTTCATCGGCCTTATTTTGCTGCGCCTTGCGCACAAAGTCAGGGTCGGCCAAGAATGGGCGAGCCATTGATACCATGTCTGCATCACCGCGAGACAGTACTTCTTCGGCAACTTCAGGGGTGTTGATACGGTTCGATGTGATTACCGGAATCGAAAGTGCTTCGCGGAATTTAGCCGTTACCCACGTAAATGCCGCACGCGGTACTTTAGTAGCAATGGTTGGGATACGCGCTTCGTGCCAGCCAATACCGGTGTTAATGATAGTAGCACCCGCTTTTTCGATTTCTTTGCCAAGCTGTACGACTTCTTCATAAGTAGAGCCTCCTTCAACAAGGTCAAGCATCGACAAACGGTAGATAATGATAAAGTTCTTACCTACAGCCTCACGCACGCGGCGCACGACTTCAATAGGTAAGCGGATACGGTTCTCGTATTCACCGCCCCATTCATCGTCACGATGGTTAGTGCGTTTAGCAATAAACTGGTTAAGGAAATAGCCTTCAGAACCCATGATTTCAACGCCATCGTAGCCAGCGCGCTGGGCTTGAGTTGCTGCAGTGATGAAATCTTTAATTTGCTTTTCAATCTCGTCAGCTTCTAGCGCTTTTGGCTTAAACGGGTTAATTGGCGCTTGTACCGCAGAAGGTGCAACAAGCTTAGGGCTATACGCATAACGGCCCGTATGCAATATTTGCATACAAATTTTGCCGCCTGCAATGTGCACCGCATCAGTCACTTCTTTGTGGTTTTTCACTGCTTCGTCTGTGTCTAAACGAAACGTTGATGGATGGGTAGCGCCCTCTTCATTTGGCCCGATGCCACCTGTAACAATAAGACCTACACCGCCTCTGGCACGTTCGCCATAAAATGCTGCCATACGTTTATGGCCGTCGGGTAATTCTTCTAAACCCGTGTGCATAGAGCCCATAAGCACGCGATTTTTTAGGGTAGTAAACCCTAAATCTAATGGCCGAAATAAATGAGGGTAAACGGGATGATCGGTAACGGTCTGATTCATGATACATTCCTGAAAGTGGTTTTGGCTTGGTAGAAGCCGTTAAAAAGCCTGTTCAAATGTTCTTATTTGATGCGCTTCTTTTGTAGAAGCGCTATTTGTCTAAGTGTTTACTTAATTTGATTAGCTACTTAATTTATGTAATAGAAATCACGTCGCGCACCAGCCTTAACGTATGGTAATTATCATTGGGCCAACAATGAGCAATTAGCAGCAAGGACAGCGCGCGTTCATACATAAACTTACGAATTCATTTTCTTAATGGCCGGGTGTAATGGCGGATATTCTGGCAGCGTTTTGGTTTTCTGTGCTTCCATGGCTTTAAACACATCTTCCATTTGAAACATGCCCGCTTGCCATGTGGCCATATAGGTCAAGCTTTCTGCCACCGTGTGTTCTACCGCGTAGTTAATCATAGTCTTAGTGCCTGAAACTGCGAGCGGCGAATTCATTGCAATCTGCTGCGCTATTTTCATCACCGCGTCTAGCATGGAAGCTTGGTCATCGAATACCTGATTCACAAAACCAAGTTGCTGCGCTTCTGCGGCACCAAAATTGCGCCCGGTATAAGCCAGTTCTTTTACTATGCCAATAGGTATAAGCTTTGGTAATCGCTGGAGCGTACCGACATCTGCTGTCATACCTAATTGGGTTTCTTTAATAGTGAAAAAAGCGTCTTGAGTGCAATAACGCATATCACATGCACTTAGTAAATCTACTGCACCACCAATTGCCCCGCCCTGAACTGCACCAATAACCGGCATACGTGCCTGTTCTATGGCGGTAAAGCTATCTTGAAGCAACATCACCATACGGCGCATGCGCTCTGCTCTGCGCGACGGGTCGCCCTTAAAGTCTTCTTTCATATTCAGGAACACCGATAAGTCCATACCGGCAGAGAAATGCTTACCCGTAGATGAAATAACGATGACGCGGGCTTGACCCTCGTCATCGATTTCACGAATAGCCGCTGGCAATTCGGTCCAGAACTCAGGGATCATACTGTTCATTGCATCGGGGCGGTTAAGTACTACGTGGGCAATATGGCCCTCTTGTTTTACTTCTAATGTAGAGTACTTCATGGTTTGCGCTGTCTCCTTGGGCTGTTCCTGTTAACAAATTTGCAAACTAGACAGCGTCAAGATAAAAGGCTATGTTGACACTGTCAAGATAAAACGTTATCTATTCGTCTCAATTTTGAAAATGGAAACATTGGGTTTATGGCTAATGCAGTACAAAGCTACCATCACGGCGACCTGCGCAGCGCACTGATTGAGGCAGCTACCGCGCGTCTCTCTGAGCACGGCGTTGATAGTTTATCTCTTAGAAAGCTAGCAGAGGATGCCGGTGTGTCACGTACTGCGCCCTATCATCATTTTAAGGACAAGAGTGCGCTGTTAAGCGCTATTGCAGCCAAAGGCTTTAGCGACTGGCATAGCGCAGCTAAACGTATATTTGAGCAAGAAGATAAGACACCACAGGCGCGTTTTCGCGAATTTGTGCACGAATACATTGGCTATGCTGCCGACAACCCAGAGATGTACGAATTGATGTTTGGTCGCACTATTTGGCAAAACCAAGCGGCAACCAACGATCTGAAAGATGTTGCATTCCCCTGCTTTCAGTTTCAAGTGACGATGACGCGTTATTGGCAGGATAAAGGGCTACTTCCGAACAATCAGGATGCACTGAGACTAGCACAGGTAACGTGGGGTACGTTACACGGTATTGCGCGTTTACTTATTGACGGAATATACGCTGACAGCAGTCATATCGACGAAATGTGTGATTGTGCAGCGGATTTATTTATGCAAAAGCAGGTATAACGTCTTATCAACGCAACCACTTGAATATAGCGTTGCGCTTGTACGCCGCGAAAAGTGTTTAACTGCCTAGAGCGGAAAAATTAGCCTAGAGCGGAAAAAATTAGCCTAGAGCAAAAAAATAGCCTAGAGCGGAAAAATAGCTTAAAGCGACCAAGTCGCCTTCAAGAGACGATCAGCACCGTGTGGTAAAACTGCTTCAAGCAAATGAATACTTAAAAGCGGATGAATTGCCAGAGCGAGACGAGGGCTCGCTCTTAGCATTTTTTGTTTACGCCGATTCTGCTTTAGCCAAAGATACTGGCTGACCTTCGTGCGTCGCTTTAATAAACTCAGCAGCACGTTCGGCAATCATGACGGTGGGGGCGTTGGTATTGCCGCCAATCAAGCTTGGCATCACCGAGGCATCTACTACTCTTAGACTTTTTACACCTCTTACCCGCAATTGAGTATCAACCACTGCCATCTCATCGTCATCACTGCCCATTTTACACGTACCAATTGGGTGATAGATGGTTTCAGCACGCTCACGTAAAAACTCTAAGATTTCTTCATCAGTTTGCGCATCTTCCCCTGGGTATAACTCACTACCTTGGAACTTGTCGAAGTCTGGCGCAGATAGCAGCTTTCTGGCAATACGCACGCCTTCAATCATGACTTGCTGGTCTTCCTCTGCGGACAAGTAATTCGGGTCAATAAGCGCTTGATCGGCAGGATGGTTACTTTGAAGCGAAATAGTGCCGCGGCTTTTAGGATATAGACAACATACGTGCAGGCCATAACCGTAACCAAAAGCTAACTGTCTTCCATGGTCGTTTAAAATTGCAGGTAAAAAGTGAAATTGAATATCAGGGCCCTGTGTCGCTAAGCTTGAACTAACAAAACCACCGGCTTCAGCGATATTTGAAGAAAGAATACCTTTGCGCTTAAACGCGTAGTCTGCGGTGGCTTTAACGTAAGAAGGCAGCGCTCCGAATGCCACGGCATAACCTTCTCTGGCTTTACAGGTATATTGCACGATGGCATCTAGGTGATCTTGTAGGTTTTGGCCCACACCTGGCAAGTCTTGCTGTACAAAAATCCCCTTTTCTTCTAGTTCTGCTCTGGGTCCAATCCCCGAAAGCATTAGAAGTTGAGGTGAATTAATTGCGCCGCCGCAAAGAATAACTTCGCTTTTAGCGAAATAGCGGTTTACTACCCCTTTTTCACGTACTTGAACCCCAATAGCACGCCCTTCTTTTAATAACACCTTTTCAGCAGCGACTCTTGTAAGCACGGTTAAATTGTTGCGGTGCTTTGCCTGCGTTAAGTACCCTTTTGCTGTTGAGCAGCGCTGGCCGTTGACTTGTGTAACATGGTAGTAACCAAGCCCTTCCCTATCGTCTCGGTTAAAGTCGTCGAGCTGTTGATAGCCAGCAATCGACGCAGAGTTCACAAAAGCATCGGACAGTACGCTGGTATGCCTAAGCTTGCTAACATTTAGTGGGCCACCTGTGCCGTGGTACTCATCAGCCCCTTCTTCAAAGTTCTCAGAGCGTTTGAAATAAGGCAGTACATCTTCAAATGACCAGCCCTCGGCCCCTTCTTCATTAGCCCAGCGGTCGTAGTCTTCTTTTTGCCCTCGAATATAGCACATGGCGTTGACTGAACTGCTGCCGCCCAAGGTTTTACCGCGAGGCCAGAACAGCTCTCTGTCATACATTTCTTTTTGAGGAGCCGTATGATAACCCCAACCAATACCTTCAAACCTACTGAGCAGAGACAAACCAAAAGGAATATGAATAAGTGGGTTAGTATCCTTTGAGCCAGCTTCCAATAGCAAAATATCTAACGCAGGATTTTCCGATAATCGAGTGGCAAGCACTGCACCCGCAGAGCCCCCGCCTACAATGATGTAATCGTATTTGCTGAGTACTTCGCTCATTTCGCCAACTCCTTGAGGGCAAGACTTTTAAATGTTAATAAAACGTTGTGGTACGACCAGATTAGCAAACAATACTTCATCAATAAAAGAATTAAATTGTAAGATTTAAAAAATCTAATAATCCTGATAACTTAAGTGCTGTACTGGTATATGCATTACATTAAACTATCTAGCTACAAGCCACTGCCTAGAAAAATTAGGCTAAGAATACACCTTGACCAATAACCTATCCTTCAAAGACAAATGCAAAGTGTACCTGGCACAATGGCTTGTGAAATGGGGTAAGCTGACGCACGACGACTTTACCAAAGCTGAACTCCAAGACCTTATAAACCATAGCTTTCCTTACACCTTCACCTTCAACATCCCTATGGGAAGTGGCACTGTGACCGTGCTTGAAGGCAACATTACATTAGATAATGCAAACAACCGTATTGGTCTTCAGTGCCTTGCGGCACTTAATATTGTGGTAGCTTCTACCACCATTTACCGTGCTCACGTGGTGTTTACTGTGTCAGCATCGCCTCACTACGACAAAAATATGAGCACGCTTTATTTCACCGGCCTTTCCACTGATAGTGTCAGCTTAGTTAACGATGATTACGCGCTGATTAAAGACACACAGTTTTTGGTTTCGCGGTTCTTTCCTAAAAGTGTAAACACTCTGCTTGGCGGCTCCTTAAAGTCGGCACTATCGATTTTTAGCGCCGGGACGTCTGATATTGCTGCAGACTATTTACAAGTTTATTTAACGGGCTCGAAACAAGCAGTATTGGAATACCACATTCCCCATATTAACGACGCTATTAAAAAACAAATTAACCAAGAAGACCTAAGCCATACTATGCGTGGTGACCACTGGCGCGAAGTGCTCTTCTCGAAACTAGGTCAAAATGTACATGTAGAAGACAACGTACTGCGCTTCTATCTCATTGAATAGCGCTCAGTCTAAAAGTTACGCATACTAGTGATCTGACACAATAGAGACAGGCACGGTATCCACCTGCTCACCAATATCGTCGATGTTTAGCCTTGGATCGTCCACGCTCGCTTCTAGCATGTCGAATGCCTCTTTAACGTAACGCGCTAATGGTTGTAACGACTCGATATTTTTATTGCAGCACACCAACCCAACATTTGCAGTGCCCGCGTAGGTCATAAGCGTAATATTTACCCCTCCGCCTGGCGTCATGGTAGAAATGGGATAGCAGGCCAACAACTCCGCATCTTTTAAATACCTTGTATCTTTAGGGCCGGGTACGTTTGAAATAAGAATATTTGCAATAGGTTTAACCACGCTAGATAGCTTTAACCATTCGAAGACCAACGCAAGAGATTGAATGGCAATGGTATAGCCACTAAATGCTGCAGGACGCGCATGCTGCGCTGCGTTTTTAACAATACGATGATTCACTACAATTTGACGCAACCTAAGATAGGGGTCGTTTTCACCATGTGCTAACTCCACCGGCACAATCGCTATTTTGTTACCTGTGGTTTTCTCACCGGGTTTGCGCAAGTTAATCGGCATATTGGTGAATAAGGCTTTTTTAAATACCTGACCATGATCTTGTAGTAACTTATGTACGCCGATATCAAAGGCGCATAGCAATACCTCGTTTGCGGTAGAGCGCGTGCGCCTTGCTAGCGCTTTCACCCGCTTGAAATCTAAATCCATAGTTGCCACGGCCCTACCCGCTTTCACTTGCCCGGTAAGCACTGTTTTCGTACCAGTGAAAGGAATAGGCATATAATGTGGATTTACTCGCAGCGCTTTCATAAATATGCGGATAAAGATGACAAGCAGATCAAGTGCGGTTTTAAGCGCGTAACCCACCCCAACTAAGCGCTTGTAAAAACTCACCGAGTCTCTACGCTTATGGCGAAGCCGCTTCACTGCCCAAACAGGCGTAAACTTTGTTTCGTGAGAGTTGGAAACGTACCCAGCCTGAAACCAGCGTACCAAAGTCGCACCATCACCATACATATGATGGACACGAGCATAAATGGCGAATGTTTCGCTATTATCGTCAAAAATAAAATGGTATTGCCACAAAGGTTTGTCAGGGTCTAACCGCGACGCATGTAACCTTGCAACGAAGGCGTCCAGTGCCTCTCGGTTTGTAATATCTGCTACTCGATGAATTTGCACATGATAATCCATGTTTAGCTTTTTCACCGGCGCAAACCCAACAGGGTAACCTAGCACCGTTTTTACCGAACAGTTGAACGGAGAAGTAGCCCGAGCAAAGCTTCTTATTTCTTGGAATAACTGAGGTACATATTCAGTACTTTTTGCCCCTTTGGGAATTGCGAGTAGCTGCAAGCAAGCAACATGTTTGGGGTTCTCGTCTGACTCTGTTATCCAAAATGACTTATCTAAGAAACTGAGCGTTTTTGCCATTACTATTCCTTTACGCGAAGTCGAGGGGTGACGGGGTTGAGGCATTTCTCACAAAGTCATGTGAGTGCAGCATCTGTTCTAGCAGAAGCTTTTGTTCATCAGGCAGCGTCAGCCTTGGCAATACACTCACCATCATGAGTGACAGAGCATGATAACGCTGCATTGTGCTATCCATATGACTGTTTAGCTCATCAAACTGACAAGACTGGGTAATAATTAAAGATATCAAATCTACTAATAGCGCCCTATCTGCATCTGAGGCAATAAGAATATCTCGCTTTGATAGTGACTCAAAAAGAAAGGCTAATTGTTTATTTAAGCTCGATAGTATGTGCTGTCTAGGCCGAACAATGCTCGGGTATTTTTCCGCCAAGTCAGCTGGACTGCGATAGAAAAAGCGAAATACATGAATACTGTCTATGAGCAAATACAGATAATACATAATTTCTTCGGGATGAAGTGTATCGAGCTTTTCTCGATTCAGTATCTTCTGCATTTGTTGTTCATGCATTTTCATCAACGCGTTAACCAGGCTGTCCTTGCCTTTAAAGTGGTAATAAAGGTTTCCCGGACTAATGTCCATCTCAACGGCGATATCAACACTGGTTACCGTGTTTTCGCCGTGCTCGTTAAATAACGTTAGCGCGGTGAGTAGTATTTTCTGCGCGGTTTTCATAGTTCAGTCCGACCCTTTGCCAACCCTGTGCGTTAGTTTTTACTAATGGAACACCTTACATAAACACCAGATAAAGTTGGGCAACACCAGCTACCATACCTAAAATAGCGCCCGTTACGATGAGTTTCCACTCATCTTGCTGATAAGCTGGGCGCAACACCCCTTCGAATTCTTCAACACTCAGTGCCTGCATGCGCTCGCTCAAATCGTGCCCAATCTGCATCGCATTGTTGGCATAATCAAAGGCATAAAGTAAGTATTTATCGGAATTATCAAATATTTGACGTACGGCTAGCGCCTTCATTTGATGGTAATTTTCTGACCCAACACCTAGCGCAAAATAAGGTTGCGCGATAGCTACATAGCGTTCAATAGCGTCGTTAACATGAAGCTCGATTAGTTCTAAAAGCTGCGCAGAACCAGAACCGTGCAATATAACGTGGGTAATGTTTTTCGGCGTTATCAGCTTTTTTTCAATAATGCTTGAGTAAACTTCTGATACTTCTTTTTGCCGCTTTAAAAACATACCTTGAATAGTAATAGGCCCCAGTTTTCTCGGGCGTTTGGGTTCGAAAATTATCTTGATGGCAATCCAGTTGGTAGCATAGCCCACAAGCAGTCCACCTAACGGTAGAATCCACCATGCTTGATAGAAATACCAAAGCAGCATGGTTGGTAAGCCGAACAGGAAGCCGAAATAAAAGCCAGAACGCACTATAAATGGGAACTCTTTGCTGCCTGCGGTTAAGAAAATCTCATTAACGAGTTCTGGAGTATTAACCAGTTGCTCAACCACCAACTCTTTAATATCCAAAATTTCTGAAACGTTATGCTGAAAGTCGTCCACCATTTTGTGAACCACATTGGGGATGTCGTTTTCGATACGCTGGTAAACTAAATTTTTGCCTTGCACAGGCAAAGCAGCCCAAAGTTGAGGCGCTGATTCGGCCATTACGTCATTGACGACTTTGCGTATAACCTGCCCTAAGCGGCGCTCAATAGCCTTCGTTAGTTCATCTGCATCTAAGCGCTGCGCTAATTCTTCAACACTTAACAATTTGCCTAAAACTAGCTCAACCTCGATCTCTGCCATTTGGCGGCGCTTTGCGGGAATGAGCCCCTGCCATCCAAAGAAAGGCTTAATACCTACGAACTCTATGGGGTAAAACATCATTTTTACCGCCAAATAGTTAGTCAGCCACCCGACGATGGCACTAATTAAAGGAATTGATAGCAGGCTTAGCGTTTGAAAATTCCATTCCATACTACAAAAAAGAGGTCCACATTATTATTTTCACTCTCAGGCTACTGAGTGCTTATGAAATGGTCAATGTAAAAAACAAAATTACTGCTAATTGTTGATTGAAAACAACCCTCTGAAAGTCTAACTATTAAAAGATACCGCCTTGAGTCACGCGCTAAAAGCACAAAGCGGTTAATTAAGAAAAAGGGTTTAGGTAGTGGATTCTAAATTTACGCCATACACTCAATATAGCGTAGAGACCGCTGTTGATGTGCGCAGGCTTACCACATGCTTTTTGGCAAATGCCGATAACTGCGCCACTTAGTAAACAGGGTTCGAAATACGTATCTATCCTTTACTGGTGTTAAACGCACCTGTTCGCTCGTCATATAAGAAAAGGCAACAGTGCTCATCAATTAAAATAGGTAATCGTTATGGCAGTATTCGATTTTCGGTTAAAAAAACTTGAACATGATATTGAACATGCAAGCAGTTACGATGAATATGAAGCCGCGTGCCTAGCGCACGATGCGCTGTCTGGCGCTGACGAGTGGAAAGCAGAAGATGCCAGCGATGACTATGACTACAAGCTTATTCGAAAGCGTGTTCAACGCCTACAGCTTGCTAGAAGCAGAGGCGATTTACATGCTCTGATGTCCATACTGCACGAAGGGCTACACGGTAATTTGGGCAATATCGCCAACCCTATACTGCTTAGCCAGTGCAAAATTGGCACTAAATACCTTATTGAACAATTTATTGATGAAGTGATATTGGCGCTAGAACAGATCTATAACGCCGATGAACAAGACGTAGACTTCTATGAAAAGCTATCGTTTTTTGACGAAACCGCGCACGCCTTCGGGCGAAGCTGCCTCATGCTGTCAGGTGGCGCAGGCTTAGGTTTTTTTCATGCAGGTGTGGTTAAGTCGTTAAACGAAAAGAATTTACTACCTACCGTAGTGTCTGGCTCAAGTGCAGGGTCGATCATTGCTGCGATGTTAGGCACGCGAACGCACGACCAGTTGCTAGAAGCGCTAAGCGCTGATTTTATATACGAAACCTTCAAACATTGGCGAAGCTTTGCAGGTCTTGGGAAAAAAGGACTATTTGATAGCTCAGTACTTGAAAATGCACTGATTGAACTGTTCGACCTTACAACCTTTGAAGAAGCCTTTAAGAAGACAGGACGGCACATAACCGTAACCGTTTCCCCCGCGGATTTGCATCAGCATTCACGACTGTTAAATGCCAAAACCTCGCCCAATGCTATTATTACCCAAGCGGTACGTGCATCGTGTGCGGTACCCGTTATCTTTAGCCCTGTGCAGCTAAGAGCGAAAACTCCATCTGGCGAGATAGTTCCTTATATCCCTAACCGACGTTTTGCCGACGGTTCGTTAATGGCTGACCTCCCCTACGAACGGTTAGCTAGGTTATACGGTGTCAATCACAGTATCGTTAGCCAAACAAATCCGCTAGCGGTGCCGTTCATTTCATCAAATCGCATTGACCCCAACTCGCTATGGGATATGTCGGCACGTCACATTGGACAACTTGCAAAAACCAATAGTATTTTCGCTATCGATATCATTGAACGTTTGACTGGGAATAAGAGCGCCAAGCTAGCAATTCACAAAGTACGTTCTATTATTGATCAGCAGTATGTAGGCAATATCAATATTTTACCCAAGCGCCAAATAAGGAATTTATCTCAGGTATTGTCTAACCCAACCCGCGAAAGCATTAGCCAGTTAATTGTAAGTGGTGAGCGGGCATCATGGCCGCAACTACATGTTATTAAAAGAAATACCAAAATTAGTGAAAATTTACGGTATCATTTAGGTCAATTGAAAAAACGTGAGGCAGTAGAGCTTGGGCACGAGGTTAGGTAACCTTTGTGTCGCTTGGTCTGTCCTGAATTGCTTATAGCAACGTAATAGCAATTCGCAGCATCATTTGAAAGGAAGACGGTGAGCGCACAAAGCCAAAACCCCGATAGCATTTTTACGCAGCAGGTAAAACAACTTATCAACATGATTTATCCTAAAGACTCGGGCTTCGGTTCGGTTTTTGAGGATGCCAGTCATTACTTTTCCCTCACCCCTTCTCTCGAGCAGCATATTGAAGAATTAAAAGCACAGCTTAAACGAATTGAAGGTAATAAAAAGAAAGAATTATTAGCTGAACAGCTTGCCCAACAAATAAAAAATAGCTCAGAAAAACTTGAAGAAGAGCGTTTAGCGAGATTGGAGCGTTTGGACGCTGTAAGCACTAAAATAATCGAGCTCTGTGAAGGCGATAACTGGCAAGAAACACAACAGCTAAGCGCTAAGCTGCTTGGAACTATAATGTTGCTGACACGAGGGCCTGAGGGCAATTTCGCTCGTGTGCATATGCGCTTCAAACCGCTTTACAAGGCTGTTTTAACTTTACGTTTGGTAGATAGACTTTTAGAACACGACACTATCGCCCACAGATACTTATCAAAGTATCGTGAAGCCGCCTCTCGCTTTCGCGGAAACCGCTATTGGCGAGACAAATGGAAAACTGAGTTAGGCCGCCCTCTTATCACCGCCGCCCTTCTGCAAGATATTGGTTTACAAAGCCCTGCTGCGCAAACCATATTAAAAGGTGAAAATGGCGACCTAGATGAGTTTCGTTTGTTAGAAGAATCGCAGCGAAAAGACCTGCTGAAGCTAAACTATCACTTCACGTTACGTTACTTATCCGATGGTTTAGGGCAGCCTAACTACGTAGGTAACAACAAAGAAGAAAGAGACCGTTTTAATCAAACTCACAAAGACGCTAACGAATTTTTGCTGAGTTTGGTTAAAGACGCCTTTGTGTCAAAAACCGGTTTAGGCGAGATTGTAAAAATCCCTCAAATTTACGTTTCCATCGTGCTTTCTACTAAGTCAGACTACTCACGAATGAGCTTACCCAAGGGGTATATGCTAATTGAGCAACTTGCGAAGAAAGGTAGCCTAAATAAACAATTAGCACAGGACTTTGTTGAGCTGGTGGGCTACTTCCCGCAAGGTTTTGGAGTTACTTATATTCCTGTGAATGAAAAAGGCCAAGAAAAAGACCAATACGAGTGCGCCATAGTAGTTGGATTGAACCCCGCGAACCCCGCAGAACCTTTATGCAAAGTCGTGACAAGGAACCAAAAATACATCACTAGCGGTGCGCAAGAAGTCATTCCAAAAGGCAGAAACCTGTATTTCCCTGCGAACAGAAAAAAGTTAATGCGCGTGGGCCAAGAAAGGTTAGGCGAAATTATGAGCCAGCTGTCGAACAATTTCACGCCGGATGCTATTGACGATTTAGTGCCAAGCTTTTGGGAACCCTATGACTTCTTTGGCTTTAAAAAACACCAGAATTTGTGGACGAAAAATAGTTAATAAGCGGTAAGTTTGAAGCATAAAAAAACGCCCATTTAAGGGCGTTTTTGTTGAACCTTATTTATGACCAAAGTGCCGTTATACATCGCGACATGATGAAGTTAGTCGAGGTTCATTCATAATGCCAGCTCGTCGGTAGGTGTTATTATTTTCCGTATTATTGTTAACGGCTCTCATATTATGACGTATCGCAGCAGCATGACAATCCTGTGCATCTTGGTATTGTCTAACGAAAAAGCCCTGTGCGTCATAAAGCGCAACCGCGCCGCTATTTGCTTATGGCTGTTGCTGTGCCATTTCTGTTGAATCGCATGCCGTTAAAAAAATTACAGACGCTACTAAAAGTATTCTCATGCCACATTCCTTCATTTAATGTTCAGTTAAACAATAGGTTATACAAACAACATCTGCAAGTGTTTATTGAACAATAATCAAACAGCACTACCCAGAAATGAGATCCACTAGTAATTTTGATAACCACCACTGCAAGTATAAATTGTCATTATCAATTACTTTGTTTGTACAAACCAACCGCCAAAAGCTTCGTATATTCGGTAGGGGGCTGCAAACAGTGCAGCGCCGACACCTCGCTCAGGATCTTTAGTTTTATCCAAACGCGCTTAGTCCTGAGAAACAAAAAAGACATACTTTTAACGAGTCTTTTTACTCGTCGTTCTTAGTGCTTTCAGACGAACTCGTTGCACTGTTAGTCGTGCTCTTGGCCGGTGTTGCCTTAGTACTAGCTGTTGTTTTACGTGCTGTACTCTTAGCTGCCGTTGACTTTGCCGCAGTCCGTTTGTTAGCTGTTCCAGTAGCGGCCTTTTTAGTCGAACTAGACGATGAAGCGGCCGTTGTAGTGGCTGTTTTTGCTGTACTCGCTTTGCGGGTACCGGTAGTTGTCGACGAGGCCGTTGTTGACTTAGCTGAAGCACTTTTAGATGCTGCGCTCTTAGTGGCAGCAGCCTTACTTGCAGTACTTGTTGCTTCTGCTTTTTTAGCCGCTTCTTTTGCAGCTAAAAGGGCTACTTGCTCGACAAGCAAATCCACTTTTGCACTCAACATTTCAAGTTGCTGCTCTTTCTGTTGACGTTTTTGACCACCTGATAATGCTGAAAATAACGGCGTTGATGCCACCAGTTTTTGCGCAGTGTCGACTAAAGCGAATGGATTAAGTGTACGCCTAAGTTCACTTTCCACTTCAAGGCCTTTAACCTGCATAGCGTTAATGGTTTCGTGTGTATCGTCAATTCTCTGGCTGACCACACCTGCAGCTTGGTCTAGCTTTTCAGATAATAGGTCCGAACCAGCAAAGAGCCATCCAAATAAGGGGGACGATTTCAGAGGTGAAGCGTTGCTACCATTTAGTGTTGTCGTTTTTCTTTCGGCAACAGGCACAATTTCTGGATTAGGGATATTTTTGTTGCTCATAACGCCTCCAATGCGGAGATTTGTAAGCATGGCAGTGTAAGGGCTATTCACAGCCTAGTCTCAAAGCTTTGCTAAATAGCTTACTTTAAGCTTGAACGCACGGCTTTCACTGCCACTCAGTTGCAATTTTATTAGTACCCTACTTTAGCGAAGTAGTAATCAAAAACTGCATTTTGAGCACCGCAAGCGGAGCCCAAAAAAGACTATCGCTTTACTTGCTTGCCGCCAGTTTAGCAACAGCTTCAGTCAAGGCATCGATTTTAGCCGACAGCTCTTCAATACGCTGATCTGCTGGCTCAGAATCAAGACCAAGTTTTTTGCGAACGTCAGCTACACGATTTTCCACATCGTTAGTAGTCGATTTAAACTTGCTCTTAGCATCGTCTTCTAGCGTTTCACCTTTAGTCACTAGCTCGTCGAACATTTTGTTCGCTTCTTCGCTTAGTTTCTCGTAACGCCCTTGCGCTTCTTCAACGCTTTTACCATAAGCGCCTAGGCCTGCTAACCAAATTTTACGCGCCATCTCTTCGGCTTCGTTAATTTTGCCTTTAATTGTGTCAGTAGTAGTCATGTTCAGCTCCTATGAATGCTAAATTTGAGTGTGTTTCAACACCATGATTAAACTTTACGCTTAACAATTAGAATCCGCATACTAAAAACACTAAAAAATAAAAAAGCCCGAAAAGCGTGTGCTTATTCGGGCTTAAATACTGAAGCGCTTGTTCTTTGAAAAGCGAACCAACTTAAGTAACGACTGACGTCAATTTTCCCTAAGAACGCGGCTGCTTACAGCGGTACACCTGCAAGATGCAACACAAAGGCATATTCTAAAGCAGTTGATTCAAAACGCTTAAAGCGTCCCGACGCGCCGCCGTGCCCTGCTTCCATGTCGGTCTTAAACAGAAGCAAGTTATCATCTGTTTTATACTCTCTAAGTTTCGCAACCCACTTCATAGGCTCAAAGTATTGCACTTGAGAATCGTGTAGCCCTGTAGTCACCAGCATGTGTGGATAATCTTTAGCTTCTATTTGGTCGTAAGGCGAGTAAGACAGCATATAGTCAAACTCATCTTTATTTGCTGGGTTACCCCATTCGGTATATTCACCTGTGGTCAATGGAATAGTCTCATCGCTCATCGTGGTCACCACATCAACAAACGGCACGTGGGCACTCACCCCTTGGTAAAGCTCAGGGGCCATATTCACAACAGCTCCCATTAGCAAACCACCTGCGCTACCGCCCATTGCAAATACGCGATCTTTATCAGCGTACTGTTTAGCGATTAAGCCTTTTGATACATCAATAAAATCAGTAAATGTATTCATTTTTTGATGCATTTTGCCGCTCTCATACCATTCACGCCCCAGCATTTGCCCACCGCGAATATGCGCAATGGCAACAACAAAACCTCTGTCTATCAAAGAGAGCCAGCTGCTTCTAAATGTAGGGTCGATAGTTGCACCATACGAGCCGTAGGCATATTGATATAGCGGATTAGAGCCGTCTTTTTTGAACTTATCTTTACGATAAACCAAGGACACTGGAACCATAGCGCCATCTCGCGCCTCAATCATTACTCGCTCTGAGGCGTAAGCTGAAGAATCAAAGGTGTCAGATACATGGGTTTGCTTCATGACTTCACTCTCAAGCGTATCAAGGTTGATATCAATGATAGAGCCTGGCGTAGTCAATGAGCTGTAATAGATTCTAAGCTTATTAGTATCCATTTCAGGGTTGGCATTAAAGTATGCACCGTAAATAGGATCTTGAGTTGGTATAACCTTTTGCTCGTTTGAAGTTAGGTTGTGTACAACTAAGCGCAGCATGCCATTTTCTTTTTCTTTCACAACCAGATGATTTTTCATCACTTCAATACTTTGAAGAAAGACCTCTGGACGATGTGGGACTACTTCTTGCCATTTTGACACGTCACTTGTGGCATCTAATGGCGCCTTCATTACTTTGAAGTTTTTTGCATCAATGTTAGTTAATACGTAATAGCCGTCACTTGCTTTTGCTACGCTATACTCCTGGCCATCTTCAATGGGTAAGAATATTTCTGATTGAGATGTAGGGTTATCAGCATCGATCAAAGTCACGCCAGTTTTGTCAGTGTGAGAATGATAAATATAAATGACACTGTCGTCTTTGCTTTTACTGATGTAGGTATAAAATGTAGGGTCGCTTTCTTCGTAAACTAATACATCGTCCTCTTGTGAGGTACCCAGCTTATGGCGATACACTTGATAGCCTAGAAGGGTTTGCGGGTCTTTTTTCACATAAAATAAATGTTCATTGTCGTTAGCCCACACTGCGTTGCCTGACGTGCCTTCTAGAACATCGTCAAGCTTTTCGCCGTTATCCAGGTTTTTAACGTATACGGTATAAATTCGACGACTAAGCGTGTCTTCAGAGTACGCCATAAGCATGTTGTTACTGCTTACCGCGTAACTACCAATACTGAAATAGTCATGTCCTTCAGACATAACATTCGCATCAAGCAACACTTGCGGCTCAGCATCTAGCGAAGGCTTTCTTAGATATACAGGGTACTCGTTCTCTCCTGAATAACGGGTGTAGTACCAGTAGCCGTTATCGAACACAGGTACAGTGGAATCGTCTTTCTCTATACGAGAAACCAGCTCTTCATAAAGTGCTTCGCGGTTTTCTTTGAGCGGCGCAAGTACAGTCTCTACATAGCTGTTTTCTTGCTCTAGATGCGCCAATATCTCTTCATCTGTGCGTAAATCATCGCGCATCCAGTAATAATTGTCGTTTCTAGTCACTCCATGCGCCGACATCTCATAAGGCACTTTTTTCGCTATTGGAGCATCTACTTTTGTATTTAACATAACTGATGGAGCCGCCTTGTCTAACTCTTGTTGAACGTTTTCCGTTTTGTTCTCAAGGCTACAGCCTGACATCAGCCCGCCTGCAGCTAGTGCTATCCATATGAATTTCATTATTTTTCCTTTATCTCGCGTTTGATTACGTTTATCCACGCTTGGTGCTTTATCGCTGTCAAAAAGTGTTTCTTCAACACTGTTGTAATTTTGAATTTGTGCGCAAAGAGCCCTTCGCTGTTTTATATAACGAGTATATATAAATGAAAGTGAGGTTCTAGCGTTAATGGCAAATGCATGGGGGTAAGGCGGGGATTAAGTGTTACAAAATATACACGCCTTACAGGCAAACAAATATTGTGCAGATTGCACAAACAAAAACACCGCATAACTCATAGAGAAATGCGGTGTTTAAAATAAAAACGTGTTATCTAATTTGGAACAACGTTTATGCTTCTTTGAACCTAAACGTCACTAACCTTAATCGACTAAATCCTTTGGCATTTCGTCACGAATGGCTTGCCACACCTTACCACTCTCAATACCGTAGTTTCTTACCACAACAGGAACCCTGTCGTATTCGCCCTTCTCTGCCGCATCAAGCAGGTCTGCGTAATATTTCATGGCGATATCTCGTGCCGGCTGATGCGAAAAGAAGTACCCACCTATTCGCGAGTACAGCCCGCGGAAACCATTCATCATCAAAACAAATACGTTGTTGTTAGAGGCAAGCGCTAGATCATGAGTCATCTGATAATCAAATTGCGCAAACGCTAACCCTTCTTGCTCAACATCTTTGTATCTCGCGATAATATCTGCAGACGCTTGAGGGTTGTTTCGAATAGCACCTCGAATGAAAACCGCACTTAAATTAGTGCGCGCAGCAAGCAAATTATCGACAAGCTCAGGAATGCCCTCTTGGTCTAAGCGAGCAAGAGTTTCAAGAATGTTCAGACCGCACGTTTCCCAGAAGTTGTTTACCTTGGTTGGCTTGCCGTGTTGAATGGTCAACCAGCCATCGCGCGCCAAACGCTGTAATACTTCTCGCAAAGTGGTTCGCGTTACACCAATTAACTCAGAAAGCTCTCTCTCTGCAGGCAAAATGGTGCCAGGTGGAAATCTTCCACTCCAAATAGATTCAACAATATATTCTTCGGCGAATCCGGCTGGACTCTGTGCCTTATAAATCATAACTAATCGCCTGCACGTTCTTGTTATTTTGCAACTGATTGTACCAGATGCTGTTTTATTATCACAATGAATTATGCTTCGTCCACTAAAGGTTTTAACAACTTGTTAAAATTTAAGTGTTATTTCAAAAACCATAAAGCAACGCTTGTTTACTTTATGTTCAAAATAGTCAGCATTTCCTATCTTAATGATAATTATCATCAAAAAAGTGATAAATATTCAGTGACTTTCATATGGTGGGGTCTGTGAATTGCTTTCTCAAGGCGGTAATATCATGTACGCTTAATTTCCGACTATAATGACAGCAACGAAACGGCGGTTATACGAACTAAATCGTACAGCACCAGCAGTTTAAGTATGCAATAACCGGAACTACACAGTATAAAGATGCGCAAAATGCGTGCTTTGTTGTAAAAGGAACAGGAACTCATGCAAACCTCAATGATCGCGGCGATCTATAAGAATTTCCTGGGACATGCGCCCGACTGGTATAAAAAAACCATTATTGCCTTTCTCATTGTTAATCCCTTCATCTTTATGGTGGACCCATATATAGCTGGCTGGACGCTTGTCATTCAGTTTATTTTTACGCTAGCAATGGCGCTTAAATGCTACCCGCTCCAACCAGGCGGACTCCTACTTATCGAAGCCATGTTTATCGGCATGACGACACCCGGTCATATGATGCATGAGATTGAAGTGAACTTAGAGGTTCTGCTACTGCTTGTATTTATGGTGGCTGGCATCTACTTCATGAAAGATTTACTTATGTACTTATTCACCAAATTGGTTATTAAGGTACGTAATAAGCTAATACTGTCGCTTTCATTTATTTTTGCCTCTGCATTTCTATCGGCTTTCCTAGATGCGCTAACGGTAGTGGCGGTAATCATCAGTGTCGGCTTGGGCTTTTACTCTATTTATCACAAAGTGGCGTCGGGCAAAGAGTTTCATTCAGATCACGACCACACCAGTGATGACGAATTAGGAAGTCACGACCTAGAAGACTTCAGAGCGTTTTTACGCAACCTTATGATGCACTCCGCGGTAGGTACAGCCCTTGGTGGTGTTATGACCATGGTAGGTGAACCACAAAACCTGATTATTGCAGACAAGGCCGGCTGGGACTTCGTTGAGTTCTTTATCCGCATGGCGCCTGTCACACTGCCAGTGTTTGTATTTGGCTTGTTAACTACCGTCGTGTTAGAAAAAACCGGCATGTTTTCTTACGGTGCAAAATTACCTTCGGCGGTAAGACAAATTTTGGTCGACTACAACGACCATATGGACAAGGGCCGCAGTAAGCGTGAAACCGCTAAACTGATAGTACAAGCGCTAATTGGTGTTTGGTTAATCATTGGCCTTGCTACGCATATGGCGTCAGTGGGTCTTATCGGTCTGTCAGTTATTGTACTTGCTACTTCAATGAGCGGTGTTATCGAAGAGCACGCACTTGGTAAAGCGTTCGAGGAAGCACTGCCATTTACCGCACTACTTTGCGTATTCTTTGGCGTAGTAGCCGTTATTATTGACCAAGGCCTTTTCCAGCCGGTAATCCATTGGGTACTGTCGTTTGAAGGCGAAACGCAAATGGTTATGTTCTATCTTGCTAACGGTGTGCTTTCGATGGTGAGTGACAACGTGTTTGTGGGCTCTGTTTATATCACTGAAGTCACAGCTGCTCTACAGGCCGGTCAAATTACACGTGACCAGTACGATATGCTTGCTGTAGCAATCAATACGGGAACCAACTTACCCAGTGTGGCAACACCAAACGGTCAAGCTGCTTTCCTATTCTTGCTGACCTCAGCCATCGCGCCACTGCTTCGTTTGTCGTACGGCCGCATGGTTATGATGGCATTGCCATATACGATAGTACTTACTATTGTTGGTCTGGTAGCGACCTATATTGGGCTTGCTGATGCTACTCAGTGGCTATACGACATGCACCTTATAGAACACCACACTGCAGCTGAAGCAGGCGCACAAGCGGTAGGTCATTAATCTATGCGCGGTGTCATTCACGGCATAAGCCAGTGGGCAGAGCACAAGTCTTCATGGCTTGTGCTTTTTGCTACATCACTAGCATTGGAAATTGCTGCCCTGTACTTCCAATATGGCATGGGTTTAAAGCCGTGCATTATGTGTATTTATCAGCGTACGGCTATGTACGGCATTGTGTTGTCGGCACTTATTGTCGTAATAAAAAACAACGGGTTTACCCGTATGCTTGGCTTTGCTGGCTGGGCGGTATCTTCAGGCTGGGGATTTTTAATAGCCAAAGAACACGTAGGTATTCTCAACGCTGCCAACCCGTTTTTTGCCAGCTGTGAAATAGTGCCTAACTTTCCTTCATGGTTACAGCTTCACGAATGGTTGCCCGCGGTGTTTGCTGCTGAGGGGGACTGTTTAGAAGACGCGTGGCAGTTTTTGTCTATGGGAATGGCAGAGTGGATGCAAATAATTTTTGCTGCTTACTTCGCTGTATTTGCCATTGTATTTGCCTGCCGCTTACTGGATAAGAAACCCTTTTGATCGACTTATCCATTTTACCCTCTCGCCTACCTCCCATACAGTCGGAGCAAGGCCCAATTAGCATTCAGCGCATCGCAGAGAAACACTGCAATGCGCTGTGTGATGCGGGCCAACAATCTATTCACCATGTAAAGCCTTGGTTCGGCTCTGCGGTCTGCCCTGTTACGCCAGCGTTGTCAAAGCAGTGCATAACTAATATGGAAAAAGCCCGTCAGACAGGCTACGGTCTTACGTATTTGTTAATGCATGACGAAAAGTGTTTGGGCATGGGCATTATCAACTATATCCACCCTGTCCACCTCTCTGCCAATCTCGGTTACTGGCTCACGCCCCAAGCATGTGGCAAGGGATTAGCGACGGCAATCTGTGAAGCACTTAAAAAGCTAGCCTTTTCTCAGATGAACCTGCATCGTCTTGAGTGTTATGTAGAGCCAAACAATAAGGCGAGTATCAGAGTTGCTGAAAGGATAGGCGGAGTGAAAGAAGGCTTGTGCAAAAAACGGGTATTTGGAAGGGATGCCCTTCTTTACGCTATAACAACATAATATGTGTTAAAGGGGGTCAGCTGTCACATTTTGATGCGCACCTGACCCCTTGTGCATTAAAAGGTATACATAATGGCAGTATAAGCATACATACTGTTATCTGGGTAAGCACCGGATTCAAGAGCTTCACCTTTTGCCAGATAAGCTCCTCCGAACTCTAGGCGAAGAGGTTCTAACACCTGATAGCGCCACCGCACCTCTACCTGGTGACCCAAGAAATCTTCTTCACCCTTTGCCACATTTTGGAGCCACAATCCCTTATAGCCCACCATAACATTGTGTACGCCATCGAGTTTGGTCACACTGCGTAAGCCTGGGGCTAGTATATTGCTACGAGGAAAAGTTTGGTATACATCTGTAGGACCAAAATCAAATCTACGTAAACCGTATAACGAATCAAATGCATGGATAGTATCGTCAGTTGAGTTGTCATCGCCACTGGCTGCATCGATCTCTGCTCTTAGAAAAGTGTTGTTGGTAAGTTGCTTTCCTAGATGAGCGTGCACCATCCACGCTCTTACGTCGCGGTCTGTAGTATCCGAAGCCGATGTCGACTGCCGTGAGGTACCGGTTTGACCAATGACCTCAATATTGCTTTTCCAACTCTCGGCAAAGCTTTTTGAATAATCTACTGAAAGGGTATACAAATCCCGGTTTTTAGTAGAGAGTTCCGGCGAATCGCTTTCTTTTAGCCAATAACTGTGAACCTTCCAGGCATTGTCGTCAGATTGTGCATAGATACCAAAAAGTTTTCTATTACTGAAACTCTTGTCGAATGCTCGCTTGTTATCTTCTACCGAAGCTGAATCTGAAGGAAACCGGGACACAGGTTGCAGATAAAATCCACGTACATCCCAGTTGTTGAAAACCGTGTCGACCACTACCCCCTCAAAACTGCTTGTCGCATTGCGATAACGTGTACGAGCAATTAATCGGCGGCTGCCATGGTCTAAGGTAACCCGTCCGACAGTAACCCGCTTAACATGTTTAGAAAAATCTTTATAACTCAGATAAAACTGCACGGGCTCCAACGTGTTGACCTGAGATGATTTTAGTGTGACGTCATTGTCATCTAAATAGGCTCTAGAATCTTCTATCTCAGCTACTGCATCCCAATCACCGTAATGCGCTTCACCTTTGAGCCTAACTCGAGTGGATACACGGTCGTTAGTTTTCGGTCGAGCTTCTTTTGTAGTCGGAAATATGGGGTTATTTAGCGTTTCATAGCGCACTCTCAGCGATCCACTATAATCAAATGTCAACTCATCAGCTTGTACAAATGTGCTTATAGAGAGTGTTACTCCCACTACCAGCAGTGAAACCTTACCTGTTAATTTCCCCATTAAAAACCCTTGTGTGTAGAGTGGCGTTCCAAGAACTGAATATAAGTGAGAGTATAAATTGGCGCTAAACAAAACGCCCTCCTCCTTTTGTATAGATAAGGTATAAAAAAACATAACACGGAGTTAAAACGAAGCACGAATTTCTCACAAAGTCTAATCGATTGTTCATTTAAATTTGATTATCTTCCTATATCCCTCGCTGTTTGTGATTTGTTCAAATATGTACCAAAATCCGAACAATGCTGACGCTATTTATAAGTGACAACTATGCTCAATTTCGATAATCTGACGATACGTAAAAAACTTTCTGTACCGACTAGCTTTGTCGCTATCCTACTTTTGGTAGTGAGTTTTATAAGTATTTCAAACGGAAGGTTTCTATCACAAAATACAACGACGCTGTCATCTGTTTTCACGCAGGCATTAAGTGCTGCGCTAAACGCAGATCGCGATTTGTATCAAGCGCATTCTGCACTTCTGGATTTAATGCTCGCATCCCAGCTCAATCAAGATGAGCTTAGCAGTGCAATAATTGCCGACTACGAAGAAAACGTTCAGCAAGCTAAAGATCGATTAGCAAAGGTGTTGAACCTAACCGGTGACTACGGTTCAGTGGCGGGAAAAGCCAAGTCTTACCAGCTAGATTTCGATAAATGGACAACTGTAAACCAACGCGTCATTGAGCAAGTACAAGTGGGACAGGTACGTCAGGCCGCGCGCGAATACCGTGAACAGGGTATGCCTTTGTTTGACACGCTTCGCGGTAATTTTGACCGTGTTGGGGAAGAAATCAAGTTACTGTCAGATGAAATCACCCAGCAAAATTTATCATCGAGTAACCAGCAAACCCTGTATTTGATCGTGGCGATCATTCTTGCCATAGTGGCGTGTGCCGTCACTATCGTGATTGGCCCTCGTTTGATTACCAAACGCATAGCGGTGTTACGTGACATGTTAGATTCAATCAGTAAAGGCGAAGGCGATCTTACAAAACGTATCAACACCACTGGAAAAGATGAAATTACCGATGTCGCTTATGCTTTCAACGCTTTGATGGATAATTTACAAAGGCTAATTTCATTGATTAAAGACGATGCGTCTTCCTTAGCTGAAGCCGAACGAGCAATGAGTGACTCATCAGGGGCCGTGACCACTATCTCATCTGAACAACGGGATAATCTCGATCAGATAGCCACTGCTGTTAATCAACTTAGTCACGCGTTAAGAGAAGTCGCAGACAACACCCAAGTTGCGCTAAATGACACCCAAATGGCTAACGAAGATGCAGGAAACAGCCATCAAGCAGTTGTGAATTCCACCAACAGTGTTGCAAGTACCGCAGAGGCCATTGGACGAGCAAGTTCAGTTATCCAAAAGCTAGCTCAAGAAACTAAACAAATCTCCTCGCTACTGAGTGTGATTAGCGATATTTCAGAGCAAACTAACTTGCTTGCACTTAATGCGGCAATCGAAGCCGCTAGAGCAGGCGAACAAGGTAGAGGTTTCGCAGTAGTTGCGGATGAAGTACGTTCTTTGGCAAACCGTTCGCAACAGGCGACAACTGATATTAATGAAATGCTTGTTAACTTAAATCGCGGTGTGGAAGAAGCGGTCAGCGCCATTGATAACGGTTCTTCGCAAATGTCTGAAGTCGTTACCATATCGGACACGTTGAGGGAAAAGCTCGACAAGGTTTCATCCTCTGTCGTGAGTGCTAATGATCGCATCTACCAGATTGCCTCTGCCACTGAGGAACAGAGTCAAGTAGTAGACAATTTGAATCACACTATTACGGCCCTAAATGAATTAAGTCAGCAAGTGATGAATACGGTAGTGGAAGCGAGAACAGCCAGTGAGCGCGTCAGTTCCGTTACCCGTAATATAGAAGGTAATGTTAATCGATTTAAAGTTTAACACTGTCAAATTGGGGTTACCTTTACCTATTTGCGTGTTGTCACTTTAGCCAAGTACTATAAATTTTGGCCTCTTAGTCAATATCTTCAAGAGGCCAAAGCGCTATATAGTCTTCAAAATGATTGAGATCCACATCACTTTCAAACACCGTTTTATTCCGCACCGACATTCCTTTCGCATGCATTACGTGTTTCTTACCCTTATTCAGCAAAGGGTGCCACGATGGTATTCCTCTGCCCTCGTAAAGCCGACGATAGGTGCAGCTATTGGGCATAAAGAAAATATCCTTTAGATTTTCTTTGGTAAGCTTCACGCAATCTGGTACGAGCTCGGTGCGCCTTTCATACTGAGTACATTCACACTTTTTCGTATTCAAATATGAACACACAATATTGGTGTAGTGAATCTTTTCATTATCGTTAATATGGTCGGTAACTTCGTATTCTTCTACCGCGTCATCATCAATAAATTTTTGCAGGCAGCATTTACCACATCCATCACAAAGTGATTCCCATTCCTTTTGGTTCATTTCTTCTAATGACTTAGTTTCCCAAAATGCCACCGTCATTGCGCCACCACCTCTGTACTTAAAGCGAGCAAACTATCTAGCGATGCCTCGACCTTATCTGCAGGACTCAATTTACCTACCCCTTTTGGCGTACCGGTAAGGACCACGTCTCCGCTATCTAGGGTAAATATAGATGACATGTGAGCGATTAGAGGAATGATTCTGTGTAGCATGAGTTCGGTATGCCCCTGCTGCCTGACCTCTCCGTTTATGGTTAAGGTAAAGCGCAAATCATCAAGATTCCCAACTTCGCTGTACGGCACAAAGCCAGAAAGTGGCGCGCTGTTATCAAAAGATTTGGCTCGTTCCCAGGGTTGCCCTTGCTTTTTAAGCGCTGCTTGGACTTCGCGGAGAGTTAAATCAAGCCCTAGGCCAATCCCCCAAATAGCACCTTTGATCTCATCTTCACTTGCATTTTTAAGTGGTGACTTAAGCAGTACCGACACTTCAAGCTCGTTATGGCATTCGCCTTTGTCAGTGGGAATAGCAATGGGCTCATGCATATGGCACAGCGCAGCCTTAGGTTTCATAAACAGCAGCGGTGCTTCAGACACCGTAGAGTTCATTTCTTGAATGTGGTCGAGGTAATTTCGACCAATGCATAGCACTTTACTAACAGGTAATGATATTTCATTACCTTGGGTATCAATGTGACGATATGCCATTAGTAACCTCGCTTTATTCGTTCAGATAAATACCCAACCGAAACGCCGAAATAAGACGAACGGTTCCACTTCATTAGCGTATGGAAATTTTTATACACCAAGTAAATTCGCCCTTTTTCACCATCCGGCATAATAAGTGACGCATCGACATTAGCTTTGGGAAGCTCACTGCCGTTATAGCGCCTAACGCCATTTGAGCTCCAAAAAGATAGCGGCTTCATATTAGATTTCGCGAGCCCTGAAAAGGGTACAGGTTGTGTGAGAGTGACTTGGCGCCCCCACGTTCCCTCACTATCCCATCCTTCAGAGGATAAGTAGTTGGCGATTGACGCAAACACGTCTGCCTTGGTGCCCCAAATATCCTTTCTGCCGTCGCCGTCATAATCTACCGCATAGTTTAAAAAGGATATGGGCATAAACTGTGTTTGCCCCATCGCGCCAGCCCATGAGCCTTTAAGCGCCTCTACAGAGATATGCCCTTCATCTAGTATCTGAAGTGCCGCAAAAAAATTATCTTTGAACAGCTTTTCTCTTCGCCCTTCATACGCTAAAGATGCAAGAGCGGACAGCACGCTGAAATTACCCTGAATTTTACCAAAGTTAGACTCGTTTCCCCACAGCGCAACAATAAAGCGTGCTTGTACGCCATATTTTTGAGCAATTTCTTCAAGCAGTACTTTATGTTCGTTGTACTGCTCCACCGCCTGCTTTACTTTCCAGTCGGGTACTCGCGTTGCCAGATAGTCATCTAACGTGATTTTTTTCTCTGGCTGGCTTTTATCAGATTTAACGACGGTAGGTCTAAAGGCGATGTCAGCGAACGCCTGCTCTAGCTTAGCTTTATCTATACCTTTTGTAGCCGCTTCGTTTTCAAGCTGAACAACATAGCGTTTAAAGCCTTCTTCACTAAGCCCATTGTCACTACTCGGCTTGTTTTCAGCGTAAGCCGTTAGCGAAAGGCTTAAAGTGACACTAAGTAAAAGTGCGGCAATCTTAAGTGGCTTAAGCAGTAACCTGTTGCTTCCACGCTTGGTGTGAACTGCCAATTGTGAGACTAAGCGGTTTATTATCTTTACTAACATGAATATTTAAAACTTTTTATCCGGAGTTTTTGAAAGTCCAAGAGATTCGCGATGCTGCTCTAACAAGTTGTCTTCCTTAGGTGGCATTTGCAGGTAAAAACCTTTTTCAGTAAGTTCATCGATAAGCTTTTGCTTATCGACCATACCCAGTTTTTCCCGTTTTTCTAAAGCGATAATGGTCACTAATTCCGGGCGCCCAAAGGTTTCCATTAGCGCTTCGGGCACATCTTCGAAATGATCTTTTTTGGGCACATATAAATACATGCCTTCTTTTTTAAGCGTTTTATAAACTGCGCATAACATAAATGTTTTACTCGCTTTGTAATGAGTGCGGTCGTAAAAATTTTCACTTTTTCACGACCGCGATGTTTTGTAGAAAGTTACTGAGAAGGCGCGTCGCCTAACAGTCGGGTTACGTGAGGTCGAAACAATGGCTCACGCCAAGTAGATAGCACATCAGGCGTTAACCCTTGTACACGGGTCTCGTCAACTGGAAACCAGTACCATTTTAACAATTGATTTAGCTGTTTTTTAGACGCTATAACGTCGCTATTGACGTTGTTATCTTTTGCAATTTGATCACTAATTACTTTAAGTTCGGCAAGGGTTTTCTTGTATTTAGCAATATCGATAAGCCGCAACACAACAGGTAACCGTAGCTTCTCTGGCGTTTGCGCATACTTCGCTCTTGCTTCTTCAATTAGCGTAATAATAGTATCGCCGTAGCGGCGTACCGATTGGTGATTCACGCCGTTAATGCGCGAAAGGCCAGATTTACTATCAATCAGGCGCTGCGCCGCTTCAAACAAATGACCTTCTTTAAAAACGAAGTTTAGCGCCAAGTCTTTCTTACGTGCCGTATTTAAACGCCATGCGGCCAGCGCTTGTAATACTGTGAGCTGCTCGCTGTTTAATCGCCAGTTGTTCTTAATGCTTAGATAAGCAAAATCTTCTGGCATTTGGGCACGCTTTTTATCTACTAGCAAAGCGATCTCTTGGTAAATCCAATGCACTTTGCCCGCTTCTTGGACTTTACTGGCTAGCTCTTGATAGCACGGCAGTAAGTACAATACGTCGTTTGCTGCATAGCTAAGCTGAGATTCGCGAAGGGGTCTCGCTATCCAGTCTGTTCGCGATTCACCTTTATCTAGCGTAATATCGCACAGCAACTCTACCAGCTTTGCATAGCCCAGTGACGGCCCCATATCCAAAATGCTTCCTGCCAACTGTGTATCGAAAACGGGTGTTGGTACCGTGTCGAAGGCGGTGAGAAATGCCTCTATATCTTCTGAACACGAATGCAGTACTTTTACTACTTCAGTATTTTCCATAAGCTCGATAAACGGCCGCATGTTGTCGATGGCAAGCGGGTCAATAAGAACCAGTTGATGGCCGTCGTAAAGCTGAATCAGGCCAAGGTGAGGAGTAAGGGTTCTCGTTCTTACAAATTCGGTGTCTAAGGCTACGGCCTCTTGACGCTGAGCTGCAGTGCACACTTTTTCAAGTTGTTCAGATGTTGTAATTAATTGATATTGCATATTTTTGCACAGTAATAAAAAAGCCGGCTTACGCCGGCTTTCACAAAACTATTTCAATGAAACTAGTCTCGAAGCTCCCGACGCAGTATTTTACCTACATTGGTTTTTGGTAAGTCGTCTTTGAAAACGACTTGCTTAGGCACTTTGTAACCCGTTAAATGGTTACGACAGTGCGCGATAACGTCTTTTTCAGTGAGTGAATCGTTATTTTTAACTACGAATAGTTTCACGACTTCACCGCTGACCTCATGAGGAACCCCAACTGCCGCCGCCTCAACAATGTTGTCATGCATTGCAGCTACTTCTTCAATTTCATTAGGGAACACGTTGAAGCCAGAAACTAGGATCATATCCTTTTTACGGTCAACAATATAGAAGTAACCTTCATCATCTATTGTTGCAATGTCACCAGTGGCTAGCCAACCGTCTTTCAGAATTTCTTCTGTTGCTTCAGGGCGATTCAAATATCCTTTCATCACCTGAGGGCCTTTCACCCACATTTCACCAGGCTCGCCTTTTTCAACTGGATTACCGTCATCATCAAGCAGCTTGATATCTGTAGAAGGCACCGGCATACCGATTGCGCCTTTATAAGCTTCAATTTGTGGAGGGTTTACTGCAACCACAGGTGAGCATTCTGTAAGGCCATAGCCTTCAAGAAGCACAGTGTTAGTAACCTTCTCCCACTTCTCTGCAACGGGGCGCTGAACCGCCATGCCGCCACCTAAGCCAAATTTAAACTTACTGAAATCAAGCTCGCTGAACCCAGGCGTGTTCAACAGGCCGTTAAACAAGGTGTTTACGCCAGGCAGGATAGTAAATGGGTATTTGCTAAGTTCATTCACAAAAGCTGGCATGTCGCGGGGATTGGTAATAAGCAAATTGCGGCAGCCATATTTAACGAACATGAGGCAGTTCGCCAATAGCGCAAAGATATGATAAAGCGGAAGCGCGGTAACAACAAAGTCTTCGCCTTCTTCTATAACGGTTTCTAGAATACCTGACACCTGCTCTAAATTTGCCACCATGTTGCGGTGAGTTAGCATAGCCCCTTTAGAAACACCGGTTGTTCCACCTGTGTATTGAAGGAAGGCTAAATCACCGCTATCGATGTCTGGACGCGTATATTCTAAGGACTGACCTTTTTTAACCGCCGACATAAACGAAGTGGTTTCAGGTAAATTGAATGAAGGCACCATCTTTTTAACGTACTTAACCACCGCGTTCACAACCCAACGCTTAGGAGCAGGCAACATATCACCCAATGCCGTTAAAAAGACTTCTTGTAAATTAGTATCTGCGATGACCTCTTCGAGAGTACAAGCGAAGTTCTCGACTATAACGATAGCTTTAGCGTTGGCATCGTTTAGCTGGTGCTTCAACTCGCGAGCGGTATAAAGAGGGTTGACATTAACCACAACCATACCTGCGCGCAATATCCCAAACATAGCAACAGGGTACTGAAGGAGGTTAGGCATCATAATTGCCACGGCATCGCCGCGTTTTAAGCCGCTAGACTGTAAGTATGCAGCAAACTGCGCTGATAAGGTATCTAGCTCCTCAAACGAAATTGAGTGCCCCATGTTAATGAAGGCTTCTTTGTTTTTAAACTTCTTAACCGACTGCTCGAAAATGTCTACTACAGATGCGTAACGATCGGCATCGATTTCTGCGGAAACGCGAGGGTCGTAATGCTTAAGCCAGGTTTTTTCCACCAAAACCTCCTCTACTTTATTCTTATACTATTTAATGAGCACTTTAGAAGACGTGCTCATGTAACTGGTCTGATAACTTGCGAATAGTATAGGAAGTGTAAAAAAAAATAAACGGCGCAATTTACAATTGCTCAACAAAATTGCGAATTAATAGCCCTACATCATCAGTATTTTCCATGTGAATATGATGACCGCCTACTAATTGTTCGTATTGTGCATTTAAAAACCACCCCTTCCTCTTTGGAAAGACTGACTCTAGATTTTTAAAGCTATTAGATGCACCGATAAAAAGTACAGGACATACAATAGCACGCATAAGAGATTCTGCCTGCTTTTCTGTAAGCCTTAGCGATGATTTTGTACGAAGTTTTGGATCGCTCGCCCAGAAACAGTGCCCACCAGCATCTTGGGTTAAGTTTCGAGACAATATTGAGCGGGCGTGCTCTTCTGGAATGTCTGAAATTTTGCATCTCGCTTTTACGGCATCTTCTAAATCAACGATCCGCAATTTATTACGGGATTTGGCATGACGGCTGATAATAGACTCTCGCATTTGCGATGCGGTAGTCTCTTCACTTTCAGTAAGCGGGCCACATGCATCAATGCTAATCACGGCAGAGACTTTATCGGGGAAGAGCGCAGCAAATAGGCTAGCAAGGATTCCACCAAGCGAATGCCCCAGTAGGATTACCTTTTCCCAGTTTTGAGATTCAATTAAGGCATACAAGTCTTGCAGGTAGTCAGCTTGATTATAATGCGCGCCATGAACACGATGAGATGAACGCCCATGCCCTGCTAGGTCAATTGCAACAAAGCGGTGGGTTTGTAGGTAAGGAGCTAGCAACCTTAAGCTTTCTGCGTTATCCAAGTACCCGTGCAAACCGATAACAACTTTGCCTGCACCTTGGTTGTCTAACGCAGCTAGGTGTAGTGCTCCAATATTGAACTCTGTTTCAATCATAACGCTCCGTACCGGCAAATAACCGCCGCCTCCCTTACAGTTCCATTCCACTAAAACCAATAAGGCGGCAATTATATGCCGCCCATTTAACTATCCCTATTGTCGCTTGTTGGTACTTGGTGATTTACCGCGCGGCTCCGAATTGTTGTTACTTGGTCTACTGTTGGTAGATGGTAACTTTGCTTTGCTCGGTGCATTTTGATACCGGATAACGCGGGTTCTATTAAAATGCGGGTACATCCACGGCCCATTAAAGCGATAGAATGGTGAATACCAGCCGGTGTGATAATTAAAGAAGTAAGTATTTACGTCGTAAACCTCTTGTTTTCTCCACATATGATAATCGTCAGCGATAATCGTTGGGTAGATATAAGGTTGCTCTCCTACCATGCCTGCCGTTGGCGCTGTTATGCTGCCTAAAAATGTTGCAGACCGGCCTTCTTCAAAAACGATAGGGTCAACAAAGCCATCTATTTGCACTTTAAATCGGCCTGACGTTTCGCCATTAGTGGAAGGTTTACCGTAGTGGTTCAAAGGAAAGTGAGCAAGCTCGATCAACGTCTTGTTGGGCTTATTTTCAACCCCAACAATCATACCACCCCACCGCGCTTTTTGACCTTGCGCATTAGCGCCTGAGGTCACCGCTTTTGAATAGCTAACAAGCTGGGTGCCTTCTGGTACATCGATACTATCTGGAACTATGGTACAGCCAGTAAATAACATGACCGTAATTAAAACTAAATAACGAGACATCAAAGCGCTCCTCTGAACCCTAGAAAAAATGTTGCACCTGTTTGGATCATAAGGGGAGCAGTAAGTGCTCTTTATGAAATCCTCGTGCGGTAACACATCTAAAAACTCTAATATACTTTTACGTATCTCTTTAAGTTACAAAGAAAAACCACACCCTACCAGCTAAACATTAGCATTATTACGAGACGACTACCACTGTCGTTCAATTAATGTAATACATACATAAAGAATGGGGTTTGGGCCACAATAATTGGAACGGATATAACGGTAGTTAGTTCAAAAAGGTATGCGAAATTTAACAAATCGTTAGAACTTACAGGCGAGTGAACATACAGCAGTGAGATGATGTTATGCGTAAATATCTACACCAAACATCGATTGAATAGAATCCCGTTGCTGCTGCTTTTCGAAGCTTGTGTATGACGCTATGGCATTTTGAGAATAGGTGTTGCCGTCTTCACGGATAAATTGTTGGTACGCTTTGGCGTTATCCGTTCCCTGTTCGTCGGGCGCAACAACGATCGCCCTGGCAGACGATTCACTTTGCCCTTTACTTTGCTGTTCAGGGTCTTTGTTAATTTTAGCGACACGGCCTTGCGAAGGTTCGGAAGACGGTACGGCGAAATTGTTGTTGATAATCATACGAAGTTAATTAAAGCAAGAATCATACCAATGGAAAGCGAGCTTCATCGTCGAGACTCGCTTTTTTTGTCAATGTTGGCCGTTTTACTATTAACCTTTTTATTAGAAATGGGCGCCCCATAATTATGGCGCGTCGTTACTCTCTGCCTGGTAATTTTTTCCACGTGACTTTATCGCGCAGATATACAGGTTCTACATTCAAAGCGTCAAATACTTCGCCTTTGCTATGTGCATCTATTGCAAGCTTAAGCATGTACTGTGCGTTTGGAAGCGTCACTTCAGACGTTACTTCACCACATAACTCAGACTTCCAGTTATCAAGCTCCTCAAAGGCAGACCAGCCGGTGCCAGCTGCAATCACAGAGGCGCTATTCTCTTCCTTAAGCGCGTTTAGCTGTTCAATAGCCACTTCCGGCGGACAAACTTGCTCTTCTATAGTGAGAGAAACACCTTCTTCTGTCTGCCTATAAACAGCAAAATACACTTCCCCCATACGCGCATCCGATGCAACGGCGACAAATGCATCTTTGTTCTGAGTTTCAGACGCCACTTCAAACGCCATAGCTTCAAGCGTACTCACGCCCGCTACTTTTAAGCCTGTTCCTAACGCTAAACCTTGAATCATTCCCGTCGCTATTCGAACACCGGTAAAGCTGCCAGGGCCTCGACCGAAAGCCAGTAAATCTAGATCGCCCAGCGAAATCTTTGCTTCCTTTAACACCTCATCCACCATGGGTAGAAGACGCTGACTATGCTGCTGAGGGCATATTTCAAAGCGCGTAACAACAGTGTCGTTATAATGAAGCGCTACCGAGCAAGCTTCGGTTGCCGTATCTATAGCTAAAATATTCATGTTTATCTCTTATTTCATATAAGCTGAAAATAGTGTTAGTGGGTGAAGTCACATTAACCGCTTTCAGCGCTTTAACTTAGGCTTCATCAATGCCGGCTAAAAATTTTTCCACTTCGTCCAGGCTTCTTGTTCTTTTCATATCCGGCAAGCTGCCGACAAAGGTTTTGGCGTAAGGTTTTGTCACTAATCGGTTGTCACATATTACCAGTACGCCCTTATCTGATGGGTCTCGAATGAGTCGTCCTGCGCCCTGCTTTAACGTAATAACAGCTTGGGGAATTTGAATAACACCAAACGGGTTTGCTCCACGTTTTTTTACATCTTCCATACGCGCTTGAAGCAGCGGATCATCAGGTGACGCAAAGGGCAGCTTATCAATCATCACGCAAACCAAGTCGTTGCCGCGAACGTCTACTCCTTCCCAAAAAGCGCCTGTGCCCATTAATACCGCTTTTTCATCTGCAAGGTACGCATCCAGCAATGCTTGCTTGGTGGTAGTCCCTTGCACCAGTAGCGGGTTGTCTATCTCATCTTCTAGCTTCTGCGCAATTTCTCGAAGCATGGCGTGACTAGTAAACAACAAAAAACATCTGCCGCGACTTGCTTTGATTAGCCGTTTGGCTGTTTCTAGCAAAGTTTCGCGCATAGCGTAGCTGTTTGGTTCTGGTAAATAGCGGGGCACGCACAGCATGGCCTGTTCAGGATAATTAAATGGGCTATCTAATCCTAACGTTTCTGCGTCTTCTAAGCCCATGCGGCGTTGAAAGTGATCAAAACCGCCATTTACCATTAAGGTCGCCGAGGTGAAAATCCACCCGCGCGGCGGCGATGATACGAAACGTCTGAATTTAGCGGCAATTGATAAGGGCGTTAAATGCATAATGAGGTGGCGCTGAGTAGTTTCATACCACAAACTTACATTTTCTTGCTTATTGTCACTTAACGCATCTAACTGCTCTCGTGCCGCGACAACACGTTCATACATGTTGTCTAAATCTTTATCGCGGCCAATGTGTAACTTACACACCTCATGCAGTACGCCAAGCGCTTCGGCCAGCTTGCCCACCTGCATGCGCACGTCGTCACGGTCTAGTGCCTCGGCCCAGTTGCCACGTTCAGCCGTATCCGGGAACAATAAACGTAAATCAGAGGCTATCATTCTGCATTTATCAGCCGCTTTATCTAGCTGCCCAGCATCTTTTAGCACTGTTCTGAACAACAGCGTGATATCTTTCGCAATATCGTGAATTTGTCTTGTCGAAAGTGACTCGCCAAAGTAATCACTCGCAATATCAGGAATTTGATGAGCCTCATCAAAAATAATCGCGTCAGCTTCTGGGATAAGTTCGCCAAACCCCGTGTCTTTCAGTGCCATATCTGCAAAGAAAAGGTGGTGGTTTACCACAATAATATCAGCATCCAGCGCCTTTCTGCGCGCTTTTACCAAGTAGCAATCTTCATAATCTGGGCAATCGCGACCCAAGCAATTATCTACTGTAGAGGTAACCAACGGTAAAACACGGGCATCTTCAGGAAGGGTTTTAAGCTCACCCATGTCACCCGTTTTCGTTGTACTAGACCAGCGTTTCACTTCTGAAAGCTGTCCCAATACCTCTTTTTCAACCAGAGTAGAATTGCCGCTGTGCTGCGCTACCCGGTGCAGGCAAAGATAGTTTGAACGGCCTTTTAGCAGTGCCGTTTTTCGCTTGCTGCCCAAAGCCTTTTTTACCAAAGGTAGGTCGCGGTGAAACAGCTGTTCTTGTAGGTTTTTAGTACCGGTAGAGACGATGGCTTTTCCGTCGCTTAGCAATGCAGGAGCAAGATAGGCGAAGGTTTTACCGGTTCCTGTACCCGCCTCTACGATTAAACTACCTGTGGTATCAATAGCGCGCTTAACCGCCTTCGCCATCTCAGTTTGAGCTTCGCGAGGTACGAACCCCTTGATAGCACCAGCAAGAAGGCCATCTGATGAGAATACATTATTTATTGTGGGCATGGTTTAAGCGCTATAATTACTTTTCTACTTTAGGCCGCGCATTATGCCAAAAAGCCTTTAGAATGCCCAATAAAGGTTTGCATTTTAACGTCGTCTTCTTCCATTCATTTGCCTAGCTTGATAGTTAAATTACTAAAAGCACGTAGTGCTTAACTTCACTTATCGAGCAACACTAATGTTAATTTTTTGATGAAAAGAATTTATCTTCTAGAACAAAAGAATTTGCTTTTTAAACTTAATACTTAGGCGCAAAATCCAGCTCGTAAATGTTTACACTCAACTATTTAACGAGGTAATTATGAAAGGTTTACGCTTTATAGGTTTAGGCTTAGTAGGTTTAAGCGCAATGGCGTTCTCTGTAATTGCAGCTGCATCAGAAGAAGCACCTGCGGAACTAGTAGCTGAATTAACTCAGTTCTGTAAAGAAATCGCTGAAGAAGAAGGCACAAAAGACAAGTCGGAAGATGCATTTGTATTAGAGTGCGTGAATGATGAGCTAGAAGCTGAAGGTTACCAAAAGCTGAAATCTTTAAACTAATCTAATAAGGTGAGTTACTGATTCACTTTATCTGAATTGATAAACGAGCCTCGCCAGAAATGGCGGGGCTTTTTTGTACTTTTCTTTTTTGGTCTTTTCCTTTTTTGGGGCGTGGTTTCGGGCTCTGGTCTTAGAAAAATTTTTAGCTGTTCAGCGTTTTTGACGGCGACGTATACCATAGCAGCTCAATATAAAAGTTAACGCTCAAAAAATGCATCAACCAAATCGGCCAGTGCCTCCTCTAACTCTTCTTCAAAAGCGTCGATATCAATGCCAAAGCTATCCATATATTTAGCCGCATTGTCACGGGAAAGTACGGCGTTTTTTATCTGAAATTCAAGCTCGGGCAGTGTCTTGTCGTAGCGGGGCTTAATGGTCCATCTCAAGCAATGACCATTGTTGTCCTTTAGCTTTTTTTTGGCAAATACACAAAACTCCTCGACATAGTCTGCACCTTGCGGCCCAAGACACCCCGGTTCTATGCGGTACATCACCAGCAGCTTTTTATATAGCGGAAGTCGCGTTTCCATCACATCTTCAATTAGTTTAAAGACTTGATTATCGGAAAATTTGGAGTATTTTGCCAGCCACGAAGAGGGTGAATACGAGAAATCTCATTTCCACCCTTTATCATTACTCTGCTAGTTCAGGATCTTTTATGAACAGAATATCCATGATAATTGCAGGGTCCCACTCGCGCATCTCTGCTTCGCATTTCAGTCGAATTTCGTCTAACTCACTTATCGTAGCAATCGAGAATGCGTCATCCACTATAATGTGGACTAAAAGATAAACATCCCTACCCCGTTTACTAATTCGCACTTCTACATGTTCGTATGGTACGTCGGCCAATGTCTTTTTGAACTTCTTTTCAATTACTGCGGATATTGCTTCAGGAGGCGCCTTATTAATGACCTCGTTAAGACTTTCGCGCAGGATCTTAAACGGAACCGGCAGCATTACCGTGCCAAGAATAATCAATAAAACGGGGTCAACGTAAGGCGACAGCGTTCTATATTCCGTCAACTCCAGTCCGTAGGCCAAAATAAAAGCGAACAAGATGGATGCACTTAGCACACCGTCTATCATCCAAGTGTGAGAATCCACTTTTACTAAATCGGACAGTAAATGCTTACCTTTTACACGCATGTAAAGAGAGATACTAAAACAGCCAACTGTTGCCACAACACCGTAGACCATACCAATACCATATTCAGCTGCGTGACCACCTGCTAATAAACTCTGAACAGAGCTCGCGACGGCATATACACAAGTGGCAATGATAATAAGCGACTTAAACATGTTTAGCGTAGGCTCAATTGCCGTGTAACCAAAATGAAATCGGTCATCATCAGGGCGTTGAACCAAGTTAGCTACTTTAAGCGTTAGCATTGACATAATAAAAGCGATTAACGAGTACGCGGCATCAAATAAAATAGCGCCTGAACTTGTTAAAATGGCAAAACCAAGTGCAATAACGACAAATGCACCGGCAATGTAAAAAGAAAGCGTTAATAAACGCTTTTCTTCAAGGTGATGGAAGCCAATGTCCATGAGAGTCACATCGAAATTAAGGTGCGCGGATTCTACTCCGTTATTTAAAAAAAAATAGTGCTTTGAACAAAAATATTGCTATTTTTTTAATCAATTCAGTGATACATAGCGCCTATATAATTTCGACTTAACGCAATGCGTTTTGAGCACTCATTTTAAACTATGAAAACCGTTACCCACCCTTCTATAAAAAGTTACTTTGATGCTGATGAAAGCCGACAGGAAGTCGAGCAGGCATTCTCTCGGGGGCTTGCTTATGCGGGCCATTCTCTCATGGTGCCAGAGAAGTTTAGTTATCAAGTGCTTCCTCACTTTAACGACCGTTATGCGTTGTTTAATCAGGGTGAGAATTATGAACTTATATCCAATGTTTGCTTACATCGACAAGCTCAACTTCTTGAAGGGCAAGGTCGAGCACGCAGCATTGTTTGTAAACTCCACTGCTGGAGCTATGACAACACAGGCCAGCTTAAAGGTACCCCCCACTTTAAGGGTGTACCTAATGGTCAGTTGAAAAAGGAATCGCTATCAGTGTGGAACGGTCTTCTATTTCGAGGGCGCTCTCCTAATATGGACTTATCTGCCCTTGGGCTTGAGGATTATATCGACTTTACCGATTACTTTTACGCCGGCTCTGAAACCACGGAATATCAATTTAACTGGAAGACATTCATCGAAATCTATCTAGAGAACTATCACGTGTACTCCATGCATCCTGGGCTTCGCCAGTTTGTTAAACCCGATGATTTAGAGTGGTCGTTTGGCGATGATTTTTCAGTTCAAAAAGTTGGGCTAGGCGACCAGCTTACCAAGCGCACAACACCGCGTTACAGAGAGTTCCAAGACGCATTAATAGAGCGCTACGGGCAAACACTTCCCCGCTATGGTGCGATATGGTGCTTTTTGTACCCGAATATTATGATTGAGTGGTACCCAGATATTATCGTTGTCAGCACGATTTACCCTAAGGGAGCGGCCGCGTGTATAAACCACGTAGAATTTTATTATCCCAAATCACTTTATAAAGATATGCCAGACTACTTTGCCGCGGAAAAAGCGGCCTATATGGAAACAGCTGTAGAAGATGAAGAAGCCTGCCTATTGTTAGAAAAAGGCCGAAGGGCACTTTATTTATCAGGCGAAGAAGAACAAGGCCCCATAGAACCGTTTTTAGAAGCGGGCGTGGCGCATTTTTACGATTGGCTTGCTAAACAGTAGCTACCTTGTTGCTTTAAATAGTGTTATTTCACAAAAAAGGAGTTTTGATGAACAATTACAAAGGGTCTTGTTTGTGCGGGTCGGTAACTTTTAAAATTGAGGGTGATTTTGACAGTTTTTATCTGTGCCACTGCAAACACTGTCAAAAGGATACAGGTTCGGCCTTCGCAGCCAACCTGTTTTCAAGTTCGGCTATATTAACTTGGGCATCGGGTGTTGACGCTGTAGTCAACTTCACGCTCGAGAACACGCGTCACAGAAAAAGTTTCTGTAAAATTTGTGGTTCATCCCTTCCGTGTTCTCAACTCGGTAACGTTTTAGCCGTACCCGCCGGGTGCCTGGATACAAATCTACTGATTAAACCTACTGCACATATCTTCAGTGTAAGCAAAGCTGCGTGGGAAGAAAGCTTAGAAACAATTACAACATTCGAACGTTTACCGTAACAAACATTGGGTGCTCATTCGAAACATAGTGGCTTTATACTAGATAGAAATCGCGGTTTGAATAACGGCAGGTCGATCGTTGCTCACATTCACAACATGCCCCGCTTAATATGTTCCATTTTTGTTAAAAATAACGGGTAACTTTTTCATAAAATTCTATAGTTCTCACAATTCCTCCTGCCTCCACCTGTCCCTTAAAAAAACCAACACATTGATTTAAATAAACTTTATTTGAATGGCATATGCTGTGAATAATCCTTTGTGAATTCTCTCCTCCGTTTTTATGCAGTATGGAGGCCGAAAACCAAGGAGTAAGATATGAAAAAGTTAACTATTGCTACATTGATTAGTGCCGCTCTGTCTGCTGGTGCATTTGCTGGCAACGACATGGAGAAAATCGACACAACGTTCGTCGATTTAGACCACGATGATAACGGCTACATCTCACGAGAAGAAGCTGACGACGATGAGATTTATGCACATTTTTCTAAAATTGATACTAATTCAGACATGCAACTTTCAGCCAAAGAATTCAATGCTCATGTCATGAAACACCCTCAACATTTCGATGATGAAGTGCTTTCCACGGTCAAGTCGATGAAAGAAAGCATGGGGGCAAAAGGTACAATGGAAACGAAGGTTAACGTTGATTCCGATGTAGATGAAGTGGTTGCCGCGACAAAAGATAAAAGGCTCACTCACGAGTTAAGAGCTGAAACTGAGCTTAAAGCTAATGGAAACCTAGAAAAGACAAAGGTCGATAAAGTAGCCAAAGATACTGTTGTGAACGATAAGACTGTGATCGCAGATGAAGCAGTAGTTGCGCGTAGTAAATTCGATATGATGGACGCGAATAACGATGGCGAGCTTACAAAAGCGGAAGCCTCAAGAAGTGGCGTAACACGCAATTTCGACAAAATCGATTTGAATGATGATGAATTGATTACACGCACCGAATTTAAGCGTTATCAGCGCTCATCTAAAGGAAATTTAGACGGTAATTCGGAAGAGTAATGTCTTAACAAGACAAGGGCCGCTCGTGCGGCTCTTTTTATTGTTCAGATACTTTTAATTAGACGTGCTATCGAGCCTGCACGTATCGATTTCCTTCCACACCACTTCATCGAATAAAGGATTTTTTATGTTAGCTTCCACAGGAATTAAAAGTTTACTCGCGTACAGAGCTCTGCGAAAAATGAATGTGCCCGGTGCAGATGGAGCGCACAGTAAAGATAGCCTTATTACGTCTAGCAAGTTAAGTAATGCAACGACGCCACCATCAGTCGTCGCAATAACAGGTTCAGCCTATGCCGTATCTAAGATGACGGACGCTCCAAAAATACAACGCTTCCTTCTAAAATCGACGTTATCAGCCTCAGTGGCTGGTCTACTTAATGCGGGCCTTAAGAGATTGATTGGACGAAAGCGTCCTAGAGCTGAGGCTGGCCCTGAAATAAAAGGCCCGGCATTGAAAGACAAATTTAACTCTATGCCATCAGGACATGCGGCAGCAGTAGCGGCAGTGGCAGGCTCAATACCTCGAACTTCCGGACCTTTACTATTAGCATCAGCCGCAGGCTTAGCTGCTACGGCAGTCATTGGAAAGTCGAGGACTAAGCGCGATGCACATCATTTATCAGATGTTTTGGTGGGAAGCTGTTTAGGCTTTGGCGTTGCCTACGCCGTGTCTAAACTCGAAAAGCCCGTTGAAGCTGAAGTTGAAAACCTGAAGCAAAGCTCTCACCTGCAGAATCGATTTAAACAATACTAATCACGGAAATACGAGTTAAGGCATGTTTCCTCACTTTTTTAGTGAGGGAACACACTTGCATAGGCTTGTTGTTTAATGCTTACAATGGTGCCTAGAAAGTTAAGGATATCATCCATACTTCTGCGAGATGTGATTTGTTATTTTTAGGGAAAAGGTTAGTTGGGCTTTAAATATCCGCATACGCCATTGGCGTATTCTGGTGTTAATGTTATAGTTAACACATGGTAATTATAGAAACCCCCATATTCACCAAGCTCATAAAAGAGTTGATGGATGATGATGAATACAAAGACTTGCAGGAAGCACTTGTCAGCAGGCCAGATAGAGGCTCATTAATTAAAAATAGTGGTGGCCTTAGAAAGGTACGCTGGGCGCTGGAAGGAAGGGGTAAACGTGGTGGTGCTAGAGTTATCTATTATTGGATGACCGACAACGACCAACTTTATATGCTGTTGGCATACCCAAAAAATGTGCAGGATAATTTGACAGATACGCAGCTTAAAGCGCTGAAGAAGATCGTAGAGAGGTGGTCAGAATGAATGGTGACATGTTTGAACAATTGATAGAAAGTGTGTCTCAGGCAGACGATATCATCAAAGGTAAAGCAAAGCCTTCCCGTACAACTGAATTTGCTAAGCCTCAAGTTAAAGCCATTCGTGCAAAAACGGGGTTAACACAAACCCGTTTTGCTGACGTTTTGGGGGTGAGTAAACGCACACTAGAGAATTGGGAACAAGGCCGACGCCACCCAACGGGTCCTGCTCGTGCTTTGCTTAAGATCTTAGATGCTGATCCTAAGCTCGCCTTGGAAGCACTTAATCACTAGATAGCCAATATTAACCGCATGATAGTACGTGCGGCAATGCACTAGGAGCCACGACGAATATCCGCTCCTTGTCTATAGCCGCCTGCCAGATTATGTCAGAATAGCTTAGAACTTATACCGTCAGTTTTCCCTTAGTAATCACACCAATAGACCTTATGTATTACACATTAGATCTATAAGGCATAGATTCAAATTTCCGGTGTAGATTTGATCACTTCCTCGATTTCACTGTTACCACTCAAGCGGGCGAGATCGATAAGATAACCTTTTTCTAGCTTATCTAATGCGTGGCCTTTAAGACGCGCTCTAACCTCTTCCACATCACCATTGGCAATGGAAGTTTTCAGAGCAGCATGATTATTTAACGAGCGGTCTTCGGTTTTCTCACTTGAATCGTTCGCAGGCATAGTTCGTCCTTAATTTTTATTCAGTGGAATATAAAAATCTCATATACCATTTGTAGTTAATCACGACGTTAAACGATCAACGCTTCAAGCCACCCATATTTCAAACTGCCAAGGTGCAAGTTTACAGACAGAATCAGATTCAAAACTTTGCTTCTCGTCACGCTCCCAGTGCGCATACTCACCTTCAAATAATGGTTCTTCAAACGTTACTTCAAGCTGATCGTTCGAGAAATTAATTATGACGAACACTTTTTCATTTTCACTACAACGTACAAAGCTAAAAACCTCACCCATCTTAGAGTTAGGCACCTGAATCATTCTTGCGCCATACTCTCCATTTCCTAACACGGCTTTAGATTTTTTGAGTGCAATAAGCTCGCGATACAAGTTGCCGATTTCATGGTCTTGCCACCGTATAGGATCGCGCTCGAAGAATGCTAAGCGTTTGGTTTCTCCCACTTCTTGCCCGTTGTGAATAAGCGGCATGCCCTCACCTATTACCGATAAAGCAATGCACGCTTCAAGTGCTTCGCCAAACTGTTCACGCTGTGTGCCATCCCAAGCATTTTTGTCATGATTACTAACGAAGGTCATTCTGTAAGCCGAACGAGGCCAGCTTCGTTCGTTCCACGAATAATATTTACGCAACCTATCTAGTGAACACTTTCCGTGAGCGAGTTCATGCAGTGTTTCATTCCAGCTCCATGCATAAGTCATGTTGAACGCATTTTCGTGGAGATCGCGATTCTCCCATTCAGCCAACATAAAGATCGGTCGAATTGCATTCAATGTTTCAACCGCTTGACGCCAGAAGTCGTTAGGTACATAGCCTGCTACGTCACAGCGAAAGCCGTCGATGTTGAACTTTTCAACCCAGTAACACAGTGCATTTATCATGTATTTTCGAAGGCCAATTTGTTCATAATCGAACTCAATGATATCGCTCCAATCCCACCACGGAGATGGACGAAAATCTCCTTTGTAGTCTTTGGCGTACCACTCAGGGTGTTGTTCAACCAGTGGATTATCCCATGCACTGTGATTTGGTACCCAATCTATAATAACTTTCAGCGATAGCCGATGCGCTTCGTCCACCAGCACTTTAAAATCTTCTTCGCTACCGAATTCTGGGTTGATAGCCAAGTAGTCTTTAACGGCATAGGGGCTGCCAAGCTCACCTTTTCTGTTTTTTTCACCGATAGGATGTACAGGCATTAGCCAAATGATATCCGCGCCGAGGGATTTAATATGCGCAAGTCCCTTTCTTACTCCCTCAAAATTACCTTCTTTTGAAAACTGACGGGTATTTACTTGATAAATAACCGCATGAGATGACCATTTTGGCTGAAGCACGTTATAGCGTTTCTGGGGAGTAGGATTGATATCCATATTATCTTTCCTTTTACAGATTAGCGTTTTTAAAGAAGAATTCGCATCACACTCACGACCTTAATCACTAGCATTTGTATAGCGGCGATAGCTACGCTTAAAATATAGGTAAACTTGTGATGCCTAAAATTAGTACCCACATACCGAAAAAAAGTTTTAGACGCTGAACAGAAAATGCCAAAACTACATATTTGGCAATCATTCCACCGATAATTGCACCAGCCCCCGCAAACAAAACGACCTGCCAAACCACCGACGGATTTATAAAAGCGTGATACGGCAACGCTGACCACACAGTAAACGCGGATAAAATAACCGCTACCGCGATAGACATAGTGACATTAAACCCACGAATAATGAGGTAAACCGCCACTAACTCACCCACTCCCACTGAAAGCCAAGCTGTAATAACGCCCCCGACAAAACCAATGAATGGTAAAAACACTAAATCTTTTGTTTGTAAATCCTTAACTAAATGAGTGCGCTTCATTAATGGAACAGACGCGAATATGGCAATGGCTAATAAAATAGAAAACCCACCGAAGGCAATGTGAAGGTTATTGGCACCGCCCCACAATTGCGCTAACAACAATTGGCTTTGCGACGAATATTGCGCAAACCCTATGCCACAAATAGATGAAGGAACGGTTAGCATTAGTGCGCTCGGCAGCCCTTGCCAGTAGCCATCGTGCTGGTGCTGTCTTTTATAATACGCCGCCCAGGTCAATGCCCCCGCAGTCATGCCGCAGCATTGAATAGCAAAGCTGGTTGCCACTACGCTTTGAGGGGAAAACGATAGATAGTTAAAAAACGGAACAAACACCACACCGCCACCGGCGCCTGTAGCATTTGCAAATATAGCACCTATCACACCAAGAACGCTGAAAAGTCCGAACTCTTTAACAAGTTCAATAGATGCAGGCTGCGATAATAAAAGGCTACACCAAGTAAGAAGAAGTAGAACAAAAATTGACTTGCCAGGTTGGCGCTTTAATAAAGAGATCACACACGTCCTTACGACACAACTATGATAATTGTCAGAAAATAAACTTGTTTGATACGTTAACCATTCGCATCAGTACATTTTTCAAACTATTGTTAGCTCATAACGTATAAGCTTTTACTTACACAATTGTTATATACAGTATTTTGTAAAATATGGTTGAAGTATCTACATTTGAGCAGCAGGTGCAACTGCATCTTTCGCCAAACCGCTCAGCAACATGGCGCCAGACTAAATACTTAATCATGGCGTTTGCTTTGTTTATTGGTCTAATCGCTATCGCGTGGTCAATAGCGGGGGCCTGGGTAATTTTGCCGTTTGCAGGATTAGAAGTGGGGTTGCTCGCGCTAGTTATGTACTTGGTGTCTAGAGCCACCTACCGATGGGAAACCATTTTAATTTCGGCTGACCGCATCCTTATATCCTGCTCGAACGGCACTAGCTTATGCTTCCCACGTCCAGATACCTCCTTGCTCTATCAAAAGGACACAAACCTAAAACGTATTTCACGGTTAATTTTACAAACTTCTATGCAGCAGTTTGAGTTAGGCGCTTTTTTAAACTCGGAAGATAAAAAGCTAGTACACGATAATTTGCACAAGGCCGGGATCATGGTGTGCACGAACAAATGGTGGTAAGGCTCGTTGTCTTATTTTGCATCTGACAAACTCTCTTCTGTTCCCTTTTTCTAGGTACTAATGATTGATGATGAGAACCTTCATGACACAAAATTAATGATCATTGTGGCTGTTTTCGACTAATTAGATATAAGACGCAGCCAAAGTTCGCTGCGACCTAACGAGGGCTATTTTATGAATTTATATATTGAATCATTAGAAGGTGGTAACTACCTTGCTGCTACGGGCATGGGTGCATCACGCAGTTTGGTCAGAGACAAAAAGTCGCAACCTAAAACGTTTCACTGCCTGAATGAAATTAGAGAACATTTCGATTCGCAAGCATTTGAGCACGTTTGGCTTCGCCAGAGTACTCCGTATGAAGAAATGGTCGGTCAAACCGATCATCCCGGTGCGCTAGAGCTTGAAATAGAATGGTGAATGCTGACTGTTAGCGAACCCAACTTGGGCTAAAATTAATAGCACGAAGCTAACAATTCATCAAAGGCGCCTACTATTTCATGTACACATGCTCCACTTAGCACATTTTTTGCGTACAACTCATGTAACGTAAATAAAAACGGTATTTTATTGAATTACTAGCGGTAGAAAATGTCTTTTATCGCAAGTAATAAAGTACCTACATGCTAAGGAGAATTGCATGAAGATTAGTAAGTTAGCGATTAAGTCTGTATTTATAGCGGCGGTTTTGGCATTAACTGCTTGCGCTTCTATGGGTGATGGCACTGTTGCTGAAAAGCAACAAGCTATTTTAGACATGCAAGAGAATGCGCTTGCACGTCTCTATACCGAGAAACCAGATACTCGCTCGCAAATAAGGGATGCCGCAGGCTACGCCGTATTCACTAACGCCAACATTAATGTGTTTTTTGTGGCCGCAGGCACCGGCTACGGTGTGGTAAACAATAACGTCACCGGCGCAAAAACCTACATGAACATGGCTGAAGGTGGTGTTGGCTTAGGATTAGGCGCTAAAGATTATCGTATTGTTATGGTCTTCCATACTCAAAAAGCGATTAATCATTTCATTGAAAATGGTTGGACCGTCGGTGGTAACGCAGATGTGGCAGCGAAAGCAGGCAATAAAGGCGCGTCTGCTGAAGGCGAAGGTTACCTTGGTAATGTAACGGTTTACACTATGACTGAAAGCGGTCTTACATTGCAGGCCACGGTAAAAGGCACGAAATTTTGGGTAGATAAAGAACTAAACTAACTCAGCCCTAACTATTCCTAATCAAATTAGCGATTAGTGCTCCAACCCACCGAAGGTCTCTTGAATGCAAGAGGCCTTTTTATTTTTTTCTCTGCACAATATGCTCTCTTCCACTCAAAATATAAAGGCAATTTGGAACAAATAAATAAGCAGTGTTGTGTTACCAACATAGATTCTTTTTCCACCGCTCCTTTATACGAAAGTCTAAATTTAGGGGGAAACCCTCATAACTGAATTGAATACTCGTGACTACGCTTTATTTGTAAAAGGCTCGCTTAGCAGCACGCTAAGCCATTAACGAGGGGTTCATCATGCAACCACAAAACAACAAAGTGATAAGAGCACTAGCAAGAACAATATTAACGAGCGCATTGTTCGCTTCTGCGACGGTAGGCTTTTCAACTAACGCAGCGATCATAGGCAGCAGTTATGGGAATGCCGTTCATGTCGACCTGTCCATTACTAGCAATGTCGGTAATATTGTCACCGCTGTTGCTAACTCAACTATCAACTTAGCTCACACCAGCGGTAGTGCACCTGAAAATTATTCACAGCTCGAAACTATGGTCGGCGCAAGCGCAGACACATCAGGCACATTGGGCGGCTCGATTGACGTTACAGAGTTTGACGGCATAGCATCTACAGCCATTATTGAAGGAGAATCTCAATCGTCTTTAACGAGTTTTGTTTCAGCAAACTTTTTTACCTCAGGCCGCGGAACAATAAACGACCTCAATCTTGATTTATTTTCAGACGTGCTTGGCATCAGTGGCTTTTTAACGTTAAGTGCTGATGTACTTTCAACCGTATCGCAAATTGACGGAAGTGCTACATCCGGTTCGAACGTTCACCTATCTACAGCAGGTACATCTAACATTGCGGAAGTGGAAGTAAGCCTTTGGGGAAATAGCGTAAAGGCTACGACACTTGAAAATCAGTCTCTTTTTACTGGTTTAAATATTGCCGACTTTGGCTTGGGGATATTCGTTAATGAAGTTGAAAAGTCGTGCTCAAACACTTCATGCTCTGAGTCTCGAAATGCAGTAAGAGTATCTTTTGATAATTTTTCTCTGAACGCGTTTTACGATGCACTTTTCCCCGCTGGTGTGCCGTTAAACGGGCCGGTGTTCAATCTAACCAATAATCCCATTGTTAACGGAGAAATCATATTAGCAAGTTCGTTTGCTACCACCTCATCTTCAACTGAAGTAAGTGCCCCCTCTACGTTTGCGATTTTTTTTCTCGCAGTAGGCTTGCTGAGTGCGAGAAGGTTTAACAAGCACCGTACTCTTTGCAAATAGCATCTGGTAATGAACTGGCAAGAGGAGTGAGGCAACCATAAAGCGCCCTCTTCTTCTTGCCTTGATTCAGCCAAGCTATTTACGTTGCTCGTGTTGTTTTTCCTCAATTCTCATCCACTGTGCGCGCGTGCAGTTTTCAAGCAGTTCAAACGCTTCAACAACGACATCTCGACCTTGAACAAAGGCATGTTTTTCATTACTTTCCCGGTTACTTAAAGCTTCAAGCTTTTCTCTTGTTCCGGCACGCCCAGGGTGGTTCGATAAAAAAACATCAATATTTTGGTCTTTTACTAATCGTTTCATCGTCATGGCTGAGTCGGTATAAGACTGAATGCGCGAGACATCAGGGCCGTAGTTGAGCCCAGTACCGCCCCACAACACAGCCCGATGTTTTTCGCTTCCGTCAATTACGGGAAAAACGACCGTTAACGTTCCTGGCGTATGGCCCGGCGTAACATAAAGCGTTAACTCAGTACCGTTAACATTCAATTTTTCACCATCGGCTACCGCCACATCTCGGCTTGGCTTTTTACCCCAACGATAACTGGCAAATTTATCGTTTTCGAGGTAATCCCACTCTACATTACTCATGACTATGCGAGGGCTATATGTTGACTTGATAACTTCAAACCCACCATAGTGATCGCCATGGCCATGAGAAATAATGAGGTGAGATATGGGCTTGTTGCCTAATCCGAGCGCAGAAAGACCATCAATTATGTACTGTTGAGCTTGCTCGTCATTATTCAACGCATCCACCAGAACAATGCTTTCGCCCGTATCTATTGCCCAACTTGCAACGTTGCCTGCCCCTACATAATAGAGGTTATCAAAGACCTGCTGGGGTGGTATTTGACGCCGCCCCTTGCCTTTGCGGTCGGGCTTGCTTCCACTTTCGGCACGCTTAGGTCGTTCTCGTCGTTTTTCATCGAGTTTGAACACATTTCTAGGTGGAGCACTAATATCACAGAGGTTTGCCAAGCCAGGAAAATGCGTAGCGCTCTCTAGGCCCTTTCGGGCATAATCTTGAGCGGTTAGCGAAGAGCTAGCAGTGCAACTAGCGCACACACAAACAGCCCAGGCAATAACCGCTATTTTCAGAACGTCCAATTTAACCCTAGCCACAATCTTCTTCCGTCTTCAACGTACCCAAACTCTTCGTATCGCATTGTTTTATCAAATGCATTGTAGAGCCCCGTTTGCAATTTAATATTGCGCGTAAGCTTGGTGTTGTAACCTATGTCAAACAAACCGACCCCTGGGGATAAAATAGAACGTGAAGATACTGACGTTAGCGCCGTTTCTTCCCCTCTTACTGTCCACCTTGACCAGATTTCGCTTTCTTGAGATAGGCGATATGTGGTGTTTAGCGTGAACAAATGCTTAGGCTGTTGAACCAAAGGTAGGCCTTCATTTGAACCTGTCTTTTGTTCAGAACGCGTGTAGCTGTATGCACCGTTAAATGACCAGTTTCCAACGTTATACTTTGCAGCGAATTCTGCACCGTAAGATTCAGCTTCATCGATATTGATATTGTAGCGGTCCGTTTCATCCAAACAGACTGATAGTTCACATGATGCGATGGCAATTTTATCATCGAAGTCGTTATGGAACACCGTAATACTGTACTCCAAGCCAGCATCACCGGAATAGTAAAGCGCGAGCTCTTTGTTTAACGTAGTTTCAGGTGACAAGTCCGGATTACCGTAAACATCTCCCCCTCGGCTTTCTTGAATCCAACCATCAGCCATTTCTCGAAGCTCAGGTGTACGATAGCCGGTAGAGACACCTCCTTTCACTACCCAATTATCATTGAGGTTGTACACCGCATACGCACGAGGGCTAACTTGGGAACTAAACTGTTCGTTGTCATCAAGACGAATACCTAGCGTAAAGGCCAACCTATCGTTAACACGCCATTCATCTTCGCCATATAAAGACCATTGACTGTTTTCAATATTGGTCGCCTCGCCGCCGTTTGTATCAAAATCATCCAGCGACTCTTCAAGAAACTCTGTGCCAACCGTAAGCATGTGGCTATCGCTTGCAGCCCAAGACCATTGAGAATTAAAGACCAGATTATCAATAGTGATATCTCGCCCTACGTTTTCAACCGACTCTTGCTGAATGTAACTTCGAGCAGTCACATCATCATACTTCCCTTCGTGAGTCAGCGCATATGAATGTCTCTCGCTTTCAGTCTCTGATAAGGAATTTCTTTCTGGCAAAGACTTACCAGGTGTGGATATACGTGTCTGATCTTGGAAGATGTACTCAAACGTGAGTGTATCTGTAGTATTTGGTGTTAAGTGAAACGCTGTACGAATGTTGCTTAGATCTTTTTCTGCGTAGCCTCGTTCAATATCGTCCTCTTCTCGCTTTTGATAAAGACCGCTGGCTGTAATGCTCAACAAATTCTCGATTAACGGCCCAGAAAATGCCAGTTGAACTTGACTATCTGAGCCACTGTCTGAATTTTCTTGAATTTTTGTTTCTGCGCGAAGGTTACCACTCCATTTTCTGAAGTTTTTTCGCGTAATGATATTGATCACCCCACCCATTGCGTCTGAACCATATAAGGTAGACATAGGCCCGCGCACAATTTCAATACGTTCTATGCTGTCCAAAGGCGGCAACCAATCTTGTTCATACCCGCCGCTGCCATTTGGCTGGGACTCTCTACCTGTTTGTTTTTTACCATCAACAAGTATAGATGTATATTGTGCAGGTAGGCCTCGAACGCTGATATCTTGGCGGTACCCGCCCCCCGTTACAGTAACCCCCGGCACGTCTCGAAGTGCGTCTGTGATGTCTTTGTACGCTCGCTGCGCCAGTTGTTTTCTATCGATGACGCTTACTGACGCGGGTGCTTGAGACAAAAGTTGCTCGAAGCCAGAAGCTGTAACAGTGATGCTCTCCATATCATCTTGTTCGTTAGATTGAGCAAGAACATTCTGAGAGAACAGTGAATACAGTGAAATTGCCAGTAAAGTGGGAGTAAAACGCATACTTAATCGATTAATATAAAAAGAATAAGCTGATGATAATCATTATCATTAATATGTAAAGTTGAATTTCATTTTTATCGTCACGCTTAGGTATTTTTACAGAAAGCAAACGCTCCAAATAAAAACAATACTTTGCATCCACAATCGTATTTGGGCATATTTTAGTCAATCAGTTTATTCAATAACCGTTTCAACATAGGGATCGCGTATGATTGTCGTGGTATTTAATCAAAAAGGTGGGGTGGGAAAATCAACGATTAGTACCAATTTAGCCGCACAAAGCGCGAAATTGGGTCACAAAACGTTATTAGTGGATCTGGATGCCCAAGGTAACAGTACTCACTACACGGGGTTTAACCCCAACGAGAAAAGCCTTTCGGTTGCTGATATGTTCAAACAAGTGGTGGGAATATTTAGAACGGCTAAAAAACCTGCTGAGTTTGTTCATCCAACCCCTTTTGAAAACCTTTACGTCATGCCGTCTTCACCAGCCTTAGCTGATGTAGAGCGAGAACTCGAATCTCGATACAAAATTTTTAAGCTTAAAGATGCACTGAAGGAGTTAAATGGGGAATTCGACCATATTTTTATTGATACACCACCAAATTTTAATTTCTATTCAAAAGCGGCACTTATTGCTGCAGATGGTTTCTGTGTTCCTTTTGATTGTGATGACTTTTCCGCACAAGCTATCGACCACTTACTCGACAATGCAACAGAACTTAAAGAGGACCATAACCCAGAACTTAAGCTATTGGGCATTGTAGTTAATCAATTTAATAGTCAGGCAAAACTGCCTACAGAACTAGTACAATCACTCAAGCAACAAGGGTTGCCAGTGTTAGAAAGCTATATAAGTGCTACGGTGAAGGTGAAAGAGTCTCATTCTAAGCGTGTGCCGCTGCCCTTCTATCTACCAAAGCACAAGGTCACCGGTCAAATAGAAGCATTATTTGAAGCGCTAAACGCAGAGAAAAAGTAATCACTAGAATAATCTAAACATCAATATCAATGTGCTTAAGCCCACCGCCGCTATTGCTTCGCTCTTTGTCTTTCGTGTTCTCTACTGACGCATCAACCACTTCGGTGCGTTTTATGTCTTGATAGTTGTCGCGCTCGTCTTCACTAAGATGCTCAGACTTCTTTGTCTTCTGCACTTTTTTCACCCGCTCATCAGGTTCAATCGGCACTTTGGTGTTACGAGGCAAAATGGGAAACAGTAAATCGTTGCTCATACGCCCTCCTAAAATGTGTAAAGGTTTATATAATTTATCGGCCGAATGGTGCTTAAAATTATGGTTCACAACTAATTCATAACGAATAGTTTTATTATATGTATATTAATTTAGAGTTAATGTAGGAAAAGAGTTCACTTTTGCCTTGCAAATCGATGCTCAAACCGCTAATGTTTCAGCCGTTCGAAATTAGGAATTAGATTCACCAAAATGATTAACTGCGCGGCGAAACATCACCATCACCACAAAGCATAACCTTTCAGGTTCGTGCTGGAAGGTCTATATTTCCTTCCAACGGCGCAGATAGAAAAATTCTCGACCCTCGGAAGGAAACTTCCGGGGGTTTTTCGTTTTAGGCGCAATCAAAAGTTAAAACACAACGTGTAAGGAACGTTTCAATGAGTAACAGCAACAGACTTCGAATTGCCGTACAAAAATCAGGTCGCTTGAGTGATGACAGCATCGCACTTCTTAAAGCTATCGGCATTAAATTGAACATTCGTGATCGCCTGCTGATTGCGCACTCAACGAACGAGCCAATTGATTTACTTCGCGTACGTGACGACGATATTCCAGGCCTAGTGATGGACGGCGTTTGCGACCTTGGTTTCATTGGCGAGAACGAGCTAGAAGAAAAAATGCTTGAACGCAAAGCAGCAGGTAAGCCGTTTGAGTATGAAGTATTGCGTCGTCTAGACTACGGCGGCTGTCGCTTATCAATTGCCGTACCTAATGAGATGGATTACGACGGTATTAAGTCTTTAGAAGGCAAAAAAGTAGCAACCACTTACCCTTACCTTCTTGAGCGCTACTTCAAAGACCAGGGTATTAACGCGAAAGCCGTAATGCTACAAGGCTCAGTAGAAGTAGCACCTCGCGCTGGTGTCGCTGACGCTATTTGTGACCTGGTATCAACAGGCGCAACCCTTGAAGCAAATGGCCTTGTAGAAAAAGATGTCATCTTCCGCAGTAAAGCAGTACTTATCAAACGTACTGACAGCGAACTTAGTGACGAAAAAGTTACACTGGTTAACCGCCTAATGCCTCGTGTCGATGGTGTACTGCTAGCAAAAGAAAGCAAGTACATCATGCTACACGCGCCTAAAGCTTACCTAGAACAGGTTAAGAGCCTACTTCCAGGTGCTGAAAACCCAACGGTGCTTCCACTTGCTGGAAATGAAGAGCAAGTTGCTATCCACGTAGTTTCTACAGAAACCTTGTTCTGGGAAACCATGGAAAAGCTTAAAGCCCTTGGTTGTAGCTCTATTCTTGTAATGCCAATCGAAAAAATGATGGGCTAAAAGGCAGACAATTATGATTACTTGGTCATCTCTCTCGACAAATGAGAAAAAACAGGCGCTAGCCCGCCCGGCTATGGCCAATAGCCAACAGTTAAAGCAAACCGTGGGCGAGATTATCGCCCGCGTTGAAGCAGAAGGTGATGCGGCAGTACTTGATTACACACGTAAGTTTGACTGCCCAGATCTAAAAAGCCTTGTGCTTTCGCAAGAGAATATCGATGCACTTGCAGCTAAGGTAACACCTGAAGTCGCAAACGCTATCGACACAGCGTTTAACAATATAAAGACCTTTCACGAAGCGCAAATGCCCAGTGATATTGCGCTGACCACAACGCCTGGCGTCAAATGTGAGCTCCGCTTTACCGCGCTTGACGCAGTAGGCCTGTATATTCCAGGCGGCAGCGCACCGCTTCCATCAACCGTGCTTATGCTTGGTGTACCTGCGTTGGTGGCAGGTTGTGAAAATAAACTACTGTGCACACCGCCAAATAAAGAACAACTTATTGCGCCTGAAATTGCCTATGCGGCAAGAAAATGCGGCATTGATAAAATCTTCTTGTGTGGCGGAGCGCAAGCGGTTGCAGCCATGGCATTAGGTACTGAAACGATTCCTCAGGTCGATAAAATCTTCGGCCCTGGCAATAGCTTTGTTACCGAAGCTAAACAGCAAGTTAGCCAACGCGCTGATGGTGCTGCTATTGATATGCCGGCGGGTCCATCAGAAGTGTTGGTACTTGCTGATGAATTTGCAAACCCTGAATTTGTGGCTGCAGACTTACTTTCCCAAGCCGAACACGGGCCAGATTCACAGGCCATTTTGGTATCTAACAGCGCTACGCTTATAGAAGAAGCAAAAGCCGCGGTTGAGCGTCAGTTGGCGACCCTTTCTCGCGCTGAAATCGCTCGCCCTGCTATGGAAAATGCGCGCTATATCTTGGCCGATTCAATTGAACAAGCCATAGAGGCAAGCAATGCCTACGCGGCTGAACACTTGATTGTACAAATTGAGAGTGCCCGTGATTACTTACCAAAGATTAAGTACGCAGGCTCTATTTTCTTAGGCCCGTGGTCTCCAGAATCTGCCGGTGACTATGCGTCCGGCACTAACCACGTGCTGCCCACATACGGCTATGCTAAGAATTATTCTAGCCTTGGGCTTTTGGACTTTATGCGTCGCTACACCATTCAAGAACTAAGTGAAGACGGCATGCGTAATTTAGGCCCTGCGATTATGGCACTAGCGGCAGCGGAAGGGCTAGACGCCCACGAGCAAGCTGTTGCACTTCGTATGCAGGCACTTAAGCAAGGAGACGCCTAATGTCGGCACTTATCGATAACCTAATTAACGAAAACTTAGTGCCGTTAAAGCCTTACGAATCGGCGCGCCGCTTGTTTTCAGGCGGTCAAGATTGGCTTAACGCCAACGAGTCACCTTATGCCAACGAATATAATGTAGATAGCGGTAACTTTAACCGCTATCCATCGTGTCAGCCTGAAGCGGTAGTGAGTGGTTATGCCGATTATGCTGGCCTTGATAAGTCTCAGTTAATCGTTACTCGTGGCGCCGATGAAGGTATTGAACTGCTTATTCGTACTTTCTGTACGCCGGGCAAAGACAAGATTCTGATTTGCCCGCCTACTTACGGTATGTATGCCATCAGTGCTGAAACCTGCGATGTGGGCATTAAGAAAGTGCCGCTTAACGACAACTTTAGCCTTAATGTGAATGCAGTTTGCGCAGAAGAAGACGTTAACGTGATTTTTATCTGCGCGCCTAATAATCCAACCGGTACGCCGGTCGCTCGTGAAGATATTAAGACTGTGCTTAATCACTTTGCTGATAAGGCATTGGTAGTGGTAGATGAAGCCTACATCGAGTTCGATGCCGACAATACATGGGCAAATGAAATAAACAACTACCCGAACTTAGTTGTACTTCGTACGCTATCGAAAGCGTTTGCTCTTGCCGGTCTTCGCTGTGGTTTTACGCTTGCTCAGGCCCCCGTCATTCAAGCACTACTTAAAGTGATAGCGCCCTATCCTATTCCAGAGCCAGTGGCACAGATTGCCGCACAAGCATTGTCGCCAGAGTCGCTAACGTTACTTGAGCTGCAGGTTGCAACGCTTAACCGCGAAAAAGAAGCATTAGCTGAAGCGTTAGAAGCAGTTGAAGGCTTTGAGCTAGTTGGTGACAGGCGAGCAAACTTTATCTTATTCCGCTACGCGAAAGCGCAAGCTCTAATGCAGTACTTGGTAAGCCAAGGCATGCTAATCCGCGACCAATCAAAACAGCTTAACTTACAAAACTGTTTACGGGTAAGCATTGGCACAGAAGAACAAAATCAGCGTTTAATGCAGTTGATTAACGAATTTAAAAATAGTGAGGATGCGGCATGAGTCAGCAAGCCATTTTATTTATCGACCGCGACGGTACACTTGTTGAAGAGCCTCCGGTAGATAAGCAACTAGATAGTCTTGAAAAGCTGGTTTTCGAGCCAAACGTCATTCCCGTGTTGCTAAAGCTTAAAGCAGCTGGGTTTAAACTCGTTATGGTAAGTAACCAAGACGGGTTGGGCACAGACAGCTTCCCTCAAGAAGACTTTGACAAGCCACACAACGCCATGATGGCGATTTTTGAAAGCCAAGGCGTGGTGTTTGACGATGTGCTTATTTGCCCGCACTTCGATGCTGATAACTGCACATGCCGCAAACCAAAGCTTGGCCTAGTGCAAGAATACTTGCAGCAAGGCAAGGTGGACTTCACCCGCTCTTTTGTAATTGGTGACAGAATTACCGACGTACAGCTTGCTGAAAACATGGGTATTCGCAGCTTCCAATACAACCGAGAAAGCTTAAACTGGAACGATATTCAGAAAAGCTTGCTTGCATCTTCACGTATTGCTGAAGTGGTACGCACGACTTCTGAAACAGACATTAAAGTACGTGTAGATCTTGATTCGCAGGCTAAATCAACCATTCAAACCGGCATGGGCTTTTTTGACCACATGCTTGACCAAATTGCTACACACGGTGGCTTCGAGCTAAATCTTACTACCAATGGCGATTTGCACATTGACGACCACCATAGTGTAGAAGACACCGCCCTTGCACTAGGTGAGGCGCTTAAAAAGGCACTGGGCGACAAACGCGGTATTGGCCGTTTTGGTTTTGCCTTGCCAATGGATGAGTGCCGTGCGGAATGTATTATGGACATTTCTAACCGCCCTCACCTTAAGTTCGACGCTGAATTTAGTCGTGATCAAGTAGGCGAAATGGCCACTGAAATGGTGCCACACTTCTTCTACTCGATTGCGCAAAGCATGGGGCTTTCGCTGCACCTATCCACCAGCGAAGGTAATGCCCACCACCAGGTAGAAAGCTTGTTTAAAGTCTTTGGTCGCGCCCTTCGCCAAGCCATTACGCGCCAAGGTGATGCATTACCAAGCAGTAAAGGAGCACTGTAATGTCAGTGGTAAACACTAGCCAGCGACAAAAAATAGTAATAGTGAATACCGGCTGTGCCAACATCTCATCGGTACGCTTTGCCCTTGAACGCCTAGGCGTTCAAGTAGACGTATCTGACGATGTAGACGTGATTAAAAGCGCTGACAAAGTGTTTTTACCCGGTGTTGGTACCGCAGCAGCGGCTATGGCAAGCATTAAGCAAAAAGCGCTGGTAGAAACCCTTCAGGCGCTAACCCAACCTGTGCTGGGTGTATGTTTAGGCATGCAGCTTATGGTTGAAACTAGTGCTGAGGGTGGTTTTCAAGGCACAGGTAACATCGACTGTTTAAACCTTATGCCAGGTCACGTGGCGCGCATGGAATCAAAAGGCGTGCGCTTACCTCATATGGGCTGGAACACTGTCTTACACAACAACGAAAGTCTGTTCAAAGGCATTCCGCAAGATACCTACTTTTACTTTGTGCACAGTTTTGCCGTTCCTGAATACGAGCACACGCTTGCAAGCTGCACTTATGGAAATACGTTCTCTGCGGCCATAAACAAAGACAATTTTTACGGGGTGCAATTCCACCCAGAACGTTCTGGCGAAGCCGGAGCACAACTACTGACTAACTTTGTGAACCTATAATGATTATTCCAGCGATTGATCTTATTGAAGGACATGTAGTCCGCCTTTATCAAGGTGACTACGAGCAAAAAACCCAATACGAACTGGACCCTGTTGACGTGGTTCACGACTATGCTGACCAAGGCGCAACTTGGCTGCACATTGTTGACCTTACGGGCGCTAAAGACACTAGTAAGCGTCAGCTTTCACTGATTAAGTCTATGGTCGACACTAAGCGCATGAAGTTTCAAGCCGGCGGCGGTATTCGTAGCGAAGAAGAAGTTGCGCAGTTACTTGAAACTGGCGTAAGCCGCGTAGTAATAGGCTCTTTGGCGGTAAAACAACCTGAGCTAGTAAAGTCTTGGGTAGAAAAGTACGGTCCAGAGCACATCGTTTTAGCTCTTGATATCAATATTAGCGACAGCGGTGAAAAGCTTATTGCTACCCACGGTTGGCAAGAGAATTCTGGCGTTGCTCTTGAAGGCTTGCTTGAAGACTTCGCTACAGTTGGCGCTAAGCACGTGCTATGCACCGATATTAGCCGCGATGGTACACTACAAGGCGCTAACACTGAGCTGTATCAAGAAATGGCAGCCCGTTTCCCTAATGTAAGCTGGCAAGCGTCTGGCGGTATTGGCAGCATTGCTGATATCGAAGCCTTGAAGCCGACTAACGTTGGCGGCGTAATTTTAGGTCGCGCATTACTTGAAGGTAAATTCACGGTGAAGGAGGCTATTGCATGCTGGCAAAGCGCATAATTCCCTGTTTGGATGTACGCGACGGTAAAGTCGTTAAGGGCGTTCAATTTAGAAACCATGAAATTATTGGTGACATCGTGCCACTTGCCGAGCAGTACGCAAAAGCGGGTGCCGACGAGTTGGTATTTTACGATATTACCGCAAGTTCTGACGCCCGAGTGGTAGATAAAAGCTGGGTAAGCCGTATTGCACAGGTTATTGATATACCGTTTTGTGTCGCAGGTGGCATTAAAAGCATTGAAGATGCTGGGCGCATTTTGGAAATGGGTGCGGATAAGATCTCGATTAACTCCCCTGCCCTTAATAACCCTGATCTAATTAATCAGCTGCACGATGTATACGGTCAGCAGTGTGTCGTGATTGGTATCGACAGTTTCTATAACGAAGCAACCGACCAATACGAAGTATACAAGTTCACAGGTGATGAGAGCCGCACACAGAAAAGCAAGTGGCAAACCATCGACTGGATCAAAGAAGTACAGTCACGTGGTGCTGGTGAAATTGTACTGAATTGTATGAACCAAGACGGCGTACGTAAAGGTTATGATGTGAAGCAGCTTAAAGCCGTGCGCGATGTCTGTGAAGTGCCGCTAATTGCATCGGGTGGTGCAGGCGAAATTGCCCACTTTACGGATGTGTTTCAACAGGCTGACGTAGATGGCGCACTTGCAGCATCGGTATTTCACAAAGGCATCATCAACATTGATGAGCTAAAAGCAGAGTTAACCAGCAATGGCGTTGCCATGCGTAAGCGTCACGGATTAACGGCGCAAGCAGAAGGAGTAAACCCGTGATCATTACCAATGAAAACAGTAATAAGTTAGCCTGGGATAAAATGGACAACCTGCTGCCTGCGATTGTGCAAGACGCACTAACAGGCAAGGTATTAATGCAGGGTTACATGGACCAAGACGCGCTAGCGAAAACCCTTGATACTGGCAAAGTAACCTTTTTCAGCCGCTCAAAGCAGCGCCTTTGGACCAAGGGTGAAACCTCGGGTAACACGCTAGATTTAGTGAGCGTTGCCTGCGATTGCGACCAAGATTCACTGTTGGTACTAGCCAACCCTAACGGCCCGACATGCCACACTGGTGTTGAAAGCTGTTGGTTTGACGGCAACACACCCGCATTTACCTTTCTTGCAGATTTAGAACGTGTCTTGGCTGCTCGTAAAGATGCCGACCCTAAAAGCAGTTACACCGCAAGCCTTTATAACAAAGGCATTAAGCGCATAGCACAGAAGGTGGGTGAAGAAGGTGTTGAAACCGCGCTAGCGGCTACAGTGCACGACAAAGAAGAGCTTAAAAACGAGGCCGCTGATTTGTTGTATCACCTAACGGTTCTTCTTCAAGCCAGTGATATGTCGTTAAACGATGCGCTTGATGTGCTTCGCGAGCGTCATAAGTAATCTGCGAGCACGCTAACGTTTTATTTGAAATGCCCTAAGTGCGATAAGCGCTATGGGCATTTTTATTTATTGCGTGTTATTTCTCGATTTCCCTTACTACCTGCCCATAAGCTAATAGTGCGAAAAGCCCCGTTCCCCCGACGATATTACCCATCAACGTTGCGCCTATTAACGCAGCCGTTTCGGCAATACTGATATGCCCTTGCAGAGCCAATAGAAAGAGTTCAGTAGAGCCCGCTATTACGTGGGTAAAGTTTCCGATGGCAATAAGGTAGGTAAAGATAACGATCATCAGTATTTGAGAGTGCTTAACCGAAGGCTTCATCCAAACGATAGCGGCAATGATAAATCCAGACGTTATGCCATATGAGAAGGCGTCTGACGGTGATAACTTGGCATAGTGTTCAGATATAGCAGTCATTCCTTCCACCAGCTCTGATGGAACCGCTTGTAGGGTATAGCTGAAAAAGGCGGCTAAAAAGGTGCCCACCATATTTGCGGCAAAAACAATAGTCCACAGTCGTGCAATGCACACTCCCATATTAAAGGATGGCTTACTTAGCAACGGCAAAATAACGGACAGTGTATTTTCGGTAAATAGCTGTAACCGACCAACTATAACTAGTACAAAGCCCACCGTATAACCTAAGTTCTCTATCACAAACTGATAAGGAGAACCGGAAAAGAGGTGATGCAGGATCCCCTCAGCCAGAATAGACAGCGAAATTCCAATACCCGCCGCAACCCCAGACCACCACAGCGACATCATGGGCCGCTGAAGCTCCTCCAGACCTTCTCGATGCACAATTGCGTATAAAGAGACAGAGTTTAAACTTTGATTATTTTGAACATCCTTTTCTTCAGTATGACTAAGCGCAACATCCTGTTCTCGACGCCCAGACTCCTTCTCTTTCTCAGTCACTTATGCCTCCGTAACATTTTTTTAAACTTCTAAACTTCGTTCAAACATTTTCAACAGCGTAATAGCAAGTGAGTAATGCACGACGATATTAATTACACTAATACGTGTTCTTATACAGGTACGTCGGTTTCGCACCTTTTCGGTCATATTAATTACACTCTTTAGAAGTTCGTATTTAAACAAACTAAGATAGAAGTATTGGAGGTGAGGCGATTCTGAATAAGCAAAGACACAGTTGCTTACATTTTTCAAACCGGAAAGTTGAACGAATGGGTTAGATTGACCTCTATATTTAATGAACAGTAAGACCTCAAAAGTCTTTGCATGATTTTGCCAGATGCGATTAGCGAGCACTCAATTTTGAAAAATATTAAACAAAGCGTAAAAAACAATCTGCCTTTTATCTTATTGATCGTTTTGCTTTTCTCGTTTAGAAGCAGCGTGGCCGACTGGTATCATGTTCCCACGGGCTCTATGGAGCCAACCATTATGGTCGGGGACCGGGTCGTGGTAGATAAATCAGCATACACGCTAGAGCTTCCCTTTACTGATGTTGTAATTGCTCGAACTGATGATATTAGACGCGGTGATATCGTGATTATCGACAGCAGCGCAGCTAACACAAGGCTTATTAAAAGAGTCGTTGCCGTCGAAGGCGATAAGGTCGCGTTAAACAATAATGTGCTCTTTATTAACGGTGAGAAAGCGGCGTTAACCCCCACAAATGAGCAGGTTTATTCTGAAGACATTCTAGGTCATAACCGCACTATAGCGCTTAACCCAATACCAAGCCCTGCAAAGAGTTTTAATATGGTCACTGTGCCCAAGGCTCATGTCCTCGCTATGGGTGATAACAGAAACAATAGTGTCGATTCCCGCTACTATGGGTTCATTCCAGTTGAAGAGATTCAAGGTAAGGCGACATCTGTTGCATTTTCTTTAGACACGCATGATATGTATTTACCGAGAAGAGACAGAGTTTTTGTGGCACTTCAATAAAGCTGTTCAAGTTCAGTATTCATTGCGTTTTGAAAGCGACCTTTACTCACGTTCAAATTTTCATCATAAAAAGACTGGTCAGCTCTGCGAAAACGAGTGGTCGCGGATATCTCACGAAAAAAATATGTGCACCAGACCGCTACACACATATTAAAAACCATACGCTTGTACGGACAAATTATTTCTTAATTATACCAAGTCAGTAGCACTCGGCGATACGCTTCAACTCTCCGCCCGTTCGAGATTTCACCCCATTAAGAACACTTTGTTTAGACAAGCATTACACTAAAAAGTAAGTCTTTATTTACACACCTTGTAACCAAGTGTCACATTTTTCCTATTTTTCCCTATTGCAACTTTAGTATAAGGAATGCTATTCATAATTTTGCAGCATAACTATGTTGCAGAGACACACAACAAGTAAGATGGACAATAAGGAAATAATAATGAAACAAGGTCGTAAAGTAAGTGCAATTGCAGTGGGATTAGCACTTTCAGGATTAACTTCTCTTTCTCCTGCGTATGCACAGCAAGCTGACGAAGAATCAGCTAACCTCGAACGAATTGCGGTCACCGGTTCTCGTATTAAGCGCACAGATATGGAAGGCCCTTCTCCTATTCAATCAATTGATGCAACCATGATTGAAGGCATGGGCTATGAAAATTTACAGCAGCTATTAGAAAGAATGCCAGCAACCGGTGCAGGTACCTTCTCAACTCGTAACAATAGCCAAGACTCGACTGCGAATGGTGCGGCAGCAGTATCGCTTCGCGGTATGGGCCCAGACGCGACGCTGGTACTCATTAACGGTCGCCGTGTAGCAATTAGCGCATTTGCAGAAAGCATTACGAATTCATTTGTTGATATTAACTCTATTCCTGTATCTGCCATTGAGCGCATTGATATCTTAAAAGACGGTGCATCGGCGATTTATGGTTCAGACGCGGTAGCAGGTGTGGTTAACGTGGTTCTTAAGAAAGACTATGAAGGTCTTGAAATTAACGCCGGTTACGGTGGCACTACGGGACCAAGTTATGATGAAACCACAGCGAGCATTTTGTGGGGCTCTCAAAGCGAAAAAAGCAGTGCTACTGTTATTATTGACTACTTTAACAACAGCACGCTAGGCGCTGATGAAATGGGTCGTTATGGTACAGCAAATCAATCACCTTATGGCGGCATGGATTTTCGTTCATCGCGCGGCTACCCTGGCTACTTTTATGTAGATGGTGTTAAAACCATCGACCCAGATTGTCCTGAAGATAGCGCTACGGCGTCTGGCAGTTGCCTGTTCGATTACGGCCCGTTTGGCTTGGTGATCCCTTCTTCCGAGCGCGTAGGCTTTATCGGCCAGTTTGATTACAAAATTGGCGATGAAACCACAGCGTTTATGGAAGTGGCTATGCAACACAATACGTCTGAAGCAGGCGGCGCAGCAACCCCACTTGATGAAGACGCGGGTTTAACCGTTCCAGGCACTCACCCTGATAATCCTTTTGGTCAAGATATCGAAATTGGCCGCTACCGCCCTGTTGACGCTGGCGCTCGTCGTTGGGACATTGAGTCTGATACCCTACGTCTTGTCGCGGGTCTTCGCGGTACATTTAATGACTATGATTGGGAAGCGTCGGTACAAAAGGGTCGCAGCCGTTCAGAGCAAAGCGGTGACCAATCACAAGGCTGGGTTCGCGTTGACTGGTTACAAGAGCAAATCGATCTTGGCAACTACAATCCATTTGGTGGCGTTACTAACCCGCAAAGCGTAATTGATGATATAACCACCAGCCTAGTGCGTCGCGGTGAATCTCGCATGACCAGCGTTGATGCACACATTACGGGCGAAGCCTTTGAATTTGGTGACGACGTTGTCATGATGGCTGCGGGCGTGGAGTACCGTGAAGAACAAGTGTCTGACGTACCAGACGTACAGTTCCAACGCGGTTTAATATTTGGTACTGAGTCTGTGTCAGCTTCAGCAGAACGCGACCAGTATGCTGCGTATTTAGAGCTTTCAATTCCGTTGGCTGAAGAGCTAGAACTTCAATTAGCTGGCCGCTACGACCACTACAGTGACTTTGGCAGCACAACCAACCCTAAAATTGCGTTACGCTGGGCGCCGAGCGACGAAGTAACCGTACGCGGCTCTTGGGCACAAGGCTTTAGAGCACCGTCTCTTGCACAAGTTGGCCTTGGTCCATCACAGAAAAGCGTATTTTTTGTAGACCAATATCGCTGTGAAGCTACAGGTCAAGATTGTGAATCGCTAGATTACAACATCGAGTTTGCGGGTAACCCTGACCTAGATGCAGAAGAATCAGAGTCATGGAACGTGGGTGTTATCTATGCACCTATTCAAGAGCTTGGTTTGAGCATTGACGTTTGGAGCATCACCCAAGACAACAAAATTGACGAGCAGCAGTTTGGTTTGGTTTACAATGCCGAGTGTAATAACCAAGACAGTACAATCTGTGTTCGTTTAGACCCTCAGGAAGGTGAGTCATTAGGTGTTATTCAGAAAATTTTCAACACCTACCAAAACGTGTCGTCACAAGAAGCCTCTGGTGTAGACTTCAGTGCTAATTACAGCATGGAGCTTCAAGAATACGGTAACGTACGCTTCAACCTAGACTGGTCATATATGGACGAGTTTGAAAAAGACGGTCTGGAATACACGGGCGAATACGGTTACCCCGAGCATCGTTGGTTGTTCGGTACAACGTGGTCTAAAGGTTCGTTCGATGCAAACTTGAACATTAGCTTTATTGGTGAGTTTGAAGACACACCTGACATTGATTTCGACGGTGTATTGGACTTTGAAGAAAATACGTCTAGAACAGTAGATTCGCAAATGTTGGTAGACTTACAGTTTGGTTATAACTACAGCGACAATCTTCGCTTAGTAATTGGTTCTAACAACTTGCTTGATGAAGAGCCACCGTTTGCTATTGGTGATGGTGATAGCGACCTTTACGGTTACGTAGGTAGCGTACACAATCCTCGTGGCCGCTTTGTTTACTCTAAACTAACTTACCGCTTCTAAAGGCTTGTAAAACGACAAAGCGCTCAATGGTATTACTTTACATTACTGTGCCTTGAGCGCTTTCTTAACGTCGATTAGCTTGCTCTAAAAGAACAAATATTCAATTAGAACCGTCGTGAGCCATGCGAAAAGTAACGGCAGAATGATCATGATATAAACCATAATCTCTGACCCCACAATGTCGGCGCGCCAAGCATCCATCATCTTCACTTTAAACCTGCGCTTCAACAAGTAAGTGTAGAAAATCATAAATACCAGAGTCATCAAGATTTTAAGCACTTAAATAACAACCAAGATTATTTAACAGTTAAACGCCTGAGGCGATGGGTCTTCTTGCGTATTCTCGAATGTGCCAGCAAAGTACATAGCTACGTGAGAATATTCAGTTGGTTTTCGTACTATACCTTCGCAACACGTAAAGCGAACCTGTCTTAAATACCTGATTAATTTAATCTGCTTAGAAGTGATATAAAAAATGCCAGCTAATGAAGTGATTCCATTAAGCTGGCATTTTTATATGAATTTAGTAGTTATACTGCGACTACAATCCGAAATGGATAAGCACCAAATTACCTATTGCAGCACAAAGCATAGCTAGAAACGTCAATATCATCCCCGCAAAGCGTTGCCAACTGACGCCAGAGTGTCTCCCTAATCCGTAAGCGTGAAAGACGCGCCCGAATAACAATGCACTTCCCAGAGCGTGAACTGCCCATACTTGGCCCGTATTGGCTTCAAAACACGCTATCATAATGAGAGTAATGGGCACGTACTCACTGAAATTACCGTGGGCTCTCGCTAAACGACCAAGATCTTCGTGACCACCATCGCCAATACTCACTTGGTGACGACGCCTGGCACCAATAACTAAAAACGACAAATACAGGTAACAAATACCCAATAGGCTGGCATAAAACGCCGTGATTGGTAAAACCATGGTCTACTCCACATGTTATAATTATAGCGCGTAATTTTAATCAGTGATTACATCATACGTTCATTAGAAGCTATTAAACGTTATCCGCTATTAAGTTACAAGCAACAAAAAAGGCCGCATATGCGACCTTTTGTAGTTCTCTTTGGTACTTAGCCTAAACGCTCAGCTAGCTCAGCACTTACTTCTTCAACTGGACGTGTTCCGTCTAGCTTGTGGTATTCACAGTTTCCAGCTTCAGCTTCAGCACTGTAGTAGTTTACAAGTGGCTTAGTTTGCTCGTGGTAGATAGCAAGACGTTTGCGCACTGTTTCTTCTTTATCATCGTCACGAACGATTAGGTCATCACCTGTTTCATTGTCTTTACCTTCCACCTTAGGCGGATTGTAAACAACGTGATAAACGCGGCCCGATGCTGGGTGTACGCGACGACCGCCCATACGCTCAACAATGACGTCATCTGGAACGTCAAACTCAATGCAATGGTCAACAGAAACACCGGCTTCTTTCATTGCATCAGCTTGTGGAATAGTACGAGGGAAACCGTCTAACAAGAAACCGTCTTTGCAGTCATCTTGTGCAATACGCTCTTTAACCAGACCGATGATAATCTCATCAGACACTAGTTTACCTTCGTCCATTACACGTTTAGCTTCTAGACCTAGCTCTGTACCTGCTTTAATCGCAGCACGAAGCATATCGCCCGTTGAAATTTGTGGAATGCCATATTTGCCCATCAAGAACTGAGCTTGTGTGCCCTTACCCGCGCCAGGAGCGCCGAGAAGAATGATTCGCATGAGTGCGTTCTCCGCTTATGATTTTTGAACTTTTTACTTCGGGCACTTTACACATTCAACACTGTAGTGACAAGTGTAAGAAGTACCGTAAAGTTAATCTTAAGACTAATGGCGAATATATACTCAGCTTATAGGCGTTTTTATAAATTTAAGTCTAAACCTGTAAGCTAATCGCCCGGTAATTCATCTTCTTTAAAGCATGAATTTTTAAAGTTTTAAGTGATTAACTAGAAATTTTAACTGCCAAAATATAGCACAATAAAACAGCCAAATTTATTTTTGTTAGTAGTAGACATAAAAAAACGGGCGTGATGCCCGTTTTTAAGTATAAACCTGCTGTCTACCTGCTTATTTTGCCAACTTCATTAGCAAGGTGTTCAAGTTCTGAACGAACGTAGACGGGTCTTTCAAACTACCCTGCTCTGACAACGCTGCTTGATCAAAGAGTACACCAACCCATTGATTGAATAGCTCTTCATCTTGCGTGTCGGCAAGCAGTTTAACTAAGCTGTGCTCAGGGTTAAGTTCAAAGTGATACTTCACGTCTGGCACGGTTTGGCCAGCCGCCTGCATCAACTTCATCATCTGTGTAGTCATGCCATTGTCGTCGGCAACAATAACAGCAGGGGAGTCAGTTAAGCGATGCGTGAACTTAACGTCTACAACCTTGTCACCAAGTGCTGTTTTCGCTCGCTCTAGAACGCCTTCTACTTCTTTCTCTGCTTCTTCTTGAGCTTTCTTAGACTCTTCGTCTTCTAAGTCGCCTAAGTCTAAGTTTCCTTTCGCGATAGAAACAAATTGTTTCTCGTTAAACTCAGTTAGGTGAGACATTAGCCACTCGTCAATGCGCTCGCCCATTAGCAATACTTCGATTCCCTTCTTACGGAAAATCTCAAGGTGTGGGCTAGACTTAGCCGCTTGAAGGCTGTCTGCAGTCACGTAGTAAATCTTATCCTGGCCTTCTTTCATTCGCTCAATGTAATCAGCTAATGAAACTGTTTGTGCGTCAGATTCTCCGTGGGTAGATGCAAAGCGCAATAGACCAGCGATCTTCTCACGGTTACTGAAGTCTTCCGCTGGACCTTCTTTTAGTACATTACCAAACTCATTCCAGAACGACTGATATTTTTCACTGTCATTCTTCGCCATTTTCTCAAGCATTTGTAGAACGCGCTTGGTACAACCTTGACGTAGTGCTTGGGTAATCTTGTTGTCTTGAAGAATCTCTCGAGACACGTTTAGCGGAAGGTCGTTGCTATCTAGCAAACCTTTAACAAAACGCAAGTAGGTCGGCATGAACTGCTCTGCGTCATCCATGATGAAAACGCGTTGAACGTAAAGCTTAAGACCATGGTTTTGGTCGCGGTTCCACATATCGAAAGGCGCTTTGGAAGGGATATAAAGTAAGCTGGTATATTCAGTTTTACCTTCCACCTTGTTGTGCGCCCATGCTAGCGGATCTGCAAAGTCGTGAGAGATATGCTTATAGAACTCGTTGTACTCTTCATCAGTAATATCAGACTTCTCACGAGTCCAAAGCGCAGTGGCTTTGTTAACCACTTCCCACTCACCAGGCTGAGCTTCGATTTTCTCGCCATCCGGACCTTCACTCTCAGGCACTTCATCTTTCCACATTTGCACAGGAATACTGATGTGGTCCGAGTATTTGCTTACAATCGAGCGCAGACGCCATGTGTCGGCAAATTCTTTTTCGTCTTCGCGAAGGTGAAGCGTAATTTCTGTACCGCGTGTAGGCTTGTTGATTTCGGCGATAGTGAACTCACCTTCACCGTCTGAAACCCATTCAACACCTGTAGATGCATCAGCACCAGCCGCACGAGTGCGGACAGTCACTTTGTCTGCAACGATAAATGCTGAGTAGAAACCTACACCGAACTGACCAATAAGCTGGGAGTCTTTCGCGCTATCGCCAGAAAGCTTACTAAAGAAGTCTTTAGTACCAGATTTGGCAATGGTACCTAAGTTGGCAATGACTTCATCGCGTGTCATACCAATACCGTTATCGGTAATCGTAACTGTGTTCGCTTCTTTATCAACGCTAAGTTTTACGTTTAATTCACCATCGTTTTCGTACAGGCTATCATTTTCTAGGGCGCGAAAACGGAGCTTATCCGCAGCATCTGCCGCGTTCGACACTAGCTCGCGTAGAAAAATTTCTTTGTTTGAATACAAAGAGTGAATCATCAGTTGAAGAAGCTGTTTTACTTCTGTTTGAAAACCGTGGGTTTCTTTGTGGGCTGCTTCAGCCATAATCCAATATCTCCTCGTTGAATGGATCACGTTTGATGTTAAACAGGTAAGGTCACTCAACGCACTTTTCAACGTTTAGAACGAAAATTTATTTTCTATTCGTAAACTTTTTCGAGAAAAGGTATATACCGCTTATTTAACTAGCGAATAGGAAGGTGTTATCTTGGAAATGGAAGAACGGTTTTAAGAAAAAGAGCGTTTTGTGTACTCAAAACGCTCGGTATGTTACTTACAGCTTGCGGCGACCCGAAAAAGCGTGGGTAAGTGTATTGCCGTCAATGTATTCAAGTTCTCCCCCAACCGGTACACCATGGGCAATGCGAGAGGCGTCGACATTGTGACTTGTGCATAGCTGAGCAATATAGTGCGCTGTTGCTTCCCCTTCTACAGTGGGGTTTGTGGCTAAGATAACTTCATTTATCCCACCAGCGGCTAAACGCGCCTCAAGCTCGGTTAAACCAATTTCTTCAGGCCCGACACCATCGATAGGAGACAAATGCCCCATTAATACAAAATACTGGCCTTTGTAGCTTAACGTTTGTTCTATCGCTAATACATCTTGAGGACTTTCTACAATACACAATAAACCGCTAGCCTCTCTTTCTGGGTGGCGGCAAATGTCACATAGCTCATCTTCTGTGAACGTTCTACAACGCTTACAATGATGAATATGCTCCATGGCATTGTGTAGCACATTGCTTAAATCAATCGCCCCCGTACGGTTTCGCTCTAAAAGATGAAATGCCATTCGTTGGGCGCTCTTATTGCCAACGCCGGGAAGACAGGTTAATGCCTGTATTAGTTCTGAGAGTAGCGGGCTGAACTTCATAATGTTTACTGCTTAGGTATTTGTTCGGTTAGTTTCGGGCTTTCGCGGTATTTAATCACGTTACGCTTCACTTGGTCGAGTTTAACTTCGTAGACATTGCCGCCAAATAGCCCTTTGTATTCTTCGTCAGTGAACACCAACGTATTGTCATCGTAGAAAGTTACCGCCTCTTTTTGTGTTACCACACCAAGGTCGATACGAGAAACGTCACCGCTAAAAAAGTTGTCGCCTTCAAAATTTTCGAAAAGCCACAAGCTAGTTGAATCGAGTAGTACCAGCTTTGTTCTATCAGGGCTTATCGCCGCAGAGGTTATCCAGCATAGCTTCTCTAGGGTAGTGCAGGTTTTGAACTCACCTATTAGCTGTGCATCGAAGTTGGCAGCATGGTCGCCCACTTTGTATAGCTTTGTAATGCCATCAAAGGGCTTGGTTCTATTTTTGGTGAATAAATACAAATTACGCTTGTATTCTACGAAGGCTTCTAAATCGTAGTTTTTGTCTTGGGGCTTCACTTTGCCTTTACCCATTTCTGGATAGGTGAACTTTATAATCTCTGCTTCAGTAGTATCCCCTTCAATGTCAATGGGATTTTCTATTTTATAGATAGTGAGCCAGCGGCGTTTATTGTCATTGTTACCAAAATCTCCTAGAAAAAAATGACCAAAACTATTTTGGGTCATATCTTCCCAATCTACATTTTTAGCGTTTGAAACCGTAACCTCTCTAACAATACTGCCGTTCTTGCCCAGCAAATACAAAATAGGTCCGTCACCACTATCATTAATAGCCCACAGCCTTTTATATTTGTCGAACTCTATTCCAGAAATTTCTTTGAGTTTTGGGTCTACCGTTACCGTTTTCATTTTAAACAGTTCGTGAACACTCATAAAAAACAGCACGGCTGCGATAGGGAGCAAAAGAACCGTGGTGATAACTAAGCCTTTCCTTAGCACTACAAACCTCTATTTAGGGTGATTGGTTTTACGTTCTCCCTGCGCTTTTCATTGCAGGAAGCTGCCTACACGCAGAGGAAATAAAGAATCAATAATATAACGAATCAGGTCAGATAAAGGACCAACTCTAAGTGAAGCGACATTTTAGTGCGATAGGTACGCTTCTGTCGACGTAAAATACTGCTTGAAACCTCTCTAGTGTGAACGGATGCCTAAGAAATGAAGAATGATATAAAAGTGGAACAAAAACTCAGCAGTACTAACTCAAATAACTAGCGTCTTCATTGCCCTTCGGCTAGTGCGGTAATGCTAACAAGCGGTGAAGCATGCTCTGCTTGCAAATACTCCATCAAGCCGACTAAGCTCAAAGGCTTCGTGAAGTAATATCCTTGCATAGCTTTGGCACCAATCTTTTTGGCGAAGGTTACCTGTTCAGAGGTTTCTAAACCTTCTAACGTGCACGGCATGCCTAGTTTCACACACATTGACACCACATTCTCGATGATCAGCGCTCTGCGTTTTTCTTGTTTACTTTGTAGTGGAAAGTCAGGCAGTAGCGAGCGATCGATTTTGATTGCATCATACGTTTCGTCAGCTAATTCTGATATGCAAGAAAAGCCTGTTCCAAAGTCATCGATGGAAATAATGACCCCAAGACCTTTAATTTTGGTAAGCACTTCCCTCGCCTTTGAACTTTGAAGCGTGGATTCAGTTATTTCGATGACTATTCGTCCAGGGTCAATATTATGGAAAGCAAAGCGCTCCGCAAACAGTTCTACGACGCCATCATTCTGTAACTGTACCGCAGACATATTTAGATTGAATTTTATCTTTGAAAAACCCCATCCGCTTAGTGCTTTGAGTGCAAAACAGACTTCATCAAGCATCAGTAACCCAATATCATGAATATACTTTGTACGTTCAGCTATTGGAATAAACTTTTCTGGGCTGATTGGTCCATGGCTGGGAATGTGCCAACGAGCTAATGCCTCCACGGCCAAAACCTCACCGTTAGAGCCCACTATAGGCTGAAAATAAGCGGTAATTTGTTTACTTTGGATAGCGCTTTTAAGCCCTTGTTGGATAAACAGCCTATATTCAATGTTTTTCGACAGATTATCGTTGAAAGTGACAATGCTGTTTTTACCACCTTGCTTTGCTGAAAACATTGCGATATCGGCATTTTTTAGTAGCTCTGTTGGCGACATACTTTCTGTAGATGAAGCAAGGCCGATACTCGCTGTAATTTGAAAGTCACCTGATGTTGTTCTAAATGTTTTTTTCAATGAAGAGGATAACCGGGATGTCATTTTACTTAAAAGCTTATGGCAGGTAGTGCTTGTTACAACAACAAACTCGTCACCGCCAAACCTAATAACAGTATCATCGTCTCTTAGCGCTGCCTTAAATCGGCTCGCGCATGCTCTTAGTATTTCATCTCCCACCTCATGCCCATGGGTATCGTTGATGAGCTTGAATTCATCGATATCAATAAAAATGATTGAGCAAGGCTCGCATGATTCACTGTAAGTCTCGACAATACTGTTCAAAAAGTTTCGATTTCCAGCACCGGTGAGGGCGTCAGTGAATGCAAGGTACTTGAGTTGACTTTCCGATGACTTTAGTTCTGAAACATCTGTGAGAATGGCAACATAATTAGTTTCACCAACATCAATTTCGAATGACGTTACCGACATGGTTAAATGAAACCTTTGACCTTCGCTTACAATAGTGAGTTCTGTCCTTAAACCGTCTATCAAATAGTCTGGACGAGGATCGTGTTTTCGCGCTTTAGGAAAAACATTGTTAATGTGGGTAGATATTAGATGCTCGGCTTGGGTACCTAGCATCTCACATAAGGATTGGTTAGCTTTTATTATGAGACCTTCAGCATCACAGACTAAAACGCCTTCTTTAATTTCACTTACAATCTTATCTGCAACACTCAGGTTTGACTGAGCGCTCTGTAGGATTGATATATCTTGTATGGCGCCAATTTGAACGTAGTCTTCGCCCCACCCTACATCGGAAAGGACAATCTGAAACCATTTAGTCGCTTGCCCTTCAATTTTCAGCTGCAAGGTTGTGAGATAATTCGACTTTAAATGTATAGCCTCTTTTAACTCGACTTCCGTTTCTTCGGGAAACAACGAAAGGAATTTGGATATTGGCATTTTGCGTGGAAAATCAAAAAGGTTCTCGACGCTTTTAATAACGACTGACTGAGTAGAGGTATCGACTTCTAACACGCCTAACTTAGCAATCTTTGAGGCCATTGCGAAACGTCTATTAGAAGAAGCGAGCGCTTTCTCCGTTTTCTTTCTTTCCAGCGCAACTTGAATAGTCGTTGTAAGCGAAAGCACGCCGTACGGTTTTACTAGATATCCATACGGGGAAATCGCGAGCGCATTAGAAATTGTCGTGTCATCACAATAAGAGGTACTAAACACTACGGGTACTTTAAACCTCTCTGTAATGCTTTTGGCAATTCCAATACCAGAATCTGAACCACCCAAATCAATGTCCATCAAAATCAGATCAGGAACACGTTTATCTACTAACGCATACAGTTCGCTTTCCGTCTTTGCTATGCCTAACACCTGCATACCTGCTTCGGTAAGCGCATTCTTAACATTCATTGCTTCAACTAAATTGTCTTCAACAACAAGTATCAAGGGCGGAGTTATATCAGTCACAGCTTTACACCTTAAAGCCAAAAGCTTCGATGGAGCGCTTTAGCAATGTTGTGTCGACGGGTTTGGTTAATACATCCACATTAGATAACTCGTTTGGCAGCTCTATTGTCGCTCCATAACCCGTAATGAAGATAAAGGGTATTGATAACTTTTGTATTTCAATACCTAACTGAAAGGTATTTTCATTTCCCAAATGAACATCTAAAAACATCATCGAAGGTTTAAGTTTGGCCAACGCCGCTCTTGCTGAACTGATATCACCAAAAATATCAATTTTATCAATTCCCAATTGTTTAAGGTGCTTCTTGAGGTCTAGCGATATAAGTAAGTTATCTTCAACGATAAAGGCGCTTGTGAGGATTTTTTCGGTATTAGCTTTACTGATGGATTGAGGCTTTTCGCCATGGGTTGCATGTGGAGTACTTGTTTGGCTAGCACCCAATTCTATAAATTTACGAGGAATGAGAAACTCTGCATTGAGCCCGGTAATTTTAGTACTCAATGACGCTTTGCCTTTTAATTCATGGGGGATGACTGACTTTATAACCGTCATTCCAAACCCTTCATCACCTAAACCATGTAAGGGAGGCCCCCCTATTTCTTCCCATTTAATAGAGCAGCCTTTTTCGTCTAATTCCCAGGTTATCGCCACTCTGCCATCATTACTTGTCGCGCTTAGCGCTCCATACTTGGCAGCATTGGTAATCATTTCATGAAAGACTAACACGATAGGCGTTACTGCATAGGGTAAGATTCTTATATCAGGCCCGTCTATCTTAAAAGATGACTCATTGATCATGTAAGCTTTGAGCTCGTTATGAAGAAGCTCTTTGAATCTTACACTGTTGTATGAGGCATGCGTAAGCTGATCATGCCCCAGAGCAAGTGCAGATATTCTCGACGATAAAGAAACCACAAATTCATCAATATCTTTTTTGCTCTGTGATGTCTGTCCGATAATCGCACTGACTAAATTTAAGATATTGCGAACGCGATGGTTTAGTTCACCAATCAGTAACTCGAGTCTTTTTTTGGCTTCACGTTGCAGTAGTTCTTTTTCGTGCAAATGGCGAATGGTTAGTTCCATTACACCGAGCCTAATAGATTTAGCACGTTCAATATCCAGCGTTGTCCATGGAGTAGAAGTAGATTCATTATTTTCTACCCATTTATCAAAACTCGCTCGTGGAGTAAGCGTTTCCTTCCCCTCTTTCAGCTCGACGCGTTTTGCAGGGTTACCCGCCCAATAGACTTGTTGCACAACTGAGTTTCTAAAAAGAAAAATATAGTCCATTGGCTGATGAGAGATCTTTAATGCCAATACCCCGGCAACACTCTCATCCGCTAACTCGTTGTGAATGTCTGCTAAGTTGTCAAATTGATGGATTTCTTCTTCGGGAAGTTCAGCGAGTATTGCTGTAAGACGTTTGATTTTTCGTGCGCTAAATGCAGCACCTGACTTAGTATATTCATTGCTAAAAATACAGCCGATGCCGTCAATATCTATAAGCGTTTTAAGCAGGGATAACTGTTCTACGATAGCATTATTGAGTGACTTGCCTAGAGAAAGGTTGCTAAGTACACGTGTAAATGTAGCATTTGCTTTCTCGCTTACTCTTATCCGTTCATTTACCAGCCTTCTGGATAATTCTAGTGAAAACATCTCTGCGAAGAGTTCTAATTGCGAAACTAAGCGACTAGGGATAACTTTTTTAGTGTTGTGATGACATGCAATCAACCCCCACAACTCACCTTCCACAATAAGTGATATAGACATAGAGGCGCCGACTTTCATATTCTTTAGATATTGAATATGAACTTCGGAAACAGCCCTTAGGCGTGAAAGTGAGAGATCTATAGAAGCTCCATCGCTTTTTTTGTTACCAATAATAGGAAAAGTTTCACCGTTAACGTCAGAAATAGTTCTAATAAGGTTTTTCTTGTAAAGCTGTCTTGCTTGACGCGGAATGTCCGACGCGGGGTAACGCAACCCCAAGAAAGGGGTCATTTCGTTTGACACTGACTCTGCGATAACTTCGCCTGAACCGTCGGATAAAAATTGGTAAAGCATCACTCTGTCGTGTCCAGTCGCAGTTCTCACGCTTTCAACTAAACCTTGATAAAGGTCCTCAAGCTCAGGAAACATCGATATCTGAGCCATTAGCGCTGTGATAACCCCCTCATACTTACCCAAACTCTCTAATTCTTCGAATTCAAGGATGAGGTGTTCGGCACTTTGATGAATGCACAGGTCGAATGTGTCTTTACAATGCGGTATTGATACAGAATGAAGGTAGGCTGCTTTGCCAAGGATCATTGCCTGGCTTTGCGCACCACGTATCGCGTGCACAAGTTCACGATCGACTAATTCCCAAAATGTGCAACCGAGCAGTTGATTGCTCGGAACATCAGCAAATTGGTTCAGGTTTTCTGAAAAATGAGTAACAACCCCCGCCTTATCGACGATAATCATAAAACCATTGCTTTGTATCCGACCTAGAAGGTGTATCGGTTCTTTATCGCATTGATCGACTAATGATGAAAGTTCGCCTGCTTCATCGTGCATTATTATTATCCCAACCACTTCATATTAGATGACGCCTATGGAAACTTAGCAGTATCAAGCGTCACAGGAGCCTTTAAGAAAAACTAAACAAACATTCCAGATAAAATATAGCCTAGGTTCTAGCGAATCTAAACTCTTTATGCATGTTTATTAATATTAGTGTAAATATAAGCAGACGTGTGTTTTTTTAGCGTTAGACATGAAGTAGGCTTAACAATATAGCAATAACCTAATTTACGCTGGCAAGTGTGATTAAATTAGTCGTCGAATGTACCACTCATTTGAAACTTATGATTGAAACGGTAGACACAAAAAAGCTCTAGTGCAGAACCAGAGCTTTTTGGAGTTTTAGCCCCTATGTGACCCCGTTAGTTTTGTAAACTTAAACTGGTGTATAGAGGCGGGCGCTAAGGGCTTAGTTTTTTAAAACGGCATTTTGAAGCCAGGAGGTAATGGCATTCCGCCAGTTACATCACCCATCTTCTCTTTGCTAGTTTCTTGAACTCGACGTACCGCGTCGTTAAATGCTGCAGCAACCAAATCTTCAACCATATCTTTGTCGTCGTCCATCAATGACTCATCAATGTCTACACGACGCACGTTGTGGTTGCACGTCATGGTGACTTTAACCATGCCTGCACCCGCTTCACCTGTTACTTCAATTTTGGCTAGGTCGTCTTGTGCTTTTTGCATGCGCTCTTGCATTTGCTGCGCCTGCTTCATGATATTGCCCATTCCACCTTTAAACATAATTTTTGTCTCACTTCGTTTTGGTGTTAATAATTCTGCTATCGCGCTTTAACCGAATCGGTTAGCACTGACGCATCGAAAGTCGATAGCAATGCTTGAATTGTATCGTCGGTTTTAATCACCGAGTGTGCATGCGCATGGCGCATGGCATGAATCTCTTGTTGTAACGCAAAAGGTGTAGATGCTGGTTCACCTAACGTGATATTTACTTCAACGTTTTCACCCAACCCATGATGGATTGCATCAACCAATTGCTTTTTCGCACTATCATTTAATAAATGCGTCTGACTATGGTCAATTTCAAGGGACACTTGATTGCCCGCTCGAGAAAATGATGCGTGCAGCACCAATTGTTTGAGTAGACCAGCAACTGGCATTTGCTCAACTAGATTGCTCCATTCGTCAATTTGGCTAGCGTGAGTTAATTTGCTTCCGTCATTTAAGTACGCTTTTAACTGCCCTTCATAGGTACTGCTCAGCGGCGTATCAAAATTTAGAGCATCCCGCGCAAAAGACCGATCTCCCGCACTTTCCATCTGCTCTGGGGAACTGCCGTAATTCGAACTGCTATCAGAGGGCGCTTCAGCATAGTCAGCACCTTCAACGTGTTGGGGTGGTTGATTATCGTAATCAGTAGCCCAAGGTGGCATATCTTCTGTAGAGGGCGCTGTACTTGGTTGAGCGACAGCTTCATCATTTGAAAAAGGCATATCCTCTTCAAATTCATCTAGCGAGAAATCGCTCGTGTTGTTTGAGCTAGAATGATTACTTTCTGACTCGCTAGTTTGCATAGTGTCAGTAGAGTGCGAGTGAGAAATGCCTATAGACGAGCCTGAATTTGTACTATCCAGTTGAGGATTGTCATCACGTGCAATGCTATTGTCTTTATATCCTGAGCTGCTTTCTATAGGCTCCAGGCTGTTATCTTCAAGTTCAGGGCTACTATTTACAGGCTCAGGGTTATGACCTTTAAGCTCTGGGGTATGATCTTGCAACTCAAGGCTATCGTCATGCCCAACGGGACTTAAATTACCACTCTTGCTTTCGTTATCAGCGCTAGCCTGCCCTACACTATTATCGCCACCCTTATTAATTCCATTTGCAGTTTGTGCAGTACTTAAGGCCTCGGCTTTACTTCTGGTAAAGCGCGCTTGAATATCACTTGCACTTTCGGTCTTAGCATTTGCTGCGCTGGTACTTTTTGCTTCTGCGTCTTGTGCTTTTCTTTGCTTTAGCTTTTGACGAAGTGCCAACATATCTGCCGTAGAGGTAAGCTGTTCCTCTGCGGTTAATGAGGACGCTTCACTTTCGCGCGACAACGACTCGCTGTTTTTATGAGAGCCTTCAGCGTCATAAGAGCCCTCAGCGTCATGAAAACCTTCAGCGTTGTGAGAGCCCTCAGCGTTATGAAATTCTTCAAAACCTAAGGATACATCGACTTCTGACGGAGGCGGCATATCGTCCATGTAAGCATCTAGCGGAGGCTCATCAAAAAGCTGCTCGGCCTCGTTTTGGGGCGCACTGGTGTCCTTTGGCGATGGTTCACGCTGGGTAGAAACGTTTCCTGTTTGTACGGCGGTATTTTCTGCAGCTACATCTTCAATAGACGAAGTTGGTGCTAACTTTACAGATTCATCACCATGTGCAGCGTCACGGTCCAGCCCTGTTGTTTGAGTCGACGTTGCACCTGATTCCACATGAGATAGCGCCGACTGAGCATTACTTTCACTCAACTCGCTTTCATCAACGGCTGCAGACTGCTGTTCTTGCTGTGATTCAAATGCCGACGTCTTTTGAGGCTGTTCTTGCTGCTCTTCATCAATTATTGATGTAGCAAGTGAATCAGGGGTAGATGGCGCACTTTCTGACGATTGGGTAGAGGTAGATTCAACCGATAGATGTGAAGACGTCGCCTCCTGCACATTGGTTGCAGAAGTTTCGCTTAATGGCGCTTCCTCCTGCTTACCGACGTTTCCCGGGCCACCACTGGAAGAAGCATGATCTACAGGTAAACTATGCTCACTCCTCCCGTTTTCAATCTCACTTGTGGTGTCGTCGATGGGGATGTTTGGAGCAAACGACATCATACGCATCAATGTCATTTCAAACGCACTTTTTCCGTCTGCCGCAAACGGTAAGTCTTTTCTTCCTTGCAGCGCAATCTGGTAAAGCAACTGCACTTGCTCTGCTGGAATAGTTTTCGCTAATTGAAATATCGCTTTAGCCGACGTGGTTTCTAGCTTACATGCTTCAGGCACCCATTGCGTTAACGCTATTTGATGCAGCAGGCTGGCCAATTCGCTGTGGACGTTGTCATAGTCTGGTGCTTGCTCCGCAATGTCATTAACTAACTGCAATACATCAGCAGGACTTTTACTTACCACAGCATGAACCACTTTAAGCAACTGGTTCTTGTCCATCAGCCCCAGCATATCGGTTACCACCGATGCCAGCACTTGATTTCCACCCTGTGCAATCGCTTGGTCAGTTAAACTCAGCGCATCACGCATACTGCCTTGGGCGGCTCTTGCCAGAAGCGCTAGCGCTTGTGGCTCGAAAGGTAGCTGTTCATGCTCTAAAATATGCTGCAGCTGCCCAACAATCTGCTCCCGAGACATGGCTTTCAGATTAAACTGCAAGCAACGCGATAAGATGGTTATCGGAAGCTTTTGAGGATCGGTGGTCGCCAGTAAGAACTTAACGTGTGGAGGTGGCTCTTCCAGTGTTTTCAACAGCGCATTAAAACTGTGTTTTGAAAGCATGTGTACCTCATCGATAAGGTACACTTTGTAACGCCCGCGAGTTGGTTTGTATTGCACGTTATCAAGAAGTTCGCGAGTATCCTCAACTTTGGTTCTTGATGCAGCGTCAATCTCTAACAAATCAACGTAGTTGCCCTGCTCTATTTCTTTACAGGTGTTACATTGACCGCAAGGGTTGGCCCCTTGTCCTTCTTCGCAGTTAAGGCTTTTCGAAAAAATACGTGCAATGGTGGTTTTACCTACGCCTCGCGTACCTGTAAACAGATAAGCGTGGTGTAGACGATCGTTATCCAAAGCATTTGAAATGGCAGAGACAACATGTTCCTGACCCACAAGTTCACTGAACTTGCCCGGTCGCCACTTCCTTGCTAGTACCTGATAACTCATTATTACGTATTTCGCCTTTTGCTAGTTATGCTTTATAGCGATTATTCGCCTTCAAACTCACAAATAGAGTAGCTTTCTATATCAAGCGCACTCAATTTCTTTTCGCCACCTAGGTCCGGTAAGTTAATCACAAAACCTGCGTGATTTATTTCACCGCCCAATGAACGAATTAGTTTTGCAGAAGCGGCTATCGTTCCACCTGTTGCAAGTAAATCGTCAATAAGAAGGACTTTATCACCTGGCTCAATGGCATCTTTATGGATTTCCAATGTATCCATGCCGTATTCAAGCTCGTAGCTCTCGCTAACTACTTCACGAGGAAGTTTGTTGGGTTTTCTTACTGGAACGAAGCCTATGCCCATTTCGATGGCCAATGGCGCACCAAAAAGGAACCCGCGCGCTTCAGTACCTGCGATCTTGGTAAATCCCATACCCTGATACTTTTCTACAAGTAACGAGATACAGCTACTAAAAGCTTTGTGATCTTCTAAAACGCTAGTCACATCTCTAAATAAAATACCTGGCTTTGGATAGTCAGGTACGGTTTTCACTACTGATTTAATATATTCTGCAGTCACAATTATGCCTTGAATGTCTGCGTTATAACCAGAAGGTGAACCAGCCGGCGATGATATGCATCAACGGGAACGCGATTAGAGTTACTAGCGATGCTAGAAAGTACCACTTGTTATAGACTTCTTTGAAATCTGAATTGTCAGCCATTTGCACTACCTAAACAATTTTGTGAACAAAAAAATGGTGCTAAATGTTAATCGAAAGCAAGCCTGATTGACAGCGCTAATATGATCGATCGCTCACTTTCAGACCAGATCCTATCGAAAGTTTAATATAAAGCAGATAAATAGTAAGAGTTGCTTAGGATACTGGAAGCAGTATTCCCTTTTGTAACATATCGGTGAGGGTCTGGTTCATACCATTTACAAGCACGTTTGACGGAACTTGAGGAAGTTGCTGGCACAACGACTCTGATAATTGTTCTATTTCCATTCCCAGTTCATGTTGTTCCAGTGTGTTGACTAGAATAGCCGTTACCGGATTAACATGAGTAAATTGAACGTCAAACTCTCGGTCTCTATAAACTATATAAAACTGCTGTTCTTGGGCGGGTTGCTCTGGGATATAATCCTCACCAATTAGATGGACTTCGAACTGATATGCTGCCAACGAGGCATACGGTGACACCCTAATAGCGGTAACACTGTTTCCTTGTTGATAGAATTCAACATTCTCTTCATTTTTTCTAATACTGACGTCAAGCTCGAGCCACTCATAGTGAGCAAGCTCCGCAGCAAAGTCGGGCAGAGTAATATCGAAGGTTGGCTGCGTTGAAAGGTACTCAACGAACTCTTTACTTATTTCAGCAAAATAAGGAGAGCGGCATTCGTGCTCAATAAAAAATTGACGGACAATACTCTCCCATCCTTTTTCACCGTACTGTTTTACCACAATAGATTTTAAAACGGGAAAACCCGTACTCACAAAATTGTCGATGTTATTAAAAAAAAGGGTTTGATATATTTTCATCCGACGAGTGTGATCAGCGTCGGTATCACAAAATGTCTGTGGGTCTTTGATCGCATCAACGAACGTTTTTTGAGTGGTTTGAAATGACTGAGTCACGCGACACTTCCTTTAACGTTTGATGCTTGAACAGCTTCGCATTTTGCTTGAATTTGCTTAATTTTCTTCACTTCAGAAAGTAATTCGCTTAACGGGGGAATATTAAAATCACGCTCTAGCAAAGTCGGAAATACGCCGTGAGTGAGGTAAGCGTGCTCCAACAATTCCCAAACGGGCTCAATGACATCAGCGCCGTGAGTATCAACTTTCAAATCCTCCGCTTCATCATAATGACCAGCAATATGCCCATACACAATTTTGTCTGAGGGCAAGCCGTTGATAAACGCTTTCGCATCGTATTTATGGTTGATACTGTTCACGTAAACATTGTTTACGTCCAGAAGCATTTGGCAACCCGACTCTTTTAATATGCGCGTGGTAAATTCAAGCTCATTCATCTCTTGGCCGGGAGCTATGTAATAAGAAACATTTTCTAGGACTAGCGGTCGGTCAATAGTATCTTGAACTTGAACAATTCGAGATACTACATGCTTAATTGCGTCTTCAGTAAAAGGAATTGGCATCAGATCATACATATGACCGTTGCCAGAACAAAAGCTTAAGTGCTCGCTGTACAATGCAATGTTGTTTGCATCCAAGAATCGCTTAATGGTTTTTACAAACTCGACATCTAGTTTGTCGCTACTCCCGATAGACAAAGATAAACCATGCGTTGTAAAGTGAGCTTGTGAAGACGCTCGCTGAAATTGTTCTTGGTACTTTCCACCAAGTGGGATCCAATTTTCAGGGGCTACTTCCCAAAAATCGACCTCAGATGGCAATGTAGGTAAAAGGTCATTTAGCATTTCACGACGAAACCCAAGACCTGCGCCACAAATGTTTTTCATATCTTCCCCTTTTACCGCATGGAATTGCACAACAGCAAAATATATTTTTAGACAAAAATGGCCATCATTCGACAGCCATTTGTTGCTAAGCTTAACTCGTATAGCCTTACATCATTCTATCTCACGCTACACAATGTTAATTGAATAACAATTACATGCTACCGCATTTGCCTTCGCCGCACTTACCTTCTTTAGCTGCTTTCTTGTCGCCGCCACATTTACCTTCGCCGCACTTGCCTTCTTTTTCAGCTTTCTTGTCGCCGCCACATTTGCCTTCGCCGCACTTGCCTTCTTTTTCTGCTTTGTCGCCGCCACATTTACCTTCGCCGCACTTGCCTTCTTTCTCTGCTTTGTCTCCGCCACATTTACCTTCGCCGCACTTGCCTTCACCACATTTGCCCTCTGCAGCAAATTGGCTGTAGCCAGACTCTAGTGCTTGCATACCAAATGGGTTTACGTCTGCTACTGCAACTGTTGACGCCAAAGAGCCAATTACAACTGCACCCAAAGCTGTCGCTACTGATGATTTTTTGATTTGTTTCATTGATCTACCCTCAATAATATTAGTCGTGTTTGACGTACAGTAAGCACGTGTACTTTAAAAGACCCTGTTTGCTTAAAGGATATTTCATTATAATTAATTTTTTTACAGTTATTTTATATCCAATTGATATTATTGATTTTTATAAAATTCGAAATGCACATTAAAGCTTGAATAAGTAACAAGCAAAGGGGTCAGAGTACTTTTTCTGAATTTTCGGTACTGGGGATAACGGTATAACTGCGTACTCACCTTGATAGTAATAAAGTACTTCGACCCCATTTTTGAGGTTCGGCTGAAGGAGGAATGGGGTCAGAGTCGTGACTCTGACCCCATTATTTTTCTTTGGTGCAGAAAGCAAAAAACCCGCCGTTAGGCGGGTTCTTCTTAATGGGACCTGGCAGTGTCCTACTCTCACATGGGGAAGCCCCACACTACCATCGGCGCTAATACGTTTCACTTCTGAGTTCGGAATGGATTCAGGTGGTACCGTATCGCTATGGCTGCCAGGAAAAACTGGTAACAATCTAGAAAACTGGATATCAATTCAATCAGTGAGTAACTACTTTTCACTCTACTTACTTTAGCTTGTCTACAACACTTCAAAAGCCTAAAGCTTTTTGGGCGTTGTATGGTTAAGCCTCTCGGGCAATTAGTACAGGTTAGCTTAACGCCTTACAACGCTTCCACACCCTGCCTATCAACGTCATCGTCTATAACAACCCTTCCAGACCTTAAAGGTCAGGGATGACTCATCTTTGGGCCGGCTTCCCGCTTAGATGCTTTCAGCGGTTATCCGTTCCGAACATAGCTACCGGGCAATGCGATTGGCATCACAACCCGAACACCAGCGGTTCGTCCACTCCGGTCCTCTCGTACTAGGAGCAGCTCCCATCAATCATCCAACGCCCACACCAGATAGGGACCGAACTGTCTCACGACGTTCTAAACCCAGCTCGCGTACCACTTTAAATGGCGAACAGCCATACCCTTGGGACCGACTTCAGCCCCAGGATGTGATGAGCCGACATCGAGGTGCCAAACACCGCCGTCGATATGAACTCTTGGGCGGTATCAGCCTGTTATCCCCGGAGTACCTTTTATCCGTTGAGCGATGGCCCTTCCATACAGAACCACCGGATCACTATGACCTACTTTCGTACCTGCTCGACGTGTCTGTCTCGCAGTTAAGCTAGCTTATGCCATTGCACTAACCTCACGATGTCCGACCGTGATTAGCTAACCTTCGTGCTCCTCCGTTACTATTTGGGAGGAGACCGCCCCAGTCAAACTACCCACCAGACACTGTCCACAACCCCGATTAGGGGCCAATGTTAGAACATCAAACATACAAGGGTGGTATTTCAAGGACGGCTCCACACAATCTAGCGACTGTGCTTCAAAGCCTCCCACCTATCCTACACATGTAGGTTCAATGTTCAGTGCCAAGCTGTAGTAAAGGTTCACGGGGTCTTTCCGTCTAGGTGCGGGTACACAGCATCTTCACTGCGATTTCAATTTCACTGAGTCTCGGGTGGAGACAGCGTGGCCATGGTTACACCATTCGTGCAGGTCGGAACTTACCCGACAAGGAATTTCGCTACCTTAGGACCGTTATAGTTACGGCCGCCGTTTACCGGGGCTTCGATCAAGAGCTTCGTCCGAAAACTAACCCCATCAATTAACCTTCCGGCACCGGGCAGGTGTCACACCCTATACGTCCTCTTACGAGTTTGCAGAGTGCTGTGTTTTTAATAAACAGTCCCAGCCACCTGGTCACTGCGGCCTCCATTTGCTTACCACGTAAAGTGTTCACAAACAGAGGCGTACCTTCTCCCGAAGTTACGGTACAATTTTGCCGAGTTCCTTCACCCGAGTTCTCTCAAGCGCCTTAGTATTCTCTACCTGACCACCTGTGTCGGTTTGGGGTACGGTTCATATAATCATAAGTTTAGAAGCTTTTCCTGGAAGCAGGGCATCAACAACTTCACTCCCTTGGGAGCTCGTCTCGTGTCTCGGCCTTAGAATTCCGGATTTACCTAAAATTCCAGCCTACGCACTTTCACTTGGACAACCAACGCCAAGCTTGCCTAGCCTTCTCCGTCCCTCCATCACTGATTATATAAGTACGGAAATATTAATCCGTTTCCCATCGACTACGCATTTCTGCCTCGCCTTAGGGGCCGACTTACCCTGCCCTGATTAGCATGGGACAGGAAACCTTGGTCTTCCGGCGTGGGAGTTTTTCACTCCCATTATCGTTACTCATGTCAGCATTCGCACTTGTGATATGTCCAGCAAGCTTTACAACTCACCTTCATCCACTTACACAACGCTCCCCTACCCAGCATGTTAACATGCTGCCGCAGCTTCGGTATATTGCTTAGCCCCGTTACATCTTCCGCGCAGGCCGACTCGACTAGTGAGCTATTACGCTTTCTTTAAAGGGTGGCTGCTTCTAAGCCAACCTCCTAGCTGTCTATGCCTTCCCACATCGTTTCCCACTTAGCAATATTTTGGGACCTTAGCTGGCGGTCTGGGTTGTTTCCCTCTCCACGACGGACGTTAGCACCCGCCGTGTGTCTCCCGGATAGTTCTCATTGGTATTCGGAGTTTGCAAAGGGTTGGTAAGTCGGGATGACCCCCTAGCCTTAACAGTGCTCTACCCCCAATGGAATTCGTCCGAGGCTCTACCTAAATAGATTTCGGGGAGAACCAGCTATCTCCCGGTTTGATTGGCCTTTCACCCCCAGCCACAAGTCATCCCCTAACTTTTCAACGTTAGTGGGTTCGGTCCTCCAGTTGATGTTACTCAACCTTCAACCTGCTCATGGCTAGATCACCGGGTTTCGGGTCTATACCTAGCAACTAAACGCGCAGTTAACACTCGCTTTCGCTACGGCTCCGCTATTCGCTTAACCTTGCTACTAAATATAAGTCGCTGACCCATTATACAAAAGGTACGCAGTCACCCCGAAGGGCTCCCACTGCTTGTACGTATACGGTTTCAGGTTCTATTTCACTCCCCTCACAGGGGTTCTTTTCGCCTTTCCCTCACGGTACTGGTTCACTATCGGTCAGTTAGGAGTATTTAGCCTTGGAGGATGGTCCCCCCATATTCAGTCAAGATAACACGTGTCCCGACCTACTCGATTTCACTGTAAAGATTGCGTCGTGTACAGGGCTATCACCTTGTATCGCTCCTCTTCCCAAAGGATTCCACTACATTCAATACAGTTTAAGGGCTGTTCCCCGTTCGCTCGCCGCTACTAGGGGAATCTCAATTGATTTCTTTTCCTAAGGGTACTTAGATGTTTCAGTTCCCCTCGTTCGCCTCGTTACACTATGTATTCATGTAACGATACCTGTAAACAGGTGGGTTTCCCCATTCGGACATCTGTGGCTCAAATGCATTTTGTCGGCTCACCACAGCTTTTCGCAGACTTACACGTCCTTCATCGCCTCTAACTGCCAAGGCATCCACCGTATACGCTTCGTCACTTAACCATACAACCCCAAACAGCCTTTTGACTTCTGTCTAAGTTATGTCGCATGAATGACAAGCTAATCGGAAGAATTGCCTTGCTATCAATAAATTGATAACAAGCAATTCAGTCAAGTAGAGTAAAAAGTTCATCTTTCGATTTCTCAGTTACTCAATTTTGATTGATTACTATTAATATCAGCTTTCCAAATTGTTAAAGAACATTCGATGTTTCCTGCAAAAGCAGTACTTTCATCTTTAGAGTAAAAAACCCTAATCAATGCTTACTGAAACAGTAAATATTCATTAGGATTTCGGGTCCAACGTGACACAAAAATTAGTTTCCACCTTAGCCTTTGACTACTGCCAACTTTAGCGAGTAGAAAAACCGTCAGGAAGGTCCCCTTCCGGTTAAGCGGCTTTTTCACGACCACTTGCGAAGCAAGTGCAGGTGAATGGTAGGCTTGGGCAGACTTGAACTGCCGACCTCACCCTTATCAGGGGTGCGCTCTAACCAGCTGAGCTACAAGCCTTCAGTATACTGCACTTAAACGTTGTTCAAGCTCAGATTCAAGTAGATGGTGGAGCTAAGCAGGATCGAACTGCTGACCTCCTGAATGCAAATCAGGCGCTCTCCCAGCTGAGCTATAGCCCCATAAACTTGTGTCGTTCTTCATTTTAAACAAGACTATCTGTGTAGGCACTGCATCAAGTGCGTCTATCGACGTAATGGTAAGGAGGTGATCCAACCCCAGGTTCCCCTAGGGTTACCTTGTTACGACTTCACCCCAGTCATGAAACACAAAGTGGTAATCGTCCTCCCGAAGGTTAGACTAACTACTTCTTTTGCATCCCACTCCCATGGTGTGACGGGCGGTGTGTACAAGGCCCGGGAACGTATTCACCGCAGTATTCTGACCTGCGATTACTAGCGATTCCGACTTCATGGAGTCGAGTTGCAGACTCCAATCCGGACTACGACATTCTTTAAGGGGTCCGCTCCACATCACTGTCTCGCTTCCCTCTGTAAATGCCATTGTAGCACGTGTGTAGCCCTACACGTAAGGGCCATGATGACTTGACGTCGTCCCCACCTTCCTCCGGTTTGTCACCGGCAGTCTCCTTAGAGTGCCCAACTTAATGCTGGCAACTAAGGACAAGGGTTGCGCTCGTTGCGGGACTTAACCCAACATCTCACGACACGAGCTGACGACAGCCATGCAGCACCTGTGTCTGAGTTCCCGAAGGCACGAAACTATCTCTAGTAACTTCTCAGCATGTCAAGTGTAGGTAAGGTTCTTCGCGTTGCATCGAATTAAACCACATGCTCCACCGCTTGTGCGGGCCCCCGTCAATTCATTTGAGTTTTAACCTTGCGGCCGTACTCCCCAGGCGGTCTACTTAGCGCGTTAGCTTCGCTACTCACGACTTAAAGTCACAAACAGCTAGTAGACAGCGTTTACGGTGTGGACTACCAGGGTATCTAATCCTGTTCGCTACCCACACTTTCGCACATGAGCGTCAGTCTTTGGCCAGGGAGTCGCCTTCGCCACTGATGTTCCTCCAGATATCTACGCATTTCACCGCTACACCTGGAATTCCACTCCCCTCTCCAAGACTCTAGTCTGCCAGTTCTAAATGACCATCCCAGGTTGAGCCCGGGGCTTTCACATCTAGCTTAACAAACCGCCTGCGTGCGCTTTACGCCCAGTAATTCCGATTAACGCTCGCACCCTCCGTATTACCGCGGCTGCTGGCACGGAGTTAGCCGGTGCTTCTTCTGTTGTTAACGTCACGGCTAGCAGGTATTAACTACTAACTTTTCCTCACAACTGAAAGTGCTTTACAACCCGAAGGCCTTCTTCACACACGCGGCATGGCTGCATCAGGGTTTCCCCCATTGTGCAATATTCCCCACTGCTGCCTCCCGTAGGAGTCTGGGCCGTGTCTCAGTCCCAGTGTGGCTGATCTTCCTCTCAGAACAGCTAGAGATCGTCGCCTTGGTAAGCCTTTACCTTACCAACTAGCTAATCTCACTTGGGCCTCTCTTTGCGCCGGAGCCGAAGCCCCGTTTGGTCCGTAGACATTATGCGGTATTAGCAGTCGTTTCCAACTGTTATCCCCCTCGCAAAGGCAAGTTCCCAAGCATTACTCACCCGTCCGCCACTCGTCAGCGAAGTGCAAGCACTTCCTGTTACCGTTCGACTTGCATGTGTTAGGCCTGCCGCCAGCGTTCAATCTGAGCCATGATCAAACTCTTCAATTAAATATATCGAAATATGAATCGTCGTTGTGACACTCTTAACGAGTGCCCACACAGATTGTCTTGTCTAAATTGTTAAAGAACGTAGCAGCTTCGCTGCTATTCACTAGAAGCCGCTGCTTCTTGGTGACTCACCCTGTTCGAGTGAGGTGCGCATTATACGCTGGAAGCTTTCGTTGTCAACACTTTTTGAAAATTTATTTTCTGAAGCGTTTCTTCTAAACTCCCGTCTTTACTGGCCTATAAAGATAGTAGAGACTTACTTCAGGAGGCTTGCTGTTTTGCTTTTCCCCCGAAGCGGATGCGCATTTTAGGGAAATGAGCGCTCACGTCAACACTTATTTTAAATAAATACAAAAAAAGCGACCATTCGGTCGCTTTTCACTCTATTCGTTCATTTTGCAGGCAGATTTATCGGAAAACGCTCTGTTTAATAACACTAAAAGAAATTTTCCCTCTTTTCATAGCGTAAAGAATTGCCTACTTACTATTTAGTAACGTCTTCACTTTCGCTTTGATTCTTTTTATCAGCATTGAAGTCCGCGTCTTCTTCGTGATCGCCTACCACGTCATCCAAAGTCACTTTCTCTACCGTGCGGAAAGTATTGATAGGCCCTGCCAGTGCATACAAAGCAAATACTAAAAACAGTACAAGCGCTGGCTCTGTTGCAACAACAACGAATATTAAAAGCACTAATAGAAGGCCAACAAATGGAACCTTGCCATGCCAGTTAACTTCTTTGAAAGAATTATACTTAAAGTTACTCACCATAAGTAAGCCAGCTAAACCAGTTACTGCGGCCACAATCAACCCGTAGTCAGTCCCTACTGCATTATACTCGACACCCACCCATACAAGACCGGATACAACTGCCGCTGCTGCTGGACTAGCAAGACCTTGGAAGAAGCGCTTATCAGCGATTCCAACCTGAGTATTGAAGCGAGCTAGACGCAATGCTGCACCAGCTACATAGACAAATGCCGCTAACCAGCCCAACTTACCTAATTCGGTTAAGCCCCAATTATAAGCAACAAGTGCAGGTGCCATACCAAAAGAGACCATATCGGCCATAGAGTCATACTCTGCGCCGAAATCACTTTGCGTATTTGTCATTCTAGCTACTCGTCCATCCAGCCCATCAAATATCATTGCCACAAAAATTGCGACAGCGGCTGCTTCAAAACGACCGTTCATTGACGACACAACAGCAAAGAAACCAGAAAACAAACCTGCTGTTGTTAATAAATTGGGAAGTAAGTATATCCCTTTACGTTTTTGTTCAGACATATGTCCTCGTACTTCTACATGTAATTGAGTTAATTATTTCATAGATATGCAAGAAGGCATAGCAAAGTAAAGATACAGCCAGCTTCCATACATAAATTTCGGCGATGGCATATTCAAAAAGCTTTGCAATACATTTAGATGAGTCCACTTTATCAAATAAGGACAACGCACAAAGGCTAATAATTTAGAACCTACTTCCTTACTTACCTCGCCAATCAGTAATAACTAGGTATACGGTCACATACCTTAAACAGGTCACCGTTTATATATCATACAACTCCATGTTGAAACTAAGTACTTTCCGAAAAAGTGTGTGTACATAAATAGTACAACGCTTGAAAGGTTTGTACTTGAAGCGCTATGCGCTTTTTATATAGGAAAGTGATTATGCGATTACTAGACAAAACCTTTTCTTCCAAGACCTTGCTATTACTTTCAATGGCGCTGGTATCGACGCTGAGCGCTAATTCAGCATTTGCCACCTCTTATAAAAAGCATGATTACTCCTACTGCGGCTCATCGGGTAGCAGCAACACCCAGAGTAAGCAGTGTAACTCTCCGCTTGGTGAGTATACCTATGATCTAGTCGACGATGGTGTTTACAATAGTGTTAACCCTGATAACTCTCCTGTGGAGATTGATGGCGTAAACATTTCTTTGTCTGCATTTTCAGATACTAATAATGCGACCGGCGAAACAGTGGTTGCCGCTAGCTTACAAAAAATCTCAAATACTTGGGCTTATGGAGTTACCAATAATGACGAAGCTTACTACAAAGGTAGTTCTGACCATGCTATCGACAACCTAAACTACTATTATGAAGGTAGTAAGGCTGCTTATAAAAGTGGAGTGACCAATGTTGAGCGTGATTATGACTTTGTACTGCTTTCATTTGACTCTGCAGTAACACTAACCGGCGCGAGCTTTTCATGGTTATATAGCAGTAATGATAGTCAAGTTTCAGTAGCTGCCTTAAATGACACCTCTACTTTGACCTCTGGTGTAAATACATGGAGTGATATTGTTGCAGATGCGCTTACTTCTGCATCTTTCGATATTGAGAACTGTGACTATGTAGAGCACCGCGCCGATTTTGCGTTCACTGAGTCAGCGCAATATTGGCTCGTAGGGGCATACAACACCGCATTTGGTAATATTGGTGGGTACATTGGTAACGACGCTTTCAAACTTGCTAATGTTGGTTTCTCAATTACCGAAACGACAGGTACCCCTGATACTACGGAAGTGTCGGAGCCAGGTACTATCGGCCTACTAATGGCTTGCTCTTTATTCGTCATGTGGCGTCGCAAAAAGGCCATTTAAGGAAATTAGACTTTAGATCACTGACAGGTGGTACAACCTGTCAGTTTTTTTTACTGCACCCTACCTTGTTAAAAAATATTATCGTTAAAACAACAACATAAAATTTGGCCCGAATTATGCTTGAAAGAAAATAATATAATTATTTCCTAGTATCAGAGTCGTATGTATGAAGTTAAGAAAATTAATAATAGTTATGTCAGTAGTGTCTGCCTTTTCTGCACATGCAACCGACAGTAGCCTCAACGAATATTCATTAGCCACAGACGGTATTAGTTATACCCTTTCTCCAGATAGCTCTAGCGGGACCTCAATAACGATCGATGACACTACCGTTTATGTCGGAGTTACTTCTTGGGCAGATACTGGGTACTATAATGGTAATTACGACACTTGGAGTGGCGGTTATTATAATGGTAAGTACTATCAAGCCGAAAATGATGATCTAGTTGTTAATCAGGGGAGTTTGAAAGATTACGGTGAAGGCTTTGGTTTAATAAACAATGATATATACCTAAATGAACGCAATAGGTACAAGGGCGATAAGCACTCTATTGATAACTATAATGCAGAAAAAGGCATTGCGGACTTCGATATGGTATTACTTTCGTTCAGCACCGATGTGACGCTTACAGACGCATCGTTTTCTTGGGTGAGTAATTTCGGCAGCAATCCAGATAGCGAAAAAGAAGTCACTGTTGTAGGTTTAGATGATGTTTCGTTATTTTCCAGTGATCAAGACTTTACTTGGGCCGACGTAGCTGAGACAACTATTTCTTCCGCGGTAGGTCACTATGGCGTAAGCAATACTAAAGTTGGTGATTCTTTTGTATCAGAGTTCACCAACTTGACCTCTGCTCAGTATTGGCTTGTCGGTGCATATAATACTTTTTTCGACGACAGTACTTCTTCAAACAACTTCGGGTTTAAGCTTAGTTCTTTAGGTATTGAACTAGCAAGTAATGATACTACACCGCCCCCACCTACGCAGGTTAGCGAACCAGGCGCCCTTGCACTTATGAGTTTAGGTTTAGGTCTTGTTCTTTATAGACGTAAGCGTCGCGTTTAATTGTTTAAAAACGCTTAGAAAACACGTATCTTTAAAAGGTGGCTTAGGCCACCTTTTTTTATGCTATTTTTAAGCCTGTAGCTAGGCTAAATTTCGAAGGTTTATATGGATTTTTTTAATAATAAAAAGCGTTTTGTACAACGCGCTATTGTCTCTGCAGTTGCCTCTTCTTTAATCGTATTCAACAGTTTCGCAACTACCTCAGAAGACTATGAAAAGGCCTTAACTGCCTTTAACGAAAACGAATACGATGAAGCCTATATTCACCTTAAAAACAGTTTACAAAAAGACCCAGAAAACCTAGCTGCTAAAATACTAATGGGCGAGATACTGCTTATTAACGGCTATTTAACTGCAGCCGAAATGGAGTTTGTAGAAGCGCTGGAAATGGGTGCCGATATTAACCTTCTGGCAGAGCCGCTGGGCAACACTTGGCTTTTCTTAAACAGATACCAGGAGATTGTAGAGTTTTCTGATTTAAACAAGCTATCGGGTGATGCAGAGCGTGAATGGTTAATGATTCGTGCAACCGCGTGTATTAGGTTAGAAGAAGAGCAATGCGCCTTACGTGACTACAACACCATCGTTTCCCGCACGCCCAACTTCGTACCTGCTATAAATGGGTTAGCTTCCATCGCCCTTCAAAATGAAGACTTATCTAAAGCAAGTTCTCTTATCAATAAAGCTATGTCATTAGAGCCTGAAAACGCAATAACATGGCGTTTGAAAGGCCAGCTCGCATACCGACAAGGCGATAAAGACGCCGCAACCGCACATTTACAAAAAGCCCTGACGTTTAACCGCGACGACCCTATTGCCTTGCGTAATCTAGTGGACTTGTATTTAGAAGCGAAAGACTACGATACTGCAAAGCTATTCGTAGATGAGATCATTGAAGACACGCCTAATGATCCTTTGGCCATCTTACTCAACAGCTGGTTGCAAAGCAGAGACAACCAACAAGCTATTGATAACGAAAAGCTAAAAGAGCTTAATGATTTTATGGCACAGCTTGATCCTGAGCTCATAACTTCTCAACCCATGTTGCTCTACATAAGCGGTTTAACAAACTTCTTTAATAACAACATGGAAACGGCCGCAAAAGACTTTAATGGCTATTTGCAACAGGAGCCTGATGACCTACAGGCAGTATTGATGCTAAGCCAGGTCTATATGGCGACACAGCAAGATAAGCAAGCGCTCGCCCTGCTTGAACGCCATCAAGATGCGTTGATGGAAGACCCTGACTCGGCACTTCTTCTAGGTGATTTATTTATTCGCCAAAACAAAGCGTTTAAAGCTGAACGCTTATTGCAAAACCTTGAATATAAGTACCCGAATGAGAACAAACTCCAGCTGTTTAAAATCAAATTGATGGCTGCCAGAGGTAAGCAGGACGAAGCGCTATCAATTCTTGAAAAGAATTTGCCGACCTACAAAGACAACGCAGGTTTTCTATTCACCTATTCATTAATGAATTTACAAGCGCAGCAATTCGATAATGCGCTGAAGGGTGCAAATTTACTAAGTGAACTTTATCCTGACGAAGCTGAAGTGTACAACCTAAAAGCCGGCATTTTGATTAGACAAGGTCAATTGGCAGAAGCTAAAGACAACATTGAGAAAGCACTAGCGCAAAACCCTACCCTCTTTCCAGCAAAATTCAATTTAGCAGCTACAGAGAGTCGTTTAGGAAATGTAGAAAAATCTAACCAACTTGTAGAAGAACTACTTGCTTTGTCCCCTCAGCATAACGAAACATTAATGCTAAAGGCGTTTAATTTAACCAAAGCGGGCGCCGTAGAAGACGCGAAGCAAATTTACCTTGATATATTAACGCTCAACCCTTCGAATGTCGGTGCTAGAGAGCGCATTTCATCTTTATACCAGCAGCAAGGCGACATTAAGAACGCACTGTATCATTTAGATTTGCTTATAAAAGATGATTTCGACAATGCTGACTACCTTCTTCGTAAAGCTGCGCTTCAGCTATCAAATAATCAGCGAGCTGATGCGGAAAAAACGCTAAGCATTGTTAGAAACTTTATTAACGACGATGCTGGAAAGCTTATCGCTTATGCTGACCAAGCTCGCAATGTAGGAAACAGCGAAAGCGCCCTAGGTGCCATGGCTCGCGCTTACGAAATAGCCAACACGAGTACTTTTGTAACTTTGCGCTATACCAGCTTATTGTTAGATTTACAGAAAAACGATAAAGCACAGTCGCTATTAGCGACGATTCCAGCAAACCAGCAAGAGAATCCGGTCTATCACTTTCTGAAGGGAAGATTAGCTGCGAATAAAGGTAATAACGAAAGCGCGATTAACGCTTTCCAAAAAGCGCTAGAAGTCGACGCTTCCTTTGCACAGGCATTTATTGCGATCTACAACTACGCGTTAAACGAACAGTTTGTTGATGTATTTTTGAAAACCGCTCGAAAACTTGTTCGTGAAAATGAGAATAACCTGTTGGCGAAAAATCTGCTGGCTCAGTACCTTTTCTTTATACAGGAATTCGAGGAATCAACAGCACTCTATAAAGAGCTTATTGAAGAGCCAAACTTATTGAACCCTTCCGAGGCCTTCAACCGCTTAGCTATTATGCATATTGAAAAATCACTGATCACCGCTAAAAACTATGCGCGACAGGCTTATGAGCTGCAGCCTAATTCTTCTAAAATACTAGACACCTTTGGACACATTAAAGCGCTACAGGGAGATTATGAGGGTAGTCTTAAAATGCTTAGAGACGCTTTCGCAAGAGACGCTAACGACCCTAACATCCGCTATCACCTTGGCTACACGCTTGCAAAACTCAATAGAATTGAGGAAGCGAAAAAAGAGCTAGAGTATGCAGTAAATGTAGAGCGACCTTTCTTTAGACGTCCGCAGGCTAGAGCACTATTAGAGAGCCTGTAAGGCTCTCTACGCATAGATTCAAAGACAGCACGAACAGTTGCGTTTGTGCTTCTCCATCTTACCAATGCCTGGGTTAAAGGTATTGGTAGGGTCTAGCTCTCTGTAAAACTGCTGTAGAGCACTCTCTGCTTTATACAAATGCCCAACATTATGCTCGGCAGGATATTTAGCACCGCGGCTATCTAATAGTGCCAACATGTCTGCTTTGACTTTGTGAGCGTCGCTGCCCTTCTTTAGTATGTAATCTTGATGAAAAACATGACAGAAGAAATGTCCGTAATAAAGTGGCTTTTCAACATGTTTGGCTATGTGTTCAGGCAATTCTTCTACCCAAAACTGGTCATTGCGGCGCAACGCAATATCTAACGCTAAAATATCCCCTACTTGTTTATGATGCATCATTTGATAGCGCACCGCAGCACCTGCCGCTGCGAAGCGAATTAAAAAGGCTTTAGACGCCTCCTCTTCATTGCAGGTAATGTAGTCACCATCTAGCTTCTCTTTAGTAAACAGTTTGGCTAAAAGAGTCTTTGCCTCTTCAATGCCACCATCGCTCATCTTAAGAATAAGGTGGTGCTCGTACTTGTCACGATAGGCTCTTAAACTTGCGGGGATCTGGTCAGAGAAAAACTTACTCCCAAACTGCATAACTCTGTCGCTTAAATAGCGAGGCATAAAAGGCAGTTTGTTAAGCACAGCATCCACCCGCCCTTTTAGTGCAAACATTTTAGGTAGTGAATCAGTTCCTAAACGCTCAATACTTAATATGGTATCTTTGCCGTACACATCTGCAATATCAAACATATCTCTATGCAGGTATTCACCTACTTCAGGAATGTTTTCAAACGTCGACAGAATGTCTCTGCGAATACGGGTAAGTACAGCAGCATCGTTTGTACCGATATAAAACGTTTGTTCTTTTTTAGGTACTTCAAATGTGTCTAAGCGCACGGCAAAAATGGCAATTTTACCCGCGCAACCGCTGGCTTCATATAGTCTTGATGGGTCGGCATTGAAGCGACTAGGCGTACTAGCATTTACATCTCGAACGATTTCTTCATAGTCACTGGCTGACGCTTTTTTACTCGTTTCTGGGAGGGATTTTGAAAAGTTGCCTGAAGCGAGATTACAGATAATTTCTTCAGGTGTTTCACCCAAGTCTATCCCTAAATGATTAACCAGCTTTAAATCACCGTTAGCATCGATTTGAGCAAATAGCGACAACTCCGTATAAGCGGGGCCTCGTTTAACCAATGCGCCGCCAGAATTATTAGCTACACCACCAACGATAGACGCCCCCAAACAGGACGATCCAATCACCGAATGTGGCGCGCGGCCAAGGGGCTTTAACATTTTTTCAAGCTTAAACAAGGTTGCCCCAGGAAAACTCAACACTTGGTTACCGTCGTTTATTAGAACGACATCATCCATGGCTAAGGTGTTAATTACCACCACCGGCCTATCATAATCATCACCGTTCGGGGTAGAACCTTCGGTCAAACCGGTTTTTGCAGCCTGCATAATGATGATGCAGTTGTATTCAACGCAAACCTTAAGCACTTCCCAATATTGCATTAGCGTATTTGGAAACAGTACGGCCAATGCCTCACCTTCACCCGAGCGCCACCCTTTTCGGTAGTGCTCAGTTTGGCGTTTTCCAACGGCAAGGTTGCTTTCCCCGAGTACGCGTTTTAATGCGTTAATAATTGGGGCTGTTTCCACGTATGACTCCTAACACTCACGCTGAAATTACTTTAGCAGAGTAAACTAAAGGAAAAGACAGTGCCAAGGCAATAATAAAGCAATAAAAAAGGCACTGTTTCCAGTGCCTTCGAATTAAAGACTTGGTCTGCTGATTAACTGCTTACTACAAATAGACCGCTTTCGTCAGCATCAATGCGAATAGTGGATTCCGGTATTAGTTCACCCGCCAGCAATTGCTGGGCGAGTGGATTTTCCACCTGCACCTGTATCGCTCGTTTAAGCGGCCTTGCGCCAAACACAGGGTCGAAACCTGCATCGGCTAACTTGTCCATAGCTGCGGCAGACAAAGTAAGTTTGTAACCTTTTTCCGCCAATCGTGCTCTTAAGGAAGCAAGCTGAATTTTAGCAATAGACTTAATTTGCTCTTTGCCCAACGGATGGAATACCACAATATCATCCACACGGTTGATGAACTCGGGCCTGAAGTGCTGCCCTACTACGCTCATTACCGATGCTTTCATATCGTCATACTGACTTTCGTTGTGCTTATCTTGAATGATGTCCGAACCCAAATTAGATGTCATGATCACAACCGTATTTTTGAAATCTACGGTGCGGCCTTGTCCATCAGTCAGTCTGCCGTCATCCAGCACCTGAAGTAAAATGTTGAATACATCAGGATGTGCCTTTTCAACCTCATCCAATAAAATTACGGAATAAGGCTTGCGACGCACCGCTTCGGTTAAGTAGCCACCCTCCTCATAGCCAACGTAGCCAGGAGGCGCACCTACTAAACGAGCGACCGAGTGTTTTTCCATAAACTCAGACATATCGATACGCACCATGGCGTCTTCAGTATCGAACATAAAGCCAGCCAAGGCTTTGCAGAGCTCAGTTTTACCTACGCCCGTTGGACCTAGAAACAAGAATGAGCCAATTGGACGGTTTGGATCGGCAAGCCCCGCACGTGAACGGCGAATAGCATTTGATACTGCTTCAACGGCTTCTTCTTGTCCAACAACCCGTTTATGAAGCACATCTTCCATGCGCAACAGTTTCTCGCGCTCGCCTTCAAGCATTCTCGCTACAGGAATACCTGTCCATCGCGAGAGCACATCTGCAATTTCAATATCCGTTACTTTATTTTTAAGAAGCGTGGTCTCACGGGTTTCATTTTCAGCCGCCTGTTCGAGCTTGGCTTCAAGCTCAGGAATACGGCCGTACTGAAGTTCCGACATACGATTCAAATCAGATGCTCGACGGGCAATTTCTAAATCTAGCTTTGCTTGTTCAAGTTCCCCTTTGATGGTTTGGGTACCCTGCATGGCATCTTTTTCATCTAGCCATACTTTTTCAAGCTCTGCATACTTGGTTTCTGCTTGCTCGCGCTCAAGTTCAATCATTTCGAGGCGCTTATGGCTGGCGTCGTCGGTTTCTTTAGCAAGCGCTTGCTCTTCCAACTTAAGCTGGATAATCCTGCGCTCCAAACGGTCCATATCCTCTGGCTTAGAGTCTATTTGCAAACGAATGCTAGAGGCCGCTTCATCAATAAGGTCGATGGCTTTATCGGGCAATTGACGGTCACTAATATAACGATGCGACAAACTTGCCGCTGCGACAATAGCTGGGTCAGTAATATCTACGGAGTGATGGAGTTCATAACGCTCTTTTAAGCCTCGAAGAATAGCAATAGTGTCCTCTACGCTTGGCTCTTCAACCAATACTTTCTGAAAACGGCGCTCAAGCGCAGCGTCTTTTTCAATGTACTGACGATATTCGTCTAGCGTGGTTGCCCCCACACAGTGAAGTTCACCGCGTGCCAGCGCCGGTTTTAGCATATTCCCTGCGTCCATTGCGCCATCGCCCTTCCCTGCACCTACCATGGTGTGCAGTTCGTCAACGAATAAAATGACGCGGCCTTCTTCTTTAGCTAGCTCGTTGAGAACGGCCTTTAAACGTTCTTCAAACTCACCGCGGTATTTAGCCCCAGCCACTAACGCGCCCATATCTAGGGCAAGAACGCGCTTGTTCTTCAATCCTTCAGGCACTTCACCGTTAATAATGCGCTGCGCTAACCCTTCTACAATCGCCGTTTTACCTACACCAGGCTCACCAATAAGCACGGGGTTGTTTTTTGTTCTGCGCTGCAGAACTTGAACGGTACGGCGAATTTCGTCATCACGTCCAATTACCGGGTCGAGCTTGCCTTGTTCAGCTCGCTCAGTTAAGTCTGTGGTGTACTTTTCAAGGGCCTGGCGCACGTCTTCAGCGTTAGGATCTGTTACCTTCTGCCCCCCACGCATATCATCTATCGCGCTTTCAATAGCGTCTTTGGTGATATTCAAACTTTTCAGGATCTCACCCAATCGCCCTTTATCTTCAAGGGCTGCTAACACGAAGATCTCCGACGTTATATATTCGTCTTTTCGTTGCTGAGCAATCTTGTCGCAAAGGTTAAGTAAAATGCCACTGTCTTTGCTTAATTGAACATCACCACCAATGCCTTCAATTCTAGGTAAACGTTCAATAGCCTGACTCAAAGCAGAACGAAGTGCGTTAACATTAATGTTAGCTTGATCAAGCAACGGGCGTACTGAACCACCTTGCTGATTCAGCATGGCGGTCATTAAGTGGACAGGTTCAATGTATTGATGATCTCGCCCCAATGCGAGTGATTGAGCATCGGATATCGCGAGCTGAAATTTACTGGTAAATCTATCTAGTCTCATAATCTCAACCTAATAAGTGAACAACTATACCTGCGGTAACACACCGCAATTACGAACATTTTAACTCTCGCTGAGTGGGCAATGCTCTATGAGGAATGGTATTGCTTATGTTCTAGTTATGTAGGCTGCGCAATTGTGATTCAAGTATGAGATTGAAAAGTTAGCCAAAAAGATAACAAATACTGTAGAAACTTTGATTTAGCGCAAATAAATGAAGGGATTAAGGACTAATGCCCATAGGATTAGATATCTAAAGCATACCTATTACACTGACCAAGCGCCCTGTTGTGCGTTTGTTTTGATGAGTCGCTCTCCGATGCGAATAGAAGCGTCCCTCTTCAGTGTAAGTGCACAGGTTACTTTGCGTGATATCTTCAACACCAGCTTGCTGCAATTGCATCTGTGCAACTAAAGGTAAATCTAAAAGGTATTTACCCTCATTACTACTATTGGCAACGGCGCCGGCTACATGGCGAAATTTACTCGCCAGCTGAGCATCCACTTCATAGCAAGAACCGCTGATTGCGGGGCCTATCCAAGCCATGATTTTATTTGCATCGCAGTTAAATTGCCCAACAGCATTTCTGATAATATTAGTCTCAAGCCCTTTCCACCCCGCATGAACTGCTGCCACTTCTTGTCCACTCTCATCACATAATAGGATGGGCACACAGTCAGCAGTCATTACGGCGCAAAAATGTGAATTGGAAGAAGAATACGCTGCATCAGCAGTAGTATCCACACTTGGCAGTGACACCACGCGATTGCTGTGTATTTGCTCTAGCCACGTTATCTTATCGCTGTGTGGGATCAGGCTTCTATTGGCTTTAACTAGTAAAAGATCATCCCCCACGTGAGCCCCAACGTTCAAGCCTGCGAAATCACCTAAGCTCGTGCCTCCTTTTCTTGTCGTTGTATAAGCGACAATATTAGAGGGGCATGACCACGCTGGAGTAATCAAATCCAGCGTGGATGAAAGAGGCGAATTTGCAGCTGACCACGTCATAAGCCCTACTCCATGCTTAAAGCATATCCTGAGGATTGTCCGCGGTGTCCTTTTTCACGGCTTTAAGCAAGTCCTGCATATCCTGAGGTAGAGGCGCTTTCCAGGTCATCCACTCTTCAGTCTCAGGGTGAAACAGTGAAAGTTGGGCAGCGTGCAATGCCTGACGCTGGAAACCACGAAGCGCAGCGATAAATTCTTCAGATGCGCCTTTAGGTAAACGAGGCCGCCCGCCATAAACCTGGTCGCCCAGCAATGGGTGCTTAATGTGGGCCATGTGAACGCGAATTTGGTGTGTACGACCAGTTTCAAGCTTTAAACGCAAATGAGTATAAGCGCGGAACTTTTCAATAACGCGATAATGCGTTACTGCTGGTTTACCCATTTCGCGAACTGCCATATGCGTGCGCTTTGTGGCATGCCTGCCGATAGGTTCATCTACAATACCACCCGCAACCATAGTACCTAGAGCAATAGCTTCATATTCACGGCTCATCTCGCGGCGCTGTAGCTGGTCAACAAGGTGCGTTTGCGCAGGTATTGTTTTTGCTACTACCATTAAGCCCGTAGTGTCTTTGTCAAGACGGTGGACAATGCCTGCACGTGGAACTTTGTCAATTTCGGGATAGTGATTTAGCAATGCATTAAGCACTGTACCGCTTGGATTTCCCGCGCCAGGATGCACGACCAAATCAGCAGGTTTATTTATTACCAAGATGTGCTCATCTTCATAAACAATATCTAGCGCAATGTCTTGCGCAACACTTGTTACCTGCACGTCCATTTCAGCTTGTACAGTAATAAGTTCATCCATTTGCATTTTGTGTCTTGGGACGGTGATCACTTCACCATTTACCGCAACATTTCCGTCCTGAATCCAAGTTTTTAACTTAGAACGAGAATATTCAGGGAACAAATCAGCCAAAACCTGATCTAAGCGTAAACCAAAATGCGCAGCTTCCGTTGAAGCTTCTAGTTGTATTGTGTTCGGCGACTGTGTCATAACACCATTGATTACGTCTAAAAAAGGGTATTATAACAAGTATTCACGCTGTACACTGCCTTGTTTACGTTTTTGTATGGTTTTTCTCGTCGTTAGTACGTTAGAATGCAATTAAAGTGTTGTTGTTTAACACATGAGCTTAGACAGCGAAGTATTAAACTGTTTAGCAGGAAAATAGAATTATTATGAAATCATTTCGTCTACTGGCTCCCGTTTTATTGGGCGCTATGGTATCTGTCGCAGGATGTAGTTCTTCAGATAAAGAAGAGAAAGCCGTTTTAGCTAACATGGGTGCACAGCAACTGTACGACAGAGCAAAGCAAAGCATGGAGGTCGGTAACTTTAGCGCTGCTGCTCAAACGTTAAGTGCGCTAGATTCCCGTTACCCGTTTGGTCCACTGTCTCACCAAGTACAGCTAGATCTTATTTACAGCTACTATAAGTCGGGTAAGAACGAAGAAACACTTGCCACTATCGACAGATTTATCCGTCTTAATCCTAATCACTCTGATGTTGACTACGCGTATTACATGCGTGGCTTAACTAACATGGAATCAGACAGCAACCTATTCCAAGAGTTAATGAACATCGATCGTACGGATAGAGACCCATCAAAATCGCGCGCAGCGTTTGAAGACTTTCGCAGGCTTATCCAGCAGTATCCAGACAGCAAGTATGCGGCTGACGCGAAGCAACGTATGGTTCATATTAAAGACCGCCTAGCGCGTTATGAAATTGCTATTGCACGCTTTTATATGAGACGGGAGGCGTATGTTGCTGCTGCCAACCGTGGTCGCTATGTTATTGAGCACTTCCCGAACACTACGCAGGTCCAACAGGCCTTGGAAATTATGGTTTCAAGCTACGAGCAGCTTGGTCTTACAGAGCTTCGTGATAACGCAATGAAGACACTTAGACTTAACTATCCGGACAGCGAGTTTATTAGCTAGTCGAAGAGAGTTTGAGACGCGAACGACTATAGAACATTAATAGTTAAAACGAAAAAACGCACTTAAGTGCGTTTTTTGTTATTTAGCGATTGTAAGCACAGTAGCTGATAAGCAATCGTTTTAAACTTTAGCGGAAGAAAAGATGGCTAAATGGATTTAATAGTCTCGCTAAACCTGAAGTAAAGTGTAGTGGCTGATCTACAATGCTAAATACTAAGCAACCGTCTTTTCCTTCAGCCTTGGGCGTATGGGTCTTTTCACCATCCATGAAAATAAAGTCGCCGGTATCATAACGGCTAAGTCCATCGCTAAATTCACCATCAATAACTAGGGTGTATTCGGTTCCTCTATGAGTATGCTCTGGCACACTCCCTCCACTGCCCATAAATATAAAATTAGCTACGCCCTGGTTACCTAAATCAACCGGGGCCTGCCATAGCTTACCGACTAAACTTGACCAGTTTCCAGTCTTGTCAATATACCGGTGAAGGGTTCGAGGTAAAGTAAACGTTCTGCCATCCAATTCAATAGAACTTAAGTTTTCTGATTTAGATGGTGCCCGAGGCTTTTTAAAAGTTTCTCGATATTCAGAAACACCAGAGGCCTCAATGCTTTCGCCAGAGGATTGTGGGAGTTGTGTAATTTGTGAAAACATATCGCCAAACTGAAGCGAGGCATTAGAAGTCGCGAAAACATTCTCACTTACACCTGACATCATTTGTGCAGCTAAGCTTTCTGTCTCAATCTCAACAAATCGTTGGCACTTCGGACACATATCGCAATGTGCCGAAACCATCAAAGATATAGCAGGTGACAGCGTGCCCTCAACGAAATCTTTCAGTTGTTGGGCACTGGGATGAAACCTAATCATTATCGTTTAACATGACCTTTAATCTTTGAAGCGCCAAACGCGTACGAGACTTTACTGTACCTAATGGAATGGAAAGTTCGTCGGCGACTTCCTGCTGAGATTTGCCATCAATATAGATAGCCTCTACCACCGCTTTTTGTTTTACCGGCAGTGATTCAAATAAATGACCAATTTGCTCTAACGTGACCTGCTCGTCAAGTGGCGCTTCATTCGCGTCTGCCGTTTGCTCGCAAAGCACTGGCCACAAATCATCAGAACAGACGTCTTCTTTTCGGTTCTGCAACTTACGCAACATGTCAAAACGTATATTACGCGCAATTGTAAAAATCCATGTCGATGGAGACCCTTTCTCGGCATTAAAAAGATGTGCTTTTTGCCAAACGTTTGACATGGTGTCTTGAACAAGTTCCATCGCTAACGCCTCATTTCCCATTTGTTTCAAAGCATATGAGCGCAAGCGAGGTGCGAAATAGTTAAATACTCTAGCAAAGGATCGTTTGCATCTGGCGTCAGCAACCGCCACAAGGTAATCAGACATTTCAGTAGCACATTCTTTAGGTTTGATTGTGCTGTTACTTTGTTCCAAAGGAATTCCAACTAACATAAGATTCGTCCGCTTTTCCGTTTTGGTTGTATCATTCTACGACGTTCTGACTTAAAACGATTGCGAAAAACGCAAATGTTGGATTACGAATTTGTAATGTCAATTTCAACTCTCAATATTAAGCGATTAGTGCAGAGAGATAATTTAGCAAACTAGTACATTCTCTTTGCGCTAAAAAATGCTGCTTTTGCGAGCCATCGACTGGCAATAACTCTAACCATCGATTTAATACCCAGTTGGGACAATTAAATTTCGGTGATTCATACAACGACGCCAGTTCTTCGTAATTTCCAAAAATTTCTTTAAGCCGCTCGTCCATAGGCGCTATTTGTTGAGGGGCCAAATCGCATTTCCAAGGTTCTAACACCTTACAACTTCCAGTGCGAAGGCCATCTTTTTCAACTTCAATGCTACTTACCTCAACTAAATGAGAACCAGCAACCTTTATGCCAAGCAAACCATCGTCGAGCATATCAAAGTCGACAACCTGTGCGTATGTCCCTATTTTATGGATGTGTTCGTTTGAGCCTTTGTCTCCGTTTGCGTTTAGCATACACATCACAAAGCCTTTATTTTCGGCGCATGCCTGCTTAACCATACGCACATATCTAGGTTCAAAAATACGCAATGCCATTCTGCCTTCAGGCAAAAGGTGCGCAGATAAAGGAAATAAGGGAAAACGTTCTACACTCATACTCAACACTTCCGAAAACACGGAAATACTTACGCGACTGAGTACAAATAGGATCGAATGGGAAAATTTTTCACGGATAAACGGAGAAACATGATCTTAAGTTCAATAATTAATGTAATTTAGTTTTTGTATAAAATTACTAACAGATTTTAGATCAGAGACTTGCAGTCAATAATTAAAAAAATTTTTGTAAGGTTCAGAGAAAATCATAACTGAATGATTTATCAGTACTCAAGATTTTAATGTAAAGGAAGCTGTATGGATGTCATCGAGCGCTTTTGTAAAATTTACACAGATATATGTCAGATATCTCCAGATGACTTGGAAGACATCTATGCCAGCGATATTACATTTATCGACCCCATCACAGTACACAGGGGGATAGACGAAGTTAAGGACTACTTTTCTAACCTTCTTACCCAAGCCGAATCGTGCAAGTTCGATATAGCAGACATCCTCTACTGTTCTCAACAAGCCGCCCATAGTCAATCCAAGGTGACTCATGTTGTAAATTGGACGATGACCCTCGTACTGAAAAACAATGCGAAAAAGATCACGCTAGACGGTACAACACAACTTGGTGTTGACGGTGACATCATCATCTACCACAAAGATTATTATGATTTGGGCGAAATGGTTTACGAACACGTACCTATCTTAGGTTTTATAATCAAAAAGATAAAAGGGAAGCTAGCAAAATGAAGAGTATCTTAATTACTGGCGCAACATCTGGAATAGGTAAAGCATTAGCAATCAAGTGTGCCGATAATGGGTATAGTGTCATTGCTTGTGGAAGAAACAAAGAAGCCCTTGATGAACTTAGCAAATATAGCAATATTAGCGTTTGTCAGTTTGATGTGTCAGATCTAGAAGATACAAAGCGAGCATTAGCAAATGTTAAGTTTGATATTGCTGTACTCAATGCTGGTACTTGTGAATATGTAGACCTTGAAGATTTCGAGCCAGACATGTTCCGCCGCGTTTTCGAGCCTAATTTCTTTGGCGTAGTTCACTGTGTTAACGCGCTACTCCCGAGATTGAAAGATGGCGACAAGTTGGTCATAGTCGACAGTATGGCTCGTCTATTACCTTTCACACGCACTCAGGCCTACGGCTCTAGTAAAGCTGCCCTTCACTACTTCACAAAGTCCTTAGAAGTCGATCTTCACCATAAAGGCGTGAAAGTACAGGCAGTCTCACCAGGCTTCGTTGAAACACCTTTGACTGACAAAAACGACTTTGAAATGCCGATGAAAATTAGCGCTGACGAAGCCGCTGAAGCTATGCTTAAAGGAATAGAAAGTAATAAGCAAACCGTTTTCTTCCCTCGTTTCTTTGGGTTTATCCTACGCTTTATGCATATATTGCCTACGCCAATTCAAAGACGCCTATCCTTGGCCATGCGAGAAAAACAATAAGAGAAGTAAAAATGAATAATAAGATTGCCATCATAGGCACAGGTATTTCAGGGTTAACCTGCGCACACCTTTTAAATAGACAGCATGACATCACAGTTTACGAAGCGAATGACTACATTGGCGGTCACACAGCAACAAAGAAAATCGATGATAACGGCCAGACACATCATATCGATACGGGTTTTATCGTCTTCAATGACTGGACTTACCCGAACTTCATTAAGCTTATTACTCAGCTAAACGTTGACTACCAACCAACAGAGATGAGCTTCTCTGTGATGAGTAAAAAAGCAAACTTAGAATACAACGGTAATAACTTAAACAGCTTGTTTGCACAGCGACGTAACATTCTTCGCCCTAAATTTTGGCGCATCGTTAAAGACATTTTGACTTTTAATAAAGCGTGTAAAGCCATGGTGGCTGAAGAGCGCGACACGTCTTCGTTAACGCTGGAAGATGTTATTAAAGAATTAGGGCTAAGCGACGATTTCGCGCGCTACTATATACTACCTATGTGTGCCGCTATTTGGTCTAGTAGCCTTGAACAGACGCGAAAGTTTCCGTTAACTTTTTTCCTGCAGTTTTTTAATAATCACGGCCTGCTCAATATTACCGACCGACCACAGTGGTACACGATTAAAGGTGGCTCTAGCCAATATATACCGCCATTGGTTGCACCATTTGAGTCTAAAATTAAATTATCTACGGCTGTAGTTTCTGTGGCCAAACGCGATGATAAGTGGGAAGTTACTGATTCATCTGGTGCAGTTGCGACGTTCGATCATGTCGTGTTTGCGTGTCACAGCGACCAAGCGTTAAAAATGATTCATTCCCCTACTTCACTGCACAAAGATATTCTTGGCAATATTCCTTATGCGGAAAATGATGTAGTCATGCACAAAGACACAGGCCAATTACCTAAAAGGGAGTTGGCTTGGGCTAGTTGGAACTACAGCTTAAAAGAAGACGCGAGCGAGGAAGCCCGCCCCGCTTCTGTCACCTACAATATGAACATTCTCCAGCGATTAGAAGCGGAGAATACGTATTGCGTAACGCTCAATAATACGCCTGAAATTAATGAAAAGAGTATTTTGCGAAGCTATAAATATGCGCACCCTCAGTACAGTGCCAACATGGTTGAAGCGCAGTCACGTAGAAGTGAGATTTGCGGCGTAGATAATTTACATTTTTGTGGGGCCTACTGGTACAACGGTTTCCATGAAGACGGCGTTACCAGTGCACTAGACGTTTGTGCTCGTTTTGGTGAAACCCTGTGATAGAAAGCGCGATATATAAAGGCAAGGTATATCATCAACGTTTCAAGCCTACCCAACACAAGTTTGACTACGACATTTATCTGTTTTGGTTAAAACTGGAAAGTGAGGAACTGAACGTGCTATCGGATACGCTGAAGTATTTTAGCGCGCACACCAAAGCACGAGTTCGATTCAAGCGAGAAGACTATCTAGGTGACCCTTCCATTTCTTTGAAACAAGCCGTGTTGCAAAGAATGACCGAATTAAATGATGGTAAAGCGCTAAGCGGCGACGTTTTTATGCTAGGTCAGTTACGCATGTGGGGGCTGTATTTCAGCCCAGTTAACTTTTATTACCTTCGCAATGCTGAGGGTAAATATACTCATATGCTTGCTGAGGTTAGCAATACTCCTTGGAATGAGCGCCATCACTATCTGGTAAACCTAAACAGCCAAGCCGATACACCTAAGGCTTTTCATGTGTCGCCTTTTAACCCTATGGATATGACCTATAAATGGTCGATTTCCCAGCCTTCGTCTAGACTTTCTTTAGCGATGGATTGCGTAAGAGAAGACAAAGAATTTAGCGCTGGGATTAATTTGACTAAATTTACTTTAGATAATGCGAATCTATCTGCCGCACTTAAACGTATACCCAGTATGACGATAAAAACCGTGGCCGGAATTTATTGGCACGCGCTTAAGCTATTGCTGAAACGAACGCCACTATATACACACCCAGAAAAGAGTCAGGAACAATAACAATGTCTTTCGGTGAATCTGTACTACTGACCACCTCAGAGGTCTCTTTTGTAGATAAAACTTGTAGAACACTATTTTTGAAGTGTTTAAATCAGCTTCCATTTGGTCGCTTAACTATTCAAGAAAACGGCGATGTCGTGGCGCGTTTCGGCACAGACGAAAGTGACTTGCGCGCTACAGTAAATATCAAAAATGTGCAAGCCTATCGACAGTTATTACTTGGCGGCAGTGTGGGCGCTGGCGAGGCGTACATGGACGGGTTATGGGACAGTGACGATGTAACAGCCGTAGTAAGGATTTTCGCACGGAACTTACCCACCCTTGATGAGTGGGAAAATAAGTTTAAGTGGCTAACCATGCCCATTAATAAAATTCAGCATTTTGCGCGTCGAAACACAAAAGACCAAGCTAAAAAGAACATTGAAGCGCATTATGATTTGGGTAATAAGCTTTATACCCGGTTTCTTGACTCGACAATGATGTATTCATCAGCTATATACCCTGACCCGAATGCAACGCTAAACGACGCGCAGAACTACAAACTAAAAGCTATTTGTGACAAATTACAACTTTCTGAAGCAGATCACCTTTTAGAAATAGGCACTGGCTGGGGCGGCCTTGCAGTTTATGCTGCGAAACACTACGGCTGCAGTGTCACCACCACGACTATTTCAGAAGAGCAGCACGCATGGGCGAAAGATTGGATTGAACGGGAAGGACTAGAAAGTAAAATTACCTTACTTAAAAAAGATTATCGCTTGCTTGAAGGTAAATACGACAAACTAGTATCCATTGAAATGATTGAAGCGGTTGGTAAAGAGTATTTAGGAAACTTTTTTGAAAAATGTGCTTCTCTTTTGAAAGACGACGGACTTATGTTACTTCAGTCGATAACCATCGACGATAGACGTTATGACAGCTACTCAAACAGCGTAGACTTCATACAGAAATACATTTTCCCGGGTGGTTTTTTACCATCGCAATACCAGTTAAATGCACACCTTAAAAAGTACACGAATATGATGATCCGTGACTTACACGACATTGGTGTGGACTATGCGAAAACCCTTAATCATTGGTATGAAGCATTTATCTCGGCTAAAGATGAGTTATTGAATGATGGTTACGACGAACGCTTTATGCGTATGTGGACCTATTACCTCAAATACTGCGAAGGTGGCTTTCTAGAAAGAACCATTAGCACTGTACAACTTGTTATATCTAAACCTCAGTACAGAGAAGAACTAGCCAGAGTTTGATTGTCGTTGCTGGGTGGGTAATTATCTATGCGGATTGGTATGAGTACCCAGCAAGCAATTTTAAACCAAAAAGCGGTGCCATATGGCACCGCTTTTTAGTGGATATTGTAATTCAAAAGAGTACCGCTTAATCGTCTACCACTGATATAGGTTTGGATATCATTGGTTTACCTTGGTTAATATTAATTTCTACTCGGCGATTCTTAGCTCTATCACTCGCGGTCGTGGCATTTTCAACGATAGGATTAGTATCAGCTTTGCCAACCACAGACATACGGCTTTCATCAAACCCAGGCGCTGTCCGCATAGCTTCGGCCACCGCTACTGCCCGTTGTGATGATAAATCCCAGTTTGAGCGATAGAGCTCATTGGCAATATGCTGTCCGTCACTATGGCCCGAAATCTCGATTTCTCCAGGCACATCCGCTAACAATGAACCAATTTTTCTTAATACGGGCTGAAATTGTGGCTGCAAGAAAGCAGACCCTGCTGAGAACGAACCATTCTCGCGAATACGAATAGTAAGCTGCTGCCCCAGCGACTCCATTTCTACAGACCCATCTAAAATTTGCTTTTCTAATTGTTGGGCCACTTTTTTCATCAACTCAGCCATTTGAGATTGGTCTGTACTTTGCTCAGCGGATGAAGATGACTCAGTAGCCGTCTGTTGAGACTGACCGCCCCGTTGTTCGCCACGCTGTTTTTGCCTGCCGCCGGCTGAATCCTCATTTCCCGCTTGAAATTCTAGCATTTGCTGAGTCATTTCGTTGGTTTGCTGCTGAATAGATTCAATTGGCGTGGGATCAGGCTTACCAGGTCGAAACTCCATAGCAATAACACTAGTCCCTTTAGGAATATCTTTTACTTCAATTTTGTTTTGCACACCGAATGCAAACTTCATTGAGCCAGCTATTTGCTTAAATTTGAGTACGTCCATTTCGGAGAATGAAAGCAAAAGTACAAAGAAGCACATAAGCAGTGACATTAAGTCTGCGAAGGTTCCCATCCAAGCTGGAAGCCCCTCGGGGGGGCATTTTGGGCATTCTTCTTCGGCCATTACTCTTCCTCTGCGCTTCCACGCTTACTTGCAGCAAGGTAGTTTTTCAGTACGCCTTCAATAACTCGCGGGTTTTGACCGTCAGCGATACCGACAATACCGTCAAGAACAAGGCTTTGATTGAGCTTTTCTTCCCCTGCTCGCACAGAAAGTTTGAATGCTATTGGCAAACAGATAACGTTGGCGAAAAAAGCGCCATAAAGAGTGGTAAGTAGTGCTACTGCCATTGCCGGGCCGATAGCTTTCGGGTCATCCATGTTTGACAGCATGGCAACCAAACCAATCAAGGTACCGATCATACCCATGGCGGGTGCAATATCGCCCATACCTTTAAAAAACGAGGCACCAAAATCATGTCGTTCTGACGTCATAGAAATATCTTTAGCAAGTGTCTCTCTGACCACTTCGATATCGTGGCCATCCACCAACATGTCGACACCTTTTTGCATAAACTCGTTAGAGATTTCCGCTTCCTCTAAAGCCAAGAAGCCACCTTTTCGCGCCGCATCCGCCATCTCTACGATTTTCTCAATAAGCTCTTCTGGTGATTCAATCTTGAACATGAATGCTTTACCAGCAATCTTACCTGCACCGAAGAACTGACCTAAAGTAAATTGTGACAAGACAACAAATAAAGTCCCACCAAACACGATCAATATCGATTGGACGTCGATGAACATGCCTAAGCTGCCGCCTAGAATCATAGCCATAACTATGAAACCAATGGCGCCCAACATACCTATGACGGTTGCTAAATCCACTCACTCTTCCCCATTTATGCGCAGTCAGTGCTGTTAATGTACAAATATTCTATCGGCAAAGGATAAAAATACTAAAACGACATTATTGAAAAATATCATATTTATTTGTTATTTATTAAGTGTGACTTTAAAAAAACCTGTTCAAAGGTTTGCTATACATTGTCCTTGCTTACAGCGTTCGCTTACCTGTCAGAACACGCATGCACCCTTCTATTTAAAGTAATGTAGCCACTTATTTCGAATATAGCACAATATCTTCCTATTCAACGTGGTCAGCTGCATGAAAAAAAAGCTATATTACTGTGATATAGGCGATATACGGACAAACCATTTGACCCTTGTGCGGCCCTCAGTTAATGTGCGCGGTACACGTATTTTGGCCAATGTATTGAGTGTTTTTATGACGACAGAAAAAGCATCAGCGTCTTTTGAAGAAACTTTATCAGAACTAGAAGCTATCGTTAACGAAATGGAAAACGGTGATCTGCCTCTTAATAAAGCACTGGAAAAATTTGAACGAGGCATAGCGTTATCTCGTCAAGGCCAGCAATCACTTGAAAACGCCGAGCAAAAAGTAAAAATATTGCTTAGTGAACAAGGCGAAGAAACGCTTCAGACTCTTCCTGAAAGTGAACAGCCGTAAAACGTTCATTTTTAACTTACAGGCGACCTATGAATTTTTCTGCTTTGCATCAGCAAGTGAAACAGCAAACTGATGCATCCCTTCTTACCTTAATTGATGATTTACCCGATTACGCACCGCGCCTTAAAGATGCAATGCGTCACGCATTGCTTGCAGGTGGCAAGCGCATGCGCCCACTACTAGTGCAGGTTGTAGGAAACACGCTAGACGTGCCCAAAAAAGATCAGATGGCTATAAGCATGGCTATTGAGTGCGTGCACGCCTACTCGTTAGTTCATGATGATTTACCAGCCATGGACGATGATGATTTACGTCGCGGAATGCCAACGTGTCATATTGCCTTTGATGAAGCTACAGCTATTTTAGCTGGCGACGCGCTGCAAGCCCTCGCATTCACGGTTTTAGCCGATGCGCCACTAAGTACGTACGCCGAAACGAAGCGTGGTCAGTTATTGTCTGTACTCGCAAAAAGTGCTGGCTACGTAGGCATGTGTGGTGGCCAGGCTATTGACCTAGCCAGTACAGGTAAAGCCATCTCGATAGAAGAACTGAAACAGCTTCACAAACTAAAAACTGGGGCTTTGCTGAAGGCCTGTGTTGAAATGGTCGCTATTGTCAGTGAAAGCTTACTGCCACAAACTAAAACTGATTTAATGGCTTATGCCGCCGACATTGGGCTAGCTTTTCAAGTTCAAGACGACATTTTAGACGTTGAAGGCAGCAGCGAGAAATTAGGTAAACCGGCAGGGTCAGACGAAGCATTGGGTAAAAACACGTTTCCCGCCAAGCTCGGAATGGCTGGCGCTAAACAAGAATTAGAAATGCTTCACGATAATGCACTTCAAGCATTGACGCGTTTACCCTACAATACCGACAGTTTAATTGCGTTTAGCGAGCTTTTGGTGAAACGCGACCATTAGCCACGCGCCATGTTGAAAAAGATAATAAGTACATGAGTTTAGATCTCCAACATTACCCAACGCTTGCGCTTGCGCAAACACCTGAAAAATTGAGGCAGCTGCCCCAGGATAAATTACGCGAGCTCGCCGATGAGTTGCGTGAGTACTTACTTAATAGCGTAAGCCAAACCAGTGGTCACTTCGCTTCCGGTTTAGGCACGGTAGAGCTTACTGTCGCGTTACATTATGTATACAACACACCTTTTGACCGTTTGTTGTGGGACGTAGGGCATCAAGCCTACCCTCATAAAATCCTGACGGGCCGAGCAGAGCGCATGAGTACCATTCGTCAAAAGAATGGCCTACACCCATTTCCTTGGCCGCCTGAGAGCGACTATGACACCTTTGCTGTGGGTCATTCTTCCACATCGATTAGCGCTGCGCTGGGTATGGCCGTAGCGGCAGAAAAAGAAGGTGAAGACCGCAAAGTGGTGGCCGTTATCGGCGATGGCGCAATGACCGCGGGTATGGCATTTGAAGCCCTTAACCACGCTGGCGATATCAAAAAAGACATGGTGGTTGTACTTAACGACAACGAGATGTCTATTTCTGAAAACGTAGGTGCGTTAAACAGCCACCTAGCCCGTTTGCTAACGGGTAACTTTTTCAACTCAATACGGGATGGCGGCAAAAAGCTACTAAGCAACGTACCACCTATTAAAGAGTTCGCTAGCCGCGCAGAAGAGCACCTTAAAGGTATGGTTGTGCCCGGTACTATCTTTGAAGAGTTAGGCTTTAATTACATCGGTCCTATCGACGGTCACGATGTAAACGCTGTAGTCGATACCCTTCGCAACATGCGTAACTTTGAAGGTCCCCAGCTTTTACATGTTGTGACAAAGAAGGGTAAGGGCTACGCCGTTGCTGAAGAAGACCCTATTAAATTTCACGCGGTGCCAAAATTTAATCCGGCAGATAATGCTCTGCCAAAATCGAAGCCCTCTGCCCCAACCTATTCTGCCATTTTTGGAAAATGGCTATGTGATATGGCCGCCCAAGACCCAAAACTAATGGCTGTAACACCTGCAATGCGTGAAGGTTCTGGCATGGTTGAGTTTTCTCAGCGTTTTCCCGAACAATACTTCGATGTTGCCATTGCCGAACAGCATGCTGTGACCTTTGGCGCCGGTCTTGCCAAAGACGGTATGAATGCGGTTGTTGCGATTTATTCATCGTTCCTTCAGCGCGCTTACGATCAGCTTATTCACGATGTGGCAATTCAAGACTTACCGGTATTATTTGCTATAGACAGAGCGGGTATTGTAGGCGCCGATGGCCCTACTCACCAAGGTGCGTTTGATATTGCTTTCCTTCGCTGCATTCCAAATATGGTCGTTATGGCACCTTCAGACGAAAATGAATGTCGTCAAATGCTCTATACTGGTCACAAGCTACAAAAGCCAGCAGCAGTCCGCTACCCTCGTGGCGCGGGCATGGGCGTCACGCCTGACGAAGCCATGACAGAACTTGAAATAGGTAAATCACGTACTTGTCGAGAAACCGCTAAAGATAAATCTGAAAGCGTTGCTATTTTGAATTTCGGCTGCTTACTGCCCTACGCGCTTGAAGCTGCAGAAGCTATTGATGCCACCGTCATCGACATGCGTTTCATTAAGCCGTTAGACGGCGAGGCAGTCTTAAAGGCAGCCAGTGAACACAGCGCACTTATCACGTTAGAAGACGGCTGTGTTATGGGTGGTGCTGGTAGTGCGGTGCTTGAACACTTGCAGCAAAATGGTGTTCTTAAGGCAGTCAAAATGTTAGGTCTGCCTGATAGTTTCATCCTGCAAGGTACACAACAGGAAATGTACAAAGAGCACGGCTTAGATGCTGATGGTATTATTGCTGCAGCAAATAGTTTTACAGCTGGCCAATAAGCTATAAAACTACCTTAGTAAGAGCGATTACTATGTTTTTCATTTAAGCCAGAGATCAAAAAGCCCGCAAACTGCGGGCTTTTTCGTGATGCATTTCGCTATTGTCTGTTTTTTTATTGCCTGAGTTTTCACTGCCTAATCGTTCTCAGTCGCCAATCTATGAGAGCGGCCTTGAATCTTCACTTTTAGCTAGAACAACGCCAGGGCTGCTGGCCAGAACACCATTAATAAATGTAAACAGCCACACGCCATAGCACCAGCAAGAATATCATCCAACATAATGCCTGTACCGCCGTGTAAGCGTTTGTCAATAATACCTATTGGCCAAGGCTTCAAGATGTCGAAAAGTCTGAACAGAATAAAGCCCACGAGTAAAGATGACGCTGAAATTGGTACAAATAGAAAGGTGATAAACATGCCCGCTATCTCATCCCACACAATAGAACCGTGATCGTGTACCTGCATATCATCTGCAGTCTTGCCACATAGATAGATACCTACCACTGAAAATATCAGCGTAAGCGCGATGAAGGAAACCACAGAGATCTGGCTGCACGCTACAAGAAGCGGTAGTGCAGCAAGCGAGCCAAATGTACCTGGCATAAAAGGAACAAGCCCGCTACCAAAACCGAGTGCGAGAAAATGAATTGGATTTTTCATACTCACTCTAGCGCGATATTCCGCCTGCATGCTTCTTCCTTTATTTACTATTGTAAGATGTGGTTTGCCTAAAAGGCGTGCTCGTAGCCAGAAGCATTAGCTGGCGTATACTTTTCGTTATCTTTTAGCAACGAAAGTGAACCGCTATGCCCGGTTAATTGGCCAATACACGTGGCTTTTACATTCGTACTTGCCAACGAAGTTTCAAGGCTACCGCGCTGCTCTTCACTTACAGTAAAAATAAGTTCGTAGTCATCGCCAGCGGATAATGCATATTCAATAGCTTGTTCAGGTGTGACTGCACTTGTTAGTGCTCGTGATAGCGGTAAACGATCTACATGAACATTCGCACCGCAATTAGACGCTTTTAAAATGTGCCCTAAATCTGAAATCAAGCCATCAGAGATATCAATGCAAGACGTTGCAATACGACGAATCGCCGTACCCACCGCAACACGAGGGGTTGGGAAGTAATGGCGATTAACCAAAACGTCTTTCGCTTCACCACTTACGCTGAGATTTTTTTGCAGAATATCTAAGCCCGCTCCTGCATCACCTAGTGTTCCGGTAACATAAAGCCAATCACCCGGCTTCGCGCCACTGCGCGTTAGTTCCGAACCCGGCGGAATAAAACCTTGTGCAGTAATAGTAAACGCCATAGGGCCTTTTACTGTATCGCCACCGATAAGCTGGACAGAATAGTACTGAGTAAGTTCGTATAACCCGGATACAAAGTCATCTAACCAGGCTTCATCTACTTCAGGCAGTGACAAAGACAAGCTGATCCATGCGGGCTCAGCCCCCATAGCGGCAAGGTCACTTAAATTAACAGCAACGGTTTTGTAGGCTACAGACTTGGCCGGTGCATCTTTTAAAAAGTGCACGCCTGCGACAAGGGTATCTGTAGTAACGGCAAGTTGTTGGTTTTCAGGAACCGTTGTTACAGCACAGTCATCACCAATACCAATAACAACGTCTTTGCGTTTGTGGCCACTGTTTGAAAAATAGCGGCCGATAAGATCAAATTCTTTCACGGTAATTTTTAAACCCTTTTAGCGGCAATCCATGCCGCCACGGTAAGGTTAGTCGCGCTCGTCTTTACGCAACGTGCGCACTGCTTTATCCAGTGCACCATTAATGAATTTATGGCTTTCTTCAGCACCAAATGCCTTAGCAAGCTCTATCGCTTCATTAATAATTACGCGGTAAGGTACGTCGATGCGCTCAGTGAGTTCCAGCGTCGCAATGCGCAAGATGGCTTTTTCGATAGCGTCTAACTCTTCTGGCAAACGGCCAAGGTAAGGTTTAATGGTTGCATCAAGGTTGCTTGCGTTGTGTGCAACACCGCGAAGCAGGGCTTGGAAATACGCCATGTCTACCTTTTGCATGTCGTTACTGGTGGCTAGCGCCAGTTCAACCTGCTGAATATCGTTGTGACTCATTTGCCATGAATACACACCTTGAAGGGCGAGTTCACGGGCTTTACGACGAGCTGAAACTTTCACTTAATGTTTACCTTAAAGCTTTTCAACAGCATCGATAACGTTAACCATTTCTAGCGCGCCAAGTGCAGCTTCTGCACCCTTATTGCCCGCTTTGGTTCCCGAACGCTCGATAGCTTGTTCAATTGAATCTGTTGTAATTACGCCAAATGATACAGGTACGCCGTATTCAAGTGATACTTGCGCAAGACCTTTGTTGCTCTCGCCTGCTACGAAATCAAAGTGTGGCGTGCCGCCACGAATAACTGCACCAAGAGCGATGATGGCGTCAAATGACTTCTTCTCAGCTAATTTCTTAGCAATAACAGGTAACTCGTAAGCACCAGGTACACGTACTACCGTGATATCGTCATCGCTTACTTCACCGTGACGCTCTAGCGTGTCTAACGCACCTTCTAGTAAGCTTTCAACAACAAAGCTATTAAAGCGTGATACAACGATAGCAAACTTCTTACCGGTTGCTCTGATATTACCTTCAATTACCTGCATGGATTCATTCCTCGAGAAAAAACGGCGCGAAGTATACCACAACTGCGCCCAAACTAAATCGATTGTTTCTTTAACTTACATTCGTATTTTTGACGTGAGTGGATTGGGCCAGCAGGCTCGGTTGTGAACACGCGGTAAATACATCCCTGTACGCTCCGCCACCGCATCCATGCGGTGGAGGGTTCACAACCGAGCCTGCTCTCCCACTCTAGTTCATCAAACCCTCACGTCAATAGCGCTATTTGTGTGCGCCAAGAGATTCAACAAAGAGCTTGTACCAAGTGCTAGTCGTGCACGTACTCCACCACTTCAAGGCCGTAACCCGAAAGTGCGTGATATTTAATTGGCTTACTAAGAAGTCGCATTTTGTGAACGCCCATAGAGGCAAGAATTTGGCTGCCCACACCAATAGTGCGTGACGACCCCTGCCAGTCGGCGCCAGCTGGGCGCTCGCCTCTGTCTTCTGCTGCAAAACGGCGTACTTGGCTCTCAATATGCTCTTCTTTGCCTAATAGTACTAGCACACCACCTTCTTCTGAAATTTTGCGCATGCCATCTGCAAGCGTCATCGAGCGATGAATACCGCGGGTAGACCCAAGAAGATCACTAAACGTATTGTGAAGGTGAACACGAACAAGCGTCGGCTCATCTTCTTTAATTTCGCCTTTTTTAAGTGCGAAATGAAGTTGGTTGTCGATGCTGTCTTTAAACGTGTGAAGCTCAAAGTCACCATACTCGGTTGGCATATTGCACTGAGCAACCTTCTGTATGGTGGTTTCATTGAGATTGCGATATTCAATTAAATCAGCAATGGTGCCGATTTTAAGATCGTGTTTTGCCGCAAACTTTTCTAGCTCAGGGCGGCGAGCCATAGTGCCGTCTTCATTAAGAATTTCTACAATAACCCCAGCTGGCTCTAACCCAGCCAAACGCGGTAAATCTACCCCCGCTTCAGTATGACCTGCGCGATTCAGTACGCCGCCGTCTTTCGCAATTAATGGGAAAATATGACCAGGCTGCACAATATCTGTCGCTTTCGCGTCTTTCGCTACAGCAGCTTTGATTGTTGTCGCACGGTCGGCCGCTGAGATACCAGTGGTAACGCCAGTTGCAGCTTCAATAGACACAGTGAAGTTGGTAGAAAATTGCGCTTCGTTTTTATCAACCATCAAAGGAAGATTTAGCGTGCGGCAGCGCTCTTGAGTCATAGGCAAACACACCAAGCCGCGGGCGTGGGTAACCATAAAGTTAATGGCTTCTGGCGTGACATGCTCAGCCGCCATAATTAAATCACCTTCGTTTTCCCTATCTTCATCATCCATCAAAATAACCATTTTACCTTGGCGAATGTCTTCAATTATTTCTTGTGTAGTGTTAAATGCCATGTTGTGTGCTTCTTGTAGGGTTATTTTCTTAAAAATCCGTTCTCGGCAAGAAATGCCATGTCGATGCCTTTAGTTGTAGGCTCTGCGGCTTTATCGCCTAGCATTAATCGCTCTAAATAGCGCGCAATAACATCAACCTCTAGGTTTACCGCTGTGCCCACCTTATAGCTTCCCATAATTGTTTCTTGTAACGTATGAGGAATAATCCAAAGCATAAATTCTGCGCCGTTGACTTCGTTAACGGTTAAGCTGATGCCATCGACGGTGATACTGCCTTTGTGCGCAATGTATTTCGCTAGTGCTTCAGGTGCTTTTACCCAGAACTCGACATAGTCTGAGTGTTTGATAATTTGCGTAACCTCGCCCACGCCGTCCACGTGACCTGACACAATATGACCGCCTAAACGGTCGCTAGGGCGCATCGCTTTTTCAAGGTTAACGGTTGAGCCTGCACTGTAATGTGCAAAGCCAGTTAATTTAATGGTTTCGGCCGATACATCCGCGCAGTAATAATCGGGGCCCATATCAGTCACTGTTAAGCAAACACCATTGGTCGCGATACTGTCGCCAAGTGCGACATCAGACATGTCAAGCGTAGGTGACGCAACGGTAAGGCGAATATCGTTGCCTCGGTTATCAAGCTTTTTAATAGTACCGAGCGCTTGAATAATTCCAGTAAACATAAAGTTCCTCTTTAATCGCGTTGACCACGAGTGTTGCTAACATCAGGGCGAAAGATAAGCTTAATATCGTTCCCTACCTGACGATTTTCAATAAGCGAAAGCGAAATACATTCACTTAATGACGTAAATGCTGGCAAATTGACCATACTTATTCCCTTTTCACCTAAAAGCTTAGGGGCTTGGTAACAAATTAGCTCATCCACCAGCCCCTCTTGCAGCAATGCACCAGCTAACCCTGGGCCCGCTTCCACCCAAACTTCATTATATTGCTTATCGCCTAATGCCGACATTAGCGAATGTAAGTTGAGCTTACCGTCTTTTTCATCTACTGAAAGATAGTGCTGTGTTGCCGTATCTGGATGAGACTGCGAAGTAGCCGTTAAAGTAATATTGCCGTCATTAAATAACGCATAGCCTCGAGAAAGTGTGCTTTTGCCATCGACAACAACTCGAGCAGGCTGTCGAATGTGTTCTAGAGGATAATCAGTGAACTGTGCCTCTTGTTCTCTAACTAACAAACTAGGGTTATCGGCTCTTACCGTACCTGAGCCAGTAAGTACCACGCAACTTTGTGCACGATACTGTTGCACATCCCGTCTTGCCTCTGCACCCGTAATCCACTGACTTACGCCGTTTTGAAGGGCTATTTTCCCGTCTAGGCTGATGCCTAATTTCACGCGAACGAAAGGCTTGCCAGTAAGCATGCGTTTGATGAAACCGGGGTTTAGTGCTGCAGCTTCTGCGGCCATCACGTCACTGACCACTTCAATACCCGCTTCTTGTAAGATGCTGATACCGTTACCGCATACATTTGGGTTAGGGTCGGTCATAGCAATAACAACACGCGCCACCTTCGCTTCAACCAAAGCCACCGCACAAGGCGGCGTTCGGCCAAAATGACTGCAAGGCTCAAGGGTAACGTAAGCTGTTGCGCCTTTTGCGCCTTGTGCTCGTACGTTAGATGCTTGTCTTAATGCGTGTACTTCGGCGTGAGGAGTGCCTGCTTGGATATGGTACCCCTGACCTAATAGCTGGTTGTTTTCATCAACAATCACACAACCAACGCGGGGGTTAGGAGAAGTGGTATAGCGCCCTTTTTGGGCAAGTTGAATGGCTTTTGCCATCCAAAAATAATCATTTTTAACCGTATCGTGGTTCACTTGGATTCCTGTTGTAGCCCTAAGTGCCTGAGGTTTTGGGTGTGCCCGACCTAGTCCCCTAATCGCGCAATTTCTTCTCCAAATTCACGAATGTCTTCGAAGGAACGATAAACAGAGGCGAACCTGACATAGGCAACTTTGTCGAGTTCTTTTAGGGCTTTCATTATGAGGTTGCCGAGCAGTTCGCTACTCACCTCACGTTCACCGGTTGCACGCAACTGTGATTTCAGTGAAAGGATACACTGTTCAACTTTTTCAGTACTAACAGGGCGCTTTTCAAGTGCACGTTGCAAGCCTGCACGAAGTTTATCTTCATTAAAGGGTTCACGTGAACCATCGCGCTTTATTACGCGGGGCATAACGAGCTCAGCACTTTCAAAGGTCGTAAAGCGCTCGTGACACACCATACATTCACGGCGTCTTCGCACTTGTTGCCCTTCTGCAACCAAACGAGAATCAATAACTTTTGTTTCTTGTTCTGAACAAAACGGGCAAAACATGAATATTCCTTAAATATTGCGTACTTAGGTATTTAAATCGAACCTAGACTAGTTAGTCCAGCATTAGTACCAAAGTACGCAATAAAACACAAACCTATTTATTTATAAACAGGGAATTGTGCGCAAAGAGCAACCACTTCGTCTTGAACACGCTTAATAACTGACTCATCGCCCATGTTATCTAGAATGTCGCAAATCCATGTGGCTACTTGCTTAGCTTGATCTTCTTTGAAACCTCGGCGAGTAATTGCTGGGCTACCGATACGAAGGCCGCTGGTTACAAAAGGCGAACGCGGATCATTTGGCACTGAGTTTTTGTTTACCGTGATGTTTGCTGCGCCTAGCGCCGCGTCTGCATCTTTACCCGTAATGTCCTTGTCGATTAGATCAAGTAGGAACAAGTGGTTGTCAGTACCGCCAGAAACGATGTTATAACCGCGCTCTTGCATTACAGCAACCATCGCTTTCGCGTTTGCAACAACCTGCTGCTGATACACTTTAAACTCTGGTTGTAGCGCTTCTTTAAAGGCAACCGCTTTAGCTGCAATTACGTGGCAAAGTGGGCCACCTTGGTTGCCCGGGAATACAGAGCTGTTTAGCTTTTTGTAAATCGCTTCATCGCCACATGACGATAGGATCAAACCACTACGCGGACCCGCTAGGGTTTTGTGAGTAGTCGTAGTTACCACATGAGCATGAGGAAGCGGGTTTGGATAAACGCCAGCTGCTACTAGACCTGCTACGTGCGCCATATCTACAAGCAAGTATGCGCCCACGCTATCTGCGATTTCGCGGAATTTAGCCCAATCAACAACACCTGAATACGCAGAGAAACCACCGATAATCATTTTCGGCTTGTGCTCTTTAGCTAGCGCTTCCACTTGAGCATAATCAATTTCGCCCGTTTCTTTGTTTAGACCGTACTGTACAGCGTTGTAGGTTTTACCAGAGAAGTTTACGTGCGAACCGTGAGTAAGGTGACCACCTTCAGAAAGGCTCATACCTAGTACCGTATCGCCCGCGTCAAGTAATGCCATGAAAACAGCTGAGTTTGCTTGTGAACCAGCGTGTGGCTGAACATTTGCGTAGTCTGCACCAAATAGCGCTTTTGCACGGTCGATAGCTAGTTGCTCAACAACGTCTACGTGCTCACAACCACCGTAGTAACGCTTGCCTGGATAGCCCTCAGCGTATTTGTTAGTGAGCTGCGAACCCTGTGCTTCCATTACACGTGGACTACAGTAGTTCTCAGAGGCAATTAGCTCAATGTGATGTTCTTGACGCTCAACCTCTTTAGACATTGCATCGGCTAATTCAGGATCGAAGTCGGCTATATTCATTTCGCGAGAAAACATGGGGGCTCCTTAACTGCGGTTTTTATATGGCGTTACGCACTGATTGCTCAAATTCGAGCCATATTCTAGTCATTTTCAGTTACTTGTATACCGCTTTATGACCAAATTAATATAAATGGCGCAGGTTTAACGTAATACCTGCGCCAGCGCGAGATCAGACCTGTTTTTCAAGGGCTTTAACACGGTCAAATAAACTACCAATTTTGGCAAGGCGAACCGTATTTTTGCGCCAATCACGGTTGGTTTGTGCTGGCTGGCCTGAAGAATAAACGCCTGGTTCAGTGATATCTTGTACAATCATGGTATAGCCAGTCACCTGAACATTATCACAAATGCTAATGTGACCGTTGATGCCAACTCCACCGCCGATAATAACGTGTTTGCCAATATGACAACTGCCGGCGATACCTGTAGCGCCGCAAATACATGAATGATCACCGATAATACAGTTGTGGCCAATTTGTACTTGGTTATCAATAATAACGTTGGTGCCTAAAATCGTATCTTCCATAGCGCCGCGGTCAATACTGCTGCTCGCACCAATTTGACTGTCGTCACCAATACGAACTGAGCCAGTTTGCGGAATAGGGATCCACACGCCTTTATCATTTGCATAGCCAAAGCCCGCGGCACCAATTACCGTTTGACTGTGAATGGTCACGCGCTTGCCAATAACCACGTCGTGATAAATGGTCACATTTGGATGGATAGTACAGCCTTCACCAATGTGCGTGCCTCTACGGATAACGGTATTAGCGCCAACCGTAACTCTATCGCCCAGCACTACATTATCTTCAATAATAACGTTGTGTCCTAGCGACACATCACTGCCAATGCGCGCAGACGGCGCAATAACCGCTGACTCAGAAATGCCTGTAGCAACCGCTGGGGTGGTATCGAATAATTGAGCGATAAGCGCAAAGGCTGCATGAGGGTTTGCCACAACTAGTGCAGGAACTGGGCTGTCATTTTTTAGGCTCTCGTGCAGAATAACTGCACCTGCATTTGTATCTTTCAACTGTGGTTTATATTTTGGGTTGGTCAGAAACGAAATTTGATGCGATGCTGCACCAGAGAGTGTGCCAACCGCAGAAATAGTGATATTGCCATCACCCTGCACTTCCCCACCTACATGCTTGGCGAGCTCATCCAGACTATATATGCGTTTATTCATAGCGGTCATCTTAATTGCCTGTTCAGAAATATGAATAGTATTGAGTCTATCGCTTTGGGTTCTTTATCGCTTCTTGCTAGCTCACCCTAAAGCCCATGTTTACTCATGCTTATAAAAAGCAAGTTTACCTTAATTCGACTAGCCAACCGATGCATAAATCGATCTTTTTGGCATGAGTGATTAAAATATCGCCAAGCGCAAATACACCAAGCGTAAGTAACTGGCACAAACTACCCTGTTACGAGTAGAATAGACCACAATCACTTTTTTATTTTTCACCGCTTATTCAGCGAGGATAGAGCATGGCGCAATACGTTTACAGTATGCATCGCGTGGGAAAAATCGTCCCACCTAATAGACACATTCTAAAAAATATCTCACTTAGCTTTTTCCCAGGCGCCAAAATTGGTGTTCTAGGTCTAAACGGTGCAGGTAAATCTACCTTGCTTCGCATTATGGCCGGCGTAGATACCGACATCGAAGGTGAAGCACGTCCTCAACCAGGTTTAAAGGTGGGCTACCTTCCACAAGAACCTCAGCTTGACGAAACCAAAGATGTTCGTGGCAATATCGAAGAAGCTGTAGCGGATGTTAAGCACGCACTCACGCGCCTAGACGAAGTCTATGCCGCTTATGCAGAAGCAGACGCTGATTTCGACGCCCTAGCTAAAGAGCAAGGTGAGCTAGAAGCTATCATTCAAGCGAAAGATGGCCACAACTTAGAAAATGCCCTAGAGCGCGCTGCAGATGCCCTTCGCCTACCAGCTTGGGATGCGGACGTAAGCAAACTGTCTGGTGGTGAGCGTCGCCGCGTTGCCCTTTGCCGCTTACTTTTAGAAAAACCTGAAATGTTGCTTCTTGACGAACCAACTAACCACTTGGACGCAGAATCAGTGGCGTGGCTAGAGCGCTTCCTTCACGATTATGAAGGTACTGTGGTAGCTATTACCCACGATAGATATTTCCTTGATAACGTTGCGGGTTGGATTTTAGAGCTTGACCGAGGTGAAGGTATTCCATGGGAAGGAAACTACTCTTCGTGGTTGGAGCAAAAAGAAAACCGACTAGAGCAAGAAGAGCGTACCGAAACGGCGCGTATGAAGAGCATGAAACAGGAACTTGAGTGGGTTCGCTCAAATCCAAAAGGTCGTCATGCTAAAAGTAAAGCCCGTATGGCCCGTTTCGAAGAACTATCGACCAGCGATTACCAAAAGCGTAACGAAACTAACGAACTATTCATTCCACCAGGTGAACGCTTAGGCGACAAAGTTATTGAAGTAAGTAATCTGAAAAAGTCTTATGGCGACCGTGTACTAATTGATGATTTAACGTTCAAAGTACCGAAAGGTGCAATCGTGGGTATTGTTGGCCCTAACGGTGCGGGTAAATCAACCTTGTTCAGAATGCTTACTGGCGCTGAGCAACCTGATTCAGGCAACATAGATTTAGGTGATACCGTTCAGATTGCTGCGGTAGAACAGTTCCGCGACCACATGAACGAAGAAAACACTGTGTGGAAAGAAATTTCTGACGAACAAGATATCATTCGCATTGGTAACTTTGAAATTAACAGCCGCGCATACTGTAGCCGCTTTAACTTCAAAGGCACCGATCAGCAGAAATTTATCAAAGACCTGTCAGGTGGTGAGCGTAACCGTGTTCACCTTGCGAAACTGCTTAAAGCAGGCGGTAACGTATTGCTACTGGATGAGCCAACCAACGACCTAGACGTTGAAACCCTTCGAGCCCTGGAAAACGCGTTGTTGGAGTTCCCAGGCTGTGCCATGGTTATCTCGCACGACCGTTGGTTCCTAGACCGTGTAGCAACGCATATTATGGATTACCGCGACGAGGGTAATATCAACTTCTTCGAAGGTAACTACTCTGACTACGAAAGCTGGTTGAAGCAGGAGTTTGGGCAAGATGTGGTTGAACCCCATCGCCTCAAATATAAGCGCATGTCTAAATAAAGGGAATTTGGTATAAAGGTTTTTTTACCTTGTAAGCCCAAGAGCCGCTGTCATCGATAGCGGCTTTTTTATTTGGCGGCTTTTCGTTGCGAACGAGCGCGAATTAGCCAATACTGAGGGCATAGACAAACATTAGGTATATGAGTAATGACAGACAAACGCCAATTCCAACGGGTATCACTTAATGTAAACGGCAAGCTGGCACATAATGACAACAGTATTGATGTGGTAGTTAGCGACGTGTCTCTGCAGGGCATAAAACTCCAAGCAACGGAAACCGCATTATCAAACCTACCTTTCGACAGCCATGAACCTTATGTTGCTACCTTCCAAGCAAATGAAGACAGCCCTGTTATTACCCTTTCAATCTCGCAGTTATATCGCCACGCTGACAGCAGGCAGGAGCTTGTTTCTTTGGGGTGTAAAGTAGAGCGTATGGATGTGGAAAGCATAAGCGCCCTTCGCCGTTTAATCTTACTAAACAGCGATGATGCTAGTATTGAAGAGAAAGATCTTAACGCATTGGTTAATGCGGTTTATCAAGCGCCAAACTAAACTATAAAAATACTACAAGTCTTCGTAAGGCTTCAAAAAAGCCTGTTCCCTTTAACTGCGCAAAAAGCCGTATTCGTTGGTCTTCTTGCGCCTTTCCGACAGCTTTAACATTAATGCCTTTCGCTTTATTCCAAGGCATCTAATGCTTCAGAAAGTCGAGCCACGGGCACGACTTTCATGCCATTAATAGCTTGTTTCGGCGCGTTCGCTTTGGGAACAATAGCGCGTTTAAAGCCATGTTTTGCTGCTTCAATAATGCGCTCTGTTCCATTGGGAACCGGACGAATTTCACCGGCTAGCCCTACTTCACCAAACACAATCAAGTCGCGCGGTAATGAACGGTTTCTAAAACTAGAAATCATCGCCAGTAATAACGCCAAATCAGCACTGGTTTCAGAGACGCGTACACCGCCTACTACGTTCACAAATACGTCTTGGTCGTTCATTTGTACATTACCGTGACGGTGAAGTACTGCTAACAGCATGGACAAACGATTTTGATCTAGGCCTACAGCTATCCGTCTTGGGTTAGACATCTGCGAATAATCCACTAACGCTTGAATTTCAACAAGTAACGGTCGGGTGCCCTCCCAAATGACCATAACACTCGACCCTGGTGTTTCATTTTCACCACGACTTAAGAAAATAGCTGAAGGATTACTTACCTCTTTCAAACCTTTTTCCGTCATGGCAAATACACCCAACTCGTTTACTGCACCGAAGCGGTTTTTGTGGCTGCGCAAAGTACGGTAACGACCATCACTTTCCCCTTCCAGCATCATTGAGCTATCGATACAGTGCTCAAGTACTTTTGGGCCAGCTAAGTTACCGTCTTTCGTTACGTGGCCAACAATAAACATGGCAATGTGATTTTGTTTGGCAAAGCGCGTCAAATACGCCGCGCTTTCCCTTACTTGGGATACGCTGCCCGGCGCAGATTGAACATCTGACACATGCATGACCTGAATAGAGTCAATAACCATAATTTTAGGCTTTTTCGTAAGCGCTAAATCGCAGATGGTTTCCACGTTAGTTTCGGCTAACATCATCAATTTATCGTCAGGAAGGTTTAAACGCTTGGCACGCATTGCAACCTGCTGAAGAGACTCTTCCCCTGTCACATAAAGGGCAGTTTCGCTTTTCGCCATCTGACACATTACCTGAAGCAAAAGTGTACTTTTACCTGCACCTGGCGACCCACCGATTAGCATAGCTGCACCAGGGACAATGCCACCACCTAGCACTCTATCCAGCTCTTTAAACGTTGAAGAAAAACGTGGAAGCGATTCCAAATCTATTGCGTTTAAGGTTTCGATTTTGGCGGCGGTTTGCCCTGCATACCCTGATGTAGTTTGGCGCGCGACACTTTTAGCACTTGCAACCACAAACTCACTTATCGTGTTCCACGCTTTACACTCCGAACACTGCCCTTGCCATCGAGGAAACTCGGCCCCGCAGTCAGAACACACATAAGCAGTTTTACGTTTTGCCATATTCCAGTTTTATCCATTGCTTAAAAAGAGTATTCTAACACTTAATAACAGCGAATTAAGCACAATCCTAAGGTCAGTTTTTGTTCAGAAAAACAACCAAAATATAAAACAAACTTACACGTTAATGAGTTTTGCTGATTTGCCGATAACAACTAAAATAATGATACTAAACAACAAAGTTGCGCATTCATGAGTCAAGATTTAAAGCAATATGCTGACATTATTGAACAGCTAAAGCCTATGGTTAATGAGCCTGAATTTAACCAGGTATTGCTTCAAACTGCTTCTGACGTTCCAAAAGAAAAACGCTTTCTAATTAAAATGGAAGTAAAGCGTTTAGCTAAACCTTGCATGCGTACCATAGATTTGCGCGGCCATGTCGACGGAAAGTGCAAAAAGTATGTGCACGAAGGTAGAAGCCACTATATGGACGACGTGGCCGTTGATAAGTTTGAAGAACAACTGCGCGTGTTTGGTCGATACACTTATGGTGTGTACGAGGCCGTTCAAAACACTGAGAATAACTTCCGTCTAATGCGCGAAAAAGAGCTTGCTCAAGAGCGCGCAGATAAAGAAAACCCCGAAGTTAAAAAACGTTCTGCGGTTTTAGAACAATTTAAAGTTCCCACTGTAAACCTTCTCGACTATAGGCAGCGCAATACAGAGCGCATGAACTTCGCGGTTGCCGTAGAAATATTTAACACTGAGAACCGCTCTGTGCGAGGCTTAAGCGTAGATATTTCTCTTGAAGGCCTTCAGATAAAATTGTCTAAAGACGCCTTTTTCAAAAAAGGCGAAACGCTCTTCATTTACTTCAGAGGGCTAGAAAACGAGTTTGCCATGGATAAGAAAAATGGCATTGCTTACAAACTAGTAAAAATCATTACGAAAAATGATGTTAACTATTTAGCTTTACAGCGCGATAAGACTCATCCAAGCCCAGCATTCGATAAGTTCCTAGAAAGCTTTATACACGGCAATAAACGCCGCTATAAAGTAAATATGACAAACACCATCGAAGCGATAACCAGTAAGACCTGTGAACAGTATTTTTCACCTCGTAGCCCTACGCTTCCCGTTTTTATCGACGTCGTCAACGAAACTTTGGTGCCACGCTATGCGATGGTAAATGAAGTAAACCGAGAAACGGTACAGTATTGGCAAGACGAAGAAGAAAACTGTCGTCTTAATTTCTTGCTATCGCAAGAAAGACTGACTCGGTTACTAAACAAATCTGACGAAGTTCGTGAAATATTTGTCTTCAGCTTCACCCATTTGCACACAGATAAAGTTTATTTTTACTCAGCCTCTTATGAAGAGTTACTGCAAAAAGAGGTCTTATCCCGTGTATTTTTGGGTTTTGGCTCAAGAAAAGCGAGTTGGCGAGTGTTTAAAATAACCCTGACAGACATGGTCCCAGAACAAGCGCATATTCCGCTTTCTATCCCAGACTCCGTTGGCAATAAAGTTAAAAAGCTTAATACACCGCCTTCTGCTCGTTTAATGTCAAAACTTAAAAACCTGCGTTATCTCGCTCATGTTACAGACGTGACCTCAGTAACAGGGCAAGAGACGTACAACGAACTTAAGTTTAATCGCGACAACCTTGCGCATTTAAGGATTTTTGGCCACCCAAGGAATCGTGCAGCATCTAACATTCATATTGTCCGTTTTAAGTACGAAGAGCAGCGCATTGAAAGCCGTTACCAGCTAAGGACACAAATTGAAGCAAGGTTTAATGGCGAATCGACGGTCCATAGAGGCATCAGCGAAGACATCTCAGTTCACGGATTAGGTCTTCGTGTTGAGCTGGCAAAAGATTATAAAGGTAGTTTGGAAGGAAGAGTAGAAGTTGCCTTTCCTCGGCTTCAGGAAATAGCGAACAACTTCGACGTAATGCACCTTCAGTATGAAATTATTTATCATAATGTCGAAAAGAATATCCTCCACCTGAAGACAGCAACTGGCGACGAGGGCAAAAGTGCTCGCAACTTTTTTGAAGAATTAATCAAAAAGAACAAGGCCAACCTTAAAGTCGATAACGATGAAGAAGAAGTAGAGGGTATGGGACAAGCACTGCGTTGTATAAATGCAAGAAATGCGACCTCCTTATCTTTTCTCATGAGTAAAGAAGGTGTTCGCTATACTCCGCAGGCGTGTATCGTGGGAAAACAAGACGAACGCATCACTACCCTTACCACGCAATACGCAGAGCGCGGCAAAGTAAATTTGGAGTTTTTGTTTAGAGATAGAAAGCAAGACTCTCCTTTCGTACAAAGTGGTATCAAAGCAGTTAAGCTTGAGAACATGCCCTTACGACAAGAGTTATTCATATCTTTCGATGCGTCTCAAAAAGAGCCGCGAATGGCGATCATTCCTCGTTACTCACATAAGTTTGAAAGCAATGAACAACGCCGTGCATTTATCAGAGAAGCCATGGTGCGTGGTCAGTTTGTCGCTATACACGTTATGCTAACCACAACTGGCAAGCCTGACTTAACCATGCTGCAAACAGAAATTAACTACGTCACCATGTACGCCATGCACAGAGCTCGTGAGTTAGAAAAGAAAATGTGGAGTATTGCTGCCTGTTCCCATCTTGTCGATGTCACCGATGAGGTTCTCATAAGATACGGCTTTACTATGCAAGACATTACGGCGAATAAAACACTAAAAAGTGCAGTACAACCTAGAGCCATGGTTACCAACGCTTAAGTAAGACGCAGTATTTTAACGTACATATTCAGGTCTGCGCTTAGAAAAAACTAAGCACAAATATCAAGTTTGTTTAAGCGCCAATTATTTTAACAACTGGCGCTTGTATACCAGTCCGCACAGATAATTGTCCACTCCAATGGCGCTGGCAAGTTTCCTAGCAAAGCGTGGGAATGCAGGAATGGCTGCTGCCTTTCAAATTCCTTTAGCGTCTATTTATCTAGAAAATACAGAAGGCTGTGCAGACTACCAACGCGTACGGCAACGTCCGCTTTCTCATTCACCAAAGGTTTGCCGTGACATGCAACGCCTAAGGCTGATTCAGCCATCATCACCAAGTCGTTCGCCCCATCGCCCATGGCGACGGTTTGGCTCGATGGTATTTGCCACTTTTTAGACAGCGCTTTTACCGTGCGAGCTTTCACATCAGCATTAATAATTTCGCCTTCCACCTTTCCTGTTAAGTGCCCGTCTTTAACCGAAAGCGTGTTGGATATCGCATAGTCCAGTCCCAGCCTTGCTTTTAAATGGTCAGCAAAGAAAGTAAAGCCACCCGATGCAATAGCTAGCTTCCAGTTGTGTCTTTTTAAATGACTAAGCAGTGTCTGAATGCCAGGCATAATAGGAATGCTGTCGCGTATTTGATTAAGGTGGTCAATGGGTACCCCTTCTAAACACGCCACTCTATGCGTTAAGCTATCGTTAAAGGCAATTTCTCCACGCATTGCTCTTGCGGTCACTTCGGCAACCTGTTCACCCACACCAGCCAGTTTTGCTATTTCATCAATACATTCTATGGCAATAACCGTGCTGTCCATATCCATAACCAGCAGTCCGGGTTCAGACAAAGACGGCCGCGAGGTTTGCAGTCCAACATCAAGGTTGTAAGCATCACTGACATCACCAAGTAAAGACTTTATTTGCTCAGGCTTTGCGTTAATTACCTGCCCTCTTATTTCGATAGCATCATCTCCCATTTGCTGATGCAAATGATGAAACGCAGCACTTACTGGCGAAAATACGTTTTTGAGTTTATCTAGTACGCCTCTTAATAAATATGGGGTTATAGCTTGTCCGACTACAGTTAGCGTATGGGAATACGCTTGCGTATTGTGCTCAGCGCTGACAATGTTTGCCAGGTATGAAGCTAGATGAATATCGTCATTATTGATTTCGATGGTGAATATGTCTTTCATAACGCACACAGAGACTGTGGTAATTGGCAAATGATGCGCTAATGCTAACCAATTAGGCTAACTAATAAAATATCCCCTTTAAAATTATTTAGATTTCCCCTACTGTTAGGCAAATCATAGCAATTATGGAATTACGCATTGTTAAACGTGCTGAGCAAAGCCCCTTCACAATCAAAAAGCAATTCGCACTCACTTTACACAGCGTTAAAAAGACTATTTCACACGCTGATTGTAAGTACGGTGTTTGCGCTGGTGATTGTATTGATACTTTTGCTGCAGCAATACCAAAGTGATTGGCTAACGGTGCAAACTCGTTTTTCTGGGGAGAGCATCGCAAGGCAATACGCTAAACTACTTCGCCCCGCATTTGAAGCTGAGCAAGCAGCCAATCAAGTAAGCGAAGAAGGTTCTGACTCTTCACTATCGAATACCCTTGCCCAACGAAACTACATTGAAAGTGTTGCCACCGTTTTAGTTAACGAGCCACATATTCTTGCTCTATCAGTGTTTGATAAAGACGGAAGGTACATTGCGCCTTTACCTCAAATTGAAAGCGTTGTGTCGATGAGCCAGTCTCAAGGTGTGACGCCGCTCACCTATGTCGGGGTGATCACCGACAACAATGATAATGTATTAGGCTATGTAAACATTCATATGGATACGCAGACAATATTAGAAAGTCCCCTTGCCCTGCGTTATCAATTGGCGTTAATTGCGTGTATTTTAGTGTTTTTGGCTTTAATGTTAGGCATTTACCTGACGCGGGCGTTTTATAAATCTCGCCCTTGGTTTATACAAGCCATCGAATCTATGAGAAAGAACAAAGATACGTAAGCAGGTATCCACGATACTTTTACACGAGATCGCAATTCTATTCTGCTTTAAACAAGCGAAAATAGTTTTGTGTTGTAATAGATATTGTTTGTTTAGGCGATATAGCGAAAAGCTTGTGTATTACATCAACCACATCAGATAGATACCGTGGTTTATTAGGGGTTCCCTGTCTGCCGTACATGGGCATATCTGGGGCATCAGTCTCTAGCAGTATTTTATCGAAGTGGTGCTCTAGCAGGTACTTAAGGGTATCTCGCGTTTTTTGTGCTCTTTCATAGGTTATCGTGCCACCTATTCCCAAGTAAAAGCCTCGCTCAATATAGGCTTTGGCCGCTTCCACACTACCCGAAAAAGCATGGACTACGCCAATACCTTGATACTTAGCTTGCTTAAAGGCTTCAAGTAATAAGTGATGGCTTTTTCGATGATGTAAAATAACAGGGAGCGCTTTTGTATCAGCGAGTTTTAAATGGGCGTGTAGCACTTTCTTTTGAAGCGTCAATGACACATCAATGTGCCCATCAATACCGGTTTCCCCCACTGCTTTTACCGAAGGATGCAGAGTGGCAGCAGCCGCTTCAAGCTGTTCGAGATTTTCATCAATTGCCTGCTCAGGTACGTCAGTGGTAGAACCTGTATTATCTTGATTGCTATCGGTCAAAAAATAAGGATGGAGACCTAGCGCGGTATCGATAGGCAAAAGGCTGCTGTGCTGCTCACTAAGCGCTTGAATTGCTCCCCAAGAACGTGGGTTAATACTTGGTGCCATTATGCGAGTGAGGCCTGCGGCCTTGGCACTTTCCAGCGCAGTATTAAGGTCTACTTTTGATGCAAGTAAATCGAGGTGGCAATGACTATCAATCATGGTGTTGCTCGCTTTACGCTTTACGCTTTACGCTCAATCAAATACTAAGTGCTTAAAATGTCTAGCCATTGTATAAGACTAGTTACCCTATGCATTCAATATGAGCTTTTAAGGCATTAAGCGCTGTGTTGCCCATGCGCCATCTTCGGTTTTGTTATACTCAAAACGGTCGTGAAGCCTATCTTCTCCGCCCTGCCAAAATTCAATTTGATGAGGCACAATACGAAAGCCTCCCCAAAAGTCCGGCACAGGTAGTTCTTTGTTCGCAAACTTATCTTTTAACTGCTTAAATTGGGTAAGCAAAAGCTCTCTACTGCCAATTGGCTTGCTTTGTTTAGACGCATAGGCCGCCAATTGACTGTCTTTAGGGCGAGAGAAGAAATAGGCTGCATTTTCTGAAACAGAAAGCTTTTCAACGCTGCCACACACGCGAACTTGGCGCTCCATAAAGAACCATGGGAAGTGACAAGATACTTTGGGGTTAACCGAGAGTTCTTGCGCTTTTCGACTGCCAAGATTTGTGAAAAATACAAAGCCATTTTCACTGACATCTTTTAACAAAACGATACGTTGAGAGGGTTGCCCATTAGCGTCAACGGTGGCAACCGTCATCGCTGTAGGATCGGGGATACCAGCATCAATGGCGTCTTTCAGCCATTTATCGAACAAAATAAATGGGCTTGAAGTAATATCAGTCTCGCATAAACTGCCTTTCGAGTACTGTCTGCGCATATCTGAAATTGCCATATACCGCTCCTGAAAAGAAATGACTATACGTGCCAATGCTGATTGTAGGTGCTTGTGCAAACCTTTACGCGAATGCTTCTGGCTTCACGTTCACCAAAAGCACTCAAGAATGTAGCGCTAGTTAGCATTAGAACAAGGCTCAACGTACTAATGCTAACAAAGATTTAGGCTAAAAGTTGCTGTCGTCACCGTAGCCTAGTGAACGCAAAGCACGCTCATCGTCTGCCCAGCCTTGTTTCACTTTAACCCAAAGCTCCAAAAACACCTTATTGTCGAACAAGTTTTCCATATCTTTACGGGCTTGCTCGCCAATGGTTTTCAAATGCTTACCGCCTTTACCGATGATCATGCGTTTTTGCGTTTCGCGCTCAACCAAAATTAAGCCACTAATACGATAAACACCATTGTCTGCCATTTTGAACTGCTCAATTTCTACCGTAGTAGAGTAAGGCAACTCATCGCCAGTGAAGCGCATTAGTTTTTCACGGATGATTTCAGCAGCCATAAAGCGACTTGAACGATCAGTGATATAGTCTTCTGGAAAGAAAAATTCACTCTTAGGTAACGACTTAGCTACTAAGTCTCTAATATCGTCGACCATTTTGCCCTGTTTAGCGCTGATAGGGATCATGTGCTCAAACGGGTGTTTCTCGCCAAGCTTTTGAAGGTGAACCATAAAGTTTTCTTTATCTTCAACCTTATCCATCTTGTTTACGATAAGATAGCAAGGAAGGTTTGCTTGTTTAACCTTACTTAATACCATTTCATCTTCGGCGTTGAATCTATCGCCTTCCACGACAAACAGCACAAGGCCAACTTCAGCTAGTGAGCTAGACGCGGCGCGGTTCATGTAGCGATTAATCGCGCGTTTTTCGTCTTGGTGAAGCCCTGGTGTATCAACGTAAATCGCTTGATAGTCGCCGTCAGTATCTATACCTAGAATACGGTGACGGGTGGTCTGAGGCTTACGTGAGGTAATGCTTACCTTTTGACCTAGTAAACGGTTAAGTAGCGTTGACTTGCCCACGTTAGGGCGCCCGACTATGGCTACTAAGCCGCAGCGAGTTTGTATATCTGGCATCTCTGGCATTTCTGGCAAATTTGACTCATCATGCGTTGTCATCAAGCTTCTCCAATGTTAAACGAGCAGCTTCTTGTTCTGCTTTACGACGGCTATTGCCAGACGCCACGACTGCCTTTGGTAGACTTTCTACTTTGCAGCTTACTTCGAAAGTTTGCGCATGGTCTTTACCGGAAATAGACAGCACCTCGTACGTTGGCAATGGCTGCTTGCGACCTTGCAGGAATTCCTGAAGACGTGTTTTACTGTCTTTAGGGTGGGCGTTAGGGTCGAGCTTGTTTATGCGAGTCTCCCACAAACGGTCGATAACGCCACGCACTTCGTCCATACCTGAATCGAGATAGATAGCACCTAAGATAGCTTCAACTGCGTCAGCTAAAATCGAGCTTCTGCGATGACCGCCACTTTTAAGCTCACCTGGCCCCAAGTTGAGTAATTCACCCACGCTGGCTTCCTTAGCGAGCTCAGCTAACGTCTCGCCTTTTACCAATGTAGAGCGCATGCGGGTAAGCTTGCCTTCAGGTACTGTAGGAAAACGCTTAAACAGTGTTTCCCCCACAATCATGCCTAAAATAGCATCGCCCAAAAACTCTAAGCGTTCATTGTGTTGTTTGGCTGCACTGCGGTGAGTAAGCGCTTGTTCTAATAACGCCTCATTGGTAAATGTGTAGCCTATCGCCTTGTAAAGACGACGATATTTATCAATACCCTGCATTAATGAATGCCACCTGCACGCTCAAATCGAATACCTGTTGGAACCCACGTAGGAAGAAAGTCTGAAGGGCTGCGCTCAAACTCAAAGGAAATCCAAATTGCAACGGCTTTTCCAACCAAGTTTGCATCTGGAACAAAACCCCAGAAACGGCTATCGCGGCTATTATCACGGTTATCGCCCAATACGAAATACTGACCTTCTGGCACTATCCACTCGTTACTTCGGGTTCCCGGTTGAGTGTAGAAATTAACCGGTGAAATTTCGCGAACGGGGTGGCGAAGAATATCATGCTCTACTGTGCCTAAATCTTCGGTGTAACGCATAAGTTGCGCCATGTCTTGTACAAACTCACCGCGCTCTTGGAACGTTAACGGCACTGCTTTTAACTTTGGACAATTGCTACCAGATTCACACTTAGGTTTGATGTAAACCTGCTTATTTTGATAAACCACGGTATCGCCCGGTAAACCGATTACGCGCTTGATGTAATCTATTGACGGTTCTTCAGGGTATTTAAAAACCACCACATCGCCGCGTTCTGGTACACCCGTTTCAATTAACTTACTTCTGAAAACAGGGTCTTTTACACCGTACGCAAACTTCTCAACTAAAATGAAATCACCCACCAATAACGTAGGCATCATTGAACCTGATGGAATCTGGAACGGCTCATATAAAAAGGAGCGCAATACCAAAACGAAAGCAATAACAGGGAATATCTGTTGTGAGGTGTCAACTAGGTACGGCAGCTGAGGGTCTTCTCCATAGCCCGCTCCTTCTGCAGTCGCTGCAGCCTGTAAACGCGCTTTTCGTTTTGGCGCAAACACCAGGCTATCCACTAGCCAGACTAGTCCTGTTATTAAGGTGAGTGCCACCAAAATTAAGGAGAAATAATTTGCCATTATTTGCCCACCTTAAGTACTGCAAGGAACGCATCTTGTGGCAATTCAACATTACCCACTTGCTTCATTCGCTTTTTACCTTCTTTTTGCTTTTGAAGTAGCTTCTTCTTACGGCTTACATCACCGCCGTAACACTTCGCGATTACGTTTTTGCGTAGCTGTTTCACCGTACTTCTTGCAACAATATGGTTACCGATAGCCGCCTGGATAGCGATATCGAACATTTGACGTGGAATAAGCTCGCGAAGCTTCTCTACCAATTCACGACCACGTCCCTGTGAGTTTTCTCTGTGCGTGATTACCGCTAGTGCATCCACACGCTCGCCATTAATTAGAATATCTACGCGTACCATATCTGAGCTTTGGAAGCGCTTGAAGTTGTAATCAAGCGACGCAAAGCCACGGCTGGTAGATTTCAAACGGTCAAAGAAATCAAGCACTACTTCCGCCATTGGCAGCTCGTATGTTACCGCCACTTGTTTACCGTGGTATGTCATGTTGGTTTGCATACCGCGCTTCTCAACACAAAGCGTAATTACGTTGCCTAAGTACTCTTGAGGAACAAGAATGTTAGCTTCAACCATAGGCTCACGAATTTCAGCGATATCGTTCACTGGCGGCAGTTTAGCTGGGCTATCTACGGTAAGGGTTTCGCCCTTGGTTGTTTCAACTTCGTAAATTACTGTAGGTGCTGTAGTGATAAGACCAAGGTCATATTCACGTTCTAAACGCTCTTGAATGATTTCCATGTGCAGCATGCCAAGGAATCCAATACGAAAACCAAAACCAAGCGCTGCTGAGCTTTCTGGCTCATAGAATAGTGAAGCGTCGTTCAGACTTAGTTTAGCAAGGGCATCGCGGAAGTCTTCGTAGTCATCTGAGCTTATCGGGAAAATACCGGCATAAACCTGAGGTTTAACCTTTTTAAAGCCTGGCAGCATAGCTTCAGCTGGCTCGCGAGCCAAAGTAATGGTATCACCTACTGGAGCGCCTTGAATGTCTTTAATACCAGCGATGATAAAACCTACTTCACCGGCTCTTAACGTACCCGTGTCTAAAGGCTTAGGCGTAAACACACCAATTTTATCCACCTGATGAGTTTGTCCGTTAGACATTATCTGGATTTTGTCTTTCTTGCTAAGCTGACCTTCCACGATTCGTACCAATGAAACAACACCTTGGTAATTGTCAAACCACGAATCGATAATCAATGCTTTAAGTGGCGCTTCACGATCGCCTTCTGGTGGAGGGATCTTGTTTACGATAACTTCAAGCACATCCTCAATACCAATACCTGTTTTCGCTGAGCAGCGCACAGCGTCAAGTGCATCAATACCGACAATGTCTTCAATTTCTTCTGCAACACGGTCTGGTTCAGCCTGCGGCAAGTCGATCTTATTCAACACAGGTACCACTTCCATATCCATCTCGATAGCGGTATAGCAGTTTGCTAGCGTCTGTGCTTCAACGCCCTGACCGGCATCAACGACAAGTAGTGCACCTTCACAGGCAGCCAATGAACGAGACACCTCGTAAGTGAAATCAACGTGTCCTGGCGTATCAATGAAGTTTAGCTGATAGGTTTCACCGTCGCGCGCTTCATAGTTCAGTGTCACGCTTTGCGCTTTAATGGTAATACCGCGCTCTTTTTCCAAGTCCATTGAGTCGAGAACCTGCTCGGCCATTTCGCGATCGGTTAGCCCTCCACAGTGCTGAATTAGACGGTCTGACAGCGTAGACTTACCGTGGTCAATGTGGGCGATAATACTGAAGTTACGAATGTGCGATTGTTGCATAATGCTGGAAATTACCTGCAGAAAAATTCATTAAACAAAATATGCTGCTTGCCTTGGGTTCAGGCTTATACGCAGCGCGAGCGGATTTTACCCATTTCTGGCACGAAAAGCGAATTAGCATGGCGGAAATTTTAATACCCATGCACGCAAAGCGTATAAAAGTGGCAACTTGGCGTGGCTTTACCCGCCTGCCTTGAAATTTGAAGCATGTAAAGCACTGCTAATTTGGGGCTCTACAGCGTATACGAGCAAATAAAAAGAGCTAAACCTACTTATGAACAGATGCTTCGCTCAGTTTAGGCCTTACTGGCCTAATAAAACGGGTTGATATTTCGTGCGCTCAACTCGCTGTAACTTGTAAGCAATGAGCTTGTAAGTCAGGAAAGTCGCCAAAGCGCTTGGACCCAGTGCCCATAATTCATGGCTAAAACTTGTGGAGCTAAGCAGTGATATAAAAACTGAATACGCGCCAATAAAAACAATAAGCGGTAACAAATATAAGAAAGCCGACGCACTTAAAATACCCGCTTCGGGTATGCCCACAGTCACCTGCTGACCGACCCGTACTGGCATAGGTGTACGTAGCGTTAATTGCTGAGTCTTAGGTGCAATAGCACGAGAAATGACACCGGTACCACAATCACTTTGTGCCTGGCATGCATTACAGGTGGACTTAATTGCCGCTTCAACTGTTACCGTATCTCCATCAACGGCAACCACAGTGGCGGTTTCTTTAATCATATTTGCTCTTTATTACCGTGTTAAAGCATTGCTAAACCCTAGCTCTCTATTGCCCTGCATTGGCAACAGGTCGTAAAGACGTAGCAATAGCATTAGCAGTCTGTAGTGGAATTTCCCCTACTACCGTCACTTGGGCTTTCCCGTCGGTCAGCGTTAAAAAGGTGCTGACTTCGTTTCGTAACGCAAGGGTTTCGCCGAGCGCATCTTCGGCTGGCTGAACATAAACAGATACGTCCACTAAGCCATCCGAAAAGAGTTTATATTCTACGACCTGCCCTGTTAATGCTAAGCGTCTTGTATCTTGCTTTATTTCTCGCATGCCCGACGGCAAATATGTGACATCCCATTTGTGTGCTCGGCTTGGGGTATTACTCAAAGCCATAGGCGCTGGTAATGATGCTGAGTTTATTCGCGAGAAATATTCCGCAGGTTCAGGCGATATGGCAAAGGCGGTAACTTGAATTTGCTCTAATAACGTCCCTTGCAAATCAAGCATATTAAGCTTCAGCAACATACCAGAGGACTCATCGAGCCATAGTTGATAGCCAAACCGTGTGTTATCTCGGCTGACAATACGAATTTGCTGTGCTGAACGCCCTGCCACCCGCGCTCTTCCAACAGCGACAAACTCATAGGCTGAACTGAGTTGTTCTGGATGGTAGAGCAATGCACTAGGTATTGGACCATTTATATGCTTTGACCGTAGGCTGTAAGGTTGAACGTCGGGTTCAAATACGCTCACTACGTCATTAACGCGAATAAGCTCGCGACCAGGCCCATTTTGAAGGTTTAATTGCTCTAGTTCAGAACCATCCTCCATTATCCCATGACGCCACAGGTAAGGAACCGTTTCCTTTCCTGCGACAGTCTGCACAAAAGACACTTGGAAATTGGCGTTGGTAATAATGTTTTGTAGTTCGGCCAGCCACTGATTCGCTGACTGAAGCTGTGGCGTGGGAGAAGCATCCTCGTTGCGACTTTGTTCAGTTTGCCTTTGAAGTCCCTCTCCTTGCTTAACACCCTCCCCTTGGGAAACGTTTGTGCCGGTATCGGAACTGTCTTCTGATTTAGCATCGCTAACACTATGTGCTTGAACTCTTGCACCAGAAGAACTCGCCACTTCGCTGGGTGCCGTTGCATGAGAAAACGTGGGATTGATAGCCCCGCCCGAAATGAAAAAAAGTGCAAGGATAGAACTACAGCGCATTATTCCCGCCTTAAAACAAACATACCAGCAGTATATGCTGGTATGATTAAAATATGAAATGCATCTTCATCGCACTTAAGAGCGAAGGCACATTTCACCTCATTTTGACTAGCTCAACGAAAATCTATGGTCGCTCTGGTCCACTTGTTTCGTTTTCATTCTCTTCTTCCTGCGCTTGCTTGAGTTTTATTTGCTGCTCATGGTCAGCAATTAGCGCATTTATTTTGCGCTTTTTCTCAAGCATTTCGTTCATATCATTGCGCGGTAAGGTTCGGGTTTGCTCCAAACTCACTGGAGACAATCCGCCTTGGGGTGCAATCGTTGGCGCTGTCATAAATGGCTCGGTTGGCGCTTCCTGGTTGGTATATTGAACACCAAAAATAACTGCCACTGCCACAGACGCAGCCACTGCAAACTGACCTGACTGCTTCGCAAAAGGAACGACACTGCCAATTAGTGGAATTGACTGCCAACGCGAGCGTTTAGGTGCGACAATCGCCGGTTCATTTTCAAGCGCAGCTGCTACACTGGCTGTGATGTCCAACTGAGGGGCTACGCTTGCCTCTTTTCGCATTGCACCGCGATACACGTGGTAACGTTGCCATTTGGCTTGAAGTGCTTCATCTTGCTTGATAGCGTCGATGATTTCATTGCCTTCTATCTCACCATCCATGAATGCGGACAATTTTTCTTGCTGTTGCGTCATATATTCATTTCCAGATCAAAGTGATCGTTAACTACCCTAACACAGCTGTTAGTCATCGTGGAAAAAAGAAAGTTCATCTTTTTTTGATTTTATTTCTTTTTAATTTTCTAACAGCGGTTGAATAACTTTATCAATCGCCTCGCGAGCCCTAAAAATACGGGATCTCACCGTACCAACAGGACACGACATTACGTTCGCGATTTCTTCGTAGCTCAACCCTTCAATTTCACGCAACGTAATCGCCATGCGCAAATCATCCGGCAGCTTCTCAACTACCTTAAACAGAGTTTCTTCAATTTCCTCAGATAACAGGCTTCGCTCGGGTGTAGATTGCTCTTTTAATGCATCACTACCTTCGTAAAAATCTGCTTCGTCAGCATCGACATCGCTTGCAGGCGGCTTGCGACCTTGAGATACAAGATAGTTCTTGGCACTATTAACCGCAATGCGATAAAGCCAAGTATAAAATGCACTGTCGCCACGAAAATTAGGTAAGGCACGGTATGCTTTAATGAACGCCTCTTGCGTTACATCAGCAACGTCACCGGTATTTTTTACATAGCGAGAAACGAGATGCATTACTTTATGCTGGTAACGAGTTACCAATAAGTTAAATGCATTTTTATCGCCACGCTGTACTTTTTCGACCAGTTGTTGGTCGGTTATCTGCTCGCTCATTCGAGCCATTACTCCCTACTTCAACTACACAATAGCTCTAACAAGCATGTGTATAGACGCGCTCTTTTTACAAAAGTTCTGTAAAAGCATTAAATTTTTTAAAAAATGCTTAGGTCAGCAGGCAAGAATGATTGTGTTTTGCTACTCATCCTTTAGACTTGCCGAACCTTTGCTCGTTTGAATTGATATAAAAATACATGAAATCTGTATCGTCTTCACTAACTTCCACTTCAAATGCAATAGAACACCGTTGTGACGTATTGATTATTGGGAGTGGCGCGGCTGGATTAAGCTTGGCGCTAAAGCTTGCCGACCATTGTCAGGTTATTGTACTTAGTAAAAGTGATCGCAATGAAGGCTCCACCCGCTATGCACAAGGTGGTATTGCAGCCGTATTCGATGAACAAGACTCCATAGACGCTCACGTAACCGATACGTTAGCAGCAGGCGCAGGGCTTTGTGAAGAGCCAGCCGTTAGGTTTACTGCGGAGCGAGCAAAAGCATCTCTTGAATGGCTTATAGGCTATGGCGTACCCTTCGATACAGAAAAAAGCGAGTCTGGCGAGGAACGCTTTCACCTTACCCGAGAAGGTGGGCACAGTCATCGCCGAATTCTTCATGCCGCTGACGCCACAGGTGAAGCACTTCAAATTACATTGAATGACGCAGTATCGACACATCCGAATATCCATGTATTCGAGCGTTACAATGCTATTGACCTTATCCCTTCAAAAGAGAAGAAAAGCAGTGTTGTAGGTGCCTACGTTTGGAATAGACAACAAGAACACGTGGAAGTGATACGCGCGCCTTTCGTGGCCTTGGCCACTGGTGGTGGCAGCAAAGTTTATCAATATACCTCTAACCCTGATGTATCAAGTGGTGACGGGATCGCCATGGCATGGCGCGCAGGCTGCCGTGTAGCGAATATGGAATTTAACCAATTCCACCCTACCTGCTTATTCCACCCGCAGGCTCGTAATTTCTTAATTACTGAAGCGCTGCGCGGGGAAGGCGCAAACCTCTGCCACGCCGATGGCACCCGCTTTATGCACAAATTTGATGAGCGAGGCGACTTGGCGCCCCGTGATGTAGTTGCCCGCGCTATTGACTATGAAATGAAGCGATTAGGCGCTGACTGTATGTATCTGGATATCAGTCATAAGCCAGCTGACTTTATCGTTAAACACTTTCCTAATATTTATCGCAAGTGCCGCTCTCTTGGTATTGATATTACCCGTGAGCCGATTCCAGTAGTACCTGCTGCGCATTATAGCTGTGGCGGGGTAATGACCGACTTCAATGCTAAAACCGATTTAAATAATGTGTACGCAATTGGTGAAGTTGCCTATACAGGTCTACACGGCGCTAATCGTATGGCGTCTAACTCTTTGCTTGAATGTGTGGTGTTCGCAAGCGCCGCTGCAGACGATATAATTAAAAACCTTAACAAGGCAGACTGTGAAGAGGCAATTGCGCCGTGGGATGAAAGCCAGGTATCAAACTCAGATGAAGAAGTTATCATTCAGCATAACTGGCACGAACTTAGACTATTTATGTGGGACTACGTAGGGATTGTACGCACTGATAAGCGCCTTGAACGGGCCATGCGCCGAATCAAACTGTTAGAGCAAGAAATTACTGAGTATTACTCACATTTCAGAGTAAGTAATAACCTGCTAGAGCTTCGAAACCTTGTTACGGTTGCCGAGCTAATCGTGCGATGTGCAATGGCGCGAAAGGAAAGCAGAGGCCTACATTTCAATTTGGACCACCCTGAACAATTAGACAACCCAGTTCCCACGATTCTTACTCCAAGAAAGCAATTGTCGGGTTCTGACGTAGGTTTATTAATTACCCAAGATAGCTTTTCTGGCGCCGACTAACACATAACGATACACGCTTGCTAATGTAGTGTTAATTTAGGGCTTATGTTTAAACTAAAAACGCCTGCCAAAGCGAACGGATGCTTTAAGAATACAGCACTTGCAAACAAACAGTGCTATTTAAAAACGGCCCAAAAAAAGAGAGCATATTTGTATGCTCTCTCATTCACTCTTTCAGATGTCTTTTCTTAACCCTAGATTTGATATTCAGTTCAGGGCAATCACCCTTTTAGAGTTTTTCTTGATTAAACGCCACGCTCGCTGATAAATGTACAAGGCTATCGTCACTATCGGTTACGTCTAACAGCGCACTAATATCCGTTTTACAGTGTTGTTGAATATGAATGTCATTAGGCAAGAAAACCGGCTTTTTAAAGCGACAATTTACTTCTTTCACGGTTATGGATTGACTGTCCTCTTGGTGACTTACAAACGCTGACACCGCACGAGATAAGGTCCACATCCCGTGAGCTATGGGCTGTTTGAAGCCAAAGGCTTTAGCGGATATGGCAGACAAGTGAATAGGATTATAGTCGCCCGAAAGCTTAGCGTAGCGTCGACCCGTATTCGCCGATGCATTAATTTCAGCAATTAGCGCTCTATCTTCAAGGTTACATTCGTCACTTAGGTCGGTTTTTGGGCCAAGTGGCGCTACATGAACCGCTTTAACTTTCACCAAATAGCTACTTATGGCCCGATAGACCAAATTCCCCGACTGAAGTGCTTCTAGCATAACATCCACTTCCCACCCGCGGCTATGGGGTCTCACGTCGTGAAAACGCACACGACATTCAAATGGCTCGCTTAAATCACAATGCTCTAGCACAAACACTTTGTTCGCAGCATGAATAAGACCTAGTAAAGGAAATGGGCTTTGTTTGTCTAGCAAGCATTGCATCTGTAACGGTAACGAAAGCATCTGCAAATAAAGAGGATGAGCATGCTCATTCGCCGGCCAATCGACTTCTTGACAAAAAGAAGCATAGTGCACGTTATCGACATTGAGCGTTTTTGTGTATATGCGCTGCGGCAACGTAGGCGGCTTAAACTGCATAAGTTGCCTAGCGTCAACGCGTTTGAATAACGCTTTAGTATACTCACGAAACATCTGTTAAATTCCTTTAAGGCGTCGCTTTTCTTGCGAAAATAATGGCTCTTGCCAACCTGCGGTAGTCTGCCTCACAGCACTCACCTTTTAAGACCCACGTCAAATGGTTATGACCTTTTTCAAACCAATGCCGTCTATGACGCAACACGTTAATGCACATTCCCCAAGTAAATAACTGGGAAGACTGATGAATCTTCATCGATGTACCATCGGATAAAGCATCGGCTAACACACTGGGCATGGTCGTGCTTCTTGGTTCCAAAGGGAGCGTACTATCGTCAATAGCGCGAATAATACCATCGCTGGTCAACAAGAGTGCATATTGAGTAGTAGAAATATTGTTACTAAACGAATCATAAAGACGCCAGACTATCATTAACGTAGCCACGGCAGCTATGCACACTAATTCTGCGGTGAAGCTCAGCCAAGACCATAGGTATTGAGGAAGACTGCATAGTGCCGCCATAAGGCAAACGGCCACGCATAATTCCCCAAATACTTTTCTAAATCTATTATGCTTTATGCTAACTCTATACTTTGACACGGTTAACAATAGTCGCCACCATGGCGGCTAATTCAGGGTCTTCGCACTTTTGATGCCCCATTATCCAAGCAAACAAATCAGGGTCATCACTGGTAAGTAAACGTTCAAATGTTTCTTGGTCTTCGTAACTTAGGGAGTCAAAGGCTTCTTCTACGAAAGGAAGCAATAGTACATCCAATTCTAGCATGCCTCTGCGGCACGCCCACTTTAATCGGGCTAGTCTTTTTGGTTCAAACATATGTCTTTTATACCGTTTTTTATTCACTACCAATAATACCATGCACTGCGGCCGGGGATCACTGCTCTTTTGGTCTGATAGGCAAACTAAATAGAACTTAATCTGTACACATTAGTGCGTATTACCCTTGAATATTGCTGGTTTTACCATACCTTGAGTACATACAGCGAACTTTACAGTGGTGAATATGACATCTATCGCAGCATTACAAAATCTTCCTCAAGAGTTTATGGTCGAGCTTTCAAACACCATGATAATTTCTTTGGAAGGAGAACAGGCCGACAGTTACCTTCAGGGGCAAATTACGGTCAACATTAATAAGCTAGACGAAAACACTGCCAGGCATTTTGCGCATTGTGACAACAAAGGCAAGACGTGGTCTACGGGGTACGTGACCCGACACTTAAGCAAGTTATTGATGCTGACAAATGATGATGCGGGCAGCCATTCGTTAGCCCAGCTCAATAAGTATGGCGTGTTTTCTAAGGTCGATATCGTTGACGACTCGCAGGCTTACAGCGCTTACTTCATTTCACTCGATGCTGCAAAGTCTGATGAGGTAAACGCCCTATTAGGACAACTGTTTTCAAGCGATGAAGTCGCACAACTTGTTGAGGGCGATACCGCAGATAAAGGTATGCTGCCGAAAATAGAAAGCGAGCATGGCGCGGCATTTGTCGCCAACACTACTCGCAGAGGCATTGTTGTTCTTTTAGATGAAACCGGCACAAAGCAATTAAACACGTTAATTGAAACAAAAACTGTAGCTTGTTATTCCCACGTTGTGTTTGACGCCATTCAAATAGAAAGCGTGCACGCCTTAGTACAGGGTGAAGCGGTAGCGGAATACGTGCCACAAATGATTAATGTGCAGGCGCTTAACGGTATCGACTTCGATAAAGGCTGCTACATGGGGCAAGAAGTGGTTGCGCGAACACGATTTTTGGGCAAGAACAAACGTGCCGCCTACAGCTTCAAACTTGAAGAACAAGTAGATATCAAACCTGGCGATAGCCTTGAAAAGCAATTAGGTGAAAATTGGCGTATAGCGGGTAAAGTATTGAATGTTGCGTCGCTCGATAACGAAACCTGGTTTATTGCCGTGTTAAATAACGACACTACCACCGAAGATTTACACAGACTGGCTGATAACAACGCCATTACCTGTTACCCTAATAGCTTGCCGTACAGTATTGAGCAACAAGCAAGCAATATTGTGAAAAAACGTCGATAAGCAGTTTACTGCTGCATTAAATTTATTGCCCTTTTTTTATCATAGGGCCAAGATAGGATTTGTTATGACAATTACTTCTGACAGCGTTGTAACGCTACACTACACCGTATCTACCGAAGACGGCACAACGCTAGACTCTTCAGAAGGTAAATCGCCGCTAGTTGTACTTTTAGGTCGTCGCTTCTTAATTGAAGGACTAGAAGATGCACTTATTGGTAAATCAAAAGATGACAGCTTCAACGTTTCTGTAAACCCTGAGAAGGCTTACGGTGAACGTTCTGATGAACTAGTTCAAACCGTACCTCGCTCAATGTTCGATGGTATGGACGTTGAAGTTGGTATGTCTTTCCGCGCCACTACCCCGCAGGGTGAGCAATCTGTGATCATTATCGAAACAACTGACGAAGAAGTTGTTGTTGACGGTAACCACCCGCTAGCAGGCATTCCGTTGACGTTCGATGTAACGGTTGTGGACGTGCGTGAAGCGACGAAAGAAGAGCTTGAGCACGGTCATGTGCATCAGGAAGAGAGCAGCTGTTGCGACCCGAAAACAGGCGAATGTTCAGAAGATAAGCACTAAATTGTGTTGAACGTATCAAAAAGGGAGCCGCTGGCTCCCTTTTTCATTTTCGAATAGTACGGTTAATTTATATAGCGTCTTCGTTTTGTTCGCCGGTACGAATACGCACAGCGCTTTCAACGCTGTAAACGAAAATTTTTCCGTCACCGATTTTGCCCGTTTTAGCAGATGACTGAATGGCTTCTACCGCTTGTTCAACGCGGTCATCATCTAGCACAAGCTCAATTTTGATTTTAGGTAGGAAGTCAACTTGGTATTCAGCACCACGATAAAGCTCAGTATGACCTTTTTGGCGGCCAAACCCCTTCACTTCTGATACTGTCATCCCTGCGATACCGACTTCAGCTAGCGCTTCCCTAACGTCGTCCATTTTGAACGGTTTAATGATAGCTTCAATTTTTTTCATGACTACAACTCATCGTAAATTGTTGGAATTGGTACACGTTTGTGTTGCGTACGCTCATAAATATAGAGCAATTTCTCTTCCACTTCTGCAGAAACAGGCTTGCCTTCCAAAAAGTCATCGATTTGGTCGTAAGACATGCCTAGCGCTTGCTCGTCAGCTTTTTGTGGCGACAGGGTTTCTAAATCAGCGGTTGGGGCTTTGGTGATTACATTATGCGGTGCACCTAAATGGGCTGCTACTGCACGCACTTGGCGCTTGCTTAGTCCAAATAAAGGCGCTAAATCGCACGCTCCGTCACCGTACTTAGTATAAAACCCTGTAATATTTTCAGCCGAATGGTCTGTACCTAGAACAAGTCCATCAACCATACCCGCAATTTCATACTGAATAACCATTCGGGTACGTGCTTTGACGTTGCCTTTCACGAAGTCCTGCTTCGCTTCGCTTTCAGGAAGAAGGTTGGCATTAGCAAGCGCTTGTGAAGTAGAGGCGTGAATCGCGTCTGCGCCTGGTTTAACGTTCACGGCTAGCGAATGGGAGGGCTGAATAAAATCAATAGATTTTTGCGCATCCTCTTCGTCAGCTTGCGTATCATAAGGTAAGCGAACCGCAATGAACTGATAGTTTTCATGATGTTCATCATTTAGCTCGTTCACTGCTAACTGTGCTAACCGACCCAAAGTACATGAATCAATTCCCCCACTAATACCTAATACCAGCGAATTCAAACCTGAGGTAAGCAACTGCTTTTTGATAAAAGATACTCGACGTGCAACTTCATATTCGACGTCAATTTCAGGCAGCACTTTCATTTCATCAATAACTGCTTGTTTTTGCATTGTAATATCCACGTATTTTTGAGGCGTCCTGGAGCTTGATTCTACGACAATATCACTTCAGATGTTAGTGGTATCCTCGCATCTATTTGATTTACCGTGCGCTTACTGTACAAAAAAAAGCGCATCGGATGTTTATTTTATTGTTTTTGAGCGTAGGCATAGGTTGTGCGAAATAGTTAACCGTAAGGCGTATGGTCAACTATGCGATATCACGGTAAAACATACCTTTGCCACTGTATTTTAGTTTACCCTAAAAAATAGGCGAGTAATGCATATTTATCGCGTAGTATCATTACATCGAAGATAGAATAAAAGAATAAATTGTAGGTGAATAAGGTTTTTGCTCAAGGCAAGCCCCAGAAGCTCAGACATCCTAAAAGCAATCGCTTTACCTGCGGTTTGTATGGCGTAACTCATTAATGAAGATTTAAAAAAGTTCGGGAAAATAGCAGTCTCAAAATGATAAGAACAAGATTAAAAAAATACCCAAAAGCCTTTGTTAATCAAAAAGGTCTTACACTGCTGGAAATGTTGGTCGCCGTTGCTGTGCTGGCGATTATTCTTACTACTGTCGCGCCCAGTATTCAAAGCGTTCTTATCAAAAATAGAATCACTTCAGATATAAATAATTTAAGTGCCGTAGTGCAGCGGGCTAGGTTCACCGCGGTAGACGAGCAAGCTAGTGTGGTTTTGTGTCCAACAGAAAATTACACTGCCTGCACCAGCAGCTGGAAAAAAGCAAAAATGGTATTTGTTGATGCAAATGGCAACGGTAGTCGCGACAATACCGAGGCGCTTATTGTCGCAAGCGATCCGCTGAACTCGGCAAATACTATCTACGGAGTAACAGGAAGCTTAACTTTTGATGAGCAAGGTGCAATTGATACGGCAGCAACAATTACCTTGTGCCCTAAGGATAACGATACCGACTATGCCTCTGCCCTGTTACTTTCGCTATACGGACGAATTTCAGTAGCTGTAGACAGTGACGGCGATGGTAATAAAGAAGACTTAGATGGCGATGCGCTATCTTGTAGTTCATAGCCGTAGTTGCTTCCCGCACTTCCCAGCCAAAGTTAGTATACGCAGCTGATAAACTGGGCTGATTACTCTGCTACCAGCATTCTATTGGGGCCAACGAGGTTTCACTAATTTTTATAATCCTACAACTGTCATTTTGCTTTTTAAATAATAGCGTAGCTGCCACCTCATATTCACCACTTTGACTCATCGTCTGTGCAATGCTGACTTTGTCGATATTGGCTTGAGGTAGAGCAGTCAACGGTAGGTAGACACCTGACTCTAACCAACTTTTCGACTGTATTGACTGTATTGATAACAAGTACGCTTTAACTTGATTTACTTGGCTTAATTGCCAGATTGAAATCATCGCTTTTGTAGTTGCTACACTTAATACACTAACTATAGCCAGCACAGCTAATACCTCAACCAGCGTAAATCCAGCCTTAGTTATTCGATTGTTTAACCCAATGCCATTCCCTTCCATGGTACAGCTTTCTCTCGTTAAGTTTTTCAGTACATTAAGCCTATCAATTTAGCACTGTCACTATTACTGGACTTACGCATGGCTTTGCCTGAACGAAGAAATGAAAAAAGAGAAAACAATAGGTACAAGCGCGCTTCAGGCATGTCGCTTATTGAATTACTTATCGTGATAGGTATTACAAGTATATTGTTGGTAAGCGCAGTTCCGTCATTTCAAACGTGGCTAGAACGAAACGATTTTAAACATTTCGCGTCGCAATTAGCCAACTTAGCTAAGCAAGCACGTATTTATGCACTTACTCAAAAAAAGCCCTTTTACCTAATCACAAAATTTGAAAATGCGAATTGCGTAATAATCAGTGACGATGAAAACTGCACCTGTTCAACATACCAGAACTGTGCGCTAAATGACGCCGCGTTTTGGGAGCTTCCAGCAAAATGGAATTCAAAGCTAACCACGTTAAACGCAAGAGACAAAACCGTAGCCTTCAATCAACAGGGTACGCTCAATTTCGGCAGCGCCACCACATTTAAGCTGTCCAGCGATCAATTTTCCGCCAAAGTCACCGTTAGCCCACTGGGACGCGTGAAGTTATGTAGCGAACAGCACATTACAGGCGTCACAGCATGCTAGCCCTCGCAAAGCCATTGAACGGCTTAAGTGTAGATAAAATTGGCGGCTATAGTATTACAGAGCTGATGGTGGCCTGCACGTTAACAGGCATACTGATAGCAGCTATAACGACCTACAGCGTGCAGTCTCACGTTAGTTTATCATCGATTCAACACGCAACCGCAATAGAAGAAGACGCCCGTGCACTGCAGGATACTATTTCACGGCATTTAAGCAGGGCTGGATTTATTGAAAATAGCAGCACGCTTGCGCCATTTTTAACTCTCGTCAATGTCCCTCATACAATGGCGAACGTTGCCCTTGGTCACCGGGCTGGTGAAACAGCAAATAGCTGCATCACGTTTTCTTATGACAAAAATCGTAACGGCACTATAGCTCCAGCGCAGGACGAAATGTTTGGATATCGACTACACGATAAGTCAATTGAGTACAGAGTTGGAGGAAAAACCTGTACGCAAGGGGGGTGGTTTGACTTAACCGACCCAAATACGGTCGAAGTGACACAATTTGCCGTAAGCGTATTACACAAAGGTGGCTGGGGCGCGGCTTATGAAATCAATTTAAGCATACAGAGTTTGGTAAACCCAAACGTAGTAACAAACAAAACATTCGTGGTGGAGGCGGTTAATGAAAGATAAAGAGATAGTGAAATGGAAGCCCGTCACCGCATGCACGCTAAACGTTAAGTGTAACTCTTACTTTTTAAAAGCAAAGCAAAAAGGTATGGCGGTCCTCGCGATTGTTGCCATTCTCCTAAGTGTATTGACTTTTACTACCATAATTACCTCGCAAAACGTTCAGCAGTACTATGCCATACAGAAAATCAGACAAGAAACGGTGAGCTCTCACTCGCAATTGAAAAAACACCTCAAAGAAGTAGCGACAGCCCTTCGAACGGAAAGTGTTTTAACGGCATTAAACACAACAAATCAGCCTTTTCTATCAACAACAGTACACGAAGAAAGCCTTACGGGTGTTGGACATCAGCCGCTGACCCACTACGAAGTAAGCGTTTCTCACAATGCAGAAAACATTAAATATAAAGCTAACTTTCTTCGTTACCCTGCCCTTCTGAGGCTACCCACCGTAGCTCAGCTATTTTCATGGGATGGCCAGCTAACCAATTGGTTGTTTAATCGCAATTTAGCCGAACTAAGTGCCGCATTTTTTCCAAACAGTGTGACAGCTTCCCATTGTTACAACTTGGTGGAAGCCACCGTCTATTGGATAAATGGTGACTGCGTTTTATCCCATAGCGACCTAACGCATTCATCGAGTTCGGCCCCTGTCTTGTTAATTGTTATGGATGGCGATCTTACTATAAGTGCGAATACTCATTTCTTTGGGCTGATCATGATGCTCTCTAAAACCCCTTCTACTCATGAACTACACCTTGCACATTCGAGTTCAATTAAAGGCGCATTCGTATCTAATACTCAGTTGCAAACGCAGATCAATGGCGCCTTAATGCCTTCAGCGCAGGTGCTTAGTACTTTGCAGGCGGGCTCTCAAATGGCGAAAATAATCCCTATTCCAGGAACTTGGTATGACAACAATTAAAAAGCCCCAGCAAAAAGATTTCAGAAGCGTATTGTCAGTAAAGCGTCAAATCGCGCGTGATGATAATAGTGATAGCTCAAACGTTAGTGTTGTGAATAAAGGAGGAGTGCTAATAGAGGTGCTCATAGCGCTTTTGATTTTTATGACCTCTAGTGCTTTTTTACTTTCAAGCGAAATTAAAACACGAGTGCTTTGGCAGGCAACGTTAAAGTCACAAGACGAACAAACACAACAGTTAAATGCTGCTAGATTAACCTACACGCAGGATAACCTAGATCAACGCTGGGAGGATATAGCCGTTTTTGGTATTCCGATAATCACACCTTAGCGCGTTATAATTCGCCAAGGTGCAATAATAAGCTGCATCAGTTAAGCTTTAACAAGACCAGCAATATTCACCGGTTTCAAGAGAGCCATTATTGTTTTTGTCCCACCCTTTTCTACCATCACTGAAGTAGTAAAGGGTACCATCTGACCCTTGACCCGTGCCCGATACGGGAGTAGCTCTCAATTCATAATCAGTGACACCGGCAGATTGAATAGTTAGATTATAACGGCGATTAGCCGCGGGCTCTGATGAGGGTGAGTGTGTTGCAAAAATAGAAGGCGCTCCTGTATCGCCTCCGCTTGCGCCTGCACCTTTGTAGCTAAAAGAACCGCTATGATGACGCTCCATCGCGGACGCTAAGCCTAACAAATCAGCCTGACCTGTACCGCGGTATCCATCAGCAATAACCCCCTGATAGGACGGATAGGCAACGGCCGCGATTATACCGACGATAGCCACCACTATCATCAATTCGATAAGTGAAAACCCTTGTAACTGTTTTTTGAACTTCATGGTTATTCCCTTTCTGTTTCTGAGTGCCAGCTTCCGCGCTGAATACGTTCGAATCGCCCGTAAATGTTTTCGGCTAAGCACTCAAAAGCACTGTTACAAGCTTCGTCATTACCATCCTCATCGACCTCAATCACCGCAGACACACACTCAGTACCTAAACATACAACCGGGCTAACGATATCTTCAATAAGTATTTTGGTTTCAGGTGCAATACCCGTTTGCTTTAACTCAGCAACGCGATCATCACCATTCACATCACCGTCGTTATTCACATCTGTGACAGCATTGCCATTAAACATACTAACAAGGTACGCACGACTGTTTCCGGTAGGCGGTGCACAGGCGCTGGTGCTGCTTACGGCCGGAACATAGGTGGTAAAGAATACTTTGTAGTCAATGATAAGCGGAGAAGACAGCACTTTCTCTCCATTCGTCGTTAAGTTCAAATACCAGCCATCTTTATTGGCGAACTCTGCTGTCGCCAGCGCACGTTCGTTTTCATCACTGCTATTTAGCGCGTGACTGGTAGCGTTGTACATTTTATTTTCGGTCACTGTAGTCATGTACGTGTATTTGCCGTTTTCATCACGTTTGAACACACCGCTATCTTTAAGCATGTAGAAGTTGTCTTCCACTACGGTATCAAGTGGAGATGCACGCCACCCGCTACCCAGCGCTACGGCATAGTATAATTCATCACCTAAAGCGATTTCTGTTACATCCGGCCCATAGTAAAAACGGCGATTGGTTTCTTCGGTATCGCCACCGAAATCTGCAATACGTGCACCTTTTATAAAATTAGAGCCAGTCTCTCCATTATAGATGTCCAGACGAAATAGTTGGCCCCCTGTATCAGCAACATACATGTGGTCGGCTTCACCATCATTATCCCTATCGATAACGGAAATGCGCCCCGGAATACTGTAAGTCATATTACTTAGATCAAGATCAGAATCTTCATTACTGGCGTGCCAAAGCAAGCTTCCAGTATCAGCATCAAACATGTAAACGGCATTACCAACTACATCGTTAGCTCTTATCGAACGATCATCTTGAGCGTCGTCATAACCGCCCCCAACAATCATCACGTTTTTAACTTCACCACCCATATTTACTTTCGTAATGGTTGGCCTTGACCACGTTTGGCCCAACTTAGTTAAATCACCTTCACCGCCAGTGAGTTGATACTTAAGCTTAGGCGAGTTTTTCGCTGTCACATCAAAAACATAATAGTTACGTCCACCTCTACGCATGCCAACATAAAGATACATTTTGTTATCCACGGTTCGCAGAACCATATCGCCATCTAGCCCATACTCGTGGTTCAACGAAGGGGTATCTTTGTAGAAGTGATGTAGATTTTGTAACAGCTCTTTCGGCATGATGGCAAAGTTTTCTTCGCCAGTTTCTGTATCAAATGAATGAAGCATCCCTTGGTTAGTCGCGACAAAAATGGCTGAATCATTAGTACCGTAATTCACAATAATAGGCTGTGAATGAATGGGGTCACCCATTTGGGTTCTGTAATCACTCGTACTGCCATTACCATTGCTGTCTTTTACATCAACACCTCGTGCCCATTTTAGAATAGCCTCTCTTAGGTCTTCAGCGTCGGTCTCATTTTGGATAGCGAGATCTTCAGTCGTAATAGAAGAGTTATCTTCATGAAGTGCATTGTCCTCATCCACAATAGAACCCGTTCCGTCAAACACATAAATGTTGCGGTTTGACCCCATACGACTTGCGGCGCCACCTTCGCTCACCTCACTGCCGTCAGCGAGTGTTGACCAATAGCTATGAGAATTCTCAGCGAAGAACCCGGTTTCGCTGTCTACGGCACTATGGCTGTTCTTATCGAGAATTTCGTCGCCACTCAATCTGTAGCGCTTCAAGTTACCAGGCCAAATTGCGCCTTCACTAGGCTTAAACAGTGCGAAATAAAGCTCATCTCTATGCGTAAGACGGTTTAACTGGTTCACTGCAACACCGGGGGAAACAAACGTAGCATTCACATCTTTTACAGAGCGTAATATGGTATTGAATGCTTCGAGTAAATCAGTGCTGTTGTCCGCTTGATAGAAACCACCACCACTTTGCAGCGCAAGTTGGTTGAGGAAGTTATTAGCAGTATTGTTCGCTGCAAACCCAATGGTATGGGTAATGACTCTAGGCCCAATTACAGAGGTAGAGGCATCGCTGATGTTTTTAACCAAGTCAAGGCCACACTTTTCGCCGCCACTACCGGTGCAACTTTGACCTAATAGGATCTGAATTTTAGAAACACTATGGTTGTTATTCGCTTCACCGTCAGAAAGCAATACTATATGGTTGTTGGTTTGACACTGTAAGTCGGACACTGGCGAAATGTAGGTTGCAGGAGTAGGAATTTGCTCTGTAACACAATCGCTGTCAGATAGATTATCTTCTGTACACCCATAAGGTAGTATAGAGTCTTCACCAATATAAGAGCTACGATGGCTTACCCTAGTGCTTTTTCTAACGGAGTTGCTAACACCATTCTCACCACGTTTACGGCCATAATCTACACTTCGGCCGCCATAGTAGTTTGTCGCTTCTAAGAGCGTATCTACAATGGGTGTAAAACCATTGGCGCTCAATTCATCTATTTTACTGACTAAGTGTTCACGTACAGATGCTGTAGCGCCAGGCGTGGCTGCACCGTTAAATTTAACTATAAGCTTTGGCGCTTTAGACGGTGAGTTATAGGTGTGCGCTCCACGGTACGACACAAAATCGTCCATCACAAACGCCATATCATTGCCTGATTCCCACCCTGAACGGTCGACGATTTGCTTAACAATACTGCTTATATCAGGTGTTCTGTAACTATAGTTATTATAGAAGTCTGGCATCGACCAAGTAATACCTGAGGTTTTTGGCAGATTTCGCAAGCGATAGCGTTGGTTTGGATGAAAGTCTGACGCATCATCGTCGGCGACACCGCGTATACGCATACTAGGGTTGCCATAAGTTACAGTACTGTAGGCGGTAAACTCAAGGTACGCCTCTGCTATTTCAGCGCCTTGTGGAATATTTACGTTTCTAAACCTTACCCCTATGTAGTCGTTATACGAAGGATGAAATGTGAGTTCGCTCCCTGTGTTCGGGTAGCCATTTGTCGCTTCTTCAGAGTTATCTTTCGAGTTGCCAACCTGATAAATACCCTCACCTTGCACACATCCCGTCGCCGTAGAGTCATCGTATGACACGACTAATTGCGGGGCTCCGCTTTGCCCTACATCACTTGCTCTTACTTCTCGACCGCTAGCGTTATCCGAACTTGAGCCTTCGATCAGGATATTTAGGTCTTTTCCGCCACACCAAGCAGACAAGTCCACAACCTCTTGTATTACTGCACTAATATCTGGTGTGGTAATAACCTCGCCTGAGGCGGGAAAGCTATTATTAGTTAACCATTCGACATTAGCGGCTGTCTTGGTTCGGTCGCTAAGATTGTTGCTGCTTGAAGAAAACTCGGTACTGGATGCAGATGCTTCTGCTGAAATGACAAGAGATGTGCCTGCAATATTAAACCTTTCAGAGGTAAGGCGAATGTTAGCACTAACAATGGTGGCCCCTTGCGGTATGTTTAAATCGGTAAAGCGCAGACCAGAAGTTACCGTTTGGGTGCCACTACTTAATATCAAGTCGTTGCTATCTGTCGTCACACTACCATTTATTTCATGGGCATCATGGTTATCGTCGTTAGTTGAAACAATAATTTCAGGACGCACAGCATCGTCAATATTACGTATCGGATAAAGAATTGGCCCGCCATAATCAGAAAAGCGCATGAGTCCAGCATTAATATTTGTGGCAGAGCGTAGCGCGTCTTTAAGCGCGTTTTGTACACGGAGCATCCTGGTCTGACTGGTGTTATCGTAAGACCCCATACTCCCCGATGAGTCCATAATAAAGAGTACATTTGGATTATAGGTAACCGCACTGCTCGCGTTCCCTAAATAAATATCAAGGTCATCGCCGAAGGCAGAAAATCCAATACAGCTAAACAGCGTAATCGAAGCAAGGTAATTTGTTATTTTTTTCATCATAATACCTATTGTGAAGCCGGGCCAAAAACGGATGCAGCTAAGCTGTTAGCTACCACTGTGGACTTACCCGCAACTTTTCCGCAGCCTCTAATAATAAATACGTGGCAGTTAACATTACTTCCACCAATTACATTGCTTGACCCTCTGCAAGCTTGTTCACGAATAAACGCTGTACGCGACCAGCTTTTTGAAGACGCCTCGCTTTGATAAGTACCATCTGTAATATGCCTATCACCAATGGTTAAACCACCTTCAGTCATGTATCTATCAGTCCATTGGTTTTCATCAAAACAGCTCATTGTATCTGCATCAGGGTCAAAAATAGTGCCTTGCCTTGCCTCTGAAAGTGGATCCGTTTTTGCTGTGTCAGTAAGCAAGGACTCATCTTCGGATTCGAAAAAAACACCGGCAATTGCGGCTTCAGCCGCGTCGAACGCTAATCCACTTTGCTGCATAGAGACGGCCATCTTTGATTGAGACAAGCTGCTCGTTACAGCGCTTACGCCTAAAACTGTGATAGACAGCAAAACAAGTAGCGCAAATACCATTACTAAGCCTTGCTGTTTCATTTCGAACTCCTGACAAAATTCTTCATATTTCTTAGGGCTAAGGTCTTCGAAAAGACTTGATAATAGTGATCGGTCGTCATTGTTTTTGATGCTTCATTCAAAAGCGCATATTTTTGTGCCTGGGTTTGCCGCACTTCATTTTGGTAGCTTTTAAGCATAATGGCCCATCGTAATGACACCACTTGTTGGTTCAGCGCCCTTAAATTATCGATCTCATCGGCAGTGACGTAAGTAACGGCCTGACCATTAGAACTTGTGATCACGTCTGACACGCCAAACTGCACTTGAAAACTTTCTACGTTATCTAGCAACGTGACCGTAATAGGGTCAACCGATTGCGATTTAATGCCAAGTAAAACGCGTCCATCGTAACCGGTACATTTTAGTGTGCTGCCACTTACAAAATAATGATTAACAACGTGAAATTCGCGCCCGGCATAGCCATGTGAGTTTCCGGTACAATCTTCGTGATTCAAAAGACTCACAACGAGTTTATCGCTGCCACCGCTGGTGGTCTGTACACTACCCAATGCGGTTTTAGTAGAAAAGTCACCGGGTAAGGCAACAGGATGATTTTCGACATAAGCAGCTTCAGCAACAATATCAACAGACGTATCGACATCGGCGACAATTTGGTCGTAACGACCTACTTCGTAAAACTCCGCCGACAAGCGGGACATAATAAAGCGCCCAGATTCTTGAACTTGGGCTACCGCTTGATTAACTTTATTGGTAACACTTGAACTGACCAAAACCTGAATAACCGCACCAGAAATAATCAGGCCCAGCGTCAAAGTAATCATTAACTCTACCAGTGAAAAGCCGTGTTGTGCTCGTTGACGATAGCTCTTCATAGCGTCACATCCTTAAACACACATCCATTGCTGTCACCTTCGGCTTCGTTGCAGCGCGAATTTAAATTATATTGCTGGTTGCCAGAGGATGAGACGGGCCACATGAGCAAAATTTCCACACGGGACCCAGGGCTACAACTGTAAGTGTCAGCGTTATTATTATCAGTACAAGATACCGATACTGTTGTTTGCGGATTGGTTTGCACCGCTGAGCAAGATAATGCCCAGCCGTCATATTTGGCCATTTGAGTTTCGGTGCAAGATTGCCCTTCACAATTGGGAATAGCTGCAGGTCTCGTTAAACAGCAGCTGTAGTAAGGCTGAGAACCATTAGCACAACTTAAACCTGAAAAATTATAGGTTGTATCTGCGAAATAGTCGTTATTTGCTACCATGCCGTCGCCCACGGTTGCAGGGCGGGCTGCGGCGCGTAATCGCTCTGCTACTTGTGCGGCTACCATTTCCGCTTGCGTCCTGCTTATGGCGTCTTTATTAGCAAAAGAGCCGGTAAACTGCAGCGCAGCAACACCTAGTAACCCTACCGCTAGAATAAATAGAGTAATCAAGATCTCTATAAGACCTACACCGCGTTGGGTGCAGATTGTGCTTCCTTTCACTGGGTTTCTCGCCACCTTTTTAACTCTCATCACTTTTGCCAAAATTGAAACGTAAGAATGGGTGTTATCACCAATTTAGTATAGTAAGACAAAAGCGCATTACACTGGGTATCATTGGTTATCAAAACGTATAATTTTTAGCTATCTAAAAGGTTACAAACTGGCGATTAGCGTTGCGCTAATTTCTTCGGAACCGGTGCACGAACACTTTCACAGTAGCGTATATAAAAATCCCGCCTTCACAAGCAGAGGGAACACTACAGTAGTTTTAAGGCTTCACTTCCGCCAAAACTACTGCTGACCTTTTACCATAAACAAGTAGCTAAATTCTTTTAGTCGCTAAACCTCGTTTTGATTTAAGGTATTATTATCTATCCGCAAGTCGTTGAATTTCCAGTAGACAAAAGCATAAAAAAACACCGCAACAAAGTGCGGTGTTTTTTGTGCTTTGATAATGTAGCAAGTTTAAACGACTTGCTTGACTCGCAATTCTTTAGGAACAGCAAATTCCACATTCTCTTCGCGCCCAGCACGCTCAGAAGCTGAAACCGCGCCCCACGCTTTGAGCTTGTTTACCACACCCTGCACTAAGACTTCAGGGGCAGATGCGCCAGCGGTAACGCCAATGTGCTCTACGCCTTCTAGCCACTCTTCCTGGATGCAATTAGCGTCGGCAATCAAATAAGCTTTAGCACCAATTTTTTCAGCCAGTTCACGAAGACGGTTCGAGTTTGAGCTATTCTGTGCCCCAACAACCAACAGAACCTGACAGTCTTGTGATAAGTCGCGCACAGCGTCTTGGCGATTCTGTGTTGCATAGCAAATATCGTCTTTTCTCGGACCGTTTATTTTGGGGTACTTAGCGCGAAGGGCGTCGATTACATCGGCGGTGTCATCAACAGATAACGTAGTTTGGCTGCAATAATAAAGGTTGGTCGAATCTTTAACTTCAAGCGTTGCCACATCAGCTTCAGATTCAACTAAATAAATACCGCCCTCTTCATTGCTGTACTGACCCATGGTGCCCTCCACTTCAGGGTGACCAGCGTGACCAATCAAGATGCATTCAGTGCCCGTTTTGCTAGCACGAGTAACTTCCATATGCACCTTTGTAACCAGCGGGCAGGTTGCGTCGAAAACCTTAAGACCACGATTATCTGCTTCTTTTCTTACCGCTTGCGACACACCGTGCGCCGAAAAAATTACGATACTGTCGTCTGGCACTTCATGCAGCTCATCCACAAACAGCGCACCGCGCTCGCGCAGCCCGTCTACAACGAACTTGTTGTGTACCACTTCGTGGCGCACATAAATTGGCGGTTCGAACATTTCTAGCGCACGCTCAACTATGGTAATAGCTCTGTCTACGCCCGCACAGAAGCCGCGAGGGTTAGCTAAATGAATTTGCATAACTAATTTCCACCTTGTGCTGAAGCGCCAGGTTTAACATCGATGATTTCTACATCAAAAATAACCGTCTGACCCGCTAACGGATGATTGAAGTCTACCGTTACTGAATCGCCAGCAGCGCTTCGAATAATACCCGGAATTTCCGAACCATCTGGCTGCGAAAATGCTAGAATCATGCCTTCTTCTACTTGTAAGTCAGCACCAAAGCGACTTCTATCCATATAGTGAATATTGTTAGGATCTGACTGGCCAAACGCATCTTCGGGGCCTAATGTGAATGACTTTTTGTCGCCCTTTGCTAGCCCAAGTAAACACGCTTCAAAATTTGGTGTTAGGCTTCCGTCACCCATAACCATTTTTGCAGGTTTGTTGTTTACACGAGTGCTGTCTGCAGCAGAACCGTCTTCAAGTTTTAAATCGAAGTGAAGAATAACTTCGCTATCTGCGCCAATTACTAAAGAATCTGTCATAACCTTTCCGAATACTACTTAATGGTTTCGCTACTTTTCGTGCCGCTTGCTTGCACGTCAGCGCTTTTTTCTTCACTTCTTTTATCGCCATTTTTAAACATGTCGATTATGAGTAAAGCCGCGCCTATAAATATGGCGCTGTCGGCTATATTAAACGCAGGCCAGTGATAATTGTTTACGTAAAAGTCTAAAAAATCGATGACATAACCGTGAACTAAACGGTCGTAAACGTTTCCTAATGCACCACCTAAAATAAAGGCAAACGCGACGGGCAGCATTTTTTGCGAACGGGGAGACTGCTTCAGCCACCACAAAATCACTACACTTACTACGACAGCGATGGCAGTGAAGAACCAACGTTGCCAACCACCTGCATTTTCTAGAAAGCTAAATGCGGCGCCGTAATTATGTACGTAAGTAAAGTTAAAAAACGGCAGTACCTGTATAGACTGATACAGTGACATACTGTCGATAACCGTGTACTTACTCCATTGGTCGAGGATAAACGCAATCGCGCTTATCCATAAGAAACGCAACCCCGTTTCGCGAAAAAGCTTAGGCATAGTGGCGCTCTTCTCCATCACCGTCAATGTTTGTCACACAGCGACCACATAACTCTTCGTGACCTTCATGCGAGCCTACATCTTCACGGTGATGCCAGCAGCGCACACACTTTTCACCGCTTGCTTTATTAACGCTCAGCCATAAACCTTCAACGTCTGTGGCTTTCGCGTCAGACGGAGCTTCATCGACTTTGGTTAGCGAAACGCCCGACGTAATAAGCACGAAGCGAAGCTCGTCTTCTAGTTTAGCCAGTACGTTGTAAAGAGACTCGGTAGCATAAAGCGAAATGCTCGCTTCTAGTGAGCCACCTAGTTCGCCATCTTTACGCGCCTGCTCCATTGCTTGGTTTGCCGCGTCTTTTACGCTTAGCACTTGATGCCATAGAGCATCGTTAAACGTATCGCTTTGCGTGAAGTTGTTGAAGCCTTCGTACCAAGTTTCAGTAAATACAAACTCACTGCGCTCGCCAGGTAAGGTTTCCCAGATTTCTTGTGCAGTAAAGCTAGTAATAGGCGCCATCCAGCGAACCAATGCTTCAATGATATGATACATGGCTGTTTGGCATGAACGACGGGCTAGCCCATCGGCTTTAGCAGTGTACTGGCGGTCTTTAATCACGTCTAAATAGAATGAGCCCAATTCAATTGAACAGAAGTGCGTAAGCTTCTGTGACACTACTAGCAAGTCGTAGTTGTCATACGCCTCGATAAGCTCTTCTTGAAGTGCCTTGGCGCGAGCAACAATCCAGCGGTCAAGGGCGACCATATCGTCTTCTGCAACCGCGTCTTTAACCTCAAAACCATTAAGGTTTGCAAGCAAGAAACGTGCGGTGTTACGCACGCGGCGATAGCCATCGGCAGCACGCTTTAAAATTTCATCCGATACAGCAATTTCACCGCGATAATCGGTAGATGCTACCCATAGACGAAGGATGTCTGCGCCTAATTTGTTAGTCACTTCCTGAGGTGCCACAACATTACCTACCGACTTCGACATTTTTCTGCCGTGAGCGTCTACCGTAAAGCCGTGGGTTAGCACTTCTTTATACGGTGCGTGACCGTGCATGGCTGTTGATGACATAAGCGAAGACATAAACCAACCGCGATGCTGGTCGGAACCTTCAAGGTATAAATCGGCTGAGGCCGGAATATCGTCGCGACGGTCTACAACAAAGTAGTGCGTTACACCTGAGTCAAACCAAACGTCTAGGGTATCAGTCACTTTTTCGTAGTTGTCTAGCTCGTTTCCAAGCAGTGCTGCATCATCGAGGTCCCACCACGCTTGAATGCCTTTAGCTTCAACTTCTTGTGCCACCTTTTCCATCAATGCTGCAGACTCAGGATGAATTTCACCAGTAAGTTTGTGCACATACAATGGAATAGGCACGCCCCACGTACGTTGACGAGAGATACACCAGTCTGGACGACCTTCAACCATTTTCTCAATGCGGTTTTGACCCCAGTCTGGGATCCACTTGGTTTGCTTAATTTGTTCAAGTGATTCAGCGCGAAGGCCTTTTTTATCCATGCTTACAAACCACTGAGGCGTAGCGCGAAAAATAATTGGCGTCTTATGGCGCCAGCAGTGCGGGTAGCTGTGCTCGTATTTTACGTTTAAGACGAGGTTGCCCTTCTCCTTTACCGTTTCGATAATTTCATCGTTAGCTTTAAATACAAACTTGCCTGCAAATAACGGGGTGTTTTCAAGGTATACACCATTGTTACCTACCGGATTATAAACTTCGATATCGTATTGCTTGCCAACGTTGAAGTCGTCAACACCATGGGCAGGTGCGGTGTGTACACAGCCAGTACCAGATTCTGTAGTAACGTGGTCGCCTAGAATCAGTGGTACTTCAATGTCTAAGAACGGGTGATTAACGTTAAGCTTATCAAGTGCTTCACCGGTACAGGTTGCCACTTCACGGAAATCTTCTACGCCGTAACGGTTCATACAGCTTTCAAGCAGGTCCTGCGCTACTACCAACCATTCGTTTGATGGCTGAACTTCAACAATTGCATAAGTAAGTTCAGGGTGTAAGCTAATTGCACGGTTGGCAGGTAACGTCCACGGCGTGGTAGTCCAAATAACAACACCCGCTTTGTGAGCGGTTAAATCAGCTTCAGACACGCCAAACGCTTCTGCAATAGCCGCCACATCAGCCACTGGGAACTTAACGTCGATTGCCGGTGATACTTTGTCTTTGTATTCAACTTCTGCCTCAGCAAGTGCAGAACCACAATCTGTACACCAGTGAACAGGCTTAAAGCCTTTTTCTAAATGGCCTGAGTCAACAATTTTGCTTAATGCACGAATGATGTCGGCTTCAGATTTGAAGTCCATGGTTTTGTATGGGTTATCCCATTCACCAAATACACCTAAACGTTTAAAGTCAGCCATTTGGCCGTCAATTTGCTTTTGTGCATATTCGCGACACTTTTGGCGAAATTCAGCCGCAGTAACTTTCTTACCTGGCTTACCAACTTTCTTTTCTACCATCAATTCAATCGGCAGACCGTGACAGTCCCACCCTGGAACGTACGGAGAATCGAAGTCAGAAAGGTTTTTCGACTTTACAATAATGTCTTTAAGAATTTTGTTAACCGCGTGACCAATGTGAATATCGCCATTCGCATAAGGAGGACCATCGTGAAGAATAAATGGCTTTTTGCCTTTTTTCGCTTCACGAATTTTGCTGTATACCCCTTTTTCCTGCCAGTCTTTAAGCATTTTCGGCTCGCGCTGAGCAAGGTTACCGCGCATTGGGAACGCAGTTTCTGGAAGGTTCAGTGTGGCTTTGTAATCACTCATAAAATTGTATTATCCGGTTACCTTAATTTTCACCCAATGCACTAACACATTGTGAAGGCGATATTCATTTTGCGATGTTCAAATTAAAACGCTGATTGTAAAAGGTTCAACGTAAAACTGTGTGTCGTTCTCACTAGCGCAAGGCCGACGTTGTATGTTCTAGCAAAGTGACTTGCTTACGCGTTTCGCGAACAAGGATCCACGTTTAAAAAATCGAGCTCAATAAAACTAATACGCGCAGAAACTTTTCGTGACTTTATCACGTTTAACTATGCTAATAACAGACGCGCTTGTGCTGCATCTGCTTGGATTTGATCTTTCAACGCCTCAAAAGAATCAAATTTAATTTCATCTCTTATTTTTGCCATCGGAAACACCGTAATAGGCTTGCCGTATAGGTCAGATGACAAATCAAAAATATGGACTTCCAGCTGGTTTCTTACCCCGTTAACAGTAGGACGGGTGCCAATGTTGGCAACGCCGTTATAGTGTTTTCCATCTACGTCAACACGCACTGCGAACACGCCGTGAATGGGCGTTTTTTGGCGTTTTAGCATGACATTCGCGGTGGGAAAACCAATGGTGCGACCTTTTTTCTCGCCATGAACAACCCTGCCGTGAATAGCAAACGGGCGCCCTAGCATTTCGGTAGACAGACCAAAATCGCTGTCAGCCAGGGCTTCTCGCACCGCGGTAGAGCTTATTCGATGGGCATGCATGGTAAAACTGTGGGTGCTTACTACTTCGAAACCGTATTGGCGACCTGCCGCTTCAAGCATTTCGAAATCCCCTTTGCGACCATTGCCAAAACGGAAGTCGTCACCAACCACTAGAAATTTAACACCTAGTTTGTCTACCAGTAGGTCGTGGACAAACGTGTCGGCACTTTGTTTTGCAAACTCAGCGTTAAAGCGCACAGCAAGCAGTCTGTCGACACCTTGTTGACGCAGCAATTCGTACTTTTCACGAAGAGGGCTAATACGCGCTGGCGCCTTATCAGGCATAAAAACTTCTTCAGGCTGCGGTTCAAACACCATCACGGTGGCAGGAAGTGATAGCGATTTCGCTTTTACAAGCACATTAGCTAGCACAGCTTGATGACCACGGTGTACACCATCGAACTTACCGATAGTGAGCACACACCCTTTGTGATGAGGTTTTACATTGTTTAGCCCGCGGATAAATTCCACTGTTAGCCACTACCTTTTAACTGCTAGAAATTCAAAGCTCGCGATTATAGCCGACCACGAGCACAATACCAAGCGCGTGCACATTCCCGCTCAGCGTCCTTTCACTACCTTTAAAATTTACTCGCCACCGCTTCTGAAATGCCTAGGGCGCATGCCCAATACTACCATGGTGGCCATGAACAGTATGACCGACAGCGAAATGGTTATTCCTACTTCTAACATTTGGGCGGAAAGCGATAAATCAAAGAAAGCTAAGCCTTGATCTCGGTAATAAATAAGCCCGCCCATAGCTGCACTTGCAATTACCACCCGCGCTATAAACAGAACCGATGTACGGCTAAGCGCAAACACTCCTTGACGGTGCAGCGTTATGTAGAGCAAAGCGGCGTTGAGCGTCGCAGACATGCTAGTTGCAATAGCTAATCCTACATAACCAAAAGGTATAGCTAGGACTACGTTAAACACCATATTAGCGACCATACACCAGATGCCAAATTTCACCGGCGTTTTGGTGTCTTGGCGAGAGTAAAAACCTGGCGCAAGAATTTTAACCAGCATAAAGCTAAGCAAGCCAAACGAGTACGCGGTAAGCGAATAAGAGGCCATAATAGCCGTTTCAGCAGTAAAGGCTCCGCGTTGGAAGATAACAGTTAAAATAGGTCTTGCCATTACGCCGAGCCCTACTGCAGCAGGAATGCCCAATAAACACACCATACGAAACGCCCAATCGATATTCGCGGCAAACGCTTTGGGGTTGTTACTTACGTGATTTCTAGACAAGGTAGGTAGAATTACCGTTGCGATGGCGATACCAAACAACCCTAGGGGAAATTCAAGCAGCCTGTCAGAATAGTACAACCAGCTTATTGAACCGGTCACTAAAAAGCTGGCGATAAAGGTATCAAACAGCAAGTTAATCTGACCTACTGACACACCGAACAATGCGGGGATCATTAAGGTACGCACTTTAACCACATTTTCGTCGTGCCAGCCCCACTTTGGTTTGGCTAAAAGCCCAGCCCTGAACAAGAACGGTAGTTGAAACAAGAACTGAACAATACCGCCGATAAACACGCCCCAAGCTAGGGCGTAAGCGGGTTGCTCCAGCGTAGGTGCTAAGTATATTGCGCATGTGATAATACATACATTAAGTAAAACGGGGGTAAAAGCGGCAACCGCAAATTTATTTAGCGTATTGAGTATCGCCCCTGCCAAGCCAGTCAAAGAGATAAATGCTAAATAGGGAAAGGTAATTTTCAACATGGTCGAGGCAAGCACAAATTTGTCGCCGGCTTCATCGCCTTCCAGCCATGCCATAAACCAACCGGTACCAAACAGGGCTGCCAAAACAGGTGATGCAATAACGCCAATAATAGATACCACAAACACGATAGCGCCCAACGTACCGCTAATTTTTGCAACAAATTCTCGTAACTGCTTTTTATCGTCGTTTTCGTGAACCTCGGTTAACACCGGAATAAACGCTTGCGCAAATGCGCCTTCAGCGAATAGACGACGTAAAAAATTGGGAATTTTGTTGGCAAAGAAAAATACGTCTGCGGCTGCCCCATCGCCCATAAGCTTGGCAACAACAACATCACGTACTAGGCCTAATACTCGCGAGACCAAGGTCATAATACTGACGATAAGACCAGATTTTATTAACTTCCGTGACACGTCACACTTCCAATAAGAGATAAAGAATAGGCTGAACAGCAAACGCTTTTTTTAAGAGTGATTAAAGGCGTCCGCTCCAAGTAAAGAGGCAACAATAGGTTGCGAGCGAGCCATAATAGCGAAAGCCTATGGTCTACGAAACGATTTATTCAAAATAGTTGTGCACCTTTATGGACTTTCTTGCTATAATCCGCGCCCGATATGGGGTGCTGTTGTTTATGCATGTCTATCGCTTAAATGTCCTGAAAGAATTCCGTTACAGATATCTTTCAAAAAATTTCGCAGAGAATGTGCAACGTGTTGAGCATACTTTGTGTTCAATAGCTTGCGCGTTTTAACGCGGAACGATTTAAGTTTTAAATCGTTTGACATTTGGGCGTTTGGTAGGCACAATCCGCACCCTCGTTTTTGACATGAATTTATTTTGGGAGTTACACCTTGGCTAACATTAAGTCTGCTAAGAAGCGTGCAATCCAAGCCGAAAAGCGTCGTCAGCACAACGCTAGCCGTCGTTCAATGACTCGTACAAGCATCAAGAAAGTTATCGCTGCAATTGCAAGCGGTGACAAAGAAGCGGCACAAGCTGCACTTACTGCTGCTACTCCAGTACTTGACAGAATGGCTACTAAAGGCTTGATTCACAAGAACAAAGCTGCTCGTCATAAGAGCCGTCTAGCTGCACAAATTAAAGCACTAGGTTAATCTTTACGATTAGTAGTAAAAAAGCGCCCTTCGGCGCTTTTTTTGTATCTGTAATCAAATCGACGTTTATTTATCATTTCCGAATAAGCATTAAACTTACAAGCATAAAGCCCACCATTAGGCGAGCTCTCTCACTAGATAAAAAGTCTTTGCGCTGTGTTCACACTTTATACGCTATCAGCTCATCTTCCTTATTGAGCTAGCCGGCGCGATACGCATGATCCAGTGAAGAATTGCCCAAGGCCAGCTTGGCACAAAAGCGTTCGCCTTCTCTTTATTAATTGCATTGACCATAGCGCGACAGCCCACATCGGTATCAACAATAAATGGTACCTTCTCAACTTTTTCATTTATTTCACTTCGAATGAAACCAGGATGAATGCAGGTGACATTAATCGGCGTATTCATTACATCCATTCGAATGCCCTCAGTCATAGACGTTAGACCTGCCTTCGTAGCTGCGTAAACGGTCATAGCACGTCTAAACCCGCGCACAGCACTTATAGATGAAATCGTTACTAAATGACCACTATTTTGCGCCCTAAAGATAGCCATAGCCGCTTCACATTGTGCTAGCGCCGACACAAAGTTAGTCACCGCCGTTTGCTTATTAGCGTGGAAATACCCTGTGCCAATTGACGCGCCCTTCCCCATCCCTGCATTCACGATGACTCTATCGAGTGTTCCCATGTCAGCTTTGAATGCGTCGAACACTTCAAAAACCGCATCGTGATCATTTACATCAAGCGAGCGAATGTACACGTCAATGTTTGGGTTAATTGAAAGTAATTCTTCTTTCAGTTTTTCTAAGTTCTCAAAGCGCCTTGCGCATAGCGCTAAGTTACATCCTTGTTTGGCAAACTCAATCGCCATTCCCTTGCCTAAGCCGGAACTCGCGCCCGTGATCAGAATATTGCGTCTTGTTGTCATTATCGTTTTCCTGATGCTTTGATGGCCTTATTACAGCGCCACATTAAGTAATGAATGAAGATCCAAAAGTTTTTAAAAGCTGGATTATTGGTTTGCTTGTGGTGATAGCGATAGTAAATTTGCTGGGCAATACCGGCTAAACGGAAAAGTCCATAAACCTCATAGAAAGCAAAATCTTCAACATCTATCTCCATTTCTTTGCAGTAATACGCCACAACTTGTTCACGAGTGAGCATTCCCGGTAAGTGAGTTGGCTGACGACGTGTTGATTGCGCTAAAAAGTCATCATCAGCTTGCACCCAATACGCCAAGGTATTGCCTAAGTCCATAAGCGGGTCACCTAAGGTGGCTAGCTCCCAATCTAACACACCGATGATTTGGGTATAGTTATCAGGCTTTAACACCACGTTATCAAACCGGAAGTCATTGTGCGTTATACAAATGCGTTCTTGGTCAGGCATGTTGTTCTCTAGCCAACGCATAATTTTTTTACCCGAGGGGACATTCCAGGTTTTCGCTTTACTATAACGCTCACTCCACCCGCTTATTTGCCGCTCTATGTACCCAGCACCTTTCCCCAAGTGCTCAAGCCCCGCTTTTTTATAATCAACTTTATGAAGTTCAATTAAACTATCAAGTACATTAGTGCAAAGCTGCTTGGTTTGCTGATCTGTTGTCTCTAAACCTCTGGGTAAGTTCTTTCGTGGTATCACGCCAGTAAACTTTTCCATTACGTAGAACTCAGTGCCTAATACGCTTTCATCTTCACAGAGCCCAAGCATTTCTGGCACATACCGGTAGACAGGCTTTAGCGCGTGCTGTAGTCGATACTCTCGCCCCATATCGTGAGCCCCTTTGGCTTTTGTACCTGCTGGTGCCCTGCGCAAAATTAATGACGTTTGCTCGCCCTGGTTTTGATCGCTGCTTTGATAGTCCAAGCAATACGTCCAATTAGACGCGCCACCGGAATACTGGGTTACCTTAGGTAAACTATCGCTACTTTGTATAGCGGCTGACAATGGATTCGAGGCACTAATATTTTCCTTAAGCCAATTGTGTACAGCGCCGACGTCTAGCTCTTCTCCTGCTCGCACGCTATCCGCTTTATCTACTACCTGTTGTTGCATATATCGTTCTTCTTTTATTTTTGTATTAAACGCTTATTCAAAGCTAGTTATTGGTACGCATTTATTCGAAACTAATTTTGTCTTTCGCAGCTCATCACCTAACTCATATTAGCGAGTGGTAACAAGGTTTCTGGCGATAAGGCGCTAACAAAAAGCCTGTTTTTATTCTTTAATTGTGCTTTTCCATTGCTCGTTTCATCGTTTTAGTTTGATTGAGCATATTGCTTATATAGCGCTGCGTGGGTAACAACTTTTTCAATAAGAACGCACGTTTGCCTAACTTGTGAGTGAGAATAAGAAACTTCGCTTGACTGACTTGCTGATATATTGACTCTGCCACCTCTTCTTTAGTCATATCTGCCTTAGCGAAAAACTTGTTGATCATCTTATGCGAGGCTGGATTGCTACTTCGCATCGACTCATCTAAATTCGTTTTAAAGAAACTAGGGCAAACCACACTAACATTTATATTGTCCGGTGCTAGTTCCAACTTCATGGTTTCTGAAAACGATACTACAGCGGCTTTTACTGAGTTATAGCTTCCCATATAAGGAATAGGTGTTAGCCCTGCTTGCGAGGCAACATTGATAAAGTAACCACTGCCTTGCTTTCGCATTAAAGGTAAAAGGGCACGACTTACTCTTACCATGCCTAACACGTTAATATCGAATACCCACTGCCACTGATCGATAGTTTCGTCTAAAAGACTCCCCCCTGTAGCGACCCCAGCGTTATTGAACACATAATCAACGCCTCCCCAGCGAGTTTCGATAGTTTGCGCTAGGGCTTCAACATCATTGTCAGAGGTTATATCGCAGTGAACATAAAACGCATTTGCACCTTGTGCACAAAGCATATCTACCGTTTCAACGCCTCTTTCTTGGTTAATATCGGCAACACAAATATTTATATCTTTATCTTTGTTCACCCATTTTTCCGCCCATTTTAGGGCAATGGCCTGGCCTAAGCCGGTAGCACCACCGGTAATCAATAAACGCACCATGTGTTTCCTATTTATTATTTCACGAGTACTTTTGGCGTTGTTTTTACAGCTATTTTTGCATTTCGTTTTGCCCACAGAGCTAATAATGCAGGACCGATGTACATGGCTATACCGTAAACGCCAGGAGCGATGGCATAGTCAGGCGCTTGTAAAAAAGTAATGCATATGAGCATGGCAAGAGCCGCGTTTTGTACGCCTATTTCAATAGCAAGCGTAAGCGAGTCTTTAAATGCTAGGTTTGAAAGCTTAGCAAGCCCGAGGCCTAACAATACCGATAATAAATTTAACGTTAAACATATCAAAAACGCGCTTTCGAAGGACGCGGCTAAATTATTTCTTTCAGAAACCAGAACGCCGACAATCATGAGCAACATGAAATACATCGAAAACTGCCGAAAAAAGTTCTCTGTTTTCTTGGCAAACACCAGATAAAATCGACGAATTGTCATGCCAATAACGACCGGTAGAATCGACACGCCGACGAGCCCTATAACGGTTTGGATAATAGAAAATTCTGGCGCGTTTTCTTTTACAAAGTAATCAATCGCAAATTGAATAATAAATGGCGTGGTGAACACGCAAGCAATGGTTGAAATTGCGGTTAGGCTAACTGAAAGGGCTAGGTTGGCTTTTGCAATATGGCTGATTAAATTACTGGTAGTACCGCCAGGGCATGCTGCCAAAACCATTACGCCAACAGCAATATAGTCAGGCACACTAAACGCAATACATAAACTTAAAGCTAGCAAAGGCAACAAGATAATTTGACCGATAAAGCCTGTTATTACCGCCCTAGGCGCTTTAATCAATCGGGCAAAGTCAGCAAGGGTCAGGGTTAGCCCCATGCCAAACATCACAAGTGCCAACGCTAGAGGTAACAACACCTCGGTAAGTACAGATGCCTGCATGCACACGCCCCTTACAAAAGAAACCTTTTATTAACATTTAAGCCAGTGTACCCTGTTTAACAATAAATAAAAATGATGCCTTATTATGGAAATCCATAAATATTATGCATGGAAAAATAGATTTTAATTTATTCATAGTGCTGCGTGAGGTCTATGAACACGGCAGCATTACTAGAGCCGCCAATGCGCTGCATATTACTCAGCCTGCGGTAAGTCATGCGCTCAGTAGGCTACGAGAAAAATTTGATGACCCATTGTTTACGCGCCATGGGCGACAAGTAGTCCCTACCCCGTTCTGCCAAGGCATCATTACATCGGTCGTGACATCAATTGAAACCCTTGAAAATACCTTAAAAGGCAAAGTGGACTTTGACATAGGTGATAAACCACGCACAGTTAACCTTGGAATGCGTGATATTTTAGAATCTATATTTTTTCCAACGTTAATTCCTGAACTTGTTCAAAACACGCCTAATATCACGGTAAATAGCAGGCAAGTAACCTGGCCCGAACTTGCCCCGGCACTTACTAACAAAGAGGTCGATATTGTCATTGATGCCCTCGTTCCTACCAGCAGTGAGATACGTTCTCAGTTTATCTGCGAGGAAACCTTTGTGGTAGTATGTGCACCAACAAATAGCTACCTAGACAACCCCAGTATTGAAAACTACTCAGTTGCACAGCATGCGCTCGTGTCTTTAAAAGATTCTAAACTAGACACCGTTGATCTCGCCCTTGCTCAACACAATTTGCATCGAAAAATATCCCTACAATGTGAGCACTACTTTGCCGCTGTTAATGTAGTGAGTCAGTGTGACCTACTGCTTACTATGCCAGCACGCTTTGCACATCAGTTTAGCGACAAATGTTATATCGAGACTTTGCCACTTCCGTTTGAAGTACCTCCTCTTCCCGTGCACATGTACTGGCACAAAAATGCCGATGATGATTTAGTAAATATTTGGATGCGGGAGAAGCTTTTAGAAGTAGCAAATAAATTGGGGCTATAAAAAAACCCGATACACTAAGGTATCGGCTAAACTATCTTCACGTTATCAGAATTAAAGAATTGGAAGTGTTAACTTACCCGATGCATTTTCGCCAGCTTTTGTTTGATACTCATAACTAAAAGTCGCACTGACAGGATTTTCCGCAGTGTTGTCCTCTAGATATAGGCTGATTCTATCTCTGTAGATGTATTCGCCATCAGCTACTGTTGTACCACTTATATACGAAGTATAAGCCTGATTAGAGATACTTTCATTTTGAGCCACGTTTATCGCAAGCAAACGCTGCATAGAAATGTTTTCATCTCGAACTAGCTCATATCTATTCACAAAAGCGTATTCATTTCCATTTTCAGTGTAACTTTCAAAATTAATAATAAGGTAATTAAGTGATTCAACTGAAGTTGGTAGTAGAATACTCACTGAATTACCAAAATTATTTGCCGAGTTTGCAACCCCGGCTGTATTTTCACTAACGATAACTGAGCCATTAGAATAGTAATTGCTGTTATCTAATTTTAGAGCGTTGATATCGAACTCTGCCGTTTCATCAGCGGGGGTGGTAAATGAATAATCATCACCATAAATATTTGCTGAAACACCACCAGAGGCTGGAGAAACTTCACCAATTGCAAAACGGTAGTTAGTGTTAGTTTGCAATTCTGTTGCTGGAGAAAACGTGTGCTTAACACCACCAAGGTCCACGCTCTGGCTAAGCTCTACACTTGCCTCTTCACTCAAAATATAAGTGTAACCATTAGGAACGCTATCATCAGCAGACTCATTGCCGCGAACAATTGAAACTTCGTCGAAAGTCAGGCTAACCGCGTCCAGATCTATGTCAACAGCTTCGCTGTAATACACTGAATAGGCAAAATTAGACGGGTTAACATTCGTAGTAATAACTTCAACGGTTGCTTGGGGCTCAACTTCAGTAGGAACTAGGACTAAGTTAATAATCTCAGAGTCAGCTACTGTGTAATAGCTATTTGACTCAAACCCACTTGTACTAACGTTAATTGAAGTTTCGCCTGTGGCATAACGTGTTGAACGACTCAGGTTAATACTGCCTGTCGAATAGGTGATATCACCTACCTGGAAAGAGGACATTTCGAACGAAATACCGCCATCAAATGGAACCACCAACTCATAAGAATCACTTTCTTCATCATATTCAGATGTGTACGTCTCCTCTGACGTACCCATCATGAACTCAGCGCCTGCGATAGGCTCGCCCATACTGTCAATCAGGCTTATTACAACAGTTTTCTCTTCTGCTGCAACTTCATCGTATTGACTAAGACTAATTTCCTCTTCTGAAAACTCACTTGCGTCGTAAATAAATAATGTATCACCAGATATATTCACGTTGCCGATGTTAGTGAAGTCGAAGTCTGCTTCTCCGTCGTTATCTATGTCGATGTTCGCGCGTAATGTAACGTTTAAATCACGTGGCAAAGTTATTTGATAAGTTTGTGTTTCTTCATTGAATTCGCTCTCATGGGCAAAATCAAATACGCTGCTGGTAGATGTCCCCGAAAAAGAAAAACCAATAAAGCTAAGTCCACCGACTGCTTCGCCGCTTTCCGTGTCCGTAACGCTGAACTCTACCTCAACAGGTGTAGATACTCCTATGATGCCAATGTCGTCATATCCTTCACCTGAGCTCACAGGACCAGTAGTGATAAAAAATGCGCGTTCTAAGTAACTTTCATCAGTGGAAGAAACTACAACGGTAAGGTCAGCACTCGCTGGCAAGCCTTCTAAGTTAAAACCGCCATTCTCTGAAGTTACACCTTCAGCAACCACTGTATTTCCTTGATAAACAGCGACATTTAAGCCCACTAAAGGTACATCAGTGCGTGTATCAACGACAGCGCCTGCCAGCGTAACCGAAGTTTGATTATTTTCGATTTGCTCTGCCAGGAGGTTGTTTTGTTCAGTAAGTACAGAATTTTGTTGATTAAGTGCGTCAACAACTCCGTCGTTACTATCGTCATCAACTTCAATGCACCCTGTAAGAGCGAGGGATACAAAAAGTGGGATCGGTGCGAGCTTTTTATTTATTTTCATGAGTGGCCTCTTAGTTTTTACGTTACATCACAATAGAAACTAAGGACGAAGAGAGAACGAGAGGATATTAATAACGGTCTGAATACTAAGACTGAACTACCTTGTACGTTACGAAACTTCATCCTTGAAATACCAGAGTATCCGATACGAATTTAATTTGCATGTAATTTGTAACGATAATTGCCCCCCCGCTCCTTATACTTTAGATTAAGTTTGTAACACAATGGTCAAGCAAGCGTCACGGTAGTGTCAATTTGCAGACCTATAGTGACGGTCCAAGGCATCGCTTTGGGAAACCGCTATGAAAAAGACACATTATCGTACGCTTTGGCTTTCAGATATCCATTTGGGAAATCGCGACTGCAAAGCTGAATACTTACTTTCCTTTCTGGACAGCATCACGGTAGACACCTTGTATTTGGTAGGCGACATTGTTGATATGTGGCAAATGACCAAACAATTTCGCTGGCCAAAGGCGCACAATCAAGTCATGCACAAATTCATGCAAATGAGTCAGGAAGGTACACGTGTAGTGTACTTACCCGGCAACCATGATGAGCCAATTCAATCTTACTCTGGTATGGCCTTTGGCGATATTGAAATAGAGCGTGAGCTGGTGCACACCACGGCACAGGGAAAACGTTACCTGGTTTTACATGGCGATCAGTTCGATGGCGATGTGACCATGGGCAAATTCCATGCTTGGATTGGCGATAAAGGTTATGACCTCTTACTTTTTCTAAATCGCGAATTCAACCGTTTGCGCGCGTGGCGCAAGCGGGAATACTGGTCACTAGCGGGCTACATTAAAAAGCATATTAAAGGAGCAAATGAAGCCATTGCTCGATATCGCGAAGCATGCTGCAAGCGTGCCGACGATATGGGGCTAGATGGTGTAGTGTGTGGTCATATTCATCACCCTGAAAGTAGTTTTGAAAACGGCATACACTACATTAATGATGGTGACTGGATAGAAAACTGTAGCGCTCTCGCTGAAGACATGAATGGTAATTTATCTCTTATTCATTATCTCGATTCACTAGAATCAGCTACGGTAACATCAATCACAACCAAAACCTCTCGTTCAAAAGCTGCGTAGTTACTGCTACTTTTCTGGGGGGCTTACAGGCCCCCTATCACTGCTTTTGTTGAACCCTTCTACGCGAAACAAACTTGTCGAGCCAGCATCAATAACATCTTTTTAACACTGTCAAATAACTGCCATCAAACTGTGTGAAAAGCGTCACATTGTCCTGCTATTGTTCGCCAAAACCGAAAGAGAAACAGGTTCTATGTTTACTGTAAACGACGTACTGAACAAGCATTATCCTCAAGTAGCGAACAATCCTATTCTGTTTAAATCGCTGTCTTTCGTATTAAGACACCTTCTTCACGAACGCGAAATTACCGAATTTGGTGAAACCTATCCGCACTATGAAGACATTGATTTTGTAGAACAAGTGTTGGAGTACTTCAATATCAGCTACTCCACCCGTGATGTCGAAAAAGAACGTATTCCAAGCGAAGGCAAAGTGGTAATTATCGCAAACCACCCTATTGGCTCTCTCGATGCCCTTGCGCTAATTAAACTAGTTAGTGAAGTGCGGCACGACTTAAAAGTAGTGGCCAATGAAATGCTCATGGCTATCGAGCCTCTTCACGATATGTTGCTACCAGTAAATAATATGCAGGGTGGTACACCGAAGCAGCATTTATCGGCTATCCAAAAACACCTCAAAAGCGACGGTGCTATATTGATTTTTCCTGCCGGTGAAGTCTCTCGATTACGCCCGCAAGGTGTTCGCGACACGCGATGGCATACTGGCTTTTTGCGTATTGCAAAGCAAGCTAAAGCGCCGATATTGCCGGTTTATATTGACGCTAAAAATAGCCCCCTTTTTTACAGCGTGTCTATGGTATACAAACCACTCGCCACCGCACTGCTGGTTAAAGAAATGTTCAAACAGCGCAAAAAGCATTTACCTATGCGCATTGGCGAACTTATTCCTTTTGAAGCTTACCAGCAAACCAATATTCCGCTAAAAGAGCAGGTAAAGCTGTTTAAGCGCCACCTATATCGCATTGGCAGCAACAAGAAAGGCGTATTTGAAACGCAGGCGTCTATTGCTATGCCCGAAGACAGAAAAGAGCTCGCCCGCGCTATTCGAGAATGTGAGCATCTCGGAGAAACGGGTGATGGAAAGTCTATCTACCTGTATCAGCACAAAAGCTGCTCGCCAATTATGCGTGAGATAGGCCGCTTGCGAGAAGTCGCATTTCGCGCCGTGGGAGAAGGCACCAATAAACGTAGAGATATTGATCAATACGACTCTTACTATTATCACCTTGTGCTATGGGACGACAGCGACTTGGAAATTGTAGGCGCCTATCGCTTTGGCGATGCAGAACTTTTGACAGCGCCCGATCACCCTACGGGACTTTATTCTGCCACTTTATTTAATTATGGCAAAAACAACGACAAACTTTTTAAGGAAGGCCTAGAACTAGGGCGAAGCTTTGTTCAGCCTCGCTACTGGGGCAAACGCAGTTTAGATTACTTGTGGTTTGGTATTGGTGCATTTTTAAGTCGTTATCCCAAATATCGTTATCTATTTGGTGCAGTGTCACTTAGTAATGCCTATCCAGAACCAGCTAAAGACCTATTGGTACAATTTTACTCCACGTATTTTCCTGCAAAGTTTGGTGAAGCGACCTGTAAACGCCCTTATCAAATGGCTAACGATGCGCTATATCAATTCAAAGGTAACGATTACAAAGCCGAATTTACCGAGCTAAAGGATTTATTGGCTAATATGGGCGTTAACGTGCCTACGCTTTATAAGCAATACTCTGAACTGTCCAAAGACGGTGGTGTGGCGTTCCTTGGATTCAATGTCGACCCAGATTTTAACGACTGTATTGATGGCTTGGTAGTGGTTGATATGCAAAGCCTTACCGAGAAGAAACGCAAACGCTATTTAACTGACATTCAGCTTAAAGCCACTGCCTAATGTTTTAGGAAAGAACACGTCTTTTATAAAGCCTACGCAAAAGCTAAAAAGGGAGCGCCTAATTGACGCTCCCTTTTCATTTTTACTAGAAATATCAAATGTAATTATCGACCGCCAATATTTTTAAGAATATCCGTATAGATATCTTCAAGTGTAAGTAAATCCGATAAGTGAATGTGTTCGTTTACCTGATGGATAGTGGTGTTGGGCACACCGACTTCGACAACCTGTGTGTGCTCACTTGAGAAGAAGCGCCCATCTGACGTGCCGCCGGACGTACTAACTACAGGATAACGACCTGTGGCGGCTTTAATGGCTTTCTCAACGCAAGCTATTAGGCAACACTCTGCATTACTATTAGGCTTGCTTAAGTATGCTTCACAGGGCCTTGAAAAGCTGACTTCGGCTTCTACATCAACGGTATTGATGATATTGCGTAGCAAAGCAGATAAGCGCTCTTGATCAAACTGCCACGAGTATCTTACGTTAAACTCTATACGAACAGCACTAGGCACTATGTTATCGGTGAAGCTTCCTGTATCCATATGTGTTACTTGAAGCGTGGTGCCAGGAAAGTCATCGCTTCCTGTATCAAAAGGATATTGAGTTAGTGCATTAACCACTCTACTCGCTTTGTGAATAGCATTCACTGCTGTCTTTGGGTATGCCACATGGCCTTGCTTTCCTGCAATATGGATAGTGCCTGAAAGTGAGCCCCTGCGACCAATCTTTATCGTATCGCCAGTTTTAGAAGATGCCGAAGGTTCGCCTACTAAGCACATATCAAGCTGTACATTTTTAGATGCTAAATATTCAGCTATCCATTTAGAGCCCCACTCCGCCTCCCCCTCTTCATCACTGGTGATTAGCCACCAGAAAGACATTTTATCAGGTTCTAAAGAGGTAATAGTTCGCTCTGTCGCCGCTAGCATAGCTGCAATGCCCGTTTTCATGTCGGCAGCACCGCGTCCGTAAAGTTTATTTTTACTTATAACCGGGCTGAAAGGGGGAGATTTCCACTTATCGAGAGGGCCAGGAGGCACGACATCTGTATGGCCGCTAAATGCTAAGTGAACAGGCCCTTGCCCCCATCTGGCGATGAGGTTCTTGACCCCATTAATCTTATGCTTTTCACATGAAAAACCGAGCTTTTCAAGCTTATAGATTAGGTAGCTTTGACAACCCGCATCTATTGGAGTGATAGACTCTCTAGCCATTAAAACTTCGGCAAAGTGAATACTGCGCGCCGGCGCTAAAGAAGGTAAAGGCTGAATTGACATTCATGTACCCCAATTTAGAAACATGGGTCTATTACACAAATTTAAAGTGACACACTAATAACAGATTTGCGACAAAGTCATGACAACATAGCCAAGGCTTTTTCGGCGTGAATGGCCGCAAATAAGAATACTGTAGGCGTATGGAAGTTTCGACCGGCCTCCCTAATATTTGTCTATAGCTCCACACATTGTTATAAATAGGCCACAACTTATAAGAAGGCAGTACTGTGTTAAAAATAATTGTTTTAATACCCCTTATCTTGTCATTACTTTGGTTTGGTTATTTGCAAGCCAATAAATATACTCTTGAACAAGGCAAGCAGGGGTTTCTTTACATATTCGTGCTATCCGGAGTTATTGCTGCGTTTTATACACTCTTGCTGTTTTTAACGCATTAGCTCTTTTTTGCCATAAAGTCTATCTCTTCGCACTAACCCTATGCAGCCTGTGAGATTAGCAAGTAAATTTACCGCAGCATTGATTATGCTGTGCAGCACCAATTAAATAACCACTTAGCAAAATAAGTTAAGCGATCAAAAAAGCCAGCTTTGATTAAAAAGCTGGCTTTTCACTATTTCTAATTGTTACCACCCTACCATCGAGTGGCTGAAGTTGCTTACAATGACTCTGAAATAGTCACGTCAGCATTTGCGCGAAGCGCATCGATGTACTGCTGATAAACACGTTGACCTTGTACTTGAGCAAGACGTTGTTTCAGGCTTTCTCCTAGCTCGTTTTCAAGTTCAGGTGCAGCATTCACGCCTTCTAGCATAACAACTGCAACATCGCCGTTAACTGTTGTTGCCACGTCAACCTTATCTTCACCTTCAAGGCCCAGTGAGAAAAGCGTATCAACCAATGCGCGTGCTAGTGTACCGCCTGCTCTTGGCACTGCTGCTGCCGTTTCCCAAGCTACAGATTTTTCTGCTAGTTCGCTTTCAACACTTTCCTCTGCACGTACTTTCTGTGCAATGTCGAAGGCCCAAGCTTCTGCTGCTTCTTTCGCTTTTTCCGCTTTTACTGATGCTTCAATTCCCTCGCGAACTTCATCTAGTGACTGAGTACGTTGTGGTTGATGCTCAATAACACGTGCAACAACAACTGTTTCGTCATCAAGTTCAATGATGTCGCTGTTAAGACCTTCTTCAACTAGCTCTGATGAGAAAGCAACATCCAGCAAACCGGGGAAGCTTAGTTCCGCAGGCGCCGTATTTCGGCTGAACAGCACAGACTCTTGTATAGGTAGATCTACAGCATTAGCTGCGTCTTCAAGTGTATCTGGCACCTCAAACGCAATCTCAGCTAGGGTATTTTGAAGCTCAAAGTACTTTTCCATCGCCGCATCGTAAAGAAGGGTATCGCGAATTTCACTGGCCACTTCATCGAATGATTTTACTTGCGCTTCTTTTAAATCTGTTAGCTTAATGATGTGAAAGCCAAACTCGGTCTCAACAACGTCAGATACATCACCGACGTTTTCTAAAGCAAACGCAGCTTCATCGAACGCTGGGTCCATCATTTCAGGTGTAATGAAATCTAGGTCACCGCCGTTCTCAGCTGAGAATGTGTCGTCAGAGTTTTCTTCAGCAAGCACTGCAAAGTCGGCACCGTTATCAAGCTCAGTTTTCAATGACTCTGCTTTTGCTTTCGCAGCGTCTTGGTCGTCACCTGCTTCGATAAGGATGTGTGAAACTCGGCGTTCCTCTTCAGTACCATAGCTTCCTAGGTTATTGTCGTAATAGGTACGTACTGCTTCTTCATCTACAGAAACGCGACCTTTTAGATCTTCAACACTTAGTTTTACATAAGCCAGTTTCACCTGCTCTTCAGTATCGAAAGAGGCAATATTGTTGTTGTAGAACGCTTCAACATCAGCATCTGTTACTTCGATAGAACTGGCAAATTCGTCAGAGCTCACTAATACGTATTTCGCATCACGAGTTTGACGTTGAAGGGCATTAGCCTGCTGCACTTCACCGTCTAGAGAAAATGAAGAATTCGTTAACGCTGCAGCCAATTGATTCTGAGTCATCTGCGTTCTTAGGTAGTCGCGGAAGTCTGCAACTTGAAAACCATTTTGACGGAGAATAGCTTGGAAACGCTCGTTATCAAACTGACCACCAAACTGAAATTCAGGCATTTGCACTATCGTTTCACGAATTTGTTCATCGCTTACGCGCAAGCCCATATCGGTAGCTTGTTGCTGAATCAGTTTTTCAGCAATAAGTCTGTCCAGTACATTTTTTCTAAAATCTGCGAGATATTCTTCGCTAGAGAAAAGCTGCGCGATGCTTTCGCCGTACTGTGACTCCATTTGTGCACGCTGGTTTTGGTATGCACGTTCTAGTTCTTGTGCCGAAATTTCTTCGCCGTTTACAGTTGCTACTGCTGTAGTGCCTGATGATGTTAGGTAGCTACCTACACCTGCGAATACGAAACTTAAAACGATAAGCGCAATAATCGCCATCGCCCAAGGGCCTTGAGAACCTTCTCTGATTCTTTCTAGCATGATTGTTCTTCAACTCCGTTGCTTACTACAATTACCCTAACCCATCACTTGCGGGCGAGCTCAAGGTAAAATAAGCGATGATTATAACCCAATGCCGCCGAATATAAACGCCAAAACAAACTATTTGTAATGTCTTTCGTCAAGTTAAGGCGTTTCTCTGACATGTATGAAAATCGGCATGCCTAAAGGGGAAATTCTTACTCTTAAAATATTGGGGTCAGAGTCGTTACTCTGACCCCAATATTGAATTCTTTGCTTTAGAAATAAAAAAGGCGATGGACTAGCCATCGCCTTTTTCTATAATTTTTTTGCTTAGTTACAAGCGTCTTTCAGTGCTTTACCAGCTTTGAAAGATGGAACTTTCGCTGCTGAAATCTGAATAGTCTCACCAGTTTGTGGGTTACGACCACTGCGAGCTGAACGTTCGCGAACTGAGAAAGTACCAAAGCCTACTAGTGCAACTTGGTCGCCGTCTTTTAGCGCCGCAGTTACTGAGTCAGTGAATGCGTCAAGAGCGCGGCCAGCTGCTGCTTTAGAAATGTCTGCACCAGCAGCGATTTGGTCGATAAGTTGAGACTTGTTCACAATTAGATCCCCTTCGATTGTTATTATACTGTTTGTCCAAAACGATTTTGCTTGAACGTTATAGCAAGCTTGATCGTTAACATCAAGCTTCAGTCACAAATAATTAACTTTTTAAATGAATCGCTGCAATCCCTTTTGTGGCAAGGCTTCAAGCGAATACCACTTAAAGGTAACACAACTTTTGCGACATGAAAGCCCTATTTTCAAAAAAATAAGCTTTTCTTTCGTCTAATGCGCATAATTTAGTCAATTATTGCATTTTTATAGCAAAAACAAGGCTGCACGCCTTTAAAATTAAAGGTATGCAGCTATACGTGTAAGTTACTTTTTAACCACTTCGAAACTTTCAACAGGCTCCTGAAGCGCAATATCAAGAACATCATCAATCCATTTAACCGGGTGAATTGATAAATCTTTCTTCACATTGTCTGGAATTTCTTCCAGATCACGCTCGTTGTCCTTTGGAATAACCACGGTTTTGATGCCACCACGGTGTGCTGCAAGTAACTTTTCTTTTAGACCACCAATAGCAAGTACTTCACCGCGAAGAGTAATTTCCCCCGTCATGGCAACATCACACTTCACAGGGTTACCTGTTAGTGAAGATACTAAAGCGGTACACATTGCAATACCTGCGCTTGGGCCATCTTTTGGTGTTGCACCTTCAGGAACGTGCACATGAATATCACGCTTCTCATAAAAGTCATCATTAATGCGAAGCTTTTCAGCGCGACTTCTTACCACTGTCATCGCCGCCTTAATTGACTCCTGCATGACATCGCCCAAAGAGCCTGTAGAAGTCATTTTTCCTTTACCTGGAACCGATGTGGTTTCAATGGTCAGTAGGTCGCCCCCAACTTGCGTCCAAGCTAAACCGGTAACTTGACCGATTTGGTTGTCTTTGTCGGCTTTGCCGTAGTCAAAGCGCTGAACACCAAGATAGTCTTTAAGATTATCTTGAGTAACAACCACCTTATCTTTGCTTTTCGTAAGTAAGATATCTTTAACCGCTTTACGACATACCTTAGACACTTCGCGCTCTAAGCTTCTAACACCCGCTTCACGCGTGTAGTAACGAATCATGCCTATAACAGCAGAATCTGTAATCTCAAGCTCTTTCGCTTTAAGGCCGTTGCGCTCCATTTGCTTACCAATTAAATGGTTCTTCGCAATGTTAAGCTTTTCGTCTTCGGTATAACCAGACAGTCGAATTACTTCCATACGGTCAAGCAACGGACCAGGGATATTCATGCTGTTAGAGGTTGCGACGAACATAACGTCAGATAGATCGTAATCAACTTCTAAATAATGGTCGCTAAAGCTGTTGTTCTGCTCAGGGTCAAGTACCTCTAGCAAGGCTGACGCTGGATCTCCTCGCATGTCTGATGACATCTTATCGATTTCATCAAGCAAGAATAGTGGGTTTTTAACCCCGACTTTCGCCATTTTTTGAACGAGTTTACCCGGCAGTGAGCCTATGTAGGTACGACGGTGACCACGTATCTCGGCCTCGTCTCGCACGCCGCCCAAGGCCATACGGACATATTTACGTCCCGTCGCTTTAGCGACAGACTGGCCAAGCGAGGTTTTACCTACACCTGGAGGCCCCACAAGACATAGAATTGGGCCTTTAAGCTTTTTAACACGCTGCTGAACCGCTAGGTATTCAAGAATACGTTCTTTTACCTTTTCTAGGCCGTAATGGTCTTCGTTAAGCACATCTTCAGCCCGTGAAAGATCTTTCTTCACCGGCGAGCGCTTATTCCAAGGAACACTAGTAAGCCAATCAATGTAGCTTCGAAGAACAGTAGCTTCTGCTGACATCGGTGACATCATTTTTAACTTTTGAAGTTCAGCTTTCGCCTTATCTTCTGCCTCTTTCGGCATTTTCGCGTCGGCAATCTTTTTAGATAGTGCCTCGAACTCATCGGGCGCATCGTCTAACTCACCCAATTCTTTTTGAATGGCTTTCATTTGCTCATTCAAATAATATTCGCGCTGGCTTTTTTCCATTTGCTTTTTAACGCGGGTGCGAATTTTCTTTTCCACCTGCAGCAAATCAATTTCGCCTTCCATCAGTGCCATCAAATACTCAAGGCGCTCATTAACACCCTGCATTTCTAGCACTTTTTGCTTTTCAGTAAGCTTTAGAGGCATGTGCGCAGCCATGGTATCTGCTAGACGCGCCGCATCTTCAATCCCATTAAGTGAAGTCAGTACTTCTGGCGGGATTTTCTTATTCAGTTTCACATAGCCTTCAAACTGTGAGACTGCAGAGCGAATCAAGACTTCTTGCTCACTCTCATCAATGCCTTCATCTTCTAACTTATCAACGTTAGCGACAAAGAAAGGCTCTGATTGTTTATAGCTTTCGATTGCACCACGTACGCTACCCTCTACAAGTACCTTTACAGTACCGTCAGGAAGCTTTAAAAGCTGTAGGATAGTAGCAATGGTACCTACAGTGTAAATATCGTCTGCTTCAGGCTCATCAACGCCCGCGTCTTTTTGTGCTACTAGAAAAATTTGTTTGTCATTATCCATTGCCGCTTCAAGGCAACGGATTGATTTCTCACGCCCAACAAATAGGGGTATGACCATATGCGGGTAAACAACCACGTCCCGCAAGGCAAGCACAGGAATTTCAATGCGATTTTCACGCTCAACTGTCATACTTGTTCTCAATTAGTTTGAAATGTCATTTTTATATGGGGATGCAAGAGCAAAGTTCAATCGAAACTTATTAAAGTGTGTTAATTCCTTAACCTTACCTTCCCTGCTCTAGGGCCAGTCGACCTTAATATAACCATTATCGATTTTGCACCGAATGGCAACACAAAACTAAAAATTCTAGTAGAAAGGATAGCTTTACTGCTTGTATTCGCTTAAATATCAACCACCTTCAATATTACTTCATCAGTTGCTGTCAGTTATCAAGAGGTTACTTACGACCAATTATCAACCTTTAGAAACAAAAAAAGGTCCCGCAGGACCTTTTTTGAATCAAGCTAACATCTATTCAGATGCGGCCTTTTTCTCATTACTGTCGTAAATCAAAATAGGTTTCGATTCACCACGAATTACCGTTTCATCGATAACCACTTTGCTTACGTCTTCCATTGAAGGAAGATCGTACATGGTATCAAGCAAAACCGCTTCAACAATTGAGCGAAGGCCGCGAGCGCCGGTTTTGCGTTCCATTGCCTTTTTAGCAATAGCGTTAAGTGCATCGTCACGGAACTCAAGTTCAACGTCTTCCATAGAGAACAATGCACCATACTGTTTGGTGATTGCATTCTTAGGTTCACGTAAAATTTGAATTAGCGCCTCTTCGTTCAACTCTTCAAGGCTGGTAACCACAGGAAGACGACCGATGAATTCTGGAATTAACCCGTATTTCACTAAGTCTTCAGGTTCAACCTGTTTGAACAGTTCGCTAATTTGCTTACTGTTGTCTTTAGACTTAACCGTAGCACCAAATCCAATACCTGTGTCTTTCTGCGCACGCTGCTCGATAACTTTATCGAGGCCCGCAAACGCACCACCACAGATAAACAGTATTTTTGAAGTATCAACTTGCAAAAACTCTTGCTGAGGGTGCTTACGTCCACCTTGCGGAGGAACCGACGCAACCGTACCTTCAATCAACTTAAGAAGCGCTTGCTGAACACCTTCACCCGATACGTCACGGGTAATTGATGGATTGTCAGACTTACGAGAGATCTTGTCGATTTCGTCAATGTAAACAATACCGCGCTGTGCTTTCTCTACGTCGTAATCACACTTCTGAAGTAGTTTTTGAATGATATTCTCAACATCTTCACCCACATAGCCCGCTTCCGTCAGCGTGGTTGCGTCAGCCATTGTGAACGGCACGTCAAGTAAACGTGCAAGCGTTTCTGCTAATAGTGTTTTACCACTACCGGTAGGGCCAATTAACAGAATGTTACTTTTGCCTAATTCAACGCCTTCGTGAACATCGCCATTGCGCAAACGCTTGTAGTGGTTATAAACCGCTACTGATAGTACCTTCTTCGCATGTTCTTGGCCGATAACATAATCGTCAAGATGAGCATGAATTTCAGTTGGTTTAGGTAAAGCGTCCTGCTTTTGCTTAGGCGCGATTTCCTTAATTTCTTCGCGAATGATATCGTTACATAACTCAACACACTCGTCGCAAATAAATACCGACGGGCCTGCTATTAACTTTCTTACTTCGTGTTGGCTTTTGCCACAAAACGAACAGTACAGTAGCTTGTTATCACCGTCACCGCTTTGCTTATCACTCATTACTTTTGCCTCTGCCTTACCCGAGCCGAAAACCAAATTCGTGCTATGCACTGGCCCGGGTCATCTATAACTATACTACTTAGTTCCGGCTACGTCAGATCGATTTGCTAAAACTTGGTCAACCAGGCCGTAATCTTTTGCCTCGGTTGCGCTTAAAAAGTTATCACGGTCTGTGTCGCGCGCGACTTTTTCATAGTCTTGACCAGTATGGTCTGCCATTAGGCGATTCAACTTCTCTTTAATAGACAGAATTTCTTTCGCATGTATTTCAAAATCAGATGCCTGACCTTGGAAACCACCAAGAGGTTGGTGAATCATAACGCGAGAGTTAGGTAGACAATAACGCTTACCTTTTGCTCCTGCAGAGAGTAGAAATGCGCCCATGCTCGCAGCTTGGCCCATACACACTGTGCTCACGTCTGGCTTGATAAATCTCATTGTGTCATAGATTGCCATACCAGCAGTCACTGACCCGCCCGGCGAGTTAATGTATAGGAAAATATCTTTCTCTGGGTTTTCAGCTTCTAAGAACAACATTTGAGCAACGATGAGGTTGGCCATGTGATCTTCAACTTGTCCTACTAAGAAAATTACGTTTTCTTTTAAAAGACGAGAATAAATGTCGTATGAGCGCTCACCTTTTGAGGTTTGCTCAACAACCATAGGAACAAGTGCATTCATTGGGTCAAACGGGGTATTAGTCATAGCTACCTTGATTATCTAGCGTTAAAAACAAAAATGCTCGGAAGGCTCCGAGCATTTAAGCAGTTGCTGACAAGTATTGTCAATCAGACAGTAAAAAATTACGCCTGTTTGTTCATAACCTCGTCAAAAGCTTTAGTTACTTCAGTAACTTTTGCTTGCTCAAGAACCCACTCAATCGCTTGTTCTTCTAGCGCAACGTTTTGCATTTGCTGCATAAGCTCTTGATTGTTGTTGTAGTAGTCAACAACTTCTTGTGGATCTTCATACGCAGAAGCTGCAGTTTCGATCATCTCGTTAACTTTAGCTTCGTCTGCTTTTAGTTCGTTTTCTTTGATTACTTCACCTAGAAGTAGACCAATAGATACGCGACGCTTAGCGTTGTCAGTAAACAGTTCCGCAGGAAGGTCTGGAAGGTTCTGACCACCGCCTTGTTGGCTGAAACGTTGCTTCGCTTGCTCACGTAGCGCGTTTACTTCTTGATCGATAAGCGCTTGAGGAATATCAATCTCGTTAGCTTCAACAAGTTTAGAGATTACGTCTTCTTTAACTTGTGCTTTAAGCGTTTGGTCTAGCTCACGCTGCATGTTCTTACGAACTTCAGCTTTAAGTGCGTCAACGCCGCCTTCTTCAACACCGAATAGCTTAGCAAACTCTTCGTCAACTTTTGGAAGGTCTAGACCTTCTACTTTCTTAACTGTAGCTTGGAAAACTGCGTCTTTACCTTTTAGGTTTTCAGCGTGGTAATCTTCTGGGAAAGTAACTTCGATAGTTACTTCTTCACCCGCTTTCGCGCCAACTAGTGGCTTCTCGAAACCTGGGATCATGCGGTCTTTGCCAAGTTCTAGTGCGAAATCTTCTGCTTTTCCACCTTCGAACTCTTCACCGTCGATAGAGCCAACGAAATCGATGATAACTTTGTCGTCTTTCTTCGCTTTACGCTTAACTTCTTTCCAAGATGCGTGCTGCTTTTGAAGCGTTTCCATCATGTTATCAAGATCTGCATCAGTAATTTCTACTACTGGCTTTTCGATTTCGATATCGCTAACACCTTTCACTTCTACTTCTGGGTAAACTTCGAAAGATGCTACAAATTCTAGGTCCTGACCGTCTTCGTCTTTAGTCAGTTCAAACTTTGGCATACCAGCAGGCTGAATCTTTTCTTGAATGACTGCTTGGTAGAAGTTTTGCTGCATAACATCGCCAGCAACTTCTTGGCGAACTGCCTGGCCGAAACGCTTTTTGATTACGCTTACAGGAACTTTACCTGGACGGAAGCCGTTGATGCGTTGTGTTTTTGCCAACTGCTGTAGGCGTGACTTAACTGCTGAATCAACCGTGTCAGATGGAACGGTGATAGTAAGACGGCGTTCTAAACCCTGGGTCGTCTCGACTGAAACTTGCATTATGTTACCTCAACTATACGCCTCTATAGGCGTTTTGTTCTCAATCCCCTCTCCCGTCATGCATTAATTGCATATCACTCCGGGGTAGAAGGTCGTTATTCGACGTTTATAAAATCAAAGTTAGGACACAAAATCGTGCCACAAAGCCAACCTGAAACAAACGTACTGGTTAAAAAAAGACGCGGTAGTATACAGCCGCACACCACAAGAGTCGAGAGGGAAACACAAGTTTGTAACAACCAATCGAACGCATTTTAAGCAAATTGCGAAACTAGTAAGAAAAATAGATTGAAAAACGACTTTGACTAGCGGTTTGGGACGCTATTTGAAGAGGACAAAAGAAAAAATGAGAAATAATGGTCGGTGAGACAGGATTTGAACCTGCGACCCCTTGTACCCAAAACAAGTGCGCTACCAAGCTGCGCCACTCACCGATATAGATATCTCTTTAAAGACTCTTGATAGTCTCAAGAATATGGTGCGGAAGGAGAGACTTGAACTCTCACGCCGTGAAGCACTGGAACCTAAATCCAGCGTGTCTACCAATTCCACCACTTCCGCAAAAAAGTGGGGTGGACGATGGGACTTGAACCCACGACAACCGGAATCACAATCCGGGGCTCTACCAACTGAGCTACGCCCACCATAGTAATCCTGTGTTTGTCTACGTGTGAATTGATAAACACATAAACAACTATCGAACTGTCAGGATCTCACTTTACTGCTCGATAGTCTGGTTTGACTTTAATTCAACACTCTTTGGTTTACTCGCTGAGCTATGAATTATTGCTAAGTCAAATAAGCATAAATGGTCGGTGAGACAGGATTTGAACCTGCGACCCCTTGTACCCAAAACAAGTGCGCTACCAAGCTGCGCCACTCACCGACAGGAATGCTTAAGGTAAGCTTTTAAAAAAGCTTGAAAATATGGTGCGGAAGGAGAGACTTGAACTCTCACGCCGTGAAGCACTGGAACCTAAATCCAGCGTGTCTACCAATTCCACCACTTCCGCTAAAAGTGGGGTGGACGATGGGACTTGAACCCACGACAACCGGAATCACAATCCGGGGCTCTACCAACTGAGCTACGCCCACCATAGGGTGTGTTGCAATCTACAAGCTTTATATTAGCAATATAGATACAAAAATTCTGCCTTGCTATCAGGACCTACCTGACTCGCATGGCGCGCCCGGCAGGATTCGAACCTGCGACCCACGGCTTAGAAGGCCGTTGCTCTATCCAGCTGAGCTACGGGCGCTTGGCGAATCTTCGCTGCAAAAAGTGGTCGGTGAGACAGGATTTGAACCTGCGACCCCTTGTACCCAAAACAAGTGCGCTACCAAGCTGCGCCACTCACCGACTGTCGTATCGACCAAGACGCATAAGCCTCTGTGCCGTTACGGGGTGCGAATATTACTGACATCCCCCCACCTCGTCAAACACTTTTTTAAATAAAATCGCCAACCGCTCACAAAGCACTCATTATCATGTTTTTTTGTACAATTCCGCTTCTATTTCGCTACTTTTAACCACGCTAAGCAACCCGTAAACGAGTTTGTCGTATTGATATTACGAGAAAAGTTATTTGTTCAACTTATTGATGTTCGATGGCAATCAATAACTACTATCTAATAATTGCTAGAGTATACCCCCTGTTTTATGAAACAATATAGGGCACTTGTTGACCACCCAACCATATAAGAATCGTACAAGACTATGACCGCTCATCTTATTGACGGCAAATTAATTGCCAAGCAAGTTCGCCAACACGTAACCTCCTATGTTGAGTCACTCACCCAAGCAGGCAAAAGACAGCCAGGTCTCGCCGTTGTCCTCGTAGGCAGTGATGCCGCTTCTCAAGTTTATGTTTCAAATAAGCGTAAAGCCTGTGAAGAAGTAGGATTTGTTTCTCGCTCTTTCGACCTTCCTTCAGACACTACGGAAGAAACCTTGCTTAACTTGGTAGATGAGCTCAACGAAGATAAAGAGATAGACGGTATTCTTGTGCAACTTCCACTACCTGCAGGTCTCAACGCAGAGAAAGTATTAGAGCGTATTCACCCTCATAAAGATGTCGATGGCTTCCACCCCTATAACATTGGTCGTCTTGCTCAACGTATTCCCGCTTTGCGTCCTTGTACACCTAAGGGCATCATGACCATGATAGAGTCTACCAAACGCCCTGTTAAGGGCTTAGACGCGGTTATAGTAGGCGCATCTAACATTGTAGGCCGCCCTATGAGTCTTGAATTATTGTTAGCAGGCTGCACCGTCACTACCTGCCACAAGTTCACCCAAGACCTTAAAAGTCATGTCCAGCGTGCAGACTTACTTGTCGTAGCAGTAGGTAAACCTAATTTTATACCTGGCGACTGGGTTAAACCCGGCGCGATTGTAATTGATGTAGGCATTAATCGTCTTAATGATGGCTCGTTAATTGGCGACGTCGATTTTGAAAAAGCCAAAGAGCGTGCAGGCTGGATAACCCCTGTACCTGGCGGTGTCGGCCCTATGACAGTTGCAAGTTTGATAGAAAACACGCTTGAGGCATACGTTAAGTTTCATTCCTAAAGCACTAAGATTCACTCAGATTTTAAAGGCAGAAATTAAATTTCTGCCTTTTTGCTTTATACTCCCCCTCTTTAAATACAGAACTAAATTGAATAACTTCTTTATGGCAGAACCAATATCTCCGTTGTGCGAACAACACGTAATTGATGCAACGCTTAAGTGGGTTGATGATATTGTGATAAAGCACAATTTCTGCCCCTTTGCGCGCTATGTAAGAACACCAAATCAAATTCGTTGTAAAGTAATAGCGGGGGATGCAGGGGACGTTATTCAATCTTTGTACGATGAACTTCGCCACTTGGAAGAGAACGAAAGCACCGCCACCACGCTTATTGCACTGACACATCCAACCCTTGATGATTTTGATGAGTATCTTGATGTGCTAGCTATTGGCGATAATATGCTGCATGACTGGGGGTACAGCGGTACCTATCAACTCGCGAGCTTTCACCCTGACTATGTGTTTGACGGTAGCGATTCTAACGATGCTGAAAACTACACGAACCGTTCCCCCTACCCGCTTTTACATTTAATTCGCGAAGCAGACATTACTCGCTATATGAAAAAAGAAGAGGATGCGGAAAAGATATTCAGTCATAACATTGATAAGGCGCAGGCACTAGGCTGCCCTTATTTTAAGAACGCATTGGAAACAATGAAAAAAGATAAGCCTGCGCAGTAAAACACAAGTGTTTTTATTTGCTCTGCTATGCACACAAGTTTTGTAAACTGGTGCTAGAAAAAGTCCTAGTGCAATAACTGTTCAGGCCCAATAATGTTGGATTAATCCAGGGAACCCAAATAAACATCCCATTCGTGAACCGAAAAAATGCTGTATTTGGTTCAAGTTTTCACTTGCACTGTTACATTACCTGTTAAGTATGAGAGTAATATGACAGCAAAAATTATTTTCAATTAGGTTAAAGCAGCCCCGTGACTCCCCCAACTTCATTTACTGTATCGACAATCGCAACTATCGCTACGCCTTTCAAACAAAAGTTTGCCATCCCGAGGCAACCTAACTTAGCAAAAGCTCATGGGGTAATTGCGTTTGAAGAAGAGTTTAACGATATTCACATGCTAAAGGGGATAGAAAGTTATAGTCATCTGTGGCTGCTTTTTATCTTTCATCAGAATATTGAGCGCGGTTGGAAAAATACAGTAAAGGCGCCTCGGCTAGGCGGCAATGCCACTATGGGTGTATTAGCGACTCGCAGCACTCATCGACCGAACAGCATTGGCATGTCTGTTGTGAAAAATAAAGGGCTAGTGCACGATAACGGCAAAACGCATTTACTTGTAGAAGGCGTGGATTTAGTAGACGGTACGCCACTTGTCGATATTAAACCTTACATCGGTTACGCAGATAGTGTTCCAAACGCGAGCGATAAGCTTGACGAAATCAGCCCCATTCCCCAACGCCACGTAGCGTTCTTAGATACGCTCAAGCCAACGCTTTCTGAAATAGACAAAAAGTACAGCGACTTTACCGCTTTAGTTACAGCAGTACTGGCGCAAGACCCACGCCCAGCGTATAAACAAAAACTGGATGACGACGAGAAAACCTATCGCGTTACCCTGTACGATATTGATGTAGGTTTTAAAGTGAAAAATAATGTCGTTTGGGTTACTGAGCTCGTTCATTTAGGATAATTACACTTTTAGTGTCAACAGTCTGTGGCGAAATGGCTCGCAGTTAATTAGAATACCGCCAAACGTGTGATGGCCACTCTTTTGTTAACGCATTTAGCAATAATTTCGTAAATTGCATAATGCGTACAACTTATTGCAAAAGGCCAGCATACCAACAGTCATAAATACATTGAAAACAGGATACCTGCTTTACATGCGCACTAGTCAATATTTGCTTGCCACGCAGAAAGAAACACCTGCTGATGCAGAGGTTATCAGCCACCAGCTTATGCTGAGAGCTGGTATGATAAGAAAGCTTGCCTCAGGTCTTTACACATGGCTGCCGTCAGGTCTTCGTGTACTGAATAAAGTAGCCAATATTGTTCGTGAAGAAATGAACAAAGCAGGCGCTATTGAAGTGCTAATGCCTGTTGTACAGCCGGCTGACCTTTGGGAAGAGTCAGGACGCTGGGAAGAATATGGCCCAGAACTGCTTCGCGTAAAAGACCGCCATCAGCGCGACTTTGTATTAGGCCCAACTCACGAAGAAGTGATTACTGCCCTTGTACGCAATGAAATTAGTAGCTACAAGCAACTTCCACTGAACCTGTATCAAATCCAGACTAAGTTCCGCGACGAAGTTCGCCCTCGTTTTGGCATTATGCGCGGTCGTGAATTTACCATGAAAGATGCATATAGCTTTCACTTAGAAGAAAGCTGTCTGGAAGAAACCTACCAGAAAATGTATAACGCTTACTGCAACATCTTCTCGCGCATGGGTCTTGACTTCAGAGCAGTAATTGCTGATTCAGGCTCAATCGGTGGAAATCATTCTCATGAGTTTCATGTGCTAGCTGACTCTGGTGAAGACGCCATTGCATTCTCATCAGGCAGCGACTACGCGGCTAACGTTGAAATGGCCGCCGCTGCGGCGCCAGAAAAAGCACAAGCAACCGGTGCAGCGGTAGAAACTAAAGATGCCAAAGGCAAAGATTTCGAAAAAATACTAAAGAGTATTGATGCCGATTTAACCAATGCCGTGAAAGTTGTTGTGGTAAAAGCGGCGAATGTTAAGAATGATAAAAACGAAGAAGTACAAGCAGACAACTGGGTTGCATTAGTACTACGCGCTGACCACCAACTAAATGATGTTAAAGCAGAGAAAATTGAAGGTGTTGCTACCCCGCTGGTTGAAGCGTCATTCGACAAAGCGAAAGAAGTGCTTGGTGTAGTACCCTATTTTGCAGACGCAACTAACCTTCCAATCCCAGCTTACGTGGATGCGAGTGCTGCAGCGCTAGCAGATTTTACAACAGGCGCTGGCGCTGGCGGCAAAATGAACATCAACGTAAATTGGTCTGATGCTATTTCTGGGGTAGATATTCGCAATGTCGTCGCTGGCGATGCGGCTCCTGACGGTAAAGGCACACTTGATATTAAGCGCGGTATCGAAGTGGGTCATATCTTCCAACTTGGCAGCAAATATTCAGAAGCTATGAATTGCGGTGTGCTTAGTGAATCAGGTAAGCACCAGACGCTTACTATGGGCTGTTACGGTATTGGTGTATCACGTATTGTTGCTGCAGCTATCGAGCAAAATCACGATAAATTTGGCATAAAGTGGCCAGATCCTATTGCACCGTTTAAAATTGCATTAATACCTATGAATATGCACAAGTCTCACCGCATTAAAGAAGCTGCAGAAGCGCTTTACGAAGAGCTTGTTGCCCTTGGCGTAGAAGTGCTGTTTGACGACAGGAAAGAGCGCCCGGGTGTAATGTTCAATGACATGGAATTAATTGGCATACCTCACAGCATTGTCATTGGTGAAAGAAATCTGGATAATCAACAGGTTGAATATAAAAATAGACGTACTGGCGAGAAACAGTTATTAGATCTCAGCGCAGCAAAAGATTTTGTAGCCGCTCTCTAAAACCTGAACTTGCCCATTAGATAAGTAGATGAGGGCGTATGCGGTTAACTTTTTATGGCGTAAGAGGGTCAATACCCACTCCGGGGGCAGCTTACGTTCGTTATGGTGGCAACACCGCATGCGTTCACATTGAGCTCGAGGATGGTACTGATATCATCTTCGACTCAGGCACAGGTATCCGTTTGCTTGGCGATCGGTTAATTAAGAAAACAACGCCAATTCACCTTTTGTTAAGTCACAACCATTGGGACCATATTCAAGGTTTTCCCTTTTTTGCGCCCATTTACCAAGAATCGCGCGAAATAAACATTTACCCAGGCCTTACCCAGCTCAACGAACCAGATCAAATTTTAAGGCAAATGGAAGGGTCATTATTCCCCGTCCCGAAAAGCGCGTTAAAGTCTTCCATAAGCCTTATTGAGTATCCCGCAACAGAGAATACATTTACCATTGAAAGTGCGACTATTACTCGCTTGGCCATGAATCATCCTGGCAGCGGAAGCGCCTACTGCATTGAGGCTGACGGTGCTAAGATCGCTTACATCACCGATAACGAGCTCTACCCTCCTTACAAAAAAGAAACAGATTTCATTGATTTTGCTAAATTTGCACAGGGTGCAGACCTTCTTATTCATGATGCACAGTACATGCTATCTGACATGCCGGCAAAAAATGGCTGGGGCCATTCGGTTGCAGAGGAAGCAGTAAAACTGGCCATGGCCAGTCATGTAAAACAATTAGCGTTATATAGTCATGATCCAGAACGCACTGATGACGATATAGATGATGTCGTAACCCACTGTAATGACTATGTCACAGTGGCAGAGTCTACTTTACACGTATTTGCATCTTCAGAAGGCCAAACGCTGGACTTCAGTTAAGCATAATAACAACCCCTTGCAACGGAGAATTAAAGGTGTCTGTGTTTAAGCCTTTTGTATTTTTGGCAGCGTTTGCTGCTTGTACACCTGTGTACGCACAACAATCGCAAGAAGTGATGAGCGAACAAACTTCAGAACTCGACAATAGTGAACAACTTGACACTGTTGAAGACGAGAACGGTCAAACATCGCAAGATGAGAGCGGAATTGAAGTGATTGATATCATTAAACGTGATACCACTACAGAGAGTGCGCTCGACAATCGCTTAGAAGGTGATAAAGAAGCGCTAGACAATGTTTTTGCTATTACCCAGCACAGACAAAACTATTTACTTCCTATCACTTATGTTTCTAACCCTAATACATTCGGTGATGAAGAATTAACGGAAGAAAACATAGACAATAAAGAGGCTAAGTTTCAGGTAAGTGCCAAGCTACCACTGTACTTAGAAGATACTGGCTTCGACGGACTGTATTTTGGCTTTACGTTAACCTCTTTCTGGCAGCTTTATAACAATGAAGCATCGAAGCCCTTCCGCGAAACCAATTACGAACCGGAAGTCTTTTGGCAAGAAACGGCTGATTATTCGGTACTTGGCTACAAATTCAATACCTTCCAAGTCGGTTTTAATCATATGTCGAATGGACAAAGCGGCCTTCGCTCTCGAAGCTGGAATCGTCTTTTCGCATCAATAGTATTCAGTGACAACGACGATATTTACTACTTTAAGACTTGGTATCGTATTCCTGAAGATGAAAAAGCAGACCCGCTTGACCCGACAGGGGACGATAATCCAGATATTCAAGACTACTACGGCAGAATGGAATTTGGTTACGGCAGAAAAATTGGGGCTTTCAAAGTGCTTGCGCTGCTGAGAAACAACCTGGATTTTGACGAAAACAGAGGCAGCATTCAGCTAGACTTCACCTACCCTATTTCGGACCGCTATGAGTTGCTGCTGCAGTACTTCAACGGCTATGGTGACTCTCTCATCGACTATAACCGTTCACAGGAACGCATTGGCCTCGGTTTTCAGCTGCACTTTTTGTAAAACAGATACTCATGCTTAAAAAAAGCGCGCACTGCAAACATCCCGTTTGAGCGCGCTTTTTAAAATTGCCACTCGCCGCAGCTAATCAATTACACCCGCAGCACGATAAAGCTGGATATGCGCATCCACCAGCGCAGAAATATCCCTTTGATACCCTCCACCAATGACCGCAGCGATTGGAACGCCTAAACGCTCAGCTAACGCAAAGACTTTCTTATCCCTTTCATAAACACCTTGAGTAGATATATGTAAGTGTCCTAGATCGTCGTTTACGTGCACATCAACGCCGGCGTCATAGATGATGGCGTCGGGTTGAAACTGTCTCAACACCATGGTTAGCGCTTGTTCAAGCGTAGTAAGATACTCATCGTCTTCGGCGCCCTTTTCAAGCCCTATATCAATGTCGGAACGCTGCTTTCTGTGCGGGAAGTTTTTTTCACCGTGAATTGATAAGGTGAAGATATCTCGGTCATTCTCAGCAAGTTTGGCTGTACCATCGCCTTGATGCACGTCTAGGTCGACAATGAGTACATTTTCAATAGAAGGGGTTTGCTGCATAGTTTTTGCCGCTAAATACAAATCGTTGAACAGACAAAAACCAGAACCAAAGTCCGAAAATGCATGATGATACCCACCTGTTAAATTCAAGGCTTTTCCATGCTCTAGCGCAAGGTTTGCTGTTAAACAAGTGCCTGCAACGGCGGTTCGGGTACGTTCAATTAACTGCTGTGACCAAGGAAAGCCTATACGGCGCATAGCTTTTTTGTCTAGTGCGCCGGTAGTGAGCGCATTGACATAGTCCGAATCGTAATAGGCCGTAAGAAAGGATAAATCGACAGGTGACGGGGTAATAAAGCGCGCTTTATCGACACCGCGCCTTAATAGCTCATCTCGAATGCCCACATATTTTTCGATGGGAAAGCGGTGTCGCTCGGGAAGATCTAATTGGCTATAAATAGGGTGAAATACGAGTGGTGGTGTCATTATTATCTGTACTAGTTTATGGGAGCATGAAATCGGTATCAGCAAAAAGAAAAGGAGCGCGACTTGTTTATGCACTCCTTTATTCATGTTTCGCGTTATACCAATCCGAATAGATAATTGCTCGCTGAGTAGGTTATTATCTTTGTGGACCAGTACTAATACTGACAAAGCCCAGTTAACGGGTCAAACTGTTAACCACCTTTTCAACGTTTTCTGACATACTTTTCATTGAACGAGACATGTCATCACGCTGCGCAAGCTGATGATATTTTTCTGATGACGTCACTACATTGCTTATAATCAGTTCAACCTGCTGAAGCACCGCTTCTTGCTCATCTGCCGCTTCGTTAAGCGCTACCACTACGCTGGCCGTTTCTTGAATATCTCTCACCACATTATTGAGGGTTTCAAGTGCCGTAGCAGCCTCTGCTGCGTTAGTATCAGATAGCTGCTTGCCAGAAGACATAGCCGCAACCGCACCTTTAGCTTCAGCTTCAAAGCTGCTCAAAATATCGTTGATTTCTTTAGTCGACTGCTGCGTTTTAGCCGCAAGCGCACGCACTTCGTCTGCTACTACCGCGAAACCACGGCCATGCTCTCCTGCCCTAGCCGCTTCAATTGCTGCATTTAACGCTAACAGATTGGTTTGATCGGCAATTTCATTAATGACGTTCACCACTTTTAGAATATTGGTACTGCGGCTTTGCAGTTCTGAAACAATATTACTAGATTCGGTTACCGTTTTAGCTAGCTGCTTAAAACCAGCATTCGCGCTTTCAAACGTGGCATAACAGCTTGCCACATTCTTTTCAGAATTATTCGTAGCAACAGCAACTTGATCAGTAATAGCCACTAAGTTTTGCACAATCTCCTTGAGTTTATCTGTGCTGCTATCAAGCGAGCGCGATGCATCGCGCTGTCCATTGGCGCCCTCCATGATAGATTGGCCAACATTACCAAGGGTGCCAAACGCCTTTTCCATTTCTCGCTCTGCCTGTTGAAGCTGTGCAACAGAATCTTTCAGCTTGTATTGCAACGCGCGAGCGGAATCAGCCAACATACCTAGTTCGTGGTCACTTGAATATGTTAAGTCATAGTCATAACGGCTGTTAGCCAAGTTCGATATGCACGCAGCAACCTGTTTTGTTGGTTTGATCACTTGAGAGCGCAAGCGAGCAACAACATACACGACTGAAAGTACAGACAATGCAATAGCGGCCAATAATATGATCCAAAGCATAGTGCGGGTATTGGCTTTAAGCTCTGCTATTGCATGGGCAGAATCTGCAGCAATTTCTGATGCAATGCTTGATAAAAGTTTAGCGGGCTCCCTATCAATACCGCGCACAAAGCTATCGCCAACTTTAGGGTCAAAACCTGAGTTAACAAATGCGTTGTAGCCTTCTCGATATTTTTCGGCCATCACGGCATGCGCTTTTTTAAATTGTCTGATATCAGACTTCACGCTATCACTTACCACATCACTTGATAGCATTAGGTCGAACTGCCGAGTAATATCAGCTTCACGCTGTTTAAATCGCTCCCAGTACTTTTCTCTATCTTCTTTTTTGTGTCCGCGCAGCAAGACGTTCTTCCATTCTTGAACTTGTGTTTTGAACGTACTAAGCGTTGTATTGACGTCTCGCTCAGCTTGAACCAGCGTATTCTCTAGCTCATCAAATGCGCTAAGCAAAGAAAATGACTTTAGAATTGAAGCACCATTGAGTAATACAAGAATGAAAAGACTGGCGAGAACGGGCGTCATCACCAAACGACTGATGCTTGTGTAATTGAACACGGCTTAACCTTTAGTATAATGTTGAAGGAGGACGCCGCCATTAGATGATATTTTTATGACGGTATGGTTACATGATAGATATAAATTTTTATAACCTAAGATAGGATAAAATACGTTTAAGTTTGTATTCTAAACCAACATATATAAACTTTCGTTGTGCAAGTGGACTTAATAAGTTTCCCAGAATACAATCACAACATTTACATCATAATTATCAGTTCAAAATAACGTTCAAACCAAAAACGACCAAAAACGTAAATTAACGATTTGCTAGTATTGATAAATTACGATAGTGCTGAAGTGCTATTTCTAGCAAATCTTCGTCAAGTTCAATGCTTTGACTATTATTAGTCTCAATGATTTTACCAGAACCTATGCTAGATGACGGATCGCCGTGCCCTGCCTTACCTGTCTTATTAAACAAGTTATAGTTTTCACTAAGTTCAGAATCTAAATTTAACCAATCGCTAAGGTCCTTTAGAGTGTGAGCTGTGTCTTTTACGACTTTGTCTGATTCTATAATATGTACTTTTGAGTACTTTTTAGAAATATCTATTAAATAAGAAATACGCTTAATATAGTATTGAAGCATTTTATCCGTATTTGAATATTCCGGTTTATTAGTTGCCTCTCCCATTTTAACTAGACTTCTGATCGTTGCTTTTGGCTCCCTGAACAAAACTAAAATATGAACTTTCGGGTTACTAAGAATTTTATCAGAAATGACGTAACTATTATGAAGCACCTTGTCTAAATAGTATTTACTTTCATTAATGTCGTTCAAATCCTTGTATAATTCTAAGTGCATTTTGAATAGTGACGTGGGAGTGGGATAATCATAATGTAGCTCACCATATCCACAAATTTCTGGATGACTTCCCAAAAGGTGGGATAGTAACGAAGAGCGACTTCTCATGTGACTAAGAATAAAAAGATAGTTTTTTTTACTTCTAAATAATGAAGGATGGCTGAGCGCCATATTAATCTTCTCAAACTTTGTAGCAAAAGACATAAAATTTCCGCTCGAAAGGTGACATCAATTTATTTTTAGTGTTAGCACACCCCACAAAAAATAGCAACAACAATATCTGCATGAGATAGAAGTTATAGTTTTTCCTAAATAAGGAAAATAGGTTAGGAGGCTATGTATGAAAAAGATGCTCAGAACTTGATATACGATTTAGCTCACGATAATAACTTCATTACTTAAAAACTTAATAGACATTTATTCTGAATAGAAAACTTCAGAAATTCTTTACAATAGCAATTAGAGTATAAACAACGCGAAATCTGGTCGATTCAAATATGAATTTTCATTACTTTTTTTATTTTTTTTCATTTGGTTTAACAAACCAATCTAACTCATCAATTCTTGTTGCAAAGAAGCGAGCTCCAGCAATAGAGTTGTGCCCATAATCATAATAATATTTTTCTAAATCTTTAGAAACAGCAAAACAGACTTCACTTTTTATTTCGCACTGATATTCCATTCTATCTAGAATTTTAATTTCCGGATGATTTCTTGCTAAAGCTATCAACCTTTGATTAATATCATGAACATTGCCATCGAAGTCATGTCGGCTCGCATACTTCTTTTCAGTATACGCAATGAAGTATTGCTGATTGATTATGTTTGCTAGGTCACTGGGGGATACCAAATTTAATAGCTTGTCATCGACACTGTGTTCGTATGCCACATACTCAGCCATTGTCCATTTTCTAGTTCTATACTCGGGAAACTCAAAGGTATTTAGTATAATAACCAATCGCTTATTATCTTCTATAAATAGAGAAATGACTTTCTCAAACTCTTCTATGTCGGCAAGATCGTACCTCGAAGCAAAAACCACTGTATCGGCAAATTTGTAGTTCGGTAATCGACGAATTTTATTTATATTGTGCGGTACTTCACTTATTTGAGTGCCATACCTCGAAAATTGAAAATTCTTACCATTCGTCTTCGAGAACGTTAAAGTATTATAGATATCTTTTGAGTGAGAATTTCCTAGTATCATAACCTTCTCTATATTTTTATCTAGATCATACCAGAGAGAATGCTCATTTTTTTCTTTCAAATTGCTCCATGACTCCAGTCTCAATTTCTCGTTACTAATTGAATTTTTTGATAACTTGAAAAAAATAGCTTCATTGAACTGTCCTGGATTAACTACATTAGCAAACCAACTTCCTAAATTCCCTATTAGAAAAAATAACAAGAGTGTAAAAAATGATAACTTAAAGATTCGAGCACGAGTAAAATGTTTTTTGTTTCTAAATGGGGACTCTATAAATTTCCAGCTTATAAATGCTATAAACAAAGAGCTTAACACCATAATCCATTTGAGATTTAAGTCGAGTTCTTCGATCGAATTTACTCTAACGAAAGCAAAAATTGGCTGATGCCATAGGTAAGCTGAATAACTGAGCAGTCCTATTGATACCAATAGACTATTACTGAGAATCTTGTTAACTAGAGTGTTATTTCTGCCAAATAATATTACTAAAAAAGTGCCAAGAACTGGGGCCAAAGTATAAGCGCTAGGAAACGGCGTATACTCATCAAACAAAAAAATTCCTAACACTATGAAAGACAAACCTACCATAGACAAAATATCATTCGCCTTAGGATCTACTGACTTCATCAAAATTGCAGCAAACGCTCCTACGAATAACTCCCAAATTCTTGATGGCAGTAAAAAAAAGTTTGCGCTAGGCTTTGAAACTACAAGATACTCACAAAGTATAAAACTCATCATCGAAATTAAAAAGAGCCACGTATACAAAGCTCCCCTGCTTCGCCTGTAAAGTAGTAGCAATAAAATAGGAAAAAACAGATAGAATTGCTCTTCTACCGCCAAACTCCAAGTATGCAGTAACGGTTTTTCTTCCGAGGCAGCTTGAAAGTAGCCACTCTCTAACCAAAAAAGAATATTAGAGCCGAATAAACTTACAGCGGTAACACTTTGTGAATAGTCTTTAAATTGTGAGGTGTTCAAGTACATCCAGGAAAGCGGCATTGTAACAAATACGACTACTGCTAAAGCAGGTAGGATTCTCCGCGCTCTTCGCTCATAAAAACTTATAAGGCTAAATTTATTGTTATTTATTTCATTGAGGAGAATTGAAGTTATTAAGAAGCCGCTAATGACAAAGAAAACATCAACACCAATGTAGCCTCCAGAGAAGTGTTCAAAACCAGCATGAAAAAAAATTACTGGTAGAACAGCCAAAGCTCTAAGCCCGTCAATTTCAGGTCTATAAGTCAACGTGCTGGACAACGTCCTATTCCTATTTTAAAGATTTTATTCGTTATCCCGATATACTATGTTACTGAGATAGTTCTTTACAAATAACCTTGCTAATTATTAGTAGAATGGGAGAAGAAAAACCTCAACCTCGCAAGGGCTTAACACTAAGTAAACGCAAATAAAAGTTTCTATTTATGTGCAATGGTAACTACTGTAAGTTTTATATAGCCACCATTAAATTTTAGTGCGTGCCTTAGATAGTTTTGGGTTAAGCTGGCGCTTTATAATATATATTAATTTGAAACAACGTACCCTTTCTAAACAATAGTTTCAATTCTTTAGTTATAACTTCTCCTATTATCAAAATAAGATCGAGCTTCTTAAAAGAGCTGCATTTATAAGCGTTGTAACTACTAATAAAAATTTACCATCTGCCGCCTAGCAATTTTCATTCGCATGGTTATTCCTGAGCTTTGGAATAACCATGCTTTAGGGCTATATTAGTATCTATTCCCACTCAATCGTAGCAGGCGGTTTACCGGAAATATCGTAAACCACGCGGCTAATACCGTCGATTTCATTGATAATGCGGTTCGACACTTTGCCTAAGAAATCGTATGGCAAGTGTGCCCAGTGAGCTGTCATAAAGTCGATGGTCTCTACTGCACGAAGGCTTACTACCCAATCATATTTACGCGCATCACCCATTACGCCAACCGAGCGCACTGGAAGAAATACGGTAAACGCTTGGCTTACTTTTTGGTACAAATCAGCTGCATATAGCTCTTCAATAAAAATAGCGTCAGCACGACGTAGTAAGTCGCAATATTCTTTCTTAATTTCACCAAGTACACGAACACCTAGACCCGGTCCAGGGAACGGGTGACGATAAAGCATGTCGTACGGTAAACCTAGTTCTAGGCCGATTTTGCGGACTTCATCTTTAAATAGTTCACGCAGTGGCTCAACAAGACCCAGTTCCATATCTTCAGGAAGACCGCCCACGTTGTGGTGCGACTTAATTACGTGCGCCTTACCAGTTGCTGAACCTGCTGACTCAATTACGTCTGGGTAGATAGTACCCTGAGCTAGCCATTTAGCGTTCTCGAGCTTGCTCGCCTCTTCATCAAATACACGAACAAATTCATTACCGATAGCTTTACGCTTAAGCTCAGGGTCTTCAATGCCTTTTAAGCGGTCAAGGAAACGGCCTTCAGCATCGACACGGATAATGTTTAAACCAAAGTGGTCACCAAACATTTCCATAACCTGATCTGCTTCATTCAGGCGCAGTAATCCGTTATCTACAAATACACAGGTAAGATTTTTGCCAATAGCACGGTGAAGCAACATCGCCGTTACTGAAGAGTCTACACCGCCCGATAAACCTAAAATGACGCGCTCATCACCTACTTTTTCTTTAATACGTTCAATAGCATCGTCGATAATCGCGCCAGCCGTCCAAAGCTTTTCACACTTACAGATATCCATTACAAAATGCGTAAGTAAACGCATACCTTGGCGAGTGTGAGTCACTTCTGGGTGGAATTGTACACCGTAGAATTGCTTTTCTTCGTTATACATTGCCGCATGTGGGCATGAAGCGGTTTGCGCAATGGTTTCAAAGCCTTCAGGAATAGCAGCTACTTTATCGCCGTGGCTCATCCATACATCGAGCAGCGCCGCGCCGTTATCACCAATGGCATCTTCAATTTTATCTAGCAAAGGGCTTGGTTTAATCACTTCTACCTGTGCATAACCAAATTCACGCTTATCTGAGCCCAGTACGCCACCGCCCAACTGGTGCGCCATTGTTTGCATGCCATAGCACACGCCTAACACGGGCACGCCTGCTTCAAACACATACTCAGGTGCGCGTGGCGAGCCTTCTTCGGTAACTGACTCTGGGCCGCCAGACAAGATAATCCCTTGAGGATTAAATTCGCGGATTTGCTCTTCGGTCACATCCCAAGCCCAAAGCTCGCAGTAAATGCCGATTTCGCGAACACGACGTGCTATCAACTGCGTGTATTGCGAGCCAAAATCCAAAATAAGTATGCGTTGGTCGTGGATATTTGTGGTCATGTTTTATTTTTACCCGTTAAATAAAAGAACAAAGGCTGGTGTAGTACCAGCCTCGCAGTCGTCGGTCGCCTTAACCTAAACGGTAGTTTGGCGCTTCTTTAGTAATGCTTACATCGTGTACGTGGCTCTCACCCATTCCGGCTGAAGTTACGCGCACAAATTGTGCTTTGGTATTCATCTCTTCGATGGTAGCACAGCCTGTTAAGCCCATTGCCGAGCGAAGACCGCCCATTTGCTGGTGTATAATATTCGCAATAGGACCTTTATACGCTACGCGACCTTCAATACCCTCTGGTACTAGTTTTTCCGCGTTGTCAGAGTCTTGGAAGTAACGGTCTGATGAACCATGACTTTGATCCATAGCGCCTAGCGAACCCATGCCGCGATATGACTTGTAGTAACGGCCTTGGAAAAGCTCAACTTCCCCTGGCGCTTCTTCAGTACCCGCTAGCATGCTGCCAACCATTACGCAGCTTGCGCCAGCAGCTAATGCTTTGGCGATGTCGCCAGAAAAACGAATACCGCCGTCAGCGATTACTGGAATGTCAGTATCTTTTAATGCTTCTACTGCGTCAGATACCGCAGTAATTTGAGGTACACCACAACCGGTTACAATACGAGTAGTACAAATAGAACCAGGGCCAATGCCTACTTTAACTGCATCTACGCCCGCATCAGCTAGTGCTCTTGCACCATCGCCTGTTGCAACGTTACCTGCAATAATTTGTACATCAGGATAATCGGCGCGTACTTTCTTAACGCGATCAATAACGCCTTGCGAATGACCGTGAGAAGTGTCAATTAGCAGAACATCTACACCTGCATCAACAAGTAATGCGATACGCTCATCAGTGCCTGCACCAACGCTAACGGCAGCACCAACGCGAAGACGACCAAGCGAGTCTTTACACGCATTAGGCTTGTTTTCTGCTTTTTGGAAGTCTTTAACGGTGATAAGACCGGTAAGCTTAAACGCATCGTCCACTACGAGAATTTTTTCAATGCGGTGTTCGTGCATAAGGTCTAGCACAACATCAGAACTTGCGCCTTCTTTAACGGTAACCAGATCATCCTTACCGGTCATCACGTTGCTAATAGGTAGCTCTAGGCGCTTTTCGAAGCGAAGATCACGACCTGTCACAATACCAATAAGGTTATTGTCTTTATCTGTTACAGGGAAACCAGAGTAGCCAAGGCGTTTAGAAAGTGAAATAACGTCACCAATAGTTGCGTCTTTGTCTACCGTTACAGGGTCAGATACTACGCCACTTTCGTATTTCTTAACTTCACGTACGTGTTTAGCTTGCTCTTCAGGCTTCATATTTTTGTGAATGAAACCAATACCACCTTCTTGGGCTAGCGCAATAGCTAGACGGGCTTCAGAAACCGTGTCCATGGCAGCTGACACCATTGGAATATTTAACGTTACGCCACGCGTAAGGCGTGTTTGTAAGTTGGCTGTATGAGGGAGGACGGTCGAGTGGCCGGGAACCAGCAGCACATCGTCGAACGTCAGGGCTTCTTGGATGATACGTAGCATGCAACAACACCTATTCAGTTGAGGGTTAATTGCGGCGCAATTGTAGTGTTTTTTAGTTTTCAGGTAAACTCTAAATGTATTAAACCTAGTGATTTTTTTTATGTTTACAAATTCTCCATCTACGTCTCGACAAATTTTAACAGTTACCAAGCTAAATCGCTTAGCCAGAACCGTATTGGAAGGCGAAATCGGCCTTATCTGGTTGTCTGCTGAAATATCTAATTTCGTTGCGGCAGCATCAGGACATTGGTATTTCACACTGAAAGACAACAAAGCCCAAGTGCGCGCAGCAATGTTTAAAGGCTCTAATCGCAACGTTCGTATTCGCCCTAAAGAAGGCGATAAAATTTTAGTACGCGCGTCAGTAGGCCTTTATGAAGCACGCGGCGACTATCAACTTGTTGTTGAGCATATGGAAAGCGACGGTGAAGGTGCGCTTAAGCAAGCGTTTGAAGCTTTAAAGTTCAAACTCAATAATGAAGGCTTGTTCGATACGGCTAATAAGCGCCCGTTACCTGAGCGTATTAACCGCATCGGTGTAATAACTTCATCAAGTGGCGCTGCGCTTCACGATGTATTGAGTGTATTAAAACGAAGAAGCCCACAAACCGAAGTCGTTGTTTACCCTTCAATGGTTCAGGGTGAAACTGCACCACTACAGCTTATAAACGCACTGAGAACGGCTAACAGGCGGGCCGAAGTCGATGTACTTTTACTCACACGAGGCGGTGGTTCATTAGAAGACTTGTGGTGTTTTAATGACGAAAGCCTAGCAAGAGAAGTTGCCGCCAGTTCCCTACCCATTGTTAGCGCCGTAGGGCACGAAGTAGATTTTACCATTAGTGACTTTGTAGCGGATGTGCGTGCCCCCACCCCTTCTGCTGCAGCCGAGATCTTAAGCCAAGACTCGACAGCTCTTAATCAAACCTTGCGTCAGCAAAAACAACGCTTAGCACGCGCAATACATCAATATCTTCAAGCTAGCAAACAGCAACTCGTTTTAAAGAAACAGCGGTTAAACGCTTTGCACCCACAGAGCCGTATACAGTCGCAGTGGCAAACGTTAGACCGGCTTCAGCTGCGGTTGACACATAAAATGCAAAGTGATTTGGCAAAAGCAGAAAAGCAACTGCATACGCTAGCGTCTAGATTAAGCCATCAATCACCATCGGCAAGTGTAGCGCGTGCAAAAGATAAACTTAACTACGCGAATACGAAGCTCATCTCAGGAATGAATGCACTTATAAAAAACAAGAAAAGTGAACTTGGCAGTAAAGTGGGCCTCTTACAATCCGTAAGTCCTCTTTCAACACTAGCCCGTGGTTACAGCATTACGCTTACCGAAAAAGCAGCGATAAATAGCGTGGAAAAAGTTGAAATAGGTGATGAGATAAAAACACGAGTGACTGACGGTGAAATAACCAGTACAGTGACGAACATTCAGCGGCAATAGGCGGCTTTTAATATTATGCCCGTTAGTGCAAAAATCTTTTCATTTTACGCTTTTCAGCTGCGGGCTCGTGTGTTGTTTTGCAAACTATCTCAGGGCGTTGCTAAGCCAGTATCTACGCTGCCTCTTTGCTTATTTATAGCAGTCTATTTTTCTAATCACGCTTGGGCAGCTTCAGTAAAACAAGGCGTTGCTGTTTTCTCTACCTACCCAAGCGAAGATTTACTTGAAACCTGTAATGAACAGCGAGAAAAAATTAACCTCGAACCTGATTTCGTAAGCGACAGCACTTTATGCCAAGAAGATGCTATTTCTCCAGAGAATTTTATCAAAGAGCTCAGTGAAACCAGAAAATTTGACAACCTCTTACCCTACGCTGAGGGGAATGACTACGAACTGCTTATCGCTAACGTGGGTGCTGCGCTGGGTGTGCACAAACAAAATGCGAAACAATTCGCGGAATTTACGCTACAGTGGCGGGGCATTGAAATTGATTCTTCGGCGTTTGAAATCACAGTAGAAAACAGTGATACCAATTTAAAAGAGAAACAAGATACTGAGAATAATGCACGTTTGCTGGTATCTCGCTGGCTTGAACACGTAAAGCATAAACAAATATTTACCAGCGAGTTCTTGTTTGATGCCCTTCAAGCAAGTAATTATAGCTCGGCGATGCAAGTTCCGGAAACCGTCGGTGACTTTACTAAACTAGACACCCAGCTTTTTTCAGACCCGTTTAGTGGCGCAATCACTCGTTATATACATCCAAACTTCGAAGACGCTTTGGTCGACGTCACCGTCTACCCATTTTTGGCGCAGCTTTCTTCAGAGGAAAGCGAGCTATTGCCACAGGAATTAGAAAGCGACTTAAAGAAAGCGTCGGCTACAGCAGAATTACAGCACTTAATTCTATCTGAAGTCAGTCCAGCTTCTCCTTATGCAGTAAACGATAAGCTTTCTGGCTGGAGGCTGGGTTTAAGTGCAAATTCAGAAACATCACCAACAATCTTCGCAACTACCTATGTATTCAGACAACAAGACAAGATAGTTAAAGTGTCTACCACCTTCCCTCCTGATTTCTCAGACACTATCGTCAATCAGCTAATCGTTAAGGTTGAAGTACCGCGAGAGTCTGAAATGATGAAAAAGGTTCGCACCCTGCTTTTGGAAGGTCAGCGCTAGGCTTTTTTCACTCTGTTACGTTTAGTAAACGATAAATTCCGTTTTGGTCTTTTTTCCATTTCACTATTAAGGATATAGACTTTTTGCTGTTCCTGAGGTTTGTATCTGTCAAACCAGTTGTATATTTGATTTTTTTGAAGTGGTGCGGTGCTTTTAAATAACTTTTCTACTGACAAAATGACTTCCAAATACAATTAATTACAGTGCGTTTTACCTACATCGAACTGCAAGTGATTGCAAAAATGACTCCAACCCCTACCAACGAAAGAAAACGTCGTTTTTAAAGGGGCGAAGCGTTGTTATGTGAGAAGAAGTGGGACGTTGAATAGTAAAGGACAGCGTAAAGTCTACAACTAGATTGTAATTATGACTTAGCTAGAGGGAGAGGAAGAGAGAAACAAGACGCTATTTCAATTGAACGAGGAATAGCGCCTAAATTTTTAGAGGTGCTTGTGAGGTTTACTTTTTGTCTTTGTAGTAAGACATCATACGGCGACGTTTGCGCTGCTGCGCCAAGGTCAGATTAGCTTTTTTACCCTCAAACGGGTTACTACCCTCTCTGAATTCAATCTTGATAGGCGTGCCCATAATCTCTAGCGCTCTTCTGAAATAGTTCATCAAGAAGCGTTTGTACGAACTCGGAAGATCGTCAACCTGATTGCCGTGAATGACAATAACGGGCGGGTTATAGCCACCTGCGTGAGCATACTTCATTTTCACCCGACGACCGCGAACAAGCGGTGGCTGATGGTCATCCTGTGCCATTTCCATGATTTGAGTAAGCAATGCTGTGTTAATACGTTTGGTCGCACTCATATAAGCTTCTTGCACTGATTCGAACAGGTTCCCCACACCTGAGCCGTGAAGCGCCGAAATAAAATGAATACGGGCAAAGTCGACAAAGCCCAAGCGACGATCCATTTCACGCTTTATGTCGTCTTTCACATCAGTGCTCAGCCCATCCCACTTATTTACAGCAACAACTAGCGAGCGCCCTGAATTTAAAACAAAACCGAGTAAGCTTAAATCTTGATCAGTAATACCTTCTCTGGCATCGATAACTAATAACACCACGTTTGCTTCTTCAATTGCTTGAAGGGTTTTTACAATAGAGAACTTCTCTACGGCTTCACTGATCTTTCTGCGCTTTCTTACACCTGCAGTGTCTATAAGAATGTATTCACGCTCGTCCCTTTCCATAGGGATATAAACGCTATCACGGGTTGTACCCGGCATATCATAAACAACAACCCGCTCTTCACCTAAGATGCGGTTTGTTAGTGTTGATTTACCTACGTTTGGCTTTCCTACAATAGCTAGCTTAATAGGCAACTCTTGTAAACGCTGACGCTGAGCTTCGGCATCTTCTTCTTCCTCTGGCTCTTCGTCGACGATTTCCATGTCTGGAAAATCTGCTTCCAGTGGCTTCAGCGCGTCCTGTAGTAACTGGCTAACGCCACGGCCATGGGCCGCTGCAATTTGCTTTATCTCGCCTAAACCTAAAGAGTAAAATTCTGCGCTTTCACTATCGCCGTCGATACCGTCAACTTTGTTCGCTACAACAAACACTTGTTTGTTTATACGTCTTAGGTGATCAGCAATGCCTTGGTCAGCCGGTAACATACCTGCTCTTGCATCGACTAAAAAAAGCACCACATCAGCCTCTTCAATAGCGAGTAAAGACTGCTGTGCCATTTCAGCATCAATACCTTCTTCATCACCTGTAATACCGCCGGTATCAACAACAATGAACTGGCGCTTTTCAAACTTCGCTTGGCCGTATTTACGGTCGCGAGTTAACCCAGGGTAGTCTGCAACAAGTGCATCACGGGTATTAGTAAGGCGATTAAACAAGGTTGATTTGCCAACATTAGGGCGGCCAACCAAAGCAACAACGGGTAACATTTATCAGATCCTAAGGGTCATGAAAGCTAAAAAAGCACAAGCCACATCCACCATGTAATCAAGCAACGTTTGGGAAGTTTATGCTCTAACGATTAAGAATTTGTGATGAGGCTTTTAAGAATGGGCGCATTATACCTTGTTCACTACCTAATACCAATCCGCATAGATAATTGCCCACTCAGCGAGAATTAAAATGTTCGTAATCGCGGCGTGTTACCGCAGGTATAGTGGTTCTACATCGAGGTAAAGATATTCATGCCAAACTACGGCAAACTATGAATAAAATAGTAAATAAAAAGGGCGTTTTAGGTCACACCCAAAACGCCCTTAAAAAGATGCATTAAATTATGGAGTACTAGTTTGGCGCGCGTACGGAGACTACTTCACCATTTCTAGTTACAGCAATAATATTACCGTCAACATTCAGCGGCGCTGCGAAAATAGCGTCGTCTTCGTCGTCGCCCCCCACATCTAGTCGAGCCACCACTTCACCAGATTCTTGTTCTATCCAATGTAAGAAGCCCCAATTATCACCTACTACAATATGCTCGCCCACCGGGGTCGCTGCAGTTAGCGAACGCTGTTTAAGCAAGCCTTGAGACCATAGCTCTACGCCATTTCGTCTATCAAGGGCATAAACGTTAGAGTTGTTATCTACAACAAAAATACGGTTGCCATCGATATTCAGGTTGCGGAATGATGCATATTCACGCTTCCAAATAACGCGACCTGAACGAAGCTCTACAGCGGCCAATGTGCCGTTATAAGAAACGGTGTAAATAGTCCCGCCGTAAAGAACTGGGGTAGTATCAATATCGACAATACGTTCAAGTTCTGTCGCGCCAGAAGGCGTTCCAATGACTGTTTCCCAAGCAAGCACACCAGTTTCAATAAGGTTAACTTGAATTTTACCGGTCGGGGTACCCACGATAGCGCCGCCGTTTGAAGCAATGGGGCCTGAGATACCTCGAAGCGTTAATGGGGGCGTATCGCCTTCGTGTCTCCACATTTGCTCGCCGGTTCGGGTATTAAAGCCAAACAAACTTCCAGCGCCTGTGTTAACCACAAGGATCCCTTCATCAGCAGCTGGGGCTGCAAGAATTTCTCCAGGTACCGTCGCTTCCCACACAAGCTCACCTGTTTCTGCGTCCATTGCCGCTACATAGCCATTTTCAGTACCGATGAATACATGTCTATCTGCAACAGAAATACCGCCAATACGGGCTGTTTCACCACTTTGCCATAGCTTAGTGATTGAACTCATCATGCCTTCAGAACGAAACTGTGCGAAGTCTTTTTCCCACAACACCTTTCCTGTATCAGGCTCCATCGCGACAACAGTGCCATGACGATCAGCAGCAAAAAGCTTGTCATAAGCATATACAGGGCGCAGACGTGAGAAGTAATGGTCTACACCATCACCAATATCACGGTCCCACACTAATTCAGGAGTAAACTTAGCTTCAATCGGCTTTAAACGACGAATTTCCAGTTCTTCTTCATCTGCAAACCAGTCTGAAATCGTAGAGCAGCCAGACATTGTGATAGACACTGCTAGTGCCATACCTATCGTGCGAGCAAATCGACCTTTACGGCCACACGTGTTGTGAAACAAATTGCGTACCTCTTTATTATTTACACCAGCCCAATGGGCATCGCTTACTGTGCAGCAGAAACCGACAGGTTATCTAACTTCATCTGTAAAAGCGGATTGTTGGCATTTTTATCTAACGCATTTGAATAAGCTAAACGAGCATCGTCAAACTTGCCTTGTTTTTGATACACATCGCCTTTTAGTTCAGAAACCTCTGCTGTAAATGCGTCGTTAGTAACATTGCTAAGCGTAGACAACGCCGCATCAAGCTGGTTCATTTCAATTTGCACCCGAGATAAACGAAGCGACGCAAGCACCTTCATTTCATCGTTTTCAGCAAAGGTAACAACGCTATTTAGGTGCGAAGCAGCAGCGTCTAAATCGCCTGCATCTACCGCTTGCTTAGCCGCAAGAAGGCTGGCAATACTCGCATAACCGCTATCTTTATTTTCTTCGATGAAGGCCTTAACTTTCGCGTCACTTCCTTCGGTGCCAAATGTTTCTACCGCGTTTTGATATTCAACCGATGCAGCTTCTTTATTTTCAATTTGCGCTTCAGAATACGCTCTCCAGCCCCATAGGCCGCCTAAACCTAGCGCAGCGCCAACGATAATAGCTGTACCGTGCTCTTTCCAAAAACGCTTAATCGCTTCTACTTGTTGTTCTTCTGTTGCGAACTGTTCCATGATGTCCTCTATTTATTTTGCGCTCAGCATCTCTGCAACCTTATCAGATAAGGCATCAAAGCTGACCGTAACTTGTTCTTGACCGTCGCGCATTGGTTTAACACCCACTTCGCGAGACTGCATTTCATCATTACCTAAAAGCAGCGCCAAACGTGCGCCGGTTTTATCTGCACGTTTCAATTGTTTCTTAAAGTTTCCGCCGCCACAATGCATCATAATGCGAGTATTGGGAAGCGTATTTCGAAGATGTTCCGACACTTCAATAGCATATGACTGCGCTTCATCACCCATTGCCGTTACATATACGTCGGCAAAGCTCGTATCCTGACCTTCTTCGGTTAGTGTTGTCAGCAACAGTACCAAACGTTCGATACCCATAGCAAAGCCTACAGCAGGTGTTGCTTTACCGCCTAGCTGCTCTACTAAACCATCGTAACGACCGCCAGCACATACTGTACCTTGTGCACCTAGGCTATCGGTAACCCATTCAAACACACTACGATTGTAATAATCTAACCCGCGTACTAAACGAGGATTTATTTCGAACTCAATGCCTGCTTGGGTTAAGCGTGAACACAGCGTATCAAAGTGTGCTTTAGATTCTTCATCGAGGTGATCGATTAGCGCTGGCGCATCGGCAATAGCAGCTTGAACATCAGGGTTCTTAGAATCGAGTACGCGAAGTGGATTTGTTTCAAGTCGACGCATTGAATCTTCGTCTAGTTGGTCTGCACGCTCTTTTAAAAATTCAACCAGCGTATCGCGATAAGCCGCACGCGCTTCGTTTGAACCTAAGGTATTTATTTGCAGCTTTACATGCTGTTCGATACCAAACGCTTTCCAAAAACGTGCACTAAGAAGAATGACTTCTAAGTCGATGTCAGGGCCGTCCATGCCATAAGTTTCTACACCGAACTGATGGAACTGGCGATAGCGACCTTTCTGTGGGCGTTCGTGTCTGAACATGGGCCCCATGTACCACAGGCGTTGCTGCTGATTGTACAATAAACCGTGTTCGTTACCCGCGCGCACGCAACTTGCTGTACCTTCTGGACGCAGCGTTAAACTGTCGCCATTTCTATCTTCGAAGGTATACATTTCTTTCTCAACGATATCGGTCACTTCTCCGATAGAACGTTTGAATAAGTCGGTGCTTTCAACGATGGGTGTGCGTATTTCTTGGTAACCGTAACTCGCCACCGTTTGACGAAGTACAGATTCTACCTTCTGCCATGTACCGGAAATCTCCGGTAGGCAGTCATTCATGCCTCGAATTGCCTGAATAGTCTTAGCCACGTGAAATTCTCATACTGCTAAATAGTGAAAAGCCCCGCATTATAGGGGCTTTGGGAGTAAACAACAATGAACAAAAAATGCCTTAGTCTTTGACTGATACCTGAATTTTATTTTGTTCACTCATACGCGATGCCTTGGCGCGAATTTTAGCTTCTAGCTTATCGACCAAATCATCGTTTGGAAGGCGCTCTTTTACGCGCTTTCCGTCTTCGTAAAGACCGCTCATATTGCGCGCACCTGTAAGTCCCAGATCAGACACTTCGGCCTCGCCAGGACCATTGACCACGCAACCGATGATAGACACGTCCATTGGGGTAAGAATATCTTCTAATCGTTGCTCTAGCGCGTTTACGGTGCCGATTACATCAAACTCTTGTCTAGAACAACTGGGGCAAGCAATAAAGTTGATACCACGGGAACGAATACGAAGTGACTTTAGAATATCAAAGCCAACTTTAATCTCTTCTACTGGGTCGGCCGCTAACGAAACACGAAGGGTATCGCCAATACCTTCGGCAAGAAGCATACCTAGCCCAACCGCACTCTTCACGGCACCTGCGCGCTGACCGCCAGCTTCAGTAATACCTAAGTGCAAAGGTTGATCAATTTTTTGCGCCAATAGGCGGTATGCACCGACCGCAAGAAAAACATCAGATGCTTTAACGCTAACTTTGAACTGGTCAAAATTGAGTTTATCTAAAATATCCACATGGCGCATAGCCGACTCAACAAGGGCTTCTGGCGTGGGCTCGCCATACTTTTCTTGTAAATCTTTTTCTAGAGAACCGCCATTGACACCAATTCGGATAGGAATGTTTTTATCTTCTGCACAATCGACAACCGAACGTACACGCTCCATATTGCCAATATTGCCCGGGTTTATCCGCAAACAATCTACGCCGTATTCAGCTACTTTAAGCGCAATGCGGTAGTCAAAATGAATGTCTGCAACAAGTGGTACACTTACCTGCTGCTTAATTTCTTTAAAGGCTTCAGCGGCTTCCATAGTGGGTACCGATACGCGAACAATTTCGCCGCCCACAGCAACAATACGGTTTATTTGATCGACAGTCGCAGCCACATCTGTGGTGCGGGTATTTGTCATAGATTGAACAGCAATGGGAGCACCATCACCAATGGGAACGTTACCTACATTAATACGCGTAGACTTTCGGCGCTTAATAGGGCTTTCTGCAAACATCTAATTACCTATAAAGGAAGTACAAAACGAGCTGTTCTACCATTTTGATATGGAGAAATATCAACAGCGTCGCCGTTAACTGATATGCGCACATTATCCGGTGCGCCGAGCGTAACTTCAACAGGAGGAACACCTTGAATTTCCATTACACGCCCTTTTTGCTTTACACCGTAGGCGATAGCCTCGCCAGAGGCGTCTTTAATATTAACCCAACAGTCATCTTCAAAGGTAAAAACCATTGAGATAGGCGCAGCATCAGTTTGAGTGTTAAGAGCGTTATCAGCTAACGTTTCATTATCGCTAGCTGCCGCGTTTACTACTGCAGTAATATTGTTACTGCTATCAACTGCAGTGTCAGGAGCAGAAATGGCGCCATCGTCAAGGTCGCCGCTTTGAGTAAAACCATTATCCTGCCCATTTACATCGCTGTTTGCACCTGCTAATTCAGCGTCATCAGAGCCTATATTTGAGACATCATTGATTTGAGATGAGCCTTGCTCTGAGCTTCCCGTTGATGATGTGTCAGCCAAGTCACCTTGTACAGTGTCAGCACTACCAAAATTTCCATTTACAGTGCCATCAGTTGAAGAAACTGGCGTGTTTGCCGCCTCTCTCTTTACAGCCTCATTTAAAGGCAGTTCAGCAACGGTGTCGTCGCTTGGCTGTTGATACCACCACACGACAACGCCAGCAATGATGAGAAGTAAAATCGCATAGGTAACCATCATCCAACGGTCATCGTGTGTCTGTTTTGCGACACGTTTTGAAAAACTCTGTAGTTTTTCCGATGAAGGTACTGATGTTTGATTGTGGAAGCGTTCAAATGCCTCAATAACCGCATGGGAGTTCATTCCCAATTGTTTGGCATAGTTTCTTACATAGCCTTTAGTAAAGGTAACTGACGAACTCTCGTCAATTACATCACTCTCTAAATCATTGATTTGTTTAGCCTTTAAAAACAACTTATCGGCAATATCTTGCTGAGACAAACCTAGCTTTTCGCGACGTGCTTTAAGCATTGCCCCTGGGCTTGGCGTATTTTCTTGTTGTTGCGAAGTAACTTCTTCTTTCGCGCTTTCTTCTGACACCATTAAATCTTATCCCTCCTGCATACTTGGTGGTACTAACCAAATCGTCTGACCAGCAATAATAGCGCCAGTATTTTCAAGGTTATTCCACTTTTGCAGTGTTGCCATTTTGATATTGTGCAATAAAGAAATACGATATAAGTTTTCACCCTCTTTTACTACATGGAATTTGTCGTCAGGCGCAGATAATTCAGTATTTTGCCCTCTATCTTCGGCTTCTACCATGGCAACCTGTTTTTGCTTACCACTTAGGGTGTCGATTGATTGTTGAATCGCGGTTGTAGTAGAAGCCGCCGGCTCACTTGCACTTTCGCCAGTTTGCTTTTGAACGGCTTTTTCAGATTCTTGCTCAACAGCGGGTTGTGCTGCCTTTTTATCAGGAGAAGAAGCCTTGGATTTTATTACGACTTTCTTTTGTAGCGCGTCGCGATGAACCAAATATCGCTTCGTAAGTTCACTTTCAGGGAACAGAGAAAGCAACATATCGCCATACCCCTTCGCTTTTTCTAAATCTTTCTGGCCTTTGGCGATTTCATAAGCCAGCCACAATGAATCTGGGGTAACCTTGGCAACACGTTGGTATTTTTGAAGTGTTATTTCAGCTAAGTCCCACTGCTCAGAGACTGTATACAGTTCACTTAACAAGAATAGACTCTTACCGCGGGCCGGTTGGTGCTGCAAAGCATCTTTAAAGTAACCGATTGCTTCATCAAGTTTACCTTGGCTTTGCGCGCACAAGGCCAGGTTTTCGTAGGTTTGCGCCGCGTTTGCGTATAGACGGTTATTAATCGCGTCGAAGAAATACGCTTTGGCTTTATCGTAATCGCCATTTTGGCATTTAAACGCACCATAGCTATTGGCAATATCCCCATCGTCAGGCGCTATATCAATGGCAGTTTTGTAATATTCTTCTGCTCGCAAGTTATCGCCTACTAACTGATAATAATACGCCATAGCGTACTGAACATCTGCAGAGCGAGGGTTAAACGCAAGCGCCTTGTCGAGGTTCTTTTTTGCCTGCGTGTAGTTATTATTTTGGAGGTAGGTAAGGCCAAGAGACATGCGCGTCTTGGCGGCTTCTTCGTGATCAAAGTCACCGCCATACATGCCTGACTGGCTGTTACTAACACAACCAGCAGTGAGCATTACCGCGCTTAATAATCCAATTCTAAGTGAAGTTCGCAATCCTGCAACCATAGTATTACCCTATTATCTTAATGATTATTGGGCCATTTTTACTGAAATTGCTTCGCCCTTCACCTGTTTTTTTAACAATCTTTTCGTTCTGTCTACAACATCGCCCACTAATTGACCGCAGGCCGCGTCAATGTCATCGCCTCGGGTTTTACGCACAACAGTGGTAAACCCATATTCCATAAGCACTTTTGAGAATCTGTCGATGCGCGAGTTACTAGAGCAAGTGTAAGGCGAACCTGGGTATGGGTTAAAAGGTATTAAATTTATCTTACTAGGAGTATCTTTTAATACTTTAGCCAGCTGGTGCGCCTGCTCAGTGCTGTCATTAATATTCGAAAGCATTACATATTCAACGGTTACGCGCCCTTGGTTAGCTTTAGATTTAGCTAGGTAGCGGCGTACCCCTGCTAAGAATGCTTCGATATTGTATTTCTTATTAACCGGTACAATTTCATTACGCAGTTCGTCGGTGGGCGCGTGTAGCGAAATAGCAAGTGCCACATCAATCTGATCGCCCAGCATATCAAGTGCAGGTACAACACCAGATGTACTTAGCGTAACGCGGCGCTTAGATAGACCGAAACCAAAATCGTCTAGCATGATGTCCATGGCCGGCACTACGTTTTTAAGATTAAGCAGCGGCTCACCCATGCCCATCATTACTACATTGGTGATTGGGCGTTTGCTTGAGTCTTTAGAAAGGCCAAGGAAAGTAGCTACGCGCCATACCTGACCAATAATTTCACTCACGCTTAAGTTACGGTTGAAGCCCTGTTGTGCGGTTGAACAGAAGGTACACTCTAGTGCACAACCTACTTGTGACGATACGCATAACGTCGCACGATCAGTTTCAGGGATCCAAACTGACTCAACTTCCTGGCCGCCTTCAAGGGTAAGTGCGAACTTGATAGTACCGTCGCTCGCTTCTTGGAAGTAAGCGATTTCAGGGGCTTTAATCTCACAATTTTCAATGAGCATCGCGCGAAGGTTTTTATTGAGGTTACTCATTTCCTCAAAATCGCTGACACCGTGCTGGTAAATCCATTTCATTACCTGGTCGGCACGAAATGGTTTCTCGCCCATTTCCTTGAAGAAATTGCGCAAGCCTTCGCGATTTAAGTTTAATAAGTTAGTTTTTGCCATGAATAAGATGACCCTTTTACCTTCGAGGGATGCCCCTCTAACTGCTGAATATGGTGTAAAAACCAGCGATTCGACTATGTCTTGAACGACATTTAAGAAAAAGAATTGCGCTGATTAAAATTTGCGCGGATTTTACCACAGATGAGATACGAGAAAAAGTCGATTTAACGCAGAGAAAAGTTAAGTTTGGCAGTGCGCGAGAAGCGTGGTTTAGCTTGCCTAAATGAGCGCCGAGCAAAGCAGCATAAAACGTGCTCAGAAACAAAAACGGGGCCATAAGGGCCCCGTTCTTTCTACCAGCGTAATCTTAGCGAGTACGTGGGCAGATTTCTTCTTCAGAGAAGAAGTAAGCAATTTCACGTGCTGCTGACTCAGGCGCGTCAGAACCGTGAACTGCGTTTTCGTCGATTGACGCAGCGTAGTCTGAACGTAGTGTACCTGCAGCTGCATCAGCTGGGTTAGTTGCGCCCATGATTTCACGGTTAGCTAGAACAGCGTTTTCGCCTTCTAGTACTTGAACCATAACTGGACCAGACGTCATGAAGTCTACAAGTGCGCCGAAGAAAGGACGCTCTTTGTGTTCTGCATAGAAGCCTTCTGCTTGCTCTTTGCTCATGTGGATCATCTTAGATGCCACAATGCGAAGACCTGCAGATTCGAAACGGTTGTAAATTGCACCGATTACGTTTTTAGCTACCGCATCAGGCTTGATAATCGAAAAAGTACGCTCAAGAGCCATGTTCTCTCTCCAAACAAATTGTGTATGTATCTTTAAATTTTGGCCGCGAATTATAGGCAATTAATAACGGCTTGACCAGCGCCTTTTTAAATCAGGCGTAACGTATTGTTTTTACTTGTAATGTAGTGTCAGATTAACTCACTAGCTATGACAATATGATGACAGTGTATACATTATTGTGCGAAGGCAGATATTTTAAAGCAATAATATCTACACTGATGATAGCTGCTACCGGTAATTAACGTGAAGTTGGATAACTGACCCAGCAATAAGGTTTTAGGCGTTAGCTTTTGCAAGCTCTTGAATTTTACCCACGATAGCGCGTAAGCCATTGCCTCGGGTCGGAGTGATATGACGCTCAAGATCTAACGCTTCAAAATAGCCGTCGATATCAAACGCTAAAATATCCTTTGGCGTTTTGTCGTTGTAGGCGGCAAGTACTAACGCTAGTAACCCTTGAACAATAACGGCGTCACTGTCCACATCAAAGTTGATTTTATTACCGTCGTAAGACTCTACCAACCACACGCTGCTCTGACACCCCTTTACTAAACGTTCAGGCGTCTTAGCATCTTCTGGTAAACCCGGAATAGATTTTCCTAAATCAATGATGTACTGATAACGCTGTTCCCAATCGTCGAAGAACGCTAAATCATCAATAATTTCGTCACTGCTAGGTAGTTGCATTGCTATTTCCGTAATTGTGTAAAAAGAATTATAGGTAGGCGGTATATTAACCGCTTAAAAGAACAAACCCGCTTCAAGCTGTGCTTCTTCACTCATCATGTCTCGTGACCAAGCTGGATCAAAAACCAATTCAACGTTCACGTTTTTAACATGAGGCACCATAGCTACGCGATATTCCACATCACCGACTAAAACTGGCCCCATACCACAGCCCGGTGCTGTAAGCGTCATATCGATATTTACGGCACCAGATGCTTGGTCAATATCCACCTTATAGATAAGGCCGAGCGATACAAGGTTGATGGGGATTTCTGGGTCATAGATAGTTTCTAAAGCATCCCACACTTGCTGCTCACTGATGTTCCCATCTTCGGGAGCGTCAAAGCTTAGCGTCATGGCTTTACGGCCAATAGCACCAGCATCGGTACCGTCAATACGGTACATATTACCACGCCAGGTTACGGTGTAATTACCACCTAGCTCTTGCGTGATATTAACAAACTCACCTTCGGGTATAACGGTGGGATTGCCTGCAGGAACCAAACGCGCCTTACATTCACGCTCGGTGGTCACCATTTTTTGCTTCATATACGACTTTGTACTCTTGGTAATACTCGTTGTGGGCTATGAACGCAGGCTTTAGCCCACGTTGAAGCTCTCGCCACACCCACATTCATCAACCACGTTAGGGTTGTTGTACTTGATGACGCCATTCACACCTTCAGTCACGTAATCGATTTCTGTATTACGCAAAAGGTCTGTTGCATCGGCTGCGACAGCCACATTTACAATAGGAGAAATCTCTACAATTTCATCCCCTGCTTGTGCGCCATCAGCGAAATCAAGCACGTATGCATAACCGGTGCAGCCGCTTACTTTTGTTGATAAACGAATTAACTGACCAGGCTTGTCTTTAAGCTTACTTTCGAAATGCTTAACGGCACTGTCAGTTAGCGTAATGAGCTTTGTACTAGGTACGAAAGTTTCAACACTCATAATGCCTCCTTAGGCCAACATCATTTTTGCTTTCTTAAGCGCAGCGAATAAGCTGTCTACTTCTTCAAGCGTATTATAAATTGAGAACGACGCACGGGCAGTACCCGGAATACCAAAGCGTTTCATTAGCGGTTGTGCACAGTTATCACCGGTACGAATTGCCACGCCTTGTCTATCCAGAATAAAGCCAACGTCTGCAGGGTGCGCACCTTCAAGTAGGAAGCTCAGCACCCCTACCTTATTAGGTGCAGTACCGATGATACGCATGCCGTCAAGCGCTTCGGCTTGCTCGGTAGCATAGGCAAGCAGCTTCTGCTCATGCGCGTGCAGCGCATTAATATCAAGGGCGCTAAACCAATCTACTGCTGCACCCATACCTATAGCGCCAGCAATGTTTGGCGTGCCTGCTTCTAAGCGGTTTGGTAATGCACCCCATGTGGCTTCATGGTAAGTCACGTCTTTGATCATTTCGCCGCCTACCTGCCATACTGGCCAGGTTTCAAGCACTTCTTTTTTGCCCCACAAGCAGCCTATACCCGTTGGACCAAATAGCTTATGGCCTGAAAACGCGTAAAAGTCACAACCAATATCTTGTACGTCAACGCCGCCATGAGCAATGCCCTGAGCGCCATCGACTAGCACCCATGCGCCAACTGCTTTCGCTTTTTGGGTAAGTGTCTTAATTGGATTAACCGTTCCTAACGCATTCGATACATGAGGAAAAGCCACCAGCTTAGTGTTTTCAGACAGCAATCTGTCGAACGCTTCAACATCAAGCTCACCACTATCGAAAATAGGCACAACGTTTAACGTTGCCCCCGAGCGGCGGCAAGCTTGCTGCCAAGTCACTAAGTTAGCGTGGTGCTCCAGCTCGGTCACCATCACTTCATCGCCTTCAGCTAGTAGCTGACTTAAACCATTAGCGACAATATTAATAGCTTCGGTGGTACCGGCAGTCCAAATGACTTCTTCGCGAACATTAGCGTTAATAAACGTAGCAACGCTGGTACGTGCATTTTCGTAGCGGCGCGTGGCTTCATCCGATAAATGATGCGCTCCGCGGTGCACGTTTGCGTTCGTACCCGTGTAAAAATCTACCAAGGCGTCAATCACCGCCTGTGGTTTTTGCGTTGTTGCCGCGTTATCGAGGTATACCAGCGGTTTGCCGTCTACCGTTTTCGATAAAATAGGAAACTGGGCACGAAGTGCTGCAACGTCTAAACTCATTTCACCTCCATCTGGGCGAAACGCTCGCTCAAGATAGGCGCAAGCCACTCACGTACTGCTACGTTTGGCACATCGTTGATAAGCTCTTGGATAAAACCGAAGTTCAGCATAACTAGTGCTTTACTACGCGAAATACCACGAGTAAGCATGTAATACAGCGCTTCTTCTTCAATCTCTGCCACAGTCGCACCATGGGCACATTTCACGTCGTCAGCATAAATCTCTAGTTCAGGCTTGGTATTAATGACGCCTCGGCGAGATAGCAATAGATTGCGGTTATTAAGCTCAGCAAGTGTTTTTTGCGCGTCACGATGAATATGAATGCGACCGTTAAATACCGCACGGGCCTTGTCACCAACTATACCGCGCGCGTTTTCTTCTGTTGTACCATTAGGCATCGCGTGCTCAATGGTTGAGTGAAGGTCGAATAGCTCACCTTCTGCTAAAAGATAAATCGCGTTCATTTTCGCGTCAGCGAACTCACCTGCGTGGTGAATATCTACGTCTAAACGAGATAGCTCACTGCCATAGCCCACCATAGTGCTGTTAAGCGTAGTGCGGTTATGAAGCTTAAAGTGGCTGCCGCCTAATTGCTTAGCTTTGCCAGTAAACATAGCAAAACGATAGTGCTCTAGGTGAGCATCATCCGCCAAATCATATTCAGCAAACGCTGTGGTTAAACTTTCCGTATCGCCAAAACCTTGCTCGATAACAGTCGCACTTGCGCCTTCTGCTACTTTCACTACCACGCGCGTATGAGCGTCTACATTTTGTGAAGCCATGTTCACGATGCGTACCGGCGTGTCGATTTTTACGCCTGCTTCAACACTGATAAATATACCGTGTTGGCAAAGCGCGTCGTTAACCAAACCAAACATATGACGGGTTGGCTTAACTTGACCGTAAACACTGCTAATAGCTTGCTGCGTAGCTGCATCGTCGGTATTAAGCGACGTAATTGTCATGCCAGCAGGCACGTCCAAGGTGTTTACTTGCGTTACCAATACACCATCAACGAAAATTAAGTCGATAGCATTCAGGTTTTCTATTGCTGGAACTGGCAGGCTGTCTGCTTGAACAGCTTGTTTCGCTTCACGCTTTTCTACAGGCGTGAGCGGCGTAAAACGCCAGCTCTCGCTTCTACGCGCTGGCCAGCCGTCAGCTTTTAACTGTGTTAAGGCCTGTTGACGCACGGGCGATAAATAATCGTCCCGCTGTGCGCTATCAATGACCTGTTCTAGCCATTGACTCATGCCTCAGCCTCCTCGTACGCCTTACCTAAAAATGCATAACCGCTCTTCTCTACTTCTAGTGCAAGTGAAGCGTCGCCGCTTTTCACGATTTTGCCGTCAGCAAGAATGTGCACAAAGTCAGGCTTAATGTAGTCAAGAAGACGCTGATAGTGAGTAACAACGATGAAGCTACGCTCGCCGTCGCGCTGGCTGTTAACGCCATCTGCAACAACCTGTAACGCATCAACGTCAAGGCCTGAATCAGATTCATCTAGAATGCAAAGCTTTGGCTCTAGCAAAATCATTTGCATGATTTCGTTACGCTTCTTCTCACCACCAGAGAAACCTTCGTTCACACCACGCTTTAGAAAGTCTAGCGGAAGCTGAACTTGCTTACAGGCTTCTTTAGCTTTTTTAAGGAACTCAGCAGCCGAAAGTGGCTCTTCGCCACGCTCTTCACGCATAGCGTTTACCGACTCTTTCATAAATTCCATGTTGCTAACGCCAGGAATTTCTACTGGATATTGGAATGCAAGGAAAAGGCCTTCGCGGGCACGCTCTTCCACTTCTAGCTCAAGTAGGTCTTTGCCATTAAGCATGGCTTCGCCTTCGCTAACCTCATAACCGTCACGGCCAGATAGCACGTAACCTAGTGTACTTTTACCGGCTCCGTTGGGACCCATGATAGCGTGTACTTCACCAGGTTTAACTTCAAGGTTAAGACCTTTAATGATGTTTTTCTCTTCCACGCTGGCATGTAAATTCTTGATACTAAGCATTGATTACCCCACTGAACCTTCAAGACTAATTTCGAGCAGCTTGCCGGCTTCTACGGCAAATTCCATTGGCAGCTCTTTGAATACTTCTTTACAGAAACCGTTAACGATCATAGAAACGGCTTTCTCTGTGTCTAAACCACGTTGCTGACACAAAAATAATTGTTCGTCGCTCACCTTCGATGTTGTTGCTTCGTGCTCAACAATAGCGGAAGGGTTACGGCTTTCGATATACGGGAACGTATGCGCGCCACACTTGTCACCGATAAGTAACGAGTCACACTCGGTGAAGTTACGTGCACCGTCTGCACGCGGGCCCATTTGGACTAAACCACGATAGGCGTTATTGCTGTTACCCGCTGAGATACCTTTAGAGATGATGGTCGACTTGGTATTTTTACCCACGTGGATCATCTTAGTACCGGTATCAGCTTGCTGGCGACCGCGTGTTAGCGCTACTGAATAGAATTCACCTACACTGTTGTCGCCTTTAAGTACACAGCTTGGGTACTTCCACGTAACCGCAGAGCCGGTTTCTACCTGTGTCCAAGATATTTTAGCATTGGTATGCGCTACACCACGTTTAGTCACGAAATTGTAGATACCACCTTTACCGTTCTCGTCGCCTGGATACCAGTTTTGTACCGTTGAGTACTTAATTTGGGCATCGTCCATCGCAACAAGCTCTACCACTGCCGCGTGCAGCTGGTTCTCATCGCGTTGCGGAGCAGTACAACCTTCAAGGTAGCTTACGTAGCTGCCTTCATCGGCGACGATTAAGGTACGCTCGAACTGACCCGTGTTCATTTCGTTTATTCGGAAATAAGTAGAAAGCTCCATTGGGCAACGTGTGCCTTTTGGAATATAAACAAATGAACCATCAGTAAATACGGCGCTGTTTAGTGCGGCGAAATAGTTGTCAGTACGCGGAACCACTGAGCCAATGTATTTTTTAACAAGGTCTGGATATTTCTGAACTGCTTCAGAAATTGGGCAGAAAATAACGCCTGCTTCTTCAAGCTTCTCACGGAATGTTGTAACTACTGATACCGAATCGAATACCGCATCTACAGCAACGCCTGCCAGCATTTCTTGTTCGTGCAGCGGAATACCCAGTTTTTCGTAGGTGCGCAGTAACTCTGGGTCCACCTCGTCTAACGACTGAGGTTTATCTTTCATGCTCTTTGGTGCCGAGTAGTAAGAGATGGCTTGATAGTCAATTTTTGGATAGTCGACGTGCGCCCAGTCTGGCTCTTCCATCTCTAGCCATGCATAGTAAGACTTCAAGCGCCATTCAAGCATCCATTCAGGCTCGTTTTTCATTGCTGATATGCGGCGGATAACCGACTCGTCCAGGCCGCTCTCAAACGTTTCAGATTCGATTTCTGAATAGAAACCTGCATCGTACTTTCTTTCTAACGCCTGTTCGATCTGTTCACTCATGTTGGGATCTCACTTGTTTGCCTGCATTTGCTGCCACTATTCTTTCTACTCAACTGGCGAATAAATTACCCCACGGTCTTGGTAATTTATGTAAATCTTCAACTTCAACAACCTTATTTAGTTGGGCTTATCCCCCACAAAATTGTTGAAACTGCCAGTTACATGCGGACAGCCTAAAATTTTTGGTGCCGTAGTATATAATACCCGACTATTTCACTCAAATATTCAGCCACTAATTTATGGCTACTTGCATGTTCTAAACGCTGCTTGAAGCTCCATTTTCTTCAAGCTCGCATTAATTTTCGTCCACATTCCCTAAAATCAATAGAATGTGTTAACACAACCCACGCCTTGTCCCGAACAATAACGCTTGCTCAAATCTACGCTCAAACGGTTGATCAGGCTCTACACTAAGCTCTGTTTTTAGCGCTTAGTCAAACACCTAGCTAAACGACTATTAAAGCGTTTAAGCAACAACCGCTTGGCGCAGTCGCGTTGTCACATCAACGACTTTGTTTAATACGTAATCAATGTCTTCTTGGGTCGTAAAACGCCCTACGCTGAATCTGATCCCTGCATGCGCCAATTCGTTGCTGCGGCCAATGGCTTTTAGCACATATGAGGGTTCTAAACTTGCTGAAGTACACGCCGACCCTGACGATACGGCAATATCATTTAAGCCCATCATCAAGCTTTCGCCATCTACACCCGCGAAACTTACATTTAATATGCCAGGTATGCGCTGCGTGGCATGCCCGTTTAAATAAATATCGTCAAGTTGTTGCAGGCCCTGCCACAGTGATTCACGCAACTTTAATATGCGCGCACTGTCCTCTTCCATTTTTGACGACGCCAGTGCGATGGCTTCACCCATTCCAACAATTTGATGGGTGGCTAAGGTACCTGAACGCATGCCGCGCTCGTGTCCACCGCCATGAATCTGTGCCACCAAATTGATTTTAGGGCGGCGACGCACATATAAGGCCCCCATTCCTTTCGGACCATAAATCTTATGGGCGGATATAGACAGTAAATCTACCGGAAGCTCTGACAAATCAATCGCTATCTTGCCCACACTCTGCGCGCCATCTATGTGAAATAACACGCCCTTGTCGCGACAAAGTTGTCCAATGGCTTTGATGTCTTGGATAACGCCTAGCTCGTTGTTCACGTGCATGACCGATACTAAGATAGTGTCGTCGCGTAGCGCGTTTTCGAGTTCGTTTAAATCAATTAACCCGTCTGACTGTACTTCAAGATAGGTAACATCAAAGCCCTGCTTTTCTAGGTACTCACAAGTATCCAATACCGCTTTGTGCTCGGTATTTACAGTAATAATATGCTTGCCTTTGTCAGCATAGCCTTGCGCAATACCTTTAATAGCGAGGTTATTTGACTCAGTTGCGCCTGAGGTAAAAACAATCTCTCTGGGGTCGCAATTCAGCGCATCGCTAATTTGATTTCTAGCAACATCTACCGCTTCTTCAGCCATCCAGCCGAAGCGGTAGCTACGAGAAGCCGGATTACCAAAGTTACCTTCAAGCGTTAAGCATTTTGCCATCGCCTCGGCCACACTTGGGTCTACCGGGGTCGTTGCTGCGTAATCTAAGTAAATGGGTGTTGATAAAGCCATATGTCACTCAATACCAATTTAAAGTTGAATACTGACTTCTATATCTTTAGTGATATGACGAAGTGATGCATTACCGTCCTGGCGACCGGCCACTTCCTGTACATCGCGCTTAGCCATTAATTCACCAAGCGTGATCGAATTCAAAAATGCGGCAATACGGTCGCTTAGGTCTTGCCATAAGCTATGGGTTAAACAACGATCGCCGCCTTGGCAATCGGCTTGCCCCTGACAGCGCGTAGCGTCAATAGACTCGTCGACGGCGCGAATAACTTCGCCTATCGCAATATCACTTGCTTCCCGGCCCAGCAAATAACCGCCACCGGGCCCGCGAACACTGTCTACCAGTTGTTCTTTACGCAGCCGAGAAAAAAGCTGCTCTAAGTAAGATAAGGAAATTTCTTGTCGTTCTGAAATATCGGCAAGAGGCACTGGACCACGCTTTGAGTGCAAAGCGACATCAAGCATTGCGGTAACCGCATAGCGCCCTTTAGAAGTGAGTTTCATTGGATTCTCCCGCCGTTTTGTAGTGCGGGAATTCTCACATACCCGACTAAAATGGTCAAGTATAAGACCCAGTAAATTAGTCAGGTATTATTGATGCCAGTAATCGCTTTTGTATATCAAGGGTTTTGTTTCGTTTTAGCCCCATCAAAATAAGCGCTAATAGGCGCTAAATTTGCTTTGTATCTCTTGTCCTAAATGCTAAGGGATCATTTATTCTTCAGGTGAAAAATCACGTCGACCAGCAGCGCTACTTGTTTGCATGCAAGTGTATATGAGCAAGGACACTGTCTGCTATCCGATGTGATTGAACGGTATCTATCTGATGGCGCAATCCGCGCAGTACTTGATGTTTAGCACCTGATATCGCTCTGGCTGTTGCAACACCGCCACTGGGGTGTACCATGTGATCAACATCGCCGTGTATCACTAACGTCGGTGCTTTGACGTTTCTAAGCATTGACGTTCGATCACCTGACTTTATGATTGCGCCGATTTGCCGGAACAGGGCTTTTGCATCACTCTTACCACCATTTCGCTGCCATGCTAATTTCGCATATTGCTGCCATTGATTTATGGCATCTTCTGCCGCCGCATCGCCTATATGGGTCATCATTGCTTTATAATTTCTAACCGCGTCATTTTCGCTTGCTGGTGCTTTTGCTCTTGCTAAACGCCATAGCATTGAATACGACGGCTGACCAACTTTTCGGCTCCCAGTGGTAGAGAAAATAGACGTCATAGATTGCACTTTTTCGGGGTGAAGGCTCGCGAGAGTTTGAGCAGTCATCCCTCCCATAGACATTCCAGCAACATGTGCACTTTCAATATTTAGCGCCTCCAAAAGCTGGGCAGTATCTTCAGCCATGCGCTCCAGTCCGTAAGCCCCGCTAGGAGCCTTGCCTATTAGTTGCTGAAGAAGTGAAGGATGCGGTGTATCGCTGCGTACTGACCTTCCCGCGTCACGATTGTCAAAGCAAATAACGCGAAATCCACTAGCAACTAAACGCTCAAAAAGCGCATTTGGCCAATAAACCAACTGAAGACCTAAACCCGCAATAAGTACAATGGTATCGGTATTTCCGACACCATGTTCGGCATAGCAAAACCTATCACCGCTTTTAAGCGTTACGTATTGCTCATGATGCTGGGCTAAACTCATTTAAAGCTCTCTTGATTTAATAAAAGAAAGTGTGCGTCTATTGAAATTTCTATTCAAACTTAAGAGCTGGATCGTCTACACGACCTTTCCGAAAAATCTTCACATCTTGTGCATAATTAAACGACATAGACCAAGGAAAGTGCATGCCTTGACGTGGCAACTGTTCTAACGAGCGTTGGATGTAGCCAGCTCCAAAGTTTAACAACGGCTGTGTTTCCATATTTGGATCTGCTATAGGTGTACACTGTGTAAAGCCGTGCTCTTCCATATGATTGAGCAATCGCGTGAAATGTTCACATAGAAGGCCAATTTTTAGTGTCCATGATGAAGCTGTATAGCCCACCGCAATAGCAAAATTAGGCACGCCACTGAGTAACATACCTTTATACGTGATGCATTCTGGAAGCGAAACAGTTTCACCATCAATTTTTGGTACTATCCCTCCTAAAGGCAGAAGGTTTAGTCCAGTGGCTGTTACTATAATATCTGCTTCAATATGCTGACCCGAATCAAGTTTAATGCCCGTCTCAGTTAACGTATCTATAATATCTGTTGCAACTGACGCCTTACCATTCGAAATTGACTCGAATAAATCTCCACCAGGAACTGCACACAGTCGCTGCTCCCAAGGATTGTAAGGAGGGTTAAAGTGTATATCTACTGGATACCCTTCGGGTAACATTTTTGCATTAAGACTGCGTATTATTTTGCGCGCACGATGTGGAAAGCGCTGACAAAACGCGTACACCCAACGCTGTTTCGCTATGTTAAACCAACGCGCAGCTTTAAACGCTGTATCCTCGCTTAACCACGCGCCTAAATGTTTTGCGATTGGGTCATCTACGGGAACAGGCAATACGTAGGATGGCGTTCTTTGCAGCATAGTCACGTGCGATGCACTTTTCGCTAGAGCGGGAACCAGCGTTACCGCCGTTGCACCGCTTCCGATTACCACTACGCGTTTGTTTTCGTATTCCAGATCTTCAGGCCAATGCTGTGGATGTACAATCTGACCGTTAAATTGTGATTGCCCTTTGAAATTCGGTGCATAACCTTTATCGTATCGATAATAACCCGAAGCATTAAATATCCACCTGGCGGCAATGTGCTCATGCTGCCCGCTTTCTTCTGACTTTAACGTTACTCGCCAATATTCCTTATCGCTTTGCCAGTCTATAACCACCACACGAGTTAAAAAACGTATACGCTCTTTAATACCGTTTTCAGCCGCAGTTTCTTCAACATAAGCCTTTATTGAACGACCATCAGCAATGGCTTTTTTCTCTTTCCACGGCTTGAAGTCATAACCAAAGGTGAATAAATCAGAATCTGAGCGTATTCCCGGATATTTGAATAAGTCCCATGTGCCGCCCAAATCACCGCGAGCTTCTATAATAGAATAGGAAAGGTCAGGACATTTTTTTTGAATGTGGTAGGCGCAGCCGATACCCGAAATACCCGCTCCTACGATCAAAACGTCTAAAAGTGGTAACTCGCTCTGCATAACATCCATGAAAAGTCATAAATAACGTTATCACAATGTATGTTGGAGTCTTACGCGAGTCAACAATGATGTTAAATTATTGTAAAAGCAGACTTTTAATCACTGTTGTAGTGTGGTGGCGGACTATCTGTAGCCCTATTAGAATCAAATAGGGCTTAAGTTTTAAATTGCTGGGTCGAAGGAAGAGTGGGCTTTTTCGCGCTCTTGAGTCTCGGTTAAATCAAAGCCCGTATCCGCGAAATCTTCAGCGCTAATGTTGTGTAAATTATCGGTACACACATCGCCACCCAATGACTGAATGACCTTGCACATCTCTTCCACTTTCGTATCCATTTGATGCATGTGCTCTAGCATAACTCCCATTGCATTGGCCACCGGATCAGGGTTATCTGGCGCGACTGCATAGGCATCAAAACCATATTTCTGAGCAATTTTATCGCGCTGAGGATTTACCGTGGCATTCGACTCTCTTTGCTTAGAAATAATGATACGTCCGGGAATGCCAACTGCTGTAGCGCCGTCTGGAATATCTTTAACTACTACCGAATTAGACCCTACTTTGGCGTTTTCACCAATAGTAATCGGCCCTAAGACTTTAGCCCCCGCCCCCACGACTGCGCCGTTCTTAAGGGTTGGATGGCGCTTACCGGCTTTCCAGCTAGTACCGCCAAGAGTCACCCCGTGGTATAGAGTAACATCATTGCCAATTTCTGCGGTTTCACCGATAACTACGCCCATACCGTGGTCGATAAATACCCGGCGTCCCAACGTTGCCCCTGGATGAATTTCAATGCCCGTAAGCCAACGACTAAACGTTGATAAAGTACGTGCCAACCATTTCCATTCTGCCTTCCACAATTTGTGACTAATTCGATGCAGCCACACTGCATGAAGGCCTGGATAGTTGGTTAGCACTTCAAAGGTGTTTCTGGCCGCTGGGTCGCGATGAAAGACACCTTGAATATCATCTTTTATACGGGCGAACATAGTGTTTACTCTTTTTCTTCTATCGCTGGTGCAGGGTCTGCGTCGCCTGAGTTTGCATTCTTCACCGATTTATCGATAGACGCCAATATACCGCGTAATATATTAAGCTCTTGAGACTCAGGGCGTGCTCGGTTAAACAAGCGGCGTAGCTTAGTCATTACCACACCTGGGTGGCTTTTACGTATAAAAGATGTGCCTTCCAGCGTGGTTTCCAAATGCGTATAAAAACGCTCTAAATCATCATTTAGTGGATATTCTTCTTCAACGCTTGGGTATGTTTCGCGATTAAGATAGGCCATGCGAATTTCATAACAAAGGGTTTGCACTGCTGCTGCTAAATTAAGTGAGCTGTATTCAGGGTTGGCTGGAATACACATATGGAAGTGACACTGCTGCAGCTCTTCATTCGTTAAACCACTGTTCTCACGCCCAAAAACCAAGGCTACCGGGTACTTTTCTACTTCTTGGACCAGCTTCTCGCCACAGTCGCGCGGGCCTAACATCGGCCATGAATGAGTGCGAGAGCGTGCAGACGTCCCTACTACCAAGCCACAGTCTTTAACTGCCTCTTCCAGCGTGCTTACAATTTTCGCGTTAGCAAGCACATCACCAGCCCCTGCCGCCAATGCACTGGCTTGGCCGTCTGGCTCATTTACTGGGTCGACAAGATATAAGCTGCTCAGCCCCATGGTTTTCATAGCTCTTGCTGTGGAGCCGATGTTTCCCGTGTGAGACGTGTTAACTAAAATAATGCGAATATTCTCGAGCATGCGTGTAATACCTACGTACTTATTTGGATAGCGTCATTAATTCGATATTACGCACTTTTGGCGTACTATCCTATAGACCTTAATAGCTTGAAGTTTAACACAGCGGCAGTATAGATGGCTATTCACGCTATTGTGCTGGGAATTCATTTGCATCGCGCATAGATTCTGGTAGACTCCGCCCGTTTTCGAAAACAACTAGCTATTTTTTGTACAGCTAGTTTGTTTCATTGGTCTTTTACAATTGGTGGTTTATCTATGCATCCTATGCTGAATATTGCGGTGCGCGCTGCGCGTGCGGCTGGAACAGTTATTGTTCGTGGTTTTGAAAAACATAATGAAGTAGCAACAGAGTCAAAAGGCTTAAACGACTTCGTTACTCAAGTTGATAAAGAAGCGGAACAAGCAATTATTGCCAAAATTCAGCAGTCTTACCCGAACCATTGCTTCCTAGGTGAAGAAGCGGGTGAAGTACTAGGTACAGAAACTGACTATCAGTGGATTATCGATCCGCTAGATGGCACCACTAATTTTGTAAAAGGCATTCCTCACTTTGCCGTTTCAATTGCACTTCTTCACAAAGGTCGTCTAGACCAAGCGGTTGTTTTCGACCCAATTCGCAGCGAATTATTTACCGCAAGCCGTGGTCAAGGCGCACAGCTAAATGGCTATCGTATTCGTGCTTCTAAGCCTCGTGACCTTTCTGAAACCATTATTGCTACTGGCTTACCGTTTAAGAACAAATCTCAATTTGGCGAGTATGCACTAAGCCTAAACAAAATTTTCCACGAAGTGGGCGACATTCGCCGCGCAGGTAGCGCAGCACTAGATCTTGCTTATGTTGCGGCTGGCCGTCACGACGGTTACTGGGAGCGCGGCATTAAATCTTGGGATATCGCAGCAGGTGAACTTATTGTTCGTGAAGCTGGCGGTTTGGTAACAGATTTTAAAGGCGGAAACGACCCACTTCACAAAGGCGAAATTGTTGCTGGTAGCGTGAAGGTTGTTCAAGGCCTAGTGAAGCATCTTAAGTAAGAAGCACCTTAAGTAAGAGCAGCTTAAATAAATCGCTCGTAAGCACATAAACTGAGCCGATAAACCAAGCACAGTTAAACAGTAAAGGCGCTATGACACGAATGACGTGACATAGCGCCTTTTTCTCACTTATTGGTTTCGTTATACCTGCGGTAACACGCCGCGATTACGAAAATTTTAAATTTCGCTGACTGGGTAATGAGCTATGTGGACTGGTATTTAACTTTAGGCCAAACAAAAATCTAAGTATTAAAAAGCGCTTGGCGACTTCGTATGTCAGCGCGCACCCCACAACGGTTATTAGCGTGATTAAAATCAATTCTCCAGGTGTCGACGATACACGGGAGCTCAAAATGAACGCCGCCACCACAATTATCGTTTGATGCACCATATAGTAAGGCAACACGCCTTTGTTCAAATAGCTCACCACCTTACTCGGGTTAGACAAATATTTTCGACCGAACCCCAATATTGCTGCCAACCATGCCCAGTGATTAAGTACAACGATTACACCAACCAGAATACGAAATCCAGGAGACGACTCCATCAATTGCCCTGTGGAGCCAAGCATGTCGTGTCGGTCTAAAATTATGACGCTGTAAAGTACTATCGCAATGGTTAAACTTACGTAACGGGACCTCATAATTGCAGCATACAATGCGGGTCTAAGCACAATCACAATACCTACCAGCATCACAAAAAAGTACTTTGCATGACTATACCAATCATTAAGCAAGTCGTGAGACGTGGGATATGCTTCTCGTAGTTCCAGCCATATGGCAGTCATGATCGTAACCACTAACACGCTAAACAGCGCCAAACTATCGAGCACTCTCATCGCCCTTACTTCCACAAATCTGATAAGCGGGAAAAACAGCAATATGAAAGCGCTATACACAAAAAGGTAAGGTAAAAACCAAAGGTGATTCCATGTCAGTAAGCCAATTACCGATTGTTTGTCGATAAACAAGTCAGTATTTGGATTGATGTAAGCAACGTAGAACTCGCTAAACGGCATGGCTAGTACTCCGCTTACTGTCCACTCTATGTAAACTTGTGGCGCGACGATAACGAACATACCGAAAACAAGTGGAACTAATATCCTCAACGCCCTCTTCCCCAGTAATAAAAGTGATACACGCCAGCGAGAGGTCGTTTGGTCACAAGCGCGGCGCAGCACGACAGTAAATACCATGGCAGAGATCAAAAATAATAAAGACATACGCCATTGGTTGGTCAATATCATCACATCTTGTAGTAGTGGAAATTGCACGTCGCTTTTTATATGCCAGCCCCACTCTAAAACGTAATACATTCCGATGTGATAAAAAATGAGTACACCAAATGCGATGACACGCAGCGCATCCAACTCGAAATAACGCTGAGTGACAGGACTCTCGACCACGGCCGTCTCTCTCGCCTCCCCCTTTGAAGTTCTATTAACAAACGTTGCTTCCTGACCAACATATGCTTGCGTCAATGTCCTCACTCCTATTCAATAGTGCTTAACTAACGTGTTGCATCTAATGTGATAGACGTTCGATAGAAAATGCCTAAGTGACGGAAAATAAGGAAAAAGGGTTAAGCGGTGAATAACTGGGATGAAAAATGGAGTCAGTTTCTTAGGGATTCTGAATCAAAACATAAATACGCTGCATTTGTGTTGCTTGCAGCCTACTTGTTTATAAATAATTCAATCAATGCTGCGTCTGATTGGACTGAATTTTCTCGAAGCGACAATAACAGCGTAGCAATTTGGGAGCCGTACGTTTGGGAATACTCGAGTGCTTTGAGCACCGCTTTGCTTGTCATCCCATTAATTATCGCTATACGTACACTCGATCAGAAAGTAAAAGTGGGAGCGACATGGCTTGGGTGGCATTTTGCTTTCGCCAGTTTATTTTCAGTAGCCCATGTATCATTAATGGTAGCGTTTCGAAAGCTTGTCTACTTGTACTCTGAACGCAATTATGACTTTGGGATATGGCTCAATGAGTTCATCTACGAATATCGAAAGGATGTATGGGGCTATATTACCCTGATCACTTTTTACTATATTGCACGGTTTGGCTATCAACGCTTAATTGGTGAAGCATCACCTATTACACGCGACACATCACAGATAACGAATGACAACGTGGCCAGCACCTTACCCGACTATTTATTGGTGAAAAAGCTCAATAAGGAGTTTTTAGTTCAAGTCACTGACATACAGCGAGTAGAAGCCTCAGGAAACTACATTAACCTTCATACTAACGTGGGCGTTTACCCCTTGCGTTATACCCTTGGCCGGTTTTGTAAAGAAGGAGCGCATCAAGGCTTTATGCGAGTGCACCGGTCGCACGCAGTGCGAATACCTGCCATTGAGTCCATAAGATATGAAGAAACGGGAGATGGCTCAATAATGCTTAATAACGGTCAATCAGTAGCGCTTTCTAGGCGATATAAAGATGATCTGAAACAAGCATTAGCCCCTAATCCACAGTAAATTGTAATTTTAATAAAGCAATAAAAAACCGCATCATAGATGCGGCTTTTTGTACGTATCACGAAGATAGGACTAAGGCATAGGATCTAAGTCTGCGCCTTCCTTTTCTACTTGTGGTGGCATTAGGTCTTCTTTACTAATACCCAATGCAAGTGCCACTGAACTTGCGATATACACCGATGAGTAAGTACCTACCACTACACCAAACAGCAATGCTGTTGCAAATCCGTGAATAAGTGCACCACCCTTGTAGAATAATGCAACCAATACCAACACCGTAGTTAATGAGGTGATAATAGTACGGTTTAGGGTTTGCGTTAGCGAGATATTGATAATCTCAACAGGCTCGCCTTTACGAATTTTGCGGAAGTTCTCACGAATACGGTCACAAACAACAATAGTATCGTTAAGTGAATAACCAATTACCGCGAGTACCGCTGCAAGTACAGTAAGGTCAAATTCAATTTGAAGTACCGAAAATAAACCTAGCGTAAGTATAACGTCGTGAGCTAGCGCCGAAACCGACCCTAAGGCAAATCGCCATTCAAATCGCATGGCTACGTATACTAAGATACACAGTAGGGCCACTAGCATCGCAAGGCCGCCCTGCTCGGTAAGTTCTTCACCTACGTTAGGGCCCACGAATTCAATACGACGCATATCAACCGCAGTACCGTCAGCACGCAGTGCCTCTAGTACCTGCTCACCAATAGTCACAGCTTTAACACCATCACGTGGCGCTATACGTATCAATACGTCTTGGCTGCTTCCAAAGTTTTGCACGATAGCATCTTCGAAGTTCGACTCATTAAGCTGAACACGAATGCCTTCTAAATCCGCCGCGTCTTCATAGCCAACTTCAATAAGTGTACCGCCTGTGAAGTCTAAACCCCAGTTAAGGCTATTGACACCCAAAGAAACGAATGAGCCGATAATAAGAATTGTCGACAGTACCATCGCAGGAATGCGCAGGCGCATGAAATTAACGGTTTCGGATAATTTTAATAACTGCATTTTTTACTCCTTAAATCGCTAATTTCTCTAGACGTTTGCCACCCCATACTGCGTTAACAATAACGCGAGTAACCAAAATAGCGGTAAACATAGACGTTGCGATACCAATCATTAGCGTAATTGAGAAGCCTTTGATTGGGCCGGTACCCACTGCAAACAGAATTAGACCAGCAAGGAAAGTAGTGATATTTGCATCCAAGATGGTGGAGAACGCGCTGTCGTAACCTTGGTGGATAGCCTGCTGAGGGCTTCGGCCGTCGCGCATTTCTTCTCGAATACGCTCGAAAATTAGCACGTTTGCATCCACCGCCATACCGACGGTTAGTACAATACCTGCCATACCCGGAAGCGTAAGTGTTGCCCCAGGGATCATCGACATAATGCCCACAATCATGACTAGGTTTGTAATAAGTGCGATGTTCGCTACCACACCAAAGGCTTTGTAGTAAATCAACATGAAAACAAGCACCGCTGCCAGACCATACATAATAGCCTGCATACCCAGTTCAATGTTTTCTTTACCTAAACTTGGCCCTACCGTACGCTCTTCAACGATTTGAATAGGCGCAATCAGTGCACCAGCGCGAAGTAGTAACGCTAAATCACGGGCTTCTTTCGGTGAATCAAGACCTGTGATTTGGAACTTGCTGCCAAGCTGCGCACGAATGGTGGCAACTGAGATAACTTGCTCATGCTTTTCAAATACAAGCTTACCGTCGTCATTTCTCTCACCGGTAGATTTGTACTCGATAAAGACCGTAGCCATTGGCTTACCAATGTTGCCGCGGGTTGAGCGAGACATTTTGTTACCGCCTTCAGAATCTAGCGAGATGTTTACATTTGGAAGACCATATTCATCAACACCGCTATTCGCATCAATAATGTGGCTACCAGTAAGCATAATGCGCTTTTCAAGCAGCTGTGGAATGCCCTGCTGATCTTCTATCACCTGAGAGCCAGGAGGAACGCGACCGTTTAATGCGTCACGGATGTCGTTCTTCTGGTCCACCATGCGAAATTCTAGGGTCGCCGTCGCGTTTAGAATTTCTTTCGCGCGAGCAGTGTCTTGAATACCTGGAAGCTGTACAACAATGCGGTCAGCACCTTGCTTTTGAACAAGCGGCTCAGCAACACCAAGTTGGTTTACACGATTACGAATAATGGTAATGTTTTGCTTAACCGCGTTGTCACGGATTTCTTGAAGCTTACTTTCAGCAAAAATAGCGCGAAGTGTTAAATCGTCGACCTGGTTAAAAGTAAGGTCGCGACTTTGGTTACGCAGAAAGAACTCGGCTTTATCAAGTGCGTCTTCATCGCGAAAAGTAATATCGATATGATCGTCAACCTGCTTTACACCACGATAGCGAATGCCTTCTTCGCGTAATGAAGTACGGAAACCACTTTCTGCATCTTCAAGAGACTTGGTAATCACTTCTGTCATGTCCACTTCCATTAAGAAGTGAACACCACCGCGAAGGTCAAGGCCTAGCTTCATCGGGGCGCCGCCTAAACCTTCAAGCCACTCTGGCGTGTCCGGAGCAAGGTTCATAGCAACGTAATAATCATCGCCAAGGGCTTTTTCTAATGTTTCGCGAGTAACTAGCTGGGTGTCTGAATCAGAAACGCGAACTAAAATTTGTTCGCCTTCAAATTCAACACGCTTTGGAGAGATGTTTTTTTCACTTAGCGCGGCTTTCACTTGTTCAACAGTGGCATCTGTCACCACGGCATCACGGCCTGCTGAGATTTGTACGGCGTGGTCTTCACCGTAAATGTTAGGAAGCGCATAAAGTGCACACACTGCAACAACAATGAGTGCACTCAGTACTTTCCAAATAGAGTTTTTGTTTAGCACTGGATAATCCTTTCGTGCCAGTACCGGGAAGCGTCCCGGCCCCGGCTATTGTTACTTACAGTGACTTCATGGTGCCTTTAGGCAGCACAGCAGTTACTGAAGACTTCTGAACAACGATGTTGTTTGATTCGTTAAGTGCAACTTCAATGAAGTCTTTTTCTTCTGACACTTTAGTGATTTTTCCTACCAAACCACCTTGTGTTAATACTTCATCGCCTTTGCCTAGTGAAGAAACTAGGTTTTTATGCTCTTTCACACGCTTAGCCTGTGGGCGGTAAAGCAAGAAGTAAAAGATTAAACCGAATACAGCTAGCATGATGATCATTTCCATGCCGCCACCTTGCGGTGCACCAGCAGACTGTGCATAAGCGTTCGAGATAAATAGGCTCATAAAATTCCCCAAATATTATCGTTGTTATAGTGCCGGAACCGGCAACCCTTTTTGTTCATAAAATTCTTGTACAAATTCGTCAAGCGTACCTGCGTCAATCGCATCGCGAAGACCCTGCATAACACGCTGATAGTAACGAAGGTTATGGATGGTGTTTAAGCGCGCACCCAGTATTTCGTTACACTTGTCCAAATGATGTAGATAAGAGCGAGAATAGTTTTTACAAGTGTAGCAATCGCAATTCTCATCTAATGGTGAAGTGTCATTTCTGTGCTTCGCGTTGCGAATTTTGATAACGCCTTCTGTCACAAACAGGTGACCGTTTCGCGCATTACGCGTAGGCATAACACAGTCAAACATATCGATACCGCGACGCACAGACTCAACCAAATCTTCTGGTTTACCCACGCCCATAAGATAGCGAGGCTTATCCTCTGGAATCTTCGGCGCAGTATGGTCGATAATGCGGATCATGTCTTCTTTTGGCTCGCCTACTGAAAGGCCGCCAATGGCATAGCCGTCAAATCCAATCGCTTCAAGACCAGCAAGTGAGACATCACGCAGACCTTCGTACATACCGCCTTGAATGATACCAAAAAGTGCCGCCGGGTTATCACCGTGGGCTTCTTTACTACGTTTGGCCCAACGTAGCGACATTTCCATTGAAACGCGCGCTTCTTGCTCAGTGGCGGGATACGGCGTGCACTCGTCAAAAATCATTACGATGTCAGAACCCAAATCGCGCTGAACTTCCATCGACTTTTCAGGCGTAAGCAAAATCTTTTCGCCATTAATTGGAGAGCGGAACGTTACGCCTTCTTCAGTAATTTTACGCAAGTCACCCAAACTAAATACCTGGAAGCCGCCCGAGTCAGTGAGGATCGGCTTGTCCCAATTCATAAAGTCGTGCAGATCGCCGTGCTGGCGAATAATGCCAGTACCAGGGCGTAACATTAGGTGAAAGGTATTTCCAAGACAGATGTGTGCACCGCTGTCTTTTAATTCTTCAGGGGTCATTCCCTTAACAGTACCGTAAGTACCTACTGGCATGAACGCTGGCGTTTCAACAACACCGCGTTCAAACACCAAACGACCGCGTCGTGCTCGGCCTTCGGTTTTTAACAACTCAAATTGCATGTGAAAGCATTCCCACTTTTGTGCGCTTCTGCGCTGGGTATAAAAATAAATTGGCGGCGATTATACCAGTAATTTGGCTGAGATCATGCCCCGTATCTATGTTTATCTGTAACTAAGCTGGAAAGGCCTGCAAAACACCGATTTACACGCCTTCTATCGTAGCCGAATGTGCTCAGGCACGCTCAATAAACATAGAGTCACCATAGCTAAAGAATCGATATTCTTTTTCTATCGCTTCTTGGTAGGCATTCATCACGTTGTCTTTACCGGCAAATGCACTAATTAGCATCATTAGCGTAGACTCTGGAAGGTGAAAGTTAGTGAACATGGCGTCTACTACTTTGAATTCGAAGCCCGGGTAGATAAAGATTTCTGTGTCTTCGTTAAATGGCGCAATAACCTCTTGATCACCGCGTTCTGCACTTGCTTTTGCCGCTGACTCCAAAGAGCGTACAGAGGTTGTTCCCACTGCGATAACACGCTTTCCATTAGCTTTTGTAGCTAACACAGCATCGACGACTTCTTGGGGGACTTCTGCAAACTCCGCGTGCATTTTGTGCTCAAGAATATTGTCAACGCGCACGGGTTGAAAGGTACCCGCACCCACGTGCAAGGTTACAAAAGCCAAATTCACGCCCTTCTCTTTAAGCGCTTCTAAGATAGCGTCGTCAAAGTGAAGCCCTGCAGTAGGTGCTGCAACAGCGCCTGGCTTTTGATTGTAAACGGTTTGATAGCGCTCTTTGTCTGAGTTTTCGTCTGGGCGGTCAATATAGGGAGGAAGCGGCATGTGGCCATGCGCTTCCAATAGCGTCAATACGGTTTCGTCATGGTCAAACTGTAAAACAAATAGCGCATCGTCTCGCCCTGTCACCGTCACATTCACTTTCTCTTCAAGAATAAGCTTAGTTCCTGGCTTAGGTGCCTTGCTCGCGCGAACATGCGCCAAGGCAGTATTGTCTGAGGTAATGCGTTCAATCAGCACTTCTACCTGACCGCCAGTTTCTTTTTTACCTAAAAGTCGTGCGGGAATAACTCGGGTATTATTAAAAACCAGCAAGTCGCCTTCATCTAAAAGCTCGACCATATCAGCAAACATACTGTGGCGAACGTCACCCGATTTGCCGTCCAGCTGCAATAGGCGACTGGCTGAACGATTTTCGGTGGGATATTTTGCAATTAGGCTTTCCGGAAGGGTAAAGCTGAATTCAGATAGTTTCATAAATAATAGATTCTTAATTTATACGCAATTTATGTTGTTTTCTTTATGGTTTAACACAATTTCAAGAGGAGGTAATTATACTAAAGTTGCGAAATTTCACAGAAATCAATGTCGACCAAAGTCTTAGAAATCCTACCTCTCAGCCTACATGTATAGATATTAATACCTACTTATCGCACAAAATACGCACTAGCTGAATTTTGTACTAGCGAGCAAATACTTAAACGATTAATATCTGCGCCAGATAGTGATGATGTTCTCCCATAACATTCCTTATCGTTCGTACCCGGCATGTGCCGGGTACTTTTTTATCTGCCCTATTCTACTCTTTCGAAACACTAAGATCAGTTAAGATTTCTTCTAAAAGCGCAGCATCTAAAGGTCGAGCTTTAAGCACGTATAAAATCTGAAGCAATAAATCGGCCCCCATAATACCTTTATTCACTTTATTCCTCAGGTTGTCAGCGCTTTGATCCACACCTATTTCTTCAAGTCTTTGGCTTAGCGCTTGATATTTTACGCCGCGCACAGACATTTCAGATTTCACGACTCTTGCAACCGTTTGTCGCCATGCACTCTTTGCACTCTGCGTATTTCCTGTGTTCACACAGCCTCCAAAAACCATACAAATGTGATATATATTTTACAAAAACACACTTTTTTACACTTATAGCATGTATTTAATGTTGACGATTATGGCACAACAGGTCTACACTGCAAGTCAAGATATTGGCGAAGACGAAAATAGTCGTTACAGTAACCGCGGTTGTTCTTTTAGTAATGCTAGGTTTTAAGCTTTGTGTTTCAACACAGTTTTAAGCAAAGCAATGCGTTGTAAGGCACCACATATACGACATTCATTTTCAACATTATCGCTTTAATGACTAAAGGAGAAAGGTATGAGCTGGGAACTGGAAAGCATCGAAGCCTTATTTAAAGAGCACGATGACTTTGTGGTAACACATGAGGAAAACTGCTTACTTATTGCTAATCAAGACGGCATTGATGCATGGCTTGCAATTAGCGGTGAGCAAATTTTGGTAGAAAGTCTCTTGTTCGCCGCGTCGGAAGTAAAAGATAAGCCTGCGCTTGACCATGAAATACTGTCTACTCACATGGTGTTTCCTCTTACCACCGTAGGTATTTCAAATATTGGTGGCGAAGAATATTACACCGCCTTTGGTGCACTAAGTGCCCAGTCGAAAGCCGAAAGTATTGTTATTGAAGTGGAAACCTTGTTTCAAAATGTTGCATCTTTCCTAGATGCCTACGAAACACACCTTAACTAAAATTTACTTCTTAAGGAGAAGCGAATGTCAGTGTGGAAAAAACTAATTACTGCAGTAAAAGGTGGTGCTACCGAAGCTGCGCAGTCTGTTGCAGACAGTCAGGCGATTCGAATTTTGGAACAAGAAATCAGAGAAGCCAAAGAAGAACTACGTAAGTCTGATCATGCGCGCACGCAGATTTTGGCGAAATGTAAACTTTCTCAACAAAAAGTCGATAGCTTCAACTCGTCAATAGCCGAGTACGAAGAGCATGCGCGTAAAGCGATAGATAATGATCGTCAGCTTGCTCTTGACTGTGCTCAGAAAGTGTCAGAGTTGAAAGAAGAACGTGAGCAAGAACAAACCTACCTTGATCAGTTCAAACAGTCTGAAAAACAGTTAGCTAATAATATTCAGCAAGCTAAAGCGAATTTGCGCCGCTTAGAGCAGCAAGTGGATATGGTCAAAGCTACTGAAAGTGTTCAAAAAGCGCAGGTTGCAGTATCTTCACGCCACATGGGCGCGAACAGCAAAATGAAGACAGCGACTGAGTCTTTGTCTCGCATTCAGGACAAGCAAAAGATGCGCAATGCGGAACTTCAAGCAGCCGAGGAACTAGCTAGCGAGGAGTCGAGCAGCGACCTAGAAAAACGCCTAGCCGAAGCGGGCATCAAAGGGGGCAAAACCTCAGCCGATGACGAGCTAGCTCGAATTCTAGGCAAGTAAGTTAAAGGATGGGAGCTAAAGGCTCCCATTTTTAATTCTTGTTACAATAATTCCTTGCATAAATCGCCAGATAACAACGACCTAATCTAGACAAATCAAGTACTTCAAGGCAGAGTAAGGACACGCATAACAAGGGCTGTTTGTTTTATGTCTCCATGGATTAAACTGCGAAAAATCATGCTGCAATACTTTGCAGAGTCTCGCTGGTACACCATTGTCGGTGCGACCGCGTTTTACGCAGTAACAAGCTATTGGCTTCTTTTCGCTGCAGGCGAACACGACTTAATTGCTAAAACCGACTTTGTCTACTGGTTAGCGGTCACTGCTTCAACGGTAGGTTATGGCGATTTGTCTCCCGTCACACCAGCGGGCAAATTAGTTGTTGCGCTTTATGTCATACCGCTTGGTTTGAGTATTTTCGCCATGGTGATTGGGCGAATTGCAGCTTGGGTTTCTTTAACGTGGAAGAAAGGATTGTTGGGTATGAATAGCTTGATGCTTAATGAACATATCTTGGTGATTGGGTGGAATGAGCAGCGCACCATGATGCTGCTTGACTTGATTCTTCAAGAACGAGATGCAATGTCTGAACGTCCTGACATTGTACTTTGCGTAAAAGCTGATATTACCAACCCCATGCCTGGCGTCATTGAATTTGTAAAAGTCGATTCGTTCAACAAAGACGAAGACATGGACCGCGCCTGCGTATCCACTGCGAAAACCATTCTTATTGATAACCCGCAAGATGATGTCACCATGACTACTGCGCTTTATTGTACCAAGCGCAACCCCGATGCACATCAGGTGGCCTATTTCGACGATGACAGCTTAGTTAATTTGCTTCAGGACCACTGCCCTAAAGTGGAATGCACACCCAGTGTTGCAATAGAAATGCTGGTTAAAGCTGCATTCGATCCTGGTTCAAGTATGCTTCATCACGATTTGCTAAGTATTGATGAAGGGCAAGCCCAATTTTCAGTAAAAATACCGCAAAGTTGCCAAGCGATTTCCGTTGCCAAGTTATTTATCAATTTAAAGCGTAAACACGACGCTATCTTTATTGGTTATGCACCCAATGGCCTTGTGAAAGAAATGGTGGTAAACCCGCCGTTAGACGCTACATTAAACCCAGGTGACACCTTGTTTTACATCGCTGAGCGACGCATTAATGCAATAAACTGGTCGTCACTGGACGCTGATTAAGAGGCGTAAACATGTTTAGTAAACTATTTAAAAAATCAGAGCCTAAAAAACCTAAGTCGCCAGAAATAATGGGGCTTTATTTAGGTGGTTCTTTCGAATTAGATAACTTAAAACTTTCCCTATTAGAACCGGAGCTCACTATTGAAGGTGCAGCCCGTTCGCAGTTAATTCAAGCGGTAGGTGAAGCCCCTTTGGATACTGGCGGCACCCTGCTTCGTTTTTACACTGACGATGATGGCTTTTTACAGGTGGTGACCGACGGTGGTCTATCAGAGAACCACATTACTGACGTGAAACTTTGGCACTTTTATGAGACAAAAACCATTGGCAACACTTCTCAGTGGAATGAATGTTTAAAGAGCGTAATCAGTCAGCCTACCTACGAGCTTGAGGGTAAGGTCTATACCCGTGTATGGGGTGCGGTGGGCGACGAATCGCCACCTGTTGCGGTTACCGAAACAACCTACGAAGAAGACGGTGATGTCAGTAAAACAGATCAGTTTAAGATGTTATACGAACGCCCTATCAGTAACGATAGAGTTGAGACCTTGCTTGTTGTTGGTGAAGAAAAGCAAGTAGGTAATAATTTAGATAGATGCTTAGTGATTTCTACCGGCTTCGATGTTGAGCCTGCAGACATCACAATAAACGGTTAATAAAAAAGGAATAACTATGGATACCATTATGCACTCTTTGGCCGGCTTGGATAACTTTGCGCTGTACTTCGGCCTATCGATTGTTTTCTTGTTTATCTTCAAATTGGTGTACGCCTTGGTTACACCTCACGATGAATGGAAGCTGGTAAAAGAAGAGAAAAACGTTGCTGCTGCCATCGGCTTTGGTGGCGCTATTATTGGATTTGCTATCGCCCTTGGCAGCGCAGCTTCAAACTCTGTTGCTGTAGTAGATTTTGCTATTTGGGCGCTTGTTGCTGTGATTGCACAATCCCTAGCGTTTGCCATTTTGCGTTTCAGCTTTATGCCGAAAATCGCTGAGCGCATAAACAATAACGAAGTTTCTGCGGGTGTTATGCTTGCCAGCATGTCTATTGCCGTAGGCTTACTCAATGCCGCTTGCATGACCTATTAAGGGGGCAGCGATGACAGATAAAAGTAACCTAGAACGTCAAAGTGTTGATAACCAGCAAAGTGAGCGACCTGTTATGAAGCGCACCAAGCACATCAACCTTGACAGTATGCGCAAAGGTTTTAACGTTAAGCCTCTAGCGTTAGGCGTGGCTAGCGTCATCCTTAGTGGCTGTGGCGGTGAAAAAGAGGACGCCACCATTTACACCTCGCTAGAAGACTGTAAACAGGATTTTCCTGATGCAGTAGAGCGTTGTGAAGCTGCCTACCAGACAGCGGTCGACGAGGCTATGCGCACGAGCCCGCGCTTTAGTTCTGAGTACGACTGCGAACATGAATTTGGCCCTAACCAGTGCCAATATGTGAACAACAGTAGCGGCAGCTTTTTTATGCCATTCATGGCTGGCTACATGGTGAGTTCTCTGCTATCGCCAAATCGCTACTACTCGCAACCCTTATATACTTCCTATTCATACAATTCACCATTTCGTTCACGCTGGATAACGGCAGACGGCTATGTGTTCGACGGCGATATTCGTAAAAGAAATTACCGCGTAAATAAAAGCGTTTACAAACCAAAGCCTACGGTGAACCGCACCATGAAACGAGGCGGGTTTGGCAGCAGTGTTCGAGCAAAATCGTCTTGGGGTAGCAGCAGCCGTAAAGGCGGCTGGGGCGGATAACTATGTTTAGAATGCCTTGCCAGCCTCGCAAGGGCTGGCAGCAGTTGGCTAACGAGTTTGGCTTTCACTTCCACACCATGTATGGCGAGCCGTACTGGGATGAAAGTGCCTACTACCAATTCACACTCGCGCAAATTGAAAACGACATTGAAGACCCCACTTCCGAGTTACATCAAATGTGCTTGGCGGTGACCGAAGATGTAGTTAATAGTGAGGAATTACTTACTCGCTTTTGCATCCCCGAGCAGCATTGGGATTTAGTGCGCAATAGCTGGAACGAAAGAGACCCAAGTTTGTACTCTCGCCTTGACCTTGTTTACAGCGGTAAAGGGCCGGCAAAACTTCTTGAGAATAATGCAGATACGCCCACCAGCCTGTATGAATCCGGTTTTTGGCAATGGCTGTGGCTTTCACAAAATGTGGATGCCGGCAAACTTGCTCTGCATGCCGATCAGTTTAACAGCTTGCAAGAAAAGTTAGTCCATCGCTTTCGTGAAATTGCGCTGCACTACAATATAAATCAACTGCATATGGCATGCTGTAAAGATACCGTTGAAGACCGCGGTACCGTGCAATACCTTCAAGACTGCGCTAAAGAAGCAGGACTTATAGCTGACTTTGTGTTTATCGAAGATATTGGATTAGCAGACACAGGCGTTTTTACTGACCTTCAAGACGCGCCAATTACAGACTGCTTCAAGCTTTACCCTTGGGAATTTATGCTGCGCGAAGAGTTTGGCGACGTATTAGAAGACGCCCAAGTAAATTGGTTGGAGCCTGCGTGGAAATCAATTATCTCAAATAAAGCGCTGCTTCCTCAGCTATGGAAGAAATTTGAAGGCCATCCTAACCTGCTTCCCGCTTATTTTTCAGACGAAATAAATACAAAGAGTCTGTCCGGAAAGTGGATTAAAAAGCCCCTATTTTCTAGAGAGGGCGCCAACGTATCAATTATCGAAAGTGGTGTTGAGAACGTTTTAAGTGACGGGCCTTACGGTGAAGAAGGTTTTATTGTTCAAGCTTTTGAACCATTGCCCGTTTTTGAAGGTAATCATACGCTTATAGGTAGTTGGTTAGTAGATGACATGCCGGCGGGTATTTCGGTAAGAGAAGATACCTCAGCGATCACACAGGACCTTTCTCGCTACCTTCCCCATATTATCCTGTAATTTAATTAAGGGGCCATTTTATGAAGCCGCTTTCATTTCAAATTCGCGTTCTGCTAACGTTGGGCGCACTTTTAATTGTAATAGAAGTAGCAAATTTACTTACCGGCAATGCACTTAATCAGTTTGGTGTGGTGCCTCGTACCCTATCAAGTCTGCCTTATATCTTTACTGCACCTTTTCTTCATGGAACGCCGACGCACTTGATGGCCAACTTGGTGCCTCTTTTGCTGTTCATGTGGCTTACTATGCAATGGGGAAAACGTACATTTCTCATTGCTACTTTAAGCGCATTGCTGATAGGTGGCTTAGGTGTATGGCTGTTCGGCAGAACCGCTACGCATATTGGCGCAAGCGGCATGGTATATGGTTATTTCGGTTTCCTCGTGCTGGCAGGTTTTAGAAGTAACAAAGTGCGGTATTTGCTTATTTCACTAGTAGTTGCAGCGCTATACGGTGGAATGCTGGTTGGTGTACTTCCCACATCAAAATTTATTTCCTTTGAATATCATCTGTTTGGCTTTATTGGCGGCTTATTTGCCGCATGGCACTGGGCACGCTAATTACTTTCCGTATAATTGGCTTTAAGATAAGACGTTAATAAAAGATATGTCAGCAGTACAAGAACCTACACAAAAGAATCAAGGCTTTTTCGGCAACCTCGCGTTTAACATTGTTATTCCTGTGGTATTGATGAGCTATGCAAGTTCAGAAGATTACCTAGGGCCAGCGTGGAGTATTGTAGCTGCTCTTAGCTTTCCTATTGGCTATGGCCTATGGGACCTAAGAGAATCAGGAAAGGTAAACGGATTTTCTATTCTTGGGATTATCAGTGTGTTACTGACCGGTGGGTTTAGCTTGCTTAAACTGCCAGCAGAGTATATTGCGATTAAAGAAGCGGCCATTCCGGGCATTATCGGTATAGCGGTGTTGGTAACCCAGTACACGAACAAACCCCTGGTCAAAATGCTTATTCTTAACGACCAGATCATAAACTGGCCTCATCTCAATCAGGTATTAGATGCCAAGGGAAAGCAGCCAGAGTTTAAGAAGAAGGTGGCGGTAAGCTCTTATATTGTCGCGAGCTCGTTTTTCCTCTCTTCAGCGCTTAATTATATTTTGGCCAAGATGATATTGGTCAGTGAGCCGGGCACAACGGCCTACACTGAAGAGTTAGGGCGAATGACTGCGCTTAGCTACCCTGTCATTGTGATCCCGAGCATGATTTTACTTATTGCCGCGCTCTGGTATTTATTTGCACAAATCAAGAAAATCACTGGCGAAGAGCTCGATAACTTCATCAATCAGTAACGATACAAACTAGAAGGGGCTTAACGCCCCTTTTTAAATTTGAAGTCCCCTGCCCTACGACTAAATCTGTTACATATCTAGTATTTTAAGCTACCGAAGAAATATCCTGAGCCGCCCAAGGGTATTAGCCATCAAATTCCCACACCGCTTTTAACCAAAAAGTGTGGGTATTACGTATACTCTTAAAGATAAGAAGAACCAGTTCCATCAGAACATGTTGGCGCTAACATAAAGCGCACATAGCTCCTCTGCCAGTAAACCATCAACACTGTGTATAGCGTGCATGCTCGTGCCCCCATGTTCAGACCAAAACGGTTCAAGAAAAAACGGCCAACTATGCTGACAATAAAAGAGTTAAAAAAATCGTTTTCAAAGGCGGGAGCGCCGCTTGTAAACAACCTTAATTTGTCTGTACACTCGGGCGAATCGGTGAGCATACAGGGTGCCTCTGGGTGTGGCAAATCGACTTTGCTATCGCTCATTGCTGGGTTCGAAAGCCCTGATAGCGGCGAGATTGCAGTAAATGGGTTAGCAATTGCTAGTGCTAGCAACCAAGGCAATAACACTCAGACCAGAGACGTTGATAATTTCCGTAAACAGCATTTGGGCATCGTATTCCAAAGCTTTAACCTGTTCGACTGCTTCAATGCCTGGGACAACATTGCCTTTACCGCAAGGCTAAAAGGTAATTTTGACAAAGACTATCAATTAGCATTAATGGAACAGCTTGGAATATTATCCTTAGCGCAAAAGCCGCTAAGCCAATTGTCTGGAGGCGAACAGCAGCGCTGTGCCATAGCCCGAGCATTAGTACATCGCCCCGCGCTTATTCTAGCTGACGAACCCACCGGCAATTTAGACGAGACCACCAGCGAAACCGTATCTGACTTACTTTTTCAAACCTGCAAGCAAGCTAATACCTCTCTTGTTGTCGTTACCCACAGTCAAGACGTTGCGATAAAAGCGGATTCTGTTTTGCGACTGCATAAAGGCGTATTAGAAGATGTGAGGCTTGGAAGCATAGAGTCTGCAAATGTAATAAATGGCACAGTTTCACCACCAATTTACGCAAAGGAGCGTAATGGTGAAGATATTTAGCAATATGAATCTTTTTACAAACACGTCGTTAAAGAGTGAGAAGCTGCTTTGCTGCGCACATTACTGCTGAGTAACTCTAGTCTTCTTGCTATGGCAAGGCATAGACCTTGGGAACCCTTGCTCATTATGGTCGCAATAGTATTAGCCAATGCCGGGCTTGTTACCGTTTTACTGATAAACGAGGGCGCAACACAGGGTGAGCTTCTCCAATCTAATAAAGGTCTTTTTACCGGTAGTATCATTACACCAGTCTACAGCGGAGTACAATCTGAACCAGGGAGCCTCTTGCAAGGCAGCGTTAAAAGTGAGTACTCACACGAGCGACCTGATCATGAGCGCTCTGTACAAGAACAGACCACACATGAGCGCTTTACTCGTGAAGGCTTCACGAAGGAAGATTATGCCAACCTTCGCAGGCACGGCTTTACCCAGCTTATTGCTATATCTGAACGCAGCATTACCCTTTCATGCAGTGATACGGCAGCAACGCCAATTACCCTCACGTTGCTTGGCGTTGATACCCAGCCTCTTCTAGGAAGTACCTTTCGAGCTACTGACAAAAACACTTCGCTATCGTCTCTTTCTTTGAGAGCTGGAGAAAGTAAGCCAGCTTCTGCTGCTCGAATATTACGAGCTAATTCTACGGACACCTTTTCAGTAAACGGACTGCTTCACCCTGTTACAAATGCCAAACTTACTTGTCACAATACGCTAAGTGAAAATCATAGTACGACGACAACACGCCCCTATTGGCCAGCAGCGGTCAATGCTTATGTAAGCAATCTGGTGCCGCAAGATACGATTTTGGTCTCTGTTGATGACTTTTACAAAGGAGGGATAAGCCCTAGCAGCAATAATGATACCTTCAGCAAAGCTAATACCCACAGCAAGGATAACACCCAGCCCGGCGCTAACCATATTTCAAAGCAACAAAAAAGTTTTGTACCGCTTACTGGCCTAGCAGCTCTCTCGCCGCTTTCCGAACAAGACCTTGAGACAATAGAAGCATTACTTGGAATACCCATTAAACAATCAAGTAACACCAGTGACAATGACACTGGCTCGTTACCAGATAGCTTTAGATTGAATCTATGGGCAATGAGCGCGCTTATGGGCGTGGTTTCACTTTTTATAGTGCTGAACGCGCTAAATTTGATGTACCGTACACGGCTACCCAACGTGATACGGCTTCGCCAACTTGGTATATCTCAGCGTGTATTAAGTGGCGCGCTCTTTACTGAACTGCTGGTTTACTGCGTGATAAGTATACCAATTGGCATCTTCATAGGCTTTCAAGCCGCGTCATGGTTATCACCGGTTATAAGCGGTACCTTCTCGTCGTTGTTTAACGCGGTATTTATTAATCCTGACGTCAACCTGCTTTTTATTTTCGGATTCGCGTTAATAACGACTTTTACGTCGTTAGTCGTATTCTCCTTGGCTTCGATAGTTAAGCTTTCAAATGCATTAACGGTGCGCCCTGCCAGAAAGAAAATCATGCGGCAAAGGGCTGTAGGGTTTGTATCATCAGCTGCCTTGGTTTTGCTGTTTATTGCTGAAGCCTTTGTTACCTCTACGGCATCTGCACTTTTCTTTGTAGCGTTGTTATTACTCACCAGCTGTGGACTTGTGCTTCTGTGGCTACCCATCGTAGCAAAACTACTTAGCGCATTTGTGCCAAGACAATGGCCTGTATTTCATTACGTGATTTCTAATATGCACTTGTTGTCTAGCAAGACACGTCTTGCTGTTTGCGCATTTTTCATTGCCTTAACAGCAAATATCGGCATGAATACCATGACCGACAGCTTTAGAAGTGCAACGGAGCAATGGTTAAATCAAAGGCTTTACGCGCCTTTCTACCTTTATACCGACGCGCCACTTAGCAATATAGAATCACTATCGGACAATTCACTATCACCATTGGCCGTAACGCCTTTGCTAAAAGCTGACGGTGATGTGTTACGTTTAAATGGCACAGAAGAAGTAAGTAAAGTAAATGCCCTCCCGCCTACTTACATTTCTATTAGTAGTTACCCTGTTCATAAAAATGGTAAAGAGGGTCTGGTCCTCGATAGCGTAATAAACAACGACCGTAGTGCAGCTTGGCGTGGGTTCAAGGAAGGGAAAGGGGTATTTATTAATCAGCAATTAGCCTTCGCGCTTAATGCTGAATTAGGCGAGACGCTAACTGTAGGTAATATTAGGTTTCGAAAAGGGATAATTGGAAGTAGTTCGAACGCTACCCTATCCACAAACCCAACAAACGTTCAAGCTGAGGAGGCGAAAGCCAGTTCTGCCAACAACTTGCCAAGCAGGCCTTCAAATACAAGTATTTTCTCAACACGACCTGAGTGGAAAGTGCTTGGTATATACCCTGATTATGGCAATCTTAATGGGCAGATATTAGCACCGCTTCCTTTATTCAACCAACAAAACATTACGGTGAAAAATAAATTATTTTCCGGCGTATTGGCTATGTACCCCAATCCAGACGACAGCCAGGGTACAACAGCGGGTCGCGAGGTTACTTTCGCAAAAGAAACGCTCGAACAACAGCTAACAGCTCGCCTTGGAGATGAAGCCGACATAACCCTGTATAGCAGGCAGGCGCTTCTAAATACCTCCATGGATACGTTTGACCGCACCTTTGTGTTGACCGATGGCCTGAATATTACGACCTTGCTTGTGGCAGGCATTGCCTTCGCGGTGTCTCTTACCGTTTTGACGATAGGTAGTTCACCACAACTGTCTGTGCTAAGGGCACTTGGGGTTAGCCAGCTTAAAGTTAAAGCATCGTTATTTATGCAGTACCTGTTACTTTGCTTTGTTTCAGCATTGCTCGCCATTCCCTTTGGCATTTACCTAGCCTACGTCTTTATAAATTTAGTCAATCGATATGCCTTTAACTGGGTGTACCCTCTTTCAATTGAAGTAAACGTCATTCTATCTAGTGTGGGCCTTTCTCTGCTTATCGTTTCACTGGTGCTTTTACTGCCTTTAGGAAAACTAAAACCCAAAATTGATTTAAGACAGGAAGTGCAGCTATGACACATACATTAAATCGCACCCGCCACTATTCTCGTTGGCCTTTCAGCAAGTTTAGCTGTTTATTGCTTTTTCTCACTTGCTCATTCTTGTCTGCCTGTAATGACAGTTCAAATACAAACGAGCAAAGCAAGAGTAGTGAGTCCTCAAAAGCTTCTTCACCTCGTGGTTTCTTTGGCGAGATGCAATCGAGCGACGCCTTTACTTCAGTAGAAAGAAACACGTATGTTGAGCTTCCTGAAGATCATAAAAGCCATCCCGACTTCCAATTAGAATGGTGGTACTTAACCTTTGTATTAAGTGGCGAGAACGGTCAGGAATTCGGCTTGCAATATACGCTTTTTCGATTCAATACCGATACGGCTGTCAATATGAGTACTGATAAACCAGTCGTGCGAAATTGGGCTAACGGACAGCAATGGATGGGGCACGCCTCACTACACACCCTAAATCATCACTATTTTGAAGAGCGATTTGCGAGTGGCGGCGTAGGTAACGCATACGTAAAACAAAGCCCCTTCACTACGGTCATAGATGATTGGGTTTGGAAGGCAGCACAACCAATGTCGGAAGCCGCAGCCAAAGTAGAAAGCAAAGCTATGTTTCCCTCCACGTTAACCTTTGCTTTTGGTAAACAACATACGCGCGATACAAATCAGCCGTCTAATGCAACCTCCAAACCTCCTGAAAGTGCGCTACCTAGAAACGATGAAGCTCAAAATGGTGCTGTAAATAGAGCTTCACCTGCAGATACACAGTTAAATACTGACGTAGTTCTAATGAATAAAGCCATTAAGGTTGCGCTTAACTTAGACTCTTCGGGCCCTTTTATAAAGCAAGGCGATAATGGCTATAGCAAAAAAACGCAAGACGAACGGCTTCGCTCTTACTATTACAGCCAGCCCTTCATTGATGCAAAGGGCACTTTAAATATAGAGGGCAATAACATAAAAGTTGAGGGTAAAGGCTGGTTTGATCACGAATGGACGAGCCACTTGGCCAACAGCGAGGCATTGGGGTGGGACTGGTTCTCGCTGCATTTAAACGACGGAAGCAAACTCATGGCGTTTCGAATGCATGCGAATACTGACAGCGAAGAAAAAAGTAAAACTCAAAACGCTGAAGTGTTCACAACGGCCAGCTTCATAAGTAAAGATGGAATGAAAGAGACCATCAAGCAAGACAGCCTATCTATTACACCAGCAGGCTATGAGCCAATTCAAGTAGAAATTAAAGTAGAAGGTGAACAAGGCAGCTCAGTCCGTTCCGTTCCCACAGCTTGGCGCATACAGTTACCGACAAAAAACATCGATATTTCCGTTAGCGCGTTTAAAGAAAAACAGTGGAATAACAGTTTATTTCCCTACTATGAGGGACGAATTGAAGTAAAAGGCTCCCACTCAGGGAGCGGCTTCATGGAATTGACGGGATATTAATAAATAGACCAATTTATCCGTTCACTTAGCGAAGTTAGCGCCGCCACGCCTAGCTGCGAGTTCCCTACGCTGTTAAGAGCAGGAGAAAATACGCAAATAGTAAAACGACCAGGTACCACGGCAACAATACCACCGCCTACCCCACTTTTGCCCGGCAGACCCACTTTAAAAGCAAAGCTGCCCGCTTCGTCATACATGCCGCTGGTTGCAAGCAATGCGTTTACTTGCTTTGTTTGGTAAGGCGTTAATACCTGCTCATTTGCGCAGGTTGAGAAGCCCGCGTTAGCAAGGAAGCTTGTCGAACGCGCTAAATCTTCACAGCTCATTTCTAATGCGCAGTTATGAAAGTAATTGCGAAGCACATCTTCCACGTCGTTTTCAAAATTGCCGTAGGCTTTCATCAAATACGCCATTGCTGCGTTACGAGAACGGTGTTCAAATTCCGAATCGGCAACTTCTTTATTAACGACGATCTCCCCATTGCAGCTTAAGCGTCTTACAAAATCTCTCATGGCAATAAAAGGTGATGCAAATCGCGATTGCACCATGTCACTTACCACCAGTGCACCGGCATTAATAAAAGGGTTGCGCGGAATACCATGTTCGTATTCTAACTGCACCAAAGAGTTGAACGGCAGCCCAGATGGCTCACACCCCACCCGCTCCCACATGGTTTCACCGTAGTGATTGATGGACAAAACCAGGTTGAAAACTTTTGAGATGCTTTGTATTGAAAAGGGCACGCTAGCGTCACCAATAGACGTAATGTGCCCATTGATATCACAGATAGAAATACCAAACTGACGAGGATTAACAGTGGCTAACGCCGGGATATAGTCCGCGACTTTACCCATGCCAAGCATAGGCTCGACTTCGTCATAAATATCCTGCAGTAACGATAGCATTTCGCTTTCCATTCTCTCGTTTGACCTCTTTTTTGCAAATATCTTTTTTCATTAATAAAAGAAAAGCGCCTGTTAAAAAACGCCGGCGCTTTTATTTTAGTTAAGTTCTATTGGCTATGTGTCGCTTCAATAACGCACTCTGCTTCAAAAGCCTTATTACGCGAACCTATCCCGACGTTTAGTTACAGCGCCAGTCTTCTTTAAAGTCGCATAAGCCGTCATCATCTTCATCAGACGTAAGCTCGATATTGGTGGTCACCTTTCTTGATACTTCATTTTCGTCATTATCGATTTTCATAGGTTGCTTGTTATCAATAAAACTGAAAATGGTTTTAGCAATATCGGTATTGTCAATCTGCCCCATGAACGACTGATAGCCAGCTCCAAAAGCAAACACTTCAACATCTACACCAGTATGGCCGCCTGTAGTCCACCCTGTATTTGTTTTTGTATCTAGAAAGGTTTTCACCGCCATAAAGCGCGTTTTATCATCTTGATTCGATACACTATTTAACGTGGCTAACTCTTCTTCGCTTAGCGAAAGCCCAAGCTTCTGCGCCACATACTCGCCAGGATTTTCTTCATTAGCCATATTAAGCGCTATCGTCATTACCGAGGCTGACATTGATTTTAAATGTTCAGGACTCCAGCGGTAGTCGCCATTTGCGCCAATTGTTAAACCGCCGGTACTATGGTCAGCAGTTAGTACAACCAGTGTGTCCGGGTTAGCTTTAACATAATCGCGCAGATATTCCATGGTTAGCGCCAAGTCATGCATTTCAGCCATAGCAGAAGCGATATCATTTGCGTGCCCTGCCCAATCTACCTGGCTCGCTTCAACTAAAAGGAAAAAGCCGTTGTCGTTTTCTAAGTGTTTGATCGCATGTTGAGTTAAGTACTCAAGACGGTTTTTACGCTTATCATCCAGCACTGCAGGCAGCGCTACAGGAGCAAACAGACCAAGTACGTTACTTCCTGCTGGTACTGACGCCAAGCGGTTATATGAATCAGCATATTCGTAGCCCGCATCAATAAACTGCGCCAGAATATCTCTATCCTCTCTTTCAAAATAGGAAGTACCACCACCTAACATTACGTCTGCTACAAACTCGCCGTTTGCGCGAACATCAAAGAAATCCTCAGCAATTTCGTTGTAGTTCTTGCGGCTTTCGTTGTGCGCAATGTATGACGCTGGTGTTGCGTGAACAATTTGCGAGGTTACGGCTAAACCCGTACGCATACCTTTACTTTTGGCATAGTACATAACCGAGTTTACTGGCTGTTTATCAACATCTACGCCTATTGCACCATTGTATGACTTCACGCCGGTAGCAAGTGCTGTTGCGGCAGCGGCTGAATCGGTTACATAACCCGATACACGAGCGGGGTAAGTCGACGCGTTACCTACTAAAATGTCGTCAAATACAACCGTCTCTACTTCCGGTGTTGACGGATCATCTACATAATTGCGATAAGCGGTAGTGTAGGCAGGCCCCATACCGTCGGCAACAACCATAATGATATTTTTCGGCACACCTTTAATTTGGCTACTGTTTACGTTTGCTGACTCTGTCTTTGATTCAGTGATACCACAGCTCGCAAGAACAGCAATAGACGCACAACTTAGCAATGATGTGCGAACAAATTGTTTAATCATTTAAACTTCCCTGAGTAAGTAAAGATACCTGCTGACGTTATTAGCCGCAGTTACTGCAAAATCGATATTATCGCGAATGATTCTTTGGTGATCATAAAGGTATTAGCAAAGCGATAAGAGGTAATAGTGTAAATCAGGCGGGCAATATGCTCAAAGCTTTTGGATAAAATAAGCTTATGATGAGATGACCGTTTTAGCCACCTCGTCGGATTGAAGAATATTTAAGAAAGGAAAGACTATTTGCTTTGTGCAGCAAGGTATTCGCGCATGCGCTGCTGCGCCACGTCTACAAGCATATCGGGCTGAAATTTAGAGATAAATCTATTACAACCTACTTTTTCAACCATGGCATCGTTAAAGCTTCCACTTAATGAGGTGTTTAGTGCGATAAACAGGTTGCTCATACGCGGGTCGTTACGCACTTCTGAGGTAAGCCGATAACCGTCCATTTCCGGCATTTCTGCATCAGTGAACATAAGCAATATTTCATCGGTAGGGTTCTTACCTTCATCAGCCCACTGTTTTAGTAGCGCCAACGCCTCTGCGCCATTCTTTCGTTCAATAATGCTGATGCCTAGCTGCTCTAAGGTGTCTCTTATTTGTTTTCTTGCCGTGCTGGAATCATCAACTATCAACACTTTCTTGCCTAGAAAGTGATTGACGATATCTTGATCTAACACTTCTTCAGAAATTGACGTATCGTAATCGATGATTTCCGCGAGTACTTTTTCAACATCTATTATCTCAACCAGCTCTTGTTTACCCTCAACATTCACCTGAGTTATGGCGGTCAAATAGTTAGATTTACCAATGCCACTTGGCGGCGGTTGTATCGTCCCCCAAGAGGTATTCACAATATTTTTAACTTCGCCAATAATAAAGCCCTGCACACTTCTATTGTATTCGGTGATAATAACATTTTTCGCTGTGGCTTCTGTGGCTGCTCCGCGCATTTTTATCGCCTGACGTAAGTCTATAATTGGAATAGAGCTACCGCGGTAATTCATTACACCTTTTAGATTATTATGGGAACCAGGCATAACGTTAAGCTTGGGGACATTGATAACTTCTTTAATTTTAAAGACATTCATGGCAAAAATGTGACGAGTTCCAAGCTGAAACATCAAAAGCTCAAGCCTGTTTTCCCCTACAAGCTTGGTTCTCTGATCAACCGACGACAATACACTGTTACTCATAACGCCCACTTATTCATTTTACAATCAAAGACCTATAGCTAACTTAATACCGTCATATGAATTTAGCCTAGCTACAATAACTTACCGCTAAAGTTACCCCGACCATCATTACAAAGCTATTCCCCTTTTAGCTAATAGACAGCTGAAAAAAACTGCATAATTAATACCTTATAGGTAAGGCACTCTTTTCAGCGACCACACCTCTAGTGAGCTTTTATTTACATGCATTAGCGTCTTCTCCTGGCTACTTTATCCAATACGTTAAAGCGCGATGGGCGTCCAGGAATACGATGGCGAGGCATCGCTATTAACAATAAGGTAGCTTAAATATAGGCCAACAACTTCAAATATGCCTCTTCTGATTACTTTCGCGCACGGTTTTTGTAAGGCACCTCTATGCCTTTTTAGCGATGAACGACTAAGTTCGCTGTTCCCGTATTATCTAAGTGTTAGATGAACGTTTTCTAACTTGGTGAAAAATTCGGTGGCATAGCGGCACTAGATAAACATTCACAATATCAATGACCGCAATGCAAAATATATATTTCTATTATTAAAATTCCGGCACTAGGATGAAATGGAATCAACGGGAACGCCCTACAGCGTGAACACAAACAACGTTAAGAATTTTAATTACAGTCGGGAGAGACGCTCATGTCGCAATATCAACAAGACATTGATAACTTCGCCACATTAAAGGCAGCACAAAAAGGAACTTGGGAAGGTATCAACCCAGAATTCGCTGCACGCATGAAGGTTCAAAACCGTTTTAAAACAGGTTTAGATATTGCTCGCTATACTGCAAGCATCATGCGCAAAGACATGGCTGAATACGACGCAGATTCGTCTCAGTACACACAGTCTCTAGGCTGCTGGCACGGTTTTGTAGGCCAACAGAAAATGCTTTCAGTTAAAAAGCATCAAGGCACAACTAATAAAAGCTACCTGTACCTTTCAGGTTGGATGGTAGCAGCACTTCGCTCTGAGTTTGGTCCTCTACCTGACCAATCTATGCACGAGAAAACGTCAGTGTCTGCACTTATCGAAGAGCTATACACTTTCCTTCGTCAAGCTGACGCACGTGAACTGGGTGACCTTTTCCATAAACTAGACGACGCAAAGAAAAACGGTGGCGATGTTGCTGCAATTCAAGCTGAAATCGATAACTACGAAACTCACGTAGTTCCAATTATCGCTGATATCGACGCGGGCTTCGGTAATGAAGAAGCAACGTACCTACTTGCAAAGCAAATGATTGAAGCGGGTGCATGCTGTATCCAAATCGAAAACCAAGTATCAGACGCAAAGCAATGTGGTCACCAAGACGGTAAAGTAACCGTGCCACACGAAGACTTCCTGGCGAAGATCAACGCAGTGCGCTATGCATTCCTTGAACTAGGTGTTGACGAAGGTGTAATTGTTGCACGTACCGACTCACTAGGTGCTGGTCTTACTCAAAAGATCCCAGTATCTACTTCAGAAGGCGACCTAGCTGCTCAGTACAATGCATTCCTTAAAACGACTGAAGTTGCAGGCGCAGACGACCTAACAGAAGGTGACCTAGTTCTTAAACAAGGCGGCAAACTTGTTAAGCCTGAACGTTTACCAAATGGTTTATTCCGCTTTAAAGACAACACTGGTTTTGACCGTGTAGTACTTGACTGTGTAACGTCACTTAAACACGGCGCTGATCTACTTTGGATTGAGACTGAAAAGCCGCACGTTGGTCAAATTGCTGAAATGGTCAACGCTATTCGCGAGCAAGTTCCAAACGCAAAGCTAGTTTACAACAACTCTCCATCATTCAACTGGACGCTTAACTTCCGTCAGCAAGTATTCGATGCTTGGACAGAAGAAGGTAAAGACGTTTCTGGTTATGACCGCGCGAAACTTATGTCTGCTGACTATGACGACAGCGAACTTGCAGCAGCGGCGGACGAGAAGATCAAGAGCTTCCAAGCTGATGCAGCACGTGAAGCAGGCATCTTCCACCACCTTATCACGCTACCGACTTATCACACTGCGGCACTGTCTACAGACAACCTTGCAAAAGGCTACTTCGGTGAAGAAGGTATGCTTGCTTATGTACGCGGTGTTCAGCGTCAAGAAATTCGCCAAGGCCTGGCTTGCGTTAAGCACCAAGCAATGGCTGGTTCTGACCTGGGTGATACGCACAAAGAGTACTTCTCAGGTGAAGGTGCACTTAAAGCGTCTGGTGAAGATAACACCATGAATCAGTTCGACGTATAACGCGAACAGGCAATAAGTTAAACGGAAAGCATCCCAACCTTTCCTACAGGGCACCTTCGGGTGCCCTTTTTTCTGCACCCCATTCATTTAATTTATACTTTCTAGAAAACATAAAAGAAGCCATATTCCCCCCCTCCCCATAGCCAATCCATATATTCAATAACTTTCAATAAGTTACGAATGAAGATATGAAAAATTTAAGACCAAACGCTTATCTGACATTCGAATAAAAAAGCTTTATAATAGGTGTGTTTAATTAGGTTTAATAAGAGCATTAGAATAATGAATATAGCGAAGGTCGACCTGAATTTATTGGTTTATTTAGATGTGCTGTTGCGCGAAGGCAGTGTTACAAAAGCAGCAAACCAGCTAAGTATTACTCAGCCAGCAATGAGTAACGGCTTGAAACGCCTTCGCGATCTGTTTAAAGATCCGCTTTTAGTGCGAACCAGCGATGGAATGACGCCTACTAAGCGTGCCCTTGAGTTGCAACCTATTATTCGCGATGTACTTAGCCGATTAGAAAGCTCTATTCAGCCCGAAACTGATTTCGACCCGTTAACCAGCGACAGAACCTTCCGCATTATGACCAGTGACTATGCAGAAAGTACCTTATTACTTGAACTCGTTGGAAGACTGGCCGATTTAGCGCCCAATATTACCCTTGACCTTATTACGCCAAGCGATGTGACTTTCCACGATGTTGAGCAAGGTAAAGTGGATATGGCGATCAACCGTTTCGATGAACTACCTTTGTCGTTTCACCAAAAAGTTATTTGGTATGACACCTTTAGCTGCGTAATGAGTGCGGACCACCCGCTAGTAGAAAAATGCAATCTAGAAGGCTACTTGAGCGCTCAGCATATCTGGGTGAGTAAAACGGGTTTTGGTGTGGGCGTAGGTATTGACCCGAATGAAGTTCAAAAGTTGGGTTGGGTAGACGCTGAACTAACAAAAATTGGCAAACAGCGGGCTATTCGTGTGTTTACGCGTCATTACCACGCAGCGCTTCAAATTGCCAAAAAGCAAAAGCTTATTGCTACTTTGCCAAGTAAAGCAGCGCGTTTGTTTAAACACGACCCAGATGTAGTGATTAAAGAACCGCCTTTTGACATACCACCTATTGCGCTAAAAATGGCGTGGAGTGCTCTACTTCACCACGACGCTGGCCACATTTGGTTGCGTCGATTAATCAGCGACGTTGCCAGCGAAATGAACGCGGGCTAAACATTCACAAAATATATGGCAAAAATACAAACCATAAATTAAAAAACTATCTCTATACACACTACACTGGGTTAACAGATAAATGTATAGAGGTAGTTATGCAAGGATATATCACCAGAGGCCGACTACAGGTTGCCGAACAGCTAGATAACTTTATAAATGAACAGGCACTTCCTGGTACAGGCGTAGATAAAGACACCTTTTGGCAAGGTGCAGAAACCCTCTTCGAAAAATTCATTCCTCAAAATCGCGCACTATTGGAAAAGCGAGAACAGCTTCAGCGTGCTATCGACGATTATCATAAAGCCGGCAACCCGGTAAACGGAAACGAATATACCGACTTCCTAAAAAGCATTGGGTACCTTGTTGAACAACCATCACAAGTAAGCGCACAAACACAAAATGTAGATGCTGAAATAGCGACAATGGCAGGCCCGCAGTTAGTAGTGCCAATCAATAACGCGCGCTACGCACTAAATGCGGTAAACGCACGTTGGGGAAGCCTGTACGACGCACTTTACGGCACTGACGTTATAAGCAATGACGGTGGCGCCGAGCCTGGCAAGAGCTACAACCCTGTACGCGGCGCCAAAGTAGTTGCGAAAGCGAAAGACTACCTAGATAGCATGATACCGCTAGCAAAAGGCAGCCACGCTGACGTTACTAAATACAAAATCGAATCAGGCAAGCTGGCTATTACCCTTGCCGACGGCGACGAGACAACCCTAGCGAATACCGAACAGTGGCAGGGTTACCAGGGTGACATTAACGCACCGTCAAGTTTGCTTTTTGCCCACAACGGCCTGCATTTTGAAATTCAGCTAGACCCGACTCACCCTATTGGCGAGAGCGATGCTGCAAACGTTAAAGACGTATTGGTTGAAGCGGCCCTGACTACTATTATGGACTGCGAAGATTCTGTTGCCGCCGTTGACGCTGAAGACAAAACTTTGGTGTACAGCAATTGGCTAGGTCTTATGAAAGGCACCCTTAGCATTGAGATGACAAAGGGCGGTAAACAGCTTGTTCGCGCTATGCATGATGATAGAAGCTATCAGCCGTCTAAACACGCTTCACAAGACAAGCTAAAAGAAGGCGAGCTAGTGCTTTCTGGTCGAAGCCTGATGTTTGTTAGAAACGTAGGCCATCTTATGACTAACAATGCCATGCTCTTTGACGGCGAAGAAGTACCAGAAGGGCTCATGGACGGTTTAGTGACGTCTCTTATCGCAAAGCATGACCTTTTAGAAAACAGTAAATTTAAAAACAGCCGTGAAGGCAGTATTTATATTGTTAAACCTAAAATGCATGGACCTGAAGAAGTGGCATTCTCTAACGCATTGTTTGGTACGATTGAAGCAATAATCGATGTTCCAGCCAACACCCTTAAGATGGGTATAATGGATGAAGAACGCCGCACGAGCATTAACCTTCAAGCGTGTATTGCTGAGGCCACCTCACGCGTTGTGTTTATCAACACGGGTTTCTTAGACAGAACCGGTGATGAAATTCATACCTCAATGCTTGCAGGTCCTTTCGCAGAAAAAGCCGCGCTTAAGTCGATGGCCTGGATTAAGGCTTATGAAACCGCAAATGTGGCTGTAGGCCTTCGCTGCGGCCTTTCTGGCAAAGCGCAAATTGGTAAAGGCATGTGGCCAATACCTGATGAAATGCAAAATATGATGACCACTAAAATAGGTCACCCCAAGGCCGGTGCTAATACGGCGTGGGTGCCCTCACCTACTGCCGCGACACTTCACGCGCTTCATTATCATGACGTAAACGTGTTTGACGTTCAGAAGTCACTAGATGAAAACTTTGATGGCCTTGCTGACATACTTACCATTCCATTGTTAGAAGATGGTTCAACACTCACTCGGGACAGTATTAAGCGTGAAATCGACAATAACGTTCAGGGTATCTTGGGTTACGTAGTACGCTGGGTACACCAAGGTGTTGGCTGCTCTAAGGTTCCTGATATCAACGATGTAGGCTTGATGGAAGACCGTGCGACCTTGCGTATTTCATCGCAGCATATCGCGAACTGGCTAGAGCACGGCATTGTAAGTGTAGATCAAGTAAAAGAATCGTTAGCACGTATGGCAGTACTGGTAGATGAGCAAAACGCCGGCGACCCTGAGTACATTCCTATGGCGCCTGATTTAGACAGCTCAATCGGCTTCTTAGCTGCAAGCGACCTTATCTTCAAAGGTAAAGAGCAGCCTAGCGGTTACACTGAACCTTTACTGCACGCTCGAAGACGTGAGATGAAAGCGAAGCTTGCTGAGAGTTAATTTCATACGTGTATTTATAGGTTAGAATCTAAGGTTTATAACCTCGACCGTAAAGCACGTTAAAAACACAATCGCATACTATCTAGGCTCACTTTTGTTAATTCAGAAGTGAGCTTTTTTTATGTATCGTTCGCATGATATTCAATCATTTGCACTTTTTTTTATGTGCCAGTCGAACTCACTGATAAAAGTACTGAGCATCGCATTATGTAGCGATATCGCAACACCTTAGACTAAAGATATCGCTCTTCCTCCGTTTCAAGCTTTACTGATAGTGCGCAATTAAACTACGCTTTTACTGTGAGGCACTGCGTTTCGTTTTACAGCTGTATCTAAAACCTTGTTCGCGACGCCTCCCTAGTTTGGAGTATGCACATGCAGATAGCCTCGGCGGCGATACCGAATAAACTTTTACATGCGAACGTCACACAAATAGTTCCTATCTTTTCAGGTGGGGGTACGCGTTTAAGTGCCCATATCGGTATCATAAAAGCGCTGCACGATATGAACATTGGTTTCGATACTTTGGTTGGCGTATCTGGCGGCTCAATTATCGCATCCCTTTATGCCAAAGGGTACACTGTCGAGCAAATGCGAGAGCTAGCACTCGTTACCGATTTCAAGCAATTCACAGAGTTTTCTATCGTGAGATTGCTTCGAGAAGGAGGGCTGTCATCTGGCAATGTGTTTCAGCGATGGATTGACGAACAGTTAGAGGGTGCAGTCTTTGCCGACCTCCCCTTGGACCTGCATATACTCGCTACCGACGTAAATGGCGGCGGGCCAGTTTTATTTAATAAGCAGACCTCTCCTGATATGAAAGTATCAGAAGCAGTGCGGTATTCTATGTCTATTCCGCTTATCTTTTCGTTTAAGCCCTTTAAAGAGCACTTATTAGTAGACGGGGCGATATTGTCTGAAGATGCATTGTTTGAAGACTGGCGAGGTGATGGCACGCCGTCAGTGTGCTTCAGGCTACAAAGCACCAATCAAAAACGTAAAGCCATTAAAAAGAACCTACTTCAATTACCCCAATACGTCAGCATGCTTATTCGTACGTTTATGACGGCGATATCCAGAGAGTACGTTAATGCGAAGTACTGGCACAATACCGTGGTAGTGAATACCGGGGAGATTTCTGCGGTAGATTTTTCGCTAACACCAGAAATTAAAAACACACTTTTTGAGCTAGGTTATTCAACCACAAAAGAGTTTTTGCCCAAAAAGTGTGCGGGATTTATGAGAAACAGTGCACTTTAACGGTTTCAGAAAGTAATTATCAGTCGCTAGCGCTTACACTTTATAAAAGTCGCGATACCAATCGACAAACGCTTTTACGCCTGTGTCAACATCGGTAGATGGTTGATACCCAGTATCTTCAACTAGCGACGACACATCAGCATAGGTGTCAGGCACATCGCCCGGCTGCATAGGAAGAAGCTCTTTCTTCGCCTCAATGCCCAATGCACTTTCAAGGGTTTCAATAAACTTCAAAAGGTGCACTGGTGTTTGCGCACCAATATTGTATACCTTATAGGGCGCCTTACTCGTACTTGGATCTGGATTGCCGCCGTCCCAATTCTCGTTAGGTTTAGCCACATTATCCAATGAGCGAATTACGCCTTCAACGATATCATCGATATAAGTGAAGTCACGACGGTGGTTACCATAGTTGTAAACCTGTATTGTTTTACCTTCCAGAATAGCTTTAGTGAACTTGAAAAGCGCCATATCTGGACGGCCCCAAGGCCCGTAAACAGTGAAAAAGCGCAGCCCCGTTGTAGGCAAGCTATACAGGTGGCTATAAGTATGAGCCATTAGCTCGTTCGCTTTTTTAGAAGCGGCATACAAGCTGACTTGGTGATCGACGTTATGCTGCTCTGAAAACGGCATTGTTTCATTCGCACCGTAAACTGAGCTAGATGACGCATAAACTAAGTGCTCGACTTTATTATGACGACACCCTTCTAAGATATTTACAAAGCCAACGATATTGGAATCGACGTAAGCGTTAGGGTTTTCAAGAGAATAACGCACTCCAGCTTGGGCTGCTAAATGCACTACCCTGTCGAACTTATGCTCTTCAAAAAGCGCTGCCATATTATCGCGCTCTTCAACGCCCATTTCTGTGAATGAGAACAGGTCAGCAGCAGATGATGATTTGATTTCATCTAATCGAGCGTGCTTTAAATTTACATCGTAATAATCGTTTATGTTGTCAATCCCGACAACTTGGTCACCACGATTGATAAGGTATTGCGATACAGCTGCGCCAATAAAACCAGCTGCTCCGGTGACTAAGATTTTCATTTATTAATCCCTAGGGTATTGTTCAGTCATTTTGAGGTACATCCGTCACGTCCTAACTGATGTAAAATTGTCATTGGGTTCTGAAAGGGTAAGCTTAAGCTTATAGTTAGTCATCTAAGCAATAACGCGTTTTTCATTAAGTCTATTGAACGACATAGAAGTTACTCTAGAATTTCTGTAATCTTAAACGAAGTGTGCAAGTATTAGGCCACAGATGACTTTACAAGCCCAATATTAACTTTCTTCATTATATTTCCCAATTAACTTAATAACAAACTTTACAGGAATAGCATAAGAAATTCCCGTCGGCGAAGCCAGAACACTTTCCTTAGTATCTTTAACTAAAACCTTATTTATCACTCCAATAACCTCTCCCGTTTCTGGATTATATAATGGGCTACCACTGTTACCAGGATACGCTATAGCGTCGAGTTGATAAATTAGACTAACATTTTGAAGGCGCTTCATCATTACCAAATTTAACTGGTCACTGTTTGATGCAGGGATTGCATCTGGGGTTATAGCTGAAATGTAACCCCTATGGGTAGCTGGGTATAGCCCTAAAACAGCACCGATTGGAAAACCTGTAAACGCTATTTCAGTTCCAGGAAGTAGTAATTCTTGACTCCCAAGCTCTAAGGGCTTCAATGGAGAACTCAACTTCAATAGAGCCAAGTCATGTTTGGGATCTATTTCAACGACTTCCGCTCTTATTTTTTTAACGACACTTCCCACCCCGCTAAGAACGACATAATTTTCAACTATAGTTGGATCTAGATCTTCTGATACTACATGATAATTAGTTATTGCGAAGTGACCATTGGTAACAACAAAACCAGTTCCTAGAACGCGGGGAGACGAATGTTTGATTGGCGCATCGATAGCAATTGCTACTGTACCTTCTGAAACCATTTTGACCATATCAACAAAGTCATCACTTCGATTAGATTGTGCTTTAAGCCCTTCACTGAAGATAGTGAGCATTAGTAAAGCTGTGATATTAAAAATTTTCATATTATTTCCGCCTATAGATATTTAGCAAAAACGTCATTTGTATATGGCTACCGAAATGGTTTAGATAAACTAAGTTATCTTTTACGAAACAGATATTTTCGCGCCTGTACTACATAAATCACTGCCTATTTACGAAGCTACGAGCAAAAATATGAATGTTAGGCAAACATAAATTATCAATTACTAAGAAAAATAGTATAAAAGGATTAAGTAATTTATGAAAAATATTTGCTAAACTCTCTTGAAGGATGATTTTTGTGGAACGAAGTTTAGTGGCTAATAAAACAATAATAGCGCGCATGAAGTCTATCGTCGGCCGAGACAGTAAACTAGGAAAAGCACTTGGCGGATTAGAGAAACTTCAAGAAGCTAAATTTATCTCTAAACACTTCTCAGACTTTCTAGAGCCGGTGGTTGCACAATCTCAGTCGGTTCGAGATCAAAGCTATACAATACGACACAAGGTATATTGTGAAGAACTAGGATTCGAACCGCTTCGGAGTGACAAATTTGAGAAAGATGAATTCGATACGTTTTCCAGCCCTTGTTTAATAAAGCATAGGAAGTCAGGTCACTATGCGGGCACAGTGCGACTAGTTAGGCCTCAATCAGAAGAGCAACTTCTTCCTATAGAGAAATTTTGTTTAGACTCCATTACTCATGAAACGCTAAATCCACGCAATTTTGCAAGACAAGATATTTGTGAAATATCCCGCTTGGCAGTTCCGCTAGAATTTCGAAAACGTCAGATGGATAAGTTCTCTGGGGCCGCCATTGGTGTTATCAATGAGCACACTTACTCGGAAAACGAGCTACGCTGTTTTCCGTTCATAGCTATAGGCTTATATTTTTCTGCAGCAGCCCTAGTAATTCACAATGATATCAAGCATACATACGTTATGATGGAGCCTAGGCTAGCTCGCAGCATGCGGTTCATCGGAATCCAATTTGAACAAATTGGGCCTGTTGTAAATTATCACGGTAAAAGAGCGCCGTTTTATATCAACCCTACATTGCTATTCCATAACCTCAGACCTAGTTTTAGAGTGATGTTAAATGACATCCAAGAAACGGTTGGTAAGTACCCAAAAGGATTGGTGTAAGTTATGTTTGACTATACTAAAGCTTTCTCTAGAAATATTGGATGGTTGACCGAAGATGAACAGCAGAGCATCAGGGCCAAGCGTGTTGCTATCGCAGGTGCTGGCGGAGTGGGCTTTGAACACGCTGTAACTCTAGCAAGACTTGGAATCGAGAAATTCTCTATTTCAGATTTTGATATTTTTGAAGTCCATAACTTAAATCGCCAAGCTGGAGCTTTTCTTTCAACGTTGGAGATGCCAAAAATCTCTGTTTTAGAGAGAGTGCTGAAAGATATTAACCCTAATTGTTCTATAAAAGTTTTTCCTGACGGAATAAATTCGACAAACATTTCTGAATTCCTCGCCAATGTAGACATATACATAGATAGTCTAGACTTTTTCGTTATTGATATTAGAGAACAAGTATTCAAACATTGTCGTTTACAAAGTATACCCGCGATCACAGCAGCGCCCTTAGGAATGGGAACTTCTGTACTTTGCTTTACAGATTCAAGTATGACTTTCTCAGATTATTTTGATATCCAGAAAGAAGATGATGAAGAAAGTAAGTGTTTGAAGTTTTTAGTCGGGCTTTCTCCCAAGATGTTACAGAGAAAATATCTAGTCGTTCCAGAAGCAGCTAATTTCAACGAAAAACGCGGCCCATCTACTCCGATGGCCGTCAAGCTTTGTGCCGGTATAGCCGCTACAAACGCACTTAAACTGCTACTTAAAAGAGGTGATGTTCTCACTGCTCCTAAGGGAATCCACTTTGATGCATATCGAAACAAATTTAAAATAACTCACCTACGAAAGGGTAACAAAAGTTTTGTACAGAAGTTGAAGTTAAAAGTTGCAAGGAAGTTAGTGCTATCAAAATAGTGTCGATTTTTTTTACAGAAACAAAAGTTTCACCCCTATGGAATTATAAAAATCATTGTTATTCATAAACTTAAATAGTTGGCACATTTTAAGCTACCCACTAGGAGTACTTACAAATGTATAGTTCATACGGAGGCGACATGAACAAGCTTACAAAAATTTTTACTGCTGTAGTTTTTGCAGGATGCACGGCAACGGCGGGAGCATCACCGCTATTTATGAACCCTGGCGACAACGATAGTGGTGTTCCATTCGGTGATGCCGACGGCTTTACATACACTTTCGACATGTTTACGTTTAACAACTTAACACCTACTTCTGCATACCTTGACCTTGAAGGGGATGGTATTCAAAACGGAACTCTGGTTTTTGATAGTGCAGAAGGTGAAGTGGGCTTTTTAAACCCTGACACAGGTTCTAGCGAGTTCTTTACAGACTCATGGAATCTCACGTTCGATTATGAATTATGGGGTTACGCGGGTGTAATCGACAATGGAGTCGCAAACGGCCAGTTTGACGACGGTGACGCGCTGGTAGCTGACTTCGTAGGCGGTTACTTCAATATGTACTTCGATGATGACGTCTCTACGCCTAATGATTCTGTCCCAGCTCTTTCGCTTTCACTAAGCGGTAGCACTTTCAATGACGGAGGCGGTATCAATCTAACGTTATTCGCCGAGATTGAATCGGTACTCTCTAACCTTTTCTTCATGGATCCTTCATTTAATGGTGACTCAGATCTAGCTGAAATCGTAGCAAATAATGATCCAAGTCAATACGGCGCTGAGATTACAGCGGAAATTACCAATGCTGAACAAGCGCCAACGGATAACGGCTACTCTCCGACCGCTTTTAACAACCAGGTTCTTGCTTCCCTAGGTATAGACCTGGACGATTTCGACAACGAAGTCTTCCTAAGCAGAACAACCACGCTTCCTAGTGCTAACCTTGAAATTCAAGTTTCTGCACCAGCTACTATCGCTGTTATGGGGCTTGGTCTACTTGGTTTAGGCGGTTTTCGTAGATTCAGAAATTCTTAGTAGCAAGCCGTAAAATTTTAAAAATAAAAAGCGACCGATAGGTCGCTTTTTTGCTTACCATTAAATGAAGAGTGGTTATTGCTAAGGATAGCCTTTAAACTCAAGTTATTCAGATTAATATTCAGGGTAGAATATGAGAAACATCGTTTTAACCATCACTCTTTTCAGTCTTTTTGCATGTTCGCCGAACAGCGAAAAAACCTCTTTCGATTCTCTATCCTCAGAGTCCACTTATTCCGAACTATCAACATCTATTGTTCAACTCCGAAGTGCTATTGCATCATCACCTGAAAACGCTAAGTATAGATATCTCTTAGCAAAAGCTTATTTATATCAAGGTAAATATGACTTCGCTGAAAAAGAAATAAATAGATTTTTAGACTTCGTTAATTTGGAGCGGTCTAGTCATGAGAACACAACGGTCTTGGAAATCTATTTCCTTTCTGAAAACTTTGTCTCTCTTCAAGAATTTGCAAAGACGCTTGAACCAATATCTGAAGAAGCTGGCTTAGCAAACGATTTATTAGTTTTAGCAGGCAACGACTCCTCTTCAAACCTTCAAACTAAAATATATAAAGATATGTATCCCCTTTTAAGGAAAGGTAAAACTAAAGAGCTGAGGTCCTTTCTTAATACATTACCGTTGGAGCAAAGCTCCTATGTTCAGCGATACATTGCTTCGAAGTTTTACTTTTCTATTAATGAATTCAATTCTGCGTCTGCGGTTCTTGATGGTTTACACAAAGTGAGGCCCAATGACACAAGAGTTATAGTTTTAGCCGCAATTTCATATTATAAATCTCAATCGCTGGAAGAAGCCGAGTATTTTGCCAATCTAATTCTCAAAGCTAATAAAGATAATCCAATTGCAATGCTTATAAAGGCCAGTGGTAACTTCAAGTTAGGTAATTACTTACTGGCAGAACAAGAGATAGATATCGCTTTGTCTAGAGGTATCGAATCATTTGAAGCTAGATTGACAGCAGCATTAGTAAGCTATCAGTTAGGCAATTTTGAAAAAGCGTATAATCACTTTGAAAAAATAGAGGATCGGATTCCACGCTCACATCCAATATATCGATATGTCACTGCTACTAAACTTATGGTTGCGGAACCCATTGAGGCATACAATTCTTCGAAGGAGCTTCAAGTAAATGATACCACCCTCCCTCTACTACTCAGTCTAGCTTCTAAACTTGACGAAGATGGTAAGAAAAAGCAAGCAAATGAGTTGCTGGATTCAATGAAAAGTAGAGAGTTTACTGATGGCAATGTCAAATTCGCTTTAGATAGTTTCCTCAAATCTACAGGGCGAGTCGATACTCATTCTTTAGAATCTTCCTTTGCACAAGCGTCACAGGATATTCAGCAAAAAGCAATACTGATTACAACACTGTTATCAGGTGACGACGAAGAAACCGCACTCAAGTATTTAGATGAATGGCTGCTTAATGATCCTAACAGTGTAGAGTTGCTGTTACTCAAAGTGGCGACGTTAGCAAAGTTAGGAAATGAGAAAGAAGTCAACGAAACTATTAGTCAAGTAGAAGCAATATCTCCAGACCATCCCCTTATCAATTCATATCGAGCCGTTATGTTGTTGAAGCAGGGAGATAAACTAGCTTCTCATAGTCTTTTGAAAAGGATTATAACTGACGAGTTTTATTCGCCTTGGGCTGTAGAATTACTTATCAATAGCTCAAATAGTAAAAAAGAATTAGTAGGAAATGTTGAATTTCTCGCATCTGTCTACAACGACAATCAAGGGCATAAGCACTTAGCACCAACTTTAGACTTAGCGTTTGCTCAGGCTTCAGCAGATATGTTTGAAGACGCAATAGCAACTGTTGAACGGTGGCAGAAGGAATCAAGTAATAAAGAGGTGGAGAGTAGAGCTGTATACGAACTAAAAACCGTTCTACATTTATCTTTAAAACAATACGACAAGGCTAAAAATGCTTTATTTGAATGGAAATCTAGTCTGGGAGTATCGAAAGAGTACCTTATTAGAGCACTCACACTAGCAGACCTAAATAACGATCCACAATTTGCGTTGCTCTCTATAGAAGAAACAAAAACTACGCTTCCCGAAGAAGAGTCAGATAACTTCAGTCTATTGAAAACAAGGTATTTATTAAAGTTAGAACGATTGGCCGACGCTATCAGCACTTTAAACTCTTGTTCTTATTCAACTAAGAAAAAACCTTTGTGGAAAAAGCTCAAAGGTCAAACGTTTGCTCTGGATAAAGACTATAAACAAGCTAGCGTGTACTTCCTAGATGCCTACAAACTAAATAACTCTACAGAGATCGCGCTGTATTTGATGCAAAGTTATTACGCAAGTAATCAGAGAAAGTTAGCAGAAAATTTTGCGCTGCAGCATTTGGAGCTTTACCCAAAAGACAGTGCTGTAAGAATGCGCTTAGCTGAGCTTTTATTTAACCACTCTCCGACTGAAGCATTGCGACATTATGAGTACCTTGATGATAACCAACTGGCAACCGTTGGCTCACTCAACAATCAAGCTTGGCTTTTGTTAAAAATGGGAGAGAACGCAAGAGCACTAGAGCTCTCAAAAAGGGCATACAAAGATGCGCCTAGTGAAATATCAGTTCTTGATACCTATTTAAAAAGCTTAGTTGCCAATGCTGAAAATGAAGAAGCCCTTAGACTTGCTGAATCGCTGTATTCTGAGAACCGTAAAAGCTTTGAAATTGGCCTAATATATATCAAGATTCTTTATGACATTGGCGAAGTAGTTTCTGCAGAGAAGGCACTTAAATTACTTACTCCAAATACTCGAAAGCAGCAGAACGACTATAGACGTATGAAGGATCTTTTATCAACTAGCTTGTAGACTAGTTTATACTACGTAATATTTGTGCTCCCTATAGACTTTAAGCTAGCGGGGAGCAGAATATACAACCGGCTTGAGTAAATTACTTGAAGTAATACAAGTAGCATTCCTATAAGAGTAATACGTTTAAATGTATAACACCATCCGCCTAATTAAGTCTGATCTAAAAAGGAAACAGCAGATCTTTTTAGAAGATGGCTCTAAAATATCATTACTAAGAGCTTGCATAACAGATGGCACTAGCGCTAACATCTTGTATAGACTAGCTTTTCGCTGTTCTAAATCTAAGTCCTTAGCTCCAATTGCTCTACTTCTACAACACCTTAACAGAGTTTATAACGGCTGTATGATTGGTGTTAAAGCTGAATTTGGTCCAGGTTTTGTTATCATGCACCCAATTGGGGTTGTCATTAATTCAAAAGTTATTGGTGGCAAAAACATTACTCTCGAAAGTGGTGTAGTGATTGGAGACGAAAAAGGTAAATCACCGGTACTCAACGATGATATTTTTTTTGGAGCTGGAGCTAAAGCCTTTGGCGGCATTAACATAGGAAGTAACGTGAAAGTTGGCGCTAATGCAGTGGTCGTGAAGGATGTCCCTTCAAATGCTACAGCATTGGGCATACCAGCAAAAGCTAGATAAATATCATGAAGTACATAGAATTCTTATTTTGGTTGGCCATCTTCCTCATTCTTTACAGCTACTTATTATATCCGGTTGTACTATATTCTTTCAGCAGAGCATTTTCTAAACGCGAGCAAGTCAAGAAAAACGTGATTACTGAGGGTAATGAATTACCTTCGGTGTCAGTCGTGATATCCGCGTATAATGAAGAAAGCTGTATAGGTGAGCGCATAGAGAACCTGTTATCGCTCGATTACCCTCATGATAAAATACGATTTTTCATTGCCTCAGACGGTAGCTCAGACAAAACCGACAGTATAATCAGTAGTTTTCGCGATCCACGTCTTTGCGTTTTTTGCTTTGAAGAAAACCGGGGAAAAATAAATGTAATCAATGATTTACTCAAGCGCGTTAAAAGTGACATAACCGTGTTCTCTGATGCTAATACCATGTTTGCAACTGATGCTGTACTAAACTTGGTTTCACCTTTTGAAAATGTAAAAGTTGGTGCCGTATGTGGTGAACTTAACCTTGTGGATGCTTTTTCAGGCGACAATAAAGATGGCATTTATTGGAAATATGAACAATTTTTGAAAAAACACGAATCGAAAATTGATGCTCTCCTTGGTGCTAACGGTGGGATTTACGCGATTAGAACCTCGCTTTACGAACCATTGCCGGACAACACAATAATAGATGATTTCTGCATTGTGATGAACGTAGCCAAAAGAAAATATCAAATTATCTATAATAAACAGGCGTTGGCGACAGAAGAGATCGCCCCGACCTTGAAGGAAGAAGCAGGCCGACGCATTCGCATAGGCGCAGGTAATTATCAATCATTGTCCCGCTTAACTTGGTTGCTTAATCCACGCTATAAGTGGCGCTGGTTTTCTTATTTAAGCCATAAGGTAATTCGCTGGTTTGTTCCTCATTTAATGATAGTTACCTTGCTTCTCAACATTGTACTCTTGTGGCACACTAATTACTTATATACGGTAATGTTATTTGGACAGCTCGCATTTTATTCATTCTGGATGCTAGGCGAGTTGAGAATATTTAAAAACGTTCCGGTAGTTGGAAACATTATTAGTCTAATAACATTTTTCGTATCAATGAATATATCCCTTTTCAGAGGTTACATTAAGTTTCTATCCTCTAACCTATCAGCGACATGGCAAAGGACATCTAGATGATCGCGCTTACACTAGCACTTTTAGTATTACTCTCCGTAGCATTCATTGCCATTGTAAAGAAAAAGAAAATGCAGAGTTGGCTTTGGAATTACACGAAAAGCCGATTTACACAAAAGCCTACTGTAAGTGGTACGCAGCATGTCATGTTTTGCTTCGTAGACCACTATGAGCCTCAATGGAAAAATAAAGAGAACATTGAATTGGAGCGGCAACGTGTGGACCGTTGGATGGTTGATTACCCTAAAATGGCCTCACAATTTCTTGATGCAGACGGAAATCATCCAAAGCATAGCTTTTTCTTTCCCGAAGAGGAGTATCGAAAAGAACATTTAGATAAAATTTCCGATTTATGCGCTAAAGGTTTTGGCGAGATAGAGATACACCTACATCATGAAGATGATACTAGCGATAACTTAAGAAAAACCCTCTCTGGCTTTGCCCAATGTCTTCACGAAGAACATAATGCATTAAGCGTTGACCCGGAGACAGGCAAACCCGTCTACGCCTTTATACATGGAAACTGGGTGTTAGATAACTCTCACCCTGAAGGAAAATGGTGCGGTGTAAACGATGAGCTTATTGTACTTCGAGAAACCGGGTGTTACGCCGATTTCACGTTTCCATCCCCCGATGAATCGCAACCCGCTATGTTAAATACCATTTACTATGCGAAAGACGATCCAGAGAAACCGAAGTCGTATGAAACCGGACGACCTATCGTAAAAGGTGGCAAGGCTTGGGGAGACCTACTGCTTATTCAAGGAATTTTGGGTTTAAATTGGAAAGTGCGAAAGAAAGGAATTTTTCCTCAAATCGAAAACTCAGATGTTAGAAAAACATTTCCTCCGACACCCAATCGTGTTGATTTGTGGGTCGATCAAGCTATTCATGTCGAAGGAAAACCTGAATGGATATTTATAAAAGTACACACCCACGGAGCTCAGGATGGCGATATGGAGACTTTACTTGGCGAGCCTGTAAAGGAAATGCATCGACATTTAACCTCTAAATATAACGATGGAAAGAATTACGCTCTACATTACGTCTCTGCTAGAGAGATGTATAACATCATAAAAGCAGCTGAAGCAGGTGAAGAAGGAAACCCAAATTCGTATAGAAACTATATCCTTGGCGCTCCTTCTTTTAAACGGCTTTGAGACCGCTAATGTCGCGTATAAAAAAGAAAATAGGTAGCTGGTTAGGGCTTGACCACTACTTTTGGAACAATCGCCCTGCAGGTCTATACAGCGTTAATTTTCATCGAATAGGAAATAGTGATGATACTTCGTTTGATCCTTGCGTGTTTTCTTGTACAACTAAAGAACTCGATGAGCATATAACCTTTTTCAAGAAAAACTTTAGAGTTATTAGTATTGCTGAACTAAATAATTTACTCAGTTTAAATCAACCTATCGAAGAGCGCCTAATGTGTGTTACCTTCGACGATGGTTATATTGATAATTTCACCAACGCACTACCTGTTCTCAAAAAGCATAAAATTTCTGCTAGCTTTTTTATTGCGACAGCGTTGATAGGGAGTAACACTGTACCGTGGTGGGACAAAGTTGCTTACCTACTTAAAACTTATCGTCCAACACAAGTTAAGTTGTCGAATTGGAAGAAACCCGTTTTAAATACTCATAATGAAAAAATATTCATACGTGATGTACTTACTCAAATAAAATGTTGTAAGACTTCTGCTCAAAATCAAATATATCAATTAGAGAAACAGTTGGGGTTCGAGCATAGCTATCCAGAAGCTGAATTTATGAATTGGGACCACCTTCGATATTTATTAGAAGAAGGAATGGAGATTGGTGCTCACTCTCACAATCACGATATACTAACAAAGTTATCCGAAGATGAGTTATTTTACGAATTAAGCCACTCTAAAGCTCTACTAGAATCGAAGCTTAAAACAAACATAACGGCTTTTTCATACCCTGTTGGAAATCGCTCAACTTATAACGAAAAAGTGATAATAGGTCTCAAAAATAATGGGTATGAATTAGCATTCAATTTCCAACCTGGCATAAATCGTCTGCCTTTAGCATCGCCCTACGATTTACATAGGTTCCCTATTGCACCTGGCATATCGAATGAAGATTTAATGAAACTATTCGGGTATGCAAAAAGGTTTTAATTATGAAAGTTTTACATTGTGTAAGTAGTCTCCAAGTCGGGGGGGCAGAAAAATGCGTTAGAAACCTGTCACTTGAACAAAAGTCACAGCAATTAAGTGTCGGGATACTTTCCTTCGGTAAACCGAGTGATGCATTTCAAAGTGATATCGAGAAGTCTGGAATAGAGGTTTTTAATATAAATGGAAATGTATTCGTTAGATCGCTTAGAACAATTTCTGTTCTATTAAAATACTCGACGATACATATTCACTCTCCCGCCGTAATTAGAGCCTTTACTCCGCTGTTTCTGCTTTTAATGCTAAAAAATGTGATTTATACAATTCATGGTGAAGTTGAACCTCCTCTTAAGTATCTGAAATTTGCGCATAAACTAAGTTCTGTATATATAAATACTATCTTTGCTGTTTCAGAGCCTATCAAACGAGGGATTAAGGAAAGGTATAACTGGTCAGAACAGTGTGTTTCTGTAGTAGAAAATGGTGTTGTAGTTCCCCGCTCATTCGTTGAAATAGGAAATAAGAACAAACTAAGATTATGTATGGTTTGCCGCCTCATTCCGCTCAAGAACGTCTCCCAAATTATTGATGTCTTTAATAAACATGAACTTTTTAAAATGTTTCTTTTAGATATATATGGTGATGGCCCAGAAAGAGCCAAATTAGAAGATAAAGTAGAGCGTTTAAAATTATCAAAGTTCATCACTTTTCATGGGAGCCAGCTAGATGAAGACTTTATCTATGAGAATGAAGATGTGTTGCTAATTAATTCGACTACTGAGGGCCTTCCCATGTCATTAGTAGAGGCTATGGCTAGGGGCATACCGGCAGTTTCAACCAATGTCGGCAATATTAGCTCTGTTATTTCACATGGTGAGAATGGGTTTATTTACGAAATTAACGACATGGCAACATGGAAAAAATGTCTTTTTAGATTACACGAAGATCGTAAACTTTTAAAAGAAATGGGAAAAAGTGCACACCAATTTATTTCTAAGCAATTTTCTATCGAATCAGTTTCAGCTATTTATCAGAAATTCTACTCATGACTGGAAAGCCATCTCTACTTTTTTTCACCAACTTGCACCCTCTGCCTTGGCAGCCAACACGAGCTACATACAATGGAGAAGAGACCAAGTTTTTAAGTGAACATTATGAAATAAAAAAGTTAATTCCAGTGCCTTGGTTCGTTTGGCTAAAAAAAATTGTTTTAAACAAACACCGTGTACCTGATAACACCTGTATTTTTCCTTTTCTATATGTTCCCAAAGTACTAACTTCACTACACCCTCTAATGATGCTTATTTCAATAATCGTATCGGTAAAGCCTCTAATGTGGCTAATAAAAGCTGATAGAGTGATAGCAAGTTGGTCTTATGCGGAAGGTGTCACTGCGGCTTTCTTTAAAAAAGTTAGCAAGGGAAAATTAATCATAGAAACGTTAGGCAGTGATGTTAACGCCCTTATGGAAAAACCTTTTCATAGAGCTCAAATGAGATGGGCTTTTAACAGCGCGGATGTAGTGACCGGAAAAAGCATTGCTTTAGTTAAAGCGATAGCTAATCACGCTCCAAAAACAAACACAAGCGTTGTCTATAACGGTGTGGATTTTAATACTTTTTCTTTGCGCCCACATCCCATTTTTCGAGAACAACAAATACGGTTACTCTTTATTGGCTCGTTGATTAAAACTAAAGGTATTGAAGAGTTAATTGGTGCTATGGCGCTAATGAAAACAAACGTGACTTCGATTGTTTTAGACATCATCGGTGACGGGGAGCTAATACAAAAAATACGCAATGAAGTGAAAGTCAACAAACTAAATGAGAATATAAATATTCTTGGCTCGGTAGCACACGATCAACTATTGCCCTATTTACACAACGCTGATGCGTTAATACTTCCTAGTTACAGGGAAGGTGTGCCAAATGTTGTGATGGAATCATTAGCAACTGGAACTCCTGTCATAGTTACAAAAGTTGGGGGTATACCGGAAGTAGTAACCGACTGTAGTAATGGCGTATTCATTGACGATTTGAATAGCCAGGGAATTGTTGAAGCCATATATAAATTGACACAGCGTCATTGGAATCCAGAATTTATACGGTCTTCTATCTCACAATTCACTTGGAGCAATACGGCGGACCAGATACGCGGCTTATTAGAAAAAAATGACTAGTTATAAAGATATTAAACAACTAACTATTAAACAGTTTGAATCAGCTATAAATAAAGCCTTTGAAGACAAGTCTTCGTTCAGCTTTATTAGGCTCGGAGATGGTGAGGGAGCTCTTTTAGATTTTGACGAAAAGTGTACCATTCACGATACTTTGTACCTATCTGAGCACGTTGGCAAACAAGCTTCTCTAAACCAGCTCTATGACTTAAAAAGAAACCTATCAAACCTAATAAATACCGCAGATATTATCGGAGTCAGAGATGATGTTTTAGGTGTTTCATTTAACGACGCACTTATCAGTAGTAACAACACCGAATTATTTTTAGACACCTTCAAAGAATCATTTAGATTAAGAGAGACAGAAAGAAATATTTGTTTTGCCGATGCAGTTAGAATCGCAAAACTTTACAAAACGCTAAAGCATAGAGAGTTTCAGACGCAGCAGTTTTGTACGCAGTGGATTTCTTTTGATTACTTTTTATCAGGGGCAATGACTAATCTGTTAGAACGTGCCGGCCATATTGGCGTAATAACTGCGAGGACCGACATACCACAAAAACTTAGAGAATGTCTTAGTATAAAAGTCACTGAACACATCACCCCAGATAAGTCGGCCAGACAGGTGGGACACTTTGTTCCACACTATCCAGAACATTTCGAAAGAATCAAAAACAGTATAAACGTAGAGTATCACGGAATGCCATACTTAGTAGCAGCAGGCCTTATAGGAAAGGGGTATTGTGCTGAAATACAGCAACAAGGCGGTATTGCGCTAGATATTGGAGCGTTAATCGACTGTTGGGACGGGCGCTATAGCAGACCTAAAGTAATAGAATCTCGTTTTACCGTCAAAAAAACACTATTAGGTAAAAAAAGACTACCTGATGAACTCAAAATGACAAAAGAGAATGCAGCTAGATTGCGTCAAGTATTTAAAAGTAGGCATTGCTAAATTCGTATAGTGAACCACACAATTAGGTATAAATTTTGAGTAAAAAACGACTACTGTCCTCAGGGCTATTCTCGCTTATTGAAAAAGTCATCACTGTTTTAGCAATGCTAATTCTTACCCCCAGTATTATTGAAAGTATTGGTAGCGAAGGGTATGGCTTATGGCTTCTAATCCTCTCTGTGTTAGCTTTCTTTAATATAATTGAACTGGGCTTTCCCGCTGCTGTTCAAAGGTTTGTTACCTTGTATTTAGAAAAAGGAGATAGAGATACCGCTAATCTATACCTGACTACATCCCTATTTTTATTTTTATCACTTGGAGTTATATCAGCCTTCGTTGCATTATTGGTATTCCAATTCCCACACTTACTCGGTTTAGAAGCTGATATGGGTCAGCTATTAACAAAAGTGGCAGCTATCTTTGCTGTTAAAATAGTTGTTGATTTCACGATGAACCCTATTAACGCGATATACGCTGCTCACTTGAGGGTAGATATTGATGCCGCCCTCGCCACGTTAAACGTCATTGTGAAATCTACTTTAATTTATTTTGTCGGTAGGCACTTTGGTATTGTTACTATGGCTTTATGTGCTGTTTTTACCGATATTTTTATAAATTTATTAAAGATTATCGCTGCTAGGAAAATTTATCCTTACTGGTGTTTGAAAAGAAAGTACATTTCTTATAATGGATTTCTTGAGCTATTTAACTTTTCTAAATATATAATCATTATGGCTTTTGCCAAAATGATTAACCAACGCTCAGCTCCGATTTTAATCAGTAATATTATGACTGTTAATTCAGTGGCAATATTTGGAGTTGCACAAAACCTCATAAACCATGCTGAAACATTGAACAACTCTATCTTTCAATCTTTTTCAGCATATTTTACTAAATTGGTAGCTCGTGGAGGAGAACTTAAAAATCACATAGATACGATCGCGAGAATGTGCTTCTTATGCTGCTTAACTTTAGCTATAAATCTTATTGTTTTCAGCGACCCTTTCATCAGAATTTGGCTGGGGAACTCATTTAATAAAGCATCTGCTCTCATATCTATAATGGCCTTAGGTCTACTCGTTCGGCCATATGCTATGATATTTAGAAATATTCTTATCGCACAAGCCAATCATAAAAACCTTATGTATGCTTCCTTGATAGGTTCAATATTTACAATATTGTTAAGTATTGCTCTTGGAAAAATTTATGGTGTCATTGGCGTCGCTTTAGCCTTCGTATTGGTATCATATTTGGTAAATTTCATGCTCTACCGCATTGCCTTTAAACGACATAACAAAATAGGATTAGCAAAACTTGATATCTGCTTCGCTGCGTCTGCGTCTGTTTTTTTTGTACTATGGTTAGTAGCGAGAGAGCAGCTTATTTTGCCTACCACATGGGCCTCGTTGATTCTTTCTACTATTATCTTCAATGCATTTTTTGTCCCCACACTTGCTTACTTTTTTATACCAAAAGAAATAATGAGCTTAATGTTTTCAACAATAAAGAGAAAATTGTAATGAAAAAGTGTCTGGTAAAGCCTTGTCGATTCATTGCTCTATTTTTTGCTAACAAAAAACTCTGCTTTATGTAAGATATTGATAGTTTCTTAACACTCTTTTTGCTTTCAGGAACACGATAAAAATGACACTAGACCCTGTAGTTGTATGCAGAAGCGAATTTGAAAAGTATTCTCGGCTCACGCGCACTCAAAAGTACAAAGCACCACTTCGAAGAGTTTTACAAAAGAGAAATTTTCAAGCTTTTTGCCTAGGTACGCCTAAATCAGGTACCCACTCTATAGCCAACATACTAAATAACTTTAGATCCTATCACGAAATAAATGACACCTTCGTTATTGCCATGATATACCTGCGAAACTCTGGACTACTGTCAGACCAAGACATTAAAAAGGAGTTGAAACAGAGAGATAAATATAACTGGCTCGAGATGGATTCTTCTCACTATTACGGTCAGTTTGCTCAGCTTCTTGTCGAGACCTTTGAAGAAGCAAAGTTTGTCTTGACCATTCGTGACTGTGTATCTTGGATTGACTCTTGGTTTAATCATCAACTTGCTAGAAATGTACAAAAGAAAAACTCTCTCTATGATTTAGGCAGAAGGAACTATTACGATCGTGGCTTTTCTTACACTAAATACGACGAGCCATTAGAAAAACTTGGATTATACCCACTTGCCGCATATTTTGACTTTTGGAGCGAGCACAATAACAACGTATTACATAATGTTCCCCTCAAATAGACTACTAATCTTAAAAACAAAGGAACTAGCTAATTCAAGTTCTAAGCTATGTAATTTTTTGAACATAAATGAGTCTCGAATTATTACTGAACAATCACACAGTTTCAAAGCAAAGAAAAAACTGAATATTCTTAAAAAGTTAGATAAAGGATTCCTGTTCGATGTCGCTTCACAATACTGTATTGAGCTAAACGACAAAATGTTTCCCGAAGCAAAAATTAAAGATTCGATTGAAGCAATCCATTCTCTTTAAATTTGGGGTTAACTGCTTCTAGAAAGTAAATAATGTTACTTACAACCAGACAATACTGTAGTTAAAAGCTAGTGCCTTCTAGTGAAGTCTGGTAGATTCATATTGTACAAGACTCAACTGATAGCTATATTATCAGTTGAGTAAAGATTTACAGTATTAGAAAAATGGCCTTGGGCCTGCACGCTATAAGCCCAATAGTTTCTATTTTTTTTCTTTAGAAAAAACCTGAATGAACCAGTCCCTTCTATTCCTAATAGGCTTTTCTAGAAATAGTAGGCTTATCGAAGATATCGCTACTGTAGCTATTAAAAAGGTAAACAATCTAGCAGTCCAGTTGTCGCTAAATATACCTAAAAACATCATTGTATTTAAGATAACCATCTGATAAACAAATAGGCCAAAGGATATGTCGTTTCTAGCAATAGCTTTTTCTAAGCGCGTGAACCAAGCAAAATCGGAAGGAGCTTTAAAGGCTATACTAATTATAAAAAAAGCTAAAACAGTAAACAGAATAGGATTAATATCATTTCTTCCCCATTTCAAGCCTATTGCACCTAAGCTTAAAAAGAGAGATAGGTGTAAAAGCAGCCAAGGGCTCGCATATTTTGTTAGTTTTTTTAATTTATCGTAGTCGCGACTAAATATGTAACCCAATAGAAAAAAGAACAACCACGGTAGAAGTGTAAGAAAGTGAATAATTTTGGTTAGTACATTGGGGTTAAAGTTATTCACATAGTGAAACACCATATTAAACAACGCACAACAAAGTAATAAGTAGTATACAAAATGGCTTTTGCCTTTACTTACCCAATATGCATCTAGTCTTCTTAATAAGGGCACCCCTAAGTAAAACTGAAGTATAACGGGAATTACCCAGAGGCTCCCATTTAAAACTCCAGTTCCAACATGACTCAGGAACTCTGGGTGATAAAAAAACACTACAGTAACCTGCCCTATACACCACGCGAAAAACTTGAGCCAGTCATTCCCCGTCAAATCCACCATGCCTAAGCTGAAAATAAGTACTATGCTGACACCAAATGCAGCCCATAACGGAGGGTAAACTCTTAAAACTCTCTTTACGAAAAACTCACTTAGCGTAGAACTGTTGGATGAGCTAAGCGAAATTAGGAAGCCGCTTATAAAGAACAAAATAGGCACACCTGGAACTAACCAAGTTAATTTTGAAACAACATCTATATAAGTTTGAGGGGCTGTATCAAATTGCTTTGAATGCGAAAAAACAATTGAAAACGCAGCAAGATATCTTATCCATATAAAGTGGTTGGTTCTTGGTATATTGCTCACTAAATTTGTTTCCTAGTTATCTTGCCTTAATTATAATTAGGCTCAATGGTTTAGATTACTGCTAAAACAGCTTTTGACGTTTTATAAAATCTGTTTAAAACATCGCATCAATAGCTTGTCCGGACGCAAGTGTGATTCGTAAAAAAGGTGATTTTGCTTCATCATTTCAAATCTATCATCATGGCGTTCCACAAGCCCTTTGACACGTTCAACACAATCTGTAGCCGAGTCAAACTCTTGAAAATGAATGTTAGGCTCTAAACCTCTAACTGTGTTTTCATTTTTTTCGCTAACGATTGCTTTGGACATTGCGATATATTCACCGAACTTCCACCCGATAGAACCATGAAGCCCAGTTGAAGCGATACAAATATCGTGTGATTTAACAGTATTGATATAATTCTTTTTACTTGTTAAATCAGTATTTTTTAGTACGAATTTCGGCTTCTCTTTTAAAGCAAAGTCAGTAGCTATAAGCCCTCCGGTAAATTTATCTTTAAATGTTTCCTGCAACAATGCTATGCACTCAACTCTTTGTTTATTTATTTGTTCTCGTTGCAGCCTTTGCTCTTCGGTAACAGTAAAAAAGCTATCTGTATTGGTGTCCCATAACCTAGCTAAAAATAATATTTTAGGGTTTTCTCTTAGAACTGGGCGAGAGTACAATGCTGATGTAGATACTTTATAATGGAGCTTACCTAAGAAATCGGCCTGCTTGATGAGTTCTTTTTTCCAGTCTTTCGTGTGATAAAAAAGTGCACATCGTTTAAATGCGAAACGGTCAAAACCGTCCGCATAAACTAGATAGTTTAGGCCGTATGGAAGCACATTTTTACTATAGTTAACTTGGTCACTATTTGGGTTAAAACTACGTTTAAATAAAAAATCACACCGTTCTAATGCCTCTGAATCTATTAAAGCACTGTCAGAAGTGTCAAAGCAGAGTTTTTTCCTCTCTAACTCAAGGTGCAATATATTGCCTTGTACGCTAAAGGGCGTTTTCGTTTTTTTTGCTTCTTTACTTACCCTCATTTCAACGTTAAGTACACCTTGGCGATGTAGCATAGTCAAGCCTGTATAAACTTGCTGAAGATGGTTAGAGTTGCTATCAGCATAAACAATGCACTTTGCATTTTTCACTCAGTTTGTCCTATGAATTGTAAAGTTGAAACAACAGGATAATGGTCACTTTCCATATCACGCCAAACCGATGTAGCGACAGGTGAAAGCCGCTTATTGGAAAGAATATGATCTATACGAGGCGAGAGAAACCAACTTTTTCTTGTAGTTCCATAGCCAAAGCCGCTTTCATTAAAGGCGTTTCTAAATTCACCCCAATACTGCGTAAACTGCTGATTCCTATCGGTTAAATTAAAATCCCCGGCTATAACAATAGCGTCATCATCGCTCCATTTTTCTATCAGCGCTTTAACTAAACCGAACTCTATCGCCTTTGTATCTTTGAAAAGCGAAATTTTTGATAGAAATCCTGCAAATGTACTGAAGCGATAGCCAAAATTAGAAATCGATGCAAAATGCACGTTTGCCAGCAAAACAACGTTTCCTCCCACGTTTATTTTGTGGAGAGAAACATATTGCCCCCAGCCTCCTAACGCTCGTCTATTTAAACTTTCTAACTGAGTAAGAGTGTATTTAGATAAAACACATAGTCGCTTCACACATTCTCCGTACAAGTTATATCGAGAAGCGTCTTTAAACATGTCGTAACTCCCTTCTTGCACAAACAATACATCTAAATTTTTTTGCTCAAAAAATTGATAGAGTTTTTCAGCATTAACTCTTTGGGCTACGTTAAACGATGCGACTTTGAATCTATTATGAATAATACTGTCTTCTTCGACTAAATTGTGAGTAATATTGACCTGAAACGGCGATGCCATAACGAAAAAGACACAACCAGTAAGAAATAAATAAAGTCTTTTTTTACTAATGAGAATTATGGCTGGTAAAAAAAGAAACAAGACTACATAGTCGGGGATAAAGTCGATAAAATAAAATTGATCTAATACTGGAAGCTGGAAGGCCAGTAACGAACACAGTATTACACCTATTACAAACATTAGTAGACTGGCGAGTTTTAACGCAGAAAGAATCATAACTGTTAACTCACATTAAATAGCTAGCATCACTGACCATGAATCTGTTTATATTCATTATGCTTCACACCGAACAACCCTACAATTGTGCCTATAGCGGAGCTCATTCGGAAAAGCCCGTCTACGTAGATACCTTTATTCATTGTAAATATAGATTTTAAAATCATCGCCCCGCCTCTTAGCAACCTAATGATAGCCAGAATAAAGCATTTAAGAATTACTGAGGTTATTTTCTCTTCAAATAGATGCGATCTTGTATAACCAATCCCGGAGCGGAATCCTCTTTTGCAAAACCATTTAACGTTTGTTCTTGATGCTGGTAGTTCTTCAATAACAGGAGCGTCCGTGTATACCGTGACAAAACCAGCTTTTCTAGCTCGAAGAGAAAAGTGATAATCACTCGCTCCTGTCATGGCAAATCGGACATCAAAACAAGGGTGAAGTTTTTGAAAAACACGCTTGGTCAACAAGACATTATTAGTATAGAAAACCTTTAAGTGTTCGCCGTTAATGTAGTTTGGAGGAGGGTATAAAACCTTTGTCGCCCAATTTTGATTCAGCTCTTCATCAACTGAAATAACATGACTTGTAACGATATCTGCATTAGCTTCTTTACACGCGTTGAGTAGTGATTGAGCCCACGAATTTTGTTGAGGCCATTCATCGTCATCGATAAAGATTAGGTAATCTGAGCTTTCACCTATTGCAAACTCGATACACTTATTTCTAGCAAACACAATACCAGGTCTATTTTCAACTTCGTAGACAACATTTATAGGACTATCGTTGTAGCGTTTAACCACATTTTCAGTTTCAGTATCTGCTGCGTTATCGACTACTAAAATTGATACACCTATGTCTTCGTCTACCTTTTGATTTTGAAGTGCATCTAGAAGCCTTGCTAACCATATGGGCCTTCTGCATGTTATTACGGATATTAATAATTTCTCCACTTTTTAACCTCGATACCTGCCTGAGCTAAAAAAAGACTCAATTTTTTTCAAAGGCCAGCTTAATTTCCACCAAATAGATTCATAAGCATTTAGAAAGTGGTGTTTGAAATAGACTTCTTCTTTTTTCACCGCGTTTAAATGTTCTACTAGTACACTGGACAACGAATGCAAATAAGCTTGATACTCTTCTGAGGCTTTAACAACAGCGTTATGTTCGATAACCGATTTACCTAATTCCAGATAAACGGTCATAGCCAAATTAACCAGTCTATCGTTTGGCACGTTAAGCGAGTGTTGATTTTGAAGTTTTTTATCAATGAAACTTTGCGAAGCTAGACTATCTAATTCGCCTAACGAAAAAGTTTCAAAAATTCTCTTTGCACAAGTTTCCGGGGTATTTAATAAATCTTCATACCTTAAAATCAGTGAAGGTTGTTGTAGCGAACCAAAATAACTAGATAGTGTATAATTTAGCCAAAGGTGCATTGCTTTTTGTAAAGAGAAACCATCTCGTTTTTTTAAAGAACCAAAGACTTCCATGGGGTGTCGGAGCATTAGTATGAAGTTGGCGGCGACATTTAAGTCTTTAAATGTTTTGAGCCAAAAAGGCAAAAGTAACGAAGTTCGAGGATCTTTCATTCCCCAAAGTAATTTTCCGCGATAATCTTTCTCTATTATAAGTTTCGCTTCATTTTGGTAGGCAGATAAATGAGGCTGTTGTTCCTCCGCTAGCGTCAAAGCGAGAGGGTGGTCCCAGGAAAGCAAACTTTCATCTAGAAGCCTGTCATTTATGTCTACCAAAAGTGAATTTTCAAAAAAGCCCTTTTCATTAACCCCTTCTTGAGGTGCAAATAGCGAGCTTCCCATAAAAACACCAAGTTCTGCTAAAAGACCTGATATCGCTGAAGTCCCGCTTCGGTGCATGCCGACGACGACAATCGCTTTCTGACTCATTTAGCAACTCCCTTTAATAACTGCTTTACTCGCTTTAACCCTTTAATAAATGAGGAGGGTGCAACACTTAATATCAAGGAAGCAATAAGTAGGTCCAGCCGATATTTTTTTATGCTCCAAGCATCTAATAAACACCGAGCACAATTTCTTATTTCATTAATATAAAAAAAATTGTTTGCGTAATGAAGATAAACTTTAAACATAGCTTCAGAGCACCAGCTTTTTTCTACCGCGCTCAATGTTTCATCTTGCGATATTTTTTCAATACATACTTTGTCAGCTTTTAGCATCTTCTTTTCATTTAGAGAATAGTTAGCGCCGTGTATCACATAAGTAGCCAAAACTTGTTTAACTACTGCAAAGTTCGTTACTCTTGCAAGTCGAAGCCAAACATGCCGGTCATCTACGCCATGTAACTCTCTACTCTCATCAAAGCCTCCTATCGCTAAAAGTAAGTCGCGTCTTGCCATGCCTGTGCAACAAGAGATAAAGTTCTGCATTAATAAGGCTTTAAAACAATCGCCTTCAAAACACGGGTGACTCTCACTTAACATCCCTTCTCTGTCGACTTCTATCCAGCTATAAACAACGCCAATATGAGCATTATCATTGAAAACCTTCATTTGTTCCGTTAGCTTTTCAGGTTTCCAGAGGTCATCTTGATCGCAAAAACCAATGATGTCGCCACAAGCATTTTCGATTCCAGTATTCCTTGCTGCTGCAACCCCACCATTCTGTTTATATATATATTTTACTCTGTCTTCTTTTAGATATTGTTCAACTATTTTACTTGATAAATCCGTAGAACCGTCGTCAACCACGATGATTTCAAAGTTGTTGTAGTTTTGTGCCAATAAGCTATTCAATGTTTTTTCAATGGTTGCTTCGCCATTAAACATCGCCACGATGACACTGGCTTTTAATTCATTCAATTTGTTTAATCTCTCAAAACTTAAATAGTAAGCAAAATTCTTATAAGGACGTAAAGAAAACCGAGGCTTGAAAGCGAAAGCAACAATATACACCACCATAATATAGCTTCTACTTATGAAAAATGCCGTTACAGCATAACCAATTAAAGCTACAAGCAAATATTGGCTTAGATGCTTTTCTTTCTTAAGCAACTCCTCGTGTCCCTCTTTGGCATCTTGCACTTTCATTACGCTTAATAGCATGTGAAGCGCGATTAACATAAACATAGCCCACAATGTGTAACCGATAATGCCTAATTCTGACATAACTGTCACATAGGTGTTATGAGCAACTTTAGAGTGGTATTCCAAGAAGCGTTCTTTTCCAAAACCAAACAATGGTCTATGTTTAAGCATTTGTATGCCTTCGTACCAAGCAGTTAGACGCTGACTAGCACTTTCATCATCTTTACTTATCTTTCTGAAAGCCCCCATAGCAAGAAAAACTGCAGGAATACTGACCGACGCTAAGATAATAGCTTTCACTTTACCGAACTTTATGTAGAACAAGCAGAAGAAAACGCTGAGCGCACCTAACAATGAGCCTCTACTTCCGGTCCAATAAATACCAAGGCAAAGAAAAAATACAGTTACTAGAGCGAACAATTTAGTAAACAAGCTTTTACTGGACAGTAAAAAATAGACTGCTACGGGGATATTCATTACTAGAAACATCCCCATATCATTTGGGTCATTAAAATTACCGACGAACCTAGCTTGAATAGACTTCGCCCCCCCGTCGGAACGATATACCACAGACTCAGCCCACCCCTGCCCTACAGGGCTTTGAATTTGACTATAAGCGTGATGCACCATTATAAGCGCGGCTGATAACGAAATAAAAAAGACAATATTTTGTCGTTTTACGGTAGTTAACAAACTGAAATATAAAATAAAAGGTATTATATTCGCATTAATCCACTCAATTAATTTGCTTAAATCACTAAAGTACCTATACGCTCGAATCTCCGAAAGAAGCATTGAAAAAAGTAATAAAATAAGTATTGTGCACTGTACGTTCCATACCTTGGGTTTGAGACCAATTAAGTAAAACATAAACGTTAAGATTAAGAATGTTCTTAAAAGTGGAAACTCTATGTTAAATACCGGCCACTCATGAGGTCGAGCTAGCAGCAGCATGGTGTATACACAAAGAAGAAAGAAAGCGAAGCCCGCCTGTGATTGTCTACTCGCAGCCGGAATGTGAGACGTATTAACCTGCAAAACTTACCTCTTTATTTCTAACAAATAGTCTATTTTTAATTTGTGAGACAAGTCTTGAAACCCTACCTAATAATAACGCGGAAAAGCTTTTATAGTAGATAGTGCAGAAAACGGGCTTAGTGTGTTCTGTAATGCTTTCTTTATAGGATGGAGGCATAGAAAGTAAAAAGTCGTATTTGTCTAATTTTAGCTCGCGCGCTAGTTCAAGCTGATACCTATGCAGAAGCATTCCCGGAGACAGATTAGGTTTAAACGATGTATCAACACCACTTTGATAAAAAACAAGATCATTACCTGATACCAACGAGTAGTTGATAGCAATAGATTTATTTTCTTTTTTTAACAAAACTAACGACAGACTATCTTTTTTGATCAAAGCCTCTGCAAGCTTCAAGTGGAATGAACAAAATTGATCATTATCAAAAATAGTTATTGGTTGACTCTTGCGCCACCTCAAGTTGTGAAGTGATTTTAATTCGCCGAAGTAACTGTCTAATTCCTCAACCGTGTTGAGTACGTGAAAGCTAACCCCTAATTTTTCTGCAGCTCTAGAATAACGAGCAGTTCTCTTTTCAAGTTTAGTGCTGGCCTCCTTAGCTTGAATGAAATAACGATTGCCTATAAATTGTTTAGTCTTAAAAAAGCCACTTTCTTGAAGTTGTCTAGCCAGGAAACTATCTTCAAAGCTGTTACTTACTATTAACTTCTTCAAACCAATTTGTATAAAAGCCTCCTTAAATAGTTGGCCATATTCTGCTCTTGATGGAAATAGAAGTAAAACATCTAACCCCTCGCTACAAACTTCGGCTCGCTCTGGTTCTCCGCTACCGAGAAACCAGAATACACCGGAAGAATCGCCACTTTTAGTATACAAAGGCAGTGAAGCAACTAATTCCTTGCCCTCCCAAACGGTGACCACGGCCATAGCAGATATACTGCTAGAAAACGAAGTTACCCACGCATCAATCCAGTCGAAACTCAGGAAAATGCTCTTATTACACGCTTTTTTGTCAAGTGATTGCCAATGCTCTTTTAAACTTTTAAAGTCGGCTATTGTGCGGATTATTTTTAATTGCACGTTTTAATCGCCCAGTTGACCCGAAAAAGACTTCACGCACGTAAAATCGCACTTTTCAATAGAAACGTTTAACCAGTGCTCTGCATTTCCTTTTAAAGCATTCTTTAAACGAGCAAATTTGAATAATTTGGAAGTACTGTACGTCGTGCCATCTATTTCATAGTTATACTTTAACAACCAAGTCTGACCAGCATTATTTTTAGTGAGTAAAGTCTTGTATTCTTTATCATTACGTTCCGATAACAGTCGATGCGTTTCAGGTATAACTGTATTTAGGTAGTAACTCGCTTTCCCATCGAGTAACCTTCCGCTATATAAAAACTTAAATTGACGTTGTTCAGCTTTATCGCTATCCAATTCACATACAGAGTCGAAGTTATAAACAGTAAAAATATTATCTGTAACGGCTAGCTCACAACCGAATCTCTGTGCGTGATGATTTTTTGTGTGGGCTGTTGTGTAAAGATTAACTGAAACTGAAGATGCCAGAAAAAGAAGTGCCATCGAGCCCATCAACGCGTGATTATTGATAGAAACGGATGCGGACGGTCTAATTTTTACAACGTTTTTGTTATGAAGATCTAATATCTCTTCTGAACGTTCCAGCCTTGCGCCAATGTAAAACTGAACTAAGACGACTGGAATGTAAATATACCAACCAAAATTATTGTGGTCAGTCATTAGGGAGCTTTCCATGTTGGTGTAGTGCCCAATAAGAATAAGGCAAACTATTCTGACCCAGTTCGTTACTAAAGCGCCGAATACGGCAACAATTACGAAGATTAACGCACTTTTAACTGTCCGTAGATACAAATAGACATACAACGAACTGATGGCTAAGGATACGATAATATATCTTAAACCACTGCATCCCCTTGCAATTTCAAAAACGCCCGCCGGAATTGTAACAAACTCATTTTCTACAAAAACTGGAATATCTGTAAAAGACATTATAAGTGTTACTACAAAAACAGAGAGGTCTTGAAAGAATGAAGCAAACGCTCCCCAAAAAGGATAAATTAATATCAGATATACGAGTGGGAAAACTAAAAACCAACTAAACTTGAATACTTGGAAAACTACGACTATTAGCATAGCCAATGATAAACACCAGTATAGTAAGCTGATTTGTGAAAAAAGAGCAACTATGTAAATTGCGCCGACTAAACAACCAAAAATTAGCCAATAGCGATTAACGGAAGTACGTAATTCAAATTTTCCTGTCTGAGCGCATGAATACAGCAGGTAGACTATGATAAAGGGTACGAGATAAGCATGTGAATATGTACCGTCATCGAAACCATGCACCCAAAGTGTTCGCATCACATGGTAATTAGCTACAGCCCACAATAATGCAATAACTAAAGCGATGCTAAAGCTTTTTAAGTTACTCCTTGCCAACATACTACCCTGTCCCTTTTTTATAACTGGAAACTATCTTCCTTTTCCAAATAACACAATTTCAACGGTTCTTATCAGAATCAGTATATCTAATAACAAGCTTTGATGCTTCACGTAATAAAGGTCAAACTTTAACTTTTCCATCGAGTCTTCAACGCTAGCGCCATAGGGGTAATTGAGCTGTGCCCATCCTGCTAGGCCAGGTTTAACATTGTGTCGTTGATTATAGTAAGGCACTTCACGAACTAGTTGCTCCACAAACTGAGGCCTTTCTGGACGCGGGCCGATGAATGACATTTCGCCTTTGAACACGTTAAGCAATTGAGGAAGTTCATCTATTCGGTACTTTCGAATGAAATGGCCTATTCTTGTGACTCTATCATCATTTTTGCTCGCCCACTTAGCACCATCTTTTTCTGCATCAGGACGCATACTTCTAAATTTAAGTATCTTGAAAAGTTGTCCATTAAGACCAACCCGCTCTTGCTTATAAAGCACGGATACTCCAGTTCGTCGACCATCGTCAAGATAAATAATTATTGCGGTAGCAAGCATTACAGGCCACACAAAGAAAAATATGATGAAAGCTAGAATTGCATTAACTGAATAGTCTAAAGCGTCCCTCAAGTAGTTTTGGCTTTTAAAACCGTTAGAGTAAATGACCCAGCTAGGATACATGAGGTTCACAACTATCTGGCCAGTTTCTCGCTCCATAAAATCGAGCAGCTCAGTTACTTCAATGCCTCGTAATCGGCAATCAAAGAGCACTTCAACAGGCAAAGTACCGCGACGCTGGTCACACGCTATAACAATTTCTTCAATATCATTGTCCGCTATGAACTTTTGAAAACTCTCGTCCACTTTTACATGGATAATCTTTTCTTTGTGAATCCCATCTTCTCTATTATCCCCCGGAATAGGGATAAAGCCTACAAGTTCGAAGCCTATGCGATCGACATCGCGACGCATTCTTTTTTCGATAATAGATGCACGCTCACCCGCGCCCAATACTATGATCCTAACTTTACCCAGACCAAGTAACCCTAGTCGGTTTGTAAAGTACCTAAATACAACAAGTGTTATGATAATGGAGCAAACTGAAGCGGGTAGAAAATATCCATCCATAAGTAAGTCATCAAACAAAACTCGACTGACAACTTCAACTAAAAAGTAGCTTAGTCCTACACTAACAAAAATCCGGCGTATTATTCCTCTAAACGTTTCACGAAGCTTGGCCTCGTAGAGACCTACAGATAAAGAACATAACAAAATTGACACTGTCAATAAGCCGGTATTAACTAAAAGCTTCTCTACAGGAACTTCAAAAGATAATCCTATCTGAGTCAATATGAAATGGGTAATGTACCCAATATAAGCAATAAGTAACGCTTCCGTTATAACTAAAATATTTGAGCGTTTATTCTGATTTCGCTTGTTAACTGCCACCCCTGGCCTCCCAAAACTACTTTATCTTACGTATCATAAAGGGATTTTTTCTAATAGACTAGAATTGTTATTGGCATTATAGTGATAATTACCGTAGGGTACTCGCCACAATGTGAAAATTTAACCATTTGAGTGTAGGATGATCTCTTATGAACCGCTTCTGCTCGTTACGAAACGCAACAGTCTGCATAATCATTTCTTTAATCACTGGATGTAATAGTTCCTCGTCGTTACCAGAAGCGACAACACGACCTTCCCTCACTACAGACGTTAATAACTATCAATATCTTATCGGCCCAGGGGATTCACTAACTATCTTTGTTTGGCGGAACCCTGAAGTCTCTGGTCAATTCATTGTTAGACCTGACGGAAAGGTGACAACATCATTGGTTGAGGATATTGATGTAGCTGGTCGAACGCCAACTATGCTTGCAAGAGAGATTGAAGAACAACTTTCGGTTTATATAAATAATCCGAGGGTCACAGTTAGCGTCAATAGTTTTTCAGGACCCTTAAGCGAGCAAGTACGAGTCATTGGAGAGGCGACTAATCCCAGCGCAGTTAACTATACTGAGCACATGACGTTACTAGATCTTATGATTGCCGTTGGAGGATTGACTGAATTTGCCGATGGCAATAGTGCCAAGTTAGTTAGGGTCGAAAATAATAATAAAACTACTTACTCTTTAAATATCGACGATTTAATTAGAGAAGGTGACATAACAAAGAATATCGATATACTTCCAGGCGATGTCATAATCATACCAGAAGCTTGGTTTTAGTTCTTAGCAGTATACGGAACATTTAAATGCAGGATTTACAACAAACCTTAATTCAATTATTGGATTTAGTTAAGGGTATTTGGATTAAAAAGCGATATGTGATTATTGCGTCATGGTTAATATGTCCAATTGGTTTTTTTATTGTGGCTACCCTTCCCGACCAATATAATTCTGACGCAAAAGTATATGTAGATACCCGTTCAGTGCTTCAACCTCTTCTTCGGGGCTTGGCTATACAGTCTAATCCTGATGAAGAAGTTAGGATGATGGCCCGTACCCTTTTGAGCCGCACTAACGTTGAAATTATTGCAAGAGAAAGCGATCTAGATATTACTACAACCAGTGACCGGGAGTTCGAAGACTTAGTTACACAGTTATCGTCTTCAATTGATCTTAAGTCAGCTGGTAAAACAAATATTTATAACATTTCTTTCTCGCATGAAGACCCTGTTGTAGCACAGAGGGTTGTACAAGAAACTTTGGATCTATTTGTTGAAGGTTCCTTAGGGAACAACAGGCGAGATACTGATACCGCAGGGCGCTTTCTTGAAGAACAGATTGCAGAGTATGAGAACCGTCTAACCGAAGCGGAGCAACGCTTAGCTCAATTCAAACGACAATATAATAATATCTTGCCAATGTCAGGCACCTACTACAGTAGCCTTCAAAACCTTTATGCAGAACTTGAACTTACTAGGCTAAGTATTAAACAGACGCAGCAACAGGTAGACACGCTCCGCTCCCAAATAAAGAAATCTTCGGCGTCGGATAGCTTCTCAGTTTCTAGTCAAGAAGAGTCCAGTTTAAAAACACGATATGATGACAGGATTCGAAACCTCGAGGAAGAGCTAGATAAGCTACAATTACGCTTCACTGATAAGCACCCTGATGTAGTGGAAGCTAGACAGCTACTACAAAGCTTAGAAGATTATCGCAAAAAAGAAATAGACGCATTTTTAGCTTCGGTTGATGAGGAAGATCAGCTTCCACTCAATGAGCTCACTCAGGAAATTCGTCTAGAAATGAGCAAGTTACAAGGTGAAGTGGCATCTTTAAAAGTAAAAGAAACAGATTTGGTAACTAAAATTGCGGAATTTGAATCGAAAGTTGATTTAATTCCTCAGATTGAAGCAGAGTCTACTGCTTTAAACAGAGATTACGGAATAACAAAAAAGAAGTATGAAGAGTTACTTTCTCGACGGGAGTCTGCGGACTTATCAAGACGCGCCGAAGTTTCTTCTGAAGAATTGCAATTTAGAATAATAGAGCCTCCCTTAGTAGCAAACACTCCCTCTGGTCCAAATAGGCTAATCCTGTACACAGCCGTTTTACTGGTCGGTTTTGGGGCAGGTGTAGGGCTGGCTCTATTGTTAAGTCAATTATCACCAATTTTGATCCGGCCTAAGCAGTTATCATCTCTTTCTGAATATCCGATATGGGGTACAGTGAGTCATCTCGACATAGAGCAAATTAAGAAAAAGAATAGAACTAGAGTTTTTATTTTTGCTTGTTCTTGTATGGTAATACTTGGCTTATATAGCATTCTTGTAGCTGCTGAAACAATGAACGTAAACTTGGTCACGAGGTATTTATAATGTCCAATACGATAGAAAAAGCGTTGTTGAAGAAAAAGCATGCTAGTCAAAACCAAAATCAATCATCGACAAGTGTTAAAGAGAGTGACTCAAGCTCTAAGGCGTCCCCCGAATTTAGTGTTGAAAACAAAACTCTTACGAACAACTCTTCAAGCGCTTCATTTAACGACATATTCGAAATTGACTTGCAAAGACTGAGTGCGAATGGACATATATCTGTGTCAGGTGAGCGTAAGCAAATAAACGAAGAGTACAGAGAAATAAAAAGGAAGCTATTGGCAAACGCTTTCGGCAACTTAGCTAAAACGCTTCATAACCCAAATATTATAATGGTTTCAAGCAGCAGGCCTTCTGAAGGAAAAACGTTTACGGCTACAAATTTGGCGTTAAGCATCGCTGCAGAGCAGGACAAGACTGTGTTGTTAGTAGATGCCGATGTACTTAAACCTAATGTTTTGAACACGTTGGGGCTCGAACGACGAAAGGGACTCATGGAGTACCTTGTTGGAGATGTTGACGATATCTCCGATGTTCTTTACGGTACTAATATAGATAAGCTGAAGATAATTCCCGCAGGAAGATCACACCACTTATCAACCGAAATGCTAGCAAGTAAGAAAATGCATGAAACTGTAAATGAGTTCGCAAATAGGTATCCCGATAGAGTGGTAATTTTCGATACACCACCGTTAATTGGAATAAATGAGAGTGCAATTTTAGCCAACTTTGCTGGACAAGCGGTTGTTGTAGTTGAAGAGGGTCGCGCTAAAGTAAGTGATATTAAAATGGCAGTTGAAAGGCTAAACCCTGAAATGGCAATAGGTTTCGTTGTAAACAAGTCAGTTCATCACGACACAGATGGAAGTGGATATTATGGGTACTACTACTCAGAGCGCAGTGATTAACCATAGTTTTGTGCCTAAACTGAGAGCAATAAAGCTATCGATTATTGCTTTCTCTGTTTCAATAAGCACACCCTCACAGGCTAAATTAGAAGTAAGCGCTTTAGCGTCAGCCGACACCACTCATCAAAACGTGAAAACGGAAGATGATGGCACTCGCTCTCTTACTACATTTACGATAGCACCTCAGGTAAATGCCGTATACCAAACTCGAACATTCCAGGGCCTTTGGTCTGGTACCTATACCCATCTTGAACGCGACAATGACGACACTAGTCAGCGCCAAAACTACGCAGAGTACAACTATTCTGCCCAGTGGGTACCTTTCAAAAATCTGTTATCATTCCAAGCTGCTGGAGCTTTAAGTTACCAAAATACTAATTCTGCTAACTTTCTATTAAGTGATTTCATTGCAAACTCTGACAGTTTAGCAAAAACGCGCTCTAACAGGCTTTTATCTACACTTACCTTGGACCACGGTGATTGGGTGAGAGGGCAAGGCACAGCATCATACTCAGACACAGCATCTGAACGCTCTTTAACGAATAACAATGCTTTAAACAATGACAGCTATCAGCTTACTGGTACCTTAGTTAATGGTGATAAAGCTAAGTACTTCATATGGTCAGTGACCGGCACTTATCAAAATACTGAGCGTAGCCAGACGAACAATGGTGATTTTGAATCTAGAACCGGCGATGGTTATATAGACACTCGAATTTATGGCGACTGGGCGTTTCGTTTAACTGCAAGGCATGAAGCCAACCAAATATCTGACAGAGATGATACCAATAGCTTAGTTAGAGAGTTTAACTCTTACGGTGCAGGTTTAACTTATCGACAGGCTGAAAACCGTTATATCTCGATAACAGCAAATAAAAGCGACTCAGATATCGAAGACGATGACGGAGAAACATTCATTGGTTTTGACATTCAGTGGGCATTAAGCCCCCGCACTCGTATAGCTGCCACATACGGGCGTCGTTTTTACGGGGAATCGGCTTCAGCGAGTATTGGCTATAATTCTAAATATTTGCGGACGTCGTTTAGTTATTCAGAGGACGTAACTAATACCTCTAGGCTTCTTGCCGACCCAGAAAATTTAGGCGTATTCGTTTGCCCTACGGCAACTGCATCTATCGCCGACTGCTTTCAGCCTAATAGCCTGAGCTATACGCCAAATGCGGGCGAGCAACTCGTTCAACTTACGTCTCAAAACGTAGAGTTCGACGACAATATCATCTTAAGGAAAAGTTCGAATTTTCAGGCAGGCTACGACTTTTCTCGCGTAACTCTCGCTTTTTCATGGCGCTACTCTGAAGATGATTATTTAGATGAAGATAGACTAAGACGCACTTACTCTTTCGGTACTAACCTTGCCTATAAAATTGGTAGCTATACTAATATTACTAGCAGCATCAGCTATGCGAATATCACAGGACAAGGAGCGGAAGAAACCTTTAGAGGTGAGAGTGACAACTGGAACGCCTCTATTGGTCTAGAAAGAGAGTTCGGTCGTCGATTAAAGGCAAGTATTGATGCTAGATACCTTGAGCAAGAGGGTAATTTAAACGCTGGTGGCCAATTTGGTAACAACTATACCGATCGACGTATTAGCGCTTCTGTCACCTATACATACGATTAATTGTTCAAGGTGTTACCACCCGACTTGCACTACTTGAGCCTCATCAATCACATGCTGGAAGCTCTTCAAAGGCGTTGATTGAGAGAAAGTTCAGCAAAAAACGCCCTATTCAGGGCGTTTCTAAAATGACTTGGCTGAATAAACTTAGCTTTAGCGATTCAGTTACGTCGGTAAGGTTACAAATACTCTCTAGTAGCTATGCTAACCATCACTCTTTCTTGTCATCACTCTTTAACCGCACATACGTCTTAAACTTCTTCTTCATAAGCTTATCTACGTACTGGGTCATTTTCACTTTCTGTGAAATTGCGTCATCCAAAGCGTCAACCAACTCAGCTAACATATCCAAGTAATATTTGGTATCGCGAACAACATTGCCTTTCGGCGTCATAATAGTCTGGCTTTCGGGGTGGTCAGCAAACCCCATATGTTCGGTGACTTCCGCGCCGGTTTTATCTGGCTCGAACATTTCAGCTTTTACTTCTTCAATAACCTCGTTTACCGCATCAGCATTGAAGCTCTCTAGCTCTTCAAGAAAGCCATAAAGCATTATCCTATCCATAAGGGTATTAATTTTACGAGGTATGCCGCGGGAGAACATATGAATGCGTTCTAACGCCTCGTCGCTAAATAAGGCAGACCCGTTCCATCCGGCGTGATGCAAACGGTATTCGATATATTCTTTACACTCTTCTAAAGAAAGTGGTGCAAGATGGCACGACGCCACAATACGCTGCCTAAACTGCTCCATATTCGGCGCACGCAATATTGGCTGGAGTTCTTCTTGCCCTAGTAAGAAACTTTGAATAAGTGGCTTGCCGTTAAGCTGAAAATTGCTCAGCATTCTAAGCTCTTCGATGGTTTCTAACGGAAGGTTTTGTGCTTCATCTACAAGCAATAAAGCACGGCGTCCTGCTTTATTTAGGTCATACAAGAAAATTTCTAACGCTTTAAGGATATCCGCTTTTGAACGCCCTTCCGTAGGGATATCAAATTTTGACGCAACCATTTTCACCAGTTCGTCTGGAGAAAGCTTTGGCGTAACGATTTGCGCCGCCGCAATATCATCTTCAATTTCTTCAAGCAGGCTATTTGCTACGGTAGTTTTTCCTGTACCAATTCCGCCTGTAATAACAATAAATCCCTCGGCTTGAGACAGGCCATACTGCAGGTAAGACATGGCGCGCTTGTGCCATTTACTTGCGAAGAAAAATTCAGGGTCCGGGGTTAACTGAAACGGTTTCGAGTTAAGTCCATAGTAACTTTCGTACATGCTATTTACCGTTATTCCATTAGAAATGTGTGTTCAAAACCAAGGCGTAAAGTTGGTTTTAAACAGCGCGTTGTGCTTTACCTATGCTTTTAACCCATATGGTAACCAACAACGCGCCGTTATCGAAGTATTATCTTTATAGCTCCCACTAAAGGATTATTGCAGCTTATTTTCAGTAATGCGCTCGATGATACCAGTAGTCGATACACCATCTTCAAAAGTTAACACTTTAACTTCACCGCCGTTTTCCAGCACTTCAGTGCCACCTGCAATCTCTTCAATTTTGTAGTCGCCGCCTTTAACAAGCACATCTGGTAGTAAGCGGGCAATCACTCGCTGAGGTGTGTCTTCTTCAAAGGGCACAACCCAATCCACTGCGCTTAAGCCTGCTAGTACCGCCATTCGCCTGCTAACGTTATTCACAGGGCGACCAGGTCCTTTTAGCTTGGTCACAGATGCATCAGTGTTAACTGCAACAATTAAGCGGTCACCAAGCTGTGCAGCTTCTTCAAGGTAAGCAACATGACCAGAGTGCAATATATCAAAACAGCCGTTGGTCATTACTATCCGCTCTCCGCGGGCTTTAGCTGCTTGAAGCGCTATTTCAAGCTGATCTTCACTCATCACACCGCCATCTAAATGCACCGACTGTTCGCCTAACGCCAATGCTAGCTCTGTGTTAGTTACAGTGGAGGTACCCAGTTTTCCAACCACAACGCTTGCTGCTAAATTAGCTAGTACACAGGCTGCTTGCAGCGGTAACTTACAGGCTATAGCAACTGCTAAAGTTGAGACAACCGTATCCCCTGCCCCAGTTACGTCGTACACCTCTTTAGCTTTTGCTGGCAAGTGGAATTCGGTATTGTCACCATCAAACAATGTCATACCGTCTTCTGAACGCGTTACAAGAAGTGCGCTTAAATTCAACGACTCTTTTAAGGACTGCGCTTTTTCTACCAACACTTGCTCACTATCTATCTCGCCGACAATACCGCGAAGCTCGTCCATATTCGGTGTAACTAATGTGGCACCAGCGTATTTACCAAAATCACTGCCCTTAGGATCTACTACCACGCGCTTGTTCTTACTGCGCGCTTTTTCAATTAATGCTTGTGGATTGCTCAAACAACCTTTTGCGTAGTCGCTTAGAATAACAACGTCAGCATTATCTAGCGCCTTATCGAAAGCTAGTTCCAATGCTGATTTGTCTGTCTCCTCGAAGCTCTTCTCAAAATCTAAGCGTAGAAGCTGCTGATTTCTGCTCATTACTCGAAGCTTTGTAATAGTATCGAAGCCATCAACTTCAAAGAACTCACAGCGAATGTCGTGAGTCTCTAATCGCTCTTTTAATATGTTGGCGTTTTCGTCTTTACCGCACATTCCCAGCAGGGTTACCTCTGCACCTAACGTTGCTACATTTACTGCAACGTTCGCGGCACCACCAGCTCGGTCTTCAGAACTATTAACATTCACTACTGGCACAGGCGCCTCGGGTGATATACGCCCTGTACCACCGCTCCAATAACGATCTAACATAAGGTCGCCAACAATAAGCACTTTTGCTTTACTAAAATCTGGTAATATCATGCTGAGAGTAATTTTTTAAACATTGAGTACATTGGCACAGAGTATAACAGCCAAGACAGGCAATACCCACCAACCAAAGGCAAATACACTTTGGTATCTTTATATGGTCGAGAACAAGCTCGGGCAAATTTATACGGGTATTACTACCGATCCTAAACGTCGTATTGCCCAGCATAGGGGAATACTAAAAGGAGGCGCAAAGGCGCTTAAAGGCAAGTCTCCTTTAATTTTTAGAGCTGTATTTGAAGTTGCCGACAAAGCGCAAGCGGCAAAGCTTGAATATGCGGTTAAGCAAATGAGCCGCACTCAGAAGAACAGCGTTATTCAAAAGAAGCGGCTCAACGATTTGCCATGTGTAAAGTCAGCGTTTGAGGACTGAGTAATTGGCGACATATTTGTCGCCAAATATCATTTCATGATAACGCTAAAGGTAGAGTATCTTGAAAACCAGGACTGAGAATAGCTTCCAAGTTGCTAATCTAACCACCTAAAACACCATTGATGATCATGGCGTTACCGATGCTTAACGTAAAACCTAACGCCGCTACACCTACATTATGTTGATGGTCCACTTCTCGGCGGAAGTTCATGCCAAAAAGTATGATTTTTTTATTCACCAGAACCAATAAGTGAAGTGCGATAGCCAAACCCACACTCACAATCAACCATCCCGTTACATTACTCACATAGCCTGATGGATTGTAGATAAGTAAGTTTTTCGCTGCTGAAACTATCATAGCCGTGCCAAGCAAATTACCACTATGCTCGATAGCGAGCGCTAACTGGCCTTTTTCTAATGCCCCCTGAAACGAGTCATTTTGATTGTCCCGTGCGTATCTGAACTCTAAAATTCGTGTCATTACTAGCAGCATGGTCAGAACTACGGTAAAGCCCGTTACTATGGCAATCAGCGCGTTCATGTCGCTACCGTCTACCCAAATCATAATATTGCGAAGTACTATCGCACTGGCTACTAAGCTCGCAGCATCAACAAGTGCAACGCTAACGCTTCTTTCAGCAATCATTGTGTGAGTGTCTAATTTGTTAAGTACCAGCTTATCGTGAGCAAAGCGACCAAACTTCACTAGCATGATCCCCACAAAACCAAAAGTAACCATGCCAATGGCCGCTTCTTGGTACCCTACCCCTATATGCCGTCCTACTACTGAACTCAGTACAATACATAAAGACAACATGCCCCCGGCAATGCTTATGCCAAACGCAAAGTTATCTTTAACACCAAGTTCTTCAGTTACTGAGTACTTTCTAAATGCACCAGTCAGCCATTTCATAATCATCAGTAGCACTAACGCTATTGCCACATCCATGGCAAGGTAAATTAAAAGTTCCTGCGTTAGAGGTACTAGTTTTAGTAAGGCTTCCACGTTATCTTTGCTCCTTGAACATACAAAGTTCCTTCCTGATCGCTATTCTTCAATCGGTATCGTTGTAGTGATATCGATAAGGGCATCAGTATCTATCCTTGCTAAATTGGTACAAGGATGACAGCGAACTTGTTCAGATTTATTTTAATAAGGACCTGAAAAAGTCACCGTCATTAACCAAGGCGGTAAAACTCAGCAGGCTATGAATACTTGCAATAAAGATGTGAGTATTCATTATTTTACACAGATGTTATCTCTTAAGACGCGAGCATTATGCCAATAGACAACGAAAATAGCATGACAAACGTAGAGCAAGCCGGAAAATTATGGCAGCAGTTGCTAGATTCACCCGCCTTAACCGAAACCGACCAAGTCATTGCAGAAAACCATCGCGAAGCCCTTTTAAGCGCTTTTGCTCGCTCCGCTTTCATAGCTGAAACACTGGTACAAAAGCCTGCGTTTATTTCCAGAGTCGTCGAGCCTGTGTCTGATTTAACTGTGTCTGAATCAACCATTACTCACTTCAGCACTGAATTAAAAACAAAGCTTGAAACACTCAAAAGCGAAGACGAATTACTAAAGGTCCTTCGTGAATACCGCAATCAAGAAATGGCGCGTATCACCTTCTTAGATGTGCTCAATAAACAGAGTATTGAAGATTCACTCGTTCAAGTTTCGGCATTGGCGGATGCGCTGATAACTAGCGCTTACCATTGGATTTACCAGCACTTGGGTCACCGCTATGGAACTCCGAAGAGCAACAACCAAGATATGCACATGTATATTCTTGGTATGGGCAAGCTCGGTGGGCGAGAACTTAACTTTTCGTCCGACATTGACTTGATATTCGCTTACCCGGAAAAAGGGGAAACTAGCGGAGGCAAGAAAGCGCTAGAGCATCAACAGTTTTTTACCAAGCTAGCCCAAAAGCTTATTCAAGCGCTGAACAAAGTAACCAACGATGGGCAGGTCTACCGCGTTGATATGCGCTTACGCCCGTTCGGGGATTCCGGCCCCTTAGTCATGCATTTCGCTGCACTTGAGGACTACTATCAGGATCAGGGCAGGCACTGGGAACGCTTTGCCATGGTCAAAGCACGGGTCATTAATGATGATCATTCAGATAACTCTGAGTGGTTAAAAGGCATTCTTCACCCCTTTACGTTTAGGCGTTATTTAGACTTCACCACGCTAGATGCGCTGCGCAATATGAAAAAGCTTATCGCTACCGAAATTCGCAGGCGAAGTTTAAGCAACAATATTAAATTGGGTGCTGGCGGTATTCGAGAAGTCGAGTTTTTTGCCCAAAGTTTTCAGCTTATCCATGGCGGTCGTGAGCCAGCGCTACAAAGTAAGTCTTTGCTCCACACGTTAGATGTTTTGAGCGAATTAGATATTGTAGAAAGCGAAGTAACAAAGCAGCTTAAACAAGACTATCTGTTCTTAAGAAAAGTAGAACATACATTACAGCAAAGCCAAGACCGTCAAACTCAAACATTACCCGACGAGCCTTGGCAACAAAATGCGCTGATTGATGTTATGGATTTTGCTTCTTATAGCGACTTTTTAACTCATTTAGACGAAGTCATGAGTCGCATTCACGGTCATTTCAACGAATTAGTTGAGGAATGCCATGACACACATTCAGACGAAGATCAGCTTTTTATTGCGTGCCAAGATGCATGGCGCCTTTCACTGCAAGAAGATGAGTTTACTGAAACGTTTAGTGACAATCTTTCCGGTAAAGAAAGTAGTCAAATCTACACCATTCTCGTCGCCTTTAAAGACAAGCAACGAAACTACCGCATAGGTCAAAGAGGAGAAGATACCCTTAACAAACTTCTTCCAGAAATTTTATACGTATTAATTAAGCAGCACCCTAATTACACAGCACAAGTTTTGAGCCGATTACTAGGCGTGATTGAAGCAATTACAGGCCGCACAACGTATCTTGATCTTTTGCTTGAAAACCCGGATGTGCTTAAGCAGTTGGTAAGGCTTTGCGAGAGAAGCGATTGGATAGCCCAGGAAATTAGACGATTCCCGCTATTGTTAGATGAACTGCTCACCCCACTCTATCTAGGACAGCAGAATACTGACATTAGAACCAGCAAGCAGGAATATCAGACCGAGCTACGCGAGACTATGCTCCGTATAGAGCAAGACGACGTGGAAATGTTGATGGATGGACTTAGGCAGTTCAAACTTTGCCAACAGCTTCGTATCGCTGCCAGTGATATTAGTGAATCCCTCCCCATTAATAATGTAAGCGATAAACTCACCGTTCTAGCAGAAGTTATCTTAGAGCACGTCGTTAACGCAGCATGGATGCAAATGCGACAGCGCTTCGGCGTTCCTTCGCACCTTGAGGGTAATGATAAGGGCTTTGCCGTTATTGGCTACGGTAAATTAGGCGGGTATGAGCTGGGGTACGGCTCAGATTTAGATTTGGTTTTTATACACAATGCGCCCCGTTCAAGCAGTACAGACGGCAAAAAATCGATTGAGGCACAACAGTTTTATATTAAATTGGCCCAACGCATTATGCACCTCCTCAATACTAAAACATTGTTTGGTCAGCTTTACGAAACTGACTTACGTTTGCGCCCTTCTGGCAACGCTGGGCTATTGTGCTGTCATATAAACGGTTTCGAGAAATATCAAGTTGAGGAAGCTTGGACATGGGAACACCAGGCATTGGTGAGAGCAAGAGCTATCTGCGGCGACGCTTCCCTTTTGGATGACTTTTCGCAGGTTAGGCATTCAATTCTCAGTCAATCTAGAGAGCCTAAAACACTGTCTCAAGATGTATGCAAAATGCGCATGAAAATGCGTGAACACCTGCTGGCTAAAAATAATGAAAAAGTAGATTTGAAGCAGTGTGAAGGCGGTATTACTGACATTGAGTTTATTGCGCAATACCTTGTATTAGCACACGCTTGTACTGTGAAAGCAATGACTGAGTACCCAGATAATCTTAGAATTTTCGATGTTGCAGCCAGTGCGAACATCATTGATACGCCAACAGCTCAAAAACTCCAAAAGGCCTACTTGCGGCTTCGTGAGCAATATCACCACCTCACTCTGGCAGACACAAAGTACGCTGATCAAAGTGAAGAGTTAGATATTATACGCGAGCAAGTGAGGCAGCATTGGGATACATTATTTGGCAGGCTCAGTGACTGAGCCTGTAACGAGCTACCCGCGAACCCGGCGACATTGATTTTTTAAGAAATCGGTTTCATGAGCCGTTACAACTAAAGAGCGCTGCTCTGCACATAAATAAGCTTGAACTTCGCCTTCGAAACTACTGTCGATGGCGCTTGCGATCTTAGCTAAAGAACCTGCGACTGTGTTGTCTAATTGAAATTGATGCTTAATAACAAAGTCTTGTTCCAAATTCCAAATTAACTGCATACCTTCCGCTTGAGCATACTGTGATATAGCCTCGCGAAGCGTGTTGCCTTCTTTGAAGGTTCGGTACTTGTGTTCGCCAGTCCAGTTCTTTTCTACCGGACGCGTTTGACTGGACATCTTTGCTAACTTGCTGTCTAGATTAGGATCTACTCCGGCAATATCGAGCACGAAATCACCCTGTTCATCCTCTAATGGGTCAGTGGAAGACATACGAAAGTCACGGTAAAACTCGCTAAGGCCTTTCGATACAGACTTCTCTTCTTTCTGTGACGCGGGTGTGGGTGACTGCTCGTGTGTCTGTAACATATAAATCAAAACGCCCGCAGCGATAACAAGTACCACAGCGATAGCAATTTGCTTTGCCCAAAATGAAGAGCTTGAATAACTCGTCTGTCCCATAACCTACCAATCTGTGAATAAACTAAAAGAAATTCGACGCTTTTTTGTCGCAGCTCGAACCAACCTCTGTTTATTTATATTAGACGAATTGGCTTTAATGCGCCTTTATTCTATTTATCTATTTTTGTAAGAGCAAACAGGTTGCGGCCAGTCACGATATAAGCAATGTTTATGCGTATTAGTCACCTACTGCCAGGTTATAATACTCAACACTCTGCCAAATGTTGACAAATCTCCCGCTCTAATTACGCTCAATCACTTCACGCACTTTCTTCGTTAAATTGGCTTTCAGTTTAGCGCTTATAATGATTTATAAAGCGATTCAGGATTACTCTCAGGGCGAGTCTTGAAACGCTTGTGCATCCATAAGTAGCTCTCTGGTTGCTCTTTCACGGCGCTATCAACGTGCTGATTCAAGAGGGTTAAAGCCTCTGCATCTTCCATTGCGCCAAGTTCAGAAAGTGGGGGATATATTTTTATCTTATAGCCGCGTTTGGTGTATTGAGACGTTATGATCATAGGCTCAGAGTTTGTGCGCCTAATAAACATAAGCGTCGCCGTTGTTGTAGCCGTCTCTTTTACGCCACCAAATGGCACGAAAATGCTTTGTCTAGGGCCGTAGTCTTGGTCAGGCAAATACAGGCATAGTTCTTTATCATCAAGTGCTGCAATAAGCGCCTTAGCATTACGTTTATCAATCATGTATTTATTGGAGCGGTTGCGCCCGTGATACTGAAGGTAATCCACTAACGGGTTATTGTGCTTCCTATAAAAGGCAATGCTCGGGTGATAAAAACCAATGCCACGACACGCAAACTCTAAGTTCATATTATGTAGTGCCATACCAAAAACGCCTTTGCCCTCGGCAAGGGCAGCTTCAACATGTTCAGTGCCCTCTATTTCAATAGCGCGTTTAACCCGCCAGTCAGGCCACCACCACCCCATAGCGGTTTCGAACAGTGCCATACCCGTTCTGCGTATGTTTTCTTTATAAAGTGCTTCAATTTCACTTTCAGACAACGACGGATTCCAAAGCTGTAAATTTCGTTTTGCAACTTTCGCTCGTTTAGGCACTACAAGAGCAATTAGCTTTCCTGCACCGCCCCCTATAGTGCGGATAACAGGTAAAGGTAGCCAAGTAATAGCGTATAGAATAAAAACACCCAGCCAAACGGGCCAGAACTTAGGGCCAAGGAATGCCAATTTAAACTTAGGAGCTTTAATTGCCGCCGCCAATGTATCTTTCCTATTAAGTGAAGTGGGCGGCATTGTAGCAGAAGGTTTTTAGCTGGGCTAATTGGGCCAGTTGACCAATAGAATGTTTAGGATAAAAGGGATGAAAACAGACATGAAGCAGGCAGTGACAGGATTATACAATTCGCTAAATATCACCACCTTGCCTATGCGTTTACATAACCGCCTGTTTTTAACTTGCTGTAGCAAGAATAAAAGGAGCCTTGATCAGTATTCTTTATCAATTTCCTTTAGTTTTTTTTCAAAAGATTCGTACTGATCTTTTGAATCATAATCAAAGTGATACTGATTATGAAAACCAAACTGGAGCTTCACGTTAACGTCTTCAATGTACAGCGTATACCCGTCATGGTCAGTAAAAGCAGTTATCCCGTTAAGCTTATACTGCTCGTTTTCTTTGGCACCATGTTGGCGAATCTTATCGAAAACTTGAAGTAAGAACTTGCTGTCTAATTCGTTTTTCATTGTAAATCCATAGTTGTGAATTTACTTACTTTTACATCAACAAGCGGGTTTTGGATTTAAAATACTAAAGATCAATTGAAGTTATATCTGAAACCGACGTTAACCATATTTGTAGAAAAGCTATCTTCACCCGTCATATGAACATATTCTAAGCGAACCATAGATCTAATGCCGACATAATAGTCAAACCCTAAACCAGCGATTCCAGCTGCAATGCTTTCCGAAGTTCGGCATTGCGTAACAACCCCAGCGTCAGAACACTCTGAAGAAATATCCACATCTACTTTAGCAATACCCAGTTTGTAGAATAACTCCCCTGTACCACCACTTGCCTTACCTAGGAGCGCGAGATAGAGGGCATCGCCTTTATTTTCGTTCTCATTTTTTGCATAGTCAAAAAGACTGATATAGCCAGCTTCTGCGTACCACTGCCTATGTATTTGTTTACCAAAGGCGAGGCTATAAGCAAATTCGCTTTCGCTTGTGGTTGATGTTTCGAAGTCGTTATAAGCTACCGTAGCTAATCCGTAAGTTTTAGGTGCAGCATTCGCTTGAGAAACTCCAAGCGTCACCGCACCAAGCATCCATAGAAAACGATTCATCTATTTTTTTCCCTCAAAAATAGTACTCTAGTGAAAATTGTATATGGTCATCTCTTCTTAAGAAAAAGAAGGGGTCATCTTGGTCGTCAGATGAGAAAAAATACCCATCTAACGACCATCGCCAGTTCGCTGACAATCTACTATTTGCTTCGATATAGGCAGAGTACGTTGACGTAGCATCTAAGTCTTTTACGAACCCCACAAGTATTTCACTACCGGCAATATCGTTAGCCATAATTCGCAAACCAAGCATCATATCGTTCTGAGCTATAGCAAAAAAATTATCGTCCCGCTCATCATATTGATATTCTGCTAAATAACCGAGCCCATACCTGCTGCCAAATACACCTTCCTGAGTGTACTCGAACCCCGTAACCAGTGCCGCAAAGTCTTCAGACTGCCCTTGTCTGTAAATACTTTCCAGTTTGAGTAGCCATGCTCCGCTAACCTTAAGTAGATCTACACCTACTTGTTCTATCTGAGCATAATATGGGTTTATGGACAGTTCTCCTGAATCGGAAATTTGCGTAATTAATTCAGGCTCCCTTGTGGTACCAGAAAAATACGAAAGCCCTACTTCCCAGTCATCAATCGAAGATTGCCACCTAAGTGCGTAATCAAGGTTACTCTCTTCACTTGATGATTCGTAAATAGCATCTGAAATCGCCAATGGCGGGCGAAGCCTTCCCTCAGTACTTTGAAACGTTCGCTCGCGGAAATAGGGCAAAACGAAAACTGAAAAATTCCCATACTCCGTAAAATATGAAACGTTCACCATTGGTTGGCCTAACTTGGCTTCACCATCTACAGACTCTACCGAATCGGTTTGGTTGATAATGTCCACGAGGTGCACAGACTCAGTTTGCCCCCAAAACACCTTACCTATGCCAACCTTAGTTTCCCAAGTATCTCTGTAATGCGCCCACTGCAATTCTCTAATATCGCCATGTGTGCGTTCACTATCGTGCTCATCCACACGATAAAAAGGATTGAAAATCAGCGTATCTTGGCCATCGTTGAACTCAGCATAGATTTCGGGAGAGAGATACGCTGAAGCATACGTACGCTCTTGCTGCGGATACAACGAATCCTGCAAATAATAACGCAAATCAAGGCCTGCAGAGCCGGTGAATTCTGCAGAATTGGCGAAAGAGGTAAAGTTAAAAATTAGTAACAGTGCAACCGCTTTTCTAATCATCGAACTCTCTTTAATCTGTTTTTGTCGAAGTCACTTTCTTGTAAATCTGTGTCGAAAGTTAATTCTTCGGTAATCAAAGACGTCGACTTTTTAGTTTGTACATTTCGCATCAAGCTTTTCATAGGACGCCAAAATTTGTTTTTGTATTGTTTGTAATCAGACAAATAAAGCGTTTTTAACAACGACTCTTTACGGTCAAAAAACTCAACTTTCTGAACACGATAATGTGATTTATCTATCCAAACTTTTTGATAAGAGTATCCTGAAAAATCATATTCTGGAACCTGCTTTAAAACGAAACAGGCCTCCCCGTTTATTTCTTCTTCTCCCAAGAATGTGTACGAAAACTTTTCCACTTCGTACGATGTCATATCTTCAAATGCAAACTCACTACCTACGAAAGGGCCGCTTTTGCTTTGCGATGATATACGCTTTACACGCTTCAACGCTGGCAAGAATATCCATTGTTCATCAGCTTCAAGCGCATGCGAGAAACTTAAAAATGCCGTCCCCTTTACATCTCTAGGAGACTCAAAAACGGTAAGTGCTTTATCTCCGTCATTTTTTACTTCCAGAGACTTAACTTCAAGTTTTCTCGTCGCTTCTTTTCCCTGCGAGTTTTTCAAAAGCATGAGAACTTTTGCCTCGTTAGCGCCCCAACCAGTATCCCTAGCCTTGCGTTCCTTTGCTATAGCGATGGCCTTTTCATCACCCTTTATCTCTGAAGCTAAACCGTAGCTAGCGGTACAACCTAATGTTGCAATCAACACTATTCGCGAGAGAAAATTCATATTAAGACTCCTTCTGGGCCGTTCTAGTGTCCTCTAGCCATGCAAGCAACGCAGGCAGGAAGATAAAATCAACAATTAATGCGGCTACGATAATAATGATTGTCAGCATCCCCATATGTGCATTTAAGACAAAGCTTGATGATGCTAACACGGCAAACCCTAAGGTAAGGACAATTGTAGTCGTCGTTAAAGCCATTCCGACAGTTTCAAAGGCATAAACGACACTTTCTTTTGCGTTTAAACCTTGCTCTCTAGCGGTCTGATATTTCGTCAAAAAGTGAACGGTATCATCAACTATTATTCCCATCGTCATACTTATAACGACAGAGAGTGCCATATTTATTTCACCTGAGATAATTCCCCATACTCCAAATCCTATCGCGGCAGGCAGTAGGTTTGTAATTAAACTTATGCCACCAAGCTTTATCGACCTCAAAGCAAATAAAATGAGTATGGAAATTAAGACAAGTGCGAAAACACTTCCCCACACCATGTTTTTCATATTTCGCTCACCGATGTGGGCAAACATCAACGGTGGGCTTGCCGCTTCAATTCTATAATCGTCCGACAGACTCGCAAAATAATCTTTTGCCTCTCTCTCAAGCGTCGTTATATCGCGACTTCCCAAGTTTTTAGTAAGTGCAATTATTCGAAGTGCTGACTTATCTATATCAATTTGGTTACCAAGGTCTAACCCAAATGGCAGAGACATTTCATATAATAATAAATACTGGGATGCGAGCTCGCCGTCGGCGGGTATTACATTAAAGCTTTGGTCATCGCCATTCATGTTTCGGTTCAAGCGTTTAAGCGTATCAGTAAAAGTTAAAACGTGGTTAACTTCACTTCGCGCCCGTAACCATTTAGAAAACTCCTCTATCTGCGCTAAAAAGACAGGGTCTGTGACACCGTATGATTGGTCCGTGTAAATTACGAAGTCAATATTTGACATTCCACCAAGCTTATCTTCGTTTACTTCTACAGCTTGCCTAAACGCACTACGTTCATCGAAATATTTAACCGCAACATCGTTTAAAACATTATTTGTAGCAAATAGGCTAATTACCACAATGACGAGGAGCGAAATAGGCAGCAATATCCGATGGTGCCGATTAACTAAGGTTGCCCACTTCGAGAATACTGAATTATTTACCGAAACAGACGGCTTGAGAGGTCGCAGGGTTAGAAGTGACGGTAATACCGTGAGTGAAAAGACACAAGCCAGCATTACACCAACCGCTGTCATATTGCCTAAGTGGGAAAGAACCGGTACAGCAGAAAAATTTAGCATAACAAACCCTATAGCAGTAGTTATACTGGTAATGAATATAGGCTTTTTATTTACCTCAATACTCTTTCTAATAGCATCTTTATTAGTGAAGCCTTGGTTTAGGTAGTACTTCACTCCAACTATGATATGAATACAGTCTGCAACAGCAAGCGTTGTAATCATAGTCGGTGCATTTACAGTGGCAGTGCTTAAATAAACTCCAAGCCAGCCTGTCAGACCTACAGTAATCGCTACGGAAAAAATCACTACCACTAATGTGAATACCGCGGCCCAAAGTGACTTTACGATCAAAGCAATCGCGATAAAAATTAACAAAAACATTAAGGGTATTAATGTTTCGGCATCTTGCTGTGCAGCCACGGCGAACGCATCGTTCATTATCACCATGCCATTTAAGTAAATGTCATGGTCGGGATATTTACTCTCAAAGTGAGATTTTATTTGTTTTGCAGCTTCGGCTATTTCAATTACTTGCTGGGTTTGATCGCCATCAGGTAGCTGAATTGTCGTATCGATAACGGTAACATCTGTTGTTCTTGATATGAGTCGACCGAAGACTTCTGGACTGCGAGAAAGTACTTGAGCGATGTTCGCAATACCTTCTCTAGAGAGCTTCTCTGCAGTAATTAAATCTTCAACAATTAAATCGCCATCGTCATCGAAGGTATTTTGATAATTAGATATAGATTCAACCCTTGTAGACAAAGGTAGTTGCCATGCAGCTTCTGTTAATTCGTTTACTAGCGTAAGCGTGGACGGCTTCAGTACTTGACCGTCGCTAGGCACAACCATAAATGCAACATTTTCGCTTTTATTGAAAATGTTCTGCATTTCTTCAAATGCAAGCCGTTGTGGATCGTCAGATTCGAAAAATACCTTATAGTCCCCACGGAAATATAAGTTTTGAGCTCCGATAAGAGAAATGGCTGTGACCGCTAGGACTAAAATTAGCGTTATGACAGGGAATCTTATTGCTACTGGCGCGCTGCTAGGTGTGTGACTCATCACAGTATCCTTGATTTTGTATAACGAAATTTTACATTGAAAACAGCAATTAACATAACCCACACAAAAATTTAATCATCAAAAATAACCGCACCTACGTATATTTTGTTGATGCAACACGTAGCGGTTTATCTGATAAATATATGATAAACCGCAACATTAACACTTATTAACGTTAAGATTAGCGATTTTTTTTGATCTTTTCTAAATAAGGTGTAGTATTAACTAAAACAACTGGTCAGATGAGCGGATGAGTTAATTATGAGTATCAGAACTAGCTTAAAAAAAGTATTACCCCCAATTTCAGTCACAGAACAAGAAGCCCTAGACGCGGGTGACGTTTGGATTGAATCTTCTATTTATCAGGGTAAGCCTGACATGCAGGCATTGCGTGATATCCCTCAGGCAAAACTGAGTGCGGATGAACAAGCATTCATGGACGGTCCAGTAGCTGAATTATTGAATATGATCGATGATTTCGAGCTTGGTAACGGTAAGCACATTCCTCAAGAAGTTTTAGACTTCCTTGGTAAGAACCGTTTCTTCTCTATGATCATCCCAAAGAAATTTGGTGGTCTTGAATTCAGCCCTTATGCAAACTCGACTATCGTTGCAACAATTGCTGCGAAAAGCGGTGCAATTGCGGTAACTGTGATGGTACCTAACTCGTTAGGCCCGGGTGAGCTTCTAATGCACTACGGCACAAACGAGCAGCAAGACTATTGGCTACCTCGCCTTGCGGATGGTCGCGACATTCCTTGTTTCGCGCTAACAAGCCCAGAAGCAGGTTCAGATGCAGGTGCTATTCCTGATGCGGCTATCGTTACTAAAGGCGAATACAACGGTGAAGAAGTTCTTGGTCTTCGTGTAAGCTGGGACAAGCGCTATATTACGCTTGCTCCAATTGCGACTGTACTTGGTCTTGCATTTAAAGTATTTGACCCAGACCAACTACTTGGCGACAAATTAGAGCTAGGCATTACTTGTGCCCTTCTTCCTAAGTCACACCCAGGTGTTGAGCTAGGTAACCGTCATGATCCTATGGGCGTACGTTTCTATAACGGTACTACTCGTGGTCAAGACGTGTTCATTCCTATGGACTTTATCATTGGTGGTCAAAAGAACATCGGTCGTGGCTGGCAGATGCTAGTTAGCTGTCTAGGTGCAGGTCGTGGTATTTCACTTCCGGCAATGGGTGTGGCTACAGCACAATCTGCATTTAAAGGCACAGTAGAGTATTCATTCGTACGTGAGCAGTTTGGTCTTCCAATCGGTCGCTTCGAAGGTATTCAAGAAAAAATGGCTGACATCGCGGGTAAGACATTCTTACTTGAAGCTATGCGTGTTCTAACAACTGAAGGTCTTGGTCTAGGCGTTAAGCCATCGGTAGTAACAGCAATTGCTAAGTACCACATGACTGAGCTAGGCCGTGACGTCATGAACTCTGCGATGGATATCCAAGCGGGTAAAGCGATCCAACGTGGTCCTCAAAATACATTAGCGGGTGGTTATGCTGCACTTCCTATCGCAATTACGGTAGAAGGCGCGAACATTCTTACTCGTAACCTGATGATCTTTGGTCAAGGTGCTATGCGTTGTCACCCTTACCTTAAAGATATGGTTGACCTTATTCACAGTAACGAAAGTTCAGCGGATGCAGAGTTCAACAAAGTACTTCGCAAAACCGTTGGCTTCAGCGTTAAAAATGCGTTCCGCAGCTTAGGTAAAGGCTACCTTCCTTTCCTACGTGAGAGCGAGTCGGCATTACCAGAAGTTCGTAAGTACGAGAAGCGTGTAAACAGCATCTCTGCAAAACTAGCGCCACTTGCTGACCTATCGCTTGCGGTACTAGGCGGTGACCTTAAGAAAGCAGAGCTTCTATCAGCCCGTCTAGGTGACGTAATGAGCTACCTATACGGTGCAATGGCAGCAATTCGTTTTTACGAGCAGCGCATTGAAGACAGAAAGCTAGCTCTTCCGTATTTCGAATACGCTATGCAGTGGTCTTTACAACAAGCTGATCAGGCAATTGTTAACTTCATCAACAATTTCCCGAACACGGCAACACGAGGTCTAATGCGTCTTCTTACCAATACCTATACAAACAGTGTAGCGGGTATTAGCGACGACTTAGTACGTGAGCTATCAATTGCGTCTATGCAAGATAACAGCGTGAAAGACCAGCTTACGCACCTTGTACGTGTTAGCCCTGGTGATGGTAACGACATTAACGAGCAAGCGTTTAAAGCGAAACACGCAGTAGCGCACCTTCTTGGTAAAGTGCAAAAAGCACTTCGCAAAGAGCCTGTAGTGCCGTTCATCTCTTTTGAACACGCGCTTAACAAGCTTCAAGAAAAAGGCGTAGTTACAGCTGATGAAGCAGCTAAGCTTCACGACTACAACGAGAAGCGTAAGCTAGCAGTTCGTGTAGACGAATACACGTTCGATATGGAACTTGTTCCAGCGTCGCAAACGCTTAAAGCGATTGATGGCGGTCAGAACGCTGCGTAAAACGTAACCGTGCAGTAATATTGATAAAAAGCCCTGCCACTGTTAGTGACAGGGCTTTTTTGTATTTGCTCAAATCACTGGCCCGCTCCCTTTCTATTGTTTAGTTCGTGCTCTATCCTTTAGTTAATCTCATCTCTTAACGAAAGGATCTGTGCTGTGATAAAGGCGCTAGTTTTAATAAATAAAAGCGTTTCCTCTCTCTTTTTAGTTTTATCGTTATCTTTGCCGTTTTGTACCTTAGCTCATGATAATGGACAAAATTTCATCGTAGGCGAACTTAACCACCCTCGCGTGACTAGTTTCTATAAACCCTTAATACAACGCGCTTATCGAGATATTGGAATAGAAGTAACATTTGAGAAAGTTGGTGGTGAGCGAGGGCTTCGACTGTTAAACGAGGGAATGACAGATGCAGATGTTATTCGTTACGATGTGGTCTCACAACCTGACAATAATATTATTATTGTTCCACCAGCTCTTTCCCATGGCGCATCATTTTTACTGTGTATTAGAGGGGCACAGTGCGAAAAAAGCGTGATTCAAGCCCCAGATAAAGCAATAGCCGTGACCACGCGTTTTTTCTTCAATATGCACGTAAACCCGGATGAGCTTAGCGCTAATATCTTTGAGTTCGATGACTTTAACCATGTTATCAGTTTATTATTAAACGGCAGGTTTGATTACGCAATTTTACCCAGTGACTATTCAGAAAAAGCTATTTTTGAGCAATCAGGAATAGAATATATCCCGCTTGTAGAGCACGAGTTAGTTCATGTTATCCATAAAAAACACGCCCATTTATTAGACCGTCTTTCCGGCGCTATAGCCAAACAACTCGAACTAAAAAAGAATAACAACAAATGATACAAATAAAAACGCCCACGTCATATGAAGTGGGCGCTTTAAGACTTTGAAATTTAACGTGCTATATATATCCTACCTAGGCAAAATCTCTTTATATTACGCGTTAATTTACCTAGCTTTAGTCAAACATATACTTAAGTGAAAGTACTGTTGTACGACCATTCAGAGGGCGCGCTCGAACATAACTTCCCACTTCTGCAGAACCTTCTTCTGACTCAGTAATGATGAACTCATCAGTTGCATTATTCATGCTCAGTGACACCGAGAATTGATCGTTAACCCAGTAGGTAGCGAAAAGATTTACTAGCGTATAACCTTCTTGCTTAAGGTCGTTGTTATCTTGAACATAGTACTCAGTTGAACCTTGTAGTGAAGCGCCAACAGACCAGTAATCTGTAACGTACTCAGGCGTAATCGTCCAAATCCAGTCTGCCTGACGGCGAGGCGTATTGCCCTCTAATGCTGGGTTGTTAACGTCATCACTAATCTCAGCGTCAGTCCATGTAAGGTTACCTGACATCACAAAGTTATCCGTTGCATTCCAACGACCTTCAAGCTCAAGACCTGTCGCTTCGTATTCACGCATGAATGTTAGTCCACTTGTTACTTCTGCTTGCGTATCTTCAGTAACAGTATCAAACAAGGTGGCGTTAACCATTAAGTCTTTTGTACCGTACTTATAACCGATTTCAAACTGCTTGGTTGTGTCGTACCCTGAAGTAGTGCTTGTTAAACTACCGTCAGCATTCAACGTGCCGCCAATCTGAAGTAGACGGTCAGCAATCGCCCGACCACCTTTTGAGTAACGAGCAAAGAAGGTTTGGCTATCGCTCAATAGGTATGAACCACCAATTGAGTAAGACGTGTTATTTGCACTGTAATCTACGATTTGAGACGCCGCACCAGCGCGATTTAGGTTAATTACACCACCACTGATGAATCCGCTGTTAACTGCAGAAGCATCTTCAATTTGCTCAATTACACCGTTACCGTTTAGGTCGAAATCAGCATTACCACCACAGCAAGAACTGATAAGCTCGCCAGATGCTTCAGTGGTATCGTGACGTACCGACGCATCAATGAGAATGTTGTCCGATAACTCGAAGCCTACGTTCATGTAAGGTGCTTTAGTCACATAGTTAAGGTCCCACTCCCAAGAAAGGAAGCTTGCCGATAGTAAACCATCAGACACTAGCTCAACACCGTCTGCATCTGTAATGGTAAGCAACTGAGAATTGTCACCATCGAGTGTTTGAATAAACGTCTGCCAGCTTGACCAGCTTGTAGCGATGTCTTGATTTGAGTAGTAGTAACCTACTGTTAGGTCGATACCGTTATCAAACTCTTTACGCAAGCTGAAATCGTTGATCATGTTGCCAAGGTCGTTGATGCGCGTATCAAACTGAAGGTTCGTGAATGCTTGACCCGTATATACTTCACCAGCACCAGGGCCGTTGGCTAGTACTACGCTTGTGCTATCACAGTTCAATGCATTGCCATCACCGTCTGTTGCGCCAGAGCAAAGTGCTGAAGCAAAGTTTGAAACATCACCAGGGCCTGCTGGGAAACCGTCAGTGAATGGTGCGATAAAACCACCAGAGATATCAGAAATACGGAATTTGTTTAATAGAAACAAATTCTCAGCCACTTCAAGGTCAACTTCTACGCCAAATGAATTTACTTTTGACTCGATACCGTCGCGAACATCACGGTTTTCTGGGTTACCGAAACTGTCGAAAGTAGAAATATTCGTGTTGTAAGCTGAATTCAGTGCTTGCGAGCTCGCATCGTAGCCTGGAACTGGGCCATATTCGCCATCACCTTTAACTAGTACTGGTGAAGGAAGATACGTCGACACTTTATCATCTAAGTTTTTGTAGAAGAAGCGAATGTGACCGTTATCTAACATCTTCGTGATATTAAACTTAACCTGACCGCCTTGGTCGCCGTTGTACCCTGTTTCACGAGGGCCTTCGCCTCCGCGTGCAAAGCCGGCAATGTGGTAATAAAGGTCGTCGCTGATTTCGCCACCGTAGCGGAAATCTAGACGAAACTCTTCATAGTCAACGCCGAATGAGGTACCAATTGCGCCTCCACCCACTTCACCAGTGTTACTGATTAAGTTAATAACACCGCCTGGCGAGTTACTAGCAAATGTTGATGCAGAGCCACCACGTACCGCTTCAACATTCGCCACTGACCAGTCGTAACGTAAGAAGTTGTCGGCATTACCGAAGTTAATGTCACCATATTCCAAAACAGGTAGGCCATCTTCATGTAGCTGCAAGAACTTTGAGCCACCTGTAGCCAGTGGAATACCACGAATTGTTATGTTTGCGTTACCGCCACCACCAGAAGATTCAGCTCGTATACCAGGTAGTGCGCGGAAAACTTCAGCGGTAGAACGTGGTGCGAGTTTGAGAATATCTTCTTCGTCAAACGCGCTTACAGAAACACTTGCTTCCTGCATAGTTGCGCCACCAGGTGCAGCAGTCACAACGATTTGTTCAAACTTTTCTTTCGACTTTGTATCAGCGTCTGATGTCGCAGCTTCCTGAGCAAAAGCCGCTCCTGAAAGCGCTGTACAAACGGCAAGAGTCAGTGCATTGAGTGTGTGATGTTTTTTCATGTTTTTTCTCCGGCAATGTGTTGGAGTTGTTAAATCCTAAGTAGCCTCTTTCCCTAGACTACTAGGGTTGGCGGCAACACAACAAACTTAATCGATTAAGAATCTATAACAAAAAACCAACATTGTAAATAACCTGTGAAGAATTTATTTAACATCGCACCAGATAAGGCACTCCTGATGTTAAAATACTTGTTCCCAAAGTAGCTCCGCCACCTTCAAAAACGCTTCTTCAACAAAACATTATTATCGATTAAGAAAAATTCACGACGAATAGGAACACTATGAAAGTATTTCTTTAATCATCGATTAGTCCTGACGTTAACTTTCTGAACTTTGGTCTCATTTAAACTATTAACTAAAAAACATACTATAGTATAGCTGTACGTTCTTGAGCGTTAGATGGGAAAGAATTAATAGCTGCTTAAGTGAACTAGATGTTTGAGTAAAATCCCTTATGCACGCAACAGGCACTACGTAAAGGTTTCAAAAGGTTGAATAAACAAGAAGACTTAATCTCAAAGGTCGAAATAGAAAGAGACACCACTGACATGCTTTTAGGCAATAGTTTCGTCGGTTTTCTTATGACTATCTTCGCATTTTCAGGCCTTGTCTTTTTCTTCGAAAACAACGAACCGTCGGTTTTTACACATAAGCTGCTAGTGTGGGTTGCTATGGTAAGCATTTCTGTAGCGCGCCTTGTCGATGCTATCTACTGGCGAGTTAATTTGGTGGGCAAAGCGTACAATCCTCGTCCCGCTTTAATCAGGTTCGCTACTGGCTTATACATAACCGGGGGGATTTGGGCCCTCTATTCGATTTTATTTTATTCGTCTATGACCACCATAGAGCTTGCTGCAACCATGGTAGTGCTCGCAGCTATGGCTGGGGGAGCAGGAACCGTTCTATCGCCAAACAAAAAACTTGTAAGCTTTTACTCTACGGCCCTTCTCGTTCCTATGTCGTTATGCGCTGTTACAGACGATGGAGGGGAATTTTTTATCTTGGGCATTTTAGGGTTAGTTTTTTGGTTCGGTATTTTTACAAGTGCCTTTCGTTATAACAAATTTTTTATTAACACACTTCATCTTAAGGCAAGAAACAATAGCTTGGTTGAGCAAATGAAGGTTGAGCGCAGCGAGACAGAAAAAGTTAATCAACTGCTTATTGCGACTAACGAAAAACTAGATGCATCAAACGCGACGCTTGAAGCTGAAGTCGAACGACGAACCGCTGATCTCTATCAACTTTCTAATAGAGACCCGCTAACTAACTTACTCAACCGAAACGGTTTTTTAAAGTACTTAAATAACTTACTTGACACCACACGAGCACTCGATAACTCATTAGCGCTGTTGTTTATCGACCTAGACGGCTTTAAGCAAGTGAACGATAGTCTGGGCCATAAGATTGGAGACATAGTACTGGCGGAAATCGCCAGTCGATTACGCAACTACACAGAAGAAAACCACCTTGGCAGGTGGGGGGGTGACGAATTTGTTGCAGTTATCCCCTACGCGAATGTCGACACAGCCAAAGCTGTCGCCCATGCCATGCGAAGCGGTGTAACCGTTCCTATCATTGCAAATGATAACCAAGTAACTCTTGATGCAACAATTGGCATAGCTATGTTTCCCGAACATGGTGAAACTGCTGTTGATTTGATTCAGCAGGCTGACCTAACTATGTATGACCAAAAGCGCGAACAACGCGGCTCTATAGGTGTCTTTAGCCAAGCACTTCACCAAGAAATTAAACGAGAGCAGCAACTTTGCGAACGTTTGCGCTGTGCTATCGATAACAGCGAATTTACCGTTTTCTATCAGCCGATTATGGATGTAGCTTCAAATACACTTTATTCAGTAGAGGCCCTGCTTAGATGGAAATGCGATGATGAAAGTATTTCTCCGGCCGTATTTATTCCACTTGCTGAGCGCAGTGGACTTATGCCGGAAATAGGTGCTTGGGTGTTAAACCGCGCACTAATAGATTTATCTCACTGGCAGTTTAAACAAGGCCTTGCGATTTCAGTTAATGTGTCGGTCTCTCAACTGCTTGATGATAGCTTCCTTAAAACGGTAGACAACGCACTCAAGACTACCCAAATCTCTTCGGCGCGGCTTCATTTAGAAATAACAGAAAGCGTTTTTGCTAGTGATAAAGAAGTAGTGAGCGTAAAAGTCAATGAACTAGTAGCTAGAGGAATTAAAGTTGCTATTGATGATTTCGGTACAGGCTACTCATCATTGAGTCGCCTACAGTCAATGCCTTGCGATTTTATTAAAATTGACCGTTCTTTTGTACAGAATAGCTCTGAAGAGAGTGATACCATAATAAGAGCGACACTTTTAATGGCAAAAGAGTTTGGCTGTAAGACTATTGCAGAAGGGATCGAAACCGTAGATCAAAAGCTTCATCTTGCTCAACTAGGTACTGATTACTTACAAGGTTTTTACTTTGCTAAGCCTATGAATGCCGGCGACTTAATCTCTTGGTATAACGAAAATTATTAATCACCATGGCTCAACTTTATTTTTATTACTCTGCAATGAATGCAGGAAAATCCACGTCTTTACTTCAATCTGCTTATAACTACCGCGAACGCGGAATGCATTCAATTATCTATACAGCAGCGCTAGATGACAGATACGGCGTTGGCAAAGTAACATCACGTATTGGCTTACAGGCCGACGCTAAGTTATACGCTAAAGGCGATGACTTGTTCACGTCGATAAGTAAAGATTGCGAAGCACGTAAACCCGACTGCGTATTTATTGACGAAGCGCAATTTTTAACTAAAGCCCAAGTAAAGCAGTTAGTAGACGTTGTTGATGAACTAGGCGTACCCGTTCTAGCTTACGGACTACGAACTGACTTTTTAGGTGAAACCTTTGAAGGTAGTCACTACTTGCTGGCTTGGGCAGATAAGCTGTCGGAGTTAAAAACGGTCTGTCATTGCGGTAAAAAAGCAAGTTTTGTTGTGCGTTTGGATGAGAATGGCAATGCCGTAAAAAATGGCGACCAAGTTCAAATAGGTGGTAACGATACTTACGAATCAATGTGTCGAAAGCACTTTAAAGAGTTGGTGTGGGATTAAGGAGGCCGCAAATTGGCCCTTCATATATGCTTAATACTAATTACGCTTTTTACTAAAAAGGGCATTACCATATCTAAGGTTGCTACCGGTTAATAAGGCGCACTAAATTCATACGCCTTATTAACCTTCTTGATAAGGTTTTATTTAAACAGTTTCTCCAACACGAAGCTCGAAAGGCAAGGTGTTTTTGGTAGAAACTATATTAAGTAGTGCTTTGGTTGCTTCAACACCTTTACTTGCACTAGATTGGCATACGGTAGTAAGACTAGGTCGAGCGCGTTCGGCTTCTTCAATACCATCAAAGCCGGTTATTTTAAGCTCTTCTGGGACTCTAACTCCCATATCTAATGCTAAGTTAAGCAACTCCAGCGCTATGATATCACTCATACACAAGACGACATTGGGTCTTGGAGAGCTGGTCAGTACTTCTTTGGCAGCCTGCCTTGCAAAGTGTCGATCACTCTCTGGAAGGTGCCATATACGCTCATTGCTTACCGTAATGTTTTTCTCTTTTGCAGCTTTTAAATAACCATCTAGACGGCGATGGGCAATCGAGCTGTCTACATCAATCAGCTGACTATCATAGATTCGACATGTAGAGGGAGAGTCGATAAGGCGCAGCCCAAAGATGGCTACATTGTCACCTTCATTTAGGGCATGAGATGCTACGCGATACGCAGCCTCTTCGTTATCAATGTTAATAGACGGCTTATCTTCAATATCAAAATCAACCGTAACAACCGGCTTAGGAGATACCGCTAGCTCTTTTACCAAATTACTATTGCGTGGCTGACCATAGCAGATAAAACCGTCAACAAAATCAACAACATCAAGGAGGCTGTTCGAGTCACCTGCATAGAGTAATAAGTGCTTTCCATTCTCCTGAAGGGCAGAAGAAACCCCTTTGATAAATGTGCTAGCTACGGGGTCACTCACCATGTAAGAGATACTATCGGCAAGGACTAAAGCCACAATATTTGAGGTGCCCTTTCTAAGAATTTGCGCTGCTTTATTAGGACCACTGTAACCAATCTTTTTGCACTGCGCCAAAATCTCTTCGCGCTTCGCTTTTGATAATTGGTCTGGGCGATTAAACGCATTTGAAATAGTTGCTGTTGATACGCCTAACTGTTCAGCAACATCTTTAAGGGTAAGTTTCGTTTTATTCATTGTTATTAGCTCTTTTAACGAGACTTACTACCCTGAATCGTAATTAAAAAAGGGTAGCAAGCGTGCGCTTCGACTACCCTTCGACTATAACATTAACTTAAACGTTTAACGCTGCTTTTTTAATACACACCTGGTGTTTGAGCCTAAGTTTTATTGGAAAGCTTAATTTTAAGAAACTGGCGACTTATCTCGTTCCGAAAATTTTATCTCCAGCATCACCTAGTCCTGGCAGTATGTAGCCTTTTTCATTTAATCTTTCATCAATAGCAGCTGTGAATATATCAACATCAGGGTGGGCATCAACCACGGCTTTAATGCCTTCTGGTGCGGCAACAAGGAACAGCCCCATAATTCGGCGACAACCTTTCTTTTTAAGTAGGTCAATAGTAGCAATTAGGGTTCCGCCTGTGGCAAGCATAGGGTCTACAATCAACGCAGTACGCTCGTCGATATTTTTTACCACCTTATCAAAGTAAGCAACGGGTTGAAGGGTATCTTCATCGCGATAAAGGCCAACAACACTAATCTTCGCATTTGGGATTAACTCCAATACACCTTCTAGCATGCCCAAGCCGGCGCGAAGAATAGGCACTACGGTTATCTTCTTGCCTTTTATTTGTCTTACTTCCACCTCGTCGCCAGACCAGCTTTTTATGGTCGCGCGTTCTGTAGGCAAAGTTCGGGTTGCTTCATAGGTCAGCAAATTTCCCACTTCAGAGGCAAGCTCGCGAAAATCTTTGCTGCTAATTTTGGCATTTCGCATAAGCCCTAGCTTGTGCGCTATAAGCGGATGGGTAATTTCGTGAACGGCCATGTAAGACTCCTTGTAATCGATTTCACTATATTTTAACCCAGCCGTATCTTAGTTAAAGCGATTAGTCGTAAAAATATGTTTATTCATGTTTACTTAGAGCAAGTCTACGTGTTTTACGAAAACAACAAATGCGGGTTATTCAATTTTTCGTGAAAAACACATAGCATATCCAGTCTAAATTACCCTACTTGCAAAGTAGCGCCGTCTGGCATAGTCACTTCAATTTTCATATTTCCACCAACGGCTGCTAAATATGCAGCTGCGCGTTGAAGAGAAACATCTTGAATACGCTTCGATTCTAACTTGCTCACGCCAGAAGCAGTGACTGATAGTGCCATTGCTACGACTTCTTGTTTAACTCTGTGCTGCTTTCTTATGTCACCTAGTGTAATTTCTTTCATTGTCTTTTACCGAGAATTTCGGGCATTAAAAAAGCCCAGATGGTGATACCTTCTGGGCTTTTGCAAAACGTTTTTACCTGCAGTGCCCAGAAGCCAATACTTGCCCCTGAACACCGACGGTCAGGTGCAATCAGTAATTAAAATTATAAAAATAACCAGTTGAAACGTTTCGCATAATAATTCTCTTTTTACAATGTACTTGTACAAACGGCATTTTGCCGAGACTAAGTGAAATAGTTGGGCTAATGATTATTCTGTGAAAACAGTAGCCGCCTCGTGTCACTTATCCTTAACCATACCATGTAGATAAGCAATAGCAATGACTTTCCAAAAAGGAAAGTCTGCAAAGCAAGTTGAAAGCCGCCGTTTTAGGAAACAGACGAGCTTAAGCAAGTAACGTCAGAACCCACCTTTGCTTGTTTAAGCGAAGCGAGAAAGCGCGGTACAAGATCGCTCCCCTCTTCAGGAGACCAACTTGCAAAACCTTTGTCATCCGTCACTTCATACGGCCCTTGCTTAACCTCCATAAATACCACTGGACTTGAACACACAGTCGCATGCCAGGTATTAGGGGGAATTTCAATGCCGAAGGTTTCTCCACCTGCCTTTAATGTTACTCTTTCTTTTACTACGCCGTCGTCGTTGAAAAACAGAATATCCAACTCACCTTCCACAACCATGAAAAACTCCCATTTGTGAGGCTGCACGTGTCGATGGGGCCGTACGTAGGAGTCTGGCATCATGGCAATGAAAAGACGCTGAACCATATCAGTATAAGATTTGTGAACGTTAAAATTAGCTCGTCGGCGAGGACTCTCTGCCGCTTTCTGCTTTAACTCACTAAACAATGCTTTATCAAAATACTTAATATCGTCCAACGTTATTTCCTATTTAATGCTTGGGTATTACATCAAAGCCTATCGCTTCTCCCTCTGATTGCGCAACTATCAAAAGCAATCATTTATTTTTCTTCATTCTGCGGCTTTGTTCTTGACGCTTCTCTTCTCGTTTTTCTTTCCTATCTTTCTTATCTGGGGTCAATGAGCCTGTTTTGAATTTTGCTTTACGCTTGGCTTTGGCTTCAGCTTTCTTCGCTGCTTCAATTGCCATTTCCTCTTTTTCGACTTCCAGCATTTCTGGAGTCTCAAGCGTAATCCGCCCCAGCTTACCCGACTGCAGTTCTTTAAGCAGGATCTCGCAAATTTTATGAAGGTTTACGCGACCACCCGCTTGAATTGCTCCACGCGTTTTAGCAGCAGCTTCCAGAAACTCTATTTCTGTATCTGGCAATTCGTCCAGCTTATAGCGCTCCTTCATGACCTCTGGATAAGCTTTTATCAGGTAATCCGCCGCAAAAAAACCAACATCGTCGTATTCCATAGCGGTGTTTTTAACAGCACCGGAAGAAGCCAGCCGATAAATAGAATGCGGGTTTTCAAGCTTAGGCCACAATACTCCAGGTGTATCAAACAAGATAATACCGCTTCCCAAGTTAATCCGCTGCTGGCTTTTCGTTACAGCCGGCTCGTTGCCTGTTTTAGCAATGATTCGGTCGGCCAAAATATTAATTAGCGTCGATTTTCCCACGTTAGGTATACCGGTGATCATGGCTTTAATCGCTTTAGGCTGACCTTCTTTATACGAGCAGATACTTTTAACCAGCTGCATAATTTGCTTGCTGTTGCCTGGGTTATCGCTAGAGGTCGTAATCGTCTTTACGCCGCGCTCTTTCTCTAAGCTCTCCTGCCAGCGCGCAGTAATTTCTGGATCTGCCAAATCATACTTATTTAGAATTTTAATACAGGGCTTATCGCCGCGTATTTTTGCAATTTCAGGGTTTTCACTGGAATATGGAATACGTGCGTCAAGCACCTCAATAAGAATGTCTACTTGATTAAGCGACTCTTTAATTTCTTTCAGGGCTTTGTGCATATGCCCTGGAAACCATTGTAATGCCATGGTTGTTTCCTATCGTAATCGAGTTGAGGGGGGGCTTAACGGGTTAATTCATAGGCGCAAATATTTACAGCGCTGGCTAAGTTTAACGAGTCAATTTTACCGCTTCCCGCAATGGTATACGCCGTTGCGTTTAGCCGTGATAGTGCGTCAACAGGCACGCCACGGGCTTCGTTGCCAAACAGATAACACTGGTAATCACCAAAGGAGTTAGAGGTGATATTACTACCATTCATATCCAGGAAGGCGAAACGTTCGAAGCGCTCGCCTAGGCTTTCAAGCGCTACATTTAATTCCATGTTCACATGGAAAATAGCCCCCATACTTGAGCGTACAACTTTTGAGTTGTAAGGGTCCACACTGTTCGGGCTTAGTAATAGCGTAAAATCACCAAACCACGCTAGCGTTCTTAGTATGGTGCCTAAGTTGCCGGGGTCTTGAACTTCATACAAATAGATGTACTTTTCGGTACTGGATTTGTTTGGGGAAATGTTGGTTTGTGACCGCTCTGAACTTAACGAAGTGTTAGGAAGTGGAACGCGAGCAATAATACCTTGAGGTGACTTAGTATCGCTGAGTTGCTGCATTTGTTGCGACGATACGGTTTCAACATGCATCTCAGCATCCGATGATAATACATGTTCTTTGACCCACTGCTCGTAATCTGCCGTGATATAAAGCGTGGTCTTGTCTATACTTTTAGCGTTTACACTTTCATTTTTCGTACTGTTAAACGCTTTTTGCGTAACTTTTAGCAGCTCTAAAACTAAGTGCTCACCTTCCACCAAATAGAAACCAAATTGGGTTCTGTACTTCTTTTGATGAAGCTTCTTTACGTCACTTAATTTCATTATCACTGCCCTTTTCGTTACTTTCGGCGCAAGTGTAAGGTAAGTTCAGGAAAAGGCAAGGTGACAATTTACCCTGCCTATAACATGGTTTAATTATTCTTCAGCAACAACATAAATTTCACCGTCGTAAATACCTTGTACGGTAAGCTTCTGGCTTGCCAGTGCCTGAAGGTAATCAATATGCGCTTGCTCCACTTTCTGTCCAGGAACAATAAGCGGAATACCAGGCGGATACGGTGTTATTAAACCAGCTGCAGTGCGTCCAACACTGTTTTGCCATGGAATGGCTTCCCTAGGGCTGAAAAACGCTTTTGACGGAAGGTCGTCTAATTGGATTGGTGGAATGTCTGCCGGTAACGGGCTTTTGCTCTTACGCTTGCTTAGGTTAACGGCGCCATCATCAAGACGTTTTAATGCGTTGTACAGCCTTACAATTTTAGAGCGCATTCCGCCTAGCGTAAGCAATACTAGAATAGTGCTATGAGTGAACTTCTCTATTTCTAAACCAACCTCGTCCATCAAGAAACGATGTATTTCTTGGTTTGAATAATCAAGCGCCGATACGTCAATTAAGATTTTAAGCGGGTCGTGCCCAATATTGTCACTTTCAAAGTGAGAAAACATATTCGCAAAGTCACTAGGCGAGAGTATTTTAAGTCGCTTAAACTTGGCCATTTGCGATTTGAGTTCGGCAACATTGCTTAGCAGCTCATTAAGGATTTTGTAACCTTCCATCTCTAGCTGTTGTCGACATACATCAAGTGAAGCAATGAGTTGATACTTAGGCGAAGTGCTGGTGTGAATTGCAAACACTTCTTTAAAGAAGTCTTTATCGAAATCTGGATCGTTTACATGAATAAAGGATGCTTGCGAGAACGCCGACACCACTTTGTGCGCAGAGTGAGTAATATAGTCTGCCCCAGCGGCGATAGCCGAGTAGTCACGCAATGCAGGGTGGAACAAGGAATACGCAAACCATGCTTCGTCAATGAACACTTTAATGCCATGCTCATGGGCTAAATTTACGACTTGCTTAAGGTCAGTCAATAACCCGTCGTAGGTACAGCCCGTCAGTACGATAAGTTTAGCGTCAGTATTTTCTTCAATAAGCTGCTTAATTTGCGCCATTCTGGGCGGTGAAAAAATACCGTATTCAGGGTCAAACACACTGTCTAGATACACTGGCATGGCTCGCGCCTGAATAATGCCGTAGTGTACTGACTTGTGGCAGTTTCTGTCGGCAATAACTTTGTCGCCCTCACGCAACAGCGTCTGCAAAATAATTTTGTTTGATGTAGAAGAGCCGTTCGTAACGAAATAGGAATGGCGAACCTCAAATGTATTCGCAACAGCGGCTTGCGCTTTACCAATAGCGTGGGTGCCATCTGATAATGAGCCCAGTGAGTCAACGCTAACAGACAAATCGCTGACGAACACGTTACGCCCAAAGAAGCGATAGAAATCACTAATATAGGGTGAGTTTCTAAAGCTTGCGCCACCGCTGTGACCTGGCGTATGCCACGAGTCATTGGACTCTACCACATAGTCTTTGTATTCAGTCCAAAACGGCGTTTCGTTTCTGTCATCAAAGTCATTGATGATATAGCCAAGAATAGATTCTGGGTCTGAAATAATATCGTTACGATAGAAAAACGATTCAATGCCATTGGCTTGGTTTACAATATCCAATCCTTTTACTGCATCGCCTAAGACATACACGGGAAGCTCAGGCCGAATACGTTTAATGGCGTCGATCACTCTGGCGTTATTATCAATTACCGCGTTGCTTGCAGACGACTTTTCGCTTGTAGTTTTCTCGTTCGCGTTTTGTGAACTGACGCTTTCGGCTGCGGGGCTCGTATTTTCATTAGGTACGCCATTTAAAGGCGCTACGTCTGTCAACTCTTTAACCTTCGCTACCACATCCCAGCTAAATACCACAGCCTGAATGTCACCGTCTTCACGAACAAATTGTAGTGCCTTTGCAACGGAGTTCGCTTCAAGCAGGCTTATTTCGACGTCACTTCGGTCAAAGTAAGCAATCGTGTTGCCTATACTCGACGTAATTTGTTCCAACAGATCAACAGCATCTTCTATAACAAGAATCTTTAAATGAGGGCGCATTAACCAACCATAAAATTAATAATGAGCATTTAGCACTAAGCTAAAACTCATAAAACTAAGAATCTATAAACTAAACACAGTAAAACTAAAAATAGTGTAACTCTGAATTTCACTGGTGTCGTGTAAACTCTTGCTATGTCGTAATAATAGTGCCTAAACGAATTGGACCGGGGCTAAACCACTCATGCACACACCTTCCCTTCAAAACCAATTCCCACACGCTTATCTTTCAAAATCAACAAAGCACAAAAGTAACCTACGGGAATTTCTACATTACGCGAAAAACGTACTCCCATCCATTGCATCAACAAAGAAAAACGCTTGGCCAATTTGTCATGACCACTGCTTTATGAGAGTAATTTTGGATAACGTTGTCGGTTGTGCATGGTATGAGGCCATTCCAACGCCGGCCTATAACAACCTGACCGACGAACAAGCCTGCGCCGCGCTATGCCTCGCCAAACAAATAGCCACTGAAAGTGTTTCGCTTCACGCACTCAACCAACGCTCGAAACAATGGCGCAATAAACAGCTAAAGTTAGAGTTTTAGTATGACAAAACGAACATCCCCCAACGATGCAGTATTGATTCAAGACGGCCAAGACCTAGAGCGAATTGTTAAGGATAAACGTGCGCAGTGGAGGGCTAATAACGCGAAAGCGCGACGCAGGCAACGTCGATATAAAAAGAAGCTTATTGCAGAACTTCCGCGAATTATTACCGATATTCATAGCACATATCCCGAAGATGAAGCCTAAAGCACTATCATAAAAGAAATCAATTACCTACAATCACTGCTAGAAAGTTGCGCTTAACAGAGTGTGACGTACATTATTTATACACAGCATCCCTACCCAGAAAGTGACAGGACATACCATGGCGTTTAATTTAGCTATTAATAACGATATTGCAGTAATCACCTTTGACGACGGAAAAGTTAACGCCGTAGGCTTTGATCTTATTCAGCAGTTCAACGATGCCTTAGATGAAGCGGAGCAAAACGCAAAAGCGGTTGTATTACACGGTGGTGAAGGCAAGTTTTGCGGCGGGTTTGATTTATCGGTAATGAAAGCCGATGACCAAGCAAAACAACACGAGTTGGTATCAAAAGGCGCTGAATTAATCGTACGCCTATATAGCTTCCCACTACCTGTAGTCGTTGCTGCAGAAGGTCACAGCATTGCAATGGGCGCAATTATACTTATGGCTGCAGATTTACGTATCGGTAAAGATGCAGATACTAAGTATGGTCTTAATGAAACCGCCATTGGTATGGTGCTGCCGCCATTCGGTATGGAACTAGCCAAAGCCAGACTCGCGAATACGTCTCAAACTGAAGCCTTACTTTTCTCGCGCATCTATCAAGGCAGTGAAGCGGTAAAAGCGGGCTTTTTAGATGCTGCAGTACCTCAGGAGCAAGTACTAGCAACGGCCATGGGTTATGCTGAAAAGCTGAAGATGTTGCCTAGACAGTCTTTTGCTGAATCTAAAATACAATTGCGTAAAGAAACGATAGAGAAGATGAAAGCTTAGCGCTTATGTTATAACAGCGCGTTGAGACTGGTTGTTTCAACGCGCTGTCTAAAGCAGTTACTTTACGGGTCCAGAGCGGCGTTCAATCTCTTCTTTAAGTGCACTTCTAAGGCCCAATTCAAAACTCAATTCAGCAAGCACAAAGAGTGGTCCTATCGCCAGCCCCATAATATCGTCCACGAACGCTGGCTTTTTTCCCTCGAAATGATGACCAATAAATTGCAGTACCCACCCACCGATAAAAATGCCTAACGAGATAGCAAGCCACATACTTACACTAAGCTGTGCAATGGGTTGAGCGAAATAGACCATAGCCCCTGTAATAAATGTCATAAAAACGCCCAGCTTTATGTCTAATTTGATATAAAATGCATTGCCAATCATCCATACGAACAAAGCCGGGCTGATGACCATAGCTCCCCAAATGGGGGCATTTACAAGAAACGCTGGCTTACTCAACAAGCAGAATACCGAGAATACAATTAGCGGGATACCAATGTAATGGGTGTATATGTTTCTTTGATCTCGGTGGTACTTAGCATACTCACTTAAGTGTTGTTCTAAATTTTTCATACTGCGCCAACGTTTTATTTGTATTGTGGTAGTTAGTTTACTCCTTGCGATCACATACAAACTGTCGGCTTGGCGACAAACATATTAAAACCGACTATGCATTTCCGATTTTTAAGTGAGTAATATTGCTGAACTTAGTTGTGAAAAGCGACTCCTACCGCTATTGATGAATAATAAGTGGAGTTTTCATGAATAAAAGGAAGTACCTTTTAACTTTAGCCATGCCTGCATTTCTCTCCTTAACGGCTTGTAGTTCAGTTTCTTCAATGTATTCGACTGATGAGCAAGAGCAACGTAGTGAAGAAAACAAACTTGCGCTTTCAGGTAGCCATTGGCAGGTCGAAAGCATAAATCAATCAGGTATTATCGACTTTAGCCACGTTACGCTTAATGTAAATGTAAGCGGGGATATTAGCAGAATAAGCGGAAGCACAGGCTGTAATCAGTATACAGGGGCGCTCAACGTTGCGAATGCCAATAAAGTATTCAGTGCTGACAACAATGCTCAACCTTTCTCCGCCGATAAAATTGTACTTACCAGAAAGATGTGTGCCCCAGCGCTTATGAAGCAAGAGCAAAGCTTTGTTGATGCTTTAGCTTCATCGAAAACTTATGCAATATTGGATAACACGTGGCTAGTCCTGTATGACAGTAATGACAATGAAACAGTTCAAGCAATAATCTCATCTCCTTCACAAGGTTCCAATACCGGTAATGCAGGTAAACCCGGGGCAGGAGTTAACAAAAAGCCAAAAGATGTAGCTAAAAAGCAGGATATTGCAAACAGTTCTACGCAAGCCAATAGCAGAACCTATAAGTGTGAGACGCCAAACGCCAGTATCACGGAGTTGTACGTTAGTACGCTTGGCCCAGATACAAAAGCACTCTCGCTCAACAATGCCCATCACATTGTGCAACTATCACGCTCTGCATCAGGTGCAAAATATACCAATAACAAAGGTGTGGTGTATTGGAATAAAGGTGATGTTGCCACTGTTTCTATAAACTCTGGCTACTACCACTGTACAATTAATCATTAGAAATCAGACGGCAGTATTAACCTGTAATACTGCCGTCGCAATTTATTTAAAAAGTTTCAGTAATATTCATGTCATGCTTTGGCGTTTTGGATAACGTCTCGAAACCCGAAGTACTTGTCATAAGCTACACGTGCCTTTGTTCTCACCTTTAATTATTCAGCCGCCCTTAATAAAGAGCGCTTCTTTGTTTAAACCAATTTGTGGTTTACCTATTCTACTTTATCTGCCACTACTCTCTGTCGAATAGTTTCAATTAAACACTTTTTAATACTCCATCCTGTTCGAACTAAAAGCTTTAATACAAAGTTAGCGCTTTATTTATATATTTAATGTTACGCCTTAAATCACTATAAATCAGTCAGTTAAGCTGTAAAAACACGCACTTAACATCCTTATCACTTGCCGTTAAATATGCTTCGACGTTGAAACAATAGTTAGAACACTATACAATTTATTTTTATTGAACAGCCAATTAAAATAAAAACACTACTTAAGCGCATCTAAATTAACTCCTATAAAGCCTGTAGAAACGCGGCTTAGAGAGAGGTCAAGGTAAAGAAAGTTAAAGTGGTGTTTATTAAGCGAAGAGCGATTAGTTCGAACGTTTCGAACGCTTAGCGAGAAAAATAGTTTCAACACTATTCATCGTATTGAAACCAAATATGTGTATTAGCTTGTACGTATTTATTTTTCACGCAAAGAGCGCGCTAATTGGCGAGCGTTGTCAGCACTATTAAAGTAGGAGTTTATGCATGTCATTACCGACTTATCAGAATTTCATTCACGGCAAGCCGATGGCAAACAAAAGCAAAGAGACCTTTGCAGTCACCAACCCCGCAACCGGTGAGGTAATTTACCACGTAGAAGTGGCTGATGAGTTTATTCAACAAGAAGCGATCAAGAGTGCTAAAGAAGGATTTGCGGTATGGTCAGCAATGATGCCTATCGAAAGAACTCGCATTCTTAACAAGGCGGTTGCACTGCTTCGCGAACGTAATGATGAACTCGCTAAATTAGAAGTACTCGACACCGGTAAGCCTATTCAAGAAGCCGACTGTGTTGATATTGAAACTGGCGCTGATGTTATTGAGTACTATGCGGGCCTTGCACCTACTCAATTGGGTACTCAACAGCCTGTGGGCGCCGACTTCTTCTACACGCGTAAAGAAGCGCTAGGTATCTGTGCCGGTATTGGCGCATGGAACTACCCTATCCAAATCGCTTGCTGGAAGTCAGGCCCAGCGCTAGCTGCTGGTAATGCATTTATATTTAAGCCATCAGAAGAAACGCCGATGGGTGCGCTTAAACTGGCTGAAATTTTCACTGAAGCTGGTGTACCTGCTGGCGTATTTAATGTGGTTCAAGGCGCAGCGCAAGTAGGCCAATGGCTTACTAACAGCCCAGACATTGAGAAAGTATCGTTTACCGGTGAAGTAGGCACAGGTAAAAAAGTGATGCAAAGCGCCGCTGCTTCGAACTTAAAAGACGTGACTATGGAGCTTGGCGGTAAGTCTCCGCTTGTAGTATTTGAAGATGCCGATATTACTCAGGCTATTAGCGCCGCCATGCTAGGCAATTTTTATACTCAAGGGGAAATCTGTACTAACTGTACTCGTGTTTACGTCCAGCGCTCTGTATATCAAGCCTTTATTGATGAGCTTAAAACCCGTACCGAAAACAATATCATTATGGGCGACCCGCTAGACCCTAATGTAAACCTAGGCGCACTTATTTCTAAAAAGCACCAAGAGCTAGTTCTTAGCTATATTGCGAAAGGGAAAGAAGAAGGCGCAACGCTGTTAACCGGTGGTAACGCTGCCTCTCCAACTTCTGCGCCTAACGGCTATTTTGTTGAACCAACAATTTTCACAGATTGCACCGACGATATGACTATCGTTAAGGAAGAGATCTTCGGGCCAGTAATGAGCGTGTTGGTATTCGATGATGAAGACGAAGTGATCGCACGGGCGAATGATACCGAGCTAGGTTTGGCAGCGGGCGTATTTAGTAAAGATATCAAGCGCGCGCACCGCGTTATCCACCAGTTACAAGCTGGTATTTGCTGGATAAATGCATATGGAAACTCTCCTGCTGAAATGCCTGTAGGCGGCTACAAGCAATCTGGCATTGGACGGGAAAACGGTGTTGAAACGCTTAATAGCTACACGCAAACCAAGTCGGTTTATGTAGGTATGAGCCAAATTGAAAGCCCGTTTTAAGCCGCAGTAGGAGTACATATGCAGACATTTGATTACATTATTGTTGGAGCTGGTTCTGCTGGCTGTGTGCTAGCGAACCGCTTATCAGAAAACCCAAAGCACAAGGTGTTGCTACTGGAAACCGGTGGCTCAGATAAAAGCATTTTCATTAAGATGCCAACGGCGCTGTCTATTCCTATGAATACCGACAAGTATGCGTGGCAATTCAACACTGAAAAAGAGCCCTATTTAAACAACCGTGAAATGCACTGCCCCCGCGGTAAAGTGCTGGGCGGCTCGTCATCCATTAACGGTATGGTGTATGTGCGCGGCCACGCTAAAGACTTTGATGAATGGGAAGCTCACGGCGCAGAGGGCTGGAATTATCAGGCTTGCCTTCCCTATTTCCAAAAAGCAGAAACTTGGTACAAGGGTAATGACGCTTATCGTGGTGGCAATGGTGAACTTGGCGTTAACAACGGCAACGAAATGAAGAACCCGCTTTATACCGCCTTTATTAAAGCCGGTGAACAGGCGGGTTACGACATCACTAGCGATTATAATGGCAAGCAACAAGAAGGCTTCGGACCTATGCACATGACCGTGAAAGACGGTGTGCGCAGTTCGGCAAGCCGTGAATATCTTGACCCGGTAAAATCGCGTAAGAATTTAACCATAGTGACTGGCGCGCTGGTGACTAAAGTTGTTCTTGATAACAAAGTCGCAAAAGGCGTTGAGTATGTTGTTAACGGCAAAACCGAAACGGCAAATACGTCTAACGAAGTTATTTTAAGTGCCGGCTCTATTGGCTCGCCGCAAATTCTGCAACTTTCAGGTATTGGCGATAAAGAGATTCTTGAAAAAGCAGGTATCGATGTTAACCACCACCTGCCGGGTGTGGGCCAAAACCTGCAAGATCACTTGGAGTTCTATTTCCAGTACAAGTGTAAACAGCCAATAACGTTAAATCGCAAACTGGGCTTAATTTCAAAAGGCTTGATAGGCGCCCGCTGGTTACTTAACCGTTCTGGTTTAGGCGCAACGAATCACTTTGAATCTTGTGCGTTTATTCGCTCGAAAGCTGATGTGGAATGGCCTGATATTCAGTATCACTTCTTACCAGCTGCTATCCGTTACGATGGTAAATCAGCATTCGACGGCGACGGCTTTCAGGTACACGTAGGTCACAATAAACCAAAAAGTAGAGGTAGCGTTACCATTCAGTCGGCTGACCCAACAGTACCGCCAAAAATCTTGTTTAACTACTTACAGCATCAAGATGATATTGAAGGATTTCGAGCTTGCGTAAGACTAACAAGAGAAATCATCGCACAGTCAGCATTCGACGACTTCAGAGATGGCGAAATCCAGCCTGGCGAGCACATTCAAACGGATGAAGAAATCGATGCTTTTGTGCGTGAAGCCGTTGAGAGCGCTTACCACCCTTCGTGTTCATGCAAAATGGGTGAAGACGACATGGCAGTAGTAGATTCTCAAACCAAGGTACATGGTATTGAAGGCCTGCGAGTGGTGGACTCATCTATCTTCCCTACCATTCCAAATGGAAACCTAAATGCACCGACCATAATGGTAGCGGAAAAAGCGGCGGACAAAATTTTGGGTAAACCCGCTCTACCACCACAAAATGTGGCGGTAGACATACACCCTAATTGGCAAACCGAGCAACGCTAAACGTTAAAACGTTTTTGCACCAGTGCGCTTGTTCTTGCAACGAGCGCACCTTCCACAGTGCCTATATGCCGCCAATCAAGGTGACGATGCATGTAGCTGGGTGGTCTGTTTAATAACGAAAAAAAGGAAAAAACATGTTTCAATTTTATCAATACTGGGAGGGTGATAATGACAGTATGGCTTAGTGCAGGCATTATTTTCACTCTACTTTCAGTGGCCTATATTCTATTTAAATGGGGCAACATGAAAGTGGTAGGTGTAACGCCAGTTAGAACCTTTACCTTTATTGCCATTCTTTTTACCTCGGGTTTGGATGTGGGCCTCATTATGTTCCCACTCACTGAATTTGCTGGTTATGCTGACATAAGCGCAAGTCCTGAATACGCATTCACCAATCCTCTCGCCATTGAGTTTGGGTTTTGGGGTTTCTTAATTTGGGGATTCTACTTTCTTACTTGTTTTTATTTCTGCGTAATAGAACCCAAGGTTAAATTCTTCGAGCTTCCTATCGTTAAGTTCGTAAACAACGTGGTAATCATAGGGACCTGTGCTTTCACAGCTTTCTTACTGCTGTCTAACCTTCCATGGTATTTACCGTCAGTAGGTGATGGTGAATCGGTCGTGCCTGCGTTCTACCTGATCGTGTTTGCAGCCATTGCCTTTGCTGTGTACTCAAGTACTAGCATTAAGTACGTGCGTATTTTAAGCCTTACTACAACTTGGGTATTTATCGCTCTCATTGTTGGCATGTGGGCTGCGGCATTTGTGTTTGGTGAAAGCGAGATAACGGCTTATTTCAAGAATCTAGGCCTAATTGGCGGATATTTTGCGAATATTGATAACTTCGTATTACCCATCAATGATTACCATGAGTTTTATCTATTCTGGTGGTTCAGCTGGAGCATCATGATAGGTCAGTTTACCTCTCGCTTTGTAGGCGGTCTCAAAACCTATCAAGTTATGCTGGCTATGATGGTTATCCCATCTATCCCTATCGCCGCATGGTTTTCGGTACTGTACCACTACCACAGCGCAGGTATTCCTACAGAAGGAATAACCAATATGGCGATGGTATTTGTAGGTGTCGTTTTTGTAATCAACTCACTTGATTCACTCATAAGACTTTATACCGACAACCTTAATATGACCGTGGAGCGTATTGGTAAAGGTAATTATATTGCCCTTAACATAGTCGCACTATCGCTGCTTACGCTGTTATTCAAACTAGACTTCTTGCAAATTCAGTGGGTGGGTGCGTTAGTTATTGCCATCTTCTTCAGCTGCTTTGCGTTCATTCTAAGTCAGAAGTTTAAATCGGTGACGGCCATCAAAACCTCGCCGAAAGAAAACAAGATCGACTTTACCAAGATAGAAAACCTTAACTAATTAGAACAATCACTGCTTACCTCGTTAGCGTTGGCTCAGTTTTGAGCTAACGGAGGTAAGTATTGCCCGAAATCTGCCTAGAAGCGCATTTGATAGAAAACGGGCCAAATAAAACAACGATAAAAACAGGTGTTTAACAATGAAAAATATGAAATCTTTTTTTGCATCAACTCAGATATTCACAGTGGCTCTCGTAACAGCATTGTATTCTTCAGTCACGTTCGCTGATTGGAGCGCCAATATCTCTGCAGTATCAGATTATACCTTTAACGGTTTAAGCCAAACACAAAACGACCCGGCTCTTCAGGGAGGTGTTGATAAAGCTTTTGATAACGGGACTTACGTTGGTACTTGGGCATCTAACGTTGATTTTGGTGGCGACACCAACCTTGAGTGGGACGCCTACATTGGTCGTTATCAAATGCTCACTGAAACTGTCAGTATTGACTATGGCATTGCCTACTACTCCTATCACGGCGGTGACGATTCAAGCGACGGTAACTATCCTGAAATTTATACTAAATTCGGTTATGCGAGCGACTATGGTAATACAGAGCTTAACCTGTGGTACACGTGGGACTACTTTGGCACGGGCTCAAGACACACTGTAGCTATGATTGCTCACACCTTTGAACTTGCACCTAACCACAACCTTCGCGCTAGCTTTGACGTGTCTAACTCTTTAGACAGCGATACTTGGGTATGGCGTGACGAAAACACGTCTTTCTATCACTACCGTTTGGCCTACCAGACAAGCTACAAAGGATTAGACTTTGAAATTGCTGCTGAAAACACAAACCTTGATATAGACACCGCCGATGAACGTATTGTGTTTGGTGTATCGAAAACCTTCAGCTTTTAATCCAATAGGCTCGCACTAATCATCGCTTTTATTTTTTAGAGATGTAGACAGCAGTAGACCTTTATTTGCAGCGTTGGAAAGACCATCGACACTCCAGTCCGTCCACGCTGCCATTTCTTTATATGCATCAATAAAAACAGTGGTATTTCGACCATTATTTTTTGCTTGATACAATGCCCAGTCCGCAATCAAAATGGCATGTTCCCATACCTTTGAATCTAGTATGCAATCATCCCAAGGAAGCTTAGTTGCTCCTATTGACATTGTAATGGGCTTAGGTAATTCCAAAACATGGTGAAGCGTCGCTATAGCGTTATGAAGTCGCTTATTAAACTCACCAATATCGTTTGGATTTATTGACGGGACGACTAACAAAAACTCTTCTCCACCCCACCTTATTAACCTATCAGTATTTCGACTGACTGTTCGTAGCGCTTGGCCAACATGATGTAGTGCACTATCACCCTTATCATGACCGTATGTGTCGTTTAGTTGTTTAAAGTTATCAAGGTCGATAAGAAAAATAGCGCACACTTCATCGACGCCAACTGACGCATCCTGCTGTTCTGTTTTCGCATTTACTGCATCAAAGATCTTGGGAGCGAAATTTTTAACTGCTCTTCGATTGTATAAACCTGTTAGCGGGTCGGTAATTGCCGCCTCTTCTAGCGCTTTGTTTTTTTGTTGAAGCTCGCTGTTTACGCGCTCAAAAGCGGCAGTACGCTCATTGACTCTAGCTTCAAGTATCTCGTTTCGTTGTTGATACGAAGCAATGCGAAGGCGGTAAATAATATAAAAAACTGCAAGCAAGGCTAAAACGCCGACTAGCTTAGCCCAGTTAGACTCCCACCAATGAGGCGTTACATAGAGTACTATTGCGTCTCCAGGCAGCCAACCCTCGCCATCAATTCTAGACTGGACTTCAAAAACCGTTTCTCCCGCTGACAACTTAGCTAAAAAAGCCTCTTCTCTTGAACCGGAATATATCCAATCACTGTCATCTAAACGATATCGATATTCTGGGACCGACTCTGCCGAAAAAATTGGACGTGAAAAAATAATCTCTGCATTTCTCTTTGTGTTGAGATTTATTCGATTGCTGTAGTTATTTTCTCGCTTGCCATCAACATAAACACCCGTAATGACAGTTCGCGCCGCTAACTCATGGTTTTCACTTTTCTGAACCGCTACTACACCGTTTAATGTTGGCAAATATAGGGTATCTTTAAACACTATAGATCTTAAATTACCCGCGCCATTACAACATCTCAAATCGGCTCGTGCGCTGAAAGTGCCATCATCTCGCAAGACAACAGTGCTCTTTACATGCGAGTCAGTAATATCGTCGATTTCCACATACGCAACGCCACTTGCACCGCTTAACCAAAGTTTATTACCACGGGTTGTTACACTGAAAAAATTTTGAAATGGTAGTCCGTTCTTAATGTTAAATGAGCGCCACTGCTTACTTTCATCAAGCATCAACAAACCCTGACCGTAAGTTCCTACGAAAAGCCTTCCATCATTTAACTCAAGTAGTGAAGAAGCAAACACACTGGTACCGTTAAGTAACTCTACTTCCTCCCACTTTCCATCTGTTTGGCTAAACAATCCTGACTCTGTGCCTACCCACAGTACACCGTCCTTCGCTGTCAGGATGCTGCGAACTGATTGCTTTTCAAATAGTGGAACGGACTTAAAATCGACACCGTCAAATTGGAATAGGCCCTTTGTCGACGCTATATAAAACGCATCATCTCCTTGATATAAGGTATTTATTTGCAGACCTGTAAATTCAGGTATCGCCTCAAACTGTGATGCTCCGTTCTTGCTCCTAAAAAGGCCTCTACGAGTGCCAACCCAGAATTCGCCGTTACCTTCAAAAATGCTATAAGCATCGCTACCTTCTATTGCGCTGGGAGGAACTATTAGTGTCCAGTCGTCTTCGGAGTTACTTTCAAACACACCTTTGTTTGTTGCTGTGTACAAGCGATCTTCCCGGGCAAAAAATGACCATATACGAGCACTAGATATATTTTGTGTAGGAGCTACGCGCCTTACGTTCGTTTTCCAGTATATTACTAACCCATTTGCTTTCGTTCCAAGAAACCACGTTTCTTCATCGTTAAGAAGCACGCTGTTGTCGAGCAGAAGGTTATTATCTACAAACGGTGTTAAGCTATTGAAAGTTGGCTCAGCTTCTGAAGAAATATCAAGAAGCTGGCCTTTATCCGAAACCGCCACTACGCCCCCGTTTTGAGTGCTAAATAGGCTCTTAAATTTAATTTCAGCAAAGGCTGGCATTGTCTTAAAAAGACAGCTTTCAGATGATAGTGTGAAGCGGTGAAGTTTTTGCTTTTGCAATATGTAGACTGTATCTTTTTGCACTAACAGACGTTCTGCGTTGGCAAAAACGCCAATGGGGTAGCGGCACTTCTCATGCACTGAGGATGTAAGACTGGTCTGCAGCAACTCACCTTGAGACGTTAGCAACCACAAATGACGAGTGTCATAATACGAGTTTGTAAAAGTAATATCTGCGTAACTGTAAGGCTTGGCTTTGTCGCCTTGAAGTGACCATAGTGAATCAGTAATTACCCACACCGTGTTTTTAGCATCGGTGATAACTTGCTTTATTGGTTTGTCATCAAAATTAACGCCAAATGCCTTGAACTTACCATCATCGAAGCTCACTAACCCGACGCCAGTCACTATCCAAAGTCGTCCTGTATTATCAAGAAACAGTGCATTGATCCAATTAGAGCCTAACTCCGGTGTATTAATGGTATTGAAAAACTCGAATTTGCGTCCGTCAAATCGAGCAAGTCCGTTCTCTGTGCCAAGCCACACAAAACCATTGTTATCTTTGACTATTGATTTGATAGATATCTGAGGCAACCCTTTTGCCGATACATATTGCCCTACATCATAGGTAGGTACGCCAGCCACACTCCACTTTTCAACGCGGTAGCTTTCGCCCCACGAAGCAGCACTCGAAAGACCCAAAAGTACAATAATTAAAGAAGATAGACAGGTGATATTGAATAAAGAAAAGGGACGGTTTTTCATTGAACCTCAAAGAAAACAATTAAAGACGTCGGTAGCTTGAATTTCACAATAATGGAGACGTGCTATTTAAGAACAAACCTTTACGACAATAGTTGTTCACATCACCTACACTGTCAAATCAACATTCGTATGAATTTAATCAGAAAAAGACCACGCTATGAAGCGGCTTAACTTGCTCCCCTGCCCCATATCAATGACTTTACACTGCGTCGCACCATAATAATTGATGCTGGTTTTAAGCGGTTTCAAATGAGCACTTTTCGACACTAAGCAGGTGAACCATTCTACGTTGTCTTTCACAGAAACACTTTCTTGAACCATGCGCTGAATGAAGGCAAGTTCACCGCCTTCGCACCACAGTTCATTCGCTTGGCCCGCAAAATTCAAGTTTGCGTCCTTACCTTGGTAAGCGGCATTTTTACCTTGTAGCTTAGATGTACTACCCCCTAAACCTTGAACTCGATTATCGGTAAACTTTGCACCACTTCGCTTCTGCTTATTGCGAGTTAAATTGGATGTCTTCCTACGCGTGCCAGACAGGGCTTCTTGGGCAGATTTATGAAACGGCGGGTTGCACATAGTAAAGGTAAACTGTTCGTTCTCTTCAATTACGCCATTGAAAATACTTGCTCTATTGGTTTGTTTACGCACTTGGAATTTATCGGCCAACACACTGTTTTTGCTCGAAATGACTTTAGCGCTTTTTACAGCAACTTCATCAACATCGCTCCCCACAAACGACCAGTCGTAGGACGCAATACCAATAATAGGATAGATAGCATTAGCGCCCACGCCGATATCTAATCCACGTATATCTCGCCCACGCCCGTTTTTTAAATTAGGCCTTGCTGATTTTAATAAGTCAGCAATACCGTGGATATAATCTGCTCTTCCAGGTACAGGGGGGCATAAGTAGCCTTCAGGAATATCCCAATACTCAAGCCGATAATAGTGACGAAGCAAAGCTGCATTAAGTCCCTTCACCGCTTGTGGATTAGAGAAATCTATACTGATATTGCCACTTTTAGCTTTGAAGAGAAAAGGCTTAAGCGCAGGGTATGACTGGCACAGCGCATCCATTGGATAGCCGTTTTTATGGAGATTTTTAGGGTGCATGAAGCGCTACTTTTTGTGTGAAACTAAAAACTGAGATTGCACGTTTTCATCGAGCAACTGGGCGCCACTACCTTGGGCTGCCACCTTATCGTCAGTATTGTAAAGCCTGCAGCGCTCTAATGACAAACACCCACATCCAATACAGCCTTCCAACGAGCTTTTCAAACTGGTCAGCGCCGCAATTTTTGCCTCAATATGCTTATTAAATACTGTGCTCAGTTTAGCCCAATCGGCTTGGGTGGGTGTTCTGTTATCTGGCAACGTAGACAACAAATTCTTTATATCAGCAAGGGAATACCCCATATTTTGCGCGATTAAAATAAAAGAAACTCTGCGAATGACAGAACGAGGGAATGCTCTATTTCCGCCATTTGTGCGCACAGAAGGAATGAGCCCTTCGTTAGCATAATAGCGAATTAGTGAAACAGCATTGCCAGTACGTTTAGCAATAAAGCCAATGCTTACCATAGGTTCTGGTGCCATAACGCCCCTTTTTCCAATTTCAAAATAGCGGGTAAAAAAACGCTTGATCTAAAGTTAGCTTTAGATATTAAGCTGTTTTTCGTTGATTATCTATACAAGGAAAAACACATGACCACGGCATACTTAGAGCACACAAATATCACCGTTGAAAACCCTGATGAGCTAGCAAGCCTTCTCTGCACTTTGTTCGACTGGAAAATAAGGTGGAGCGGCGGCGCTAAAAACGACGGCTACACGGTACATGTAGGAAACGATAAAGACTACCTTGCCCTGTACAGACCGAAAACTATTAATGAGATAGAGAGCGACTATAAAACCCTGGCTAACGTTAACCATATAGGCATTGTTGTTCCAAATTTAGACGAAATCGAACAACGGGTTCTTTCCTTAAATTTCAGTACCTACAGCCACGGTGATTATGAACCAGGTAGACGCTTTTATTTTATGGCTCAGCAAAACATAGAAATTGAAGTCGTTTCATATGTGTAATGCTATCGAGTATTACATCTAGCTGAACTTTCAATTTTAGTGTTAGATTAACGTTACCTCACTCGTGCGCGTTTTTACTTAATTTTTTTGCTAAGTTTGTTTGCTAAAAATGTACGCGCACTGTGATCATTTCAATAATAATAGACAGGAAACATGGATGAGAAAGGTACTAGCGATAAGTCTAGGTTTAGTAATGTTATCCCTATCAGCAAGCGTATGGGCAGATAACATACTTAGTATGAAACAGCGCAGCGAGCTGATAGATAAGATCACCGTTGAACGCTTCAATTCCGTACTCCCCCAAATAATGGAGCGTGAAGGCATCGACATGTGGGTGTTGATGTCACGGGAATACAACGAAGACCCTGTTTTAAAAACCATGCTGCCTTCAACCTGGATTTCCGCACGACGCCATACCATGTTAGTCATTTATAACCCTGGCGATGGTCAACCACTGGAACGTTTAGCCGTTGCAAGATATGCAGTAGGCTCGCTATTTAAAAAAGCGTGGGACAAGGAAGCACAACCCGACCAGTGGGAAGCATTGAAACATATTATCGAGACCCGGAATCCCTCAAAAATAGCTATTAATACGTCGAATGCATTTGCTCTTGCAGATGGCATGACTGCTACTGAACACGAAAAATTTATGGGTGGACTTTCTGAAGAACTAAAAAGCCGAGTAGTGAGTGGTGAAAGGCTGGCTATAGGTTGGTTAGAAACTCGAAGTGAACTGGAAATGCAGTATTATCCCGTACTCACTCAAATTGGTCACTCTCTGATAGCGACAGCATTTTCAAATGAAGTCATCACACCTAACGTAACCACTACAGATGATGTTGTCTGGTGGCTTCGGGATCAAACTCGTGCGCTAGGGCTCACCAATTGGTTTCATCCTACGGTTTCCATCCAAAGGCAAGACAATGAAGTGTTTGATCAAATCAGTGCTTTCAGCAAACGTCCCGGAGAAAACATCATACGACCGGGCGACCTGATACACGTTGATTTTGGCATTACCTACTTGCGACTTAACACGGATCAACAGCAGCATGCCTACGTATTAAAACCTGGAGAAAAAGACGCGCCAGCGTCACTTAAAAAAGCACTTGAAGCGGGTAATAAGCTGCAAGACATTTTGACCAGCAATTTTAAAGTAGGAAGAACGGGCAATACTATTTTGAGTAAGTCGCGACAGCAGGCTATCGAACAAGGGATCACGCCCGCTATTTATACTCACCCGCTTGGTTTTCACGGGCACGCGGCAGGGCCAACAATAGGAATGTGGGATGCACAAGAAGGTGTGCCAATTCAAGGTGACTACCCAATGTTTGCACAGACGGCCTATTCAATTGAGCTTAATGCAGCGAGCTTTATTAAAGAGTGGAACAAAGAAATTAGAATTATGCTGGAAGAGGACGCATTTTTTGACGGGAGGTCAGTAAGCTATTTAGATGGCAGGCAGACCGAATTTCATTTGATTCATTCAGATGAAGAGCAATAAATAAGCGTATAGCTTCATGCCTTTTTCAAAAAGTAAGAGGTATCTATTGGCAAGAAAAGCCAGTGTAGAAAAGGGATTTAAAAGTAAAACTCGTAAAGTGTCAGGCCTTTCGCCTTTTCAAGCGAAAGGCCATGAAACTGTACAAAATATTAGCAGTAGGTTGCTATCCTAAAACGCGGTCTTATTCAGCTGCAGTGCGAACTACTACGTTTTCTGCGCTGTATTCACGTACAAAGTCAGACATTTCTTTGTGGTTACAGATAATGTTCTCACCTTCCAGACCAAACTTCGCTAGTGCTGCATCTTTACCTACAGAAAGTGCTTCTAGACACGCTTGTGAAGCAACATCTTTATTCTTTGCAACAAGTGCTACTGTTTTTGCGTTTTCAGTTGCCTTGTTGTTCTTGTACATGTAAGCGAAAGTGCGAAGTGATTCACCGTTACAACGTACAGATGCACTGAACTCTTCAGCGTTGATACCTTTAGAGCGTACAAGACGCAAAGCAGAGCCAAAACCCTCTTTAGCCGCAGTCAAACACGCTTGTGTTTCGATGTTGTCGTTAATTGGCTTTAGTACTACATCTTTTGCGAAAGATTGAGTAGCAGCAACAGATAGTGTTAGAGCAATAGCGAAAGTAGACAGTTTCATTTTTGAATTCCTATTTTGTAACTAAATTAGATATCACCTAAGTGATGTGTACATTATGACCAAAACTTTCAAAAAATAAAGCATTTTTCGTAATTTAATTACAGAAAATAGGATTTAAACATACAGATCACGACAAAAATGAAAGTAATTTACATAAAATAACAACATTTATATAAAAATTTACATATAAGTCTTTTTAGTTACAGGTCGCCCATTACAAGCGCACAAAAAAGCGCGCATGAAATTACTTTCAGCGCGCTTAATTCAAAAAATTATAGTGAGGTAATAGTTGTTGCCAGCGTAACCTTAAATTTTTGACCTACAAAATGAGATCGTGCATCCAATTAAGTGATGGCAACTGCTGTTCTGGTTGGTAAAAGAGGCGATTGAGTCTACCTAATAAATTAACGGAACGACTAGGATCATGCGCTTTAACTCTGTGCTCGCTTTCAGTAAGCATGAACTCCCATGGCTGAAGATTGAGTTCGTCTACCTCTTCCTGCTTAATGCCTAGAGATTTTAGCGTTGACAAAATTCGCTCTGTTTTGCTTTCTGCAATAGGAATAATTTCGTTACCGTATAATCTATCGAGCGGCTCATTAATAGCTTCTAACGTGTGATTGATTGCAGCCCATACCTCATCGTGATCAAATGCCCAGCCTCGCGGGGCATAATAACCTTCTATTTCCCATTCAAACTCGGCATTACTCACCGCAATAGAGCTCTCGGCTTCTGGAGAATAGGCCAAATCTGGCTTGGCGCCGATATTGTAAGCATCTACGCTCATGGCGATACAAATAATTAGATCACCGCAGTATTGCTTATTTGTATAAAGCGCTTCAAATGCCGCGCGCTTAACGCCCATCCAACCATGCACCTTTGATGGCTGCTCCACGAAGTGCCTCACATCATCGGGTAAATCTTCACCGTACGCGTTTATGAGCAAAGGCAGCGGATTTTGATCTGGCGCTTCTTCTGGCATCCACACTTCGTATTCTTGTCGGTTATCTGCTTTCCCGCGACTTTTTATTCCATATGACAAATTTACAGGACGACAAATACTTCTATCTTCATCTACTTTATGAAAATACTCAGAGCGCATACGCTTTATAAATGGTGCATCTAACCCTGCTAATGCTGCTGTTGGATAGCGATAACCTATTTCACTATGCTCAACCATGTGTAACGTTGGAATAGCTTGTGTTAGCTTATTTTTAAGCCCTGCCAGCGTGTTCACTTTTGGAAGAACAATACTTCTTTCAGGCTCTATAGTAAGTCTGCTTCCATCTTCAGTAACGAATTTCGGTGTTTTGTGAAATTCATAACCTGTGAACCCCAGCAAATTCACTGCGGCGTTTCTATATTGAGAAAGCTCAGTAAAAAGCGCAGTATGATTGCGAATATGTTTAAATAACGGTCTTGATGCGGTCATATTTACTTCCATTTCAGCTACTTCCGTTCTAATTCAGCGTTTACTTACCTAATTGTGTTTTAAAAAGCGAAGCCATATCTGTGCGCCCATATCATCGTATTTTTTTACAAGGTTACGGTAACGCTCTCGCATCGCCACATCCACAAGTGGTGTTGGCAGCAAAGGGTCAAAGACCAAGTGATATAACGCCTTATCTCCTATCACATAAGATTCTTTGGTGGATTCTTCAAGGGGTAAAGTAGGCAATCGGGCAAGAGATTTCTCTAGTTCACTGCATCCTTCTTTATAAAGCGTTTCTAAGTTTAGGTGGCTCCATAGTTTCATAGCCTTAGCTTGCGTTTGATTATCAAAATCGCTGGCGCGAAACACAAGTGCTTTGCCTGATAGACCAAGAGTGTGAAGTTTGTCTCGCACCTCACTTACACCACCTGAAAAATTGTTCGGCCTAATATACATATCACTTGAAAGTTTCATCATACCCACAAGCTTAAGGGCACGTTCAGTAGTCCTCAGCTGCTTTTTATCACTTTTAGGGAGTAAACTGGTTTGAGCAATAATCCAATCGTTCTGCCAAGGTACAAGGCTATTTTCATCCTCTCGCCACTGATGTATTTCTTTAGCAAATCTAATCCCCTTGTCAGCCAATTTATAATCTCCCCTGTCAACCAAGGTGATGAGCTGGGCAGACTGCAGGCGTGTGAGTGTTACTCGAATGTTGTTTTCAGAAATACCAAACAGTGCTCCCACACGAACGGCTGCACTAGCATTCATTTTAATATTGTCACGGGAACCCAGCAGCTTTAGCAGTAGCTTTCGTGCGACGGGCTTTTTCTCTTTTTCTAGCAGCAAGTTCTATTTACTTCTTTTTTTAGATAGTGGCTAAGCAATGACTTCTGTTTCAACTTATTTGATTGCTTACATGGCATAAGCTCAGCCATGTCGCTTCCATCATTATATAAACAAAGGCCAGGCACAAACATTACATAATTTATTAATTTAAAACTATTACTGTAATATTCTAGTGTAATGATTTAATGTAAAGCCTTAGGACAACGATACGCTTTACATATTCATTAAGTGGAAATGCCATGACCTCATCTAATAGATTTGTTACGCATCTTGTAGAAAACCAACCCACCATTCCTGCCCCCTACAATTTGTGGCGTGATGATGCGTTGCTACGTGTGTTTGTAAACCAGCATTTGCCACCACCCCACCAGTATGACGAAGGGTTACTAGATAAATATGGTCAACTTGCAGGTAATGCACTTATGAATCATGGAGAACTCGCTAACAAAAATAAGCCCGTTCTTCAGACCTTTGATCGCTATGGCCGTCGTGCAGACAATGTAGAGTTTCATCCTAGCTATCACGCGCTTATGGAAAGTGCGATGCAACACAATGTGCATAACTATTCGTGGAAGCATGAGGGGGTTGAGGGTGCACATACTGTTCGCGCAGCATTAATGTATATGCATTATCAAGCTGAGTCTGGTACGTCTTGCCCACTGACCATGACACACGCCGCTATTCCGGCTATGCGGTATGGAAACGACTTACCACCTTACTACTTAGATAAAGTTATCAACGGCGAGTACGACCCTCGTTCCTTACCGGCAAGCCAAAAATACGGGCTGACAATTGGTATGGGGATGACTGAAAAACAAGGAGGTTCAGATGTTAGGCGTAATACAACTAAAGCGACTAAGCAGGCTGATGGCAGTTACCATATTGTAGGACATAAGTTCTTTTTCTCTGCCCCCATGTGCGATGCACATCTTATTCTTGCGCAAGCCGAAGGCGGACTAAGCTGCTTTCTACTACCAAGGGTATTGGAAAACGGTGAACTTAATAACGTTCGCATTCAGCGCTTGAAAGACAAGTTAGGCGATTGGAGCAATGCCTCTTCGGAAGTTGAATTTCAGGACGCTACAGCATATTTAATTGGCGAAGAAGGCCGTGGCGTGCCGGTAATAATAGATATGGTGTCATTGACCCGATTAGACTGCATGATTGGCTCATCTGCTCTTATGCGGCAATCACTGGTTCACGCCTTACATCACGTCAGTCACCGCGATGCCTTCGGCAAAACGCTAATCAATCAGCCTTTAATGCAAAATGTGTTGGCAGACCTAACGATAGAATGCGCAGCTGCTACCGCGCTTACTATGCGCGTGGCAAAAGCGGTAGATAGTGCACCGGGTGATAGCCATGAAGTAGCAGTGGCGAGGCTGGCCACTGCAATTGGAAAATACTGGATTTGTAAGCGCACGTCTATGTTTGTAAACGAAGCGCAAGAGTGTTTAGGTGGTATTGGTTACGTTGAAGAAAACCCTATGCCCCGTTATTACCGCCAAGCCCCGCTAAACTCTATTTGGGAAGGCAGTGGAAACGTGCAATGCTTGGATGTACTGCGCGCACTTGCCAAAGAGCCGAATGTTAAAGAGGCCTTGTTTAAAGAGCTTAAAACACAGTTAGGCAAAAATAAGCACTATGATATGCACCTTAGTAAGCTGTTTGACGAGTTATCAAATACGCAGAATATGGAAATGCGAAGCCGATATTTAACTGAGCAAATGGCGCTAGCGCTACAAGCATGTTCTCTTCTTGCTACGTCGCACAATAACAACGACGCCTTTATCGACATTGCCCACACTTTTTGTGAATCTAGACTCGGTAACGCGAGTGGTTTTGCTTTAGGTACATTACCCGACACCACGCCATTTGAACGCATTATTGCGCTGGGGCAGGTTTGTTATAATTGAGCAAGATAAAAACTTTTCGTTATTGCCGCCCCCATCCCTTACCACCCATTTCAACTAACCGAGACGCGGCTCGTCGAAAAGAAAAAGCGAGATCATTGGCAGACGAAAATTGTGCCAGTGACACGCCAATTCGCCCCGTCGCCGACCATTCATAATATTCGCCCTCTTTGGTGCGGATCATTGTGGTCGCAAAAGAACTCGAGTTTCCTCCCTTGTCATTGACAATCAATTCGCCATCACCGTCACTGCTTTCGACTTGCGCTTCAAAATCAACAAACAATTCGTCGAGCGGGACGTGTGCCGCTAGCACCAAGCGGGTACGAGATTCATAACACGCGTCAATGAGAGTCACGAACCGTCGAGCTTCGTTAAGGTAATTGGCGTCCAGTTGGGGGACGCGGTCCATGATGATGACCGGAAATCGCCGGCAGAGGGAAATATAATCGGCCGCCCCCAGCGGTTGGTAGCATAACTCGGAAAAGTGAAACCAGGCACACCGGTCATTGAATCGGGCGACCTGGACGCTGCGACCAAAGAGGACGGAAATGCTCTCGGTCTCATTTGTGGATGTAGTGCCACCAAATATTTCTTCCAACTGCCCCTGTATGTTGTTGCTAATATTATTATCGCCATGAATACTTTTATCTGACCAAAAATAGGATTGGCCATCCGCCCTACTTTCAAGTCGATAATCCTTCTGGGAATTATCCATAGAAATAACGTCGAACGCGTCTTTTAACATGTCTATGAATGGCAAAAAGAGAGAGCGGTTAATGCCTCCCTCATAAAGGGCGTCGGGGGAGCGATTCGAGGTAGCCACCACCACGACATTCCAATCCGATAAGTATAAAAAAAGTCGTTTCAAAATCATGGCATCGGCAACGTCTGTCACTTGAAATTCATCGAAACAGAGGAGTTGGGCTTCTTGTGCCAATTGTTGCGCAATTATGGGGATCGCATCATCCCGTGGGTGCTCTTGTTTGTAGACAAAGATTCGATGATGGACGTCCAGCATGAACTCATGAAAGTGAACGCGGCGTTTGGTTATTTTTGCGTGTTTGTGACTGTTATCTTTAAAGCAAGAATCATCAGGAACATTAACCAAGTCGTAAAAGAGATCCATTAGAAAGCTTTTGCCGACCCCTACCGGCCCATGAATGTAAATACCTCGCGGTGGTGGACCAGAAGACCACAAATGGAACTTCTTTCGAAGAAAGGACTGCGCGGATGCCAAAGAACGCACCAATAACAGCGGACCGTTGCTTGTAGTGCTGCCCACTGTCTGATGGTCGGTGCGCATGGGTACTGGGGGGAGCGAAGCAAGAGACTTGTATAGAGCATCGAGTTTTGCCGCCAGAGCAAATTGCGCGTTATCTTGTTGCACCTCCCCCGCATCCACCTTGCGTTCATACGCCGCTGTCACTGGGCCTGAAGGAAGTGACTGCCGTGCGACGCGGTGTTGTACTGCCATACTCTTCATCATGAACCTGATGAGTTTATCAACATGGTGGTTTGGTACGTTAGATTTCTGTATGGGTATCAATCGATATTTATAGTTGAGATTCAAGCTTCGGATTTTAACTTACAAAAATCAGACATAACCATATGAATAAATTAAATAAAATAGTTTTTTTTACAGTGGTGTATTTGATATCTAAACTAAACATGAAACCACTTAAACTGAACAACACTTACCTACACCTATACAAACCAACTCAAAATGGATTAACCGAATACCCTTTTTGCGCCAGGCGAGCGTGGGCTGTCATGGCTGATAAGTCCATTACCACTCCGTCTATCAAGGCGCTTTTTTCAACGCCATGAGCCGCAGCAGACTGCCCGCACACTATCACTTTAACGCCTTGCTCTATCAAAGCAGTAAGTAGAACTTCATTGCCGTTAGGTTGCCCCTTGCGCTGTTTGAAGAGTTCAGTCTTTAACATTTCTTCTGTGGCAGAACCGTGAACCACAAGCGCAAGCGAAAGATTTTCCGGCTTCACACCGTTAGCTACGTGCATATTAATAAACCGCGCCAGCGACTCAAACTTGCGGTTAACCTCACCGGGGTTTGCCGCTTTGGCTACGTCAAATGCAACCTTGAATGCCTGATTTTCAGTAAAACTAACGCCTTCCACAGGCGCATGCTTTCCAAAAGAGCTAAACACTGGGCCATACTCAAAATTTGATTTTGCTGAAACCTGCCCCGTTATAAAGAACGCTACTGCCAACACAAGTGCCGCTTTGCTGTTCACTTTTGTCAAACTCATTTCCATATTCCTTGTACTTTAACGCGCAGGTAGCGCTGTTTTATAAACTTCAAACGTCATATTGCTTACATCACTGCCCGCATCTTGAATTTTGCTGTTCGTATAGTAAAGCGAACCATTATAAATACTAAAGGTATCAGCCCAGTTCACAACATCGCCTTTTACTAGGGTGCGAAGGTCGAGACTCGGTGTAAGATACTGCACCTCTTGCTTTTCTAAGTCAGCTAAATAAACGTTGCCCTCGTGATAAATCATGCCATCTGGCGCGCCTGTTGTTGCGACTTTGCGCACTTTTTTAGCCAATACCTCATTTGAGGCTTTCTTTATATCTGAGGTATTAATGGCATACAGTGAATAACCTGACAAAGCATGGAAATATAATGTGTCGTTCAACGTATCTAACGCGATGCCGTCTGATTGAACAGTCATATTGAAAGGCTTACCTTGAATACTTAAAGACTCTACCTCAGCTTTTGTCGTTTCATGATTATCTAAAATGCGATAGCTGGTATTGTCATCGAGGTTATACACCACTAAGCCCGCATGAGCCGAATCCGTCATGTATATGCGATTTGTGTCTTCGTCTACGCGTAAATCGTTAATGTAAGAATCAGAGTGATAAGCATCTTCACTGAGGATCAAGGTTCCTTCGATTTCATTTGAAGCTAAATCCACGACAAACAAACGAGGCGCATCCACTACCCCGTTGAATTTTGGGTTGCGGGTGTCCAACACATACAGTTTATCTTTGTGGGCAACCACTGACTGCACGGCCAAAAAGCAATCCTTTCTTACCTCGCTTTGCGCTACGCACTCGTTTGCTTCATTATTAGGATATGCAACAAACTCTCCGTTATCGGTAACCTGAGCCACAGAAAACCCTACGCCGTCTCGCCAATTGGGCGCGTTTACAAATACTCGCCCATCGTTACTTACCGTCACGCCAGTAATTTGTGTGCCTTTAATGTCGCCGACCAATTCAACTTGAGAATCATATGCTTCGTGTGCTGCTGCATTAATAGAAAAAACGGCCGCTATCGCAGTAGCTGTTAACGTGCGTTTATTATGCATACCCTTTACCTTCAAACCTTTTCTTAAGACATAGCCGCTCGCCTACCGTAAACTTCTACGCGTACGCTTTAGCATGCGTATTAGAAAGTAGGTAAGCAACTTTAGATAACTAAGCATACGGTTTAAACACCGTGGCAGAGCACAATTCGACGACGAGTGACGACAATTCAGCGAATTATGCTCAGTGAGCAAAAGGCTGTGGCCTTTTGTTACCACATTTAGTGTTAATTCAGATCTAAAACAGGGTATTGTGTCGTTAAAGTTAGCAATCGTTAAACATTTCTGCTGACAGAGCATCCTTTTAACAGCAGCAATTTAGAGGGAAATTATTATGGGAAGTAGCACTTCAACAGAATGTCATAAAAGTTTTTGGCAACAGAAGTATGGTATTAAGTCAGTCTTGTTGTCGTTTTTAAGTTTAGCGTTAGTTGTTGGGTGCGCTAGCAAACCTCAAGTAAGCGTAGATGACACGCAAAACTTTGCTGACATTAAAACCTTTTACATTCAATCGCCGTTGAATCCTATTAATGAAACTCTTGCTAACCATTTGTCTTCAACCATAACCGAGCGCCTGGTTACAAAAGGTTTAACGCCAACAACAGAGAACGAGGCCGATGTGTCAGTAGGTTACCTTCCTTCCACCACAACTAAAGAAGATGGAACCACGTTTAATTTAGGGTTGGGTACAGGCACCTTTGGGCGCTCTGGTGGCATTTCTCTCGGAAGTATATTCAGCATACCTGTGGGCGAGCAAACCTCTTTCCAACAAGGTCTTCAAATAGATATCGTGAAAGATGGAAAGTTTATCTATAGCGCTTCAGGTAGTGTTGAACTTGAATCGAAAGACAGCATTAGTATTCAAAACAAGCTTGATGAACTAGTAACAAGCTTACTTGAACAATATCCAGCAAGAATTAATAAGGACTAGCGAAACACATTTATCAAGCTTGAGAACCATGCTGTTCTTTTAAAAAATGCTGACAACACAATAACGTTGTAGAAAAAAGCGCCATAAAGGCGCTTTTTACTGATTAAACGTGGTATGAATTAGCCGTGCTGACGCTGCTTTTTGCCACGTTTCTTTTTCATATCATCGAACTTCTCAAGTTGCTCATCGGTTAAAATATCCGCTACTTTCATGCGAAGCTCTGCGCTTTTAAGAAAGCGAGCTTTGGCTTTTTCAGCTTTTTGCTCTGCAATCGCATTTACCTTTTCTTGATAGTTCGCGTCGTCTGGGTTTAGGCCCGCTAGTGCATGCATTTTTCTGCGCTTACCTTCTTCACCCATTTCAGCTCTTTTTGCCTGACGCTCAGCTTTAAGCTCCTCTTTCAATGCCTCAAACTGCACTATTTGCTCGTCAGTTAGATCAAGTACTCTTTCCATTTTATGCAAAGGTAAGAAATCTCCACTTCTACGTTCATCTGAATTCTTACCGCCTGCGTAAGCAGTGGTTGCGATACATGCACTTAATAAAACACCGGTAATTAATTTTTTCATCTTAATCTTCCTACTTGTTTTGCCATGTTTATGCATGACGTTAAAAAATAATGTTGTTTCATCAACGGAATTAAGTATGCGTGAATCAATCGATAAGTAGGGTTAAGCTAGTGTAAAGTTCGGTAAAGTTGAAAAACACTGCAGTTAATAGGGATAATATTCGGGGCATGGAAAATGAAAAAATAAACGTTTTACTCGTCGACGATGACAAAGACTTGTGCGCCTTACTTAAAGAATTTCTAGAAGGGGATGGCTTTCGTGTAGATGCTATTCACAGCGGCGATGAAGCAATAAAAACACTACTCAACACCGATCAGTACGACACCGTAGTGCTGGATATTATGATGCCCGGTATGTCGGGCCTTGATGTGTTGAAATCAGTAAGGGCCGAAAAGCAAACCCCTATTCTTATGCTGACAGGTCGTGGCGATGACATAGACCGAATTGTAGGCCTTGAGCTGGGTGCTGATGATTACTTACCTAAGCCTTGTAACCCAAGAGAGCTTGGTGCCCGTATCCGCGCCATCATTCGAAGAACACAATACCTGAAGGCCACGCCCTCAGCTTCGCCAAGTGAATTGCATGGAATACACCTAGATCTAGGTGCACGGCAAGCAACCGTTAATGGTAAAGCTCTTACGCTAACTGGCGCTGAATTCAATGCACTCAGCTATCTCATGGAGCGTGTAGGACAAACTATATCGAAGCAAGAAATGACGCAGGAAGTATTAAAACGTCCATTAGAAGCTTATGACAGAGCGATGGATGTCCACGTAAGCCGAATTCGTCAAAAGCTGTCAGCAGTCGGTGTTTCGAACGTCATTCAATCTGTTCGCGGCGTGGGCTATCAAATGCTTACTGCTCCTCAGCAACCAGAATAGAAGATATGGATCATGATAAGTAACATCAAATGGTCGGACATAAAAGCCAACTTAGGGATTAAGCGCTTGTTCTGGCGAATTTTTGTTGCTTTTTGGATTGCAAGCCTAGCGGTTATGGCGGCAACTGGCTACGTCTTAGTAAACGAATATGCCTCAAGTAACTATACTAAACGTTTTTTTGACGATGCGACCAATCAGGCAGAAAGAATTGTATGGCGATACGAGCATGAAACGTTTACAAAAGGCAGGACTAGAAACGAGATTAAAGAGTGGATTAAACGAAGAAATGGCCGAGAAAACCAGCTAATCCCCATGTTAATATCCTCGGTAGATGGCGATGCAATTTATCACTACCGAATGAATAAGGTGCCTGAGGACCAACGGGTAACACGTGAAATCTATGGCCCTTCAAACACGCAGTACATCGTTCAATTTAGACAACCGCAAACGCCGCGGATCTATAAACACGTGTTAAGCCGCTTTCAGTCAGTACAGTTTGTATTTATATTTTTAGCCTCGGCATTAGTAAGTGCCCTACTTAGTTGGAGCATTGTAAAACCGATTAAGTATTTAGGCGCCTTTAGTCGAAAATACGCCAACGACCAAACAGCGACGCAGGTTCCCTCTCAGCTGCTTTCTCGTGGAGACGAACTCAGCGATTTAGCAGCCGATATAAACTTTATGGTTCGTAAAACCTCCGATGCTATAGAGGCACAAAAAAGGTTATTGCACGACGTGTCCCATGAATTGCGCGCACCACTAGCTCGGCTTCAAACGTCAGCAGCAATAATCGAACAGCATCAACCAGATAACAAACACGTTCTGCAGATACATAATGACTGCCACCGAATGGACCAACTCATTCAGCAAATTCTGAACTTTTCAACGCTAGAACATACACCACAGACAGCTGAACCTTGCGATGTGATTGCGTTATGCAATCGTGTTTTGGACGATATGGCTATTAACTATCCTGGTATTCCAACTTCACTAGACTTTAGCGAGTCTTGTGAAAAAGAAGCAATAATAAAAGGGTTTCCTGAAGCGCTGCACCAGGCTTTAGACAACATCGTAGGTAATGCATGTAAGTACTCCGACAAAGGGCAGCCAGTATCTGTAAAAGTCTCTGCTGATACTAAAAATGTTGTCATCGTGGTTGAAGACAATGGCGTAGGCGTAGATAACGATGAAATTGAAAAGTTGATGCAGCCGTTTTACCGAGCTGGAAATCAGATGCATACCGAAGGCTTTGGACTGGGTTTAACCATTGCGCTAAAAGCAGTGGAAAAGCATGGCGGAACGCTTGTCATGCAAAGTCCAGAACAAGGCGGGCTTAGGGTTGAAATTACGTTACCTAAGAACACACCAAAACAATTGTGAAACATCTTTTTCTGGAAAGCAGCCTGGACTTATCAATGGCACAATGCGTTCACTTGATAAATGATGGCTTACTGCACAAAATCGATTCCACGACCAAGTTTAACTAGTTACCAAAAATAGAGGAAGTCGACGCGAATTAGCGTTATGCTTGGCGGCATGAAGAAGTGCAGATTAACATAATGGCAACGCAGCAGCCGCTTTCCGTTCAGCAAAACCTTACCATTAGGTTATTGCGAGTATTAAGGTATAACAAGGCCCGCATCGAACGTGCGCTTACCCTCATGCCTGATAAGCACAAACCACTTTTTCATGTGCTTCCATTTCTAGTTCACATAAATCACGAAGATCTTCCTGGTTATATTGCCCCGCTTTCGTCCGGCGAAAGCGTACCTTTTGGCATCAATAACTATTCTTTTCGACCTGATATAGAAAAAGCGCTTATACGGTCTTTCCCAACGAAGAATCATCTATTCTCTGATATCAAGCAGATCTGGCCTAGACAGCGAGCCATTGAGTCACTCGTACTCATGGGTAGCGTGGGCACTATTGCGCAAACCGATGACTCAGACTTCGATTTTTGGGTGTGCATTGAAGGCCATCGCTTTTCAGAAACTGAACTTTCCTTACTACAACAAAAGCTAACTGCTATTGAAAAATGGGCGGAAAGTACCTTTGACATTGAAGTTCACTTCTTTTTATCTGAGATAGAGAAAGTAAAGGCAAATGACTTCGGTATTGCTGAGGGTGAAAGCGCAGGCTCTGCACAAGCACTGTTTCTAAAAGCAGAATTTTACAACACCAACATAGTGGTAGCGGGAAAAGCGCCCTTTTGGTGGCTTACTCCAGAAAAAACCAGCGAGAAGCAATATCAGGCTATTTATAACAGTCTGGAAAAAGGCGGCTCACCAGATTTAGACTGGTTTATGGATTTAGGCCACTTAGAAAAACTTGATGCCAGTGAACTGTTTGGTGCAGCCATTTGGCAACTGGGAAAAGCAATGGACTCCCCATTCAAGTCGGTTTTGAAAATGGCAAAGCTCGAAGTCTACTTAGCCAATATTACCCACGGGCAGCCCCTTTGTAATCTGCTTAAAAAGCACGTTCATCGTGGGGTTGAAGCACCGGGTCGCGTCACAGACATCGACCCTTACGCATTGATGTTTGACGAACTTATTACCCACTATAAAGCCAACGGGCAGCCCGAGGACATTGAGATATTGCAGCAATGCTTGTACTTAAAATGTGCATGCCCATTAAGTCAGCCGCTTTTTGAGGGAGAGAAGCCAAACTTTAAACGCAGAATTTTGGCGTCTTATGCTAGACAATGGGGGTGGAGCCGAAAGCAAATTCACCACCTAGACAACCAACAGGATTGGACATTTAGTGAGCGTGTACAACTTAGTCGCCGTGTTCATAGTTTTCTTTTGAAGTGCTATCGACGTATTTCTAAAGAGCTTAGCGACCACCAGCAAGTTATGGACGAAAAGGACATGACGGTGTTGGGCAGGCGCTTAAGTACCTATTACGCAAAAAAAGAAGATAAAATAGAATTTCTTCGGCGCGCCTTCGACGAAAGCCTTTACTGCGAAAAAATCACTATCGCCATGCGCCAGCTTAAAAACGGTGATGAAGTATGGTCTGCCTATGCCGGTGATTTGTTGAGTAAATCCGGCATTATTGATGAAGCACAGAAAATATCCCAAGCGCCTAGTGCGATTGCGCTAATGATATGGTTGGTCTCAAGTAAAATAATTGATACTCGCAGTAAAGTTTATTTAGATTATAACTATGGCGAAGTAAGTGAATTAGACCTTAACGATCTTCTGAAGCACTTGTGCAAGCATTTCCCGCCCGTCAGAGTGTCGTCCCTCCCCCGAAATGACCTACTTGCTCCTGAGCGTATAACCGCATGCTTCTCTATTGTGAATTTTCCCACTTTACGTCAAAAAGCTACGGTTGAAGATGTGGCGGTAATCTATAAAACGTCTTGGGGGGAAACGTTTTTAAAATTCGGCAATGATGTGTTGGATACCTTATGGTACGACCTTCAGGAAGTATCTCCTAAGCCATCATGTTACGTAATGGTTCCAAGAGGAAACCAACAATCGCGTATTTTAGGCGAATTTTTAGAGTCAAACGAACTTAACTTTAACGTGCTCTACTAAAAAGAACTACACGCTTTTTTAACACGTCGTCACGCCAATGCCGACGCCTTAGCCTATTTGTCTCACGTTTTCAGGCACTCCCCTGATCTAAAATACGAAAGCACTGAACATATTTCTCTTCTCTTACAAAACTGGTTTAAAAAACACACAAAAAAACCTTGCTCTTTAGAATTACAAGTGTAATCTAAATATATCGACTACAACTGTAATCAATAAATTAGATATGGTCACTATGAGTAAAATGTCAGATAAGCCCGAAATTTCGAACGCCGAATTTGAAGTACTAGACGTACTGTGGGACGACCACCCCGCTACATCAAGTCAAGTGGTTTCAAGGTTAAATGATAAAAAAGACTGGCACGAAAAAACCGTAAAAACCCTATTGGGTCGCTTGGTAAAAAAGGAAGTATTAGGTTTTGAAAAACAGCAGCGTCAGTACCTTTATTACCCACTGATTGCGCGCGAAGACTATACGAAAAAAGAAGCAGCGAGCTTCGTTAGTCGCCTGTTTAAAGGGAAAATCGCGCCTATGGTCGCCGGGTTTGCAAATCAAAACTCATTGTCTAAGCAAGATGTGAACGAGCTTAAAGCGCTTATAAAAGAGTGGGAAGAAAATAATGATTGATTGGATTATCGCTCAACAAGGCATTTTGTCTCTCACGCTCATTTTACTCATTGCTTCTGAGCACTTTTTCACACCTAAATTAGGTGCCTCATTAACCTATAAGCTATGGGCGTTGATACCAGGCAGCTTGATAGTTAATAACCTTCCGCTGTCGATGGTTAGTATCCCGTCAAATAACTTTGCGCGCTATGTAGTGGGTGTTAAACCTTCAGTGAATACTGTTGCGTTCGAAACTTGGTTTACTCTTTGGGCCATAGGCGCAAGCATTATCACTGCCTATGTTTTAGTACATCATATTACAACATGGACATCGATAGGGAAGCGACGCGCTATCCACACCAATGCCTACTATTCCAGCAAGGCAGCCACCCCTATGTTATTTGGTTTCATCGCGCCCAAAGTGCTTATTCCCTTTTCATTTAAAAGCACGTTTTCAAAACAGCAACAAGCGCTGGTATTGGAACATGAAAACGTTCATCGCAAACATTATGACCACCTGTGGAATACGCTAGCACTCACTATCGCCATTCTATTTTGGTTTAACCCACTAGTTTGGCTTGCGCTTAAGTCTTTCAGAATAAACCAAGAGCTGGCTTGTGATCATGCTGTACTAAAAAACAAGACAGAGAAGGAAAAACTCACCTATGCAAAAGCACTTGTGCAGTGTGCCGAGCATTGTTCACGCACTATAAATTTGTACCCAACCTTTGGAGAAAAGACGACTATGATCAAACGTCTAAATGCTATAAAACAACCTATGCGCAGCAATAAAGTACTGGCAGCGAGCGTACTTTCTGTTGCAGCTTTACTGACTATTAATACCGCATTGGCTAATGTGCCTCAGCCGCCGCCAAAAGCTGATGCCAACATGGATAAATCAAAAGTTAATGAAGCATCACCAGTTAAACGCGTCCCACCCATCTACCCAGAAAAAGCAGAACAAAATGAACTTGAAGGTTTTGTCGTGCTCTCTTTCGATATCACTGAAACAGGCGCAACAAATAATGTAAAAGTGGTTAAATCTCAGCCAGCGGGCGTGTTTGATAAAAGTGCTAAAGTGGCATTAAAACAGTGGGAATATAAACCACGTATTCAAGGTGGCAAAGGCGTCAGACAAACTGGGCTTCTCGTCCAATTAGACTATCAACTGGGCTCGCAACTCGATACCACGAATGCTGGAAAGAACGCTTCTCCAAATGTAGAGCGTATAATCATTCCGCCAGAAACAAATTAAGCAAGGCCAACAATCAGTCAGAATATTAAAAGGAGCACACCGCTCCTTTTAGTGTTTTGTCTAATTGACTTAATTTTTCGTTGATCCAAACTAGCCTAGATCTCACTATTGCGTACTGCCTAGCTCCACTTCAGTTAAGTAAAAGTGTAAAGCACCTTTACATTTTACATGAAGAAAACACCGCTTTTCTAAGGTAGAATGTAAGTAATCACATACCTTAATACTTCTAATTTATGGAAGGTTTAGATAATCGATAGCTAATAACTACGATTATTTGCAATCGCTTAACGCCATTAGGGCTTTTACTTTTTTGGCGTACAACAAGGAAACTTACTATGAACCGTTTCGCTTTAGCACCTGCTGTGCTTGCTCTTACCGTCTTTACAACAAACGCAAACGCCAATATCGACCAGCTTAAAGGCCTTTTAGGCGATAAGAAAGCTGACTCGACTGTTACTACTAGTAGCCTAACTGAAATGGCAACAAGTGCTGCGTCTGGTATCGACCTATCTAGCTTGATAGGTACAGTTTCTGACAATCTTAATGTATCTGAAACGCAGTCAGAGGGCGGTATTGCCTCTATTATGAACTATGTTCAAGGTAACCTTTCTAGCGGTGACTATGCGCAACTGGCAAACAGTATTCCTGGCATTGATGGCCTACTTGAAAATGTGCCGTCACTTAGCAGTGATACAGCTGCAAGTTCTAGCTCGTCACTAACTGGCTTGCTTAATAAAGCCTCTGAATATAGCTCTACACTTAAATCTGTAAATGACTTGAAACAACAGTTTGAAGCGCTTGGCTTATCAACTGATATGATTGCCAGCTTTGCCACGCAAATTAGCTCATATTTAAATGTAAATGCCGACGAAGAAACACAAGCACTCTTCAAATCTGGCCTAGATAATTTGCTAGCGGCTCTGTAGTCTATTAGAAGCGTATTGATATATGCAGCCTTGCATAAATCAATACGCTTTAAATCTTTTTTGCAAGGCTGCATTTCTAATGGCAACCTTGCTCATCTTTTCATTCTCAATTACGCAGCCTAATCGCCTATGCAAAATGCAACATCTTGGTTTTCAGCGAAACCAAAGTGGTTTCGGGTTTCTACCTACCTTGTCCTTTTCTATCTTATTTATGCCCTGCTTTTAGGCGCAGTAACTCCTGCGGTACTAGAGGCAAAGTTACCTAACCTAATAAAAGAAAATACAGGCCGAAATGCCACGGTAAAAGATATTGCAATAAACCCTTTTCTATTGAAGGCAGGCATTACTGATTTTGTCATCTATTCAGAAATTAAGCCATCAACCACCAGTAATAGTGACGAGCAGAGTAAAAATAGCAGTGAAAGCGATACTAACAGTGAATTGTTACGCGACCGTTTTTTCAGTGTCGATAATATTTCATTAGACATCGGTTTTTGGAAAACATTATTTACTCTTACTCCTGCGGTTGAGTCTTTAAGCATCAAGTCGCCATATGCAAAAGTGGCACGGTTAAATGCCGATAGCGACACACTAACATTTAACTTTTCCGACATTCTTTCCCACATTGAGAAGCGCAGTACAAATGAGAAAGATGAAGAGAAAGAGGTATCTGACGGGCAGCTCCCTAGAATAACATTAGGTCAATTTAAACTAAGTAACGGCCATATTGTTTTAGAAGACGAAATTACCGATACCTTGCTTGATTACCCTGAATTGGACGTTGCACTTCAAGATCTAGATACGCATGCTGTAATTAGTGTTAATGACAATAGCGAAGCAGCGTTTAATCAATACCAGTTTGATTTGCTTACCGCCGAAAAAGGCAAAATTTCGATTAAAGGTGAGTTCCAACTGTCTCCCTTTAAAGTTGCTACAGACGTTGCGATAAGTGACTTTGCTTTAGCACCGCTTTGGTCGCTATCGAAAGATTTGGTAGAAGCGAAACTAGTGGACGGCACGGTTAACTTAAGCCTTCGAGCACAGGCTTTTGAAGAGGGAGAGGCGTTTCAGTTTTTACTGGAAGGCGGTGAGTTTTCCGTCAATAACTTGGTGTTTAGTTCCACTGCATCATCACCCACATCATCAGCCGCGTCATCAAGCTCGCCAGATAGTGTCAGTACCTCGAAAGAGATCCTCGCCATCCCTTCATTTGCCGTTCACGACATAAACGTAAATGGCGCAAAGCAGCAGGTAAATATTGCTAAAGTTGCGCTAGACGATGTCAGAGTGTCTGGCTTGTTTGACGAAACAGGGCTCGATTTACAACGCCTGTTTACACCTAAAAGTCTGACCGCTTCTGCTACTCAAGCAAGCGCCAAAGCGAACACAAATTCGCCTTCTGAGCCCGAAGTAAAGGAAAAGAGCCGTCAGCTTAAAGAACAAATAACACCTCAGCTAGAAGGTGAAATAACACCTGAAACTGACAACAGCGTTGATGCAGAGACCGTTTCGCCAGAATCAACAGGCGAAGAGATGCAAACAGCAACCCAAACTAAAAATGGCTCACCGGAACTAGAGCAAGAGACGACATGGAAAGTAGCGCTACAAAAGTTTGCATTCAATAACGGCACCGTTGATATGCTAGAGCGCAGCATAAGTAATGGCACCTACTATAGAATTAGTCGATTGGATATTGAAAGCGGTGAAATCACCACTGATTTATCTAAACCCATTTCTTACACCACAAGCCTACAAGTCTCTGCCGATCCCCAAGCCTTTAGCAATACATCAAAAGGTACCCTGACAAGTAGCGGAAGCCTAGTTATTGCAGAACAAGAGGTGCAAGGCAAAGCAGCCATTGAGCAACTAGCACTTAATCAGTTTCAGCAATATGTTTCACCCTACGCTAACGTCACCCTTGAAAAAGGCCTTTTCAATCTGAATGTTGAATTTGACGCTGCAGTTAGTGATAAGGGAACTGAAGCATTAAACGTTAAGGCAAATACAAAGGTGTCTGACTTAAGTGTTCTAGATGACGCCAAAGAGCCGTTGTTGCAATGGCAATCTTTAATAGTAGACGATATTGATTTTAACCACGCTTTAAACCAGCTAAGCGTAGACAATATTCAGTTACAAGCTCCCTTCGCTCGACTCATTATTGACGAAGCCAAGCAAACCAATGTGAGCAAGCTAGTTGTTTCCTCAAAAGAAAACAACAATGAAGAGCAGCCCGCTAAGAGTGATATCGCTGGTGAACCTGACAGCATAAACCCAGCAAATTCGGCAGCATCTATTACTAGTGAAAAGACATCTTCAAACACTGAAGAGCTTGCTATTGCCGTGAACGCTATATCAATAGAGAACGGTAAAGCCTACTTTGCTGATCACTCATTAACACCGAAATTCGCGTCGGCCATAGAAAGCCTAAATGGCAAAGTAACAGGCATAGACTCCCGTTCAGATACGCCAGCTAATGTGGATATCACTGGAAAAATAGATAACTATGCACCGGTAAAACTAGCGGGCACCATTCACCCTTTAAAAAGTGACCTAGACCTAGATTTAAATTTCTCTGTAAAAGGCGCTGAACTGACTTCAGTTAACCCCTACTCTGGCACCTACATGGGCTATTACATTGACAAAGGCTTGTTGTCATTAGCCGTGCAATACAAGCTAAACGGGAAAGTGCTGGAAGGTAAGAATCACGTGGTTATCGACCAGCTTACGTTAGGCAAAAAATCTAATTCTGACCAAGCGCTAAGTTTGCCGCTTGGGCTCGCTATCGCGCTGCTAGAAGATAGCAACGGCGTTATTGATTTAGGTTTAGATGTATCTGGAGACGTAGACAGCCCAGATTTCAGCTTTGGCTCTATAATCCTTAATGCTATTGGCAATATCGTTATCAAGGCTGTGACCGCGCCGTTTTCGCTACTAGCAAATCTGGTTGGCAGCGATGACGAGCTAGACAGCGTTGCGTTTGGATTTGGAGAACATTCACTCGGCGCGGATGCACAGGAAAAGCTGAATACCCTAGCCGAGGCGTTAAAAAAACGCCCAGGGCTTAGAGTGAACATTGAAGGAACGGTAAATGCGGTATCAGATTCAAGTACGCTGGCACAACGCCAGTTAAACACCACGCTGTTTGCAAAAAGTGGGCTTGTTGAACCATCTAGAATTTCAGGCAATGGGAGTGCGAACGAGAGTACTTCTGCCGATAGTGAGGTTGAAAATCCCAGCAACAGTGATAGCGCGCAAGATGAGTCATTAACTGGCAGCCGTGTACCACTGGAAGGTCCACTAGCCGACGCCCTTTTGTCACATTATGTAGAGATGTTTACGCCAGACCTTGATCAAGAATATAAGAAGATGGTGGCTCAGTTATACCCTGAGTTAGTAAGTGAAGGTAAAGGTCAAAACAGTAATGATGACCTTATTGACGCGATTAACGAAGAGGACGTGCAAAGAGCGCTGATGATTGCCCGTTACAACACGCTTCGCAATAGTATCGACATTCCTGAAAGTGAGTTAATTGAACTTGCCGACTTGCGCAGTAAAGCGGTAAAAAGCTATTTAGCCAACGAAGGGGAAATTGAAGCAAGTCGTTTATTTTTGCTTAATACTCAGCATGACTTACATACTGAAGTTAGCGGTGTTGAGTTAACCTTGGAAGCGAACTAACGAAAAAAAGGGTAGCCGCTTTCTCTGGGCTACCCTTTTCCTGGAATACTTATTTGAAATTTCCAGCTAACCAAATGCTGCAAGCAAGAGCCTTGAGAACCTCTAGGCTACTTTTTCAAATGCGGTGCACAGGTTGCGGATACATTAGACGCATTAAAAATTTCTATCCAGTAACCATCAGGGTCTTTAATGAATGCGATGCCTTTCATAGAGCCATCGTTTAGGCCTTTTTGAAAAGGAACGTCTAACGATGCAAACCTTGCGCACGCAGCTTCAGCATCAGGTACATGAAAACCAATGTGACCAAAACCTTTAGGCTCGGCATTACCGTTATGATAGCTAACGGTTTCTGGCGTATCGCCCCAGTTATGTGTTAATTCAAGCATTGCTGGGCGACCGAAAGTCTGCTGGGTACGTTCATTTTCATCATCGGCAATATCAGAGAAATCATCACCTGCCGCCAAAAAATAAAGGCTGAACTTCATTTCTTCAAAGTCTAGACGTTTAATGAGCGTCATCCCCATCACTCGCGTGTAAAAGTCTAGCGATCGCTTAGGGTCCGCAATGCGCAGCATAGTTTGATTGAACACAAAGCCTTGTGTGGCGGCATCTTTTTCTTCATACAGGCCTTCGGCCTTATCAAAATGTCGGCTCATAATTTTTCCCTTTTACTCTATTGAAATAAATTTAGTTATTTTCCTTTTTAACTTCTCTTACAAAGTTAACTACTTTCGAGACAAATTCGTCGGTATCAAATACCGGATCGCCATGGCGCTTACCTTTAACAAGGAATAACTCACTTGGCACGCCAAAATGGTCTAGGCGGCGACTTAATAATTCGCTTTGCGAAGCGGGTACTACGCCATCATCAAGTCCATGGAAAATAATAAAAGGCGGCGTTTCGTTATCTATATAAGTGGTCGGCGAGGCTTCTCGCGCTAGAGCTTCGTTGGCCAGCGGAGATTCACCCAAAAATTGAGCTTCTGCGGCATCAGGCGCGTCGTGATCCACTTTGCCGCTGTTACCCCGCAAGGCCATAAGATCAGAAGGCCCAAAAAAGTCGACCATACCAATAACGCGGTAGCGCGGCTTTGCATCAAGAAATGGAGCGTCGTCGTTGTTTGATGTTGTCAAAAGCGAGGCCAGATGCCCTCCCGCTGAGCGCCCCATCATGATCACGTGATCAGCGCTTAGTTTAAGATTATCGCTATTATCAACTAAGAAATTAATCGCATCGTTTATGTCATTGGGTGCTGCAGGATAAATAGCCTCACCGCTAAGTCGATAATTTACTGCCGCAACCGCTACACCTTCATTGAGCAAAGAGGCGACTAAATTACCATTTTTGGACAGGGTTTCGTTTTTACTCCCTCTCATCCAAGCACCACCATGAACCCATACGGCGAGTGTAGGGGCAGTTTCAGAGGAAGTTGGCATGTATAGATCCAATGCTAAACGTTTACCATTAACTGTCTTGTAAACTATAGACTGGGGGCTAATGTTGTCTACATTTAAAGATGGCGTTTCGGCCTTGTAGCTCTTTGTTTCGCTCTTATCGCTTTTAGTCGTACCGCACCCTACTAGCATGATTGCTATACCTAGAAGCGTAGCAAGCCCAAAAGTAAACCGCATAAATGAAAACTCCATCCTATGTTGATTGAAGTCAGTAAGCCTAACAAGCTCTCAAGCACTGGCAAATGGAAGTCATCTAGCGGTGAACTTTATTCACCGCTTTTTAGCAGGTAGCTCACCCCACACAGATGTATTAGTTTGCTTCTTGCCTTTCTGCATTTCATTGTTAGCACTGTGGCTAACTGAGCGCTTTGCCTTGTTAGTTGCCGACGATGTAACTCCTGGCTTGTTAGTATGAGGATTATTCTCGTTCGGTTTACCTTTAACGCGTTTACTATCGTTTGGCCGATCCTCGTCTGACACTTTAGCGGCTGGCTTGTTAAGACTTGTTTGCGCGCTGCGGCCGGTACCTGATGAATCAGGTCGATACTTTTTCACCATACCTTGCAATAAATTACGGACCACTTGATCACCCGCTGGTTTGTAATTGCGATGGTCTGGCTTTCTAAACAATGCAGAAAGTTCACTTTTGCTAATTCTAAAGCCAGCCAGTTGAAGTACTTCAATCATATCTTCATCTTTGTAACTCATTGCTATACGAATTTTGCGAAGTACTTCGTTGTTACTTAATCGCTCTTTTGGCCCAAGCTCTCTGGGCGCTTGCCCTTCTTGTCGGCCTCGGTTCTTTATAATCAATCCATCAAGAAACAGCGCAATAATCTTATCACGACACGGCAAATAACCCGCTTCATCTTCTCGCTTCATTACGGCATGTAAATAGTCAATCTCCATATCGTAGTTAACTAATTTAAAAATACTTATTGCGGCGGTGTCGTTTATAGCTAATGCATAACGAAGGCGACGTAGAACATCGTTGTGAATCATGTAAGTAGGCCTGAAAGGTGGAGTAGCCAATAAGCGGCATAGATTAAAGGTGTAGAGCGATCCGCTCTTTTTTATATTTTACACCACTTAAGCATTTCCATCTATCACGGGCTAAAAGCAAGCGTCACCAGTTGGCTCATGGTGAAACCAAATTAACTTTGATGGCGTAACCATATTGTAAATCTCGTCACGCTCATTTCACTGGAGTACCGAAATTGAGCTCATTGGTAAAAGGAACCTTCCATGGCAACGTTAAATCTCAATGGGAAAGACGTCAGTCTTCCTGATGACCCGCGAACTACACTGTTAGATTTTCTTCATCAACATTTATCACTGTTTGGCACTAAAAAAGGCTGCGACCACGGTCAGTGCGGTGCGTGTACTGTAATCGCCGACGGCGAGCGCATCAACGCGTGCTTAGTGTTTGCCTTTCAGCTAGAAGGCGCTGAAGTTACAACTATTGAAGGTATAGGTAACGGTGCAAATGAAGATGAAGCGCTTCATCCCTTACAACAGGCTTTTATCGAACGCGATGCGTTTCAATGTGGGTACTGCACATCCGGTCAGATATGTTCAGGGGTATCTTTGCTTCGTGAGTTAAGTAATGAAGACCCTAGCGCTGTTACTTACAGCCGTTCACGAAATAGTACAGCATCTCTTAAGGAAGACATCAGCGAACGCATGAGCGGTAACCTTTGTCGATGCGGCGCTTATCCAAATATTGTGGACGCAATCACAGATGTGATTGCTTTGGAGAAACAGTAATGCAGCCATTTAATCTCCATCACTACGACGGCGAAACCCCGTTAGATAATGCCCCGCTAGATAATGTCCCGCTAGATAATACATCACGTTTTTTGGCCGGCGGTACCAACCTAATAGACCTAATGAAATTACAGGTAGAAACGCCTAAAACATTGGTGAGTCTTGCGAAATGGGAAAAAGCTAACGCTATCACCGAAGACGACAATCACTATTATATTGGCGCCATGGTGACTAATTCAAACTTAGCGAAGTTTGCTCACACGCAGCCCTCGCTGTCTTTACTTGCACAAGCTTTATTAAGCGGCGCAACGGTTCAACTTAGAAACCGTGCGACAACGGCCGGCAACTTATTACAGCGTACCCGTTGTTACTACTTCTACGATACAACGAAAGCCTGCAATAAAAGAGAGCCTGGCACAGGCTGTAGCGCTATTAATAGCATGAATAGAATTCACGCTATTTTTGGCACCAGTGAACATTGTATTGCTACCCATCCTTCCGACATGGCGGTGGCCATGATGGCCCTTGACGCACAGGTACATACGCAGCAGCCTGATGGCAACACGCGTCAAATCGCGCTACGAGATTTCTACCGTGAACCGGGCGATACACCACACATAGAAAATCAGTTAGGCGAAGATGAACTTATCACCCATGTCAGCATAGAGAAGAAAGCTAACGGCACACAGTACTACCACAAAGTACGTGACCGTTCTTCGTACGCATTTGCCCTTGTGTCTGTTGCCGCTGGCTTAAAAATTGTCGATGGACGAGTTAAAGACCTTACGCTCGCATTTGGTGGTGTAGGCACCAAGCCTTGGTACCCGCAAAAGGCTATTCGTGTTCTTGAAGGCGCTGAGATAACACCTGAAGTTATATCGCAGGCGGCTGAGTCTGAATTATCTAGCGCAAGAACCTACGGCAGTAACGATTTCAAACCAGAACTATTGCGCAGGACGTTAGAAAAAGTGCTTTTAGAGATAGCAGAACATCAGGAAAAGCACCCCGAGCATGAAGGAGCTTTATATGACAACGCATATCGCTAAAACGGTAGGAACGTCAGTTAGCCGTGTTGATGGCGCTGCAAAAGTAACAGGCCAAGCAAGGTATGCTGCAGAGCATATGAGCGAACGTACTCCTTTAATAGGCTGGGTTGTATCAAGTGACACTGCCGTAGGTGAAATCACATCTCTTAATACAGAGCAAGCAGAACAAGCCGATGGCGTACACGCGGTGATCACACATATTAATGCAGGGCCCCTTAAGCCATTTAGTAAGCCTGAAAATGAAAGCAGGTTTACCCAAAGTCGCGCTGTACTTAACGAACCTCACATTCGTCATTTTGGTGCACCCGTAGCATTAGTTATTGCAGACACTTTGGAGCAAGCACGCTATGCTGCAAGTCTAGTCAGCTATACCATTAATGGTAAAACACCAGACTTACTCACAGAGTTTGATGATGCTACGCAAAAGCCAGAGTCGTTAGATGGTGGATTTGAGGCAGACGCATCTAGCGGAAATAAACCACAGCAAAGCGATATTCGCGCAAGCGTCCAGACAACCTATACCACGCCAAGTCAAATCTCCGCCGCTATGGAGCCTCACGCCACGGTTGCCGATTTTAAAGATGGAAAGCTTGAGGTCTATTGTAGCGTGCAAATTATTGCGACGGCTGTAGAAGCGCTCGCTATCACCCTTGAAATGGATCCAGAAGACATTGTCGTGCAGAGCCCCTTCGTAGGTGGTGGCTTTGGCTCTAAATTAGGTCTTCACTACGATGCAACGCTCGCTTGTATAGGGGCTAGGCATTTAGAGCGCGCAGTAAAGGTGGTGTTAAGTAGACGACAAGTCTTTTATAACACTCCTCACCGCGGGCACAGTACACAACAGATAAACCTTGCGTCTGGTGATGACCATGCACTGCAAAGCGTACAGCACAAAAGCGCTATGCCAAAAGCTAAAGGCTATGAATTTGCCGAAGCAACGGGGGCTGGCGCACGGGTTACCTATAAATCACAGTTTATCGAGAGCACGCATAGGGTTAAAGACGTAGATCTACCGCTTATCGACTCTACCCGCTCTCCCGGAGATGCCATTGGCTCTCTTGCTTTTGAGTCGGCTATTGATGAACTTGCTCACGAAGCAGGTATCGACCCGCTTACGTTTCGCATAAAAAACCTGCCTGTCGTACACCCTATGAAAGGCACGCGGTTTACCACCCACAAATTAGGTGAGTGCCTTCGCCAAGGCGCGCAAAACTTCAATTGGCAGCACAAAGCACAGCCCACACCGGGTAAAAAAATCGGTCATGGCGTAGCGAGCGCTATGCGTATGAATGTGTTGGTAGAGAGTTCCGCTGAAGTTGAATTAAGTGCCAATGGTGAGGTAACGGTTCGTACTGACATGACAGATATTGGTACGGGAACCTACACTATTCTTACTCAAATTGCCGCCGATACTTTAAATACGTCGGTAGACAATGTCACTGTAAAACTCGGCGATAGCCGCTACCCAGCCTCTTGCGGTTCAGGTGGTTCATTCGGAGCCGCTAGCTCTGGTTCGGCGGTGAAAAAGGCGTGTGAAGCGCTTATTGCGAATATTAAAAGCTCACTTCCCTCTGCCCTTAGCCAAGCGGAAGTGCATATTTCAGATGGTCAGATAAAGTTACAGCCTAGTGCACAAGGTAACATTGATGTTACGACTGACACGCACTTGCTAGACGACTTTATCTCTCGCAGCGACTTCCCGTTATCAGCAAGCGGCAAAGTATCCGAAGACGACACCAGCGACGATGAGCAGTACTCCTGCGGCGCGCATTTCGCGGAAGTTGAGGTAGATGAATACACAGGTGAAGTTAGGCTTCTTCGACAGTACGGCATGTTCAGTGCGGGGCAAATTTTAAATATGAAAACGGCGTCGTCTCAAATAAAAGGTGGAATGGTATGGGGCGCAGGCTATGCGCTTACAGAAGGGATCCACCACCATACAGACACGGCAAGCTTCGTAAACCCAGACTTCGGTGAGTATCACGTTGCTGTAAACCGAGACATTGCCGAGGTAAGTTTAGATTTCTTACAAGAGCCTGATTATGCCGCATCGCCGGTAGGCGCAAAAGGCATTGGGGAGCTAGGCATTACTGGAGCAGGTGCCGCTATCGCTAACGCGATTTTTGACGCATGCAAAGTGCGAGTACGAGACTTTCCCATTACTATGGATAAAATAATCGCTGGTAAAAACTAAATAATAAAGGAGCGGTCTAACAAGGCCGCTTCACATCCACCAAGACGCGGCGACTTGAATTGGAGAAGGGTCGTTAGTACGGGATACCCATATAACTAGGGCGCGTTTTGTGGTTGCTACATGCGTATTGCTGGGCAAAGGTAAGCTTGTCTCATATTGAAATGCGCGAGCATCGTCAGTTTCGCTATTTAACACCGCTTTTTCATAATCTAACACTACAAAATCATGAGTTAGCTTACGCCCTGCGTTCTCACCTCGCTTTACCGATGTTTCTATGCCAAAGCCCAGTAATGCCGTATGTACCGTTAGTGAAGGATTATCCTTGTTGGCGTTTGCTTTATTGAACGTCACGTCTATGTTGCCGTTTTCTACCGAAGCGTGAAGTACGCCAGACAAAGGGGCGGTGTTGTTCGGTAACGGCTGCCCGCGAAACCAACCGTTCCAAGCTCGGCCATTTAGAGCAAAACCGGGAGTGGCGATAGTGTTGGCTTTGCCTACACGCTTGTAATCTCGCTGCCTTTCACTAAAAGCGCTATCAGCAAACGGATCTTTCCAACCCAGATAATCCCAGTAGTCCACGTGAAAGTTAATAGGAACCAGCTCTGTCCATAATTTTTTACTATCTACAAACCCTGAAATCCATTTTTCTGCTGGCGGGCAGCTGCTGCAACCTTGGGATGTATAAAGCTCCAAGACGGTTGTTTGGTTGGGCGTGCTGGTAAGTATGAAAGGCGCGTCTGTTGATTCATTGGATGATGAGTTTGTTGATAGCAACGGTGCTAATTCAGACGCTGGAGCATGCACTAAACCTGCAGTTTTACTCTCATTATAATGCAGAGTAAGGGCAGCTTTAACTATGGGGTTCTTTGCTGCTTGGCTCGAAGCATTATCTACGTCTCTATTTATAGATGTTGAAACCTTCGATTGTTCCGGCTGTGCATTAATACGCCAGTCGTAATCAATAAAGCGAAGCTTGTAATTGGAAGGTATAGGTTGCTCAATATATTTGTTGATATATTGAGGTAAGTCTCGGGCTTTGCCCGACGCAACAAAGTCTTCTGTATAGAAATCTAATATTTCTGACACATACGCTCGCTTGCGTTTATCGTCCAAATAGAAGTGCTTTTTCTTGTTGAAAAATTCATAGGTAAGCTCTTCTAGCGTTTCATTTAATTGCTCTGGGTAAAATGGCGTTTTAGGTAGTCGTGGACAATCTTTCACCATACAGTTAAGTGCGAAGTGTGCCCTTGGTTCGTTTAGCGGCCTTATTACGTCATTTTCATAGTCGTATAAATTAGTGACTTTCCCGCCAATCACCACATCACGAAACTTAAAAAAAGCGGCGCGAGAGAAGAAACTTGTAAAGCCATCTGGAATACCTTTTTCAATCACGCCAAACATTGCTAATGCGTTGTAGCTATTGATGTGATAGCTCATTACTTCATCTGGCGAAGTGAATAATTCGGGTGTTGCAGTTGGGCTAGCAAAACCAATAAACGTCACAACATTTTCGAGCGGCGCTATATCCTCAGACAAGGCCTTAAAATTAGTTCGCCCTTCTTCATCAACATAATTTGCTAATACATACTCCCAGTCTTGGGTCGCTTGTTTGTATGCTTGCTTCAACTTAACAAGCGCTTGGTTTTCAGCGTTAGCACTCATTGAATTTACTTCATTTGGCTTTTCGCTTGCACTAGCGTTTTGTACAAATAACAACAAGAAAAACGCTAAAACCCATGAAACAAACACCCGTAAAGCGTCACCGAAAGCACTGTTAAACTTGAGCGAATTAGAATACTGCATGGCTTTATCCTTACCCTATTTCTGAAGTTTGTTGATTTGAGGGACCGCTACTTGGTTTAGCGCCAAGATCGTTATTTACCCCGAGAACTGCCTCATGACTTAGCTCTTGGCTTAACTCTTGACTTGGCCCTTTATTTAACACCTTAGATGACTCGTTGATTGAATCAATTGAGGCCCCAATGTTGGATTCGTGAACAGGCTTATCATCGGCAAGCAGTCGAATAGGGATCACGTTATCCTCTCGATAGCGTTCGCCCAACGGCTGATATTGCTTAACCTGCCCGCGATGGTTGGTGTAAGAAAGCGGCTTTAATATGTGCTCGTCGCGCTCGGCGTTGTGTTTACACATGGAAACAGGGCCGTCTGCTGTCATTACCATGAATGAACACGCATCAATTCTGTCCTGCTGCAGCGCACTGGCATCCATAAAGTTTTGAACGAAAAACGACAGTTTATGCACGCGCCCCCGACTTTTAACTAAACTACTGCGCATTTCTAACAGCTTTGCCGATGATGCCTTTGCCAACCGCCAAATCCAGTGAGGGCGCAACAGTAAAGCTTGAATGTAATCTCTTACTATTTTTGCCTTACCATGCTGGCGGGTAGTTTGTATATGCTTGAAATCTTCAATGAACTCGGCGAATAGTTCGCTATCGTCAACTACCGAATAGACTTGATTATCGGCAACTAAAGTGGGCATGTAGCTATGGCAATCACTATGGCCTATGCGTACCTTTTCCCACGGCAACGATTTAGAAATTGTTTTCTCGATTGCAGCTTTTACGGTAAGTGGGTCGACCACATCCGTTCGGGCGCCCCACTCGCCTCGGCCGGTTTCAGCTTGTAGCTGAAAAGAGGCAAAACTTACCGCATCTGCGTGCTGTACAAAAAAATCCACCAGCATGGGCAGTTCTTTGAAATTGTCGGTATGTACCGTGGTGTTAAAGATAACCATAAGGCCCAGGCCTTTGGCTCGCTCTATGTACTCTTCACGAATAGCATTTAACGAATGCTCATCATCATAACCTTTGCGCTCTTGTGTAGTGTCAACATGAAACGCCACATCGTTAAGCCCAGCTTCGGCAAGCTCAGTGAGCAGGTCTCTGGTAGCAGCAATTCCATTTGTAAATAGCGCCGTATGTAGGCCAAGTTGATTTGCATAGGCAACAATATCGATAAGCTCGCTGCGCTTTCTTAAGGTAGGATCGCCCCCAGTAATTTGCACGCTAGTTCCAGGCCCATAGTGTTTAAGCACGTTGTCTAATCGCTTGAACACTTCTTGAATGGGAATATCACGAACTGCTTGCGAATGCTCTGACAAATAGCATAAGGTGCAATCAAGATTACATTTTTGCGTGATTTCGACAGCAACACAGCCAATGGTATGCGTTCGCCCCAAAAGTTGATTGGGAGTAAAATGTTCGCCCATTCGCTTTCGTGTAGAGGCAAGTTGTTGATTTCTTGTGGTACCAGGGGAACACGTCATTTCAATGTGCCTTTTCCAACCTACTCAGTATCAACAAAGACCTTTTACACTTGAAAATACTTTCAAGGCATGGCGCTTTTTTGCACTAGCCACATTGTTTTATTGTGTAACAAGTCATGCAGAAACTAGTGAAGCAAAGCTCGATTTAGCTGCGCAATTGAGTACGTTCGAGGAAGTGAAAAGCCTTGTTTTTTCTGACCCTTACTCAAACCTTCCGCAATATAAAGTGTCGCGCAAACACTTTGATGTTAACGGCGAAAACATACTGCTAAAACACGCTCAAAGAACCCTTTCATCTGATGCAAATTTTATCGAACTAAACACCAAACATAAGCTACTTCAAGCCAACGGGATATGCTTTGCTGGCACGTGGAAGATGAATCAAAGCAGCCCTTACTCTGGACTTTTTCAACCGGGCACAGAGGTACCTATTATTGTTAGGGCATCCGTCAGTTTAAGCGGAACAAAGCAGCGAGATAAGCGTGCTTTTGGTATGGCAGTTAAGCTCTTCCCCAATGCCCATAGTGCACTTACTGAGAACATATTTTTAATGCACTCGCTGGGGGGAACTAAAACCCAGCATGTTGCAAGCTTGCGATTGACTAACGAACCAGTGCTTGGTGAGCTGCCGCCCTTTAGCCAATTGCTTACTGCCTATCGATTGGAAAGCGACTTTGAGAAAGCCGATAAAGCCTTTAGCGGTAAAAAAGCCAATGCGCGGTTTAGACCCGTTTCACATTTAGCCGCGGTAAAGGTTGGTGATGCAAACTCCAGAATGGCGGGGCATACAGAAGAAAGTACGTCAGAACTGAGCATTTCAGCGCCAATTACTTCGAAAGAAACCAAGATAGAGCGAGAGCTTGAAGTAAAAAGCAAAGCTGATACACAAACCGAAATACAAAGCCCTCACTGGCTAAGAGCTGCATTAAGGTCAGATACACCGCTGGTAGACGAAGATGATTTCAGAGATGAGTTATCGTTACAACATTACCCCAATCAGACACTGACTTGGACTATTTCTGCCGCCGGGTTTAATAATGCAGGAATAGACAAAGCACATTGGAAAGAAATTGGCGAAATTATATTGACCGAGTCGGTTGTTTCACTTACCTGCGATACAAAGCTTCACTTTAATCACCCCGCAATCAAATGACGTTGGATAATTCCGTTTAAACAGATAAACCTCGCGCTAGATGGTTTTTACTGCCTATCGAGATTACCGTATAGTATGCGGTGTATTTAACGTTTTGTTTTAAGTGTTGTTTCATGTCCGCTTCCTTTCGCAAAAACAGTCGCAAGTATAGTCGCAGTATTCACTTGTGGCTGTCGCTGGTTATTTTTATCCCTGTGATCATTGTTATCGCTAGCGGCTTGTTATTGCAGGTTAAAAAAGAATTCGACTGGATCCAACCGCCTACGCAAAAAGTGCAAAAAGGCCAAAACAGCGCGCCGACGCTGCCCTTTGAGGAAGTGCTTGATGCTGTAAAACAGGTGCCTCAGGTTAACTTAAATACGTGGGACGATATCGACCGTTTAGATGTTCGCCCCAAAAAAGGCATCATAAAAGTGCGCGGCAAGAACCACTGGGAGGTGCAGCTTAATGCCCAAAATGGCGACGTACTTCAGGTTGCCTACCGACGCACAGACACCATCGAAGCTATTCATGACGGCAGCTGGTTCTTTGAGGGCGCCAAACTATGGCTGTTTCTACCCGCTGCCCTTCTACTTTTTGTGCTGTGGGTAACCGGCCTTGTCATGCTGTACACCACACTGAAAAGCAAATACCGAAAAAAGAAATACCGCCAGCCGCTTAATAACTCATAGTTGGTAAGTAATGGCTAACTGTACACTTTCCCCTTGAGCAAACGCGGCTTTGTCATCGGCGCTGGTGTAATAGTGTTGGTTAGTGAAGTTACTCCAGCTGGCCTGAAGTTGCATATCCTCACTTAACTGCCAGTTCGCGCCAATATCCAGGGTAAAAACATCGCTAAGGACTCGTTCGCCGTCTGCAATGTCTGACTTACTGGCGCGATAGCTTAGTACCGTGAACAAACGCGTGTCTTGCCAATTAACACCTACATCTAGGCGCTGATTGTTTGCGGGTATATCTGCAATGGTACCGCCAACGTTGCCTTCGCTTTTATCTTCCCCCTTAATCCACATGCCGCTAAGCCGAGCATTTAAAAAGCAGTCTTGTGATTGCCAGCTAACCTGATAGCTTGCGCCTTCTATGGTTGCACTATCTAAATTAGCATATTGAAGTACATCTCCAGCAACTGTAATACGTTCAATATAGTTATCAATTTGCTGATGAAACACTTCAATCGAGCCCTGAATGTGTCTTGCGCTATAGGCCAGGGTTAGCTGTTTATTAAGGGCTTGTTCGGTTTCAAGCTGAGTACTACCCAGCACCGTACCTCGAGGCGTTTCCCCAACAAAAAAACGTTCAGTTAACGATGGGTTTCTAAATGCACTAGAAACATACACGCTAGCCGACCAATAGGGAGAGAGCTGATAATTTGCACCCAAATAGCCACTCAAATTAGTGTTAGATAGCGACCTAATAGGCTGGGCATTATTAGGCTGGGTTGGGCTGGCACCTGAATCATCAGACTGTCGCTGCCAATCAATCCTTGCCCCCATGGCAACGGACCAGCGTTGCCATTGATGTGAAGCATCAACAACGGCTGCAGTATTAATCTCGCTAGCGTCCAGAGTACGCACTTCATAGGCAAGTTCTGATTCAAATGCGTTTGTTATCAAACTGGGCAATGAAGAGTTAAGCGATGCGCTTTCTACTGGGGTTAAAGTGAATTCTCTCTCATCTGCCACCACACCTTCACGACCGGATAACTGAAACTGCCAGTTGAAGTCCCAGCCTTTTAACTGCGTGTCTGTATTGATATTGAAACCATAATCAAACGCCTCGTTTTCGCTGTCATTTATCCTGCTTTCTGGTCGCAACACCGAGGTATCTAAGCTTGATTTATGCCACCAAATATTCCCAGCAAATAGTTTATCTTCAAACGCTATTTTGCCAAGCCAATGGGTATTATTTGGGTAGGTTGTTATTCTGCTTTCAGGATAATCACTGCTGGATTTACCAATGTCGTTGTTGTTTGAATATAGTGTCCAGGCTTCTTTTATCATGCTATTTTCAGGTCTGTGCCTAAGAAACAACCCTGTTTGTTCAAATTGATCAAACAGCGGGTTTCCGTTCGCATCCTCACCGTTATTCGCGCTTCTGTATGAGATATTCCAATCTGTAATGCCTGAATTGTCTGTGCCGTTTGCGCCATTTTTGCTGCTATCGGTAGCACTGGTTCCGGCATAACTCACGGCTTTCATCCGCTGATTACTACTGTAACCTACTCTCAAATAGGACTCTTTGAGTGATTCAAACTGTAAGTTCACCGCGCCGCCAATAGCGCCCGAGCCTAGATAAGTGGAAGCTGCGCCCGGTAATACGGTGGCTGAAGAAATAAAATCAGGCGGAATAAAGCCTACACTTGAGCCTGCTCGCCTATCGCTGACAATAGGTATACCATCCAGCAAGGTTTGAATTCGCCATCGCGAATACCCTCGCACATTAATACTTTGTATCTGTCCTCCCTGCCCATTTAACGATACTGACGGCGATTGAAGAAGCACATCATTGGCGTGCAAAGGCGAAACAAGACTACTTTTATCAAAATCATATTGTGGAAATATGCGTGATAGCGCATCGTCATAATAGGGGCGCGTAGCCGTTACCGTATAGCGTTCAACGCTATTAGATGGTTCGCTTTGAGCAAAGCTCGGTGTCGATAAAAGTAATAGCAAAAACACTGCAAAAGCCCTTGTCGAAGATATAGGCGACGAACATATTAAAGGCGAAGTCATAGATGCAGGTAAACCTGATGAAGTATCAATAAACATTGAAGAACGTTGAGCTGGAAAACAAGAAAACAATAAAAGTCTCACTAACCGATACGTACGAATGATAGGAGTACGGACCGAAAAAATCTGGTTAAAAATGAAAAGAAAGACGCGGCAGTAATGCTACTGCCGCGTGCAAAGCCAACTAGACTAACAATTAGACTGAAAATCAGGCTAGTCGGCCGCTATTTAGCGATTACAGGAAGACCTGTTGTCCACGGTCCCCCAGCATCAACCACAGCTTGTTGCAGCTTAGGTACAGCAGTATTTTGTAAAGTACTGATGCGTGTAACTACGCTATCTAGGCTGTCTTGAGCATAACCGAGCTGATCTTTGTGCTGCTGTGTAGGACCATAAGATGAACCTAACGCAGAACGAGCATAGCGCAGGCGACTCATGATATTCGCTGGCTTAATGCCCATTTTATCGCGTGATTTAAGACCGTAAAACGCTCTGTTCACTTCGTTTATCTCGTCTTGAATCGCAGCAAATTGGGCTTCAAGTTTTGCCACATCATTTGGCGTGCGGTCAATAGCTGTGCGCAATAGAGCCATTGTATCTTTAAGCTGCGTCAGCACTGTCGTTGAAGAAAGTGCACGTTTTTGCGCTGTGCTTACCTTATCTGAATAAGCAGCAATTTCTTCATAAGTAGCACCTTCAAGCGCCCCCTGAACAATAGGCTTAAGTTCAAACGAAACAGGCTCAGAAAGTTGTGTTACCTCAGCATTAACGCGCTTAAACAAGGTAGCAGTGTAGGTGCCTGGCAACGCCATTAGACCTCTGTCTTTGCTTTCCTTATCCGTAAGCGGACTCGTCGATGTATGCTTCATATCCCAGGTAATACGGTGTAAGCCCTTCTTCGCTTTACCCTCAACGCGCTTTATAACTTCTCCGTCGCTGTCGCGTACCTCAACATAAACCGCAGGCGCTGCTTCTTGGTTCTCTGCTTCTACGGCTTCCCAGCTTGGGTATTTAGGGTACTTCTTATCTTCTATTAACTTCTTCTCTGCTTCTTGGCGTTTTTCTTTTGCCGTAAGCAAACTGTCTTTCAGGTAATAAGTGAACGTTGCACCATGCTCAGGGTTTTCTGCAACAAAGCGGTCGTCGCCGTCAGAGTCAGTATGATTGTCATCTAGCTGGAACCATTTAACTGGGCGGCTCGGGCCAAACAAAATAGCGTCTTGCTGCATAGACTTTTCAGTTAATGAACGCAGCGGCGCATAGTCATCAAGAATGTAGATACCACGACCAAAAGTACCTGCCACCAGGTCATTCTCACGGCGCTGAATTTTCACGTCACGAGTCGAAATGGTCGGCATGCCACCATCTAACTCAACCCAGTCTTTACCGCCATCTACCGAGAAAAACACACCAAACTCTGTACCAATAAAGAGCAGGTCTTTGTTCACATGGTCTTGCACAATGCGCCAAACCAAATGCTTCTCAGGCAAGTCTTCAGCAAGTGATGTCCAGCTTTTACCCAAGTTAGTTGATTTAATAAGATAAGGCTTGTAGTCACCATATTTGTGGTTATCCAGCGCCACATATACGGTATTAGGGTCGAACAAGTCAGCGCGAATATCATTCACATAAGAATTGGCAGGAATGCCTCTAATATCGTCTAACTCAATCTTTTTCCACGATTTGCCGCCGTTGGTGGTCACTTGAATAATGCCATCGTCAGTGCCTGCCCACAGAATATTTTCATCTACCGGGCTTTCAGCAAAGTTGGCGATGGTGTGGAATTCGGTCATGGCATATAAGTCCCAACCGGCCTCTACTGACCACGTGCGCCCCATTAATGGCGAGTGCATACGATTGCCGTTTTTCGTTAAATCGCCTGATACTGGTGTCCAGCTGTCACCGCGATCATCGCTACGCCAGACCCGCTGCGATGCAAAGTAAATACGCGCTGGGTCATGAGCTGAAACATTTATCGGCGCGTCCCAGTTGTATCGTTCTGCCGGGTCGCCTGGAAGTGGCTGAGGCTTAATGTATACGCCTTCTCGGGTTTTCATATCAACGCGGGTCAAGTTACCCTGCTGCCACTGAGAATACATAATATCAGGGTTGCCTGGTTCTACCGCAGGGCCGTGTCCGTCACCACCTAACGTTAAGAACCAATCTTTGTTCTTTATTCCTTCTTCTCGCATAGTGCGTGAAGGGCCGCCTTGTGTAGAATTATCCTGCGCCCCTGCGTAAATCTTGTAAAAAGGCTTTGAATCGTCCGGCGCAACTTTATAGAACTGGGTCAATGGCAAATTAGCCATGAAGCGCCAGTTCGCCATTCTGTCGTGAGACATGTAAATACCACCGTCAGATCCCATTAACACAAAATCCGGATCGGTAGGGTGGAACGCCATGGCGTGGTCGTCCACGTGCTTGCGCTTGGTATTAATAGGCGTCCATGTTTTACCGCCATCGTCTGATACTTTACTGTAGTTGCTGGCGATATAAACACGGTCAAACTGATGCTGGTCCGCGAAAATTTCTTGATAATAGTGAGGGCCAGTACCGCCACCTACTTCATCAGACATTTTAATCCAGCTAGCGCCCTGATCAGCTGAGCGATAAAAACCACCACCGCGATTATCAGTTTCAATGGTGGCATAGATAACATCGGGGTTCATAGGCGATATAGCCATACCAATTTTACCCATATTTCCTTTCGGCAACCCTGTTTTAAGCTCAGTCCAGGTTTCGCCACCATCGTTAGAAGTATGAATACCAGCACCTTCGTTTGTACCTACGTAAGCACCAATTGAGCGTTGACGTGCCCACGTTGCTGCGTAAAGTTTATCTGGATTGCGCGGGTCGATAAGTAAGGATGTTACGCCCGTCCATTTATCAGCAGGCTTAAGTACTTGCTTCCAGGTTTCTCCCCCGTCGGTAGTTTTATACAAGCCGCGCTCGCCGCCACCACTCCAGAGAGGACCTTGAGCTGAAACCCACACGATATCTGGGTTAGTAGGATGGATGATAATGTCTGAAACGTGCTCTGACTTCGACAGCCCCATGTTTTTCCAGGTCTGTCCGCCATCTAAAGATTTGTAAACACCATCGCCGAAGCTGATGTGGCGACCGCCATTATTTTCGCCCGTTCCCACCCAAATGATATTTGAGTTACTTGGCGCAATGGTCACATCACCAATGGAATAAACAGGCTGGTCATCAAAGATAGGCTCCCAGGTTGTGCCCGCGTTGGTAGTTTTCCACACACCGCCAGAGCCAACAGCGGTGTACCAAGTAGATGGGTTGTTCTGGTCAATTGCAATATCGGCTATTCGGCCCGACATATAAGCAGGTCCAATGTTTCTAAGTTCCATGGCTTTGAATGTTGAACTGCTGAAGACTTCATTCTTGTCGTTTTTGTCTGCAAAGGCGGGGGGGCACGCAAGTGCAACTGATACAGCAACTGCCGCTTTAAGAAACTTTTTCATTATTGTTATCCAGTGTGTTTGATAGGGCTCAAAACCCTTTTTTAATTTGTAGTACTATCACTCTATAGCATTACTAATAAATGCTTAAAGTTACAATGTAACATACGACCAACTGCCCATTACAAAAGTTGAAAATATTGTGCACCGACTTAACATTACTTAATATCTTGATGGTCATTAGCCAGTGCATTTTTTCAAAAAGTAGTTTAGCCCTACCGACTCAATCTGTACATTCATTCAACAAATCGTATATTATCCGAGCTGGATCTTTGTTTTACTATTCAGGGCGTCAGCCTAAGAATACTGATACTGATTCACAGGATTCAAATAGACACGAAAAAGCTTAAAGGCTCGAAGGGAATACATAAAAATAATATGCGGATTAGACATCTAACAATTTTACTCGTCGTTGCCAGCGTTCTACTTAGTGCCTGCACACCTTCACAACCTACAAACAAAATTCTGATCAGTGGTCCTTTTGAACCAGTCAATAACGATCCGGCAAGTACCGGCTACATGTTTACACGAATGCAAATTCTGGAAACTCTCATAGACGTGGATACCCAAGGTCAGCTTATCCCAGGACTTGCTAGCTCATGGTCAAATGATGAGGACTTTACTGTTTGGACATTTAATTTACGTCCTGATGTGTATTTTCATGACGGCACATTAATGACCGCCGACGCCGTCTACAAAAGCCTTTCGGTCGCGTTTGGTAAACCAACGCCATTTTCAAAAGATATGATCGCCAACATGGAGGTGGTATCAGAATATTCTATCAAGTTCACCTTGAACCAAAGTTACCGTCCTTTCCCTTCTCTGTTAAGTAATTATGCAACTGCGATCGTGGCACCTGCTACCTTCGGCAAGTTCAATCGAATTAAAACCTTAATAGGTACAGGCCCCTATCAAATTACGCACTTTGAACCACCCCACAATATCACAACCACACGCTTCGACAATTATTGGGGCGAGCCCGCTGTTATTGAAAACGTTGAGTACGTAACGGGTCACCGCTCTGAAACGCGGGCGCTTATGGTACGAACGGGGCAAGCAGATATTGTGTACAACCTCGACCCTGCCGCGGTTAGCATGTTGCGCACTGACTCTAACGTAAACGTGTTTAGCGACAGGATCCCTCGCACCACTTTAGTTAAGTTAAATAGCGGCCATCCTATTCTCTCAGATGTAAAAGTAAGACAAGCACTGAGTTTAGCGATTGACAGAAAAGGCATTGCATCTGGCGTAATGCGTATATCGAATATCTCTGCTGATCAGCTATTTGGCCCAAATATTCGAGACTGGCATATTCGTTCTACTACAGATAATGCTACCAATACTATTTCAATGAGTGACGCTGACAATAACCCAACAATTAATAATAGCGTTGAAAATGGCGACTCATTGTTAAACAGGAAAAAAGCGGAACAACTGCTTACCGACGCAGGATGGTTAGTAGGTGAGAATGGCGTGCGCTACAAAGATAGCTCACCTTTAACGCTGGATATGATTACCTATGCCAATCGCCCAGAACTCATTACCATTGCCACGGCAATTCAAGATCAGTGGGCTAGCATTGGAGTGAAGCTCTCTGTCCATATGGAAAATGTAAGTGCCATTCCTTCAGGGCATGCTGATGGTACATTGCAGACTGCACTTATGGCGCGTAACTTTGCTAACATCCCAGACCCTCTCGGTATAATGCTGGCTGACTTTTCTTCAAAAGAAGGCGGTGATTGGGGGCCAATGAACTGGCAAAATGAAAAAGTGTTTAGTGATTTAAAAACCTTAAGTCACACCACGGATGAACACGCTTACAAATCGTTGATATCATCAATTATGCAAGAAGTTCAAAAAGACGTTCCTCTCATCCCCGTTATGTACTATGTACAGCAAACGGCTACATCTAGGCGACTTAGAAACTTTAGCTTCGACCCTTACGAGCGCTCTTTTCGTGTATCTCAAATGAGAATAACCCCATAGCAATGAGAAAAATCCTACTTCAACGGCTGCTTCAAGCAGTACTGATGGCGTGGAGTGTAGGCACACTCACATTTATTATAGCCCGTTCACTACCTGGAGATATGGCTTACAAAATAGCGGCTGGCCGCTACGGTGATGATGCGGTAAGCACAAGTGCCGCTAATGCCGTAGCAGAAGAACTTGGTCTACACAGAAGCGCTTTCGAACAGTACGTAAGCTGGATGGCCGATTTAGCCTCTCTGGATTTAGGCACAAGTTTGGTTACGGGAGCCCCTATTGTTGTTGAGCTACAAAATCAGCTTTCTTACACCCTTGTTCTCGCTGGGCTCGCTATTCTTGTATCCACATTAATTGCGTTTCCTCTGGGAATTTATAGCGGCATCAGAAGCGCTAGAAAAAGTGAAAATTCTCCTAAAAGCCGCGCCTCTCTCTTCGATAAAACAGTATTAGTATTTTCCACGTTCGTGCGCTCTCAACCGGTATTTTGTTTAGGGCTAATTCTCATCTTTATTTTTGCTCTAGAGCTCAACTGGCTTCCGGTTGCGGGCTCTTCAGGCTTTGTCTATACCATTTTACCTGTAATGACCTTAGGGTTAAGCCTGGCCGCTATATCAAACCGCGTAATTCGCAACAGTACTGTTAATGCGGTTCAGTCGGGTTATTTCCATTTCGCCAAGATCAAAGGGTTAAGCGCTCTAGAGGCGTTCAGGTGCCATGCGCTTCCAAACATCGTTATACCTGCTCTAGCCTTCATGGGCATTCAGCTCATTGGGTTGATTGAAGGCGTAATTATGATTGAAAGCCTTTTTGCTTGGCCCGGCATAGGACACGGACTTTCCCATGCTGTCTTTGCCCGCGACATCACTATGTTACAAGGCACTGCTTTGCTAATGGGCTTGTTATTCGTATTGGTCAACACACTTGTCGATTTAAGTCAGTATGCACTCGACCCAAGGGTGAGGGAAAATCGAGGACATAGCCAATGAATACACCCGCCTTACCTGTTGAAAAAGTGATTGGCTTTTCACTTTTGATGCTGCTCTTATTACTTGCGTTGGGCGAGCCTGTTCTATTGGGAACAAACGGTAACCAACAAAATTTAAAGCAAGTGCTCGAAGCCCCAAGTGCGGAACATTGGTTAGGTACAGATCAATTCGGACGCGATATGCTGGCCAGAATCTCAGAGGGTCTACGCATATCACTTTCTCTCGCTGCACTGTGTGTACTAAGTTCATCAATCATTGGCGTGCTAACGGGCGTAATTGCAGCGTGGTGTAGAGGTTGGGTAGATACGACATTGAATTTCATTGCCAATACAATATTGGCGCTCCCCGGACTGGTACTTATTCTTCTTTTCGCGGCGCTAGTACCAGGCTCTTTCATTATGCTGTATTTAGCCATTTCCTTAGTACTGGCCGTCGAGTACTTCAGGCTGGTACGTGCTATCACTCTACCAGTAGTGGCAGGCCCTGCACTGGAAAACTCTGCGCTAATGGGTTTTCCAAAACGCTATTTATTTAGTGAGCATATATGGCCCGCCATTCGACAAGACGTGTTATCACTTGCTGCTTTTGGTGCCTCCTCCTCAATTATCGCCATGGCATCGGTGGGCTTCGTTTATGTTGGTTTAAAACCACCCAGCCCTGAGCTCGGGCTGATGATAGTTGAGCTTTTTCCATACTATCACGAAGCACCTTGGCTGCTCGCACAACCTATTTTCATCCTATTCGTTCTCGTACTGGGCTTTCACTTACTTTCTGCGAAGAGTGACAATACACCTCGTTTAAATAAGTTCATTTTTGACAGCAGCAGTAGACTATCAAAGAGTGATGCATTGGAGCGCAAACTGTGAGCCAATATATTGCTATTGAACACTTATCAATTTACGCGCAAGACACCGTTATTGTAGAGGATTTATCCCTTAACCTTGAACAAGGCGAGACGCTTACTATATTGGGTGAAACCGGGGCAGGTAAAAGTCTGCTAGCGCAAGCAATTATGGGCGATTTACCGCCTGCACTGAAGGTTACGGGAAATGTTCTGGTAAACGGTGTAGATATGCTTCGTGCGAACCGACGTGAATGTGAACAATTGTGGGGGCGAGACATTGTTATGCTGCCGCAAGAGCCATGGCATTCTCTAAGCCCAATGATGAAAATTCGCCAGCAAGTCGCCGAAGTTTTTCGATTTACATTGGGCAACGGTGCTCGCGAAGCACAAAAGAGTGCGAAGACACAGCTAGACAACCTGGCTCTTAAAGACGACAGTGATAAGGTCCCTTCTCAACTTTCCGGTGGAATGTCACAGCGTGTTGCTTTTGCCTGTGCATCAGCGACTAATGCACCTTTATTTCTAGCCGACGAACCCACAAAAGGGCTAGATGCCGGACGCAAACATCATATTATTGAGCAACTAAGGCAAAAAGCTAACGACGGTACGCTACTTACCATTACGCACGATGTTTCAGTGGCAGAGGCATTGGGTGGTAAATGTATGGTGCTTAAAAACGGGAAACTGGTTGAAACAGGTGATACCCGCAAGATACTGTCCTCCCCTTCATCAAATTATACCAAAGCCCTTATTGCGTCGGCTCCGCAACACTGGACGGCTACAACAAAAAAAACGCATAGGTTTGCACCGCTGGTATCGGTGAATGACCTCACAATTATGAGAGGTAACCGTACACTATTTACTGGCCTTAGTTTTTCTTTAGGGGAAGGCGAAATTGTCGGGCTTTGTGGTGATAGCGGCTGTGGAAAAACGTCTCTAGGTGATGCTCTACTTGGGCTTCTACCCTATCAAGGCAATATTGCGTTTCATACGCTTTTACACCGTTATCAAACCCTAAAGCTATATCAAGATCCCCCCAGTTCATTTGCCGATCACACTACGCTTAAATCATTGATTGATGACGTAATAAAGCTTCACAAGGTGTCTAAAAAGCGTGCCGATTTACTTTCATCTCAACTAGGCCTTAACCAGCAATTGTTTGAGCGCAGCGCCTCTGAGGTAAGTGGAGGTGAGCTTCAACGCATTGCCTTGCTGCGCGCGCTGCTACTAAGGCCCAAGCTACTTATAGCTGATGAGCCAACATCTAGGCTCGATCCCATTACAAGTAAGGCAATTACTCACTTACTTGTCGATCAATGTAGAGAAGAAAGTTGCACGGTGCTCTTTATCAGTCACGATAGAACACAGCTAGAAAAAGTCTGTGACCGCGTCATTGACCTTCAGACTCCCACGACATCAAAAGCCGTTATATAACGGCTTTTGGAAGACAAGATTCAGGGCTCTTTCGTGTGTTTATACGCAAACCGTAGCCGCGAATGAACTAAAAAGTCACGATTTCATCATCAATAAGATGACCTACAGCCTGACTCTGCTCAGCATCGACAAAGGCGCTATCAATCGCGCTGAAGCGGGCCGTAGTAACCTTTCGATAATTCGGGTGTGTATAAATATAAGTTTGCTCTGACTGAAGCGCCTCTATCACGCGTTCAGCTAGCACAGAGGCATCGATTCCCGACTCTACTGCTTTAGTTGCCGCTTGAGCGCCTGCTTTGAGCTTCTCTTTATCAATGCGCTTTTCAGCTGCCACTGCATACTTTTCTTGTCTGTTTCTGTACGACTCATGGATGCGAGTTTTTACAAATGCTGGACACAATACCGAGGTGTGAATACCAAAAGGTTTCAACTCTGGCACCCAACTTTCTGTCATAGATACCACCGCCGCTTTTGAAGCGCAATAAGCACCAGCATATGGCATTCCCATCATTCCCGCCATTGACGCTACGTTTAATACCCAGCCTCCTTCGCCGTGTTCTTTGATGGCTGGTACGCATGCTTGTGCGCCATAAAGCACGCCCATTACGTTCACATCCATAACCCAGCGCCAGGTTTCATGCTCTGAATCTTCTACTTTACTAGGGGTGCCGCCCACACCAGCATTGTTAATGACCATGTGAACCTTGCCAAATTTCTCTTTGGCATTGGCAACTATATCTTCCCACTGGGAGTAGTCGGTAACATCTAGGGCGCAAGTCAGTACATCAAAACCTTTCTCTCGTAAATCATTGCCCGACTCGGCTAATGCATTATTATCAATATCGCCCATGACGATATTCATACCCTGCCTTGCCAATGCCTCTGCCAGCGCTAACCCTATACCGCCAGCGGCGCCAGAAATAATAGCGGTCTTACCCGTAAATTCGTTAGACATCTTACTCTCCTGTTATTGTTATTGCGCCGCGGACCCTTAGGCAAAGCCATTTCAATGAAGAATTAGAAATCGCCTATCTCACTCAATTAGCGCTTATCTACACACCTAGATTAGGGGTAACAGGATGGGGAAAATACTTTATTTGGCTAATTTGGATAGCTTCATGAAATTAATAAGGCAGGTTAAAAATAGTAGCGGGGCAAACACAAAAGGGCAGTGACTAACCCTGCCCTTTGCTTGAATAAATTATCTCTTACCCGGTGGTTAGTTCGTTTACTTCGCAGGCATCACATAAACTTCTCGAATACAGGCCGATTCATCTGCACTTAGCGCAAACAATACCGACTTTGCTATATCTGCTGGCTGAAGCTTATCTTCCTTGGGCTCGTCAAAAAATGGTGTGTTTACCATGCCGGGGCAGATGGTGGTGCATCGACCGCCCCACTCGCGCATCTCCTCGGCAAGATTTTGACCGAAACCATAGGCAAACCACTTACTTGCACCGTAAACAGAACCTTTAATAGCCACTCTTCCGGCTACAGAACTGGTGATAATAAAGTGCCCTTTCGTTTTTCGAAGAAAAGGTAAACTTGCTTTAGCGGTATAGAGTAAACCGTTGACGTTTGCCCCTAACATGCCGTTCCAGTCTTCTACATCTCCTTTTTCAATACCAGCAGCTTTGGCGCCGCGCCCAGCGTTTGCAAATACGCCATCTAAACGGCCAAAATGTTCATGTGCTTGCTCAAATGCGCGGTTCACTTCGTCGAAGTTACTCACATCAGCCTTGATAGCGCGTGCATTGTCTTCGCCCAATTCGTTAACTAATTCGGTTAACTTATCTTCACTTCGCGCGATAAGCGCAACTTTGTAACCTTTATCAACTAGCTGCTTTGCTGTTTCTTTACCTATACCGCTAGATGCACCGGTAATCGCAATAACCTTTTCGCTCGATGTCGAATCTGACATATCATCTCCCATTTTTAACTCATAGAAATTAGCGTTAGACTGCTTCTCTCACAGCTTCGCACTATGAAGAGAAGCTAAAGTTAGGAAAGACACTATGCAATCATCTTACTAATTTGGTCGACAAAGGCTGGGATGTCGTTAGGATTCCTGCTGGTAACTAACTTGTCATCGGTCACCACTTCTTCATCTACCCAATTCGCACCTGCGTTTTTCAAATCCGTTTGAATGCTAGGGAATGAAGTAAGTGTTGCACCTTTCGCTAAACCCGATTCCACTAATAGCCATGGGCCGTGACAAATTGCACCTACGGCTTTGATGCTGTCAGTACTGTTTGCTTCCTTAATAAAGCTTACCGCGTCTTTGTTGGTACGAAGTACATCTGGGTTTATCTGACCGCCCGGAAGAACAAGAGCGTCGTAATCACTTAGATTTGCCGATGTAACCTGCAAATCAACATTTACGTCTTTACCCCAGTCGTCTTCATCCCAGGCTTTAATAGTGGTTTGATCTTCAATAGATAGGATATCAACCTTTGCGCCACGTTCGGTGAACATCTCTTTAGGTTGAACCAATTCACTTTGCTCAAAACCATTGGTTGCTAAAATAGCAATTTTTTTACCCTGAAGGTTTTGCGTGTTGCTCATACTAGTTACTCCTTTTGAACGTTCTATCGAATTTCCGAAGCCCTACAGACGCTAGAACGATTATCTAGGGCTACGCTTATCAATTTGATAAAAAGTAGACTGCAAATTACAAACCACCATATTCAACAACACGTAATCCATTGTTTAAAATCAATTTATTCATTAATGTTCAAATTGAGCTTTATTGAAGGCTTTATCAATTATTCGCACGCTCCATGAATGATTTACAGAGCTTATTAAGCCGTCTTCTTTAATTTGATGTATCAAAGTATACAAACGCGTACTTACCGAGAAAGATTCGAGGAACTATGAGCAAGGGACGATTCAGCCACGCAAAATCTGCGTTCGAGCTTTCACTAAAAAGCTGGTGGAGCATAACAAAACGTATATTTACTAGCCTGCAAAAAGACAATATTCCCCTTATTGCTGCAGGTGTTGCTTTCTACTGTTTACTGGCAATATTCCCATTACTTGGTGCCACTATCGCCCTATACGGTCTTATGGTTTCACCAGAAGAATTACAATCCCATATGTCGTTACTTGTTAACGTAGTGCCAGCCGATAGCCGGTATATTATTGAAGAGCAGCTTACCAATTTGACCGAAAAATCAAGCTCGGCCCTCGGTTGGGGCTTTTTATTTACCCTTTTGCTCTCACTTTGGAGCAGTAGCAAAGGCGCTAATGCACTTATAAAAGCCTGTAATATCACGTACAGTGAATCGGAAGGGCGAGGCTTTTTAAGAGGGATACTGGCTCGTGTGACCTGCACGATATTTATGATCTTAACTGTAATAGTCGCCTTAGCCTGCATAACCATTTTACCAGAAGCAATAGTCTGGATAACGGCAAAGGCCATTACCGCTGAACAAGCTACATGGATAACCTGGCCTATCATGCTTGGCTTGTTCAACCTAGCCTTATCAGCGTTGTACCGCTATGCGCCCCACCGCCGTGAAGCCCAATGGCGTTGGGTGACACCAGGTTCGCTGTTCGCCACCATACTATGGCTGGTTGCATCCTATGCGTTTTCTTTCTACCTAAATGAATTTGCAAGTTATAACAAAACCTATGGCTCTGTGGGCGGCATTATCATCTTACTCATGTGGCTATATATAAGTGCCTACATCATCCTTATCGGTGCAGAGGTCAATTCTGCAATAGAGCTTCAAACAACAGCAGATAGTACCAAAGGCGAAGACAAGCCTATGGGGGAAAGGAATGCTTTTGTAGCTGACCATACCCCAGATGACCTGAAACGTAAGCGGTCTTAAATCAAGCAGCGCGCGATAATATTGAAAGCTAATCTTGCAAGCAGCTAGTGAACCGCGCAATAGGGGTTTCTGACAAAACTATACTTCTATTCAGTTAAATTCAGTCAGCGTTTTGTATACCTTTTCTCTTACCCAATGTTGGGTAAATTCATAAAAGGAATTATACAATGCAAGAGTTAAGTTTTACTGAAATAGAGAACGTTTCCGGCGGCTGTGAAGAGCACTGTTGGGGTGATTTTAGTTTTGCGGGCTTCATGGCTTCTGTAGGTGCAGGGGCACTAGGTGGTATCGGTGGAGGCTGGGCTGGCGCAGCTTTAGGCGGTATTTCTGGCGGCCTAGGTTACGCTGGAGGAAAAATAGGCGACAAAATGTCAGAACGCACGTCTCTAGAATAAAAATCCGGAGGCGTAACGCCTCCGACTTCGGAGCTTTTCAATGAATATATCAATTGTTCAAATAGGTAAATATATTGCCTACATGCTTTTTATAATTGTAGTGAGCGTATTTGCGCTAAGGACACTATCATATTTTTTTCGTTTTCATGAGCATGCTGAAATGGTGATTACAACAACAGTCATTTTCGTCATAACTCTGCTTTGCACTATCGGAGCAAAAAAGCTGAATGTCTTCCCCTCCCCTATAATAAAGCGCTAGCCTGTGAACAGTTTTATCTAATGCAACGCGTTTCTGGGCTAACGCGTTTTAAACCTAGGAAGCTCTTCGTTGTTTGTAGCTTGCATAGGTTGTTTAATGTTGGCGCGTTTAAATGTTGCGCCTTCCAGAATGCACTGAACGGCAAGCGGGAAACACACTTTCGCCATTTTTCTTCACCACCTCGCCATAATAACTGTTCATAATTCGCCCTATTCTGGGCGTTTAATAATAAGCATCGTCACTTAAAGCGAGCTTATTCCATGCTATTTACCAAAACACCCAAGCGTGACTACATTACCCCTAGTCGCATACATAGGCCCTTGTTTCGCGAGCGGCAACACGCGCCAAAGTCTCGCAGCCATACCTTGTTAATACTTATTTCATTTCTGTGTTTCTTGCTTGGTATGGCGGTAAGCCCACTAAGTCGCGCAGAGTCAGGTGAGCTCATGATGCAGAGCAAGGGTGGAGAACCGTCACCCGCCTTATTACACTCTACTCACGTTGAACTGCAAGTTAACGGCATGATTGCTCACGTCACCTATTCTCAAACGTTTACCAATGATAGCGATGAATGGAAACATGGTGTGTATACCTTTCCGCTTAATGAAAACACGGCGATAAATAGTATGAAAATGCTTATTGGCGATAGAGTTATCGTCGGGAAAATAAAGCCGAAAGCTCAAGCCAAACAAGCGTTTGATGCAGCAAAAAAAGCGGGAAAGAAAGCCAGCTTAACGCAACAACAGCGCCCGAACTTATTCACTCAATACTTAGCAAATATAGCTCCACATGAACAGATCACGGTTAAGTTACAGTACATACAGCAGGTTGCGTATGATAATGGAGAGTTTAGCTTCCACCTTCCTACCACCCTTACTCCTCGCTATATCCCTGGCATTCCTACAAGAAACTTAAGCGATGCCGATTTAATTGAACATGCTTACCCTGGCAACACTGGCGCAAACAATCACAAAGAAGAAAATTTCAATGACGCGTCCAGCGACGACGCTGAAAGTAGAAGTGAGCGAGCTCCGCAAACCACAGAGCATGGCAGCAGTCGTTTATCGAGCAACAACACATTTATTTCAGGCTGGGCACTACCCACAAATGAAGTAAGTGACGCCGATAAAATAACACCGTTTATAGCGCCAGCTCAGCCCGATAGTATTACGAATCAGCTTTCTTTTAATGCAACAATAAACGCGGGAGTGCCGCTTGATTCTATCAATAGCACAGGCCATCAACTTAACTGGCATGCTATTGAAAACACTAAATATCAATACCGCGCTTGGATTGATGATAAACACGTAACCATGAATAAAGATGTGTGGTTGCGGTGGCGTCCATCGAAGGACGCTACTCCACAAGCAGCCTATTTCGCTGAAGATATAGATTCAGATCACTATGCGCTAGTTATGCTAACACCACCTCAAGTTAACCCTGACGATCTTCAAGACTTTCCGCGCGACATTACTTTTATCATAGATACATCGGGTTCGATGGGCGGACGTCCGATTAAAGATGCCAAAGCCGCGTTGAAGCTAGCGATTGAAAGACTAGACACAAAGGACAGGTTCAATATTGTGGCATTCAATTCAAGCTACACAAAACTATTCAGTCAACCTGCCAATGCTAAGCCACATAATATAAAAACGGCCCTATCTTTTATCTCTGAGCTACACGCAAACGGTGGGACCGAAATGGCGGGCGCCCTTTTAGAAGCGCTAAGCGCACAGCCAAAAGAAAACTACATTAAACAGGTTGTATTTATCACTGATGGCGCCGTCGGAAATGAAGCTGCACTCTTTTCAATGATTCAACAACAGCTAGGTAGCGCAAGGCTTTTTACGGTAGGAATTGGCAGCGCACCTAACAGCTACTTTATGACCCGCGCAGCACAATTCGGCCGAGGTAGTTATGTGTTTGTCGACAACCAAAATAACATTCAAAAAGAAATGCAGCGCTTATTTAGCAAGCTTGAAAGCCCTGTATTGAGCAATCTTTCTTTAACGCTGCCAATGAATATGCGGCACAAGGATAATGTTGAAGTTTACCCGAAACGTCTGCCTGATTTGTACGCTGGCGAGCCACTGCTCATTAATTTAAAAGTGCCCGATTTTACCCACGAAAAGCGTAATCATGGTAATAATTTGGAACAGAATACTGCGGACAATAGCTTGGTGCTTGAGGGTACTTTAACTGACAAAGAGGGCAATACCCATCAGTGGCAACGCAGTATACAAGCTCGTTCTTTAACAGCTCTGTGTACCAATAACGTAAGCGATAATTCGGCTAATGCTAAACCATCACTCTCAACTCAACGTAATGGTATCGCTACAGCATGGGCACGTAAAAAAATTGCGGCGCTAATGGATGAAAAGGCTCTTGGTAGAGAAGAAAACGAGGTTAAAAACGACATTATTAACGTAGCCCTAGCCCACAATCTAATTACGTCATATACCAGCTTTGTTGCTATTGAAGAGGTAGTATCAAGACCTGAATCGGCAAACGTTCAATCGCAAAACATAAAAAACCTAATGCCGCAGGGTACACAAATGCGTACCGTTAGCTATCCGCAAACTTCTGCAGGAATTAACTTTTACCTCGCTATTGGTGCTTTTTCACTCCTCTTTTTGGTACTGCTTTACACGAGGAAAACTCAAGGTTTTCTTTTAAGGCAATGCCGTATTTTCATAAAAGACGAAAGAGTAACGCACAATGGTTAAGCCCAAAATACTCATAAGTGTGTTGCTTATTGCAGCTGCAACCTTTGGATTTGGCAATGTTGCGTGGATATCGATAAAAGCAGAGTTAGCCCAAGTACTGATTGAAAAAGCTTGGGCAGAAACCTTGCAAACGGAGGCTGAAGTTAAGCCATGGCAATGGGCAGACACGTGGCCCGTCGGGCGGTTAGTGCATCCCAAAAGCGATACCGACTTATATATTCTAGAAGGTGCCCAGGGTAATGCGTTGGCTTTTGGCCCAGGAAGACATATCAATGCTGGAGAGCTGGCCAGTGAAACCAGCGTTATTGGAGGCCACAAAGACACCCATTTCGCCTTTCTTGAAAAGGTAAATATTGGTGATGCGCTACAACTTCAAACTTCTGATGGGATATGGCACCCTTATCGAATTTCGGCCAAGCGCATTGTTGATACAAAAAAGCAAACGCTGAATGTTCAACTCAATCAAAAAAGGCTGTATTTGGTGACATGCTATCCATTTCATTCTATCGCCCAAGACAACCATTTAAGGTTAGTTGTCGAGCTCAAGCCTTCATAAAACTGAAGTTGTGGGGTCAGAGTCTTTACTCTGACCCCACTTTCTTGACGAGTGCGGCTTTCTCGCTTTCGCTTAGAAACGCTATTTCTAAGGCGTTTTTCTGCGCTTGTTTAATATGAGAAGCAGTCAGGCCTGCTTGCTTGGCCGCCACATTAAATTCATGATCTAGCTCTATACCTTGAACGGCTGGATCGTCGGTATTTAGGCAGGCTAATATGCCGTGATCCAAAAAGGTTTTTAACGGGTGTTCTGGTAATGAAGTTACCGTATTTGTGAGTATGTTACTGGTTAAACAACTTTCTATGCCAATGCGCTTATCGCGCAAATAGTCCATTAGCTTGCTATCACAAATAGCATTAACACCATGCCCTATTCGCGTAGCACCTAAATCATCGATAGCTTGCCATATACTCTGAGGGCCCACCGCCTCGCCCGCGTGTACTGTGATAGCTAATCCTTCACGCTGCACCTGTTCAAAGTGCTCTACGAACAGGTTACCAAGAAAGCCTTTTTCATCGCCCGCCAAATCAATGGCAGTAATGTTCGTTTTGCATGCCAGTATTGCATCTAACTCTTGCTGACATGCTTTTGCGCCATAAGAGCGCGACAATATCCCTATCAGGTTAACCTTAACATCGTACTCTTCGCCTGCGCTTTTTACACCATCTATAACCGCTTCAACCACACCTTGTGTAGGCAAACCGTGGTTTTCTGCCATAAAGTAGGGGCTAAAGCGCAGCTCTGCGTAATCAATGCCCTGCCTTGCCGCATCCTCAACGTTTTCAATAGCCACCCTTCTACAAGCATCAAGATTGCCTAAAACCTTAACGCCCCACGTTAGCTTATTTAGAAACGATACCAAATCCGGCGCGATTTTCATTACTTGAACGTGTGGACGCAACCCCTCTATCGAGTTAGCGGGCAGATCAATATTAAACTGCTGCCCAAGCTCAAGAATAGTTTGCGGACGCACATTACCATCTAGGTGGCGGTGTAAATCTAGAAGCGGAAGTGTGTTATTAATCATGGGAATACGATTTGAATAAGAGCATTCTTAAGTATAACACTTGCCGCGTTAAACCTCGCTTGCTGCCAGAAAATAACTTTTTTATTGCGGGACAAAACTGTACTTTTTTTGAAACGAAATTTGTTTTACGTTTAGCCCATCGTGTCGATGCAATATTTATCGATGCTCTGTGCAGTTTTTCAAAGCTACATTCTCCCAATTTCTGATGTGGCTTTTTATATAAGCTGTTTTCCATCTAAGACTAACCAGTCATCTCCCCTTACAACGTAAATAACAGGAGCACAGTCATGTGCGGAAAGTGTATAGAAGGCTGCTATTTAGCAGGCTGGCGTAATGGTGCGTATTCATTCGAACACATGCAAGAAGACCCCGAGTTTATGGGACTAGATGTGATGTCCGCCCATGGGTTTGTCGAAATAGTTTGTTCGCCAAGTACGTCAATGGAAGGTATAAAGGCGCTCGGCCTAAATTCATCGCCTCTAATCGCATGGGCCGGGTATATTTATTCAACCAATTCGCCTCAAACCTCTGTCGATTTGGCCTGCTATGACCGTCACTTGGAAAACCAAAAAACAAAACGTTATTCAGCAGGCAACGAATGGGTAGAGCTTAATGCTCGCTACCCAATCGTTGCGCAATTTTTAGATAACTTATCGTTGCAGCACATCGGTAACCATTCGAATGCAGCTCTTTTAAATGAGATAGAATCGTTACTGCTTGCCATTCATGGCGATGGCTATTACACCTTTGAATTTGTAACGTCGATGTTTGCTGCAGAGGGTGTGTTCCCAATTGTTGAACTAAGTAAACACGCTAAGCCTTGTTTATTTGTCGAGCACGCACTAGAGATCTTTTTACTTACCGAACACCTATTGCACTACCGACCTTCAAGTTGGGCGCTTCAAGCGGCACTCAGCGTTGACCTATCGTGCGATTTCGACAGCTACCACATGTCATGGCGCCGCTATACGGCAAATCGCGTTTTACAAAATTTGAACATTGACGATATCCAAACGTTGGGAGGTACACTAGCGCTCAATACTATTCACGCGGTCTGTCAGCGCAATGTAGAAAATAAACCGCTGCTTAAAGCACTATTGAACGTAGTAAAAGACTGTAAGGGCGATACCTACATTGCCCCTAAAAAACTAGCATCGCAAATCGCAACTCTACTTGCCGTTTAAGTGCTGGCGACTTTTTAAGTGGTGGTGGCGATAGCTTATCAAGGCTCAAGGACTGCGCCTTGATAAGGCTTGCACGAGTCATTACATCTCTTTTTTAAGGGTTTTCGCTACCGCTAATACCAGTTCTGCCGAAGGGCGAACTTTGTAGTCTGGGTTCACATAACTAAATAAAACTTTCCCTTTTTTATCTAGCATAAAAATAGCAGGCGCTGGCAACACGCTTTTTCCACTTTCATCTTTGGTTAAATCAATACCATAGGTTTTGTATTTTAATTCAGTCATGGTATCTACGTAGAACCCAACGCCGAATTCGCGGATCGTATTTAATTTATCATCAGATAGCAGTGTAACCAAAAACTCAGTTTCAAGTTTTTGCTCTTGTAAACGCGCAGGTGATTCAGGCGAAATTGCCAATATCTGATACCCCATGTCCACTAAGTCTTTTTCAATATCTTTTAGCTGGGCAAGCTGTTCGTTGCAGTATGGGCACCACCCGCCACGATAAAAAAGTACAATACTGGGCTTTTGCATAGTCAGCGCTTGTAAGCTTACCGGTGATCCGTCAGCCATTTTAAGCGTTGTTTTAGGCGCAACCTGGCCATTGAGTAATGGCGTCACCGAATTAGCATCTTCTGCAATGGCTCCGCGCTCTAAAGCATGTACATTTGATGTACCCGCAATACAGGCGAATACCATAGCTGCCATAGCGACGAGTCTTTTCATTAATCCTTCTCCAAATTTATATTCTTATTGTGGCTTGTTTACTGTTTTAGTTATTCGCGCTTCGCGCGATGCCCAAGAACATGACCGAGAAGGTTTGTTTAAAATTTCATTACGCATGAAAATAAACGCGTACTTACTTGTGATATAGGCCTCTTAGCTACAGCAGGCAACGCATTTTACTGGTACTATTGCGTCAAAATTTGCAGTAGCGTTTGTTCGCATAATATACAAGGCTTTTCGCAAGCCTTAATAAACACAAAGCAGGATCATCATGGCTCTTAAAGCGACCATTTTTAAAGCTGACATATCAATTACAGATATGGATCGTAACTACTATAACGATCACAACCTTACTATTGCCCGGCATCCATCCGAAAATGACGAGCGCATGATGCTCCGCATTATCGCCTTTATTGTTAATGCTCACGAGCGTTTGGAGTTTACCAAAGGGCTCTCTGATGACGACGTGCCTGATCTATGGCAGAAGAGCTTCAGCGATGAAATAGAATTGTGGATAGAATTAGGCCAACCGTCCGAACAGCGCATCAAAAAGGGCTGCAATCAGAGCCAACAAATGATGATTTATTCATACGCTGACAATAGCTTTGATGCCTGGTGGAAGAAAGAGCAAAACAAGTTACAGGCAAGAAAGAACCTGTCAGTTTTTACTTTACCAGAGTCGCTAGCCGCTACGTTGGCTAAAGCAGTTCATCGCTCTATGCAAATACAGGTTACCATTCAAGACGGGCAAGTCTGGTTAACTATAGAAGGTGCCGATATCACCGAAAGCGTTGAAGTAGCTATCGAGAAACACCTGTAATGAAAAAGCTCTCTGCCGTTCAGCTTAAACAACAAGCACTGGTTTTCAGTGTAGCCGATAGCTTGGAAGCACAAGGAATTGAAGAACTTGAAGGTATGCAACAATGCTGGTTCGACGTTCAATATCATCAATTCCCCGGCTCTTTACTGCTTAGATTTCAATTCGAAAGTGAAGAGACGCTGTCACGGGCCGAGCCTGAATTAAAAAATTGGCAGCGACGATTAAGCGCAGCGCTACTTAAAAAAGGTGTAGTGTTGAAAGACATGCGTCGACATCTTGTATTCACTACGCAAGGTCCAGAAGATTAACGCGCGTAGTACATCACAAAACCACGTCTTGCGATGCACACATATTCTATAAATCGCGTAAATTTTGTTATAAACCTTTCATTTTTCCGCATAAAGTCTACTTACACTTTACTAGATAAGTAGGCTAGACTGGATTAGTTGAATATTCAGCTTGCCAAATATTGATTTTAAATGGCTAGTACCACTTAGCCTTATGCTGCATGTTCGAACACCATGTTGACCGGTTATATAAATAGCCACTATCCCAGCAAAAGGAGCTTCATAATGAAAACTAAAGCAATGGCGTTAGCACTACTACTGTCTTTAATGGGCTGTACAGAATCTAACGAAGAAACAAAAAGCGAAGTAAGCAAAGAGATGGAAAAAGCAGGCGAGACAACTTCTGAAGCCTATGAAGAGGCGAAAGAAGGCGCGGCAGATTCTTGGGATGAAACCAAAGATGCAACATCTGATGCCTTTGATGACGGTAAGAAAATGGCTTCTGATGCCTATGAAGATGGCAAAGAGATGGCTTCAGACGCATATGAAGACGGCAAAGATATGGCCTCTGACGCGTATGACGCAACTGCAGAAAAAGCAGGTGAGTTTAAAGATGCAGCAGCGAAGAAAGCACATGAAGCTTGCGTGAAAATGAAAGAGCAAATGGGCGGCGACGTTAGCGAGTGCGACGATTAAGTTAATCGCGCTATAAAAAATAGAGAGCGAACCTTCGGGTTCGCTTTTTTGTTGGCGTTTGCTAAAACAGGTGTTTTTAATTAAGGCTATTCACACCCCGCTAAAATCACAGAATCGGACGTTATCGTTAAGGGGGCAACCCTTAATAAGGTATTAATGCCTAAAATATTATTGCCTTTCGGGAGCACAGCGACCTCAACCGGTCCTACTTCACAAGTGTTACCAATTCGAACAGAATTTAACTGATACTGAGATATTTTTACGATCTTCCCGTTCGCCATTCTCGCTGCCGAAGTTCGCGTGGCAAGCAGCTTTTGGTTACGTGTTAAAGCATCGAAGGTGGCTTGATTTAGGGTCAGCAGACTTGAGCCCGTATCCAATAAAAATGAAGCATTCACATTCGTTTCCAAGGTCGCCTCTAAATAAAGCGTGCCGCCTTTGCTTTGTGAAAGTGGAATACTTTGTTCTATCGCCGACACTGTCGATGCAAAAGCGAATAATAAAGTTGATAGCGCCGAAGACGGCACCCTGAATTTTAACTTCACCGCAACGATACCTTCTGCCGAATTAAAATAGGTATTAGGTGACAGCAAGATAAAGACCAAAGGGTAAGTGATTGATTTAGCCAGCAGTCTTTAAAACCACGTAGCGCTATGGCACCACAACGGTGCATTCACTCATTTTTCCTGCACTATGATTAACCATCTAATTTCTATTATGGCCCGCTATCACTAAACTCGCTCGCGATCTTCTTGATTGTTGAAATTTTCTATAAGCAGTTAAGTGATAGTAAATGGCTATCACCAATCGCCATTGTTTAGAACTTTTTTGGTCATACAATAGACTAAAGTAGCAATTCAATGAGAGGACACAACATGAAATTACGCTATGTATTGGGTTCGTTAATTACCGCTGTTTCACTTGGCTTTTCTGCAAATGCAGCACAGGCAATGTCCGCATCAAGCGATGAAACGGTTGATGTGCAAGTTGTTGATTATTCAGGTAAGCCACCGTTTAAACGCAAAATCGTAAGCTTGTCGGTTAACGATGTTGCACAACTAGAGTCGGTAGGACAAGACGCCATCGAGTATGTAGAAGTGAAAGACGTCATTATGCGTGGCAAGCCCCCATATCGTAGAGTGACAAAAATGATGCCGGTTTACGACGTAGCTCAACTTGAGGTACTCGGAGAGCAAGCTGACACACAAAAACGAGGCACGCGCCCGCCGTTCAAGCGTAACTAGTCGTTGCTTGCAACTTCCAACCGATTGCACCAAAGCGATTCACTTTTGCCTGAGTGAATCGCTTTTTTATTGTGCATACATAATCACGTAACCTGGTATTTTGCTCTGCACTAAACATTTGTTTTGCCCGTTTTATTTTTATTAACGCGTCAGAAGCGATAAAGTAATAGAAAACAAATAAGAGATAGTAAATGCAGCCTCACGACCATTCACCACTCAACGATTTTATTGAATATCCTAAAGAGCAAATGCTAGCTCGCAGCGAAGAATTCTTGAAAACCATGCAGCGTCGCCACAGCATTCGACACTTTAGCGACCGCTCCGTTGATAAAGCAGTAATTGAAAACTGTATTTTGACCGCTGGCACTGCTCCTAGTGGAGCGAATCATCAGCCTTGGCATTTTGCCGCAATACAGTCGCCCGAAGTAAAACAACAAATACGCGAACAAGCTGAAGCCCATGAACAAGGCTTTTACAATGGACGTGCGGGGCAACAGTGGCTGGATGACCTTAAGCCTTTAGGTACTGACGCAAGTAAACCCTATCTGGAAACCGCGCCTTGGCTAATTGCCGTATTCAGTCAAAAGTTTGGAGAGACAGAAACAGGCGAAAAAAGCCAAAACTATTATGTGCACGAATCGGTGGGTATCGCGGTGGGTATGCTTATCACCTCACTTCACAACGCAGGTTTGGCAACCTTGACCCACACACCAAAACCGATGAACTTTTTAACCGATGTTTGTCAGCGACCAGACAATGAGCGCGCTTACATGCTCATTATTGCCGGCTATCCGGCGAATAATGCCACCATTCCTGCTCACGCAAAAAATAAGAAATCGCTTAGCGAGATTGCGAGTTTTCTGTAAATTTAAAAAGCGCGCAGGGCTTGAGCGTATAATATAAACCGAGCCTCTAAAACAGCATAACTAATAAAAGCTTTGTCATAGACATGAGATACGCAGCACTTATAATGCGCCCTCGTTATTAAGGGCTGCGACCTTTTCTTTACGATTTTCGATAAACCTCGTTTAACAGCCCCTCGGAGCTCGTATCCTCATGTCATCGCGTCACACATTTTCACCGCAACTTCCTTTTCTGTTGTTAAGTCTATTAACGGGGTTAACCTCGTCATTTGTTACGCCACTGATGAGCTACTTTCTCATTGATGAGATCAATGTTGAGCCTATTTATATCAGTATATATATGGTGTCTGTGACGTTATCAGGTTTAGTGATCAGTCAATACTTAGGTCACTTGGCAGACAAAGGTTTTAACGCAAATCGTCTTTACGGGCTCACCATGATTTGCGTGGGTATAGCCATGGTCGCGTTTATATTCAGCAAACAGTTTTGGCACGTTTTTCTAGCAGGCGTATTGTTTATGTCGGTAGGTGCCGGGGCGGTGTCTCAGATGTTGACCGTTTCGGGATTATGGGCAAAAAACCAAGACATCGACTTAGCCGCCTTTAACTCAAAAGTTCGCGCTGCTATCTCTCTCGCTTGGGTAGTAGGTCCGCCGCTAGCATTTACGCTGGTTGCCAATTTTGGCTTCGCAGCGTCCTTCTCGGTGGCCATCGCGTGCGTGGTTGTTGCAACGCTTTTCGTAGTGAATGTTGTGCCGCCTCAAAAAGCCAACCAACAGTCACTCAATACAAGCCTCAAAGGCTCGCTATCGCTGCCTTTTTGGCTAGTTGGGTTGGCCATACTTGCCGGAATGGCGGGTAACGTTATGTATTTATCATCCATGCCTTTATACGTTATGAATGAGCTAGGATTAGCGGAAAATTTGCCAGGGCTAATGATGGGCGTAGTGGCTGCGCTTGAAATACCTACTATGTTACTCGCGGCCAAACTGGCTCGACGCTTCCCTCCTGCGGGTATTATGGCTGTGGCTTTTATTTTCGGCTGTTGCTTTTACGTTGGCGTGTACTTTTCTCAGTCAAGTTGGGAGCTGTTAACACTTCAAATATTAAACGCACTGTTCTACGGTTTATATGCCGGTATTGGGCTGACACTACTGCAACAACAAGCACCCGATTTAACAGGGTTCACATCAGCGTTTTATTCAAATGCCACCCGTGTGGGTATGATGTTAGGCACCATTGGCGCGGGCACTGTGGCCCAATTCTTTAGTTTTAGAGATGCCACCATAGGGTCGCTGTGCATTGCCATATTCGGCTTAAACGTGATGTTAGTGTTCATGTTTGTAAAGCACCGGGTAGGTCGCTAGAAGCCTGCCTTTTTTTGCGCGTACTTTCTTTATGCTTTAGTACACCCAGACTATTTTAATCGTAGCTCCATCTGCACATCACATCTCGCGTAAGGCGATGACGCCCCCTTAATATGCTTAAACCCTATCTTTTCGTACAAACGTATTGCGGGCTTAAGTACCGAATTGCTCTCTAAATAAAGCCGCTTTAACCCCATCAGTTTCGCTCTTTCGACAATACTTTTACCTAACAGCAGCCCTACCCCTTTGCCTTGAGCTTTGGGAGACACCGCCATTTTGGCAAGTTCAAACGTATCGTCAGTTTGTTTGATAAGTGCACAGCAGCCTATGGGTTCGCCCTTATCTAACGCGATCAATATCACACCCGACTGATTCAAAATGTAGCCTTCAGGGTCGTCGAGCGCTTTAAAGTCGGGCTCTTCGAGCTCCCAATATTTGCTTATCCATTCTACATTGAGCGATTTAAATGCCTCGCGATACTTTGGCGCATAATCGACTACCTTAATATCAGGCGAGTCACCGTCCACTCTTGCACTAATTGGGCGATATCGAAGGTGCCGTTCAACTACGCTCACCGCTTCCCATAAATCGATACCCGTTTCTTCCTTTAGTTCGCGCATAGCAGCGTCTATGGCATCGCACTGCTTTTCCATTTGGGGCACCATCGCTTTCGCTTTGCTGTTTAAAGCCACCAGCGTAACCCGCGAATCGTCGCTCGATTTATAACTTTCAATAAGGTCGCGTGCTTTCATTTCTTTTACGATTTTACTCACCGACACGTGAGAATGATTTATCTCTTTAGCGATATTCACGACAGAATCAGCACCTTTTGACGCGAGCACGTAAAATACTGGAAACCACTTTGGCTCTATCGCAAATCCAAATTTCGCATAAGTATTTTCCGCATCCTTTGACACCTGCGCAGCTAACTGACGTAAGGCAGAACCTAATGCAATATGCCCCAATTCATTAAATGACTTCATCTCACAAAACTCCGTAACCAGTTACGGATATAATTAATCGTAATTGGAGACAAGTCAAACAGATTATTATTTGATCATCAAAAAACGGGGATGTGGTTCACTTCGCCTGGCACTGGCTACACCAATAAAGACGTCGCCCGTTATACGTTTGGCGTTTTATTGGGGTGGCGCAGACTCTACAAGGCTGCTCTTCCCTGTCGAACACCATAAACCGCGTACCTTCAAAGTTAACGCCTTTTGCTTCAAGCACTTCGCGTAGTTCTGTGTACACAGTATAGCCACCGGTTTCATAGCTGCGTTTGCATATGGCTAAGGTGTGATGTGCCAAGCCGCGTAGCTGCTCATCATCTAATTGAGAAGGTTTGAGTGATGGGTGAACGCCTGCTGCAAACAATATTTCGCTGCGAAGGTAGTTGCCCAGCCCCGCCATAAAGCGCTGATCCAAATATAAACCGCTTAGCGCGCGGTTATAGAATACTTTTGAACCTAGTCGTTCTAAAACCAGCTCTTCTGTCACTGAAACGTTGAGTACGTCTGGCCCAACTCTTTGTAAAAAAGGGTGCTCATGAATAGTTTGTGTTGGCCAAATACTTATATCAGACGCACTATACAAAATAGCACTGTGTGTTGCGGTATGAAGCCCTACTCTTAGCTGACGGGTAGTCTCGGGCATTTCGTTGCGTTTACAGGTATTCCACACGCCATAAAGCTGATTGTGTGAATACATAGAAAGCGCGTTACTGAAATGGGTGATTAGCGCCTTGCCACGGGTTTCCATACGCAAGACTTTTTCGCCTTCCAGCTGCTTAGCGTAGGGTTTAAGCTGTGCTAACCCAAACTCTACTTTTTCTAAGGGAGTATCTTTTATCACCGCTTCGACTTTATCTGCAGCGCGACGAATCTCTGGGCCTTCAGGCATGCTGTCTTAAATACCTTTCTCTCGGTTACTGTTTACTGGTTACTTCGCATCATTTTCAGCATCTTTGCAGCTATATGATAACGAATACAAAAAAGGCCTGTAGCCCTTTAATGTACTTTAAACCGAAGTTAGTACATCAAAGATCAACAGACCCTTTTTATTGATTAAAATTAAACTCAGATTGTCGTATCTAAACGTTCTACTGATTAGCCCTTGTTTGGCACAATCAGATACTTAGTGCCTGTCTTTTTCGCATTATACAAAGCCACATTCTCTGGCTGTAGTGCTTCTTCAAGGCTTAACTCTTTGCTGTACGATGAAGCAAAGGTAGTGTTAATTTCTGTAGCCACTTTTTGATATAGCTCGCCTACGCGTTTCTTATCAAGCTTGCCTAAGAAGCGCATTAGCAACCAACCACCAATGCTCCACGTCATACCATAAGCACGGTTCAAAATAGTCGGTGAGAAGTCTAAGCCACCGTAGATATACACTTGTTTATTGCTGTCCGAGCCATAGGTATTGAACCCTTTTGCATCTTTACTGCCCGATGCTTCCATCATGGTAAGGATATCGCTAACTAACTCACCGCCACCAATGGCGTCGAACGCAAGTGTAGCGCCAGTGCTGTCTATGGCCTGGTAAAGTTCAGCTTTGAAATTCTCACTGCTGGAATCAAGCACAATTTTCGCGCCAATACTTTTAAGCAAATCCACCTGCTCTTGGCTACGAACGATGTTTACTAGCTCTACGCCTTCCTCTAAACAAATCTTGTTCAGCATTTGCCCAAGGTTAGACGCCGCGGCGGTGTGAACCAAGGCTTTGTGCCCTTCCATACGCATGGTTTCAACCATACCAAGTGCAGTAAGCGGATTAACAAATGAAGACGCAGCTTGTTGCGGCGTAGTGCTATCCATATGAGGTAAACATGCCTGCATAGGCACACAGGCAAACTCGGTGTATGCTGCGCCCGTAAGAATAGATACGGTTTTGCCCATTAATGCTTGCGCCTCCGGGCTTTCACCTGTCTTAACAACCGTACCTGCACCTTCATTTCCGATAGGCAAAGTTTGGTCGAGACGAGACTTTATACGGCTAAGTAAAGGCTTGTGTACCGGCGCAATCAATGCATTTTTATCAGCATCGAAAGTGGCTTTATCAAGGCTTGCCGGGCCAAACATAGGCCACATATCTGACGGATTTATTGGAGAAGCTTCCATGCGCACAATCACTTCATGCGGCTTCGGCTCTGGAACATCAACCTCTTTTAGCGATACCTGAAGCTCACCTTCTGATGTAATTAGCGTAAATAGTTGTTTAGATTTATTCATATTGACTCTTGTGCCCTAAAAATTGAACGCTCTATGTATTGTTAAGCTAACACGCCACCACTATCAGCAGTATTTATATTTCGAATACATATGCGTTTCGATGGTTTATACACCCGATTATTTAGATGAGTTACACTGCAAAGCGAATATCGACTTGTAATAGCGAATAAAAAATGAAAAGACACTGTATATACCTCTTTCTAGGACTCATCGGCATAAGCAATGTGGCGTTTGGTAAAGCTGCACCTTTGGTCTCAATTCCTACCCAGGACGCGTTTTTTAACTCAATAAAAGCGCACTGCGGAAAAGCCTTTCAAGGAAAAGTGAGTAAAGATAATGTAGGTAATACCTTCGGTGATGCAGAACTTGTTATGCACATACGAAAGTGTACAGACTCAGAAATTCAGATACCTTTTCATGTGGGTGATGACGCGTCCCGCACCTGGATATTAACAAAGACTGGCGCTGGTCTTATGTTAAAACACGACCACAGAAATAAAGACGGCAGTTTCCATTCTTCAACCATGTATGGCGGGCATACTGTAGATGAAGGGTACGTGCAAGTTCAATCATTTCCCGCAGACGCCTACTCAAAAGCATTATTTATAGAATCTGGGATAGCAGCATCCACCGATAACGTGTGGCAAATGATGATTTACCCCAACCGCTTTAGCTACCGATTGATTCGCCCAGCGCGCGAAGTACAAGTAGACTTTGACACCACACACACCATTACCCTTCCCAGCGTACCGTGGGGCTACGAATAATGGGGTCAGAGTACATTTTCTGCTCCGTCACTGCTTTGAAGCCCGCTACTGTATGATGAATTGCCCCTTAGGCCAGTTTTAGCAGGTACAGGATTGCCGCCTGTATTTAATTCCCTCATCTTAATATAAAAAATAGATAGGAATCTTGTGAAGCTATGGCGAGAAAACCCCGTTTGGCCCCCGCGGGCTACCCTCAACACGTGATACAAAGAGGCAACAACCGCTCAGTATGCTTTAAGTGTGAGAGTGACTATATCGCTTATATAAGCTGGCTTAAAAAGTTCTCTTCGAAGTTCAACGTCGGTATACATGCTTGGGTATTAATGACTAATCACGTTCATTTACTTTGCACTCCTAACCTTGATAACCTCGGAGTAAGTAAGATGATGCAGGCGCTTGGACGCATGTATGTGAGGTACTTTAATCATAAATACGAGCGCACTGGGACGTTGTGGGAAGGAAGGTTTCATTCCAGCTTAGTTTCCAACGATGAATATCTTCTTACAGTTTACAGATATATTGAGCTTAACCCCGTTAGGGCGAATATGGTTGAAAAACCGGTTGAATACAAATGGTCAAGCTATAGGATCAATGCGCTAGGCACATCTTCGACACTTTGCACTCCACATCTTGTGTTTTTGAACCTAGGAACTACACAAAATCAGCGACTTGCGAACTACCGTGCTTTGTTCAAAGAAGAATTACCACAAACTGTCATCAATAAAATACAAAGCGGTACACGAAAGGGGTTAGTACTAGGAAGTGATACTTTCAAGTTAGAAATTGAAACGCTAACTGGGCACCGCTTAAAGCACGAAACTTTGGGTAGACCACCGCAAACCAGTCAACAGTTGACCACTGACCAATCGTAAATAGCTTAATGTACTCTGACCCCTTTAAATTTTATGAGAACGTCGCGTTGGTTCAACTAACGCAAAACGGCAAACACTTAACGACAAACTGTTTGGGAATAAATTAATGTACTCTGACCCCAATATTTTACAGCAAACTTTTGGTTTCTCAGCGTTTCGTGAGGGGCAGAAAGAGGCGGTGGATTCTCTACTTAGTGGGCATTCAACGTTAGCGATCTTTCCAACTGGTTCGGGCAAATCGTTGTGTTACCAGTTCGTCGCTACGCAGCTGCCACATTTAACTCTGGTGGTTTCTCCATTACTGGCGCTAATGAAAGATCAGCTGGAATTCTTGCATAGCAAAGGCATTGCAGCAGCTAGCATCGATTCCACGTTAACACCTGAGCAAAACAAACAAGTGATGAATGACGTGCGTTCAGGGCAGTGTAAAATTTTAATGGTGTCAGTGGAGCGTTTTAAGAACGAGCGCTTTAGGCAGTTTATTGAATCCGTTCAGGTCAGTATGTTGGTGGTTGACGAAGCGCACTGTATTTCTGAATGGGGCCATAACTTTCGCCCTGATTACCTTAAGCTTCCTGCCTACCAAAAAGAGCTTAATATCCCACTGGTATTGCTACTTACAGCAACGGCCACTAAAAAAGTAAAAGAAGATATGTCGGCCCGCTTTGATATCGCGCCAAACAATATTATTCAAACGGGGTTTTATCGACCTAACTTAAATTTATATGTGCGGCCCGTTCTCGAGCCCCATAAAAACCAAGCATTGATTGAAGAAATTAAAAAACAACAAGGTGCTGGGATTGTTTACGTTACATTACAAAATAGCGCAGAGGAAGTAGCGCGCTTTTTGCAGCAGCAAGGGTTTGCTGCGAAGGCCTACCACGCTGGCCTCGACAGTGAAATAAGACAAAGTATCCAACAAGACTTCATGCACAATAAGCTTCAAGTTGTTGTGGCTACTATTGCCTTTGGTATGGGCATAGATAAAGCAGATATTCGTTTTGTAATTCATTACGACCTGCCAAAATCTATCGAAAACTACAGCCAGGAAATTGGCAGGGGCGGACGGGATGGAGAAGCTGCAAACTGTACCGTACTCGCGAACCTAGATGGGCTTGTCACCATAGAAAACTTTGTTTACGGCGACACGCCAGATAAAAGCGCTATTGAACGCGTAATTAACGACATTAAGTCGCAAGCCCCAGCAATGGAAACAAGAGTAGCGCAAGATGCTGCTAACCCAATTAGCCCTTCAATTAGCAATGAAGCTAGCGTATACCAATGGGAAACACAGATAAACAGCTTATCAAGTGCGAGTAATATTCGTCAGCTTCCGCTAAAGACTCTTTTGGTACAGCTCGAACTCGCCGAGGTTATTCGCCCTTTATATGCCTATTTCGCAGAATACAAATTCCGCTTCATTACCGATAAAGCCACTATATTAAGTCTGTTTTCAGAAGAGCGTGCGCGCTTTCTAAATGCCGTATTTACCCATTCAAATATGAAAAAAGTCTGGGGCGTGGTCGATTTTGATAGTATTTATCAGCACTACGGCGCAGAACGTTCTAGAGTAGTGGCTGCCTTAGAATACTTACACGAACACAACCATATAGAGCTCGCATCGCGCTTAATTACAGAAGTATACCGTGTTAACAACAAACTACTGCAAGACGGCGATTTGTCATACAAACTAGCCCACTATTTTGCGGAAAACGAGCGTAAAGAGGTTGAGCGCATCGCCGCACTTGTAAGCTTTTTCGAACAAAACACCTGCTTAAGCCACAACTTGTCAGCATATTTTGATGATACTCAAGCGCCGAAGACATGTGGACATTGCAGTGTATGTACAGGCGATGTGGCAAAGCTTAGCTATTCATCACCAATATCAACACCAGATAGTGAACAAATATCTGAAGCTATGACAGCGCTGAAAACGCATTTAAGCGGTAAGTTTGAAGGCACTATTACCCCTTCTATTTATTGCCGCTTTCTAACTGGTATGACAATGCCTTTATTTAGCCGCTTAAAAATAAGACAAGTGAAAGGATTTGGCAGTTTTGAACACTGCCGATATGCAGACGTTCTAGAAGAAGTGAACACAGCTCTATGCCAATGACTTGTAGAACCAGCTGTTAAGGACCAATAACGGCCCAGCCTTAAATTAAACTCGTGCCTGTTACTAAAAACGGGCATATGCTTCTTACTATATACCCGTTACATGAGCCGTGTTTACCGCCGGTTTAGCGAAACTTTAACACTAACGCCTGATTACGCTTGATTACGCTTTATTCCGCCTGATTACGCCATATTATCAATCTGCTTTAGAATGCTGCCGAAGGCACGGCTCCCAACACTTTGAATCTGTTTATCAAAGTAAAGGCTACCTAAGAGAAAAATGGTAATGTGCCCTTTCGAGCGCCAAGTAACATGCGTTTTTCCATCTTCTTCTTTCAGTGTTATTTCACCTAACTGATGATCGTATGGTAAAGGCTTCGACTTCACCACTTTGTAGCCTAGTTTATAAGGCGGCTCGTAAGCCACTATCTCTTCATGAAGGTTCGAGCCCCCAGAAATAATTTCTCGTACAGCACCCAGTCCATTTGGTTCATGTTTACCTTTAACCAATAAATTAGACTGCTCAATAGCTTTGAACTGTGCATAGTTAGCATGGTCACTTAATATGGAAAAAACCTCTTTAACAGGTTTATTTATGGTTCGCTCTACATGAATTGAGAACACGCTTTAATCCTTTTTATACATTCTTATTAGCGATATTTTTCGATAATAGCCTAAACACAATCAAACGTTTACTTAATATAATTTATTGGTCTTGGGCTAACTTGTGAATATAGCAAAAACCTTAATTCTATTTTATAGTGGGCAAAACAACAGTGTCGTAGACGGTATAGGAAGTATGGACACCAATAAAAAAGGGTCACTCGTTGTGGTCGGCACAGGCATTAGTGTTGCAGGCCAAATGACGCTTTCCGCTAGAAGCCATATTGAAAATGCCGACATCGTCTTCATGGGCATCATGAACAAAATTGGCGAACACGTAGTAACCAAACTTAATCCTAATAGTGTATCGCTAGACGACCTTTATGAAGAAGGTAAATCCCGCGCCCTCACCTATTCTCAAATGGCCGATAGAATTGTAGATTCTGTAGTAGAAGGCAATAAAGTTTGCGTTGCTTTTTATGGTCACCCTGGTGTTTTTGTTACCCCCTCTCATGAAGCTGTCCGCCGTGTTCAACAGATGAACTTAGAGGCAAAAATGTTGCCTGGTGTATCGGCAGAAGACTGCTTAATTGCCGATTTAGGCATAGACCCCTCACGCTTTGGCTGTCAGTCTTACGAAGCCACCCAGTTCCTGTTTCGCGATTACCGCATCGACCCACATATGACGCAAATAATCTGGCAAATTGGTTTAGCCGGAGAAGCCACATTGAGCGTATTAGACGCAAATCATAGCCAATCAGGGCTGGCCATGTTGGCAGATATATTGGCGGAGCATTATCCAGCGGATCACGAACTAATTATTTATGAAGCGGCGACACTGCCACTTTGCGAACCCAAAATAGAAAAAGTTCTGCTTCGTGAACTAGAATTCGCAAAACCCACTTTAATCTCTACTCTCGTTGTTCCTTCCAGAGGAATGCCAGCGTATAGGCAGGACCGATTAGCAAAGCTAGGGCTAACAGAAAAACAAGTGACTAACTATAGAAACCCGACTGTAAATTAAAAAGGATAATAAAAATGGCAAAATCTATTCAAGATTTCATGGTTGAACTAGATACCAACAGTAAGCTTATGGACGCCTACAAAAGCGACCCTGTTGCAACAGCAAAGAAATACGGCTTACCTGCCGATGAAGTAAAAATTATTGCAGATAAAAACTGGGACGAATTATCTAAGCGCTTTGACGATACCAGTAAGACGATTCGTGTTGTTAGCTACTAACTCATAGTAAGCGAATTATGAAGCGCTTTGTCTTGTGCATTATTAGTGTCATTGCCCTAATGACACTGCCTGCGCGCGCTCTCGCTACACCGCAAGACAAGGTTTCCTCTGCTGTACATCAGCTTTCTGAGCTTAGAGCTCGAATTCAAGAGAACGACCCGAACGTTCAAAATACGTTTACAGAATTGCATGCTTTTTTTGCAGCTCAGCCAGATGCTTTCGAACATGCACAGTTCTTAAACATTAAATCGTATTTTTATGTTTTAAAACAGGATTATGCGTCGGCCTACCAAGCGTTACTTGAAGCCCGAAAGTATGCGAATTCATCAGAAAATCTGCGGGCGCTTGCAGAATCGTATCGTTTAGAGGGCTTAATTTTAGACTTTTCAGGCGAGCATGCCAGCGCACTAGAAGCCATGCACCAAGCACTAGATTTTTACAATGAAGTAGGAAGCGACCGCGTTCTTTTGGTGTATAGCGCCATGGGCAACGTTTACATGTCGCTAAAGAATTATGAACTGATGCTGACATTTGCGCATCAGTATTTGGCTGCAGCGCAACGTTTTAATAATAAAGAGGGAGAAGGAACCGCGTACTTTTTCCAGGGGTATGCACAGCGTGCGTTAGGCGAATATCAAAATGCGAAAGTAAGCCTATTGTTAGCCGAAAATATGCTTCGCGAAGCTAACTACCCGTTTATTGGCATTGTACACAGCGCAATGGTAGAGCTGCACATTGCACAAGGGAATTTGAGCGAAGCACTGAAAAAACTGAATCAAGCAGCAGAAGCCGACCGTCAGGTTGGGTTTCGCTATAACGAAGGCTCTCACCTTCTTCATCTTGTAGACATTTATAAGCAACAGGGTGAAATTGAGCTTGCTATCAGCGAACTTGAAGCTGGGCTTGAAAAAGACGTCATTAAAAATGACAAAGTATTGGTTACCGACCTTTTAAACCAACTTATCGAGCTTCACGAACAAAACGGAAACCTCGAAGCCGCACTTAGCTATTCAAAGCAACATCAACAAGCATTCAAGAAAAGTTTTAATGAGCAACAGTCGAGGCTGATGGCGCTACACCGCGTGCGATTAGCCGTGTCCGAAAAAGAAGAGACAATAAAGCTTTTAGAAAAAGACAATCAGTTAAAAGAACAGCGAAACCTTATCCAACAGAAAAAGAACACTCAGCAACTTTATTTTATTGGCTTTGTTATCCTTTCATTAGGTTTAGTAGTCGGGCTATGGCTTAGAACCCGACTACAGCGAAAAGCACTTAATACTCTGACGCAGGACTTACGTAAAGCGACCAAAGCGAAGTCAGATTTTCTGGCCCGTATGAGCCATGAAATTCGCACACCGCTAAACGCAATTATAGGCCTTACCAAGCTTTCTCAACGCGCTGCAGAAGACAAAGATCAGCAAACCAATTTGATTCAGATTGAAGGCGCATCGCAAACGCTACTCAGTATAATCAACGACATTCTCGATTTTTCTAAAATTGAAGCTGGCAAGCTGGATATCGAGTCGACGCAATTCAATTTGGATGCTTTAGTAAACCAAACTATTAGACTGCACCTAACTCGCGCACAAGAAAAGCACATAGAACTTATACAACATATTTCTCGAGACGTGCCGCTAAACTTGATTGGCGACCCGTTGCGTATACAGCAAGTGCTTAACAACCTACTAAGTAACGCGCTTAAATTCACTGAAGATGGTCTTATCTCAGTAAGCGTTAGGTGCACACAAACCGCAGACGATATTCAACTTGAGTTTGAAGTGAAAGATTCAGGCGTTGGCTTAAGTAGCGCCCATCAAGCCCAACTTTTCCAACCTTTTAATCAAGGTGACGAGTCCATTTCAAGGCGCTATGGTGGCACAGGTTTAGGCCTAGCAATTTGTAAACAGCTCACCGCTTTAATGGGCGGCGAAATTTGGGTAGAAAGCCAGCTAGGAAAAGGCTCTATTTTTCACTTTACCGTAAAAGTGACGCAGGACGCTTCTCAACAAATTATTTCGCCATCTAAGCAGCTTTCTGCACTGAAAGTGCTTATCGCAGACGATATTGAAGCATCGCGAGACGCAATTTCTGAAGCCCTTTCAATGGCCAACATTCAAGCTGATATCGCCTCTGGCGGAAAAGACGCGGTTGTAAAAATGCGCGCAGCATTAGCCGCATCATCACCCTACGACGTCCTCATTTTAGATTGGAATATGCCAGATATAGATGGCCTGGATGTAGCGGCAATAATGAGCCAAGAGTTTTCAATTAAGCAGCCAAAAGTGATCATGCTCTATGCGTTTGAATCGCCACGTATGAGAGAACAGGCGAACCAACTTGGTATACGAAACTTTATTAAGAAACCATTTAGCACGAGTGAACTGATAGATGAACTGCAAGAGCTTTGTCTTAACGTAAAAACTAAAGCCTTGCCTAAAGACAAACCAACAGTGCCTAACTTAAAAGGTACACGTATTCTTTTTGCTGAAGACAATGCACTCAACCAAAAAGTAACGATTGGCCTTTTAGCTGAAACCAAAGCCTCAATTGAAGTTGCCAATAATGGTTTAGAAGCAATAAGCATACTGCGTAAAGACAGCGCATTCGACGTAGTATTGATGGATATTCAGATGCCGGTAATGGATGGTTTAACGGCAGCCAAACACATTAGAGAAGAGCTGAAGTTAACTTTACCTATCATCGCCACAACCGCTCATGCCATGCAACAGGACATTGATAAAAGCCTAGCGGCTGGCATGGATGGCCATATCAATAAACCAGTCGACCCTAATCGCTTTTTTGATGTACTTGTTGAGGTGTTGGATAAAAGACAGTCTTCGGCCACCTCAGAAGTCGCTAAAGACAAGCTCATAGCGACTGATTCACTTACGTTAATAGACAAATCAAAAGCCCTAGAAACCTTGCTTGGTGATGAAACGCTTTATAACGACTTGCTTAACGATTTTGTGGCTTTAGAAGGTGAGATAAGCGCGCTCAAACAAGCCATTGATACCCATGACTACCCTTCCATCGCAAGAATAGCGCACATCTTCACAACGGCGCTTCGATATATCGGCGCATTTCCACTCGCTGAATTAGCAAGCACGATAGAACTAACCATAAAGCGCAACGAACATAAAACAACTGACGACTTTAATGAAAAGTTGGAAACCCTTCACGGCGCTTTGTTGGAATTAAGTGAAAAAGTTAAGGGGATGATGGGGTAAATAATCGAGCGGAATGGGCTTGTTGCTACCCTTACCTTTTAGTTGTTTAACATATTTCCGTGCTTATACGCCATGACGCAGCGAAATAACAAACTGATTTTTGCCCTGTTTTTTAGCTTGATAAAGAGACATGTCCGCTTTTTCATATGCAGCCTCATAGTGTGCATAAAAGTCGTTAAGTCGTGCGGCGCCAACGCTTATAGTGACCTGAATGTTAATATCACTATCTAAATAAAAACGTTTGCTTGCTACGCTTTTTACTAACCTATCGGCCAACTCTTCTACCTTATCTTCAGAACATATAAATATAACGAACTCTTCTCCTCCGAGTCTTGCTAATACATCTTCACTTCTGATGACGTTTGATAGACGTGCTGAAACCTCCTGAAGAACTTTATCGCCGTGAGAATGCCCATAAGAGTCGTTAATTTGTTTGAAGTCATCAATATCAACAATCAGGAGAAACCCTTTTTCACCCTCTTTCTTCTCCATCGCAGCTTCAAAGCCTCTGCGGTTTAGCAGTGTGGTAAGCGGATCATGATTCGCAGACGTTTCCGCCGCTTTTAAAGCAGCACCTTTTTTTCTACTCAAAAAGCCAGCTATCGTTAAAAGTGAAAAGAAAAACAGTAGGTTTATAGCCAATATAATAGCGAGCATAATGGCATTCGCTGCCACTTCTTGATACTCAAAAACAGCGTCTGATACCGCATCTACCTCAAAGGAAGAAAACAAGGAAGCTATTAGAAATAGTTTTTTCACTGGTTTCTTCTTCCTTTGAGCAAGTAAATCGCTTCAATGACAAAACAAGGAATACTAAAATACAGTACAGACATTAATCCAACGGCTACAACGGGACCTGTCAGTAATACAGGCAGTGATGAGAGCAATACAAGCTTCGCGACGAAAAGGTGTGTCCACCCCATGACAAAAAGCATTAACCCACAATAGCGCAGGGGTAATCGCATCATAGAGCGGTGAAAAATCAATAACCCCGTGCAGAAGATGCATAACGAAATAGCGGCGTACGCATTTGCCATAGTGCCCAGAATTGCCAAGAAATTACTTAATGTCAGATCACTGAAGTTCCAAAATTCAGGCAACATAGCTAACTGAAAAAGCTTTAAATTTGTAAACAGTTTTATGAAATCAAACACTGGAATAGATAGCCTGTGTTCATCAATATCTAAAAGAAATATGAGCCTTATGACAAAGAATATTGAGAAGATAGATAGGATCAGTGTAGTGAGATTCAGCTGCGGTGAAAGCTTGGAAGAGAAAACGACTTTTAACATTCCTTGTTCTTATAATAACGACGTCTAGCCAAAGTCTGCCATATTCAAGCTAAAAATCAATCTCGAAAATTCATAACCAGAAGGAGTAGAGCCCGCAAAATAGATGCAGGCATAAAAAATTCTCCGTTTAAGCAGCAAACCTATGTTTATTATTGATCAGACTCTTGCGACGCATACTCATTTTTCATCAGCCATGCATAGGCTGTGGTAAACGCGGTTTCTTGGAACTGTTTTAAACCAGTTTCAGAGAACGGCACAGCTAGCGGGTTTCTGCGAAGCGACTCTTTAATATCTGTTGGGCTAAATACAATAACTTCTAACCCATCAATTAACTCAATAGCAGCCTCTAGCTTAAAGCCAATTGCACTTCCCGCAAATTTACCTTTGCTTTGACGCTGGCGAATGATTACCGCATCAATTTTATAGTCTTCGACAAGCTTTGCGAAGGTGCTTTGAAAGCTTTTTAAGCCCTTAGCGCTGGTATCGGCAAGGGTTAAACGGCGCGTACGGCAGTCGGGCAAATGAAACAAACCGTCAGCTAGCGACACTAAACTAATAATTGCTTCGTTACCTTTTAAATCTATACCACAGACTTTCATATTTATTCCTAATTACGTTTGCCTGCTATTATAACCCGTTTCGCAGCTGTTATTCACTTGTGAGCACTTTTCTTTACTCAGCACCAATCTTTGGCTACCGCACTGGCCGGCCTAGCAAACCTAACTTAGCACAGACTTAATAGTCTCTTTAGACAGGGGTTTTACAAAGTGTTCGTCAAACCCGGCAGTTTTAGAGTCTTCTACGTATTTGTCTGACCCCCACCCGCTTTGAGAATAAAATTTCGTATTCTCCGCTTCAGGTAACACCTTAAGCATTTTAACTAACTCGTAACCGTCTATATCTGGCATGCCGATATCTAGAAATGCATAGTCAGGTTTGAAGGTTTTAAATGCATCAACAGCTTCCTTAGGCGAGGTAATGCCCAGAGCGGTAACCCCCATAGATTCAGTCAGCAAACAATAAGCGTCGATAAGGTCTGCGTTATCATCTACAAACATCACTTTACCTTTGCTTTGAACAGAAGACTCCAGCTCTGTACTTTCTGTCTGTTCGTAAGCGGTTTTAGAAATAGGTAGCCTTACTTCAAAGGTACTGCCTTGGTCAACGCCATCACTCACTACAGAGACTTCACCGTGGTGCAAAGCCACAAGCTTACTCACAAGGGTTAGGCCAATACCAAGACCGCCTTTGGTATGGGTAGAATGGGCTTCAATTTGAGTGAACATGTTAAACACGTCTTTTAGCCTATCTTCAGGAATACCCATTCCGTTATCTTTTACAGAAACGACGATCATCACGCCTTCTTTTCTGATATCTACAACAATCTTTCCAGACTCTTTTGTATACTTGGTCGCATTGTGAATAATGTTAGAGAAGATCTGGCTTAAACGCGCTTTGTCGCCGTAAACGGTCACATCTTCCTCAAGACAACTTACGGTTATATCGTGCTTTTTCGCCTTTACTTGCTGTTCGACAATTTCAAGAGAATCAGAAAGCACGTCTTGAATGCTTAACCGCTCAAATTCAAGCTTAACTTTGCCTCGCGTAATACGAGATACGTCCATTAAATCGTTAATGAGTTTGGACATGTATTCGGCTTGACGATTAATAATTGCCGTTACTCTTTTGCGGGTTTTATCATCATCAACCGATTCTAAAATGCTTGCGCCCGACATAATTGGGCCCAATGGGTTTCGCAACTCATGCGCCAAGGTAGCAAGAAATTCGTTTCTGTAGTTATCCTGCTTTTCAAGTTCTTGGATACTGATATGCATACGTTCTTGCACATCAAGTGCATAAACCAAAAACATCCTGTTTAATCGGTTGGCAGTATCAACGTCAGTTTTATCAAATGTTGTTGAACGCCCTTCAATTGTGCGGGTATGGATAGTAAACGCTGAACGGGGTTTAAGACGTTCTGCTTTTGGCGCATCTTCAGATTTTTCATCTTCAGCGCCAATCCACTTTTGAACGCGATGGGTTTCTTTTCTAAACCAAGCGGTAAAATACTGCTTTTTCTCAAACAGCGGGATAATCATAATCCCCGCTATCCCATACTCTCGCGCTTCAGGATAATCATCATAAAGTGAATCGTTAGTGTAAGGGAAACCGCCTTCGCCGCTCGCTTTAGAAAAAATATCTTTGATAAGTTCTATTGGTAAGGTCTCACCAAGCGTAATGGTTTCGTACTGCGAATAGTAAACAAAACCAGAGCTATTAAGCGCATCTAAAAACGCCCGTTCTCCGCTTTTCACCACGCGACTGATAGGGTTTGCTGGCCCTATTCTGTCCAACATGGCGTCTACCGCTTTATCGGTAATATGCTTTTTGCGTTTCGCGATTTCTTCTTCTTTTGCCAACAGATGCCAGCTAAACAGTTGGCTTAAATTTTCGCACTGTAGCCTTACATTTTGCGGTATATAGCAGGGTTCGCGATGATGACAGGAAATAAGCCCGTATAACTCTCCGTCTGTCACTAGCGATATGGAGAACGAAGCGCGTAACCCTTGGTTTCTAATATATTGAAGGTGAATAGGCGAGAAGGTGCGCAACAGCGAACGAGTGAGGTCTAACCGGTCTCTTCCAGTCTCCTCGATGGACGGCACCAATCTAGCTGGGGGCAATTCTGTGTCAGGCGTTAACCTTACCCAATTTGTTTTGTAGAGCTCCCTTGCTTGTTTTGGTATGTCTGAAGCGGGAAAGTACAAATCTTGATAAGACTCCATATCTTCAGCCTTAGCTTCCGCGATAACCTTACCTGAGTAGTCATCGTTGAACTTGTAAAGCACCACTCTATCCATGTTAGTGAGATATTTAATGGTCGACACCATCTCTTGCGCCATCTCACCGAGAGATGTCATTTCCTTGAAGCGTGGCGCGATAGACATTGAATAAAGCTTAATGAATTGCTCTGCGCTGTAGGCATCTCTAAATTCTGTAGCAGGCTCGAGCTCGACCACATAATGATGACCTGAATCGTAAACAACCGCTAAATAATCTCCTGCTTCCCCTTCTACTAAAAGCGACGAATTTAAAATCAGCTTAATGGGTAGCCGTATTTTGCTCTTCGACACTCTATCGAAGGTTTCTTCAAGAAACGCGCGCTCATTAGTATCAGAGGAAAGAATATCTAAAAAGTTTTTACCTATGATCTTCTCAGCAAATATCGTTTCGCAGTTTTCACTAACAATTGAGATATTTAAATCGTCGTAGCTAAACGCGATAAGAAACCCATAACTTTGTACACTTTCGGGAATGTGTATTGGCTCGTCTTCACAACGTTCAAAGTTAAAGTTTTGAGGAGATTGAATCATAGAGGTCCTAAAATTTGTTTCCGTTTTCCATATTTGAGCGTGAATTGAAAACTATCACATCAACAAGCCAAATAATAACGTGCTTACGTTTTACTGGCTTAATTTAATCAAACGCCCACCTTCCTTATCTTCAAGCACATAGATATTACCCATGCTGTCCTGCTCGACTTCACGTACGCGTTTACCCCATTCGTAACGCTCTGCTTCTTCCACTTTCCACTTACCTTCTTCATCTTTGCCAAAAGCAACACGTACCAGCGCTTTTGAAGACAAACCACCGATAAAGCCGTTACCTTTCCAGTCGCTAAATTTATCGCCTTTATAAATAATAAAACCGGCAGGGCTGATAGCAGGCACCCACGCTAATTCCGGCGATTTAAAAATAGGAATATCTTCGTGATTAGGAATTTTTACGCCCGAATAATGGTCGCCTTGCGACACGGTGGGGTAACCGTAGTTGCGAGCTTTTTCGATAAGGTTGAGTTCATCTCCATGGCGCGGTCCCATTTCGTGAACCCATAAATTCCCTTGATCATCAAAATCTATACCAAGCGGATTGCGGTGCCCTAGCGTCCAAATTTGTTCGGTTACACTGCCTTGACCATAAAACGGATTATCTTCTGGCACACTACCCTCGTCGTTTAAGCGTACAACTTTACCTAAATTCATTGCCATATTTTGGGCTGGGGTGAATTTTTGACGCTCGCCAGAGGTAACAAACAAATGCCCGCCAGGTGAAAACGCCATGCGATGAGAGTAGTGACCATTACCGGTCACCTTCGGCGATTGACGCCAAATAAGCTCTCTATCAGATAGCTTCGCACCGCTATCAGAAATGGTAAGCGTGGCGCGCTCAATTACTGCGCCGCTAAACGCCTCATCTTTTTCATCTCGTTCAATGTAGGAAATATAAATCGTGTTGTTTGACGCAAAGTCAGGGTGAATAATAACGTCCCCCAAACCGCCCTGCCCACGCGCAGTAACATTTGGCACATTACTTACCGCAAAACGCTTTTGCTGGTTTTCATCAAGCAGCCATAAAGTGCCTGCCTTTTCCGTTACCAAGCTGTGACCATCCGGCAAAAACGTCATGGCCCAGGGACTGTCGAAGGTAGCTTGAACACTACCTTTAACGGTCGTGCCATTACTGCCTTTCATATCAATTTGTTCAGATGAGTTTGGCTGGCCAAACGTAAAAAAAGAGGTAGCCAAAAGCATAACCAATAGTGCAGCTTTTCGGCTCATGCTGTTTTTGTGCGAATTTGTTGTTTGCATCTGCGTTCTAACCTTTTTGAAGGTTTGCGTACTACTGGTTACACGTTGAGGCGTTAATTACACGTCAACGGGCGGCGCAAAGGGTTTTAGTTAGCATTAGTTACGTAGATTTAATTAAACAGGTTTATATTGTCGCGGTGGTTTTGTTATTTGTATTTTGAACGGTATGTACTTCCCTAAACTTTCTTTAATGAAGCCATACTTTACTTAAGCCCCGCCTATGTTATTTTCGATTTAGTTTTAGCAACGAAGATAAGGAGGTGATCATATGTCTAGAGTTAAGGTATTTGAACAGGCAGCTATGAGTGAGGGTCGTTCTAGCTAACCCCTTTTACGCAATTGCTCTATAAGGCTGCCTAGTCAGCCCAGCTCGGAAAGCCGCATCACGTTGCTGATTGCGGCTTTTTTCTGCGACTCTATCTATAAATTCATCTTATTAATAAGTAAGCAAGAATTTAGTAAAATGCTCTATTTAAAACCTTTTGGTTCTGTAGCTTTGTAAAACTTTACTCTCAGGCCCTTTGGTTTCGTTATTAGCACAGCTACGCATTGTGACTGTAAAGATTGATTAAGCGGTTAACATTGCCTACTCATCACACAAACCGAGTTTAATTCTAGTGAGAAAGGTTATGAGCGGTTGTTCTTTCTATAAAAATTATTAGCAGTCCCTTTCTTTGAGTGCATGTATCTCATAAAGCTGAATGTAACAAGCCAGAAGAAAAATGTTGTCGTGGTGTAAGCGTGTCCAATTAGTAAGACAATAATCGCCAAAAAGGTCTAAGTCGGCCTGATACTCCGTTTCTTTGTCCAACAACCGAGCGGTAGCACGAGCAATACTCTGTAACTCAATATCTACTTTCACATACTCTTCGGCTAACGCATCTTGAAGGCGGAACCCGATTGTCTCCAATGTATCGCCAAAGCAAAACTCATCGTCTGTACTAGCAATTAACGTTTTGTAAGCAAATAACTGCTGTAAATTTCTCTCTACTTCAGTTGGCAAATGACTAGTTTGAATAAGTTTGGGTACCTTATTAAGTTGTTCTGATACTTCAGAAGAAGGTGAGTTCAAAGATTCTTCGTATTGCCTATGCTCTTTTGTCGTCACCCTAGCTTTCATCTCATGTTTTCCTTACTCTATATGTTTTACAGATTGTCGAGGCCACACGAAAAGTTTTCCATTCTCAGTTATTCTAAATTGCGAGAAAGGAAACTCTGCAGTTGTAGCTAACTGCCCTACAAACTCCTTTAACCTTTTCTTTTCTTCTTTAACTTCCCCTGTGTTTTGTATCACCTCAATTTCTTTCTTACCGTACACTGAAGAAAAGGTCGAGCCTGCTGGTAACCACGAAACGACTCGGTAGGCTCCTATAATCGAATCACCGACGCAAGCTATAGCAAATGTTGGCTTGTCTAACATCGCTTTTTTTTCCGCTATTCTCCAAATACCTCTTGTTCGGTCATATAATTCGTGAGCTTTAAGGTGCGCTTGATAGTTTTTAACATGCAGGAGAGTTAGCCTAATGTTCTTTTCACGTGCAAACTCTTTAAGCTTTTCTACTTCAATAAAATCTGTTCCTAATTCGATAGCTACTTGCGCCCAGGTTTTTATTCCGACCTCGGTCTTATTTCCGCGTTTCAGGTTCGTCAATTGTGTATTCATGCTCAATGCATCTATCAATGCTGCCTCTACATGAGTAGCAACACCATCAGGTAAACTATGCCTTACAATGTGTATTATTTCAGACATATCATAACGTTTTAATAAAGCCTTGATTCTCTTTTCCTTTGCAGTTACAGCTTTTGCAAATCTAAAGTGTTCAGTTGGGCGCTCATTTGTTCTATTGTTTGTTTTCTTACTTGCCATTCCAACGTAAAAAATTTCGTTAGTGCCCGGGTCTACTAAGGCATATACATAATTTCCAAGCTTGTCTAACATGTAGCTTCTCCGTTTTGAATCCGATCTTTTTTTTCCAATATCGCTGCTTCTAAATTAAAGCCATCGTTCAAAAAAGAATGGCACATGTATCTGATATTTGCCCAATAGTTTTCCTTTGAAAGTAGTTTGGTTGACCCAATGACGTAAGAAACGTACGCTGATACGCTCACACGTAATGGAATACACATAATGAAAACAACCAAATACAAATCTCGTCAGCGAAATCTGTACACCTTTGATGAGCGATGCACTTGCGGCTTGTGTATTGACTAGCGACGGCAAAGTTGCATTCGGTTTTGGCGATAACTGTGAGTTCTCAACCGATGCGGCAGATGCGGCACTTATTCTTGAGCTAATTGGCAGGCTCACCGAATTGAAAAAACGCCGTTTGCAAGATTGAACGATTAGAACACCTTGAAGAAGAAACTGCTGTGCTTAAATGTAGAATTGCTTAAGGCTCATGAGCATGCGAGGCCTGCATACGCGTTCAGGTTACCTTTCCCTCGCCTTTGTAGTGCCATTGTCACTACAAAACTCATCGATACGATTTATAAGGCACAGCAACTAATCGAAGAATACGACTTAGAAGAAGTCGCTTTTCGTACATTCGATGTAAACTGGTTTAGCTCGCTCAACAATGTAATCTTTCAGGAGATTTACTCTAGCCTTCACATCACCAGTCGCAGTATTTATTTTTCTGTATTTTTCTGGCGCTTTCGCCCCAGACAAGATCCCGGTTTTTGTATCTACCAGATTACCGCTCTCAGCTATCGAGTTGAGTGAGCTCAATCTTTCACTGTTATCCTTGAGCCTATCGCAGAGTATAATTAGTGATATCGAGAATTTGGAAAGAGAATTCGAAATAGCTTGGGATAGACAAGATAGCCTTGAATCTCTCGCTCAATCGCTTGATAACTTGAAACCATCAAGCCTGATCGTTCGAAATAGTAAAATCGGCAACCTTGCTATTGAGGTAAGTTGTGAAATTAAGGAGCTTAAGAAAAAGACAGAGCAACTTGAGCATACCATTGAAGAACAGTGCCAATACCTCTGTAAAGAAGTATTTAATATCTCCATTGGCGATAGGGTAGTTACGCAGACTAAAATCGACAACAAGCATATTGAGATCCAGATAACCTCAATCCGCTATCATGATGGAACGTTATTTCTAGACGGTATTAAAGTACTGAAAAATGGAACTCTCGGAAAACGCACCGAAACGGCTTTTGTTTCGTTGAGGCCCAGTGATGAACGTTAATAATGTGCTAAGGTCGATACGCCAGTCGAGAAAGCTTCTGCCCATCTCAATCTACGGTTCGGACATCAAACCTTGCATACCCGCTGACAGAGAATTCTTCAATGTAATCAATCCTGCGCTCAAGCTAATGCTGAAAGCATTTAAAACGTCAGGCTTTACTGCCTATGTTTCTAAATGGGGTGAGCTGGGGATGTATTCAGCATCACTGGACATTGAGGTTTTGGTGCAGGTATCTTCCAACCTGAGCTATATGTCGAAAGCAAACACAGAATCTATAAAAAACAAAGGATATGAAGTATTAGAAATTGAAGTTCAGAGAAACCCATTTGTGCTGAGCTATTTTTTCCTAGGTACAGCATCAAAGTGGCGTCACATATCTTTTGATACTGAACTTACGTCAGTCGAATCAATATATCTAAACCTTATCGAGCCGATATTAAAGGTCAGCAAGCCTTTCTATGGCCGTCTAAAAGACTCCCTGCTTAAACAGAAAGATGAAGCGATAATATCACACGACTCATTATCCGCGTTTGCACACTACGCATCGTATCACGTCGACAAAGCATACGGGCTAGCGATGTACCGAAAGCTTACTGATGAAAAGTATATTTATAAGTGCTTCGCTAACAATTATGGCGCCGTCTTACTAACTCACAGTTGGCCTAGCGTATTTGTCGTTAATTGGTCTAAGAACGATCTAAAATTATTTGAAAAGTACTTACCTGAGATATTATTTCCTCTTGAGTTACAGTGTCCTTCTCTCAACGATATTCATCCGGAGTCCCCCGAGCACGCACTACTTCTCTACTCTTTGGATAATGCTCTTCTCAAGACAAAGGAAACTGTCACTTGTGCTGAAATTTGGCTCGCTCAAAGGAATCACTCTCTTAAAAGAACCTCTTGGAAAGAACTACTTTTCACCCCTTCAGAAATTGAAAAGGCGCTTAAACAGCTAAAAATATAGATTACTTTTCAATAACTTAAGGAATTCCGCCAGAATATTATTAATATTAATAACATTTCGACTTGCAAAGGAAAGAATAATCCGTAGAATCACTAGCCGAAATATTAATAATAACCATAACATTAAGGCTGACATGAAGCAGATTAAACATAAACTCATTACCCAAAAGCTTATTGAAGAGCGAGCAGAGCAATTGCTTAGTGCTCATATTAAGGCAAGTAAATGCATGACCTCTTTCATGCCAAAAATTGAAGGCGACATTTATGCGGACGAATTGCAGTACACAATAGAGCGTCAATTCCGCTACGGGATCTGTGGACACCTGTTTGAAGGCGAAATGTTACCCGATGATTTTTCGATGATGGAGATATTTTCATTATTAGAAAAGCTCTACGCAGGCTATCCGTTTCACGCGTTCGATGATAACTCTATAGCCGTTATTGAGACAATAAAGCTGGCAGCCAGAGCACGTCACGAGCTAGTGATAAACGATGGCGTCAGTATGCGTGAGCTGTACGAGTTGGACGACGATTTTGAATACACGAGTGGCCAGATAGAGTTGCGAGAGCTCGCTTCTATCGCTGATATGTCAGTCCAAAGTGTCAGGAATGAGAATTCAAAAAGCACTACGCCAATAAAGTTTAAGTCTATAAGCGGAAAACACTATACCTCTGTAGAGGAAGCTAAGAGCTGGCTTAAACAACGAAACTCTTTCAAGCCAACAATAAACTTTAATGAGCTACACGAGCGTGAGCAGCGTGATAATACTTTCTACGTGCCTGTTGCAAAAGACGGTACTTACTTCTCTAGTAAATGCAGAATGACTCGAGGATATCAAATTGGTGAAAAAGGTGCCGAGCGTTATATCGAGTCGTTTATAGATGCTAGAAATGAACTACTTTATATGCCACTAGCGAAGTGGCGCCGACCAAACGATAAGGGAAATTTTGGCGTTGTTACAGCTGTCGAATGGACGTTTATTTCTAAAGATGAAGTTTTGGAAGTTTAATTAAAGGGAGTGGGCTCACGTGAAATCACAAGTTAAATATAAGAAAGCAGTATCCACAAAGCGTATCTCTGCTGACGCAGAATTTATCCTGATGCTTCTCGGTATTATATTGGAGGATGAAAAGTGAAAATAACGAATCACGCCGAGCTCCGCCTTGCACAGCGCTCTTTTTATGAAGAGGAGTTGAAAATTCTTGCTGCGATTGGTGTTGTCGTTGAACAAAAAGGTGGCACATCTTTGTCTATTGTTCCGAAGGCTGAAAAAGCAAAATGGATAGGGACAATAAAAGAGGCTCTCTCAATGCTTTGTGGCCTTACGAACATACCTCTGCAAGAAAAAAAACGAGTACGCAAAGTACTTGCCCGTACCATTGAGAGACTGAGTGCTAAGAACCAGCCCTATTTTGTAAGTTATGACGAGGAAGACACAGTGATCACTTGCGGACATTACACCGCACGTCGTTTGACAAGAAACCACTGAGGACAATATGGACAACAATCAATTAAATAAACATATCGAAGCGCTTAGCGTGTATGCCAACGGTTCGCCTTTTTGCGAAGAACTTAGTATCGAGTCTTGTGGCAACATTGATGTGTACTTTTCGCCATTTGAACACGTGAACAAGCAAGCAAAAGTTGTGTTGGTCGGCATATCGCCGGGCGCAACTCAGGCCAATATAGCCAATCTAAAGGCCTCTGCACTAATCAAAACTGGCGAGAGCATAGATAGTATATCCGAAAAGGCTAAGCAATCCGGTGCATTCAGTGGCGCTTTAAGAAATAACCTTATTCGCTTGCTGGACTACATTGATATTAACAGTAAGCTTGGCATAGATAGCTGTGAAACGCTGTTTAACGAAAACAAACACTTGCTCCACAGTACATCAGTTTTTCGCTATCCGACATTGCAGGCTGGTAAGCCTATCAGTTCAGCCAAAAAAGGACTTTCAGACCCGCTATTAAAGCAAATGGTTGACAATTGTCTAGCTGACGAGGTTCGTCAGTTACATCAATCAGCATTTTATCTTCCTTTGGGTCAAGGCGTAGATAAGATTTTACTCGCTCTGTGCGAGCGTGGACTATTAAATAGGAATCAATTACTCATTGGTTTGCCACACCCGTCGGGTGCAAACGCCGAAAGGGTCGCTTACTTTTTGGGAGAGAAAGCTCGGGACAAGCTGTCAGATAAAACTAACGCTGACACGATTGACGACGCTAAGCGACAGCTTTTAACTCAACTCAATCGACAGAAATTGAGTGGCGAGCCATTGAAACGCTTCGGAGGCACACAACAGCGCTCTAGAATAACACCGGCAGCGCAAATGAGTGCCCCATCCGAAAAAGGTATTGAGAAAAAAAGTCAGTCAGTTTCTGCTGCCAGCCTCAGCTCAATGGTGTCAGCTGCGGACGGTTTTATGCTTGAAAACATAGAACAACAAATACGTGAGCAGGTAGCTGAGTTAAACCTTGAAGCAGCTCTAAGCAAATCCAGAACATCAAAAGAATTGGCTATTTTGCGTGGTGATAATACTGTCGCCTATATCAGTCGTAAAACAGGGCTCAAAAAAGGGGTACTAGTTGTCACATTCCATCCTAGCATGGCCTCTAAATTGGATAGCGTGGCGAGCAAAATGAACGGCGTGAGTATCAGCCCCGGCAAAGGTTCACGTTATATATCCAGTTCAAACTACAGAGGCTTCAACAGCAAAGGGTACTCTTCTCAGTTGACTTCAAATGAGCATCAAGCTGCTGCTTATAAAGTTGACGTATCCAGAGGATTTAACACGCTAAAATCCTTCTTAAAGGCTTGTTAGCCAGCTAACCTTTATCTGAAAATTTAGGAATTAACAAGCCTGCGACAAACTCGTTATCAGAGACTAAAAAGGGCCTTCCGGCCCTTTTCACAAACTTCATTCGATTCTCACAACCACCCTACTCCTCAACATAGCTCTCAATGCTAGGGCAAGAACAAATTAGGTTTCGGTCGCCGTATACGTCATCAATACGGTTAACCGTTGGCCAGAACTTGTTTCTGTGTACTTCTGGCGCTGGGTACGCCGCTAACATGCGGTCGTAGCTGCGGTTCCAGTCGCTGTCACAGATGTCAGCTAGCGTGTGTGGTGCGTTGTGTAGAGGGTTGTCAGTGGCATCCCACTCACCGCTTTCTACTTTCGCAATTTCTTGGCGAATGCTCACCATCGCATTAATGAAACGGTCTAGTTCGTACTTCGCTTCCGACTCGGTTGGCTCAATCATAAGCGTACCCGCTACTGGGAAGCTCATGGTTGGCGCATGGAAACCGTAGTCGTTTAGGCGCTTCGCGATATCTAGCTCGGTTACACCGCTTGCTTCTTTAAGCGGGCGAAGGTCAATAATACACTCGTGCGCTACGCGGCCATTGTTGCCTTTGTAAAGCACTGGGAAGTGCCCTTCTAGCTTCTTAGCCACATAGTTAGCGTTAAGAATAGCAACTTCGGTTGCACGACGAAGGCCTGCGCTACCCATCATTTTGATGTACATGTAGCTAATAGGCAGAATTGACGCACTGCCCCATGGCGCTGCCGATACCGCACCACAGTCTTTGCCTGCCGTTTCTACGTTAACAACCGTGTGGTTTGGTAGGAAAGGCGCAAGGTGCGATTTAACACCAATTGGTCCCATACCTGGGCCACCACCGCCGTGTGGAATACAGAAGGTTTTGTGTAGGTTAAGGTGCGACACGTCTGAACCAATGAAACCAGGTGACGTAATGCCCACCTGCGCGTTCATGTTCGCGCCGTCCATGTAAACCTGACCGCCGTATTGGTGAACAATGTCACAAATCTCGCGCACGGTTTCTTCATATACACCGTGAGTTGACGGGTACGTAATCATGGCGCACGATAGATTGTCACCCACTTCTTCCGCTTTTTTGCGAAGGTCGTTAAGGTCTACGTTACCTTTGCTATCACACGCAACTACTACCACTTTAAGGCTAACCATTTGCGCAGACGCAGGGTTAGTACCGTGGGCAGAGCTTGGAATTAAGCACACGTTTCTGTGACCTTCGCCACGGCTTTCGTGGTAACGCTGAATAGCCAATAGGCCTGCGTATTCACCTTGTGCACCTGAGTTAGGCTGCATTGAAAGCGCGTCGTAACCTGTTACGTTAATTAACCACTCGCTAAGCTCCGCAATCATTTCTTGATAGCCTACAGCTTGGTCTAGTGGCGCAAACGGGTGAAGCTGACCGAATTCAGCCCATGTTACTGGGATCATTTCAGCCGTTGCGTTTAGCTTCATGGTGCACGAACCCAATGAAATCATTGAGTGGTTAAGCGCCAAGTCTTTGTTTTCAAGGCTCTTGATGTAACGAAGCATCTCTGTTTCAGAGTGATACTTGTTAAACACTTCGTGGGTTAGGAAGTCGCTAGTACGTACTAAACCTTCAGGAATAGATTTTACGTCTTGCGTGGTTACTTCTGCATCCAGACCTTCCACTGTTAAGCCGTGCTCTTCACCAAGAAGTACGTCGAATAGTGCAACAATGTCTTCACGTGTGGTGGTTTCGTCTAGCGACACACCTACCGCACCTTCAAGGTCAGCACGCAGGTTCATGCCTTTTGCATAGGCTTTCTCTAGTACGTCTTCTTTATTGTTAACCATTACGGTTAGCGTGTCGAAGTACGTGCTATGTTTAAGAGCTACACCTTTTTCTGCACCTTTTTGGTTTAAACCAGTAGCAAGAATGTCGGCGAAACGATGAATGCGCTCAGCAATAGTTTTAAGGCCTTGTGGGCCGTGGTACACCGCATAGAAGCTTGCCATGTTGGCTAGCAGCACCTGCGCTGTACAAATGTTAGAGTTCGCTTTTTCGCGGCGAATGTGCTGTTCACGGGTTTGTAGCGCCATGCGAAGTGCTGGGCGACCACGGGTGTCTTTACTTACACCAATAATACGGCCAGGTAGTGAACGCTTGTAGCTGTCGCGTGTAGCAAAGAATGCCGCATGTGGGCCACCATAACCCATAGGTACACCAAAGCGCTGTGCACTACCCAGTGCCACGTCTGCACCTAGCTCGCCAGGCGACTTAAGCATTACCAAGCTCATTAGGTCAGCGGCTACTGCCACAATCCCTTTTTTCGCTTGTACCGCAGCAATGATGTCGCTGATGTCTTTTACTTCACCGGTAGAGGTTGGATATTGAAGTAGCGCACCAAAAATATCGTGTTCTGCTGCTTCTTCTGCCGCACCTTTGATGATTTCAAACCCAAACATTTCAGCGCGGGTTTCAACCACGTCAATGGTTTGCGGGTGAACGTCGTTAGCAATAAAGAACGCATTCGCTTTTTTGTTCTTAGATACACGCTTAGCAAGGCCCATGGCTTCTGCTGCCGCTGTACCTTCATCAAGTAATGACGCAGATGCTAGCTCTAAGCCAGTTAGGTCAATGGTTACTTGTTGGAAGTTAAGAATAGCTTCCAAACGGCCTTGGGCAATTTCTGGTTGGTACGGCGTGTACGCTGTGTACCAACCTGGGTTTTCTAGCACGTTGCGAAGAATAACGTTTGGTACGTGGGTATCGTAGTAACCCATACCAATGAAAGAACGGTTAATTTTGTTCTTTTGTGCAACGGCTTTAAGTTCTCTTAATGCTTCAACTTCTGTCGCCCCTTCACCACATTTTAGTGGCTCTGGTAGCGCAATACCTGCCGGTACAGTTTGCTCAATTAAATCGTCTAGTGAGCTTGCACCAATGGCAGACAGCATTTCTTCAATTTCGCCTTTACCCGGGCCAATGTGACGGCGGATAAATGTATCTTTTTGCTCTAGTTGAGCCAATGTAGGGGAAGTATTCGACATAACGTTGTTAAGCACTCGTAATGGTTGCCGCAAGGGCGCGTTAAATCTTTAAGTTAAAAAGGGGCTGAATTATCTTCATGCCCCTTTTCAAATTATGGTTCTTTTAAAACTGCGTAACGAATTACTCTTCGTCGATGCTGTTTTCGTAGCCTTCAGCGTCTAGTAGACCTTCTACTTCTGCCGCATCGTCAGCTTTAATTTTGAATAGCCAACCGTCGCCGTATGGGTCAGAGTTAACTAGTTCTGGTGAATCTTCTAGGTCTTCGTTAATCGCTACAATTTCACCTGAAATTGGCGCGTAAACGTCAGACGCTGCTTTTACCGATTCAGCAACACATACGTCGTCGCCCGTGCTTACTGCGTCGCCAACATCTGGCAAATCAACGAAAACCATGTCGCCAAGTAAGCCTTGTGCGTGCTCAGAAATACCTACAGTGAAAACACCGTCACCTTCAGGGCGAACCCATTCGTGCGTAGCGGCATAGCGTAAATCAGTTGGGATGTTGCTCATAATCGTTCCTGTTATTCTCTGTTAACTTATAAAACACTTTTTCCATTGCGAACAAAGGAGGGCTTAACCACTTTTACTGTAACCCACTTTTTGCGCATTTCCACTTCTACTGTTTCACCAACATCACTTGGTACTCGTGCCATCGCAATTGAGTGACCTAAAGTTGGAGAGAACGTACCTGAAGTGATAACGCCTTCGCCGCTTTCTGTTTTCACTTTAAGACCGTGACGCAGCACGCCTTTTTCCGTCATCACTAAGCCTACTAGCTTGTCGGTACCTGCTTCGCGCTGCGCTTCTAGTGCTTTACGCCCTACGAAGTCGCGATCAGCCGGTTCCCATGTAATTGTCCAGCCCATGTTGGCGGCTAGTGGTGATACGGTTTCATCCATATCTTGGCCGTACAGGTTCATGCCTGCTTCTAGGCGAAGTGTGTCGCGAGCACCCAGGCCGCATGGCTTAACACCCGCGTCTAGTAGTGCTTGCCAGAAGCTTTCCGCTTGTTCAGCTGGCACCATAATTTCATAGCCTGCTTCACCGGTGTAACCTGTGGTAGCGATAAATAAATCTTCTGCTTGTACACCAAAGAATGGCTTCATTCCCGCTACCGCTTCTTTTTGCGCTGCGCTGAACAAGGTGGCGGCTTTTTCTTTTGCGTTAGGGCCTTGTACTGCAATCATGGCAAACTCAGGGCGCTCGGTGATGGTTACGTCAAAGCCTTCTGCTTTGCTCATTAACCAGTTCATGTCTTTTTCGCGCGTTGCTGAGTTAACTACTAGGCGATAGTTAGTTTCGTCGAAGTGATAAACGATAAGGTCGTCTACAACACCGCCTTCTTCGTTAAGCATGCCGCTGTATAGCGCTTTGCCTTTGTCTTTTAGTTTTGCCACGTCGTTGGCTAAAAGGTACTGAAGATACGCTTTGGCTTGTGCGCCTTTTACGTCAACAATGGTCATGTGAGACACATCAAACATACCGGCGTCTTGACGCACAGCGTGATGCTCTTCAATTTGTGAACCATAGTTAATTGGCATATCCCAGCCGAAGAAATCGACCATTTTCGCACCGGCTTCTAGGTGCTTTGCGTGTAGGGCGGTGGTACTAGACATTCCACTTACTCTTTTTAATTTGAAAGGTAGAAAACGAAATTGAGTATAGTGAGCTAACGTTTATGCAACAAATTGGAAATTTTTATCAATACATTTAAAAAGCAAATGTATTAATGCAACTGGATTAGGAATACAAATATAAAAAGCCCCGTACTCAAGTTGGTAACGGGGCTTCTGATAAGAGCGGAACAACAATTTTTATTATAGCGAGATCGTATCCATAAGCGCTTGCGCATCTTCGATTGGTGTTTCTGGGGTATATTGCGTTGGAATTTCCGTTTGCTTTATCCAATCACGCTCCCAGTTTATCAGCGCTTCCTGAAGCGCAGCATCGTCAAACGGCGTTTGAGCTTCCTGTGCGATGCGGTACGCAGATAAATACATTTTCCAGCGAGGCAAATAATAGTCTTTGTACATACCCTGCCACGCTTTAGATGCATAATCTTTCAGCTTTGGTCCACCCCATTGCGTTACTTGCAGGCGCGCATTATTTACGTAATAAGCAGACTCTTGCGCAGTTTCACCATAAGCTGAGGCGTCACTTAACCACGTGTGCAGGCTTTCTTGATGAAACCCTAGCAAGTTGTCTAGCTTAGTGATGGCAACGTCAATTGAGGCCATAAGTTCGTCGCCACGTTCGAAGTCTTTTGATGAATACGCGTTAACCACCTCTTGCAGCATAAGGTCAACATGCAAAGACACTGCGTGCTTCACAAAATCGACAATATCGTACTGATATAGGTACGCATTATCCATCAACGGTGCCAGCTCAATTAGCTGTGAGATACCATCGTCTAAAGCCATTAAATTACCCGGGTGCCCATCAAAGTTTACAATGTCGATTGTTGGGCGCTTAAACAGCAAGTACGCGCCAGCTGAGCCTTCCCACCAGCGGCTTTTCCAATAGCTTACAGAGAACACTCCTTTTATCACCTTTTCCCATGCTGCGATAAGTTCGGGTGAAGTCTTTCCATAGCGCGCTTTAGTATAATTTGCTAGCCACTCTTTCATATCGGGCTTGGCGTTCCAAGGCAAATCGAACAGAAATTCATAGGCCACAGAATTGTTATGGAGCCCTTCGGGAAATACACCAAACCCGGTCAGCGCACCTTTTTTATCAGAGTTTGTCACCACGTCTAGCTGCTCGACATAGTCTGTGAAGTCAGCATAAACAGGATCTGAACCTCCATAGTTGTGAATGAAGCCAAACACCCATGGCTTGCCTTTGAAACCTTCCGTTCGCTGCCACACGTGATATCTGTCATTTCCGATATCGTGGATCATTGCTTTTTGATCAGGAACATCTTTTAAGAACGCTTCGATAGATGCGAGGTCCCAGAATTCTTCGTCTGCGCCAAACATCCATCCTTGCATTACCCACACAGCATCAGGTGCAACCTGCGCAATAGATTCGTAGATGCGTTTTCCATAGGATGCGAGCTCGGCGTGTCGGTTCTCCTCAGAAACCGGCGGTAGCATTTCGTTAAATGCGTCTGATAGGTAATAGTCCTGTACACCATAAATTTCGGTATAAAGCTCAATAAATCGCTTAGCCACTGTTTTAAAGAGGGGGTCAGCGGGGTCTAACCAATAGGTAGCATTTTCAAATCCAGTCCAGCGTGGCATTTCATAAACCTTGGCGTCGGGAAAACGCTCAACAAACGCTTTAGGTACGTAGCCACTAAACGCAGGTACAACGGGCTGCATACCCAACGCTTTCATGCGCTTGAGGATTTGTTTTTGCAATTGATGTTTTTTGTTTATCCAACTTTGCGGGAGAGGCCCCTCGTGCCCTTCGATATTCCCCATGCGTTGCCATGGCGTGAATGCTGGGCCAGAAAAGTAATCGGCTAGTTCTTTATCGGTAACGTCGAAATCCTTCCATAATGCTTGCCATACAAATTCTTGCCCTTCCATTGCTACAGGATTGTTTACTCCGTGAAGCGCCATCCAGTCTATTTCTTTCTCCCAACGCTCCCAGTCCCACCACGGTGTTGTATAACCGTAAGCACAAACATTCAGATAAGTACGTTGTGCAAATGGGGTTGTTGTTTTTGCCCCATCAAAGTCTTCAAACACGTCAGGGAACGCAACGCGCTTTCCTTCCCAACTTACTGACAAAGCGCCCTGTTCTCGTAAGTATTGATAAGCGCCATACGCTAGTGCGGTATGACTATTTGCCAGCACTTCCGCTTGCCCATCAATGACATTTACTTCAAACCACTCAGGCTCTTTATCAGTTACTTTAATCGTTGATATATTTTTTACTTGTCCCTGTGTAACTCGCTCTAGAACGGCGCTCACCTGAGGGTCTAACGGTTTAGATGCAACTTCTGAGACTTCTTGCTGCTGTTCGCAGCCAGCTAATACAGCAGATAAGCTTAGGCACAATGCGCTTATCGAGAGTGACCACGTTTTCTTCATTGCTTAATATCCTGATAAAATCGTAAAAAAATGCTGCGGTTGCCCGCAGCATAATTGTCTTAAAATGAGTAAACCGCACTCAGATAATAGCTAGTGCCTATAATACTTGTCGTTTGCCACACCGGCTTCTCTTCTGTGAAATAGGCTTCTTCGTTGTTACCGTTGATATTCAGGGCTCCAAAACGAAGGTTAAGTGCTTCAGTAACGTTATAGCTCAATAGAATATCAACCTGATTTCTACCGTCGACTACCCTTCCCTCGCGCGCAAAGAATGCATCAGTGTTATCTTGAACGTAAGGGCTACGGTTGTTCACTGCGACCCTTGCACTAAAGGTGTCGTTTTCCCAGTATCCGATGAAATTCCAAGTCTCTTCTGACGAATTAGTTAGCACGAAGTCTTCGCTATCTTCTGCATCGATGAAAGTATAGTTTGCTGAGAAACCGAAACCATCGATAGGTAGCAGTGCATCAAGGCTCTGGTTCCAACCTAGTTCATACCCTTTGATAGTCGTACCACTATCATCGTTATAGGTGCTGGTGATTTCATAGATGTTACCTTCTGTGTCCACACAATCTTCCGGCGTTCCACTTAGCGCAACGTCATTGTAGCTATCAGGGCAAACAAACTCAGAAACCGAACCATTCTTAATTTCTTTCCAGAAAAGGGTAAGTGCTAAGCTATTACCCTCGCCGTAGTACCACTCAAGCCCTAAGTCGGCTTGATCGGCAGTCAGCGCTTTCATGTTAGGCTGGCCAAGATCTACAGTGTAAGTACGCGTACCGAAAGAATTATTTACCGACGTTTCAGAGGCAGCAATTTGTGTGCGCGATGTCAGTAATGGACGGACTAGCACCTTGGCAGCAGCAAATCGCGCTTGTACTTCGTCTGTCAATTCAAGCACAAGGTTTACGCTCGGTAAAAAATTGTTGTAATCGTAGTCAAATGCCGTTTCGCCAATCACTAAACTGATTTCAGAGTTAATCGGGTTATCTTCACCGGTCAGATAGGTATTGATCGTCCTGTCGGTAGTTTCATAACGACCACCAATATTTCCTCTCAACGTCATTTCACCGATGTAACTTTCGAAATCAACTTTTCCGTAAACCGATAGAATATCTCGCTCTATTGAATATGAAGATTGAGCAGCGAATAAAGTTGGAACTGTTACCCCTTCAGCCACAAGCGCATCTCGGTAAGCTTGAATATCTGGCGCGATCCAGCCATGCTCTATGGACATTTGGTTGTCCAAGAAGTCAGTTACCATATAGTTAAAGTCACTCATTAACGGAAGGTCACTTGGGTCAGCTTCACCAATGGCGAATCTATCCGTACGAAAAACGTCTCTATTGAATTCTTCTTTACGGAATTTTCCTCCAAAAGCAAAACCAGTGAAGAAGTCGCCTTCAAGCACGCGAATTGCGTCAAATTGAAGTGCACTTTCAGAAGAGTCCATGTATCGAGTTGCTCCGTTTGGGTACTCGTTCCTTGGCATGTCAGCAGGGTATAAAGACGGGTCGGTTAGATCTTCATCCACGTTGAAGATAACGTTATTGCGATCTGAAATATCCATGTTTGCAGATACCGTAGTCGCTAAGATTACCGCTTCTTCTGCATGCACAGCCTCGCCTTTCGTGTAATGAGCTACACCGACTAAAGTCCAGTTTTCTGTCTCGTACTTTGACTCAAGCGTAAACGCTTTACTGGTAGCCTGTTTGTCCTCAGCTTGGCGATTATTTTCAAGAGTAAAGTCGTCAATACGCACTTGGTTATAAACGCCATTTACCGGCTCACCAAGTAGCGTGATATCGTCGCGATCGAACAAGAAAACCTGCTGGTTCAAATCTTGTACCGTATCGTCATCAGCATAAATTGCGGTAAACGTTGTTTCGAAATTATCGCTAGGACGCCACTGTACTGCGCCGTTCATCAAATAGCGTTTGGTTTCGCGGTCAATACGGCGGTAACGCGGACGTCGAGGAATATCATTGCCTTCATCGTCGCTGAACCACCTACCCATCCAGAAGTTATCTACCCTGTCGTCAAGTTCCTGATAACCTGCGTTTAAAAATAATCCTACTGTGTCATCAGCAAATTGGTCGATATAGGTGATATTACCTTTGGGGGTCACATCATCTGTGGGTGAGAATTCCGAATATTGCCCCTTAACGGAAGCTACAACTTTACGCTCACTGTAGGAAAGTGGCTTCGTAGTATCGATATTAATAGTACCTGACAAACCACCAGTATCCATGTCTGCACTGGGAGATTTAATTACTGAAATACTTGAAGCTAGCTCAGACTGTATAATGTCGTAACGAAAGCCACCAGTAAAATCCGCACTCGCCATAGTTTGGCCATTCACGGTAGTTCTGGCATATTGCGAGCCTAAACCGCGAACACTGATTGTAGAACCTCTACCGTTAATATTTGATATCTGTACGCCAGGGATTCGCTGGATTGCTTCAGCAATGTTCTCTGTAGGAAACTTTCCGATATCTTCTGATGTAATAATGTCTGCAACTTTCGTTTCATCGCGTTTTAGTGCCGCAGCTTGGACCAAACTAGAACGATAAGTAACGTCAATACGTTCAACTTCACTGTCACTTACGCCTGGGGCAGCTTGAGCAAAAACCAGTGCAGGCGAGCTAAGAATGCCTACGATAGCACTGGCGAGTAACGTTTTCTTTGGACGAGCGTTATTCATGATGTGGTTCCCATCTTCTTTGTAGTGGTTGTTGTTCAGCTTTAGGCAACCAGCTGATTAATTTTATTTCTTATTATTAACGATGATTTTTTCATCACCTGCCATTGACGCTACCAACCAATGTCAACGTTGTCAACAAAAAATAAGGAATTATTACTACGATATTGGGTAGACCAAAATATGAACTTTCAGTAAGACGAAAACGCTAAACTACGCTTTCAAGCGAATAATTAGAAGCCGAGTCTCTTACAACCACATCAAGAGAAAACCCTTTTGAATCAACAGCATGAATATCATTGGATTTCATCATTTCAATAACCATTGCTGCAGCTGTTGCTGCAATATCAAAGTTAGGCTGGTCAATCGTAGTAAGATGAGGCCACGTTTGCATGGCGAAGGGACTGTTTTCGAAACCAACAATCGAGATGTCTTCTGGAACTTTAAGATTGTTAAGACGCGCCATAAATACAGCTCCCGCTGCAATTTCGTCGTTACATGCAAAAATGGCGGAAGGTCGTTTGGGCATGGCAAGTACTTGTTTAGTCATATCCATGCCGGATTCGAATGTAAACTCTCCATCAATGATAAAATTTTTATCAAAAGGTAATTTTGCTGCTTCATGTGCCTTTTTAAAACCTCTTACTCTCCCTAAACTAGACTCATGCGATGCATGAAAACCAAGAAAAGCAATATCTCTGTGGCCTAAATCCAGCAAATACTGCGTTATTTTAAATCCCGCATCCACGTCGTCTACATGCAACACCGGGGCTAGATTATCAGGGGGTTGCTCGCCAGATAAGATCCTAACTACTTTAGCATCTCTACTGAGTAAAAATGTAACAAGCTCTTTATTTTCGGACAATGGCGGGGTGAGAATAATTCCGCCAATCTGATTTGAACCAATCATAGCCGCAAGCTCATTGCCTACCTCATCAGAATGAGAATCGGTGGGATGAATAACTAATTCAAACCCTTTTTTTCTGCATTCAGAAATAATTCCATTTTGCATTTCAATCACATAATGGCTGTTGGGATTGTCATAAACAAACGCAAGAGAGAACGGTGCTTTACGCATTACCCTTGCTGTGTGGTTAGGCTGATAGTTCAACTGCTTTATTGACTCAAGCACTTTTTCCTTTACCGACTCACTAACATTTGGTTCTTGGTTAACCACTCGCGAAACCGTTTTAAACGATACTCCCGCTAATTTCGCGACATCCTTAATAGTTGGCTTTTTCATGAAACTCTTTTTCGGTGAAAGGTATTGAGTGTTAGAGAGAATAAAGTGAACCCCCTGTTTAAGCAAATTTCTTGGTCTTCGTAAACCAATGAATAACTAATACAATTTCATCAAGGTTCAAAAAAACAACAATGACAACGTTGACATAAGTTAAAGAAAAGGGTTAGGGTTAAACAACTGAATATAAAAAAAGCAAGAAACATGACAACAAACACGACATCTTCACGACTTCTGTCTCTCGATGTATTTCGAGGGCTCACCATAATCGCAATGATTGTAGTAAACAGTCCGAATACTTATGGAGAACTCGCGCACGCACATTGGATAGGCATCAACTTTGCCGATTTAGTGTTTCCTTTTTTCATTCTCATTGTGGGTGTAGCAATTAGTTTGGGGTTCAAGAATATTGATTCATCTTCACCACAATTGACCAGTATTTTGAAAAAAGTGTGGAGAAGAGGCTTTACGCTCATTGGGCTCGGGCTCGTTGTTAATTTGTTCTATACCCACTTCGAACAAATAAGGTTACTAGGCGTCTTACAGCGAATTGGCATTGTTTATATTGCCTGCTGTTATCTTGCAATTTACTGCAAACCAAAGAGCGTGGTTAAAGTGGGCATTGGTATCTTGCTTCTGTACTGGGTATTTATTCTATTAGTTCCTGCCCCGGGCCTCCCTAGCGGGCATCTTGCTCGTGGAGAAAACATTATAAACTGGTTCGATCAATTTGTACCGGGTATGCTGTGGCGTGGTACTTGGGATCCCGAAGGTCTGCTCAGTACTTTTCCTGCCATTGTTACCGGTATTATGGGTATGCTCATTGGCCAGATTATAGTTAAAGGCAAAGACGACTTACCTACCACGGTGATGAATTTATTTGTATTCGGCTTTGTTACTTTTTCTCTAGGATGTATTTGGAGCCTAGGTTTTCCTTTCATCAAACAGGCGTGGACCAGCTCATTTGTATTAGCCACCGGCGGCATAGGCGCCATGATATTGGCCTGTATGATGTGGTACACCGATATTAAAGGCTTCAGAAACGGTACTAAAATAGCCACCATCTTTGGGGCTAACGCAATCACCGCATATATCCTGCACGTAATCATAGAGAAGCTACTTGATTGGGAAATCGCCGGTGTATCCGTTCACAACAGCTACACCACATTTATGTCTGATATGGGAGCAAGTGATTTTATAAGTGCAACGTTGTGGGTCATTCTGTTTCTCAGCGTTTGTTTTATTCCTGTATATGTCCTCTATCGCAAACAAATTTTCGTAAAGATTTAAGGTGGAATCTGTGACTCAGAATTACTTTGTAGGCGTTGATGGCGGTGGCACTAAATGCAAAGCGCGACTTGAAAACGAACAAGGCGAATTGCTTGGCGAAGGATTGTCAGGTCCATGCAACCCTGCTCAATCAGCCGACACCGCGTTCGCATCAATTATCGAAGCTACGACACTGGCATTAGAGGCAGCCTCAATGTCAGCGACAAAAATAAGCGATCTTAATGTTTGTCTAGGTCTTGCAGGTGTAAACGTTACGCGTTATCGAGAAATTGCACAGAGTTGGATATTTCCATTTAAACGTACACACGTAACCACCGATCTACACATTGCTTGTTTAGGCGCTCATGCAGGTCAAGACGGCGCAATTATAATAACTGGAACCGGTAGTTCAGCACTTGCAAGCTTGAGTGGAAACTTAACAAGTATCGGTGGCCACGGTTTCCCTTTAGGCGACAAAGCGGGAGGCGCATGGCTTGGCCTGCAGGCCTTGCAATACACCCTTGAAGCACTCGATTCCTTGGTACCTTCCTCTCGGCTCGTTACTGATATGTGCGAAGCTCTTGGTACAGACGACCCTCAAGCGATAGTCGGTAAGTCGCTGCACTTCAAATCGAGTGATTTCGGTAAGTTTGCGCCAATTGTTGTGAAATGTGCTAACGGCACTGACCCCGCCGCTCTTAATATTGTGAACGAAGGAAAACAGTACCTTTTAGGTGTCATTTCTCAACTAGAGGAGCTCGGTGCTAAACGCATTTCAATGATTGGTGGCTTATCTTCGCAATGGGTTGAGTGGCTACCTGACAATATTCAGCAACGTTTACAATCCGCGAAGTGTTCACCTGAATTTGGTGCAATTTCATTGATAAAAGACCTGGTAAAGGAGTGTTAATATGGCTTATGTGACCAAAATGGCGTCTGAAGCAACAGAAACGCCGCAAGTGCTGAAACGACAACTAAACAACAATAGCCATATATATAACAAACTATCTGAAGAGATAGAAAAGCACGATCCAGAATTTGTGTATATTATTGGTCGCGGCACCTCAGACCATGCCGGCGTGTTTGGAAAATACCTGATTGAAACTGAAATGGGGCTGCCCGTTGCTTCTGCCGCGCCATCGGTAAACAGCGTTTTCGGCAAGTCCCTTCGATTAAATAGAGCACTGGTTTTTATCATTTCTCAATCGGGCAGAAGCCCAGATATACTTGCACAAGCCAAAATGGCAAAGGAAAAAGGTGCGCTTTGTGTTGCGCTGGTAAATGACGAGTCATCACCAGTTAAAGATATTGTAGACATATTTATACCACTTTGTGCCGGGCCAGAAATTGCCGTTGCCGCCACCAAAAGCTATCTGGCGACCTTGTATGCGTTATTAAGCATTGTTGCAAATTTCACTAAACGCAACGATCTTCACGAAGCTTTACTTGCCCTACCTACACAATTAGAGTCGGTAATAACTTCCCCCTTTGTACTTACCGCAGAGCACTTAGCTCCGCTTGAACGATGCGTTGTACTAGGCCGCGCTTTCGGTTACGCCATATCCAGAGAAATAGCGCTTAAAATGAAAGAAGTCTGTGGAATACAGGCTGAGGCTTTCAGTAGCGCGGAATTTCTTCACGGGCCCATATCCCTTCTAAACCGCAAAACAGCTATTATCGATGCCCATATTCCTGACGCTTCAAGTGCTGTACATAAGTCACAAATTGAAGAAGTGATCCGCAGAGGAGCACAAGTTTTCCCTTTATTTGAGGTACCATTGGATGTGCATCCTCTCACATCGGCGCTCATTGTTATGCAACGTTTTTACTTAGATATTGAAAAAGCTGCGCGCGAGATGGATATGGATCCAGACAGCCCTATCGGACTTAAAAAAGTAACGGAAACCCTCTAGCAATGAAATCTTATTTTGCCAAACTCCTTTTTGACGGCTTTTCATTTCATTCGAACGTGCGCTTTGAAGTGATTAACAACCGAGTGTCCGCTTTCTGCGCAGGCAGCGTGGATGATAGCAATGCTGAGGTCATCCATGAGCTAGTCATACCCGCCATGGTAGATGTTCAGGTAAACGGTGGAGGCGGCGTTCAGTTTAACGAATCGCCTACAGTATCTACGCTTCAGCAAATGGCAGAGGCCTTTTTAAAAGTGGGTACGGGCAGCTTAATGCCAACCATTATCACTGACGACATCGACGTTATGAATAAAGGCGCTGACGCTATAGCGTTAGGTCACAAATGGGATCCAGGCGCTATCCCAGGTGTCCACTTTGAAGGGCCTCACCTCAGCACAACCAAAAAGGGCATGCATAGTTCAAAGCACATCCGATCACTGAGCGACAAAGAGTTGGCCTTATTTACTCGAAATGATCTTGGTAAAGTAATTGTCACGCTAGCACCAGAAGCGGTCTCGCCCTCAGATATTGAGACCCTAACCAATGCAGGCGTAATTGTGTCCATAGGCCACACTAACGCCACCTCCAACGATTGCTTTGCCGCTTTTGATGCGGGGGCTACCGGTGCTACACATCTTTTCAATGCCATGTCACCGTTTACCAGCAGAGAGCCTGGTGTGGTTGGGGCCTCACTTTACACAGATGATGTCTATTGCGGACTAATCGTTGACCATCATCACGTTCATCCTGTGTCAGCGTCATTAGCAATAAAGCTCAAAGGTGATGAACGCTTAATGTTGGTAACTGACGCTATGGCGCCGGCCGCGAGTGACGTCGACCACTTCGTCTACCAAGGCGTAAAAGTCATACGTAAAAATGATACGTTACGTCTTGATGACGGTACGTTAGCGGGTTCGCTATTAACGATGGAGAAAGCTATCCAGCATACGCATTTCGACCTAAGCATTGATCTGCAAGCAACACTGAAAATGGCAACGTCTACCCCTGCTTCATTTATAAAAAGCGACGCGAACATTGGAACGTTACGCACAGGTTCTTTCGCTAACTTCATAACGCTAAATAAAGACTTAAGGGTGACACGCTGTTGGCGCAATGGCGAAGTCGTCCGGTAGGTATGCAGCTAATATGCATAGCCCGGTATTCTTTTGAACAACAGATAATACGTACTCACAAAAAATTAAAATATTAAGTAAGCAATACAGTGAAATAAAAACATTATAAGAAGGAAACGTGATGCAAACTGCAGTTAAATCCCCCCCGTCGACGATACTCCCCATGGCAATAATCGGCACATTGTTTTTCGTTTTTGGTTTTATCACATGGTTAAATGGAGCACTCATCCCCTTCTTGCAAATTGTTTGCAATTTGAACGGAACAGAAGCACTGCTAATCGCGTTTAGTTTTTATATCGCATATGTTGTTATGGCACTTCCTATGTCATTCGTGCTCAATAAATTGGGCTATAAAAACGCCATGACTTTCGGGCTTTTATTAATTGCTGCAGGGTGCTGTTTATTTGTTCCTGCCGCTAAAACGCAAACATTCATATTATTTATTACAGCTCAGTTCATCGTCGGTTCCGGTTTAACTATTTTACAAACCGCATCAAACCCATATTTAGTAAAAATTGGGCCGTCAGAAAGTGCGGCAGCAAGAATATCCATTATGGGTTTGTTAAATAAAGGAGCTGGCTGGCTCGCACCAATGGTGTTTATTGCTCTTGTACTCGGTGACTTATCAGGTATCACCGAACAAAGTATCGCTGCATTGCCAGAAGCTGAGCGTAATGCACAAATACAGCAATTAGCACAAAGCCTTGTATTGCCCTACTTAGGTATGGCCGCAGCGTTAGTATTACTTGCTGTTGCGCTAAGCTTTTCTGGCTTGCCTGAATTGGACCTTGATGTTGAGGATAAAAAACTCGCTGAATACGGAAAAGGTAAAGGCTCAGTATTACAATTCCCTCAGCTAGTATTAGGTGTAATTGCACTTTTTTGTTATGTAGGCGTAGAAGTTGTTGCCGGAGATACCATTGGTCTAGCGGGCTCGCAACTTGGCGTTCCGGGAGCACTAGGGCTCACGTCATACACCATGTTTTTTATGGTCATTGGGTACAGCCTTGGTTTAGCGCTTGTGCCCCGAATTTGCACTCAGCACCAATTACTTACTCTCTCTTCAGTTTTAGGTATTGTTTTGTCAATCGGTATACCGTTCACTAACGCTGAAAGCCACGTCTTTGCAGGTTTTCTGTGGGGTTGGACAGGTATTGCAACGCTTCCTGATCCTATTACTCTTATTGCACTTTTGGGACTTGCTAACGCCATTGTTTGGCCTGCAGTTTGGCCTCTAGCATTAGAGGGGCTAGGTAAATTCACTGCTCGCGGTTCTGCACTCTTGATAATGGGTATAGCTGGAGGAGCAATTATTCCGTTACTATTCGGATTTGCGGCTGACCACTTCGGCGTTTTAAATGCTTATTGGACAACGATACCTTGCTATGCCTTTATTCTTTTCTATGCGCTGAAAGGGTGGCGTCTAAGAGAATGGTAATTTAGGCGACGACTTGGTGGGTTTAACATACGCATAAGTGGTATTCTTGATTGATGTGTTTAATAACGGTGATATCGGAACCCATCTTTAACAATGAAGCAGCTTTCTCTAGATACTTTACGCACCTTTGTTAGCGTTATTGAACTTGGTGGCTATGCAAAGGCGGGCGACTTTTTAGGTCGTTCTCAGCCTGCTATTAGTTTGCAAATCAAAAAGCTTGAATCGCAGCTAGACCGAAAGCTATTTACTAAAGTGGGTCAGCGCCATGTACCTAGCGCCGATGGAAACTGGTTGTACCCAAAAGCGAAAGAACTGTTAGAACTTAACGACAACATTTTTAGAAGCCTCACTCCTGCACCACTTAGCGGCAGGTTACGTTTAGGCATCCCCAACGAGTTTGCCTCTACGCTACTGCCTGGCCTAATTGGTGAGTTTTCAAAGCGCTACCCTGATGTATCGTTAGAGGTAACGTCTGCGCTAAGTCGCGATCTGCTTCATCCGTCTCAACGAGATCACTTCGATTTAATTCTGGCACTTGTTAATCCAGATGAAGAAACTGAGGGCGAAGTTGTTTTAGAAGATGACGTGGTGTGGGTTGGTGATACGTCTCACCCGTTAGTGGGGAATAACATTCCACTAGTGCTAGCGCCAGATGGCTGCATGTATAGAAGCCGAGTAATCGAACAGCTAAAGCAGCAAACGTTTGCTTGGAAAATCAGCTACACCAATGCAGATTTAGGCGGATTGGTTGCCGCCATTCAGCAAGGCCTTGGCGTGACTGCATTAGCAAAATCGAGCCTACCGGCTAACTTAGCCGTACTGAACCACCCGCACCTGCCTAAGTTAGGCAAGGTCAACATTTGCCTATTTAACCAAGACACACAACACCCAGTTATAAGCAAAACACTCGCCGAATTCTTTAAAGTGCGCCTAACCCAGTAAAAAAGGGGTCAGAGTACTTTTTCTGCCCCTTCTTCCGTGTGCTAATTTGCGTTAGCCGTCGCTTGTGATGGTGTCGATAATCTCAGCAAGCACAGTCTCTGCTTTGCTGGTTTCAACTTGGCACGTGCCTGCGTTCATATGACCGCCGCCACCGTACTTCAAACATAACTCACCAACATTTGTTTTTGAACTGCGGTTAGTAATAGACTTACCAATCGCGAACACCACGTTCTGCTTTTTAAGCCCCCACATTTTGTGAATAGAGATATTGCAGTCGGGGTACATTGCGTAAATAACAAAACGGTTTGTAGCGTAAATGGTTTCTTGATCTGTTAAGTCGAGCACAACGAGGTTGTCGTGTACGGTGGAGCACTTAGCAATTTGTGCCTTCGCCATTTCGTTGTGCTCGTGATACAAACTTACGCGCTCAGCAACATCTTCCATTTGCAGTATTTCTTCAATACTGTGGTCTTTGCATGCATCTATTAGCTTCATCATTAGCTGGTAGTTAGAGATCTTAAAATCTCTGAAACGGCCAAGCCCAGTACGCGCGTCCATAATGAAATTCATAAGCACCCAGTCGGTAGGCTCTAAAATTTCTTCTTTTGAAAACTGCGCAGAATCACCTTTATCTACCGCGTCCATCATATCTACTGAGATATTAGGAAATTTATCTGCACCTCCGTAATAGTCGTAAACAACACGGGCAGCAGACGGCGCTTCTGGATCGATAATATGATTTTCGATATCGCTGTCGTTTCGTACGGTTTCGCTAAGGTGATGGTCAAAGGCTAGATAGCAGCCTGCAACGTAAGGTAAGTTGGTGGTAATGTCGTTCTCGGTGATGTCTATTTTGCCGTCTTGCATGTCTTTAGGGTGCACAAACAAAATATCATCAATTATGTCTAAGTCTTTCAGTAATACTGCACATACTAGCCCGTCAAAATCACTTCGGGTAACTAATCTAAACTTTCGTTCTGACATCACGTGTTTCCTTTATTAACGATTATCAAGTAAGTGTAACAGCTAGTAAAAATTTTGAGAGATTACCTATATAGATTTTGATTACAAAGTCGTAAAACGCGACGAAAGTATAACTAAAGGCCTGATTCCTCAAATGTTTACTTACTTCACTATTCCAAAAGGCTATTAGAAGATAAGCGATTGGCCTTGTGTGGCTAATATAAAATTAAAGCCTAGTTTATTAGCCTGCTCTAGCTCTTTTGATATGACAGAACGCGGGTTTTCTCCTGCTTTTAAACTGTACTTGATGTGGCTTATCACAATATTTATGACTGGAACCTGACTTTTATCTTCAACTAGTTCGTAGAAGCGAGTAAGTTCTTGCATCAACCACTTAGGTGTAAGGTGTCCGAACAACAAATTGTCAGGGCGACTGTTATCAAACGACACTTCAATAACCATGCCTCTTAGCGTTTTGTTTCGCATTTGCTGTGCAAGATAGCGCCATATTACGCCCAGCTTGCCTTCTTTTTCGACATCGTCCGGGCCAGTATCACCAAAATAAACAAACATATCGTTGTCACTTTCAATAGCGAAAGCCGTCGATTCTAAGGGATGACTTAAACTAAAAGGGGTTACCGTTAAATTGGTGCCTTCAATGGCAGTGGTATGTTGCGGAGCCAAGTCGATAACATCGTATTTATTCAGCTTTGGCTCTATACCTCGATTGGTAAAGTTTGCCCATGCCTGCCAATTGAAATAGGTCGCCCCCATGGTGTCGTTTACTGACTTTAGGGCATAGATTGGTTTATTGTTGTCATCTGGTGAAGCTATGAGTAACCCGGCTACATGATCTAGGTGACCATGGCTAATCAGGTATGCAGCAACGTGATTATGCAGTACATTGCCATTGGCTCTCAAGTTATCGTCGGGCTTGCTTTTTAAGTGGTCAAAAGCCCCTTCTTTTAACGCAATATCAATACCATTAACTATGCTTCCGGCGTCTAGAGCAACATAGCGCTCCTCTTCTAAACTTCGCAGTAAAAATGCGCTCAAATTACCGTCTTTAATACCGCCAGTATCGCCCAATGTAACAAGTTGAAATGCAGGCTCTACATCGTTTTTTCTTGCTTCTAAGGCAGTGTTATTTTGCGCTTCACTGTCATCCACTGAAACGGTGCTGCAAGCGCTTAGTACTGAGAAAATCAAAAGACCCAATAGATGTTTCAAAATTTTTTATTCCCATTAAAAATATCTGTTTCTTACCTTCTTAAAGCTAAGCAAAAAACAAAAAAGACAAGCTACATAACATCAAGCCCACATCACCATAATAGCGGCAGCGCCGATTAAGAGCAGCCCAGTAATTTCGCGTTTTGTAACTGCGTTTTTTAGCCAAAAATGTGAGAGTACTAAAGTGAGTAAAACCTCTAGTTGCCCAAGCGTTTTCACTAGCGCCACATGTTGTAGCGCCATAGCTGTAAACCAGCATATAGAGCCTAAACAGCTTACTGTACTTATCGCTAGCACCTGCTTCTTAGCGCTCACTAGTTGCTTAAACACGAAGGGTTTGGTTAATGCTATGTATGAACTTAAAGCTACCGTCTGAACGCACAGCACCCATAATAAAACCCATGCTGCGGCTACTGTATGCTGAATATTAAGCATGTGGCTAGCTTCGCGCACTAGAAGTGATGTCAGCGCAAAGCAAGTACCGCAAGCTAGACCGATAGCCATGGTTTTCACACTAATACCATGGAGTCGGTTACCGCTGCTAAGCACGAATACAGCTATTCCACCTATGACTATGCCAGCCCACCCAAGAGGTGTTAGGTAACTACCAAAAAACAACATACCTACCACACCCGCCACTAAAGCTTCACTTTTAGCCAAGCCTGCTCCAATAGCAAAGTTCTTTTGCTTAAACAAAATCACCATTAAAGAAGTGGCTGCTATTTGAAGTAACGATGCAAACAGCACTACTACCATGAAAGAATATGAGAATTGAGGTAGTTGACTGTCAGTACCATTAAAAAGTATGAGCAGGTAGACAAGGGCAATTGGCGGAGCCAAGATAAAACGAGATAGCGTAACACCCGAGGTGTTAACTGAACCACTCAGTCTGCTTTGCAGCGCATTACGCACGGTTTGCATGATAACCGCGCCCAATGTAAATAAAACCCAACTCATTAGCGTTGCTTTACCTTCAAAGTTATTTTACTACCTGCCTTTCGAGCTTTTTTATTTGGCAGTGGTTTCGCTACCAGATAACGCCTGTAGACGCTTTGCTTTGAAGTCACTTTCGCGCTTCCAATAAGGCCATACATCGCCTTGAGCATAATGAGTAAGCATGGTCCCGATAAGAGATAGGTCTTGTTTAACGCCACCTAGTGTCCAGCTTGGAAGATAATCATCATCTGCTTTGTGATAGCGTTTAGCGATAAAGCTTGGGTCGGTATCGCCTAAGCTCATGAACAAAATAGAGGGCACGCCCTGTTTAGCAAGCGCGAAATGGTCTGAGCGGAAGAACAGGCCATTTTGAGGGCGCGGGTCCATCTTAACGGTTCGCCCCTGTAACGCTGCTGCCGTAGCTAAATCATCTTCAATAGATAAATAGCCTTCGCCATACTGCAAGATATAATCAACATCATCGTTTACGTTCATACCGTCGATATTTAAAAACGCCACCATGTTCTTGGTAGGTACAGGGGGGTTATTTGCAAAATAATCAGCACCCAGCAGCCCCGTTTCCTCTGCGGTAAACGCGCTAAACATTAGCGTACGCGCAAAGCCTTCTTTGTGCTTTGATAGCGCATCTGCCAGCGTTAGCACTCCAGCTGTGCCAGACGCATTATCTACCGCACCATTGTAAATAGTAGTCTTGCCGTTCTTCTCTACTTTACCAAGGTGGTCCCAATGAGCGTGCAGCATTACCCACTCTTCTGGCTTTGAGGTGCCTTCTAAAATACCGGCAACATTCTGCGATTCAGCATGCTCTATAGAGTTAGCGAAACTTAACGATGCTGTAGTGTTTAACGGGATAGGCGTAAAGCCGGGCGTAGATGCTTTTCTTTTAAGCTCGCCGTAATCTAAACCTGCTTTTTCGAAAAGCTGCCTAGCGGCATTTAGATGAAGCCACCCCATTACGCCTACTTGTGACGCATTACCATTGTCATCGACTAGGCTAAATTTGGTATTAGAATTTGAGTTTTCGACTACGCCCCAGCCGTAACCCGCAGGCATGGTTTCATGAACAATGAAAACAGCTTCTGCGCCTTGCCTAGCGGCCTCTTCGTATTTGTATGTCCAACGACCATAATAGGTCATCGCATTGCCTTGAAATAAATTTGGATCTTTAGATGCAAAGCCCGGGTCGTTTACCAGCATTACCACCGTTTTTCCTTTTACATCAAGGCCAGCGTAATCATTCCAGTTATACTCGGGCGCATTTATACCGTACCCCACGAAAATCAAGTCACTATCAGTTAGTGAGTATTCATTTACTATACGTTGTGTTCGAGCAGTAAACTCGCTTCCCCCTTCAAAAGAAAGGTCGCCAATGTTTAATGTGCTCATGTTGCTGGGCGTAATTTTTGCGAGCGGCACAGCTTGTGTATAGCTGTCACCAAAAGCCGGCTTCAGCCCTAACTTCTTATACTCTGCTACCAAGTAGTCTACGGTTTTTTTCTCGCCTTTTGATAAAGGTCCTCGCCCTTCGAACTCGTCACTAGCCAATGTTTTAACGTGCTGACGATACACATCTAAATCGATAGAAGCGCTACTCAGCGACATCTCTACGTTTTTTGCTGTAGCCGACGAAGGCTCAACCGAGGTCAAGCTGGAACTAGTGACGTCAGCATTCGCCGAACCAGTAAGTAAAGTAGAAGTAAGTAGAGACGCTGCGCATGCAAAGGAAAAGGCGCGATAAGGTTTGCACAAGAAAGTAAACATAAGCCATTGCTAGAAATAAAAAAAGGATACCGAAGAGTATCCTTTACCGCCGACTATCTCAACGCCAAGAAAGGGGTCAGTGTACATTATTAGCTTTCCCTACTTCAAAACTGGAGAAATGTACTCTGACCCCATTATTGACGTTCGGAAATGTACTCTGACCCCATTATTTGGGTTTAAAGGCCCATGGCGTGGCTGACAAAGGCATTTTTGATGGTTGTGAGTTTGTCTGTAGCTGAAAGTCCTATACCGCGTACTAGTTTTTTTATAGGGTCGTTGCCGTCGAATAGGAATTTGAAGCCATCCATTGCTGCTATCATTTTTGTGGCTTCTGTTTTGCGGCTTCGCTCGTAGCTGCGCAGGTGCTTGTACAAACCTATGTCTTTACCGGTAGTACTCAGGCTGCTTAGTAATTCAGCTAGCGCTAGGGCATCTTGCATTCCTAAGTTAGCGCCCTGTCCGGCTAGCGGGTGAATAGTATGCGCTGCATCGCCCACCAGCACTACCCCATCTTTGGCCCATTGTCTTGCATAGCGCATGGTTAATGGAAACGCGGCCCGCTCGGTTTCAAGCGATATTGTGCCTAGAACACTATTACTTGCGGCAGTTAAAGCGTGACAAAAAGCGTCGTCATCCAGTGCCATTAGCGCGCTTGCTTGCCCTGGAGTTTGCGACCACACAATTGAGCAAACATTCGGTTCGGCCATTGGAAGTAACGCAAGTGGCCCTGTGGGCGTAAACGCTTGGCGCGCCACATTGTTGTGTGGTTCGTCGGTTTTGATATTAGCGACTATGGCCGTATGCTCATAATCTTTAAAGGTAATTGGCAGGCCAGCCTGCTTTCTTACAAAAGAGTTAGCGCCGTCTGCGCCAACAAGCAACCTGCAGCTTAGCACGTCGTCGTTGTCTAACATCAGCATGGTTTGATTAGGGCCAGCAAGCACCCTTTCAATACACGCAGTAATCAACTCTACATTAGGCTGCGATTCCACAGCTTTAGACAGTGCATTAACTAAAGCTTGGTTTTCTACAATCACGCCAAGTGTATCGCTTCCCATTTCGTCACACGAAAAATGTATATCACCAAAACTGTCTTTGTCCCACACATGCATAGCGGTGTACGGGTTGGCGCGATCCTGCTGTAAATGAGGCCACACATCAAACTGTTGCAGCGTTTTAATATTAGCCTGATTGATTGCGCTAACACGCGCCGTTGGCTTGCCTGCAAGCTCCTGATAACAAGGCGACTTATCAATAACTGCTATATTTAGTTCACTGTCTTTTAGCGCTGCGGCTAGGGTTAACCCTACAATTCCACCGCCCACTATTGCTATATCAACATGCTGCATTGTTATCTCTATTTCCGTGTGGTGTTACGCCATAACCTGTTGTGTGCTTTACGAAGGTTTTCTTCGCTTGCGGCATCATACTTAGTGCCAGCAAGGAAACGTTTCGGCCTATGACGGTAGGAAAATACTGGTTGGAGAAAGTTCGCACTAGGGTATCGGTAAGCGCAATCGTGTTGTCTCGGTCTTTCTTACGCTCGTTCGCATAGCGCTGAACGATATTAAATGCCCCAGCATCAAAGTGGTCAGCACCGCTTTCCGCTTGCCTTTCTTGATTGCTTTCTTGCTTCAAAGCTTGCGACCTAGAACGCTCAGATACAGCACTTTTTAGTACGGATTCTTTTTTCAGTACAGAAACGAGTGCACTCAAATCGCGTAAGCCCAAGTTGAACCCCTGCCCCGCTATAGGATGTAGCGCCTGCGCAGCGTTCCCCACCACTACCGTTCGGTGGCTGGTAACTTGTTGGGCTTTAGTCAGCGCTAAGGGATAGCTAGCCGTATCACTCACTCTTAGTATTTTGCCCTGCCGATAGCCGAAGGCTTGTTGAAGCGCGTTAATAAACGACGCTTTATCCATTTCCATAAGTGCTTGAGCGGCTTGGGTTTCTAGCGTCCATACCACTGAAAAACCATTGCCCTTTGCCTTTACGCCGTCAATTTCACTATCGAAGGGTAAAAAAGCAAGAGGGCCAGAATCGGTAAAGCGTTCGTACGCTTTGTTTTCATGAGGCATTTGCGTATGCACGTTAAATACAATGGCGGTTTGGTGATAATCACTGACTGTTTTGGCAATACCCACACGCTCGGCTAAACCTGAACGCCCGCCATCTGCAAGTATTAGCAGCTTAGTGGTTAGCACCTCCCCGCTATCTAGCAACACGTCTACATTGTCACGGTGCTGCTCAACACCGGTCACTTTTGCTGGTGCTATGTGCTGATACGCAGTACTCGCATTTGCTGCTAAGCGCGTTAGCGCGCTTAAACTTACCACCTGGCCAAACGCGTCGATGTGATAATCTTGGCTATGCAGATTTAAAAGACCAAGGTGGCCCTTATCGCTCACTTCTATCTGCTTTATTTTAGGAGGTAGTTCGCCGTTGTGCTGCTTGGCTAAGTCGTCAAGGCTTAAACCAACATCGGCTAATTCGTTAACCGTACGTCTTGCTAACGCAATAACTCGTGTATCGGTAAACGGGTTGAAATCATTGTAGGAGGGTGAGGTTTCTTTTGGGTCTGCAGCGTCAATAAGCGCAACATTCAATCCGCTTTTTTTACCTTCGGGCGTTTCAATAGCAATGTCTTCGCAAAGTGCTTTAGCAAGCACGGTTCCTACAATCCCACCACCGATAATAACTACATCAACCGCTGCCGATTCCACTATATTTGTCTTCCCGTCGCTCTAACTTTTGCGCTTTTTATTGTTTTAGTTTTTCGCCATTAGTGATTCGATTTCGTCAATCTCTTTAGGCACGTCGGATGTCAAAATTTCAACACCCGATGCTGTGATGACCACATCATCTTCTATGCGAACACCTATCCCCTTGTACTTGTCAGGTGCCACACTTTCTTGACTGATATAAATACCCGGCTCTACTGTTATAACCATTCCTGGCTTTAATGGTCGGTCTTGGCCGTCTATTTTGTAGTTACCTACGTCGTGCACATCTAGCCCTAAAAAGTGACCTAACCCGTGCATGTAGAACTGGCGCCAGCTTTCGTTCTCTAAGTTTTCTGCCACACTACCTTCTAATATACCAAGGTCAACTAAACCTTCGGTAATAATTTCTGCGCTGTGTAGCATTGCCTCGGAAAGCGTGACGCCGGGCGCTAGCATATCCAATACGCTTTTTTGCGCCTTCAATACAACGCTGTAAATTTCACGCTGAGCATGACTAAACTTACCATTTGCAGGAAATGTTCGAGTAATGTCTGCAGCATAGCCTTGATATTCTGCGCCTGCGTCGATCAAGATCAAATCACCATCATTTACCTGTGCGCTGTTTTGCGTGTAATGCAAAATACAGGCATTGTCACCGCTTCCTACAATAGTGCTGTACGCAGGCGAACGTGCGCCAGCCATAGCAAACTCATGGTGAATTTCAGCTTCTAACTGATATTCAAAACAGCCAGGAGAAGCAAATTGCATAGCGCGCTTGTGAGCTCGGGCACTGATTTCCCCCGCCGCTTTCATCATTGCTACTTCGCAGGCTGATTTAAACAATCGCATTTCATGAAGCTGTGGGCGAAAATCGTGTATCGCGCCAGGCGCTAATGATTCTTTTGGCGCTTCACGCAAAGAATTTAGGGCTTCGGTAAATAATCGGTCGTGACGTTTACTGTGACCTAAAGCGAAGTAAACATTGTCTTGCCCTTGAATAGACGCCAATAAGGCTTCTTCTAATTCATGTGTTTCAAACGCTTCATCTAAGCTAAATCGGGAAAGCGCAGCTTCAGCACCGAGGCGCTTACCGTGCCAAATTTCAGCGCTTTTGTCTTTTTCCTGAACCACCATTGCCCGATAGCTCTCGCCGTAGCGAGGGTGATTAGACAATATCAACCATGCATCAGGCTCTTCAAAACCCGTTAAATACCAAAAGTCGCTATCTTGCCTAAAGGTATACTCGGTATCTCGGCTTCGCGTTACCAGCCCAGCGGCAGGTACTATACATACACTGTTTGGTTGGCACTGCGCCAACAGCCTGTCTTGTCTGGCAATAAACTCTTGAGCGCTAATCATAAACTAGAAAACCCTAACTAATTCACTGTAAAGTGAGCCGATTAAACAGCTGCTACTTTTAACTTTCCCTAACTACTAGTGTACGGATGGCGTGTCTTGTTGATCATCAAGAAGTGATTGACCAAGTTCACTGAAGCATAAAATAGCTGAGATTTTCACGTATTCTTCCACTTCAAAAAGCGCTTTTTCAGATTCTTCATCAGCATCCATTGGCTCTTCCATACGAGAGATATCTGAGAAGTCTTCAAGGGCTTCTTTAACATCGTCAGAGCACTGCACAAGGTCCTGCTGATGTAAACCGAAACCAAGCATAAAACCCTGCACCCAGTTGATAAGCGCAGCGCCGCGGTCGTTGATAGGCGCTTGGTCTTCTGGAAGTAGCAAGCTAAGCGCAAATTCAGGCTCTAATAACTGCTGACAGGTTTGATTGAAAAGCGTATTGAGAAGGTGTTGAGTTTGGTCGCTGAACGCATCACCTTGGTTGATGGTTTCGCTAAGGGCTTCAAGCCACTTTTGGTCGGTAAGCGACATGCCACCACAAAGCATTCCGGTTAGAATGCCGTGTACTTCTGCCGCATCTACAATGATACCTTGCTGTGACAATTTATTAGTTACGCTATCGTAATCGAGCTGTTTTTCCACGATTCGTTCTCTTTGTTTAAGATGAGTTGAGTTTTCACAGCCCTTTTTGATTTCGGCCGTTACTCCGTGATGGCGTTAATACTAGCAAAAATCAATATACAAAGCCCACTTTTGACAATTTAGCGTGTAGTGTTTGAACAGCGCATTTATAGTAAAGATTATACTTTGTACAACAAACTCATACATTGTTTACTGACTGTTCAAACAACCGCGAATTGGCGTTAATTTAACGAAATGCACGCTGCTATCCCTAGTAACGAACGCATAATTAATCTAAGATCATCATTGCTGGATACGGAATTCCTCTCGCAGCAGTATTTAAAAGACTTTTAAGTTTGTAACTAAATTACCTGTTTGGTTATTATTGAGCTTATCTTGTATGCGTGTATAATTACTGACCAATTGGTCAAGAAAATAGTATTTTTTTACCGCTTTTATATTCACCACGCAAAAATAGTTATAAAGCGCGTTAGGTGATCCTCTTCACTGGATCTCGCGTTTGTTATACCCTGTTGCGTTAATACAACAACAATGTTTCCTGGGATGTTTGCTAGTTCATTCATGTCCCTGGCCGATGCTTTAAACCTAGGAAGTTGAAACAGCTGCTATTGTGCAAGCTCGACGCGTATCGAGAAGCCTACGGCAATTGTGATTCTTCCGCCCTGAACTTTTCGGTTCACGGGCGAAACATGGACAGCGGCATTCTGGGAAGCGCCCTCTTTCGACGGAAGAAGAAATGGCAATAATAAATTTTGGCTCTATAAATATTGACCACGTTTATCAGGTAGAACACTTTGTGCAACCTGGAGAAACGTTGGCCTCAACCCATTACCAAACACTGCTAGGTGGTAAGGGTGCAAACCAGTCGATTGCTTTAGCGCAAGCAGGTGCAGACGTACGTCACGTCGGCAGCATTCACGAAAACGACGCCTCTTTCAAGCAAGCCCTTATCAAAAAAGGGGTAGATTGCCGTGGTGTTAAGTGTTCAGAAGTTCCTTCTGGTCACGCTATCATTCAAGTTACGCCTAGCGGCGAAAATGCCATTGTGCTTTTTGGTGGTGCTAACCAAACCATTACAGCAAAAACGGTAATGCAAGCGCTAGACGATACACGCCCTTCAGATTGGGTACTAACCCAAAACGAAACCAGCAGCATTGAAGAAGTACTTCGCCAAGCGAAAGAAAAACAGTTGAAGGTTGCCTTTAACCCTGCGCCTATGAGCGAGTCGGTTAAACAGCTACCACTGGAATGCGTCGATTTACTTATTGTAAATGAAACAGAAGCGGCAGCTATAACTGGCAAAGAAGAATTTGAAGATATTGTGACAGTGTTCAAAGAACAATGGTCACACTGCGAAGTTATCATTACACTGGGTAAAGCAGGCGTAATGATGCTGCGTAAAGACGACGTCATAGAAGTAAACGCTTTTTCTGTAGATGCAGTTGATACAACTGCGGCAGGCGATACCTTTATCGGTTATTTCTTATCTGCCTACAGTAACCACACCGATGCTAAACAGGCGTTGCGTCGTGGCTGTGCCGCCTCTGCGATTGCAGTAACTCGTGAAGGCGCAGCACAGAGTATTCCAACACAAAAAGAAGTGGATCGTTTCTTAGCGAAACACGCCAACTAGCAAGACGCACTGAGAAAATTTGATGGCACATAAGATCATATTAGATACGGATCCGGGGATTGATGATGCAATGGCGATTTTTTTCGCTTTCCAATCACCAGACATTGAAGTACTTGGTTTAACCACAGTTTACGGGAACGTTCCGGTAACAATGGCTGCGCAAAATGCGCTTACCCTTTGTGAAATTGCCGGTAAAGACATTCCTGTAACCAAAGGCGTAGGCATGCCGTGGGTAGGCCCTGAGTCTACCTATGCACACTTTGTGCACGGCGAACACGGATTCGGTCATATTAAACCTGAAGCGCCTAAGACGGAACTAGACCCTCGCAGCTCTGCGCAGTTTATCGTAGACATGGCGCGTAAGTACCCAGGCGAAATTACATTAGTGGCTATTGGTCCATTGGGTAACTTAGCCCTAGCCCTTCGTCTAGAGCCTGAGCTACCTAAGCTGGTTAAAGGCGTTAGCATTATGGGTGGCGCTGCGTTTGTACCTGGCAACGTTACGCCTGTAGCAGAAGCAAACATTTGGAATGACGCCCACGCAGCAGAAATCGTATTTGCGGCAGATTGGGAATTGACTATGTTTGGTTTGGACGTGACGAACTTCACGCCATTCTCGCCAGCTTTTGTTGAAAAACTTGAAGAGAAAAACAATACCCTTGGTGGCTTTGTGAAGGAAAGTGCTCAGTTCTACATGGACTTCTACTCACAAAACCGTGAAGACCGTGTATGTTTCTTCCACGATGCATTCCCAATTGCTCACCTTCGTCACCCAGAGTTATTTGAACTGACTGAAGGCCACGTTCGCGTTGGTACTGGCACGCTGGACAGAGGCCAAACGGTGGTTGCGCCAACTGGTACAACACCTAGCCCACTATGGAATGAAGCAAATACCATAAAGGTAGCGACTAAAGTTGACCATCAAAAACTGGAACAACTATTCATAGACACCTACGCTTTGTGATATGTTTAAGGGATTGTTAATGAACAATCCCTTTTTTATTTCAGCGTTAGGTTTATATAGATGGAAGCAGCTGCACTCCCTGAAAATGAAGATGAACGTCTTGCCGAACTACTCAGCTACGATGTTCTTGATACTGAAGCGGAGCAGCTTTTCGACGACCTTACCACGTTAGCTTCTCAAATATGCGAAACCCCTATTGCACTTATCAGTCTTATTGACCCTGACAGGCAGTGGTTCAAATCTCGCGTTGGTCTAGATGCTGAAGAAACATCTCGCGAAATAGCCTTTTGCTCCCACGCTATTTTGCAAGAAGAAGTGTTTGAAATCCCTAATGCCACGTTAGACCCGCGATTCCATGACAACCCTTTAGTAACTGGTTCGCCAGATATACGCTTTTATGCAGGTGCGCCACTCATTACACCATCAGGCCACGCTATTGGTACGCTTTGCGCTATCGACCGCAAGCCTAGAACGCTAACTGAAGCACAAAAGACGTCGTTACAGACGTTAAGTAAATCAGTGGTAGCACATTTAGAGCTTAAGCGGAAAAACCGTGAACTTGAACGTACTAGCCAATTCAAGTCTGATTTCCTGTCCTATGTTAGCCACGAAATCAGAACACCACTTAATGCTATAAACACGTTCAGCCGTCTTCTTGAAGGCGAAGCTAAAAAGTTAGATCTCCCCCCGTCTTTTACCACCCCGCTTTCACATGTAAGCCAAAGCGGCGAAAGGCTTCTAGAAATTGTAAATTCGGTGTTAGATATCAAGCAAATAGAAGCCGGTAAAATGCGCGTAATGGCACGAGCGGTGAATACAAGCGACTTCTTTACACATCTTTTTTCGTTAACTAAGATTCGCGCCGAAGACAGCGGTATTACCTTTTCCACCAGCATTGATAAATCGGTGCCCGACTCGCTATTTTTTGATGACACCAAGTTTGGACAGGTTGCACTAAATTTACTGTCTAACGCCATTAAATTTACCAATAAAGATAAGTCTGTAAGAGCGCAAGTAAAATACAAGGGTGGAAAAGTTATATTCAATGTCATAGATGAAGGCATTGGTATTAGCGAAGACGATCAAAAGCGACTCTTTGAGCCTTTCGAACGGATGGGTAACGCGCAAGAGATTAGTGGAACTGGCTTAGGCTTAAATATATCCAGGCGTCTTATCGAGCTTATGGATGGGACGATTAAAGTTAGCAGTAAATTAAATCACGGTACCCGCATAAGCGTAACCTTGCCCGCCGATGCGCTAAGTGCGAATCAGTTCGTTGAGGCACAACCACAGAGCTTTGTAGCACAAGTTAACATTGATAAATCTGCAAACGTGTTAGTGGTTGAAGACCACTATATAAACCAAGTGGTTATTCAAACCGTGTTTGAAAAATTAGGCGTGGCGCTTTCTGTGGTAAGCACAGGTGAAGAAGGGGTTGAATACGCTAGATCTAATCCTGTCGACCTAGTGCTAATGGACCTTAACTTACCCGGCATTCAAGGCGACGAAGCGACGGCACAGATAAAAGCTCACAAGCCAAGCTTACCTGTTGTAGCATTAACCGCTGACGTAATAACTGAGTCAGAGTATTTGCGAGAGCGAGGTCTTGATGACGTACTAACCAAACCCATAGACAATAGTGAGTTGGTTCGTGTACTGAATCACTATTTAGGGCAGAAGAACCACTAACGGCCCTTCACGCCAAGCAAGGTTGCCCAATATGCAAGTAAGCGTTTCACCAGAAAAACAGCAAGCTAGAGCCCAACTTCGCAAAAAGCTTCGCGAAGCACGCCGTAGTTTACCTGATGAACGCCATGAAGACGCTGCCCAGTGCATCGCCGCTCAGCTAAACACCCTCTCCTTTGTTAATAGCGCAACTACTGTAGCCGGGTACTTGGTTAACGATGGCGAAGTAAACTTAAAATACTACATCGAATCAAATTGGCAGCTCTCGCGCAAACAATTCGCATTGCCTGTGCTACACCCTGTATGCAAAGGGCACTTGCTTTTTTTATCTTATACCCCCGATTCTTTGTTGATTTATAACAAATATAATATTGAAGAGCCTGCATTGTCCTGTGAAGCTGTTATACCTGTTACACAATGCGATGTTATTCTTATGCCACTAGTGGGCTTTGATACCAGCGGTAACCGCTTGGGTATGGGTGGGGGCTATTACGACCGCACCTTAAGCTTTACACAACGCAAGCTGAATACTCAATCGGCCTTAAACCAGCATACGCCAAAATTGGTAGGTATCGCTCACGATGTGCAAGAAGTTGATGCCCTGCCCGTTGCCCCGTGGGATGTGCCGCTGGATGCTATCGTTACCCCTTCTCGCACACTTATATTCACTAAACCGTAATTTCACTATATCAAATTGAACCTATGAACTTATGGGTTCATGTGCACTTATAAGTTACACTTGCAAGCATAATAAGTTGGAGAGTAACCATGGATCAGAACGAAAAAAAGCAAGCCGTAGCCAAAGCAGCCATCGACTATGTTGAAGCAGACAGTATTGTCGGTGTGGGTACGGGCTCTACTGTTAATTTTTTCATAGAAGAACTGGGCAAAATTAAGCACAAAATTGAAGGCGCGGTTTCAAGTTCAGAGGCATCTACCGAGCGCTTGAAAGCCTTGGGCATTGAAGTTTTCGAGTTAAATGAAGTTAGCAACCTTTCAGTTTATATTGACGGTGCCGACGAAGTTACCGAACACAAGCACATGATTAAAGGCGGCGGCGCCGCTCTGACCCGCGAGAAAATTGTAGCCGGTGCCGCTACCACGTTCGTTTGCATTGTAGATGAAAGTAAGCGCGTACCTGTTTTAGGTGACTTCCCACTTCCTGTAGAAGTTATTCCAATGGCTCGCTCTTTTGTCGCTCGCGAACTGGTAAAACTGGGTGGCGACCCCGAGTATCGACAAGGCGTTGTGACAGATAACGGTAACGTTATTTTAGATGTTCACAATCTTGAAATACTAAACCCACGTGAGTTAGAGCAAAAAATCAATAATATTCCGGGCGTAGTAACTAACGGTATTTTTGCGCTACGTGGCGCAGATATCGTGTTAAGTGCAACCGACAATGGTGTTGAAACCTTTAAGTGATACGGGCGGCTTAACCGCCCCTATTCTAGTGTTTTGTTGAAAAGCTAAGCGAAATACTGCTTTTAACTTAGCGCGTTTTCTGTTAATTTCCGTTTAGACGTCTAGATGTCTTAATTAATGATATTTTTGCAGCTAGATGTTTATGTTGCTTAAGGTTATGAACCTTTTTTATTAGAGCAATTAGCGTAACTAAAACGCTAGATAGCAGGCGCTAAACCAAGGCTCTGTTGCAAATAAGGTAGTGCATCTTTAAATGTTAGCTACTGAGAATTTATGAGATGCTATGGTTGGCACTGCCAGAAACCCCAATTAAATCAGCGAGAGATAGCGAGTTCATGAGCAAAGTTTCATTAGAGAAGGATAAAATCCGAATTTTGTTGTTGGAAGGTGTTCACCAAAGTGCTTTGGAAACACTACAAAGCAATGGGTATAGCAACATTGAATTTCTCAAAACCTCTCTTCCTGAAGATGAGTTAATTGAGAAGATTAAAGACGCCCACTTTGTTGGTATTCGTTCACGTACACAGATTACCGAGAAAGTAGTTGATGCGGCACAAAAACTTGTTGCTATTGGTTGTTTCTGCATTGGTACCAACCAGGTTAATCTTGAAGCTACGCAGCGCCGTGGTATTCCCGTTTTCAACGCGCCTTTTTCTAATACTCGCTCGGTTGCAGAACTTGTTCTTGGGCAAATTATTCTTTTGCTTCGCCAAGTGCCTAGCAAAAACGCCAAAGCTCACCGCGGTGAATGGGAAAAAACCGCAGTAGGTTCGTACGAAGCTCGCGGAAAAACTTTAGGTATTATCGGCTATGGCCACATAGGTACACAGCTAAGTATTCTTGCTGAGCACCTTGGTATGCGCGTTCAATTCTTCGATATCGAAGACAAGCTAGTGCTGGGTAACTCAGCTCAGGTGAAGTCGCTTGAAAAGCTACTTAATACCTCTGATGTGGTATCACTACACGTTCCCGAAACGCCGCAAACCCAAGATATGATTGGCGAAAAAGAGCTGTCTCAAATGAAGAAAGGCAGCATTCTTATTAACGCATCTCGCGGTACTGTGGTTGATATTGACGCACTTGCCAAAGCACTGGAAAGCGGTCACCTTAATGGCGCAGCAATTGATGTATTCCCAGTAGAGCCTAAGTCTAATACTGAAGAATTTGAATCGCCGCTTCGCGCGTTCGACAACGTTATTCTTACGCCACACGTTGGCGGAAGCACGCAGGAAGCGCAAGAAAACATTGGTATTGAAGTAGCGGGTAAGTTAGCAAAATACAGCGATAACGGCTCTACGTTGTCGGCAGTTAACTTCCCTGAAGTATCACTGCCTGAGCACACAGGTCGTTCGCGTTTGCTGCACGTACACAAAAACCAGCCGGGCATTCTTACGCAAATTAACCAAGCCTTTGCGGAAAAAGACATCAATATTGAAGCTCAGTATCTACAAACTAATGCTGAAATTGGTTATGTAGTAGTAGATGTTAAAGAAGATCGTGGCTATGAAGCACTAGCAGAACTTCAACAAATAGACGGCACTATTAAGACCAGAATCCTTCATTAAACAAAACGTTTAATAAAACACTTGCTTGATATTTAGTTAAAAAAAACGCTGCAAATTTGCAGCGTTTTTTTGTATCTGTACTTTTGTTTTACTTAGCAATGCACTGGTTCTAGCGCCTATTCCAACAACACTATGGCATCAGTGTATAAAGGAATTACCTAGGTAAAACATTTAACCGCCTCAACGCACAACCGAGCAGTCAAGGCGCTTCAGCAAAGCTTAAAAGAAGTTGTAAACTAAGCTTACTGCAGTTTCTGTATCAAGTTTTTCTACGTCTTCATCAACGTTAGTGTTGTGATCTAATTTGAACGAAAGACGCATAGAAAGGTTCCCGCTGATCGTAGCAGTAAGTGCAGATTCAGCACGTGACTTCGTGTTGTCAGAGCCCACTTCAGTACTCACGGTTTGCGTAAATTTAGCAGTGTCAGAAATTTTCCAAGAATACGCTGTTGATGCACGAACAATCATGCTATCAAGATTTTCATCTTCTTGTGTTTCGATGAACGAGTAACCAGGACCAATTGAATATTCTAGAGTGTGGCGATCATTCTCTAGCACTTTTTGGTTCCAACCCGCTGCTACCGTTGCTTGGTAGTTAAAGTTGCTAAAGCGGTCGTCTTCATATGATGCGAAGGCAAATAAACGGTTATCAGGGTTTTCTAGCTTATAGTTACCCTGCGCCGAGCCGAAGAACTTTTGCGCAGATGTGTACTCAACGTCTTCGCCATTATCATCTTCTGTAGTCTCTTTTTTGTATAGACCTTCAAGGGCGTAGTCATTGCTCCAATTTTCTAACTCTTGGTGTGCGGTAATACCCGCGCTGATTGAAGTCGTCTCAGTGTTACCTGATGTAGATATGAAGCCAAGCTCCCCTTCCATTGTGAAAGGTTTTACTTCTTTAGCTTGAGCGAATACGGCAGGAGAAAGAGAAATTGCAACTAGAGATGCAAGCACTTGCTTTTTCATTGAACAATCCTATTGATTATCGGTCCATTCGTTGTACACGACACCTTAAGTACTGCAAGGCGGTACAACACGAGTTTTAAAAGAGGTCAGCTAAATAGCGTCGAAAAATAAACCAACGCTACAAACAATGGTGCGCAGTGTACATTTTCAACGCTCTCAGTCAATCCACCCGCGGTAAAAAGCCTGTTTTAAGCCTTAAATTTACACTAATTGACTAAAAAAACTGATAGACCAATGCTACAGATGTCTCTGTGCTTAACGCTGCGACATCTTCAGGGGTGTCGGTTTCATGATTTAGTATAAACGAAAGCTTCATCGCTAATGAGCCGAATACATTTGCAGAAAGCGAGGTTTCAGAACGGGACTTGGTATTTTCTTCACCAGCTTCTGTGCTCACAAATTGACGCAGTTTGGCACCCGAGCTCCAGTGATATTTGTACTCGGCTGATGCGCGTACTATTACCCCGTCGTTAACAAGATTATCGCTGTCTTCTTCTGCTTCGATAAAGGTGTATCCAGGCCCTACACTATAACGAAATTCGCTGTCTTCGTTTCGCCAAACGCGCTGGGACCAACCTGCGGCTAATGAAGCTCGGTGCTCATACCCTGTAAATTTATCATCTTCATAGTCGCCGTACATAAAAAGGCGGCGGCCTGGCGTAAGTAGCTTATAGTCGAATTGCGCGCTGGTAAAAAAGCGCTGTGCGCTTATGTCGCGCTCTGTGGTAGGCGTGCCGCTTTCTTTGTAGAGCAGCTCAGCAAAATAAACACTGCTCCAATTTTCGGTTTCATGATCGGCATTCACTGCCGCTTTCACACTCGCAGCAGACGTATTGCCTGTATTGAGAAGAACACCCAGTTCTCCATCCATTGTAAAACGGGGAATTTCGTCATCTGCGTCTGGAGTAAAATCGGCGTGATAAAGGGTCTCAATAAGGTCCCTTGCATGTGCTGAGAAACACATACCAATACAAATAGCACCTACAACAACGTGCGGCCGGAAGATTTTTGTGAACATAATCTGATTTTACGTCGAGCTTTTTAGTTATTAGATTACGTCTAAATAAGACGCTTATAATACCAATCCTCTGGAAGAACTTTACTGTGTTTTACAGTTTATCAGTGCTATAACAGAATTGAGGCACTGAAAGCTCAGTGAATAAGCGAGACAATTTTTGCTGTTTCTTGCTCAGCATATTCAATTGAATTACTTATCACTTCCATATCGAGACTTACTGTATTGGCTATCTCAGGCGTAAAAAGTTCAATGTCAGCATAACTTTCTTTATCAAGTTGACTAAGCGTTATTCGACTAGCAAGAGCAAGGACACAAATATCAACATCAGAAGCGTACTTTGCTTCGTAGTTCATAAATGATATCGGATAGTACAAACCAATAGGCAAGTGCCATTTTTCCAGTATGATACCGCTACAATGTGCAAACGTAAAACCGAAATGAGCTAACTGTTCAGTATGTGGCAACTCGCTTTTTTTGGCGTGACGGTAATCGTCATAACGCTTGGGTTCTTTCTTAGCGACAATGAGCTCACTTAGATTCTGAAGAATTCCCATTACAAAAAAACGTTCAGCGCCGCGAATATTCAGTCGCATCGCTAGACTTTTCGCGACCATGCCGCAATAAACAGAGGCATGCCAATGCTTGTCTAAATCAATTAGCAATGTATCGAAGTGCTTAAAAGCAGTGGTTGCCGTTTCAGCAATCACTAAATTATAAAGCGCTTCGCCACCTATTACGTTAATCGCTTTTGTCAGAGACGCGATTTGAGAGGGAAAACGAAAAAGTGAACTATTGGCTAGCCGTAAAACTTTAGCAGTAAGCGAAGGGTCGGCACTAACTAATACAGCAATCTCTTCGATACTAGAGCGAGGATCATCTAGCGTTGAGCGCAAGCGAACGCATATATCGGGTAACGTAAACGATTTTGTAGCATACGAAACATACTTATCTAACAACATCAAAAATTCTCTAACTCTTTTTAACTTCTTTCAGGCGGCTCATTGAAAAGAGAAAATTGTTCGGCTGACTCTTCACTTTTTAGCTCTTGCGCTTTGCGTAACTTCGCCAATACGGCTTTTTCACGTCTTACACACGCACTGATTATTTTTCGTTTTGTCGCATCATCAACTTTGAGCCAATAAAGGCGTTCATCTCGACTTCTGTAACAGCCTTTACAAAACCCTCTTGGACCAGACTCGCAGACACCAATACAAGGGCTTGGAATTTCGAAAAATTCAAGCTGCTGGGACTGCGCTTTAGGGTCCTTCATTTCAGGCTTGCCACCTTAATTAATAAGCGTTAAGCGCTGAAGTACTCAGCACTTCTTTAAATTAAAACGTATACCCGCAAATCTAGCCACTAGACATTAGCAGTAATCTAATACATAAAGTGCACAAATGCGTGAACTCGCCGTGTCTAGTCAATTCACGTTGCCAGTCTTAGCATAGCATGAATATCAATCTACAAGCGTATATTCAATGGTAGACACTACCCGCACCTTCTTAATGTGAGGATGATGACTGTCGCGACTTGAAATACTGAACTGCCCTTGGTTGGCGCGTTTAATTTTACCTAATGTACTTTTTGAATCTTTGGCAAACTTTTCCGCCACCTCTCGCGCATTAAGGGTAGCTTCTTCAATCATTTCAGGCTTTACTTCGTTTAAGCGGGTAAACACATAGTCGGGCTGAGCGCGGTAGCTTTGGTCTGATAATACAATACCGGTTTTAATTAACTCCCCAATTTGCTGCATGAGCGCTCGTACTTTTTCGACATCATTTGAAAAGACAGTAACGGTTTGAATGGCGCTGTAGCGAAATGGCGCTTTTTCACTACTTCCATACTGCTGTGCTAGTTTGTCATTTATTTCGGGCTTTCCAATGGTAATACTTTCTGCTGAAATGCCCTTCTCTTCTAAAAAGTTAGCCACCTGAAGGCTATTCTTTTCGATATGTTCATACAGTTGAGGTAAGTCATTGCCCGCATCAACAAATTGAATAGGCCAAATAACCTGATCTGCTATGTACTCTCGCTCCGACAGTCCTTTTACGGTAACTACCCTATCCCACGTTTGCATATCGTTCATTGACGATGATACCTGAACACCAAGCAAAGCCACCGCAACCACCATGCCCAAGGCCATTACTAACGCCGCACCTATTTTCATTCGAATCTCCGTTTATCTGCTGTACTTTTTAACTTTATCTTAAGGATGCAGGGAAATATAAGCATTTAGATAATGTAATACGAGATAAATGCTGACCAAAGGTGGCAAAAAAAAGGCCACTCAAATGAGTGGCCTAAAAAGCCCCTTAAGAGGGCAACGCTTGGGTAGACGGAAGAGTTAACCTTTACGCTGTATCAGGTAATAAAATACCGGAGTTAAGATAAGTCCAAATACGGTAACACCAATCATGCCAGAGAATACTGCCACACCCATGGCTTGACGCATTTCAGAGCCGGCACCGGCTCGATACCGCCATTGGCAGCACACCCATGATGAAAGCAATGGATGTCATGAGTATTGGGCGAAGACGTAAACGGCTAGCCTCTTTAATGGCTGAAAGCGCGTCCATTCCTTTGTCTTGAAGTTCTTTGGCAAACTCAACAATAAGAATGGCATTTTTAGTGGCAAGGCCAACCAATACAATTAAGCCTATTTGGGTAAATATATTGTTGTCGCCGCCATAAACTTGCACACCAATAAGGGCGCTCAGCAAGGTCATAGGTACAATCAATATGATTGCCAGTGGCAAACGCAGGCTTTCGTATTGTGCAGCCAGTACTAAGAACACCAAAAGCACAACTAATGGGAATACAAACGCTGATGCATTGCCCGCTAATATTTGCTGATAGGTGATCTCAGTCCACTCATAAGTCATGCCAAGTGGTAACGTTTCAGCCAGTATTTCTTCAATAGCTGCCTTCGCTTGGTCAGACGAATAGCCTGGCGCTGCTGCTCCGTTTATTTCAGCGGTGACGTATCCGTTATAGTGCATAACACGGTCAGGGCCTGCACTGTGCTCAATGTTCAAGAATGAGCCAAGCGGGATCATCTCACCTTGTGCATTACGCACTTTAAACTGCGCAATGTTCTCAATATCCTGACGGTATTGGGCATCAGCTTGTACATTTACTTGGTAAGTTCTACCGAACAAGTTGAAGTCGTTCACGTATAACGAACCTAAGTAGCCCTGCATGGTGGTAAACAAGGTATCGATGTTTACACCTTGGCTTACCGCTTTTTCACGGTCTACATCTACATCGAGCTGAGGTACAGCAACAGTGAAGCTGGTGAACGCATCGGTAAGCGCTGGGTGTGCCCACGCTTTGCCAATCACTTCTTGCGTTACACGCTCAAGTTCTTCAAAGCCTAGGTTCCCTCTGTCTTCAACCTGCAAACGGAAACCACCAATCGTGCCTAGCCCCATAACCGGAGGTGGCGGGAAAATAGCGACATAGGCCCCTTTAATCGAACCAAACTGCTGATTAAGTTTTGCAGCAATGGCGCCTGCAGATAACTCTGGTGATTGTCTTTCGCTAAAAGGCTTTAGCGGCGTAAATAAAATTCCAGAACTTGGGCTATTAGTAAAACCGTTAATATTTAAGCCCGGAAACGCTACGGCGTCTGACACGCCTGGGTGTTCCATGGCAATCCGTGACATTTCACGAACCACTTCTTCCGTTCTGTCTAAACTTGCCGCATTGGGTAGTTGTGCAAAGGCCACCAAATATTGCTTATCTTGCCCTGGTACGTAACCCGTAGGTGTAGTCGCAAATTGGTTATAAGTGAGCGCAATAAGGCCTGCATATAACACCAGTACAATGCCGCTTTTGCGAATTAAGCCGCCAACCGCACCTGTGTATTGTTTCGAACCACGATCAAATACTCGGTTAAATGGCGCAAATACAAAGCGACCAAACACCTTGTCCATACCGCGAGTAAGCCAATCGTTTGCTTTACCGTGAGGCTTCAATAGTAGAGCAGATAAAGCAGGGCTTAGTGTTAACGAGTTAATTGCAGATATTACCGTTGAAATAGTGATAGTAAGTGCAAACTGTTTATAGAATTGCCCGGTTAGGCCGCTCATGAAAGCCGTTGGTATAAATACGGCAGCCAAAACCAGCGTGGTAGCGATAATCGGCCCAGTTACTTCTTTCATTGCTTGGACTGTAGCGTCAAATGGTGATTTACCTTCAGCGATATTTCGCTCGACGTTTTCCACTACAACAATGGCGTCATCGACCACGATACCAATTGCTAGCACCAAGCCAAACAGCGACAAGGCGTTAAGTGAGAACCCCATGAGCTGCATGAAAGCAAAGGTGCCCACTAGTGATATGGGTACTGCAACTAACGGAATAATAGACGCACGCCATGTTTGAAGAAACAGTACAACTACAAGAACAACAAGTAATACCGCTTCTAAAAGCGTGTTTACCACGGCTTCAATCGAGCCTCTTACAAACACAGTAGGGTCGTAAACAATGTCGTACTCTAAGCCATCGGGAAACACCTTTGAAAGCTCTGCCATGCGCGCTCGTACATCATCCGATATCTGAATAGCGTTAGAGCCTGGGGCTTGGAATATTGGAATTGCCGCAGCTGGGTTATTATTTAATAGCGAACGTAACGCGTAATTGTTCGCCCCTAGCTCAACGCGAGCCACGTCTTTAAGTCGGGTAATCTCGCCATTTTCGCCTGACTTAACTATGATATTTTCAAATTCCGTTTCGTCTTTTAGACGACCGCGAACATTAATAAGTAGCTGAAATTCACTGGTACCTGTTGGCTGCGCACCAAGGCTACCTGCCGCAGCCTGCTGGTTCTGATCGGCTATAGCCGCTGCCACATCGCCGGGGTTTAACTGAAGCGCCGCAAGCTTGTTAGGATCTAGCCATACTCGCATGCTGAACTCGCCTGCACCGAACAGGCGTACTTGCCCTACTCCATTTATTCGAGCTAGTTCGTCTTTTACAAACTGGTCGGCATAGTTTGAAAGATACAGCATGTCATAACGATTATCGGGCGACGTTAAATGCACCACCATGGTTAAATCTGGTGATGATTTTTCGGTAACCACGCCTAAGCGCTGCACTTCTTGAGGTAAACGTGGCGTAGCGCGATTTACACGGTTTTGTACCAGCGTTGTTGCTTCATCTGGGTCGGTGCCAATCGCAAACGTTACCGTTAAGGTCATGCGGCCGTCGCTGGTAGCTTGAGAAGACATATACAGCATATCTTCAACACCGTTAATTTCTTGTTCTAACGGCGTAGCAACGGTTTCAGCAATAACCTCAGGGTTAGCGCCAGGATAATTCGCGGTTACCACAACAGTAGGCGGCACCACTTCAGGGTATTCAGTGATGGGCAGTTGCCAAACTGCGATGGCACCACCGATAAAAATTAGTAGGGAAAGCACGCCCGCAAAAATCGGGCGGCTAATGAAAAACTGCGAGATATTCATTACTTAAGACCTGCCGTTGCTGTACCCGTGGTAAATGAACCACCAGATAAAACATCTTCATACTGCGCCATGTTTTGGGTGACTTGAGTAGCGTTATCAACACGTGACTGCCAGTTGGATAAGTTTGCAAGCGCATCCTCATCACCCATGGGGACTTTATTTGCGGCAACTTGTGCACCAGGGCGCACGCGCTGTAGACCATCAACTACAATAGTATCGTTAGCATTTAGGCCACTTGTGATAATGCGCATGCTTCCCACTTTATCACCCAGCTTAACTGCACGATATTCCACTTTTTTTTCGTCGTTAACCACTAACACGAATTTGTTATTAAGGTCTGTACCTATGGCTTTTTCTTTAATTAGAATGCCTTGTTCATCTGTATCACCCGCCAATTTTAGATGCGCAAACAAGCCAGGGATTAAACGACCTTCTTTATTATTAAAAACCGCGCGAACGCGAAGTGTGCCGGTACTACCGTTAACCTGGTTGTCGATAAAATCAATTTGACCCCAGTGGTTATAATCAGACTCGTTAGCAAGGCGCATCGCTACTGGCTGGTCGCTTACTGCTGTTGAAGCCGTTGTTTTATCGGTTAAATAGTTAAGGTAGGTCTGCTCATCGATATCGAAATACGCATACAAACGGTCAGTGGATACAATACGGGTTAACTCAGTTTGTCCCGCAGTAACAAAGTTACCTTCTGTAATATTAGCACGGGATACACGTCCAGAGATTGGCGCTTCAACACGGGCGAAACCGCGATTTAAGCGAGCTACTTCAAGTGCGGCTTGTGTTTGGTTTAAGCTTGCTAGCGCTTGATTTTTTTCTGCTAGGCGAGCGTCAAGCACTTCTTCAGATACCGCTTGGGTTTTGCGCAATTTAAAGGCGCGGTTAAAGTTTTGCTCAGCCAGTTTCACGCGGCTCTTCGCTTCTTCAAGCTGTGCGGTCAAACGGTCAACTTCCGCTTTAAATGTGCGATTATCGATTAAGAATAAGGTTTGCCCTTGTTCAACGTATTCACCTTCATCAAACGCGACAAAATCGATATAGCCCGACACGCGAGGTCGAAGTGCAACGATGTGCGGCGATTCTAAACGCCCTGTAAAATTATCCCACTCGGTTAAACGTTGTGTCACCACGGTAGCCACATCAACAGGAACGCCTGCATTCGCGTTTGCGCTCATTGATTGACTTGGATCCTGCTCGTCACCACCGCATGCAGCGACTAACGCAGTTAGGCTGACTATTGCCAATAAACGGGTAAAAGTTTTCATTGCAAGATTCTCTAAAAAATTAAACTAAAGTTTGATGCCGCGCATTATGCATATGCGAAAAGAATAAAAATAATTATATTTTTATATGAAACACATCACATGATGTTATACGTTGATATTATATGTCGAATGAGTGGAGCGCTTTTCTAAAAATAAGAAGGGCTTTGTTATAGAGAAAACCCAAAAATCCGTAAGAAAAGCCGAAGCTTAGGTAAATAAAGGGCTGCGGCGTCATAATATACAGGCGTCGCTCGTCGTATTCATATAGAAAATAAATACGTTTAGCTATAATCTATAACTAAATAGTGTCATTAAAGTAAAACCTATAATTATATTGATTCATTAATTGATAGATGAATGTAGATGATAGGTAATGAGCGCCGGAGACAACAATGCGTCCACATGATTTAAATTTATTGATGATTTTTGATGCCATCATGACCGAGGGTGCTATAACCCGAGCTGCTGACAGGTTATCTATGACGCAACCTGCGGTCTCTAATGCGCTATCTAGGATGCGCACCGCTTGGAATGACGAGCTGTTTGTTAAAGATGGGCGAGGTATTCAGCCTACATCTTTCGCTAAAAATCTTTGGAGTCAAATACAAGGCCCTCTAGGCGAGCTTGAAGTTGCCGTTAACCCGAGTGATTTCAACCCCGCGACGGCAAAGCGCACTTTTCGTATTGCAGCAACTGATAGCATTGTGTCTATGGTGTGGGGCCCGCTACGCAAAGTTATTGAGAATGAAGCGCCTGGTATTAACATCCATGCCATTCCTAATTACGACATGGAAACCGATAAAATACTCAAAGATGCTGAAGCAGAGCTCACTTTCTCTAAATATCAGGAGCCTGGCTCTGTTATTCGTGCCGAACATGTTCTCGACCCAAGCTGGGTTGTGGTAATGCGCCCCGATCACCCTTTAGCCAAATCTCAACTAACGTTAGAAGACTTTGTCGCTGCCGATCACCTTCTGGTTTCTGTTACAGGCGATGTGACGGGTCCTACAGATCAAGTGCTGGCAAATTTAGGCCTTAAGCGCCGTGTAGCCATGTCCGTAAACCAATTTTATAACGCCACACCGCTATTAAAAGAAAGCAACCTTATTTGTGTAGCACCATCTTTGGTAATGGAAAAAGAAATATTCTCAGGTGAACTGGCAGTGTTTGAAACACCAATAGAAATTGTTAGCTCTCCGCTATCTGTAATGTGGCACAAACGTCAGGATCAAGATGCAGGCCTGCAATGGTTAAGAGGATTAGTAGTAAAATTTATTCGCGAACGCGTGCAGCGTCATGAAATGCTGCTGTCTCAATGCTGCCGCAAAGCTTACTGCGCTGAAACGGTTAAGCGCTTTATGGACCAGCGTAATATGGACTGTGAAGAATTTATGCCCGCCCACTTGGATACACAGAAAATAGCTGTTGAAGTACCAGAGTTAGGGTAGAAATATTAACTAAGCTGTTCTACCACTAGCCTATTCACTCTAGCATACGTAGTTTGGCATATGTGCCTATCGAGACCATCCCATAACAACCTTAATGCAACCGGTGTCAATGGCTCTTAGAAGTAACACTTTTTCTAGTTTATAGCTGCCTTCCGAACCTTGTAATGAATAATTTCTGCAGAACATGTCATACATTCTGTAACCAAAGTTCTTCTTTGAGTTAATTGCAACCCAAATATGCCGCTTCGTTACTTAATTATAAAAAAAATGTAAAAATTCCCAAACCAGCAATTGACACCGGTGTCATAAACCTTGTAAATTCATGTTGCTGAAATGTTAATGGGAGATAATAATGAATAAGACCGTAAAAACCGCTGTCGCGTTGAGCGTTGCTCACGCGCTATCCACACTTTATGTTTTACCTGTTTATGCTCAAGAAAGCGATGAAGAATCAATAGAAGTAGTAGAAGTTCAAGGCTTTCGAAGCGCAGTAATTAAAGCTAAAGACTTAAAACGAGAATCTTTGGTTGCACAAGATTCTATTGTTGCAGAAGACATCGCAGACTTTCCTGATTTAAACTTGGCAGACTCTTTACAGCGCGTGCCGGGCATTGCTATTACTCGAGAAGGCGGTGAAGGTCGTCAAATATCACTTCGAGGGATGGGGCCCCAATTCACACGTGTTGAAGTAAACGGCATGGAGGCTCTAGGGTCTTCGTCGTCTCCCATGGACAGTCGCGGGGCTGTAACCCGCTCGCGCGCGTTCGACTTTAACATCTTTGCTTCAGAACTTTTTAATCAAATCGATGTTAAAAAGTCGTATTCAGCCGAAATAGAAGAAGGCGGTATAGGCGGTACAGTTAACTTAAAAACCGCGAAACCTTTCGACTTCTCTGGAATGAAAGGCGTAGTGGGCGTTCAAGGTGGCACCAACACCAATACCGATAACTTTGATAATCGGTTAGTTGGGATGCTGTCCAACACATGGGATAACTTCGGTGCGCTAGCGTCAGTAGCTTATAGCACACGAGAGTCGCGCGAATTTGGCTACAACACCTATAGATGGCGTAAGAGAAGCACGTCAAACTATAGTGAGAGTCTAGATGCCAATACTGCTCAATTACTCGAAGAAGGTGAACTATGGTTTTCGAGAGGAAATCGATACTCAGTATGGAATAACCAACAAGAGCGCTTAGGTATAACGGCGTCTTTGCAATATCGCCCCTCTGATGATTTAAATATAAGCTTAGATTTTCTGCGCGGTGAGCTAAACAATACGCTTGATGAGCACCACATTTCGACCGGGGGTTCTAGCAGTACGGCGTTGGGGCGCGTGGAGGAGCTAGAGTTCATTGACAACAATGGCGATAAAGAAGTCGTTTTTGGACGTTATTCAGATACCACGATAAGAACAGAGTCTCGAGAAGATTACAATGAGTCTGTTTTCACTCAACTAACTTTCAGTGTTGACTGGAACATCTCAGAGGATTTCATAGCAAACGTACAGATTGGTACAAGTTCTTCTGACTACGACCAGCCCAAGGTCAACAAAGCCAACCTTATGCGACCTGGCAGCGGTATAACAACCGATTTTACTCAAGACCGCTTTTACGGTGTAAATACGTATGACTTTGACCCTGCTTCCCCTGAAGGCTGGCTAGTTAAAGATTTGTATTTCCAAGAAGACTACATCACAAACGATTTCGACAATGCCAAAGTAGATTTTAAGTACTTCGTTGGCGATACAGGAACCATTAGCTTCGGCGCCAATTATAAAAAATTCTCGAACACGGGCGAACGTAGACAAGATTCAGGTTATGTTCAGAGTAAAGAAACCCCACTTAACAACGGTGTAACCACAATTTCATCTGATGTTACCAACGTTTACTCAGACCACCCAGATCAAGATTGGCTCGAGCTTGATATGGCGAAGATACAAGAATTTTATGGTCTTTCTGATCTTTCATTAGGTGAAGATAAGGTTGTCAGTACATTTGCATACGATGTAGAAGAACAAACCCAAGCCCTCTATGGTATGTATAGCTGGGATAGTATGCTAAACGACGCCAATTTTAGAGGAAGCGTGGGTCTTCGCTATTACAATACTGAATTGACCTCAAAGGGTATCTCTGGCGGTGAAGATATTACCATGGTTCGTGACTATTCCGGCGTTCTGCCAACACTCAATGTGGTTTATGAAGTGAGTGAAGATGTGCTACTTCGCTTTAGTGCAAGTAAAAATCTGACGCGTCCTTCCTTAAGTGCCTTATCAGTATCTGCAAATGTATCGCAAGCTACGCTATCTGAGGGAGATGTTGGTTCAGTTACTATCGGCAACCCCAGCTTAGAGCCTTACTCTTCTGTGAACATTGATACCTCCTTGGAGTCTTATTTTGACGGTGTAGGTTACTTTTCTGTCGCGGTTTTTTATAAAGATATCAAAGACTTTATTGTCACTGAAACTGCAGAACAAACAAAAACCCTTGAAGAACTATCGTTGCCAAATAGCTTATTGCCAAATGGCGGAACGCCAACTACGCAGTTTAACGTGACGACCCCTCAAAATTCAGATTCATCGACCATCAAAGGCTTCGAACTCGCTTTCCAACGTGACTTCGATTTCTTACCTGAGCCGTTCCAGAACTTTGGTTTAATTGCCAACTATACGTGGGCAGACGGCAACAGCACGTATCGAAATGTGCAAGGAAGTGGCGAGGATCAAATTAAAGCCTTTCAAGGCTTATCGAAAAGCAGCTATAACTTAACTCTTTATTACGAGACTGACGAATGGGGAGCGCGCGTTTCAGCAGCCTACCGAGATAGATATATCAGTAGCGTAGAAGCGGGTCTTGGGGATGAAGATGAGCGCGGATTCCACGAAACAACCTATGTGGACTTCTCAGCATTCTATCAAGTTAACGAGTCGCTTAAGTTAAACATTGAGGGAATTAACTTAACGAATGAACAAGAAATACAATACAGTGACTCCAGTGACCGTCAGTACAACACAACGACCAGCGGAAGAACATTTATGGCAGGTGCTACCTATAGATTTTAGTTAGCTATAAATAATTAACGATGACAGGCGCCTTGTTTTCCGGCGCCTTTTCTATTTGTAGTTTTAGTAGAGCTGTTGATTTATGCTTCCCTTTTTGCATCTCTAAACCGCACTACTTTTTTCGCAACGAACGTTAAAGGCCCTTCCAATGCGCTACCCTTTGTTTTACTTCATTATACTACTCACTTCTTTATTCACTGTGTCGTGTAAAACTTCCCACAGCAAAACGCACAATGCGTCTGCATCAAGCCGTTCCCTAGCAGAAGCAGAGCCTACGACAGCATGGCTTGCGGGCGATCATCATATCCATGGTAAATACAGTGCTAGATGGGACTGGAGCACGACTCCACCAACACCTATATTGCGGGGCGATGCGCAGTACGCCACTGCGCTATACGCACAAATGGCGAGGCATCATAATTTGAGCTGGATGGTGACCACAGATCATGGTGGTCCTGGGCACAGTTCCGTTAACTTAGAACACGCCTATCCAGAGCTTGTCGCTTCGCGAAAAGCGACACCTGAGGTCTTACAGTTTTACGGCATGGAGTTCGACACACCTGGCGCTCGTCACTGCAGCTTAATTATCCCTTATAGCGAGACTGAAGCAGAACAGCTTTTCCGGTTAGAGTCGCAGTTTAATAGAAGGGAAATTGAGCCTGACACCGCCTCTAGAGATACCGATGAGTTTATGCTTCAAGCGCTCAGAGCAATGGAGGAAGAACAAAAACCACCTATTTTGATTGTAAATCACCCGGCTCGCTTGGCTGAAAAGCTCTCTAGTTTTAAAAAAGTCACGCCTCAAAAACTAAGAAAATGGCAAGACACTGCACCTGATGTCGTTATTGGCATGGAAGGCGCACCCGGCCACCAAGCCAACGCACTCAACCCCGACGGCTCCATTCGAGAGAGTGGATTAAGGGGCGGATATAACGACTTTCCAACAATGGGTGGTTTTGATCAGATGACGGCAGTGGTCGGCGGCGTATGGGACAGTCTGTTGAGTGAAGGCAGACGCTGGTGGATAACAGCCACTTCTGATAGCCATATGCACTACACAGAGGGGCGAACCGACTTTTGGCCTGGTGAATATTCAAAAACCTATGTGTTCGCGAGAAAACAGTACGACGACATAATGCAGGCGATACGAGCAGGGAAAATGTTTGCAACTACCGGAGATTTAATTGATTCACTTTCGGTTAAAGTCAGTAATAAAAAGGGCCAATCCGCAGATATTGGGGAAACCATAGAATTAAAATCAGGCGAAACAAGCTCTATAGAAATCAAATTTCGCGACCCTGACACCCTTAATTTTGGCCGTCAAAACCCCAGTGTAGAACGGGTAGACGTGATTATTGGCATGATCAATAGCGACGTTGCTGCAGCGCCGTCCCCAGTAATTCATCGCTTTACATCAAAAGACTGGTATGTGGATGGACAGTTTCGTACGATAAAGATGGACATTGAAGCGGTAAAACAGGCACAGTATGTTCGCATCAGAGGTACTAATAATAAGAATGAATTGGAACCACAGATAGACACGGCAGGAGAAGATCCCTGGACTGATTTATGGTTTTACAGCAACCCTGTGTTTATTAGCGTAAAGGAATGATTTAGCGGCCGACACGCACCAGTATTAAAGGTACGTGCAGGCGTTGGTTTTGACTATTTCTGAGTGGTGGATAGTGAGGGCGGGAACTTGCCCTCTCCCCAATTCGAAGGCTTTGCTGCCATTTTCAATCTTAATTCTCCCCCTTTTATTACTTCAGAGTGGTTTATCCACGTATTGTGAAATGGCTTGCCATTTAAGGTGGCAGAAACGATATACCGGTTTTTTTCGCTGTAATTTTCTGTGATCACTTTAAAGATATTGCCTCCTTCAACATGCAACGTTGCCGACTTCACTTGTGGAGAATTAATTAAATAGTAAGGCTGCCCTGCATTTGGAAAAAGCCCAATCATATGAAAAGCAAGCCACGACGACATTGCTCCAGAGTCATCATTACCAGGTAGGCCATCGCGCTTGCTAGAATAATGCTCTTGGACTATTTTGCGCACCCTGTCTGAACTCAAATGAGGTTTACCCAGCCAGTGATATAGCGTGGGCGTCAAAAATGAGGGTTCATTAGCGACGTTGTAATAATTGTGCTCAAAGAATGTGTTCAAGCGAGATTCAAAAGCGTCGCTGCCGCCGCTTTTCTCTATGATTGCAGCAATATCATGCGGAACATAAAACGAGTATTCCCACGAACTCGCTTCGTAGAAAAAACCGCACCACCAGCACACGCAGTTAGGCCAGTCTTGTGCAATGGGCGTATAGCTAACGCGCGTGGCCACACCATCTTTAATGTCACACGGGATTTCGTCTATCCATTTTCCGTTAACATCTTTTGGCATAATAAAACCACGTGCACCATCATGTTCTATATTGCGCCACAGGTTTTGCCAATTATTGGCCTGTTCTATAAAGCGATAATACTCCCCCATTCGATGCAACCCTTTAGCCACCGTAGCCAGCGCGAAATCGTTATAGGCGTACTCTAATGTTCTGTTTCCCGCGCGCACATAATCAGTAGAAACGTAGCCGAGACGATTGTAGTCTGGCAAACCACCGCGCCCCTCTTTTTCACTGTTTCCGCCCGGTGCAACAGTGGCATTTTTAATCATAGCTTCAAGGGCAAGGTGATAATTTACCCCTCGAAGATTTTTAACGTAGGCGTCGGCAATGACAATATCCGCATTAGAGCCCCCTTGGGTGCGGCCATTAGTATTTCCACTTCGCCCCTCTGGTAAATACCCGTCATACTTGTAGATATTTAACATGCCGTTGATGATATCGGCTTGGCGCTCGGGATCGATGATTGTAAGAAGGGGGGAGGACGTGCGAAACGTATCCCAAATAGCATAAAAATCGTCATAGTATGGCGTGGCTGTCCACAAAGGATTTTCCCCTGAGCGGTCTACAGGCATTAACATTGTGTGATAAAGACCCGTGTAAAACATCTTTCGCTGCTCAAGACTCGCTGTCGAATCTAATTCGATCCTAGACAGCAACCTCTCCCACTTTTGCTCAGCTTGCTGACGCACTAAGTTAAAGTCCCAGTGAGGTATGTCATTTTTTAAATTTTCCGCAGCTTTAGCTTCACTAATAAATGAAATGCCTATCTTCATCTTAACTGTTTTTCGTTGATGATCAGTGAAGAAACAAAGCACCCCCGTTTTCTCGCCGGAATCAAATTGCTTATTTACAGAGGGAAATAAAGTTTCGCCTTTAAATGTACTAAAACGATCACAAGGTTGGTCTAATTCTGCGTGATAATAAACCGTATAGGCACTACCATTGTTCCAGCCACCCCGGATACGACTATATCCTCGAATCTGAGTGGAAGATAAAACGTCAACCTCTGACCCGACGAACTGCTGTGCTTCTCGGGCATCTGGCACAGGGTTTTCCCCTAGAAAAAAACCTCCATCAATTTTTATGGCATTGTAAGCGGTATCTCGAAAGGTGTACTGATGAAACGCGGCGCGCTCAGCTGTGGTCAGTTCAGCTTTTATATCCCACTTAGTCAGTACTGTTGCATAATACCCCGTTTGAGCTTGCTCATTCTTGCGTAAACTGCGCTGGTCGATTGACTCAACATTACCCGAAAACGGCATAACGGAAATGTTTCCATATTTAGGGCCACCACCGGTTCCGCTAACATGTACTTGGCTAAAGCCGACCAACGATTTTGTTAAATCCGGATCGTAACCACTATTACTGTGGGTACCAATGTCAGGCCCAGGCTTAACCATTCCAAAAGGTGTACTTGGGCCAACAAATACATTTCCCAATCCTTCAGAGCCAATAAACGGGTCAATGTATTGATGATAGCTACTATCCTTCGTGTACCCTTTCGATAAAGGTAGGCAAAACAATAATAATAGCGTCGTTCTTAGCAAGAGCTTCGTCGAAGCAGCTTTTAAGTACTTATTAGACAAAACAAGATCCTGTTAATCATTTTCTTATAACGTTTTTTTAACACGCTATTGACACCGGTGTCAAATTTCAAGTAACGTCTTTACGACCTTAAGTATTTATTCTTAATTTTAGAATCAACACCATGAAATTATTATGAAAATTTAAAACGTAACAGATATTTACGCTTTAGAAAGACCTGAATTAGACGTTGTCGATTCTTTCCGTTTATTTTTAGCGGCGCTCGACAACCCCAACAAAGAAAAAAGGATTGTTAGCTATGTTTGCTCCGCTATCCAGACGAAAATTTATCAAAACAGCACTATCGACGATAGCTGTAACCTCGTGCTTTTCACACGCCTTGAATGCAAAAATGCTCAATCAATATTACGAGCAATTTAACGCAACACGAAAACCGAGTAGGCGTGAACCTCCCCAAAAAGGTAAACGTTTCAACGTAAAGGACTTTGGTGCAACAGGAAACGGTCAGTCTTTAGATACAGGCGCCATTCAAGCAACCGTTCAGGCGGTGATTGATAGTGGCGAACCGGGTGTGGTTTGGTTACCAGCAGGTATCTATTACTCAGGAACACTTCACTTGTCGAGCAACATAAGCCTAGAGCTAGATAAAGACGCTGTCTTGCTCGGTAGTACTGACATACGACACTATGAAACTGACGATGGTAAGGTTCACGCGCTAATCGAAGCACATGATTGCGACAATATCGGTATATTTGGCCAAGGAACCATCAATGCTCAAGGCCGTAAGTTAGCATTAAATATAAATCGGCTTCATCACGCCAAAGAGCGCATCGAAGAAGATTTTAATGCACGTCGCAATCGCTCTCGCCATCGCCCCAATGTAATTGCAATGCATTCGTGTAACCAGATAAAAATTTACGATATTACTGTTCAAAACGGCGCATCATGGGTTCAACACTACGCAGCATGCCGCGATTTACACATTGACAATATTGTGGTTCAAAGCGACGCATTTTGGAACAACGATGGCATTGATATCAATGACTGTGAGCATGTCCGCATTACTGGCTGCTTTGTTAATGCTGCCGACGACGCGATTTGCCTTAAATCCACAACCAAGCAAAATATGCGCAACAACGATGTTTACATTGGCAATTGCACACTGCGTTCTAGCTCTAACGGCATTAAATTTGGAACGGAAAGTCAAAATGGTTTTCACAATGTAAAAATTGAAGACATTGTTGTATTTGACACCTACAGAAGTGCAATAGCGCTTGAAACTGTAGACGGCGCAATTCTCGAAAATGTCAGTGTGAAAAACGTAGATGCAAAAAATGTGGGATGCGCTATTTTTATACGTCTAGGGCAACGCAATAGAGACGTGCCTAAAGATACACCGCTAGGCAAAATAAAAAATGTGGTGATCAGCAACGTAAATGCGGAAATTAGTTTTGATAGAGCCGATATTGACTACGATTTGCGAGGGCCTGGGTTAAACGCGTTCTTCAATCCTATCCCTGCTTCAATTACGGGTTTACCGGACGCGTTTGTAGAAAACGTTATTCTTGAAAAGATCACCATTAGCTATCCTGGAAGAGCCAACAAAGGTTTAGCATACCGTCCCCATGACCAACTATTCCTAGTACCACAAGAACGCGATGCTTACCCCGAATATACCATGTTTGGCGAACTTCCTAGCTGGGGGCTCTTTGTAAGACACGTAAAAGGGATAACGCTCAAGGATATTTCACTTAAAACCAGAGCGTATGATTTTAGACCTGCAATGGTGTTTGATGATGTAAACGGCGTAAACCTATCTAATGTGGCGCTGCATGATGATAACGACATTCATATAGTACTGCATAATGCCAAAGAGGTGGAAACGAATCGTATTTCGGCCCTAGATAATAGCCAACAGTTGGCTCCTTTATCTTCCAGTTCTATTCTTTATTCGAAAGACTGAACATAGCGATACTGAATTGAGTGGGTAATTATCTATGCGGACTGGTATAGACAAAAAACCCGCTTAAAAGCGGGTTTTTAAAGTGACTTATAAAGAAGCTAATTTACTTCTTTTTCTTTGCTTTCGGGTTTGGCAGGTCAGTAATGCTTCCTTCGAAGATTTCAGACGCAAGACCAATTGATTCGTTAAGCGTTGGGTGAGCATGGATAGTTAATGCTACGTCTTCAGCATCAGCACCCATCTCAATAGCTAGGCCAATTTCGCCAAGCATTTCGCCCGCGTTGGTACCTACCATAGCACCACCGATTACGCGGCCCGTTTCTTTATCGAAGATCATCTTAGTCATACCGTTAGTTGCATCAGATGCAATTGCACGGCCTGAAGCAGCCCATGGGAAGGTTGCTGTTTCATAGCTTACGCCCTGCTCTTTCGCTTCTTTTTCAGTTAGACCAACCCAAGCAACTTCTGGCTCAGTGTACGCTACTGAAGGAATAGCACGTGGGTCGAAGTAATGCTTCTGTCCAGCAATAACTTCTGCTGCAACGTGACCTTCGTGAACCGCTTTGTGCGCAAGCATTGGCTGACCTACAAGGTCACCGATTGCGAAGATGTGGTCAACGTTAGTACGCATTTGCTTATCAACGTTGATGAAGCCACGCTCATCAACGTTTACGCCAGCTGCATCTGCGCCAACTAGCTTACCGTTTGGCTTACGACCAACAGCAACAAGTACTTTGTCGTAGCGCACTGGCTCAGCAGGTGCGTTCTTACCTTCAAATGTTACATACAAGCCATCGTCTTTTGCTTCAACCGCAGTCACTTTAGTTTCAAGCATGATGTTAAACTTGTCTTTGTAGTCTTTCATGAACACTTTCATGATGTCTTTGTCAGCGGCTGGAATTAGCTGATCTAAGAATTCAACTACATCGATTTTCGAGCCAAGTGCTTCGTACACAGTACCCATTTCTAGACCGATGATACCACCGCCTAGTACTAGCATTTTCTCTGGAATGTCTTTCATTTCCAGTGCGCCAGTTGAGTCAATTACACGGTCATCTTCTGGGATGAACGGTAGGCTTACTGGCTCAGAACCCGCAGCGATAATCGCTTTTTCAAAAGTAATAGTAGTAACGTCGTCACCATTTTTTACTTCTAGGGTGTTTGCGCCTGTAAATTTACCGAAGCCTTGTACATGCTTGGTTTTACGCATTTTAGACATACCGCTAAGACCATTTGTTAATTGCTTAACAACGCCGTCTTTGTATTCGCGGATTTTATCTAAATCGATGGTAGGCTCGCCAAACGATACACCGTGGCTAGCAAGGTGCTTCGCTTCTTTCATCACTTTAGCAACGTGAAGAAGGGCTTTTGAAGGGATACAACCAACGTTAAGACAAACACCACCAAGCGTGTCGCGTGAGTCTACGATAACTGTTTCAATACCTAAGTCAGCCGCACGGAATGCTGCTGAATAACCGCCAGGGCCGCCGCCCAGTACCACCAATTGCGTTTTAATTTCGCTCATTGTGAACCTCAATCCTGTTCTTGTAGGGTCATGCTATTACTTTTGTGTAATAGCATAACCTAAATGCCGTCAAAAAGGCTGATAAAATCATCGAAAATGTTACTGATATTGTAAATTTTTTCGGCCTTTTATTTAAAGTATGATTCTGCGTAAGTCAGTTAGGTTGGCAGCAACCTCAGTAGAGAATCTTGCACCTACCGCACCATCGATCACTCGGTGGTCATAAGACAGGCTTAGCGGCACCATTAGGCGCGGCTCAAACTCTTTACCATTCCACTTAGGCTTCATCTCAGACTTAGATACACCTAATATGGCGACTTCTGGTGCATTTACAATAGGCGTAAACGCCGTGCCACCAATACCACCTAGGCTAGAGATGGTAAACGTTCCACCCTGCATGTCGGCCGCTTTAAGCTTGCCTTCACGGGCTTTCTTAGATGTCTCGATAAGCTCACGAGAAAGCTCTTCAATACCTTTCTTATTCACATCGCGAATAACAGGTACAACAAGGCCTCCCGGTGTTTCAACCGCAATACCAATGTTGATGAACTTCTTGATGATTAAGCTTTCGCCGTCGTCAGACAGTGATGAGTTAAATACTTCATATTTCTCAAGGGCTTTCGCTACCGCTTTCATAACGAATACTAATGGCGTGATCTTAAGACCAGACTTAATTTTCGCGTGGTAAGCGTTTTGCTCTTTACGGAAGTCTTCAACTTCAGTGATATCTGCTTCGTCGAACTGCGTAACGTGCGGGATAGTCGCCCAGTTACGGTGTAAGAACGGTCCAGAGATCTTTTGAATTCGAGAAAGCTTTTGCTCTTCAATCTCACCAAACTTGCTGTGATCAACCGGCTTAACTGGCACGATTTGAAGTACGTTATCGCCTGCTGGCGCACTGCCTGAAGCTGCTGCTGTGCGAGGTTTCGCAAGCTCAGCTTTCACATAGGCTTGAACGTCTTCTTTCAAGATACGGTTTTTAGGGCCAGAGCCGTTAACTTGAGTCAGGTCTACACCAAATTCACGCGCGATACGACGAACCGAAGGAGAAGCATGTGCTTTACCTGTATTCTTAGCTTCTGGCGCTGGCGGCACAGGAGAACGGCCTTGCGAGGCTTCTTGCTGTGACGCTTGCTTGGGTTCTTCTTTTTTAGCTGCTTCCTGTTTAGGTGCTTCTTGCTTAGGCGCTTCAGCTGCACTTGAAGACGAACCACCGCTGGTTTCAAGCTTAACAACTAAGGTGCCTTGCTTAACTTTGTCACCCGCTTTGATAAAGACTTCTTTAATCGTACCTGCATGTGTTGAAGGCACATCCATGGTCGCTTTATCAGTTTCTAGCGTGATAAGACCGTCTTCTTTTTCAACGGTGTCGCCAACCGATACAAGTACGTCGATGACGTCAACTTCACCGTCTTCACCAATGTCTGGTACAGCAACTTCGATAGTCTCGCTACCTGCAGACGCCGCTGGCGCTGATTCTTGCTTTGAACTTTCCTGCGCAGCCGATGCAGATGCTTCAGAAGAAGCATCGCTAGACGCCGATTCACTTGAAGACGAGCCTGAGCCCGCTACTTCAAGCTTAATAACAACTGTGCCTTCTTTCACTTTATCGCCAGTACTGATGAATACTTCTTTCACCGTACCTGCGTGTGTTGAAGGAACGTCCATGGTTGCTTTATCGGTTTCAAGGGTAATTAGCCCATCTTCTGTTTCAATGGTGTCGCCCACTGAAACCAATACGTCAATTACGTCTACTTCGTCGTCAGAACCGATATCCGGTACTGCAACTTCAATCACTTCGCTGCCGCCAGACGCAGCAGGTGCTGCCTCTGACTTGCTTTCGTCTTTTGGTGCTTCTTCTTGCTTAGGTGCATCTTCTTTAGAAGATTCATCTGAAGCGTTTTCTTCAGACGCGCCTTCATCGACACTGTCACCATTGGCAACTTTCATTTCACCAATCACATCGCCTTCTTTGATTTTATCGCCTACTGATACAGACAGGCTTACAATCTCACCTTCAAACGGTGCTGGGATGTCCATTGACGCCTTGTCACTTTCAACAGTAACAACGCCTTCATCAGCCTCAATGTTGTCGCCTACGGCAACACATAGCTCGATAACTTCAACTTCGTCACCGCCTACGTCGGGTACGATAATCTTTTGAATATCTGACATATGTAAAATACCTTATCTGGCTTACGCGTAAAGTGGGTTAAGTTTTTCAGCGTTAATTTCAAAACGCTTAATGGCTTCTGCTACCACTTTCTTCTCAACGTCACCACGCTGAGCCAATTCGTAAAGTGATGCCACCACAATGTATGACGCATTAACTTCAAAGTGAGTACGCAAGTTTTCACGGCTATCGCTTCGACCGAAACCGTCTGTACCTAGGCAGCGGTATTCAGTTTCGATGAACGCGCGTACTTGGTCTGAGTAGTTCTTCACATAGTCAGTGGCAGAAATCGCAGGACCTGCGTCTTTCGTAATGACCTGACCAATGTAAGGTACTTTTTGCTCAGCTTCTGGGTTTAGCATGTTCCAGCGTGCTACGTCTTGACCTTCACGGGCTAGCTCGTTGAATGAGGTCACAGAGTAAACGTCAGAAGATACGTTGTAGTCTTCACACAGAATCTGTGCCGCTTTACGCACTTCGTTCAAGATAGTACCAGAGCCCATTAGCTGTACGTTAAGCTTAGACTTGTCGTTTTCAACACGCTCTAGCTTGTAAATACCTTTAATGATTTGCTCGGCAACATCATCACCTTCAGGCATTTCTGGGTGCTGATAGTTTTCGTTCATCAATGTTAGGTAATAGAAAATATTCTCGTTATTACCGTACATGCGACGTAGACCGTCTTGAACGATAACTGCTACTTCGTAGCCATACGTTGGGTCGTAAGTAATACAGTTAGGAATTAGGTTCGCTTGCACATGTGAGTGGCCGTCTTGGTGCTGTAGACCTTCACCGTTAAGCGTGGTTCTACCTGCAGTTGCGCCTAAAAGGAAACCACGTGCTTGGCTATCGCCTGCTGCCCATGCCAAGTCACCAACACGTTGGAAACCAAACATCGAGTAGTAGATGTAGAACGGAATAGTGGTAGCGTTACACGTTGAGTAAGACGTACCCGACGCTACCCACGACGCCATTGCACCTAGTTCGTTAATACCTTCTTGTAATACCTGACCTTTCTTATCTTCGCGATAGTAAGCGACTTGGTCGGCATCTTGTGGTACGTATTTCTGGCCTTCATTGGCGTAAATACCTACCTGACGGAATAAGCCTTCCATACCGAATGTACGGGCTTCATCAGGAATAATTGGCACAATACGCTTACCAATTTTCTTATCTTTCAACAATGCGTTAAGTACACGTACAAACGTCATGGTTGATGATACTTGACGATCGCCTGACCCTTTTAAGATAGCGTCGAATGCACTTAGCTCAGGAATTTCAAGCTGCTCTTCAGCCTGTTCACGGCGAGAAGGCAGATAACCACCTAGTGCTTCACGACGCTCGCGAAGGTACTTCATTTCTTCGCTGTCTTCGTCGAACTTGAAGTATGGCAGGTCAGCAATTTTCTCGTCTGCTACTGGAATATTGAAACGGTCGCGGAACGCTTTGATTGAATCAACGTCCATTTTCTTAACGTTGTGCGCTACGTTTTGTGCTTCGCCTGATGCACCTAGACCGAAACCTTTAACCGTTTTAGCAAGGATTACCGTTGGACGACCTTTCGTATCAATGGCTTTTTGGTAAGCCGCGAATACTTTAACCGGATCGTGACCACCACGGTTCAAGCGCCAGATGTCGTCGTCAGACATGTTAGCTACAAGTGCCGCTGTTTCAGGATACTTGTTGAAGAAGTTTTCACGGGTGTACTTGCCGCCTTTGGCTTTACAGTTTTGGTATTCACCGTCTACCGTTTCGCCCATAAGCTGGATAAGCTTGCCAGATTTATCACGAGCCAGTAGCTCATCCCAGTAGCTACCCCAAATAACTTTCACAACTTCCCAGCCAGCGCCGCGGAATGTGCCTTCAAGTTCTTGGATAATTTTGCCGTTACCACGTACCGGGCCGTCTAGACGCTGAAGGTTACAGTTGATAACAAACGTTAGGTTGTCTAGGCCTTCACGAGAAGCAAGACCAATTGCACCCAAGCTCTCTGGCTCATCACACTCACCGTCACCCATGTAGCAGTAAACGCGCTGACCTGAACAGTCTTTGATACCACGGTTAGTTAGGTACTTAAGGAAGCGCGCTGTGTAGATAGCTTGAAGTGGACCAAGACCCATAGATACGGTTGGGAACTGCCAGTAGTCTTTCATCAAGTGAGGGTGCGGGTAAGACGATAGACCATCGCCAGCACACTCTTGACGGAAGTTATTTAACTGCTCTTCAGTTAAGTTGCCTTCCATGTAAGAGCGCGCATAAATACCTGGAGAAATATGGCCCTGTGCGAAAATAAAGTCGCCGCCTTGGTTCTCGTTAGGCGCTTTGAAGAAGTGGTTAAAGCCAACATCGTAAAGCATAGCCGATGATGCGAAGCTACCAATGTGACCACCAAGCTCTAGGTCTTTCTTAGATGCACGCAATACAATCATCAATGCGTTCCAACGAATTGCCGCACGGATGCGCGCTTCGATGGTCAAGTCACCAGGCATTTTTGGCTCTTGTGCTGCAGGGATAGTATTGATGTAGGCAGTAGTTGCGTCATACGGTAGATGCGCTCCGCTGCGACGAGCTTTATCAATAAGTTTTTCGAGTAAATAGTGGGCGCGTTCTACGCCTTCCTCTTCTAAAACCGACTCAAGCGCATCAATCCACTCTTTAGTTTCTTGAGGATCTACATCTTGGTGCATCATATCAGACATGGTGCCATCCTATTTTTTGCTTATATAGAAAATCCTCCCTTAGCATTGCCTCTACTCTTAAAGGCGCTAAAAGAAGGAAAACTAAATTACGTTGTACTCACAGTGACCCAATCTGGCTCACCTGCTTTTGCAGTGGCACAGGAAAAACCTGACCGGCCTCTGCGAATGAATAGCTATCTAGCTTTTTTAAAAGCGAAGCTAAATAACTAAATCTCTAATCGTCGCAATGCGCGCTGTACACGGGTATCGCGTTGATTAATGGTTAAAAGCGTTTTTTCAATAAACGCCAAATGCGTATTACATGCCTGACGCGCAGCTTCAGGGTCGCGAGAAGCAATGGCTTCTACAATTTCACGACGCTGCTTAGCAATGTCTTCCACCGCTTCAGGGTGCGCTGCCAGCATGTCAAAGTTTCGTTCAATATTGTCCACCAGCATGCTTTGCATGGTGCTCATTACGTGCAACAACACCATATTGTGTGATGCTCTTGCCATAATGATATAAAACTGTCCTAGCGCCTCAGCTTGGGCACGCTTGCTTTCGTGCGCTTTAGGCGTAGGTACGTCGTTCAGTGCTTGCTTCAATGCGTTGTAATCTTCAGGTTGACCACGAAGTGCCGCATAGTACGCCGCCATCCCTTCAAGCGCATGACGAAATTCAAGCAAATCAAATTGAGTTTCAGGACGCTGGCTGACTAAGTCCATTAGGGGGTCTGTCATGGCAGAATTAAGGTTGCGATTAACAAACGTACCGCCGCCTTGCTTACGTTCTACCAACCCACGTGCCTGTAAATTACCAATGGCTTCCCTAAGCGAAGGTCGCGATACATCAAATTCAAGCGCAAGCTCTCTCTCTGGCGGTAATTTCTGACCAGCCAATAACGTACCGTCGAGTATCATTGACTCGAGTTGCTCGGTAATCACATCAGAGAGTTTTTTTCGCTGCTGCCGCATGCGCGCTACGTATCCTTTTATTTAAACCGTGCTCTATAACAATAGCGACGTTATAAGAGCGGTGAATGTAAAAAATAATCGTGGAATATTTAATCACAAACACAATTGGTAATACCATTTTACCTATCTAGTTTAAGGCAGATCGATTTCGAGGTAAATACTCACAAGCATAGCAAAGCATTTACCTTTTGCTGGGTGTTAAGCTTTATTGTTGAATTTGTTAAGAAAAATCAGTAACCGCAAACTGGTCTGATGAGGAAGGGAGAATGCAGTAATAGGGGCAAAGCGCCTGATCTACATACAATTAATAAATAGACCAAACGCCCTTCTAAGCCAAGTAGGCTAGTAAATGTTAAAAATAATGACTATGCAAGACTGCCTACAAGCGTGAGCGCTGATGTTATTACAAGCAGAAAAATAACATTACGTTTTGCTAACTTTACAAGCACCTTCGGTTCTATTGCTGCATTTTCAGCCTGCAACTGCTGTTCATCAGGCGTTAGAATCTCAGCTTTCGAAGAAATTTGTGTAAGCACATCGTATGCAGGTACATCGAACTGAAGTGCATACTTAATCCACTCAGGCAACGCTCGTGAGAAATGTCCCATCATCAGCATGCCAAATGCGGTAACGCGAACAGGAATATAATCAAGCGCAAACATCAATCTTCCCGCAGCGGCTTTTAAAGGGTGATTTGCATCACACAATGCCTCGGTTGTGCTTCGACTCAAGCTATAAACCAGCGCGCCAGGTGCACCAAAAGCAATAAACCACAGCATCACAGCGGCATAGTGTTGATAGTTAAGCCAGGTAAGGTGTTGGCCAAAAGTTTTGCCTTCTATACCCGCACTTCCGTCACTGTCTGATTGACTTGCACAATGCCCTAATTGGTCGGTGTACATACTGCACGCCTGAAGGTCACCTCGGTCGGCAGCATTCAGGAAATTTTTATAAACGCTTCTTAATACCGGACAGCCAATACATATGAACAGCACTAAACTCTGCTCTATAAAAGTAAGGAATGCGCCGAGCATCCAGTATTCAATAGCACCTAGCATGAGTGCAGGAAGTAGAAGGTAGAAATAAAGCGCAGTAGACGATGCCTTCTTTCCCTTACCTTCTCTTTCCTCATCCGTTTCCTGGAATTTGATTAAACCTTTATCTTGAAGAAAAGCACGATATTGAGCGGCATACCTTTCAATATGCCAGTTAGGTGTTTTCGTTATCAGTCGCTCAAGACTGAGGACTAATAAGAGGCTCATTAACATCATAAGTATTGCGTTCCCTTTTTTCCTGGCGACCTGGATTAATCGGCCTTCTTCAACCCAGTAACGCGCATTCTGTATCTTGCCCAATCGAAAGCAACACCGGGGTCAGTTTTACGCCCCGGCGCAATATCATTATGACCTACAATACGCCCTAAAGTGATCCGAGGATAGTGTCGTGTAATAAAATCAGTGACCTCGCCAAGTGCTTTATACTGCGCATCGGTAAAAGGCAATGTATCAGTGCCCTCCAGCTCAATGCCAATAGCATAATCGTTGCAGCGACTGCGGCCTTGAAATGTGGACACACCTGCATGCCACGCCCTTTGTTCAAAGGGTACGAACTGTTCAATTTCTCCCGTTCGATAAATCACGCAATGGGCTGAGACTCGTAACCCTGCAATTTCTTTATAAAACGGGTGTTCATTTGGGTTAAGTGTGCCGGTAAACAATTGTCGTATACCCGGCGTACCAAACTGTGAAGGCGGCAGTGAAATATTGTGTACCACTAAAAGACTAACATCGGTATCGTCAGGGCGAGCATCATAATGCGGACTTTGGGTGTACTTCGCTTTGTTATAAAGCACCATAGTATTTGCTTCGGTAATTGATTTTCTGTTTTATAGCCTACATTGTATAGGGATATATGTGTATAGGGCTAGAAGCGCTGCATGCCGTTGCTAGGGCAATTTTTTAAGCCACTGTTTTAATAGAGAGCCCTCTTGAAAACTTGAATAGAAAGCTTGCATAGAAAGCAACATATCACTGCTATTAGTTAGGCAGTTATCAATAAGGTAAAAACATGAATGAACAACAAGACCCGACGACATCAGCGGGCAAATGGATGGTCGCCCTTGCATGGATTTGCGGTTTCGGTTTACTTGTTTTTGTCTTCTCTGACTTACTTGAAAAACAAATTAACCCGAACAGCGAGCCCACGTCCGAACGTATTGGTTCACAAACTGAGGTACGCCTTAAGCAAAACCGCCAAGGGCATTATGTAACAACAGGCTATATCAACGGTGAGGAAGTGGTATTTCTTGTTGATACGGGTGCCACTGATGTAGCGGTCCCCGCACACTTAGCGAACAGGCTTCAACTAAAAGCAGGACGAGAGGGTTTAGCCAGTACTGCCAATGGCGTAGTGAGGGTTGCCGAATCGACAATTGACACCTTACGCATTGGCGAAATAGTAGTGCGTAATGTAGATGCAAACTTAAACCCCGGCATGCAAGATGACCATATACTGCTTGGAATGAGTGTTCTTCGCCAATTAGAGTTTACTCAGCGCGGAGAATGGTTAATATTGCGTACCCTTTGAATATATAAATAGCATAGATAAAAGCGATGAAAATGACATCACCAGATATGCAGGCGATCCGAGAGCAAGTATCAAACGCACTTGTAGAAGATCTTGGCGGCGAATTAAATGCTGCAAACGACATTACCGCAAACCTGATAGATGAAAGCGTTACCGCAAAAGCGACTATTATTACTCGCGAACCTTGCGTGGTTTGCGGAATAGCTTGGGCTAATCAAGCATTTGCGCTTATTGACGAGTCAGTGTCGCTAACCTGGCATGTGAAAGATGGCGACAAGGTTGATGCAGAAACGGTATTAGTTAGTTTAGAAGGCTCTGCTCGCGCTATATTAACCGCCGAACGTACAGCGCTTAACTTTCTGCAGACACTTTCGTCAACCGCTACAGTGACGGCTTTTTATGCCAAATTTCTAGCTGGCTCTAACACTAAAATTTTAGACACCCGCAAAACTTTACCCGGCCTGCGCTATGCTCAGAAATACGCAGTACGTTGTGGCGGCGGTCAAAACCACCGCGTAGGTTTATTCGATGCGTTTCTAATTAAAGAAAACCACATTTTTTCTTGTGGAAATATTGAAAAAGCCGTGAGTCGAGCAAAATCCATGATGCCGGGCAAGCCAGTGGAAGTAGAAGTTGAGAGTCTAGCTGAATTCGAACAGGCCCTTTCAGCGGGTGCCGACATTGTCATGCTGGATAATTTTACTAACGAACAGATCCAACAGGCAGTAGCGCTTAATAAAGGCCAATGTAAACTGGAAGTATCAGGGAACATTACTGATGAACGACTGGCATCACTTGCACAACTAGGTGTAGATTACATTTCATCTGGCGCCTTAACCAAACATGTTCAGGCGATTGATTTGTCACTTCGAATTACTTTGTCGTAGTAGAGCAGTTTAGAAGGCGCTTTAGTCAGCTAATTCGGTGTCAACACCTTAGTTAGCCGCTAAGCAAAAAGCGTGAGTTGTAGTATGATCAAAGATACTAGAACTCACGATCATTCCCAGTTATTTCTCGTCATGTTTTTCTGTGTATAGATAGATATACGTAGATAAGTCATTAACTTTTATACGAAAGTACAAGTGATCGCGCCTGCCATAGCGCAGTTATTCATGTCATACTGCAAAAGCTAGACATACGTATATTTGCCTATACTTGTCAGTAACAAATAAAATTCTATACTGAGTAACAAGTACCAGGGGCGTTGAAAAGGACGACTCGGGTATAAACGTCAATTTGAATTAGATTTTAAACTTTACGTGTTATACACGTCCCGGAGAAAAACCATGATGAACATGAATAACAAAAACCAAAAAGGTTTTACCCTTATCGAACTAATGATTGTTGTAGCAATCATCGGTATTCTTGCAGCAATCGCATTGCCTGCTTATCAGAACTACACGCAGAAAGCGAAGTTTACTGAAGTGACTAATGCTACTGCTGCTGCGAAGACTGCAGTTGAGATTTGTGCGCAGACCCTTGGTACTTTGGAAGGATGCTCTGGCGGTGCTAACGGTATTCCAGCAGACATCGCAGCTGACGGTGACGGAGTTACTGATAATACCGTTCTTATAACTACTGAAGATGGTGACATTACTGCTACTTCATCAGTTAACTCTGGTCTTGACGGAGCTACTTATACCTTAGATGCAACAATGGAAGGCAACCGTGTAGTTTGGAATGCATCGTGCGACCCAGCAACCATCTGCTAGAAGATTTCTATTCCGAAAGGCCCGGTTTTACTGGGCTTTTTTTGTTTTAATCAACAGAAGGTTCTGGGTATGGCAAAGGCAGCGACAGTATTCACTTGGCAAGGGAAAGATCGCCATGGCCAAGCTCGAAAAGGCGAAATTTCTGCAACCTCACTCTCAGAAGCCAAAAACCTTCTCCGTCGACAAGGCATTTCTGCAAATAAAGTTAAAAAGCTCGCTAAACCTTTGTTCGGCGGTGCACAAAAGATAAAACCTGCCGATATTTCTGTCATTTCTCGTCAAATCGCGACTATGCTAGCAGCTGGCGTTACCCTTATCCAATCTTTAGAAATGATTGCGCAGGGCCATGCAAATCCTTCAATGCGAAAACTGCTTGGTGAAATTACTGAAGAAGTTAAATCCGGTAATCCGCTTTCTTCGGCGCTGAGAAAACACCCCCTTTATTTTGACGATTTGTATTGCGACTTAGTTTACACAGGTGAGCAATCTGGTGCCCTTGAAACTATTTACGACCGTATAGCCACCTATAAAGAAAAAGCTGAAGCACTAAAATCAAAGATCAAAAAAGCGATGTTCTACCCTATCGCAGTTTTGGTTGTTGCTTTTATTGTTACGACTATTCTTCTTATTTTCGTAGTTCCCCAGTTTGAAGAAATCTTTAGCAGTTTTGGCGCTGAGCTTCCTGCCTTTACTGTATTTGTGCTGGGAATTTCCCGGTTTGTGCAAGACTACGGTATCTTTATCGCCATAGGTGTGGCAGCAGCAGGCTTTATGTTTGTGCGTGCACACAGACGTAGCCAGAAGCTGCGCGATAGCGTAGACCGTAATATTTTAAAAATTCCTGTTATTGGTGAAATACTTAAAAAAGCCAGTATTGCGCGCTTTACCCGTACCCTAGCAACTACCTTTGCAGCAGGTGTTCCGCTTATCGGCGCTCTAGAATCTGCTGCGGGTGCATCTGGCAATGCGGTTTATCGTGATGCCATTTTGTATATACGTAAAGAAGTGGCTGGCGGTATGCCAATGCATGTGGCCATGCGTGCTACCCAAGTGTTCCCTGACATGGTGACGCAAATGATTGCCATTGGTGAGGAATCGGGCGCGGTCGACGAAATGCTGAGTAAAATTGCAACCATTTACGAAGCAGAGGTCGACGACATGGTAGACGGTTTAACCAGTTTACTTGAACCTATGATCATGGCTGTCCTCGGTGTGGTTATCGGCGGTTTGATTGTGGCCATGTACATGCCTATATTCGAAATGGGTAACGTGGTATAAATTGCACATGTTGCTAGCTTTGTGATTAATTGTTTTACGATTGCTAGCTCTATAAATGTCAACAATTTGGGCGGCGCTTTTTAGTGGCGTCCATAAACAAGGTTTAAAACCCGACTTTTTCCAATTACTATTAAAAGAAAAAAGAACTGCACTTCATGGATGCCATAATAACGCTTAGTCAGCTCTACCCTGCTTTATTTTATTCTCTTGTTTTTTTCGTAAGCTTAATGGTGGGCAGTTTCCTAAACGTGGTGATTTATCGCCTGCCTATTATGATGGAGCGCAGCTGGCAGCAAGAGTATGAAAGCTATTTTACTGATGCCGCAAATGACAGCGTAAGTGGCAGCGAAAATGACGGCGGCACCACATCTGCCGATGACAAGTCCCCGCTATCCACAGATACATTCAACCTTGTAAAACCAGACAGTACCTGCCCAAGCTGCGGTCACAAAATTCGCGCTTGGGAAAATATCCCGGTTATCAGCTACCTGTTTCTAAAGGGCAAGTGTGCTAAGTGCAAAGTAGGTATTTCAATACGCTATCCGCTTGTTGAGCTTTTCACAGCTATAGCCTGTACCTTCGCTGCGTATCAGTTCGGCGTGACTTTACAGGCGGTATGGGCGGTCATCTTCACTTATGTGCTTGTTGCACTGCTGTTTATTGACTTAGATAAAATGTTGCTACCCGACCAGTTAACACTGCCTCTGCTTTGGTTAGGCTTACTGTTAAGTACACAAAACATATTTGTTGGTACTACTGACGCCATTATCGGAGCCGCTGCTGGCTATTTAAGCTTATGGTCAGTCTATTGGCTATTTAAATTAGCTACGGACAAGGAAGGCATGGGCTATGGCGATTTTAAACTGCTCGCGGCACTTGGGGCATTTACTGGCTGGCAAGGGCTACCTGTTATTATCTTGCTGTCTTCATTTGTGGGTGCCATTGCAGGCATACTCATTATGGTCATTCAGAATAAGGGCAAGTCGTTAGCAATTCCTTTTGGCCCCTATTTGGCCGTGGCAGGCTGGCTGACGTTGCTTTTTAAAGAAGAAATCATTACTGCCTATCTTAATGCAGTGCTATAAAACCAAGTGTTACTTAACCTCAAGTAACGATTTAACTTCAAGGCTTAGTGATGATGGATAAACAAAACATGTTCGTAGTGGGCCTGACTGGCGGTATAGGCAGCGGTAAATCGGCTGCTACTGCTATTTTTGAAAAACTCGGCATTGATATTGTTGATGCTGACGAAGTCGCACGTGACGTAGTTGAAGTAGGTTCAGAAGGCTTACGGCACATTGCCGAGCATTTTGGCGAAACTATTCTGCTAGAAGATGGAAGCCTTAATCGCGCCGCCCTACGCGAAAAGGTCTTTGCCGATGCAGAAGAAAAGCATTGGTTAAATGGTTTGCTGCACCCACTTATTCGCTCTCGAATGCAACAGCTAATCAGCGAATCGACATCACCCTATTGTATTTTATCTGTGCCTTTACTTGTTGAAAACAAACTAACTGAAATGTGCAACCATGTAGTGGTGGTAGATTGTCCAGAAACAATGCAGCTTGAACGGGCATTAAAACGGGACGGCAGCACAGAGCAAACTATTAGAAGCATTATGGCTTCGCAGGCTTCACGTCAAGAACGTGTTAGCGCAGCGGACGATGTGCTGGATAACAGCACGACGCTAGAAGCGCTTGCCAGCCAAATAGCGACTATACACCAGAAGCTACTCAGCCTTGCTTCAGTATAAGCATAAGCGGTTTGCACAATAGCAAACTGCTTCTACCTTTACCTTTCATATCCTCCGTTCCTGCCTGGCTTTTCTGCTTCCCTTTTTCCCTTTTCTACCTAACTCTTCTGATTCGCTCTTCTTTTTCCTTGTGGGGCCTTACCATCCGTTTCTTACCATATTTAGCTTATAACGGGTCTTCCCAATCAACAGCTTTGCTTTTTGAAACTTTTTTGAACAATCAGCGTCAAAGTAAGCATTTGTCGAACAAGTAGACTTGGCTTAAAAGCCTTGATGCTTTAGGCTTGCTGTTATTCGCCGCACTACAAGGTCGTAGTGCAGTTTCTCTAAGTCTATGTGTTTTAAGGGGTTCCATGGGTAGCGCTGTATTCGAGTTTCCACTAAAGGAAAAAGTACGTAACTATTTACGTGTTGAGCAGCTGCTTGGTCAACTTAAAATAACCGCCAAATCAGAACACACGCACCTTCAGCTTGTGTTTTTTGAACAACTTTTCGAACTGCTCGACCTAATAGAAAGGCTCGATCTTCGTTCAGATTTAACTAAAGATCTTGAAGCTCACGAGAAGAATTTAGTCTATTGGTCAAAACACCCCAAAATAGACAGTACGGCGTTAGAGCAAGCGTTAAAAACAGTACTTACATTAAAGCAAAAGCTTAAAACAGATCGCCGTTTTGGTAGCGCGCTTAAAGATGACAAATTGCTTAGCGCCATAAGACAGCGCTTTGCCATACCCGGCGGCGCATGTAGTTTCGACCTTCCTAATTTGCACTTTTGGTTACAGCAGCCGCTAGAACAGCGTCAAATTGAGATTGCACAATGGTTAGAGACTTTAGGGCTTCTTGACGATGCAATTGCGGTTAGCCTATCGTTTATCCGCGAACGAGGGCAGTTTGTAAATGCGGTTGCAGAGAATGGCTTTTATCAAGGTGCAGCGGAAGATAAAAACGAACTTATTCGCGTAAAGTGCAGCGTAGATGAAGGCTATTACCCAACCTTAAGCGGCAATAAATACCGTTACGCCCTGCGTTTTATGATGTTTTCACCGCAAGAAGGCCAGGCTGGCGCAGTAGAAAACAGTATTCAGTTTCGTTTAGCGGCCTGCTAAACTCCGCCTTTATCCAATATTTATCGTCTTGGGTACTTTCTTTGTTTATAGTTCATAGATTGTGCCGCCAAGACGTATTTCACTGGAGTCTATTATGGAAGTGAAATGCCCTATTTGCGCCAAACAGGTTGTTTGGGCCCCAACAAGCGAATACCGCCCTTTTTGTAGCAAAAAATGTCAACTTATCGATTTGGGTGAATGGGCTGCAGAAGACAGAAAAATTGCCGGCAAGCCTGCAGAGGATGCCAGGCCAAAACATATAGATGTAGAAGAAATCGAGGCTATGTTGGCACAGCAGTCTGACGACTTTTTTAAACACTAAGACGCTAGTCAGTTATCTAAAAATCTACGCGAGGTAAGTGGGTAAACTCGCTCTCTCTGCTATTTTTCCTGTTTTCGAGCCACCTTCGCTGGTGTAGTATCAAGGCAATCAGAGTTAGTGTATTTAAGTTCAGATTTCGCGTTTCACTGCTATCGAAACCTGGTGTTACAAACACCCCGCTAGTTTCGTATAAAAATCTGGCAACAGCGCTTTTGGTTTTCACCGGTTTTTGACTGTTAAACACCGCTCTACCGCTTATTCACATTAGTAAAAAAGGAATATGAATGTTTAATTCTATCGCGCTTATTGGTGGCACTCATGGCAATGAAACCAGTGGTATTCAGCTTATTCGAAACTGGCAACAGTTCGGGCTACCTTCGCGATTTAATGAGTTGAATGTTTCATTGAATATAGCCAATGAAGCTGCCCTTGCTGCTAACGTGCGGTTTGTAGAAGAAGATTTAAATCGTCAGTTTACCTTTGAGCGCTTATCTGATGAAAACACCGCTAAAGAAGCTGCACTTGCGAAATCGCTGAATGAAAAATTCGGGCCGAAAGGTAACTCAAATACCGATTTTGTTATTGATATTCACAATACCACCAGCGAGATGGGCGCCACGCTAATTATTCTAGAAGCGGATGAATTTCACGTTCAGTTAGCACGATTTGTTAAACAACAAATGCCCGAAGCGAATATTTTGGTGGAAGACGAAAAGCCTTATCTTGAACACGGTTATTTGTGTACTACCGGTAAGAAAGGGGTAATGATTGAAGTGGGCGGTCAGCCTCAAGGCGTATTAAGAGAAGATGTTTACCTTTTAACACAAACTATGGCCGAGGCTATTTTAGATTTTTGTGTAGCCTATAATAACCAAAAGATAGAAACAGACGCACTGCCTGAGTGTGAAGCCTTTCGCCTTGGTGAAAACGTCGGCTTTCCATTAGATGGAAATGGCGCGCGTACCGCGATGATCCACCACTCATTGCAAGACAATGATTTTAAGCGTCTATTACCAGGTTCTCCCATGTTTAGAACTTTTGACGGAAAAGATATTCTCTGGGACGGTGAGAAAGAAACCTACCCTCATTTCATTAATGAAGCGGCGTACTTTAAACTGGACGTTGCGTTTGCTACGGCCCAGCGCATTACTCTGTAAGGATAAGGCGTTAGTTTCGTTAGCCCCTCGGAAACTTGCCACAGTGTTTGAATGCGTCTTCACGGGAAACCGAGCTTAGACTCATTAGATACTTGGTTTTGAAATTGCCAGTCAGTGGAACTGACTGGCAATTTTACAGTAGTGATATCACTTACCTACGTACCCGTATTAACTTTCATGGCTTCTAATCATTGTTACTTTCAGCTCTGTCCTAATTTATTGAAATTCTTATTAAAACAGTTCTATTTTAGGCTCTCGGGCCTCTTCAAACTCATTTTTCTCTTCAGATGAAGACTCATTAATATCGAAATGTATTTTACGCTGATCTTCCATCACATATTTTTCAAACATTTCTTTGGTGCTTAAATTAAACGACTCATCAAAATGCTCGCGGTTGTTAATGTATGACGAAAACTGCCCAAATAAACTTACAATAGCGTCTTGCTCTAGTTTCACATGCTCGGTGCGCTGGCGAATAATGTCTTGGAACTGAATTTTCGCGATGGCACCGCTTACTTTTACCGCAACGTCGGTGGCGCTTTGCGAGAAGCACGCCAGCATTTTAGGGTTTAGTTCTTCAAGCACACGATAGTGTTGCGTTATATTTTCAAGCGAATCAGAAAACCCAGTTAATAATTCACACGTATCGTTCGCACGTGTTGAATTAAGCATTTTTTCACCTTGAACATGTGCAGCGTCCAGCGCTGATTTTATGCCCGACTCTATTTTTTCAGCCGCTTCTGAAGACTGTGACGATAATATACGTACCTGTTCAGCTACCACAGCAAACCCCCGTCCGTATTCACCAGCTCGCGCCGCTTCAATTGCAGCATTAAGGGCTAATAAATTGGTTTGCGAAGCAATATTTTTAACTAATTCGGTGAGTTCCTTTAGGTTTTCAACCTCACGCATTACCCCTTGAATGGCTTCAGTATCTGCAATCTGTTGCGCGCGCTGTGTATTAATCATTTCTTTTATATTAGACAGGCGCTGCGCCGCCAACTCAAACTCGGCTGCGCTTTTCTCCTTGCAATTGAGAGCATTCTTCTGACCCAATTCAACGTTGTCTATACTATCTTGAATACTGCTTTCAATCTCATACAGCGCTTTCATTAGCTCCATTGAGGCGTCTTCAGTTATTGCACTTATGCCATCCATTTGCCCTTTTAATATGGCTACGTAATCATTAACCTGAGCATGGGTTTCGCTTAACTGCGATGAAGTTTCTTGCAAATAGCTTTCTTGACGACTTAACTTGGCAGCAAACATGCGATTCTGTCGGTTTGCATACCAAGGCACAAAGGTCAACATTGCTAAAATAGTTGCACAGACTCCCCCCTGCAGGCCCATTATCTCTATTGGTATACTCAGCGCCCCCACTACGCCTACTACTGTTACGGTTAAAAGCCCGCCCCAAAGTAAAAGCGAATCCTGCATGTTACCTGTCTTTTCCTTAAGCACTTTTATTTTCTCCGCGAGCACTGTTTCGTAATACTGCTTTGCTTTTTCAAGTACTTTCATGTTTTTACCTTATGCAGCTGGTACCAACTGCTTTACTACACCTAACAATTGCTCTGGCTCGACGGGTTTGACAAGCCAGCCTGTAGCACCAGCAGCTTTCGCTTCTTCTCGACGACTTTGCTGCGACTCCGTGGTTAACATCAACATGGGGGTAAACCTAAATTTAGCTTGCTGCTTTAGTGTTTTTATTAGTTCTATACCGTTCATACCCGGCATGTTTAAATCCGTTATTATTAATTTGGGCGATATGGACTCAAGTGCCGCCATCGCTGCCTCTGCACTTTCTGATTTTGTTACTGTATAGCCTGCCCGTTTAAGCAGCATTTCCATACTCATTAGCATTGTTGCTGAATCATCTACTAAGTGTATTGCGCTCATTGCATTACCTCTTGTTTCTAGCCGATTAATTGTTTACATAATTCAGTATAGTCGTGTGCGCCACGACTTTGAGGTGCATAAGTAAAAACGGGTTTGTTTTGAGCAAATGCCTCGGCTAATTTGATACTCTTTCTTATGGGAAGCAGCACTTTGTTGCGCCCGTAGCGTTCATACCAGCCACCAAGTTCTTGCCTGTGAAGCTTTAAATTTTGTTCAACCATTACGGGTAAAATGGTTAGCCTAGTCGCTCTGAACTTTCGCTCCTCCATAGCGTTTCTGCAGGCCGTTAATAATTTTTGCACGCCGTCACTGGCAAGCGGTAAAGGCGTAGCGGGAATAATAATGTCGGTAGCGGCTGATAGCGCGGCCATCAGTTGCGGACTCAGGGTCGGCGGTGTATCGATTAACACAATGTCGAAATGTGTTGTAACAGGAACTGAGTCGCACCAATTACGTAAAGTGTCTAAAGTAATGTTATCGTTCGTATTGGCCTTGTTCGTATCTACATTGGTTGCGTAAATATTTTCTGAGCATTTCACTACTGACGTGAAAAAGTGGCTAATTGGCAATTCGGTAATCTCGCTCTGTGGTGTACATCCAAGCGCTTTTAAGCCATGCATCACGTGTCCCTGATTATCAAGGTTTACTACCGTTGTAGTTTTTGCTGTACCGCCTTTGCGATTAGCCACCGTTATTACTTTCATTCGCACCACACATTGCTTTTGTTATTCATCATTTTAGTGAGCCAAATCAGCTTTTCAGATTCTGGCCACACACTGACTTTTGGCTTCTTTGCGAGCAGTACCTGATATACCGCAGTGTGTGCACTGACTAAGGCCTTTAAATTAACTTGCCTAGAGACCTCTTCGTTTAGCCAGGCAAACAGACTTTCTGCCTCTTCAATTTCGCAATGTCCGGTCATCACCGCCACTTTCTTTTTGAACGCTATAGGCATTTGGCTAACACCTCTTGTACATTGATGATTAACAGCACACGCCCGTCACCAAGCAACGCTGTTCCCGAAAAGTGCGCGTATCCCGCTAGCACCCCTTCAAGAGGTTTTTGAATAACATCAATACCCTCATGAAATTTATCGATGATTAACCCGAACTCTCCCTGTCGTGTTGCTACCACCAAAATTGAGTGCTCTTCTTTTTCCTCTGCCTCTTCAAAACCCAATGCGTCGCGCAGATTACACAGTGGTATTAGCTTTTCTCGAATAACAAGAACCTGTTCGTTGCGAATGCGCTGAATGTCTGAGGTGGGCACTTTCACAGTTTCCACCACCGCATCCATTCCCACACCAAACATTTGGTCGTTTACTTCAAACATCATTACACGGTTAACCGACATAGTTTGAGGTAGCAGCAATTTGAAAGTAGTACCTACGCCTACTTCGCTGTGCATTTCGATAGTGCCGCCTGCCTGGCTTACCATTGTTTTTACCGCATCCATACCGACGCCGCGTCCAGACAAATCTGAGACTTGTTCTGAGGTAGAAAAACCAGCAGCGAATATAAGCTGTAGGGCTTCGTTATCGTCTAGGCTCTCTAGTTGAGCTTCGCTGATGACCCCTTTTTGAAAGGCGAGTAGTTTAATTTTTTGTGGGTCTATCCCGTTACCATCATCGCGGATTTCAATAATTACGCTGTCATCAAGAGGCGTAGCAATAAGGTCAATACGACCCATTTCTGACTTGCCCGCTGAAATCCGCTCAGACGGTGACTCAATACCGTGATCAATGCTGTTTCTCAATAAATGAATAAGCGGCTCTGAAAGTGATTCAATTAAGTTTTTATCGAACTCAGTGTCTTCACCCTGCATACAAAGCTCAATTTTTTTATCGAGCTTCCTCGCTAAGTCCCTCACTAAGCGAGGATAGCGTTGGAATACATGAGAGACGGGTACCATGCGTATTTGCAATACCGCACTTTGCAGCGACTCAGTTAAGCGATTAACAATAGAAAAATGCGCTTTAATTTGCTTACTAAGCTTTCTACTTCCTCCTTCCTCCTCGGCTTGTTTGGCCAGATAAGGCAATGAGTTTTTCGCCACCGTGAGTTCGCCAACAATATCCATTAAGTAATCAATTTTAGCTTGGTCGACTTTTAGCATCTTAACTGCTTGGCGCTCGGTTTTTACTGGCTGTGCATTGTCTTCTGCGCTGCTTAAGGGTTTAGTGTCGCCCACAGCTTCAGCGCTCTCTGCTGTATGCTCGGTCTGCGATGCTTCTACTGATGTTTCTTCTGCGCTTTGTTGCTTTTGTACTTCATCGGCTTGCTCCTTAATTGTTTCGTCATCTAGCGCATTACAAATGGCAATGGCCACGGCGTCTTCGTCACTAAAGGTTTCGCCTAAGATATTTCCTACCAGTCCTGCGATAGAAGGAAACATAAACTCTGACTTATAGCTGTCTGAATTCAAAAGCGTGAGCTGTTGTGTAAGGATCGCTTTTTCATGGGGCGCTAACGTTTTTCCACACAGCATAGAAGCATGTGGTGAATTTTCTCCAGCTTCCTGTGGGCTATCGTCGCCAAGTTTGCCAGCCGTGCTGTCGGTAGAAGTACTTTCTGCGCTAAATGCAGTACTGTCCTTATCAATATGAGTATCTTCACTACCACTTTCATTGGCTTGCGCGTCCCGATTCAGAAAGTCGAGTTCGCCTGCTGTCGATAAGCATTCCAGCACCGCGCGCTTCGCATCATCAAAAAGAGCATCACTTACGTCCTGGGAAGCAAGCAATAGCCCTGCACTAGCGTGCACCTGCTCAAGATCATTCTCTTTCAGTGCATCCGATAACGTTTGATCAGCAATGAGGGCAACATTATCTTTGATTTTATCTACGCAACTTGCTCTTAACGCTTGGCTAGTAAATACCGTAAGGGAATATTGCCCTTCGTAATAAGCCATGTGCTGCTTAATTGCGTCTGCATCTGCACAACCAAGTGCTTTGATATTGGTCATACAGTTGTAAATATCGGCATCATGGTTAAGTTCGGGCATATCTATGTTGAACGCTTTAAGACCCGGTAAAGCAAGCGCCACATTTATAGGGTCTTCACCCCGAAAGAAACAGCCTTCATCTGGCGTGTATTTAATGTGGTAACAAAATGGCCCTTCGACCTGACTTAAAAGCTTAAGGTCAGCGTTATCACTAAAAGCCGCCAACATGTCTCTTTGTTCGTCAGTGAGTGTTTTATCATCTGATGATGTCAAATCATTATGTGCAGCGTTATTTTCGTTACCAGGCGCGTCTAAACCATTAGGGTCGATAAAATGCCTTAACTGTGCCCCTAACTTAGCCGAGATGGGTTGCCACTGCTCTAGGTCTTGTGAGCCCACCTCTAGTTCGTCAAACCATATCGAAATTTGATCTAAGGCTTCAAGCAGTAGGTCGCCTATATCGTCACTAAAAGCAACTTCGTTCGCTCTTACACTATCGAGCAAGTCCTCTGCCGCATGGGCTAACCGAGTTAAAGGTTTAATTTCAAATAAGTCAGACGACCCTTTGATAGTGTGTAAGTCCCGGAAGATTTTATCTACGCGTTCTGATGCTGGTCCCGACGATTGAATTGCTAACAGTTCTTGGCTTGCCGATTCTAAGTTTTCTCGCGACTCTCCAATAAAGACATCAAGTAATTCACTCATTGGCGCTCCCTCCAATCACTGCACTCACCACCGACTTCAGCATGTCTGCATCGACAGGTTTGGTCATGTAGTAATTTGCACCGCACTGATAAGCGCGCTCAGCATCTTGATTAGCCGACTCTGTGCTGATCATGATTATAGGCACTGCGCGTAAGGCATCGTTGCGGCGAATCTCTTTACACAGTCGATAGCCATCCATTTTTGGCATATTCACATCAACGAGAAACAAGTCGACCTGCGTCCCTATTGCTTTTTCTAGCGCCTCTACACCGTTTTCTGCTTCTTCAATGATCCTGTCAGGAGTAGATACCAGCATTTTATGGAACATTCTTACCGTAGAGGCATCATCAACAATCATTACTGTTTTCATGTTAAGCCCCTCCTGCAAGTGGCTTTTGATAGGCAATCACATCGCCAAACTTGCGAACCTTAAACATTGACGAAATTCGACTCATCGACTCGCTGTGTCCCAAAAAGATATAGCCGCCAGGCTTCATGGCGTCGTAAAGCACGTGCGCCGCTTTCTTTCGAGATTCATCATCAAAATAAATAAGCAGGTTGCGACAAAAAATAAGGTCAAAATGCCGAAACTGTTTCATGTTGCTGCCCGACAAAATATTAGCCAATGTGAATGACACCGACTCACGAATATCTTCACTTAGCTGGTATTGTCCATTGACTTCTTTGAAGTATTTTTTGACGAGAGGCAGCGGGATATTCTGTACAGAACGTTTTGAATAGAGCCCTTTCTTTGCTGAAGCCAGCACGTTGCTGTCGATATCAGATGAAACCAACTCTACATCTCTGTGTGCTAGGCCTTTCCAATACTCAATAAGGTATATTGCAATGGAGTATGGCTCCTCTCCCGTGCTCGAGGGAACTGACCAAATTCTCAAATCTTCTCCTGGCGCACGGTAACCATCTAGCTCATCCATGATGTCTCGTACCATTGCCTCAAACTGATATTCTTCTCGGAAGAAGTAGGTCTCATTTACCGTCATCGAATTAACGAGGTTTTGAAACTCTTCGCCGGATGCCTGGAACCGCATGTATGTAAAGTAGCTTTTAAAGTTCGGATGCCCCGTGGCTTTCATGCGTTCGTGGAGACGTTTATCCACAAAATAGCGCTTCGAGTCTTCGAAGTGGATCCCCGTTTTTCGGTAAAACATAGAGCGGAACCGCTCGAAGTCGGCAGCATCTATTTTTTCTAATGCTGCGTTACTCATCGGCATCCCTTACCTGACTTCTTATCAAAGAAATGACAAATTGAATGTAGCTATGATTCGGAAAGCGGCTTTCTACTGTTTGCAAAATGTCGAGGGTTGATGCATCGGCAATCTCAGCAAGTTTATCCAGCGCTGTACCAACTACATTTTCATTGTCATCGTTCAGAGCAAACTGGTGCAGCCAATTTACCGCTTCAATGTGCGCTACGGCACCAATGATATCTACACAAAAAATACGTGTATCCGGATCTTTATCCTGCATAAGAAGGGTAACATTCGCTGCAAATACATCTGGATTTTGTTGCATAAGTTCTATAGCACCGTTTCGAAGCTGCACGTTTTCGCTCTTAAGTAAGGTGAGCACTTGGGATGCGTGACGACCTGACATATCTTGCTCAAGTGCACTAAATAGCGCTTCAATAACGGTCGGATCGTCTTCGAAAGGCAGCCGTTTGAGAAACTCGTCACAGGCTACTTTCTGACCACTTAAATCTCTAATAGCCCATCGACGCACGTCACCATCGTTTGAGTTAAGGTCGCTAACGAGTTGTTCTGTAGTTCGGGGGGTCTCGCGCTTTTCTTCAAAGTCTTCGGAAATATTGGAAACAGGCTCCACTTTCTTTTTTAAACCCATTTTTTACTACTCCTATTAACGACAAAGCGCATTTAACTTCGACGCGACCTTCGGACTGTCAAGTACAAAACTGGCACAGCCAGCTTCGATAAGCTCTTTAGGCATACCAAACACCACCGATGTGGCCTCGCTCTCTGCGATTGTTGTTGCACCCTCTTTATAAGCTTTACTCATAGCGGTAACGCCATCACTTCCCATTCCTGTTAGCTGAACGCATAGCATGGAAAGTGGTTTATAGCAGGAAAGCGCACTATCAACCATTCGATCTACACTGGGGTGCCATAAAAAGCTCGGACTAGAGGGTACTGGTCGAGCAAAAACCTCACTACCTGCTTTAGAAAAAGCAAGATCCGCATCACCTTTCGCTAAATAGACGGTGCCTGGTTTTATTGACATCTTACTTTCGACTTCAACAACATTAAGCGAACTTAAACCATCTAACCGCTTCGCCAGTGCACAGGTAAAAGATGCTGGCATATGCTGAGAGATGACAATCGGCACAGGAAAAGAAGGATTCAGATTCGCAACCAAATGCTCTAGTTTCTTAGGACCACCGGTTGAAACCCCGACTAACACCACTTCAAAGGGTACATTTTTGTTATTCCGAACCACTTTTTGTTTAACGACAGGCGGTGTTTTGGTGGTGGGACGCTGGGGTTTACCGGTTTTCGCTAGCGCATGGATTTTATTAATAAGCGGGACTTCTAAATTTGAGATATCCCGTGAAACAGTGCCCCCAGTCTTTAGAACAAAGTCACTGGCACCAAGTGCCAGTGCCTCTAACGTAATAGTCGCGCCTTTTTGTGTTAATGAAGACACCATAATGATGGGGCAGGTATAAATCTTTTTCAGCATGGCTAAGCATGTCATACCGTCCATTACCGGCATGTTAATATCTAATGTTATGCAGTCTGGTTCGAACTCTACGGCTTTGGTTAAGGCTTCTTCACCATTGCGCGCTACCCGAACGATAAAGCCCTCTTTCTCGAAGAGCTCCGTAAATAACTTTCGCATTAACGCTGAATCATCAACAATAAGCACTTTAACTGACATAGATAGCCTCAAACGTTAGCTAACATTGCTCTTGGGCCGCTGCTACGGCATTGTCGTTGAGCAACACATTGGGTTCAATGATTTGGATGATGCGCTTTTCGTCGTTCAGCTTTATCAAACGGTTTAAGAATTCAGACTGCATCTCTGATAGTGATGGGGCCTCTTCGATAGTTTGCCTGACCACCGTTTTTACTTCCGCTACACCGTCCACGATAAAACCTGTGCGCTGTTTATCTTTTGTGAGGACAACGATTCGTTGACGCTCTGAAGTCTCACTACACGGCATCCCCAAACGGCTGCGTAGATCAATAACAGGCAGTACCGTTCCGCGAAGATTGACGATGCCTTTGAGATAATCTGGCGTGCTCGGCACGCTTTCTAGCTTTTCGGGCACCCTCGTAATCTCTTGTGTATCGTCAATACTTACGCCAAATTCCTGACCATTAATCCAGAAAATCACGTATTGCTCGCAATCATCTTCATCAAACGCAACTTCGTTACTTTCGCTCATTTGCGACTCCTGCTTAATATCATCATCGATACTCGTAAGCGCACTCATGAGCGCGCGCCCATAGATATTAGGAAGGTTAATAATGGAGACCAGACGCTTTCCACCATCGCTGCGGTACACAGCTTCAAGAAGTCCAGATTCCGCACCGTCGTTACAGACTGATGGCACGCTTTCTAGCTCAGTTTCGGAAATGGAAACGACGTTACTGACCTTAGCAACAATAAAGCCTACACTACCAAACTCAGTGTTTTGAGTGACCACAATGCGAGATGTTTCATTAATTTGTGTGGGCATCATGCCAATGGCATTTGATAAGTCGACTATAGGAATAATGCGGCCGCGCAGATTAACCAAACCGAGGACAGCCGGGGCACTTTCTGGTAGTTGTGATATCTCTGCGGGAACTCTCACAATCTCTTCCACATCTTGAAGATGGAAAGCAAATTCTTGGTCTTCTAGCGAAAAACAGACTAGCTGCTGTAAGCTGTCATCAGCGTCTATACACTCACTTTCATCGCTATCTATGCGCTGCATACCGGATAATTGCATTGCGCTTCCGCCTTGCTTGGTCACCGCTTGCGCTTTTGCCAATGCTAATACATCTAAAATTTGCTCTACCGGCTCTTCGCTTTGTTTAATAATGCCAAGCATATAGTCATAAGCGATAGAGTCGGTCATTGATGCTTTATCGATAACAGCGCCTTCAGCCACACTGTAAACGCGAAGCACTCGGTCAACTAAAAAGCCTATACTTCCAAGGTCAGTTTCCACCACAACAACACGAGTAGCATCACTAACTTCTGCATGGCGACCAAGCAAAATAGCGCTTAAGTCATAAACTGGAAGCACATTTCCCCGTAGGTTTGCTAACCCCATCATTTGCGGTGGGCCGAGAGGCACTGAAACCATAGTCGGTACACGAATAATTTCACCCACCGATAACATGGGAAAGGTAAAGCGTTCTTGTTCGACTAAGAAAGATACGAACTGTTGCTCACCGTCTGAAACCTGCTCCAGGTTAGCGTCAGTTTCATTGAATGTAGTGTCGTTACTCATGAGGCAAGCTCCCCCTGTAAAGTCTTTTGCGATGAACTAGCCGTTTTGCATTTCGTCAGCTACCGAAGCAATTTCTTCAATAGACTTGGCTAACATTTCCATACCTTTACTTTGCTGCTCAGCTGCGCTAAGCGCTTGCTGACAATTGCTGCTCGCTTGTTCGTTGGCCGTTGCAATTTGTTCTAAACCGCGCTGGGCCTGAGTCACTCCTGCAGCAATTTCTTCACCACGGTCTTTCATTGCCTTGTTGTAATCCACCACTTCGCCTATGTCTGTTGAGATTTGTTCAACATCTCTTGTAGTCTGTTTGGCTTTCATTACCTCTCTCGAAGCGCTTTCAGCAACATTAGTTAGGTCGGTCTTTACACTTACTGTCTGATCTTGAATCGCTTTGATTAGGTCTTTTATTTGCTCTACATTTTCTGCAGCTTCATCAGCTAGGCTTTGTATATCCGCGGACACCACCGCAAAACCTTTACCGTACTCACCTGCGCGTGCAGCCTCTACCGCACCATTAACGGCTAGCATGCTGGTTTTAACCGAAACCGTTGTGATCGTATCTATCACTTTATCTATTTGGCGTGTCATAACTTCCATCTCACTGATGGCGCTGACGTTTTCTTTACTGGTTTCCAAGGCCAAATTTATACCGCTAACCATTTCTTCAATTAGCGAGCGATTCTCTTGAAGCAGCCTCGTAATTGCTTCGCCTTTTTCAAGTGCTATATCACTTTGCGTTGATGCTCTTTCGACGCCTTCTCTCAACAGATCGATATTACCCACAGCTTGGTCAACTGAACTCGCAGCCTGTTGAGCACCGTTATTGACCTGAGTAAGTGCCGTCATTATTTCGCTTGAAGAGCGGTTAATCTCTTCTAAACTCGCCGACAGTTCCTCAGCTGAAGATGCGACTTCCTCTGCGCTTTTATTGATATCAGTGCTGTTTTTAAGCTCTTCGGTGATTACCTCTAAAGACTGCGATGCCTGTTCAGCCTGTGACAAAGCGACACTTTGCTCAGAAACATTCGATGAAACTTCTTGTGCCGCAGTGGATTGCTCATCGGCAGCACAAGAGATAGTTTCTGAACCAGCTTGAATTTCGCGAGCCGCAGCGTCCATTGACTTCACCTGTGCCTGCAATTCTTCTGCGCCGTCAGCAATGCTTTGCATATCCGCTTTGATAGTGGTGAGCTGTTCGGTAACGGCTTCCCCTTTATTCACTTCTTCAAGCGCTGCTTCCGAAGAAGATTTAACAGCATCTGAAACGCGATTTGACTGCTCTTGAATTTGCTCTATCTGCTTTGCAATATCCGCCGCACTTTTATCTGACACTTCGGCAAGTGCACGGACAGTATCAGCGACCACCGCAAATCCTTTTCCGTGTTTACCTGCGCGGCCTGCCTCTATTGCGGCATTGAGGGCTAGCAAGTTAGTTTGATCTGCAATTCGGGTAACCTGCTTAACAGCTTCACCGATGTTTGAGGCTTGCTGCTCTAACTCACTCATCATCACCACCGAGCGTGATTGGTGCTCTGATGCAGTTTTAACGCTGGTCATCATGGCACTTAAATCACCAACTACCCGTTCAAGGTAGGTTTGGAGCTCGTTGGTTTTACCCATTGTAGAGGCAGCTAGTTCAAGCTGTGCCACTAAACCACCGGAAATCTGTGTCACTGCCGCCAAGCTTTCCTGGCTTGCGCTGCTGGATTCCTCTGCTCCTGCGGCAATCTCGTTAACTGCAGTAGACAATTGATCGGTAGCGCTGGAGGCCTGGTTAATACCGCTAGCAAGCTCAGCTGTTGCTGATGCTACGCGCTCTGCAGCTTGCTGCTGTCTTGCTAGGGTTCTTGCTTTGCGGCGCTCCTCTTCCGCTTCTTTTCTCATTTTAGCGTCTACGCGGACGGTAGGGGTTACAGCTTGTTCAGTGGACTTTTTGAGCGCCATAATTAACCTCGATATTTAAATGGCCATTCGTTGACTGCATTAAATATCGTTTAAAAAAAGCGCTATTTGAGTATAAAACCAAATACTTTTGTATGATTATTACTACGACAACTTCTTTTACTGTGGCTTACAAAACAATATGACGCAAATGTCATAAAAGACACAATTTCGTATATTTACATAAAAACAAAAGCTTATATATGTATTGAAGTCGAAGACGACAAAACCGACTTTGTCAAAGTACAAAAGTCTAATAGGGCTAACGTTAGGGTAAAGTTTTTTGGTGATAAACTACTTAGAAATGATTAACTTATACCTAAGTATAAGAAAAAAGCGGCTATTAGCCGCTTTGATATTTTAACGATGCTTCGCTTCTGCTGTTAGCTGTATAACTATATAAGTATACCAGGTATCAGCTTTGCAATGCGTTGATTATAGGAACGTTCGCTTCTGGGAAGTCTGCCGCGTTAAGCGCCTGCACATTGACCCACCGCGACTGTTGGCCTTCTTTGCCATGAGGTTCACCGTTAAAGTCACATACGCGATGAACGTCTAGTTTAACTTGCTTGTCACCGTAATCATGGGTTATCACAATCACCGGTTCACTGTGGTTTACGCTAATACCTACTTCTTCAGCAAGCTCTCGCTTTAACGCTTGTAGAACGGTTTCACCCGCTTCCACTTTGCCGCCAGGAAATTCCCATTTTCCGCCCTGATGAACATCGTCAGGGCGAAGGGTAATAAATATTTCATCGCCGCGGGCGATAACACCCACAGCAACGTGTACCACTTTCATTACTTAAGCTTTCCGTGACACTGCTTATACTTCTTACCCGAACCACATGGGCATGGGTCGTTACGGCCTACTTTCGCACCTTCGCGAACTTGCGTACGTACCTTGTCACTTGCTTCTTCTGGCGTCGCACTCGCTTCTTCGTGCTCAAAGTTCTTAGGCACATCGTCAGCTTGACGACGCTGCTCTTCTACTTTTTGCACGTCTTCTTCGGCTTGTACTTTTACACGCGCAAGAATAGTGATTACTTCAACTTTAAGTGCTTCTAGCATTTGCGAGAACAGTGCAAACGACTCACGCTTGTATTCTTGCTTAGGGTTCTTCTGTGCATAGCCACGTAGGTGAATGCCTTGGCGTAGGTGGTCCATTGCTGCCAAATGCTCTTTCCAATGGCTATCTAGGTTTTGAAGCATTACCGCTTTTTCAAACTGACGCAGTACTTGTTCACCTACCACTTCTTCTTTTTGCTTATAGGCACTGACCACTTCACCTAAAATGCGCTCACGAAGCTTCTCTTCGTAAAGCTTGTCGTCATTTTCAAGCCAAGTCTTAATTGGCAGATCTACGGCGAAGTCGGCACGCATGCGCTCTTCAAGGCCGCTTACGTCCCACATTTCTTCTAGTGACTGCGGCGGAATGTACTCATCGACAACGCTTGAGATAACATCTTCACGAATAGCTGCGATAGTCTCGCTAATATCACCTTCATCAAGAAGTTCATTACGCTGCTCGTAAATAACTTTACGCTGATCGTTGGCTACATCATCGTATTCAAGCAACTGCTTACGAATATCGAAGTTACGGCCTTCTACCTTGCGCTGTGCATTTTCAATGGCGCGCGTTACCCATGGGTGCTCAATAGCTTCACCGCGCTCCATGCCCAAACGCTTCATCATATTGCCCATTTTTTCAGAGGCAAAGATACGCATTAGTGCATCGTCTAATGACAGGTAGAAACGGCTTGAACCTGGGTCACCCTGACGGCCTGAACGACCGCGAAGCTGGTTATCAATACGGCGAGACTCGTGACGCTCTGTACCAATAATGTGTAAACCACCAGATTCAAGTACTGCGTCGTGGCTCTTCTTCCACTCAGCCTTGATCTTTTCGATTTGCGCTTCAGTTGGATTTTCAATTTTCTCAACTTCCGCTTGCCAGTTACCACCTAACACGATGTCGGTACCACGACCTGCCATGTTAGTCGCAATCGTAACCGCGCCTGGCTTACCAGCTTGTGCAACGATATCAGCTTCGTGTTCGTGGAACTTTGCGTTTAGCACCTTATGAGGAATTTTCGACTTTTTAAGAATGCGAGAAATCAGCTCTGAGTTCTCGATAGAAACCGTACCTACAAGGGTGGGCTGACCGCGTTTAACGCACTCTTTAATGTCTTCAACAATAGCTTCGTATTTTTCTTCTGCCGTTAGGTAGATAAGGTCAGCCATATCTTTACGCTGCATAGGACGGTTTGTCGGGATAACTACCGTTTCTAAGCCGTAAATATGGTTAAATTCGAAGGCTTCTGTATCGGCAGTACCTGTCATACCCGCAAGCTTGTTATACAAGCGGAAGTAATTCTGGAAGGTAATTGAAGCAAGGGTTTGGTTTTCGTTTTGAATACGAACACCTTCTTTCGCTTCTACGGCCTGGTGTAAACCTTCAGACCAGCGACGGCCTTCCATCGTACGACCCGTGTGCTCGTCAACAATGACTATTTGGTCGTCTTTAACAATGTAATCTACGTCTTTCGCGAACAGCTTGTGCGCGCGAAGTGCCGCATTGATATGGTGCAGCAATGAAATATTACCAGCAGCGAACAGCGACTCACCTTCAGGCAATAAGCCTTCTTCATGAAGTATCTCTTCAACGTGTAATTGACCGCGCTCGGTAAGGTGTATTTGTTTTGCTTTAAGGTCGATAGTGTAATCACCATCGCCTTCTTGGCCTTCTTCATCTTCTTTTTCTTGCTGAACAAGCTTAGGAATAATGACGTTGATACGGCGATATAATTCTGAGCTATCTTCAGCCTGGCCAGAGATAATAAGTGGCGTACGGGCTTCGTCGATTAGGATGGAGTCAACTTCATCCACTACCGCATAGTTAAGCGGGCGCTGAACGCGATCTTGCGGGCTAAACGCCATATTGTCGCGCAGGTAATCAAAACCAAACTCGTTGTTGGTTCCATAGGTAACATCTGCTTGGTAAGCGTCGCGCTTTTGCTCAGGTGACATACCCGGTACGTTGCAACCTACGCGCATACCTAAAAACATGAATAACTGATTACTCCACTCAGCATCACGACGTGCTAGGTAGTCATTCACGGTAACAACATGAACACCTTTGCCCGATAGGGCATTAAGGTAAGTTGGCAAAGTAGCCGTAAGGGTTTTACCTTCACCGGTACGCATTTCCGAAATTTTGCCTTCGTGCAGTACTTGACCGCCAAGCATTTGCACGTCAAAGTGACGCATACCGTAAACACGTTTACTGGCTTCACGTACCGTAGCAAAGGCCTCAATAAGGATACTATCTAGGCTTTCACCTTTTTCGATACGGGCTTTAAATTCGTCCGTCTTAGCCTTTAGCGCCTCATCGGAAAGCTTTTCAAATTCTGCTTCCAGTGCATTAATGGCATCTACGTTTTTGCGTAATTTTTTTAATAATCGGTCGTTTCTACTACCGAATACTTTTCGAAGGATGCTTGAAAACATTAGCTTTTATATTCCACTACTTGTCGAGGCGCCGCACATCGTGCACAGCTAAATTAAACGTATAAAACACAATATTAAATGCGTTGTGTTCTGCGATGTTCTTAAATTATGCTTCTTCGCTTCAAATGACTTAACTAACAAGGCATCATCAACGAGAATTACCTGGCTGCTACCTACGCTACTTTTTGTAAACGAAAGGCAGAGGATCGATTGGTTTTCCGTTTCTTATTACTTCGTAGTGGACATGAACGCCAGTTGAGCGCCCCGTATTGCCCATTTTTGCAATTGGCTCCCCTTTGGTCACCACATCGCCTATTGAAACAGTAAGGGTGTCGTTGTGCCCATAGCGGGTAACATAGCCATCACCGTGATCAATTTCTACTAGTTGGCCATAGCCATAGCGCTCACCCGCCCAGGTTACAATACCTGCGGCAGTTGCTACTACGTTTTCCCCTGCTTTACCCGCGAAGTCTAGCCCTTTGTGCATAGTAGGTTCGCCAGTAAACGGGTCGGCCCGCATACCATAATAAGAAGACAACCACCCTGACTCTATCGGACGACCAGATAATTGGCTCTGTTCGTTGATATGGTGACCCCTTACCAAACTTTCAAGCATAGACAACTGTTGAGACTTTAAATCAAGTGATTGCTCTAGTTTGGCTATATCATGAAGGATGGGGTCGTCTTGGAGGTTTTCCGGTATCGATACCGGTACGAAAGCGTCCAGGTCAGCCGCTGACATACCTAATTCTGTTGCGATTTGCTTGCCCTTTTCGTCAAGTAGCGAGGCCTGTGCAGACAATTCTGCTACATGAGAAAGCAAAGCTTTTAGTTTTATCGTTGTTTGTTGCTTTAGCGCTTCAACGTCTTTTTGTTTTTCGCTGACTTCAGTTTGCGCTAAACGAACCCGTGCGACATCTTCCGACACAGATTCTGTAGAACGGCTCGACACTAGCATAAAAATAGACGAGAGCACGGTCGCGCTCACGAGCGTACGAACACTAATGCTGTGCCTGTAGCGTTTGTTTTTACCTGCTAATGTGATTGTTAATTTCATACCACGAAGAAAATTGCTGTTTCACGCCACTCTTTTTCATACCACTTCATAACACTATGAATGTGTATTAGCCAAAGGCGACAACCTTCAACTTATAGTTTTTTGTCGCATGGGTGAAATTTATATTAATTATTTGGCTACTGTATCATTTATTTCAGTAATTGCCATATGAAAAAAAGCCGCCCGTTAGGCGGCTTTTCTAAATTTTTACGCTAACGCGGGTTGAGCATAACGAATGGGTGCCGTTTCCTGCGAGTCGTAGGTCACAAACTCCCAACACTCCTTTTGCGCAAGTACTGCGTTTAGTAGTTTGTTGTTCAGACCATGGCCTGTTTTGTACGCACGCAATTCACCAATCAAACTGTGGCCGCCAAGATACAAGTCACCAATAGCGTCCAAAATCTTGTGCTTCAAGAATTCATCATCGTAGCGTAACCCTTCAGGGTTAAGCACGCGGAACTCATCTAACGCTACTGCATTTTCCATGCTGCCACCCAACGCTAGATTGTTAGCATTCATGTATTCTAAGTCGCGCATGAAGCCAAAGGTACGCGCACGGCTCACTTCGTTAACATACGAACACGAATCGAAATCCATCACCATATGCTGACGAGTTTGACTGATCACAGGGTGGTCAAAGTCAATTTGGAAATCAACACGGAAGCCGTCGTAAGGCACTAACTCGGCCCACTTATCGCCATCTTCTACACGAACTGGCTTTTTAATACGAATAAACTGCTTAGGCGCGTTTAGCTCTTCAACACCAGCAGATTGAAGTAAAAATACGAACGGGCTAGCACTTCCGTCCATAATTGGCAGCTCGTTACTGTCTACTTCAACAATAATGTTGTCGATGCCTAAACCTGCAAGTGCAGACGCTAAGTGCTCTACCGTTTGGATAGTTACACCGTCTTCGTTGTTTAGGCACGTACACAGCATGGTATTACCTACCGCGTTCGCACGCGAAGGTATGTCAACATGTGGTTCAAGGTCAACACGCCTAAACACGATACCCGTGTTTGCTGGCGCAGGTCGGAGAGTCATTGTGACCTTTTCCCCTTTATGAAGCCCAATTCCGGTCTCTTGTACCGATTGCTTGATTGTACGTTGTCTAATCATCTGCTTAAGCTTTTACCTATTAAAAAAGCGGGCGCGAATTATAGTGAGTTATTACTCACATGTCAAAAAACACCCGTTCTGGCAAGTTTCACCCTGTCAGATTACGCATTTTCTTAACCTATTCACGCGAAATTCTTCACGCTGTGTAAATACACCTTACTAAGTAAGACAACACAAACGTAAAATAATTCCCTTCCTTTTCAGGCAGCTAAATTAGTCTGCCTGCTTGCGAAGAAACGCAGGAATATCCAAATACTCTAAATCGTTGTCTGGCTGAGCACTGTCGTCAGCTTTCAGCGCTTGGTTGCCTTCTGTACCACCTACTGCAGAACGCGGTTCACTTGTTTGTGAATTACCGTATTCCTTAGCCGGCTGTGTAAGGCGAGAACCTTCTGCGCTTACTAATGAAATGTCAGGCTTACGCTCTGCGCCAATACCGGTTGCAACAACCGTTACGCGAAGCTCATCTGTCATTTCCATATCGATAACGGTACCGACAACCACAGTCGCATTTTCTGATGCGAACGCTTTAACAGCGTTACCTACAGTCTCAAACTCATCGATAGCGAAATCCGGACCCGCAGTGATATTCACAAGAATACCGCGCGCGCCTGACAAGTCGATATCTTCAAGCAATGGACTAGCAATCGCTGATTCAGCGGCTTCTTCAGCGCGGTCTGGGCCGCTTGCTGCACCGCTACCCATCATAGCTTTACCCATCTCAGACATAACAGTACGTACGTCTGCGAAGTCAACATTGATCAGACCAGGGCGAGTGATTAGCTCCGCAATACCTTGAACTGCGCCGCGCAAAACATCATTTGCTGCGCTAAATGCTTGCAGAAGCGGCGTGCCTGGACCCATCACTTTTAATAGCTTTTCATTCGGAATAGTAATAAGCGAGTCAACGTTGTTAGCTAGCTCAACAATACCTTGTTCAGCAAACGAGGTACGTTTTTTACCTTCAAATGGGAAGGGCTTAGTCACTACCGCTACCGTAAGAATACCCATTTCTCGGGCGATCTTCGCCACTTCAGGTGCTGCACCTGTACCTGTACCACCGCCCATGCCGGCCGTGATGAAAACCATATCGGCACCGTCTAGCGCCTGACGAATGGTTTCTCTGTCTTCTTGCGCAGCTTCGCGGCCAATATTTGGATCGGCACCTGCACCTAAGCCTTTGGTTACGCTTGAGCCAATTTGAAGTGTTACGTCTGCACTTGAGCTACGAAGCACCTGTGCGTCAGTATTCACTGCGATAAATTCTACGCCTTCAATGCTTTGAGACACCATGTGCTCAACGGCATTACCACCGCCGCCACCGACACCGATGACTTTGATTACGGCTTCTTCGCCGTGACTATCCATTAATTCGAACATACTTACTCTCCGGTTGTACGTCTTTTTAAACACTACGCCAGGTCATTCCCTTAGGCTAATTGCTTCCTGCTAGCCTTAATGCCGTAGCTATAGCGCCCCCAAAATAAAATTAAAATTCACCTTTAAACCAGCTTTGCACTCGATGAAATAAGCTTTCACCGGTTTTCTGCGTACTGGACTTCTTATTATCAGATTGTACTTTGCCATATTGCAGCAGCCCTACGACTGTTGCAAAGCCAGCATCATCAACGTATTCAGACAAGCCTTTTACGTCGATGGGTTTGCCCACGCGCACGGGCATCTGGAAAAGTTCTTCGGCAAATTCCACAGCACCTTCCATCTTAGCGGTACCACCAGTAAGTACAAGACCTGCTGCGATTTGCTCTTCCAGACCGCTGGCACGAATTTCATCATGTACCAGCTCAAAAAGCTCTTGATAGCGAGGTTCAATCACCTCAGCTAGCGTATGTCGAGACATCACTCTAGCCGGGCGCCCGCCCACGCTAGGTACTTCAATACTGTCTTCCATACTCACCATATCTTTCAATGCACAGGCATAATTCACCTTAATTTCTTCTGCATTGCTGATAGGCGTTCTAAATATTTTAGCAATGTCGCTAGTAATTTGATTACCCGCAACCGGTATAACTGCCGTGTGGCGAATCGCACCATCTGTGAATATAACCATATCCATAGTGCCGCCACCAATGTCAACCACACACACGCCAAGCTCTCGCTCGTCGTCAGTTAACACAGCATAACTTGACGCCAACGCTGAAAAAATCAGCTGGTCGGCATTCAGTTCACAACGCTCTACACATTTCACCATGTTTTTCGCCATATCGTCGGCGCAGGTGATAATGTGGGCGTCGGCTTCCATTCGTACTCCTGACATACCGATAGGGTTTTTAATACCTTCTTGTACATCAATGGTAAACTCTTGAGGTAACACATGAAGTAAACGACGTTCTGCAGCAATTGGCACACTGCGCGCCGCATGAATAACGTTATCTACATCTTCTTGTGTTACTTCTTGGTTGTTAATCGGTACCATGCCGTTTTCGTTTTGGCATTTTACGTGACGCCCCGAGATAGACATGAAAACTGAAGATACACGGCAATCTGCCATTAACTCCATCTCGTTTACTGCACGCTGTACTGACTTAACGACCAGGTTTAAATCGTTAACGCCGCCCTTATCCATGCCTTTCGATGCATGGGTGCCCACGCCAACGATACTGATTTGATCGTCTTCTAGTAATTCACCCACCACGGCCTTTACTTGGCTGGTGCCGATATCTAGCCCTACAATCAAATTGCGTTCAGCAGGTTTTGACATGGTTTCCTTAACTCTCTTCATCTGTGGCGCTGTCATCTTTCCATCCGACTGCAACGCCCGTGTCATAGCGAAGGTCGACGTATTTCACCGCCTTCTCTTGTTGCGCCAAAAGTGGATAAACATCAATAAACCTTTGTAGCCTATCGATAAACTCCTGACGCCCTAAATTCAATTTAATGCCGTTTTCCAACTGCACTTGCCACGCAAATCGCTCACTCAGTGACAATTCATCAATTGTCATGTCTGTTGTTGCTATTAACGCGTGCATCGCGTTGTAGCCTTCGAGGGCGGTTTTTTCACTGCCGCCCGGACCGTACAAGCGCGGCAAATCAAGCTTCACGCCTTCGTCGTTAAACGTGTCCCCATAAGGGTTTAACAACAAATCTTCATTCCATTGCGCAACCGGCTGCTGCTCAACCAAATAAATTTTTAACGTATTTGGCCACTTCTTTCTTACTGACGCGCGATAAACCCAAGGCTGCGCTTCAACAAGCTCAAATACTTCGTTTACGTCAAGCGCAAAAAAGCTTCCAGGCTGCGCCTTGCGTATTAACCGCTCTAGCTTGGTAATATCGATGTGCTGATAATCACCAGAAAAATCGATAACCTGAACCGGCATTTGCTGTTCGTCTTGCAAATACTGGTTTGCTTTAAGCCCGCCAAATACTAACCCAGCAATTACAAACAGTAAGAACGCGACACCGCCCCACACTGCCGTTTTGCTTTTTCCGCCTTTTTCAGAAGCAGACTTAACTTGGTTAGTATTGGTATCCGCCACGTTTACGCCTTGTTTGCAACGTCATCAAAACTGGTAGAAAGAATACTTAGTACCAGTTCGTCAAATGTTAATCCTGCAACTTTGGCTGCCTTGGGCACCAAACTCTTTTCTGTCATGCCAGGTACTGTGTTCGCCTCTAGCAAGTAAAATTGCCTTTGGTTGTCCTGCATAACGTCAATTCTTCCCCAACCGCTGCCAGAAATAGCGTCAAAAGCACGAGATGCCAGTTTTGCTAACTGTGCTTCTTGCTCTTCAGACAAGCCGCTTGGGCAATAGTATTCTGTTGTATTATCCTGATATTTCGCAGCATAATCATAGAACGTATGTGGAGTAGACATGCGAATAGACGGCAACGCCTGCCCCTGTAAAACAGAAACAGTGAATTCGGGGCCGTCTATATACTGCTCTAACAGGACTTGATTATCGTATTTAAAGGCGTCCTGAATGGCAGTTTCGAGTTGTTTAGCGCTTGTCACTCTCGCCATGCCAATACTCGACCCTTCTCTGGCCGGTTTTACCATGACTTCATTCCCCAATTTATCCATTATAGCGCTGCACTTACCAGCTTCAAAGTGCCTTTTATCAGCAATTTCATATTTTGCAGTGGGTAAACCTAAACTTTGCCACACTTGCTTAGTATGAATTTTATCCATTGCCAGCGCAGAGCCTAAAACTGGGCTCCCCGTATAGGGAATTTTTAGGAACTGAAGGGCCCCTTGCATAGAGCCATCTTCACCGCCGCGACCGTGAAGCATGATTAGTGCTCTGTCGACGTTTAATTCAAGAAGATCCGTAAGCGGCCGCTCTGCTGGGTCAAAACCAAAGGCATCCACGCCTTGCCTCAATAGCGCTTTTAATACCGCGTTACCTGAATTAAGTGATACTTCGCGCTCTGCAGAGTCACCACCAAGCAGCACAGCCACTTTACCGTACTCGCTGGGCGAATGAGTTTTCTGCGAGCGAGCACTTACCGAAGGACTAATCATGTTATTCCCCTTCCTTAGCAAGTGTGGCAGGCTCTAACTCATGGCGTGCTAGAAGCTTAGCAATTTGTCCGATATTACCGGCACCTTGGGTCATGACGATATCGCCATCCTGTATGATATTCGCCAAAATACCTGGCAGCGCCTCTTTATCGCCCACATAAACAGGCTCTATCTGGCCGCGCTGACGTATGGAGCGGCACAGTGCTTTACTGTCAGCGCCTTCAATAGGCTGTTCGCTGGCGGCATATACATCTAGAAGCAACAGTGCATCGACGCTAGATAGCACTTCAACGAAATCTTCATAGAGGTCGCGGGTTCGCGTAAAGCGATGGGGCTGATAAACCATAACTAAGCGTTTATCAGGCCAGTTTGCCCGAGCCGCAGCGATAGTCGCTTTAACTTCCGTTGGGTGGTGACCATAGTCATCCACCAAACAAACTTCACCTTTACTGGTAGTAAACGTACCTAGCTGCTCGAAACGACGGCCTATGCCGCCAAAGCTGGCTAGCGCGCGAATGATAGCGTCGTCATCTACACCTTCATCCGTTGCTACAGCAATAGCAGCAAGGGCATTAAGCACGTTGTGGTTACCGGTGAGGTTCAACGTAATATCTAACGGTTCACGCTCTGGTCGAATAACGGTAAAACTCGCTTTACCAAATGACAGTGAAATATTCTCTGCACGATAGTCGTTATGAGATTCAAAGCCGTAGGTGAGAATACTTCGGCCTATGCGAGGACGAATCTCTTGAATATTCGCATCGTCACCACATACGATGGCCTGACCGTAAAACGGTAGGTTTGACAAAAACTCAACAAAGGTATCTTTTACTTTCGAGAAGTCGCCACCATAGGTATCCATATGGTCCGCTTCAATATTGGTTACAACCGATACCATTGGCTGCAAGTGAAGGAAGGACGCGTCACTCTCATCAGCCTCGGCGATTAGATAACGGCTTTTGCCTAGTCGCGCATTCGTACCAGCGCTATTAAGCAGGCCACCAATAACAAAGGTAGGGTCATACTCAGCTTCTGCGAAAATCGTAGAAATCAAACTGGTTGTGGTCGTTTTTCCATGGGTACCCGCTACTGCAATACCGTGGCGGAAGCGCATCAGCTCTGCCAACATTTCTGCACGACGAATGATCGGAATGCGCTTTTCACGAGCTACGATAATTTCTGGGTTTTGCTCATTGATGGCGCTAGAAACCACAATAACGTCCATGCCTTCGACATTTTCCGCGCGATGACCTATTTTAACATCAGCACCTAATTCGCTTAAGCGCTGGGTCATTGGCCCTTCTTGAATGTCAGAGCCAGCAATAGCATAACCTTCGTTTAGTAATACTTCGGCAATACCACCCATACCGGCACCGCCGATACCAATAAAGAATATATTTTTAACCCGGCGCATTTGCGGGCTTTCAAATGGGGTTTTAAAAACCATTAGTCCCCTACTCCTACCACGCTTTTAACGTGGCTTACTACATTTTCCGTGGCATGAGTGCTTGCACATATTTTCGCTACAGCACCCATTCTTAAGCAGTCTTCAGGGTGTTTTAACCACTGACGCACCGCCTGCCCCAAATTTTCTTTCAATACAGATTGAGCAATCATCAGTGCCGCATTTTGCTTCACCAACGACTGCGCATTTTTGGCTTGGTGATCGTCCACCGCAAAAGGTAGCGGAACGAAAATCGCCGCGCGTCCTGCAGCTGCAACCTCGCTCACCGTAAGCGCACCGGCTCTGCAGACAATAAAGTCAGCCCATTCATAGGCTGCGGCCATATCATCAATAAAATCACTGACATCAACTTTCGCCATATCAGCGCCTACGGATTTATAAGCTTGAGCAACACTTTCACTGTTGCCTTTACCGCACTGGTGCTTTATTGATAAACCTTCTAGGACACCGCATGTCTCAGGCACAGTTTCATTCAAAATCTGTGCACCTAAACTGCCGCCAACTACAAGCATATTTAAACCTTGCTTGTGCTCACTAGTGTTTTCAAAGGTGTTTGCACGAGCGTCTGCGTTAATGTCTACAGGTTTAGGTATCACCTGCCAAATTTCATCGCGAACAGGATTGCCAACAGTATGCACCTTATCTGCAACCCCTGAAAATTGTTCTTTAGCATCGTTAAAGCCAAGCAACACACGGCTTGCAAATTTACTGAGAAGCTTATTAGTCATGCCAGCCGCTGCGTTTTGTTCATGCACTATCACAGGAATACCTAAGCTCTTCGCTGCAACGCCGCCAGGACCGCTCGCATAGCCGCCAAAACCAATAACAATATCCGGCTGTAGACGTTTTATAATTCGTCTTGCAGAAAATAAGCTTTTTACTAAAGCGACAGCACCTTGAAGGCGTGCCGACATACCTTTGCCACGAAGCCCTTTTACCGGAATAAAGTGAATAGGTATCTCGTGCTTAGGCACAACCTGCGCTTCCATTCGCTCGGCAGTGCCTAGCCAATGAATGTCCCAGCCTTCATTTCGAAGCGCGTTTGCTACCGCAAGACCAGGGAAAACATGCCCGCCTGTACCACCAGCCATAATTAAGCAACGCTTAGCCATTATCAGCCTCCTGCGCTACGCGCGCGAGTATGGCTTTAATGCCGGCCTTGCCTTCATCTTCCGCACTTGATGTTTTGGCGCTAGGTTTAGCTTCAACCGTCGCTGTAGAAAAGTCTGTTTCATCTTTATTGCTCTCTACACTCGCTCCATCATCAGCATGTGCCGCTTTAGATTGAGACGCGCTTGTAGGAATAGGCTTTTTACGTCGGGCTTTGCTTTTACCGGATTTGCTGTCTCCTCGGCCAATCGCCTGTACGCCATCAACGCGTAATTCAAAATCGATTCGAAGTAATATGGCTACCGCTACTGACATAATGATAAGTGACGAGCCACCGTAGCTAACCAACGGCAGTGTTAACCCTTTGGTTGGCAGAATACCGGCGCTTGCACCAATATTTACCGCCGTTTGGAAACTGAACCAGATGCCTATGCTGTAAGCCATGTAACCATCAAACGCTCGCCCTTTTTCAAGTGCCTTATTTCCAATACTCAGTGCACGCAATACCATCCATAAAATAAGGCCAAGTACGGCAAGTACGCCAACAAAGCCGAGCTCTTCAGCTAAAATAGCCATAACAAAGTCAGTGTGCGCTTCTGGCAGAAATTCTAATTTTTGTAAGCTGTTACCCAGGCCTTGCCCAAACCAGTTACCACGGCCATAGGCCATTAAAGACTGGGTAAGCTGATAACCAGCACCAAATGGATCGGCCCAAGGATCTAAAAATGAGGTAACCCGTTTCATTCGGTATTCTTCAAACACAATAAGCGCTACAACCGCCAATATGCCCGCGAACACCAATGCAAAGAACTGCCAAAGTCGTGCACCTGCTAAAAACAACAGGCCAATTGTGGTGGCAAACATCACGACTACTGTACCTAAGTCGGGCTGAAGCAAAAGCAACATTGCAAGTGCAAAGAACACCACAAGGGGCTTTATGAAGCCTTTTAGGTTCTCGGTAACTTCTTCGTATCGGCGAACCAGATACCCTGCTAGATAAGCGAAAAAGTAGAGTTTAGCAGGTTCAGCGGCTTGCACCGTAATAGGACCGATGACTAACCAACGGGTACTGCCGTTCACTGTTCGACCAACAAGCAATACTGCTACGAGCAGCGCAATCGCCGCGAGTAACAGGTACGGGTTAGTGGTACGCCAAAACTGCATCGGCAGTTGAAGGGTTATCATTGCAGCCGTCAAGGCACACGCAATATAAATACCGTGGCGAATAGCAAAGTAGAAGGGATTGTCGTGCAGCCTATCTGCCACCGGCATAGACGCCGAGGTAACAATAACAACCCCAATGCTCATCAGTGCAAGCGCAATCAAGATCAGCGTTACATCATAGGGTTGCGTTACCGAGGGCTGCCCGTCGTGCTTCGCGGCAAATAACGCGCTAAGTTTAGTAGAGGCAGTCATCATGATGCAGCCTCCACAGCGCCCTTGCCCTTACTGTGTAAATTATGTAGGTCGTGCACGTCTTGTTTAAACACGTCACCGCGATGCATATAGTTTTTAAACATATCTAAACTTGCACACGCCGGAGAAAGCAGCACTACATCACCAGGGGCAGCAAGTCTTGTTGCTGCTTTTACGGCATCTTTCATGGTTGCCACACGAGTGGTATGCGCAAAGCTCTTTTCAAACAGGTGTGCATCTTTGCCCAAAGCAAACACATGCGATACATATTTAGTTAGATAAGGCGAGAGGCTCGCTATATCAGCGCCTTTAGCGTCACCACCTGCAATAAGAATAAGCTTCCCTTGTATAGTCGGGGCTAACCCTTCAAGAGCTGCGACCGTGGCACCAATGTTGGTTGCTTTGGAATCGTCGATATAGCGAACGTCGTTTACACTGGCTATTTCCACACACCGATGTGGTGCTGCTTTAAAACTGTGTAGATGTTTAACCGCTAGCTCTGGCGAAACACCTAGCTGAAGGCAGATGCCTAATGCAGCCATGATGTTTAGAACGTTATGCATGCCCGCTAAGTGAATATCGCTAAGGGCAATAAGCTTTTCGCCGTTAAACGTGATGTATAGACCTTGTTTATCGCTAAGCGTGTTACTGTCACCGTTAAATGACGCAATCGCAAACCCTGTGGTCGACTCCCCCAGCCCATATTCAATGATATTCATTGACGCTAGCGAATCTTCAATAGATACGGCGTTTAATGCAACATTAGCCTTAGCATCAGCAATAATCTGCTCGTCTGGCGCTACAAACTCACCGTCTCGCCACACAACCGCAGATTTTGCGTTATCAAAAATGCGATGCTTAGCATCAATATATGCCTCAAGGGTGATATGACGGTCTAGGTGATCATCGGAAATATTAAGCACAGTAGCAGCTTCAAGCACAAGGCTAGAGGTTGTTTCAAGTTGAAAACTTGATAGCTCCATCACCACTACATCTGCATCACTTTGTAGTGCTTCAAGCACAGGGCGGCCTACATTGCCCGCTTCAATGCTTTTTACACCACAGCTTTTAAGCAGATGGTTCACTAATAGAGTAACCGTGGTTTTACCGTTAGAACCGGTTATGCCGACTACGCGTTTAGTTGGCGCAGTACTGCTCGTGTTGGCATTTAAACGGGCGAACAACTCAACATCGCCGATCACCTCAACGCCACACTTTTGCGCTAAAGCCACTTGTTCAATATCCAGAGCAAGCCCCGGGCTTAACACCAAGGTGTTTACACCATCAAAGTAATCTTCGCTTAGGGCATGGCAAGTGACCTTGTCTGCCATAAACGCTTGCATGTCAGTATCAAGATCAGCAGGTGCAGTAAAATTAGCACGGGTATCAAACGCTTTAACCGTTGCTTTCTTTTGCAACAAAAAGCGCACGCAAGCCTGACCTGTAACACCTAGGCCACCGACTACATAACTATGCTCACGTACGTTATACGACATTACGATTTATCTCTTTACCGCTTATCTAAGTTTGAGGGTAGCAAGACCCACCAACACCAAAATGATTGAAATGATCCAAAAACGCACGATAACCCGCGGCTCTGGCCAGCCCTTCAATTCATAGTGGTGGTGAATAGGGGCCATGCGGAAAATTCGCTGACCACGCAATTTGTAAGAACCTACCTGAAGGATGACCGACAGGGTTTCCATAACAAAAACACCACCCATAATGATTAATACCAGTTCCTGACGCACTAGTACTGCAAGCACGCCTAATGTGCCGCCTAGTGCTAGTGAACCAACATCGCCCATAAAAACTTGTGCTGGGTACGTGTTAAACCATAAGAAGCCTAAGCCTGCACCGACCATAGCGGTACACACAATCACCAGTTCACTAGTAAGCGGAATATGAGGAATATTCAGGTATTCAGCAAAGTTCGCGTTGCCTGTCACATAGGCAAAAATGGCAAATGCGCCCGCGACTAGTATGGTTGGAACGATGGCAAGTCCATCCAGTCCATCGGTAAGGTTTACCGCGTTACTTGTGCCTACAATGGCAAAGTAAGTAATGATGATGAAGAACGCCCCTAACTGCGGGAACACTTCTTTGAAAAAAGGCACTAGCAGCGAGGTTTCAGCGCTTATCGTTGCGCTGCTATATAGATAGAACGCAACCCCTAATGCAACTACCGATTGCCAGAAATACTTCCAACGGGCGATGAGCCCCTTAGAGTCTTTGCGGATCACTTTTCTGTAGTCGTCGACAAACCCAATAATACCGTAGGCCACAACCACGGTAAGGGTTACCAACACATAACGGTTAGTCAGGTCAGCCCAAAGCAGGCCGCTTACTACAATTGCTGCGAGTATAAGTAACCCGCCCATTGTGGGTGTGCCTGATTTTGATAAATGGCTTTGCGGGCCATCGTCTCGTACAGTTTGACCAATTTGCATGCGCTGCAAATAACGAATCATCTTAGGGCCAATTAGAATGGCAATAAGTAATGCGGTCAGCGTGCTTAAAATTGCACGAAGGGTAAGGTATGAAAATACGTTAAACCCTGAATCGAATTGTGTCAGCCAGTCGGCTAGCCAAATTAACATGCTATTCGCTCCCGACGGCTATCGTGCTTTCCCAGCGCAGAGGCCTCTACCGCCTCTACCACACGCTCCATTTTGGAGCTGCGTGAACCTTTAACTAAAATTGAAATATCGCGCTGCTGCACTAACAAATCACTCTCCATTGCGGCCAACAAACTTTCAACATCGCTGAAATGACCACCGTTTTCATTAAACACAGCACTCGCTGATTGACTCAAAACACCCATGGTATACAGGTAATTAATTCCTTTTTGTTTAGCGTATTCCCCTACCTGCTCGTGGTAATAACGCGCTTTTTCGCCCAGCTCTTTCATATCGCCTAATACAAGAACGCGGATGCCTGAAAAGCTACTTAGCGTATCAATTGCTGCATTAACAGACGCAACGTTGGCGTTGTAGGTGTCATCTAACAGGCGAACTTGTTCGGTAAGTTGTTTTACATTTAAGCGGCCGCTAACTTGCTTCATGGCAAGTAAGCCGTCGCGCACGTTTTCTAATGTTGCGCCAACTTGCAGGGTTAATGCGGCAGCTACAAGTGCATTACCCACGTTGTGAACGCCTGGAATAGTAAGCTGAATAGACATATCACCTTGCGGGCAAACCAAGTGGAATTCGGCGCACCCATCTAATCCAATGGTGATATCTTCTGCTCTAAAGTCAGCATCGTTTTTCTGCTGGGGCGAAAACGTTAGCGTTTTGGTCTGTTTAAGTTTGCCTTGCCAAAATTCAGCAAACTGGCTATCAACATTGACTATCGCTACACCGTCACTGCCTAAGCCTTTAAAGATTTCGCTTTTAGCGCGTGCCACGCCTAGCAAACTGCCAAAACCTTCTAGATGAGAAGCGGCGGCATTTACGATAGTCGCTACGTCCGGCTTAACAAGGTTCGTGGTATAGGCAATTTCACCAATGTGATTTGCGCCTAACTCCATAACCGCGTATTCATGCTGAGGCTCTAGGCGTAAAAGGGTTAGCGGCACACCGATATCATTATTGAAGTTACCGTTTGTGGCTAATACATTTCCTCTTCGCGCCAAAATAGCCGCGCACATTTCCTTTACGGTGGTTTTACCACTGCTTCCGGTGATAGCAATCGTTTTGGGCGCCACGTGTGATTTTACGGCCGCGCCTAAGAGGCCAAGCGCTTCTTTGGTATCTTCAACCATGATGACAGGTAACGTGGTCGCTACGTCTTCACTGGCAATAACCGCGCTAGCTCCCGCTTTCTCAGCCGTTGAAATAAAATCATGGCCATTGAAATTCGGGCCTTTCAAGGCCAAATAAACTGCGCCATCTTCAAGGGTGCGGGTATCGGTACTTACCGCTGACACTTCAACGTCAGCAGCACCTTTTAATAATTTTCCATTAACCTTTTCGGCTATCCATGACAGCGTTGTTGTTATCATTTGCTGTACTCCTGTTGCAGTCGCGCCACAACTGCACGTTCGTTATAGTTAGTCTTTTTGTCACCGATAATTTGGTAATCTTCATGGCCTTTTCCGGCCACAATGATGATGTCGCTTTCATGCCCATGCTTAAGGCAGTGGCGAATAGCTTGCTCGCGGTCGGGAATAGACACTGCCAGCTCAGAGTTTTTTAAGCCCGCAATGATGTCCTTAGCAATAGACTCAGGGCTTTCGCTTCTGCTGTTGTCGGTGGTGATCACAATAGCGTCAGCGCCTGACTCAGCAGCCTGGCCCATTAGTGGTCGCTTACCTTTGTCTCGGTCTCCGCCACAACCAAACACACACCATACTTTGCCCGCGGTGTGGAATTTGGCGCTTAGCAGCACTTTTTCTAGTGCATCTGGCGTGTGCGCGTAGTCCACCACCAAGTTAGCAGCACCCGTTACAGGGAAAACTTCCATTCGCCCGGGTACAGGCGTGATTGCATTTACCGCGTTAACCACGTCATCGAAACGCTCACCCTCAGCGAGTAGCGTACCTATAGCGCTAAGTACATTGCTGATATTGAACTTTCCAAATAGTGGCAGCGAAATAGCAGCGCTTCCCCACGAACTTAACAGTTCAAAGCTACATCCACCTGCATGATAAGAAGCATTTGTGGCGAAACAATGGCGACTTTGAGGATTGTTATGCTCTCGCAAGAACTCACTGTCACCGTTTTCATCCAGACCGCTTCCATCCAGACCACCTTCGTCTATTCCTGTCCAGATTCGTGTAATCGTCTTATCTGCTGCGCCATCCCACTTCTTACTTTCATCGTCGTTAGCGTTTAATACCACAGCCTTTAAACCTGGCTGCTGAAGTAGCAAGCGCTTGGCTCTGCCATACTCTTCCATTGTGCCGTGATAATCTAAGTGGTCACGAGTAAGGTTGGTGAAAACAGCGATATCGGTTTTTACTGTACCAAGACGTCCTTGAACCAATGCGTGAGAACTTGCTTCAAAGGCCGTATGGCGCACTTCGCTCTGCACAAAGTCTGCCAACAAATATTGCATACGTATGGCATCGGGGGTGGTATTTGCCGCTGGCGTGTTCGACCACTGAGTTTCATCGCCCTCAAACACACTACTTCCTAAGGTTCCTATGCTCGCGCAACGGGTACCCAATGCATCCTTAAGCTGGGTAAGCAGTTGAACTGTGGAGGTTTTTCCATTAGTTCCTGTCACTGCTACCGTTGTCATTTTCTGGGCAGGGTAGTCATAAAACGCAGCAGCCAATGCAGAGAGCATTTGCGGTAGTTCATAAAGCGAAATGATGACGCTGTGGTCACGCATTTCCATTTGACCGTGAGCGCGACTGTCTTCAGTTTGCGCCAGAATTACACGGGCCCCTAAACTTATTGCCTGGGGTATAAAATCGCGACCATCGCGTTCGTGGCCTTTCACCGCAACAAACGCTAAGCGTGTATTCACTTCTCGGCTGTCTAGAGTTAAACCCTCAATGCGAATATCGGGAGCATCCACTCCAAATTTCGCTAACAAGGCTTTTATACTTTGAATAAAGGCACTAACTACCACTTTGACCTCCTTTCAATAAGCGACTAGAAGTAACCTGCTTGTCATCGGGCGTTACGTTTAGCATGTGCAGTGCACCACCCATAATTGATGAAAAGACAGGTGCAGCGGTATCCCCCGCGTGATACAAATCGCCGCCGGGTTCGTTGATCAACACAATAGTCACTAGTCTTGGGTCAGACACTGGTGCAATACCGGCGAAAATATTGACGTACTCTTCCCCGTAACCGCCGGCTACTGCTTTGCGGCTGGTACCTGTTTTGCCCGCTACTCGATAACCTGGAACTGCAGCTTTGGTTGCCGTGCCACCGCGCTGGGTTACGCTTTCCATCATTTGAACAATGGCTTTTGCATTTTCTTCGCTGATCACGCGTTCTGATTGAGCTTGCCACGAAGGTTGCTCTGGTGACTTGATGATATTTAGTGGTGTTTTTGTACCGCCGTTTGCCAATGTAGCGTAAAGACGCCCTAGCTGTGCTGTAGTTACAGAGATACCGTACCCAAACGACAGCGTGGCTAATTCAAACTCAGACCAGCGACTGCGCTCATGAAAGATACCGCTACTTTCACCCGCCATATTAAGCCCAGTATCACTCATAAGGCCCATGTTGTAGTAGGTATCCAGCAGGAACTGCTTAGGCACAGACAACGCCAGTTTAGATGTGCCCATGTTCGAGGAGTGCTGAATAATTTCTTCTAGCGTTAGCTCGCCATAGTTGCGTGAGTCTTTTACTAGACTGCCGCCTAAACGCATCCAACCTGGGTGGGTGTTTACTGAATCTTCAGGCTCAACTTCACCGAATTCTAATGCAGTAAGCACGGCCAGCGGCTTCAATGCTGAACCCGGCTCGAACGCGTCAGTAATAACTCGGTTACGCATTCTATGCGCAGACAATTTGCTTCTGTCGTTCGGATTAAATGAAGGCGCGTTAACCATTGCTAATACATCACCGCTTTTTACATCGATGACAATGGCGGAAGCCGAACTTGATTGATAGTAAATCATGGCTTCTTTAATTTCTTTGTAAGCAAGTGCTTGAATGCGCTGATCGATAGTCAACTGCAGGTCACCGGCTTTTTCACCAGATTTAGTTTCTAAGATTTCTACCTGACGGCCTTTCGCATCACGGCGTATTTTACGAGAGCCAGGGGTGCCCGTTAGCCACTCGTTATACATGCGCTCTAAGCCTTCAACACCTGTGTCATCCACATCGGTAACACCGATTAACTGTGCTGACACCTCACCGGTAGGATAGTAGCGGCGGCTTTCACGGCGAAGATAAATGCCTGGAATGTCCAGTTTATCAACGTATTCTGCCATAGCCGGCGACACCTGACGCTGCAAATAAACAAAGCGGCGTTTAGGGTTTGCCACTTTATCTTTCAATTCATTTACGTCTTGGCGCAGTACATCTGCCAGCGCTTCCCAGCGGCGTTCTTCCTCGAAGCCGTTGTTCTCATGGATAATCTTAGGGTCTGCGTAAATGGCGCGAACAGGAACACTTACCGCCAGTTCAACACCGTTTCGGTCGGTGATCAAGCCGCGATAAGTTGGCATGTCACGGGTTCTAAGCGTGCGGTTGTCGCCTTGTTGAATAAGCTCATCAGGTTCGATAACTTGAATGTAAGCAGCCCGTGCGGCTAACACACCAAACACTAGCATGATCACAATAAGCACAACCACAAAACGCCAGTGTACTAGGCTTGGCGTCACATTTTGTTTTGCGCCTGTCTTGTTGCGCTTGCGAGAAAGTGCAGATGTACTCATTTCAGCCTCACCACTACTTCATCGTCTGCCGTGGCACGGTACATTTCTAACTGCTTTTCAACCAGGTTTTCTATGCGATTGTGCTCAGTTAACGCCCGTTGCTCAAGCACCAGGTTACGCCACTCAACATCAAGCTCATCTTTCTCTTGCATTAGGTCTTCAAGGGCGATGACTTGCTGTCTGTTGTGGTGACTGCTAAGCGTTACCGCCATAGCACTTGTGATAACCATTAAATACAACAAAACCCGCAACTTGTTGCGGGTCAAATCTGAAACAATAATGAGCAGTAATTTGAAATTAGTGCTGGCCTTGTCTGGTATGGCTTTGGTCATAACTTTTCTGCCACACGCAATACCGAACTGCGGGAGCGAACGTTGTTCGCAATCTCCTGTTCTGAGGGTTTTATTGCTTTACCCAGAGCTTTGAGCACTTTATCTGCATCTATTTCAGCTTGGGTTATCGGTAAATTGTGCGGTACAACTTTCCCTTTACTTTGATCCTTAATGAAACGCTTTACTAAGCGGTCTTCTAACGAGTGAAATGAAATAACGGCTAATCGGCCTTCTTTTGCTAACACTTGTGTGGCAGCTTTAAGACCCACGCGAAGTTGCTCTAGCTCAGCATTGATATAAATGCGGATACCTTGGAATGCGCGGGTTGCAGGATGCTTGAATTTGTCTTTTACAGGTACGGCTTCATCGATGATTTTGGCAAGCTGAGCAGTACGGGTAATAGGTGTATCTTTACGTGTGTTAACAATAGCGTGAGCAATGCGCTTGCCGAACTTCTCTTCGCCAAACTCTTTAATGACCTGTGTTATGTCTTGCTCTTCTGCGCTAGCCAACCAGTCTGCAGCACTTTGTCCACGTGAGGTGTCCATACGCATATCCAGCGGGCCGTCACGAAGAAAGCTAAAGCCGCGTTCAGCATCGTCAAGTTGAGGTGAAGATACGCCTAAGTCCATAAGCACACCGTCAATCTTACCGGTTAGCCCTAGCGCTTCGATTTCTTCTGCCATATCACCAAACGGTGAATGGATAATGCTAAAACGCTTATCTTCAGCGAAGCGTTCCGCCGCTTTGATTGCTTGCGGGTCACGGTCAAAAGCGATGAGACGCCCATTTTCACCTAAAGCCTTCAAAATATGTGCTGAATGCCCACCACGTCCAAACGTAGCATCGATATAAATGCCGTCCGGTTTAATGGCCAGCGCTTCAATGCACTCATCAAGCAGTACTGAAATGTGTTTAAATTCGCTAGGCTGCGTCATAGAGAAAAGTCCTGTAATCGTTCGGTAAGTTCAAATTCGCCTTTGCGTTCGGTGTCTATATCAGCTTCAACTTGTTGCGCCCAAATATCGGCATCCCAAATTTCGAATTTGTTTAACTGACCAACTAACATGACTTCTTTTGAGAGTTTTGCGAAACTTCGCAGTGGAGTAGGAATAAGAATACGTCCGCTTTTATCCATCTCGCCTTCTGAAGCATAACCTAGTAGCAATCGCTGCAAGCGACGCTCGGCTGGGATCATGCTTGAAAGTTTAGAGAGTTTTAGCTCAATCTCTTCCCATTCGGGAAGTGGGTAAAGCAGCAAACAACTTTGTTGTGTATCGACTGTGCAGACCAGTTGTCCCTGACAATCATCCAGCAGCGACTGACGATACTTCGTCGGTATAGCCAGTCTGCCTTTTGTATCCAGATTGATTGCGTTAGCGCCGCGGAACATTCCCCTAGCCTTTTATTATTTGCTCTTGGTTTTCTTGTTTTTTGAGTACTAATCTGCAAAGTGATGATGATTTGATCCACAATTCGCCACATTTACCCACTGAGATACAGTTTAGGTACCAATGATCCCCACTGTCAAGTAGAAAAAGGCGTGAAAGCCGCATAAACACTGGGATTAAACTGGTTAGATATACAGTATTTTTAGGAAGTGTATGATTAGGCGTGTAAAAAAGATTAAAAAATATTCAGGTGGGCAAAATTAAACTTAAAATTTATCGATGAATGGCTGTTTTTATCTAAATTAAATACGTTGGTTAAGTTAAAAGCAGTGTCTAGGAATAAACGCAAAAAATGAACTACCAACCGAAACTGATAGTTCATTATTAACAATTGCTAGCTATCGATAGTTGATGGCTGAGTTACCTTAAAAACGGTAAGAAGCTGTGAGCGACGCTACGTCGCTTTCGATATCGCTATCAATATCTGTTTCATAGCTTGCCGCTACTGAGAATTGTTCATTCACCCAGTAATCTAAAGCCACCCCTACAGTTTTTAAGTTGTCAAAGCCATCTGGCGCATTGGTGTAGCTATAGCTGCCTTGAACACTTAGACCTGGGCTAAAGAAGTAACGCGCACTTCCAGATAATACATCAACATCATCGGCGATGTATTGGGCGGCGAAGTCCCAGCCAGTTCCCCCATTACCTACCGTGGTGTAGCGTGTGAAGACAAGAGGTGAAGTTTCATTCTCGCTTTCGCTGTAGCTTTCTTCACCGGCATTGAAGTCGTACGTGGCACGCTGATAGATGACACCTGCGCCTATTTGCCATTGGCGTGATAAGTTAAACCCTACTTTTAAATCGATATTGGTGTAATCCTCATCACCAAAGTCGTCGTCAAATTTACTATGGGCACCTTCAATGGCTAGCATCCACGTATCGTCGAAATAGAAAGTTGTACCTAAATTAAACACGTCGATACCGTCTAAATTAGCGTATCCACCAGACAGACTTGATACGCGCTGTAGATAAGGATTAATAAGGTAAGCGCCGCTATCGCCACTCACCTCGTCAAGGTAGCGCACATATCTAGCACCGTAGAGGTTATCATCTACCCCTTCAAAATCGACAGCGGTAACTTGTACTTCGTTTTGTGTAGCGGCATGTACTGCTGAGACTGAAAATACTGAAGCCGTTATGAGTGACAGTGCAGTTAGCGTTGTTGAAAGCTTATTAGATTTGATGTTCATGTCTTTTGTCCTTAAAAAATGTGTTGGGAACGATGTGTAAGATAAAGTATTAAAACTTAACGGTTTCTGAACGAAACATGACGAAGTCTGAACGTAAATTTAAGGTACAAAAAAACCCGCAACTTTGCGGGCTTTTAAACTTAAAAAATGAAGGAGCGATTACGCGTTTGGCGTCGCTTCCGCTGGCGCTTCTTCCGCTTTAACAGCAGAAAGCTGCATGTTGCGAATTGGGTTATCTGTATCGTTTGAAAGCTCAACAAGACGATTAAGCTGACCCACTGACATCATTACCGCATAAATTGCACCTAGGAAGCCTTGTTTATGTAGCTCAAGTACTTGCTCTTCAGGTAGCTCAAGAAGTTTCTTCTCGTTAATGCTCATCATGCCTGTAACATTGCGCTGCTTACCGTCTTGGTAAGTAAGGCGAATTTGAATTGGATCAAGAAGGTCTAGTTCAACAACTTTTGCTACAAAACGCTGTGTTAGCATTTCACTATTAGCAAGGTCTGCTAGGAACTTCTGACGGCTATCAAGGAATTCACTGGCTTCACCAGCTTCAGTGAATAGAGCTTGGCCTTCATCAGAAATTAGGTCAGAATTTTCATCAATATAAACCCCAAGCTTATCGCCGTCTGGACGTACGTCAAACGGGTAGCGAAGGATGTTCATTGGAACGTGAGGACCTTTCCAGCTGTCGCCAGTTAGGAAAAGGTTTTGACCTTGCTCCATACCAAGCATAGTCACAACGTGGTGACGCTTAGATGCAGTGTCTTCAATGAACACTAGCGGCATTGTTGCAGCAAGTTGTGCAAATTCACGGATAGTTGCTGCTGCAAGGTGTGTGTTTTTCGCGAAGCTGAAAGATGTGTTTACCGCAACCTTTAGGTCTTTATGCTTTTCTTTATCTAGCGGTACAAAATTAATAGCCATATTTATTTCTCATACTTGTTAGCTGTGGCCCCAGCTTAATTATGTGAGAAGAGCGGGTGCCACTAAAAAAATTACGTCGGCCGCGCTGATGCTTAGTAGTCATCGATAGTTGGCGGAGCGCTTGGGAGTATCCCGTATTCGCGCAATGAAGTCACGCAGTCTTCACCATAACAAGTTTTAAATTTTTATTGCAATGTAAACTTGAGGTAAACAAGCACAAGCGCTCTAAAAATGAGCAATATCGACTAATTTAGGGATGTACGTGTTCAATCTGAGGTAAATGCATAGCAAGTAAAAGTCTATTGTCGCGGTGTGCATAATCCTTTAGTCTCGTATTGCTACTTAGTTAGCGGTTGTTGACCTAAGCGACAAAAAAACAAAATAAGGATTTTCTATGAAGGGGCGCTTCCCACTCTCTACTTGCGCATTACTTATCTCTGCGCTTTTTGCTTCACACTCTTCTCTTGCTAAGAGCTCAACTTATTCAGCATCTGAAAAAGCTATCACGATCGCACAAGAAACTATTATTGTAGATGGTCACATCGACGTTCCCTATCGCGTAAAGGAAAAGTGGGTGGATGTTACTAAAGCCACTGAAGGTGGAGACTTTGACTACCCTCGTGCAGTATCTGGCGGCCTGAACGCCCCCTTTATGAGTATTTATGTACCTGCCAGCTTGGACAATTCGCCTGAATCTACTCAACTTGCGCATGAGCTCATCGATTCAGTAGAAGCCATTGTTGCCCGCGCCCCGGATAAATTTGCTATTGCTAAAAGCCCTTCTGACGTAAAAGTCCAATTTGAAAAGGGGTTAATTTCACTGCCAATGGGTATGGAAAATGGTTCGCCTATTCAAGGTGACTTAGCAAATTTAACGGCTTTTTACGAGCGCGGCATTCGCTATATTACCCTTGCTCATAGTCAAGCCAACCACATCTCTGACTCTTCGTATGATCTGCGTAGAAAATGGAAAGGCTTAAGCCCGTTTGGCAAAACCCTAGTGGGCGAAATGAACAACATCGGCATCATGCTGGATATTTCCCATGTGTCTGACGACGCCTTTTATCAGGTTATTGAGTTAACAAAGGTGCCAGTCATAGCATCGCACTCTTCACTGCGCCGATTTACTCCTGGCTTTGAGCGCAACATGGACGACGAGATGATCAAAAAACTCGGCGAAAATGGCGGTGTAATTATGATTAACTTTGGTTCAAGTTTTGTGTCTAAAGAAGCTGGTAAGTGGCGTAGTGGCCTTAATGCTGCGCGCAAAGCCTTGGTTGAGAAAGAAGGCGAAGACAGCCCTAAGCTAGAGAACTTTGAAGAAAGCTACCGTGAAAAAGTACCTTACCCTTATTCAACCCTTGATGAAGTGCTTGACCATATCGATCACGTGGTAAAACTGATTGGTGTTGATCATGTAGGTATTGGTTCAGACTATGACGGTGTAGGTGACTCACTCCCCATTGGGCTTAAAGACGTGGCGAGTTTTCCAAACTTAGTACAAGGATTGCTGGATAGAGGATATAGCCGTACCGATATTGAAAAGATATTGAGCGGAAACCTTTTGCGCGTTTGGCAACAAGTGGAAGTTTATGCGGAAGGTTATTCGAAAGATCAGGCGGCATCGCACTAGTCGCACAACGCTTTAAAAATGAAGCGTAGGGAAGCGTGTTATCGCTTCCCCATGCTTTATCTACTCTATAGTATTTTCAATTCTATTATCTTTTGCGTGACACACTTAAGTAAAACGCGCTTGGCAATACCAACAGCGTTAATACCAGTGCACTCGCCATACCACCTACCATAGGCGCCGCAATTCGCTGCATCACCTCACTACCGGTTCCAGTGGCATAAAGCACAGGTAATAAGCCCACAATAATAGAAAGCGATGTCATCATAACAGGGCGAAGCCTTGCAGATGCAGCATGGACAATAGCCGTTTTGACAAGCTCATCTTTTTTAATGTTGCCATTTTCTGTTGAGTGGCTAGTGAGTGCTTCTGATACATATTGGTTTAGATAGACCAACATGATAACGCCTATTTCTACCGCTACACCAGCTAAGGCAATAAACCCTACGCCTACCGCCACCGATAGATTAAAATTAAGAAGATAGAGCAACCACACACTGCCCACCAGCGCCAAAGGTAGGGTAGCAAGTATGAGCGCCACATCGCGAAGGCGTTTAAATGCCAGATAAAGCAAAAGGCAGATAATGGCTAATGTTAGCGGTATAACCACCGACAGTTTTGCTTTCGCGCGCTCAAGGTAAGCAAACTGCCCCGCCCACGTAATGGAGTATCCAGTGGGTAAATCGAGGTGCTCTGACAAATGACGTTTCGCGCTATCTACATAGCCCCCTAAGTCAACGCCCGTGGCTGAGTTTGACGATATATCAACATACACCCACCCATTTAATCGAGCATTTTCGCTTTTAATCCCCGCCGGCCCGTCGTCAATACGCACAGTTGCCACATCTCCAAGGGTAATGTGAACACCGCTTGGTGTGACGAAAGGCATGGATGCTAAAGATTCAGGCGTATCGCGGTAGTGCTGTAAAAAACGCATGGCAATAGGAAAACGCTCACGCCCTTCTACTGCTTGTGTAACCACTTTGCCGCCCACTGACGACGCTAGAATACTGTGAACATCGTCTATGGTCATGCCGTAACGCGCCGCCAACTGCCTGTCGACATCGATATAAACGTAGCGACCACCCACTACCCGCTCAGCGTATACTGATGCTGTATTGGGTAGGTCTTTAAGCAGTATCTCAATATCCTTTCCAACGGCTTCAATGCCCGCAAGGTCAGGCCCCGCAATCTTGATCCCAACCGGTGTTTTTATCCCGGTTGCCAACATGTCGATACGGGTTTTAATTGGCATTACCCACGCATTGGTCAGCCCAGGAAATTGCACCAGAGCGTTAAGCTCTTCTTTGAGCTTTTCAGTGGTCACGCCCTCCCTCCACTGGGCTTTCGGTTTAAGCTGAATGAAGGTTTCAATCATGGTCAATGGTGCAGGGTCTGTGGCCGTATCTGCGCGTCCAATTTTCCCAAATACCGTTTCAACCTCGGGCAAGGTTGCAATAAGCTTATCCGTCTGCTGTAAAAGCTCTCTGGCTTTGCCCACCGAAATACCCGGGTAGGTTGTAGGCATATACATCAAATCGCCTTCGTCCAGTTCGGGCATAAATTCACTACCTAGGTGACTTAGCGGCCAGTACATGGAAAGCAATAAGCAAAATGCACCCACCAAGGTGGTCCGTGGGTAGTTAAGCAACCGCATCAACAATGGTTGATACACACGCTCTAAAGCTCGATTTACCGGGTTCTGGGCTTCAGAACGTATTTTTCCGCGTACAAAATAACCCGCCAGCACAGGAACTAAAGTAATTGCCAGCGCCGCAGCTGCTGCCATGGCATAGGTTTTGGTAAAGGCAAGAGGCGCAAAAAGACGCCCTTCTTGCGCTTCCAATGCAAAAACAGGAATAAAGGATACGGTTATTATTAGGAGCGCAAAGAATAAAGCTGGACCAACTTCGGTGGTCGACTTAATCACCAGTTCCCAACGTTTGGCTGCCGAAAGCTTTGCAGATGTTGGCGCAGAGGCTGGTATAGATGTTCGCGCTTGGGCACTCCCTGACCCCACATGACTTGCTGGAACCCTTTGACTTGCTGAATCCCTTTGACTCGCTGAGGCTCCCTGACTTGATGAAACAGCATGCTGATGAATGTGCTTGTGTAAATTTTCAACCACAACAATAGCACCATCCACCATTGCACCAATAGCGATAGCAATGCCACCTAAAGACATGATGTTGGCATTAAGTCCCTGCAGCTTCATTACGATAAAGGCGGTGAGAATACCGATGGGTAAACTGATCATCGCCACCATTGAGGAACGTAAGTGGAACAAAAAGATTGCGCATACCACACCTACCACTAATAGCTCTTCAAGAAGCTTATCGGAGAGGGTATCGATTGCGTTATCGATTAATGTCGAACGGTCGTAAACCGAAACAATATTAACGCCTTCAGGCAAACTCGCTTTTAGCGTATTCAATTTAGCTTTGACCGCATCAATAGTGGCTTTCGCGTTTTCGCCGTAGCGCATCACAATGATGCCGCCAACAGTTTCCCCTTTTCCGTTTAGCTCGGCAATACCGCGGCGCATTATCGGACTTTCTACAACTTGGGCCACATCATTGATCGCTATACTTACCCCATCCTTAATAACGCCCGTTGGCAAGGCCTTTATATCGTCTATGCCCTGTATGTAGCTTTGCGCAGTGACCATATATTCCGCTTCCGCCATTTCGATAACCGAAGCGCCTGACGCGCGGTTACCCCGCTGAAGGGCAATGTCTATCATGGATGGCTGAATGTTATAGGCACGTAATTTTTCAGGGTCGACAATAACTTGGTATTGTTTAACCATCCCTCCAACAGACGCAACTTCAGATACGCCTTCAACTGACTGAAGCTCAAACTTTAAGAACCAGTCTTGCAACGCCCTTAACTTACCAGCATCTAGCGCATTTGGCTGACTAGCATCGTTTTCCAACGCATAAATGTAAACCCAACCTACCCCTGTCGCATCTGGACCTAGCTGGGGTGTCACGCCTTCTGGAAGTTGCGAAGACGCCTGGCTTAGGTATTCCAGAACGCGGCTTCGAGCCCAGTACATGTCTGTATCGTCATCAAAGATAATATACACGTAGGCATCGCCGAAGAATGAATACCCTCGCACCGTCTGTGCGCCAGGCACTGACATTAGCGCAGAGGTGAGAGGAAAGGTCACCTGATCTTCCACCACTTGCGGCGACTGACCGGGATAACTTACTTTCACTATGACTTGGACATCAGATAAATCAGGGATAGCATCAACGGGGGTGTTTTTCACCGCCCAGACACCCGCAATACTGAGAATAATAGCGCTCAGCAATACCAGTATTCTATTGTTTACCGACCAGCGAATTACCGATTCAATCATGGTGCATATGCTCCTTATGATTTATCGATTTTTGTTCTGCCGACTTATGCTCTATTGATTTATGCTCCATAGATTTATGAGCCATTGACTTACGAACCGTGAACTCATGAGCATCGCTTTGCTTTCCATCGCCCTTCAGGTTGCCCTTATCATGTTTATGATTACTGTGACCTGAGTCATGCACCATGCCCTTGCCCACCGCATGTTCACTATGTTTACGCATATCAATAACCGTGAATTCTTCGCCAGTCACAAAGGTGAACATGATGTTGTCGCCTTCTTTGAACTGAGATAAGTCAATATGCTTTGATACCGCAAATGACATTGTCGCAGGTCCTCGATTCCACTTTTCTATGGGACCACGGGCAATAACTACTTCTGCATTGTATTCACTGTCATCTGCCGTGTTTTTAACGGGTAATTCAATCGATTTAATAGTACCTGTTGTCGTGGCCTGGTGGTCGGGCGCTTTCATTCGCCCAAAGTCACTGCTTTTCGACGACTCTGAATCAATCAAAAATTGTGCGGATACCACCACATCATCCTCTGGCAGCAAGCCTTCGACGACTTCAAAATGTGTACTATCGCTTTGCCCCAGTTTTACCCGTACCGACTTAAAGTTGCCATCGCCATCACTGAGTACCACTTTTGCGCCCTCAGCCGTGCGAATAACGGCACTGCGAGGAACCAGTAACGCCGCCTTGCGTTGAGTAGGCTTTATTCCAACGTGGGCAAGCATATTGGGCTTTAACGTGTGGTTGTTATTGTTTAGCGGTATGCGTACCTTTAAGGTTCGCGTTACTTCTGATAAAGAGGGATAAATATACTCAACGTGGCTTTCCCATTTAGCATCGGACCCATGGGCCATTTCATCAAGGGTAACTACAGCGCTATTATGAGGCGCTATGATTTGCGCGTATTTTTCTGGCACCTCAGCAATCACCCACACCGTATCCAGCTGTGCGATGCTCATTAAGGTTGTCCCGGGCTGAACGTAAAACCCTTCTCTAATATTCAGCGCTTCTACCACACCGCTTTGTGGCGCGTTAAATGTAACGGTTTGTGTTACCCGTCTAGTTTTTTGCAATGCATCAATAACGCCCTTTGATAGCCCCAGAGTTTTTAGGCGCTCGGCTGCGCCATCAATTAAACGTGCGTCTCCTCGTCTAAGGGCTAGAACGAACTCTTCCTGTGCGCTAACTAATTCTGGCGAATACAGGGTATAAAGTGCCTGTCCTTTTTCAACTTGCTCACCTTGAGATTTAATGAAAAGCCTGTCGACCCAACCTGATACTCTAGGGTGGATGTGCATAATACTCTCTTCATCGTAGGCAACGTTGCCCACCGCCGTTACGGTCTGTTGAAGTGTTCCAATGGTAACGGGCGCGACTTTAACCCCCATATTGTGCTGTACATTTGGCGGAATCATTACCGTACCCGGCGTACGCTCTTTACTTTGCGCAGACGTTGCTTCGTCAGTGGCGTAAACCGGCACCAAGTCCATTCCCATTGGTGACTTTCCCGGTTCGTCACGGCGATAACTGTCATCCATAGGCGCAACCCAATATAAAGGGGCTTTGTTGTCGCTTTGAGCACTTTTATCGCTGCGGGTGTTTACTCCGCTGTGGGCACTTTCAGCATTTCCGTGTTTTGATGAATCAGCCAACAATAGTGAGGCCAAGCCAAACGCTAAAAGGCCGCCGAGTAGCAGACCTATTAGCAAGCCTTTTATAAGCGTGCTTTTTGTATCGGGAGCAGGGTTAGTTGAAGATGTCATATTAACTACTCTTTATTCGAAAAATGGGCGTGAGTGGGCAAATACAAATAAGCAAGTGACGCCAGTGTCTTGGCGCGCTCGATGTCGATTTTGAGTAAATCATCCTGTACCTGTACTTGCTTGAGGTTAGCATTGACAACATCACTAATATCACCGGTATCCGTGGTGTAAGCTGTCAGTTCAGCTTCAGAAAGTTGCTGTGTTTCACTAATTAATACCGTTTCATAAAGCGCTTTGCGCTCACTTAACGCCGACAAGCGAGACTTAAGCACCTCTGCATTCGCGGCAAGCTCGTTCACTTTCAAGCGGAAATCCGTTTCAGACGCACTCATTTTGGAAGCCGCCGCGGCTATTGAAGCGTCTTGACGAGACTTATTGAAAAACGGAAGGTCTACTTGAACACCCACTGACACAAAATCAGCGCGGCTTGCGCCGTTTTGCGCGTCTTGCCTGTACCCATAGCTCGCTTCAAATGCCCACTGAGGCTTAGTTTGCTCTCGCGCTATGTTCACATTTTGCGCTTCTATCTGGGTCTGAATTTGAAGTAGCATAGCCTCAGGATGATGCTGTAGTATTGAAAAAGGCTCACTGCTCTCAATAATCGTTAAGAACGAAGAAAGGTTGAGGTTGCTGTCGTTTAAGATAGCATCGATCTCGAAGCGCTTTGGATAAGAAGTTGATTCTTGCGTTGATTGAGCCAGCGGTGCGCTTACAGAGTCACCTAGCGGCGTGATTACAGACGCATCTAGCGGTGCGCCGAACCATTTTGAAAGTGCAGATCTCGCTTCATTTTTTTGCTGGTAGGCCTGCACATATTTGTCGTCTAGTGACAACAATGCCAACCGCACTTGCAGTATGTCTTGCTGCGCCGCTGCACCAACGCCTTGGCTGTATCTGGAGTCAGTAAAATCGAGTAGCTGTGTAAGCAATGATTTCTCTTTGTCCAATAATCCAATGCGACGTGTTGCATAAACCCAGTCTAACCAAGTAAGGGTAACTTCACGTTTAAGCCACGCCTTTCTTGCTTGGCTCTGTACCGACATTTGATCAGCCATAACCTGATACTTTTGCTGGCTGTAGAGGTTTTCATCGCCTCGCGGTAACTGCTGCTTCAAACCAACTTTAAATTGCGTCATAGGCTCTTGGTCAAATGCGAAGCCGTCGGTAGGCAAGTTTTGTACAGACGCTGAAACCTGTGGATTTGCCCAATATGATGACGCTTCAGCTTCTGCATTAAAGCTATTCTTGCGATGCACATTCCCTTTAAGCAAAGGGTCGTGTTGAATAGCTAACTGCAGCGCTTGTTCTAGGCTCAAAGTCTGCGCCTTAACAGGTTTATTAGTCATCAAACAAGAAGAAAGGACAAAAAATAGGCCGAACAAGGCTCTTATTTTATTAAGCCTGGCAGTGCCCACTTTTTTAGGTACCGAATAGTTGCTCATGTATAACATCACTTTTTAGGTGTAAGGCGTGTTGACGTTGCCCCGCTCTTCGCTAAATTCGACAAAGGGGATTAGCAAAAAGGCTTACCACGCGTTACATAGATAAAAGATCAGAGATATCTCAAAACGAAAAGACACCTCGTTGAATCAAAAACGTCTCTGCTGCGAAATAAATCCGCGAGATAGATCTATGCTGTGAAAAGTGATTTAGGTGGGCGAAACTGCCCGAAGTGAGGAGGTGTACACTGTCCTAGAATAGGTGCAGCTGCAGCCATTCTTGCTACCGATATTTCGGTCTCGACTGTAGGCTGGATAAGCGCACTAGCGCTAATATTAAAACAATGATCGGTTGGGCAATTACATTCGTCTTTGCAGCAAGACATGTCGCTCTTCTGCGCAACTTTCACGCTATTCACGCCTGCCTCGCTGACGTGGACGCCATCGATTTGGGCAGGCTCGCTCATGCTGGTTTTAGTACTTAAATCTGCATGTTGTGATGACACCTCGTGGTGCTGACAATGTGTATTAGCAGACTCAGGTGATTGAACTTGATGCTTAGCATGAGGTGAATCAGATTGCTGCGTCATCGCCGACTCTGAATGGGCATGTTCATATGAATGTTCAATAGATACAGCGCTACCTGAAGACACAAGGGCCATCATTAAAAACAGTATAATAAACCACGAACTTGCATTCGCCGATTTATACCGATTAAGCGTTAAACCAATCCGAAACGTTTTCAAATACTGTACTCAGAACACTGCTGTATCGACTTAAAATTCACTCAAATAATAGCGTGATGTCACTGTTCAGTAAAGGCAAGGGAGTGTTTCATCACGCTTCAAATTTACTTAAATTGCGACAAATAATCTTTCAACATCAAGCCCATTGTCGAGAACAGTGGGTTTGCTTTAGGTACCGCACATTCTTCCTGCTGATTCACCATGTTTGCGTTGAAATTCATTTTATTGAGCAAGCTTGTATTCACGACTAAATCTGCGTGGCACAACCCGTAGGATTCATCGATAACGAAAAAAGTGTTCGGACCTTTACTTGCTTCCATTAACTGCTCTATGCCGTGAATTGGCGTAGTGACATCAGCTTGAGAATGAGCGGCAAACAATGGCACTTCAATTTGCTGCCCTTCCTCGACTTTGTCGCGAATGGTGTTAATTAAGTCCATCAATTCCAACCCAGCTAAACCCGCCACGTTAGGATATTTGTAAGGGTTAGGCCCATGGGTTTGATAACTACCATCAATCACTCGCGCTAAAAGCTTAATTCCCCATATTCGAGACATGCTTTCCGCGTTATCAGACAGGGCTAGCGCACCAGAAAATAACATAAGACCATCGATATTATTTAGTTCGTTATTAGCATTATCTAGATAATGTTCAACCGCCAGTGCCCCACCTGTAGAAAAGCCACCAACAAGCAAGGTATCACCCATGCTATCAGCCAATTTAATGACCTCATCAACGTGTGACTGCCAGCGTTCAGCTAAATCCCAGTCAGACATGTCATCACCGGCGTCGCGTTTACCATGCCCAGGTAGAAGCGGCACGACTACGGTAAAACCCTGTTCAAATAAGATGTTGGCGATTTCACGCATGAAGAAAGGCGAATCACTTAGGCCGTGGATAAGCACTGCCACCTTGCTGCTTGACTTGTTAGTCAGCATGAAAGGGGCATTGCCTTCATTACGCAATACGTTGCTGCAAACAGAAAAGCGATTGAGTGCTGTTTCTCTACACGGCTGGGTTTGACCCCACTCTTTTTCATAAAATGCTTTGAACAGATTTTGCAGATCTGAAAAACCTCTGCTTTTCATTTCGCTAGTATCGGGTATAGACACATTTGCAGCTATGGCCAGATTCGCGCCTAAAAGCGCAACAATACCTACAAGCATTTTTACAAAAAACTTCGATGACACCATTATTCTCCGCTACGGATAATTAATAAAAAACGGGAGCAGTTTACCATGCTCCCGTTTTTTGTACCGATTAAAACCTACAAGGTATTAACTAAAGTACGCCTCTAGATCATCAGAACCACCGATGTGCTTACCGCCAATGAAAACTTGCGGCACGGTTTCGCGACCACTAATCGCCGTTAAGCTTGTTAGAGAGGCATCTTTGCCCAACACTACTTCTTCGTATTCATAACCCTTTTCATCTAGCAACTGTTTAGCTTTAGCGCAGAAAGGGCAGCCTGGTTTTGTGATAATAGACACAGGCGCATTAGTTTGCTCTTCTGGCGCAATGTAAGCCAACATAGTATCTGCATCTGACACTTCAAACGGGTCTCCAGGAACATCTGGCTCAATAAACATCTTGTCCACAACGCCATCTTTCACAAGCATAGAGTAACGCCAGCTTCTTTTTCCAAAGCCTAGCTCCGCTTTATCTACTAACATGCCCATGCCGTGAGTAAATTCACCATTGCCATCTGGGATCACCGTTATGTTTGCGGCTTCTTGGTCAGCTGCCCATGCGTTCATAACGAAAGTGTCGTTTACTGAGATACACACTATGTTGTCGATACCGTGCTTCGCAAACTTCTTTGCTAATGCGTTATAACGAGGTAGATGCGTGGACGAGCAAGTTGGTGTAAAAGCACCTGGAAGTGAGAACACCACGACATTTTTGCCAGAAAATAATTCATCGGTCGTTTTCGTTACCCATGCATCCCCTTCTCGACATGGAAACGACACGCTTGGTACTTTTTGGCCTTCTTTGGAAGTGAAGCGACTTTCTGACATAACAACCTCTTATCGGTAATTTCTACTGTAAATATTCATTTAAGAGTAGAAGACTAGAATGAGTCCAGTCACAAATCAATAGGTATTATCTTACATTCGTTAATATCGATTTTGATGCTGAAGCTCGCTTCTAGCCTGCCTATGCTTTTAGCCGAGGTTGGGGAGAGTCATGTTATCAATGACGGTTCCCGCAACGCTCAACATTTTAACGTAAGCGATATTCGAGGGTTATCACCATGATTATTTTAGTTGGTGGAGAAAAAGGCGGTAGCGGAAAAAGCTGCTTGGCACAGAACATTGCGGTGTATCTTCGCACTGAAAAAGGTGCCAAGGTATTGATGGTAGATTGTGACCCGCAGCGAACGACCTCAGACTGGATCCAAGAGCGTAAAGCAAACCCTCGTCTTGCTGAAATTAACTGTGTTCAATTATACGGCAAAATACGCAACGAATTACTCAGTCTACGACAGTATTACGATTACGTAGTGATCGATTGTGGTGGTCAAGACAACCTAGCCTTGCGCTCATCAATGGCGGTTGCTGATCACATACTGATTCCACTTAGACCTAAGCGTCGTGACCTTAAAACCGTGCCTCATATGGAAGATATATTGTCGACTTGTAAAATGGTCAACCCAAAAATGAACGCGGCATTTGTCATTACACAATGCCCTTCTCTTCCTAGTCTCGCTAACCGCATTTTAGAGGCAAAAGAAGTGTGTCGTTCGTTCGGCATCCCTGTTTTAAACGCTGTCACTTTCAGTAGAAACATGTATGACGATTCTGAAGAATCAGGGCAATCAGTGATTGAGAGTGAACCTGAAGGCAAAGCCGCTACGGAAATACGAACGCTGTTTGAAGAGCTATTAGCTGGCAAATTGGAGGATGCTTATGAGTTTGCTCAACCTCAAAAAGTCGAAGCCGTTAGCTAAGCCCAATCTTCGTTCGATAGAAGATTTTATCGATGATGCGCTGCTTTATGCGCAAGGCAAAGTTGATAAACAAGAAGAACAAGGAAGAAAAGGTTGCGTTAAAACCGTAAACAACCAGAACGTTGCACCAATAAGAAAACCGGCGAAAACGGAAGGTATGCGTCACGCTACCTTTACCTTAACGCCGCAGTGTATTGAAAAGCTTGCAAATATTGCTCATAGAACAGGAAAAGCAAAGTCAGCGCTTATTCGCGAGTGGATTGAAGAAAATAGCAAATATTAAACTAAAGTATAAATCCAAATACGTATAAGATTCGTTTTATCTTTCAAAATAATAAAGTTGCTAGGCCAAAGGCCTATTGAGATACTTAGTATTAAGCGTATTCTGACAGCGTATAGGAGATACAATAGAATGGGCCGTGGAGGAATAAGCACAGCGCGCGTGCTGTTGTGTGCCCTAGTGATTGCTGTATATCTTATACCGAGCAAACCGGTAAAGGCATTCGAACTTTTTCATACTGAAGTTACACGAATTGAAAACCTGCTCAATGCCAAGCAGTATTCGGATGCAGACAGCACTGCGCTCTTGCTTTTAGAACAAGCGTTGCAACAAAAGCAGATGCCTGCAGATACCTTTTCATCACTAGGTGAGCTACTGCAAAACGCATCTCGCTTTGAGGTAGCAAAAGCCATTTTTAATGCTGCGTTAGAGCGTTACACCCTTGAAGGCCGTCTTAATAAAATGGCGTCAACGCTTTTACAGCTCGCCACCTCAGAGCGGCACCTGTCTAATTATACGAATGCCGTAACCTATGTCAGGCGCGCAATGTCTATCGCTCAAATTGAGGGCGATGATCTTTTAAAAGCCCGATTAAATCTCGAGCTAGGTATAATCCAACAAGAACAAGGCGAAATAGAAGCGGCGTTAGAGCCACTGAAAAATGCGCTACGTTACTTTCGGGAAAATAACATGGCTAACGAAATGAGCCTCTCCCTTCTTCGCATTGGCGAAATTTATAGTTTACTTAATCAGTCCACGTTAGCCCACACCTACTACCAAGATGCATTCGATAGCATTCAAAGCACAGGGACGCCTAAACTTCTCGGTTCAATAAAAACACGCATGGGCGAGCTGTCACTAAAATCCGGCGCCATTAAGCAAGCCATACAAACCATAAATGAGGGCCTCACTCTTCTGCTTTCAACTAACGACGTTGGTGCCATTGCACAAGCAAAGATGCTAATGGGTAAAGCCTTCGTTGAAAGTGGCGAGGTTGCTAAAGGTAGAGCGCTTCTGCAAGAAGCCATGCAGTTCGCAAGTTCATCGGGGCAGACAAAATTAATGAAAGAAGGCCGACTCGCCCTCGCTCAAGCCTATATGAAAGAACAAAATTTCGAACTGGCACTTACAGAAGCGAGAACAGGTACTATCGATGCGCGTACAAACAGAGATATTCGTGGGCAGTTAAGCTTCCTTTCATTGCAGCTTAGTGCTTTTGTATCTTTAGGTGAATTTAAGAAAGCCTTGGATGTTCAATCTGTCATTCAACAGTTGCGCGAAGTTTTACTCGACTCAGAAAACAAGTCAGCCATTGAGGGGCTTCAGGCTGAAATCGAGCTTGTGCGTCAGTCCCGTACGCTTGAAAAGCTGGAAGAGTCTAAGCAGCTTGTACTTGCCCAAGCTGAACGTGAAAACTTACAAACTACCTTGTTTTGGAGTGTATCTCTAGCTGCACTTCTGCTCACATTTTTAGTTTGGAGTCGATACAAACAGCGCCAACAAACTATTATTCTACGTCGCGAAGTTAGACAGCAAACGCTAACGCTACAAGAGAAAAACCAAGAACTAGAACGCGCTTACAAAACCCTAGAGGAAGTAAGCTTACGCGACCCATTAACCGGCTTGTACAACAGGCACTATCTGGAGTCACAGCTTCCGGGCGAAATTAGGCGTAGTCAATTTTCAGCAAGACAAAACCCAAATGCCAATAAGTCTAAACAAGACTTACTTTGCCTTCTGATTGATATTGATCACTTCAAGCGAATTAACGATGACTATGGGCATATAGCAGGAGACAAGGTGTTGTCAGCATTTGCCGGCGTCCTAAAAGAGGTATTCCGGCAAACCGACCTGATTATTCGTTGGGGCGGCGAAGAGTTCTTAGTAGTGTGTCGACAATCAAACAGAGAAGAATTACCAGAGCTGGCTGAGCGTTGTCGGGAAATGGTGGCTCGCACTTCTTTTGATATCGGTTTAGAAGAGCCTATCTACATTACCTGTAGCATTGGTTTCTCTCTTCTTCCCCCAGATAAAGAAGATGATTTTGATACCGCATGGAAGCGCACGTTTGCCGTTGTAGATTATGCGCTGTACGCAACTAAGCTGTCCGGTAGAAACGGCTGGGTGGGCGTTATCGAAACCCTTGAAACACCGAGAGCGCACCCAACTTTGTTAGATACTAAGTTCAACTTTCCTGGTTCTAGAATTGCCACGTCTTTTAATAACGTAGCCAGTATTCAATGGCCAGATACCCTCGATAAATAGCAGTAGAGGAAATGAGATATGTATAGAGGAAGTTGCAGTTGCCAAGCCATTCAATATGAAATTGAACATATTGATGAGTTCGAAGCCGACGATGAGACACTCACTCAGACAGACACTAGTAAACTGCGTATGGCAGTTGAAAAAGAAAGGCTTGTCATTGACTGCGCGCCTTCCGCGTTAGCCGAGTTACATCAAGCAAACGGTGAAACGCACCATGTATGTAACGTGTGTGGAAGCGTAATATGCATAGAGGTGAGCCCAAATAAAGTGCTACTTGACGTCGCGTTTAGCGGTCACGACGCTTTAGCTGAGCCTCACCGCCAATTTATCTTATAAAGCAGTTCTAGTCGGTTTAGCTCAGTTCAGCTCAGTTAAATAAGAACAAGCGATATACAACAAAGCCTATTGACTGTTTAATAACGCGGATGAAAAGGGTGGGATGCATCTCACCCTTTTTCCGTTAGCACCTAAAGCTATGATGACAAACGCTTAGTCACTGCTTTTAATGTCTTCCATGTGATACTTATCAATTAACGAATAAAGTGTAGGTCGGGTAACGCCAAGCAGCTCGGCAGTTTTCGACATGTTTTTGTCCGCTTTTTGATATGCCCTTCGTATGGCGCGACTTTCAGCTATTTCTCTCACTTCACGCAAGTTTAATGTTTCAGGCTCATCGTGGGCGTCAACTGGCATTAACCCTAGGTCATCAGGCTGTATTACCGTCCCTTCAGCCATAATCACTGCTGACTTGAGCTTGTTTTGCATCTCACGAATGTTGCCCGGCCATTTGTGAGCTAACATGGCATTGACCGCCGTTTCTGAAAAACTCTTAGCTTTGGCTTTAAACTCTTCTCGGTAAATGTTCAAGAAGGTACGAGCAAGCAGAATAATGTCTTGATCCCTCTCCCGTAGCGGCGGGATCATAATGGGCATTTCGCCCACTCGATAATATAAATCTTCTCTAAAGGTTTCTTGCGCGACCATGGCTTGCAAATCTCGGTGAGTCGCACAAATCACGCGTATATCAACGGGAATTTCATTGCGCCCACCAACCCGTTCAATCACTCTCTCTTGCAAGAAACGTAGCATCTTAGCTTGCAAACCAATAGGCATATCGCCAATTTCATCTAAAAATAGGGTACCGCCCTGTGCCGTTTCAATCTTGCCTACCGTGGTTTTATTAGCGCCTGTAAATGCCCCTTTTTCATACCCAAACAGCTCACTTTCAAGCAAATTTTCGGGAATAGAAGCACAGTTAATCGCCACAAAGGGTTTATCTTTTCTAGGGCTGTGTTCATGAATGCTTCGTGCAAACACTTCTTTACCGGTACCACTTTCACCAAGTAGAAGCGTGCTGATATCGGTGTTGGCAATTTTCTCGGCGCGACGAACCACTTTTTGAATAGCTTCACTATTGCCAACTATCCTCGACATACCTGAACGCGTGCGCGCTAAAATACTGTTCTCATGTTCTAATTTCGACAGGTTTAGTGCGCGATTGACCAATAATTTAATAGTGTCTGAGTCGATAGGTTTTTGATAAAAATCGTACGCCCCGAAATCAATTGCTTTTAGCGCATTTTGCTTATCACTGTTACCTGTGACCACTATGACCTTTGTTCTTGGCGCCAGCTTAATGATGTCGTGAAGGATTCGTAAGCCCTCAGAAGCGTTGGCAGGGTCTGGTGGAAGCCCCAAATCTAGCGTAACCACTTTAGGTTCAAAACGACGCAGCTGCGCAATGGCAGAAGTATGATCGTCAGCAAAAACAACATTGTAATCCGTAAGGCTCCATTTAAGCTGCTTTTGAATGCCTAAATCATCATCTACTACCAAAATGGTATCGGTCATTTCATCATCCTATTAATCTACTTCATCCATCCGAGGAATGTGGATTTTTGTCAGGTACGGATCCGCTTTCTAATTATTTGTCTATCCTATCGGAAAATGCAGAGTAAAACAGCTACCGCGTCCCGGTTCACTTTGGACCGTTAGTTTACCACCGATAGACTCGATATAGGTTTTCGCATCGTAAGCGCCTATTCCCATACCTGCATTCCCTTTTGTCGTATCAAAGGGTTTAAATAAACGTTCTTCAATAAAGCTTTTTTCCATCCCCACGCCAGTATCTTCTATCATGACAAGCTGGATATTGCTGTCGGAATTGGCAGTTATCACTACATCAACTTCACCGTCATCGCCTGTTGCTTGTTGCGCGTTACTGATTAAATGGTAAAAGACATTGGCTACTTTTTCTTTATCAACCATAACAGCTGTTTCTTTAAGCACATGCACTTTCGGTATAGGGTTTAAACCTGAGCAACGACTACTTACCACATCCTTGGCAACTTCCGAGAGTAAAAGCTCAGCGTCAACCCCTTCCTGTACCGCCTTTTTGTCTGTGAGTTGCTTTAACATTTTCTCCATTCTAGCTTTAGTATGTTCTAAAGTTTCAAAGGTATCGTCGATAAACTCGGGATTGTGCTTATGTTGTTGCGCGTTCGCCAAAATAAGGTCCACTTGCGCTAGTACATTTTTTAAATCATGCAGTACGAATGCAGACATTCTGTTAAACGCAGCAAACTGTGCATTTTCAGCAACTACTTGTGCCGCCTCATGATGCTGCATATAGGTACCTACCTGCTCAGAGACCGCAGTAAGATAGTCTTTAACTTCCCAATTGAGACTAATTTTTTCTTTGTCTCCAGGCGCAAGTAAGGCAAATCCCCATAACCCTCCGTCTTTCAAGAAAGGTACAAAGAGCTGGTAGCCCCACTCTTTTAAAGCATTGCGGTCTAGTTTTAACCCTTCGTAATCAAAAGGCTTCACCAGATAAGCATCTGTATCAATAATCCAACCGTTTTTATCACTATATTGCGCTAACGTTTCTAACGTAGTGTAGGTGGCACTGCCTTTCGCTTCACTGGCTATATCTGTAATAGGCGATGCTTCGGCCACACGTTCATAACCATTTGCATTCACCCTATAGAGCAGGCCCGATTCATACTGAATAGCGTTAAGCATGCCCGTTAGCCCAGCGTGATAAACATCTGATGACGAATCCCCGGCCCTAGTTAGCCACTGGGTTAACTTCACCCATTCGACGCGATAGTCGAACTGATTAGCAAAGAAATGCTTCGTAATAAAAACTTTTATCTTAGTACGAAAGGCATTCGATAAAAATACGGTAGCTAACAACGCGAATGACATCACCACCAAGATAATTTGTACGGTAGCGCCCCAGTTACCCCCGACATAGTTGATGGCATAGCCAACCACAGCCATTACGAATAAGTAACCGCCCGCTACAAGTAATAACGAGCTATGTAAGACGACATCGCGGGATATAAATATATCTATCCCCCAGTGATGAATACGGCGAATTGATATTACGAGTAAAGGCATGAGCAAGAAGTAGATATAACCCCGTGCAGCGATATAACCAATTTCCACTTGGTTAACCATGGTCGCATTAGCGTAGGTTACAAATTCGAACAAATTTGTTGCGCCAAGATAGATAATAAGCGGTTTGAAGGCCCACTGCTCTCTTCCTGCTTGCCGATAAACAACCTCTAAAAGTACAAGAACTTCTAAAGAAAGTACGATTAAAACGAGAAAGCTCCACGCAGGGTTAATTGCCAATAAATAGGGTGCAAGAAGCGCGATAAGCGCTGGGGCGACAATAATCAGCGTAATGGGGCGTTTTAATACAGCAGCTATATTACTGAAGTTAGTTTGAATACAAGCAGACAAAAACAGAAGCCAAGCCAATTGCTTTACAACGTCAACGCTTAACAGCCAGCTAAGGGAAATGGGGCCGAACAGCGAGGTAATTAAACTTGTCGACCATAAAAAAGTGGCAGCGGTCGCAACGACAAGCAGGTGCTTGGCAACGCCTGGCTTTCTTACTGTTAGCAATAACAATAAAAGGGCTAGGTGCGCGAGACTATTTAGCCCGTAGCCTACATCTGAAATCATCCTTTTATCTCACCTTTATTATCATTATTAGGAGGCATAGATCTGCGTGCTAGCAGATCATTACATTGATAACACTCGATATATACCGACCATGTTAGATGCTGCAAAACTCCATCTCGTTTTTTGTATAACTCCTAAGTAGCAGCAAGAACCGCACTTATGCTGTGCACCTAGTCCTATTGCCGCATTAGATAAAGCAACGAGTTGGTAAAACGGGCTCACAAAATAAATAGTTAACTTACGCCCTTTGTGATGCGCAGGCCAAGCCTGCGCTATGAGCTTTTACCGATTAAACCTTTATCGTTTTTGAATTACCAAGGAACCAATTGAATAGCCCGCGCCAAATGAGCAAAGCACACCGATATCGCCAGAGACTAAGTCTTCATGATTCAAACCAAAAGCAATGACAGAACCAGCAGAAGCAGTATTTGCGTATTCATCGAGTACGATAGGCGCTTCTGTTCTGTCTGCATCGCGCCCTAATAAGCGCTTACAAATTAAGGTGTTCATATTGATATTAGCCTGATGTAGCCACCAACGCTTCACGCCTTCTGGTGTAATGTTATGACTTGCCAGGTGCGCTTCTATATGAGCTGCAGCCATCGGGCAAACCTCTTTAAATACTTTGCGCCCAGCTTGGTGGAAAAGTTTGTCAGGACCGTAAGGGTCTACATCTTCAGCACGGGTCATATAGCCAAAATTCGAACGAATATTATTTGAATACTTCGTCAGTGCCTTAGTGCTAAGTACGTCATAAACGTGTTCGCTTTTTGCCGTTTCAGCGAGTTCTAACACAGTCGCTGTTGCTACATCACCAAAGATAAAGTGGCTGTCGCGGTCTGCGTAGTTAATTTGAGGAGAAACTAGCTCAGGGTTGATAACAAGTACGCGAGTAGCATTTTTAGCGCTTAGCATCTCATAAGCGCGATGCATGCCGAAAGTTGCTGCTGAGCAGGCGACTAACATATCAAAGCCAAAGCCCTCAATGTTCAGTGCTTCTTGCACTTCAATAGCGATAGCGGGATAGGCGCGTTGTGTATAGGCACACGATACAATGACGGCATCAATTTCATCCGAACTCACGTTCGCTGAAGCCATAGCTAACTTAGCGGCTTCAACGGCAATTTCTGCCTGATGAGAAAGTTCATCATCTTCTCGCGGCGCAATTTTTGGTTTCATGCGAGTGATGTCTAGCGCGCCCTCTTTTTGATAAATATAGCGGCTTATAATTCCCGACGCCTTTTCAATAAACTCTGCACTTGAGTAAGGCACGGCGGCTAGCTCACCTGCTTCAATTTTAGTTTTGTTTTCAGCGTTAAACGCGTCGGCGTATGCGTTATAACTTTCTACTAGTTCTTCATTGGTAATACTGTCTTTTGGGTGCCAAACACCCACACCGCTAATCACTATTTGTTGAGACATAAGCATTCTCTATTATCTGTTAACACTTCTGGCTTTTAAAACGTCGCGTTACTTCGTGTCCTTCACGCTACGGTGCCAGTGCAATTAAGCCTAATCGTACCTTTTGTTAGCAATACGACTGCGTTTTATGAGCTATAGCTTACCTTAATCCGTGGTCACTGTAACTATGGTGAAAGCCACCGTTCCCTCTCAAACACCTAAATCGCTGCTGAAATAGAATTGACTTGACCAATAAAACAGCATCCATTGAACTACATTAAAAAGAATTGTTTATTCAAAGAAACAAAATTAACTTCTTTCCCTTTCACATCCACAGCTTAAGTAAGCAAACAGAAACCTCAAAATATTAAAGAGTTAGAGATTTAAAACGAGCGTAAATTAAAGTGACTAGCAAATAGACGCCCTCACACCTCTACAATTTATTTACAAAATAATGACCTTCAACGCGATATTGGTTGACAAATTGGCAAGATAGAAATAGGGTTTAAACATTAAATTGGTAATAACAATAGTCTCTCGATTATTCAGTGCCGTTTTTTCGGCAATAATCTGTTTAAGACTAGGTGATACCAAAGGTGACGAGGTTGTATCTAACCTTCGAAATTTTACTTATGAGGAAAAGATAATGTCTAAACCATCAATTGGTTTCATCGGACTTGGTCTAATGGGCGGCAACATGGTTGAAAACCTTTTAAACAAAGGTTTTCCAACCACAGTTATGGACTTAAACCCTGATGCAGTGGCTAAGTGCACCGAACGCGGCGCAAAGGTTGCAAAAACAGGTAAGGAATTAGCTGAAACCGCGGATATCGTCATGCTTTGCTTAACGACATCGAATATTGTCGAATCAGTAATGTATGCTGAAGACGGCATTATGGCGGGGCTAAAAGAAGGTGCCGTGGTTATTGATTTTGGAACTTCTATTCCTTCTTCAACAAGAAAAATTGGCGCAGACTTAGCAGCCAAAGGCGTAGGTATGGTAGATGCACCACTAGGTCGAACTCCTGCACATGCGAAAGATGGCCTACTTAATATTATGGCGTCTGGCGACAAAGAAACGTTTGAAAAAGTGAAACCAGTTCTTGATGAACAAGGTGAAAATGTCTTTTACCTCGGTCAGCTTGGTGCAGGTCACACTACAAAACTGATTAATAACTTCATGGGTATGACCACCGTATGTGCAATGTCACAAGCTTTTGCTGTAGCAGAGCGCGCTAGCGTTGACCGCCAACAGCTTTTCGACATCATGTCTGCAGGTCCATCTAACTCGCCATTTATGCAATTCTGCAAAAACTATGCAGTGGATAATAATAGTGACTTAGGCTTTTCTATTGCTAATGCCAACAAGGATTTAGGCTATTTCTTGAAGATGGTAGAAGACTTAGGTACTGAGTCAAAAATTGCTGAAGGTTCATCTGCTAATTTACAAGCAGCATTAGACGCCGGCTTGGGTAACGGCAACGTACCTGAAATCTACGACTATTTTGTCAAATTAGATAAGTAGTAAACGAACGCTCAGGCGAAACTATACACAACCTAAAAGAGAAGTGATGCCGTGAAAATTCAAGGTCTACGTTGGTGGGTAATTACACTTATTGCTCTCGCAACAATTATAAATTACATCGATAGACAAGCTTTAAGCGTATTATGGCCTGCTATTGTAGAAGACTTGTTTCCCGATGAATCAGCGTTAGAAAGGAAACAGATTTACGCTAATATCTCCATCGTGTTTGTTTTCTCTTACGCGTTTGGCCAGGCGATTTTCGGTAAGATTTTCGACTGGATTGGAACGCGAATTGGCTTCGTTCTTTCTATCGGTGTTTGGTCACTCGCCACTATTGCTCATGCATTTGCGCAAGGCATGTTGAGCTTCAGTATCTTCAGATCGATTTTAGGTATTGCCGAAGCTGGTAACTGGCCTGGTGCAACCAAAGGTAACGCCGAATGGTTTCCTACGAAAGAACGTGCGCTAGCCCAAGGCATCTTTAACTCTGGTGCGGCTATTGGTGGCATCATAGCCTTTCCAATCATTGGCTTTTTAACTCTGCATTTTAGCTGGCAGGCGGTATTTATTATCGTAGGTGTCATCGGTCTTTTATGGCTATTGCCTTGGGTTATCATAGTTAAAGCTCCACCAGCGATGCACGCATGGATTACTGAGGAAGAAAAACACTATATTCTTTCTGGTCAGCGTACTGTGAGCGAAGATAAAGATGAAAATGGTAATGCCAAGGAAATGGAGGAATACAGCCCTTCAACAGGTGAACTGCTTTCTCGCAAAGAAAGCTGGGGCGTAATTATCGCTTCGGCGGCAATCGACCCTATTTGGTGGTTATTTGTATTCTGGATCCCTATCTACCTTAACGAAGTGTATGGCATGAACGTTACCGAGATAGGTATATACGGCTGGGTGCCCTATGTGGGCGCAATGCTTGGCGCATGGTTTGGCGGTTTGTTGGCGCAAAATCGTATAGCGGCTGGCTGGACGCCGAACAAGACAAGGAAGCTAGTTATCACCTTGGGTTGTCTAATAATGCTCCCTGCTCTTATCGCAATGTCAGACCCTGGCGCGCCAACGGTAGCGGTGCTTATTATGGCGGTTATCCTTTTCGGTTTCCAAACAGCAATAGGTAACGTTCAAACCCTTCCGAGCGATTTATTTGGTAAAAAAGCTGTGGGTACGCTATCTGGTTTTTCAGGTATGGCGGCGAAGCTGGGTGCGGTGGGCTTAACATCTTTGGTTCCATGGCTTACTGCAGATGGAAATTATACGCCAGCCTTCGTCATCGGAGCGTCGTTAGCTATCATTGCAATTGCAGCCATTTGGCTTCTTATCCCAAAAATAGAAATGCTTAAGCCTAAGAGTTAGTAAATTGGTGCGCTATCAGAATTATTAGGTGTCTGGTAGCGCATTTTTTACCCATAACGTAAACGCAATTAACAGGTGTCTATAACCTGCCCCTAACCTAAAACTCATTTGGATGTCACAGTGAAAAGTACTCTGACTTCGAGCCTAAAAAGTACTCTGACCCCAGACCTGTCTGACCAATTCCGCCAATCCCTCTTATCGAGCTCATTTTAAACGTCTTAATTTTTAAGAAATTTAGTAAATTTGCTAGCAAATGTTAATAAATTGTGTTTTTATTAGCCTTATTACCAATTTGGTAAAAACAAATACACATATTGGTAACACCAAAATACAATAAAAACTTTACCACCCTATAATTAAACTTGGAGCACGATGCCATCATGAAGATTAAAGCATTTGCACTTTGCGCCATAGCCGCAGCCATTACGGGATGTGATGTAGATTCTGACAACAACCCTAATACCCTAGGTAGTATCACGCTATCTGGTACGCCAACTTCTGGCGAAACGCTAACTGCCTCAGTCAGCGACCCAGATGGTATTTCATCAGACGTAAACTACTTTTGGTACGCTGACAATCAACTTATTGCTGACGCAAGCGGTGCAAGTTTTACTCTTACTGACGATCAAATTGGTTCGGCTATTACGGTGCAAGGCTCTTATACTGACGATGGTGGTATTAACGAATCTCACGTGAGTGAACCAACAAGTGATGTAATGGCAATAGCGTTTGAGTCAAGTATTGCCATCTCTGGCGATGTTGTAGTAGGCGGTATGCTTACTGCCACAGTTTCAGATGAAAACGGTGTAGAACCAGAAAGCATTGTTTATACGTGGTATGCAGATGATGTTGCTATTGAGAATGAAGTTACATCTACAATCACGCTTACAGAAAATGAGTTTGGTAAGGTTATTACCGTATCAGCGGCTTTTACTGATAACCGCGGCTTCGATGAAGCCCCTATGTCTGAACCAACAGACCCTGTAGGTCGCGTAAATTCAGAAGGTGCAATCGTTATTGTAGGCACGCCTACTGTTGGCAACACCCTTTCTACAGAAATTAGCGATGAAGATGGCGCTACCGGTGAAGTGACATACCAATGGTATGGCGATGACGTTGCCATCTCAGGTGCTACTCAAAGCAGTTACGTCGTTGACGCAAGCCTTGTAGGCCAGGTCATTACGGTAGAAGCGTCTTATACTGATGATAATGGTTTTGAAGAAGTTATTACCTCAGAACCTACCATTCCTGTTAATGAGCAAGCTGTTGACGAGGCTGGCTCAATTGAAATAACGGGAACCGTCCCTTATTTGGTAGACGGTGTATTAACGGCAACACTGACAGACAATAATGGGTTTGACGAAGCAAGCGTTGAATACACATGGTTTGCTGATGGCGTAGCGATTGCTGATAGCAACAGCAGCACTTTCACACCAAGTGCTAACGCTGGCGCAATCATTTCTGTAGAAGCCTCTTACACCGATAATGACGGTTTTGAAGGTTCAGCATCAGATGCTGTTGATACCATTGTTTATACTACTGTAGTTAACGATAAAGCCGGTCTTGAAAGTGCACTTAATAGCGGCCTTGCCGACGGCGATGTCTTAGGTCTAAACACCAACGTTTATGCTGACCTAGCACCAATTTTATTAACCAGTGCTGTAACCATGACTGCAGTAGAAGGCGAAACGCCGGTCATATCTGGTGAAGCATGTATAAATGTTGCTAGTACTGTAGACGGTGCAGCAATAAAGGGCATGCGTTTTGAAAGCATTGATACGGCATTAGATTCTTACTGTGAAAGCGAAGCAGCCGCAGTTATTTATTCAGAAGGCGATAACTTCACTTTTGCTGAAAATACAATGGACGGCGACCAGACCACATTGAATGAAGAAACTCATCATTGGCTTGTTGTTAATGGTGAAGGCGCCATGATTGAGCGTAATACCTTCCGCAATAGAAACAACGCGGTTAAAGGCTCGGTAATCAAGCTCTCTTCTTCGGGCCTAAACCATACAATCCAGTACAATTTGTTTGAAAATGCGGTTAACCCGAACTTCAACCAATCAAGCCTACTGCTTCTTAACATCGGAAGCACTACGGGTGCAGATGCGGCAGAAGACGCTAACTTTGTTGTTCAGTACAACCGTATTGATAACTTCACTTCAGGCCGTCGCCTAATGCGTGTTCAAACGTCTGGCGCTACTATTCAAGGTAACACGATTATTGACCCGAAAGGCGGTATTTCCTTAGAAGACGGTGGGTTTAACACCGTTGCTGACAATATCATTATTCGGACCACTGATATTTCTGGTTCAGACGAACGCCCAAGTGGTGTATTGATGACACCGCTCGGTCATACGGTAACGAATAACTACATTGCAGGTATTCGTTCAGGCAATAAAGAAGCTGGCGGCTTAGTGTTCACGGCTAACCCATTTTCTCAAGCTGACGGCGGTGTACCTAACGCAGGTAACCAAGCTGTGCTTGACGGCAGCGGTGACCTAACGCTAACTGTTACCAAGAATACCGTACTAAACTCACTTCAACCCATTGTGTTCAGCACCGAGATTGGCAGCAGAGCACCTGTGGGTGACTGTGACGAACTAACTGCAGATAACGCGCCAGTTCTTTATGGTCTTACCAAAAACTTCTTTGTAATCGACTTCGATGCTAATGCAATTGCAAATGGCTTTAACGAAGCAGATAAAGAAAGCACGCTTGGGCTTGCATTTGATTCTGAAGCGATTAGTAGTGACCACGCTTTTGAATACGACTGTGATCTAATTAACCACGAAGAATCACTACTTTCTAACAACTTCGGCTTTACCGATAGCTATGCATCGGGCGATGTTGAAGATGAGTCTTGGGTAGACATTCGCAACCTTAACGGCAACGGCGAATTTGATACCGACGGCGCTATCGACCAAGCCCCCGCAGACAATGGCAAGGAAGTGCCAGAGTTTGTTACCGCTACCAACGGTCTAATTGAAACCGACCCGAACGGTGCACAAGCAGTCGCTGGAGCTAAAGGGCTTTACTACATTCAGTCTACTGATGTAGGTGCTGGCTCTACATGGACGGCAGATAATTAATACATAAAACACAAATACCCTACACATTAAGTCACTGCGCCCTTCGGGGCGTTAGTGCATCGATAACACAACGGAGAAATTGTAATGTCGTTGAAAAGAAGCACACCCTTTACCCTAAACCCAACTGCGCGTTGGGTAAGAGCCGCATTCATCGCTGGTGTAGCCAGCACTGCCGCTTTTTCAGTACAAGCGCAAGAAACGCAAGAGCAGACCGCGGCGGAGGACGTAGAAGTTATCGACGTTGTTGGCTCACGTCGTACTATACAAGACCAAATTTCAATCAAGCGCGAATCTACTACTGTTGTTGACGGCTTATCGGCCGAAGACATTGGTGATCTACCTGCGCTTTCTATTGGTGAAGCACTAGAATCAATTACGGGCGCAGCATCACACCGTGAAAATGGTGGTGCTACAGAAATTACTATTCGTGGTCTAGGTCCGTTCTTAAGTGCGACGCACATTAACGGCCGTGAAGCGACTAACGGTAGCGGTGACCGTTCGGTTAATTTCTCACAGTTCCCAAGCGAACTGGTTAAGAAAATTGCTATCTATAAAACCCAAGACGCCTCTATGATTGAAGGTGGTGTGGCTGGTGTTATCGCCCTTGAAACTGTTGCCCCTCTTGATTACGGCAAACAGCGTATTCAGGGTGAAGTTAAAGGCAACTATAACCCTGACGAAGGCAATGTAGATAACTCACTGCACAGTGACTTAGGCTATCGTGGAACGATAAGCTATGTTGACCAGTTTGAGTTCAATAACGGCTCTGCGTTAGGTATCTCTATCGGTGCCCAGCGCCAGGATATAACTCAACCTGAGGCCGAGTACAGAAGCTCAAGCCCGACGGGCTCTTCACTATGGGCGTGTTTGAACGATCCTACCAACACTAATGAAGGTTTTTTCCGCAGCAGCGCTGGCGACTGTGAAGACCAGGTTAGCGGTAGCTCAAACCAAGGCTACAACACAGAAATCGACCCAGAAACTGGTGAGGCAATCAGTGCAGGTTCACCTTATGCGTGGACAGGTAGTTCTCGTAGCTATCGTCAAAACGAAACATCTGATGAGCGAGATGCATTCTTCTTAGCACTACAGTTTCAGCCTAATGACGCCTGGGATATTAACACTGACTTCCAGTACTCGAATCGCTTGCAACAAGAAGCAAGACACGACTTAATCTTCCTACAAAAGCGTGCGATACCTGGCTTGACCGGCCCTACGTTAGTAACCAATGATGTGGGCGGCATTCTACACTGGGAAGGTCAAGATCGTATTGAAAGCTCTGGTGAACAGTTCTCGCGTGACGAGACTTACCACGGTTTTGGTATTAACGTAGAGCACTTCGCTACTGATGCATTAACGTTAAGTTTCGACCTTGCCTACTCAAAAACCGAGCGTGAAGAGCTACAAATTTCAAACCGTGCCCGCACCGAAGACAGACAATTCTTCTCGTGGGATATGGGTGATGATATTCCTCATTTCACGGTACAGAACTTTGACGTGACTGATATCACTAACTTCTACGATAGCTTACGTACCCGTGCAGACAGAGAAAATACGCGCGAAAACGAAGTTAAGTCGGCTAGGGTAGATTTCAGCTATATTCTTGACCACGACGTTTTCGTAAGCATCGAAGGTGGCTTACGTGCATCTGAAATGACATTCGTTCAACTTGGTGGCTCTCAGGGCAACGGTTCTAGAACTGAGTGGACGTTCTCTCCTACTGAAGGCTCATCTGACGAAGAAGAGATCGCCCAAGCAATTGCGCTTATGCAAGGCTGTCAAATTGACTTCCCAGAAAGTGACTTCTTATCTTCTGTTTCAGACGGTGACATTATTACTCACGTTGATGGAGACGGAAATACCGTAGATAGCGGCACTGGTTCTTCGTGGGCAACCTATGACAACAACTGCTTCGCCCGTGCCGTAGCTGCATCTAACGGCGATGATTTCGATTACCCTGAGTTGGAATATGAAAACTCGGGAACAATAGATGTCACTGAGCGCACTTATGCCGGTTATTTGATGGCGAACTACGACACAGAAATGTGGGGTAAATTCATTCGCGGTAACTTTGGTGTTCGTGTTGTAAACACTGAAGTTACTTCAATTGGCTTCAGAAATTCATTTGAAGTTATTGAAGGTGAACTGGGTACACTGACACTTGTTGAAGATGACTCAGTAGTTGAGCGTATCGAAGGTGGTGGTAGCTACACTGAAGTGCTGCCTAGCGCTAACTTCGTAATGGATTATAGCGACGATATTCTGCTACGTGCTGGTATTTATCGCGGTATGTCTCGCGCAGACCCATCAGACCTAGGCTTTAGCCGTACGTTCCAAACTGATGATGAAGTGGCTCCTACGACTATTTCAGACTTAATTGTTGGCGTAAACGGTTCTGGTAACCCGAGTACTAAGCCACTTATGTCTTGGAACTATGACGTTGCCATTGAATGGTATCCGAATGAAGACTCAATTTTTGCTTTCGGTGTTTACTACAAGCAGTTTAACGGTGGCTTCCAACAGCAAACGGTGCTAGAAACGTTTGAAATTGAGGGCGATGATTATGACTTGCCTATTACTAACTCTGTAACAACAGACGAAAGCAGCAGCATCATTGGTATCGAAACCTCAATCGCTTATCGTTGGGATAGCGGTATTGGTGTTAAGTTTGGTTATAACTATGCTGACACAGATTACGAGTTTGAGGATAGTAATTACGGTGATACATTTATTACCGACCTTGACGGTAATACTACTCAGTTAACCCAAGGTATCATACCTCCGGGCGCCGTACCTGGATTCTCTGAGCATGTGTTTAGCGGTCAGGTTTATTACCAGATTGGAGACCTAGATACAGCGCTTATCTATAAGTACAGAAGCGAATATTTCCAACCTTACACCAGCAACGGGACGCGCTTGCGTTACGTAGACGAGGTAGGTGTGTGGGAAGCACGCGCATCGTACAAGGTTAATGACCACGTACGTGTTAAGGTTGAAGCAATTAACCTATTCAGCGCACCTAAGTCTCAAGACTACTACGTTCAAGGTAACCTTGGCGAAGTTAACGACTATGGTCCTCGCTTGTTTGCAGGTGTCACGGTTAAGTACTAAGCACTTCCAATCGCAACAGATAATGCCTTAGCAAACGCAAGGCATTACGCGACTCTGAAAGGCCCGAGTTCAAGCTCGGGCTTTTTTATTAGATAATAAAAAACCCGCTTAATTAAGCGGTTTTTTGTTTAACTATTTAGTGTTAAATTACAGCTGGTTAATTTGCCATACCGATACTGTACCGCTAACTTCATTGCCTACAACAAGAAGAGGCACACCACTTGGGCTGTCGTCAGCGCTAACAAATACCAAACTTTCTGGCGCAAGGTCACCAATAACATCATCGCTGGTTAAACCTTCGGTAAGATTGCGGTTGATCACATACTCAGCAAATTGAACATCGTAAGGGTTCGTTACATCGTAAACAAAAATACCCCCCATGCGCTCTGTACCGATAAATGCATAAGTACGGTCGCCAACTTGACCCACGGTCAATGCCTCTGGCTCTGGTCCTTTGTTCTCAGAACGTGAATCGCTAGCGTTTTCGTCGTCACCGTTATTGAACTGTGCGCCGTGAACTGAAGCGGTAATGCGTTCAAAATCGTCGCCAGAGTCATAAACCACTAAGCCGTTTTGATCCCAAATGGTAAATGAGCGCGCACCATAAGCGTATGCTGCCTCGTACTCACCGTCTCCATCAGCATCACCCATAGCTGAAGTTACACGTAAATCATCAGCCTCACCTGTTGCTTGTAGCATGGCCAATTCAGAGTTTGCAGCAGCCGTTAGGTCTTCTACTTTCACTTCATCTGTGTAGGCAAGGCAACCATCATCTTCGTCGAAATCAACACCACCAGCGGCAGTACATGCAGCTTCATCAGCAGCTTCAAAGAAGTACTCACGGGCGTCACCTTCGTTCGCCGTCACGATGAAAGTTGCGTCTTTCCACGTAAAATTAGCGATAGTATCTGGCTGATATACACCATACAGGCCAGTATATTGGCCAAAGCTAACCGCATCATCCTCTTGGATATCTATGTTAAGGCCAGCCCAAGACTTAGTCCCTAAACCAACAACATCCACGGTTAACTCTTCTAAATCTAATATCGCCAGGCCATTGTTTTCCTGAAGGCTTACATAGGCAACGTCGTTAGTCGCCGTAATATATTCAGGCTCTAGGTCTTTCGCTACAGTTGAGGTGATAGCTGTTCCATTAATTGTGCGTCCTGCTGGATTTGGGAACATCATTCCTTGTGCTATAAGCTCAGCTTCACTGCCGTTAAATGCGCTAAAGCCTACGGTAGTGCCTGTTTCTTCAGGCTCACCACTGGCAAGAATGTTGATAACCGTGATAGAACCTTCAGGATCAACAGTATAGTCATCAGACGGTTCGCCTTCGTTGGCCACTAACACTTTACCACCATCAGGGGTGAAAGTGACCATATCAGGTAGTGCGCCTACCTCTACCGAGTCTAAAAATGCGGGAGCAGAGCTATCAAGTCCGTTGTAAAACAACACGTAACCATTATCAGTTTTAACATCCGCAGGTACTGCAACGGCCATAAGGTCACCGCTTATTGCAATGCTTGTTAAACTGCCTAGTGCCACACCGTTAATGTCAGCAGGTAATGCTATCGTAGTCGGTGTTAGCGTGGTCGTATTGATTGGATCTGACATTGTTGCCGTACTAACGCCTGAGGCATCAATAACTGCAATTGTATTTGTTTCGCCGTTAGTGGCGTAAATAGTGCTGGAATCAGAATGATATTGAACGATTTCAGCTGCCGTTTGATTGCCTAAGAAGGCACGACCAACGATATCCATTGCAATACCGATAGAAGCATCGGTGCCGTCGCTGCCATCAGTACCTGGATCACCCTGTTCGCCCTGTGGCCCTTGTGCCCCTGTTTCACCCTGAGCACCATCGTCACCATCAAGGCCGCATCCTGTGAGCGCAGCTGAAACTAAAAATGCAATTAATCCGTATTTAAACTTGTTACGCACTGCCATTTGATTTCCTTTTTATTTGTTTTTTGTCGTACGTTGCGAGGTCCGAGAAATCTGGGATTTCTGCTCTTAGTACACCAGAAAATTTATTCAACTTCTATGTATAAATTAAAATCAGTTTATGACACAAATATTAAGAAGGCAAAAGCGTGTCATTTTTCTATAAAAAGTACACACCTAGCCGACTTTGCGCCAATTGTAAGTGCATATTTCAACATCTTTTATTACTTATTGAATCCAATAGAAACGCCCGTGAGCACAAAGCAGTATCTTTAGCGCGAAGGTCTAGTTTTATTTGCTCTCGCTATCTGATACTAATACGGTCAAACAGATGTATAAACTGAATGGAATATCATTTTTTGTGACAGCGTCACGAAAAATGAGTGTATTCAGCAATCAAAAGGATTAACTATGAAATTGAAATTCACTGCCTCAGCGGTTATTGCTGCTGCGCTCACATTAACTGCATGTGCAACATCTCCTACCGGCAGAAATCAAGTATTACTTTATTCAGAAGCTCAGCTAGCACAAATGGGCGATCAAGCTTTTTCAGGTATGAAAGAAGAGCTAAAAATATCGAGTAAAGCAGTACAAAATACCTATGTGGAATGCGTTGCAAACGCCATTACTGCCCAAGTTCCGACAAGCGTTTTTAGTGGTCAATGGGAAGTAGTAGTGTTTGAAGATGAACAGGTTAATGCTTTCGCGTTACCTGGCGGGAAAATAGGCGTATATACCGGGTTACTTAACGTAGCGGAAAATCAACATCAGCTAGCAGCTGTTATTGGTCACGAAGTAGGACACGTTATAGCAGAGCACGGTAACGAGCGTATGTCTCAGTCAACGTTAATTAATGTAGGTAGTCAGGCAGTAGGTCAAGTGTTGGCCGCGAACGAAGTTCCTCAATCAGGCCCTATCATGGCAGCGATTGGTTTAGGCGTGCAAGTAGGTGTTCAGTTACCTTTTAGCAGAACCCATGAATCGGAAGCCGATGTTATCGGTCTTCAGTTGATGGCGAAATCTGGGTTTGACCCAAGGCAGTCTGTAAACTTGTGGCAAAATATGGATGCGGCGAGCGGCGGTGAACGCCCAATGGAATTACTATCTACCCACCCTGCGCCACAAACAAGAATAGATAATTTACAGGCAAATATGCCCGCTGCCTATGCTGACTATCAGGCTACTGCTTATCGACCTAACTGTAAATAAAAGTACAGTCTTATAGAGTTATACTTTTTTAGGCAAAAAAAAACGCTGCATCAAGCAGCGTTTTTCGTTTTCAAGATAACGATTACTCGCCGTCTTGTTTGTGTAGGTGCACATCCATTTGTGGGAATGGAATTGATATACCTTCTTTATCAAAGCGAAGTTTAACTTGCTCTGTAAAATCGAACTTAACTGCCCAGAAATCTGCAGCATTTACCCAAGGGCGTACTACAAAGTTAACGCTGCTATCGGCAAGTTCAGAAACCGCTACAGTTGGAGCAGGTTCAGCTAAAATTCTGTCGTCTGCTGCAACCATTTCTTGCAATACTTGCTTAGCTTTAAGCAAGTCAGCGTCATAACCAATACCAACAACCATATCTACACGGCGAGTATCTTTAGCAGAGTAGTTAGTGATGTTACCGCTATAGATATTACCGTTTGGAACGATAATTTCTTTGTTATCAGGCGTATTCATTGTAGTTGTGAAAATACCAATCTTTTTGATTGATCCAGCAGTACCCGCAGCTTCAACAAAATCACCTGCTTTGAACGGCTTAAATACTAATAGCATTACGCCTGCTGCAAAGTTTTTAAGTGAGTCTTGAAGTGACAGACCAATGGCTAAACCAGCCGCACCTAAAATAGCAACAAGAGAAGTAGTATCCACACCTAGTTGATTCAGTGACGCTACTATAACGAATAACATCAAAATAGCGCTGATTATCGCCTCTAGGAAATCTACTAACATGTCATCATATTTAGACTTAGCCATCAGGCGTCTAAATAAAGACAAAATAAATCCAACTACGATTTTACCGACTACATAAATCGCTATTGCCATTAAAATGTTGATACCCCACGGAATGGCGTAGTCGTTTATGTACCTTTCAACATCACTTGCTGAAAAAAGTGAGAGTTTTTCTTCCATAATATGGTCCTTGTCATGGTTAGTTGTAATTAGCACGTATACGGTAGCAGCTATTCGTATTATCACCAATACACAATAGGTCCAAACAGCATAAATTCGCCCTAAAGTCTAAGCCCCATAGGCCTTTGATAGTGTTAGCATTATCCAAAAGTAGCGATACATAACGCTAATCTTGGGTACAACGTATACCAAAGTTTAAGTATTTTTTTGAATAATTGTCACACACATGTCACTCAACAAATGCACTATTTTACACCGAAGCTTGAATGCGCTTTGTTGTCTTTTTAACTTTGTCGGAAGTTACCGAGTTTTAAGACTTTTTTTTTGATGATTTTTTAGCCTTAAAGTTTTAGACTAAAGTCTCATAAGAACTAAACCAAATTATCGTTTTTGATGAATTTGTTTTATTTCTTGTGAACGAGCTTTAGCAAACTATGTCACTTAAAGGATTAACGCATGTTGCTTCTCATAACCCTATTTTCGGTTGTTTTGTGTTTATTTTTGTATTCACTTCGCACCGATAAAGGAAAACACACTAAGTATGCAAGAGCGGAATACCGCCCAGCACAAAAATCGAAGCCATCTTCCACAGTGTTGGAAAACTCTTCGAGCAACTCTTCGCCCTCTGCGGCATAGAGTAAACCTACGAGTCAGGTGATTATTAAAGATAGGTCGCGTGTTGCCGTTTGTGTAAGTTTTTCTCCAATTATTTACATGATGCCGTCGACAGCATTGCAACCTGCATATACTGACACGTATCATACGCATCAAAACCAAACACCTGATTCCTTATGCGTATACCAAGAGTTTATTACCCCAACCCCATTCCTTTAGAACAAGAATTTGAATTAACCGAAGATGCGGGTCATCACATCGCTACTGTGCTGCGCATAAAACCCAATCGCCCTATCGTGCTATTTAATGGCGATGGCAACGAATACAGTGCACAAGTCATAAGTGTTCAAAGGAAGAAAGTAACGGTTGAGGCCGATGCATGCCTTTCCTTAGCAAAAGAGTCCCCCCTCTACCTTCACTTAGGTCAAGGTGTTTCTAAGGGCGATAGAATGGACACTGTGCTTCAAAAAAGCGTCGAACTTGGCGTAACAGAAATAACGCCGGTTATTACTGAACGATGCACAGTAAAGCTTGACGAGTCGCGTTGGGAAAAGAAAATTCAGCAATGGCAGAAAATTATCATTGGAGCCTGTGAACAAAGTGGTCGCAATATTATTCCTGTGCTTAACGCCCCGGTAAATTTAAGTCAGTGGCTGTCCTCATCGACCAATACTACGCGGTTGGTATTAGCACCCGGTGCAGAACAAAGCTTAGCGAGGCAACCCTATAATAAGCAAGGGTTTCGACTACTAATAGGTCCAGAAGGCGGGTTATCAGACACAGAAATTCACCAAGCTAACGAAAACGGTTATCAATCGGTAAGTTTAGGCCCACGTATTTTACGTACCGAAACGGCGGCAATTACCAGTTTAAGTATTCTCCAGGCACAACACGGCGACTTTTGAGGATATAGTCTAAACCCTTTTTTTTACAGGCCTATGCTATACCCATAACTTGAAGTATTAGGGTGTGACCCAATATACAAAGATTATCAGCAGGGCTATATGAGCCGGCATTTTATAAACATCAAGGTGAGAACATTATGCAATATACCGTTGGCGTAATTATGGACCCCATCGCAAGCGTTAAGCCACATAAAGACACAAGCTTTGCGATGATGCTTGAAGCTCAGCGCCGCGGTGCAAAGGTTGTTTATTTCGAACTAAAAGACCTGTATTTAGACAATGGTAAGCCTATGGGGTTGGGCAAAACCGTGTCGGTTAAAGACCAAGCGACAGATTTCTATGCGATTGAAGACGAAGCGACCCTGCATTTAGGGGATATTGATGTTTTACTTATGCGTAAAGACCCGCCTTTTGACAGCGAATTTCTGTACGCTACCCAGATATTGTCGCTAGCGCAAGACGCTGGAGCACTGGTTGTAAATAATCCTCAGGCCCTACGTGACTACAACGAAAAATTGTTTACGTCGTATTTCCCAGAGCATATCCCGAATACTCTAGTTTCGAACAATCAGGCGCTTATTCGTGAGTTTCATGCCAAGCATCAAGATATTATTTGTAAGCCTCTGGATGGCATGGGTGGGGCCTCTATATTTAGAGTAAAACCTGACGGTAATAATTTAGGTGTAATTATTGAAACGCTGACGCATCTAGGCACCCGCTATATGATGGTACAAGAGTACCTTCCAGAGATTAAAGACGGTGACAAGCGTGTATTGATTGTAGATGGTGAAGTAATGCCATACTGCTTAGCGCGACTGCCAACCAAAGGGGAAACAAGAGGGAACTTGGCCGCCGGTGGCACTGGCCGCCCTCAGCCAATTTCTGATTCAGACCGCGCATTGGCTGAAGCCATAGCTCCTACGCTTAAAGATAATAATATTTTGTTTGTAGGGCTTGATGTCATTGGCAATAAAATTACAGAAATAAACATTACCAGCCCAACGTGCGTAAGAGAAATAGAAGCCGCGTACGACGTAGACATTATGGGCGCACTGTTTGACGCAATTGAAAAGCGCTTAGCCAACAGATAAAACGTACTTTGCACTAGTCACCGGCGCGAGTAGCTCAGATAAAGCTCAACATGGGTGAATACAGGGCCTTTGTACTTAATATTTAAAGGCCCTCTAAAGTAAAAGACGTTAGTAAAATATAGTAGTAAAAAGCAAACTATGACGGAATTAAAAAGCCTACAAAATCACTTTTTGGTCGCAATGCCTAGCTTAGACGATCCCTACTTTTCTCGTTCACTCATTTATGTTTGTGAGCACAACGCTGAAGGCGCTATGGGCATTGTGGTAAATCAGCCCTCTACTATGAACGTCAAACAACTTCTTGAACAAACTGACAAAGAGTTGACAGTTTCTGAAGACAAGGCGGAACAAATCGTACTTGCGGGCGGACCGGTCAACCAAGAACGTGGCTTTGTTTTGCATTCGTCGCAAAAGTCTTGGGCATCTAGCCTTAAGCTCGCGCCGGGAATCATGGTTACCACATCAAAGGACATTTTGACAGCTATCGCCAATGATGAGGGCCCAGAAGACGTACTTATTGCTTTAGGTTACGCCGGGTGGACACCTGGGCAGCTTGAAAAGGAAATGCAGGAAAACGCCTGGCTAACCATAGAAGCGGACGAAGAAATTTTGTTTAACACACCTATGCATAAAAAATGGCAAGCAACAGTAAATAAACTCGGTGTTGATGTATGGCAGCTAGCGCCAGGAGCCGGGCATGCCTGATATAGGAAATCGTACTGTACTTGCGTTTGACTTTGGTACCAAGAGTATTGGCGTAGCGGTAGGCCAAGAAATTACGGGCACTGCTTCACCTCTTGCAGCGCTTAAGGCACGAGACGGCATTCCAGATTGGGCATTGATAGAAAAGCTTTATGAAGAATGGCAACCCCATGTTGTCGTAGTGGGTTTACCGCTAAATATGGACGGCACAGAGCAGGAAATGACCCAACGAGCTCGCAAGTTCGCCAATCGACTCCACGGTCGTTTTCGTGTTGCAGTGGAAACCTGTGACGAGCGTCTTACTACTACAGACGCTAAAGCTATGCTGTTTGAGTTAGGTGGCTACAAAAAGCTTACTAAGGATAAAGTGGATAGCGTATCAGCTTGCGTGATCTTCACCAGCTGGAGCGAAAGCCAATACGAGTAGCCGCTTTTGCGCTACTCTTTGCTTTTAATTTTAAGTTCCTGTACTTCTATTTTTCCGCGCCGCACTGCCAGCATACATCGAATGCGCTGCCGTTTTCCTCTCCACACGCGTCACATCGCCAGTCTTCATTGCTGTTATTCGTATTACGTGATTTGTGAACGAAGGCCTCGATAACTTTCGACGCTCGCGCATACCAGCTATCGTCGACGAGCCATACTTCCTGCTGAGAATCCTGCCAAGGTAGCTCTCCTATAGCACCACCAGCAAATTCGTTTTTTACCATGTAGGGAATAGACAGCGCATCGAGTTCGCTGCGAACCGCTTGCATTTCAAAAGCGTCTTGTGAAGTGAAAAGTTTTTTCAATGGCTATCCTATTGCAAAAAATAATGCACATCGCGTAAAGCTTATACGAAAAAGCAGCCCTTTAGCTGCTTTTTAAGTAAGAAAACCGAATTACTCAATGACGTAATTATCTAGGTGCCGCTTTTTCAAAGTGTAACTGCAGCACTGAAGAAGCTGCGTCTAGTCATCCATATCAATAGATACATTAGACAAGGTGCCTAAGCTAGAGCCGTCACTGGTATCAAGCTTGATCATTAAGCGCAAATCGTTAGGCGAGTCAGCATGGTGAAGTGCCTGGTCCATATCAATCTTGCCCGCTTTATAAAGGTCATAAAGAGCCATATCAAAGCTTTGCATGCCCTGCTCTTTACCCTTTTTCATAGCTTCTTTTAATGCGCCTATTTCGTTGCGCTGAATAAGATCGCGCACTAACGGCGAGTTAAGCAGTATTTCTATTGCCGCTACCCTGCCCTTACCGTCAGGAGTAGGCACAAGTTGCTGTGCCACAATAGCGCGTATGTTTAAGCTTAAATCGAAACGCAGCTTATCGTGCTGATCTTTAGGTGCTAAATGCATGATACGCTCAATGGCCTGGTTCGCGTTGTTGGCATGCAGTGTGGCTACACATAAATGCCCCGTATCGGCAAACGACATGGCATATTCCATGGTTTCCATTGAGCGAATTTCACCAATAAGAATCACGTCCGGCGCCTGACGCAACGAGCTTTTAAGAGCATCGTCGAAAGACTGGGTATCAATGCCCACTTCACGCTGTGTGATAACACAGTTTTTGTGCTCGTGCACAAACTCAATAGGGTCTTCAATGGTTAATATATGCCCATGAGTGTTTTCATTTCTATGCCCAATAAGTGCCGCGAGCGAGGTTGACTTACCGGTACCTGTCCCACCTACAAATAGAACAAGGCCGCGCTTAGACATAATAATTTCTTTTAATACCCGAGGAAGACCTAAATCATCCGCTTTCGGGATTTGAGTAACAATACGACGGATAACCATACCCGCTTGGTCTCGTTGCCAAAACGCAGAACAACGGAAACGGCCAATGCCATCGCGCACAATAGCAAAATTGCACTCCTTCGACGTATGAAATTCGTCTCGCTGCTTTTCAGTCATCGCTTCGTGAACCAGCGCGAGCGATTCTTCTACCGACGTAGCATTTTCTGTTACTGGGGTAAGTTTGCCGTTGATTTTGGCACTTACCGGAAACTCTGCCGTTATAAACAAATCAGAGGCATTGGTATCAACCATTTTTTGTAATAGTGAATCTAGCATGATGCCCTCTAGAAGTTGTTCATAGACTGTTTATCTACCGACTTTGCCGCCGCATCTTCTTTGCTAATGACCCCCATAGCAACCAATCTCTGTAAGCATTGATCCATGGTTTGCATACCGTGCGCTTGCCCGGTTTGAATAACCGAGTACATCTGCGGCACTTTATCTTCACGAATAAGGTTTCTAATAGCTGGGATGCCCACCATGATCTCGTGAGCAGCAACACGGCCCCCACCTACTTTCTTAAGTAACGTTTGCGATATAACCGCGCGAAGCGACTCCGATAACATTGAGCGCACCATGGCTTTTTCTTCTGCAGGGAACACATCAATGATACGGTCAATGGTTTTCGGTGCTGAATTAGTGTGCAGGGTACCAAATACCAAGTGGCCTGTTTCTGCAGCTGAAATTGCAAGGCGAATGGTTTCTAAGTCACGAAGCTCACCCACCAGAATAACATCTGGATCTTCACGAAGGGCTGAGCGCAGGGCGTTATTAAACGAGTGCGTATCGCGGTGTACTTCACGCTGGTTTACCAAACTAAGTTTATTGTCGTGAACAAATTCAATCGGGTCTTCAATGGTAAGAATATGCTCACGTTTATGCGTATTAATATGGTCAACCATGGCTGCTAGGGTGGTACTTTTACCCGAACCTGTAGCGCCAGTGACTAGCACAATTCCGGTAGGCTGATTGATGATGTCTTTAAAAATTTCGGGCGCGCCAAGGTCGTCTAAGGTTAACACCTTGCTAGGAATGGTACGCAGCACCGCCGCGGCACCGCGATTTTGAACAAAGGCATTAACACGAAAACGAGACAAGCCATTTACTTCGAATGAAAAATCGGTTTCTAAGTTTTCTTCGTACTCTTTGCGCTGCATGTCATTCATAATCTCATAAACAAGACCATGAACTTGCTTGTGATCGAGGGCAGGCACGTTAAGTTTACGCATCTCTCCATCTACACGAATAATTGGTGGTAGGCCCGCTGATAAGTGTAAATCTGAGGCGTTATTCTTAACACTGAAAGCCAAAAGTTCGGTAATATCCACAACCACTTCTCCAAAACAAGGTGAATAATGCAAACAATAGCAGAAAGACTAGATTCCGCACGAAAAGGAATAGACCAAGCCGCTACCAGTGCACATCGTCCACCAAAAACCGTTAAATTGCTAGCGGTTAGCAAAACAAAACCCGTATCAGATATCATTGAAGCGTATGAAGCGGGACAACGAATGTTTGGCGAAAACTACGTGCAGGAAGGTGTTGAAAAGGTTCAGGAACTTGCAAGGCTTGAAAATATTGAGTGGCATATGATTGGCCCTATTCAGTCAAATAAAACTAAAGTAGTAGCTGAACATTTCGACTGGGTTCAGTCAGTAGATAGAGAGAAAATAGCCCGCCGTCTAAATGAGCAACGCCCTGCCTCAATGCCGCCATTAAACGTATGTATTCAGGTGAATATTGATGATGAAGGCAGTAAGTCTGGCGTAGCGCTCGACGAATTAGCGTCTTTAGTTGAGTTCGTAACGTCACAGGAGCGCCTTTGCTTACGCGGTTTGATGGCTATTCCCAAGGCCAATCCTAGTGAAGAACAACAGCGCGCTACGCTAACTGAGCTAAAAGAATTATTTGACCACTACCATACATCACTGAGCAATTTTGATACCCTATCCGTAGGAATGAGTAGTGATATGGCAGAAGCAATTCAACATGGCTCTACCATGGTTCGAATAGGTACCGCTATTTTCGGAAAACGTACTTAGTGATACCTATCGTGCTGAGCTTTTAGTGATTAGCCATGCTACACAGACTTAAATGCAATCAACAAATAGGATTTACATGCAACAGAAAAAATTAGCATTTATTGGCGCGGGTAACATGAGCCGCAGCATCATCAGTGGTCTTATCAAATCTGGGTATGCGAAAGAAAATATTCTTGCGGCAAACCCGTCCACTCCAAAGTTAGACGGCCTTAAAGCCGAGTTTGGTATTCACACCACGCAATCTAACGATGAAGCGTGCCAATTCGCTGACGCCATTGTGCTTGCGGTAAAACCACAAATTATGGGTGATATGTGCGGCGAACTGCAAAAAAATAACGACCTATCGGGTAAGTTGTTTATGAGCATCGCAGCCGGTCTACCCGTTGCCAGATTACAAGAGATGTTAGGCGGCGAATACCCTGTGGTTCGTATTATGCCAAATACACCAAGCTTGTTAGGCAAAGGCATGTCGGGTATGTACGCCGACGATACAGTGTCTGATTCTGACAGACAGTACGTAGACGATGTGATGAACAGCGTGGGCGAAACCGTTTGGGTAGATAAAGAAGATGGCATTAACGGTGTTATTGCCGCAGCGGGTAGCAGCCCAGCCTATTTCTTCTTGTTCCTACAAAACATGCAAGAAGAAGCCATGAACATGGGATTTGATCAAGCCCAGTCACGCCTTATGGTGCAGCAGGCTATGTTGGGTGCAGCTGAAATGGTTTGTAACAACCCAGACCTTGAATTAAGTGAGCTTCGTGCCCAAGTTACGTCAAAGGGCGGCACTACAGCCGAGGCCGTAAATACCTTCATTAATGAAGGCTTAAAAGATATTGTTAGCAAGTCGATGCGGGCAGCCGTAGCGCGTGCTGAAGAAATGGCAAAACAGCTATAACGTTTTAGGAAAAACACAACATGAATGCAACGGTATTTTTGGTTGATACCTTATTTAGCCTTTATTTGATGGTGGTTATTCTGCGCCTTTGGTTACAAATGGTTCAAGCAGACTTTTATAACCCAATGAGTCAATTTGTAGTAAAAGCAACCCACCCTATCGTGGGGCCGTTGCGCCGTGTTATCCCGTCAATCGGCAGATTCGACACCGCTACCTTTGTATTGGCGATAGCGGTATGCGCGCTTAAACTCGTTACTCTTGGGCTTATGTTTGGCGGTACGCTAAACCCCGTAGGCATAGCCATTTTATCGGTAATTGGCGTGGTAAAAGAAACCCTATCGCTAATGTTCTGGGTATTGCTGTTACGTGCAATTTTAAGCTGGGTATCGCAAGGTCAATCTCCGGTAGACTATGTGCTGTATCAACTAACTGAACCCTTTCTAGCGCCTATTCGCAAAGTCATTCCTCCGCTAGGTGGCCTTGACTTGTCGGTACTGATTGCCATCATCGCATTACAGTTTTTACAGCTTCTGATCCAAGACAGTTTCCCTATGTAAACAATGTTTATTACATGTATTAACGGTGAAACCTTAGGTCATACGGTATCAGGCAGCGGGTAAGCCCGCTGTTTTGTAAAAGATAAATATGAAGGCAAAGTAAGGTCTATCATGAGTAAGATAAAACAACTTAAGAAAGGGTACGTAGCCCTTCTTGCAATAGCTATAGCTTGCTTAAGCTTCTCTGCATTTGCTGAACAGAAGAAAACGCTCGGCGAATGGGATGTACACTACATGGTCGTAAGTACGCCATTTCTAACGCCTGAAGTTGCGGCTAATTACGGTATTGTAAGAAGCAAGTTTAACGCGCTGGTCAACATTTCCGTACTCGACAAGGTTTCAGGTGAAGCGCAGCGTGCAGACGTAACAGGTACGGCAAAGAACCTTTTAGGCAATGCTCGCAAACTTACCTTTAAGAAAGTGGAAGAAGGCGATGCCATTTATTACCTCGCTGTACTACCGTTTCGCGATCAGGAAACGTTCAGGTTTGAAATAGACGTGCAAAAGGGTGCAAGTAAACAGACGCTGAAATTCCAACAAAAAATGTATGTGGATGAATAGGCAACTGCAGATTACTTTCTAAGGGCAATATTGTTTACTCGTTAAACCATGCCAACCCTAGTAATTTGTAACCTCTTTTTACTAAACATAATTTTAAAACGATTTAGCGAGATTGCCGATAATCGGTATCTCGCTTTTTTTATTGTGTTAAAAAATTGATAACTCCCCTTTACCAATCTGATGCAGTAGTAAATAATCAAAGCAACTGGTCGGGCAAGTTGGCTCGTAAAGATTAAAGCATTAGTTACTGAAGCCTGCTGAAGCGCGATTAAAATCAGTTTCTACGTACTTTAATTACTACACAACATGCTAAATGCCTTCATAGTAAAAAATAGAGAATAAATATGAATACGCCCTCGTCACAGTCTGCACCTCAGACCGCCGCTGCCCATTCTGTAAATACGTCAGAACAGCAGTCACCTTTTTACCCTAACCTATTAGCCCCATTAGATTTAGGTTTCACTACACTACGTAACCGTACCCTGATGGGCTCGATGCATTTAGGTTTAGAGGAGGAAAAAGGCGGCTTTGATAAACTGGCCGCTTTCTATGCCGAGCGGGCCAAAGGCGGTGCTGGGCTAATTGTGACTGGCGGTATTAGCCCTAACATTTCAGGTTGGGTTGCGCCCTTCGCCGGCAGAATGACGCGCTCTCGTCATGCCAAGAAGCACCGTGTTATTACCGATGCTGTGCATAAAGAAGACGGTAAAATTTGCATGCAAATACTGCATTCGGGTCGCTATGGTTATCACCCGCTTGCCGTTTCAGCTTCACCTATGAAGTCGCCCATTACCCCTTTTAAGCCTCGCGAATTGTCCTCACGCGGTGTAAGAAGCACCATTAAAGACTATGTTAAATGTGCTGCCCTTGCCCAACAAGCAGGTTACGACGGTGTAGAAATAATGGGTTCAGAAGGTTACCTCATTAATCAATTCTTTTGCGAACGTACTAACCACAGAAATGATGAATGGGGCGGAAGTTTAGAAAACCGAGCCCGCTTAGCTATTGAGATAGTTAAAGGTGTGCGCGAGAAATTAGGTACTAACTTCATTATTATTTATCGCCTGTCTATGCTGGATTTGGTTGAAGGTGGCGCTAAGTGGGATGAAGTCGTGTACTTGGCTAAAGAAATTGAAAAAGCAGGTGCTACGCTTATTAATACTGGTATTGGATGGCATGAAGCCCGTGTTCCTACGATTTCCACTTCTGTACCTCGCGCGGCGTTTACCTGGATAACCGAACGCATGAAAAAAGAGGTGTCTATCCCTCTTATTACCACTAACCGTATTAATACCCCAGAAGTGGCAGAATCGGTATTGGCGCAAGGGCATGCTGACATGGTATCGATGGCCCGCCCTTTCTTAGCTGACGCTCATTTTGTGGCCAAGGCCATGCGCAATGAATCTAAACTTATCAATACCTGTATTGCCTGTAACCAGGCCTGCCTTGATCATGCGTTTGAGCAAAAGCGTGCAAGTTGCTTAGTAAATCCACAAGCGTGCTATGAAACCGAACTTACCTTTACCCCTACTCAAAACAAGAAAAAACTAGCGGTAGTAGGTGCAGGGCCTGCGGGTTTGGCGTTTTCTATGTATGCCGCAGAGCGTGGCCACGACGTACATTTGTTTGATAAGGCCAGTGAAATTGGCGGTCAATTTAATTACGCCAAGCAAGTGCCGGGTAAAGAAGAGTTTTATGAAACCCTGCGTTATTTTGACAATCAACTTGCGAGAGTTGGCGTTACGATTCACCTTAACACAGAAGTGAACGCAGAAAGCCTTGTCGATGAGGGGTTTGATGAAGTGGTGTTAGCCACAGGCATCAATCCTCGAACGCTTACAATTGAAGGGCACGACCACCCTAAAGTGATGAGTTATTTAGACGTATTGCGTGACCACAAGCCCGTAGGTAAGAAAGTGGCTATTGTTGGTGCTGGCGGTATTGGCTTCGACGTAGCAGAGTTCTTAGTTGAGCACGAACACTTAGCTAAGGATAAAGAAAAATGGCTAGCTCACTGGGGTATCGACAAAAATTACTCAGCACCAGGGGCACTTAAAGAAAAGGCGATAGAGCCTTCTGAACGCGAAGTGTATTTACTACAACGAAAGACCTCTAAAGTAGGTAAAGGGCTGGGCAAAACTACGGGCTGGATCCATAGGCAATCATTGAAACACCACAACGTTCAAATGATAAATGGCGTTTCCTACGACAAAGTGGATGATGAAGGCCTTCACGTACTCATTAACGACACGCCTAAGGTGCTGCCTGTCGATAATGTTATTGTATGTGCAGGCCAAGAGCCCTTTAAACCTCTGCAGCAACCTCTAGAAGAGGCAGGATTTACCGTGCACATTATCGGCGGTGCTGACGTCGCGGCTGAACTCGATGCCAAGCGTGCTATTCGTCAAGGCGCTGAACTGGCAGCGCGAATCTAAGTGCTAAGCGAGCTATGGAAACTAAGTCATTAATGGCTATTTTGAATAGCCTTTAGCTTAGCGGTGTAAAGCGCTCTGTTCTGCGAAGGCAGTGAAAGAGAGAGCGCTTTTTCCATCATACTTTCAGCTTTAAGCACCTTCCCCTGTAAAAAATAAGTCTTAGCCATAGCCGAGTAGCTTTCTCCCAGATAAGGGCCTGTAGCGATGGCTTTGTTGAAAAACATTTCTGCCTCCGAAAGCTTGCCCTTCGCTAAAAATGCATTACCTAAATCTATCCAACGATAAGGGTTATCGTCGTCTGTTTTTAAATACATATCCCCAATACGCGATAGCGTTTCTACATCGCCTACCTTTTTAAGCAACACTGCGAAATTTGATAGCGTATGTACCGACTGGATATGATTCTCGATAGCGAATTCGTATAGTCTCCGAGCTTCTTCTTCGTAGCCGTTTGAACGGTAGAGTACAGCGAGAGAATTTAGCGTAGATGCATTCGCTGTGTTTAACTGCATTGCGCGATACAAATAACTGTAGGCTAAATCAGGGTTGTCACTCATCACTTCAGCAGACATATTTTGGTAATACATTGAGATGAAGTCAGCCTCGGAGATGTAAACTCCCCGGTCGTTTCGGCTTGATGGAAAATAATCAATGATCGCTCTTCCCCTAAAAACAATGCTGTCGCCTGTTTTTTCAGGTTCAGGCCCTAAAATAATACTTCTCACATGTGTTGACGTAGTGAGCATGTTTCCAAATCGCCGATACAGTGGTGGGGTATGGACTTGTTGATAAACCACATCAAGGTTAACGAGCTTAGCAAGCGCTGTAGTAAGTAAAGCAAGCGACATACAGTTTCCGTAACGGTTGTTTAAAACATCTCTTGCTTTGAGCGTGTCCCCTGCGTAACTAAAGTTTGAGACCAGATTTTCTAAGTACTTTGCAAGGCGAAAATTAGGTGATACATGTGCTTTACTCGGCGAGTTATAATAAGAAAGAAAGTGCTGCTTTTGCTGCTCAGATAACGCAAAGAGTGCCTCGGGCTCTTCCACATCGACCAATGCGAATTCGCTAATCTGCCAATTGAAAGGAGCTAACTCACTCTTATTCTGGTCATCACTGCTTTTAGTGCTCTGGCACGCCACATTAGCCATCAATGCTATAGCTAGAAATAACAGTTTTGTTTTCAACCTGCCTTCCCTCCCTCACTTCCTTTTGTATAAGAGTAATTGTTCAAAAAAGTTGGCTAGTTAGCTTCCAATGGCAATGAGAAGAAATTCTTCTTAAAATTGATCAAACATAATAGTGTTGCCGTCAGGGTCTTTAACAATAAAATGCCCTGGGCCACTGTCGCCTTTCACCGGCACTTCTAATGCAACGTCTTGCTCAACTAAACTCGCCTGAAGTGCTCTAACATCGCTGGGGTTAAAAGTCATAATGTTGTCTTCAAACATACCTTCGAATAAGCCAATCATGGTGGTGCCGTTTTTCATCATTAACCATTTGTCTTCCACCGAGCCACATGAAGGCATAGCTTCAAAACCTAATGCTTCGTAGAAGGCTTTCGATTTATTAATATCCTTGACCGTTAAACTTAATGAAAATAACCCTAACTCCACCTTGCGCTCCTTTAAACCTTTAGAAAAATTGTACAATTACTACTCTAGTGAAGCTGTACGTCAATATCACTGCTATTGGTCGCAAAAACCAAAAAAGCCAGCAAGGTCTGAAACTTACTGGCTTTATAGTGTTTTAAGTTCTATTTAATTTGCCGTTTTTCACTAACTTTGTTGGCTAGCAATCCAGCGGTCAATTTTCTGTTCAAGAATAGCAAGTGGAATGCCGCCCGTGTTTAACACTTGTGCGTGGAATTCACGGATATCGAAATCATCACCTAATGCCTTCTCTGCGCGCGCACGCAATTCTTGAATTTTTAGCGCGCCTACTTTGTAAGATAGCGCTTGCGATGGTATAGCAATATAACGCTCTACTTCTACCACGACTTCCGTGCGAGTCATGCCTGAGTTTTCGAGCATAAAATCGATAGCTTGTTCACGGCTCCAACCTTTGGCGTGAATCCCCGTATCTACTACCAAACGCATAGCGCGCAGCTGCTCATCCTGAAGCGTTCCGTAACGGTTCCATGGGTCATCAAAAAAGCCCATTTCATAGCCCAAGGTTTCTGAATATAGCGCCCACCCTTCACCGAAGGCTGGTAGGAAGCTAAAGCGCATGAAAGACGGCAGCGCTTCGTTTTCCTGGGCAAGGCTCACTTGGAAATGATGGCCCGGAGCACCTTCGTGTAGGTACAAGGTAACGTTGCCGGTGGTTAAGCGGCTAGGCAAATCGTAGGCGTTAAAATAGAAAGTACCAGGACGAGAGCCATCTGGCGTGCCTGGTTGATAGGATCCACCCGCACTGAATTGCTCAATAGCAGGGTCGTAAGGTTTTATTTCTAACTCAGATTTTGGCAGTAGAGAAAAGTATTGGTCAATTTTTTCATCCACTTCACGACCAATATCATAATAGCTCTGGGTTAGCGCCTCACGGCTTTCAGGCTTGAACTTAGGATCGGTGCGTACATAGTCGAAGAACTCGTTTAATGTTCCTTCAAACTTTACTTCGTCTTTAATTTCAAGCATATCATTTTTGATACGCTTAACTTCTTTTAAACCAAGATTATGCAGCTCATCAGGGGTCATTGGCAGTGTCGTTGAACCTTCCACCATCAATTGATATAGCTTTGCACCACCTTTCATATCGCTAAGGCCAATGCTTTCACGGGCAACAGGCAAATACTCGTCGCGAAGGAAATCGCGCATACGGGTGGTTGCATCGTAAATTTCTTGCGTCGCTTGTTCGTACTCAGCGGTTAAACGGGCTTTTTCTTCGTCAGAGAAACTTTCTGGGAACATGGTAATTGGCCCCCAAAACTGTGACTCTTTGATAGGGATAGCCAGCTGTGTATCGAACTGCTTGATCACGCGGTCGATAGTCAGCTTAGTTTCAAGCACACCGGTTTCCATGCCCTCGCGGAACTTTCCGATAGCGCGGTCAGAAATAGCAATGTAATCCTTATGGCGAGATAAATTATTTTCGTAATCTTCTACTGTTTTAAATGGCGCAGCGCCTTTTCCGCTCGCAAAGGTCGGGTAAAAAGTGTGGAATCCGCTAAAGTGGTTTATAGGGCGCACAGCTGTCAGTGCTTCAATTTCATCGCTCGACATTTTTAGCGAGCGCTCTTGATTGTATTTGAATACATCGTAGGCAAGTTTGTCAGTATCGCTTAGCTTACTGCGGTCAATTTGTTTAAGTTCTGACAAGTTGAGTAATGTGGCCGTTTTTCCCGCTAAAGCGTGAGAGTCTGTAAAGAAATCGCCCATTCTGTCTGCGTAACGCATATCGCCGCGAAAAATGGCCATAATTGGGTTTAACTCGATATTGCGCTGGTCAGCGGCTGCAAATAACCCAAAAAGCTTCTCGTGCTCAGACGCTTCTTTTGTCACTGATTCACTTGTTGATGGAGTCTGCATATCTGCGTGATTGTGTGCATGAGCCACAGCTGAGCTAAGGCCCAGAGCCATAGTTACAGCACTACTTACGAGCAGTGTTTTAAATGCTTTCATTTTTATTCCCTTGTTATTTCGTCGCTGTTTTTGCTTATATTTCGCAAAAAAAGCGCTGTCGTTATGTGTTTTCTAATCGCAGCACGGTTTACTCAGGCAAATGAGCCATCTCTCGTCGCCATGCCCTTTCATAGGCTTCACGGCCCAATACACGTTTCGCGTAAACCCCTACATTGTCCGTTTTGCCGTCAAGCACAATATCGAGTTTACTGCCTTTTGCCCACGCCAAAATATGACCTGCTATCACGTCGGCCATGGTAAACATGGTGCCGCATACAAATTCTTTATCGCCCAGCATAGAAGAAAACACCGGCAGTACGCGCTTAAACTCCCATACCGCCACTTCACGCATTTGTTCAAGTCTTTGCTCTTTAGGCAGTGCGAAAGTGTGTTTTGCTAAATTCCAAATGGGCTGCTCTAATTCACTGGTAAGAAACAGCATCATCTCTTCATATTTTGCACGCTCAAAACTGCCTGGCTCTGGGATAAATTCATGCATGCCGTGTCTTTCAGCTAAAAAGGTGACAATAGCAGCAGACTCAGTCAAGGTGCCTTCGGGTGTCGCTAGCGCTGGAATTTTTGCAGCCGGGCTTATAGCTTTGTATTCCTCTGATAGGTGCTGTCCTTGTTTTAGGTCAACCAACTTGTAATCAAAAGGCAAGCCGAGCTCTTCCAATGCCCATGCCACGCGAACCGAGCGGGTTTTCGGATAACCATAAAGTGTATACATGCCTATGTCCTTTGATAGCCTAATTGGTGCTAACTGTAAGTCGAATAGGAGAAAAGTGCCACTACCATATTGTTACTGAGTTTTACCGCGCTACTACAAACTTACCCGCCTTCATTTCATAAAACGCATAAAAAAATATAGAAATGCATTCGGTAACTTTTTCATAGGGACGCTATAAGTCTTGCAGCCTACGTAGGGGATTTTTTTAAATGCTGAGAGCTATGTATGGCCTAAGGCTCACAGTGATAAGGCCTTCAGCACCTTCTCTGCCACTTCGCTCGAACTGGTTTATTTTATGCTGGTTAACTCTGTAGTTGCTCGAAAACGAATCATTAATTTAGTGAAGGAGAATACTATGAAGAAATGTTTACTTACTACGTTAGCAGGCTCAATTTCTTTAGTGCTAAGTGCTGGGAGTTTTGCCGGTCATCACGAAGAAGGAAAAGAAGTGATGATGAAAAATTTAGAAACTGGCAATGCTATTGGTACGGTTATGGTGAGTAGTCACGATGATGATGGCGTGGTATTCACACCTAAGCTGTCAGGGTTAACGCCGGGAGTCCATGGCTTCCACGTTCATCAAAATGGAGATTGCTCCTCAGCAATGAAGGATGGAAAAAAGGTGCTAGGTGGCGCAGCTGGCGGTCACTTTGACCTAGAAAATACCGATAAACATAGCGCCCCATGGTCTGAGCGCGGTCATGAAGGCGATCTTCCTGTGCTTTATGTGAACGAAGAAGGCGAGGCTACTCAGCCGATTTTCGCGCCAGAACTTGAACTGGAAGATATTGAAGGTCGTGCGCTGATGATTCATGCCGGTGGTGATAACTATTCTGATTCACCCAAAAAGCTTGGCGGCGGTGGCGAACGTGTGGCTTGTGGTGTAATAGGAAAATAAATCACTTCTACTCGCTGTAAATAGAGGAAAGCGGCTTTGATAAGCCGCTTTTTTTTCACTATTTTTAAAATGTAAAAGAATGGCCCACTACTCAAGCAGGCGATTTCGGTTAAAACAGTTAGCCCCTATTTAATCGGTACTCTAACGTAATATTGGCATTCAGTAGTTGAGAAACAGGGCAATTCTCTTTCGCTTCTTGAGCTATTTTTTCAAATTCATCTTCAGTGATACCATCAACTTCAGCATCTAACGTCAATGCCGACTGAGTAATTTCAAAACCATCATCGTTTTTGTCTAGGCTGATCTTGGCCGTTGTATTTAGTTCACCGTCTTCATACCCTGCATCGGATAATGCAAAAGAAAGCGCCATAGTGAAGCAGCTCGCATGGGCCGCTCCAATTAACTCTTCAGGGTTTGTCCCTTTTTCATCTTCAAACCGCGTATTAAAACCATAAGGTTGATTAGACAAAGCGCCTGTTTCCGTAGAAATGCTGCCCTTCCCTTTTTTACCTAACGGTTTGTAAGCTGCACTACCTGATTTGACTATAGACATATTACCTTCCTTACTTTCGACTTAATTAAATCTGAGCCAAGCTCTTTTAGAGAGCCGAATAACCGACAACCGGCTGCACTAAGTAAAGCAGTGTTTGATCAGCGCTAAACAAAGCTGAACTACCTCACTAAGTGAAATCACAAGTTGTCGCGTATTTTGACTCACACGTACTTGCTGAGATGCAAGTGCTCTGCCGACCGACAGCCTCTTATTCTAAGGCCCTGTCATGGAAGGGCTACAGAGCAGTTTGGGGAAATGAAATTGCAGTGACTTTGCTATCAGTGAACGCAGACTACAGAGTCTGATGAAAATTTTACTTACCCTCTTTTGGCATTAATTGTTTTTGATTCTAGTGCGATGCTATTAATCGCTAGCTAAGCTCTTTCTTTTGTAAGCGAGGAAAAGGTGATGCTTCAAATTGCAGTGAAATAAATTGCAGCCTAAACCGTTCTTTATTTGATACTCGTATATGTTCACTAACATAGCCTCACTTTATAAGTCGAAAAGCTTAAAAGGAAAACTTAGCCAAAGCGCATAGCTATATGGCTCTGTCAAAACGTAAAAGGTACAAGATGAAATCTACAATCACCGCAGTATTGTTCGGCGCATCTTTGAGTGCCGCGGTATTTACACCATCGACAAAAGCCGATGAAGCTATTTTAGCGGGAGGCTGCTTTTGGTGTATGGAGTCTGACTTTGAAAAATTAGAAGGCGTAACCGACGTAGTTTCTGGGTTTACTGGTGGAAGTGCACCAAACCCTACCTACAATGGCAATCACAAAGGGCATTACGAAGCCGTTAAAATCACTTATGACGGTGAAGTGCTTTCTTATAAAGATATACTCGATCATTTTTGGGTAAATATTGACCCTTTTGATGACCGAGGCCAGTTTTGTGATAAAGGCCCCAGCTACTTGAGCGCTATTTTTGTTGCGAACGATAAAGAACGCGCTATCGCCAAAAAAACAAAAGCTAACGTAATCTCCCAGTTTCCGAATAAAGACGTGGTAACACCAATACTCGATGCTTCCACCTTTTATCCAATTAAAGGTGATGAAATAGGTCACCAAGATTTCTATAAGAAAAGCCCTGTTCGCTACAAATTCTACCGTTGGAACTGTGGTCGCGACCAGCGCTTAAGAGAAATCTGGGGTGACAAAGCCATGGGAGGCTAACTATCAATTAACTTTTCCATTTAGCCTGCGTTATATATATAGAAAATGTAAAGCGCACCAATATATTACGCCAAAAAAGGCGACGCCTGAAAAAACAGGTAGGCCCAATGTTTTGGTTTTTCTCCAAACGAGTATTGTTATGGCTGTTGCCACAACTGTTGCTATCCAACTAGACGTTGACGGAACCTTAGGAACAAGGGAAGCCCCTAACATAGCGGCTATCATTAGTGGTCCTAGCACACTCAACCATGTAGGCAGGCGCGCTTCGGAATTATTGGCTTTGTGTTTATTGAAGTGACGCTGTGTCCATAACAATGGTGCAACGCGCAATGCATAGGTGCCTATAGCCGCTACGATAATTGCTACCCAAATATCAGTTTGCATGAGACGGTTTCCTTCCGACATGGGAGGTAAGAACATAAAATGTAAGCGCCCCAAACAGTGCAGCTAAAGGAATAGCCGCATTTTTGAAACTACTAAGTGCAATGAAAAGGGCGATAGAGATAGTGACCAATAAGGTAACAACCCATTGTTTACTAGAAAACTTTGGCGCTAGCAGAACGAGAAATAAGGCTGGTAAGGCAAACGGCATTACACTATCTAAGACAGGCCATTTCTGTGTAAGCGAATCTCCAGCTAACCCGCCAAGCGCAGTACCTAAAATCCAACTAAACCACGCCACCATTGAAACACCTTTAAACCAATCAACTTTCTTTGCGTCTTCCATAGAGGGTAAACGTGTATGGGCTAGCGCAAAAATTTGATCGGTAAGCCCATGCATTAAATAGGGCCACGCCTTACTCTGTGGTAAGTAAGGCACTAAATTGGGCGCGTAAACCACATGGCGTACATTAACTAATAACGTCATACACACCGCTAGCCAAAGGGGTCCACCTGAAGCCACCATGGCAACTAGAAGAAACTGCGACGCGCCAGCGTAAATGAACACAGAGATCAGTGTTGCTTCTAATGTTGAAAAGCCAGCTTGAATAGCGATCACGCCAAATGAGATAGCAACTGGGATATAACCTCCTAGCAAGGGTAACCCATCTATAATCCCCTGCTTAAGCCCACTTTTTGAAGGAATTTGGCTCATTCCGTTGCCTCTTTGTGATAAACGATAGTGATAAGGCAGGTTGCCCAGTCATCTTGAGTTTTGTAAACGTGAGGTAAATCAGCCCTAAAGTCGGTACTTTGGCCGGGTAGCAGTAGCTGAGTACTGCCCATATTCCCGGCTTCTAAGGAACCGCTTATTACCGTAATGGTTTCCTTTGTTCCAGTCGCGTGAGCCTCGGCTTCTCGCAGTGTATTAGGTGCGACCGACATCCAGTAAGCATCAACATTAGGTACACCCTGCCCTTGTTCAATAAGGCGCACTTCCACACCATTCTCTCCTACACTTGTGCTAAGGGGCTGAACAAGCTGACCAAAGGGCACGTCTAGTTGTTTGGCCAATCGCCAAATCGTATCTAACGTCGGATTGCCGTTGCCCTGCTCTAGCCTAGAGAGGTTAGATTTTGCGATACCTGCCCCTGCTGCCAATTGCGACAGCGAGACACCTTTGTCTTGCCTGAGTTTCTGCAAATGCCTTCCGAGAATGTTGAGCGTTGATTGATTCACAGCTTACCAACTTCATTTTGTTCCATTTAAAGAACGTTCTATATATAGAACACCTCAAAGTCAAGATGTTTGTTTTTTATACGAATAATCGTTAAAAGATAAAACCAGCTATGACAGCTAGCCCTGCATAAAATGTTAATAGTTAGCTGAGTAAAAACGAAAGATGCCGAAGGCTTTTACACTCAGAAAACAACCACTTTAGTATTGAGTTAGCTCTCATGTGTATTACTGAAAAAATGACGTGAATCAAATCATTAACAAACACACTACATTTAAAGCGCTGAAATGATTAAGAAATCTTATCAGCTACCGTTACTAAATAGTCATTCGCTGCTAAGATCTCAGCTTATTAATGAATGAACAAAGCACAAACTTGGGGCTTTTGGCCTTTTTTGAATAACCAAAGCAATAGCTTTTAAAAATAGAAAGCCGGCAAACATACCATTTGCCGGTTTTTGTATTTTAACCTTGTGCAAGTGCGCCATGCTCAAGCAGCAAGCAAGCGACTGAATGGTACGATATGAAGGAAAAAAGATAGTTTATGGCGAATCAAACTGACAATATCACTTCTACTCAGGCAGCGTATAAGGGAGCCCGTTCGGAAGAGCAATCAGCGGCAGAAGAATATTCACTGGCGACAATTACATTCTGGCTAGCTTTCGGTACTTTCGTAATAGGTTGCAGCGAATTTGCGGCAATGGGTTTACTGCCTTACTTTGCTGAAGATTTTGGTATCACGGAAAACGTTGCGGGCCATGCGATTAGTGCCTATGCCATTGGCGTTGTAGTAGGCGCACCGCTCATCACTATTTTCTTTTCTCGCCTTGCCCGACGCACCATGCTTATTTCAATGATGGTATTTTATGCTGGCGGAAACTTGCTAACAGCACTAGCGTGGTCAGAATGGACAATGAATATAGCGCGCTTTATTGCTGGCCTTCCTCATGGCGCTTATTTCGGCATTGCCATGCTCTTTGCTGCAGACATTGCCGGTAAAAACAAACGGGCGCAAGCTGTCAGTAACGTCATTTTAGGCTTGGCTATTGCCAATATTATTGGTGTGCCCTCAATTAGCGGTATCGGGCAATTGTTCGGATGGCGAACTGGCTTCTTTATTATTTCAGCCTTTGCGTTAGTGACTGCGCTTATGGTGTGGAAAACTGCACCATACCGCGGACCTAATCCAGATGCCAAACCGCTAACCGAACTTAAAGCTCTGAAAAACAAAGACGTGCTGCTGGTATTACTCATGGGCGCAATTGGCTTTGGGGGCATGTTCTCCGTTTATTCTTATTTCAGTGCCTCATACTTAAACACGACCTCAGCACCAGAATGGGGAATCTCTGCAACCTTGCTTATCTATGGCATTGGCGTAACCCTCGGCAACATTATTGCGGGTAGATATTCTGAAGGCAGATTACTGACATCAGCTATCGTTTTTCAGGTTCTATTGGGCTTATCTGCAGCCGCATACGCCGCGTCTATGGGCAACCCTTACCTGATGGCGGCCTCGCTGTTTTTTATTGGCATCGGCGGCGGTATGGTCGTGCCACTGCAAACACGCTTGATGGACGTAGCTGGCGAAGCGCAAACTTTGGCAGGCGCCATGAACCATGCAGCATTTAATACCGCTAATGCGCTTGGGCCTTGGTTGGCTGGAATGACGCTGTCAGCGGGTTACGGCTATACATCAACGGGTTGGGTAGGCCTAGCGCTTGCCGGTGGTGGCGTGTTGATATGGCTAGCCATTGTTATGACTGCTCGCAATACCCGAGAGCGAGCAACAGCATTATCTAGCTGAGTTACCTGTTAGTGCTGACAACAATGGTTGTCAGCACTGCTCTAATTCTCAAAACAAAAGTTTAAAAATAAGACAAAGTTTTGCTATTTAGTTAACTCAACTATTAACGGTCGTCGTTTTCGAGTTCGGAATTATTGCGAGAAACACTTCCCCATACATCTTCTGGGATGTCTCTTTTATGCGCGGGAGCATCGTCTATTGCTGCTTGCTTCTTCTCTTGATTTGACCATTTAACTCGAATCTTTTTACCTTCGATAACTTTGGCGTTAAGCGTTTTAATCGCTTTATCGGTTTCTTCTTGGGTACTCATTTCAACGAAGCCGAAGCCTTTAGATAAACCCGAGGCCTCATCCATCACTAGGTCGCATGACTCTATAGTGCCAAACTCAAAAAACAAATCTTCAAGATTTTCATGAGTAAATGATTTGGGTAAATTACGAACTAATATGCTCAAGTTTGTGCCTTACTTTGTGGCTGAAAAGTACTATGCGTATTGTAGCATGCAGCAGTTAGTATGATAGCTAATCTTATCGTAGTACGGCGATTCGCTTTTATTACAAAGAAGGTAAAAGATTTGACTTCAGCTATTGTAAGCGTGTGATTGGGCCTCGATATAGAATAGCCATCGCGCAAATGCGATGGCTATGTATCGAAGGCGAAGTTTCTTTAGCTAATCCAGAGCGAAGCTGCTGAGCCCGGCTCACTATCAGTCATTATTACTCAAAAAAGCTATTAACTTTCTTGGTTACGCAGAAATACCAATTCTGTTGATGAGCTTTGCTCTTCGCTAAATTGATAGCCGTCTACGTCGAAGTTTTTCAAGCCTTCTACATCTTCAACACGGTTTTCAAGAATGTAGCGCGCCATTAGGCCGCGGGCTTTCTTCGCGAAAAAGCTGATAATTTTATACTGACCGTTTTTGTAATCTTTGAAGGTGGGCGTAATGATCATGCCGTCTAAGGACTTTTTCTTTACTGCTTTAAAGTATTCATTCGACGCAAGATTAATTAACACATTATCACCCTGCGCCTTTAACGCCTTGTTTAAGACGTAGGTAATGCGGTCATCCCAAAACGCATACAGGTCTTTACCTTCAGGATTCGCGAGTTTAGTGCCCATTTCTAGACGATAGGCCTGCATTAAATCTAGCGGTCTTAGCAGCCCATACAGACCAGACAAAATACGAAGATGTTTTTGTGCGTATTCTACACTGTCGCTGTCTAGCGAGTAAGCATCAAGCCCAGTATAAACATCACCGTTAAATGCATACATTGCCTGACGCGCATTCTCTGGTGTGAACGGTGTAGAAAACTCAGCAAAACGGTTAGCATTTAAGGTTGCCAATTTATCGCTTATTTTCATTAGCGATGATAAGTCAGCCGGAGACAAAGTGCGGCACACTTCCATCAAACGTTCAGTGTCTTCAAGCATGTCAGGTTGTGTAAACTGACTTACAGGAACTTCGCTTTCAAAATCTAAATTTTTTGCTGGGGATACTACAACTAACATTTCGACTCCTTAAATTTTTACGCACTTATTGTACCACCTGATACGCAGTAAAAAGCAAAATGGCATAAGAAAGACACAAATTGGCTTAACAGAGAAATCCGATTAGCGAATTTGTCATTATTCAATGTATGAATTGTCACACGGGTTTGATATAAATAGCATTACAAAAAATATTCAAACAATAACCTTGATGCACTGCTTATGAGTGCTTCTTGAAAACCAAAGCGCTATTTTCGACTTAGCTTAGTTTGTTTTTTAAAAGCTAAGTAAACAAAGAGAAAACGCAAGCGCAATATCCTACAAAAACGCGCAAGCGTATCGTTTTATTCAACTGGCTATTCTAGCGAGTTGTCCAAGTTTATTATTGATAAAGTACAGAGAGAATTATGAGCAATCAGTTAGCTTCATTACGTGATATCACTACCGTAGTTGCCGATACCGGCGACATCGATGCCATCAAAAAATATCAGCCGGTTGACGCTACTACCAACCCGTCGCTACTGCTAAAAGCAGCAGGTCTTCCTCAGTATGCAAGCTTAATTGATGACGCTGTAGCGTGGGCAAAACTTCAGTCAAACGATGCTGACCAGCAATTAACTGATGCCTCTGACAAGTTAGCAGTAGCCATTGGTAAAGAAATTTCTGCAACCATCCCTGGCCGTATTTCTACAGAAGTAGACGCCCGCCTATCATTTGATACTGCCGCTACTATTGAAAAAGCAGAGCGCTTGGTACAGTTGTACGAAGATGCAGGTATCGATAAGTCACGCATTCTTATTAAAATTGCGTCTACGTGGGAAGGTATTCAAGCTGCTGAAGCACTTGAGAAAAAAGGTATTCAGTGCAACCTAACCCTGCTATTCAGCTTCGCCCAAGCACAAGCATGTGCAGAAGCAGGCGTTTACCTTATCTCTCCATTTGTAGGCCGTATTCTAGACTGGTACAAAAAGGCGACTGGCACTGAATCTTACGCAGCAGATGAAGATCCTGGCGTAGTGTCAGTGACCAAAATTTATAACTACTACAAAGAGCACGGCTACAACACGGTTGTAATGGGCGCAAGCTTCCGCAACATTGGCGAAATTCAGGCACTAGCTGGCTGTGACCGTCTAACTATCAGCCCTGCACTACTTGAAGAACTAGCCAACGAGCCAGGTGAACTAGAAGTTAAGCTTAAAGACAATGGTGCGACAAAAACGCCAGGCGACCGTTTAACAGAAAGTGAGTTCCGCTGGGCAATGAACGAAGATGCGATGGCAACGGAAAAACTATCTGAAGGCATTCGCAACTTCGCAGCTGACCAAGAAAAGCTTGAAACCATGCTTCGCGAAAAACTAAGTGCATAAGGAACCGACGAGACAATGAGTGTTTTAACTTCTCTTCCCGAATGGAAAAAGCTGTCTGAACTTGCATCAGCGGTGAAAGATGCCCATATGCGCGACTGGTTTGCACAAGATGCAAATCGCGCAGAAAAGATGCAGCTTGAAGCCTGCGGTATTTTTCTTGATTACTCAAAAAACCGTGTAAATGACGACGCGCTTAAAGGGCTTTTCGATCTTGCTCGAGCGTGCAAACTAGAAACCCTGCGCGACGCAATGTTTTCTGGTGAGCAGATTAACTCAACAGAAGGTCGCGCAGTGCTGCATACCGCGCTTCGTAACTTCTCTGACCGCAAAGTATTGGTAGACGGTGAAGACGTCATGCCTGAGGTGCACGCCACCCTTGAAAAAATTGAAGCCTTTACTGCCTCAATCCACAGTGGTGAACACAAGGGCTATACTGGCAAACCTATTAAGCACATTGTAGCGATTGGTATTGGTGGTTCGTTCCTTGGCCCTAAAATCATGACCGAGGCGTTAAAACCTCATACGGTTGAGGCGGTTAAGGTTCACTTCGTGGCCAACGTTGACGGTTGCCACATTCACGACGTGCTATCTAGCGTTGATTTTGAAGAAACCCTTGTGGTTATGTCATCAAAGTCTTTCTCTACCCAAGAGACGCTGCAGAACACGCTAACGGCTAAAGACTGGTTCTTAAAGTCTGGCGGTACACAAGAAGATATCGCTAAGCACTTTGTCGCGGTATCTTCAAACGTTAAAGCAGCGACCGAATTTGGTATCAGCGCTGATAACATTTTCCCTATGTGGGACTGGGTAGGCGGTCGTTATTCGCTTTGGTCTGCTATAGGCCTACCTATTTCATTAGCTCTCGGCTTTGAAAACTTTAAAGGCTTACTTGAAGGTGCGTTTGAGATGGATAACCATTTCACTACTGCACCACTTGAAGAAAACATGCCTGTATTGCTTGCGTTGTTAGGCGTATGGTACAGAAACTTTTTCGATGCACAGTCTCATGTATTGCTGCCTTATTACCACTATCTTCGCGGTTTACCTGCCTACGTACAGCAGTTGGATATGGAAAGTAATGGCAAGGAAGTAACGCAAGAAGGTGAAAGCGTAGACTACCCTACTGGCCCAATTATTTGGGGTAGCGAAGGTACAAACGGGCAGCACAGTTTCCATCAGCTTATTCACCAAGGCTCTGGGGTTATACCAGCAGACTTTATGCTGCCGCTTAACGTTCCTAACCAAGACGACACGCATCACGCTATGCTTGCGTCTAATTGTTTTGGTCAAACCCAAGCGCTGATGCAGGGTAAAACCTTTGAAGAGTGTTATGCAGACCTTGACGGTAAAGGCCTAGACGACGCTGAACGCAAACGCTTGGCGGCTCATAAAACCATGCCTGGCAACAAGCCTAGCAATACTTTCTTGTTTGATAGCCTTACGCCTAAAACACTTGGCGCGCTGGTTGCAATGTATGAGCATAAGGTATTCGTTCAGGGTGTTATCTGGAACCTTAACTCATTCGACCAATGGGGCGTAGAGTTAGGTAAAGTACTAGGAAACCAAGTACTTGCTGGCATTCAAGGCGAAGCAGACAAAGATAATTTCGACGCTTCAACACAACAATTGATTGCTAAATTCAGAGCAGCGAATGCACCAAAATAAGGAATGCGAGGTGATTTAAAATCACCCACTTGGTGCAAATAACAAACTGAACGGCTAGCTTTTTCGGAAGCTAGCCGTTTTTTGTTGCGGTATTTATCAAGCACACGACAGACATTTTTGATGCCCGTAACACTGTACAGTTGATTACTAAGAAACCAAATAGGATCAATTACATACAGTTATTGTTCACGCTTTAAACACACTGGACATTTCCTAACCCTTGTCATCATATCGTCACAATTTGTTAATAAAAGGTAAATTAAACTATTTTATTTTAGTGGCGGCTGTGATACAAAATCGTACAGAGGGAATTAAAAACAAAAACTCTGTATTAGTTGTAGTGGTATAAAAAGGAGATCCCAGTGGATAAATCAGATCTATTTGCCATGTTAGACATCGAAGCAAGCCCAGCAAAAACCAAAAGCAAAAAAAGGAAGTGGAGAGAAATCGAGGCACTACGCGATAGGTACGCTTTAGAAAAAGAACTCGCCGAACTCGATTGTGGTTTCGAGTACGAGCTAGAGACACTGGAAAGATAAATAAAAAGGCCGCCTGTAATACAGGCGGCCTTTTTACTTTCTAGCATGGTGTAAATACTTAGCGTAAAAGCTAACGCTATACCTGCCAGGTGATCGGCGTTTTACCTTTGTCGACCAAATATTGGTTGGTTTGGCTGAAGTGTTTACAACCTAAAAAGCCTCTGTGCGCTGAAAGCGGAGATGGATGAGGTGCATGTAAGACGTGGTGTTTTTCACGGTCTATGTGCTTACCTTTTTTTTGCGCGTGACTTCCCCACAAAAGGAATACAACGTTGTGGCCGTGCGTATTGACCACATCGATTACCTTATTGGTGAAGGTTTCCCATCCCCATTTCGCATGGCTGTGGGCTTTCCCCTGCTCTACCGTTAGCACGGTATTGAGTAAAAGTACGCCTTGTTCTGCCCAAGACGTAAGCGTGCCATGATTAGGCTCGCTAAAACCGTCTATATCGGCTGACAATTCTTTGTACATGTTTTTCAGAGATGGAGGTGTCTTAACGCCCGCTTTTACTGAAAAACATAGCCCGTGTGCTTGATTAGGTCCGTGATAGGGATCTTGCCCTAAGATCACGACTTTAACCTTATCAAGCGGGGTGTATTTAAGTGCATTAAATACGTCAGACTGAGGCGGGTAAATAACGCTACCCGCTTCACGAGCGTTTTTCACCCGTTCAAGCAATTCAACAAAATAGTCTTTTTGTTTTTCATCACCTAACGTGCTTTGCCAAGTCAACTCCGATGATGACATTACTTAAGCAAATCCATCATGTGCTGTTTAAGTGCATCGTAGGACGCGGGTAAGTCCACCGCTAAGCTGTCTTCTCCCGCTACATCGGCCAAGGCTTTCGGTAAACTGATTGGGTTACCTAACACGTTTTCAACTGTTTCTCTGAACTTAGCCGGGTGCGCTGTTCCTAAGAACAAACCAATTTCACCGTCTTCTAAGTCGTGACTTACCGCGCGATAGGCAATAGCGGCGTGCGGCTCACTGGTATAGCCCTGCTGCGCTAGTTGACGCATTGCAAGCTGAGTATACTCTTCGTCTACCATCTCACCTTTCAGGCACGCTTTGTCGATATAACCACGCTCTATAAGCGCCTCAATACGAGGCCAGTTGTTTGGCTGACTAACATCCATCGCGTTAGACATAGTTGCAACCGTCGCTTTAGGGTCCCACTCGCCAGTTTTAAGGTAGCGAGGTACCGTATCATTTAGGTTAGTTGCCGCGATAAAACGCTTAATAGGTAGACCCAAAGATTTAGCAATCATGCCTGCGGTCAGGTTACCAAAGTTACCGCTAGGAACTGATATAACAAGCTGATCGCGCTTCTCTTTAGGCAGCTGACTTACCGCTTCAAAGTAATAGCAAACCTGCGCCAACAAACGGCTAATATTGATTGAGTTTGCTGAGTTTAAGTGAAGACCTTCACGCACATCAGGGTCGTCAAACGCGGTTTTCACTAGCGATTGGCATGCATCGAAGTCTGACTCTACAGCAACGGTATGAATGTTACCGCCTAGCGTAGTGAATAACTTTTCTTGCAGCGCGCTAATCTTTCCTTTCGGGAACAAGATAACCACGTTGATGTTATCAATACCATGGAACGCGTGAGCAACTGCGGCACCTGTATCACCTGATGTTGCGGTTAAAATAGTCACTGGCTTGCCCTCGCTGATGCGCGAAAGGGTTTGCGCCATGAAACGGCCGCCGAAATCTTTAAATGCCAGCGTTGGACCGTGGAAAAGCTCTAGGCTGTAGACATTATCATTAACCTGCTCAACCGGCGCACCAAAAGCAAATGCGGTTTTAACAATTTCTTCTAGTTCGCCATTGTTCAGTTCGTCACCGATGAGCGCGCGAAGCACGTCAATGCTGCGCTCGACAAACGGTTTTTCCAACAGTTCATCGATATTATCTAGTGTTGGTATATGCTCTGGAAAATAAAGCCCTTGGTTTTTACCTAAGCCGCGCTTAACGGCTTCAGCAAAATTTGCTGTGTCCGATGAATCTTTTAAATTTACCAATTCCACTTGCTGTTACCTTTTTATGTGGGCAAATACTTCGCCCTTTCAATCTTTTAAATAATCTTTTTGCTTTTAAAAGTTACTATGACTTTAAGAAATCATGTGCTTTTAACAAATACATGTGCTTTTAACAAATAGTAGTACCTTGGCTTGGTATTTGGCACACATGGCTAAAGCCATCTTCGTTTTGGATGTAGTTCGCGGTTAAATATGCCGCGACTTCTTCCGCTTGCGCCTTGCTTGGGCATACAGCGAACACCGTAGGCCCCGAGCCCGAAATGCCAAAAGCTAGTGCCCCGGCTTGCTCGCTAAACGCGCGAGCTTCATCAAAACCTGGCAATAGCGATTTTCTGTAAGGCTCGGCAATAACATCTTTCATTACCGACGCCGCCAAGTCAAAGTTACCCGCATGCAGTGCGTGTACGAACACGCCAAGTTGTCGACCAAAGGTAAGCGCCGTCGCCATATCCACCTGCTTAGGCAAGATGTCACGCGCTGCGGCTGTGGATACGCTAATACCCGAATAGCAAACTGCATAGTACCAGTCATCGTTAAGAGGTAGAGACAGAGTGACCGGCGCATCGCTACCTGTCATCAAAGTCATGCCACCTAAATAACATGGCGCAACATTGTCAAAGTGAATACTACCGCTTATTTGACCTTCTAACTCACCCATCATAATAAGTAGCGTATCTTCATCAAATGGCGTATCGAAGTAAGCATTAAGTGCCGCAAACGCTGCCACAATAGAACTTGCGCTTGAACCTAAACCACTACCAATAGGTAGATTTTTATGTAGCGTTAGTGCAACAGGAGAGGTTGGCTTTCCAGCCTTTTCCATTTGCTCACAAAAATAGTGATAGCACTTAGTAACTATATTGCTATCCGCATCGCCCGGAAGCTTGTGAGCAAAGCGCCCCACCGTTTCTAATGAAAATGACTCAGCCGCTTTTATTTCAACTTCATCACCGAGCTTAGTACCGTCAACCGGCGCAAGCGCTGCGCCCAGTACGTCAAAGCCTAGGCTTACATTTCCAATTGATGCCGGCGCAAAGGCCTTGAATGCTTTCATATAATTTCTCTTACTTCGCTTGCGACTTAACGCGATAAATCACTGGCCTAAGTCACACCTTCGAATTTCTTACTTTAGCCACTTACCCATTACGCAAAGCATGCTTTGCGTTATTTAGCGGTTAATGCGCCATTTGTTTCCACGGCATAGTGCGTAAAATGTCGGCAAATACCCCTGCCGCCGTTACCGTACCACCTGCACCATATCCTCTAATTACATAAGGGATTGGACTGTAGTAGTCACTATTAATCGCCAGTGCATTCTCGCCGTCTTTCACCTGAGAAAGCGGATTGCTAGCAGGGACGGCCTGTACACTAACTTTGCACTTTCCATCTTCAATGCTGCCAATATAGCGAAGCACTTTGCCTTCCGCTTTAGCCGCCTCAACTTTATCATTCATCGCAGCATCTAACTCGGGTAGCTGCTGCATAAATTCGTCGATAGAACAGTTTTCTGCAAATCCCGAAGGCAGTACCGACTCAATCTCTATATCAGAAAGCTCAAGCTCTAAATCGGCTTCACGGGCCATAATAAGCAACTTACGAGCAACGTCCATACCGCTTAAATCGTCGCGAGGATCTGGCTCGGTAAAACCGTTGTCTTTGGCCGTTTGTGTCGCTTGCGACAGGCTCATGCCCTCTTCAAGCTTACCGAATACGTAAGACAAGCTGCCTGAAAGAATACCTTCAAAACGATGCAGCACATCACCTGCACTGAATAGTTTTTGCAGGTTGTCGATAACAGGAAGGCCCGCGCCCACTGTTGTCTCATACAAATATTGGCGATTCGTATTAAGTGCAGTCTTACGTAACTTGCGGTAATAAGACATAGCGCTGGTATTCGCCTTTTTGTTAGGCGTTACTACGTGGAAGCCGCTTTCCATCATATCAACGTACTGATTAGCGATGGCTTCATGGCTTGTACAATCAACAATGACTGGGTTGACCAAGCTGGTATCGTTTGCGAACTGATGCAAGCGCTCTACACTCAAGCCTTCACTTGCAGAGTCCAGGGCCGCTTTCCAATCGCTGCTTAAATCAATACCTTGGCTGTTCAACAGCAATTTACGGCTATTTGCTATACCGTAAACGCGCAGCTGAATATTACGTTTTAAAAGTGCTGGCTGTTGTTTTTCAATCTGACCTAGCAGTTCAGTGCCTACATTGCCACACCCTACTAGGAATACGTCTATGGTATGGCGGTCAGAGAAAAAATTCTGATGAATAACCTTAACCGCTTTCTTAGCACGCTTACTTTCGATTACTGTGGAAATTGAGCGTTCTGAAGAGCCCTGTGCGATAGCAACGTTATTTACTCGTGCTTGGGCTAGTGAGTTAAAGAATCGCGCTGCCAAACCTTTGGTTTGACGCATACCATCGCCTACCAAAGTAACAATGGCCAGATCGTGACGTACTTCGATAGGATCTAGCAATTGATTTTGCAGCTCTAGCGCGAAAGCATCTTCAAGTAGCGTTAATGCACGGCTGGCGTCTTTGCTTTGAATACAAAAACTAATTGAGTATTCCGAAGATGACTGCGTAATAAGGCTAATTGAAATATTAGCGTTCGACATAACCTCAAACACACGGCTCGCCATACCCACCATGCCTTTAAGGCCTGGCCCTGCAACGTTGAACATGGTGACGTTATCAAGCTGTGAAATACCTTTCACCGACGTCCACACTTCGCTTTTCTCATTACTGATTAACGTACCAGGCGCTGCCGGGTTCAACGTATTTCTGATCAAACAAGGTATGTGATGCTGGGCGATAGGCCCGATAGTTTTAGGGTGAAGCACCTTGGCACCGAAGTAAGACAGCTCCATCGCCTCTTGATAAGTAAGCTTGTCTAGCAGCACCGCGCCTTCCACTTGATTGGGGTCAGCGTTATACACACCGTCTACGTCTGTCCAAATTTCACAGCAGCTAGCGTCTATACACGCCGCTAAAATAGCCGCTGAATAGTCAGAGCCATTACGTCCTAGCGTTACTTTTTCGCCTGCTTCGTTAACAGCTACAAAGCCAGGCATAACCAAAAACTCACTGCCATCGGTAGGCACATCTGAAAAACGCGCTTTACTTAGCGATACGTCGGCAATACTGTCTAAGTAATCGCCCTCAGCAAGCACATATTTAACTGGGTCGATAACGCGGTTTGCAATGCCTTTAGCCGATAACATAGCGCTAAAGAGCGTAACCGAGATGTATTCGCCAATACTAAGAATACCAGCAGCAACATTATCTGGCGCAACGCCGAGCAGTTTAATGCCTTCAAGGTGCTGTTTTAATACTGATAAGTGACTATTGATAAATTCCACCACGCTTGCGTGTTCAAATCCGTCGAGTTCATCGTTCAGGTCGTTGGCAATGCCTGTGACCGTGTCATTCAACTTATCGAATAATGGCTGGAAATCTTCACCCGCGGCTGCTTGTTCACAAAGTAGTGAAAGCGCGTTCGTTACCCCCTTTGGGGCAGAGAGTACAACCGCAGCACCGTCGGTTTGGTGGGTTGCCGTGCTAATTTCCATAACGCGCATGTATCGCGGTGCATCGGCTAGAGAAGAACCCCCAAACTTTAAGACTTTCATATGCTGCTCCTTAAGGTTACGCATGCTAAAACGTGTGTAAAAAAAAGCCCGCTCTGTGTTAGGCGGGCTTTCGTTGTCTTTTGCTTACTTGCACTAGTCAGCGACCGCCCTTTTTAAGGTGGTAATTAACATAATGGTGGTGCGAGTAAGTAGAATCTTTTTCATACAAGCAATTTGCCGTATAGACGTCTATAAGTCAACCGCAGTTTTCACCACACTGTATTGCAAAATATGAAACACTCTTTAATTAATATTTCTTTTTGAGGTACAAATACAGTTTAAGCAGTTTCTAAATTGGCTTACTTGTACTTAAGTAGCTTTAAACAAGTACTTATTTCTACGATCATTTAAACCGAACTCATTCAGTGAAAGCCTTTGTTAGAGCAAGCTCGCCTTCAAAAATGGGGCTGTTGCACTTTGTTTAACCTTAGCAACCTCCTCTGGGCTACCTTCAGCAACGATTTCTCCCCCCTCATCACCAGCGCCCGGCCCCATATCTATAATGTGGTCACAAGCCACAGCCACCTGCATATTGTGCTCAACCATCACCACCGTATTCCCCGCTTCAACTAGCGTGGTTAAATGCTGCATAAGTAGCGAGGTGTCTGAAAGGTGTAAACCTGTTGTAGGTTCATCCAGCACGTAAAGAGTATTAGCATTTTGAGCACGTTTAAGTTCTGACGCTAATTTAATGCGCTGCGCCTCGCCGCCTGATAATTCAGTAGCACTTTGCCCCAGAGTTAAATAGCCAAGCCCTACATTCATTAGCGTTCGAAGCCCCCGCGTAATGACTTGATTACTCTTGAATATAGATAGTGCTTCTTCAACCGTAAGCGATAGTACGTCAGCGATAGAGTGTTCGTTGTAACCAACTTCCAGTACGTTATCGTTAAAACGCTGTCCGTTACAAACGGTACAGGGGGAATAAACACTCGGCATAAACAGTAGTTCTACCGATACCACGCCCAAGCCTTCACAATGTGGGCACCGCCCTTTTGCGACGTTAAACGAAAAATGACCCGCATCGTACCCACGGGCTTTCGCTTCTTCGGTTGAAGCAAATAAACTTCTGATTTGATCAAATATGCCGGTATAGGTTGCCAATGTTGAACGAGGTGTCCTGCCGATGGGAGACTGATCTACCACAACTATACGACTTAACTCATCAAGCCCGCTTTCAACATAGCCTTGCTGCGGCTCAGTTTCATGAGAAAAAGCGTCTTGAGCAAGGAGCGAATTGGCGTCAGTAAGCAGTTCTTTCGTTTTTCTCGTCTCTTTCGTTTCTTTCGCTCGCTTCTCTTCTTTCTCGACTGTACTTAAACCATCTTTGACTAACTCAACTAATGCTTGGCTAATCAAACTCGACTTTCCAGAGCCGGAAACGCCAGTAACACAGGTCATCACGCCAAGTGGAATATTAATATCAACATGGCTGACATTATTTTTGGAAACGTCTTTTAAACGCAATGCCTTTGATGATTTGCGTTTGCTACGCTGGCTTAGGGCTTTATTGTTAAAAACGTAGTCTGCCGTTGGGGAGCTTTTATTGCTTGCCAGTTCTTTAACCGGCCCACTATAAACCAGATCACCTCCGTTCACTCCCGCTCGCGGCCCTACGTCTACAACCCAGTTAGCGCCTTTGATAACATAAGGATTGTGCTCGACAACAAGCAACGAATTTCCCGTTTCGGTAATAGTGTGAAGCGCGCGAATAAGCCCTTCTACATCGCGAGGGTGAAGACCTGATGAGGGTTCATCCATCACAAATACAACGCCAAATAAGTTCGATTTAAGCTGGGTCGCCAGACGCAATCGCTGTAGTTCGCCTACTGAGATACTTGTTGTACTTCTATCTAACGACAGGTAATGAAGCCCAAGCGCTATTATCGGTTTCACTCTTTCAATAATGTCGCCCGTAATATTGCGTATTACCTGACCACGCTCTGAAGTATCGCCGTCGACTGACTTTCTTAACGCCTGAAGCTTTTCATGAACTTGCTGTAGTGGCAGCCTTGAAAAATCAATAATATCTAAGCCATCAACTTTCACTGCCAGCGCTTTTTGCTTAAGCTTTTTTCCACGGCAAACTGGACATGCTTCAACAGATATGAAGGGAGCGATTCGCTGCTTCATTTTCTCTTTTTGAGACGTTTTGAAGGTGTCGAGCACATGACGCCGCGCGCTGATAAACTTTCCATTGTAGCTAGCAGGTTCACCTTCTTGTTGTGCTTTACGAGTTTGCGCTAGATTGTAATTTCGATAGACGGGTACCTGTGGCATTTCGTCGGTATACAGGATCCAGTCGCGCGTTTTTTGAGGCAGTTCACGCCATGGAATATCAACATCAATATCAAGCGATAACAATACCCTTACTAGGTTTTTGCCCTGCCACGCCCCAGGCCAAGCTGCCACAGCGCCCTTCCGTATAGTAAGGCTATCGTCGGGTACAAGGCGATGAGCTTGTGTGTCAAAAACTTTTCCAATACCGTCACAGTGTTCACATGCACCTTCAGGCGTATTAGGAGAGAAACTGTCTGCGTAAACAATGTTCTGCCCTTCGGGATAGTCGCCTGCCCGGGAATAAAGCATTCGCAGGCTATTAGATAGCGTGGTGATACTGCCAACAGAAGAACGAACGGAAGGTGCGCCACGGCGCTGATGGAGGCCCACAGCAGGAGGTAGGCCTTCAATCGCGTCTACGTCAGGTTTCTCCACCTGCTCAATCAACCGCCGGGCATAAGGTGATATTGAATCTAAATAGCGGTGCTGAGCCTCGGCATAAAGCGTGCCGAAAGCCAAAGAAGATTTTCCTGAACCAGATACACCGGTGAACACCACCACTTCATTTCGCGGTATATCGATACTAATATTCTTTAAGTTGTGTACACGGGCACCGCGTACGTGAATTTTTCCCTCATCATTGAGCACTTCATCACCTGCATGTCACCTTAATTAAAGATTACTTAGATGCAGGCGCTATATTTCGATCACTATTTTTAAAACAGGCACTTTAGCTATCTGAGACAAGATGTTGAGCTAAAAAGTCCACCAGTAACCTAATTTTAGGTGCAACATTTCTGTTTGAAGGAAATACCGCCCAAATAGCTTCTTGCTTATCTTTATACTCGGGGAACAGCTCTATTAGCTGACCTGAGGCTAGTGCTTTACGCACGTAAAACCCGGGCAGTTGTGCAATACCTAAACCAGCAATCGCGGCGCTACATAGTGCATTACCGCTGTTATACCGAACCCTTCCCTGTACTGGAATTGATTGAATTTTATTATCAATAAGTAAACGCCAATAGGGTTGTGACCCCACCAGTAGCGAGTGCGCTTTTAACTCTTCAATACTTTTAGGCTGTCCTTTATCTTTTAAATATTCCCTACTTCCGCATACAAACAAGTGACGAGTAGCCAGCTTTTTGGCAACCAGCGTCGAGTCTTCTAGTTTGCCAATACGGATGGCCAGGTCGAGGCCTTGCTCGACAATATCGAGCTTTTCGTTTGAGAAGGTGCACTGTACGCTAATGCCAGAATACTTTTGCATAAAGGTATTGAGCAGAGGCGCAATAAATGCTTCGCCAAAGGCGACTGGTGCGGTGAGCTTAATTAACCCTTGCGGCGATGCTTGAAGCGCGCTTACGGATAGCTGGGCATCTTCAAGCACTTTTAACGCGGGTAAAACTTGCTGAAAATACTGGGAACCTGCTTCAGTAAGTGAAACACTTCGCGTAGTACGCTGCAATAATTTAACGCCTAACTGCTTTTCTAACGATGCGACTTTACGGCTTATTTGCGCCACTGAAGTATCTAGCTTATTTGCAGCCCCTGTAAAATTTCCTACGTCTGCTACTGCACAAAACTCAGCTATTCCCTCTAGATATTTCATTATTCTCACCCGTTAATTGAGCGTTACTCAATGTAGTACTCTTTTCTATCCACCAATTCTATTCGTCAAGCGCAATTATTACAAATTTGCAAAAGTGATTTACTGAAAATGTATTTATCATTAGTAATCCGTCTCCTATACTTTGGCCTATAAAACATCATCGTATATTTATGATTAAGGAGTCATCACATGACATCGTTTAAAGATTCGTTGCAAGAAGGTCAAACCCACATCAAGTCGAAAGCTGCGGTGGCTTGGGGCCCAGGTGAGCCGTTAAAGATGGAAGAAGTTGACGTAGAGCTTCCTAAGAAAGGCGAGGTACTTGTACGCATCGTTGCAACTGGTGTATGCCACACTGACGCATTTACGCTGTCCGGTGATGATCCTGAAGGCGTATTCCCTTCAATTCTTGGCCACGAAGGTGGTGGTATTGTTGAAATGGTGGGCGAAGGCGTTACTAGTGTAGAAGTTGGCGACCACGTTATCCCTCTTTATACCGCCGAGTGTGGCGAATGTAAGTTCTGTAAATCAGGTAAGACTAACCTTTGCCAAGCAGTGCGCGAGACGCAAGGTAAAGGCCTAATGCCAGATGGCACAAGTCGTTTTTCTAAAGATGGCGAGCCAATTTATCACTATATGGGCTGCTCAACGTTTTCTGAGTACACAGTTCTACCTGAAATATCGCTAGCGAAAGTAAACAAAAATGCGCCGCTAGACGAAGTTTGCCTGCTTGGTTGTGGTGTAACTACGGGTATGGGTGCTGTACTTAAAACTGCAAAAGTGCAACAAGGCGACACGGTTGCTATTTTTGGCCTAGGCGGAATTGGTCTATCAGCCATCATTGGAGCGCGCATGGCGGGCGCTGGTCGCATTATTGGTATTGATATTAACGAGAGCAAATTTGACCTAGCGAAACAGCTTGGCGCAACTGACCTAGTCAATCCTAAGAATTTCGACAAGCCTATTCAGGAAGTGATTGTTGAAATGACTGACGGCGGCGTTGACTACTCATTTGAATGTATTGGTAACGTCAACGTAATGCGTTCTGCACTTGAGTGCTGCCACAAAGGTTGGGGTGAATCAGTAATCATCGGTGTTGCAGGTGCAGGGCAAGAAATTTCAACGCGTCCATTCCAGTTGGTGACAGGTCGTGTATGGCGCGGTTCTGCTTTTGGTGGTGTTAAAGGTCGCTCAGAACTGCCAGGTATTGTTGAACAATACCTAAACGGTGATTTTGGCCTCCAAGAGTTTATCACTCATACTATGGGCCTTGATGAAATAAACGAAGCCTTTGATTTAATGCATAAAGGCGAAAGTATCCGCTCCGTTGTGCATATGGATAAATAAGCGTTAGAACCAAAGCGCAGATATTTTTTGAATGTAAAACAAAGGCCCGCATAAATGCGGGCCTTTTCGTAATTACTTCATATGTGAATTTACTTGGCTCTCTTGCGTCTTATCAGCGCCAAAGCCGATAGAGGTAGCAATATTGCCAAGCTTGCCGGTTCAGAAACAGAAACACTCGATACGCTTGCTGCAAAGCTAGGCGCTGCAGTTACCACGATATCGTCAACAAAGTTGCCATAGGTTCCTGTATTAATGGTAGAGAAACGAATGGTAGTTAGAGCAGTTTGTGCAACAAAATCACCGTAGAACTCAGACCAACTTTTTATGGCATGATCATCAAACACCTGACTGTATAAAACGCTATTGGTATCACTGAGTATGTCTAACTGGAAACTTTCTCCACTGCGTCGTGCTGCATAGGCAAATGACACATCGTAAGTATTTCCTACCTCAGTAGAAAAAGTCTGAAAAATAGAATATCGACCGCCGTTTCCATTAGCATTTAGTTCAGCGTATTGACTACCATCAAAAGCGTTTAAACGTTGAAAGTTATCCCATAACTCCATATTCGTGCCGCTCCAACCCTCTACGGTTCCGGCGGTAAAGGCTTTCCAGCTGTTACTTCTGATATCGTTATTTTCAAAACTACCATTTAATATCAAGTTAGCATGAGCGGACGTACTCACACCTAAAACTAAAAATAGAACTTGTAACCACTTGCTCATGTACTTCTCCAAAACCACGCGCGATTCTATAAGTATATTTTATCAAGTGGTCCAACCTGTGTATCTTATTCTTTAGCATGTCGTATAAAAGTATAACTAAATAACTCGGTGCTCTAATGCTTTGAGCACGGCCCTTGTTCTATCTCTCACGTCAGTATTTGATCTTCAACTGAAATAAGGCACCTTCTTTAAAGCCTAAGGCGGTAAAAAGCTGAGGGCTGAATCCAAAATATAACGGCAGTTATCTATGTTAGTGTTTGGGCTTGTTGACCTTTACTTAAAATCAAAGGTCAACTGGCCCTAATTACAAAAGGGTGGCTTTACCGTTTGGACAACACGCAATCAAGTGTGTAACGTAAGACGTGGCAACATTGCCACCTTTAAACAGTGTCAACATTGAGCGCTAAATTATGAAAAAGCCCCAGCCAGCAGTAGATACAAGAATGAAAAAGTCACTATCGTTTAAAAAGCCTACATTTAGTTTTACTGTTACCGCTGCTTGTATCGGTCTAGGGCTAGGTTTAAGTGCACCTGTGAACGCTCACGCTACAGCATCGAAAACAAGTGCCGACACGCAGGTTGAGACCACACCTACCCTTTCAACGCTCACTAACTACCAAAAAAACGCGCCCTTTATGTATTCTTCAGGCTTGCCTGATGCCTCTCATCTTTCTTTGCTAAAAGAGGAAGGGGTGACACACGTTATAGATTTGATTCCTGGAAATCGAGCGAGTGAGATTTTAACGACCTCAGAATTAGGACTCGACTACTTTAATGTGCCCGTAGATTGGGAAGGCCCAACGCTCGCTAACTTTTTAAATTACGCGGCATTTATGCAAAGCGTAGATGTTAAGGAAGACAAGGTACTCACCCACTGTAAACTGAATTGGCGGGGTGCTGCTTTTACCTATCTTTATAGAATTAACGTACTGGGCGAAAGTGAACAAAATGCTAAAAAAGACCTTATGGCTATTTGGCACCCGAACCCGACATGGTACGCCTTTATGAACGAAGTTATCACTCACTACAACGGGGTAAGCGGCAAACAAGTAGCGATGTCGTTTGAGGCCGCCGTTTCTGAAAGCCAATAGATTTAAGCACTTCCTTAATTAGCTTTTAAACCACTTCATTTCTATTACACATATATGAAATTTCAGATGCGTTATTGACACATACGAAATTTCATATACGATATATCACATACGAAATTTCATATGTGATGTTTTTATGTCGAATTGTTGTGAACCTGCGCAGGTAGCGCCCCTAGCATTTTTTAAATGTCTGTCGGAAGACACTCGCTTAAAGACGCTGCTTATGCTTAGCGTAAAAGGCGAGTTATGCGTGTGCGATCTCACCGATGCGCTTCAACTAAGCCAGCCAAAAATTTCACGTCATCTTGCAGATTTACGAAAATGCGGTTTAGTGCTCGATACCCGTAAGGGCAAATGGGTGTATTACCAACTTCATCCTGACTTGCCTGCTTGGGCGCTAGACGTTATCAAAAACACTGCCTCGAATAATAGTGCATACATCGAAGAGCCATTAGCGAACTTGCTCTGCGAGAATTGCTAACTCTTACGTAGTGTGGTGCAAATCAATAGTGATGATTGCATCTTGGTAAGCCGCCAGTTTTCTATTTTTCAATATTTTTTCAACTTTTTGATAGCTAACTAAAGTAGCTTCAGTCATTTAAATAAGGTTTTTATATGAAGATTTTATACATTTGTACGCACAACCGTTGCCGCAGTATTCTTTGCGAGGCCATCACTAATGCCTCTAACGGTAATGTAGAAGCGCGCAGCGCGGGCAGTCAGCCTGTCGGTGAAGTTCACCCTCTCTCTCTTAAATACCTTGCAGAGCGCGGATTTGAGACCAACGGGCTTCAAAGCCAATCGTGGGATGAATTTGAAGATTATGACGCTGATCTCGTTGTTACCGTTTGTGATTCAGCGGCGGGTGAATCATGCCCCGTTTATTTCGGCAAATCGCTTAAGGTGCACTGGGGCTTAGAAGACCCGTCTAAGTTAGAAGGTAGCGAACAGGAAAAAGCTGAAGCATTCAACAACACTATCAATATTATTGAAAAGCGTGTAGCGGCATTAGCAGAGCTTGCTGAAAAAAACTTAGATAAAGCAGCGCTTAAAGAGGCGCTATCAAAATTAGGCGCCCAGTAAAGAGTAAAGGTAAATCAATGGAACAGAAAACATTAACAGCTGAAAGCCCCTCTAATAATGCAGTAATGGAGCAAATGCACAAGCCGATTATGGCAAACTTTGCAACAAGGTTTTCAGACCACAAACCGCGCATTTTGTTGCTTTACGGTTCGCTTAGAGAACGCTCTTACAGCCGCCTAGTTATAGAAGAATCAGCCCGATTGCTTGAATACTTTGGTGCAGAGGCCAAGATTTTTGACCCGCACGGTTTGCCGCAGCCCGATACTGAAGATGAATCACATCCGAAAGTAAAAGAGCTACGCGAGCTTATGATGTGGTCTGAAGGTCAAATTTGGTGTTCACCTGAGCGTCACGGCAGCATGACCGGCATCATGAAAAGCATGATCGACTGGGTACCGCTTAGCCTTGGTGGCGTGCGCCCTACTCAAGGGAAAACGCTGGCCATTATGCAGGTATCAGGCGGTTCACAATCGTTTAATGCGGTAAACCAAATGCGCATTTTAGGCCGCTGGATGCGCATGTTAACCATCCCTAACCAGTCTTCTGTGGCAAAAGCGTTTTTAGAATTTGAAGACAATGGACGCATGAAACCGTCACCTTACTACAACCGAATAGTAGATGTAGTTGAAGAATTGGTGAAATTTACTTTGCTTACCCGCGACAACAAAGACTTTCTTGTTGATCGCTATTCCGAGCGCGTTGAAAGCGCAGAGGAAGTGAGTAAGCGTGTTAATCAAAAATCGCTGTAAAATTAAGACAAAGGTGAGTAGAAATGGGGTTCTTTGAACGTTATTTATCAGTGTGGGTTGGTCTTTGCATTATTGCGGGGGTGGGCCTAGGTTATACTTTGCCTGGCGTATTCGAGTCTATTGCAGCGCTTGAATATGCACACGTAAATCTTGTAGTGGCAGTACTTATTTGGCTAATGATTTACCCAATGATGGTGCAAATAGACTTTGGCTCTATTAAAGATGTGGGTAAAAAGCCAAAAGGCCTGGTGCTAACGCTTGTGGTTAACTGGCTGATAAAGCCTTTCACTATGGCGCTATTAGGCTGGCTATTCTTTAAAGGTATTTTTGCCGACTGGGTAGACCCGCAAACTGCCACAGAATACATTGCAGGTATGATCTTACTTGGTGTTGCTCCTTGTACTGCCATGGTTTTTGTATGGAGCCACCTTACCAAAGGAGATGCTAACTACACTCTAGTTCAGGTATCAATTAACGACCTTATTATGGTCGTTGCCTTTGCACCGCTTACCGCCATGCTGTTGGGTGTAACAGATATCACGGTTCCTTGGGACACCCTGCTACTGTCTGTAGCGCTCTATGTAGTATTGCCGCTGGTAGCGGGTTATATCACGCGCCGCCACTTGGAAAACAAAAACAACAGCACACAGAAAACAGGTTCAGGAAATAACGCGGTCGACGCGCTAGTAAGTAAATTTAAGCCGTTTTCAGTAATTGGGTTACTGCTGACAATAGTTATTTTGTTTGGCCTTCAAGCAGAAACGATATTATCGCAGCCCCAAGATATCGTGCTTATTGCGATACCCCTGCTTATACAAACTTACGGTATTTTTGCTATTGCCTACTTTGCCGCAAAGCGCATGAAACTGCCGCACAATGTAGCTGCACCAGCATGTATGATAGGTACGTCTAACTTCTTCGAGTTGGCGGTAGCCGTAGCCATTTCACTATTTGGTTTACACAGCGGCGCAGCGCTTGCCACCGTCGTTGGCGTACTAGTTGAAGTGCCCGTTATGCTTTCGCTAGTGTGGTTTGCAAACAAAACTCGCCATTGGTTTGACTAAGCAGTGTTATCCCAGTCTGCAGCGGTGACATCGCGGAAATAAAAAAGGGCGAGCCCATGGCTCGCCCTTCTCATCTTTTAAATTCTTAAACCGCAATTGGCGCTTTATAAGTATCGGGAAGAATGAAACCAAAGCGTTGTAGAACCGCCGTAAGTTCGTTTCGCTTAATTGGCTTTTCAATAAAACCTAATGCGCCCAAAGACATCACTTTCTCTTGCATCAATGGCTGAATATCACCTGAAATAACAATGACAAAAGTCTCAAGTTTACGGCGTTTAATTTCGCTCAAAACGCTGAGCCCGCCCAGCACAGGCATTGTTAAATCTAGTAATACAAGGTCAATAGTATGATGGGCTAATACTTCTAGAGCGTCCATACCATTTGACACTTCATAAATAGCTTCAGCGAACCCACCAGGCAAGTTACTTCTAGCCATTTTCCGTGCAAGCGCTGAATCGTCACAAATCAGAATATTAAAACCCATTAACTACAATCTTATAATTGGTTACTAATCCACCGTTAGAATACATTAAACGAAAGTATAAGAAAATAATAAAAACATCGAATTATTGGCTACTTACTCGATAACGACACCAAACTCTCCTCTCCTATTAGCATGTTTTGTGGTAGATATAAGGCGTAACAAAAAAGGAAAACATCCCTATGCAAGAGTTAGCTGCGACCCAAGACAAAAACTTGGTCAGAAAAGTTGCCTATCAGATTTTGTCTCATTTTGATAAGAGTTACCGATGGTTCACCCGAATTACACGGGGCGCTCAAGAAAGATTTGAAAAGGGTAATTGGAAAGAAACACAGCTAGCCTCTAAAGAGCGCATTACTATTTATGAACAAAGCCTGTCAGATGCGGTTGCCGAAATTTATCAGCTTACTCAGGTCCACCAAAAAGATGATGCTTTTTGGCAAGAGCTCAAAAAAGTGTTTGCGCTACAGCTTGAAGGGCACCCGCAGTTTGAGTTAGCTGAAACCTTTTATAACTCAGTGATTGGTCGACTGTTTAAGCACAGAAAAATAGACAACGACATGATGTTTGTTCTGCCTAGCCGTTGCTTTTTGCCGGGGCAAGACAGAGACAAAGTAGTCAACAGCTTTGACACCACCACTACCGTACGTGAAATGTACGAGTCGATATTCAAAATTTATCGATACAATATTCCGTTTGAAAACTTTGAACGGGACTTACAAAACCTTGAAACGGCCCTACGCGCACGATTAAACAAAGAACAACTAGCCAGTGTACAAGCCGTTGAGATCCTTAAGCCTACTTTTTTTCGTGGTAAAGCGGCTTATTTGATTGGTCGCATTTGTATGCCCGATGAAACCCTGCCGTTTGTCATCGCCATGCGAAGATACAACGAGCCACATATGTTCGTTGATGCCCTTCTGACCGACCGCAAAGACCTAAGCGTCATTTTTGGTTTTGCTCGTAGCTATTTTATGGCCGACACGCAAAACCCGGCCGAGGTTGCCGCTTTTCTACAAGAGTTATTGCCGAATAAAAAACACTTCGAATTATATATGTCGATGGGGCATTACAAACACGGCAAAACGGTTTTCTATCGCAACTTTTTGGCACACATGGACGAGACTGATGACAAGTTCGAAGCTGCGCCGGGAATTCGCGGCTTAGTGATGATGGTTTTCCATCTGCCCTCTTATGGCGTTGTTTTTAAAATTATTAAAGATGAATTTGCAGAAAGTAAGAAAATCACTCGTGAGCACGTAAAAGAATGCTACAAGTTAGTGAAGATGTCAGATCGTGTTGGCCGAATGGCTGACACCCATGAATACGTTAATTTTAGGTTCCCGTTAAATAGAATTGAACCCGAGCTTATTGAAGAACTAAAAGAAACTTGTGCGTCGAGTTTAGAATTTACTGAGACAGAACTTATCATCAAGCACATGTACATTGAGCGGAAAATGACGCCGCTAAATATATACCTTCAAGAAGAAACCGACGATGAAAAAATAACGCGTGCGCTTGATGAGCTGGGTCTATGTATTAAGCAAATTGCCATGGCAAATATCTTTCCCGGCGACATGCTGCACAAAAACTTCGGCATTACCCGTCATGGTCGCGTGATCTTCTACGACTATGATGAAATTTGCTTAATGAACGAGCGTAACTTCAGGGAGTTGCCAAAATCTGATGACCCCTATGCCATTGATACACTTTCAGTAGCGCCTAACGACGTATTCCCCGAACAATTCGAGCACTTCATCGTTGGTAAGCGAAAGTTCAAAGATATACTTAAGTCATTGCACGGCGACTTGATGACACCGGAGTACTGGCACGGTGTACAAAAGAAGTGTGCCCGTGGAGATGTGCAGCATTTTACCCCTTATAACCCGAGCATGCGCTTTAACAAAGGTGAATAGACTGGATACGTGAATAAAAAGCATCCTCCGTATCATCTTAAACTAACGTTCAAAGGGATATAGCGCTCTATAAATAAGGACAAAATTTAGCTACATGCGAAAAAGCTTAAAAGTGATCGTTTTAAGTCGTATAGCTCGTAAAAGAGGCAAAGCGATATTGCTTTTTGACTACTTGTTCTCGCTTGCTGTTTGTTAAATACCGTATATCGGTATCAGCAATGCCAAACAAGTGTGTGAATGTAGATAAATAGAAGAATCCTGATAATGAAAGTGCTACTTGTAGAAGATGATCCAAAGGTTGCCTCGCACATTGCAAATGGACTGTTGGGTGAAGGGCATGAATGTATTACTGTAGGTGATGGAACATCAGGCTACCAACAAGCCGCTAGTAACGAACTAGACGCGGTAATTTTAGACGTAATGTTACCCGAACTCGACGGTTTCACTGTGCTTGAGAAACTTCGCGAAGAAGGTAACACGACCCCTGTTCTATTACTAAGCGCCAAGAGCCAAGTTGAAGATAAGGTTAAAGGCCTTCGCACCGGCGCTAACGACTATCTAACTAAACCCTTCGCCTTTGAAGAGCTGCTTGCTCGCGTTGAAGGTTTGGCTGGTCGCAATAAAGACGGCGATGACAAGACCTTGATAAAAGTTGGAGACCTCACGCTAGACTTAGTTAACCGTAAAGTATTGCGTGGCGATCAAGAAATTGATCTTCAATCAAAGGAATTCCAACTACTTGAATGTCTACTTCGTCATAAAGGTAAAGTTGTAACGCGGAGCATGTTGTTGGAGCAGGTTTGGAATTATCATTTTGACCCGCAAACTAACGTGATTGATGTTCACATTAGCCGTCTACGTCAGAAAGTGGATAAAGCGTTTAATGTTCCACTTATTGAAACCGTAAGAGGCACTGGCTACCGCATAGCGGACGAGCTTGCATGATAGCAATACGCGACTTTACGCGTAGTTCTAGTTTTCGCGTAGGCGTATTGCTCACCACCCTAGCTTGTATTGCCATTGTTTTAATTGTTTACTTTTGGCGATTAACGAGCAGTGACTTGTTTATTTCCGAGTCGAATGCTGCCGTTAATGCCAAAGCAAACGCGCTCGTAACTCTCTATGAAAACCTTGGTATTGATGCCGTTAAGTCGGCCATTGTAAACGATAATAACCACAACCCTTCTAGCGCGAAAACACCCTCTCATTCATTCGAACATTTGCGATCATTTGTCGTTCTGAGCAAAGATGAGCAAGTAGTTGCGGGGAACTTAGCATCTATCCCTCTGGTATTAGAGCGGCACAAAGGGGCCAACTTTGATACTGCAGAAATCGTTATTACCCGGCCTAACAGCTCATCAAGGAAAACCTTACGCCAAGCATTGATGAGGGAAGATGTACTAGGGGACTATACCCTCTATGTCGGGCGTGGTATCGATGACTTATATAGCGCACAGTGGTTTGGCAAAACCTTTAGCTGGATTATCGTTGTGTTGCTTTGTGCCTTAAGTATTCTAAGCTTCGCCATTGCCGTGTATGTGGTCAATCGAATTAACCGCATGTCTCAAACCGCTGATAAGATTATAAAGACTGGTAACCTTGAAGAGCGGCTAGAGATTGATAGCAATTGGGACGATCTCAGCAGTCTTTCCTTCGTTTTTAATCAAATGCTGGATACCATTGAAAGCTCGGTTAATAACATCAAGTCAGTCACAGACAGTATTGCTCATGACCTACGCACACCGCTTTCCAGACTTCGTAATACCCTAGAAAGAATTGAAGACGACCAGCTACGAGAAGACACGACTCAAGAAGCAGATAACCTACTCAATATGTTCAACAGTTTATTGCGCATAAGCGGTCTTGAGACCACGAACAAAAAAGAGGGGTTCTGTAGTACCGATGCCCAAGCTATTGTTGAAGATGTGGTCGACCTTTACCACCCCCTTGCCGAGGAGCGCAATATTCAGCTGTCCAGTCAGCTTGAAAGCGTGACTATGCTTGCTGACCCTAACTTACTTTTCCAAGCTGTAGCCAACGTATTAGATAATGCTATCAAGTATTCAAATGAAAATAGTATGGTTGCGGTTCAGCTAATTACCACGGAAAAACACATCGTTATTGCCGTCAATGATGCAGGCATAGGCGTGGGTGAACACGAGATATTAAATCTAGAACGCCGCTTTTATCGCGCTGATGGCAGCAGAACGAGCAAAGGCAATGGGCTAGGCTTATCACTTGTCTCCGCAATAGTGAAGCTTCACGGTGGGCAAACTTGGTTTGTGCACGACCCGCTAATGCAAGGACATGGTCTTGGTGTTGTTTTTTGTTTTCCGATTAATCTGCGTCAAAATCAGCTAGTCTGAATCAGCAAATTGCAGGCACTATCTAGATATCTGGTGCGCTAAGTTGTACTCGCTAATTTTATTTTTCTTTTTCTGGAAGCTGACCTATGGATGGTACAGGTCAGCAAACCTTCCAGATTTATATCTGTAAATTATCAATCAATTTGCTTTTGCATAAAGATAGTAACTTCTGCCATCACAATACCGAACTTACGAATGTACGAACGGTTCATCATGGTAGTGTCATCGAAAGCCCAAAACCAGTCATCAAATGTTACTGAATAAGTAGTATCATCTACCGGCAAATCCATCTGGTAGTGAAAATTGAAAGCGTTACCATAGCTCGTACCTTTTGCAGGACCATCAATATCACCCGCGTTACCGACAAAAGTGTTATCGCTTTGCTTTACTATTTTCCAAGTCCGAGATTCTGGCCCTTCACCTACGCCATAATCAAACGTTTCATCAAGTGTTAGGGTATTCCCCACTATTGAGCCATCAATGTTTACCACAAACCTTTGTACCACCTCACCTGAGCGGTTTTGTACTATGCCCCATGCCTTAACATTTCCATCGAAAAACTGCTCAATATCAAAAACCGGAGATACCGACTGATAATCTTCACCATCGACCGACACAGAGCATCCAGAAAGCCCTGCCATGGTCAATGCTGCAAACCCTACCCCTAAACATAACTTCATCATATTTTTTATCATTTTACTTATCCTGCTCAACTAACCCTGCTTGGGCTTTATATCTATAAAATCACTAAACTAATCTTTTCCGAGTAGCTTTCTTCTAAACTTAGGTTCCGATGTTTCATCACTTAACCAGATATCAAAAAAACGCTGCGTAAACGTTTTGTCACTTATCTCATCCGCTTTTTCGCCATTTACGTAAAACACGCTTGTGCCTTCTTTCGTTGCAATCCCTGTAATTACATCGCCCTCGCTAACGTCAGGAAAGATACGCTCCATTAGCGACAGCCATTTTTCTGCATCATCGGCAGCGATATCTCCCTGTTTTTTCATTTCATCAATAGAGCGCTCGGCAATCTTTTTCCCTTCAAGATCTCGTTGGTAGGTCAAACGAAGGGCGAAAGGAGGCTGCTTTGCGTACTTGCCTTCAGAAGCAAAAAGCTCACCGGTATATACGTCCCAAAAGTAGTAAGAAAACATGCCCTCCCCCACCAGTTTCGCATTAGGGACATGCTCAGAAATGTTCTTCAAATTTGGCTCTTGTGCATGGGCGTTGTTTGGCATGGTTAGTCCGCTCAGTGATATGGAAACAAACATAGCAAAGGTGAATACCGCGCCTATTTTATTAACGTAAGACATAAAAAAAGCGCTAGCGTTTTTTACGTAATGAAGAAACCATGATGGGGTATAAATCACAGCTTTTCGTAAAATACCGTTTTTATTAGTAACCATAAAAATGCTCTTATAAAGCGTAATAAAAATTACAGGTCTTTTATTGAATTTCTATCTGGTTATACTCTTGTCTATGTCCAATTGATCAACTGTCTCTAGGCTCTCATCGTGCTTTCCCTTGATGAATTTAAAACGTCACTCGCTCTTCCTTCGCCTCTTATCCCTTTTAAACCGAACTGGGAGGGTGCAAATAAGGTATCGCTTTATGTTAAGCGTGACGATGCTATTCACCCTGTGATGTCAGGAAATAAATGGCGAAAGCTAAGCCATGCGCTAACGAGTCCTTTGCCAAACGCCGTCATCAGTTTCGGAGGCGGCTTTTCTAACCACCTTCATGCGTTGGGGTTTGCTTGTTACAAACTTGGAATTCCCCTTACCGCCATTATTCGCGGCGACTACAGTGCTGCACCATCGCCAATGATTAAGGATTTGATGCAGTGGCAGACTCGCATTGAATATGTAAATAGAATTACCTACAAAAGGCGTAACGATAGTACTTATTTAGATGAACTAAAGCTGGAGTTCCCCAATGCGATTATCATTCCTGAAGGTGGAAGCCAGGCCCTGGCGCTTCAGGGGATAAAAGATATGGTCGATGAAATCGAGGTAGACTTCGATTTTATCGTTGCCCCTGTCGCAAGCGGCGCCACAATGGCGGGAATTGTAAATGCATTAAATAAACGTAATAGTTCAATGGCTACTGACTTTCGTTCTCGCAGCAAAGCCATTGGCATAGGCGCACTAAAAGGTGAAGGCTACCTAGAGGGGTTGGTTGAGCAATTTCTTCCAATAACTAACTCGACAAATTGGCATATTGAGCATAACTACCATTTTGGTGGCTACGCGAAAGCGCCAAGTGAACTTCAAACCTTTTGCAGCGATTTCAATAACACTATGGATTTTGAGATAGAGCCCGTATACTCGGGCAAAGCCTTCTGGGCCGTTAAAGATATGCTGGCTAAAGGCAAGTTTGAGGACGGTTCACGCATTGTTGTATTGCATACAGGAGGTTTGCAAGGAGCTAGATGATTTCATCAATCTGCAACAGGATAGCCAAACAACCTTTTCAACTTTGCTTTTATTCCTTTTGCCTGCTGAAGCTGTTCACGCAGCACGCCTAATTGACTGAAGTTTGCGCTTAAGGGGTTATCATTAGGCATCTTTCCGACGATGCCGTACTTTATACTGATTGTTTTGTCTTCTTCAGCAAAAGTGCCGAATAACTTATCCCATATAATAAGTACGCCACCATAATTCTTATCAATATAAGGCTTATTGGTTGCGTGGTGAATGCGGTGATGAGTAGGCGTGTTGAAGATATGCTCTGCCCAGCCTAAATGACCAATCGTTTGCGTATGTACAAAAAACTGATAAGCAAGATTTATTGCGACAATGGCGAAGACCAAACTTGGTGAAAAACCGATGAGTATCATTGGCACCCAGAACAGCCACATGCCCACGAATGGGTACAAAATACTTTGTCTAAACGCTGTCGTGAAATTCATTTTTGTTGAGCTGTGATGCACCACATGGGCCAGCCAAAACCAGTGTATGTTGTGTGAAGCCCGATGAAACCAGTAGTACAAAAAGTCTTGCAGGATAAAACCTGTAACAAGCGATACTGCCGTAAGCTCTATGTTAAATAGAGAAAACTGGTGCAGCCAAAGAAACAAAGGCATTAGTAGTAGTAATACCAAAGCATCAGAGCCCTGATGAAGTAATGCAAGTAATGCATTGTTCACACTGTCTTTTACGTTATAAAACTGCCGTGCCTTTTTGAACTCCACAAAAACACACAGTAAGAAAACCGGGCTTAAGCCAAGTAAAATAAGTTCAACAGGGATCAAAACGTGCTCCTAACTTATTCAAACATTGCTCTACGTCGTTTTGTAAAAGGCGTGTCAGTAGCCAGTTGGGTATATACCAAGGCGCGCAACAGCTAATGCGATAAGAAACTTTGGTTAGGCTACCCTGTGCGGAAAACCTGATAACTCCCCGATGATCTTTTACTGGAAAGTCGTCAACAACACGATATTCAATACCATCTGTGTCTGCTTTCACAATCTCTTCTTTAAAGCTAACGCCTAGAATACTCACTTCTCTCACGCAGCCCACTCCGCCACTGACTTCACTATTATTTGCTGCCCTTAATACCTTAAACGAAGCGTTAAAGAAATCGCTTAAATTCGGGTGATCAAGCAGCGTATCGCGAAGCACTTGTGGCGTTGCATGAATAATTCTTTGGTAGTGAACGTCAACCATTTACGATATGTCCTCTTCTCATGGCCAATAGCATAAATTGACATTCATATTTGATCTTGCGTTAATACGTCATGTTTTTTGTTATTTTGCGACATGTATATGCCATCAGTTTCTTTTGCCTATATTCAAAGTATAGAAAGCTATTTAGCTAGCTTAGAGGTTGATACAAGAGAACTGTCGCGACTCACGCAAAAGCATAGCTCACTTCCAGGTTCATCCCGTGTTTCCATGGCAGCCTACGTCGAGCTGTTAAACCAAGGTGCATCGCTCACCAACAATGCATTATTTGGGTTTGAGTTAGGCAAACATATTCAGGCAAAAGATTATGGGGTGTTGGGATACCTCGTTGAAAGTTGCGAGAATTTAGCTCAAGCCATAGGGGCGCTTACTCGGTTTGATGCGCTAGTCGCGGACATCGGCACAACAAACGTACTTTTTGAGTCTAACAATGCCCGGGTTGAATGGGTGCCTAAAAGCTCAGATTGCAAACAAATGGTGTTGCGCAATACCACTGCTTGGGTAGCAACCGTTTATAAAATATTGGGTTCAGCCTGCCAATTAAACGCTATTACCTTTACTTTCCCCTTAAGTACATTGGAAAAAAATACGTTAGCGCAGTGGTTTAACTGCGAGGTGATTGATTGCGCCCACACTAACGCCATTATTTTTCCCCTACACTTACTGCATGTTCCGTTTACCAGTGAAAATAAGGCTATGTTCAGCGCGCTTATAGAAGTGACAGAAAAAGAGATGAGCGAATGCAAAGGTGAACGGCTTGCTAAAACCAACAAACGCCATTTTGGCCCTAATCCACACGAAGATATCGCCTACGAAGTCGCTTCGCTTTTAAACGCTAACCCTACGCTAAAGGGCTGTAATCAAAAGCGTATGGCTGAAGCGTTATTCATAAGCCCACGCACACTGCAGCGGAAGTTGAAGCAAAGTAACACCAGCTTTCATCAAATTCTTGATAGTGAGCGCAAATCTCGTTTAGACGACCTTCTTAAACAATACTCTATTGCCGACACCGCAGATTTATTGGGGTTTCAAGAGCAATCATCATTTACCCACGCGTTTAAAAAGTGGTTTTCCACCACACCGCTTAAGTATCAAAAACAGCTAATATCAGAAGAGTAAGCGTATTTCGTTATTAACCTTGCCGCACGCGTAATTGCGGTTTGAGAAAGGTGATGTGACTTATAATCTTTTTGTCTGAACAGGCAATTTTTTACTATCAAAATTTTGATTATTAAACTAATGTGACTGAGAACGCGTAGGTATTATCAGGTGTACAGCAACGCTAACTCACAGGAGATACGCTATGATCGACCGTCCAGTTACATTGCCAACGCAGTTAAATGCACTCGTGTCAAAGTCACTAAATCTATGTGGGCTTATGTTACCCGTGTGTGATGTGTTTTATCCTTTTGCTGCTATTTATGAAAATGGTCGCATCGGCTGTATATTTGCCGACGAGTCTGGAACTAAAAAGCGCGAGTCACAGCTTATTGAACAGCTTCAGTGGCGAATAATCGATACCACAACAGATACAAACAGTTACAGTGTCTTAGTATATGCTGCGGCAGTTAACACTCAAGACAGTAAGACCCTTGATGCGATTGCCATTGCAACTGCCACACCAAATCACGAAGAACGACTCATACTTTATCCTTACTACAAAGTAGATGACAAAGTAGTCATTTCTCCGCCTATAGATACGGTAACCCGTTAGTGCAATACGGTAGTGAAAGCATTGTTTTTCAAATTACCTAGTACAAACCCGGATCGGTTATTACAATAGTCTTTTAAGGTAGTATCGCTAGTGCGTGCACTACCTTTTACATTCGTTGTTACGATTAAAATTTTTTGTCCTTTCATAGGCTGTCTTTGCTTGCCAAATCCCATTGGTCTGCTAGCATTCAGCCCAAAATTCATTAGCAAAATTAGGGATTAGTTATTATGTCTCGCGTTTTAATTATTGGTGCTGGCGGAGTTGCGTCGGTAACTGTGAAAAAATGTGCACGTTTACCGCAACATTTCGACGAAATTTACTTAGCAAGCCGCACGGTATCTAAGTGTGAAGCGCTACAGCAAGAAGTAGGTGCAGATCGCGTTAAGGGCGTTTTCGCTGTTGATGCCGACAATGCAAAAGAAGTTGAAGCACTTATCAACGAAGTAAAACCAGACCTAGTAATCAACCTAGCGTTGCCATACCAAGACCTTCCTATTATGGATGCGTGTCTTGCGACTAACACAGATTACTTAGACACTGCCAACTATGAGCCTAAAGACGAAGCAAAATTCGAATACTCATGGCAGTGGGCTTACCAAGACAAATTTAAAGACGCGGGCATTATGGCCCTTCTTGGCAGTGGCTTCGATCCAGGTGTAACGAACGTTTATACGGCGTACGCAGCAAAGCACTATTTTGACGAAATCCACTACCTTGATATCGTAGACTGTAATGGCGGCGATCACGGTCAGGCTTTCGCAACTAATTTCAACCCAGAAATCAATATTCGCGAAATTACTCAGCGCGGTCGTTTTTGGGAAAACGGTGAGTGGAAAGAAACGGATCCGCTAAGCGTACGTGAAGACCTAGATTACCAAAACATTGGAGTTCGTGCGTCTTATCTGATGTTCCACGAAGAACTAGAGTCTATTGTTAAGCACTTCCCTACTTTGAAGCGCGCACGCTTCTGGATGACCTTCGGCGATGCTTATCTTAACCACCTGCGCGTACTTGAAGGCATTGGTATGACTAGCATTGAGCCAGTAGAATTCCAAGGTCAGAAGATTGTGCCTTTGGAGTTCTTGAAAGCAGTACTGCCTAACCCAGGCTCACTTGCTGAAGGCTATAGCGGTATGACGTGCATTGGCACTTACATCACAGGTATTAAAGACGGCAAAGAAAAGACCATCTTTATCTACAATAACTGTGACCATGCAAAATGTAATGAAGAAGTGGGCGCACAAGCGGTATCTTATACTACAGGTGTTCCGGCAATGATTGGTGCGGCGCTTATGCTTAACGGTACATGGAAAGAGTCGGGCGTTTGGAACATGGAACAATTCGACCCGGACCCATTCATGGATATGCTTAACGAGCACGGCCTACCATGGCACGTTCTTGAATGTGAAAGCAGCCCTTTCACCAAATAGTAGATACCCGGGCGCTTAATTCAAGCGCCTTTTTTATTAACGCCACAGTTTAAACTAGGCCAAATTACGCGAGCGTATTATTCCGCGTAGTTTTGAGCTATGACCTGTAATGTAATACATTGGGCGTTAGATAAATATTGAAAGCAGTTTTATTTTTGGAGCTTTACCCCATTGACCGATTTAACTCAACGCACTGATATCCCCTCTCCTTGCTACGTGCTGGAAGAAGCAAAATTAATTAAAAACCTTGAGCTAATGAAACGGGTTCAAGATGAATCTGGCGCCCGCATTATTCTCGCGCTGAAAGGCTTTTCGATGTGGTCTTGCTTCGACATTATTAAGCAGTATTTACACGGTGCAACAGCAAGCTCGGTATGGGAAGCGAAACTTGCTGCAGAGATGGGTAAAGAAGTTCACGCTTATTCTCCAGCGTATAAAATTAATGACGCTAAGGAACTAGCGAGCCTTGTTAACCATCTGTCTTTCAATAGTTTGTCTCAGTGGAATGCGCATAAAGAAACGTTATCGAACGTTTCATTAGGCCTTCGCATAAACCCTGAGCATCAAGAGGCTGATACACCACTGTACGATCCAGCAGCGCCAGGTTCGCGCTTGGGCATACGCGCCAGTGAACTAGAAGGCGTAGCTCTGACAGGTATAGAGGGTTTTCACTGCCACAACCTTTGTGAGTGTGATTCTTTTGCTACTGCACGTACCCTTGAGGCCATCGAAAAACGCTTTGGTAAATGGCTTGGTCAATTGAAATGGTTGAACCTAGGCGGCGGTCATCTTATGACCCGAGACGGTTATGATGTTGAGCACCTTATTAAAACACTAAAAGACTTTAAAGCGCGTTACCCGCACTTAGACGTTATCTTAGAGCCAGGCTCTGCGGTTGCGTGGCAAACAGGTCCTCTAATTTGCGAAGTGGTTGATATGGTAGAAAACGATGGTGATATTGCCATTCTAGATATCTCGGCAACCGCTCACATGCCGGACGTTTTGGAAATGCCTTACCGCCCTGCCATTTTAGGTGCAGGTATGCCAGATGAAAAAGCGTGTAACGTAAAGCTAGGCGGAAATTCATGTCTTGCTGGCGATGTTATTGATGTCTATTCATTTGACGCACCGTTAAAAGCTGGCGATCGTTTACAGTTCGAAGATATGATGCATTACACCATGGTAAAAACCACATTCTTTAACGGTGTAGAGCACCCTGCTATTGGTATTTTACGAACTAATGGCGACTTCGAACTAGTTCGTGAGTTCAGTTACGAAGACTTTAAAGGCCGTTTGTCTTAGTCTTAACCCTTCACTAAAAAGTATACCAAAAGCTAATTGATCAATATTTGATCAATTAGCTTGTTCCCAATCTGCTCTAGTGCTATTTTGAGATTGTTGAGTAGTCAAAAGGGAATTTCGACCTACCAGTCCTTTTAAGGTGAGTCCTTAATCTCCGTCGTCTTTTGTTCAACACCGAATTCAGGTGTTGTATCAAACCATCAAAAATTGCCTGTCTCGGTTATATCTTATCTTTATCAGAGGAATTGATCGTGAGAAGGAATAATCTAGGCTCAAACTGTGCAACTCAAGTACACACATTTGCCAAACCTATCGTATCTGCGCTTAGTGCGCTACTTTTAACCACGGCCTGTATGTCGACAACTCCTTCTATGGGAGGTGGAAGTTCAGGCGCAGTAAGTGGTGGCGCCGGCGGCGCTACGGCTTCAAACAATAATGCGCAATTAGAAAATTGTGACGAAACACTCGGTACATTAAGTGTTTTTGAAGATACAAGTTTGCCCTGGTGGTCAGAGTACCGCAGAACTTACCCAAAACTCGGCAGTACCATTCCTGTTATCAGGTTAATGATTCAACAGTCTAACTGTTTTGTCATTGTTGAGCGTGGCCGCGCTATGAATGCAATGAACACCGAGCGTCAGCTAATGCAATCTGGGCAACTTCGCTCTGGTTCAAATATTGGGGGCGGCCAAATGGTAGCAGCTGATTACACGCTCAGCCCATCTGTACTTTTTGCCGAAAAAACCCAGGGTGGTAAAGCCATAGCCGGTGCACTGTTTGGCACATTAGGCTCTATCGTTGGCGGAGGTTTTAGCAAGAATGAAGCGGCTACCTCGTTACTGCTTATAGATAACCGCTCCGGTGTCCAGGTTTCTGCTGCAACAGGTAGTGCTGCGAATCACGACTTTAGCTTGTTTGGCGGCATGTTTGCTGGCGCAGCAGCAGGTGGCGCTGGCGGCTTCTCAAAAACACCTGAAGGTAAAATGCTGGTCACTGCTTTTGCCGATTCTTTTAACCAGATGGTGGTCGCACTTCGCTCTTACAAAGCACAAGAAGTTGAAGGGGGGCTAGGAAAAGGAGGAAGGTTAACAGTGGGGGGCGCTGATGATGCCATGCCAGATGCTACCGATGCGCCAGCGATAACTACCTCAACAACAACCACTGCCGTCTATGTCGACAACACGCCTTCTAGGGTCACCGTTTCAGACCGCAGGTCTTACAATTTTGACGTCGATGAATACGATGAAAAAGCCTTTAATAGGTACTATGACTGGCTGAAAAACTATGGCCCGTTAATGACTGCGTTCGTCTCCTTCGACCCCGAAAATAACAATCCTAACTGGCCAGGCGGAATGTCTATGGCGGCAGCCGCGACCATGCTTCTAACTCAGTTAGATTCTCACCGTATTGAACTTGAAGCATGGCCATATGAAGCTAGGGTGCAAGCATGGAGAAAAATGGGAAGAAGGTTGGAAAGCCACACCGAGCTGTTTGAGCGAAACCGGACATTAGCGCTTCGAAATGAAAAACTCGACGACGAAGTGCGTCAAGTTATTGAAAGCATACAGGTAGTAACAAAAGAAAGCTTGTTCCCAGAGGGTATTTAGCTATTAGAACATTGAACCCGAAGCCGCAAATTGCGGCTTCGGCTCTCAATACTTTTGATAGTAGTAACACGTTATAGCTATACCACACCACTACCCGAAGCAGCTTCAGATTTGTCAATCTCTCCTTCAGCAAGGACATCATTACCTAATTCTATTTTAAAGGTTGTGCCAGGCTTCCCCTGCAAACTGTAGCGAAAGCCGTACATCTCACCTTCGTTCAATGAGACTTCTGTCACATCATTTGGATGAATTAAATCGTAAACGCCAGAGTCATTCGTTTGAGAGAATATATCTACCAGCCATTTGCCATCAGACATGGTGATTTTAAGAGTCTTTGTCATCTGCGCCTCCTTTAGTAACCAGCCCATTCATCTTGGACTGTCATACAATGTACTACTTTGTATTTCGCCTATGACGCTTAAGATCAATCTTTCTTAGAGCAAATTACGCTTTTGCATCTAGCCCTGCTTGATACAGCGCATTCTTTTTCAAGTCATAATGACTTGCTACCACAGCCGCTGCTTTTTTCAACGGCATGTGCTCGCACAAGGTATTTAGGAGTGACATTGCTTCACTGGGTATTGCTTGGTCACTTACCTTAGCGGGACCAATCATCACAACGAACTCACCTTTTTGGTGTGCAGCATCGGCATTAAGATAATCAATCACATCTTGTGCGTTACCACTTACATAGGTTTCAAAGGTTTTAGTCAACTCTTTAGCCACAACAATGTGGCGTTCGCCTAATACACGCTGAATGTCGGTAACCGTATCTAGAATTCGACGAGGCGCTTCATAGTAAACCGTGGTGAAAGTTCTATCTAATAGCGCTGATAATACACCTTCACGCGCTTGGGTTTTAACTGGCAAAAAGCCTTCAAATGTAAATTTATCTGTAGGCAGTCCTGACGCGCTTAATGCAGTAATTGCGGCGCATGGTCCGGGCAAAGCACTAACTGGAATGCCTTGCTCACGGCATTTACGCACTAAAACAAAACCAGGGTCGCTGATAAGTGGCGTGCCCGCATCACTTATCAAAGCAACAGATTCACCACCTTTCAAACGTTCACAAAGCATAGCTGTACGCTTATCTTCATTATGCTCGTGAAGTGAAAGGGTCTTAGTTCCAATACTAAAGTGCTGTAGAAGTCGCGCGCTATGACGGGTGTCCTCGGCAGCAATCCAGTTAACTTCACTTAATACGCGAATTGCTCTAGCACTGATGTCATCTAAGTTGCCAATAGGCGTAGGAACAATATAAAGAGTGGCGGTGTCTGTCATAACAGTGGTTAAGTCTTACGTTAAATTGAAAGGTTATGCGATAAGTGTATCACGCCATTAGTCCAGATTATGCTGGCAAGCGTAGATTTTCACACTGGTTAAGATAAACTTGACCTATAACGATGTAAAAGGAATGAAACTGTGCGTCATATCGGACAATCTGGAAAAATTTTTACGCTATCAGCCATTGCTATGGTATTGGTACTATCGGGTTGTGGGAGTACTCCAAAAACTCAGTCGAAACCTGTGGTAGTGGAACCGACTCCAATTGAAACCACCCAGGTTGAAGAGAACGTCACACCTTCGCACAAACTCCTAGAAGCTAAGAAGGTATGGGAACGTACCCGAGATAAAGAACAGCGTAATAGCTTATTACTGCAAGCCGCTGATTTATACCTTCAAAACCAGCAACCTGTATTAGCGCAGCAGGTGTTGTATGAAGTTAAAGAAGATGGTGTGTCAGAACGTAACTACTCGTACTATTCTCTTTTAGTTACCAAAGCCTATGCGGGGATGCCTGATGCGTCAGCAGACGAATTGCTGGCAATGCTCGATGGTGTAATGGGCACAGGGGAAACTGCATTCCAAAAAGCAAAACTTCAAACTCAGCTGTACTCACAGCAAGGTAATTTTGCAGCAGCAGCCAATAGTGTGCTACAAACCAACTTGCCAGACGAAGATAAAGTACAGCAGGTATGGCAGTGGCTCACTTCCATACCGACAGAAACGCTTTCAAAAGTAGGAAAAGCGTATCCCGCTCTATCACCTTTCATCACGCTTCGCGAGTTGACTGAAGCGAATGCTTCATCGCCCGCAACATTAGCAAGAGAACTTCAAAAGTTTCAACAAGTTTATCGCGGGCACATTTTAGAAACGACTTTGCCTAACAATGTGCTTAAAGCAACACAGCTTACTGACGCTGGCGCCAATGATATTGCAGTACTACTTCCACTTTCCGGCCGCTTAGCGCGCACGGGGCAAGTAGTAAAAAATGGTATAATGTCGGCCTATTATACCGATGTTGAAAAACGTCAAGATGAGCACTTACTGCCGCGACTTCGTTTTATTGACACTAATGGCGTTGATACGCAGCACCTACTAAATGAAATTGGCGACACTAAATTCATTGTTGGCCCGCTGTTAAAAGATACCGTAGAAAGTTTAATTCCTAATTTACCGACAGGTGTGAACGTACTAGCATTGAATCGGCCAGAAGAACTGATAGACAAAGTAGTAGCAAATGATACGTCGACCAGCAATACGCTAACGACATCGCCCAGTCCTGCGCTAAATAATGATTCAACTATGCCTGCCAACGTTTTGAAAGCCACCGAACCCCAAGGGGAGTTGGATGCATTAGGTCTAGCCACTTCGTTGAACTATTTCGGTCTTGCCCCAGAAGATGAAGCCAAGCAGCTTGCTGAATATATCTTCAATAAAGGCTACCGTGCCCCTATCGTTATTGCGGCTCAAAGCAGTTTATATCAGCGAATGGACACCACGTTTAAGACGCATTGGAGAGCGCTTAACAATAAAGAGAATAAGCGTCGCACTAACATAACATCGGTTTCTTTTAACGACAGTAACTCGCTTCGCGAGGGAATCACTCAAGCACTCGATGTTGCCCAAAGCAATGATCGCATTAATCAAATTGAGTATATGACCAACGATGAGGTATATAACATGCCTCGCAGCAGGCGTGATATTGATGCTATTGTCGCATTTGCGTCTCCGCAAGACACAGAGCTACTTAACCCAATAATTGAAGCAAGCTTAAACCCTTACGACGGTAAGCAAGTTCCTGTGTATGCCACATCTCGTTCGATGGATTACGACAGCGGAAAAAACCAATGGCGTGATTTACAAAATGTGCATTTTATCGATATGCCATGGTTGATGCCTTCACACAATTGGCAACCTCTTCAGCAAGAGGTGGAGCAAGCTTGGCAAAATCAGAATACCATGCAAAAACGTTTGTTTGCGTTTGGCTTCGATGCTTACCAGCTGCTTCCTCAGCTAGGCATGCTAAACACGCTTAAATACCTTTCACATGAAGGCTTGACCGGAACCCTTTCGCTTAATGAGAAAGGCGAAGTAATTCGCCGGCAGCCTCAAGCTATGATCCGTAACGAAAAAGTACAGATGCTGTCGGAGTAAAATATGTCAAAACTGCAAGGGAATGCAGCAGAAGACAAAGCCTGTCAATATCTTGAGGAACAAGGTCTTAGGCTTCTGTGTAGAAACTACCGTACGCGACGTGGTGAGTTAGATATTGTAATGCAAGACGGCAATACTATTGTGTGTATTGAAGTCAAATATAGGAAACGGAATCATTTTGGCAGTGCAATAGAATTTGTAACGGCTAAAAAGCTAAACCGAATTCATGCTGCGTTTGGTTTCTATTTGTTAGATAATAACCTGAATCCAGCATCTACGCCCTTACGGATAGACGTTATTGCCATAGACGGAAGCAACCTTCAGTGGCTGAAGAACGTTGGATAGATGCTCACAGCATATAGCTTGACGGTTTATGTTCGCTTAAACGGAAGAATATAAGTGTTGGATGTGAACGTGTTCAAGAATAAATGGCAAGGTCTTTAAGTAAGCGCTATTCCATTTGTTTTATCTTAGTTTTACAAGCTTTCTTCTATTTGGCAAATAGTGCTTAGGTTCCTACAAATAATGAGTCACCCCAACAACAAGATGTCGCCCTGTAACCTTGATAACCAAGAAATAGAATTAATAGTCGGTAACTCTAGTGCCAACTTTTCTGGTGTAACGTCTACTATGTTGCAAGTAACATCGATACAAAAGCACATGATCAATTTGCGGATCATGGGTAAACACTTTGTTTCAGATCCGTCGATGACGATAACATTCTGGGAAGTCGTTAAAATGTGCCGACGCCCGCTTAGCAATGGTAAGTGGCGTATTTTTCACGCACGCCGCGTTGACGAAATGATTCAGGGAGTGCTGCTGAAATACATTTTTCGCGCAAAGATAAAGCTTGTATTTAGCTCAGCGGCTCAACGGGAGCGTTCCGCTTCCACCGTATGGTTAAGCAACAGAATGGACGCTATTATTGCGATGAGTAACCGTTCTGCAAAGTACTTAAACAAACCTCCTGCCAAGATTAATCTTCACGGTGTGCAAATTGATAATTACACACCAGCAGAAAACAAGCAGGAAGCTTGGCAGTCATTAGGTTACGGAGGAAAATACGGAATAGGAATTTTAGGTAGAGTAAGAGAGCAAAAAGGGGTTCACCTTTTTGTGGAGGCCTGCATCAAAATATTACCTAAATACCCTAATGTGAATGCGGTAGTGGTGGGTGCCATTTCGCCAAGCAACCAAGGGTTTGTAAACGAACTTAAAGAAAAGGTGTGTGAAGCAGGTTTAACTGATCGCATTATTTTCACCGGTGAGTTGCCGTTTGAACAGATTCCTAAAATATTCAGTGCACTGTCACTTGTGAGTGCTCTTAGTTACAATGAAGGCTTTGGTTTAACCGTGCCGGAAGCCATGAGTGCTGGCGCGGCTGTACTAGCGACACAGGCGGGAGCTTGGGAAGATATCGTTAGACCAGGCATTGACGGATACATCGTTCCTACCAGAGACCAGCAATCTGTAACTGAAAAAATGGACCTGCTACTTTCAGATATGGATAAACTTGCAGAAATGGGCAAAGCAGGTCGCGAACACGTTGTAAAAAACTTTAAGGTTGAAGATGAAGCAAAGAACTTAGTAGAGTTTTTTCGCTCGCTTCAATAAATAACGCCTTGGCATTGCAGTAAAGGCCAATGTCACGTGGTATTTGATATTTGATTTTGATAATGCAAAACATAAGCAAATATTTCTCAGATACTGATCATTATGTTTAGCCATGCGTTGTAACTTAGTGCTGCAACCACTAAATAATGATCAGTAGGCAGTTGAAAAAAAGAGATAACAGATGATTGAACAAATAAAAGCGAACTTTACCGAGAGCATTCAGACAAAAATTGCAGCATCGGAAATATTGCCAGAATATATTGAAAAAGCGGCGTACATGATGGTTGAAGCCTTGATAAGAGGCAATAAAGTACTGAGCTGTGGTAATGGCGGTTCTGCTGGCGATGCCCAGCACTTTTCATCAGAAATGTTAAACCGCTACGAACGTGACCGCCCTAGCCTGCCTGCTATTGCGTTAAGCACAGACACGTCGACCATCACGTCTATCGCTAATGACTACAGCTACGACGAAATATTTGCCAAGCAAGTACGTGCGTTAGGCCAGCCGGGAGATATTCTTTTGGCTATCTCCACTAGCGGTAATTCTCGTAATGTTATCGCAGCAATGGAAGCGGCATTGTCTCGCGATATGACTATTGTGGCCCTTACCGGCAAAGACGGCGGCGAAATGGCTGGTTTTTTGAGTGAGCATGACGTAGAAATTCGCGTTCCTTCTAACCGTACCGCACGTATTCAAGAAGTGCACCTTCTAGTTATTCACAACCTATGTGAATGCATTGACGACAGCTTATTCCCTGCTGATCATGGCGACGACTGATCAAACTAACTATGAGTAGACAAATAAAAAACTTAAGCCTGCTTGGCACTGTATTAGCCCTAATTTTAACATTACAAGGTTGCGTAGTGGCAGTCGGTGCTGCCGGCGCCATGGCAGCAAAAGTGGCTAACGATAGACGTACGGTAGGTACACAACTTGACGATCAAAATGCCGATGCGGCGGTGTCTTACCAATGGTCGAAAAGTGACGCGCTTAAAGAGCAGACTAACCTTCAGGTTGATGTTTATAACGGTGTTGCCTTACTTACCGGTCAAGCCCCTAATCAAGGGCTTATAGACGAGGCAGTTAGCCGTGCTCAGGAAGTCAGCTACATTAAAAAAATTCACAACCAAATACGCATTGGTGAACCCATAGGTGCTGGCACACAAGCCAACGACCTGTGGCTCGCGTCAAAAGTACGCACTAAGATAGTCGCTGATGAGCGCGTACCGGCGCTTCAGATTAAAGTGGTTGTGCAAGACTCAGAGGTATTTTTAATGGGTCGATTAACCAACCTTGAAGCTACAGCAGCGGTCGATATTGCTCGTAATATTACGGGTGTAGCTCGCGTCGTTAGAGCCTTTGAAATTGTTCAATAAAGAGCTTGCCACTGCCCTTTTGGTAGCAGGGGCACTCTTTATGGAAATTCTAGACGCCACGGTAATTACCACGGCGCTCCCTGTTATTGCTGCTGACTTTAACGTGCCAGCAGCTCACCTTTCTATCGGCGTGTCGGCTTATTTGGTAGCCGTTACGCTCTTTATCCCTTTAAGTGGTTACGCTGCTGACAAATTTGGGGCTCGCACAATATTTATAGCGGCGATTGCGGTTTTTACTTTTGCTTCGGTTCTTTGTGGCTTAAGTACCAGTTTATTTGAATTTACCTTATCCCGTATTCTTCAAGGTTTAGGTGGTTCTATGATGGTGCCGGTTGGTAGATTGGTAGTATTGCGGGATTTGCCAAAAGAAAAACTAGTAAAAACCGTAGCGATTATTACATGGCCCGCCTTGAGTGCGCCGCTATTAGGCCCAGTACTTGGCGGCTACATAGCCACACATTTTAGCTGGCAGTGGATTTTTTATATGAATATTCCGCTGGGTATTATCGCGATCCTCGCCTCTCTTTACCTATTGCGAAACACCAAAGGTGATGTAGGCAAGTTTGATATTAAAGGCTTTTTGCTTACCGGCGTAGGCTTTGCGCTTTTTATGGCTGGTATCGAGTTTCTTGCCAGTACCAGCGACAAACTTCTTCAGTCTCTTGGCGTCATTGCCGTTGGCTTAACACTCATGATTCTCGCAATACAACATGTTAAAAAAGCCAAAAATCCCCTATTTTCATTCGATGCCATGCAGCATAAAACCTTCAGACTTTCAGTCTACGGAGGCTCTGTTGTGCGAGTGGCACTTGGAAGTGCGCCTTTTCTTGTGCCGCTTATGCTACAGCTAGGTCTAGGTTACTCGCCTGTAGAGGCTGGTTCCCTTTTGCTGTGGCTTTTTGCAGGAAACTTAGCAATAAAGCCCGCTACAACGTGGATCATGAATACGTTTGGTTTCAAACGTGTACTTGTAGTGAACGGCGTGCTCATCGCTCTTGGGTTTGTCGCACTAGCGATGATAAATCACACTACGTCGTCGTTTACCATTGCCGCTATCTTGTTTGCTAACGGTGTCACTCGTTCAATGCACTTAACGTTAATAAATACTATTGCTTTTGCCGACGTACCGCCTAATAAAATGCGAGATGCGAATACGCTAGGCGCTATTCTAATGCAAATGAATCGTGGCCTTGGTATTACCTTATCAGCGCTTGCAATCGCTGCTGCAGCTTTCATTCTTGGACAAAGCCCCGACACGCCAAATCTACAAACCTTCACCCTATCTATGATGTTTATGGGAGCGGTGGCGCTAGTGAGTATTTACGACAGCTTAATGCTTTCGAAAGAAGATGGTGACTCTGTCTTAAACAAGCGCAAGGCGAAAAAAGCGCGACAAAGCTAGCCCAAGCCCATGCTTGTAAATCTTGTGACAAATGTCACATGCGATTGGTGACGTTTGTGACTAACGCTATCTAAGACACTTTTGCATACTTTACCTATCGACATTACAACACTAGGTAAAGCAAATGGAACACCTCCTAAATCACACTCCTGGAACCAATGTTCAGAGTTTCCCTCTTTCATTGGAAGAACAGCGTGAAGACTTCAAAAACAATAGATTCATTGCAATGCCGCTTGCAGGCACCCTTGTTTGGGCGTTGCTTGGTATTAGTGCTCCCTTTGTATCTGAGCTCACCATAACCTGGATGATTTATATCGGCACAGGGGCAATTTTCTATCTAGGCGCAGGCTTGTCTTACCTTACCGGTGAAAGATTCTTTGCGAAAAGCGCAGTAAAGAACAGCTTCGACCGCCTTTTCTTTGTTGGTATGTTTATGAGCCTACTGGTCTTTGCCATCGCCCTTCCGGTTGCAGCCATCGACCACACAACCGTGCCGTTGAGTATCGGCATTCTTGCTGGACTAATGTGGATGCCTTTATCGTGGGCTATAGAGCATTGGGTTGGCTATTTTCACACTATCGCAAGAACCTTCGGGATTGTTGTAGCTTGGTACCTGTTTCCCGAAGCACGAGTAGAAGCAATTTCGGCGGTAATTGTCGCGGTTTACATTGTGTCGCTCATCACTCTTGAACGCCGTTTTCAAACAATCAAATCTAACTAATTTCACTTTAACAAGAAGGAACATACGATGACTTACTTACTTTTAGCGGTTGCAATTATCACTGAGGTTACGGCTACCATGCTGCTTAAAATGTCGAACGGTTGGGAGAAATGGGCCTTTGGCTACGGCGCTATATTTTTTTATACGGTGTCAGGAATGTTGTTTGCCATGGTCCTAAAAAACATGGGAATTGGCGTTGCCTATGCGATATGGTCAGGGATGGGTATCGCGCTAATCACTGCTGCTTCGGTGATATTTTGGAAACAAACTTTCGACATTTATGCCGTGCTAGGTATTATGTTAATTATCTCTGGTACCTTGCTAATTACTAGCAAGTCAGCCGTTGTATTTCAGTAAGGACGAAGTACTCACAATGCGCAGCCATAACAGCATGCAAAATAACAACGACGCAGTGCCTACAGCTCATTTAAATGAAGGCACTGCGACAGTGGGTGGCTCAATAAATAATGTAGGCAAAAGCGATATGGCGCCGGTCATGCCATTATTGGGAAGTGGTAGAAAAAAGCGCTGGTCTCATGCCAGCTTGTTTTTTTCGCTGTTCTTTTTTGTGCCCCTCATAATTTCCCATCCTCTTCCCATCGAGGTATGGGTAATTCAAAGCTTGGGATACCTAAGCTTTATTGTTCTGTACATCAAAGCGATAAGCCAGCCTGTCAAAGCTATTCCTTCCTATTTATTGTCTATGTTTTTGCTTTCTGTCGCCTGTTGTTTTCAAAATCCAGGTGGCGCGACGATTATAGGTTTCATTGCATTCATTATTGGCTATTACAACTCGTTCAAAACGGGGTTAGCAAGCATAAGCATAATGATGATCGTGCTCTTCACGCTAAATATTACTATGTTTGAAAATGCACACTTCCTCTTAGGTGCTTCAATAATTAACAGTTTGGTATTGTTTGGTTTTGGCGTTATGGAGCGTAAGGAAACCCTTCATGGCCTAAAAGAAAGCCAGCAAGCTGAAGCCTTGCACGTATTATCCGCGATAGCTGAAAGAGAACGCATTGGCAGAGACTTACACGATGTTGCAGGTCACGCATTAAGCTCAATTTCGTTGAAAGCTCAACTGGCTGATAAGCTTATTAGTAAGGATAAAATTGCTGACGCGCATAGGGAAGTAAAGGCGTTGGCGCAACTATCTCAAGCATTATTAAGCGACATTCGTCAGGCAGTATCAGACATTAAACAACTTTCCCTTGGCGATGAAATAGCGAAAGATAAAGCACTGCTAGAAGAAAACGGCTTTAACGTTTCAACCACTATTGATGACAGCGCTTTGATGAAGCTGACTTCAAAGCAAGAAAGCCAGCTTGCGCTTATAGTAAAGGAATTAACCACCAATACCTTGCGCTATTCAAAGGGAAAGACGGTATCTATTAATTTTGACCTTAACGATAATCCGCAAACTTTGGTCATGACCTATCAAGATGACGGTGTAGTTGAGGACAGCGGGTCAATTAAAGAAGGAAACGGATTAATGGGTATTAGAGAACGTGCAGCATCTATAAATGCAGATGTGAGCATTTCGTTTCACCCCCACCCTTCTGTAAACGTGCAGCTTATTATAGAAAACCCATCGTCTGAAAAGGTGGCACTATGAATTTAAAAGCGAAAACAACCATTTTAATTGTTGAAGACCAATCGCTAATTCGAGATGCCATAGCCATGCTTCTGTCACTAGAGGACGACCTAACCATCGCAGCTAAATGCAGTAATGGGCAAGAAGCGATTAAGTATTTAAGCGATCACCCTGCGCCAGACATTATCCTAAGCGATATTGAAATGCCGCTGGTCTCAGGCCTAGATTTGGCCGCCCACGTGACAGAAAAATGCCTTAGTACCAAGGTAGTTTTAATGACGACATTTTCGAAACCGGGATATATTAAACGTGCATTAAGCTTAGGGGTTAAAGGTTTTATTTTAAAAGAGTCTGACAGCGACTACCTGATAGATGCCATACATAGAGTATCTGCGGGGGAAAAAGTGATTTCGACAGAGCTGGCTATCATGGCCCTCGACGACAACAATCCGCTTTCGCAGAAAGAAATGGCGGCACTTAAGCTTGCTTCTGACGGACTCAAAACCCAAGACATCGCGCAATCGTTGTTTTTATCAGAAGGTACAGTAAGAAACTATCTTTCCGAAGCGATATCAAAGCTTGATGCAACGAACCGTGTCGACGCAGCACGCATCGCGAAACAAAAAGGCTGGCTTTAATAGAAGCTTAAAACCACGTCGTAGAAATTGTCGTAGACGTGGGTATAGTTAATTTTTCTGACAAACCGGTAAGCACGCGCTCAGGACCGTAGAGTATTCCTTGATGCTTTGCAGTCCATACGCAGGTTAAAATGCTGGTACCTTTGCGTAATTCACACTGCCATTTAGCTGTGGTTTCAGCAAGTCGTTCATAGTCATCCTCAATTTCCCAACCTGCGTCAACATGCTCTACGATAAGTTGTTCGAATTGAGAGAACGGAATAGGCTGAATGATTACCCATTCGTTTTTCTTAAACTTTCTTTCTAACCGCGATTTTTTGAAACTGGTAAAAAAACCCACGCTCCATCTCCGTATGATTGAAAGGCTTAACGTGCAGCTAAAGCATTTCTAATATTTCGACACCGTTCCCATAATTTGCCCTGAAGGAGTCGGACAAGAACAAGACGTACCAACCATTTCACCGTTCGACGTGGGGCATGTGCCGTACTCGCCGTTACTACCATAGCGGCACTGGTTACCAAACTCAGGGTTGGCTAATGCTGCTCTTTCGTTGCGAGTGGCATTACCTGCTTCATCATCCGGTAGATATACAGTGTATGTGCAGCTAAAAAGCAGACTTGTCGCAAACATGGTGATTAAACGAGAAATTGATTTTAGCTTCATTGTTATTGGTCGATTACTTTTAATACAATTCTAAAACTATGCTAATAATGCAGATAAAACAAGAAAAAATAAGCAAAAAAAAGCCAGTCACAAGACTGGCTTTATTATTATAACTCGTTGTTGATATTAGAATTCAGTTGAGAACCTAACACCAAACTCGCTCGCATCGTTGCTTAAAATTTGCAGGATATAGTCACCTGTATTCAAGCGTGCGTTGTCGTAACGCTCATCGAAAATGTTGCGACCATAAAGGGCTACGGTGTAAGCATCATTCGCTGGCGTGTAAGCAATGTCAAAGTTTACTAGCTCACGGCTATCTAGCTCGGTCATACGCTCAGGTGCAGACGTCGGCTCGCCATACATTTCAGCGCGGTATGAGTAATCAGCACGCACGCGAATTGAATCGCCACCATCAAGCTCGAAGGTATATTGCGGGCCAATTGCTAACGTTAGATCAGGCGTAAGCGGTGCAACAGGGTTGAAACCGTCTTGCTCTTCAACATCAACATCCATGTAACCAATGCTGGTCATCATGCTGAAGTTGCCGTAAGAAAACGTAGCATCAGCTTCAACACCACGAGAAGTTTGTTCAACAACAAGGTTTGCTGTATCGAAACCACCTTCGCTAACTCGACTTACTTGGTAAGGAAGATCTTCAAACTCAGTGTTAAATACGGCAACACTGATATCGAAGTAGTCATTCACACGACCTTTAATACCCACTTCGTAGTTAGTAGCGGTAATATTGTCTGAAGCTGTGAAACAGTTGTTTGCACGAACTGCTGCTTGTGCACCTTCGATATCATCGAATCCACCAGCACCAAAGAACTGGCCTATTAGGCAGTAAGGGCGCGCTGGGAACTGACCAGACTGATAACCAGATTGAATAGTCGCATAACCTGTCATGCCATTTTCAAACGTATAGTTTGTAGCAAGCTCCCAAGTTACTTCATCCCAATCGTTTGAATCGTAGATAGTTCCAAGTGCTGAGAATACGTTCGCAGACGCGTCTTTTTCATCTTTGGTGTAGCGAAGGCCACCAGATACGCTTAGCTCGTCAGTCAAATCATGACGTACATTTACATATACGGCTTTAGAGGTGGTTTCTTGATCTAGTTCTAGGAGGTTAGCCCCGCCGTCAAAACTAGAGTCATCACCTTGGCGGTTGCTACCTTCTTCGTTGAAGTAGTAAAGACCGGCTACGAAGTCCGTGTATTCGTTGATATAGCCATTAAGCTGAAGCTCAATTGACGTTTGATCTGCTTCACCGCGCTCAGGGAACTGGTCTAGAGAGAAAACCGTGCCGTCATCGTCAAGGCCAGCCTTGTACTTTGATGTACGTTGGCTTGCTACCACTTTAGCTGTGTAGTCGTCGTTGATGTCCCATTCGGTAGTCAATGAAATGCCGCGCGCTTCGTTCGATACGCCAGTTACTGCTTCAGTACCTGTTGCGTTATCGTAGATATCAGCGCCTTCAGGCGTCACATCGCTATTACGCAGCTCTATACCAAGGCCATTACCACCACCAAAGTAACGTGCTGAGCCCACTTCATCAATAAGCACAGTGTATGGGCGAAGGCCGCCGTCGCCATTGTTAGCGTCTGCAGTTAATACCATACGGAAGTCATTTGAAGGCTCCCACTTAAGTGAAACACGACCTGAAATATCTTCAGTTTCACCTACGTCGTATTCAGCATTTGGCACGTTGATAAATTCGCCAAGCCCGTCGCGCTTGTTGAAAGCCAAATTCATATTGAACGCAACAGTTTCTGATAAAGCGTGGTTAACAAAAAGGTCTGCTTTTACGCGACCACGTGTACCAAACTCAGTATTGATTTTAGTTACATCGCCTTGGTCTGGCTCTTTAGTGATGATGTTTATTGCACCACCAATAGAGTTACGACCGTACAGGGTGCCTTGAGGACCACGAAGTACCTCAATACGCTCAATGTTGTTAAGGCTCCAGTTTTGACCAACTTGGCGGCCTAGGTAAACACCATCAACATAAACACTTACACCCGGGTCTGTAGTAATTAGGTGATCTTGAAGACCAATACCACGAATAAATGGGTTTACAGAAGACGTATGACCGGCAGAAAAACCAGTAACGTTTAGATTTGGTACAAACTTACCAACGTCCGTCAGGTCAGTAATACCTTGAGAAGCTAGCTTATCGCCGTCAAAAGCACTGATAGCAATTGGTACTTCATAAATAACTTGAGGGCGTTTTGTCGCGGTAACGGTAATGGCTTCAAACTGTTGTTCTTCAGTTGCTTCAGCTTCTTGAGCAACAGCAATGTTTGAAAGAGCTGGAACGATCATCGCTACTGCTAGTGCGACAGGTGAAAGCTTACTGGCGAGTGTCTTAGACACGTCAGTATTGGATTTCATGGTGTAACCCCTTTTGCGTGAGTGTTAGGTATAAATTTGTTGTTATAAGCTGCTTCAAGTTCTTCTTTGGAACCTTGAAAGACTAAACTCATTGAACTAAGAGGCACACATAACCTTGTGCTAATACTGGATTACAGGCAATAAAAAAGTAAGTCGCAATAAAACATTACAAACTTACTTTCAATAAAACTCTGCTTTAAAAGTAGTGAATACTTTTCCAGTCCTCTAAAACTCAGTAGAAGAATTTAGGCTTGAAGACTGGAACGATATGTTACCGTTAGATTGCGACCTTGCAAAGTAAAATATTACACTTTTACTAAAATAAGACTTCAAAATTAGACTAATTGGTTAAGTTAAACACCAAGACTCCGATTTCTTTAAAAGCCAAAAAAGAGAATAAATATCAAACAAATAAATATAACAACCACCTAACAAAGTCTGTTTAGAATGATAAATCAAAACCTAGACCAAGCGGACAAACTTTAATCAAATTACTCACTGCAGATATTTCTGTTGTGACGCTGGTTACCACACATAATTCCAATCAATACCCGCCCCCAACTTTCAACCCCGCTGCTACAGCGTTCGAATGCGAGTTCCGACAACTAGTTTGCGTTCATATTCAGATAGAACCAAAGCTTTCTACCCCTCGTTTAAGCAATATTTTAAACACCTCCATAAGACCAACAGCTTACGCTCGTTGTCGACAATTTGGGCTTAGAAAGGTTGAAAAAGACGTCTAACAGGCATATATTGTCGACATTAGTTAATCAAAGACGATGTAAAGTGTTAGTAAAAAGCGAACAAGCCATCACCAATGCCGACCGCACTTTCTTTCAATTAAGAAAGGATATTGTTGAGGGCATCATTCCAGCAGGCAGTAAGCTTAGTGAAATGGAATTGTCGACAAAGTATGAAGTTAGTCGCGCCGTTATACGTGAAGCTATAAACCGCCTAGCCACTTGCCACCTAGTAGAACGTAAAGCGAACGTAGGCGCTCGCGTGGTTGCACTTTCACCTGAAGGCCTTATTCAGCTTTATCAAGTGCGCGAAGCGTTAGAAGGCATGGCGGCACGCTTAGCCGCACGCTACATGAGCGATGAAGAAATTGCCGATATGCAGGCATTGCTCGATAGCCACTTCGATAAAGTAAAAGATGGCCAAAGCTACTACCAAGAAGCGGGCGATGTAGACTTTCACTACAGAATTGTAACTGGCAGTAAGAATGATCATCTCATCAGTGTACTTGTAGACGGGCTTTACCATTTAGTGCGCATGTATCGCGTGCAGCTCGGTATGGCTGGCCCTCGCGTAAGCACAGCGTTTGATGAGCACAGGCACATCGTCAACGCTATTGCCAATCGCGACGAGGAATTAGCTGAAATGCTAATGCGTCGCCACATCCTATATTCCAAAAACAATATCGAGAAGAAGCTTAGTCATGGTTAACACCAATCAGTCTTCTTCATACCTAATTCACCTCTACCCTACTTTCAAATAAGCGAGTGATTATCATGAGTGCAGGAAAGAAATTCAGAACCGCATTAGAGAAAAACAAACCGCTACAAATTGTAGGCACCATAAACGCCTATACCGCAATGATGGCCAAAGCCATTGGACACCAAGCTATTTATCTATCAGGTGGCGGAGTAGCGAATGCATCTTACGGCCTACCCGATTTAGGCATGACATCGCTTAACGATGTGATTGCGGATGTTCAGCGCATTACCAGCGCATGCGACCTTCCATTAATGGTAGACATCGACACGGGTTGGGGCGGTGCATTTAACATTGCCAAAACCATTCGCGATATGGAAAAAGCAGGCGCGGCGGCAGTTCATATGGAAGACCAGGTTGCGCAAAAGCGCTGTGGCCACCGCCCTAACAAAGAAATCGTGAGCACGGCTGAAATGGTAGACCGGATTAAAGCAGCGGTAGATGCCAGAACCGATCCAGACTTTTTCATTATGGCGCGCACCGATGCGTTCGCACAAGAAGGTTTAGAAAAAGCCATTGAGCGCGCAAAAGCCTATGTGGCAGCAGGTGCCGACGGCATATTCGCAGAAGCGGTTCAAACTGAAGAGCACTATCGTGCATTCTCAGAGGCCCTAGACGTACCGATCCTTGCCAATATCACTGAGTTCGGCAAAACCGAACTATGGAACAAAGAAGAGCTTGGAGAATGGGGTGCCGACATGGTGCTTTACCCGCTAAGTGCATTCCGCGCCATGAATAAAGCAGCAGAAATGGTGTACAAATCTATACTTGAAAACGGCGACCAAAAAGCCGTTGTCGACAGTATGCAAACACGCATGGAACTGTACGATTATCTTGGCTACCACGAGTACGAGCAAAAGCTAGATGCGCTATTCGCAGAAGGCAAAAATTAGTAAATAAATTCAGCTTGAAGTTGGCGGGCGCGAAGATGCAGGGGTGAAGTACAGTTCCCTGCCCCTCTGAGGCATGGATGCCGAAGCGGAGCCCCCATGGATGGGTTTACGGCGTGGCAGGGAACTGTGCTTTGCTCCTGCAGCCAATGTGCCCGCCAACTTCAAGCGCCAAATGACGAAGATATCACACTAAAAAGTACCTTACATATTATACAAGACCGGAGACAACAAGATGGCTAAACAGTTAAGTGGCGCGGGTTTACGCGGCCAAGTTGCAGGTAAAACGGCATTATCAACCGTAGGTAAATCAGGTTCTGGTTTAACGTATCGTGGTTACGACGTAAAAGACTTAGCGCAAAACTGTCAATTTGAAGAAGTGGCGTATCTTATTCTTAAGGGCAAGCTACCTAATCAGTCTGAACTTGACGCATATAAAACAAAACTTCGCGGCATGCGCGGCCTTCCAACAGCACTTAAAGAAGTGCTAGAGCGCATTCCGAAGAATGCTCACCCAATGGACGTACTTCGCACAGGCTGTTCAATGCTGGGTAACCTTGAAATGGAAACCAGCTTCGATGAGCAGCAAGACGTGACAGACCGTATGTTGGCATGTTTCCCAAGTATTATCTGCTACTGGTACCGCTTCTCGCACGATGGTGTGCGCGTAGATGTTGAAACCGATGACGATTCAATCGGTGGTCACTTCCTTCATATGCTTCATGGCGAAAAGCCACGTGAACTTCATGAGCAAGTGATGCATGTATCGCTAATTCTATATGCCGAGCATGAATTCAACGCGTCTACCTTTACCGCTCGTGTATGTGCATCAACTCTATCTGATATGCATTCTTGCGTGACCGGTGCTATCGGCTCACTTCGCGGCCCGCTTCACGGTGGTGCCAACGAAGCAGCAATGGAAATGATTGAAGGCTTTACGTCTGCCGATGATGCTGAAGAAAAAATGATGGGCATGCTTGAGCGTAAAGAGAAAATTATGGGCTTTGGTCACGCGATTTACTCAGAGTCTGACCCGCGTAATGAAATCATTAAACAATGGTCTGAAAAGCTAGCTGCCGATGTGGGCGACGACGTGCTTTACCCTGTATCAGTTCGTTGTGAAGAAGTGATGTGGCGCGAGAAGAAACTATTCTGTAACGCTGATTTCTTCCACGCCTCTGCGTATAACTTCATGGGTATTCCTACACCGCTATTTACGCCAATCTTCGTAATGTCACGCCTAACCGGTTGGGCGGCACACGTTATGGAACAGCGCGCTGACAACCGTATTATTCGTCCGTCAGCAGAATACACAGGCGAAGAACTTCGCCCAGTGCCTGCTATCAACGAACGCGCGTAAGGTTGAGGTTTTATGAATATTGATTACCGTAAACCGCTTCCAAACGCGGGGATCGATTTTTTCGATACCCGTGAAGCGGTAGATGCTATTGAACCTGGCGCCTACGCCAAACTGCCTTATACGTCGCGTGTGCTGGCTGAAAACTTAGTGCGCAAATGCGCCCCTGAAATGCTTACCGACTCGCTTAAACAGCTTGTTTACCGCAAGCGCGACTTGGACTTTCCGTGGTTTCCTGCTCGCGTAGTGTGTCATGACATTTTGGGTCAAACGGCACTGGTAGACTTGGCAGGTCTTCGGGATGCTATTGCGGCCAAGGGCGGCGACCCAGCGAAGGTAAATCCTGTTGTTCCTACACAGCTAATTGTGGATCACTCATTAGCGGTGGAACACGCAGGGTTTGAAAAAGACGCGTTCGAGAAAAACCGCGCTATCGAAGACAGACGTAACGACGACCGTTTCCACTTTATCAACTGGACAAAAACGGCATTTAAGAACGTGGATGTTATCCCCCCGGGTAACGGCATTATGCACCAAATCAACTTGGAGCGTATGTCGCCGGTTATTCAAGCTCGCGACGGCGTAGCCTTCCCTGACACGCTAGTAGGTACAGACAGCCATACGCCGCATGTTGATGCACTTGGCGTAATTGCCGTGGGTGTGGGCGGCCTTGAAGCGGAAAGCGTAATGCTGGGCCGCGCGTCATATATGCGATTACCTGATATTGTAGGTGTTGAGCTAACAGGCAAACCACAGCCGGGTATTACCGCTACTGACATTGTATTAGCGCTTACTGAATTTTTGCGTAAAGAACGCGTGGTATCTGCTTATCTTGAATTCTACGGTGAAGGTGCATCGCACTTAACGCTGGGTGACCGTGCCACCATTTCGAACATGACGCCGGAATACGGCGCCACTGCAGCGATGTTCTACATCGATCAGCAAACCATTGATTACTTGCGCCTAACGGGGCGTGAAGAAAAGCAAATTGCACTTGTTGAGCAATACGCTAAGCATACTGGTTTATGGGCAGAGGATTTAGAAACCGCCGAATACGAGCGCGTGCTTACATTCGACCTTTCTGCAGTTGGCCGTAACATGGCTGGCCCGTCTAACCCTCACGCACGTTTACCTACCAGCGATTTAGAAAGTCGCGGTATAGCAGCGAAATGGACCGAAGAAGAAGGCAAAATGCCTGATGGCGCGGTTATTATCGCGGCTATCACCAGCTGTACTAATACGTCAAACCCGCGCAATGTTATTGCAGCAGGCCTACTTGCGCGCAATGCCAACCAGCGCGGTCTAACCCGCAAACCGTGGGTTAAAAGCTCACTAGCACCAGGCTCTAAAGCCGTTAAGTTGTATCTTGAAGAAGCTAACTTAATGAGCGAACTGGAAGATTTAGGCTTTGGCGTTGTGGCGTTTGCGTGTACTACCTGTAACGGTATGAGCGGTGCGCTAGACCCAAAAATTCAGCAAGAGATCATCGACCGCGATCTTTACTCAACAGCAGTATTGTCGGGTAACCGTAACTTCGACGGCCGTATTCACCCTTACGCAAAGCAAGCATTCCTAGCTTCGCCACCACTTGTTGTAGCTTACGCCATCGCCGGTACCGTGCGTTTTGATATTGAAAAAGACGTATTGGGCACTGACAAAGAAGGCAACCCAGTAACGCTTAAAGACATTTGGCCAAGCGACGAAGAAATTGATGCTATTGTTGCGAAGTCAGTGAAGCCTGAACACTTCAGAAAAGTGTACGAGCCAATGTTCGATTTAAGCGTGGACTATGGCAAAGACATTAACCCGCTTTATGACTGGCGTGAAATGAGCACCTACATTCGCCGCCCGCCCTACTGGGAAGGCGCAATGGATGCCGAGCGTACAATGAAAGGTATGCGTCCGTTAGCCATTTTGGGTGACAACATCACCACTGACCATCTATCACCTTCGAACGCCATTATGGCAAGCAGTGCTGCAGGTGAATACTTAGCAAAAATGGGGCTACCCGAAGAAGACTTCAACTCCTACGCTACCCACCGGGGCGATCATTTAACCGCACAGCGCGCTACTCTTGCGAATCCGAAAGTGTTCAATGAGATGGTGCTGGAAAACGGTGAAGTGAAGCAAGGTTCACTGGCCCGCGTTGAGCCCGAGGGTAAAGTAGTACGCATGTGGGAAGCTATCGAAACTTACATGAACCGTAAACAACCGCTGATTATTGTAGCAGGTGCTGATTATGGTCAGGGTTCATCACGTGACTGGGCAGCTAAAGGTGTACGTCTAGCAGGCGTTGAAGTAATTGTGGCAGAAGGCTTTGAGCGTATTCACCGTACCAACCTAATTGGAATGGGCGTGTTACCGCTTGAGTTTAAACCGGGCACAACCCGTAAAACGTTAGAACTAGATGGTACAGAAACTTACGACGTTAACGGCGAACCGTCACCAGGTGCAACGCTAACACTGGTAGTGAACCGTCAAAACGGCGAGCAACTAGACGTGCCGGTAACCTGTCGCTTAGATACAGCAGAGGAAGTCTCTATTTACAGCGCAGGCGGCGTATTACAGCGCTTCGCCAAGGACTTCTTAGAAGCGGAAGCTAGCTGAGGGAAAGAACATGACAAAGTATGCGCCACAACTTCGAGTACCGGCTACCTACATGCGTGGCGGTACCAGTAAAGGTGTGTTTTTTAATTTAACTGATTTGCCAGAGGCAGCACAACAGCCGGGACCGGCGCGCGATGCCCTACTTCTTCGTGTCATCGGAAGCCCAGATCCATACGGCAAACAAACTGACGGTATGGGCGGTGCTACCTCAAGTACTAGCAAAACAGTGATTTTAAGCAAAAGCGAACGTGAAGGTTTTGATGTCGACTACCTGTTTGGTCAAGTAGCTATCGACAAACCTTTTGTAGACTGGAGCGGAAACTGCGGAAATCTTACCGCAGCGGTTGGTGCTTTTGCTATTAGCAATGGCTTAGTTGATGAAAGTAAGATTCCGGAAAACGGCATTGCCACCGTCAACATTTGGCAGGCGAATATTAACAAAGCCATAATCGCTAAGGTGCCAATGACCAATGGCGAAGTACAGGAAACGGGCGATTTTGAGCTAGACGGCGTTACTTTCCCAGCCGCAGAAGTAGAGGTAGCTTTTGTTGACCCAGCCGACGGTGAAGGCGCTATTTTCCCTACTGGACGCTTAGTCGACACGCTTGAAGTACCGGGCGTAGGTTCACTTCAGGCGACTATGATAAACGCGGGTATTCCGACTATTTTTATTAATGCGGAAGATCTTGGCTACACAGGCACTGAGCTGCAAGACGACATTAACAGTGATGCAGAGGCGCTTTCGAAGTTCGAAGCCATTCGTGCATACGGCGCGGTTCAAATGGGGCTAATCAAAGATGTCGGTGAAGCTGCAAACAGGCAGCATACACCTAAGGTTGCGTTTGTCGCCTCTCCGAGAGGTTATAAAGCGTCAAGCGGCAAAGATATATTAGGTTCCGACATAGACGTACTAGTACGCGCGCTTTCTATGGGGAAACTTCACCACGCCATGATGGGCACAGCAGCAGTAGCTATTGCCGCCGCTGCTGCCATTCCAGGAACCTTGGTGAATATAGCCGCAGGAGGTGAAGACAGAGAATCGGTGACTTTTGGCCACCCATCCGGAACGCTTCGAGTAGGCGCTAAAGCCACTTTTGAAAACGACAAGTGGAAAATCGAGCAAGCTGTAATGAGCAGAAGCGCCCGTGTTTTGATGGAAGGTAAGGTGCGCGTTCCCGTTGAGCAAAGTTAGTAGCGCCTTTCTAACTAATACAATATTAGAAGAACCTTATTTAGACATAAGTATGAAACGCCCTCTCATTGAGGGCTTTTTTATATTTTATTGGTTATTATCATAAGTTAAATGCCTTGAGTAAATCACATGTATAAAGTTCTTGTAGTAGAAGACAGCTTAACTGTCCGAAAGATAGTAAACAAACTCATTGAGGATAACCCTCACTTTACCTGTGATCTTTGTGAAGACCTCGCTGAAGCCCGAAGTGCGCTTGAGAGCGATACCGAATACTTGGCAGCTATCGTCGACTTGAATCTTCCCGATGCTCCGAATGGCGAGAGCGTTGAGCTCGCGCTTTCTTACAACGTTCCAACTATAGTGCTAACTGGGAACTTTGACGAGTTCACTCGAGCCCAATTATTAGATCAAGGCGTACTGGACTACATTACAAAAGAATCTCGTTACTCATACCTTCAAGTTTCTAAATTAGTTGACCGCTTAAGAAAAAACCTAACGACTAAAGTGCTTGTTGTAGAAGATTCAAAAACGAGCCGCAATCACATTTGTTCATTACTTCGCAAATTCCAGTTTCAGGTGCATGAGGCCAACGACGGTCTTGAAGCGCTTGAGGTGCTGGAAAACCATCGCGATATCAAAATGGTGATCGCAGATCATAGAATGCCTAATATGGATGGCTATGAGCTAGTTAAAACGATTAGACACGAAAGGCGGATGCAAGACTTAGTTTTTATTGGCCTTTCAGCCACCGGCGACAGCGTGCTCACTTCTAAGTTTATTAAAAGCGGTGCTAATGACTTTTTATCTAAGCCGTTTTATCACGAAGAATTTTACTGCCGTGTAATGCAAAACCTTGAATCCCAAGAAATGATTCAAACCATTCGTAACTCGGCGAACTTAGACGCATTGACGAAAGTGTATAATCGCCGTTTTCTACACGAAAAAGCGGAGGAGCTTTTCGCCAATAGTACGTCTAGAAAAGACGTTATTGTATCTATGATTGATGCTGACAACTTTAAAAGCGTGAACGATACGTATGGCCACAAAACTGGCGACATGTTATTGCAGGAGTTCGCAGCGTTACTGAAAGATTACTTTCCTGACGACCTAATTGTGCGCTACGGCGGCGAAGAGTTTACGGTGGTATCGGTGAGGCCGCCTAAGGTGTATTTATCGGCGCTTTCAGCATTTATGGATGCAGTTCGCACTACGCTCTTTACCAGCCACAAATTTAACATTACGTGCAGTATCGGTGTGAGTACTGAAGAGCACAAATGTTTAGAGTCGCAGCTAGAAAAAGCCGACGCGCGTTTGTATAAAGCTAAACATGCCGGCAAAGATCAGATTATTCTTAGGGATGCAGTTGCACAAACTGCTTAAGCTTAAAATGTCAACGCTACTGCAGCCCCCCTGGTATCAAATAACAGAAAACCACCAGTAAGCCGAAATAGCTTACTAACAAGGCGGCAATGGTTTTGTTTTTCAGTGCATTGCCTTCATTCTCTCGACGGGCATTGCTAGTGTTAGCTTTATCGCTAGGAACAAGCACCGAAAAAATAACCGCAGGTAACATTGTTCCCAAAAACCCTGTGACGTTCCACCAAAACCAAAATACGCCCTCTACAAAAAATGCGAAGCTTAGATTTGTTGCAACACCACATAAAAGCGCGAGGTTAACGTGCTTTGTATCTACTTTTTTAGTCAAAATACCAAGTAAAAAAACAGACAACACAGGACCGAAAAAGACTGAGCCCACCTTATTCACTGCTTCTATTACAGTGGGCGCTATGTCGCCGGCATTGAGCGAAAGCAACAAAATGATCACGCCCCATATCAATCCCGCGAGTTTAGCGCTGCGAAGGTAGCCTTCAGGTTTGGACTGCCTTCCCGTTAACTTGAAAAAATCTTCCAGTGATACTGCTGCGAGAGAATTTATTGCTGAGCTTAACGATGACATGGCGGCAGCAAGTATAGCGACGACTAACAAGCCTATAAGTCCGTGGGGCAAGTAGTTAAGAATAAATACTGGCATTAGCCAGTCTGGATTATCTTTGGGAATTTGAGATAACAAGTCGCCATCGTTGAACGCCAAAGTGCCAACCACTAAACCAGCTAAACAATAAAGAAGCGTAATTGGAAACCTAAATATTCCATTAGCTAACATCATCTTTTTAAGATCGTTTTCGGACTGAGCGGATAATGCTCGCTGCGCTTCAGATTGATCGCATCCATAATAGGAGGCATAAAGTATTACACCTCCTAACACCATGGGTAAAAAACCAAAACTATCGCCGTCGAAGCCTAGTGAGGAGAAGTTAATGGTCGATACCCGCTCACTGGGGAGGAGTTGCATAAAGGCGTCCCAGCCACCCAGTGCATTAAGACCAAACGCGATACAAACAGCGGTGCCCATCACGATAACGATCATTTGAACAGCGTCACCGTAAACGACCGCTTTCATACCGCCCTGTAAGGAATACAAAAGCGTAATAACACCAATTAGCAATATCGCCTGTGTAGCTGATACTTGCATCGTTCCTTGCAAGATAATAGACAAGGCGTAAACCATTATCCCGGTGGCGAACGCTCTACTGAATTGAAACACAATACTAATAAAAATACGCGTGGAGGTGGAAAAGCGGCGTTCAAGGTAGTCGTATATACTCACTACGCCACTTCGATACAGGGTTGGCAATACAACAGTAGCGAGTAACAGCATTGCTAAAGGCACAGCAAGTTCGTAAGAAAGCCAAATTAGCCCGCCCCCCTCGCGAAACCCAACAAACGCCGGAGCCGAAATAAAACTAACCGCTGAAAGTTGAGTCGCCATGATGGACAGCAATAGCGGCTTCCAACTTAAGCTTCTGCCAGCTAAAAAGTAGTCTTTCTTCGACTGCTGTCCTCGTAGACTAAAACCAATGATAAGTAAAATAATGAGGTAGATCGCAATAACACTGTAATCAAGAATATCCATATAAACGCAGGGTTGTGTAACTTGATATCTACCTTTACACAAACTCGCGCTGTTTGCATAAAAAAACGGTGTATAGAAACAGTACTTAAAACAGTGAATAGATAATTGCGCTGTAGAAGTGCCTTACATTACATCCAAGACTTTCTCGTCGACTCCACTTCAAACAAAACACTATCTGCTAGTTTATCGACGTATTCCTCTGGTAAAAACGGTACCGTCACCGCGCCTGAGGCCAGCACAAATTTTATCGTGGCAAGCTTTTTTCGTTTCATGAAAACGCTCTGTTTCAAAATTACTTGCTGTGCTTTATAGGGCTCAAAACATTGATAGTCGACACCTATACGACCTCGTCTTATATACACATATTTGTTATCGTAAGCTATTCCCCATCGCCACCATCTAAGTGTCAGCAAAAGCGCAACAGAGATAAAAATAGTAACTGCGCCAATCATAATGTCTAAATGGGAAGTGACGGCTCCCAGTGTGAAAAAACCAAAAACTGGCAACGCCCAAACGGCAAGTAACCAAAACCTAATAAACCGCTTACTGATGGTTTGATAACTTTTACCTCTCAGGTCGCAACCAGGCATAACCTCTTGGCTAAGTTCAAAGGCTTCATTTTCAGTTACCGATGGCACAATGAGTTTATTTGGCGACATCAATTCTTGCATTTGCTGCCCAGCCGTAGAGTTCTGCTCAAAATACAAATTCACCCGCTTTAGTATTTTATCCAGCCAGTCTTGCTTCGCCGTAATCATTTGAATGCGTGATGCACGCATGCTGACTTCCAGCTTATTGAGCAAGCCGCTGCGACGGATATAGCGGTCTCCCGATCGTGAAAGCGTATAGCCATAGAACGTGAAAAGAGCGCCACCTACGCTAAGTAGCGCAACTAAAGCCATTAGCATCATTAGTATGACGAAGGCATACAGTCCAAACTGCCACCAAGCTACCGTTTGTTCACCGACCAGCTGATTAAGCTGCAATCCCTTATCAGCTAACCACTCTGACACAATCCTAAACACATCGTCGTAAAAAGGCGCTGCCGCACCCAGTATGATCCAAACTCGATTGTTAGTGATGCCGTGAATAATAATGTCTTTTACGGAACGACGATTTAATACTTCTTCACTTGTATGGGCGTTACTTGCAGCTTTATCACTCATGCTTTTTGTACGTGAAATCGAACTTCCGTCAGCCAATTCACTATCAGAAAGGTTCTCACCAGCTAGCTCATCTATATCGCCCACGTCATGATGAGCTTTTTCATACAGCACCTGCTTCTTCAGTGCTTCAGCATAGTCTTGAGGCACCGCCACTATTTTTGCTTCTTCTTTACCGCTTCCTGCGGTATCAAGCACCACTAACGCATACCCAAACGGGCGATAATAGAAAGGGCGTTCTATTTTAACGTTTTGAATACGCCACAAAGGCAAGTTGGTATAGCGGCGCTGAAACACACCATGGTGAATCTCAACGTGTTGGTTGTGCACGCGAAACTTGTACATAAGAAAGCTTATTACGCCGCTACTACTAGTAGATAAAAACAGGATCCCGGCACCAATTAGCACTTCAGGCGACAGCAAGTTATCCCAAATATTAAACGATATGGCTAACGCGGGAATGGTGTAGATAAGTACTTGTGCCGAGGCGGAAAAATTACGAATGGTAAAGTACAGAATAGAAATAAGAGAAAGACGCTGCCACTCATCACCCGTTTCTACCTTTAATGTCGGTGCTTGCACAGCAGCATCAGGTTTTATCTCTTGTGACAGATTATGTTCTGACGCTTCGTTTGAGGACGTTTCTGATACCGACATTAGCGAGCACCAATATCTTTGTGAGCAAGTATAAATTCACGTAACTGCTCAGCCCTTTCAATACTTAGCCCGGGTATTTCAAAGGTGTGCATTTCACCGCCAGCCGAAAATACTTGAAGAGAAGCAAGACCCGCCCATCTATCAAACGGCCCGCGGTTAACTTCAACGTGTTGAACACGTAATATAGGCTGACACGAAAGCTTTCTAAAAAAGAGCCCAGACTGCTTGCTAATGTCTTGCTCTCGTATTGCATAAAATATGCGGACATCAGCAAAGAAGTGGTACAGCGCCCACACGCTGCCTAAAGCGACGATACCTGCGATAACATATGGATAAGCGTGTAGTAACCCTTCTGGTAGTGACCAAAAGTTTTGTACTCGTAGTCCAGTGGCGATGCCTATTAGCACTAAAGCTATCAATCCAATTGAGAAAATATTCAGCGCTCGGTACTTTTTAGAAATAGGCAGTAACGCGAGCGTTTGAAGTGAGGGAATCTCGTCAACGCTTAACTGATCGTTTGAAAATACGGTTTCTTGTTGTGCGCTTATTGTCATCACATTAATTCCTTTTACCACTGAATAGATATAAAAAGCCTTCCGCCTTTTTGAGAGCCATTTAGCTACGTAGCAACGCTGTTCTTAACGTCTACTCTACCGCTATTTTTATAACAAAAAAGAGGGCAAGCCCTCTTTTTAACATTACAAATCAAAGAGCGCGTTGCGCTGACTAGTCGTCAACCTGTTGTTCGTTTAACCAATCGTGCAGCGCCTTCATGTCGTGTTGAACCGCCATTTGAAGCTCTTCTACCCAATCGTGCACGTTCTCCCACCACGTTGGGTGATCACCTTGTTGGATTTGATTAGCGATACGTTGTACGCGAGCCAAGCCTACAGAGCCAGCTGCACCTTTAATTTTGTGAGCCTGTGAGCACACTTCGGACTTTTCATCGGCGCTTAAGCTAAGCTGCAGTATTTCCATGTATTCAGGCATTTTTTCTTGGAATACTTTGACGCTAGCGCGAACCATCTCATCCCCTATGGTATCAACTAACATCTGTAATAAGTCCATATCTAAAATGTTACTTAATGTTTTAGTTGGTTCAGGGCGCTCTACTTCGCCGTCTACTTCTAGCGGAGCTGGAGGTGCATGGAACAGCTCGTTGAACACCTCAATAACCCGAGACTTCTTGATTGGCTTTGCAATCACATCGTCCATACCGTTTTCTAAATATTCATCACGCTTTTTAATTACGTTAGCCGTTAGCGCCACAATAGGCGTCTGCATGACCAAGTCTTCTTCAATAATAGTGCTCGCCACATCGAACCCAGTCATATCAGGCAGCTGAATGTCGAGCAGGATAAGGTCGTATTGGTTCTCCCTTACCTTATCAATAGCTTCTTGGCCCGTCATTGCAACATCAACCTTTTGCCCAAGCTTCTCAAGCAAGGCTTTGGCAACCATAACGTTCAGCTCAATATCTTCTACCAACAAGATATTAAGCCCCGTCACTTGAAGCTGTGCGACCTTCATTGGGCTGTTAGAGATTTGCACTGGCAGTACAATCTCAAAACGGGTGCCTTTACCCACGCTACTAGAAACGTGAATTTCACCTTTCATTAAATCGACCATTTGCTTACAAATAGCCAGACCGATACCCGTGCCTGTGGCTGACTGGTGATCGGGGTGATCGACTTGGTAATACATAGCAAAAATCTTATCGATTTCGCTTTCAGGAATACCCACGCCGGTATCTTCAATAATGAAGGTAACGTATGCCTTATCACCATCAGGTTTCGTTGATGATACTGATAAACTCACGTGCCCCTTTTGTGTGAACTTCACTGCGTTAAACAATATATTCCACAAAATTTGGCGAAGACGGGTACCGTCAATTTCCACTAAACGGGGTAACGGCTCATTAATCGTTGTTTTTAGTTCAAGCTGTTTATCTGCCGCTAGCAGTCGAATAATACTGCTTAATTCTTCTGTGAAATCTTTTAGCGAAATCGTTTTAAGGCTTAGCTCTAGTTTATCTCTGTCTAATTTGTCGAGATCAATAATATCGTTGAAGATATTACCTAATGTAATAGCACTAGCGTAAATGGTACTAACCCAGCTAAATTGCTCGTCGCTTAACTCTGTATCACGCAGCATGCGGCTTAGGCCTACAATACCGTTCAATGGGGTACGAAGTTCATGACTGATGGTCGCTATAAAGCGCGTCTTATCGGTGCTAGCTTTCGCCGCAGCATTTTCGGCTTGTTTACGTTCCGTCATATCTCGACCGAAAGACAATAAACCTAGACGATTACCTTCTTTGTCGAAGAAAGGTACGCGCTTCATTTCAAAGTAGCGACGACGGCCGTCAGCGAAGCGAAGCCACAACTCTTCTGTGATACTTGCGTTGGTTTCTAATACTTCATGGTCGCTTGCTACAATTTGGCGGGCTAGCTCTTCTTCGTATACATCTTTTGGCGTCAGCCCAAGCAACTCTTGCTCGGTTTTGCCCGTCATTAACTCGGCAATGCGGTTACAGCCTGCAAATCGACCCTCCTCATTGCGGTAGTAAATTAAGTCAGGCGACGCATCAATAATAGAGCGCAATAGCGTGGACAAACGACGCGCTTGAGCCTCTTGCTCAGATTTGTCTTGAATTTCTCTTTCTAAATCTTTGAACAGAGCTTCTCGCTCTTCCTGCGCCTGTTTACGCTGCTCAATTTCATGATTAAGCTGACGAATATTGCTCTGTAATTCTCGGTTAAGAAATACGTCTTCTTCACGTAAGCTTTCTAATTGGCTAACAACTTCTTTTAAGTTGGTACGCGAATTCTCTAGCTGCTTTATTAGTTCACTGAAAAAGTAGAGTACCCAAGGCGCAGATAGCATCGTGAGAATGACTGCACTTATGAAATCGTCAGGTTGAACTTGGCTTCCCATACTCACGCGTATCACGTAAGAACCGCCTAGCGTGAACACCAGCGAAAGAACAACAAACAAAATGCTGAGTTTGAGAGTGCCAAAACGCTGAACAAATTGAGCAAAGCGGATTGCCCAAGAATCGTTTGGTGAATCTGAATGCATGTACGTCTAATCTAGTCTTATTTTGCCTGTATCCTATCAGGCTTTAATCACTTCGGGAATGCGGTTTGTTGTAGCAAAGCGATGACACCACTTCACATTCACGATTTAAACGGCGACTTTTCCGTAACTTCGTGAATAAACGCAGTGTTAACCCAGCCAACTTTAGTAAAAGATACTTTCGCCCAGTCGCCCTGCCTCTCTAGTACTTTTAATATTTCTCCTTTATTTAAACCATTATCAATAATGGGAAATGAAGTGCCAGGCCCTTTTCTAACATTAAGCGCATTTGCACTTACATTCGCAATTTTCTTTATGGGGCTAGTTATGTCACGTCGGAATTGGTCGTGGGCTTCTCGCTGTGAATTGGTGTTATTTGAATCAGTTTCCCAAACGTTACTGTCGGGATGTAATGCGAGTTCTTTAAATTTTTGTAAGGGAAAGGCGGGGCCGGGATCTACTTTACGCGAGGGCGCAATCTCTTCATGCCCTACAATGGTAGAAATTTGGTAGTGCTCACACAGTGCTTTACACAAGGTAAGGGTTCGCGAAATTTGAATATCAGAATACTTATGCCAATAGCCAGTGGCATGCTGTTTTTTCTTTTTAGCTTCGAATACTTCGTTTTTTTCAAACACTTTACCGAACCAACTCTCATAAGTGCCGTCACTTCTTTCTTTAAGCTGGCCTGCGTTATCTAGTTCAATACCTATTGAATATTGGTTTAATCCGCTACGCCCTTCGAAATAGCTTTCCCCTGCATGCCATGCAATCTTATTGGTTGGCAACATTTGTACGATATTGCCACTGCGTCCCACGGCAAAATGAGCCGACACGCCACTGCCTGGCCTGGTTAATACATTAACTGACGACGCTAGACTACTGCCTGCGGTGAAGTGTATGACGATAGTGTCAGGAAAGCCCTGCTTAAAGAGCCCTGAGGTATTGGGAGAAGGCTTAAAACTCACGCCTTCGCCGGTTATTATATGGTCGTTTATAATAAAGGTGCTGTTGGGGCTTGCCTGTAATGCTGTCATTCGATAGTCCTCACTGACTTGGTAGCATGTGCTTTCAGTGAATTTTTATTCTCTAACTAACGCTATTGCGCTCGTGGAAATTACACGAATGTCCTATCAAGTGAGGCACAACCTTACATACGAATAATTTTTAATCAATATAGCAAACTACTTATATGAGTGGAACCGTAACTTTACGATTTAATAAAAATACAAGTAAATGGCATTTGACAACATAAAACGACAATCTTAGAGCATAATTATTCACCCCATAAAAGCAAATGAGAACCAATATCATTTGTCCAGCTAAAACTTATCATTTTTATTCGCTGATAACATTTTTGTTACAAACCTGAAAGCTCAACTACAAACCCATGATTTTAATAAACTTATTTATATTTATACCAATTCTCTATAAACCTCGAATTTTTAGCGTTTGATTTTATTTTTCAATGTGGGTATTTTGTACGGCCCGCACAGCAATAATGCATAAACATGCGGAAAAGACTGGAATCCTCTAATAATAAATAACGACAAGAAAGGCGCATGCCGCGAGCAATACCGCTCGCAGGTTTAAAAGACGTCTAATAATGTTGTGATACGCAAACCTAGGCGCATCTACACGCAACGCATACCTTGCCCAGTCAAAAGGTTGAAGGAGTTAAGAGATGAGTTTATATAATCCCAATGATTCCCGGGACAACTGTGGGTTTGGCTTAATTGCTCACACTCATGGGGAAGCCAGTCACGAATTGGTAACTACTGCTATACACGGTCTTGACCGTATGCAGCATCGTGGCGGTATCGCCGCCGACGGGAAAACCGGTGACGGCTGTGGTTTATTACTACAGAAACCGGATGCGTTCTTCCATGCAATCGCCGAAGAAAATGGCTGGAAACTCAGCAAAAAATACGGCGTGGGCATGATTTTCTTAAGTCAGGACCCGGTACTTGCGCAAACTGCGCGTGAAGTACTTAATGAAGAACTAGAAAAAGAAACACTTTCAGTAGTGGGATGGCGCGAAGTGCCTGTCGACCGCTCAGTACTGGGTGAATTAGCGCTGACCGGCGTTCCACAGATCGAACAGGTTTTTGTGAACGCCCCTGCGGGCTGGAGAAAACGCGACCTAGAGCGTCGTTTGTATATGATCCGTCGCCGCGCTGAAAAACGTCTTGAAAAAGATCCCGATTTTTACGTAGCTTGTTTATCAGGCTTGGTAACTATCTATAAAGGCTTGGTAATGCCAAAAGATTTACCCGCCTTTTATCACGATCTTGCCGATGAACGTATGCAAAGCGCAATCTGTGTTTTCCACCAACGCTTTTCAACGAATACACTACCACGCTGGCCGCTAGCCCAACCTTTCCGTTTCCTTGCCCATAATGGTGAAATTAACACTATTAAAGGTAACCGCGATTGGGCGATGGCTCGTGCTGCTAAGTTTTCAACGCCGCTTATCCCCGACCTTAAAGATGCCGCACCTTTTGTAAATACTGAAGGTTCAGACTCATCGTCACTGGATAACATGCTGGAACTATTCCTCAGCCGGTGGTATGGATTTATTCCGCGCCATGCGCTTGCTTGTTCCACCTGCATATCAAAATAACAAAACCATGGATGATGACCTTCGAGCATTCTACGAGTTTAACTCGATGCACATGGAACCATGGGATGGCCCTGCCGGCATTGTATTAACGAATGGCCGTCACGTTGCCTGTAACCTGGATAGAAATGGCCTACGTCCAGCACGTTACGTTATCACCAAAAACGGGTTTATTACTCTTGCCTCAGAAGTGGGTATTTGGGACTACGAGCAAGCTGACGTTATTGAGAAAGGCCGAGTAGGCCCAGGTGAAATGCTTGCTGTAGATACCTACACAGGCAAAATATGGCGTTCTACAGAAATTGATGACGACTTAAAAGCGCGTCATCCATATAAAGAGTGGCTAGAAAAACACATTCGTCGCTTGACCCCTATCGAGCAGCTTGACGCCTCTCTAATTGGCAAACGCGTGTTTGACGATGATGCCATGGCGGTATATCACAAGCTACACGCCTACAGCTACGAAGAAATTCAGCAAGTGGTTAAAGTGCTTGCAAAAGACGGTCAAGAAGCCGTTGGTTCAATGGGTGACGACACCCCAATGGCGGTTATGTCATCGCGCCAGCGTACTGTTTACGATTACTTCCGTCAGCAATTTGCACAGGTTACTAACCCGCCTATCGACCCGCTACGTGAAAACCACGTTATGTCGTTAGCAACCTGTATTGGCCGCGAGCAAAACGTCTTTAGCGAAACTTCAGGTTACGCTGACCGCGTGTTGTTCGACTCGCCTGTATTAATGTATACCGATCTTAAGCAGCTGCGTGAATTTAACCCTGACAACTACTATTCAGAGGTTGTAGAGCTTCAATACTCACCGCAAGAAGGTTTAAAGAAAGCCATCGAGCGCGTGTGTAACGAAGTAGAAATGCTGGTTAAGAACAAGCGTGCAGCATTCGTTATTCTGTCTGACAGAAACATTAAGCAAAACCGTTTGGTTATTCCAGCAGCTATGGCGGTAGGTGCGGTACAGCGCCGTCTTGTTGAAAAGTCATTGCGCTGTGACGCGAACGTTGTTGTTGAGACAGCAAGTGCCCGCGATCCACACCATTTCGCGGTGTTGATTGGCTTAGGTGCCACTGCGGTTTACCCATTCCTAGCATATGAAACTATTGAGCAGCTTTGTGAAAAAGGCGAGCTAGATATTTCTCCTATGCAGGCCACGTTGAACTACCGTAAGGGTATCAACAAAGGCTTGTACAAGATCATGTCGAAAATGGGTATTAGCACTGTTGCTAGCTACCGTAGCTCTAAACTGTTTGAAGCAGTGGGTATTAACAACGAAGTGATGAAGTTATGCTTTAAAGGTGTGACCTCACGCATTCAAGGTGCGGGCTTCGATGATTTCCAGCAAGATCTTATCAACCTAAACCGTATTGCTTGGCTTAAGCGTAAATCTGTCGATCACGGCGGCTTGCTTAAATACGTTCACGGTGGCGAATATCACGCCTATAACCCAGACGTAGTGAGTACGCTTCAAAAGGCTGTGGTGTCAGGTAACTACGACGACTATCAGCAATATGCCAAGCTTGTTAACGACCGTGCGCCAGCGCACATTCGTGACTTGCTAGCTATTAACCCTGATTGCGATCCTATTGATGTTAGCGAAGTAGAAGCAGCGGAGAACTTATTCCCGCGCTTTGATACCGCAGCCATGTCAATCGGTGCACTAAGCCCTGAAGCGCACGAAGCGCTAGCGATTGCCATGAACCGCTTAGGCGGTCAGTCTAACTCAGGTGAAGGCGGCGAACACCCTTCTCGTTTTGGTACTGAAAAGAATTCTAAAATTAAGCAAGTTGCGTCAGGTCGCTTCGGTGTAACACCTCACTATTTGGTTAACGCTAACGTTATCCAAATTAAAGTGGCGCAAGGTGCTAAACCGGGTGAAGGTGGTCAGCTTCCTGGTGATAAAGTAAATAAGTACATCGCACAGCTTCGTTTCTCTGTGCCAGGTGTAACCCTTATTTCACCACCACCGCACCACGATATCTATTCAATTGAAGATTTGGCTCAGCTAATTTTTGATTTGAAGCAGGTTAATCCAACGGCACTTATATCGGTTAAGCTGGTATCTGAGCCGGGTGTAGGCACCATTGCAACAGGTGTAGCAAAAGCTTATGCCGACCTTATTACCGTTTCAGGCTACGACGGCGGTACAGGAGCAAGCCCATTAACGTCTGTTAAGTACGCCGGTAGTCCGTTCGAACTAGGCCTATCTGAAACGCAACAAGCCCTAATTGAAAACGGCTTGCGTCATAAAGTACGCGTTCAAACCGACGGAGGTTTGAAGACCGGTCTTGACGTAGTTAAGGCAGGTATTTTAGGTGCTGAGAGCTTTGGTTTTGGTACAGGCCCAATGGTAGCGCTTGGTTGTAAATACTTACGAATTTGCCACTTAAACAACTGTGCGACCGGTGTAGCAACGCAGGATCAAAAGCTGCGTGACGATCACTTTATTGGCTTACCTGACATGGTGATGAACTACTTCAAGTTTATCGCTCAGGAAGTACGTGAGATCATGGCGTCTATGGGTGTGGCTAAGTTCGACGACTTAGTTGGCCGCACAGAGCTACTTAAAGTGCTAGACGGCATTACTGCTAAACAAAATCGCTTGGACCTGTCGCCACTACTTGCGCAGCCTAAAGCGGGCGACCACACTCGCCTATTCTGCTCGCAAACCACTAACGCGCCTATCGATAAAGGCGAGTTAAATGCTCAGATGCTTAAAGATGCTCAGCAAGCTGTGGTAGATGGTGAGTCAATTACCCTTAAATACCCTGTACGCAATACTGACCGCTCTGTAGGCGCTCTGCTGTCGGGTGAAATTGCTAAACATCACGGTAATCACGACTTTGAAGATACACCGATTAAAGTTGAACTTACCGGCACAGCGGGTCAGAGCTTTGGCGTGTGGAATGCTGGCGGCTTACATATGCACCTTGAGGGTGATGCCAACGATTACGTAGGTAAAGGTATGACTGGCGGTAAGCTTGTTATCCACCCGCCGCGCGATATCTCGTATGACGCCCACGACAGCGCCATTATGGGTAACACCTGCCTTTACGGTGCAACAGGCGGTAAGCTGTTTGCTGCTGGCCGTGCTGGTGAGCGCTTTGGCGTACGTAACTCTGGTGCTATTGCGGTAGTTGAAGGCATTGGCGATAACGGCTGTGAGTATATGACAGGCGGTATCGTGGCTGTACTTGGTCCGGTTGGTGTTAACTTCGGTGCAGGTATGACTGGTGGTTTTGCTTATCTTATGGATGATGGCGACGACCTTGATAACCGCGTGAACGCCGAACTGGTCGATGTAATGCCAATTGAAGATAAAGCGATTCTTGCTGAGCACTTACGTGGCTTAATTAATCAGCATTACGAAGAAACAGGAAGCGAGCACTCGTTGTCGTTGCTTACTGACTTCGCCGCAACGCTGAAACGCTTCAAGCTTATTAAGCCAAAAACCAGTGATGTGAAAAACTTGCTTGGTCACATCAGTCGTTCAAGTGCTGAATTACGCATTCAGGCTCAGTAGGAGGATTTAGTTTATGGCAAAGAACGTATATCAATTTGTCGATGTTGAACGTATCGATCCGCCTAAAAAGCCGATCATGGTACGTAAGCAAGAGTTCGCGGAAATTTATCAGCCGCTAAGCCAATCTCAAACCGAAGGCCAAGCAGATCGCTGCTTGGACTGCGGTAACCCATACTGTGAATGGAAGTGCCCTGTGCACAACTACATTCCCCAATGGTTAAGCTTGGCAAATGAAGGCCGTATTCTAGAAGCGGCAGAACTTTCTCATAAAACCAACAGCTTGCCGGAAGTATGTGGTCGCGTATGCCCGCAGGACAGACTTTGCGAAGGTGCGTGTACGCTGAATGACGATTTTGGTGCTGTTACCATCGGTAGTATTGAAAAATACATTACCGATACGGCATTCAAAATGGGCTGGCGCCCAGATATGTCTGACGTGGTATGGACCGACAAGAAAGTGGCGATTGTAGGTGCAGGCCCTGCGGGTCTTGCATGTGCTGATATTCTCGTTCGCAACGGCGTTAAACCTGTTGTTTACGATAAATACGAAGAAATTGGTGGCCTACTTACATTTGGTATTCCGTCTTTTAAATTAGAGAAAGACGTAATTAAGCTACGCCGCCAAATTTTTACCGAGATGGGTGTTGAGTTCGTACTCAATACCGAAATTGGTAAAGACATCCAGTTCCAGGATTTGCTTGATAAATACGATGCAGTATTTCTGGGCATGGGTACGTACAAGTCGATGCAAGGTGGTTTCGATAACGAACACGTTGAAGGCGTATATGACGCACTTCCTTTCCTTATCGCCAACACCAACCGCGTAATGGGTCTTGAAAAAGACCCTGCTGACTTTGTTGACATGAAAGGCAAGCGTGTTGTTGTGCTAGGTGGTGGTGATACCACTATGGACTGTGTACGCACCTCTATTCGTCAAGACGCTGCGCAAGTAACCTGTGCGTATCGTCGTGACGAAGAAAGTATGCCTGGTTCACGCCGCGAAGTAGTTAACGCTAAAGAAGAGGGTGTTGAATTCAAATTCAATCTACAGCCTCTTGATATAGCCGTTGATGAAAACGGAAAAGCCTGTGGCGTTAAGTTCGTAAAAACAGAAATGGGGCCGCCAGATGTAAATGGTCGCCGCCGCCCTGTTGAAGTAGAAGGTTCTGAACACGTACTTGAAGCAGATGCAGTTATCATTGCATTTGGTTTCCAACCAAGCCCTGCACCATGGTTTGCCGATTTCGGCATTATGCTTGATGAGAAAGGTCGTGTACGCGCGCCTTCTGCTGGTAAGTTTGCCTTCCAAACCTCACACCCTCAAGTTTTTGCTGGTGGTGATATGGTGCGTGGTAGTGACCTGGTTGTTACCGCTATCGACGAAGGCCGTAAAGCTGCCGAAGGTATCATGGATTATATTGGCGTTTAACCTTCGCGAATATTCCTGGTCATTAAAAGCTCGATAGCCTCGCTATCGAGCTTTTTTGTTTTACACGCCACAGAAGATACGAAAAGCTCTACTTACATACCTTAATAGACCAAGGTTTAGTTGAAGCAAAAGCGCAACGCCTCTAGTATCGTAACAAGGAATTAAGAATATCGCCCACTGGATGAAGAACCTACCTATGAAGCACGTCAACACTAAGAAGCTTTTATTTTGTTTAGCATTAGCCTCAGGAAGTGCCTGTTTTGCAGACACTCTTTCAGTAGATTCTTCGTCGAACGCCCAAGTTAATGAGCAAAAAGTTAACCAGGGTGCGATGCCGTCTTTAAGCCAACCTTCTATTGTGTCGTGCCCCGCCGAGTTCCAGCAGGTGAAAATATCTAATGATGCAAGACAGTGCCAAGCCTTCGAAAAAGACACGTCGGCAGTTATGGTTTATCACTCACCACGCTCCCCAAGTGAGATACTTAGCGAATACCAAGGCGCTCACCCACTACTTAAACCCCATCCAGCTATTAGAGGCCGTACATTATTGTCCTCTCAAGATAATGCCGTAAGGGTAGTTATAAGCCCTGACAATGCCGGTTCTCAGGTTGATATTCTAGTCACCTCAAAAAATCAATAAATACATCGTAGAAATTTGCCAACAAAGCTAATGTTGGCACCCGCTTTGCAATTTCATCAATAACTACTTCATGACAGCAATAAGCGTCATTTTTATGACGCCTATGCCGTAAACGAAGCACATGCCGCTAAGCTATATACACTGGGCCAGGCTGACCTTCAGTTACTCATGTCATGACTTTTTCTATTGATATTTGCGAGGGTTACGATGGAATTGGCAATTATTTTAATGATGTTACTTATAGTCGTTGCACTAGGTGCCATAAAGTTGTCAGACGGTGGAGTGGCATTTCCATTTAGGCGGAAAGCACAACTGTTCACTCCGGTAGAGCATACTTTTTTAAACCTTATTGAACAGGCCATGGGTCGAGAGTTTAGAATAGTGTGCCGCGTACGTCTTAATGACCTTGTATCAGTACGTCAATCAACCAACAAGAAGACAGCAAGCCAAGCGCTTAGCAGAGCATCTAGCAGACAACTCGACTTTGTACTGGTCGATAAACAAGATATGAGCCCTGTTATGGCTATCGATTTGGTTCACAGCCAAGGCAAAGAAGGCTATAAAACGCAAAAAGACTGGTTTGTAACGGGCGCTTTAGATGCTGCAGGCCTTCCGCACGCAAGGATTAAAGTTAAATCTGGCTACACGGTTGACGATATTCGCGAGTGCTTGGAAAACAAACTGATTCCTTTTCGCCGTTTACAAAATAAAATGGCACAGCTACCTACGCACAACCCAGAACCACCTAAGCGCCCTACCCGTCCTGTGCGTTCAAGCAGACCAGCTGCCGCCTGATACGGTTAATCAGAGCTTCCCCTAGCCTTTGTTACTTTGCTGTTTTCTTACTCTCAAATAGCGGTAACAAAGGCATTTTTCTGTCAGTTTCTCTATTTTCCTTATACAATTAGTGCATTCAATAGCGTGTTCACGCTTTTAACTCTCTTAACACCCTCGGTAATGTTATGAAAAAAATTGGTATTTTAGGTGCAATGGATGAAGAAGTTGCGCTACTTAAAGCATCGCTTTGGAACGTAAAAGAAACACAGTGGAAACACCTTACATTCTATGAAGGCACACTCAACGACATTGAAGTGGTGTTGGTTAAATGCGGCATTGGTAAAGTAGCAGCGGCTATCGCTACCACTGTATTGATTGAGCAGTACGCTCCTGATGCAGTTGTTAATACAGGTTCTGCAGGTGGTTTTGACAAGAACCTGAATATTGGTGACTTAGTGATAGCAAGTCACGTTATTCACCACGACGCCGATTTAACCCATTTTGGTTACAAGCTGGGTCAATGTGCAGGTATGCCTGAAGATTTTCGCTGTGATACCGCATTGATGGAAACAGCACGTAGTGCAGCTGCAGAGATAACTTCATTACAATCGACAACGGGCTTGATTTGCACTGGTGATGCATTTATCGGGAGCGATGAAGCGGTGGCGGAATTGCGTGAAAACTTTCCTGATATGAAAGCGGTAGAAATGGAAGGTGCGGCTATCGGTCAAACCTGCCATATGCTAGATACACCGTTTCTTGTGATTCGCTCGTTATCAGATATTGCTGGTAAAACATCGTCAGTGAGCTTTAAAGAATATTTAGACACTGCTGCTAAGCATTCTGCACAGCTAGTTATGGCAATGATCAAGGCCCTCGCAAAATAATATGACAGAGGTAATTAGCGACCCGCAATATCAGTCGCTATTAGTACTTTGGCTGGCTCTCGCCGTAGACGCATTGTGGCGCTGGCCTCAAAGTACACATCCCCTAACACTTATGCGCTATCTTGTTTTGCAAATGGGACGAAAGGTAGTGCCATCCCGAGACTTCGGCCCGTCTCAACACTACATTTCAGGTTCGTTAGCCGCTCTAGTTTTACTTGCGCCTTTAGTAGTTTGTATTGCCATCTTAGTGTATATGGCTCAGTACCCCGTTTTCTTTGAAGCAATCATTCTCGTCGCGCTGCTCGATTTTGGCTACCAGCGCCAGCAGTATAAAAAAGTGCTGGCAAGTGTAGGTAGAAACAAAAAGTCTCTTGCCCGAGAAATGGTCCAAACCATTACCGCACGACAATGTAACTCTCTAACAGATATTGGTATTGCTAAAGCAGCGATTGAGTCGCTTTGGCTTAAATTTCTTTACCTGTATTGCGGCGTTATTTTTTACTTTGTGGTTGCAGGGCCAATAGGCGCATTAATCTATAGGTTACTTTTGCTTACGTCGTGGCAATGGCACTACCGCACGCCTGCAATGGCACTCTTTGCAAAACCCGTTCGCAAACTGGTTTATCTACTTTCCCTTCCACCCGCTGCTATTGGTGGCTTTATAACTCTGTTGATTAGCCACCCCGTAAAAGGCATTAGCGCTATAAAACGCTCACCAGTAAAAGATAAGACGTCACTACTTCTGGCGCTTATGGGTGGTGTACTAGATGTAAAACTGGGGGGCCCTGCCATTTATGCCAATAAGAAAATCCGATATGCCCGCGTAGGAGGCATAAATGACGTTAAGTATTCTCACATGTTAAAAGCTAAAAACACGGTTACTTTGGCAATGATAGCAACGAGTGCATTTGCATCTTTAACCCTGTTTGCCATGGCCGTCGCGCTATGAAAATATTGCGCGCACTAAGCGCTTTTTCTTTTTTTATGCTGTGCTCAATGCCTATTTGCGCACATGCCAACAAAGCAACAGAGCCTACCGTCGGGACAAGAAAAATTACCAACGAAGAGCAACTTCCTTCCGGCGGTTTAAATGAACAATTGGATGCGGAACCTTCCTACTTAAAAATAATTAGCCTTGCACCACACCTTACAGAATGGGCATTTAGTTTAGGTTTAGGGTCAAACCTTGTAGGTGTAAGCGACTACAGTGACTATCCAGAAGCTGCCAAGAGTATTCAACGAATAGCCGATTTTCAAGGTGCTGACATTGCGGCAATAGTGGCATTAGAACCAGATTTAATACTTGCTTGGGACGGAGGTAACAAACCTCAGGATATACATAGACTTTCTTCAATGGGGCTTAATGTATTTACCAGCAAGGTTGGAAATATCACAGATATTGCTAGTGAAATAAAAAGGCTTGGTGCACTTACTAACACGCAAAAAAAAGCCACCCAGCTCGCCAATGATTTTCTCAGCGAGTTAAAAAACCTAAGACAAAAATACGATAAGAAGCCACGTAAACCAGTGTTTTACTATTCATGGACGGCGCCACTTATGACTATTGGCCCCAATGCATGGGGAAATAAACTATTAAATGTTTGTGGGGCGCAAACGCTATTTCACGATAGCCCGATAGATTACCCTCAAGTAGCGGTTAAAGACGTGCTAGTTCGCAAACCTCATGCACTCATTGCCGCCTCCAAGAGTTCACACGAAGACCTAGAAGTATTCTGGCGCGCTCATCGCGGGTTTCTTGATGCACCGCTTATTGTGGTCGACCCGGATGTCACTAGCCGCTTTTCACTACGATTAATAAATGAACTAAAATCATTATGTGAAGGTATTAAATAAAACGCATAAGCGTTATACTTAAGTCTAAAATATCAGTAAGAAGGTAAGAGCATCATTTCATGCGGATTGTTGTTGCGGGTTTTCTAGTTATTGTTAGTGTTGCATTATTCGTTTCGCTTCAGTGTACAGCGAAAGCGACCGCACAAGCTTCTGTTGCCGCTTCTCCCTATCTTATCGAACGTGTGGCTAATAATGACTGGCTGCTTATTGATGTTCGCTCACCTAAAGAATTTGCCGATGGCCACATTCCTGGTGCCGTGAATATGCCCCACGAGAACATCAATGACTACCTCAGCGAATTAGAAGGCCACAAAAACAAACCTATCATCATTTACTGCCGTTCCGGTAGACGCGCTAAATTGGCGATGAAAGTGTTGGAAGAACTCGATTTCTCCGAAGTCATGCATTTAGAAGGCGACATGTTAGGCTGGAGCGCGGCAGGCATGACAGTTGACAGAATGTAGTCTAGTTGCTTTCCCCTGAAAACCACGCAATGCGCTAAAAACCAAGCGCTTAGCTGATAACTGTGTGTAACGCATCCCCTGTGATACACTCTTTTTATTCGACGATTGCATGAAACACCTATGAAAATAGATATTGCTACTCCGGCTATGTTATTTCCGGCAATTTCTTTATTGCTTCTAGCCTATACCAATCGCTTTTTAACCCTTGCAACTATCATCCGAAACTTTTCAAAAGAAGAGAAAGATGACAACACTCAAGCCCAAATAAAAAACCTTCGGTTGCGCATTCAACTGATTAAGCGTATGCAAATAGCGGGGGTGGGCAGCTTTTTTCTTTGTGTGGTCTCAATGTTGGCCATTTATCTCACCTATCAACAAGTGGGAAACTGGGTATTCGCAGCAAGTTTAGTGTCACTACTCTATTCATTGTGGATGTCGGTAAGAGAAATTCTAATTTCTGTAGAAGCGTTAGATGTTCACCTTGATGGGATGAAAAACGCTCCACAAAAAGAAAAAGTATGAAACCCTCTAACCATCTGAGCCACATAATTCAGAGTGACATTTACTACGAGCCGCTAGCGCCTGAGTTTTTTGCTGGCGTTATTTCTCTTGGTAACTTAGTGCACGGAGACAACTACCTGACCGATGCGTTGCTCGCTGATTACTACACCAAAAGTTTTGTTGGCAATACTAATGCTAGCTGGGTAGCACTATACAAAAATAAGGTGGTGGGTTTCAGGCTTACCTTTGCACATACGCAGTGGCAAACCGATGAGTGGTGTACGCCTACTCTTTGGCCCGTAGAGTCAAATACCGTATGTTATTTTAAATGCAACACTGTAGACCCCGCCATGCAGGGTTGTGGAATTGGCAGTGCGCTATTACGCAAGTCTATAAAGTGTGCGCAAGCTCAAGGTGCAGAAGCGGGTTTAGCGCATATTTGGTTGGCAAGCCCGGGCAATAGTGCATTTAAATACTTCACCAAAAATGGCGGCCAATTGATAAAAAAACACGCCAACAAATGGCGCTACGCATCTATTCACGAGGGCTATGATTGCCCAGTCTGTGAGGGCTACTGTGAATGTGAAGGTGCGGAAATGCTACTACAATTCTAATGCCCAACATGACGTAAACGCTCACAGCCATCTTATTTTATGACCTACGACCCTCTTATTTCCCGCGGCGTTTCATCAATGCTTCCCGCGCCCAAAAGCTACTGGCATGCCACGCATAAGGTGCCAGCACTGCCGCCTTTGAACAAAAAGGTTGATTCCGAATATCTCGTTATCGGGGGTGGCTATACCGGCTTGTCTGCTGCAATTACGCTTGCTCAAGCTAAGCATGATGTTACGCTACTTGATGCAAACTCACTTGGGTTCGGCTGTGCAGGCCGCAATGGCGGCTTTATCCTCTCTGGAAGCGGTAGACTGTCGTTAAGCGCTATAGAAGATAAATGGGGTCATACAGTTGCTACGGGCATGCAGGCCGAGTTTGACGGCGCCGTGGATTTGCTTAAAAAGCGTATTACAGCCTTTGATATGCAGGTCGATTTAGTAGAAGGGCCTTATTTAAAATTGGCCCATAACGTTAAGCAAGCCGAGCAACTATACGCCAGTGCTAATCATCTAGCATCAAGCTTCAATGTACCAAGCACTACCCTCACTTCAAAAGACCTTGCTGCCCGTTTTGGAATAAACGGGGCTTACGGTGGCATTGAACTTGAAGGTGCATGCTTACACCCTTTAAAACTGGCAAGTGAATATGCAAGTTTCGCTAAAGAACTTGGTGCCACACTTTTTTACGACTCACCAGCCATTCGCATTGAAAAGCAAAAAACAGGGTTCCTTGTCACCACGCCGAGCGGCTCGGTATCTGCTAAGCATTTACTCATTGCTACTAACGCCTATACCCCCAAACGCTTTCACGACAGCGTAGATAATAAGCAATTCCCCGTACAGTCGAGTATCTTTGTTACCGCCCCTTTAAATAAGGAACAACGCGCATCGACCGGGTTGACCACCCCCATGAGCTTTATGGATACGCGAATGATGAAATACTACTATCGGGTATTGCCAGATGGTCGATTGTTATTTGGCGGTCGTGGTGCCGTAAAAGGTAAAGATGCAGATAACGCTTCAGAGAAGCAGCGCTTATACCGCGCTATGGTTAAAAGCTTCCCCTCACTTAGCGGAATCGCCATGGATTATTTTTGGAGTGGTTGGGTGAGCGTGTCGCTAGATAGCATGCCACGTATTTTCGTAGACAGTGAAGCCAGCAGTAATAACGCAAACCGTTCTGCTTATTCTATCGGTTATGCTATGGGGTATTGTGGTTCAGGGGTTTCCTTTGCCGCCTTTGCCGGGCAGCGGCTTGCTCAGCGAATGATGGGCACAAGCGACCTCGACTTATCTCTTCCTATTTATCAATCGCCCCTTAAAAAATATCCATTTCCCAAGGCAAGAAGACTAGCGCTGCACGGTTTATATCAGTGGGCTAAAATTGCAGAGCGTTAGTCTTAGTAGATTGTTTACGAAAAGTCTGCCGTATTCACCATTGCGCACTGTTCGTTATTTAGGCTATGTTAGTATTCTAATCACTGACGGAGCCACCTCATGTCATACATCGATGCCTTTGCTGTAGCCGTTCCCACAGAAAACAAAGCGTTATACATTGAACACGCCAAACTCGCTGGCGATATTTTTAAAGAGTATGGTGCCACTAAAATTCTTGAAGCTTGGGGTGACGATGTACCCGACGGTGAGATAACGTCTTTTCCTTTAGCGGTACAAGCCAAAGAAAATGAAACCGTGGTGTTTTCTATCGCGTTCTGGCCATCAAAAGAAGTACGCGATACTGCGTGGAAAAAAGTAATGGAAGATCCACGAATGCAGGAGAACGAAAACCCCATGCCTTTTGACGGTAAACGCCTTATTTACGGGGGCTTCGTTCCTATGTTGGAATTGTAACACTATCAGTTTCAGCTATTTCATATCCTCTATTTTCTTTAGCGCCGACGGCAAATCGGCGTTTAGCTTTTTGTACCTGCGGTATACGATATAGACGACCACGCTGTTTATCACCAGCTGCGTGCCCCACAGAGTATAGGCGTTGAACATGACTACGTTGAAAATGGCTAATACAAATAACCCACACCAAAGTGCTGCACACCCATAAAGACTAATTTTCCAGTAATGTAACTGCTGCTGTAGCTGGGTTTGTTTAAATGACAGCATCGAATGCACATCTAACGTTTGAGCTTTCCACTGTTTTTGTCTTACCCGATATCCCCATACCCCAAAAGCGGCAGGGATAGGCGCCAGTACCGTGAATAACAAAAATTGGTACGTGGAGAGCGGCTCAAACAATACCAAAGTCAAACACCACACTGAAACCGCAAGCCCGAGTAGCAAATCAACGGCACCTTTTAGTTTTAGTTTAAACCTCACGCTTTTGATTTCTTTAAACAGTGAATCTGTATCTACCGAAGGGGTTGCATTCTTATAGGCACTTTGCCACTGTGAAAATTGCTTATCTAACTCGCTCATTTGCGGGCTGTTGGCGCTAGTATCTGATTCTTGGTCACGCACACCTTCTCTGTATTCGCTAACGAGTTTTTTATCCTCGCTAATAGCTTTTTTATCTTCGCTAATCACTTTTTTGTTGTCGCTCATGGCTGCTGCTCCATTACCTGAGTAAGCTGTTGGCGGGCTCGAGCTATTCGCTTGGCGACAGCGCCCTCGTTGATGCCCAACATATTGGCTATTTCTATCTGACTGAACCCTTCTAGCATCATAGAAAGTACCTGTCTGTACTTTATTTCTAGCTGACGTAAGCCTGTCATAAGATCCATCGCATTCTCTTGCAACGTCGCATCACGAGATGAACCGGCGCCCGGTGCATTAGAGGGGTCAAATTCTCCGTCGTGGGTGAACTCTTTGTGTCGCTGCTCTTTAATTACGTGGTCTACCGCCTTGTTATGCGCAATTTTGGCCACAAAGGTTTTCACACTCGCCTCACCGCGAAAGCCACTATCACTACCTTTCGAAGCTCCATCAAAGGCGCGCCAGACCGCCAGTGACATTTCTTGTATCAGTTCATCTTGAAGTGATTTATTGGCCTCAAACGTTGCGGCAATACGCGCCATAAGCGGCGCGTATTCACTGAGCAGTTTTTCTATTTGAATGGTTTCTTTCACTGCAATTCCATTTTTATTCTTATTAATTCCACGCATTAAATAGCTGGTAACTTTTTTGTTGTCGATTAGCGAAACAAACGTTGGTAAGCAATAAAGCACACACAAGAAACAACAGGGCCGAACACTAACCCCGACAGTGCGAAGGTATAAGGTGCAAGTGCAACTGTTAAGAAAATCATGGCACCTATTACCAACATTGGCTTATAAGCTCCCGCTACTGTAGCAATACTATTTGAAAATGACGCTGAAAGTGAACGATGCTTTAAAATAAGCAACATAGGTACAAATAAAAGCAGTAGGTTTATTGGTGTTGCCGAGCCCATCATTAGGCTTACTTTCCACGCCGGTACGTCTACCACATTACCGCTTGCTAATGCCGCTACTGGTTCTGCTCCCATTAACATAGCGCCAATTTGAAACTGCATCCATGCGATCAACGGACCGGTTAAACTCCAAAGTGCGATGTTTGCCCATGAACGTACGGTTCCGCCCGTTAAGCTTACCTTGCCTTTTACCGCTAAATTAGCAATGGCCAACCACATTACTGTGGCTAAAAGCGGGCTTACCCATTTAGATATCCCTAAACCTACAGGACCTGCCAAAGCCTGCATAAGGCCAGCAGTAAGTAGCGTAGCAAATGAGAGCCCTAATAGTTTAAATGGCGCTTTTGCAAAAAGCTGCCAGCCCTCTTTAAGCCATGTGAGCGCTTCTTTAGCTTGAAGACTTTGGTTAACTTGTTGGTATGTTGCACGGGTTGTAGTTACAGTTGTCATCACATTATCCTTTCGCATTGCGTAAGCGTATATTTAAAGGTCAGTTGACCTAAGTATCATTGGAATTTCACCCAGGCTGCTACGCGTAAACTGCTCATCGTACAGTTGGGATTATTGTTTAACTTTTCCCCTATAGACGATGGCTATGACAAAAAACTGACAAACTTTTTTCAAAAAAAGTGAATAAAATTAAAAATAAAATTAAATCAACCATTTAAACAATAAAAAGCAAATCCCTCACGCCCAAACGGGAAGTACAACGCTGTTGCATATCAGCAAAAAATCCTTTTTTTAGAAAGTTCGCCCTTTCTTGAACGAGATATTTAAGGCAAAAAAAAGCCCGCTTAAATAAGCGGGCTTTCCAATACTAGCTTAGTGAAGCGTTAAGCTAACGTGATACGGGCAAACTTGCGTTTACCTACTTGATACACGTTTTCACCTTTTTCAGTGAGCACTAAACGGGTGTCTTCTACTTTGTCGCCGTTTATTTTAACTGCGCCCTGTTTGATCATGCGCATGGCATCTGACGTTGAACCAACAAGTTTCGCTTCTTTTAATAAATTGCCGATAGCGATGCCTTCTTCACCTAGCGCTACTTCAAGCTCTGGCATGTCATCAGGAATAGCATTTTTCTGGAAGCGTTGAATAAAGTCTTGGTGCGCGCCTTCAGCGGCAGCATCGTCGTGGAAACGAGCGATAATTTCTTTTGCCAACATGATTTTGATATCACGCGGATTTTCACCGCCTTCAACGCGCGCTTTAAGCTCTGCTATCTCTTCTAACGGACGGAAGCTGATAAGGTCGTAGTAACGCCACATCAAGTCATCAGAGATAGACATCACTTTACCAAACATATCGTTTGGCGCGTCTGTGATACCAATGTAGTTGTTCAATGACTTCGACATCTTTTGAACACCGTCTAAGCCTTCAAGTAGCGGAACCATCACAATTGACTGCTGCTTTTGGCCTTGCTCTTTTTGAAGCTCACGGCCCATTAGCAAGTTGAAACGCTGGTCAGTACCGCCCATTTCAACGTCTGACTCAAGGGCTACCGAGTCCCAACCTTGCACCAGTGGATATAGGAATTCGTGGATAGCAATAGGCTGGCCGTTGTTGTAGCGCTTCTTAAAATCATCACGCTCTAGCATACGCGCCACGGTTTGGCTTGCCGCAAGTTTGATCATACCCGCCGCACCAAGACCGTCCATCCACTCAGAGTTAAAACGAATTTCCGTTTTATCTTCATCAAGGATCTTGAACACTTGTTCTTGATACGTTTTAGCGTTTTCTAATACCTGTTCTTTACTTAAAGGCTTGCGTGTGACATTTTTACCTGTAGGATCGCCAATTAGGCCAGTAAAATCACCAATAAGAAAAACAACTTTGTGGCCTAGTTGCTGGAATGTACGCAACTTGTTGAGCAACACAGTATGACCTAGATGCAGATCAGGCGCAGTTGGATCAAAACCCGCTTTAATGGTTAGGGTTTTGCCGGATTTTAGTTTTTCAATTAAATCCTCTTCGGGGAGTATTTCATCAACGCCCCGTTTAATCTCAGCTATCGCTGTTTGCCAATCTTTCATTTGTTAATCACACTCTACATAACTGTACATTCAATATTGGCGGGCATTTTACGCGTACAACGGAACCATTAAAAGCTTTGCGCGTCAAAAAAGGATTACAAACAGTCATGTTGTTAAACCCAACAGCTTTGAACGCAAAATTAGCGTATTAATATAGCTGAACTGAAAGAGAGGGGAAGGGCTTTCGCAAACACGCGGTAACCCCACCCATGGGCGCTCCGCCACCGCTTCCCTGCGGTGGAGAGTTTGCTCCAACCCTCCCCTTACATTCACTGATATTTAGATAGCGCATTATGTAATTGCGAGTTTAAGAGCTATTGGGTGTAACAATTTGCGCTAACAAAATAATGAGAAAAGTTGCATTTTTAAGCAACGTATGTGAAATAGTGTTGTGCACATAACATTTCTCAGGTGGGTTGTAGTATGAGAAAGAAATTAGACGCTTCTAAAGCGCTACATTTATATAAAAATTTACCTAAGCAACATAGAACCGGCATTGCTATCGCAAGCTTGTTTCTTGGCGGGCTTATCCTTTTGCCGTCGGAGTCTGTAGAGGCTAGCCGTCATCAAGAGGCACATATCTTAGACGCAGGTGTCCGCTACCCTGTAGATCTTAACATTACACCGTCAACCGACGTTTTTTCGAATGAAGAAGAGTCTACTTGGCAAACGTATAAAGTGCGAAGTGGCGATACCCTAGCAAAGCTTTTTAAGCGTGCAGGGTTCACATCGCGCGATGTTTACAATGTGACTCAGGCTGGTGAACTAACAAAAACGCTTGTTACTTTACTGCCTGGCGACGAATTATCGTTTAAAGCGAACAAAGACGGTAGCTTCGGCGAGTTAAAGTACAAGCTATCTTCAACGGAGACTCTTTTCGTTCGTCCGGATTCGACTGACGAGAACAGCAGTCTTGTCGCTGAATTAGAAAAACGCGATGTAGATATTCGCTACAACTTTGCCCAAGGTGAAATTCACTCAAGCTTTTGGAATGCCGCGAGAGATGCTGGGCTTACCAGCAACCAAATTATGAATTTGGCAGGTATTTTCGGCTGGGACATAGATTTCGCGATGGAAATACGCTCTGGTGATACGTTCAACGTTGTTTTTGAAGAGCAATACATTGATGGCGAATTCGTAGGATACGGCGATATCGTAGCGGCTGAATTTACCAACCAAGGCGAACAGTTCAGTGCAATCCTTCATGAAGACGGTACCTACTACACCCCGGAAGGTCGTAGTATGCGCAAGAGCTTTTTACGTGCGCCAGTTAATTTCAGATACGTCAGCTCTAATTTCACGAAGGCACGTTTCCACCCAGTACAAAAACGCTGGAAAGCACACCGTGGTACCGACTACGTAGCAGCCGTTGGTACACCAATTATGGCCGCTGGCGATGGAAAAGTTATCAAAGCAGGCTATGATAAATATAACGGTCATCATGTATTTATCCAGCACGGCGAGAAATACACCACTAAGTACCTTCACTTTAAAAAACGTGCGGTCAAAGTGGGCGACATCGTTAAACAGGGCCAAACGGTCGGTTACCTTGGAAGTTCTGGCATGGTGACAGGTGCACATCTTCACTATGAATTTTTAGTAGATGGTGTGCATAGAAATCCACGCACTGTAGAGCTGCCAAAAGCTTTACCCATAGCAAAGGAAGAGCGAGAAAGATTTATGGAAATTGCAAAACTTCGTCAGCAGCAACTCAACAACAACAAGCGTATTATGCTCGCGATGAAATAGTTGCGCTATGGCAAAATATATTGGCTTGATGTCAGGCACAAGCATGGACGGCGTTGACGCCGTTCTATGCGACATCTCTGCAACGACGTGCAAAACGCTTTCAGCACATACCATCCCCTACCCTAGCGAACTGCTTCACGCGCTTAATGATTTGTGTAATGAAGGCCCTGACGAGCTCAACACGCTTGGCATTGCAGATAGACTCGTTGCAGAAGCCTTTTCAGAAGTTACGTTAGCGTTACTTGATAAAAACAATCTTAATGCGTCAGATATCACTGCCATTGGATCTCACGGCCAAACAGTGCGGCACTACCCAAACTCTGATGTGATGTCTGGCCATTTTACCAGCCATTCTATCCGAGGCTTCACTTGTCAGATTGGCGACCCTAACACTATCGCTGCGCTAACCGGCATTGATGTTATCGCCGATTTTAGGCGCAAAGATATTGCGTTAGGCGGACAAGGTGCACCCCTGGTCCCCGCTTTTCATAATGCGGTCTTCGCCACTGAAAACAAATATCGAGCGTTGGTAAATATTGGCGGTATCGCAAACATCTCATTGCTTGCGCCAAAGCAAGATAGCACACCACCTAGAGGGTTTGATACTGGGCCAGGTAACACCTTGATGGACCAATGGATTAGCCTACATTTAAATGAAAGTTTCGATAAAGACGGGAAATGGGCCGCGACAGGACAATGCCATAGCGGCTTACTAGGCAGGTTTTTATTAGATAACTACTTTTCTTTACCCGCACCTAAGAGCACAGGTAGAGAGCATTTCAATATTGATTGGTTAAGCAACGCCCTTGCCGATTACTTTCCCTCTAGTGCTGATTTACAAAGCGACGAAGAAAACAATAATTTAGCTCCAGAGGATGTTCAAGCCACTTTGCTTAGCCTTACCGGCAGCACCATCGCTCAGGAAATAATGAAACACCTCCCAAAAGCGAGCAATGCGAACTTACAAAGTGAAGTGATTGTGTGCGGTGGCGGCGCGTTTAATAAAGCGTTAATGGTCTATTTAAACAACGCTTTGAGCGACTATGCCGTAGCTGACAGTTATGCTCTGGGCATACATCCACAGCATGTAGAAGGCGCTGCGTTTGCGTGGTTTGCACATGCTTATTTGCATGATATTCCCGGTAATGTGCCTACAGTGACTGGCGCTTCAAAAGCAGCGGTTTTAGGTGCGCTATTTAAAAAAGCATAAAAAAGAGCCACTGATGCAATCAGCGGCCCTTTGATACCATTCATTCAGAAGTACTATTTAGCGATTTCCATTTCCATATCTTTTAATGTGCTAACATCACTATCAGAATGTGGTTTAGCAATGCTCTTTTTGGCTCGCATATCGAAATAGCCATAACCGCCCACAAGTAAAAAGCAGATGGCCGGTACGACGTAAGATACAACCACACCAGCACTGTCAATAATGGCTGCTTGGAAGAGTGGCATGATAGCGCCGCCGAGAATCGCCATCACAAGGCCAGCTGCGCCTAGTTTGGTATCTTCACCCAGCCCTTCAAGCGCAATGCCGTAAATCGTTGGAAACATTAGTGACAAACAAGCAGAGATAGATACCAATGCGATTACGCCTGCTAAATTAGGAGACTGTGTCATGAAGATACATAGCGCCATGGCAACCAGTGACATGATCATTAGTAGTCTAGCTGGGTAGAGATATTGCATTACCCACGTCATCACAAAGCGAGAAATTAGAAATACAATCATGCTGTACTGTAAGATTTCGCCACCACTCACCTCATTGCCGCCAGTCGCTTTCATCGCATATTGAATAGTGAAGGTCCACACGCATGTTTGTGCGCCAACGTTGAAAAACTGAGCCAATACACCAAAACGGTAATGCCTGTTAGCAACTAAGCGCTTAAGCGATGCGCCCAATTTAACGTCTTCCACACTTGACTCAACCGATTCTTGAATTGGCGCTTTAATTAGGAAGATAGCAACCCAAACTAAAACAAGCACACATGCCATACCTACGTAAGGAAGCATTACTGCATCAAGCTCCGCCCCTATCACGTTTTTAAGCTCGCTTACTGACATGGCGGCACGCTCTTGTGCAGATGCTTGATTCAAATTTGGCAATATAAGTGTTGCGGCCAAAAATACACCTAAATTGGTACCGACAGGGTTAAACGCTTGCGCTAAATTTAAACGACGTGTCGCACTTTTTTGATTTCCCATCGCCATAACGTAAGGGTTGGCCGACGTTTCAAGAATAGATAAGCCACCAGCCAATACAAAAAGAGCGGCTAGAAAAAAACCATACGTCATAGTTTGGCTAGCAGGGTAGAAAAGAAATGCTCCCGCGGCCGCGCAGCCCAATCCTGTCAAAACGCCTGTTTTGTAAGAAAAGCGCTTGTTAATAAAAGCAGCTGGAATGGCTAAGCAAAAATATGCGCCATAGTAAGCAAATTGAACCAGTGCCGATTGCAGAGACGACATAGTAAATATCTTACTAAATACCTTTACCAAAGGGTCTGTCATGTTCGCAGCCACACCCCATGCAGCAAAGCAAATCGTTAACAATACAAAGGGAATCAGTGTGTCTTTGGAAACCAAAGGGGCGTTGTTTTTCATAAAAACGGCCTTTCGCTTGTAAAAAATTAGTTAAGCAATTTAAGCACCGACCATTTCCTCTGTCAATAAATCAATTTAATTTATTTATACTAAAATACGTTAAGAATTAGACTTTATATTTAGATGAGCATTAACAAAATAATCCCACCCACTTCTATTCATTACAACCACAAATAAAAATCCACTTAATAATCAGAATGATACATGAATAAGATAACTAACCGAAAAAATTTTATCGTGACGCGTTCATTTCCAAGACACCATTTTTTTATTAACCAAAAATACACAAAATTAGAAAATCAAATAAATAAACATGGTTGATTTATTGGCAAAGGTTCGTTAAATTTCGTCAAAAGCATAGACATGTTAAAACGCTGTAACGAGAGCCCGCTCTGATTTATCTAGCGTCAACAAAGAGTTAGCAAAGAATGTTTAGATGCCATCAGTCACACGCTCGTAACAAGCTACGGCTGATAAACATTTTTAATTGAGAGAATAACGATGAAAACAACTACAGCTACACGTCGCCTTTCTAGATATAAGAGAGGGTCATACACCACAATACTCGCTGGTACCGTTCTTTTTGCTGCCACCGCGTCAGCATCACAAAGTAAGTTTCAAGAAGCGTTTGACTTTCAAGCAAGTTACACAGGCGAGTCAGCAACCAACATTGACGGTGGTGAGCGCAGAGGTAGTGCCTATGCTGGTCAGCTTTTTGTAGGTGGAGAACTCGACTTAAATACGTTAGCAGGTTGGGATGACACTAAAATTCATATTGCCATGACAAATCGACACGGTAAAAACTTAGCCGAGCACTACATCGGAAACAGCACATCTGTACAAGAGATCTTTGGCGGTCAAAATACCCGTCTTGCACGGTTTACGATTTCTTCCACATTTCTTGATGGCGATTTAGAACTAGAAGGTGGCCGTACTGTAGCGAATATCAGCTTTTTAGGCTCTGAACTTTGCCAGTACTTTCAAACCAATGCTGCCTGTGGGAACCCGACTTTTGTATTTAGAACCAGTAATTTTACTTGGTGGCCGGTTTCGAGTTGGGGTGGCCATGCTAAATACTGGCTTTCACCAAAAACATACTTTCATACCGGCGTGTACGAAGATAATACCAGTCATCAGGACTTAGGCGATCACGGCTTCGATTGGGCGACTAATGAAGCTACTGGCGTTGTTGTTCCGTTCACTCTAGGGTATCAAACTACTTGGGATAATGACGAACTACCAAGAAGATATGAAATTGGCGGTTGGTATGATGGCGCAGACTACACCGATCCTGTCTTTGATGATGAAGGCAACTATGCGGCGCAAACAGGTAATGATTACGCTGTTAGAAACGGTCGCTCGGGTATATTTGCTCGATTTGAACAAACTGTTACTCGCCCTAACCCACTCACGAAAGAAGGGTTAACGCTTTTCGGCGCCGTGCTAACCGGTACATCTGGCGAATTGATTGAAGACTATTATGTCAAAGCAGGCTTTGTACTAAGAGGTACCATGGCGTCACGTCCTGACGATACTCTGGGCTTCGTGTTTACCCGTCAGCAATACAGTGATGAAGCGCTAGAGGATCAGCGTATATTAAGAGCCATAAACGGCGGGGTTGGTACTCCAGCAAGTAGCCAAACCATGTTAGAGCTGAGTTATGGCTATCAACTCAACGACCACGTAAGGATTCAGCCAAACGTTCACTACATCATCAATCCCGACCAATTCGCAGAGCGCGACAGAGTAATGGCACTTGATGATGCTATTGTTCTAGGCCTAAGGTTCGACGTCAACCTAGCAGCTTTACTGTAAAGTTTTTCTCCCTGCAATACACTCAATAGCGCCTTCGGGCGCTCTTTTATAAATCCAACTCCCCGCTATTCCTGTATTCAATACTTATCTTATGGCGTTTATAGCGCTAACAAGCGTAACGCTTCATCAACAAACTCTTCTTCGTTGAATAAGGAATACGAATGACAGACTCAGTACTTTTCAGCTCGTTCGATTGGGCAGGTAACACATTGCAAAACCGCATGGTATTGGCACCAATGACAAGAGGTAGAGCGGGCGCCGACCGCATACCCAATAAAATTATGGGCGATCACTATGTTCAGCGTGCAGATGCAGGGCTTATTATCACTGAAGCAACGACCATATCAGAAGAAGGCATTGGTTGGGTTGATACCCCTGGAATTTACACTGACGAGATGGTTGAAGGCTGGCGCTCAATCGTGAACCGCGTTCATGAAGCGGGTGGAAAGATTGTACTTCAACTCTGGCACACCGGGCGCGCATCTCACAGCGACTTTCACAACGGTAATTTACCTCTTTCAGCATCTGCTATCAAAATTGAAGGCGATGAGATTCACACGCCTAAGGGCAAAAAGCCCTACGAGGTGCCGAAAGCCATGACATTTGATGATATAAAGCGCACTGTAGAAGACTACAAAAAGGCAGCTATTAACGCCAAAGCTGCAGGGTTTGATGGCGTGGAAGTACATGCGGCAAATGGCTACCTTATAAACCAATTCTTAGATAGCCGTAGCAACCAACGCGACGATAATTACGGAGGTGGCGTAGACAATCGATATCGCTTCTTAAGCGAGGTAATGAACGCAGTACTGAGCGTATGGGAAAAAGAGCATGTCGGTGTAAGGTTATCGCCAAATGGCGCATTTAACGACATGGGTGCTGACGACTTTCGAGAAACCTTTACTTATGTGGCCCAACAGCTAAATAAACTAGAGATAGGCTATTTACATGTAATGGATGGCCTAGCATTCGGGTTTCATGAGCGTGGTGAAGCCATGACGTTAGCAGAATTCAGGGCCCTTTTTGACGGTATGTTGATGGGGAATTGTGGCTATACAAAAGAAGAAGCGGAAAAGCGGTTATCTGACGGTGATGGAGACATGATTGCTTTTGGAAGACCTTGGATCACAAACCCGGATCTACCTACTCGCTTTAAACACGGCTACCTGTTAGCGTCGTTTGACGATCCGTCTGCATGGTACGGGGGAGGTGAAGAAGGCTATAACGACTTTGACACTTACCGAGAAAAAAGCGGAAAAGACGCGATGACGTCGCTAACCTAAATTAGCTAAGGGCAGAGCAAGCCGCTCTGCCCTTGCCTTGCGCCCACTGAATTTTAATCAAACAGTTTGTATCAAATACGATGCTCCATGTATTCGCGTCGCTCTTAGTACTATACCTAAACTATACCTGATCTATGCCTAAACTAGGCTTAAACTATGCCTAACTTGCAGAAAGCTGGTGACTGCAGAAAAATGGTTAATTAAACGATTTCGTCCTAGCTGCTAACACGGCAAGTTTTTCCAAGCACGACATCCACGCGAAGTTGTGCTGATCGCACTCTTGCTTGTTTAAAAAGCCCTGTTGAATAAGAACTAGCCTTACGTTGTCTTCTTCGGTGTTTTCGAAGTGAATGTCCACCGATGTCATTACCGACTCTTCCATGTCATCTTCCCACGCCCAAGAGAACGATAACTGTTCGTTGGCTAAAATTTTCACGTATTCACCGGTCAATGACATTTCTATACCGCTGGGATCCATCATCTTGATGCGATAACGTCCGCCCTCTTTGAAGTCACTCATAATTTGTGTGACTGAACAATCGCCTGGTGCAAACCACTCTGAGAGATACTCAGGTTCGTGAAATGCTGTAAAAATAAAGGGCAATGATGCATCTAGCGTTACATCAATTTTAAACTCGTGCATAAAGCCGCCTTAGTTATTTTATGAAGGTAAGGGTTTTAGTGTCTTTTCACTTTATAGCAAAGAGAATCGCTCATCATCACTAATAAGCTTTGCCAAAAATAAAAAATCCCGAGCCCGCGTAAGGAAAGGCCCGGGAGAAGGAGAACATCCTCAATATGTTTTATCGACAGTTCAAGACAAATTCTTGAACTAAAAGTGCACCTAAGCCCCTTTCATCAGTGAATCCATACTGGCCTTGCTGCCAAAATGCTGTGAGCTTACTCTCTCACTTACTGATAAATACAAGTTATCAATGTCGGCGTTTGCCATAAACTTCTCACAAAAACCAGGCGCATGAGGTTCGATAAAATGCTTGGCGGCCAACATGAAATGAGCAATAAGCTGCTTAACATTGTCTGTACCCATTGCAATACGCATAGTCGTTAATTCTATTCCGGCTTTTTTCTGTTCGTCGCCACTGAGTTCTGAATGAGACGTCAGCGCAGGACACAAAATTATTGTATTGTTTTGACCTATGCTTACTTGGTGGCTAAAGGCCGGCTCTAGGGCATCGAAAAAGCGCACAAACACGTCGCGAGGTAAATTCGCGGGCGCCATGTCTACGGTGAATAAGGTGCAAGGCCAACCATGCGTATGCTGTTTCTCGCGCAACCCTGCATTGCTGTGTTCAGGCAACGCATGACAGTTGACGCGAATTTGCTCGTGGGCGTTAAGAAACGAGGTAAAGACTTGAGTATTGATAACCTTAGTCATCATGCGCTGTTCCAAGGTCTTCATACCGTTTAATACATCAAACGCCTTTTCAGAATCTAGGAATGCACCTTTGATGTAGTACACATCCCAGAACATGGTTTCGGACCAGTCTACCCCGTTTACTGAGCTGCCTTTTGGCTGGAACATGCGATGTCCCTCGCCTATTACAACGCCCGCTGTGGTTGCGCCACTACCACACAGATCTTTGGTGTAGCTGTGGATGACATAATCGGGACGTGAGGCTTTGTTTTTATGCTGTAGCGGTTGGTGCAACACAGGCGTAGCAAGCGTAGAGTCCAACATAACTAACGCATTTTGTGCGTGTGCTAACTCACATATTCCGGGTACGTCCAGTACGTAGCCATGTGGGTTGCATGGCGACTCTAGATACACATGCATTTTGGCGCCATTGTCTAAACGTGAGGCATGCTCGGCCTTTGTTTGCTGCATAAATGACGCAAAGCTTTGTGCGTCATAGCCATCAAACCATGCAATTTGAATATCCATACGGTTGCTGCGAGCGAAGTAATCATGAAGCAGCTGATACACCCCACCATATACGTTTCTAGAAACAATGAGCACATCGCCATGACTCAGCACGTTCGATAAACAGGCATCAATTGCCGCCATGCCCGAATTAAAATTCCACGCCAAGTATTCAGCGGCGTAAGGGCCCGCTTCCATATCTACAATTGCGTTGGCAAGGGAGATGTTGGTAGGGTTTAATAATCGCGAATAAATTTGATGGGTAAACTCTTTTCCTTGAAAAGCATCGTCTACCCATTCAGTACAGGCATACACATAGGTTGCTGTTCTTACCACCACGGGTGTAGCTGAAAAAAGTGCAGTGACATTGTCGAACAGCGGATAGTGCCCTTGTGAGCCGTTGCCGCTCGACAAGCTTTGGTATGTGGCTCGAAACGGGTTTTGCAGCGTATCTAATATCTTAGCAATTTGAAAAGACAAAAACTTTTTGGCATTGAAGTAGGCAAGTCTGTCTTCTTTATCAAGTTCTTGCAACGTGTTGCTAGTAATATCCCAAAGCTGCATAACGCTGGCCTGAGCACCGTACAAGTGATGAGCCGTATTGGCGAGTGCCTTGCCATAGTCGCTTTCGGCGCTTATGCCGAAATGTGAAAGTTGCTCTTCAACTAAAGCCTGCGATGTTGAGGCTTGGGTCGTGTTACGCTTAGGTGATAGCACTTTAGCGTGCATTACATCAACATCTATTGAATTTTGGAATTTGTTTTCTGACTGCATAGCGATTCCGTTGCAATTTAACTTCAGGTGTAAATACATAACACCGACAATGTTTACAAAAATGTAAAACTTAAATCACATTTTTAGAACAACCAGCTTGACGATAATGCATTCAGGCAGAGGAAAGAAAAGTTTACTTTAGGAGTGTTAGGCCAATGACAGCAAGGAGTTCGAAAGTGATTGAACTTACTATTTTAAGCAATGAAGCTAACGATATTGCAGATGCACTTCGAGAAAAAATAGCAGATAACGATAGCTTTATCGGGGCCGATGGCTGCCCACTTATAACGCTTAAACAAATAACTACGCGTTCAGAAGATGTAGATACCAAAGACGTCAGCGTGATGCTCGCAGACCCTGATCTCGCTTCTAATATCATCCACAGCTGTGCAGCGATTACTTGGTGTCAATCAACGTGGGCGGGCAATGCCCCGCTGCTGAATGCGAATAAATCAGACTACACACTTACCGGCTTAAAAGGAATTTTCGGTAAGTTAATGCGGGAATACGTTTTTGCCTATTTACTGGAGCATGCCAGAAATACAAAAGCGTTTGAACAAAATCAGCGAGCCGCCCGTCCAAAGTGGGAGGCATCAAAACGGGTACCGTTAAATGGCCAAACGCTGGGTATAGTCGGACTTGGCAGTATCGGGCAAGCACTTATGCCGGTTGCTCACGCCTTCGGTATGCAGGTTGTAGGCTTAACGAGAAGCGGGCAAAGGGTGGAAGGCGCTAATGCTGTTTACACTCCTGACGACATCGAAGGGTTTGCCAGTGCGTGTGACCACGTAGTAAATTTAATGCCAGATACTCCCACAACACAAAACTTGCTATCTCACGGCTTTTTTAATGCACTTAAACCTCATAGTGTCTTCATTAACGCGGGTAGAGGCAGTGCAGTTGACGACGATGCGCTTTTGCAAGCTTTAGACAAAGGCGCTTTGGCGCATGCAGTATTGGACGTATTTCGCAGCGAGCCCCTCGACCCCGTTCACCCGTTTTGGCAGCACCCTAATATTTCAGTGACTGCTCACACGGCCGCAGAATCTCAACCTAGCGATGTGGCAGATGTGTTTTTAGACAATGCGCTGCGCTATATTAAAGGCGAACCGCTCAAATACCAGTTTGATTTTAATAAGGGCTATTAATTGTTTAACAGCCCTTATTTTAGCAGCCTTTTCTATAGCAGCCCTCTCTGTAGCAAAGTCGGAAACTTGGTTGAGCGTAACTATAGAGTGGTGATTGTAAGTTAGGACAACCTTACCTATTTATACCTAATTTGCCTACATTTACCTGGCCATGATATCTGACTAAATCTAACTACGCGGGTCAGTTGCGGTTACTTCAATTCTGTCATGGTGCTTTTCGTGAAACGCTAACAATTGTGGGTAGTCTTTCATGCTGTGTAATTCGCGAAAGAGCACCCAGTCGATCATGCTATACAAACAGATTTCCGGGTAAGTCCACCCACTAAAGCCACCCGCATCGAGTTGTTCTGACAACGCATCCAATACTGCTTCAATCCGCTCATTTTGAAGTCGGTAATACATTTTATCTTCGCTGATATCAAAATCTGAACGCTTTAGAAGCATAAGCTGAACAAATGAATCGTTAGCGGCGTCAATTAACGTTAGCTGATTTTCTTCTTCCCAACTTAACCCATCATGATCAAGCTTATCGGCAAGATAACTATAGATAATGCGAGAATCGAAAATCATTTGCCCATCGTCTTCAAGGCAAGGTACTTTTAAGGTTGGGTTGCGCGAAGCAAGCAGTTCGCGGTCTTCACCTGAAAAGATTTGAAGATTTAAAAATTCGTGTTCTGTAGACGCTAATACAATGCGAATGCGGCGTACATAGGGAGAAGTAGTAGAGCCATATAATTTCATAAACGCTGTCCTAAACTATGGTCGCTTGTTGAAATCAGTGTAGCCAGAATTTGAAATTAAAAGGAAGTATTGTAAGCAGAACAACCGACAGGCATACAAAATGGTGCGATGTATGCCTATCGCTTTAACTGCAAATGGTTATAAATGCAGACTTTCGGGTTTAAAAAGCACAGCGTTTAGCTCGCTTTTAAGCGAATTTATTTAAACGCTAAAACTTGCACCACAGCCACAGGTAGTCGTGGCATTTGGGTTTTGAACTAAAAAGCGTGACCCTTCCAGACCATCCACGTAATCAACAATACCACCTACTAGATATTGTAGGCTCATTGGGTCGACAACCATAGTTACTGTGTCTTTCTCAATAGTCATATCGCCTTCGTTCACCTTCTCATCGAATGTGAAGCCATATTGAAAGCCCGAACAACCACCACCTGTTACGTATACACGTAATTTCAAATCAGGATTTTCTTCTTCTGAAACAAGGGCTTTCACTTTCGCTGCTGCAGCGTCTGAAAACTCAATTGGCAACGCCGTTTCTACAGACATACCCACCTCTACAATAATCTCGTGCTAACGCACTTTCTGCTTGCCCGCAATTATCTAATACTTGCGGATAGTTAGCAATTATTGGGGCAAAACTTAACGAATCAACCTCAGCCATGAGTTAACAATCAAACCATGAGATAACAAGCAAACCATGAGATAAAAATTAAGCCATGTAATAGCACTTGAACCAACTAGTAGCACCTGAATTAACTCTAGTAGCTCTCGAACTATCCAAACAACGACTGTGGCTAACCTGCATTAAAGCGTAAATTTACTGATAGTGTTATCCAACGCTTTCGCCTCATCATCTAGCTCATTTACCAAGCTATAGCTTCTTTCCATACTGCGAGATGTTTCCTCTGCCGTTTGCGAAATGACAGAAATATTTTCGCTGATCTCACCGGTAGCCGCAGATTGCTCCCGTGTTGCTGAAGCCACATGGGTATTGGCTTCGGTTAACTTGCTTACCTCAGCCGATATGTTTGAGAGAGCCTGCACACAGGTTGATAAGAACTCAGACGTGGCTTGTGTACTTTCGTTACCTCGCAGAATATCCGCTACTGTGTCCGACGTGCGCTTGTTTAATTCATCCATAAGCTGGCTAATTTCTGTCGTAGACTCGTTTGTTCTTTTCGCAAGGTTTCTAACCTCGTCTGCCACCACTGCGAAACCTCTGCCCTGTTCCCCAGCTCTAGCCGCTTCAATAGCTGCATTTAACGCAAGTAGATTAGTCTGCTCAGAAATGCCTCTAATCTCATCTAAAATAGAAGAAATAGAATTAATACTGCTAGAGAGCTCGTTAACTGAGTTGACCGACTTTGTCATGACACCGCTAAGCTCACTCATGTTTTGCATAGCTTTGTCTATTGTATTGGCACTAGCGCTGACGTTTTCTTCGGTAGTATTAGCGACTTCAGATGCGCCCTGGGCACTGTTTGATATTTCACGTACGGTCAAGTCCATTTCTTCAATTGCTGCAGCTACCGAGTTGGTGCTGTCGGTTTGTCTTGAAGAGTAGCTTTGGGAAAGCTCTATTTGTTCGTAAACTTGGGCAGCTATGCCCTTTACGTGCTGCGCGCTTTCTGAAACTTGGATGAACATGGCATGGAGCTTTTCCAAAAATAAATCTATTTGAGCAGATAAAGCGCCAACCTCGTTATCTTCACTGATATTCAAGCGAGCAGTAAGGTCGCCATCCCGTTCGTTTAACGAAGTAACAGCGGCGGTAATAGTATCAATAGGCGCAAAAATCTTGTTCGACAAGAATCTCATTCCCACCAAACCTAGCGCTATGATAACAAGCGCAATGAGTATGTTAGTTAAAACAGCCGTGTTAATGGCTCCGTAAAGCTCATCGGTTGGAACTTCTGTAACTAAATACCAATCCAAGGAATTCAGTTTTACTGCAAGACGTGTTACATCATTGCCAGACACTTCTAGTTTACTGGGATTGTTCACAAATGCACTTGCATTCAACTTTTCGCCACGCTTTGACATGTTTGGGTGCAAAGCAATACTACCGGCGTCGTCAACTAGATAAACAATGCCACTCTCAGCAACTTTATAAGAAGCTATCAGCTTAGACATGGCATCTAACGATAAACCCACTCCTGCCAGCGCTACGCGCTCACCTTCAATTTTTATCGCATAGTTAATAAACGCCGAAGCAACACCGTTCGATTTGTCGATATCAATAGCTATTTCAAAAGGCTGGCTACTATTAATAAAGGTTTGAAACCAAGCGTCGCCTTGAGGTGTGATCTGGCGATCTATACCATCATGGGTATAGTAATTATTAGAGTTTCCCGACACAACATAAGCACTAATGGCATTACTTTCTCGCTTTATTTCTGCAAGGTGGCTGGTGAGTACGTTAACGCCTTCTGAAGGCTCACCATTTTGCATCCAACGCTTTATGTACATATTATTAGCCAATGAACGGCTTGGGAGTATTGTACTCTGCAAATCTAGTTCAACAGCATTCTTGACCTCTTCAAGGGCAGTAGGTAGGTCTGATGTCTCTACCTTATTAGTAAGAAAAGTTAAAATAGACGTTGCAAATACGGCCGTGGTAATCACCACAGGTACAATAAGCGCGGAAATTAACGCAATGAAAAGCAAACGCTTTAATTGCATATTTATTTACTCCAAATAAAATTAAATAACTATCAACACTATGTGTGGCTTAAAAACGCCATACTGCCAGCGCTTGAACAACGCTGTCTTCTTCTTGCGTTCCTAGCTTATTGTTCCAATACTGATACTCTACCCCTAGAAACAACCTGTCCTTCACATTGAAGAAAGCCTGACCAGCGTCCCATCGCGCTTGGATTTGAGCCAATACCCACGACTCGACTACAGCGCCAGGTATTTCAGACGTTCTTTCATCGATGTACTCTGCATGTCCTTCAATATAAAATTGCTGTGAATAAAGACTTAGGGGGTATCGCCAAGCAATATCAACCATCCAGCTGTCGTCTTCTTTAGGTGCTCCACCAGCACTGAGTCCCTCGCTATCATCTAAATATGCGGTGACAAGCACATTCAAAAACTGGAAGCCTTCTACGTTGAGATGAAGTTGAATGCCTGGCAGATATTTTAAAACGTCTGACTCTGGCGCCATATTTACGCCCATGACAAAACTGATATCGCTAAGCACGCCACTGTAATTAGCATTAAATAGAGCTTTAGAGCTTAAAGTGGGGTACCACTCTGCGTATAGTTCATCACCGGCGGACGTGCTTGAATAGTCAGCAAAAAAGAAGTTTCCGCCATACTCCCACCCGCTGGCATGCTGGAACGTAAAAATTGTTGTAGTAAGTTCGGTACCCGAGGCCTCGGCAAAAGGCTGATTGAGCTTCCCGTGCTGGATATGAAGCTCGTTTTCACTCCATGTTGCACTATGGGTATTAAGAGAAAAAAGAAAAATTGCCGTCAAAAGAACCAACGAATAAACGTTGAACTGCATACTTAAATCCTGTTAGCGTAATTTGACAGGTAAGTGTAGACGCTCTTTTTAATTCTGCATGAGATTTCTTAAAAATTAATAATTCGTGGTAAAAAAATCTGATATCTATCTGAAATATAGGTTATTTATATGAGCTCTTCTCATTCAAAAACTTCCGTTACCTTGTTTGACGATTTCGGTCGTTCTCGATTTAGTGAGAAAGAAGAATACAAAAATCAGTTAAGTGCATGCCAAGAATCTCTTTTTCATGTTCAGCAGTCCTACTATCACCAAAAAAGACGCGCGCTTATCGTTTTTGAAGGTTGGGATGCGTCAGGCAAAGGTGGAGTTATACGACGTATCACAGAAAAGTTAGATCCTCGCTCCGTGAACGTGTGTCCAGTAGCTGCACCAACCAAGGAAGAGCGTGAAAAACACTTTCTTTATCGTTTTTGGAAACAGATCCCTTCACCTGGAAAGCTCACAATTTTTGACCGCTCCCACTATGGACGAGTGCTGGTAGAGCGTGTTGACGGGCTAACCCCGGCCACAGACTGGCAGCGTAGTTATAAAGAGATAAACGAATTTGAAAAAACGCTTAGCGATAATGGCGTTCGCATCATAAAGTTGTTTATGCATATCTCTGCCGACGAGCAGCGCGAAAGGTTTGAAGAGCGCTTACACAACCCTTTTAAGCGTTGGAAGCTCACTGAAGAGGATTTACATAATCGTCGCATGCGCGAACATTACGTTGAAGCTATCAACGATATGTTCGAGAAGACTCATACCGATTACGCCCCATGGCATATTATAAATGGAGAGTACAAGTGGCAGGCGAGAGTTGACGTACTTGAGACCCTCGTTCAAGCATTAAGTGAAGGGGTAGATATTACCCCTCCCCCTTTAGATGAGAAGCTCATTGCTATGGCTTCAAAACAACTAGACGTTAATGAGGAAAAGCTAAGAAGCACCGATAAAGAATAATCTATTACTATTTTCTATCGGTTATTACCAACTAGTTTTCCGGAAGCGTTACGTTTAGCTCTAGTACGCTGCATTCGTCATTATTATCAAGCTGAACTGATACCTGATCATCCGCGATAGAAACGTATTTTCTAATCACTTGGATAATTTCTTGCTGCATCATGGGCAAGTAATCAGGTTCGGTACGCTTTTTACGTTCATGTGCAACGATAATTTGTAACCGCTCTTTAGCTACAGCGGCAGTGCTCGGCTTTTGCTTCTTTTTGAGCAGGTCGAAAATTCCCATTACTTCCCTCCTAGAAGACGCTTAAAGAACCCTTTCTTTTCTGCTTCAAGGAAACGATGTGGAACAGTTTCGCCTAGCAGACGTTTAACGGCGTCAGCATAAGCTTGTCCTGCATTAGCCTCTTCGTCAAGAATAACCGGCTGCCCTTGGTTTGACGCTTTAAGCACTGACTCTGATTCTGGAATGACACCTAAAAGTGGAATAGCCAAAATTTCTTCCACATCGGCAACACTCAACATTTCCGCACTTTCTACACGCATTGGGTTGTAGCGAGTAAGAAGCAGGTGCTCTTTAACTGGTTCGCCTTTTTCTGCGCGCATCGATTTGCTTTGTAAAATACCTAAAATACGATCTGAGTCACGTACCGACGATACTTCCGGATTGGTTACTACAATGGCTTCATCAGCAAAATAAAGCGCCATTTGAGCACCTTGTTCGATACCTGCTGGCGAATCACAAATGATGTACTCGAAGTCTTTCTTAAGCTCATCTAATACTGCTTGTACACCCTCTACAGTGAGTGCATCTTTATCGCGAGTTTGAGAAGCGGGAAGGATGAAAAGGTTTTCTGTTCTTTTATCTTTAATTAGCGCTTGTTTTAGTGACGCTTCTTTGTTGATAACGTTAACAAAATCGTAAACAACGCGGCGCTCACAACCCATGATAAGGTCAAGGTTTCGCAAGCCAACATCGAAATCTATCACTACCGTTTTATGGCCTGCTAACGCAAGCCCCGTACTTATTGCTGCACTCGATGTAGTTTTACCTACACCACCTTTTCCTGAGGTTACTACGATAATCTTTGCCATCTGTTCTTTCCTATTAGTGCGTACAAAGCATTAAGCTAACGGCTCTATACGTAATGTTTCTTCTTCTAAATACACTTGTGCAGGCTTCTTCCAGCACTCTCCCTTTACGGTGTCGTGCATAATGAATTGCCCAGCAATTGAAATGAGTTCTGCGTCTAATGACTGACAAAAAACACGAGCCCCCGTGTTGCCTTTTACGCCAGCTAACGCGCGTCCGCGCAACGTACCGTAAACATGAATGTTGCCATCAGCCAAAAGCTCAGCACCTTCGCTCACTGACGCAGTTACTACTAAGTCACTGCCTTCAGCATAAACTTGCTGACCAGAACGTACAGGACGATTGACAACTTTAGCAGGCTTAAGTGCGGGAGCTGCTGTAGGCGCAGGCTCGCTTTTGGATGGCTCTGCAGCCGCTTGCTGTTGAGTCTGAGGCGCGTGCTCGTTGCTATGGGCTTTGTCGCTGCCGCTTTCAGTGCCGTTATTAGCGTTCTCTTTTTGTGAACGAAGCGCGCTATCTGTAAATTTACTTTGGCTTACATCAGCTAATCCCAAATCATTAATGGTCGGTTTCAGCTCTGCCACTTCACCTTTCACCGCCATAGGCTGTAATTGCAAACGACGGCAAAGGGCCACGAGCAGTTCAAACTCGGTAGCAGACAAAGGCTTTATCAAATGCAAAATCAATGAGGAACGGGTAAAGAACTGCGGTGCGCTCTCAACTTTCTTAGATAACTGAGCTTCGAAGTTATCTGGCTCAAAATCTATTACTTCTAACACAATACTGGTGAGCGTAGTGCCCTTCATGCGAAAGCAAGTTTCTGTCATTTTTTCATCCCGAAAAGGCGTTACTTTTTTCCTAGCAATTGGCCATCAAAATAAGTAAAACCTATTAGCGCTAATGTCTGTCGCTGTCTTACGCAGCTATACAAATAATTTATAACATCACTGTACCAAAATTCCTGATTACATACAGCAACTGTATACCGGTTAAAACAGGTTTTACCCAAGCTTTTAGCTAGGAACGTGCCAACCATCGAATAGTTTTTAGGCTAGCAGGCGCTCTGCGATTTTTTTACCCAACCCCCTTTGAGCCAAACCACAAAAAAAGTGCGATGGTTAGTCGCACTTTTTTCAGTCCACATCGGTCTATAGCACTTGGTTTAGACCTTGTTTAGGTCCTATTTCAGCTAAGTGAGATTTCTAGGGTCTAGTAAGGTTTCTAGCTCGTCTCTAGAGATGTCCGTCATTGCTTCAGCCACATCGATAACAGGCTTATTCTCTTTGTAAGCTGCTTTGGCAATTTCCGCGGCTTTAGCATAGCCAATGACAGGGTTAAGCGCGGTAACTAGGACAGGATTTCTATAAAGAGGCGCTTCAATGTTATCTTGATTCACTGTGAATCCTTCTATTGCTTGTTCGCCGATAAGCGTTGCACTGTTGGTCATTAGCGACAAGCTTGATAGTAGATTACTGGCAATCATAGGCAGCATGACATTGAGCTCAAAGTTTCCAGACTGCCCGCCTACAGTAATTGCCGCGTCGTTACCTATTACCTGTGCTGAAGCCATTGCCACCGCTTCAGGAATAACTGGGTTAACCTTGCCTGGCATAATCGATGATCCAGGCTGTAACGCAGGCAATGCTATTTCACCCAAACCTGCTAGCGGACCGGAATTCATCCAACGCAGGTCGTTAGCAATCTTCATAAGTGTTACAGCCAGGCTTTTCGTGGCACCTGAAAGCGTTACTGCGGTGTCTTGAGAACCAATAAGCGCAAAGAAATTATCTGCTGGTTTAAACGCGATATCGGTCAGCTCTCCTAGGGTGTCTGAAAATGTTGTTGCGAAGTCAGCATGAGCGTTTACACCCGTCCCCACCGCAGTGCCTCCCTGAGCAAGGGTTTGGATAGCAGGTTGCACAGCGCGAAGATTTTTTAACTGCTGCTTAAGTTGAGATGCCCATGCTAGTAGGCTTTGATCCATCCTTACTGGCATCGCATCCATTAAGTGAGTGCGCCCCGTTTTACAATATTGCGCGACAGACTTTGCTTTCGTTTCAATAATGCTAACCAAACCTTCCACAGCAGGCACTAGCTCATTTGACAAGGCATTAGCTGCGCTTACGTGAATGGTTGTTGGTATTACATCATTTGAACTTTGCCCATAATTTACATGATCGTTCGGGTGAACCTCTTCACTTGAATAGCGAGATGCCAACCGCGCTACTACCTCGTTGGCATTCATGTTTGTGCTGGTGCCGGACCCCGTCTGAAAGACATCTACCGGAAAGTGCTGCATAACATCTTCTAGGGCTAACAGTTCATCACAGGCTTTAACTATCGCCAAACCGCGGTCGCTATCTAGTGCTTTGAGCTTCATATTTGCTTGTGCTGCGGCTTTTTTCACAGTGAGCAACGCGCGTATAAAAGCTTCAGGCATTCGCTGTCCACTGACCGGAAAGTTTTGAATAGCACGTTGAGTTTGTGCGCCGTATAGCGCATTTTCAGGCACCTGTAACTCACCCATACTGTCCCGTTCTGTGCGTGTTGCTGTCATAATTCGTATCCTTGTGTTGATGTAACTTAATTTTCGGTGTGCTTATCACACTGTCATCAAAGGTCTACTCGGGCTACCAAGTGCAAACTAAGAGTACTCAGTAGGTATCTCCCTCGTTAGCCGCTCATAAAAAATGTGGGACTAGCACATGCATATCTATTTTTAATCTTGCAAGCGTAATTCGATCACTCTCGGTACAGGCGTAGCGCTCAGCGTTAAGTAAAGGCCTGTATAAGTTGTCTAAACAGGCATAACGCCATTGTTTACAAACTAGCGGGTCACAAATGACTTCATACAGCAATTCGACTGCATTTTTATAAATCGTAAATTTGTCGCTTTTCTGTGGTAATAAATTTGCGATGCAGGCCACACTTTCTAGATAGTTAACCAATACATTCAGTTCACCACCGTTGTGTCCAAAACGAATTTGTTTACGTGCATTTCGTATCGATGACATTAGCTTTATCGTTTATCAAGAGTGCATCAAAAAATAACGCGATGAATAGGCAAGAACTATTGATAGCAAACCCACCACAAAAACTCAAATGATAATTATTAGCATTTAACATGATCCAGTGCTATGCTTCTTCGTATTGAAGATGGAATCTTCTAATTCCACCGAAAGGTGCGGTTAATCTATATTCAAAGGATATTATTCATGATTAAGAAACTACTTGGCGGCACAGCCCTTTTCCTTTTAGCTTCCAGTGCATTTGCTAACGAATGTGAGACTACTGTGGAATCAAATGACGCGATGCAGTTCAATACAAAAAACGTAACGATTCCTGCAAGCTGCAGCGAATTTACCGTAACGCTTAAGCATACTGGTCAACTCCCGAAGCAATCTATGGGTCATAATTGGGTAATGACCACCAAGGCCAATGGGCAAGCGGTAGCAACAGATGGCATGAGTGCTGGACTCGATAATGACTACATTAAGCCTGGTGACGAACGTGTAATTGGCGCTACAGAGATTATTGGTGGTGGTGAACAAACTTCTACTACGTTTTCTGTTGAAGGTCTAAGTAAAGATGAAGAATACATGTTCTTCTGCTCCTTCCCCGGTCATATCGGAATTATGCAAGGCACGGTTACCCTTTCTAGCTAAGCGTATGCAATTTGCCGATAGGCAAACGGAAGGCGCACTTTCAATTGTGCGCCTTCAAAACAGTGTTCAGTAATTTAAGAGTGAAGTTGTAATGAATACAGCGTCCCACACATCGAAAAATGCAAAAGCGTTGGAGCGCGATAATTATCGGCCACGTTTTCTTGGTGGCTTTACTCAAGGTTTTATGCAAAGCACTCTTTACCCGCTGTTAGCTAACAAGCGTCTGCTTATGCCGCTATTAGTTATCGCCCTACTCACATACAGCAGTACCCGCTCTGTGACGCTTTCAGTTTTATCAGACGCATACTTCCAAGTAGCAGCATTTGTTTATGCATCGCTTGCACTTTATTACGTGGCCACATTGCGGGTCTCAGCCGATGCTATTGGCAACTACATGAAAACCCACCCCGTCCACGAGGTAGGCCTTTCGGCACTGCTTGGTGCTTTACCCGGCTGTGGTGGTGCAATTATTGTGGTAACGCAGTACACACGAGGTGTTACCAGTTTTGGAGCCGTGGTAGCGGTATTAACCAGCACCATGGGAGATGCGGCGTTTCTATTACTAGCCCAAGCACCATTAGATGCGTTAACGGTAATGGCAGTAAGTGTCACTGTAGGCGCTGCAACGGGATTAGTGGTTAATAAATTCCATAATTATCGAGCACCTGAAACTGTTGATTCTAACCAAGAGCCCCTGAACACAGATAAACCGAAAGCACTAAGCCATAAAGCCGCTTCACTATCTACAGCATTCTGGATGATTGTGAGCTTACCGTCGCTAGCAATTGCCTTAGCGATGGCGTTTCAACTCCCCGTTCACAGTTACTTGGCTATCAGTGAGAATACACTAACACTAATTGGCGCCTGTTTGTGTATAGCAAGTTTGGTGCTTTGGTCACTATGTGGTTCTGGAAGCGGATACGCCTCTATTGCCAAAGAAGACGTCATTCCGCCCCCGCCTAAGTGGCAGGAAAAAGCCGCATTAGATACGCAATTTGTATTGGCATGGGTGATACTCGCATTTTTGATTTTCGAGCTTTCTGTTGTCTGGTTTGGACTAGACATAGCGGGAATGCTTAAAGCTATGGGACTTGGCTTGGTCGGCTTGGCTATTGTTATAGGTTTTCTACCCGGCTGCGGCCCTCAAATATTGGTCACCAGTTTGTATTTAAATGGCGCAGTCCCTTTTTCAGCTCAATTAGGCAACGCGATTAGTAACGATGGCGATGCCTTGTTTCCCGCTATCGCGCTTTCACCAAAGGCAGCCCTTATCGCTACTGTCTACTCTGCCATTCCAGCTTTTCTTGTAGGCTATGGCTACTGGTACCTGTTTGAATATTAACAAGATCATGCCCTAGAAATTATTAAGCTTTTACTTACCAAAACCATGGGCGTGAATAAATCATATGTGTGGAAAACCTAAGTATACCTAGCTATGTGCTTAGCTAAACTATGGTTGTTAGAGACTTACTCTAGGTCAACTGAAAGCGCTTCGCTCCATGGGACGCTAACTTCATAGTTGCCCTTGCGGGTTTTATATTGATAAACCCGTGTAGTAAAATCAATAGACTCTACATCTATATCCTCTTCGATATTAAGCGTTACGTTAACCGCTTGGAAAAAACGAAAACGATACTTAACGTCTTCAGCAAGTAGGCTTGAACTGCCAGATTCTAGCCTAACAGGCTTTCCATCTCTTTTGCCTACAATAGCAATATCTAAGTTGCCATTTATCACTGCTTTTCTCTGTTTAGATTGCAGTAAGACTAACCTGAGCTGATATGATGTATCGCTTAATTTAAAGATCTCTACCCCTTCAATAGCAAAACCTTCATCGGTTTTCTCGGGCGCCATAACACGCTCATAGAAGCTTAACAGCTCTTGTTGTGCTTCTAGCTCTTTCTTCTGTTCACTTAACGTTTTTGCGATATTTTCTGACTCGAGTGAGGCAAGTTCCACGGCTACTTCAAGCTGGTTTACTTTCGTCGTTAGCGCATTATTCTCTTCAGATAAAATAGCAATAGTTTCCTTTTGAGCCTGCACTTTCTTGCTGTCGCCTTCGTCAATAATTCGCGCCAGCTTGTAACCGAACCCAATCATGACGAACATGATGAGCGCTACCATCAAGGTCCATTTATAGTTGCCTAATAATTCTTTTAATTGGTCTGTCGTCATAATTTCTTCAATAAAAAACTACAAAAACGCTAACGCGTTCTAAATATTATGAATTTTAAGTGTTTATGGTAAGCTGCTAGCTACGTTAATCTACTGTACCACAACATGCGCTTGCAGGCTTTAAGAGAGGAGTTAGCTCATCCACGCACTACTATTCAGTTGTGCATGCTGGGCATTGTAGGGGGAACCTGCGCGGCGCTTATTATCATACTGTTTCGACTATGCGTTGAATGGCTTCAAGAAACAGGGGGATCGTCGCTTAAGTCAGTTCTTGCTTACGACTGGTTAGTGTGGCTTATCATGCCGCTTATTAGTGTTGGCTTAATACTATTCATTGCTTTTCTCACTGGCTTCAAACACTACCGCTTGGGTATTCCTTTCGTTATTCACCGGGTAAAATACTATTACGGTCATATTCCGTTTCGAACGACCATCAATCAGTTCTTTGGCGGTATGCTAGCGCTTGCTGGAGGCTTCGTCGTAGGAAGAGAAGGTCCTTCTGTTCATATGGGAGCATCGGGCAGTAGTTTTCTTGGGCAATGGCTTCGTCTGCCCTATAACAGTATTAGAATTCTTGCAGGCTGTGGCATTGCTGCGGGCATTTCTGCATCGTTTAATACCCCTTTCGCTGCCGTTATCTTTGTAATGGAAGTCGTGCTTCGAGAATACAAAATCCACATATTTGTACCTATCATGCTGGCCGCAGCCTGTGGCTCTGTGCTTACCCGTATTGTATTTGGAGAGGTCAACGAACTTTCGTTCTTATCTTTCAATGCCTTTAGCCAGTGGATGTATTTCTATTTAGTACTGTTAGGCATTTTACTGGGTATGTTGGCTGTGCTTTTTAATAGCCAACTTATGCGTGTTATGACCTGGTTCCGACCGGTTTCTATGGTGTGGCGTTTAATACTTGCAGCGCTAATTACCGGTACTATAGGTATGTTTATACCTGAGGCACTTGGGGCGAACTTTATCGATGTAGAGCACTTATTCGATAGTTCACCTGGCGCGCTATTGTTGGTATCTACCCTTGTGTTTAAGGTTATCTTAGCGGTATTTGCTATCGGCCTTGGTATTCCTGGTGGGATCATAGGCCCGGTGATGGTTATCGGTATGCTCGCTGGTGCCGTGCTTTTATTGCCGCTATCCTACTTTATCAACGTGCCTGAGTTCACTAACAGCTTCGCATTGCTAGGTATTGCGGGTATGTTGACGGCGGTATTACACGCGCCTCTCGCTGCACTATCTGCGGTTATGGAGCTTTCCTATAGCCCTCAAATCATTCTGCCAGCCATGCTGGTGATAGTACCTGCTTACGTAACTTCAACGCAGTTTTTCGGCAACCGCTCTATTTTTATACGTCAGCTTGACTATCAGAATCTACCATACGCCATTTCATCTATCCGAGAGGCTCTTGAAAAGACCGGTGTACTGGCAGCAATGAATAGAGATTATAAGCTTTTTCACGATGCCCCAGAACAAGCGCTAATTAACTATTTAGAAGGCGATCCGACAAAAATTGTCATTCAGAAGTCAAAATTTGAAATAGATGTGCAGTATAAACTGGTCCAATACAATGTAAGTTTGGAACACGATGCCTCCGCGTTAAACTATTATGAAATGGAAGGCATCAGCGCGCAGTCTACGCTGCACGAAGTATACGAACATCTTAAAAATTCGCGCTCTGGCGCAGTTTATATTTACGATCAGGAGCTTAACGATATCATTGGCGTAGTAACCTGGAATATTTTGCAAAGCTTCTTACAAAAGGCACACTACTAATATGTACATTTTATGGTTTAAGGCACTGCACATCTTTTTCATGCTGGCGTGGATGGCAGGTCTTTTCTATTTACCACGACTTTTCGTTTATCACGCCACGACTAAGTCTCAAATAGTTAAAGATGAATTTAAAGTTATGGAGCGCCGATTGTGGCTCTTCGTTACTCCATTCGCCTTATTAACTCTGGCATTCGGCGTTGCGCTTATTGTCAGCTATGGTGGCACCTGGTTTAAAATGTCAGGATGGCTTCACATAAAATTGCTGCTGCTACTTGCTATTTACGCTTACCACTTCTATTTGTTTAAGTTGATGAAGCAGTTCGCACGAGATGAAAATAGGCACACTCCCCGCTTCTATCGCTTTTTGAATGAAGCCCCAGTGTTAATTATTCTCGCAGTTGTATGTCTAGCTGTAGTTAAACCCTTCTAGGGCTTAGCTACACGCAGACATCCATAGTCAGTAAGGAAGTCAGTATTCAAGGAATTCGTACTACAGTGTGATGCAAAAAAGTTTTTGAATCTTTATGTAGAGAGTGTTGTAGACATCACACATAGCCGCCCGAGAGTCACGATATATCGGGTTTATTGAATTGTTTTTATCGGAATGTTTACCATGGATGACAGTAATCAACACCTCAAACACCTACTACAACAGACGGATATTGCGTTTAAGGCGCTAATGAGAGAGCCAGCCTCTATACTGTTAAATGAGCAATACGAGAAGGCGAAACTTGAGCTAGATAGCTACACGGCTTCGCTAAAACACACGTTAAATCAACGTCACCAACAGCAACGGCAGCGTTAACCAGCTACGGTGAGACCGATTATATTAAGCCTTAAGTAACTTTGTTAAAGGTTTCGAATTGATTGGGTAGTGCTTGCGCCAGCTCTCCGGATAACTTTGTGTAATCTGCGAGTACCGATGGCAACTGCTTAACAAGCATGTGTATATTACTTTCAAGCTGTGCAACTTGCGTTTCGTTTCTGTAGGACAAAGCCAATTCTATATTGGCAAGCGTTGAAAAAAGTTTTAAACAACGGGACAACCTCGCCTCCGCAGGTTCAGCTAGTTTATCCTTGTCGTCACTTGTATTCTGTGCAGAGCGCTTATCAAGATGGTTCCAAGCATTTTGCCACACTGGCTCTAACTGCTTATGTACTTGTAAAAGCCCGTTCAGCCAGCTTTCTAATTCCTTTGAAGGCCTCATCACTCCTTTCACTTCTATCGCTTCGGTGAGTTCACTAGATAAAGGTGGTTTACTCTGGCGCATTAAATCTAAATGGGAGCGCAAGCCGTTCATCAGGGTATCTGCAAGCTTATCGACATCTTTATCTACTAGCTTGCTATCACTAGATTGAATGAGCCAAGGCATCCATTGCTCGGGCATGGGGATTTCTGGTGCGGCGGCAACCGCAAAGATCATCCCATCAACCTGATAAGCATTCGGAAGTACATTTTTGAAATTGGGATGCGAAACAATATCGCTGATGATGTGTACTGGAAACCCGTCTTTCATCATTACCTTCCTTTTTTAATTTGCGTTCTCTTTCTCGAAACGGTAGTCTGCGCGGCCACTTTGCAGAGGGCGTGTTTTCTGACCTTATACTTCTCCCACATAGTTGGGGTTAGGCACGCAGAAAAAATAAGTCCTTTGCACTGGGTACGCGACAATAGGTTTAAAACCAATCTGTTACTGTATTGGTTTAGCGGTACTGTTGCGTGCTCGCCCACCTATTGTCATGATAGCAAAACTTAACTAAGAGTCGTTGCAATGGCAAAAGATAAATCAGGATATATCATCGCGGCCGCCTTCATTGGCCCTGGAACAGTAACTACAGCAAGCTTGGCGGGTGCAAACTTTGGTTTTCACTTGGTATGGGCGCTGCTTTTTTCCATTTTTGCAACCATAATATTGCAAGACATGGCGGCACGTCTTGGTGTTGCAAGTGGTCAAGGCTTGGCAAGCGCAATGAAAAACATGGCGTATAAGCCATGGCTTAAAAACGCCTTCATTGTACTCATCGTTAGCGCTATTGGCATTGGTAACGCAGCCTATGAATCGGGCAACCTAACCGGCGCTGCAATCGGTCTAGACGCGTTTATCAATTTAGGCATTGGTCAGTGGGCCAGCATATTGGGCACTATCGCAATTGTGTTGCTATGGTCAGGCAGCTACAAGTGGATAGAAACAGTATTGGTTTACCTTGTCTTTATCATGGCGGGGGTATTTTTAGTGACGCTGCTTGTAGCCAAGCCTGATATTGCTGCTATGTTTAGCCAGCTTACTTCACCGCGACTAGACACAGATGCTATTACCACTGTGCTAGCCCTCATTGGTACAACCATTGTGCCATACAACTTATTCCTTCACGCCAGCCTAGTTGCGAAATCGTCAAAAGGGCAGGATAAAAATGACGCCGTAATAGCCTGTCGAAACCAGTCGGCTAGGGCAATCAGTATGGGAGGGCTTATTACGCTAATTGTTATGGCTACAGCTATGATGGCGTTTTTCAACCAAGCAGCCACCATGGACGCGTCTAATATGGGCGAGCAGCTTAAACCGGTGTTAGGTGATAAGGCGCAGTGGTTCTTTGCATTAGGTTTGTTCGCGGCCGGTTTAACCAGCGCCATTACCGCGCCTTTAGCCGCCGCTTATGCCGTAACTGGCGCGCTAGGACTATCTGATGATATGCAAAGTAAAAGCTTTAAAGCTGTTTGGTTCATTATCATTGTAGTTGGGGTAAGTGTTGCAGCACTTGGCTTTAAGCCTCTACCCGCTATTTTGTTTGCGCAGGCAACTAATGCCCTACTGCTACCTATTATCGCGATATTTTTGCTGGTCGTTATGAATAAAAGCACAGCGCTGGGTGAGTTTAGAAACACGTGGAAAAGTAATCTGGCAGGCTTTGTGGTAGTAGGCACAGTGATTGGTTTAGGCCTATATAAACTGATCGGTGTTTTCAGCTAACACCTTTGAGGTGTGGGTCAGAGTCCTGACTCTGACCCCACAGTTTTTTTTAGCTGGCGAGGCGTTGGAGTATGTCTTGAAGCATGGATTTGCTACAGCCAAAATTGATTCTGAAATGATCCGCTTTGTGGAAATCAATACCCGGAGATGGGCCAACGCCCTTCTCTTCCGCCCATTCCTGTACGTTTTCTACGCCAAGCCCGCTGGCGTCTACCCACGCAAGAAACGTCGCATCGGCTTTTAGCATTTTAAGCCCGTCAATACTGTTGATGGTGTTAAACACCATGTCTCTGTTTTCACGTAAGTAGCTAAGCTGCTGCTGATGCCAATCGTCACACTGAGTAAATGCAGCTTCTGTTGCCGCTAAGCCTAATACGGTTACCCACGGCACTATGCCTGCTGCGGCATTAGTAAATGCCTGACGCAGTTGGCGATTAGGAATAATGGCAAAAGACGTACCTAACCCCGCAATATTGAATGTTTTACTGGCAGCCATAAGCGTTACGCTATTTTCAGCAAGATTAGCCTCGCGGCCTGCTGGGATATGCTGCTTCCCGTCTTCTAAAATAAGGTCACAGTGTATTTCATCAGAGCAAAGCTTAACATTGTTCGCATTACAGATTTCGGCAATGCGGTCCAGCTCCGCTTTTGAAAGTACCGAACCTACAGGGTTCATTGGGTTACAAAGAATAAACAGCTTGCACTTAGGATCCGCAGCTTCTTTTTCTAACGCGTCAAAGTCCAGTGTATAGCGCGCTCCATCGACTTCACTGATACTATCTAAACGTTCACCGTTCGCGCTTTCTACGACCGTACCTATATCTACTCGCTCTAGGCCGTTTAGCTTTGGCGCCGCCAGCAGTGGCGGGTAATTAGGCGTTTGAATAAGCACTTTATCGCCGGGGTCACAATACGCTTTGCACGCTACGTTGAACGCAGGTACAACTCCTGGTGTCCACACTAGCCACTCGGGCTGGATTTCCCAATTATGCTTATCTTTAAGCCATCGTACTACAGCCTGAATAGCACCAGCGTGATGGGCAGGCAGTATATACCCCATATTGCCATGTTCAACTTGACCAGAGATGGCATCTAAGATTGGCTGAGCACAACGAAACTCGGTATCAGCCACCCAAGCAGGAATGATGTCTTTTCCTTTGTACTTTTGCCATTTGAACGAAAACGTATCTTTTCTAGAAGGGGTATTATCGAATAAGGCGCTCACATTACATCCTGTTGCTCAAAAACTTATGACACCAGTGTAGAATTTTAGCGCCTCATAAACTAGTGGCTTAAGATGAATTAACTCAGATTTGCTATATCGAAATGTACTTTTATAGAGGTAAAGTTAAGGCGTTAAACAAGCAATGGCAAAGTGGACTTTTCCATTTTATACCAAGTTACGGTGAAAGCCTGCTTACTTTCGTTATTAGGTGTCCATTATAAATTGACGGCGTCAATAAAACCGTAACATGTAAGACAAGCTTTAAGGCTAACTTGCTTGTGTAACTGCTTCTTTCGACTTTTGAACCAGTTCTTCCATATTCAGGGGTTTAGCTAAAAAGCCTGATACTTGGAGCTTACGCGCTTCAATAACGAGCTCTTTGTTAGGGTCGGCAGTAATAAGCAAAAAAGGGACGTCCAAACCAGACGATTGACAAGTTTTTAAAAGGCTAAGCCCGTCATAATCCGGCATTACTTGGTCGCTTATGATTAAGCTTATAGTGTCGGAAGTTTGTTGCAGCAAGAAATCTCTTGCAAATTTACTACGCGTAAATGGAAAAACAGTAGCGTCTAACTGCGTCTCTAACGCATCAGTAATGAGGTCTAGCGTAATAGGATCATCTTCAACAACGGCTACAGAAAACACTACCCTTCCCCTTTTGTTAGGTCATTATCCGTCGATATTACAACGACTTAGCTTACGAGTTAATGCGTAAACATGTACTTGAATAAGCATAGAAGCTCTAAGCATGTTTGACCACTAACCTTTGGTCGATATTTACGCTTTTCGATGTTCACCATTACAGTGAATTAACTGAGTTGGTGATTTCGAAAAGAAAACCTTCAACCGTTCAAAAATAGGAAAGACCAGCGGCAAATACTAGATTAACAAAGTTTAAACGCTAAATAAAAAATGCCAGCATAAGCTGGCATTTTTAAGATTGTTAAAGTCTTAAAGAGTATTAAGACTTAGGTGCGCGAGATGCACGCTTACGTTCGTTTTCTGTAAGAAGCTTCTTACGAATACGGATAGATTCAGGTGTTACTTCTACTAGTTCGTCGTCATCAATAAACTCAAGCGCTTGCTCAAGTGACATCTTGATTGGTGGAACTAGGGTTTGCGCTTCGTCAGTACCAGAGGCACGAACGTTTGTAAGCTGCTTACCTTTAAGTGCGTTTACAGTTAGGTCATTGTCACGGCTGTGAATACCAATAACCATACCTTCGTACACTTCAACACCGTGACCGATAAATAGGCGACCACGCTCTTGCAAGTTAAACAGGGCGTTAGTTAATGCTTTACCGTTTGCGTTTGCGATAAGTACACCGTTTTTACGCTTACCGATAATACCGCCCTTGTACGGACCGTAGTGATCGAACGTGTGGTAAAGCAAACCAGAACCAGATGTCATTGTCATAAAGTCTGTTTGGAAACCAATTAGGCCACGGCTTGGAATAATGAAGTCGATACGTACACGACCTTTGCCATCTGGAGACATATCGGTCATTTCAGCTTTACGAAGACCAAGCTGTTCCATGATTGAGCCTTGGTGCTCTTCTTCACAGTCAATCGTTAGTGTTTCGTAAGGTTCTTGTGTTTCGCCATCAACTTCTTTAAGAATTACTTCTGGACGAGATACAGCAAGCTCGTAACCTTCACGACGCATGTTTTCAATAAGAATACCTAGGTGAAGTTCACCACGACCTGATACGCGGAACTTATCAGGGTCTTGAGTTTCTTCAACGCGAAGCGCAACGTTGTGTACTAATTCGTCGTTAAGACGCTCTAGGATATTACGTGACGTTACATACTTACCTTCTTTACCCGCAAACGGAGACGTGTTTACCTGGAAAGTCATAGTTACAGTAGGCTCATCAACCGTAAGCGGAGGAAGCGCTTCAACTGTGTTTTGGTCACAGATTGTGTCAGAAATCTTAAGTTCGCCAAGACCTGTAATAGCAATGATGTCGCCAGCATGCGCTGATTCAACTTCATGACGTGCAAGACCAAGATAGCCGTAAACTAAGCCAACTTTACCGTTGCGTTTTTCGCCATCAGCAGTAACAACCGTTACTTGTTGGTTTGGCTTAACTGAACCGCGCTTAACACGACCTACACCGATTACACCTACGTATGAGTTGTAATCAAGCTGAGAAATCTGCATTTGGAAAGGACCGTCTACGTCTGCATCAGGTGCAGAAACTTGCTCAACGATAGTTTCAAATAGTGCATTCATGTCTTCTTGAGGCTCGTCTGCATCGTGTGATGCCCAGCCATTTAGTGCAGAAGCGTAAACAACTTGGAAGTCAAGCTGCTCATCAGTTGCGCCTAAGTTATCGAAAAGGTCGAATACTTGATCCATTACCCAATCAGGGCGTGCGCCAGGCTTGTCGATTTTATTAATAACAACAATTGGCTTAAGACCTTGAGCAAATGCCTTTTGCGTAACGAAACGCGTTTGTGGCATTGGGCCTTCTTGTGCATCTACAAGTAGAAGTACAGAGTCGGCCATTGACATTACACGTTCTACTTCACCACCGAAGTCAGCGTGTCCTGGAGTATCTACGATATTGATACGGTAGTCGTTCCAGTTAATCGCTGTGTTCTTAGCTAGGATGGTAATGCCACGTTCTTTCTCGATGTCGTTCGAGTCCATTACGCGCTCTTCTTGCTCGCCTCGAGATTCAAGGGTGCCAGACTGCTGTAACAGTTTGTCTACCAGGGTGGTTTTACCGTGGTCAACGTGGGCGATGATTGCGATGTTACGCAATTTACTAATATCAGTGGTATTCATGCTTATATAGAGCCTGTGTAAATCGATGCCAACTTAATTCGGGAATCGAATAAGTCTGCATTAGATTTGTTGCAAAAAAATGCAGATAGAGAAATTTGCGCGGATTGTACAGAAAAACCACGACGTTTGCGCACCTTTTTTTGATAAGAAGTCACTTTTATTAGAATTAACTCTTCAGTTTAAAAAATAGACAATATTATTTGCACCGAATTGAACATATACAGTGGTGGTGTGATACAAAGTGATCTAGGCTAGATGACATAAAAGTAACAATTAAGCACCACTATGAAGCATTGATGCACCCTTCTGGTGCATTGCTATTCAAATGGAAGTGATAGATGCCTGTCCATGCCACAAAAACCGGCATGCTTGTAAATGGCATGATAATCGCTTTCACTTTTGCCACTGTTGGAGTGAAGCTGATCATTCCGCATTTTTACATTAAACCTGGAGGACACGATGTCAGTAGATAAGGCATTAGAACTGATTAAAGAAAGTGAAGCGAAGTTTGTAGATTTACGTTTTACCGACACCAAAGGTAAAGAACAACACGTATCAATTCCTGCAAGTGTTGTTGATGAAGAATTCTTCGAAGAAGGTAAAATGTTCGACGGTTCTTCAATTGCTGGTTGGAAAGGCATCAACGAATCAGATATGGTTCTTCTTCCAGACGCAGACAGCTGCGTAGTAGACCCTTTCGCAGAAGAAACACAAGTAAACATCCGTTGTGACATTGTTGAGCCTTCAACAATGGAAGGTTACGAGCGTGACCCACGTTCTGTTGCACGTCGCGCAGAAGAGTACTTGAAATCTACAGGTATCGGCGACACATGCTTCTTCGGCCCAGAGCCAGAGTTCTTCCTTTTCGACGACGTGCGTTTCCACACAGATATGGCAGGCTCGTTCTACAAGATTGACTCTTCAGAAGCAAAGTGGAACTCAGGTGAAGAATTCGAAGGCGGCAACATGGCTCACCGCCCTGGCGTTAAAGGCGGCTACTTCCCAGTACCTCCGGTAGATTCTGCTCACGACATTCGTGCTGCTATGTGTATGGTTATGGAAGAAATGGGCCTTGTTATTGAAGCTCACCACCACGAAGTAGCGACAGCGGGTCAAAACGAGATCGCTTGTGAATTCAACACGCTAGTTAAGAAAGCTGACGAAATTCAAGTTTACAAGTATGTGGTACACAACGTTGCACACGCATACGGCCAAACTGCTACCTTTATGCCTAAGCCACTTGTTGGCGATAACGGTTCTGGTATGCATTGTCACCAGTCTATCTCTAAAGACGGCGTTAACATCTTCGCAGGTGACAAATACGCAGGTCTTTCTGAAGAAGCACTTTACTACATCGGCGGTATCATTAAGCACGCGCGTGCAATCAATGCCTTCGCTAACGCTTCTACTAACTCTTACAAGCGTCTAGTTCCTGGCTTCGAAGCGCCGGTAATGCTTGCATACTCTGCACGTAACCGTTCTGCATCAATTCGTATTCCTCACGTAACTAGCGATAAAGCGCGTCGTATTGAAGTACGTTTCCCTGACCCAACAGCTAACCCTTACCTTGCATTCTCTGCGATGCTAATGGCTGGCCTTGACGGTATCAAAAACAAGATCCACCCTGGCGATGCTATGGATAAAGACTTGTACGATCTACCTGCAGAAGAAGCGGCTGAAATTCCAACTGTTGCAAGCTCGCTTGAAATGGCACTTGAAGCACTTGATAACGACCGTGACTTCCTTAAAGCCGGTGGCGTAATGACTGACGACATGATCGATGCATACATCGACCTTAAGTCAGAAGAAGTAACTAAACTTAACATGACAACTCACCCAGTTGAGTTCGACATGTACTACAGCGTGTAATAACACACTGTATAGCGATATATACTAAAGCCCGCTCTGCGGGCTTTTTTTATGGGTGCTAATTAACTACTATATATTTGTGTCTGCGCTAAAAGCATCTTCTACGTTTGCTCACTTAGGACAATGACCTAGGGGCTAATCTCATATAGGCAATGCTGAAAAGATTTAGCCACAGGCCTCTTATGATAAAAGTAGTAAGCTGGCAGTTTTCAAATACAATGATTAGGTAACAACACGTGCAAAACATGATGCGATATATCTGCTTAACTTCCCTATTATTGTGTTGCAGTAATGGAGTGTTACCTTTGCAAGCCGCTACGCTTGGTTTAGAGCAAGACAATGCGCAGCAAGAACCACTGACGAACGAGGCAGAACGAGCTCCCGATGCATCGACTACGACATCCCCATCGACTACAACAATCTATAAGGTGGTAGGAAAAGACGGCTCTATTACTTTCACCGATAAGCCGCAAAAAAATGCTGAGCCGTTGGCATTCGATGATAAAACGCAAAACGTAGTTACAGCAGCCAAAGTTGCCCCCCCACCGCCGCTTAAGCCTGATTCCCCTAAACCAAATTATCGCGTAGTTATCAAATCTCCTGCACCAGAAGCAACTATTAGAAATAATCTAGGTGAGTTAATTATTTCTGCGGCACAAACTGGTGCACCCAAAGCGCCTATCTATCGCTTAATTTTCGATAACGCCCCATTTGCAAGCAATAGTTCAGGCGTATTTAAACTTTCAGGTATCCATCGTGGAGCACATACCTACAAAGTTGAGCTAACGAACAATACGGGCAAGACTCTTGCATCGTCTCCAGAACAAACCCTTTACCTACATCAGGCATCGGCGTTAATTAATAACTAATAGCGTGCAATCATTGTTCTGTAAGCGCACCACCGAGGTTCAGTAGACTATGTTTGCTTAGCCTCTTACTCGCGCATCGCATCATTGCAAGCTACAATGCACAATTATGGTGCAAAGGAGACGAGCTCGGATGCATTCCACCGAGTTAGAAACACAACAGCTTATAAATAGCCTAAACACAGCGTTGGTAATGGTAGATAACAAACTTACCATTGTTTACGCTAACCACGCGGGTGAAGCTTTGTTCGAAACAGGCTTGAAGCAACTTATCGGGCACCCGCTTCAAGACTTTTTCTTACCGGGAACAATAGAGACTACCCGACTAAAAGCGGCCATTAGAAAAGGTGAAGACTTTACCGAGAACGAAATTAAACTAGCGTTCAGAGACAACCGCTATGTTTCTGCGGATTTGACCGTTACCAACTTACACTTTGACGATGGCCCTCGACTGCTGTTCGAAGTCAAAAAGATTGATCAACAAAAACGAATTTCTCGCGAAAACTTACAAAACGCACAGCATTATGCGGCTCGAGAGCTAGTACGTGGTTTAGCGCATGAGATAAAAAATCCACTAGGTGGCATTCGCGGCGCGGCGCAGCTTTTAGAAAAGGAGCTGTCGGAAGAACATAAAGAATTCACCCGTATGATCATTGAGCAGTCTGACCGTCTGCGCAACCTGGTAGACCGTTTGCTAGGACCGAATTCACTGCCTAGATTCGAAGAAAGCAATGTGCATCAAGCACTTGAAAAAATACGTAGTCTTATGCGTTTTGATTCAGACAACCCTATAACCATAGTTCGCGACTATGACCCTAGCATACCACCACTTTTACTAGACCCAGACATGATTCAGCAGGCGGTGCTCAATATAGTCAGGAATAGTATTCAGGCTTTAACCGAGAGCCAAACCCCTAACCCAGAGATTAGGCTAGTTACGCGAATAGAGCGCCAGATGACGATTCAAACGAAACGTCATGCGCTGGTAGCAAAAATAAAAATTATAGATAACGGCCCGGGTATTCCCGCTGAAATTAAAGACACACTTTTCTATCCCATGGTCACAAGTAAACAAAATGGCTCTGGGCTGGGTTTGTCTATTTCACAAACCCTTATTAACCACCACGGCGGCAAAATAGATGTAGACAGCTACCCTGGTCACACTGAGTTCGTAATTTACCTACCAATAGATCGTAAGGAGACAGACGATGACGAATGAGTCTGTGTGGATTGTCGATGATGACAGTTCTATTCGTTGGGTGCTGCAAAAGGCCTTACAAGCCGCTGACATCAGCTGCTTGAGTTTTGAAAACCCTGAAGATTTATTGCTTCAACTTCAAAGCGGCCAAGCCCCCGAAGTCATCATTTCAGACATAAGAATGCCACAAATGGACGGCATGACATTACTGAACGAAGTGCACGCTTCCCATCCGTTGCTTCCCGTTATCATTATGACGGCGCATTCGGATTTAGACAGTGCGGTAAACGCTTATCAAAAAGGGGCATTTGAATACTTGCCAAAACCTTTTGATATTGACGAAGCGGTAACCTTAACCCAGCGCGCCCTTGCTCATGCAAGAGAGCAGTCGACGGTATCCAAATCACAAGTTGAAGACGTTGTAACCGAAATAATTGGTGAAGCACCTGCTATGCAGGAAGTTTTCCGTGCTATAGGTCGACTTTCACGTTCTTCGATAAGCGTGCTTATCAACGGCCAATCAGGTACGGGTAAAGAATTGGTAGCGCACGCACTTCACCGACACAGCCCTAGATCGAGTAAGCCTTTTATTGCGCTTAATATGGCGGCCATACCTGCAGATCTTGTAGAATCCGAACTGTTTGGTCATGAAAAAGGCGCCTTTACCGGTGCACAAGCGGCACGCCAAGGGCGTTTTGAGCAAGCTGACGGCGGTACACTTTTCTTAGATGAAATAGGCGATATGCCGTTAGATGTGCAAACACGCCTTTTGCGAGTACTCGCGGATGGTCAGTTTTATCGCGTAGGTGGCCATCAGTCGGTAAGCGTTGATGTACGCATTATTGCAGCAACCCACCAAAACCTAGAGCAGCGTGTCGCTGAAGGAAAATTCAGGGAAGATTTATTTCACCGCCTGAACGTTATTCGTGTGCACCTTCCATCGCTGAACGAGCGCCGAGAAGATATTCCTTTGTTAACGCGTCACTTCCTTCGCCGAGCAGCCAAAGAACTTGATGTGGAGGCGAAAAGCATTTCAAAAGAAGCTGAGCGCGTTATGTCTCAGTTACCGTGGCCGGGTAACGTACGGCAGTTAGAAAACGTGTGCCGCTGGTTAACGGTGATGGCGAGTGGACAAGAAGTCTTACCGAGCGATCTGCCGCCAGAAATTCACAGCGATAGCAGTATCGAAAAACCTAGTGCCGAATCGGGTGATTGGCCAGAATTGCTTGCGAGTTGGACCGACAAACAACTACGCGATGGTCACCATAATATTCTTAACGACGCTATGCTTACTTTCGAACGCGTTATGCTTGAGCGAGCACTCCAGCACACTCACGGTCACAAGCAAGATGCGGCTAAGCGTTTAGGTTGGGGGCGAAATACCCTTACCCGTAAACTAAAGGAATTAGGGGTAAATTAAACCTGCTTCGCTTCTTGAAGTAGCTGAGAAGCCTTTAGCTGAATTAGGCTCTCAGCCAACATCACGTAGCAAGATTAGGGCGGTGTTTACTGCCCTTTAGTCAATAGCGCTGTCATAGCCTGATTAAACAGCCTCACCCACTTCATACTGAACTGTCCTTTGGCACTGCGATTTATCTCGATCACCGCTTCTTTTTTGGAAAGCACATTATCTTCATTGTGCGCTCTGGGGTGCGTCATTGCATCGTAGGTATCGACAATGGCAAGTAGCTTCGCGCCTTCACAGATATCGTCTTCTTTTATGCCTAGCGGATAACCGGTCCCATCCGTGCGCTCATGGTGTTGCATCACTATTTTACGTGCCATGTCCCATTGATCTAGGTGCTCTAACAAACGGGCGCTTTTGTAAACATGAGATCGCATCAGATTAAACTCGATATCAGTCAATTCATCGCCTTTATGCAGCAGCTTTAAAGGCATAAACGCCATGCCAAAATCATGAACGTAACTGGCTACCGCCAGCTGGTCTTCGTCAATTGGATTTTCAGCAACATCGTTAATGTACATGGCCAATTTAGCAATGCGATCACCTCTTCCAACCCAATAGTTAGAACGCCGCTCAATGGTTTGCATAAGATCGCGGAAAAACAAAATGTCTTGTTTCTTCTCACTGCTAATGTCTTTAGGTATACCTGTCGCAGCTAATGTGGGCGGCTTTATTTGCACGTTTTCGGGGTCGTCGCCGTCAGCGACAATGTCTAACGCAGGATTAAGTAACAACACCGCTTCGGTAAGACGCTTTTCATGCTCAGCAGAATTCTCTGGCGTAACACGACTGATAGCCAGCACTAGCTGGTTGTGAAGATTGTCATCATACTCGGCCTTACCGTCAGCCATTACAGCTTCGACAAAGGCTTTTACCCTGTCCATGGTAAGAAGTACCAAATCACTCATAGTGCTGGTATATGCCACCTGCCCTTTGCGTAAGTAATCGAGCAAATCTTCAACATGCTGTAAAAGGGGGATCATCGGAGAGAAATTAACTAAGCCTAAATCGCCCTTAATAGTGTGGATTGAACGAAACAGGGCTCGTTGCAACTCGTTATCTTCCGGCCGAAGCTCTAATTCAATCAAAGTTTGCTCACTTGATTCATAGAGTTCGTTAATTTCCTCCATAAGGTCAGCAAGAATATCTTCTTCTAGGTCGTCTGGAGTAAATGTCTGCATGTAATGAATACCGAGTTAGGTTCTATTAAGCTTTCTATTATTGTAATTCGGTATCGGCAAAATTTCCTCATACTAAAGGCGATAAAAAAGAGCTTTCACAAGTAATGACCAAATTAGATCTAAACGCTGTAAAAACTCATCGGACAAGTGTACGCTGAAACTTCATCTATACTGCGCGCGTCAATTGTATCTAGGAGTTGTTTTGATCGCTTTATTTCGCATACCGGCACTATTTATCGCCTTTTTATTAATCAACATTATTTTGCTGATCATTTGTATTGTGCGCCCTTTTCACAAAGACAACGTGCATGCTGCCGGTAGTTTGTATTCGCTTATGGCTAAAATAGTGGGCCTCAAAATTATTATAAAAAGAGACCCCGCTGTAAAAACGAACGAGCCCTATGTTTTCATCGCTAATCACCAAAACAGCTTTGACGTTATTACAATTTGTAAGGCAGCACTTCCCGGCGTAGTTACCATCGGTAAAAAGAGTTTGAAATGGATCCCTATTTTCGGCCAAATTTATTGGCTGTCGGGGAATATCATGATCGATAGAAAAAATTCAGGAAAAGCGCGAAACACCTTAGATATTGCCGCTAACCGCATAGCTAAAAAGAAAACGTCTGTGTGGCTATTCCCTGAAGGTACCCGAAGTTACGGCAGAGGCATTTTGCCGTTTAAACAAGGGGCTTTTCGTTTAGCCAAAACCACGAATGAACCTGTTGTTATGGTTACAGCGAGCAACCTGCATAAGAAGGTTAAATGGAACCGCTGGAACAATGGAATTGTGCTGATTGATATTGCAGCGCCTCAACCACTGACCGAAGAACATACAATTAAAGAGTGGATGGTGCAATTCAATGATGAAATGAAACAAAAGTTTGATGTGCTTAATACACAGGTCGATGAACTGGAAAAAAGCAGGTAAACTTGCGCCTAAATTGCTAACGAGTGTTTATTATGACCCAGTTCGATGAAAGAGAAGAGTGGTACGAGTTTAACCAAGAAACTATTGATGCCCTTCTAGAAGATGGCAGTCAAGCAGATGCCGACTATACCATTGAGCACCATTTCGCCAGTACCGACTTCGACGTATTAGAAAAAGCCGCTGTAGATGCCTTTAAAGCGGGCTTTGAGGTGACTGACGCCGAAGAGCTAATTCTTGATGACGGCGAAACCATTTTTTGCTTCGACGCCGTGGTAGAAAGAAAGCTAGATATTGAAAAGCTTAATGCTGATTCAGACGCACTGTTAAAAATTGCCGACAAACACGATGTAACCTACGATGGATGGGGCACCTATTTTGAACCGCGTGAAGAAGGCGAGTACGAAGAAGAAGACTATCACTTCGACGACTAATTCTTAAATTCCCCGATAAAGCTGAAGGGGTATTAAGTTACTCTTCAGCTTTTGTTCATCTTTTTTATTCAACAATGACCCTGTCATTATCGATTGGAAAAGGATGGACAGATGAAAAACTTAGTATCAGCACTTACAGCATATTCTGCTATCGTCACATTACAGCTTGCGTTTTTGTCACCTGTGCATGCAAATACTGATAATAGTTCAGAAGAAAAACAGGTTAACTCAACTGAATTCCGCTACGACAAACCCTTTGCCGCCGCTGAATCACTACAGCCAAAAACCACGAGTGAATTGGTCAATGATAGTGTTGTCGAGCAGTCTACCGATAAGATCAACGCACAACACACTACACACGCCCAAACGAATAAGCATCAACAACACCTAGGTTTAACCAAGTCATCAAGCGATATTGTAGTTAGCAGCGTTAATGAATTTTGGATTTATGAAAGTTGGGTAACGCTAGAACAAGATATCGATTACGATGGCTATCACTCCACGTTTTCGATTGAATTTGATGCCGACACTATCTTTACTCGAGCACCGGTATACGCTGTATTGTATTTAGGTAAAGACGGTATTTACGATGCCATTCACGTGTCGTCTGAGTTTTATATTTATTCAGAAGATTCAACCGATACATTTACTATCGAAAGTTCATTAGTATCTGGTTTCCCTCCTGGTGAATACGACATACTGCTAGAACTTTACGATGCCGACACTGAAGAGCTAGTGGCATTTACCGATGCTTATGATGACAACGCACTTGCCTATCTTCCTCTTGAAAGCGAAAACAACGAGTACATCGTAGAGGATACGGTAGTAATAGTAGAAGAGCACGGCGGTGCTTGGTCGCTACTTCCATTGTTCCTACTAGGAGGCATTGTACTTACGAGACGCTTGAGCAAATCCGCTCGCCATTAATATTCCTTCTAAATTTATCTTTGCCAAAAGCTGTTTTAATCACAGCTTTTGGCTATTTTTTAAACTAAAGTCTAATATATAGGTTAACTCTTCTTTCTAATTAACGTTGATTCGCCAATGTACAAGGAAAAACAGTACATACTGACGCTTTCAAGTGGTGTAGTGCAATGAGCTTCAACAATGTTAACTTGTTCAATCTATTAGAAAACACGCAAATTGGTGTGGTCATTCACAACGCGACTGGCGCTGTGGAGTACGCCAACCCTGCTGCGTTGTTGATGCTTAAATTAAGTCTTGAGGCGCTTAAAAACAAAAGTATGGATGCTGAGACGTGGGAGTTCATTGATAGGCAAAACCGACGGATTTCCTACAATGAATTACCCGTAGTTCGCGTACTATCGACGGGTAAACCTGTAGATAATCAAATAGTAGGCATTATCGACAAAACCACAGAAACGACAGCTTGGTTTAGTGTAAATGCCTACCCAGAGAAACATAGCGGGAAGGGAATTACACCGCCCTTTGTGGTCGTTTACTTTACGAACATCACCAAGAAAATAAACGACTTTTCCTATAAAGATATTGTGCAAAATTCACAAGACATGATCCTGGTGACAGAAGCGAAAAACATCAATGCCCCACTCTCTCCTAAAATAATTTACGCCAACGAAGCCCTCTGTAAACATACTGAGTATGACTTCGAAGAGCTAATTGGCGAAACACCCAGGATTTTCCAAGGACCCCTAACAGACAAAGCCTCCACTGATCGCATTCGCCAAGCCCTTGTTGAACAAATTCCGTGTACTGAGACACTGCTGAACTATACGAAAGCAGGTACACCGTTCTGGGTACAAATGAATATATTCCCTCTAACAAACGATTTTGGTGAAGTTACGCATTTTGCTGCGGTTCAGCGCAATGTAAGCGAGATGAAGTTTCAGTCTGAACAGCTGGATAAAAGAAATTCAGAGCTAAAAAGAATAAAACAAGATTTAGAGAACTTGGTTCACGAACGTACAAGTGAGCTGCGAGATGCAAACCTGAAATTAGAAAAGCTGGCATATTTTGACGCCTTAACCAATATTCCTAACAGGCGAGCGTTTATGGATGCGTTCTCTAAATCTTTAATGTTTGCTAAGCGCAACAACCATGAAGTTCTGGTAGGCATTGCAGATGTTGATCACTTTAAATCAATAAACGACAACAATGGCCATGGGTTTGGCGATGAAGTCCTGACTATCGTTGCGCAAACAATGCAGAGTTTTTTTCGCGCCGAAGACGCAATAGGCAGAATTGGAGGGGAAGAATTTGCTTTTTGCATTGTGCTTCTAAGCCAGGTTTCCCCCTACCAAATACTAGATAGACTAAGGCAGAAAATAAGCAAATTACACGAAACCCAGCCGCTTTTAAAAGGGCATAAAATCACGGTAAGTATTGGGGCAGTGCAAACGCATGAGCTTCAGCACAAAAGCACTAAACAGCTTTTGACCTATGCTGATAAAGCGCTTTATAAAGCCAAAAACAATGGCCGAAATACGGTGGAGTGCATTCAGGAAGATACTAAAATTTCACAAATTTCAGCGTCAGAGCCATTGGACGATACATCACGGGAAGCGCTCTAAACTACATCAAAAAAAAGCGCATACCACTCACTTTAAAAATGCTCGCGCTGTTAAACACTAGGCCTCTTAGTGATCCTTATAAACCATCCCCCTTCGACGGTTGAATATCTTCGACCTCCACAACCACTTTTTCAACAATCTTCTTACTTTTTTTGGTAACAAAATGAAATAAGTGCCAGAATGTATCAAAGGAACTTCTTTATACGGAATTTCACAATGCCTACTAAGCCTTCTAAAAACAATGACTCTTCAGCATCACGCCGAACTTTACTAAAAGGCGGATTAGCGTTTGGATTATCAGCCGGCATAACACCTTTCGCTATAGGTAAAGCTAAGCCAACACTTCGGGTTATGGGAACTCACGTTACTTTACAGGAGGCTATTCGTCAGCGGGCTATCGAAGACTTAGGTATTAACATAGTGTTTGAACCTGGCGGTAGCGCAACTGTGCTACAAAAAGCCTCTATGAATCCCAACTCCTTTGATTTATACGAACAATGGTCAAATAGCATTAACGTGCTGTGGCGTGCGAAGGCTATTCAACCGATACAAAAAAAGCGCCTTCGCTATTGGGAAGAAATAAATGACTTAAGCAAAACCGGTAAGCTCACTGAAAACGCTCGCATGGGCGCGGGCGACGCTCCCCACAAGATTCTTAATGTGCAAGGAGATGGCTCTTTGGGTGAGAAGCACACCGATACCATCAGCTTTTTACCTTATGTGCACAACGTAGACTCATTTGGTTACGACACTTCAAAACTCCCCGCTGAACTAAAAGGGCAAGAAGAAAGTTGGGGATGGCTGTTAGACCGTAATTTTTCTGGAAAAGTGGGCATTGTGAACGACCCTACTATCGGGCTATTCGATTTAGCGCTAGCAGCACAAGCTAAAGGGTTTATCACTTTTAAAGATATTGGTGCTATCACGGAATACGAGCTAGACGACCTGTTTAACCTGCTTATAGAGTTAAATCAGTTGAATCACTTTAGTGGGTTTTGGACATCGGTTCCCGAATCTGTTGAATTTATGAAAAGTGGCCGGGTTGCCATTGAAAGTATGTTCTCCCCAGCGGTCTCCGCGCTAAATGGCCAGAATATTCCCGTCACATTTGCAGCCCCTAAAGAAGGGTATAGAGGATGGCACGGCGTCATGTGCCTTTCTTCTGCTACCCAAGGAAGAATGAAAGATGTAGCTTACGAATATATGAATTGGTGGCTTTCAGGCTGGCCTGGTGCATTTATAGCAAGACAAGGCTATTACATTTCAAACCCTCAACGTTCTGCCGAGTATTTGTCGCAAGCTGAGTGGGACTATTGGTATAGAGGGCAAATTGCCTCCACACCGCTAAAAGGCCCAGATGGCAAGGTGAGTGTACAAAAAGGCGCGCAGCGGACCGGCGGTAGTTATGAAGAGCGCTTTAGCAACGTTGCAGTTTGGAATACGGTTATGCCAAGCTATGAATATAGCTTACAAAAGTGGTACGAATTTATCACTGCATAAAACAGTGTAATACCACATCTTAAATGGAAGAAGGTTCTTTAGGCTTATATGTTATCGTCAATCCGGATACAGCTTATAACAGTTTTAGTTGCCTTAATCGCGCTGATACTCGCCCAAGGTTTTGTGGCACGAAAAAACCAAGAGGTCTTAAACGAAGGGGTTGCGTCTGCTGCGAAAGCCGTCATTGATGTTGGTATAGTTAAAGAGCTTGAGCGAGACGTTGTCGACCTTCAGCGCAATGTTTTAATATTTAAAGAAAATGCCAGTAAGTCGGCCATTACGCGCTTTAGTCGCCTGATGGTTACCATCAACAGTAAACTCGATAAGCTTGCGGTGGTGAACGAACGCGCCGAACAAAAAGATGACAGCAATCAAATTCTCAATAGAATGAGAGAGCATTTGAACGCTTATCAAGAAAACTTCTCTCAGGTTGTTGAAGCACGCTCAGAAAGAGACAACCTCATCGACCAAGGCACTATGTCTGACATTACGCTACTCGGGAGTGAGCTAGATAAGGCTTTAGCACAAGGAAAGGTTTCTGCAGCTTTCGTAGACGATGCCAAGGTCATTCTTATACGTACAGAAAATGCGATGCTGAAATACCTGATGAAGCCTGATATGGAATTCATCCAGTCGTTTAATGATGCTATTGACGCTTTGAAACGCTTACCATCTGCTGCTTCCCCTGAACTGCAGCAGCGTATTGAGCGCATTATAGATAGAATTAAAAACGACTTTTTTAAGCTGACGCAAATAACACAGGGCAACCTTTTTCTGGTTAATGTTGTTATGGCAGGCTCTGCCAACGAATTTCTCTATTTAAGTGGAGAGCTGGCTAAAAAGGTAAGTACCGATTCTGAAGTTATAACCCAGCGTACCTACCAAATAGCAGAGAGTACACAACGCAATGGCGAGCTCTTTTCTCTATTTGCCATTTTACTTGCTCTGTCGGCTGCGCTTTTTTCTACCTTCCGTATCCTTGGTCCTATCCGGTCTATCACTGAAGTTTTCAACAAGCTCGCTCAAGGCATACAAATCTCTAATATTCCTGGCAGCAATCGAAAAGACGAAATTGGCAAGCTAGCGAAAGCAGCGCTTGTGTTTAGTGATAAGAATCGTGAGACAGAAAAGCTATTAAATGAAGCGAGATCGATGAACTCTCAGCTAGAAAGCTTGAACAAGGTTATTACTGAATCTAAAGTTAAAGCCGAGCAAGCTACCGCATCGAAAAGTATGTTTTTGGCCAATATGAGTCACGAAATACGCACGCCTATGAACGGCATTATTGGCCTGATAGAGCTAGCCCAACAGCAAGAACTATCTCCAACAGTACGAGGCTATCTTGATAAAGCTTCGTACTCTGGGCAAATATTACTGAGCGTAATTAACGACATTCTGGACTTTTCCAAGATTGAAGCAGGTGAATTAAAGATAGAAGAGGTTAGCTTTTCACTGCACTCGCTATTTGACAACCTCATCGCCGTAATAGCGCTGCGAGCAAAAGAGAAGAATCTATCTGTTCATTTTACGGTTAACCCTAGAATACCACCTCAGGTTATAGGCGACCCGTTGCGTATTGCTCAAATTATTATGAACATTGGCAACAACGCCGTGAAATTTACCGAACAAGGGCGTATAGATATAGAGTTTGACGGTAACTTGAATGAAAAAGGTAACCTACTAAACCTCATCATGCGAATTGCCGACTCAGGTATAGGCATGAGCCCAGCACAGCTCGATAAAATATTTAAGCCTTTTACACAGGCTGATGGCTCAACTAACCGCAAATACGGCGGTACTGGACTGGGTCTTGCCATTGTCAGCCAGCTTACTGAACTTATGAATGGACGCCTTGATGCAACCTCGACTATGGGGAAAGGCAGTAGATTCGAGGTTGAACTTCCTCTTAAAGCATTTAAGAATCAGCCAGGGGTATTACAAAACTCTCCACAGTTGCCTGCTAATAGCCTTTACGTAACTGAATCGCCGTTACTCCCAGAAGCCTATTGCTCTCAAATTCAGCTGTCGACAGCATCAAGCATGTCAATTGAAAATGCTAAAAATGCTGCTACTCTCCCTGATCATATTGTTGTTGACGTTCATGAATTTAGCTCGTTTAGGAAAAATATTAGCTGGCTGAACAGTCTTTTAGAAAGCGGAAAGTCTGTAGGCTTAGTGATGGAGAGCGCTGGTAGTGCCCTGCAGTCTAAATATGATTCGCTGTGGAAAGGCCCTTTAATTATGCACCCTTTCACCCCCGCCCAATTTGAAATTTTTGTACACCAAATAATCTCAAAAGATGCTAATTATCAAAGTAAAGAATATAACGAGGAACCCGATAGCTTAAAACTTGAAGGGCACATATTGCTTGTAGAGGACAATAATATAAACCAACTCGTTACCGGTGAAATTCTAACAAACCTGGGACTTACGTTTGATATCGCTGAAGATGGTAAGCAAGCAGTACAAAAAGTAGAAAACGCCCCTCAATACGATCTTATCTTAATGGACGTACAAATGCCCGTTATGGATGGATATGAAGCCACTAAGCTGCTTCGCGAAAAAGGCTTTACAGCCGTACCTATCATTGGCCTGTCAGCCAATGCGATGAAAGAAGATAAACAAAACGCGCTTCAATCGGGAATGAATGATTATTTAACCAAGCCTATAAAGCAGAAGTCGCTTATTGCAGTGGTAAAAAACTTTTTAAGTTGACGTTCACAAACAGCGAGCCCTAAATAAATTAACAAATTCTTATATTGCATAAGCTTAGCACCTCTTTTTCAAAAAGACTTTTGCCTCAAAGGTATATAAAAAAATACTTATTTATTCACCACCATACCTTTATCGTTACGTAAATTTTTAATTCAACGCCATTATTAATAATACTTTTGTCTAATTTTGTTGGCGAAAAAATGACAAGTTCCGTTTTAATTGTGTTGCTCCTGTCGCTCGCTATAAATGCTGCGGTAGGTGGATATTTTCGCATCTTGGCGAAAAACCAATACGAACCTGTCGCGTTCAACTTTTGGGCCGCATCGTGCTTGGTGTATTGCTTAGGGCTAGTCGGCAGCGCGCTCACTATGTTCGCGCCAAGTATAAACGTGCTCAGCACACTCACTGGGCTTCTTTATTTAACGGCCAGCTATTTGCTACTTCATGGCTTTTTAAGTTTTAACATTCAATGTGTACATTCTACCGTCAAACGCACAGGTAACCGTGTTTTTGTAATAGCTATTCTCTCTTTGATTGGAGCGTCTTGGTACCCTGAATTAGTCGAGCCAACAACGTCCTTTTTTATTGCTTTAATGTTTCTATTTTGTTTTCAGAGCTTTCAATCACAGCAATGGAAAACCATTGAGGGTATTTCTGTTCTGATACGAAGCATACTGTTCATTCACTTTATCATAATGGTGATACGGGCGGGGCTTACCACTGGTGTTACCTATTATGGCTTAGTATCTAACTTGCAAGTTTTTATAACGGTTACTGTCGGGCTCCACGTACTACTTTGCCTTGCCACCTCAGCACTTCTCCCATTTATTATTCTGTCAAAAGAAAAAGGCGAATGGGAAGCAATGGCAAACTTCGACGAGTTAACCGGCGTGTTAGGACGTCGCGCGTTTATTCGCACGGTATTGAAAAAGTTGAAGTCCAAAAGCAAAAGGCCTTTCACTTTACTAGTAATTGACATCGATTTTTTTAAAACCATTAACGACAGCTATGGTCATCCTGAAGGCGATAGAGTGCTAAAAAATGTGGCACAGTGTCTACAAGCACAGTTGCGCAAAGGTGACATAGTGGGTCGCTTAGGCGGAGAAGAGTTCGGCGTTATTATCTCTAATCGACATTCTGAGCCCCCTTTTACCGTTGCCGATAGATTGAGAGAATCGGTGTCTTCGCTTGTTATATTCAGTGGCTCTGAAGAAATTAAAGTAACCATTAGCGTAGGTATGTCTTCTTCAAGCAACGTCGAAGATACGTGGAATACACTGTTTAATCGGGCAGATAAAGAACTGTATAACGCAAAAAAAACAGGGCGAAACAGGGTGTCGCCAGAGGTCATAGCAGAAACAACGTTGGTATAGCGACCAAAATATTCATAAAAAAACGCTGCCAAATGGCAGCGTTTTAGTTTTTAGTCATTATGATGAAGCGTATCTAGCTATAGCGCTTTGATAGTCTCGAACTGCTCTTTAAGTTTGGCTAGGGCTTTTTCACCCTCTTCCAACTTACCGCGTTCTTTTTCAATTACCGCTTCTGGCGCGTTACTTACAAACTTATCATTACCCAACTTGCCACGTGTACGAGATACATCTTTCTCGATTTTCTCCATGGCTTTAGTAATACGCGCAAGCTCTGCGTCTTTGTCGATAAGTCCTGCCATTGGGATAAGAATTTCCATCTCACCCACAAGCGCGGTCGCGCTGGCTGGCGCTTCTTCACCGTCTTTTAATATGGTTACGGTTTCAAGCTTAGAAAGCTTATCAAGGAATGCCTTAGCCGCATCAAGACGACGAGCGTCTTCGTCGCTTACGTTTTTAAGTAGCGCATTAAGCGGTTTGTTTGGCGAGATATCCATTTCACCACGGATATTACGAATACCCACGATAAACTTCTTCACCCACTCGATATCAGCAAGTACTTTGTCGTCTTGTTTCGCTGCATCAATTTCAGGGAATGCCTGAACCATAATGCTAGCGCCCTCTTCCACCTTAAGCGCACTTAGTGGCACCACACGCTGCCAAATAGTGTCGGTGATAAATGGCATTAGCGGGTGCAATAAGCGCAGCAGGCTTTCAAGTACATTGATAAGCGTATGACGCGTACCGCGCTTTTCAGCTTCGGTGCTGGCGTCATTGTTAAGCACTGGCTTAGTAAGCTCTAGATACCAGTCACAGAACTGGTTCCAGGTAAACTCGTAAACGGTTTGCGCTGCAATGTCGAAACGGTAGTCTTCAAGCGCTTTTTCAAACTCAACTAGCGTTTGTTGGAACTTAGCCCAAATCCAGCGATCGGCCATACTAAGTACCATTTCGCCACCGTCACGACCTGTATCGTGCTCTTCTGTGTTCATCAATACGAAACGCGATGCATTCCAAATTTTGTTACAGAAGTTGCGGTAGCCTTCAACACGGGCCATATCAAAGTTGATATCGCGGCTGGTTGACGCCATAGCTGCAAAGGTAAAGCGTAGTGCATCTGTACCATAGGCCTGAATACCATCAGGGAATTGCTTGCGAGTACGCTTAGCAATCTTTTCTGCAAGCTGAGGCTGCATCATGCCCGCGGTGCGTTTTGTGACTAGTGACTCAATATCGATACCGTCAATCAAGTCGATTGGGTCAAGCACGTTGCCCTTCGACTTTGACATTTTATCGCCGTTCTCATCGCGGATAAGACCAGTAATGTAGATGTCTTTAAACGGAATTTTGCCAGTGAACTTCTTGGTCATCATGATCATTCTGGCAACCCAGAAGAAAATGATGTCAAAACCGGTTACTAGCACTGAAGACGGCACGAAAGTTTCTAGATCAGGCGTTTCTTCTGGCCAGCCCATGGTGGCGAACGGCCATAATGCACTTGAGAACCAGGTATCTAGTACATCGTCGTCTTGAGAAAGGGTTACCTCACTGCCAAGGCCGTGCTTTTCACGTACTTCTTCTTCGGTGCGGCCAACAAAAACCTTGCCGTTTTCGTCGTACCACGCCGGAATGCGGTGTCCCCACCACAGCTGACGCGAAATACACCAGTCTTGAATGTTGTGCATCCACTGGTAGTAGGTTTTGTTCCAGTTCTCTGGCACAAAACGAATTTCGCCACTTTCAACCGCTTCAATCGCAGGTTTAGCAAGAGACTCAACCGCTACATACCACTGGTCAGTTAGGTATGGCTCGATAACCGCGTTGGTTCTGTCGCCACGTGGCACTTTAAGCTTGTGCGGCTCAATCTTAACCAATGCGCCCTGGGCTTCTAAATCAGCAACAATTTGCTTACGGGCATCGAAGCGATCTAAACCACGGTACGCTTCTGGCGCATCATCGTTAATTTTCGCATCGTCGGTAAGAATGTTGATCATAGGTAGATTGTGACGCTTACCCATATCGTAGTCGTTAAAATCGTGAGCAGGCGTAATTTTAACGCAGCCTGTACCGAATTCTTGATCTACATAGTCATCGGCAATAACCGGAATTAAACGACCAGTAATAGGCAGCTTAATTTCTTTGCCGATAAAGCCCTGATAACGCTCGTCATCTGGGTGAACCGCAACCGCTGTATCACCTAGCATGGTTTCAGGGCGCGTTGTTGCAACCACTAGCTCACCGCTACCATCAGCTAACGGGTAGCGCATGTGCCACATGTGGCCGTCTTCTTCTTCGTTTAGTACTTCAAGATCAGATACTGCAGTGTGAAGCACTGGATCCCAGTTAACCAAACGCTTACCACGGTAGATAAGACCTTCTTCGTGTAGTTTCACGAATACTTCGGTTACGGCTTTAGACAGGTCTTCGTCCATGGTGAATACTTCGCGAGACCAGTCAGGTGACGTACCTAAACGGCGCATTTGACTAGTAATAGTACCGCCGCTGTGCTCTTTCCATTCCCACACTTTTTTGATGAAGTCTTCGCGACCTAAATCGTGGCGCGTCTTACCTTCAGCGTTAAGTTGGCGTTCTACTACCATTTGGGTAGCAATACCTGCGTGGTCGGTACCCACTTGCCAAAGGGTGTTGTCGCCCTTCATGCGGTGATAACGAGTTAGGGCATCCATAATGGTTTGCTGGAAGCCATGGCCCATGTGAAGGCTACCGGTAACGTTCGGCGGCGGAAGCAGAATACAATATGGGTCGCCGCTGCCTGAAGCTTTAAATAAACCCGCCTCTTCCCATGACTTGTAGCATTGCTGCTCGATGGACTGCGGTTCGAAGGTTTTATCCATTACACACTCTCAAATTGAAGCTAAACGCGAATGACTTATGCAGATTTGAACTGCATGTTGCATCCAGCTTGCTGATAGTTTTTGTATCTTACCCGCGCGGCCTGTTTGGCATTCTCGTCCACGGGTACAAAATCGATGATTTGACGATGCTGGTTGGGTGAAGGCACCATACCGGAACCCACGTTCACCACCATTTGTCGTCTGGCTACCTGCTCGGGCTGCCAACAAATTTCCACCGGCGTTCCCGATTGCGGCCCTTCACCATAAAGGTTATGGGGCACAAAGCGGTCTGCCGGCAGCTGCCATAACAATTCATCAACTTCTTCAGCTTGCGCCTGTGTATCACACAGCACGCTAATTTTTTGCTTATTAGCAAACGCTGAGGCAATGACTTCACTGGCGCGGCCTGCCACACCATTGTCACCGCGGGTAAGTTGATAAAAAATCACTTGTGGCATAAATGATTAGTCCTCTAGCTTGATATCAGCGCGGTTCATTAAGAACTGAGACAGCATAGGCACTGGACGGCCTGTTGCGCCTTTGTTCTTACCACTGCGCCATGCCGTACCGGCAATATCAAGGTGAGCCCAGTTGTACTTCTTAGTGAAGCGTGACAAGAAACAACCCGCCGTAATTGACCCAGCTGGACGACCACCAAGGTTCGTCATGTCGGCAAACGGGCTTTCAAGCTGCTCTTGGTAATCGTCCCATAGCGGTAAGCGCCATGCGCGATCTGAACTTTGCTCTGATGCATTAAGTAGCTCGTGAGCTAGTGGGTTGTGCGTGCTCATTACTGCTGTTGCGTGATGACCAAGTGCGATAATCGCTGCGCCAGTTAGCGTGGCTACGTCAATCACTAGCTCTGGCTCGTAACGCTCAACGTAGGTCAGCGCGTCGCACAACACCAAACGGCCTTCCGCATCAGTATTTAGTACTTCAACAGTTTGACCCGACATAGTCGTTAGTATGTCGCCCGGACGGTACGCTTTGCCATCTGGCATGTTTTCACAGCCAGCCAATACGCCAATAACGTTAATTGGCAAGTTAAGCGCCGCGATAGTGTGCATTGTACCTAATACGCCTGCTGCCCCACCCATGTCGTACTTCATTTCATCCATGGCTTCACCAGGCTTTATTGAAATACCGCCTGAATCGAAAGTAAGGCCTTTACCTACAAGCACGATTGGCGCTTGATCAGTTGGGCCACCGCGGTGATGCATAATACTCATCATGCTTTCATTTGCAGAACCACGACCAACGGCAAGGTAAGACTGCATACCCAGCTCTGCCATTTGAGTTTCGTCTACTACTTCGGCGGTTACGCTGTCGTACTGGCTTGCTAATTCTTGTGCTTGCTGCCACAGATACGCTGGGTTACAGATATTTGGTGGCATGTTAGCTACGTCTTTGGTTACTTTCGAGCCACGGGCTACAGCTAAACCATGCTCAACCGCGCGCTCACCAACAGTAAGCTCGCGACGGGTAGGCACGTTAAATACAATTTTACGCAGCGGGCGGCGAGGCTCGCCTTTTTTGGTTTTAAGCTGCATAAAGGTGTAAAGCGTATCTTCAGTCGCTTCTACAGCCTGACGCACTTTCCAGTAAGTATCGCGACCTTTAACGTGAAGCTCGGTTAAGAAACACACCGCTTCCATCGAGCCGGTTTCATTCAATGTTTGAATGGTTTTAGCAATAATATTTTTGTACTGACGCTCATCTAGCTCGCGTTCTTTACCACAACCAACAAGAAGCACGCGCTCGCTTAGTACGTTTGGCACGTTGTGTAGCAACAACATTTGGCCCGCTTTACCTTCAAGGTCGCCACGGCGCAACAAGTTGCTGATATAACCTTCACTGATTTCGTCTAGTTGTTCAGCCACTGCCGTAAGGCGGCGCGGCTCGAAGACACCCACAACAATACATGCGCTGCGTTGTTTTTCAGGACTGCCACTTTTTACACTAAACTCCACGATATCACCTCGCTTTTCGTCGTTTATGGTTTGCACGATGACTAAAATCACGTAACGTTTCGCGCTGCTTTATGTTTTAATACGCAGCATAACTTTTTAGTTCGCTGCAATTCACGCTTACAGACCTATTGAATATAGGTTAAATTTGCGTCAAAACACCATGCAAACGGTTTATGATTGCAGGCAAAACTTGTAAAAACGGTAAGTTTAAACAAAATTGTGCTTTCTTTCACTAAAATTCCTAATTTTCCGGAAGGGCTGAGATGCTGATATTCCGCTATTTACTTAAGGAAACGCTGAAATCTCAGTTAGCGATTTTCTTTATCCTAATGGCAATTTTTGTCACCTTAAGATTTGTGCGCGTTTTGGGCGACGCATCAGACGGTGATATCCCTGCTGGGCTAGTGCTTGGCTTCTTAGGTTTATATGCTCCTATTCTCTCATCTTTGGTGCTGCCTATCAGTGCTTATTTGGGCATTATGCTGGCACACGGCAGGCTGTATGTAGACAGCGAAATGACCGTAATGCGGGCTTGTGGCATCAGTGAATGGTACGTCACACGGGTGATGCTGTTTTTATCCGTAATCATCATGATAGTCACAGGCGCAATCACTCTTTATTTCGCGCCCTTGGCCGCTGAAAACGAATACCAACTACGTGAAAAAGCCCGTAACGAAGCGGGGCTTTCTGCCCTAATGCCAGGTAGATTCCAGCAAACGGGTAACGAAAAAGCGGTTATATTTGTGCACGATGTAGATAGCAACGATAAGCTGCAACGCGTATTTTTATCGCAAAATCAAACGGACGACAGCGAAGGCGATGTGCGCGTTGTATATGCACAAACTGGTGAAGTTGCAAACAACCCCGACGGTACCCGAAATCTTGTATTAAAAGAAGGTGTGCAGTACGAAGGCAAACAATCTGAAAAGGCTTACCGCAAAGTAGAATTTGACGAATACCAAATTCAGATTGCCGATAAACCTGCTGACGAAACTCGTCGTAAGGTAAGCGTATTGCCTACTAACGAACTGTGGGAAGACGACAGTATTGAAGCCAGAGCCGAGCTTCAGTGGCGTATTGCCATACCGCTTTCCATTCCATTTTTAGTACTGATTGCTGTGCCGCTAAGCGCAGTCGACCCGCGCCAGGGCCGCTTTGGTAAAATGTTCCCTGCCATCCTGCTTTACTTAGGCTACTTCTTGCTATTACTTGCAAGTAGACGCGTACTGGAAGATGGAAAAATGCCGCCACAGCTTGGCTTATGGTGGGTACATACCATCATGCTGGTCATTGGAGTCATGTTAATCGTGCGGGACAGAAAAACTGGCACAGAGCTTCGCGCTTGGATATTGGGGAAAAAGTAGATGTTTAAGATCCTCGATTTATATATTGCCCGTACGCTGTTAGGTACTATTACCGTTACGCTTAGCGTACTTATCGGCTTGAGCGCGCTCATTAAATTTGTAGAACAGCTACGTAAAATTGGCGAAGGCGACTATGACATGCTGGTCGCTTTTATCTACGTTTTACTTAGTTTGCCTCGCGACCTAGAGCAATTCTTCCCTATGGCTACCTTACTTGGCGGCCTTATTGGAATGGGCGTATTGGCCAGCAACAGCGAATTGGTAGTAATGCAAGCCGCGGGTATGAGCCGTTGGAACATCATAAACTCAGCCATGAAATCCACCCTTGTAATGATTTTACTGGTGATGGCTGTTGGTGAATGGGTTACTCCATACAGCGAAACCAAAGCAAAACAGATAAGAACCGAGGCTATTTCAGGCGGTAGTTTATTTTCTTCCGATAAGCTGGTGTGGGCAAAAGATGGCGACCGATTTGTGAGTATTGGCCAAGTACTTAGCCAAGACTCACTCAAAGACGTAAGCATTTTTAGCTTTAACCCTGACCTGTCTCTTGAAAGTATTACCTACGCGAAAAATAGTGCTTTCGATGGCGACGGTTGGTGGTTAAGCGATGTTGAAGTAACTGAGTTTTCAGAGACCAAGGTGTCGGTAGAAGAAAACGAGCGTATGCGATGGAACTCAACGCTTACGCCTGACAAGCTAGGGATTGTTGCCGTTAAGCCAGAGGCTTTATCCATCACTGGGTTGCTAGATTACGTAAACTATCTAGATAACAACGACCAAGATCCCTCGCGCTATGAGCTAGCGCTTTGGCGAAAAATCTTTCAGCCTATTTCTGTTGGCGTAATGCTGTTAATGGCGTTGTCTTTCATCTTCGGCCCGCTTCGTAGCGTTACCATGGGCGCAAGAGTTATTATGGGCGTACTCACGGGCTTTGGTTTCTTTATTCTTAACGAAGTGTTTGGCCCTGTCAGTTTGGTATATCAGCTGCCGCCTTTCTTGGGCGCTCTACTACCGAGTTTACTGTTCGCTGCTGTCGCAGGTGTGATGCTTAAACGTTGATAAAGCTATCAGCGATAGGCTAATTAAACGCTCAACGCTTACAAAAAAGAGGCTCTTTGCAGCCTCTTTCTTATGATTTTTTAGCGCCCTACAAGCTGTGTCCTACCAACTTTTGTGGTCGTTCGCTTCTTTGCTCAGCTTCAACACTTCTGTTTTTGCTAAGCGGTCCTGTAGAGATTGTTTGTTTTTAAAATCGAACAAAACAAGTAATGTCCCTAAACCACCCAATGATGCGACAAGGCGAATTAACAAACGCGGCCATGTCATAGGCTCTTCAACTGTGCTGTAGATTCGTAACCGCCAAGCACGCATGCCAAGCGTTTGCCCGCCTCTACGCCAAAACCACAAGAAGAAGCCCGCAATCCATAAGCCTACCCAGGTTTGAATAAGCAGCTTATAACCAAAAGATGCCTGGATAAGGTCGGCAGGTTCAGCATAGCCTTGTAAATCAAGCGCACCATTTTTCAACATAACCACCAAGGTTACTATCATCACCATAGCCGCACACATACCGACAGCAGTAGCCACTAGCGTATCGTAAATCATTGCCAATAAACGTCTAACGAAGCCTGCTCTTTGCACTGGGTTGTTTTCGGCATCGTTTTTTTTAGCACTATCTCTGCCGATATTTTTAGAGTGATAAGTAGATTCAGCTCTTCGTTTCGCTTTTTTGTCGTGTTTTGCCACGCGTTTCTCTTCAATATTTCCTAGACAGTCTATATTTTGGCATATGTGCGTGATTGCTTAAACAGGCGCAGGTATCCTTAACGCCATTTTAAAGTTTTGCAGTTGCGGTTAAAAGTGATCGAATTTAAGTGTTCGAACATACACAAAATCAAATCGACTTTAAGAGGAATAGTACATGTCTGTTTCGAAAAAAAAGTCAGCGAAAGAGAAGTGTCGTCCCAAAGTCTCTTCAGAGCGCCTACGTCACCAAGCATGGATAGCTACGTCATTCTTGCTGCATTTTGAACAGGGTTCTAATAAATATTCATTGAAGTGAAACTTTGGTTTCACTTTTTTGCATCCAATCCACTCGATGAATCGTTATATGGTTAAACACCACATAAAGGACATCGAGTGTGACCAATACAAAATTAATAACGTTTTCTACTCTTAGTACACTTTGCTTTATACATCCGCTAGCGTGGTCTTACGACGACCCCGAAGGCGATATCGAGCATATTCGAGTGAGTGGTGACTCGTCGGTCAAAGATGGTGAATTTATCTCGGCTTCTCAGGGCTGGGTGTCGGGTGACACTATGATTGACCGCCCTATGCTGCGGGCAGGCGAAATATTGGAATTTATCCCCGGCATGATGGTGACCCAGCACAGCGGTTCGGGTAAAGCCAACCAGTACTTTTTGCGCGGATTTAACCTCGACCATGGCACCGATTTCACCGTAAGCGTTGATGGAATGCCGGTCAACATGCGTAGTCATGGCCACGGTCAAGGCTACAGTGACCTGAACTTCATCATTCCTGAATTTATCGACAACCTTAGCTACTTCAAAGGCACCTATTACGCCAACATTGGCGATTTTTCTAGCGCAGGCGGCGCAATTTTTAATTTGAGAGATTCCCTTAAAAACAACCAGGTATTCTTAGGTTTGGGCGAATATGGTTTTAAGCGCGCCGTTGCACTAAACCAGTTCGAAGCCGGAGAAAGCCGCATTATTACGGCTTTAGAATACCAAACCTATGACGGCCCATGGACTGATGTTGACGAAGACGTAAAAAAGAAAAACGCACACATTCGTTATATTACGCCCTTGCTAGATGGCCAACTTACCATAACAGGCATGGCTTATGACAATAGCTGGAACGGCGCTGATCAGGTACCAGAGCGTGCTATTCAAAGCGGCTTAATAGACCGTCTTGGCTCTATCGATACTCAAGTTGGCGGTGAATCCTCTCGGTATAGTTTATCTGCAAACTACGCTAGCGACACATGGAACGCCTCTATTTATGCCATAGATACTGAGCTTAGTTTATTTTCTAACTTCACTTACTTCCTCGATAACCCTGAGCGAGGCGATCAGTTCGAACAAGCTGATGATAGAAAAATCTATGGCGGTGAAATATTTACTACCCTGCCCTTAGCCATTACCGATGGCAGTAGTATTACCCTTGGCGGCCAGTGGCGTTTTGATGATATCGATAATGTAGGCTTGTACCGCACCCAAAACTTAGTCCGCTTTGGCACTGTCCGAGAAGACGAGATAGACAGCAATAGCTATGCACTTTTTGCTCAGTCAAATATTGTATTGAGTGACGCACTTAGTTTGTCATTAGGTGGCCGATACGACTATTTAGATGTTGATGTAACGAGTAACCTTGATGCTAATTCAGGTAATGAGAGCGATGGCTTATTTACACTAAAGGCAGGCTTAAAATATAGCGTTTCTGACGAACTTACCGCGTTTGCCAATATTGGTCAGGGCTTTCATTCTAACGATGCGCGAGGAGCAACCATTAGCATAGACCCGGTAAGCGGTGATGCTACCGAACCAGCGCCTTTACTAGTAAAAAGCCTTGGCTATGAGGCGGGTGTTAATTATACCGATAATAAGACGTACAACGTATCCGCTGCCTTATGGCGCTTAGAGCTTGATAGCGAACTGGTTTACGTGGGCGACGCCGGTTTTACTGAAGCCAGCCGTCCGTCCGAAAGACATGGTATCGAAGTGAGTGCCTACTATTGGATCAGCCATCACCTGACTACTGATATTGAAGCTGCTTGGACGAAAGCAAGGTTTAGTGACAGTGTGGAAGGCGAAGGCCGCCACATAGACGGAACAGTACCGGGAGTAGTCAGCGCAGGTCTAACCTATTACCAACAAAGCAATCAGTTAGGTTTTAGCTATACCTTACGTGGCCGCTATTTGAGTTCTCGTACCGTTGAAAGCTTCGATGAAATTTCACCACCTTCAACCTTTTTGTTGAATGCGCAGGTTGCCTATCGCGAGCCGTCATGGGACGTAACATTAGAAGTGCTCAACGTTCTGGATAGCGACGATCACGATATTGATTATTTCTATGCATCACGCTTACTGGGTGAACCTGAAGAAGGTATTGAAGATTTGCATTACCACCCAGTTGAACCAAGAAACGTGCGCCTTACACTCTCGTTGAAGTACTAATAATGTACGTGGCTCTTTAGCCTAAAGCTTTGAAGCGTTTGCTCAGAAAGCGTGCTACTTTAATAAAGCAGATAAATGGTAAGTTTCTAACAAACAAAAAGAATATGGCACTGCCAACATTCAAGATGTAGGAGCATCTATGGAACATGAAACCCTGTTCCCTCTGCTGTGTAAAACAGCAGAGGGAAATAAAGAAGCTTTCGCAAAGCTTTACGAACTAACAAGTGGTCAGCTCTACGCTGTTGTTTTAAAGCTTTTAAAAAGGCCAGAGCTAGCCGATGAAGCCACACAAGATGCTTACATTAAAATATGGCATAACGCTGGCAATTATCAGCGAGGAAAAGGTACGGTGCTAACTTGGATGGTAAGCATTGCACGCTATCGAGCGCTGGATTTAATTCGCTATCACAATGTAAGAAATGAAGTTGAGCTGAACGATGATGCACCATCAGGAGTAGAAAGCTCACAAAATGTTAAACTGGGTGCAGAGCAAGCTAGATTAGCCGCGTGCTTGGATGAATTAGACGGCCCTCAGCGCCAAGCCATTCACTTAGCTTACGTTAACGGCATGTCTCACCAGGAAGTGGTGAGTCACTTGGCCTCGCCCCTTGGTACAATTAAAAGCTGGATAAGACGAGGCTTGCAGAGCTTGCAGAGGTGCCTGTCACTATGAATTATTTGAAAGAAGAACGACTTAATGCACTGGCAGCGGAATACGTTGTTGGTACCCTCAGAGGTAAAGCGCGCACACGCTATCAAAAGTTAATGATGCAATATCAAGCGGTGAGCGATGCAACGGCCCAATGGGAACAATATCTAACCGGCTTTGCGGAGACGCTCCCGCCTGTGACGCCGCCAGACAACGTGTGGGAAAACATCCAAGTAAAACTTGGACATAAAGCCGCTAACGACGCAAACATAGCTAGCGATACACAACCCTCCAGTAAGTCTGGCGAGGTTATTGACTTTGAGAAAGAAAAGCAGAAACGCTGGAAGAGCTTGTCATTCATATCCACGGCTGCTGCAATGGTGTTAGCCGTACTACTCTTTGTTATGCAACCTGTGCCTGCACCAGAGGTTTCCCATATCGCCGTAGTCAACAACGCTGATAACACGCCACTGTGGGTGATAGAGGTATCTGACACGACCATGAATGTTAAGGTTACCGATGCTTTCGTGGCTCTAGCAGACAAAGACTACGAGCTGTGGATGGTACCGGCAAACGGTGAAGCGCCAATTTCCCTTGGTCTAATGCCTGAAGCAAATGGAGATACCAGGGCAACACCAGATATACTGCTAGATCAAAGCATCATGGCTTTGGCAGTGAGTTTAGAAGCGCCTGGTGGCTCGGTAACGGGTGCACCGACCGAAGTACTTTACATAGCACCCATTGTGTCTGTGTAGTTTTAAACACTAAACTTTCCGTCAAAAGGCCACAATCTGTGGCCTTTTATTTTTCTATCGCTGCTTGCTTAGTTTTCACCAGTAGTCTCTCAGGGCTCTCTTGCTCTTCTAACTGCTAACGCTTTTTCGTTATTCCTTTTCCCCTCTACCTGCTTTTACACTTAACTAAAATTTTATTTTAATTTTTTTAAAAACTTTTGCATCCAACATGAATTCTCAGACGTTTAACTTTTGAACTCATAAAAAAACAGAGAGACCCAACATGATCCAATTCAAACGCAAAACTTTACCATTGGCTATTGCCGTGACATGCGCCGCCGTCACTGCGGGTGCAATTGCATCAAGCCACAGAGAAGCACCGAACATTACCCGTCACCCAGCCTTAGATAGCACAGACTTTTACGCTTTTAACAGTTATGAAGAAGGCCGTGAAGACTATGTGACTTTCATAGCAAACTACATTCCATTGCAGGATGCGTACGGTGGCCCTAATTATTTTGCGATGGATCCGAACGCGCACTATGCCATCCATATCGATAGCGACGGCGACGCGGTTGAAGATTTAAGCTTTGTTTTCCAATTTAACAATATGCTCGCTGCAGATAACGAAGGTATTGCCCTGCCAATAGGCCCTGAAGGCGATCAAAAGATGGTGAAAGTGCCGCTTAAAAATGTAGGTGGTATAAGCGCAGATGATTCAAGCGCAGCGAATTTCTCAGAAATGTATAGCCTTACGATGGTAAGCGGTGACATGCAAACAGGTACGCGCACAACGCTAACACCAGCGATGGGTGATATGTTTAAAAAGCCCCTTGATTACATCGGTAATAAAACCTTTACCAGCGAAGCAGAATACGCGCGCTATGCTGAAAGCTTTATCTACTCATTCAACATCCCTGGCTGTGACGACATGGCCAAAGTATTTGTTGGCCAGCGCAAAGACCCCTTCGTTGTTAACTTAGGCAAAACCTTCGACTTGGTCAATTATGTACCTGTTGAGGGCGATAGCGCACCGGGTGCAGGCGATGGCGAGGGCTTCCCTGGCGGCATCACACAGAGTGAAATGAATGATGACTTAGTCGACAAAAACGTGACTGCCCTCTCTATTGAAGTACCAAAGGCTTGTGTTACCGGTGAAGGCAATGGCGTAATTGGTAGCTGGACCACGGCAAGTTTACCTCAGGCGCGCATTCTTAACCCAGATGCCACGTTTGAAAAACCAGAAACCAACGGCGGCGCAATGACACAAGTGTCTCGTTTAGGTAGTCCGCTAGTGAATGAGCTTGTTATTGGTATTGGCGATAAAGATAAATTTTCTAGCTCTCATCCAAGTGCAGATGGTCAATTTGCCGATTACGTCACTCACCCATCGCTGCCAGAATTACTGAACATTCTGTTTAAAGATGCAGTGAACACCACACTGGGTACGGATATTGAAACCCTTGCACCTACTAACTTCCCGCGTATGGACTTGGTCACAGCCTTCCTTACTGGCTTCCCTGGCGTTAACCAGCAAGCAACGGTTACAGCGTCTGAAATGCTGCGCCTAAATACAGGGATCCCAGCAACACCAGCAGAATCGCAGTCAGCTTTTGGTGTAGCAGGTGATGACTTAGCAGGCTTCCCAAATGGTCGTCGCCCTGGTGATGACGTGGTTGATATTGCGCTTCGCGTAGTAATGGGCCGTTTATGCTACCCCATTCCAGTTGCAGGCGAAGACACAGACCTTGGCCTTTGTGCACCTGAAGACGCGAGTGTAGGTAATGTACCATTCACTGATGGCGCGCCTGTAGATGCGAGCATGATTGATACATCATTCCCTTACCTAAAAACACCACTTGCTGGCTCTGAATAAGGAGATCCATCATGTCTACGAAGATTAGGTTATTAAATAAGCTCAGTGATGCAACTGCGCCTAAAAAGCAAACGTCAGGTAAACGTCAACAACACCGTATGTGGATTGCTTCAGGGTTGGTATTAGCACTTTCAGGTTGCTTCGATAGTGACGACGATAACGACTATCAAGCCCCAGAAGAAAATGCTGCGCCGGTAGCCGTTGATGAAATGTTGACGACACAAGCGGATATTGCGATTGATGGCACCTTGTCAGCTACCGATGCCGATGGTGATGCGCTTACGTTCGGGCTTGGTGAAAACGGTACGTTAGGTAATGCAGAAGTTAATGCTGATGGCAGCTTTACCTACACACCTAACGCTCAGGTAACAGGAAGCGATAGCTTTACATTCACCGTTTCTGACGGTGTTAACCCAGAGGTTACGGCCACCATTAGCGTTACGATTGAGGCACAGCAGGTATCGCTTTCTAGCTATACACGCGACGCCTTCAATCAAGCGCCAACGGATGATCCATTACCAATAAATGGAAGGGAGTTCATCCAAGATGCTGACGACTCTACATTTGATGACTTGTTGATAGACCAATAACACGCATCAAATAACAGGAGTTTGTTAGCACATAACCAGTGTCAACCGTAAAGCCAAGGACGGCTTTTTTTAAGGAAGTAGCAATGAAGTTTATAAAGTACTCTGCTCTGAAGTTCATTTTGGCGAGTACATCACTAACCCTTTCGACTTTTTCAATATACGCTCAACAACAAATCCCTGATATCAATACTGTAATAGCAAGCTGGGAGCCTGAACAGTTATCAATAACAAGTTTGAATGAAGCAGAAAAAGTGCTGTCATCAAGTCGCTATATTTCCGCAAAAGGAGACGAAAGAGAGCGGGTGGCTCGCTTCGCCAACTCTATGCGAGCAAACTTCACATCGTTAAATGCTGGGCAACAAGAACGCCTAGTAATCTTAGAGGCTCGCTTGTTACAAGGCACTCATAGGTTCGAAGAAGCCAAGCAACATTTAAAACAAATTGCCTACTTTCGCTCGCCGGCCGCTCACTTACTTATGGCTGACATTGCCACGCAACAAGGTGATGTTAAAAAAGCAAAAGAAAACTGTGAAAGACTGGTAGGGAAGACGAGTTTTCTAATTGCATTTACTTGCATGGTAAACGCAGAGTTTTCCCAGAACGCTCAAGCGAGGCTGCTTCAAAAACTGAAGGCCTTTGAAACTCATACCAGTAATGCTCGGCCTTCTGAACGCCAGTGGTTTTATGAAGTACTTGCGGATATGTCACTGCAGCTTGGCTACCCTGAAGCAGCGCTTGAGTATCTATCACAAACAGAGTTTGAAAAGCTTCCTATAAGTGCCCTGTTAGTATGGTCAGACGCTAATTTTCAATTAAGAAATTATGAGGCTGTTACCACCACGCTCGCCCGCAATGTACCCGATATCAAAAAAGCAGATGACGGCTTGCTTTTGAAATGGGCTATCGCAGAACGTGCACAGGGTATCACGTCCTCAACGGTGCAATCTCAACTGTCAAAAAATATGGAAATTAGAGTGTGGCGAGAGGATAGCTCGCACGCGGCACAAGTTGCCACCTACTTTTTAGAGATAGAGCAAAATTACCCGCAAGCCCTCAAGTTTGCTGAAATCAATTGGCAGTATGCCCAAGCATTAAGTGACAAAAAGCTTTTAGAGCGTGCCCGCAAAGCTAATGGTGAATCAACCAATGCTTAGGTCTTCCAACTATTTCAGCGAACGAACCATGATAAGATTTATTGTATTTTTCATAGTAGCGTCTTTCAGTTTTCCAACCATTTCTCACGAGCTAAGCAACGGTTATTTAACCCTTAAAAATGATTCTGGCGAGACACTTTCAGGCGAGCTTTTGCTAAAACCCAAAGACATAGGGCAAGCTGCCGGACTCGATACCAATAATGACGGCAATCTGACATGGGGTGAAGTGAAAAGAAACCACAATCTAGCGAATGATTACATTCAAAATCACCTGATAATTCGCGGTAGCGAAACACGATGTACATTAAGTCTTGCATCACCTTCCATACGTGACATATCTGCGGAGTCATTATTGGTATATCCACTTTCGGTGAATTGCGCTTTTTTAAACGAAGTGTCTGTACGTTACACAGGTTTAGTGAGCGATTTTCCTACACATAAACTGCTTACTTCCGTCACCCTTAATGAACAAACAAGTGTGCATGTACTTGATAGTGAGCAAACTTTCGTATCTGTATCTCCTAAAAATAGTCACTGGATTTCACAGTTTAGCGAAATGGTTTATCAGGGTATTTGGCACATTTTTATTGGGTTAGATCACATACTGTTTTTAGTCGCCACATTGCTGACCGTTAACTTACTTAGAAAAAGTAAACGTTGGGTAAAAGAAAAAAGTATCAAACGGATTGTAAAAAGCACGGTGATTTTGGTAAGCACTTTTACTTTAGCGCACTCAATTACGTTGACCCTTACAGCTCTTGATTTAATAACGCTTAATAGTCGTATTGTTGAGCTAGGCATTGCGATTTCGGTGGCCATTACTGCACTAAATAACGTGTACCCCGTTATCATGCGCTTGGGATTTGTTACTTTTGGATTCGGCCTACTTCACGGGATGGGATTCGCAAGCGTGTTTAGCGACCTAAATGCCCAGTCAGGCAGTTTGGTGATGAACGTGCTTGCATTTAATTTAGGTGTAGAAATAGGACAACTTGCCATAGTTGCACTGCTACTTCCCATACTTATCCTACTTAGAAACGTCAGGTTATATTCGAAAGCCATTATGCCAATTGCGTCATCAATAATTGCGGTAATAGCACTTAATTGGACACTGCAACGGTGGTAAACGTCATTGCATTGTTGATTAATAAAGAAATAGATTTGACTGTACTTGCTTTTGGACAATCTTTCGGCACTTAATCATAAAAAGCGTAAAAAGTTGTTGTATAGGCGCGCCGCATCGCTATAATGCCAAGCATCAACACCACGTTGATGTCTATACACTATGCCAGTGTGATGGAATTGGTAGACATGGCGGATTCAAAACTGATAGTGTCTAACAACCTCAAACAGGCAAGTCACTGAAAGGAAAGCGCCTTTTGACTTTAACAAGCTAAAAATTGCTTGCAAAGATTTGCAAAGTTTTTACACTTCGCAATTACACAATTTGATGCCAGAGTGATGAAATTGGTAGACATGACGGATTCAAAATCCGTTGCTAGAAATAGCGTGCCGGTTAAGTCCGGCCTCTGGTACCATTCTTTGAATTCTTTGCAAAGCTAGTTGCTTGATTAAACCGACCTTTTAGTCGTTTTTTTGTTTCAAGAAGTACAATCTAATTCGCTGTGGAAACGTCCAGTTCTAACAGTTTCCTTTTGTATGCGGCGTAAAAACTAGTCACGACGACTAATGATATTATAGGTTGATTCACCTTTGCTTAGCAATTTTACACACTTTCTGATTCTATAAAATGCCATACCTTTTCAAGCTCATGATTGTCAGAAAGCCCTTCAGTAATATTTAAAAATTTCTCGCTAATTGTATCTAAGTAATTGGGATAAATTGAAGCCCACAATACAAAAAGAAGCGCAGAAGGCCCCGAAAAAATATCTCTTAACTCACTAATCGCTTCCGAGACATTCTGGATAGCAAGTCTTTCGACAATGGCAGCTTCGGCATCTGACGATTCAACATACTCTTCTAATGAAATATCAAGATCACGGGCCATAATTCCTATCCATAATGAATCAAACGGTAATCTAAGAAGCTCTTCTCCATCAATGTTGTTCCAGTCATTGCCACTCGCTGCTTCTAGCAGATGGAAAACTGCAACAAACTGCGCAACTTTCATTGCAAATGCATTCCGTTCGAGCCAATTATCACAGTCAAATTGCTCAAAAACGTGTGAAACCAGATGAAACCAAGTTTTTGCTTTTGGCTTTTGGGTATGGGGAATCATTCTTTCGAAACTTCCGCAATCGAAGTACTCCTGCCAAGACTGTTTTTCATCAACTTCTTGAAGATATTCAATCCCGCAGTACCATATTGGGAATTCATTCAAGCTCCATGTAATGCTCTAAGGCTTCATTCTCGGGTATCTCAACGAGTTTCATTAAAATTTTATCCATTTAATCAAACATGGAAGAATTATCATTACGAGCAATTAATACTTTTAGATATCCTTCAGTCATTGCGTTGATTAACTGACTTCTCATTTCTTCAGCATTTTCTTTAGCCTTAATATTTCGTACTCCCTCATACTGGTCAGCAAGGTAATAATTAATCCTATTAGCTTTATAAAGTACGTTAAAATGCTCTTGTGCATATTGCTTTGCTGTAACAATGATTTCATGTTGATTCGCCCCAATAGAAAACATAAACAATGGGATTTTTGAAAAAGGACCTTGATGTTATGAACAATGCTTCAGTCTTTATTTGTGGTTAATGCCATTGGCAGTAGTTCGTAAATTGTTGCATTAGTTTATATTTTGTACTTCAATCGGATGCAAAGCGTTTGAAGAATATTTTACTCAGATACAGTTAGTGGTAAGTCGGAAGGCTTTCGTCACTTAAAAAATGAATTGCTATTTAAGTCTCTATGGCAACACTGCTATTAGGTTTGTGTAACTTTATTGAAATTAAAAATTGGATTTTTTTACAGGAGGTTACCTTGTCTATTAATGTGTTTTTAAGCTACCGACGCCGTGATGCTGCATCGCCAGCGCGTTACCTGCGCAAAAAGCTCTTATCATTTAAACTCAATAAGAACTTTCAATCTCTCTACAAACAGCCACATGTCTTTTTAGACGTAATGTATGAGAGAGCAGGCTCTGATTTTTGGCTAGAGAAAATCGTTCCTGAATTAGAAAAAGCCGACTTTCTGATTGTGCTGGTCAGTCCTTCTATCAATGAAAATGCCTCTGACGTCGAAAGAAACTGGACGCTTAAAGAACTCTTAGAATTTGAAAAAATCTGTTTACGCAAAAAAATAGATCCAAGAACACGCATTATTCCTGTCTTGTGTTCCGGTACTACTGAAAAAGATATTCCTGGCTGCATGCAGAACATGTCAACAACCTGGGATTGGGTTGACTGGAATCTGTATTCTTGGAAAAAAGCCTTGCCTTTTACTTCCCGTGAACATATTAACGACGGTTTGTACAAATTGACGGCAACCCTTTTTGATATCAAAGGCGATGAACTAACAGCGCACAATTTAAGAAATAAACGAGAGCTGAGAAAAGCCAATACTCTCTATACTAGCTTAGCCACATTTGTCATCATCATCCTGTCTGGTTTGACAGCCTGGGCTTTGAATGAGCAAAGACTAGCCAAGATTCAAGAGTCTAGAGCACTTAAAGGAGAGTCGAGTGCTCTAGCCAATCACGCTCACGATGCAGTAAAAGATAATAGTCCTGCGATGGGGGTTAGTTTAGCACTTCAAGCATTACCGGATACTGACAGTCCCCGCCCTTATGTTTGGCAGGCAAACGTTGCATTGGGATTGGCATACCAAGAGTTACAACAAATTGAACTAATGAATTTCGAATCACAAATGTACGATGTTGCATGGAACGAGGAGGACGATTCAATTACGGCTGTGACTAGATATGGGGATTTCTATATCGAAGATATCCACACCCCAGGTCCCTACCTGCCAAGGCTATCGTTAGGTTTAGCAGGTAAAAAAAACGCTGATGGTAATGAAGCGGCAATCATAGGATTCGTTGATTTAACTAGTCAAAACAAACTATTGGTAGTAGACAACATAGACGGCTTACAAGAGTACCTCATAGATGAAAACAGGGTAAATCAAATAATACATGAAAGCGCATTGCCGGTGTGTTTGACGGGTACCCGTTCAGAGCAGTTAGTTGTAATCACTGATGGTGATGGAAAGGTTGAGATATTAAAGACGCCTGATTTCCAGCAGGAATTACTTATTGATGCGAATGATGCAATGTTTGCTTGGTGCGCAAGCATACACGAAAAATCAGGCTTGGTGTTTGTCGTGGGTAGCGATCAGGATTATGAGTATGGTCTACTGACGGTGTACGACAAAAAAGGCCATCTGATTAAACAAGAGAAACACTCCTCGGCCTTGCTCTGGGTAACGGTTGACGAAGCCCAAGACCAGGTGGCCATGGTCAGTGAAGAGGGGCACATCATAGTTTACGCTATTGATGCTTTGCGCAATGGTGAGTCCTCTCTCACTGTCGAAACGAAAGTTGATGGTCTGTTTTTAAATACGGCCTCTTTCTCGCCCGATGGAAAGTGGTTGGCTGTAGCGGACAACATCGGCAGGATCATGTTGTTTGACACAGAATCAAAGGGGACAAGAACCGATATCAGTGAAAATTCTGGTATGGTATCTGGGCTAAGTATGGGTAAGGATGTTTTCGCCGCGGCATCAGAGGACACGACAATACGTTTTTTCAGCTACACAAAACTTGGGCAGCCTCTAAAATTCGCAGCCCATAAAGGCACGGTATCTGAGGTTGCTGTGAGTTCTGATGAGGAGCTGGCGGCCATTGGCACTCACGAAGGGGAGCTTGCGTTTTGGTCATTGCCTGAAGCCTCGCTTATTGAGCGCCATGTGCTTGAGCCTGAGAAGTCAGATTCAGGCTCCTTTGTGCGCACGATTGAATTTGGCGAAAGTGGAAACTATCTGTTGGCTGGGAATGACAGCGGTGAACTTTTTCTCTGGCAAAAGAGTTCACAGAAAGACAACGTGCGCCCTATTCGAAATAAAGCCAGTGGTTACAATCAGATTGCAAAAATTGCTCAGCATCGATTTGTTGCTGCCACAGGAGTTGACATAGAAGTACTGGATCTTACTGATATTGACGCTCCATCATTTCAAGCCTTGCCCGATACAGATTCGATAACTAACATCCATAGCATTGCTGCAAATCGCCAGCATATTTTGGTGATGCATAGTGAAAACACTTTAAGTCTTTGGGACGCTAACACATTGCAGCAGTTATCCACCACTACCTTACCGCTCAACTCTGATGGCCGTTCTTACTACCCTAATACTGCATTTCACCCGTCGGGCAAATTTGCGGTGATAGCCAGATCAGATGATATTGCCTCTGTCTTAAGAATCCCGGACCTCTCTACCGTCATCGATTTACCCAATTCGGTCACCAATGCCGATGAAATAGTGTTTAGTCAAGGAGGCCGCTGGGCTGCCACCATGACTTATCAGCAAGTACATCTTTACGATTTTTTGAATCGGCAAATGACGGCTTTGCAACTGAGAGAGGATTTTTCGGCGATCGATTTTATCGGTGATGATAGCGATGCGAGACTGGTAGGGGTTACGAACATTGGTCAATTGCGGGTTTGGGACCTCGTAGAACAAAAAGTGCAACTCTTTTACAAAAATCCGCAGTTGCAACACGCCCACTTGTTTGGTGTTACAGTCATCGACCAACACAATACTATGCTTGTCACAAGCAGTGGCGAGCAACTATTAGTCCCTATATTACCTGGATTCCCGGAACTAAGGGAACTATCCAAACAAGCAATCAGTGAAGAGGATGCCGACTACATTATAAGTGAAGCAGACCAACGCTATTACATCCCAATCGGTGAATATCTGTCGAATTAATACAGGCAACTGTAATGAAATAACCTGCGTCAATGCGTTTGACTGGAGAGAGTAAAAGGTGAGCAAACGAATAGAGTATCGCAAACGGGACAATTTTCATGTCACCGCTGTCAGGCTGGACTTGGATTTTGACGGTTTTTCTTATCGCAAGTGGAACAACGAGCAAACAAGCGTACAAGGTGACTGGCTTTTGAATAATGGCGGGGATATCTACACTGTAGCCGCAGACTATTTTCATAGCAATTATCAGGAAATCTCACCGGGTCAGTTCAATAAAATCGGCGCTGTATGGGCCGAGGAAGCTACGGAAGATGGTGACATTGAAACGCTTGAAGGGAAAACGTCATACGAAACAGGCGATTATTTGGTATTTGATCGAGCCGTTGGAGGCGATGCTTACGCCATAAAAAAGTGCAAATTTGAGTTGATGTACGAACCCGTGGAAATGGATGAACACCTCACTGCACGGCAAACCAACTACCTCAAACGTTTGGATGGCCTCGTTGCCAGGTATGACAATAAGGCCACGAGAAGCCGCTTCTACTTTTATCTCTTCCAAACTGTCGCTGTCATAGCGGCCGCCTCTGTACCGGTTTTTAGCAGCATGCCATCACCAGAGAATTTCTTGATAGCGTCCTTAGGGGGGCTAAGTGCCGCCATCTCGGGAATGTTGAGTTTGTTCCAGTTTCAGACCAATTGGATTAAATTTAGAAGCACCTGTGAAGACCTAAAGTCGCATCTGGCCCAGTTCAGAGCTGTCGCGGGAATGTATAAAGACCGTCGAAAAGCCTTTAACCTGCTGGTAGAAAATTGCGAGCAGTTAATCAGCGTTGAGCGTGGGCAATGGGCGCAGAATAACTCGCGTCAAGATGAAAACAAAGAGAATAAGTAAAATGGCTCATATCTCAATGTGAATAACGTAGTTTCGCCAATACAATAAAACACCTTAAGGCAAAACTGTTTTCACAATGCCTCTGCTAGTCTGTAATAGCTACTGATTTCCTAGACACTTGTGGTTCTCTAGGTGATTACTAACGAGCATACTCTGAATTTCCGCACCTTCCAAATCAGCAGAAAGATAGATTATTGCCATTTATTCTATTTTCTTGTAGCACAGTAGTGTGCGACCTTACGATCTACGAATCTTCCATTTAATCTCGCATTTCTTCTGTTCTTCGGGCACATTTTGCTGCGCGCTCAATGGCTTACAAGAAACTACTTCAAATGCACCGTTTTCTTCTATCTCGCGCTTTTTTTTAGCGCATTCTTTACACAAAATAGTCATGCTAGGCATATTTGAATCCATTAACGATTGGTTTTGGAAAGGCCACAGACAAACGCTCTGTGTTGTTTTAAATTTACTAATCGATCAGTTTCTAGTGCATTCGATATATTGACAGACTGCGAGTAGACTTTGTTAGCGTTAACCAGAACGTCGTAGTTAGTTACGACAATTTGTGGGCTATTGTTGCCTCTTGTGTCAGCTCCCCCATTTTCAACGCTATTGGGCGTGGGAGCGATTACACCAACCGCACTGTCAAGTTGCTCCATTAAAAAAGTATATATTTCTCCTAGTTCGGCTTCTCCTTCTCGAAATAGGTTGAGGTCAGTGGCATGCCTCCAAACCTTTTCCAAGTCATTTAGTGCAATCCCTGAATAGCAACTAAGTATGCTACTTGACTCAACCTTCTGCGCGGCATCGAGTGTAACATTCGATCTTTCTATGAAAGTGTTGCCTAATTCTGGCGCAAGTGCACGGGCTGCATTACCTGATGCGAAGAATTGATTAGTATTCAACGATACATTTTCAACACTGGTTTCAGTTACATTATCAATCGATGCTATGACCGACGGGTATCGGTACTTATCACCGTCTTTTACTAAAGGAATGACAGATAATTCTTGTCTCTTGTATCCTAAGTTAAAGCTGTCAGGAATGTCCGATGTCGTGCCAATACTCAAGCCTATGTTTGTAGATGTCCCGAAAAACATGACATCGGATTTGGTTACTGAGCCTGTCGATAAGGCAGCAGGCTGCCCACCAACCGCGATAACAGCCGCGTCCCCAGTGGCATAAAGCTGACGATATTTTGGGTTGGTGATTGAAGAGTTCGACTCGATAGAGGCTAATACTGGTGGCGCAGTGCCATCGGCATTATTAGGTCCGATGTATCCTTCCACTCTTTTGTAACCGACATTTAATCCTGCGGGCTTAGTGTCTCCCTCCAAGACGCTTATCGATGTACTAGTTACAAATACCGCTTCGTCTCGACTTGCGCATCCCATGGTTAAGGAGGCTAAGATAAAAATTATACTAGTTCTCCATTTCATCATCTGTTTCCTTTCTTGATGTTGATTGAACTATTTTGGTGGTATTAGTGGAATAGCCCAAGGTCAATGCGCCATGAGAGGGCATGTTTATCCCGCTTATGCCAAAGGTGGTTACTTCAATGTTTTCAACAGTGCAGTATTCGCTGTTTAGATTTGTATTGCTTTTGATATTCACAAAACCGATCGTATTGTGATTGCCTTCAGTATCGACATATTGAAGGGCACAACCAGAAGAGATGAAGATGATGCTAATTATCGTTAAGATTTTTGCCTGAACACTTGTCCTGAATCGCATGAGTGTCATCCTTTACACGCGCGAAGTTAAAAAAAAGAAAAAGGATACTTCCAACTTACAGGATGTTCATTTTTTAATCAACACTTTGTGAACTGTAGGATCTTTGCGCCCTTAATTGACTTTGTCGCTATCAAGTTTTAAACGTCGTCTAGAAGACAAAAGATTGGTAACGTTAATAAGCATTAATGTCACTTATCTGCCGCTAGCACTAGAAAAGCAGAGTAAGTCTCAAACTCTGAAATATAGCAATAGTAAAAACTTAACTTGAGTCATCTTAAACAAAGCTTTTTGTTTTTTACTAATCAATTGTTAATATCATTTATAATTAGTAATGGAATAACTATGGGCAGGGTTTATGCTGAATCAGTTAAGAGCTGTACTATCTTTCCTTATTTTTGTGTCATTTGTAAGTTTTGGTCAGCAAAATGACTCTCAATTCTTGAAAAGTCTTGCAGGTATCAATTATCAAATAGACCAGATCAACAGAGATATTTTGGTCTTACAAAATGCTTCACTTTCTTCTCGGGAGATTTCACAACGTATTCATGAGTTAGAACAAGACATAAATAGTGTGAAGGAATTGTTTTTATCAATAGTGAATAATTCTAACTCATTTAGCCGTTCTCATTATGATAAAGAAATTAAGGATATTAGAGATAAATTATCTAATTTAGAGTTTGAAGATTTAGCTGAGGATTTGAGTGTTGAGTGGAAACAAGATGATGCAATTGTTAAAGGTCAAACCTTGCTCCAAGCTAGAGATTATACAGACAAGGAAATATCTTCAACTATAACTTACTCTATCGCCATCTGCTCATTGGTTTTTACAGCAATTGGATTATTTGTGGGGATTACTCAGTATAACCAATCAAAAGCTACAAAGAGTGTGAAAGAGGAGTCCGATAGAGATTTAAGGCAATTTGAAGATGAAACTAAAAAGAGGCTTGATAAAATTTCTGAGAAGCACTTGTCCGATATTGAAAGATTAACCATTGGTCATGAGGCGAAACTGGCGAGACTTGAAAAGCTAAATATGGCGAAAATTCAAGATGCTCAAGACGCATATAGTAAACTTATGGCTGAAAATGAAATGAAAAATGGGTTAATTTACAAGAATCTTGCTGTAGCCTTATATGGCATGAGATACCTTGTTGAAGACAATTATTCTGACTACCTTGATCCTAGTGAACTAGATGAAGATGAACTTAAAAAACATGAGAATAATAAGTTTCAACCTAGTGTTCTGCATGAACTAATATCAATCCAAAAAGAAGCTATTAAACGGTTTAGTTTTGCAATGGATGAAGTGTTAGAAGCTGCAATGCTATATTATGAGTCCCATCTGGATTTAGCTTATTATAAGTGTGAAATGACTCGCTATGGAAAATTGCGTAATGATGCTATTACCCGAATAAAGAGTGACTTAAGTGCCTTTGAAGGTAATATTCAGAAATGGGTTGATATCGAAATAAAAAATTATGAAGACAATTTAGATGAGTTTATAAATAGAGCAGCAGGTATATCAGACAGTATTTTATTTGTTAAAATGTGTATAGGTGAAGCCCAAATCTGTAATGCTGAGGTAGCAAAGGAAAGAGTTTGTGTATTGACAGAGGAAATATTAGAAAATAACACAAACCTAGATGTACTGAACGTTAAAAATAATGTGTACAAAATGAATTATGAATTCTACTGGAAAAAATATGATACGTTTTCTGACGACAGAAAAATAGTATCTTCTCTTCAATCAATGAGTTAAGTAATCAATTTGGGCAGCCAAAACAGGTGTTTTGTGACAACGCTACTGAGTTCACAAGCAAGTCTATGTTCTTCTGGAGTAAATAAACGTGGAACTTTGTCTTGTTCAGCTCCTTAAACCAACCCTTTAGGCGTTGGGCGAAGCAAGATGCGATATCGGTCTATGGCGGATTCACTAAAATAAAGTTCCACCACAGACCACGTAGTCTATTGAGTTATATGTCGCATGTTGAGTATGCAAAGCGGGCAGCATGACTCTATTATTCTCATCGAGAGATTTGCGCAAATTCGGGGGGAAAGGCCATCCCAAATACTCAGATTAGGGAATACAAAATATCTCGCCTGACTAACGAATATGATTTTTAAACAAGTGTGGGTAAAACAGGACATTGCCAAGATAATGTAGTTACTTAAAGCTACTTCTTCGCTTGAAAAGATCGGGAAAAAAGTCTAGTACACATAATACTGATACAGCCAGGTGCTAAAGTCAGTATCATTAGCAACTTGAATAAGCTTAGAGTGCCAAGGGATAAGTCAAAAGTACTATAGATACCTAGGGTTTGTTGGACGCAAATATCCTGGGTTTGTTGGACGATTCATGAGAAAGCTCCTTAAGATATGTACTAACAATACTTTAATTTGGGAAAAATCACAACAAAAATGTTGTACCCCACAATTAAATTAGCATCGATTGCTCTATAATAGCCTAATTTTTGACGTGAAGTGACTTGTATTCGCTAAGTTTCTCATTGCTTTATCTATCTGTTTGATTTTAAAGTGATAATAGGTCAATGGAAATCCTTTTTGTGTCAAATTTAAATGCGTAATCTGGTAAGGATTGAAGCCGAAGGGAGCGAGGTATTTGTGATTTTCACATGTACAAAATCACGGAGTCAGCAGAAGTAAGAGTGTTTATTTTTCTAGTTATTGAGATATGTATTCTCCAATTTACAATAAGAGATTTATTGCAAATTTTTACATCTTAAATTTGCCTAGTACTTTATAACAACACAAGTTGGTCATTAACTAGTCTACATATTCACTAAATTAGAGTCGTAGTGTCTACATAGACGCACACATACAATAGGTGCACTTTAAAATTTTTTATCGAGCTCAGCTGACATATTATGCTCATCTTCTTTACCACTAGAAAGCCCCGTAGCCTCGAACTTGAGCCCTGCCACAAGCCAACTTATTCCGAATGCTATTAAACAAACCACTTCGACCCAGAATATAGACTGGTCTCCAGGTGCATCAGTATCTGCGCATAGAAACCTTACACCAATTGAGACAATCATAATTCCACCGCAAATATAGTAAATTATTCTGCGTCTAAGAAGCTGTTTTTTAAATTGCGGATACCTCTTCTCTTTCTCCCATGTTCTCCTCGCGAATATAAAACACAAAATGCACAAGATGCCGATAAGTCCGAATGCCCCCACAAAATGTAAAATTGGCGTATGCTCCCAAGAGTACATATTACAATAAGCATCAGGGGATATTTCCCACAACTCTTTACATTTTGTAGGCAAGTCATTAATTATATCTGGATTCTCTTCCGCTAGTTGTACAATCCATTTTCCATTTATATCAGTGGGGAAGCAGGCCACCATAAGCGCAAATACCCCAGCAAATTTGGTTAAGAAGAATTGAGCCCTACTTGTGCCGTGAAAGACAATTAAAAATGCAGCAACGATAAATAGTATCCCAACAAACGGGATAACCGAGCCTAAGTAAAAAGTAACGCTTATGCTGGTAGGAATATTGGAAACAGTCCAGGATATATTTGTGTAAAGAAAATAAGTAATAGTAGTTATAAAGGCGGTTGCAATTGCCAACAAACCAACAATGGTTCGAAGTGCTTCATAGTAGAAAATTTCTTTGTGAATTGCCTTATCCATTTTAACCCCTCCATAGCAACGGTGTTTATGAAGCTCCCTTTCGACCAATAGCTAATTGTTGAATGCCATATTGCTCGAGCTCGGAACCTAGTAGACAGGGTTTGCAAATTAGTAAATGCCGCTATCTAGATCATCAACTCGAACAACACTTCGAAAATAACGCAATTCAATAGCATAGAATTTCAAAAATTTAAGGCATGTTAATCAACATTAACGTGATTTTCTATTTAAATTCGTGCATTTACCTTAAAACTGCAAATCGACAAGAGCCTTTGAAACTAAGGCATTTTCGATTCTCCTCCAGCTAGGGCCATATTTATCTATGATGCCTCTATTTATTTCCGAAGACTCTTCAAGATAAGCTTGCGTAGTTAACGGATTGCGAACATTAACAGATAAAAGCTCTAGGCTATCTGAGATATCACATAATCGTTGGGGACTTTCGCCAAAGCGCGTCACTATATCACGCCGAATCCTTAACGACTCTTCGTAATAAGCCTCTGCTGTGGCCACATCACCATATTCATTCAGTTCAAGAGAAGCAACCTTTTCAAGACTGACCGAAATATCCCTCAAGCGCTCGGGGTTCTCGCCAAAGCGGGTAACAATCTCTCTATCAAGCTGAAGCGACTCCATATAGTTGAGCTTGGCGGTAGCTTCATCATCTCGTGCCAATAGCGCTAGGTCGGCAACATTACCGAGACTGACCGATACACACCTTAAACTGCTTGGAGTTTCACCATAGCGGTCAACGACATCTCGATTAATTTGCAATGATTCTCTGAGATAGACTTCAACTGCAGCCAAGTCATCGTGTGCTTTTTTTGTGAAATCAGCCATAATATTGAGATTGGCCGCGATAGACTTTAAACGCTCGGGGCTGTCACCGAACCTATCTGCAATGTCACGACTAATTTTTAAAGATTCAGAACAAAGGGCTAGTGCTGTAAATAAGTAATCTGGTGTGTGAAACTCTATTCCGAGAAAAGATGACGTGCCTTGAGAACCCTGCATCTCGTCATATTCTTTTGCAATTCTCGTGCGAGTGTTCGAAGAACCGTCATGATCGATTTCAGTAAAGCCCTCATCACATTCAGCTTTATCTATCCAGTCAGCGATTTCGATCAAGCTGTTGCTTACAACCCTTAAAGAACTCTCGGAATGGTCGCCTTCATCCGCCAAATCTACGATTTTTTTATACAGCTGTTGAAAATGAATACTGGCATTTTTCTCAGAATAAGAAGCATATTCAGAATGAATTTTTCCAAAAATGCTATGCCAAGTAATATGATGTAGTGGTGGATGACTAAAATTATGTAAATGAGCTGTAAGTGAGCTCTCTAACAAAAGGATCGACTGAAGCTGATTGGTATCGTACTCAAGCAGCGTGATGAGTCCATATTTGCTTGCGTGAAGATTCAATGCAAAGGCCTGCAACCAATGCTGGGACTGCTGTAATAGTCTTCCCCACCACGATGCAATCATGCCTTGCAGATTGTTATGGTTGTAATGGACATAAAGTTCATCAAAAGCATGAGCTAGGTACTCTGCAGAGAGGCGGTGATCCTCTGTATCACAGGCGAACTCCAAGATTAGTTCAAACAGTTGAATTTGCTCAGAAGCGTCAAGCTGCTGATATTTCTTTGGGAGTAACCATTCGTGATACACCTTGCCTTGAGCATCAATCAAAGAATGATAACGATCCTCGTCTTCGTCTTTTAGAAAGTTCAATGCTACAGATTGGTAAAGTTTTTGTTGAAATGCGTCTGCTTGTTTGCTTTTTGCCTTAATTAGGGCGTGCAAGTCTTGTGCTTTTCTCGCTAATAAACCAATATTTGCAAGGAATTCAGGGGTCGATTCCTCACAGGCTATGAGCATGTCAACCACCAAAGGCTTGAGAAATTCAGGTCCGATCAACGCGCCTGTACTTAGTAAATCCTGCAATGGTGCCTCAAGCTCGTCGAATCGGGCAGCAACCAATTGATAGATATCAGTAGCCTGCATTTTCGACAACCGCTTCTGTCCCCGGCTGGTCAGCGTGCCTTTAACATCGCCAGCCTGAAAATAGCGAACAGGCTTATTAAGTAATAACCTGATCATTTCTTCCAGTGCTCTGGGGTTACCGTCAGCTTCATTGAGTAAATAGTCGTGATTGGTACTGCCAATACCAGGCAAGGCCGTTGTAACTATAGGCTTCAGCTCGTGCTTGTTCAACTTGTTTAATTGCAGAGTTAGCGCGCAATCTACACTCCTATGGTTAAGTATGTCAGCTAACTGTTTTAAATTTTCCGGAAGTGCGGCATGCTGGTTGACATCTAGTCCTGAATATTGATTCCACTCTTTATGCCAATGGGTACACACGATCAGCAATGGCCAATTCTCATCCAATGCCATCGTCATAAGTGTATGTATAGCATGTAGCGTGACAGGATCTATCCATTGCGCGTCATCTACAAACATGATCACCGGAACCGTTGGGGCATCAGTTTCGGTAGGCTTTAAAAACATGCATAATGTAGATAAAGTTTGTTCAACCACATCTTCTACTTGCTTAGCGAGGATTTGCGCTGCTGACCAATCAATATTTTCCTTGTAGTTTGTACGCTGCTTGAGCATGTCCATGATGCTGAGTGCTTGACCATAAATGCCAAAACTAGCTGCGTCAGCCAAGAGAGTCGACAGTGTTTTAGCGCTCTCCCATTGCGCCTCTCTACGTTTTCTCATTCGTAATATCGGTATGGCGTGAATCGCTAAGTTAGGGTCTTGATCGACAAAAGGGCTTTTCAACACAACTTGATTTCGGTCGCTAGGAATAGGGAAACGCATTCCCCACCACAGCCAAGGAATATTGACATTCGTATTCACGGATGATGAAGGGGGGTTACACGCTAAGTTGTGACCTTTGTCTAAATATGGAGGCCAATATCCGTTAGGGTCTTCTGTTTGGTCTTGCGATAAATGAGTGAATAATTCCTGTACTAAGCGTGTTTTACCTAACCCGGACTCACCCAATATAGTGATTAACTTAGGTCTCCCTTGCTTCGCTTCCTTCCACTGCTGAGTTAGCCAAACTAATTGGTCTTGGCGCCCTTCAAAATATAAATCCCAGTTATTCAATTCCATTTCGATACTACCCTATACTTTTCTACCTATTCTCAACACCCAAATAAGTGCCAAGTTTTAATAAAGTCCCGAATGTCTACCTTAGCCTCTAAGTCGCAGCTAGCTTTTGTAGATGTAACTTACGAAGCCCGATATATCAAGCACATTGTAAATGCTTTCAATTAATCTACCGTGCTTACTTTAACTGAACCCCTTAAACTTACTAAACTTCTTATCCTAAGCATAAAATTGACGGGAGCTATATTAATCAGAGCTAAAATGACAATATCAGCCCACTGGAGAAAACTAAACTCGAACTAGGTAAAATACTTGCCAAAATAGTCACCTTCATCGCTTAACTCCGTAGCTAAATAATTATATGGCTGAGCATTTTTTTCATATCAATGCCTGTCCAAACAAGACTATTTGTTGAATCTTTGATAACTTCCTGCACTTATGAGCCGTAGCTAATTATGGTTATGTTAGCTTCGGCACTTATCGTATTGATATTCCAACAAACAATATCGTCAATCGTTCTATGCTCCTTCACGTAAAATTCCATTTGGATATCATGCGGCAAATTGCATGCTTTCTTTCTACTTCTCGCGAAAACAAAGAACTACGCTACAAATAGAAAATTAACACTCCGCTGAGTCAAAAAATGTCCCAGCAGGTAAATCAATAAATTTTTACTAGCTACTTAGCCTCAACCTTAAACAAAAAATACTGAATGAATCCAATCAAACTGTTTGCATAAGGGAGATAAAAGTTGCATTGGAAGAACAAAAAACCTAAATTTGACTGGTCTTACTAATGACTTAAAAGAATAATGCTGGAAGGCATGCCCACCATGCAGGAAGGAAGCAAATCAATCGTTGATTGATGTTGAGACAGATAGGGTCAGCAATGGCTTGCTATCTGTGAATAGGAAGGAATCCTAACTCAACAAAGGTAGGTGATAATGGAAAAGGTGATTAGTGCGTCTGTCGTTAAAGGTTCGGGTGAGAGGGTGGCTCGTTGTTTTTTATTGGAAAGACTGATTCCCAGTTTTCCTAAGCATAAAACCGTTGCTCAATTACAACAGGATCTGGCCACTCATGGGTTTGAGTGCTCAAAGAAAACGATTTATCGAGACATGGACTTGTTATCTTGCTTTAAACCCATCGTGTGTTCAGAAGAAACTCATCCTAGGGGCTATTCGATGGCACCGATTCAAAGCAAATAAGCCGCTAATAGCGGCTTTTTTTTCGAATTCATTCACACATTAGTGAACACTATGTTTACATTTATAGCTTATCAGGCGCTGTATTTCATGGTAGTACAAGGAATTCTGATTTATTAGTGCTTCAGAAAGGCGCTCAAGCTTATCTCTCTTCTTTTCACAAATTAGTCTGGCCTTATCAAACGCGTTTTTGATCCAAAAATTTACTTCATCGAGAAGTTCTGCTTCACTCATGCTGAACTGGCTTTTATCTACCATGTCACTAAAGCCCCCTAGTCCCCATCGACCGATTGCTTTTTTTGCCAGTTCTGTGGCCTTTCGAATATCCATCGCATTTGCGCGACTAAGCTGCTCTGGGTCGTTTAAAAATACTTGTTCTGCAGCACGCCCTGCCAATAACACCTGTAATTGCTTTTTTACTGTGGCGCGGGTAATACCGTATTTTCCCTGAAGATCTGAAAACAGTACCACACCTTTGGTATTAGCTCTTTTGCAGATATCAATTGCCAGCACATCTTCGGGTGCATACAGCTCAGCAATAACTAAGGCGTGGCCAGCTTCTTGATAGGCGCAACGTTGGGTTTGGCTAGTGCTTATGTCAATCTCAGCTTCAGGTTCACCTTCTATCTCGTTGATATAGGCTGCTAGCAAGGCTTGAACTATATTGCCATGTTTATTAGTCGTGGCCAATGCGTTACGCAGAATCGTATCTACCATGGCAACCGGATGATATTGCAGTTTTCCAGCGATGGCTTTTAAAATATCAGCGACATGCGAAGTGAGTTCCTCTTCTTTTATTCTACTTTTGAGGTACGCTGTCAGCTCTGTCTGGGTAGGGAATTTAAGGGTAAGCCTGTTACTCATTCTACCCACCCGTACCACGGCATCGTCGATGTAATCGGGGTGATTAGTCGCGCCTATCACCAGCACCGTGTCGGTGTTATTGTCAAATCCATCCAACCCGGTCAATAACGAATTTACCATCATGTTATTAGTCTTGGTGTTAGGCTGCCTTTTTGCTGCTATGGCATCAATTTCATCAATAAAAACAATACAAGGTGCATATTTTCTAGCTGCGGTGAACAGGCTTTTCAAATTTTTATCCGTGTCACCGATGGTCAGCTCCGAGGCATTCACGTGAATAAACACCCCCTCAAACTCAGTGGCAATTGCTCTAGCTAAATGTGTTTTGCCGGCTCCCGGTTTGCCGACCAACAATGTATGAGCAAGTGCGGTATTAGCGGTCGGAGCATTGTGAGAGTGGGCATTTAGCATATTCACCATCTGTTTTATATTTTCTATTGCCTCGCGGTTACCAATGAGGTCGTGATAATAACAGTTGGTACCTGATACGAAATGCATAAATGAGGTTTGTCTGTCTACTAGGCTAATAAGTGGTTTAGGGGCTTTGCATGTAAGTCGCAATACCATTCCATCATCACCTGATTCGCTTTGTAATGACAGTGACGATTGCCATACTCGTGAATAATGACGATGGATAAATGTCGATAAGCTCTCAACTGTGTCATTAATTGCATTCAAATCAAACTCAATGATGAACTTCTGTATTGATACCCAATTATCGATAAAAGACTTATCGAGTTCCTCATGAATCTCAGCTCGAAGCCTGGCAACTGCTCCAAGCATTGCTCTGGGATTGAGCTCGCCTGCTAGATGACATATAGCTTTAGCTATGTCACCATCTATATCTGCATTGAATTCAAGAGCCAAATCATATGCCAGCTGTGTTGCCAGACTGGCAACTTCGGATTCCTTTAATGGGGTGGCTTTGGCTACCGAGCCACGAGAAATACGGTTGATAAATTCAGGGCTGAAAGTAGTGGCCAACTCGCTCCGGTAATCAGTGGCGAAACCATCTGTACGGCTTTGTTCGCCTACATTTGAAGTGAAAATAAAAATACACTCGCTGAAATCTACCATCCGATTAGTTGAAGCGTCTTTCGCCTGGTGTTCTGATAACAGTGTAAGCAGCGCATTGATAGTGTTGGCATGTGCTTTTTCTATCTCATCAAACACAATAATCCGTTTGGAGATAAATTCACCTGGCGTAGTTAGCGTACCAAGGTTTGCGGCGTTAAACTGAAAGCCAGCTCCGAAGAGTTGTAATGCAGCATTTTTATGGTAAAACTGCTCCATATTTATCACTTGTAGTTCGTAACTATCTGCCAGATGGACGTTAAGAGATTTAGCGAAGGATTTAGCTAAAGAGGTTTTCCCTACGCCCGACGCTCCATAAATAAATACTGGTCCCCGCTGTTCCTTCGGCACCCCATCAAGTTGCTGGCGCAGGCTACTAAGCAGTGCTTTCTTCACAGTCGGCTGTCCAACCACATCGGCTTCCATTTGGCTTTGTACTAAGCTCAGCAGGCAACGCTTTTCTTTTGATTCGTTAAATTGGAAGTTAAAAGTAACAAACTCCGAAAATATAGACGACGTGTTTACCCTCTTATTTTCACACAACTCAGAGATTGCATAATCCGACAGGCTGGTAGAATCCGTTGTGCCATCATATTCGCAGCATTGCTGCAACAAATTCGCTGCCGACTGGGTAAAATGAGCTGGCGTAACGTCTGGTAATCTGGTAGCGAACCAGCTTTTTCCATCATCTTCCCCTGAGCAGCAAAGTTGCATGTCCACGCTATCAGTCAGTAATTGCAGTAACTGATTAACTGCGAGAGGAGCGATTATGTCGTGCTTTACCCCCATCATGGCTTTAAATATATTGCGTACCGATTTCACCGATATAAACGCTGCTAGCAGGGCGGTATCATCAATGGGTTTATCCTTCCTACTGGCCTTAGCGATGTGTTGAAAACGGCTAATCAATGGTTTAAGTGCCACTGCCGGGCGGCAGAGAATTTGTTTCATCGTAGGCATAATCGGGGCAATGTTATGTTCGCCATTTCTATTCTCCGTGTTGCTCTTGTGGATGACCTGAAACTGTTTACCGTTCAAAGGCGAGCCAGGCAAAAAGTGAGATAAATCCTGTGACTGCTTATAGGTATCAAAGGGCCTCCCGCCAAACAAGTAATGAATAACCCCTGAGGTGGTTACCACTTCGCCATCGCCATAGTGTTCAAACAAGAAATGAGAATAACTCAGCAGAAAAAGTTTCAGGGATAGTGGTGTGTCGCTTTTACCAGCGTTGTCGACGGGAAAAAAAGTATCCAGCAGGTCGGTTGCCGCTTCTTTAAGCAGGCGTTGCAAGGTGCTGCGTTCGCAGGCTGGAAGCGCACTCAGCTCTGGCATTTTACCTTGCAGTAAAAATGCTGATTCGCCTTTGATATAAAACTCGCACTCCAGCTTCAATGTAATGCGGCGCAACGTAGCAAGGTGCAAAGCCTGCATCATCAAAAAGGGCATAAGCTTCTCAGTATCCAGCAACCAGCGCGTAAAGGGCACTTTGTCGCCTTCAAATACAAAAGATGCTGTATCGTATTTAGTAGGTATAATTACGTTAAGCGGATATGCCATATCTTGTCACCTTTCAAACATATAGAACGATAAAGGTACATTACGAGAGGGCCAATCTCTGACCCATCGCAGTTTTTGCTGACAAGTTTAGAAGCTTGCTATGCTTGAGGCTTATAAATATTAATGAGTAATTTGAGTTGCAGCATCGACTAGATGTGGTGCATGTAAAGAGAACTAATATTTAAAAAGTAGTTAGCGAAATTAGATTGGTATGCTGGCATGACTATCACACTGCGACAAAGGTGTGATGGAAAGTAGTTACTTAGCAGATTACCAATTCTGATAACCTGCCACAATACGAATTTTTTATTTATAAAATAGTTCAATGGATGATGATTAATTTAACCTATCGATTTTTGAGAGAGGGCCGGTGGCTACGCGTTCGACGCATAACCAATAGTGTCAACGTACTAGCAAAGATGCCAACAGTACTTGGTTCAGGCACTTTGGCCTCTCTGACTAACATCGTTGAGTAATTTTCGTGTGCCAAGTCTAAAAAGAAATCTGAATAAGCTGCATCGTCCCGGAGTCTGATTTCATCCTTAAAGGTAAAATAATAGGCAGTTTTACTTTTAGCATCACTAAGAGATACGCTAGCTAAGCCGTTCTCTCCCATGAAAAAACCGATTGCGTTTGTTCTTTCTACAAAGTCTGTGCTGTTGGAAGTGTTATGACCCATAACTGAGAAAGCATCATCCCATACGGAGTCATCACCGCCCACCTTACGGGAATTGTTATCCCATGCATAAAATTGACCGGCGCCATACTTATTTGGGTCTTCGTAATCGGCTTCAACATTATCTAGGTCAGCTACATTACTCCATAGAGTAAATATTTCATCTGTGGTGGGTAATCGCCAGCCAAAGTAGTCACCATTGTCAGCCAATTGGGTCTCGACATAACTATATGACTGACCGTTGTTAATACCAAAGTCCATCCATGCCAATCCGGTATTCGTATCGACAAAGCTGTCCTGCGTGAATGATTGGCTGTCAATAATTGCCGAGTTTGCAGACAAATTGACAAGCACACTGAACAGTCCGAACACTTTTATTATATGTTTCATTATCATTTCCATCCAATTTATTACACAGCAACTTAAAAAGAGAGGCTGCTAACTGATTTTTGAAGAATGATAATTAGATACAGGGTCAAGAGTTGACCCTATGTGAATATTAATTACTGTAGTGGCATCATAAGATTGGTCACCTAGTTAGAGCTAGTATGATTGCAACGTATTAATTTAGGGCGGGCTGGCACCTTTATTTGCAAAGAATTCGCAAAGTGCACAAAAAAACATATAAGACATTGATTATTAAAGGTTGAAATAAAAACAATCTTTTCAAAATTCGTTGCTAGCGATAGCGTGTCGGCCGAGTATCGGTCCATCGCGTAGCGACCAATCAAAGACCGCCCACTGGTACCATCTTTTTCTTTACAGAAGTAGATACTGAAACCGACTTTTGAGTCGGTTTTTTTGTGTCCAGAATTCAGCAAATCGCCACGCAAGCGTGGCGGCCGAGCTTCGCTTCATCGCATTGGGACCAATCAAGGCCGGATTTAAGTGTCTGCTCTTCTATGCCACTGCATCCCAATATGCGTCTAGCAACCTCTGAGTTAACAAGGCTAGGTACTGCGCTTGCTTGTTGTCGGCCGATTCCACATCTGATGTTAGCGCCGCAAAATTTCTCATCATAAAGGCTGACTGCGCTTCTGAGGAATCTGCTTCAATATATTGATGCTCGCTGGGTTGCTGCATTTCTTTGCGCTTAGTAAAACCGACAACATGGTCTTGGTTATCAAATGCAAAACCATTCTTCCAGTCAAGTACATAGTCAGACATGCTAAATACACCCTCATGACCCAGAATATCTAAATCCATCAGGCACGTTCCAACGTTGTAGCCAAAGTCAAAGGTAGACGATTTGCCATCTTCAAACACTGCAACGCCCGAACCTCGGATGACAGCATTGGTTTCCTCGTCTCTAACAATTGCGCCAGAAATTAGTTTTAGCGGTGCCGTTGGCTTCAAATACTCGGCAATGGCCCGCATTGAATACCAAGTCATGTCACCCACTGCGCCTGTCGGTTCTTTTGAGGTATCGAAACGGATGTTAGTTTTATCCATGAATGGGAAGAAAAAAGACGTTCTAACCGCTTGTGGTGCACCTATTTCCTTCTCCATTATGTCATTAACGACTTTAGTCCGCGGATTATGGGTGAAATGCGTGGCGTCCATAAAGCTAACACCATTCTCATTTGCAGCATTTATCATGTTTTCTAGTGACTTTGCGCTTGAGTAAGGCTTTTCCACCAGCAAATGCTTTTTGTTTTGTGCGCCATAAATCGCAATTTCTTCTTTGCTTGCCGTTGGTGTTGCTACATAAATTGCATCAATCGAGTCTGACGCTAACATCTCTTGCCATGTATCAAACACGAGGTTAATGCCATGCTCATCAGCAAATGCTTTAGCTGAAACCGGGCGGCGACTTGCCACGGCTGCTAATTCAATACTTTCTACCTGCTTTACTGCATTTGCGATAATACCCGCTATCATGCCTGAACCAACAATACCTAAACGTAACTTATTCATACTTACCTCCAGTGATTAATTGACGGGAAGTTTAAGTACGAACTAGAATCACAAGAAATGAATAGCTTAAATAACACCAATCCAATTTATGAATATCTCAACGAAAGACGTAAACTTACTTTATGTATTCAAGGTTTTATTTGAAGAGAGGAACTTATCCAATGCAGCTAAACGCATGGCTCTTAGCCAACCTGCGCTTAGCCATAAGCTAAATAAGTTAAGGAATGAATTCGATGACGCGCTTTTCGTAAGGGCAGCTAGAGGCTTAACCATAACCCCATTAGCTGAACAAATTGCGCCGCTCGTATTGCAAGCCGTTCAATCTATCGAAGGCTTATATCATCAACTCGAATCTCAAAACTTTTTACTTAATGAAGATATTGTTCACATATATACGACAGACTTTATTGAACAACTGTTATTGCCTGATCTGCTAACGCGAATAGAAACGAAGGCACCAAACCTTAAGATAGTCTGCCACAATACCTTGGGCAAAGTGCCCAAAAAAGAGTTGGAAACAGGCGAATGTGATTTAGCTATTGCAGGCTTTTACAATGAGTTACCTGATACCTTTTATCAGCAAAAACTAAGAGACGAGTCTTTTGTTGTTTTAAGTAGCAGCGAAAAGCTTGCCCCAACAACGCAACTAGACCTAAACACTTTTTTAGACGCTAGGCATATCGTCACTACACTAACCGGAGATCTTGACGGAATAGTAGATAAAGCACTACGTAATCTAAACTTAACCAGAAATGTTGTTGCTGGCGTTTCAAGTTTTTTAACGCCCCCGCTTATTGCAAAAGATACAAACTGCATTTTAGTGTGCTTGGAGTCTATCGCAAAAATGTATGCTTTCACTTTTGACAGATTAACTATACATGAGTGTCCGATTGACTTACCAAAGGTAAACATTAGCCAAATATGGCATGGACGCACGCATCAGGACCCAATGAGAAGGTGGTTAAGAAATGAAATACACCAAGTCTTGTCTAATTGAATAGAGTGAAAATTTACTGCTTGCCTAGAAGCAATAAAAAATAAGCTTCGTTGCAGTAAGCGCTTGAAGGCTGCAATAAACTTCGCTCAACAACCCACTTTCTTTAATCACTTAACCAATTGATTTAAAGTCAATTTATACAATATTTAGTTAGTCCCCAACATAGTCACCAAAACACCACTAGTTGAAAACAGTTAAAAGGTTACTAAAATAAACCACATGAAGACAACGAGATTTATTTCAATTTTTGGGAGTTTTGAGATGACCACCACAAAGACAGGCAATGTACTAATTATTAATGCACACCAGTATTACCCTTTCTCGGAAGGCAAGCTAAACGCATCTTTCGTCGATAAAGCAGTAACGCTACTTGAAGCTAAAGGCTACAACACTCGCGTAGTGACAATGACTGAAGAACACAACGTTGAAGAACAGTTGGCCCATCATCAGTGGGCTGACATTGTCCTTCTACAGGCACCAATTAACTGGATGGGTGTGCCATGGTCTTTCAAGAAGTATATGGATGAAATTTACACTGCAGGTATGGGTGGAGCCCTATGTGCCGGCGATGGTCGCGTTGAAGAAGCGCCGAAGAAAAACTACGGCACAGGCGGTACCCTTACCGACGTTAAATATATGATGTCTTTAACCTTCAATGCTCCAGAAGAGTCATTTAACGACAGCGAAGAGTTTTTTGAAGGTAAATCTGTAGACGATTTACTGTTTCCAATGCATATGAACTTCAAGTTCTTTGGCATGAAGCCAATGGAAACTTTCGCTAGCTTTGACGTAATGAAAAACGCCGATGTAGAAAACGATTTCAAACGTTTTGAAGCCCACATCAACAAGCATTTTTAAGGATTTATCATGAGTACTGAATACACCAATAAGTTACATGCAGGTTCTGCTTTTCCAGATATTTCAGCAAAGCTGTTAAATGGCGACACTATAAAGTTAGCGACACCTGAGAACGGTCTTGATTGGAAAATGATAGTGGTTTACCGAGGGCAACATTGCCCACTTTGCACTCGATACCTCAATCAACTTGAGAGTGTTAGAGGTTATCTTGCCGAAACTGGCGTAGACCTTATTGCAGTGTCTGGCGACAGTAAAGCGCAGCTTGAAAGTCACCTTCCTAGGTTGGACATTAACTTTCCAATTGCGTACGGCTTAACGGTGGAGCAAATGGAAGAATTAGGCGTTTATATCTCTGATCCAAGGTCGCCTCAGGAAACTGATCACCCGTTTTCTGAACCCGCGCTGTTTGTTGTGAACAATGAAGGTAACGTGCACGTCGCTGATATTTCTAACAACCCATTTGTTAGACCTGAGTTAGAGACATTAGTAAGTGGTTTGGGCTGGATTCGTAACCCTGATAACAACTACCCTATTCGCGGTATGCACAAATAGGAGCTTCTATGAAAAAAGTGGCTAATTTCGTAGCAGCCCTTTTGGCAACGGGTGCTATGTTATCTGGGTGCGCTATGGCGAACGATGACAATACAGGACACGCTCATATTGTATCGCCAAAGCACTACACTCTTCTTTTAGAAAACGAAAACGTGCTCGTTTTAAAGATGACGCTTCAGCCCGGCGAGGAAGACACTTGGCACAAACACAATGCTGAAACCGTTTATTTTGAAGATGGCGGAAAAGCCATCATCAAAACAGCTGACAAAGCAATGACCTTGGAAATCCCTGATGGTTATGTCATGTGGCATGACGAATGGGAGCACCAAGTTAAAAATATTGGTGACTCAACGATTACTGCAATAATTGTGGAAGCTAAATAACCAAGCCTTCGATTATAGTAAGTGATAGGAACGCGTTTAAGGTTAGTGTCAGGGTTACTTGGCACTAACTTCATTATCTTGGCGCATACGCTTACTTATATTTGCCCTTTCCCACCAGCAGACCAATTTAGAAACAATCTTTATTTGATTTTTATAGCGTAAACATTATATTAACGCTCGTCGAAAATTCGACATTCAAAATCAGAAAGGGAAATATAATGAAAAAAATAATTGGACTAGCTGCTGCAAGCCTTATTCTTACCTCAGGTTGTGCCACCATTCTTACCGAAGAAACACACAAAATAAACGTTACAACAACTAGCGGTGAAACGACTACAGTTACTGTTGATGGCATGTCTCAAACAGTTCCTGGTGTAGTTACTGTTAAGAAAGAGAACAAAGATAAAGTGCTAGTTGCTGACGATGCAAAATGTACCGACGTTAACTTGAACAAAGAAGTCGAATCTGCGTTTTTCATCAACATTATTAGTGGCGGTGTATTCGGTTCGTCTACCGATTACGGCTCAGACAAAATGTGGAAATACCAAGATTCAGTAAGCGTACCTTGTAAATAAGATATGTTTACTCGAATTTTAAAAGGAAGCATTCTTGCTTCCTTTTTTTTGATTTTTTCAGCTAATTCCACGGCCAGTGACGTTACTCAAACTAGCTACTCAAAAGTTGATAGCGCAACGTTACAGCAAATAGCTAACGACCCGTTGTGGCACCTATTGTTACAACTAAAAAATGGGAAGCCAATTACTAACGACACCTCTATTTATATATTAGAGTCGTTCGTCAGCCCGTTGGCCGAAGCGCAAGCTACCATAGACCTTTTTCAGCGTAATACCCAAAACATTTGCAACTACCCTGCTCGTTTACGGCTGCTCAAGCGCTACATACCCGAGTTTGCATCTATTACACCTGTCGTGCACTGCGCAGAATATCGCAAATTTGTTGAAAGTGTTCCGGCCGATAGTATCAAACTAATTTATGCCTCAGAAAATGTTACATCTGCGAGCTCTATGATGGGGCATATTATGCTTCGTCTAGATGGAACTAACGATAAAGGCATTCCCGTTAAGCACGGTATTACGTTTTTTACAGAATTAGACTCTTTAAACGTCCCTCACATCATGTACGAAACATTGATGACAGGAAAAGAAGGCGTGTTTAAGGTTGCTCCTTACCAAGAATTTGAGCAGTTTTATCTCTATGAAGAGCAAAGAAATATTTGGCGATACACGCTAGATTTCAACAAAGAGCAGCGTCACTTTGTACAAGACTACATATGGGAATTGGGACAGCAGAGCCCCGCTTATTTTTTTCATATATTCAACTGTGCCACCGTTACTCAGTTGTTGGTAAATATTGCTCGTCCTGCTCATCTAAATCAGGTTGCAAGCTGGTTGACCCCTCTAGATGTTGTTAAGTTTGCACAAGCAAACTCTCTCGTTGCATCGACCCAATTCGTACCTTCTAATAAGTGGGAGATAACGACGTTAGAAGAAAATATCGGCAGTAAACGTGCGTCTGCCATATCTTCGCATTTAGCCCATGCTCAGTTAGATTCATTATCACTTTCGTTTGTTGAAACCAAATACGCACTGGCGCTTAATCAATACTTTAGGTCAGCTCAAACAATTTCAGAACAGAAATATCAAAAGAACTCCGGTGAAATTGCAGCGTTTGATGCTAAATATAACCACCTTTCTTTAGACGTGTCTGAGTTTCCTGTTCCTTCCACTCGCCAGCAAGAAGGTTATGTTGCTGCCGGCTTCACTCATCAAGACAGCCGTTCGTTCATGGCGTTTCGTGCCTTTCCTGTTGCAAGAAGGTTAGCCGACGACAACAGGAGCATGATTGGTGAAACCGAGCTTATCTTGGCCGACGTTGAGTTCAGAGTTGGTCTAGAACAAAACAACTTAGGTGATATCTATATGGACAAGGCCATGCTTTACAAAATGGTGTCGCGGGTACCTGTTACACAAAATATAAGCAACTGGTCATCATCATTTAACATTGGAATAAATCGCGTGTTAACTGGCGAGCTAAAACGCAAACTCATTGTTCAATCGGAGTTTGGGTTAGGCTTAACACGTGAAGTAATGCAAGGTTTAGGGGTGTATAGCGACATCATAGTAGGTGCAGGCGCTAACAAGGACGAAGCATTTGTGTACGCCAAACCCGTTATTGGGCTATATGCATATACAAAACTGAATAGTAAGTTGGCGATTAGCTTAAGTAGGACCTTCAACCAATATGGAAGTGATGAGCCAATCGATGCAGCATCACTTAGCTTGCACCAATATGGTTTCGAAAACATCGCGTTAGATTTTGAAGTGAATATACAGAAAGTTGCCGATGAATATGAATCTAGCGCAGCTTTTATGTTGGGTTATCGTTTTTAATTTACTCATAGTGGGATGTGTTGGGGTTACTTCATTTGGTGCTGCCTAACAATTGAAGTCCCCCACCAAACCAATTAAAGTCGCTCAGCACAAACCCTTCTCACTTCTTAAAAGGCTTTAATTAATGAATATCGAACGAATGGAAACCAAGCAGCGCATGAGTCGCATTGTGAAGCACAATGGCGTTATCTACTTATGCGGGCAAGTATGCGCAGATGCCACGCAAGATATTACCCACCAAACTCAAACCATGCTTGATAAAGTGGATAACTTACTTGTTCAAGCGGGAAGCGATAGAAAGCATATGCTTTCAGCGACCATCTACCTTAAGACCATGGATGATTTTGCGAAAATGAATGAGGTGTGGGACAACTGGGTACCAGAGGGTTACGCCCCAGCGCGAGCTTGTGTTACTGCCGATATGGCACGCGACGCTCTGCTCGTAGAAATCTCTGTTGTTGCTGCTGAGATTGCAGTCTAAGCATTAAAAGCAAGAACGGATTCTAAGGCTCTATGATTGATGATATACCGCAATTGCATAGAGCCCTTCCATGCTAAACTTATCCAAATTTTTCTCGCCGTCATATCTCTGAAATAAATATCCTATAGCGTATAAGGTTCTCTGAAAGTGCTGTCAAAAGCACTATCTCAAAATGCACATTGCTCCGATATGAGTTTTCATGAAGAAATTGAAACGCTATCAATACGAACGATATGCCATCCTCTGTCAACTCGCCTACCCCGATGCCGACGCGCAATACGAAAAAATACTCGACCCTTTTCATGAACGTCATCTTGTCGACAAGTATGGCAGAATGAGCGTAAGGATATTGTGGGTTGAGAACAAAAAAGAAGTCATCATCGTTTTTCGAGGTTCCTTAGGCTTCAAAGATTGGTTTGCTAACTTATTTTTCATCCCCTATAAGTTGCACCAATTAAATAGATGTTTCTTTGTCCACTGGGGGTTTGCCCGATTACTTGCGCAGCCAATGTATTCAAGTACAAAAACCTCTGATGACGCCTTACCACTCAGAGAACTACTCGTAAAAGTACTAGAGCCACTTCGCGCACAAGGCAAACGGTTTTCGTTCATCGGTCACTCATCCGGTGGTGCGGTCGCCGTGCTCATGGCCGATTATTTCGAAAGACGGTTCCCTAAGTCAGTAAAAAGAGTGGTTACCTTTGGGCAACCTGCTGTTGGCACCCGCTCTTGGTACAAGCATTACTTGTTACATCATCGAACGTATCGCATTTGCTGCGACCTAGACGTTATTACCTTTATGCCTCCCTTCCCTTTTTACTTCTGGCATGTGGGTAAAATGCTGTGGCTGCATGATGATAAAATTTATGAAAACACGCCTACTCACAGGCGATTTTTAATGTCTCTTAAAAGCTGGTTGTTGCGCCCTATTACCTACCACTACATGCGGAAATATATTCGCAATAAGTCGCTTTTTGACGAGCATTGAAAGCGATCATTTTTAGCCATTTGTGCGTAGTTTAAAACAGTTTACTACACACATTTCCACCTATACTGCTTTGTTGGCAGGAGAAAGAATATATGGCTTCAATAAAGATCGAGCGAGCGAAAGCGGCACTCAAAAACGCATTCATCGGCGACGCACTCGCAATGCCGGTACACTGGTTTTACAACCCTGCTGATATCTATAAAGCCTTTCCACTAGGTATCGAACAATTTGAAGATGCTCCTACGTTCCACCCTTCTTCAATAATGTCGCTGCATTCCACACAACAAGGTGGTCGTGCAAACAAAGCATCAGCTAGCCAAAAAGAAATTGTGGGTGAGGTCATTCTAAAAGGAAAAAGACAGTACTGGGGTAAAGACAATGTGCATTACCATCAGGGAATGAAAGCTGGTGAAAATACGCTTAATGCCCACTGTGCGCACATCGTCCTAGCATGTGCTCTTAAGGGCTATGATTCAGATGAATTTTTAAACCAATACATCAGCTTTATGCGCGCCGATGCTCCTAAACACCCTGACACATACGCCGAGTCTTATCACAGAGGTTTTTTCGCAAATCTTGAGCAAGGCATTCCCGCAGAAAAATGTGGAGCGGTTACCCACGATACAGCTTCGATAGGGGCTTTTGTATCAGTAACACCTTTAGCGATAGTAGAAGCAGCTAAAAATAACGCGTTTAGCGATATCAAACACCTGTGCCGTGAACATTTGTATCTAACTCATCCCGATGAGTCGTTAGCTTCAGTCTGTGATCACTATGTAGAGCTGATATACAAATTGGTTCACCGCCAAGATGAATCACCCAAAGACATTTTAGATGAAATTGCGCGTAACTCAGCAGGGTTGAACTTGCCGTCCCTTACGGCAAAAAACAAAAGCGATATTGAAGTTGTAGGGCGCATGTATTCGCCAGCGTGTTATATCTCAGACGCCTGGCCCGCCGTTTTGTATTTCGCATACCGCTACGCAGATAATCCGAAAAAAGCACTGATGGCAAACACTAACGTGGGCGGTGACAACGTGCATCGCGGTTTTGTTTTAGGGGCCATACTAGGTTTAATGCACGGGGTCGAGATAACTTCATGGTTTAGCGAGTTAACCGACGCGAAAAAGCTAAATTCGCTGATCGATTCGCTCGCCGAGGAATAATTAGGATATAAAAGTATTGTAGTTTAAGGCTGTGTACTTTCAGGGCGAAGCGAATGTCTAACTGAGCGCATTGTAAGCTACTAATTAATGATGTTCGCTTTACCCTAATTAACTTTGTGATAAAACCTTACAGCCTAACCATTTGACCAGTTTTCGCAGCGTCAAATATAGCGTTTACAATTTTTATATCAGCAAGCCCTTCACTACCAGGTACCATTGGCTGTCGCCCAGTTAATATGGCTAGGGCGTCGTTATCCATTTGAAGTGTTTGCTGCATGCCGTCAACAGGTGGCAGTGTTTTCCCATCAGATGTTGTACCCGTAACACCGTTGTAGCTCTGCATAGGTTTTAATTGATACCAACCGTCTTCACAGTCTGCTTTAAAATGATTCAACCCTTTTACTACGCTAGTGCCGCAATCCGCCACCAGCCCGTTACCAAAGTCCATAGTGAATAAGGTAGTTTCATCAACTTCAGTAAACTTGTTTGGGAAACGTTGTGGAGGATGGCTGCCGATAACAGACAAGGGCTCTCGCCCCGTTAAAAAGCGCGCACTGTTTATTGCATAAACGCCCATGTCATAAAGAGCACCGCCTCCCATATGCTTTTTCATACGCCAGTTGTCAGCTGGTCTACCCTGCCCCGCATAACCGGCGAAGCTCGACACGGCAGTTATATCTCCGTAGGGTTTCGTTTCGAGGTATTGATGAAAAGTGCGGGTATTAGGTTCGTGCTGCATGCGATAACCAATAGACAGGGTCACATTATTTTTACTACAGGCATTGATGATGGCCTGGCACTCCTCACTATCCATGGCCATTGGCTTTTCACACCACACGTGTTTCCCCGTATTTGCGGCTTGCACTGCGAAGTTTTTATGCGTACCTGTGGGGGTAACGACATAGATAACGTCGATATCGTCGTTATTGGCTATTTCAGCCATAGAGCCGTATGTATATACGTTGGCGTCTTTAATGCCGTACTTTCTTTGCCACTTGGGAATTTTTTCCTCGCTACCCGTGATGATGCCTCGCAGCTCGCAATGCTTGGTGTGCTGTAGCGCTGGCGCTAATAAATTTGTGCTGTAATTGCCTAAACCAAGCAAGGCTATGCCTAGTTTCTTCTTAGGTGTCTGAGCGAGTAAATAAGGGCTGTGGGCAACGAGTAATCCTGAACCCGCTATTTGAAGGAAGTGACGACGAGTAATACGAGGCATTAGCCCTCTCCATTAGACAATAATCCATGTATGCTTTTAATAGTGCTTTACTTGTCTATACAGATCACCCATCTATTGCCAAAGAAGATAAGAAGACTAGGGTTTGAAGGAATTGAACTTTAAACATGAAATTTTCGTAATATTTATACTCTTTCTTCTTCAAGATTGACGAAAAAATCGCGCAAATTTCGCTTCTCACCCAAGGCTAAGACATGGATAACGCTGGCTCTACTAACGAACAACAACGAAAGAATTTAACTGGTGCGTACCCTAAAATAGCCAAGCAAACTAAGTTGCTGAACACCCTGGTGATCTTCGCCTTTATTTACACCATGTATTTAGCGAAATCACTTCTAATTCCACTGTTCTTTTCAGCTTTTATAGCCTTACTACTCAGCCCACTTGTCGCCATTGCTAGAAAGGTATATGTGCCACGGACAATTTCGGCTGGCGCTCTAATTGTACTGTTGGTAGCACCCTTTACTTTGTTATCAGTACAGCTCGCTGAGCCTGCTGAACGTTGGCTACACTCCCTTCCTAAAATAGCCGCCGAAATAACGGAAGAGATAGAAGAAATTAGTAGCAGTATTGACGCCTTTACTACCCCTCCACCTCCTCCCGAGGCCGAGCCCGAAAGAAAAGAGTCTTCGATTTTTGATTGGTTTGGCGACAAGGATGAACCCGATATTCCGGAGACTCAGTCTGATAAAACAAATTCAGTGACCGACAAAATTAAGCAAACCGGTATTGATATGGGTTTAACGCTTTTTAGTAGCGCGCCTTTTTTACTAGCGCAAATGCTGGGCTGTGTAGTATTAATCTTTTTCTTGTTAGTTTTTGGTCCTAACCTGTTTCACGTTTTCATAAGAGACTTCCCCGTGGTTACGGATAAGAGGCGAGCATTAGTGTTAGTCGATCAAATTCAACGAGAACTCTCTTCATACATAGTAACGATTAGTATTATAAATACTTGTTTAGGGCTGGCTACTGCAGGCGCATTTCATTACTTTGGTATCGAAGATGCCTTATTGTGGGGGGCACTGGTCGCTTTAATGAACTTCGTACCCTATTTAGGTGGCATTGCAAGCTGCGTTGTACTTCTTGTTGTAGGGCTCGTTCAGTTTGGGCTTACAAGTAGTGTATTTTTACCCGCGGGGGTCTTTCTTATTTTAAATATCACCGAGTCTCAGTTGATCACACCGGCTGTTTTAGGACGAAGTATGCAGCTTAATCCACTCATTATTATAATTTGGATAGCAATAACAGGTTGGTTGTGGGGCGTAATTGGTGTGTTGCTTGCTGTACCTATCTTAATGTGTGTGAAAATAATACTGGCAAACTTAGGGGTGTTTAACCACTGGATAAGGCTTATTGAGTCGAAGTAACACCTTCTTATCTTGCTAAAAATACGACTTCCGTTGCAATGAAAATATGGAAAGATTTAATAAATGAGTTTTATTTAAGGTGTTTCTACATAAGGAATGAAGCGACCTAATACAATAACGCTCAACCAAAGCGCTAGGGATAACCAGGCCACTACCGCTGCTTCTTTGCCTATCGTTGGTGGCTGGTGAGTCTTATGTAGTTGCGGTTTTACTCTTTTTACAAAGTAAATCGTATTAACACCGGCTAGCCCAATAGCCAGCATCTTAAGCCCGAAAGCAAGGTTAACTAGGTATCGTCCAGGGTCGCCTACTACAAATAAAACACCCGAAATCAAATTAATAGCGAAACCGATAAGGGCAAAACGGAGAAACAACTCAACATTGTTTAGCGGAATTTTTTTGGCAACACCTACAAGCCTTAAATCGACGACAAGTAAAGCCCCAAAAAGCATGCTTAAACCTAAAAAATGTGCCATTTCTAATATTGGAAATACTGCGGCATTGTCCATAACGAAATGATTAAGCTGGCTTGATTGTAATGTATCGATCACTGTGGATAGAAAAGTATTCATTTTTACGCCCCTAACCTGTGTAGCCAATCAAGCGGCCAGCAATAATAGCAAACACCCAACAAAGCAGTGCGACGACAGCCAGCGTTTTATGCCTTTTATCGTTTTCGCTTGGTGATGACATCGCTTTTTTGACCATCAACTTAGTAAAAGTAAGTCCCAAAATGACCATTACAATTTTTACTCGAAAAGCTAAGTTGAAATAAAGTTCGGAAGCGTTACCGAAAAACAAAGCTGACCCCGATAGAAAATTAATCACGAAACCAATCAAGCCTATCGACCAATAGGGAGTAAAAGATGAGAGCGGTATCGTTGATGCAAACCCTAAGACACGAGCACATAACATCAATGAAACGCCCACCATAATCGCCATACCAATAGCATGCAGCGACAGGATAATGGGATAGCCCCATTGCGTGCTTGATACCGTTGTTCCAATTTTTGTCTCTTCTAACCAATACAAAAGAGGTTTTACCGATTGACCTGCTCCAACTTTTTCTGAGGCGCGTGTTACACCTACCCCACCTAAACTGTCTGACCCTCGTTCAGCGGTTAGATCTTCACATTCGTAGTCTATGTATTTGTCATTGGTGAAGGTTACCTGATCTTGCCCTTCCATTGGTGACGCTAAATATAGTGGGTCTGTTATCGTATATTTTCTGGTTAAAACAGTGCCATCTTCACTTAGCGTAAAGCGCTCTACTATAGTCATTTGTGTACTGTTCTTAGCTGGAGAAGGTGGGCCTGGTCTTCCCTCTGGGCCATTTCTGCCAGCACCAGATGCACCTTGTGCACTATCAGGTCTAGGTGGACGTTTTTGTCGATCTCCTCCTTCTCCCGGTGGCGGTCCTCCAGGATTCCCCCCAAGAGGCGCCATGATCCACCCTTCATCAAACCCTGTGGTTGTCACAACTAATTCATCGCCTTCCCAATGTCCAGTAGAAAAACCGGCACGATTAGGCTGGTAGTCTTTTGGAATAGTAGTGCCATCTAAGTAAATCGTACGCTTTAAGTTCATGAAGCCGTAAGTCAACGTGATTCGTTCATCTGTTTGATCAATACGATTGACCATCATATCGAACCACCAGTCCATTATGATGTTAGTTGGCTCACATTGATATCGAGGATTGTCAGCAGATGTAGCGCCTTCAACCGCTTTTTCTCCAGCAGACGTTAACACAACTCTGCCTCCTCCCCCACCTGGAGGGCCACCGCCCGCGCGAACCATAGCCCAGTTTCCGGCAATATTTAGTGAACCATCTTCGCGAAGACGCTCACGCGAACTCAATTCTACGTCCTGCTCTGGAGAGGTGGTATCAACATGGCCGTCCTCATCATGGTGATCACCCTCATCATGATGGTCTTCCTCGTCATGCTCTTCAGCGTGATAGTCTTTGGAAGGCTCGTCTTCTAAAGCCCCTTCACTTGCTACAAGTACATTCCCTTGTTCATCAAACTCGCTATTTCGTGATGCAACAACGCCATTTTCAAACGTAATTTCTTTCATGTAACAAGTAGTAGGATCGGTTCTGTCTGGTGAACCCTTGATGGAAATGAAGCTACCCGTTTTAAAGAGCGACTGAGTCCAGCCTCTTCGCTTTAACAAAGAACCAGACTGTAATTCGCAACGTTTGTTCGTAACCTTACCGGTTTCATCAATTGAGTCGAAATACACGTAAGCATGTGGGTTAACAAGACGAACCCTAGTGATGTTACCGCTAAACTCGACCGTTGCATTGGTATCGAATTGTCCGCTACTTCCGTGATGAGCATAGGCTGAAAATGAAAATAACAGAGCTATGAGTACGCAAAGGCATGATAGATTGCGAGTTCTTTTTTCTTTAAAGAAGCATGTTGGTAGTGTCATTGTTGATTCAATTAGCGAGGGGTTGGAAGGTTACACAAAGTGCGAAGAAAACGTGTGTAAATAATAGATTAAGACTTCTTCTGTCGCTATAAGTCGAATGTAAAGAGCGATTAAATTTTACGCGGCTTTTTTGAAAAAGCCGCGGTTTAGTTACGACTATGCGAGGATAAGGTGATTGGCTAAAAGTGTTCGCTGTATTGTTTATTATTACTAAGTGTATTTATTCCGCTATCTGCTTTGATTAGAGAATGTTCAAAAACTCTACCAATGCTGTAACTTCTTCTTCCGTTAAGTTAAGCGGTTGAATAAGTGGTGTTGTTTCGGGGAAAAAAGGGTCGCTGGCTTTACTTCCTCTAGCCTTCGGTCTAAAACCACCTGCATTATATTGCATAATCATAGGGCGAAATTGCGTGAACAATCCATTGTGCATCCAAGGTCCTGTGTTGGAAACACCCAGTAAGGAAGGTGTTCTGAATTTACCAATGTCTTTAGCATCTTGTGTGAACTCACTTCTTCCTAAGTCCTCAAAGCGTCTGCCATATAGATGAAACCCTGTTACGTGAAACTCGTTATCACTAAGTAGCGCGCCTTCGTGGCAGGTCATGCATTGCGCTTTAGTTCTGAAAAGATGTAACCCTTGAAGCTCGGAGTCAGATAGCATGCTTTGCGCTTTCTCTGGCGACGTTTCAGCAAAAGTAATGAATTGCTGGTACTTACTGTTTGGTGGTGGAATAGTTCTTTCAAATGCCACTAACGCCATTGCAAGCATAGGCGATGTTATATCTTCTCTTCCATATGCGTTTTTGAACAAACTGGGGTAAACCTCAGATTCATTTAACCGCTTTAGTGCGTCCGCAATAGGTAAATCCATTTCTATTGGGTTTTCAATAGGCTTTAGTGCTTGCTCAGTGGCGCTCTGGGCACGCCCATCCCAAAAAAAGCTTTCCCAGTGATCAATACCAAAAATAGGTGGCGTATTCCGTCTTCCCACTTGTTCTCTAACTCCAGTAGCACTTCGCTTGCCATCTTGAAAGTCACGTTCGCTTAAATGGCAACTTGCACAACTAACACTGTTATCACGAGATAACAGCGGGTCGTTGAATAACATTTTTCCCAATGCAATCTGCTGGGCGGTCGCCAAAGGCGCTTTGGGGTTTAATGGAGCTAGGGCAGCAGCAGGCTGGCCGTCAGCGGTTTCTGCTGTTGGCCAACTTTTTATCGGCTTTGCGTACATGTGCCTTAAGTTGTCATTGGCGAACGTCGAAAACGCCAAAAGAGCACAAACAATTAGTGGGATAACCCTTAATGCCATTGATAACCTACTTCAAACCAAATTGAACGACCTGTTTCGATACCTGATTCACCCGGCGCCACCGAATAGGTTCTCGAATCAAGAAGATTCTGGACATCTAATCTAAATCGAAGCGCATGGTCTCCAATTACCTCAGGCATCCAGGTAGCAGATGCATTAACTAAGAAGCGGCTTGGAACATTAACCAGCTGATACACTGGAACATTGAGCACCTCTTCACCGTCACAAATTGAGCAAACACGCAAAAGCTGTCCGCTAGACTGTACATCATCAGTAGCAACATAATCATCAAACGATTGGCGATAGGAACCTGTTAAGCTGGTGGTAAAGGTATCCGTCCATCCTGTCGTCCACCCTAAGTTAAACGCCAAAGGCTGTGAAAATTCAGTTTCAGCAAGACTTAAATTGTTGAGCGTCGTTTCTACATAGGTATAGCCGGTCTCTTCATCTCCGCTACGCAGAAAGATAAGCTCATCGATAGGCGCTACATCTATGTCTTCTTCGTCGAAGCTGACTTCTTCACTTATTTGGTAGGTGGTATTAAACCAGAAACTACTGGTATTAAATTGCCATGCCCACGAAAGCGAAATACGGTCGTTCTGACCTTTACCATTATTAGTTTGAGTACGGTAATAGTAGCCGTCTTCTGGGTTATAAACGGGGTCACCGCTAACGGAAATCTGATCGCGACGCCAACGTTTCACATACTCAATGGCATAGTTCCCCCAATCGGTAGCCTGTTTCCAGCCAAGTACAATCTCGTCGTTATAAGGCGTGTCTAAGTTATCAAAACGGTAACGATAGTCGCTGCCACCAGATAACGGCGACCAACCTTGAAGTTCACCATTTAAGGAAATACTTCGGCGCTCCAGCTGATAGGGCAACTGAGCTTCTCGTACTGCATATGAAAGCAAGTTGGTATCGTAGTAGCGGTTTGCACCAAAGGTAATAAGTTTATCCCCGTCGCCAAACAGTCGGTAACCACCACTAATTCGAGGAGCAATATTTAAGTTCTGAAGAAAATCATCGTAGTCAGCACGCAGCGCAGCATTTAGTGTTACATCGCCCAAATCCATACTGTCGGTAACGTGAAATGAAACATTTTGCACATTTACATCTATGTATTCTTCTGGGTAAACGCTTCGCAACGCGAAGTACTGGGGAGACGCAGTGACAATATTTGAATACGCCAATACGTGGTCAGGGTTTGTAAAATCTAAAGGCTCACCAAGCTGTACCTCTAAATCTTCTATGCTCATTGATGTTGTTAGCGCTACGCAATCAAACACCGCGCCGTTACAGTTTAAGTTGCTCACCCCTGTAATCGGCGAGTTATACACATAGGTATCGTAATATCGCTGACGCTCAAGCGATTCATTATTGTACTGAAAACCAGCTTTTATACTGTGTTCAATATCCAACCAATTAAACTCATTAAACCTGACTAAATTATCAAAAAAGATAGTTTGTTGCGTTTTATCTAAATCTCCGTAGCCGCCTTGATTAGACGTTGCTGTTTCTTGGGTTGGGTCGCCTATCCCCCACTCTCTTCCAATAGCTTTAGCCCATGGATAATAATGTGGGTTTGCAGAGCGCGTATTGTAACTTTCTGCGAAGCTAAGCTTTGATTCAAGGGCAAATTTGTCAAAACCATGCTCTACTTTAATGCTACTGCTGAAGCCGCCGCCCTCTATTTCAAAGTCGCTATCAATAGCATTAGCTATAATATCGTTACTTGTATACGGCGAATAGTTAGCCGTAAGCGTGAGTTTGTCTACCCACAGGTTTCGTTGGGTCAGTTTAACAAGTACGTTCGCATTCTCACGTTCGGTGGCAACCGGTTGGTTTAAACTTAGCTTTGATATTTCACTGGTTGTGTAATTTGCCGACACCAGCAAGTGGTAGTATTCGTTAAGTGCTTTGGCAAAATTAACGTTTAATATCTGCTTTTCGAAAGCGGGCTCATCAGGTGCCTCTTCATTACCCTCGGTCACATCTTCCGCTAAAAAGGTTTTATAGCTGTTCCAATCGCTTCGAGACGTGCGGTAGTTAAAACCAAACTCGGTTTCTTTGTAGCTTTCGCGGGTTTCCACATCTACCACTCCGCCACTAAAACTGCCGTACTGAGCCGGCACATTGTTCGTGTAAACCGTAATATTATCTATAATTTGCTGATTAATATTAAAGGTTTGGGTTGTACCCTCTACATCATTTATAAGCGTTGTATTTGAACGATAAGAGCTTGGATCTTGACGGCTATTGAAATTCATACCATCAAGAAAGAACCCGGTCTGCCATGCTTCAGCGCCCATTATTGAAACGCGTTGCGCCTTAATTTCACCTTGCTCTGATGCGTCGTATTGCTCGCCGCCCAACACCACGCCCGGCAATAAACCGAGTAACTCGGTAAAATCACCGCCCGTACGTGGCGTATACTCGATAAAGTTTCTATCAAGCGTAAAGCGGCCTTCTACTTCTGGCACTTGTAGGCCGATAAAACGGCCTTCAACTAAAATACGCTCTACTTTTTTAGCGTGTTCTTTTTCTTCCACACACGCCAAACGTTCAGCATCGGTCATCCTGTTCAATGCGTCTTCAGAAATGCAAACATCACTCTTAGGAGCAACTACATCTTGCTGCTGTTGGGCATTAGCAAACGGTGCGCTTGCTAAAAACGACAACAGCAGCCCGCTAGGGGCTGCATATTTCATAGGAAGTTACCTTGTGCTTAATCTTGATCTAAAGGGTTAAGATCGTTGGGATCTTCAATGCCATCGTTATCAGCGTCGTTATCTGTACTAAGTCCAGACTGCGAGATAGCGTCATCACTTGCATTTAATAAAAAGAAGTTTGGAAGACCATCGTTGTCTGTATCTACGTTAGCTATTGTCGATGCCGGGAAGTCATCTTGTGTCGCCATTGTTTCTGCTATAACAGCAAATAAGGCTTCGCTATCTGCGGTGGTGTAAATCTCGTTAATCGCCAACGACTGGGCGTCTTCGTAATTGCCTAACCATGCAAATTGCTCAATGAACGACTCGTAGAAATCGACGTTTTCACTGTCTGCGAATTCAGATGTGGCTGCCAGCAAACTTTCTAATAAAGAAGCACCCGTGGCTTTTATACTACCTATAGCCTGGGCGTACTCTTCATTTGTTCCAGCATGCTTTTTAGTGGCAAGTAACAGGTGGTCGATGTTTAAGAATGCGTTGCTGTCGTCAGGTTCGAAAACCGCCTCAAGTTCACCAAGAATATCGTCTACCGCATCAACTTTGTCTTCAATTGTGGCAGCGTTAGCTACCGCTTCTACCGCTTGGTCTGCGATAGTAGAAAATAGAGATGCCGCTGTTTCAAGCTCGCCTACCGACGCGAAAGTATTGGCAATATAGATTCGGTATTCGAATAAACTATCAATATCTTCGCCACCTTCGGCTAGGGCTTCCACGTTTGCTTGTGCGGTATTCATAGCACTTTGCATACCTTCATCGTCACCCAAGGTACGATAAATTAACGCAGCATTGATATACGCATTCATTTTTTGCGATTCAGAGGCTTGACTGTCTTCACCAAAATACGTATCCACAATATTCAAACACGTATTGTAAAGAGAGTTTCGCGTTTCACTATCACCGCCAAATTCAGCGTAAAGCTCGACGAAACGGCTACAGCCATAGTTTTCTACTAATTTGTCTACATTAAAACCAACATCATCAAAATAGGCTTGTGTAGACAGCACGTCGATAGCCGCTGTGGTTACTTGCTGAGCTTCAGCATTCAGGCCCGCATAGTGTAAAAACCATGCTGCTCGCTTATCCAAAAAGCCAGAATTATCCTGCTCTACTAACGCTTCAACCACGTATTCGGTGTCACTGTAGGTTTCAGTAAAGGTATAAGTAAGCGCATCAATAAGTGGGGCAATGTCTTCGCCGTTAAATGCGGCACTTACAATGCTGTAAGCATAGTGATCGCGATAGGCTCTTTTAGTGTCAGAGTCTGTAGATCCTTCTTCCTCTTCAACTAACATTAAGGGTAAATTACCAATAGTAGTCTCGGTAGAGTTTGCTGCAACATAGTCTGGATACAGTGCAGCAAAAGGACCAGCGAGGAAACCAAGACCGGTAGGGTAACGACGCAAGGTTTCTTCTGCGTAATCGGCCACATCAACAAGGTAGTCTTCGTCGTAATCAGCGGTAACATACATGGATATGGCTTGTGCTAATAATGTTTTTGCCCTATCAGTAAGTGCTACTTGCTGATTATCATCACCAATCAAGCTAGCTGCATAGGCATAACGCGTTGCCTCGACTAAAAGGTAGGTTCGATTGGTAAAATAGTTGTTCCCACCTACTTCGTTAAAACTTGTGGTCTCTGCAATATGCGTAGCATAATCTATTGCGGTAATAACCGATTCGTAGTTTATATCAGACTGCTCTTCAGCATAGGCTTCTATACGGCTTGCTAACAAATCAGTGGCTAAAACACCGAACCTGCCGTGTGCTGTGGTGCGCTCTTGTGTCAAATCTGACAATTCATCGGCGTAGGCTTGGGTTATGTTTAGCACAACCTTTGCAGAGTCAAAATCATCCGCCGCTATATAATCTTCTACAAGCTCACGATAGAAGTTGGCGTCGCTCGAGCCTAGGTTGTCTAAACCAAGCTCAGCAATATACGCATTTTGCTGAATTACGGCTTCGGTTCTGAAGGTTTTTGCAGTGTCGCTATTACCGATCCTTTCCAGTTCGTTTGCACTTAAGCGCAACGCTTCTGCTTTACCTGGGCGGGTGATAATTTTTTCGTTGATTGTTTGCAAACTCAAGTCTGCGAAGCCTGCTAGCGCGTAGCCAACGGCAATATTGATGTAGCTATCTTCTGCCACTTCTGCGTCAGTAATAACAACTACATCGTCAGCACTATCGCTTTCAACCAAGCTTTCAGCGTTTGCAATGTGTGAGTGAGAGGAAGCGTAATAATAAGTCAGTTTGTCTTCGTTACTGACATACGAGGCGCCTAAATCGATAGTGCCTAATACTGGCTCACCGATGCTATCTGACACACTCACCACAAAGCTATCGTCAACCGTAGCAAGTTCATTCGCGATGAAAGTAAACGCTCCAGTGGCACTATCAATCTCAACTACACCTTGTTCAGGTTGGGTATTAACAGTAAATGTTAATGCATCGCCATCAACATCTGTGGCGTTGATAACGCCCGTAGTTTCACCATTACTACCAACAACAAGCGATGAGGTTTGGATAACAGGTAAATCGTTTACATTGGTAACAGTAAAAGTAAGCGATGCAGTTACTGACTCGATACTGTCAGATACGATAATACTTGCGGTGTCTTCACCAAAAAAGTCGGCACTTGGTGTGTAAACAAAACTACCGTCTTGGCTTACCGTTAAGCTTCCGTTGGTAGGGCTTGATCCAACTGAATAGCCTAGCGTGTCACCGTCTGAGTCGGACGCCACAACAGTTCCCGTTACGGCATTATCTTCAAGCGTAGTTATGGATAGACTAGCTTGGCTTAAGCTAGGTGCGCTATTGCCCCCACTTCCGCCACCGCATGCAGATAGTGCTAAAACAGACGTAGCCACATACGCCAATTTTCCATTAACTCTTCGTTTATTTTCTTTGTTTTGAACGAACTTAAGTGCCATATATGCCAACTCCAAGCAAAAAGGGAGCGCATACTAATAAATAATACGAATGATATCAATTATCATTTATGTAAAGTTCAAATCTTTACATTTCTTTATTGAAGAATTAAAAGCGGGAAACGAGGATTGTTCTTCGGCTGCCAAGGAATTGATATAGACATGATGTTATTAACCCCCATTTTTTTTAGCAGTGATGGGGTTGCCGTCCACCCTCTTGCCTTTTGTTCAACGGCTGCTTTGACTAACTCTTTCGATAAACCAATGGTAAGCAGTGCATGGTCGGTAGAAATTCGTTCAAAAAAACGCTTTTCTCGGGCTACAGATCTTCGTGTAATGTCGTTGTAGTATTGTCGAAGTTCTTGCCATTTTTTGCTTTTCTCTTCGCCTTCTAAATGGCTTACCATGGCATCGATATCGCTATCCCGCCAATACGCAGAAGCCGCATCCCCGTGCCAACCCAATATTGCGTTTTCACCAAGCCATTTGTTTTTGCCCGCAGTGAACACGTAATTTGCGCATGAAGAAAAACAGAACGTACTCACCTTAATATCTAAGTTGTGTTTAAGAATAAACTCGCCTAAGTCCATACCTAAATCTACATTGCCACCACCACTGGTAATCGCCAGCAACGATGGCTTCTCTTTGGCTTTTTCATACAGCTCAAAAGCTCGCTCGTTATTTTGTTGGGAAATTGGCCCTTCATACACAAGTTCTTTGTTTTTAATCGATACACCTGCGACAGCTTCATAAGAAAAAAGGCCAACCGCAACAAGTACGCAAAGCTTTAGAAAACGAGTTAAAAACATAAAAGATGCCTTGAGGAAAAAACGGGAGTATAGCGAAATTCAATGCTTGATGATGAAACTTTACATTACGCTCCTTTTAATTTTTCCAAGCACTGCTTATTGGTTTCAAAGAGATAAAAATTTGTCCCCAAAATGTATTTCGGAAGTGACTCCTAAAGCAATCCTTAGCACTTCAATACATATTCTTACTGAGCGTCTTGGTATCGACAACGAAATACAGAACCTAACTTTTATTAACAAAGAGAAGCAATCAATAAGCCCTATACCGAGACAGAATCTCGCACTACAACTTTCCGCCATAAACCCGAGCACTGCTCAACAAACTGTTTATGAATTGGATGAGATTGGTATTCATTTTGGGCCTCGACGCTTTCAAAAAACATGAGCTCAGAAACATCAAAGGAATTATCAATAACATCGCGCTTTAAAGTATTGGCAGGTACACCGATATGAAGGGAATGAATTTGCGGTATAGCTTTTAGAGATTCTAAGCCAGCTATCAACTTCGCTCTATCTTCATTAGAGTCGGGATTGTTAAGCCAAAAATAAACCATATGAAGTATGGGGGGAAGCATACTACTTTTCATGCTTGAATACTTAGCAGAGGCTGAAGGTATAGAACTTGGAGAACTGGCACTAGCAGGTAATGCAGCAAAAGAAGCCAGTGCGCCGGCACTCGTTACAAACTTTCTACGTTTTATATCCGTCATCTTTGATGCTCCATGGTTAAGCGCTTTATCGAAGGTCTACCTACCATCGCACTATGACGAAAACGAAGCAACTATAGCCAGCTATTATTTAAAACAGCCAGCTATCGTCTAAACTGCAGCAGCTATGACACCGCTTTTGGTACATTAAGCGCTTCCCGGGCGTCATTGGTCAGTTTCACTAACGCTTTCCTTACATCCGTCGAAGACGCGCATAGCTCCTCGAAGGGGATAAACCAAGTCTGTTTTTCTGTACCGCAATGCATGCCTTCTGGAAATACACTGTGCATTATCGGCGCTTCAACGTTAACGCCTATTTTGTGCTGCAAGATAAGCTGCATCGCGTCCTGATGGTCTTCATTCATATGGGTAATCATGCCCTCTGGTGCGCTATGCCAGTCTTGGGCTTCAACGCGCCAATAGTTTTTATCAACCCAATGGATTTTTCCGAACCCACCAATAAAACGGACTCGCTCAGTACGAATAACGTAAAAATTGAAGTCGTGAGTTTGCTCGTATTTTTTAGCTTGTGGGAATAAACGAAGATACTGCGCTTTCACGTCATCTTGGTTCGCTAGCTCCGCACTCCCCATAATAGTCACGCGACCATTCGCCTGAGAGTCATCTTCACTAGCATCGAAAATGGTTAAGCTAACCTTGTCGTTCGCTTTAATATTGCGCGTATGCAGAGCGATATCGCTGATGTAAATAACTGCGTCACCGGCAGACGTTAAATAATAAGGTACAACCGAACCAAAAGGGTAGCCGGGCATTGATGTTGAATGCGTTCCCAATACACCGCTGTGATGGGTGCGGCTTAGCTGTTTTGCTTGAAATGCAATATATTGCATACTCATGGTTAACTCCGTTCTTGTTTATCGGTTTTCGCTATATTTTCGCTATAGTTAATGTGTGACGAAAACTTGTTTTTGTTCGTTTTTAATTAGGTTTAACTGGGTGTGATAGCACCGAGATAGCATATCGGTAGTGAGCACTTGCGTTGGTGCTCCGTCGGCTAAGCAACGCTTTTCACCCAGTAAAATAAGTCTGTTGCAGTAAGGCGAAATTAAATTCAGATCGTGACTTACGCAAATAATGCAAAGCCCTTTTTCTCGTAACGCGACCAGTTGCTGCATGACCAGTTTCTGGTGACGTAAATCCAGCGCTGAGGTGGGTTCATCTAACAGCAAAAGCTTGCCTTCCAACGTCTCATTCTGATCACTTGGCAATATTTGAAGAACTGCCTTGGCTAAAAAAACCCTTTGCCTTTCTCCGCCAGATAAGGTTTGAATATTTCGAGTAAGTAAGTGCGTAATGTCGAACTGCTCGGCTACAAGATTAATCAGACGACTTTTGTGTTCTAGCGATTCAATATGCTGATACCGCGCCAAATGAAGTAGCTCGTCGGCGATAAATCCAAATGGCGTTGCAGCGCTTTGTGCCATCACTGCACGCTGCTTTGCTAACTGGTTTGCGCTTAGCGAGCTAATCTCTTGCCCGTCAAGGGTTAGCGTTCCACCAGATGGCGTTTCTACACCACTGAGCATACTTAGAAGCGTAGATTTGCCACATCCGTTTTCACCCGCTATCGCTGTAAATTCGCCAGTGTTAAATGACAACGATATTTGCTCTAGCAAGCGCTTTTTACCTCTGGCAATGACAACATTTTTTAATGTAAGCAACTCAGTGTTTAACCGTTTATCGTTATCGCTTTGCTCTAAGCTTTCAATTTTCATAGCAGCTACACCCCACCACTAAATATACGGCGTTGTTGCCACAGTAAGTAAAGGAAAAATGGCGCCCCTACTGCTGATGTAACAATACCAATAGGTATTTCCATAGGCACAAATAAGGTACGAGCCAATGTATCGGCAACCATTAATAGCAACGCGCCCATTAGTGCGCAGGCAGGTATTAGCACCCGGTGGTTTACACCAAAAATTGCCCTGCACATGTGGGGCACCACCAAACCTACAAAGCCAATAATGCCGCACAGCGCCGTCGCTAGTGCCACAGAGAACGCCACCAGCCATAAAACCCAGTGTTTGTATCGGGTAACATTAAGCCCCATATAGGCCGCCTCTTTTTCACCAAGCGCAAGTAAATTAAGCGCATTACGTGACTTCATAAGACCAGTAAAAGCAACAAGCCCAGCTAGCGCAATAAGACCACAAAGCGTCCAGCTTGCTCCGGCAAGGCTACCCATGGTCCAGTAGCTTATTTGGCGAAGTGCATCATCGCTTGCTACATAACTAATAGCCCCTATCACAGTTCCGGTTAAGGCGTTAATGGCAACCCCTGCCAAAATAAGCGCGGCTACTGAAACGCCTTGCGGCCCATTTGAAAACCGAAGCACTGTCCATACAGAAAGTAGTGCACCACCAAAGGCCCACATGGCTACCCATATAGACTCAAGCGCAGGGATGAGGGGAGGTACTATGGTCATACTAAGAGCTGCGGCTGCGGCTGCGCCACCTGCAATACCAATTAAACCAGGGTCGGCAAGAGGATTACGCACTAGCCCCTGCATTGCACAGCCAGATACGGCTAGAAGCGCGCCAATCAGCATTGTCATGATCACCCTCGGCAGCCTTATTTCAGACAACACATACCAATGGGTGCTATTTGCCGCGGTATTTCCGCCGCTAATGAAGTATCTAAGTTGCTGTTCAATATCAATTGGTAAACTGCCGCGGGTTAACCCCACATAAGCACAGAGCAACAGCAATACAACCAATATTCCTATGCCAATACGTTTTCGCTGCGCGCGGGCATTAATAAGCTGAAGTACCACAGACATAGACGCACTATCGCCTGGCTTATCAGCTAGGTTATCACTGTGCTTAGCTGCCGAAGATAACTGCATTATTGACTCGTACTACTGTTAGCCGCGTTTTGCGCTTGCTTAATTTCAATAGCTTTTTCTGCATACTCTGCAACATGCTGAAGCGCTACATCAAAGCGCGGAGAAAGGCCCAAACTTATGCTGCTATCCATGGCTTCAACCAGGCAATGGATACCAGCAAAGGTGGCTGCCAACGCATGGTGCGTACAAAGGGCGTCCTTCGCGCTTTTCCCACGTAGCATGTGCCCAGCGGCAATCACAATATCAGGATTTTGCATCAGCACAGACTCTGCGCTCATCACTTTGTAACCTTCCACTGCTGCACCTATATTAACGATACCCAGCGTATCGAATAGCGCTTGGGGCACAGTATTTTTACCCGCAACCGTTATTCCTCTGTCATTGTTCGCCACCACAAAGAGTGCTTTAATTGGCGTATTGAACGCTAAGGTTTTATCTGCGAACCGCGCTTTTTGTTGCTCTACCTTCTTTTCAATATCGTGAACAAGGGTAATGGCGTTATCACTTGCCGATAGTTTTTCGCCAATATCCAGTACTAGGCGCTTAAGGCCACTTAAGTTTTTGTCTACGTTAAAGGTAGTAACCTCTACGCCAGCATGGGCTATTTGTTCAAGCGCAACACTTGGGCCTGTCGCCTCAGCTCCTAGCAGCATTGTGGGCTGTTGGGCCAATACTCCTTCAGTGCTGAGCTGTCGAAAGTACCCAAGCTTAGTTAAACTTGCCGCTTCTTTTGGGTACATACTGGTACTGTCAGTAGCAATTACCCAATCGCCTCGTCCTAACGCGAAAACAATTTCGGTGATACTGCCGCCAGCGGTAACAATTCTAGGAGATGTAGTTTGCGGTTCAACTAAAGGGGCGCTAAACGCCCCTCCCGCAAACAAACTCCACCCCGCCATCACAGTACACATCGCTTTTACGGCAATAGATGAAAGTGAAAGAGCCTTTTGCAACATTGTTTACTCTCCACTTACCGGGTCGGCGCGGAAACTGTACGCACCTGATGTTCCCTCTTCATCGTAATAGCTGGTAATTTGAAGCTTGTAGGTAGTGTCGCCAGACTGAACTAAATAAACCCCAAACTGTGAGTAAAGTAAGTGGCTGGTACTGTCGTAGAAATACCAGTTGTTCGTAGCCATAGCGTACTCGCTAACGGTCTCTTCACTGAAGCCATAAAACTGTGCCGCTTCGGTATCCACGCCATCGTACGTTTCAGCGTCGGTGCGAAGTACGGTTGCATCATCAGCAATAGAAAGGGTAAATTCCCCCGCCCCGTCCGCACACGGAATAGATAAGTCCCAACCGTCCGCTTGTGTAACTACTTGCTGCATATCAAAGTCAACGTAAACGGCGTCGCTACAACCCACTGCATCAACGGTAAGTGCAACTTCTTCAGCAAAGGTGCTTTGCCCGTCAAGTACACTTTGATGCATAACGCCAAGGGTTATTTCGCCAATACCTCGCCCTTCAGTGACAATGTCGGTAACGTGAAATTTTGTGTAGTTGCTGTCAGAGGACACAATGTAATACGTCTCTTCATTTGGCGTTACTACGTGAGTAGTAAAGTCGTAGTTGTAAAAGGTATCGCCGATCACTTGGGTTTCTGTATCTGTGCTGAACGCTTCAGCTTCTGGTATATCGCTTTGAGTAACAGCTAAGTAGTCGTCTAGTTCGCTATCAGCCGTAGCATTTAAGAACAAGTCAGACACTGGTGCGCCCGTATCATCGTAAAAGTCGCTGTTATTTCCGGTAAAGTAAAGGCTAACAGCGGTTTCCTGGTTTGTATTCAAAAACACATTGGTACGCTTAAAGCCAATATCCCACGTGGTATCCGTTGCGGCTTCTTCTTCAGTAAGCGTAAGTTGTGTTTGTGTATCTAAGTCAAAATAAACGGCCACAGGCTCGGATGTAGACCCTGTACTAAAAGGCCCATAAATTGTTGCCTCTTCGTTTTCGCCGTTACTGCTTCCGTCATCTGAATCTCCACTGCCATCGGTTACTTGATCAGGCGTTTCAACTGAGGTGTCATCGCTACTTGAACCACCACAAGCAGTTAAACCGAATGTCATGGCAAGCAATAGCGCCAAATACGTTTTGTTCATGTGTTTTCCTTTTTTAAAGTTCGCCGAATTAACCAGCGGTTTTTAGTTGTTGGTTTGGGATCTGCCGTTAGGTATTTTTTGTTTTGATCTCAAACGCTGTTTTCTATGTCGGTGCTTTCGTTTAATGGTTATTTCAATACTGAAAACTCACGCCCAGATACAACCGCCTTGCAGCAATCGGCCTTGCGTCGAAAGTCCCCGCTAGAAGTGCGTCGGTTGAGCGATGCTCATCGGTGAGGTTTTCAAGCCCGAGGCGCGCTTGCCACTGAGGCGTGAACTGGTGCTGTACAACTGCGTTTAGCGTGGTAAAGCTGTCTTTGAAAACTGATGTATAGCCACTGGAAGGAGATACATTTCCCTCATGCACTCCGTAAAGCTGAAGGCTGGTGTCGGTTTGGCTAAACTGATAAGTAACGGATGCTTTAACTAAGTGCGTAGGGCGTTCAGGCAAGCGCTGAGAATTACCATCTTCAGCAATTAAATAACTGTAATTCAGTTGCCACTGCCAATTATCATTCTGCACGCTGGCGCTTAGATCTGCACCGTAAAGGGTGGCTTCATCGAGGTTTTGATAAACTGAAATATCTAAACCTGCTTCTTGCGATGCGTCCACATCTACCGCCGTGGTGATGAAGTCATCAGCTTTAGTGTAATGAAGGTTAATATCAAGGTGATATAACCAGTCACTTTGGGTCGGTTCTACTCGAAGGTTAGCGCCTAAGTTGGCATTTAGCGCTGTTTCAGGGGTAAGCGCGTCGTTGCCAAGCACCATATAACCCAAGTTACTGTGGTCAAATATGTAATAGCGTTCCTTAAGGTTAGGCACGCGATAACTACTGCCAGCCCCTGCGCGAAGTTGCCACGAAGTACTGTCAGCACTAATTGACTGGCTTGCACTTGCTTTAAATGCAGTATGCCAACCAAAATCAGAATCGTTTTGTATTCTTGCGCCTGCTAAAAGCTGGGTGTCGTTTTTCTGCCAGTTTCCTTGTAAATAAAGCTCGGCACTTTCACGACTTACATCGTCAACTTCAACCGTGCCCGTGCTGAGGTTTTGCTGGTCCAGCGTGTCGCCATGTAAAACAAGGCCGCCTACCCACTCGATATCTTCGGTAGAATAAATTTTCTGCGCTTCTAGTTCCGCTAGCTGAATATCGGTTTGACGCAACCCGTTGCTGTTACCACTCTCTTCATCATGTGAAAGATAGCGCGTGTTGATATGCCAATCGTATTGTTGCTCAACGCGAACATCGTGCTGCCACTGAGTAACGTTAGAAAGATAACTAATAATGGTGGCTTGGCCTGGTATTGATGACTGAGGTTTGTCTTTTTGCTCGTCCAGCCATTGCCCTTTATATTGCACGCTAACGCTATTTATCAACGTAGATAAAGACATTTGCACAAAAGATTTGTCTACCGCGCCACCATCTTGTGATGTAGTTTCGCCGTCGTAATCAAAACCCGGGTTAGTAATGTTCTGAGCCGTTATGCCAAGCTGCCAATTGCTTACTGCTTTCGCTGCAGTAACCCTAGACGTGTGCCCGAATTCATCACCGTCAATTGCATCATCGGTAAAATAAGATGCCTCGTAGTCTGCTGAAAACCGCGAGCCTTCTACCCTTTCGGTAATGATATTGATAACACCGCCCATAGCAGAGCTGCCGTAAAGCACAGAAGCAGCGCCTCGCACAATTTCAATTTGCTTAATATTAGCCACGCTAATTTGGTCAAGGTCGACCGAAGAACCTGTAGGTGAAATAATAGGTTGGCCGTTGATTAGCACCAGCACATGGTCACCATTGAAGCCATTTAGCTGAACGTTGTACCCGTCTTTTTGACTGCGCCTAACCACAACACCGGGCATCACTTCAAGCACTTGGCGTAGCGTGCCTTTACTTAATCGAGCAATCTCTTCTTTATCAACTACATCAACCTTCACTGGTGAAGAAGCCAGTAATTTCGGCGTCCTAGTACCAGTCACCACAACGCGCTCTAGGTCATCTTCCGCTAAAACTGAAAAAGCCAAAGGAAGCGTGGCGGCTATGGCAAGTGAAGGTACAACGTAGGCTCGTTTCATTTATTTTTCTTTTAACGCAAATGATAATGATTTGCGTTTGATCTTATTTATTTAGAAACGTTTTGCAAGAAGAAAAATGGATATTCAGTATAAATACCCCACATGGCCATTTATTTTTAAACGCTTTTTGCAATAAAAACAGAATGATAGGCAATGATAAAATTTTCAGCCTTGTGCGACAAAAACAGTGGAAAGATGTGGAGTAAACAACATGGAGAAGTGAAAGAAGGAATACCAAAAAGCTGAACTGAAAGAAAAGTTGCCTATTCCTTTCTATTTTTAGAAATAGTATTCCCCTACTAAAAGATAAATTGGAATAAAGAAAATACCACTACACAAGTTGTGTAGCGGTATGTAATTTGTAGCTAGTTAGTCGAGTCGCTTACGTAAAACACATTGTCTGGTATTTCATTTCCAATACCTGTGTTGTTACGAATAACATCAGCTAGCGTCACCCCCTCAATCATGTCTAGCTCTTCATCTGTTAGATAATTTTGGTACCAAAATCTGTCACCATCTCGAAGTGCTTCAAACTGCTCGGTAATCATTGCGCGAAACAAAGGGCCTAACTGGGAACCTTCTTCCGCCACAGGGTCTTCAGCAAGACCGCCCGTGAACAAGTCAATATCGTCAATACTGTCGTAGGTCGCCTCTAGCGCAAGTTGTAACTCAGTATTTGAGGTTACTTCACTAAAGGACTGTCTAGGCTCCAAACCGAATTGGGCACGCATTTCATTGTAAGAAGGTACGCCATGATCTCGCCCTCGTTGAATGTTTAGTGCAACTAGGTCTAGTCCGCCTTGCCCCGGCAAACCGAATAGAAAGTTACGCAGCTCACTGGTTACTTTCACGTCGATGGCTTGGTGCAACTGACTTGCGAGGCCTCTTAAAATAGGCTCAATACTTTGCTCATCGGTAAGAATGCTGGGCGCAGTAAAGAACACTTCTCTTACCGACAAATTCCCTTCGTCAATCGTATTTCCTTGTGCATCAAGTCGCAAAATTTGGTCGTTTATTAGCGAATGACCATGACGAAACGCAGCCACAGAAAATGCATTATAAAGCCCAGGGTCCACTGTGTTGTCATAGCCTTGATAGCGAGACAATGCGTTGTCACCTATCAGTGCAGGCAAGTATTCGTTGTAAGTAATAGACTGTATTTCAGCTATAACCAGTCGCCGTGCTGCTTGGAAAATTTCTTCACCAGATGCACCTGGCGACTGTTCTTCCAATATAGCCGCAAGTCGATTGTGCTCCCTTACCCACAGAGTGTGCATAACAGTAAGTCCAACCTGCTCATTGGCACGCACTTCACCACCTAGAAACAGCTCGTCGTCTTCCACACCAAACGCGTTACCATTGGTTTGCCCGCTGGTATTGAAAGGCAGTAAGTTACCCTCGCTTGTGTCTAAGTAAGGGCTATTTTCCCCTACTCTTATCGCCAAAGCACGTTCTTCGTCAGACCCATAGACCATGCTTCCATCGATCCACGCAGTTAGCTCGTTTTCTTGCTCTCGCGGATTTCGGGTAGATGTGCCCGTATCATGGTCGAAAATAGCTCTTGAGAACAGGATAGTTGCGGTTCCCGTACTTCGAGGGTCAAAAAGCGCATCTCCAACGGGCACCGGAATATCGGCCACTTCTTCTAAGCCATCCGTTAGACCAAAATCATGATCGATAAATTGCCCCCACTGCCAAACAAAATCAGATGTACCGAAAGTGTTTGGGATAACTTCGCCCGTATCTTGATGATGTATATTATTGGAAATCAAACGAGCACTAGGACGATTAATGCCTGACATTGAAGCAACGCCATCTTCGTAATCAGGATCAACCCACCGTTTTAATTGAGTAAATGCTGCCCCCCAAAGTGGATTGGCATTATTATTTAAAGAGCCATCAATTGTTCTCACTTCTCTGTTATCAACAAAGTCGTTGTCGTCGTCCCTGTCGTTATTTACTCGTTCACGTCGTTCATTGGCGTCTTCGTCGATACCTTGTGACGAGGCTCTACGGTCGTTTACCACAACAGTTACATCGTCTGAGGCCGTAACCCCTTCACTATCTGTTGCGGTAAGTCGAAACACTAGGGTTTCGTCATCTGAGGTAGACGGTGCTCGAAAACTCGCATTAAGTGAGCTTGCATCTTCGATATCAACCGACTCTCCTGATATTTGCTCCCATTGAACGCTAACGCTACCTTGTGTATCGCTAGCATTACCCTGAAGCACTACCATAGACCTTTCATCTATTGTTTGCCTCTCCCCTGCTTCTACTACAGGGGGTGTATTAACATTGTTTTCATCAGAACTACAGGCACTGATGGCAATAACAGCTGCTGTCAGTGACATTCTTACTTTTTTCATATTCAACGCCTTCTTTCACTTCTACAAGAAGTAACTAGGTTTACGAGAACAGATTAAAACGTACTTAATCATGAACTCACTGCTTAGTAATAACTCACTACAACGTGCTAATAGAGCAACACGCGGAGAAACTACTTATAATTTCGACATGGAAAAGCAGCCGTTATCATTAGGTTTAATAGATATCGCTGAACGCAAAACAAGATTAGAAATAATTTAAATGATACAAAAAACTGATAAGCAACGATTTTTGCACAAAACCGTCAGAAAAAAGTTGGCAAGTTTATTGAAGTATTTAGTTGAAAATAACGTTTTTGATAACGCTATACCTTGAAAATTTAGCTTTCATGCTAGAAAACAACGAGATTTTGACACTATGCGCCTACCTACTAAACAACTTATCAATAAAATCGAAAATTTGTCTAATGGCCTAACGCCAGAGCAGTTATCAAGCTTTTTAGATATTATTGACGCTATGACGGCGCTGGTTGAGGAAGCTGGCGAATTTAAGGAAAGTAATAAGGGCAACAAAAAAGTTGAGTCAGCGCCAGTGCCTGTACTTTCTAGCGTTGTTCACTAAATGTTATCAGTAATGTCCAAACAAGCTATTAGTTGATAAATACTGCCCATTGCAATACTTTAGCGCGCGTCCTACTTAGAAAAAGAGAAACGCGTGCTATACCTTGTTGCAGTTACAGTCCTATGGGCATTTTCCTTTTCGCTTATCGGTGAATTCTTGGCCGGCTCAGTAGATAGCTACTTTGCCGTATTAACCCGCATAATTCTTGCTGCAGCGGTGTTCCTTCCGTTTCTAAAAGTATCATTGTTAAACGCAAAGCAAAAAGCGGCGTTGGCGGCTTTAGGTGCTGTGCAGCTGGGGTTAATGTACATTTTCTTCTACCACGCGTTTTTGTATTTAACCGTGCCAGAAGTGTTGCTTTTCACCATTTTTACGCCACTTTATGTCGTTATGTTAAACGACGCCCTGTTTAAGCGGTTTACCCCGTTTTATTTATTGTGCGCACTTATCGCCACCGCTGGGGCAGCAATAATTCGTTTTGATGGCGTGACTGATAACTACTGGTTTGGTTTTGCCATTGTTCAAGGTGCTAACCTTTCCTTTGCGCTAGGGCAAGTGGGTTATAAAAAGCTGACCTCGACTTTTACAGCTCAAGTACCCTATCACAACGTATTCGCGTGGTTTTATTTAGGCGCGTTAGTTGTAGCCTTGCCTGCATTTTTCCTATTCGGCAACACAAGCCAGCTCCCGCAGAATACCGAGCAGTGGGGAGTGCTACTGTGGTTGGGTATTGTCGCATCGGGGCTTGGCTATTACTTTTGGAATCAAGGCGCGCTAAAAGTCTCTGGTGGTACGTTAGCCATAATGAATAACGCGCTGATTCCGGCAGGGCTTGTGGTTAACTTACTGCTTTGGCAAAAAGACACTGATTTCACTCGTCTGTTTCTTGGCGGTGCTATCATTGCTATTGCGCTTTGGATGTCTCATCAATACAACAAAAAACAGAAGCAGATCTAAGTCTAAACAAAGCCGACTCTACGCTGGGCTATACTCACTTACCATGGTGTAGTCTTTGCGCGGGCCTTTGACCTGCCATGTTGAGCGCCACACCGGCCAGGCAGAGAAATCATAGCGCACTACGTATTTGTCATCGCCGCATAAGTGTTCGGCGTTCGGGTTGCTCGCACTAAATGTATGAAAATAGCGTTCATCGTCGAACAACACCTCAAACAAACCAGTTTGAGGCTGCTGCCAGAAATACCGACGTTCTGCAGGCATTACATTGCCGTTAGGCGCAATTACCTCACCTTTTTCGTTATACGCTAAGCTGCACATTTCCTTTTTTGCGCCGACGTTGTCTTCGTGTTTTTTGCCTTTGTGTTTTTTGGCTATATTGTCTTTGCCGATGTGGCCGTTATCTACATAGCTTTCACCTATGTAGCTTTTGCCTTCAAGCCAGCTAAATTCAGCTTTGCCAGAAAAGGTAAATACATCGCCGTTTCTCTGGAGAATTTTGCGCGATAGCGTCCATCGTCCAGCAAAATCGTCCAAGGTATTAGGAGAATTAATGGTCATTGCGCCTCCCTTACCAAAAATAGGTTACAGTGGCTGAATATTGGTCGCCTCGGCCTGGCGTTCCTGGGATTTCTTCAAAGCGCTCATCCCACAAATTATCCACGGCCAATACTAGGTTTAACCCTTCAATTTGAGCCGGTGAATATGTGAAAGTGACATGTGAGAAAAACGCAGAGTCACCGCCGTTTCTAAGCGCATTGGCTTCTTGTTTTCGCCACTCGTTATCAATGCGAACCTCGACCGTATCGGTTGCAAACCACACCAACCCAAGGGTTGCGCGATGCGGCGGATAGTTAAGCGCGTAAAAGCTCGCGTCTACCTCATCAATTCGATAGTCTTCAGACTTATCTAAATAGGTATAGCTTGCTACCACATCTGCGCTATCAAAGCGTTTAATGGCAATTAACTCAATACCCAGGGTTTCAATATCAACTGGGTTTGCACTGCGTGCTGAAGTAGCGTCGAAGCTATACGTCCAATCTGTCAGCTCGTTATCCCAGCGATAGAATACGGCGGTATCAACTTTGAAAGAGGATTTATCAAATGACGCCCCAAACTCTAGGTTTTTGCTGACTTCTCGCTGTAACTGCTTGTTACTTCTAAACAGACCGCTTGTGGTACTGCCGCCTACAGCAGTGTAGCCAGCCACCTGCGTCGCCTCTGCATACGAAAGATAGAGTGTACGCGAGGTGTTGTTGCCCGTGTGGGTAAGCCAACTAATATCGCCCACAAAAGACAGTCGGTCGTCGTCGCGATTCGTATCGTCAAACGCTCCACCTAAACGAACGGTAAGCGATTCATTGCTGTTCAACTGAGTTCGGTACTCGGGTACTAGGCTTATTTTGTAGTAATCGCGAGAGGTAAAGTTGTTCTCTAGCGTGGTCGAAGTGATATCGTCTGCGGTAAGCTGTGCTGCGTAGTTGATACCAAATTCTTGCGATACATTATGAGTACCGGAAAACGCAAATGACTTCAATTGGGTTTCGTGAAATGCCTGAAACGCTTCAGGGTTTTCTCGTGAGAATACGTAATGGTCGTCATTCTCTCTGTAGTAAGCAGAAACTTCAAAGTTATTTTCTATACCCTTTTCGCCGTAGCGCTGTTTGTGATTTAGCATAACCAAACGAGTTTGAATGTCTTCTGTTTCGTTGACGTTGAAAGGCGTGTACAAGTTAGGCCAGCCAAAAAACTTTTGCTGAAAACCATAAAACACGTCTGTTTGTGAGTCGTCACTTGCCAGCTGAATTCGCCCTGACGCCCGTTCGAAATTATGATCACCATTAGCAATAGTGCCATCACTTTCAGAACGAGAGTACTCGCCTTCAACTCCAACAGACCAATCGGCTTTCAAACCAATTAAGCCATCAAGCGAGTGCTTTACTGCACCGTGTACACGCTGCAAATTGAAGTTGTTATTACCTACTCCCACTGACACACTGCCTGCTGTTTGGATAGGACGCCAGCCGTAAGACACCGTACCTACTGAGCTGTTGACGCCGTAAAGCGCATTATCGACGCCTGTGAAAATACTCGGTTTCGTCAACATTTCTGGCGCAATAGGAATTTCAGCGAAATAGTGCCCCGTTTGCGGGTCAATAAGCGTCGCGCTTCCTATGCGAAACCCCGTGTTTTCGAATATACCGCCGCGAATAGTGACATCAGCCTGCGCTTCTGCCATGTTCCTCGACTGCAAATCGACACGCGGGTCATACTCTAAATTTGAAATAGGTGAATTAAACGTGCCTACTGGCTTGTCATTCGCAGTCGCCGCCCCTTCAATCGTAATTTTCTCCACGCCTTTTTCGTTACTGTTCACGCCAGCGTTAGCGCTTGAAGTATCAACACTTTCAGCGGCCATGACAGAAAAAGGTAGAGTACAAAAGAGTAATGAGAGGGTTGTATGACGCATTTAGGGTCCTAGTTCAAATTTACGGGTAGCCAGCAAGGAGGCGTAACAAAGACGCGAAGTGTATAGCATTGGCAGGCAGAGGAAAACGCCAGATAGTTGAGTTTGGACCAGTATTTTCACTTTGCATCAACGCTTTGTAATAACGCTTTGCGCGTTTTCACTTTCCAAATGAAGTGCCCTGTATGCAATTAGTCTTCAAGAATCATCAATCTCACCCTTTTGGCCCCTAGAACCTCTTGCGGAAAGAAACGAGATAACATAACATTCGCGACCTCTGCAAAATCTGCCAAAGACACGTAATACCTTGCTTATGCTTGACCTTAAAACACCGTTTATATTTTCTTTAGTTGCATTATCAGTAAGCGCCGCTGCGCAAAGTGATGAAAGCTCCCTTCAAGGTGCTCATGATGAACTTGAACACATTGAGGTAAAAAGACACTTTCAGCCATACCGTGGTAATGTACCGCTAATCGACACCCCACAAGCAATCGACCGAATTACTGCTGATACCTTAGCGAATGAAGGGATCACTCGCTTCATCGATGCGCTAGATTTTGCGCCCACCATTGTTAGACAAAACAACTCTGGCGGCATGTTCGATAGCTTTGCGATCCGAGGTTTTTCTGGCGATGAAAATAACCCATCGGGTTATTTAATAAACGGCTTCAACGTGCGTGGCTATAGCGGTAATAGAAGCACGGTTAACGTTCAAACCATAGAAGTAATGAAGGGTCCGGGATCAGCCTTATATGGTCAAGGGGAACCTGGCGGTACCATTAACGTTATTACCAAAAAACCTCAGTTTGAAGAGCAAGGCTACATTCAAGGCACGGTAGGTAATTTTGATAAAAAACAAGTAGAGTTCGATTACACGAACGGCATTAATTCAGACATGGCGTATCGCGTTAACGGTTCATACGAAGACTCTGATACTTATCGCGATAACGTGTTTTTCAAGAATTTGAACCTTAACCCTTCATTCATTTGGAACATTTCTGATCACACCAGCTTAAGCTATCAGATGGAAATACTGGATCAGGAAAAGCCGCTTGATCGCGGTGTGTTCATATTAAATAACGACTTTGACGCCGTAGATGCCGAAGACTTTTATGGTGATGTTAGAGACGGAGCCCATGAAGTTAAAGCCTTCGGACATCAGCTAGTGTTAAATCACGAGTTGAATCACAACTGGCATTTACTCAGTGGCTTCGCCTACAGAGACTCTTCTTTTGAAGGGCAGTCTTCAGATACTGAACTGTCAGAAGGCCGTCAGCTTTTGTATACCGACCCATCTATACTTTCAAGGCAACGCAGAACCCGTGACTATCAAGCGCAAGACTTATCACTACGCTTTGAATTAAGTGGCGTGGTAGACGTGGCAGGCTTCGTAAATAACGTCTTGTTTGGTTTGGACTATTACAACTACCACATCGACACAGACTATCGTCGTTGGCGCACTGCGTGGGGTGCTGGTGATACCACTTACAGCATCAACCCTGAAAATCCAGACTACACTATTTTCAGACCTGACGTTACGCCCACTACACTCACAGCTGAAAAGCAAAAAGGGTTAGGTTTCTACGCACAAGATGTTATTGAACTCACCGATGCAACCAAGCTTTTGGTTGGCTTTCGCGTGGACAAATTCGAGCAAGACATTCTTAATAAGTTAAGCAATGAAGGGCAAGAACAAGACCAAACGGAAGTGACACCGCGCTTTGGCTTCGTATATGAAATCAATGATTCTGTAAGCCTTTACACTAGTTATGCAGAAGGTTTCAGACCCAACCCAGGACTTGACTCTGACCGCAATGCGTTTGACCCTGAAGAGACCACCTCTTTTGAGGTAGGAGCTAAGTGGGAAAACATTGCTGATATGTTTTCTGGTAGCGTCGCTATTTTTGATGCTGAAAAGACCAACATGCTTACCGCTGAACCTAACACTGGCTTTTCAGCTACACTCGGTGAAGTTGAAAGCCAAGGGGTAGAATTTCAGTTAACGACTGACCTTACTTCAGACATTCGCCTTGATATGGCCTATGCGTATACCGACGCTAAGACCGCGAAAGCAGTGAATGACTTAGATTTTGGCGTGCCTATTCCAAAAGGGTCGCGCTTAATCAATATTGCCAAGCATTCGGGTTATATCTCGCTGAACCATTACACCAGCGTATTTGAAAAAGAAGCGTTCTTTGGTGTGACCATGCGTTACGTGGGCGATCGCTTAGGGCAAACTACCGATCCAACATTCATTTTGCCGTCTTATACCCTTGTGAACTTGGCAGGGTCGGTGAATATCAGCGATGAACTTTCTATGAGATTTGACGTGAACAATCTGTTCGACAGAGATTACTTTGAGAACTCATACCATCAGCTTTGGACCATGCCGGGCTCACCAACTAACTATACGGTGAGCGTTAAATACCAGTTCTAGTATTCAGTTTCGAGAACCTCTGTTTCAGTAAGTTTATTAAAACTGCGCAAAGAGCACGTTTGAAACCGAAAACAAAAGCCGGAAGCGTTTTCACGCTTCCGGCTTTTCAATTTTATAACTCCAGCAAATATAAGGGTTGTTTGCCTTGTTATAAACTCTCTAAATCAAACGCGCCTTGCTTTGAAAGCTTTTCGTTCAACGGTTTCACTTCTTCACCAAACAAGGTTTCTAGCTGCACTTTGTACTGCTGCCACTTTGCGTCTAAATCTTCTAACCGTTTTAGTGCGCCAGCTTGTGCAGGCGCGCCTGTTCTGTCGAAGTTATCCATTAAGAAGCGGACTTGTCTGTCGAGCATATTCGGCCAGTTAATGTCGTCTTCGAAAGTTTGATGTTTTGGCTGAATAACCAAAGCTTCCCAGTCGTCGATTGCACTAACAATGCGCTCGATTGAAGCCGACACATCACTCGCCAGCATTACGTTATTTTCAGACACACCGTTTAATTGCGCTCGCACATCACGGGCTTTTTGCAGGTGTGCAAACAAATCATTCAGTAAAGTTTCTGTAGCCTGAATGCTCTTTTCAACTACTTGAAGCTGCGCTTTATCTGCATCTTCCCTTGGGTCTGGAAGTACTTTAAATGTGCGGGTTTGTGCCTGTTCACCTACTGTGATTTTCGCTTTGTAGTCTCCAGGCATAACACGGGCGCCTTTCCAACCACCAAACAGCTTTACATTCTCGATGCAGTTCAACGGCTCACGTCGAAGATCCCATACAAATTCGTTGTAACCCGCTTTTGCTGCTGGGTGTTTAAATTTGATGGGGCTACGAACGTCTTCATTACCCTTCGCGCATTTTTCAAATGCACTAGGTGCCGATGACAGTGTGCGAACAAGCTCGTTATCGGCATTAAATATATCAATGCGCAGCGTTTGCTCTTCTTCTAATGCGTCTTTCAAGTAATAACGGAAGGTAGCGCCACGCGGTGGATTCTTCGCTTGAGGCTGGTCAGTCATGCCACCGCCAGATAGCAAGCGAATACCATCTATGGGTTCAAACTGAAACAGTGCTTCGTTATCTAACGACTTATGTACTTCACGTAGCGGGCTAATGTCGTCTAAAATCCAAAAGCCTCGCCCTTGGGTTGCAATGACCAGATCATCACCTTTAACCTGCATATCGGTAATCGCCACAGGCGGCAGGTTTAAGTCTAGTTCTTGCCAGTGTTTACCGTCGTCAAAGCTAATAAACATGCCGCTTTCTGTGCCAGCGAACAGCATACCTTCGCGCTCTGTATCTTCGCGCACTACACGAACAAAGGCGTCTTTTGGTAGCCCCTCGTCAATACGCTTCCAGCGCTTGCCGTAGTTGTCGGTTTTGTAAATATAAGGCGTATAGTCATTTAACTTATAGCCTGCTACCGCAACGTAAGCTCTGCCCTGTGCATGAGGGCTAAGTTCTATGGCATTGACCTGCGCTTCTTTTTTGTGAGGAGTAATATCTTTCCAGTTTTTACCTTCATTACGGGTTATATGAAGCTTACCGTCATCAGCTCCCACCCAAAGCTCGCCTTTGTTAACTGCTGATTCGGCAATATAGAAAACCGTATTGTAGTATTCAGCACCAGCTTGCTCATTGGTGATCGGCCCGCCGTTTAGCCCCTGCTTTTTAGGCTCGTTACGGGTTAAATCTGGGCTGATTTCTTGCCAATTCACACCGCGATCTGTGGTTTTTAAGATCATCTGCGTGCCGTAATAGACTGTATCAGGATCATGCTTTGATACTATCACTGGGGCATTCCAGTTGGTGCGGTACTTTTGGTCACGTGCGTTTCTGCCGAACACATATTCAGGGTAAGGCATAATGGGCCGCGTTAGCCCAGTATCGCGGTTGTATTCGGTTAATGTGCCGTTGATGGTAGTAGCGTAGATCAGGGTTGGATCATCAGGGTTGAACGCAATATGCGCGCTTTCACCGCCGCCCACGGCAAACTGGTCTTCTATTCCCATGCCGTCACCCCAAGTTTGAGAAGGTGTTGCCATGGTCGTGTTATCTTGCTGCCCGCCATAAACATAGTAAGGGTTTAAGTTGTCGGTAATTACACGATAAAACTGCGCTGTTGGCTGATTGTAAATGCTTGACCAGGATTCACCACCGTCGAAGGTAACGGTTGCGCCACCGTCATTAGCGTTGATCATGTTTAAGCTGTTTTCTGGGTTTATCCACATATCGTGGGTATCACCGTGGGGCAAAGATTTAATTTCGAAGGTTTTACCGCCATCAATGGATTTATGCAGCTGCACATTCATCACATACAGGGTATTTTCGTCGTTAGGGTCAACCTTAATATGATTGTAGTACCACGCACGGGCTTTAAGAATATTATCGCCGTTCATTAACGACCAAGACTTACCCGCATCATCACTACGATATAAACCACCTTCATCAGCCTCGATAATGGCGTAAAGACGCTTTGGGTTAGACGCGGCGATATCAACACCTACTTTACCAATAAGCTTGGGCAGGCCTTTTTCTAGCTTGTCCCAGCTTTCGCCGCCATCTGTTGACTTATAAAGGCCACCGCCCTCACCGCCCGATTTAATAAACCAAGGCGTTCTGCCGTGATGCCACATGCTGGCATAAAGAATTCTGGGGTTAGTGGGGTCAATAGCCAAATCGGCAGCGCCGGTATCTGCATTCACTTTTAATACGTGCTGCCATGTTTCGCCGCCATCGGTCGTTTTGAAAATGCCGCGCTCTTCATTCGGCCCCCAGATATTGCCCTGCACTGCAGCCCAAGCTATATCGGGGTTGGTGGGATGTATGCGAATTTTAGGGATTTGACCGCGCTTATCTAAGCCTACCAGCTTCCAGGTTTCACCGCCGTCTGTAGATTTATAAACACCTTTTCCGTGGCTAGTAGTTACACCTCGAATAGGGCCTTCACCCGTACCTACATAAATAACGTTAGGGTCTGAAGGCGCAACGGCGATAGAACCTATGCTGCCTACCTTAAATGTTTTATCGGATATAGCTTTCCAGGATAAACCCGCGTTTTCGGTTTTCCAAACACCGCCACCTGCGGTGCCCATGAAATAAAGGTTGGTATTACCTTCAACTCCAGTAACCGCCACCGAGCGTCCCCCACGGTATGGCCCAATGAAGCGATACTCCATTTTATCGAAAAGTTTGGGGTTAACCGTATCTTCAAGTGCGAATGCGGAATGCGAGAAACTAGAAAGTGCGCTTACGCAAATAGCAAAAGCGGCCGCTATTTTCCGAGAAACCAGTCTCTGAGAAACCATAGATAGTGCCTTGTCGTGTTTTTATTTTTAATAAGAAGAGTTTCTTATACTGCTTTGTTACAGACGTTATGGCAAAAGTTTTTGTAGTGAATATGTTTAAGCTTATTAGAAACGAGATAACCGAAGCTTCTCTACTCTTATGGTAAACCAGAAGTAGGAAATCCTCTTATAGTGCGCTGCCTTTAACTGGGCTATAGATAGAGAAAGACTTATAAAAGCAACCACTGAGAAGTTTCAATATGGATTATTACGTTTATATACTGTTTGATACCAAGACCAACGACGTTTTCTACGTAGGGAAAGGTAAAGGTTTCAGAATTGATCATCATGAAAATGATGCTATCGAAAGTGAAAAAACTGAAAAGATAAAAGCCTTACAAAAGGACAACCGATTCGGCAAACGTGTTGTGGGCCGATACCATACAGAGAGCGAAGCCCATGCTGTTGAAACTGTGCTTATAAAGTGGGTTTACGGCTTTGATAACCTTACGAATAAAGTGCATGGCCGTTATTCTGCGCTAATACGAACAATAGGTAATTACGAAACGATCCCAGGTATTGATGTGGAGTACACACCTAGCCTCAACGACGGTTCGTTCACTAAAGCTCAGCAAGAAAAGTTTGTGAAAAACAACATTGAAGCCAAGCTTGAGTCAATCAAAGAGAATATCGAGCCTCTGCTTGAAGATACTGAATATTCAGTAAGTGAAATTATCGGTAAGTCACCTGCTGACACTGGTTTATGGATAAATAACCCTGCGATAGACATTTCGATTAGGCTAAAACTACCATTAGCTGGAAGAACGATCAGCCCAGAGTTTGTAAGCACCAATACAGATAAAGAATCGAAGACGCGCTTTGCACAGGCCATGGCCCCACTAAAAGTAAATAATGGCAGTGTAGGCAGCTACATTGGGTTGCAGAATTATCTTGAGCGAGCTGGGATTAAAAAAGATATTGAGGTACGCCCAAGAGCTGATGATATTGATGAGATCTTCAATGTCGTAACATTCATGATGGAACAACTTCAAACGAAATATAGTTAGACAATTGAGATAGGCAGGTCCATAGATTTAACTAGTATGGACCTAACCTGAATCTTAGCTTCCTTTTTAAAAATAATCCCTCAACACACACTCGCTGTTGGAAAGCTTAGCGACTATACGCTCACCAAAGCCGGGTAAAAACTCGATGGTAATAGAGACTCCTTCGCCTCGGCTTTCCATTGGATAACCGCTTAGCCACTTAAGGTAGGTTTCTACTTCGCTATCTGTTAGCACCATCGATTCATTCAGAGCATCCTTGGTTGATTGGATAGTTTCTCTGTCAAAGTCACTGCTACTATCATCTTGTTTTTCAGGCTCTGCAGCATCATTGGAATTGGTATATGGCTGTTTTTTCATGGCGCTTCCTTAAAGTCATCACTACAGACTAGGTGTTTCTTTGTTATGAATATCTAGATTAAACAAAGAAATGTATTGCCTGAATAAGCAGTTGTCTTAGCCCGTTTACGATTTCGTTGTTCATCTATTGCCTCAGCCCTTACAATGAATGCATTCTGTTGTTACGGCGTTAGCATTAGTGACTCGCGCTGTGTAATTCGACACCTAATTACTGAAGAGACTTTTTTTATGAGATTTCTACTTTCGATAGCTTTCACTATTGCGCTTGCAGGCTGTGCAACCCTTTCTCAGTTAGCGGTTTATACGGTTTCTAATGCCGAGCTAGAACAAGTACTTGATAGCCAAGTAAGCAAACTGCAAAAGCAAACGTCACTTGCTGGTATTCCTCTGTATTTGGATGTGGAAGATATGACGGCGATCATTGGGCCAGATGGCAGAGACGTGGTGCAGCTAGGCGCAATTGCCACCGCTCGCGTTAGTGCCTTTGGTTTGAACTACCCTGCTAAGGTAAGCCTTTCATTAGAAGGCACGCCTTATTACGACAGTGAAGAAAAAGCGATTTTTGTGCGCTCGTTGTCGCTACTTGATAGCACCATTGATGCAGGCGGTTTTAAAGGTAACTTAGCGCCTGTAAGCGGTGAATTTATGCAGCTAATAAACGGTTATTTAGCATCGAACCCGGTTTATCGCTTAGACCCAGCAAACAAAGCGGTGAACGTACTTTCAACCGTGCCTTTACAGCTAACCGTTGAGCAAGGGCAGCTTGCGCTTCGACCTAAACAATAATCATTGAAACACCGTAAGCAGTGTCGAGGTTACTAATTGTTAAAGGTACTAAAGTAACCTGAGCCTCGATGCTCGCAAACAGATTTTCCCATTCAGTGAAATAGGCAGGCATAGTGACAGAACGTATCAAAACGCTAGATGAATTTGCAAAGCATGTAGATTATTCATTACTAAATACCCTTACCCCAGACCCACAGTCGACGTGTGATGGAAACGACCATGACCCGCGCCAAGTGTTCTCTGGTCACTATGTGCCGGTTACTCCGACCCCATTATCTTCACCCAAATATATTGCGCACAGCGAAACGCTATTTGCTGAATTGGGCTTAGACGATAACTTGGCTACAACTAAAGATTTCACCCAGCTGTTTTCAGGCGAAATGTCTGCAGTGCCTGAATCTATGAAGCCTTTCGGCTGGGCGACCGGCTATGCGCTTTCTATTTACGGTACGGAGTACACACAGCAATGCCCCTTTAGAACGGGTAATGGCTATGGTGACGGTCGCGCAATCTCTATTGTTGAAGGGATATTTAACGGTAAGCGTTGGGAAATGCAGTTAAAAGGCGCGGGTCGCACGCCTTATTGTCGCGGCGCAGATGGTCGAGCCGTATTGCGCTCTAGCGTGCGCGAATTTTTAGTACAAGAACACATGCATGCGCTTGGTATACCCACTTCCCGCTCTTTAAGTTTGTTCATGTCTGAATCAGACACAGTAGACAGGCCTTGGTATCGCGAAGGCTCTCATTCCTATGAGCCTGAAGTGATGGTAGAAAATATAACGGCGATATCCACCCGCGTCGCCCCATCGTTTTTGCGCGTAGGACAAATAGAGCTTTTCGCTAGGCGAGCACGCTGTAACGAACACAGCGAAGCATTAAACGAGCTAGAAGCCATTATTAAACACCTTATTGAGCGAGAGTACGCAAGTGAAATAGACGCAGCAGCACCATTTGAAGAGCAAGTGGTAACGCTGGCTGCACTATTTCGAGACCGGCTGAACGCGTCTTGTTTCTAATTGGGTTCGCGTAGGTTACTGCCAAGGTAATTTTAATAGCGACAACTGCGCCGCCGGCGGCTTTACGCTGGATTATGGACCATTCGGCTTTTGTGAGTTTTTTGAAGCAGACTACCAGCCTTGGACAGGTGGAGGTCGACACTTCTCGTTTTTAAACCAGCCCATTGCCGCCCAAAAGAACTTTGATATGTTCTGTCGCTCACTGATGACGTTACTTGAAGGCAACAGTGAACAACTCGCTCAGCTTGACGATATTAACGACGGTTTTTCTGCTGTTATGGAACGCGCCATGGAGAGCATGTGGGCAACGAAGCTTGGCATTGCCAGCTACGACCACGACTTGCTAATTAAGCTGCTGCAATTAATGCTTCGCACTGGCGTTGACTACAATATGTTTTTCAGAGAGCTATCATCAATACCTGAAGATATGGCGAGTTTGACGAAGAGCTTTTACTACCCGCCTAAAGCAGAGGTGATGACAGAATGGGAAGCCTGGCTACAAAACTGGCGTGAGCGTATTGAAAAGGACGCTGAAGCACAAGTTGATCCAGCCAACGCTATTGCTGCTACCGCAGAGAACATGCGCCAAGCTAACCCTAAATTCACATGGCGTGAATGGCTTATTGTGCCTGCCTACAAAGCTGCAGAGAAAGGTGACTTTACCCAAATTCACGAACTACAGAATATACTTACCGCGCCTTATGATGAGCAAACAGAAGAGGTAGAGAATAAGTATTACCAACTGCGCCCACTTGAATTTTTCAGTGCTGGCGGTGTTGCCCACTACAGCTGCTCTTCGTAATAAAGAGCAGCTTCAGTTTACTTACAAAGACTCGATAGATTCACTAGGCTCAGTAAACCAAACCGGGCCCTCTTCGGTCATATAGAAATGATCTTCTAAGCGAATACCGAACTCGTTTGGCACCACGATCATAGGCTCGTTACTGAAACACATGCCAGGTGCTAGCGGGTGAGGATTATCTTTTACTAGATACGGCCATTCGTGAATATCCATGCCGATGCCATGTCCTGTTCGATGTGGCAAGCCTGGTAAGTTATAGTCTGGCCCTAAGCCGTCTTTCGCTAAGCTATCTCGGGCGGCTTTATCCACGTCACCACAAGGTACACCGACCTTTGCAGCGTTAAATGCCGCAAGCTGCGCGCGCTTTTCGCTTTCCCATAGTGCGCGCTGTTTATCGGTTGGCTCACCGAAGCAATAGGTTCGAGTAATATCAGACAGGTAGCCGTGAACTTTACAACCCGTATCAATCAATACAAGATCGTTTTTCTTTAATACTTGAGGGTCTTTAACGCCGTGGGGAAACGAGGTCGCTTTACCAAAAAGCACAATACAAAAATAGTTACCGCTGGCGCCTACTTTTTTATGTGCATCATTAATAAATGCTTCAACTTCTGTGGTGGTAATGCCTTCATAAAGCATACTGGCTGTGGCTTTGTGTACAGCAAGGGTCATGTCCATGGCTCGCTGAATGAGCGCGAGTTCATTGCTAGATTTGTGCATACGACAGTGTGTAGTAACCTCAGCACCATTGATAATTTGCCATGGTTTTTCAAGCAGTTTATTAAAGCCATCTACAATAAAAAATTGCGTAGACTCATCAACACCCAGCTTGCTGCCACCCGCGGTATCCAGCTCGCTTAACATAGAAATGGCAAGCGCGTAAGGGCTTTCATGTTCTTGCCAACCGATAATCTCGCCTTCTACTAGTTTACGCTCGTTTAATGAGTCGATTTCAAACGTAGGGGCCAGATATACAAGGTCACCTTTTGCGGGCATAAGCGCGCCAACTAAACGCTCACTGGCGTACCATTGCATGCCTGTAAAATACGCTAAGTTAGTCCCCGCATTTAGATATAACGCGCCAATGCCATGCTGCTGCATGTAATGCTGCGCCTTGGCAATTCGGGCTTTGTATTCTGAAAGTGGGATGGGTGTTAGGTCGCCTGTCATGTTGACGAGGCTATCTAAAGCCTGTTGTGGTGTTTTTGTGCCTATTGTTCTGCCCATTTTTTGTCCCTACACTAGCGCAAGGCTGATAATCTATTGGAGTGCGCTCAGCCCGCCTTAACTATAAATTTATTAAAACGGGCACACTGTACAATAATGGGTAGGAAAGTCGAGATAAGCGAGGGTAGTGATGCCTGTTAAATGGCGTAACTATTGCTGAACACTCGCTTACTACAACTCAGTTTTACAGTGCACTTTTCCACGCAGCTTCTGGAAGTAAGTACAAACCTTTCTCGCTTGCTGCACCTTCATTCACGATATAGCCGATGCCCGCAGCCATCACGGCTAGGGTTACGTCAAACGCATTGATGCTGTCGCCATAGCCCGCCGTTAAGTTAAACATAGAGCCATCAGCGAGAAGATACAGCGTTTTATCGCCTAGCTTATAAGCGTTAACATAAGGCATTGGCTCACTGTGAGTAGCGTTATCTTTAAGATACGGCACATCAATTTCTTGTGCCACGTGACCCACATTTAAAATAAACGCCCCATCTTTCATGCTTTCTAAATGGCTCGAATTCACTACGCCATACGCACCAGTTGCAGTGGCAATAACATCAGCTTGGCTAGCTGCTTCATTTAAATCTACTACTGGCCAGCCGTCGTATTTCGCCTGAAGTGCTCTTGCTGGGTCAAGTTCTGCAACTTGAACCTGTGCACCAAACGCCTTTGCCGACGCAGCAACGCCCTGCCCTACCAAACCATAACCAATAACAACCACTACTTTTTCGTGCAGGGTTAAATGTGTGGTTTGGAAAAAGGTTTGCCATGCGCTTAAACCCACCATATGCCTGTTGTGAAGCCCTTCTTTAACTGGCAAATCGTCCCAGTTAAATATCGGGTAGTTTGGCGCCATACCGTTTAGGCGGTTAATGCCAGAACCCGTTGCTTCCAAGCCCGATACAATGCTTGGAACTGGCTTGTTTGCTTTTATATTTTCATGCAGTCGAGTAGTAAGGTCTGCCCCCATTTCACATAAGTGAGTGGGTTGCCATGCTAGCGCTTTATCAAATGACTCAGACCAGTCAGCGTCGTTCATGTCTCGCCATGCATGTGCTGTTGCACCTTTATCAACAAGGTAAGACACCACGTCATCTTGAACCGTAGTAGGGTTGCACGTGGTTAAAAAGATATCGCAGCCACGTGAAAGTAGCCCCTCTACCAAAGGTGCCATTTTTAAATCTAAATGCATGTTGCAGGCAAGCTTGACGTTAGACAGATCGGGAAGTGATGCAATGGCTTTGCGAGTGCGCGGCATATGAAGGCTGGCCCACGCCAGCTCTGCTTGAAAGTCTTGGTACATGAAAAGGATACTCTGAGAAAACGAAAACAGAATCATACGTGAGAATGCTGTATATATAAAACAGCGAGGTACTTCCTCTTATTTCAAACTACTCCTTTTTAATTTCTTTGGTTCTTGGCTTCTTTCTTTACTCGACGCCTTCGTTCCACAGCACCACCTTATTGCGCCCTTTCGCTTTTGCTAAATACAAGGCTTGGTCTGACTCTTTAATTAACACATTGATATCATGTTCGCCCGGAGTGGTGCCTGCCACGCCGATACTTACGGTTACACGAAGCAGTTTATTGATGTCATGAGTGAATAGATGTAGGCGCAGGTTTTCGGCTATTTGCTTAGCGTACTGAACGCGGGTATTAGGTAAAAATACTAAAAACTCTTCTCCCCCCAACGAAAGGTGATGTCAGAGCCTCTAACCTGCCCTTTTATTTCTTCTGCCACTTTTTGCAGCACCTTGTCGCCCATGTCATGACCATACTTATCGTTAACTTTTTTAAACCAGTCGATATCAATAAGCATAACTGACATAAACTTATTACTGCGTTTTCCTAGCTCCCAAATAGGGTACACCAAATCTTCAAAAGCACGCCGGTTATAGAGCGAAGTGAGAGGATCGAGTCTTGCGTCGCGCTCAGCGTTTTTTCGCGCTTGCTGCACTTGCTTGTAGTTAAACGCTAGTGAAATAGACAGTAGAGACATTTCCAATACCATGCCAATTTCAATACCTCTAAATACCCATTTTGAATAAGGAATAAGCCCCCACGTGGCCAAACTCGACACCGTTGCACCACCTGTTCCACACAAAATAGCGGGGAGAAAAAACTTAGCAAGGGTGTCACCATTGCGATAGGCTAGTATTCCGATACACAGCATCCAAACCGAAATTGATGTCAGTACCACCAGTTGTGACATCACCGCAAAAGAGCGGTTTCCAACTAGCACGATGAATACCGCAAGCCCAACTAGAGCACCGTAAATATACTTCCTTGACCGATAAAGCCTGGGCAGGTAAAGCTGGGTATTAAGAAACTCGATAGTGAATCTTACCGCGCTGAATAAATAAAAAAACATAAGCGCTGGCATTAGCCACTGCTGAATGAATACCGACTCTGACCACAACCACCAAAAACCGTGACCTGTGTAGGTGAAGTTAAACAACAGAAACGACGAAAGATATAGTGAATAAAGCAGGTAGCGCTGTTCTCTAAGATAAGAGTATAAGACGAGGTTATACAGCAACAGAATGATAAGCGCCCCATATAGAGCACCATAAAAATACGCATTTTCCGTCGATTTATCTTTTGCCGCTCTGGGAGGTCCGACATAAATGGGGATAGTCATCGGGTCTTGGGACGCAAACCGAAAAATTACCAGCGTTTCTGGCTGAATAAACCGATAGGAAAGTGATGGCATGCGAGTATCTTCACGACGTGCGCTATGCACCTGGTTGTCGCCAAGACGAACATGGTGTTTTCTTTTACCGCTTTCAAAAAAATAAACGTCGATATCATCGATCCACGCATTGTCTATTTTTATTGTAAGAGGTAAAGGTGAAATCGTTTGTTGCCGGGTTTCATCAACCTGATTGGTAAGTACGTTGTAGTTATTAAGTTCAATCTTTAGCACACCCCAAACGGTGTTATCGGTAAACCCATAACTGACTTGCCTTCCTACATTTTTGACTAAACTATTCTGCTGGTATTTGGCTAAAATGTCTTCGGCGGCTGACGCACTACCGCCCTCGAAATACATCCAAAGCTTGTGATTTATCAGCTCCATCTTATCTAATGGCGCTGTTCCTTTAGCATAAGCGAAAGAAAGCCCGCCCCAAAGACTGTAAACTATCACCAAGCCAACAAAGAAAAGAAATGCTCTCATACATCAGTTCTTTCTAATAGGGGTTCAGAGACAGGGTTGGAATTAGAAAAGCTTAACCCTTGTAAACTTAAATATTAACTTACGCTTATCAACAAGGTTTGTGAATAAGTTTATTTAGTAGATCACTATGTAGCCGCTTTTTCTTTCGTAAATTACACATTTACTTTATGCATAAGCTCAGAAGCTTGGCATACTATGGTCCTGTATGCCTATTTGCAAAGCAGCAATCTACTGCTTTGTTTCGCAAATCTACTCAATGGCGTTAATTCTTTTTATGCTTAGCTTTATAACCAGTACGCTTATTCCTGTATTGATCCTTCTTTTAATGGGTTGGCTTTTCTTTCGTATTAAGTGGCTCAATGAAGGCTTTATAGAGGCTGGCTCTAAACTCGTATTTAACGTTGCGCTCCCTGCTCTACTGTTCTTATCAATCGCCAGAGCTGACTTTTCCAAAGCCGCGAATCTATCCCTTATGAGCGTGGGCGTGATAGGTACACTTATTGTATTTGCAGCGCTTATGGTTATTTCTCATTTGACAGTACATCCTTACAAAGCCAGAGGTGTAGTTGTTCAGGGCGGCTTTCGAGCCAATATGGGTATTATCGGCTTAGCCTATTGTGCTAACACTTATGGGCAAGAAGGGCTTGCTGTAGCGTCTGTCTACATGGGGTGTATTACCATCTTATTTAATGTACTTTCAGTGTTTGTTCTTAACTTTTACCAAGGTACGTCGCGCTCCTTAATGGGCCAAGTTACCGGCATGGCGAAAAACCCGTTGATCTTATCGATTGCCGCAGCACTGCCCTTTTCATACTTCGAATGGCAGCTTCCCGATACCCTAGTGAAAACAGGGGAGTACTTCGCACAGCTTACCCTGCCACTTGCACTTATATGCACCGGCGCATCACTGCAGTTCCGCTCTTTTTCCAGTGACAGGTTTAATATTGTGCTTAGTACAACCAGCAAATGTGTAGTTTACCCATTTGTATTGGTTGCCCTTGCCTATGCATTTGGTTTTAAAGGGATGGAGCTGGGTATTGTTCTTTTATTAGCCATCTCACCAACCGCTGCAGCAAGCTATGTCATGGTGAGAAATTTAGGCGGGGATTATCGCTTAGCGGCAAGCATAATCGCAGTAAGCACATTGGTGTCTTTACCGATTACCGCCCTCGCCTTTGGGGTACTAAGCAAATTGCACCTTGTGTAACGCATCAAGGCTATTCCTATTTGCATAGAGCTATTTCGCAATTTTCTCGTTCACAGCGTTCCACTTGAGTAAAAAAAGCTCCCATAGCCTAGCAACAGCTAGCCAACGCATATTACCAATTTTATTTTTATTTTTTACCAAAAATTAAAATTGGCCTATCCATCATATCTTCTATTCTGTTATTGTGTTTATTACAAATTGTCATTTTTAAATAACAACATTTTTACCCTACAACCGTTATTGCCTGTTTTCATCAATGGCTATTTGATAACAAGGAAATAAATACAATGAACATCAAAAAATTTAGCCTTACCATGCTAGCTGTTGGTATCAGCCTGTCGTCTTTTGCTAGCGAAGCAAAAGGTCACCCTAACCTTATTCTTACCGAGCCTGGCGTAGAAAGAATGAGAGACAACTTGGGTGAAGTTCCGCTGTTTGATAAAAGCTTGGCAATCGTTAAGCAAGAAGTAGACGTCGAAATTGCAATGGGTATTGATACGCCCATCCCTAAAGACTTTTCAGGTGGTTACACCCACCAGCGCCATAAACAAAACTTCTTCATTGCGCAAAAAGCAGGCGTACTCTATCAAGTATTAGAAGAAGAAAAATACGCTAAATACATCCGTGACATGTTGTTTCAATATGAAGCCATGTACAAAGACTTACCTTTGCACCCGCAAGAGCGTTCGTACTCTCGTGGAAAACTTTTCTGGCAATGCTTAAACGACAGCAACTGGCTGGTTTACATGAGCCAAGCTTATGATGCTATTTACGATTACCTTTCTGCTGAAGAACGCAAAACACTAGAGGACAACCTCTTCCGTCCGTTTGCCGATTTCATTTCATTAGAAAACCCACAATTTTTTAACCGCGTTCACAATCACAGTACTTGGGGCATCGCTGCCGTAGGCATGATTGGCCTTGTTATGAACGATGAAGAGCTTATTCAACGCGCGCTTTATGGTATTGAAGATGATGGCTTAGAAGTAGGTGGTAAAGACAACGATGGCGGCACTATTAAAGTAGAAGGTCAGCGTAAGGGCTTTTTTGCTAATTTAGAAGAGCCCTTCTCTCCTGATGGCTACTATACCGAAGGCCCTTACTATCAGCGCTATGCAATGTATCCTTTCCTAATACTTGCGCTGGCTATGGAGAACAATCGTCCAGACTTAAAAGTGCTACAGCATAAAGACAATGTATTGTTAAAAGGTATCGATGCGCTTCTTAATTTGTCTGACGCAGATGGCGAATTTTTCCCGCTTAACGATGCTCAAAAGGGCATGTCTTATAAGAAAGCCTCTTTGGTAACTGCAGTCGATCTCGCCTACTTTTACGGAGAAAAAGATCCTCGCTTGCTAAGCGTGGTAGAGAAGCAAGGACAAGTGCTTCTCCAAGAGTCGGGGCTTGAAGCCGCTATTGATATTCGAGATGGCAAAGCAGTTCCTTTTGTAAAGTCTTCCGTGAATTTAAGTGATGGCCCGAACGGTGACCAAGGGGGTGTAGGCATTTTGCGTTATGGCAATGAAGACCTAACGCTGGTGTTTAAATATGCCGCTCAGGGTTTAAGTCACGGCCACTACGATAAGTTGTCGTTCTCTTTATATGAAAAAGGTGAGGAAGTCCTGCAAGATTATGGTCTAGCTCGCTTTGTGAATATAGGTCAAAAAGGCGGTGGTAACTATCTAAAAGAAAACACTACGTGGGCTAAAACAACCATTGCACATAATACCCTATCAATAAATGGCACAAAGCATTTCGACGGGAAGTATGAGGTTGCCAGCCAGCATCACTCAGAACTTTTCACTTTCGACGCAGAAAATGACAATGTAAAAGTGGTTAGTGCAACAGAAGAAAATGCCTACCCGGGTACGTTAATGCACCGCACCATGGCAGTGATAAAAGACGAAAACTTTGAAAAGCCGTTTGTACTAGACATTTTACGCGTTGATTCTGACAAGAAAAATCAATACGACCTGCCCTTCTATTACATGGGTCAGATAATCGATAAGAACTTTACTCACGTGTCGCCTACCAGCTTATCACCATTTGGTGAAGACAATGGCTATCAACATTTATTTGTAGAGGGCAAGGGTAACGCGAGTGACGGCAACACTAAGTTCCAGTGGCTTCAGCATGGCAAGTATTATACGCTGACTACGGTTACCAACGCTGAAGACGAGGTGTATTTGACTCGCATCGGCGCAAACGATCCAGACTTCAACCTACGTCGCGACGCGGCGATTACGCTTAGACGAAATGACACCCAAGACACTTTATTTGTTTCTGTGGTAGAGCCTCATGGTTCATACAGCCCAGTAAGTGAATCGTCGATTAACTCAAGAAGCAGTATCAAAAGTCTTGAGGTGGTTTTAGATAGTGACGCGTACACTGCCGTGCGTATTACCGATGTAAAAGGTAACACTCAGCTGTTTATTATCGCTAATAGCAATAATGATAACAGCGCAAAACACAAGGTTGAGATTAACGGTGATAGCTATAGCTGGGTAGGCCCTTACTTTTATATGTAAAAGCCTATAGGTGAAAAGCGCTTCACTCTTATCGCGAAGTAACTTAAAACAAAGCCTCATTAGAGGCTTTGTTCATTTTAAATTCTTACTTTTTACTTTAGCAATGGATATTCCCCCATTTTTCTTATTAATAGCACGCGCTAAAAAGGAATAGCTGGTGGCGCTATTTCAAGGGAGCCCATTACCTATAAAATTTGCCCGTCACTTTCTTGAGCTGAGCATTTTAACTTTAATAACCCTTCTATAATATTTTTACTATACTACCTTTAGTAACTAACAATTGAGCGCACGTATAATTTTTTGGAAAGTTGTGGATATCGAAAATCACCGATGTTCTCCAATCTAATCAAGCTTAAATGGATTTAAACAAATTACATGTCACAACTTTTTCAGACTCTACAGGCAAGAGTTATTATTCTGATTTTAATGATTGCCGTGCCCGGCTTCATTAGCATCTTTTACGATGCATTCGTGGAAAGAGAACAAGCAATAAAGGCTGCAGTTATCCAAGCAGTAAATACCACAAAAACACACTCGAAGATCCAAGCAAACCTCATTGATAAAACACAACATTTTCTAAAGAACTTGGCGCAATTCGATGCAGTGCAGCAGCCTAGTTCACAACAGTGTAGTCGCTTCCTTGCTAACGTGCTTAAAGTAAACAGTAATTATGTAAATCTAGGTGTACCAAGCGCAGATGGTGAATTGTTATGTAATGCCCGAGAATTAAAACGTTCGGTAAACGTTTACGACCGACCTTATATACAACAAGCCATCGCCACCCGTAAATTTTCAATCAGTGAATTTCAAATAGACCGGGCGACAAATTTAACCAGTATTAACTTTGCCTACCCTGTTATAAATTCAAAACAAGGTAATTTAGTCGGTTTGGTTGTAGCTGTTATATCACTCGAGTGGTGGAACGAAATACTTTCTGAGTCTTACCTGCCTGATGCTACCGTGGCATTTATAACTGATAGTGAAAACAAAATTGTGGCAGCATTCCCTGCTAGACAAGAGCTGATTGGCACTCAGCTAGATATAGAAGAAAAGGGTGATAAGAGCGAATATACAGACATAACATTGGGTAATACTGTTTTTCTGACCGAAGACCCTTATCAACGGGTTTATGTAACGCACCCACTATTTGATGATGGGAAGCATATCAACATCACCATTGGTATTCCGCTGAAACATACGTTTGAAGCAATTGATACCAGGTTAACGACAACCACCCTTATATTAGCGTTGATTGTTTTATTTTTCGTCGGTGTTTCAGTATGGCTGATTCGAAAAAACGTTTTGATACCCATAAAAACCCTTTTGAAGTCGACTACAGCGTTGGCCGAAGGTAAAGAAGTTGATGAGACATCGACAAAGGGCAGTATAGAACTAAGAAAGCTTCAGCTACGTTTTGCACAGATGGCTAGAACGCGCCTAGATGCTGAAAAACAACTTATTGATAGTCAAAATTCACTGCAGGAAAGTCGAGATATCTTAGCGAGTCATATTGAAAACACACCTTTAGGGTGCGTTACTTGGGATACTGACTTCATCTGCACTGATTGGAACAAATCGGCTGAGGTGATCTTTGGCTATAGCAAAGAAGAAGCTATAGGTAAGCATGCCTCGGAGCTTGTGGTTCCAATTGAACTGCGTCATGAAATAAATGACGTATTCGAAATACTAGTCGAGGGAAAAAAAACTGTCCGTAGAGTAAACGATAACCTCACTAGACTGCTCGAAACAATCACTTGCGAATGGTACAGCACCCCAATCTTGGACTTCTCTGGCAAAGTAATAAGCGTCGTTTCATTAGTTCAAGACATTACTGTAAACAAACGCTTAGAAGATAAATTAAAGTTATCAGCCAGCGTCTTCTCTCACGCCCGAGAAGGTATCTTTATTACCGATAGCGAATCGAACATTATTGATGTAAACAAAACCTTTGAAGAGATAACTGGCTACTCCCGAAGCGACGTATTAGGCAAGAAGCCCAGTATGTTTAAATCTGGAAAGCAGTCTAAGGAATTTTACGAGAATCTATGGAAATCGATAATCAATGACGGCTATTGGGCGGGAGAAATTTGGAACAAGAGAAAAAACCACGAAATATATGCTCAATTACTAACGGTTAGTGCTGTAAAAGATGATGACGGCACAGTTAAAAATTACATTGCTATTTTTAGCGATATCTCCGAGACAAAAGAACAGCAATATCGTCTTGAGCAGATGGCTCACTACGATATCTTAACTAACTTACCTAACCGCACTCTACTCGCTGAACGTTTGGATAGTGCACTTAGGCAATGTCAGACCGATAAACGCTACGCCGCTGTTGTTTTGCTTGATTTAGACGGGTTCAAAGAGATAAACGATACGTTTGGACACAGCGTGGGAGACGAGCTACTTATTACACTGGCTCACCGCTTCAAAAGCACACTCAACCAGGGAGATACCATTTCCCGTTTTGGTGGAGATGAGTTTGTAGCAGTACTTACCAATTTAAAGCAAGCCCAAGACTTTAGGTCTACTGTAAAGAACATGCTTAGAGCAGCTTCAACCCCGGTTAAATATGGTAAAAATGAACTTAAAGTCTCAGCAAGCATTGGATTAACCGTCTACCCTACTGACGATACCGATGCCGAGCAGCTAATTAGACATGCAGACCAAGCTATGTATTTAGCGAAACAGAAAGGTAAAAACTGTTTCCACCTTTTCGATATCGAGTCAGAAGATGCGATTAAAACTCGCCACGAAACAGTTAAAAATATAGGCAGCGCGCTTAAAAACAATGAATTTGAACTTTACTACCAACCTAAAGTGAATATGCGTACGGGGGAAATCGTTGGCGCAGAAGCGCTGATTCGCTGGCAGCATTCAACCCGCGGGCTTCTTTCTCCGGCAGAGTTTTTACCCTTTATCGAAAATCACCCGCTTAGTATTGATGTTGGCGAATGGGTTATTGAACAATCGTTGCGGCAATACCACCAATGGAAGCAATTGGGCATAGACATCAAAATTAGCGTGAATATTTCTGCATTGCAGATACAACAAAGAAACTTCCCTACTCGTTTAGAACATTTGCTTTCAAAAGTACCCGAAACACCACCTAAAGCAATCCAATTAGAAGTACTTGAAACCAGCAAGCTATCTAATATCAAAAAGGTGTCTGAGATTATGGAAGACTGTGTAAATCTCGGTGTAACCTTTGCCATTGATGATTTTGGAACGGGTTATTCGTCTTTAACTTACTTAAGACGCCTGCCCGCTGAGGTGATTAAAATAGACCAGTCATTCGTTCGCGATATGTTAGTAGACTTAGAAGATAAAACGATTGTTACTGGTGTAATAGCGCTGGCTAATTCATTTAACCGCAGTGTTATCGCTGAAGGTGTGGAAAGTGTTGCCCATGGAGCATCATTATTAGCACTAGGTTGTGAGCTTGCGCAGGGGTTCGGCATAGCACGCCCTATGCCCTCCAAAGCCCTACCTACTTGGGTGGAGCAATGGGAGACAAGGGAAGAGTGGAAATAAGCTTAAGAAGTACCTTCAATATTGTGAGGTATTAGTACTGAGCTTAGTTAAATGGTGTAAACAACGTTGGATAAAGACCAGGGAGCTCGCGCCAGTGCTCGATCACCGGTACGCCTTCAAATGCACTTTTTTCCCCTCTTTCTAAGTGACTTGCGCCCGTGTATTTAACTACTGACATTCCAGCACTTAACGCACCTTCAATGCCTGCATCAGAATCTTCTATAACTAGGCATTTTTCAGGTAATACGCCCATCTTTTCTGCCGCCAACAGAAAAATATCAGGCGCCGGTTTCCCTCTTGTAACTTCAGTACTTGTGGTTACATCGCCATTAAAAATACTGTCTAATGCCGTTGTTTTTAAAGAAAAGGTGACTCGTTCAGGATGACTACTCGTCGCAATACATTTTCTAACCAAAAGACGCTGTAAAATAGCCTCTAAGCCAGGTGTTGGGGTAAGCTCTTCCGCGAACACAGCCAATAGTGCAGTTAGATAATCGTCCTTAAAAGCCACGGGTAGGTTGATGTTAAAGTCTTCGGCTATCTGCGCTTTTGCAGACTCATAACTCTTGCCTAAAAAGTGTCTATCAAAGTAATCACCATCTATTCTAACGCCAAGGTCGTAAAGCATAGAAATAAGCACGCGTTTACACAAAATTTCACTGTCAATAAGTACGCCATCACAGTCGAAAATAACCAACTCGATATCGGTGTTAAGTGCTGTTGGCTTTTTCTGCTCCATAATAATTCCTTGCTTATTTTGCCCGTTGTTTGCCAGATATGCCTTCCATACCTTGCTACGGTTACTGACTAAATCTTGGTTTAAAACATGCTATCTATGTTCTGTCTTTCCGGTGAGCGCTAATGTCCTAACGGCAAAGAAGTACACTATTAACTAATGTTGAGAACCTAATAGTGTACTTGCTATGCGCTCATTGATACCTTGTGTTCAACGCGTCAACAATGCAACTAAGCCGCAGAAGACGACGTTTTTTCTCCCCAAGACAACTCGGGGATGGTTACGCCATCTTTGTCGAAGTGCATAATTTTTTCCTCGGCAACCGTTAGGTTAATGGTGTCTCCGTAAGCGACTTTACAATCCCCATCAGCTTTCACTGTTAACGTACCGGCACCGTCAACATGAACATGCAAAAAGGTTTCGGACCCTAAGTGTTCAATCACGCCAACTCTACCGGTCCACAGGCCTTTTTCTTCGGTAATTCTGAAGTGCTCTGGGCGCACGCCCAAGCTGCACGTCGGGTCACCCGTTTTTGCATCTACGCTAATAAAGTTCATTTTTGGTGAACCGATAAAACCTGCCACGAACTGGTTTACTGGCTTTTGATAAAGCTCTAAAGGCGTACCCACTTGTTCAATAATACCGCCATTAAATACCGCAATACGGTCGGCCATGGTCATGGCTTCAACTTGATCGTGAGTAACATAAATCATGGTGGTATCTAAGCTTTTATGAAGTTCAGATATTTCTAGGCGCATATTAACGCGAAGTGATGCATCTAAGTTCGAAAGCGGCTCATCAAACAAGAACGCTGAAGGCTGGCGTACTATAGCACGTCCAATAGCAACACGCTGGCGCTGTCCGCCCGAAAGCTGACCTGGTTTACGGTCAAGGTAATCGGTAAGGTTAAGCATTTTCGCCGCTTTTTCAATTTTCTGCTCAATGATTGCAGGGTCTACTTTCGCTTGTTTTAGCGGAAACGCAATGTTGTTTCTTACCGACATATGAGGGTAAAGGGCATAAGATTGAAACACCATAGCCAAACCACGCTGGGCGGGCGGCATGTCAGTTGCGTCTTGGTTATCGATTTCGATAGTACCACTTGTGGTATCTTCAAGGCCGGCAATCATGCGAAGTAAGGTTGACTTGCCGCAACCCGACGGCCCAACGAATACAATAAATTCACCATCTCGAATTTCTAAGTCCAGCGGCTTAATCACGTTGACGTCGCCGAAGCTCTTTGTTACTTGTTTTAAGGTAATACTTCCCATTTTGAAGCTCTCCTATTTAACTGCGCCGAAGCTTAAGCCGCGCACTAACTGTTTCTGACTAAACCAACCAAGAATAAGAATGGGCACTACGGCCATTACTGAGGCGGCTGATAATTTTGCGTAAAATAAACCCTCTGGGCTTGAGTAACTGGCAATAAATGCGGTTAAAGGCGCAGCGTTAGCTGCGGTAAGAATGAGTGTCCAAAACGCCTCGTTCCACGCCAAAATAACGTTTAACAATAATGTTGAGGCAATGCCTGGCAGCGCTATCGGCAGCAGCACTTGGAAGATCTCTTGCTTTATTCCCGCGCCATCCATGCGTGCCGCTTCTAATATTTCATTAGGGATTTCTCTAAAGTAGGTATAAAGCATCCACACCATAATAGGCAGGTTAATAAGCGTCATTACAATGACCAAACCAATGCGTGTATCTAATAATCCAAAGTCGCGAAATAGCAGATAAATAGGAATTAACACGCCCACAGGAGGAAGCATTTTGGTCGATAGCATCCACATAAGTAGGTTCTTTGTGCGCTTCGTTTGAACGAAAGCCATAGACCAAGCAGCTGGAATAGCAATAAGCAACCCAAGAAGGCTAGCCCCAAGCGAAATCACAACTGAGTTCATAAAATGGTCGAAATAAGGAGAGCGAGAAAGCACCTCTGCATAGTTCTCTAAGGTCCAATCGAACATAAACAAACTAGGCGAAGCAGAAATGGCCTCTGACTCTGTTTTGAAGCTTGTAATAATCGTCCAAAGAATGGGGAAGAAAATCATCCCGCTTACTGTCCACGCCGCAAAGGTGTAGATAAGTTTTGATTTATTCGTATCTTTAATCGCCATTACTTATCCCTCTAAGTTCTTGCCAATAAGGCGCATTAGGAAAATAGCGACTATGTTGGCAATAACCACTGCCACGATGCCGCCTGCCGAACCACCGCCTACATCAAACTGCAAAAGCGATTGGGTATAAATAAGGTAAGTAATGTTGGTCGATGAATATCCAGGGCCACCGCTGGTCGTTACTAGGATTTCAGCGAAAATAGACAGTAAGAAGATCGTCTCAATGAGGATCACCGCCGTGACCGCACGAGAAAGGTGAGGTAGCACAATATAAACGAACTTGCTCCACGGGCCTGCACCGTCAAGATCTGCCGCTTCTAGCTGCTCTCGGTCAAGCGATTGAATAGCCGTAAGTAAAATCAGTGCAGCAAACGGTAGCCACTGCCACGACACAATGATGATGATTGACAGTAAAGGTAGTTCCGCAAAAAAGTCGATAGGCGTTACGCCAATAAACTCAGCGAAGTGGGCAAACAGACCGTTTACTGGGTTCATAAACATGTTTTTCCATACCAGCGCAGATACCGTAGGCATAACGAAAAATGGCGCTAGCACCATAATACGTACGTAGTTTCGCCCCCATATTGCCTGGTCTAATAAAACCGCTAAGCCAATTCCGCCGCAAATGGTAATAAACAACACACCGCCTACTAGCAGCAAGGTGTTAAAAAATGACTCGATAAACGCGGGGTCAGTTAAAAAGAACTCGTAGTTGAGAAAGCCGATAAATTCGTTATCGCCCGGCATCAGCAAGTTGTAGTCTAAAACCGAGAAATAAAGGGTCATGCATAAAGGCACGATCATCCATGCTAAAAGCAGAGAGACCGAAGGAAAAAGCATGATTTTGGCTAAAGTACGAGATTGTGTGGTCGCCATGACTAGCCCTCTTATAATTATTAAATGGGAAAGTGCAATAAAGCACTTTCCCTGTGGTTAACGCTGTTTATTTTGGGTAGCGCGCTTTGCGCATAGCGCGTTCAACTAAACGCTGTGAGCTTTGCAGTGCTTGGTCTACCGTCATTCGGCCGGTTAACGCGGCGCTAAACTGCTGACCTACTGCGGTACCAATACCTTGGAACTCAGGAATTGCCACAAACTGAATACCTACGTAGGGCACAGGCTCTACTGTTGGTTTTTTCGGGTCTGCAGAATTAATCGAATCTAGGGTAATTTGTGCAAACGGCGCGGCTTCTAAATAAGCGTCGTTCTCATACAATGAGGTACGTGTGCCCGGAGGGACATTCGCCCACCCTTTTTTGTCTGCAACTAAGTTTGAATAGCCCTTTGATGTTGCCCAGCTGATGAACTTCATCGCCGCATCGGTTTTCTTACTGCTTGATGGAATAGCTAAAGTCCAAGCCCATAGCCAATTACCACGTTTACCTAGACCGTTATCAGGAGCAAGCGCGAAACCTACTTTGTCGGCAACTTCAGAGTCTTTTTCATTAGTAACAAAGCCACCCGCTACGGTAGCGTCAATCCACATGCCGCATTTACCGGTTTGGAACAGTGCTAAGTTTTCGTTAAAACCATTGGCTGAAGAACCTGGAGGACCGTATTTCTCCATCACATCTACGTAGTATTCCAGCGTATCTTTCCACGCTTTAGAGTCGAACTGCGGCTTCCAATTTTCGTCGAACCAGCGAGCACCAAAAGAGTTAGACATTGACGTTAATAGCGCAATGTTTTCGCCCCATCCAGCTTTACCGCGAAGACAAATGCCGTATACCCCGGCGTCTTTATCAGTCATTGCTGCAGCAGCTTCTTTGATAAAGCTCCACGTAGGCGCTTTTGGCATTTCTAAGCCCGCTTTTTCCATGAGGTCAGTGCGGTACATCACCATTGAACTTTCACCATAAAACGGCGCTGCATAAAGCTTGTCGTTTACGGAAAGGCCGCTGCGAATAGCAGGCAATAAGTCGTCAATATCGTAATCGTCACCTAGCCCGTTAAGTTCGGTAAGCCAGCCTTGCTTGCCCCAAATTGGTACTTCATAAGTGCCAATTGTCATTACATCGTACTGCCCACCGCTAGTAGCAACGTCGGTAGTAACGCGCTGACGAAGAATGTTTTCTTCTAACGTTACCCATTTGAGGTCGATATCAGGGTGCTGCTTCTCAAACTCGCTGCTAAGCGACTTCATGGTGATCATATCGCCATTATTTACGGTAGCGATGGTGATAGTTTCTGCTTGTGCCGCCGCGTTAATGGTTAGTGCGCTGGCTACAATTAAAGATAGTTTTTTTAACATCGGGTCTCTCCCCTTTGTACTCTTATCAGATATGACTTTCCCCTCCCCGCCCAAATTTGGTTAACGCGGGGATGAAAAAATCCGAGGTATTAAAGTAAGTTAGGTGGTTAGGCAGCGAAGCAATTCAGTGCCTAACCTTTTGTGTTAAAACTTGGTTAGCGATTAAAACTTAACTGAAATTTCAGACGTTAGACCGTCGAAACCTGCGCCAATCTGACCGCCAGAGTTAACGCCTTCGTCTTGGTCTACGTATTCAACTTTCCAAAGGGTACGGTCGTTGATCCAATAGCCCGCTGATACCTGTAGACGAGTAACTTCATTATCTGTTTGCTCAATAAGGTCTGACGTATTTTCAGATTCTGCATAACGTGCAGCAACATATAGCTTCTCTGGAATAATGTACTGCTGCGCTTCTACTACCCAGTATTCAACTGACGAATCAGCTTCAATGACTTGGTTAGAATCGAACGTAGTACCTGTTGGGTCTAACACGCCTTCATTACCGAAGTAAGTGATACCTGCAACAGCATTACCTTCTACGTCTGCAAAGGTATAATCATCAGTTGCTTTACCTAACATTAAAATAACGCTGGTTTGGTCACTTGGCTGATACGCCAAGTTAAGCTGCATAATTGATTGATTAAGCCCTGGTAGTGCACCTACGTGAGTATCACGTTCACTAGAGGCAGACGCAGAAAAGTTATAGTTTTCACCGTCACCAAAACGATAGTTGGTAGTGGTAACGCCATCTAAGCTGGCAAGACCGTTTTCGAATTCAAGTTGCTCGCCTTGATTAGCATTGAAGAAGTTAAGACCGGCTTTAAAGCCACCTTCAAATTCCAAGGTACCTTGCAAACGGTAGTTGTAGCCGCGATCTTCCTGAAAAGCTTCACCAAAGCTTGACGTAGTCATGTGACCAGCCACATTGTAAGAGCGAAGAATGCCGCTATCGAAGGTTTCGGTGTAGCTTAGCTGAATACCGTTTTCGGCAGTGGCGTAGTCGTTAATGCCGTTACCGATAAGTGCGTTACCTTGGTTGTCCGCACCGTCTTGGAAACCTTTAAACTGGAAAGGAGAAGCACCTATGTTGCCCACACGCAGAATAAGGCTAGCGTTCTCTTTTTCATAGCCAGTCAGTCCAAACATATCAAACTCGACACCGGCAAAATCTTGGTGGAATGAGAAGTCTCTGTCGCCATTATTACCGAAGTCATTTGGCTCTTCTGCGATATCAATATCGGCAGTTATGTTTTCGGTAATTTTGAACTTAAACATTAAGTTAACGCGAAGGCGTCCGAATCCGTCAGACTGAGTTTCATCTTCTGGGCGAAACGCACCATCTTTGGCTTGGATAGCTTGGTAGTTCTGCATAGCTAAGAAGTTAACTTGCACTCGTCCATCAAGAAATTCATTGGGTTCACTAGGTGGTACGTACATCGGCTTTTCTTGGCTTAGCTCTTGCGCCATACCTAACGTTGGCACGGTGGCCGCCAATACAGCGGCAGCGATCAGACTTAAAGATGCGCGTTTAGCGAACTTAGTTGATTGCGTCACGTGTTTCGTTGTATCTAGTCCCATTGTGAACCCTCTATTATTCTTTCGTAATTGTGTGGAGTGTAATTTTTGAAGAGTCTTCGTATCTTGGAGAAATCGGGAAAACATCACCAAAACCCAAATGCTCACATAAAGATCAAATGCTCAACATGAGAGAATATGACCACTGTTTGTTACCCCCCGTCAACCAAAAAATTAACAAGTTTTTATCAATGCATAGCGAAAACATCACAAGCAATTGATATTAAAGAGCTTTAAATTGTTAACTTTAATTGTAAATTTTCAAAATTTAATAAAAAGTAAAATCACTTTTTACACAACCTTACCTTTAAAGGCTATCAAAAGGGTTATTTTTGATTACAAATATTGAAAAAATAAAGCAAGAATAATCAAAAGAACAATGCAAGAGCATTTGCACCATATTGAGATTATCGGGAAGCATCGCTAAATTTTGTACTGTTGTCGTGTCTAGGCGAGGATGAGTGGGTAGATAAAAGCGGGTATGCCATACTGGGCTCGTTCCGCTTTTGATCCGGCCAGAAGGTGATTTATGCTCAAAAATGTAAAGGTATTGCTAATTCATGGCATGCTGTCATTGCTACTCTTTTCACACGTCTCTCTTGCACTGGGAACCGACGCCAATTCGCTAGCCCGCCCCGCATTTGATAAACGCTTAAGCACGGTGAAATATCCATTCGATGTAAAAATGTTTAGCTTCTCTTCACAGGGGATCGATCTTGAAATGGCTTATATGTTTTTGCCCCCTAAAAAAGACAAGCCGGTTGTAACACTTTTTCACGGCAAAAATTTCAACGGCTCTTATTGGGAAAGTACAGCTCGCCTTCTGCAAAGCCAGGGCTATGGTGTGCTTATACCCGAACAAATAGGCTTTGGAAAATCGTCTAAACCTACACAATATCAATACAGTTTTGCCACGCTTGCGAACAATACGCGACAATTGATGCAGTCTTTAAACATCGAAAAAAGTATTATTGTAGGGCACTCCATGGGCGGCATGTTAGCTACGCGATTTGCATTGCTTTCCCCCGACACAAGCGAAAGCCTTATTTTGATAAACCCCATAGGTTTAGAAAACTACTTGCTGTATGAAAGTTACACCGACATTGAAACGGTATACCAAAGTGAGCTTAAGAAAACGCCAGAGATGATCGTTAATTATCAAACAAAAAACTATTATGATGGGGCGTGGAACAACACATATGCCGAGCATGCCGAGTTTTTACAAGGGTGGATAAACGGCCCAGACTGGCAAACGCTAGCGCGCGTTAATGCCCTAACCTACGATATGATATTCACGCAACCAGTTATTGAAGAGTTTGATAGTTTAACCCTGCCAACCACACTATTATTAGGTACCCGCGATCGCACAGCGCCTGGTAGTGCTAATAAACATGACGACGTAAGTAGAGAGTTAGGTCGCTACGACAGGTTAGGCAATGAAGTAAAAGCACGCAATTCAAACATCCATGTTGTTGAATTAGAAGGGTTAGGGCACCTGCCCCACATTGAAGCTTTTGAGCGATTTAAGGTGCCATTTTTAGACGCATTACATGACTAATTTCCACGTAGTCATTACTTTCTAGAAAACCGATAGTAAATTTCTGGGGCGCATTAAGGTATTTTTCTTTGCCTTTGCGCCCAAATCCGATAACGGTTCATTACTGTTATAAAAGGGCGTTATTTAACGCCCTGAAATACCAGCTTTTGAACTCGTCTACCCGTATTAACTTCGGTGGTGTACAAGTTTCCTTCGCTATCGGTATCAATACTGTGTAGCCAAATAAATTGACCTGGATAGCGGCCGTTTTTACCTATCGAACCTAGCTTTTCATGAGATTTTCTATCGTAAATCCAAATACGCCCATTCATCATGTCGGCAACGTAAAAGTATTTTCCGTCGGGTGAAAATGCCACATCAGTTGCTGTACCTAACCCCCCGGTTTCTGGCCGTACGGCAAAGTTTTTTACAAAGCGGATATCTCCGCTTTTTTCCCGTTTAAATATTTGAAGGCGGTTGTTTCGACGGTCACATACATAAATAAATTCGTCGCGGTCTTGATTTATACAATGCACGATATTCCCAAACAAAGGATTTTCCGGGTCTATTCCCTGCTTTTGCGGCTGAGTAGCTTGGGACTGATCGAAATCTCCTTCGCGAGTGGGCCCTAATGGCTTTTCTCCATAAGCACCAAGCACGTGAGTGGCCTTCTCTTTCTCAACATCAAAACTTGCAATGCGCGCATTGATATAGCCATCTGCAATCACTAACTCGTTGTGTGTACTGTCCATGAACATATCTGCGGGGTTACCCAAAGTATGCAGGTCCATATTGCCGTTGGTCTGCCCTCGCCTACCTATGCCTTTCACAAACTCGCCATCAAAAGTAAAACCCACAGACACATGGTCATCTTTGCCGTTGCCAGCTAACCAAACCGTGTCATTCTCATCAACATACAGCCCGTGTACGTTTACCGGCCATTGGTTTACACCGTCAATCGTAGGCGCATTGTTTTCACCGCCCCATGCTGTAGCTACCTCGCCATCGGGCGTAAAACGAATAACATGGGGGGCTGGTTCACAACACACCGCAGTAGGAGGTGTTGCAACAAGCCCTGTATCGGTTTTACCCAGAGAGTTGGGACGCTGCAATATCCACACGTGATCATATTTATCGATAGAAAGACCCGACACCTGCCCTAACATCCAGGTTTCTGGCAACGATGGCCAACTTGCATCAACGCTAAATCGAGGCAGAGGCTTGTTATCTACCGGATAGGTGACCATAGGGATAAGCGGCGCTTTATTTTCTAATAACGAAGCGCTTTTTACTGTTTCGTTCCCATCTGATGGAGACGCGACTTGTGTCGCTTTGGCATAGGACGAACTCCACAACATAGGAGAAGTGATTAACGTGATGACACAAAAAGAGCGAGCAATTGACGTGGTCATTAGGTTTCCAATTGAAGAGAGCATTTTAAACGGTAAACACAAACACCATGCTGCTAAGTTACCGACACTATTGCAATAGAAACAGCCAAGTTGTACGAAAATCACGCTAAAACGAAAAGCGCCGGGCAACTCGACGTTAACCCGGCGAAAAAGGTGTAGCAGTCACCTTAATCTGCTTCTATCTCACCCTCTTCAATAGCGACAACACGACGTGCTTCAACGTAGGTTTTAATAGCCCAAAGTGTTTCTTGATCTAGGATAGGATCGGTTTGACCTTCAGGAATACCGCCAAGTGCGGGCATGCCTTTCGCCGAGCCAAAACGCAAGCGCTCAACGAACCATTCGTCGTCTTCAAAGCTTTCTGGGTCGAGTTCACGAAGGTCTGGGTTTATTCCGCCAGACTGCGCGTGCAAGCCGTGACAACCTGCACAGTTATTTGCATAAGCTGACTCACCAAACTTGATGACCTTCGTTTTGGTTTCTTCATCAAGGCTTCGATATGGGTTTTCAAACACCCAGCCATTTTCAGACTCATCGCCATCAGTGATTGGCGGCATAGCTGAGCTATCTGCTCCTTGAGGGATAACATTTCCATGTGCAAACACGTGGCCAGACAAGCCAGTTACCACGAGTGCCGCAAACAACATCGATATTTTTGTTTTCATAATTCATACATCCTCAAAAGACTATGAATTAAGTATACGTACGAGGAAATAAGGGGTAACTCTACTTTGGTTTCGAAAGGCTCCTCCTTTGGTAGGAGTCCACAATGATAGCCTCTGAAAGCGCAAGCTTTACCGTAGCTGCTTCAACGTCAGAGCTAAAGTCAGAGTCGAAATAACGTCCATAAGAATGATAAAGACTTACCTTGCAACAGGTTAATGAATAGGTGATGAAAAAAGGCCAGCGCACGTAGGCGCTGGCCATGTATTAATCACTATTTACTGCTCAGCTAAGATTAGTTTTTTGCCACCTGCTGATAGCGCTTGGGCAATTTAAACGTCCACACTGTGCCGCCTTGGTTGAAGTGCTTCACGCGTTTTGCAACTTCACCGCCCCATAATGGCACTGCGCCGCCCCATCCTGATAGTACAGAGATGTACTGCTCACCATCCATTTCCCATGTCACTGGAGAGCCAACAATACCTGAGCCAGTTTGGAACTTGTAAACCATTTCGCCAGTTTTGTCGTCAAAGGCCATAAGATAACCTTCAGGGTTACCGGTCCAAACCAAACCACCACCTGTAGTTAACACACCGCCCCAAAGTGGAGAGAAGTTGTTGTAGCGCCAAACGGTTTTACCTGTTTTAGGGTCAATCGCTTTAAGCACACCGATAAAGTCCTCATTCACTGATTTGATGGTGAAACCCGCACCTAGGTACGCTGCACCTTTCTTGTAAGAGGTAGGCTCGTTCCAGATATCCATTTCCCATTCGTTTGAAGGCACATAAAAGAGTTCAGTATCCTTTGAATAGGCCATTGGCATCCAGTTTTTACCACCTAAGAACGCAGGACGCGCTACGACCTGTGCACCTTGTTTACCATCGGCTGATTGCGCTGGGCTTCCTGGACGATTTTCTTCAATGTAGATAGGTCGACCTTTTTCATCTAGCCCCTTTGCCCAGTTTAATTTATCAACAAACGGAAAGCCGCGAATGAAGTCACCGTTTTCGCGGTTAAGGACGTAGAAAAAGCCGTTTCTGTCGGCGGTTGCCGCCGCTTTCACTGTCTTGCCGTTTTCCTTGTAGTCAAACGAGATAAGCTCGTTTACGCCATCGAAGTCCCAGCCATCGTGCGGCGTGGTTTGGAAGTGCCAAACAATTTTTCCTGTATTAGGGTCGATAGCTAAGCGCGACGACGAGAAGTAGTTATCGCCCGGACGTAGGTGAGAGTTCCACGGTGCAGGGTTACCCGTACCGAAGAATAGCAAGCCTGTATCTGAGTCGTAAGTGCCGCCTAGCCAGGTTGCTGCACCACCGGTTTTCCATAAATCAGCAGGCCATGTTTTGCCTGGCGCGCCGCCTGAAATTCCATTTTCGGTTTTCTTACCGTCTTTCCATAAGTACCCCATGTGCCCTTCAACGGTAGGTCTAACCCATAGCTGTTTGCCAGACTTCGCGTCGTAAGCATACACTTTACCGACGATACCGAATTCACCACCGGAGATGCCTGTAATGACTTTTCCGTCAACAACAATAGGCGCTGCAGTAATGGCGTAGCCCGCTCGGTAGTCTTCAACTTTTTTCTTCCAAACGGTTTTGCCCGTGTCTTTATCCAGTGCTACTAGCTTGGCGTCCAAGGTGCCAAATATGACCAGATTATCGTAAAGCGCAACGCCACGGTTTATAACGTCACAGCAAGGCATAATGCCGTCTGGCAAACGCGCCTCATATTGCCATAATTCTTCACCCGTTCTCGCATCGATGGCCCACACACGAGAGTAAGATCCGGTTACATACATCACACCATCTTTTACCAGAGGCTGCGATTCTTGCCCTCGCTGCTTTTCACCACCTAATGAGAACGCCCACACGGGACGCACTTCTTCTACTGTATCGCGGTTAATGGCGGTTAGCGGGCTATAGCGCTGAGCTTTCAGGCCCATTCCATACGTCACTACGTCGTCAGTGGTAACGTGGTCATTTTGAATATCTTTGTCGGTGACAACAGCATGGACAGGAGTTAACGCACTTGCACAAACCAGCATAGATAGGGCAAGTTTTTTAATTGGCATATTATTATTCATAACGGTTCCTAGTTGCATGTAGGCCATAAATGGTCTGTTTCAGACTATTCGTTAGGATTAGCATAGCTAGGGGGGATGTCGATGCCTATGCAACAGCGGAGTGATTTGACTCCTCCTTTAGGAGGAGGAATGAAGGGCTATTTTCCCTTTTGATCAATGCCTTTATGCTTTCACGTCTTTTTAAAGTAAAGCGTTACTGATGACGGCGCTAGAGGTAAGAAGGCGGTTGGTCATAGAGTTATTGCCTAAAGTACTATCGCGCTGAATGCTATTGGTCAGATGCTTTTATACTGAATTATCTTAATCTGAACGCTCTTGCCCCGCAAAATAGGGCGGCATCTCATAAATGGTTTTGTATTTCTCAAATAGCCGTTGCATATCGCCCTCGACCACCATTCGCGTAATTACATCACCAATTTCATAGCCTAGCGCGCGATAATTAGTATGAACAGCAAGTCCTATATCCCACTTTTGCTTTCCAATAAGCGGAAACGCGTTGCTTGCAAGGCGATATTGCTCATTATCAACAAACTGACTGAGGTAGGATATTTGCGAGCGCAATCCCATTACCGCTTCGACGGTTCCCGCTTTCATCGCGTCAAACGCTTCTGCGTTTGAGCCATAGTGCGATGTTTTTTCTCGCAATCGGCCGCCAAACGCTGACGTTAAGTAAAAGTGGGGAATGCTGTCTATTTCCGCCCCAATCGTGTGATACTGAAACATGCCCATGGTTTCCACTTCGGGCAAGGTTTGCGTGTTATGAATGATTTGCCAGCTTTCACGCTGATAGGGGGCAAACATATGAACGAGCTCATTAACCAACAAGCCCACGTCGTCACGTTTTTGAGAAAAGCTTGGGTCGTAAGGCGCGCGCATCATCACATCAGCCTTGATGCGATGAATTATATGGCCCTTCCATAGGTAATTTCTGAAATCGTCCTCTGTCGTTTCACCTGGTGTCATCCATATCAGTTCTAGCTCAACATCAAGGGCGCTCGCGATTTCACGAGCGATATCAATATCAATACCTGTGGGGCTGTCGTTTTCAATAAATGAAAATGGAGGATAGTCGGTGTACACCGCAATTCTAATTAAACCGCTGTCTTTAATATCGTCTAACGACCTCGCTTCCCCGAACGCAGAAAGCGCAGAACCCGTTATCAGGCAGAGTAAAATGAAAATAACTCGAAAAGGTTTAACTAACTGCACAGCTTACCCACTTATTCAATCGAACTTCTTAAGCATACTAAGGGGTTAGCGTGATTTTACTAATGCTACTTTAGCGCCATAGCATTCCTCCTTTAGGAGGATGTTCTTCGGGAAAATTGCCATATACCCTTATGTCAGACAAACAGATATCAGCAAAAGCATGCAGCTGAGCTCGGGGTGGTATATGGCAAAGGGTGTAAAAAGCACGGTTAAAAAACGATTAACCGGTAAGCGCTATCAAAAGTGTGTAGCGTCACTTTTTTGCTGCGTTCTGTTGTCGTTTTTAAACAGCGCGCTCGCATTTAATGAAGAGCAATCTTCTCAGGCCCAACAAGCTGCACCACAGGCCTCTTTTGCCACTATTGTGGTCATTTACATAAAAGTTGCGGGCACATCTCCACCAGGCACACCAGACTATTTAAAGTCCCCCAGCAATGAGGGGACAGCTGGTGCAAGTGTGGCGATAAAGGATGCCAATATCACGGGAAAGTTTCTTGGTTATCAGTTTGAGTTAACTAAAATCAGTGTACCTTCTATCAGCGAACTGCAAGCTTCTTTAGCTAAAACACGCCAGCACTCTGCTTCAAGTGCTAACACAAATCACAAAGAAATAAGCAGCAATCAGCAAGGCAACATTGCACCCGTTGTACTACTGGACATGCGAAGCAGTGATAAGGTAAAGGCTGCCTCAATTGAGCCGTTGATTGCCAATATTCAAAGCACGCTTCCTAATGCCGTATTTTTTAACGTAGCTAATAGCGATGATTTGCTGAGACAAAATTCATGTCGCCTGCCTTTGTTTCATACGATCCCCAGTTATCAGATGAAAGCCGACGCGCTAGCCCAGTGGTTTCGCACTAAGCGTATTGACGAGATATTTGCAGTTTACGGAAAAACCGCTGACGATGCTGCATACCTAGCCGCGTTTAAACGCAGCGCTAAAAAATTTAAGCTTTCACTTGTTGAAACTAAACAGTGGCAGGACAGTTTTGATTTACGCAGGGCTGCCTTTGCTGAAATTCCTCAATTTACGCGAACAACAGAAACCTATCAGGCAGTTTTTACCGCCGATAGCGCGGCGCAATTCGCGTATAGCCTACCCTTTAACACCTATTATCCCGTACCTGTGGTAGGCGCTGCCGGCCTAAAAGCACTAGGTTGGCACTTTACCCACGAACAATGGGGCGCCCGTCAGCTTCAAAGCCGTTTTAACGACGGGTTTAACAGACACATGAATGAAGTCGACTTCGCCGCGTATCTTGCGGTAGCGGCGGTGGCAAATGCTGCGCAGCAAGGAAGCGATTTAACGCAGCAGGGAATACTTAAAACCTTGCTTAGCGACCACTACACGCTGGGTGCCTATAAAGGCCGCCCTCTTTCTATTCGCCCCTACACCCACCAATTTCGTCAGCCTATTGCGCTGGCCCACGAAGACGCATTGGTGACTCATGCGCCCCTTGAAGGCTTTTTGCACCAAACCAACGAACTGGACACATTAGGCGCAACACACACTACCTGTAAGGACAAGTTATGAGCTATCGCTTTGCCCTCTTGCTTGGCAGTTTAATGGCAGCCTTTGCCTTAGCACTTCCTCAAGCCTTTGCACTTCCTCAAGCGTATGTCACTAACGAAAAAGACAACACGCTATCTGTCATTGATATGACGACATTTGATGTGATTGAAACTATCGAGGTTGGAGAGCGACCCCGAGGGTTTATTTTGAGTGCGGACCAGTCCCACGCGTATATCTGTGCCTCTGATGCTGATCGCATTCAAATTATGGATTTGTCTACCCATTCCATAGTCGGCGATCTTCCCTCAGGTGCAGATCCTGAAACCATAGCATTACATCCTAACGGCACCACTATTTACACAGCTAATGAAGACGATGCCCTTCTTACTGTTATCGACATTCCAACGGCTCAGGTCATTTCTCAGATAGATGTGGGCGTAGAGCCTGAGGGGCTGGCTGTGAGTCACGACGGCAGCATGATGGTCGTCACATCAGAAACCACTAACATGGTGCACTGGATAGATACCAAAACGCATGAAAATATTGCAAATAGCTTAGTTGATGCAAGACCCAGAGATGCTCACTTTACCAAAGATGACAAGTACCTTTGGGTAAGCTCGGAAATAGGTGGCACCGTTAGTATTTTCGATACTACTACTAAGCAAAAAGTGAAGACCCTTTCCTTTGCCATTAAAGGCGTTTATCGCGACAAGGTTCAGCCAGTGGGTATTGTGCTTATGAAAGATAAGCCCTACGCCTTCGTGGCGCTTGGCCCAGCGAATCGCATAGCGGTCATCAATACCGATACCTTCGAAGTGGAAGACTACATTTTGGTTGGGCGACGAGTGTGGCAACTAGCGTTTAATCAAGATCAGTCTTTATTGCTGACCACTAACGGTGTGAGCGGTGATGTTTCTGTCATCAATACCCACACGTTAAACGTAGAGCATACGGTAAAAGTGGGGCGTTACCCTTGGGGCGTGGCGGTTAAATGGAAATAGCGGTTCAAGCAGTTTCACATCAGTACGGCGGCCACCACGCGCTGGACAATATAAACCTTTGCCTAAAACCTGGCTTAACCATGCTGCTTGGGCCAAATGGCGCAGGCAAAAGTACCTTATTTGCGCTTATTACGGGCCTTCAAAAACTCACGCAAGGCAGTATTACCTTTGATGGTGCTACCCTGTCTCAATCTCGCACAAGTATTATGGCGAAAATGGGCGTGGTATTTCAGCAAAGTACCTTAGATATCGACTTATCAGTAAAACAAAATTTGTCCTACTTTGCTTCGCTCCACGGCATAACTACCGCTAGCGCGCTATCTCATATTCATGGCCTGCTCGACGAGCTCGATCTTACGAGTAAGCTCAACACAAAAATTCGCAACTTAAATGGCGGGCACAGACGTCGGGTCGAGTTAGCTCGCTGCCTTATTCACAAGCCATCCTTGCTGCTACTAGACGAGCCTACCGTTGGCTTAGATATAGAATCCCGTCACCTTATTTTGCGGGTAGTACAAGCACTCGCTCATTCCCAAAACGTAAGTGTACTGTGGGCCACGCATTTATTTGAAGAAGTGAAGCACAAAAACAACTTGATAGTCTTATCAAAAGGACGAGTGTTAGCCCACGACCAATGTGAAGCCTTGTTAGCCAAGTATCATCAACAAGATATTGAACACCTTTGGCAGCATTTGATGCAGGAAGGCTCCTGATGTATTGGCGCTGTTTTGTGGGCGTACTTACCCGAGAGATGCTGAAGTTCTGGCAGCAACGTACACGCCTGTTAAGTGCATTGGTGCGCCCGCTGCTTTGGCTATTTGTTTTTGCCGCAGGGTTTCGTTCGGCCCTGGGTCTTTCAATGACCGAGCCGTACGAGAGTTATATTTTATACGAAGAGTATATTGTACCTGGGCTTGCCGCCATGATTGTGCTTTTTAATAGTATGCAAAGTTCATTGTCCATGGTGTACGACAGAGAAATGGGCAGCATGAAAGTACTGCTGTTAAGCCCAGTTCCCCGCCCTTTTCTGCTAGGCAGCAAGCTTATAGCCAACACTTTGGTAAGCGCTATTCAGGTGTACATCTTCTTTGCCTTTGCGCTTTTACTAGATGTACGCCTATCTGCGTTGGGATACGTTTATGCGTTGCCTGTTATCGCGCTACTGTCATTGTTTTTAGGTTCGTTAGGATTATTACTGGCAAACTATATTAAGCAGCTAGAGAACTTTGCCGGGGTAATGAATTTTGTCATTTTCCCGTTGTTCTTTCTATCAAGCGCCCTATACCCGCTTTGGAAAATGCGTGAGGCCAGCGAATGGCTGTATCAGATTTGCGCCTTTAACCCCTTTAGTAGCGGCGTAGAATTACTGCGATTCGCGCTCTATGAAAAACTCGAACACAACGCGCTTGCCGTTGTACTTTGCCTTACGGCTATCACTTTTATTTTCGCTGTGAGAAGCTTTCGCCCCAAAGCCTCAAAAGGGCGCTTCTCGTGATAAAAGCAAATCTAGCCTGGGGTAATGAAAGCAATAAAGTTGAAGCGTTAGAAGATAGTGACTGCTTACTTATTTTAACTACGCCCGAGTTATTAGCGAGCCAACTCTTTCACTTTTCAACACCCGCTAAGACATACATTGAGCAGGTTTTTGACGATGAAGGTTTTGCAGGAAATAAAGGCGAATGTATATTCGTACAAGGCCTTAAGGCGTTTAAAACAAGTTACATCCCAGACACTGAAAACAGCGGACAAAACAAAATTAGCCAACAATTAGCTGAAGTAAAACGAATGCTGTTTTATGGTGTCGATTTTGCGTTTTTTGAAGCGTCAGATGCACCCAACGTCTCTAGCCGTGCCTCGACTTTATCTAAAACTAATGCCCCCTCCATAGTCAACCGCTCAAGCTACGCTAGCGATTCAAACTCCGCGTTTAATTCGAAAAGCACTAGTGACTTGAAGCAAACTAACGCGCCAGCATTTCGCTACGTAGAACAGCAGTTCGATGCATTATTTAAAAAGCTTAAAAGCATGTCGGTAACCTTGGAAAAGCTGTCGTTAATGGCGCTTTCTACCTATGAAACGGCAAGCAGTGATCCTGTTAATTTCGTTGCGAGCCATTCACAGTTTCTAAGTGCGCTACTTAGAAGCTATTTCAAACAGGGCTATCACTTTAAAGGCTACAAAACGAATAATCGATCGGTTTCCAACAGTCAGCCTCTCAATGACAACAACAACGCAAATATTGAAGCAATTAATCAAGCGATTAACCAAGCACTTGATATTAGGGGCTCGCTGTCTCTTGCATTAGATGCCAAGCATTTTAATAACGCGCAAAAGCGTCTCGTTTCACACACTATGCGCTATGAATCAGCCCTTAATGACGCGATGACCTGGGCTAAAGACCTCGCCCACATGCCAGCCAACTTATGTACGCCAGATTATCTGGCCGAACAAGCTCAGCATCTGGCGCAAACCTTTAATACGGTGTCTTGCGATATACTCAATGAAAGCACGCTAAAGCAGTTAGGCATGAGCGGGTATTTAGCGGTAAACGCAGGTTCACAGTTCGCTGCCACCATGCCTATTCTTCGCTACACAGCCAAAGGTTTAGAGAATTCACCGCCGGTAGTGTTAATTGGCAAAGGCGTAACGTTTGACAGCGGCGGCATAACGCTAAAACGCAGCCCCGATATGCGCCATATGATTTACGACATGGCTGGCGCCGGCTGCGTATTGGCCGTTATTCAGGCGGTTGCCACACTGGGGTTAGATCTAAATATTATTGGTATTGTGGCAAGCGCCGACAATGCCATTGACGGCAAAGCCTATCGCCCGGGTGACATCATTACTATGCACTCAGGAAAAACCGTGGAAGTCATGAGCACCGATGCTGAGGGGCGTATGCTCATGGCTGATGCAATCAGCTACGCGAGACAATTCTCCCCTTCGGTTATTATTGATGTTGCAACGCTAACCGGCGCGGCTATTAGCGCACTGGGGCACAAAGCCACTGCGCTTTTTAGCAACGCTCCAGCGCTTGAAAATGCGTTAGTTGAAGCGGGTGAACAGGCTAACGACAGGTGCTGGCCTTTCCCACTTTGGCCAGAATATCAAGACGCCATTACCTCTCAACACGCGGATATGATGAATACGGGCATAAACTCTCCCGGTGCTATATCGGCAGGCTGCTTTCTCTCTCGATTTGCTGAAGGCACACCATGGGCTCACCTCGATGTAGCAGGAACCGCTTTTACCTACACCAAATCGTTATCGGCAACCGGCCGCCCTATTCCTTTACTCTTATCTTATTTAAGCCGCTGCGCTATCAAAAATAATCAATAAATCATCAAAATTCATGACAGTTCTCCTCCCTTAGGAGGATATCTGTTAACACATATTCAACATATACTCAGTCATGCGTTTAATCATAAAGAAGAGGAACAACTATGTGGACTAAACCCCAATACACAGAAATGCGCCTTGGTTTTGAAGTAACTCTTTACATCAATAACCGCTAGGCAACGCCCTCTGGGATGATGAACAAAAAGGCTGCCGATGCAGCCTTTTTTTACTTGTAGTATGGAGTTGTTATGCACGTATTGATTCTTGGTGCTGCCGCCGGGGGTGGATTTCCGCAATGGAATTGTCACTGCCCAAATTGTAAGGGTTTACGGGAAGGTAAAATAAAGGCGAAAGGCAGAACACAGTCGAGCATTGCTGTCAGTAGCGATGGTAAAAATTGGGTTCTCATTAATGCCTCCCCCGATTTAAGGGAGCAGATAAATAGCCACCCGCAGCTGTGGCCCGACGCCCATGTGTCTCGCGGCACACGCATAAGCGCAATTGTGCTTACCGACAGTCAAATAGACCATACTACAGGCCTGCTAACATTGCGCGAAGGCTTACCCCTTCCCGTTTATTGTACCGATGTTGTGGCCGAAGACCTAACCACCAGCTTCCCCCTTTTTACCGTATTAAATCACTGGCACGGCGGACTACAGCAGCATTCAATTAATACCGATTATCATCAACAGTTTGTACCAAAAGGGGCAGAAGGGCTGACTTTCCAACCGGTGGTATTAGAGTCTAATGCGCCCCCTTATTCGACGTATCGCGACAACATTGTGCCGGGCAACAATATCGGCCTGAAGATAACTGACGACACCACGGGCAACGTGCTTTTTTACGCGCCGGGATGTATGCAGGCAAACGACACAGTAAAACAGGTGATGCGCGAATCTCACTGCGTGCTATTTGACGGTACGCTGTGGGCCAATGAAGAAATGATAGATCACGGTTTCAGCAACAAGCTGGGCACGGATATGGGCCACATGCCGGTTAATGGAAAAGGCGGAGCCATAGCGCTTTTAAATGAATTTAACGTCGAGCGTAAAGTGCTTATTCATATCAACAACACAAATCGCGTGCTTGACGAAGACTCCAGTGCTTATCACAGCCTGTGTGAGCAAGGTATTGAATTGGCTTACGACGGTATGGAAATTGAGGTGTAGCAATGACAGAACACGCATGGTCTAGACAAGAATTCGAACAAAAACTGAGAGAAAAAGGCGCTTACTACCATATTCATCATCCCTTTCATAAACGTATGAATGAAGGACACTGCAGCGTTGATGAGATTCAGGGCTGGGTGGCCAACCGACTGTATTATCAAATGGCGATACCAGTTAAAGACGCGGCCATTTTAGCGAATTGCGAAGACCAGTCGGTACGCAGAACCTGGATCCAACGAATTATTGATCACGATGGACGGCAAGGTGAAGACGGACTGGGCGGTATAGAAGCCTGGTTGCGGTTAGGCGAAGCGGTAGGCTTAAACCGCAGTGAATTACTTGATGAGACCCATCTGTTGCCTGCAGTTAAGTTTGCCGTGAATGCCTATGTGAATTTTGCCCGCCGTGCATCGTGGGAAGAGGCAGCCTGCTCATCGCTAACTGAAATGTTTGCCCCTGAAATACATCAAAGCCGATTAGATACCTGGCCTGGGCACTATACATGGATTGATAGTGAAGGCTTTACCTACTTTCAAATGCGGTTAAGTCAGGCGCGCCGTGATGTAGAGCATGGCCTGCAGATTACCCTTGACCACTTTATTACCCGACAACAGCAAGAACGTGCGCTCAATATACTGCAGTTCAAAATTGATATTTTGTGGAGCATTGCTGATGCCATCTGCTTTGCCTATGAATATAAGAGAAAGCCGTTTGATGGGATTGCCGACCAACGGGTGTGCCATAAAGGGAGGTTTTAATGATGTCGAATTTACAATCGCAAACCGAACACCACTTAGATGCTGATAGCGTCGGTGCTGATGACATTGGTTCAAATAACCCGGAAGACAACATTGAAAATAGCAGCAATCACAGCAACGAGGGCGGCCGCACAAGAGACAAAATAGCTTCTTTAAATCCGCTTTTTCGTATGCAGTACGAGAAAGCTCAGGGTTGTTATGTTTTGTTGTTCCCAGAAGGAATGATCAAACTTAACCCTTCTGCGGCAGAAATTCTTAAGCGAGTAGATGGAAGCAATACGGAAAATGCCATTTGTGCTGAACTTCGCCAAGCGTTTCCAGATGCACCCGATGACTTAGAAGAAGATGTTCATGCATTTCTAGTCCATGCCGAGCAAAAGAAGTGGATCCGCTATGACGAATAATACAGACGTTGATTTACAAACCGACGTACAAAATAGCATAACGCCTCCGCTGTGGCTCCTAGCCGAAATTACCTATCAGTGCCCATTGCATTGCCCATATTGCTCAAACCCAGTAAACATGGAAGAAACATTTAATGAGCTCTCTACTGAGCATTGGGAGCGTGTGCTGCGTGAAGCGCGGGAAATGGGCGCCGTGCAATTGGGCTTTTCTGGCGGTGAGCCATTGCTTCGAAAAGACTTAGAGCACTTAGTCGCTTATGCGCGGGCTTTGGGGTTTTACACCAACTTGATCACCTCTGGCATTGGCATGACAGAAAAACGTATTGCCAAGCTCAAAGAAGCCGGCCTTGACCACATTCAGCTGAGCTTTCAGGCAGCCAATGCTGAAGTCAACGACTTAATAGGCAACAAGCGTCACTCATTTGAACAAAAACTTAAAATTGCGAAGCTGGTAAAACAATACAACTACCCTATGGTGCTTAACTTCTGTATTACCGCGCAGAACATTCACGAAATAGAAGACGTGATGGCGCTCAGCGAGCAGCTGAACGCTGATTTTGTCGAGCTAGCTACCGTACAGTATTACGGCTGGGCCTATGAAAATAGAGACCATTTGCTGCCTACGTCACAGCAATTACAGGAAGCTGAGACCGCAGTGAACCGCTACCGCGCGCAACAAAACGGTAAAGGCCCAACCTTCATATTTGTGTCGCCCGACTACTACGAATCTCGCCCTAAGGCGTGCATGAATGGCTGGGGCACAACGTTTTTAACCGTAACGCCAGATGGCAGTGCCCTTCCGTGTCACAGTGCAAAAATATTGCCCCTTCGTTTTCCTAATGTGAAAGAACGCTCGTTGCACGATATTTGGCACCAAGACTTTAGCTTTAATCATTTCCGTGGCGATAGCTGGATGCCTTCGCCCTGTAGGGACTGCGATGAAAAAGATAAAGACTTTGGCGGCTGCCGATGTCAGGCCTACCTACTAACAGGTGATATGTATAAGACGGATCCGGTTTGCAGTAAGTCGCCCGATCACCATTTGATGAAAGACATTACCGATAAAGCAGGTACTGCACCGTCGAAGGCACTACAGTATCGGAAGGTGGAAAAGCCGATTCCCATTCTAGAAGTAAATACATCAAGCTAAGTGTTTGGGATAAATACTATGTGGCGAGTACGAAATGGTGAGCGCTAAGTGGTAAGAGAGACTGTTAACCCGTTATGATAAAAGTGTATGTCTGAATTTCATTTCATTGATGCCGGCTCTGGGTCAAAAGTGCATAGCGTCGTTTTTGCGCTAAAAACCCCTGCAGCAGGCCACACTGGGTTGTCTCATTTAGCTGAGCACATGAGTTTTCGACGCTCTCACCACTACCCCGCTGCCCACGAGCTTTTTACGGCCAATACACTTCTGCCCGTCACTATTAACGCTACCACGCTCGCCCAGTACACCTTCTTTTTCGCCTCGTCTGATAAAGCGAATGTACTGCTTGATGCTATACATTACCTGTACTGTGGCCTGCTTAACCGGGATTACGGTACCGATGAGGTTACTTTGGAGCGTGACGGGGTTATTTTTAAAGAGCTCGCCATGTTAGAGGCAAACAGCGACTATGCGTTAAACGCCGCTATTCGATTAGCCGATACCGATAAAGATGCCTATCAACACGCAGGTGGTTTTACACAAACCATAGGCAGCAACAGTATTCAAGCGCTTCAAGACTACAAACGCCAGTGGTATCAGCCAAACAATATCACTACGCTGGTTTACAGCGATTCAACCCTATTATTTGAACAGTGCAAAGAGGTGGTTACAGCCTTGAGCTCGGAAACAGCCTTGAGCGAAAAAACAGCCTTGAGGGCTGAAAAAAACCTGAGCGAGAAAGCGGCTTTAAGCGAAGGTCCACCCCTGAACAGAGACGCCCCTCTGAATCAGCACCCACCTCAACGCGAACACTCATATTCAGACAAAGAAGCCTCTCTTGATGCACAAACAATAAATGGCAAAAATGAATCAATAAGCCATGTCTTAACCTGGTGGTTTCCTCAGTGCTTTCTAAATGGTTTACAGAAGCAAGAGGCAACGCTTAACACTGTAGTAGGCCCTGAAAACACCTTATTTATTGACCCCGAAATTAATCAACAAGGTAAATTCGCAATTCGCCTCGTCACAAAAGAAGCGATTAAAGAAGAAGCAAGAGAGTTTTCGATAGAAGCACTTCCAAAGCTTTCACAACATCTGACACACAAGCTCGTGAGCGATGATTATGATAAAAGGCTGCGACGACTAAAAAATGTGGTATCCACGTGTCTCGCCTCATTAGATATCGCGCCTTCAAACCCGATGGCAAACACTGATAAACACGCAGAAGGTGTGGGGGCGGCTATTCGCTATTTTGCGCAACTAACGAATGGGTTGTCTTTGAACGGGCGTGCCGCCAAAGATTGTGCCACCAAAAGCGCTTATTTGGCGAGTGCTAATAAGGTATCGCTCTCCTATTTGCGGGCTCTACCTTCACCTGAAAAGTCAATCGTTCGCGAGCGGATTAGAAAGGCACGTAAAGGCTTTTCCGCGCAGGCCAGCGCTTCCAATAGCGACCAGTCACTTTTAATGCCGCGTCTTGTCTCTAAATACCAACATTTTGTTGGGTTAGAGCACTTGCCTGCACTTCCACGTTTATTGCGGCCACTCGCCAACAATACCACCAATTTAAAACGCTTTAACGCTGAACACATTGCTTTGCACTTAACGCCGTTTGCCATCCAATCACTCTCAACAACTCTAGCGCCGACTTCTCCAAATTCAGCTTATGGTTATTCAGCCTCACACTGGGTGTATCGCATCGCATTCTATCAACAGTCAAGACTACAAGCGGTACTGGCACACCACCTTTTCTGGCAACCAAGAACCTCGGGGGAATGCTACGCACTGGGCGCTGCGACTTTTGAAAATAATCTTTTTCTATTTGGTGCCAGCGATACAAATATCACAGAGCGTGAAAACTGGTGTCATAAGGTTTTTTCGATTCTATCGTAGGGAATTCAGGAAAAAACACTGCTACTAATTTATGATACTTCCTCCCACTTAAGGAGGATATTTTTAGGGAATGGTTAAGGCAATACTGAAAGTATAAATAATAACGAAGCAGTCAAGACCATGCCTACGCGAATTTCTACTAAAAGCTCTAGCCAAAACGTTTCACGATTTCCAACACACCAACTTGCCCGTTCACCATTTGCTCTTGCGATTATTGCAAGCGCTGTAACCTATGCGTTTAGCTCTGCTGCAGAAGCTAACGATGCAATGGACCACTACGAGGTTATAGAGGTGCAGGGAGCGACGCCGCTTAGCGCCAACAGCAATAACTCTGCCGTATTTGGTAACGTTCAAACAATCACTCAAGATGACATTGAAGGGGGCGTCAACCGTTCATTGCCGGAGCTACTCAAAACTCAGCTGGCAAGCGTGAACCTAAACGATGTTCAAAACAATCCGTTCCAACCCGATCTGCAATACCGCGGGTTTACTGCCTCTCCGCTGCTTGGTCTACCTCAGGGCATTTCGGTGTACTTGAACGGCGGTCGGGTTAATGAAGCGTTTGGCGATACTGTTCATTGGGACCTAATGCCTCTAGATGCTATAGATACCGTTTCTTTGTACTCTGGTTCAAACCCTCTGTTTGGCCAAAACACGCTAGGCGGCGCCCTTGCGCTAAGAACGAAAACAGGGTTTAGCTTCAACGCCAATGAAATAGATTTACAGGCTGGACAATTCGGCCAGAAAGCCGCGTCTGTGGAATCAGGTGGTCATAACGATCACTGGGCGTATTATGTGAACCTGAATCACTATGAGGAAGATGGCTGGCGCGACTATTCGCCTTCTGAAGTGCAGCAAGTATTTACATCGCTTGCCTATAAAAGTGACAAAATGCATCTCGACTTGAACCTGTTTATGGCCGATAACGAGTTACTCGGAAATGGTGCGTCACCTATAGAACTGCTGGATATTGAAGGAAGAGAAGCGGTCTACACCCACCCCGATCAGACCAACAACGAACTTACGCACGTTAATATAACCGGTGATTTCGTTTTAACTGACACCTTATCTTTAACCGCCAATATGTTTTATCGCGACACACAAACTCAATCAATCAACGGCGATGACAGTGATTTTGGTGCCTGCCAGTTCGCTGATGGACGCGTAACACTGTGTGAATTTGAAGATGATGACGACGATGAAGATGATGATCCGCTTGATAGTGATGATGATGGCGACGACGATGACGATGATTTGCCTGTTGTAGGAGAAGGTGACGATATAGAAGCGATTGAATTTATTGGCTTTGATGACGACACCGCGCTTGCCGAAATATCAGATGTGGACGCAGATGAACTTGATGGAACATACAATACGGGCCGCACAGACGCCAAAGCGACTGGGTTATCTTTTCAGCTAGCCAAACAATATGCCTTAAGCGGCTTCAGTTCAGAGTTAATTGTTGGTGCCAGCTACACCAAAGGAGATGTTAACTACGCCGCTGATACTACATTTGGTATTTTGGAAAACGAATCTGCACAAGACTCACGCACCGTTTTACCCATCGACGGGCTCATGGCACAAGAAGCCAGGGTTAGATTAGATGTAGACACTACCGCATGGTCGCTATTTTTCATGAATAGTACACAGCTCTCTTCAGCCGTATCACTCAATCTTGGTGGACGTTTTAACCGAGACCATATTGTTATGGAAGACCTGATTGATGACGGTGAAGGTTCATTGGACGGTAATCACCGTTTTACCCAATTTAACCCAGCGGTAGGTGTAGACATTACTATTGATGAGCAAAGCCAGTTGAATCTTGCAATCAGCCAGTCTTCAAGAACGCCAAGCCCAGCAGAGTTAAGCTGTGCAGATGAAGACGACCCGTGCCGCTTACCGAATGGATTTGTGGCCGATCCACCTCTTGATCAGGTGGTCACCCAAACTATTGAAGCGAACTACACCACACGCATTGATAACATCGACCTGATGCTAAATGTTTTTCATAGTAGAAGTAAGGACGACATTATCTTCCAACAAGCAGGCTCTGTTGCCTCTCGCGGATACTTTATTAACGTTGATGAAACCCAGCGTCAGGGCGTTGAATTCAGCGTAGGCTCAACGTGGGAAAAACTAACCTACCGGTTAAACTACAACTATCTTAACGCAACCTATGAATCGACATTCACGTCGTTTAGCCCCTTTAACCCTCAGGGCCCGGATCGGGTCGTAACGCCAGGTGACAAAATTCCAGGCCAGCCAGAGCATCTAGTCAAGCTCTACGCAGATTACGCCTTAACGGATAAAGCGCGTTTGGGGGCAGAAGTTATTTCAGCATCGAGTCAGTACTTTAGGGGCGATGAGGCGAACGAAAATGAAAAGATTGACGGATACGTTATTGCAAACATTTTTGCATCGTACCGTTTCAACGACACATTTACCGCATCGCTACGTGTGAACAACCTGTTTGACAAAGACTACGAAACCTTTGGCACTTATGGCGAGGCTGATGAGGTATTAGAAGACATTTATCCCGACGTAGAAGGTGCAGAGTTCGTGGGCCCCGCACAACCGCGAATGGTCAGTGTAAATCTAAAAGCGAGATTCTAATAAGGTAGCAGTTGTTAGCACATGCGTTTCTACCGACAATTTGTTCTGCAATATCGGGTTGGCAACCCATCGCATCAATTGATATCAAACAGCCTTTTATATGCAGCAGGTTAAGTAAAGCAGGAATGGCAGTGATTTCTTTTGGCCTACTCTGGTTCTTAATCTGCTCACTGCGTAACTCAATTCAATTAATGTTGACTGTAAGGTTTATAAAAACATGTGTTCACCTGCTCTATAGCCTTGATCCCAGTGCATTACCTTTTCGAAAAAGATACCTCTCGCTTGACCCCACGTCTTTGAAAACAAATTTCAATGGAAAAATACGCTTTTTCCAAATATGGAACAAATTATCAAATCACGTACATCCACAGAGTTACGACATTTTCGCTTAAATAATGCAGTGTTAATGTCCTAATAAATAAATTAACAAAAATTCAAACTTACATTAATCGCGGCTACAGCTATTTGGTTATCGCGTTGACAACCGCTCATCAATGAGATTTATACACATGAAATTTATAACAAAAAACGCTTTTTTACTATTTATATTATTATTCGCCCATAAAGCGAGCGCGGAGTCTTTCGATCCCCTAACTCCTTCAACAATTTTCATCGCTGGAGATTCAACAGCAGCTAGTTATACAAACTCGGCGCAGCAAGGTTGGGGTTCGATGTTCCAGCGCTATTTTAACAATGACAACATAAGTATTGAAAATCACGCTAGTGGCGGTAAAAGTTCACGGACATTCATAACTGAAGGATTGTGGCAGAAATTGATTGCTAATGTGACTGCCGGAGATGTAGTCATAATTCAATTTGGTCATAATGATGCAAGCCCAATTAATGATAGTCGGAGGGCACGCGGCACACTAGCAGGGATTGGTGATAATACTGTTGATATACAAAACCTGATAACCAATCAACAAGAGCGCGTATATTCTTTTGGCCACTATATTCGCAAAATGGTCGAGGATGTGAAAGCAAAAAAGGCGCTACCTATATTAGTCTCTCTTACTGTTAGGAACATCTGGAAAAACCACCGAATAGAACGAGGCTCAGGACAGTATGGCTTATGGATGTATCAGTTAGCAAAAGAACTCGACATTCCTTATATCGACCTTTCAAATTCCGCAGCTGACGAACTTGAGATCCTAGGTAAAACAAGCACTGACGCCTTATACCCCAAAGATCATACTCATTTCAATAGTGAAGGAGCAGACCTCCATGCCCGTTTAATAGTGGCCCAGCTTAAAGGTTTACGGCCGTCATTAGCTCAATCTCTTTATTCTGATAAAGGAAACGCGGTAAAAGGTTATGAGTGGACTTTTGTAAAACTACCGGTTGTAGCCAATAAAGAGCACAGAAGTGTTTTCTTTGTAGGAGATTCTACAGTGAGAAATGGTCGAGGAGACGGCGCTGATCAACAATGGGGTTGGGGTGATTTTGTTTATGAGTGGCTAGATGATTCTGGGATAAATATTGTTAATCGCGCGGTAGGAGGGTTATCTAGCCGAACTTACATTACCCAAGGACATTGGAAACGCGCTCTTGCTATGATGAAACCTGGAGACATCGTTCTTGTGCAGTTTGGTCATAATGATTCAAGTCAAATCAATGATGCCACTCGGGCACGTGGTACGCTTCCAGGAATAGGACATGAGCGAAAAGCAATAGAAAATATGCTAACAGGACAAAAGGAAGTTGTGAAAAGTTATGGTGCTTATTTGCGGCAAATTATCGGTGATGCAAAAGCAAATGGAATACTTCCAATAATATGCTCGCCTGTCCCCCGCAAAATATGGCATGAAAATACACCCTTTATTGCTAGAGATGATGAAAGTTATCCTTTGTGGGCTTTGCAGGTAGCGCGACAAAGCAACACGCCTTTTATCGATTTACATAATTTAGTTGCCCAACGCTACGAAGCGCTAGGTCGATATGAAGTCAACGCTCTCTTTGGCGATGCCCGCACTCACACGAATAAAGAGGGCGCGAAGCTCACTGCAGGTATCGTGGCAAAGCAACTTGCGCCAATAGTTGGAATCTCAGCAATTCCAGAGAGTTAAAACCTAAATTAATATGCTTCTAGCCAGTTCGAACTGTGTGCGTGGGTAAAGCTAAACCCTTTACCCACACATGGTCAAATAGATTCTACAAGCAATTAGAATATCAACCTTATTGAGCACCAAGCACTTTACCAACGTTATAGTATATTCGAAACTTTGAAAATTCATATATGAAACTCATTGAGCAATAAAGCTTCATTATGAGTGGTTTTGATGGATTTTGTGTTGACTTGACACCTAAATTGTCACTAGCATGCAATATATGTAAACAAGATATTAATAAAAAGTTTATTTAGGTTGGTTTAGGTCATTCATTAATTGCCAGATTGTTAAACCAGTTTTGATATGGAGAACGAGGTTACAATGAAAAACACAAAATACGCCGATGGTTCATTGCCTGCTACACGTAAATTTATTGCCAACAGTATTTCAATTGCACTATTGACTGGAGTCACTTTTGCTTCGATACCAACATTTGCCCAAGAGCAAGTTTCCGATAAAGATGAAGAAGCGAAAGAGGAGCAAACGGAAATTATTGAAGTCTATGGAATGCGCTCTAGCTTGAGAAGTGCTATCGATAGAAAAAAAGAAGCTGGCACAGCAACGGATTCTATCGTAGCTGAAGATATTAGTGAGTTTCCTGACAAAAATATTGGTGAAGCATTACAACGCGTAACTGGCGTTCAATTAGGGCGAGAATTCGGTGAGGGTACAGCTGTAAGTATCCGCGGTGTCGAGCCTCAATTAGTGAATGTTGAAGTTAACGGCGTTGCTGCTGTAGGGGCATCTGATCCATTTGCCGGCTCTGGACGCTCTGTTGACTTTGCTAGTATGTCTTCTGAACTAGTAAAAGCCCTAGACGTCATTAAAGGCTCTGAGGCTCGTTTAACCGAAGGGGGCATTGGCGGCACAATTAAAGTGATAACCCGTAAGCCTAACGATTTCGAAGAAAACTTCTTGCAAGTAAGCGCTGAAAATCAGTACAACGACTTAACTGAAATTAATAATCAGAAGTACAATTTCACAGGTGTTTATAAGTTTAGCGATGATGTTGGCGCCATGTTAAACCTTACAACTCAAGATCGTGCAACAGCGTTTCATGCATTGAGAAATACCGAATGGGTACGACAAGCTGATTACGATGGCTCTTTAGAAAAGACTTTTGTTGATGAAGACTATGCCGATATAACTGACGTATCGGATTGCCCCGACTCTGCCTGTGAAGCTCAATGGTATGATTTCCGTGCGAGAATTCCGCGAAACAGTGTATGGTCTAGAGATGAAGACAGAATAAGTGCTAACGCTATGTTTCAGTATCGGATTAGTACAGACCTTTCAACTCATTTTGGTGTTACATATACCGAGCGCGACTTCACTCAAGTCGATACTAATCTTCAATTAGAAGTTCCTAGTGAAAGTCATCTATACGAAGACAGCTTTACTGTTGGCGATAATCACAACGCCTCATCTTTCCTCACACGTGACGCCACAATAGTAAATCGTAGCATTAATAATGATTGGAATTTAAAAACGGCAATATACGATGCAGGTTTTGACTATAGCAACGATCTATTTTCAGTCTCAGGGGTCCTAGGTTATACCAAGCAGACTCAAAATATTTATCAAATCGAATCACGTGTAAATGCCAACAGAGTCGAGAATGTCTTGGTAGAATTTGCTGATAATGGCGCTCCGATATATGACCTCAATACCGGTAACAATCGCGCCGATGTCGATCAAATGTTTGACGCAAATAGCGCAGACTCATATTGGTTTTACTCTCGAATCTACGATAAGCCAATTGCGCAAGATAATGACCAACTAATGGGTAAACTTGATTTTACCTATTATATACCAGAAGGCTTTTTCTCCAAAGTCCGTTCAGGTGTACGCTTAAGCTCAGAGTACCAAGATCATGAATTACTAGACCGCCGTATTACTAGAATTGCCGGCAATGAATACAGCGGTACTGAGTGGACCTTAGAAGACCAGGCCTCGTTAATTGACGCTAACTCCTATACTGTTGATAACTATTTTGGAAACTATGATCCTGGTGTGCCAGTTATTGATAGCTGGTTAGCACTTAAGCCCCTAGAGTTTTACAACGGCTTTATGGACATTCACGGAGACAATATATCCGACGCTGAAAAAGCCTTTACTCAGGCAGGCTACTATGAAGTAGAGATGGACTCCCAGGCCTTTTATGTCCAGGCTGATTTTGAATCTGAAATAGGCGATATTCCCTATTGGGGAAACATGGGCATGCGTTACGTTCGCACCCAAGTAGATACAACGGGTAATGCTATCGTTCAAGTACAGGTAGATGTGGTAGATGGCGATCCAGATCAAGGCAATATGATTGACCCAGACCACCCGGAAGCTTTTAACGACCAAACGACGTTATCAAACGACTATAATGAGCTTTTGCCCAGCGTTAATGTAAACTTTGGATTGATTCCTGATGAACTAATTCTTTATTTTGGCGCTGCCAAAGTTATGGCCCACCCAAAAGCTAAAGATCTCAATATATCAGCGAGCTGTACTCTTCGTTTAGACGCACTCTCACAACAAGAAGGTCGACCAAATACGTGTACTGCGGGTAACCCTCGCCTTCAGCCCTACGTGGCTAAGCAACTGGACGTAGCATTAAATTGGTATCCTAATGAGGATTCAATGCTTTCTGGGGCGTATTTTACCAAAAAAATGGATAGTTGGATTCTAGATGCAATTGAAACGTTTGATCAGGACTTTTTTGGTGACGGGAACTTATACGATGTAAGACAGAAAATTAATGGAAGTGGCGTAACAACAAATGGTATAGAATTGGCAGGGTCGACCTTTTTCTCTATGCTACCAGCCCCGTTTAACAATATGGGGATCAATGCAAACTACACTTACATGACTTCCGAAGATGTCGGCTTGTTCAATCAACTAACGGGAGAGGAACTAGACTTCCCTTCTCAATCGCAAAATAGCTATAACATTACGTGGTTTTATGAGACGCCACAAGTGAGTGTTAAATTCGCTTATAATTACAGAGATAGCTATCTGCAAGCACCTGCAGATAGAGGCGGTAACCCTGTATACGTAGATGATGCAGGTTTCTTAGACGCGAAAGTGGTCTATCGCCCTCAAGATGGCATGTTGGAAAACTTCAAATTTCACTTCGACGTTAGAAATCTACTTAAAGAAGGCAATATATATGTCAATGGCCCAGGCCGTATCAGTGACATCCGATACTCTGGAAGAGAGTTTTCTGTAGGCTTCACTTATAAGATGTAAATAGCAGTATGTAGATATAGGGGCTAATAGCCCCTATTTTACTTAACTAATGGTCACTCTTGGTTACGTAGAAACACGAGTTCAGTTGATGAACTTTGTTATTCACCAAACGCATAATCGTCTACGTCGAAGTTTTTCAAACCTTTTACATCTTCTACTTGGTTTTCAAGAATATAGCGCGCCATTAAACCACGCGCTTTCTTCGCAAAAAAACTCATAAATTTATACTGACCGTTTTACAGTCTTTAAACGTTGGCGTGATGTTCATGCCGTCTAAAGACTTCTTCTTCACTGCTTTAAAGTACTCATTTGGAGCAAGGTTGTTCAACACATTGTCACGCTGTGCTTCTAATGCCCTATTTAGCAAATAAGTTATGCGAGCGTCCCATAACGCATACAGGTCTTTACCTTCAGGGTTTGCTAATTTAGTGCCCATTTCTAAACGATAGGTCTGCATTAAGTCTAAAGGACGAAGAAATCCGTACAGGCCGCTTTTTTAAACAAAGAAAAAATCGAAGATGACCAACTTAGGGAAGACACAACGCAAGAAGCAGATAACCTGCTTAATATGTTTAATAGCTTGCTACACATAAGTAGCCTTGAAACTCCTAACAAAAAAGAAGGCTTTTGTACCACCGACGTGCGCGCCATAGTGGAAGACGTGGCTGACCTTTCCATTCCCTTGCAGAGGAGCGCAATATCGCCCTATCGAGCTCGACGCAGCCACAATGCTTGCTGATCCTAATCTACTTATTTAAGCTGTAGCGAACGTGTTAGATGGTGCCATAAAGTTCTGTAACGAAAACAATGTAGTTACCGTAGAACTTTCTATCACGGCGAGTCATAGCGTGATTGCCGTGAACTGTGCTGGAGTTGGCGAGGGTGAGCATGTAATTGTGAATCGAGAACGCCGGTTTTATCGGGCAGACGGGAGTAGAACCAGCAAAGAAAATGGGTTGGGCTTATCACTCGTATACGCCATTGTGAAGCTACACGATGGAAGCATTTGGTTCATTCATTACCCGCTTCTTAAAGGGCGCGGGTTAGGCGTGTTATTTACGTTTACGCGTTAAGCCTTGAGCTATCGCTTTTGTCGACAAATAAAAAAACGCTGAAGCTTTTTTCTGAGCATCAGCGTTTTTCCGACATTTTCATTGTCTCACTATATGTCGACCGCCTATGCCAATAACGACTTCACGTATGCTTTAATATCTTCATCTTGACCGTGGTCAAATAGACATTGTTGAAAACGCTCGCCAGATACAGCTGTTTTAACCAGTTCAACGTCCATTTTTTTCAGTGAATCAACATAGCTCTCTGGAGCCAACCCACGTTTCAAATCTGCGAGAATACCAGCGTTTCGTACTTGGGGTTCTTTACGTTCAACAGGATAGCCAGCACCACGCTCGCCTGTTAACGCTTTCTCAAAGATATAGCGCGCATTAAGTTCAGCGCCCCACCCAAAGCCTTTGGCAAAAGGTAGCGCTAACGCATTTCCATTGTTAACTTGGTTAAACAGAAATGCATCTGAAGGGTCGATGCAGTAACCGCAAAAAACGCCTGGGTGAGCATTCAAAGACATCATTGCTCCTTGACCCGTTCCACAGCCGGAAATGACGAAATCGACAGCCTTAGAATTGAGTAAGATAGCTCCCATTATGCCCAAGTGCACATAGGTAAGGTGATGATCCGTTTCACTATTCATACCCACGTTGAATACATCGTGTCCCAACGAGTCTGCGACGCTCGTGAGCTCATTTAATATTATCGGATTCTTAGTCGCTTGACTGTTTTCCATCATTAGTGCAATTTTCATAACTTCTCCAAACTGATTCTTTCTTTATCCGAGATTGAGCTAGCCTAGCATACCTACAATTTACACCTCACTGTGTACTCTCAACTACTATGACTTAGTTCCATATTTGAAATAAACGATGTATATGCTTTTGCTTCTGATGCAAAAAGAAGTTTTTGCTTTGGTTGCCATAGAGGCTAACGAAAACGAATATGGTCTCGATTAAGTTCACTTATACAGCTACACCCCATCAAACGCATATCACGCTCAATTTCAGCCACCATTAGTTTCATTGCGCGCTCAACGCCCTTCTCTCCAGCCGCGGCGAGGGCGTAGAGGTAGTAGCGCCCTAATCCGACCGCCTTAGCTCCGAGCGCCAGCGCTTTCAACACATGCGTACCTCGTTGAATACCGCTGTCAAATATCACGTCGATTTGCTCACCGACCGCATCCACTATCTCAGCGAGTTGATCAAATGAGCTCCTTGAACCGTCTAATTGCCTACCACCATGGTTAGAAATAACAATGCCCGTACAGCCTATATCAACAGCACGCTTGGCATCTTCTACACTCATAATCCCCTTAAGACAAAATTGACCATCCCAAAACTTAACCATTTCGGCCACATCGTCCCAGTTCATGGATGGGTCTAACATGTTGGTAAAATAGTCGCCTATCGAACTTGTTCCGCCCCCCATATTGATGTGTGCATCTAATTGAGGCAGAGAAAACTTTTCATGCGTGACGTAGTTAATGCCCCAAGCGGGCTTCGATAAAAATTGCCACAGGCCAGCAGCATTCAATTTAAACGGAATTGAAAATCCAGTCCGTAAATCACGCTCTCGATTCCCCCCAGTAATGGAGTCAACGGTCAACATCATTACTTCGATCCCAGACGCTTTAGCCCGCTCCATCATTGCTTGGTTTAAACCACGGTCTTTATGAAAGTAAAATTGATAAACTTGTGGGGTGTTAAATTGCTTAGCTATCTCCTCCATACTCACAGTACCTAGTGAGGATACGCCAAACATGGTGCCGTACTTCTCTGCAACCGACGCCACTGCCCTTTCCCCTTGGTGATGAAAGAGTCGTTGCAGCGCGGTAGGTGAAAGATATACAGGCAACTTGAGCTGTTGCCCCATTACGCTCACGCTTAAATCAATCTCTTTAACACCAGTTAGTACATTAGGCACTAGGTCGCAGTCATTGAAAGCATTGGAATTGCGTCGTAACGTTGTTTCGTCGTCTGCGCCCCCATCAATGTAATTAAATATGGGGCCGGGTAATTTCTTTTGTGCCAACTTTCTGAAATCATGGAAGTTGTGACAATGACTCAATTTCATGAAAACTCCGCCATCAAAAGTGATGAATGAAACGAAAACAGCCCGCGTAAACGGGCTGAAAATTAATGATAAAGCACACTTACACTGATGACACTACTTGCCAGCAATAGTGTAAATATGTTGTCGAGCCTTCCTCATTACACAATCCCTGAGCCCGTTGCATTAGGATCTCTCGGGCGTGCTTTCGCCATATTCTCTCGATAATTAGATTTGCGATAAACCGCCAGCGGATCTATTGCCGCCCCTTTGCGCAATCGAGCCATTGCCAAAATAGGCGACACGTCCAGATTAAACGCATTTTTTAGTTCAAGAGATGCCATTAGTGCGTCGTTTTCATCTTGATAACCATATAGCTTTTCACGGTCAACGATGAGCGCTTTCACATATGAACGCTGAACCTCAATCGCTGAGTTAATCAAACTCTCCGCAGGGTCAGTCACATTGTGCGACTGGTCCAACATATATGCAGGCCCAAACTCTTCTTGCTGACGATATTCTGCATCAACCAATTCACTAAAAATAAGAAATTGCTGATAAGGATGCAGAGAGCCACTGTCTAAATCGTCATCTCCGTATTTACTGTCATTGAAGTGGAACCCGCCCAATTTTTTAAATTGAATTAGACGAGACACAATCATCTCAATATTGGTATTGGGTGCATGATGCCCTAAATCAACAAGCGATTTACATTTAGGTCCTAGCTGCATAGCTGCTAGAATATTTGACCCCCAATCTTGAATAATGGTCGAGTAAAACGCAGGCTCGAACATTTTGTGCTCAATATGCATTTCCCAATCGTCAGGCAACCCTTTATAAATTTCTTCCATGCTTGACAGATAACGTTCAAATGCGCGTTGGAAGTGTTGTTGACCGGGGTGATTTGAGCCGTCACCTACCCATACCGTGAGACTTTTCGCACCGAGTTTTCTACCGTATTCAATACAGTCTAAATTGTGGGCAATAGCGAGTTCTCGAGAGGCTTTTTGTGTATTGCTCAAGCTGCCGTACTTGTAAGACGCGGTTTGCCCCACTTGATCTTGAAAGGTATTAGAATTGACCGATACCCACTTTATGCCATATTCGTCTGCTTTCTCTTTTAGCTCACTAAAATCTGAGACCTTGTCCCACGGAAAGTGCGGAGAAACACTATCAGTACAACCAGAAAGCTCATTGATTACGGCGCAATCCTCCAGCTTTTCCCAAATATTGCGAGGTTCGCCTTCGCCAGGAAAACGCGCAAATCGTGTTCCACCCGTACCGGTTCCCCAAGAAGGAACAGCAATCTGAAATTCGCCCGCGGCGCAGGTAAGCCGCTCAATATCCACGTCACTCCGTGCTAGCTTCTCGCCTAGCGCTGCATAATCTGCTTCTAAATCACGCTTTAGTGTGACGTTCTCTTTTTCTAGTAATGTTTGATCTATTCGTTTTAACATAAAGTCGCTCCTACCGCAGAAATGCTTCGTGTAAACCACCATCAACACTGATAACTTGTCCGGTAGTTTTGCTCAACTGTCCCGACACAAGTAAATACGCCGCCTCAGCTTGGTCTTCTGGTGTAATAGGTTGTTTTGTTAGTGTGCGTTGTGCGTAAAATTGCGCTAGCTTATTTCTCAGTGACTCTGTTGATTCACTATCTTCAAAGGCTATATCATATTTTGAAAGAGAAGAGATAACGCGATCTCTAGGGAACATGTTGCTTCCTTGTACCACAGTCGCTGGCGCTAATGCATTCACATTGATCAACGGCGAAAGCGTCACCGCAAGTTCACGCATCAAGTGATTTGCAGCGGCTTTACTCGTGTCATAAGCAAGTGAACCCTTTTTCGATACCGCGGCGTTAACACTCGTCGTTAAAACCATGGCGCCATTCAGCCCCTGCTTTTCCCAAATTTTTTGCGCTTCAGACGCCACAATGTAACCGCCTTTAACGTTCACACCGAAGCTAACATCAAAGACGCTGTCGTTTTTAATTAGATCTGGCCCTTCGGCAATAAAGACGCCTGCAGTAACAATGACCTTATCAATACCGCCATAGGCGAAAACAACCTCTGCCAACATTGCTTCAACGGCTTCACGCCGTGTGATATCGACAGCTAAAGCAATAGCAGGGCCACAAGCTGATATTCCACTGCCTGCAACGCCAATACCTTGGCCATATATATCAGTTAGCTCTTTAGCCGTCGCTTCAGCACTATCCAAATTAAGGTCAGCGCATACAACATGTGCCCCTTCTCTGGCAACCCGGTGCGCCGTAGCTTTACCGATGCCATCACCAGCACCAATAACCACCACTACATCTCTTGCCAGTGTTTTCTCGGCCGGCATACGCTGCAGTTTAGCTTCTTCAAGTGCCCAGTATTCTATGTCAAAAGCTTCTTGAGCAGGCAGCGCCGTATATTCAGAGATAGCCTCGGCCCCACGCATCACTTCAATAGCACAATTGTAGAATTCTGCGGTAACCCGCGACTCACTTTTGTTTTTGCCCCAAGCAATCATACCCACACCGGGAATCAATACGACCGTTGGACTCGGGTCGCGCATCTTAGGAGAATCGGCCCGTTTACACGCGTTATAGTAAGCCGTGTAATCCTCGCGATATTTCGCAAGACCGCGTTCGAACTTCTCAATCAGGATATGTATGTCGTCTTGCTCAGGATTAAAATCGACATAAAGCGGTTTTATCTTCGTACGTAAGAAATGATCTGGACAAGACGTACCTAATTCGGCTAATCGTGGCGCATCAACACTGTTAACAAAACGCAATGTAGCTTCATCGTTTTGGACTGTGCCTATAAACTTCACATTGTTAGACAACATACCACGTGCTACGGGTAGAAACTTAGTTAGCATCGATTTACTACTATATTCATCGAGCGATGGGTATTTTTGACCACCAAATGTCATTTCACCTTTATCGTGTTCTTCAATATAGCGCGCCGCCGTTTCAACAACCCATAATGATGTTTCATAACAGCTTTTGCTTTCATTCGACCAATTGGTGTGACCGTGTTGGCCTAACAGAATACCCCATATTTCCGGGTTTTCAGCATAAGTATCTTCACACAGTTTCGCAGCTTCCCACCCCGGACGCATCCAAGGTACATAAGCTAACTTACCTCCCCATATAACCTCAGTTAATACTCTTTGATCTTTGCAAGATGCGACAGATATCACTGCATTCGGGTGTAAATGATCGACATGCTTCTCACTAATCATTGAGTGCAAAGGTGTATCAATTGAAGAAGCGCGAGGGTTTAAACAAAAGTTACAGTGCTTAAACATACCGACCATGCGGTCTTCACCAGCAGATTTGTAACCCTTATCGCTAAACGACTGATAAGTATTATCCAGGGCATTCAACTTATCCTGATAAAGTGATGAAAAGTTCTCTTTTTTAGATGTTCTTAAGTCACCACCAGACCCTTTTACCCACAATACTTCGACGTCCTCTCCAGTAAGGGGGTCCGTTTCAATAAGTTTCGCTGACGTATTGCCGCCACCGGTATTAGTAATTCGCTGGTCTTCACCAAGTTTATTGGAGCGATATACAAGGTTTTCGACGGGATCAAGTTTGTCAGCAACGTCATCTTCCCATAGGTACTTTACGAATTTGTAGTCTTCTGGCTTATAAGGCATGTAAGCGCGTCCTGTGAATGTATTTTACGAGTTTTGGGCAAAAAGCAAACTAAACCAGCCCACTAACGCTCAATATACATCCACAACAATCTATGTCAATCATTTTCAATCACAATTAAACATTAATGTTACATATGAAACACATGAAGATTACATCAGCAATAAGTTAATAAAGAGAGAAAGGCATTGTAGGAGTGAACCCTAGCTAAGACGCTTAAGGTATGCAGCAATAGAAGAGTGTTTTATAAAAAATGGAGTTGATGTTTAGCGCGTTACAAAACAAAAACGCGGTAGTAAAGCGCTAACAAACACGAGTTAATCGCAGGCCTGTACCACAATCACATTTACGCCGTTGTCTTCCAATTTTTTCAAGGTTGCAGCGTCGGCATTACTATCAGTAATAACGGTATCTACGTCTTTTATCCCGCAAAAGATAAGATTCCCTTTCACGCCAATTTTTGAGCTATCGGCAAGCACAATAAGCTTCTCAGCCCGTTTTCGTAGCTTCTGCTCGGCAAGTATAAGCAGCGGGTCTCCCTCCACTACACCGAATTCACTTACGCCAGGGGAACCCATGAACATTTTACTGCCGCGATAATTTTGCGTGGTGTCATTCTCAAACGAACTTAAAATTATGCTTTGTTTTCGGTACACCTCACCGCCAGGCAAAGTTACCTGATTCTGACTATTTTCAAGCAGCTCATGAGCAAGTACAAACGAGTTGGTTAATACATTCATACGTCGATCAACTAAGAACTCCGACATCATGAACGTCGAGCTTCCACCATTGATAATAATTGATTCGCCATCTTCACACATTTCCGTAGCAGCCTTGGCAATCATACGTTTAGTGTTGGTATTTTTTTCTCTATCGACTAGGAATGCATTACCTGATAGGCGTATATTCGATACGGATCGACTCTCTATCACTTGAGCGCCGCCACGTATTTTCTCTAGCTTATTTTGTGCCGCCAATTTATTGAGGTCTCGGCGTATAGTGGCTTCTGATGAATTCAGCTGCGTGCACAAATCTCGCACGCTGATGAAGGTGGCTTCATCAAGAATATCGAGAATCAATTGGTGGCGCTGTTTCTCAAGCATGAATATCCCTTGTCGTTAGGTCTTTTTGTTAACATTAATATAACCACAGTTACGCTCAACATCAATCATACACTATTGAAAACGCGTTAATTTGATTGGTTTATGCGAAATAGCCATTGTGCTCTGTATTTTTCCATACCGCTAAAATTTGACGCTAAGCATGGCTCTACTGCGATATCACTTCCATCATAATGCTCAAATTCCGTCAATGCCGATGCTCCCAGTACAGTACCGGTATTGTCAGCAGACAACCAAACTTTTTGATGAGGGCGTAATTGAGCTACTAACGCACAGAGTAGTTGGTTTTTTAAGAATGCGCCCTCAATATAAATTTCGCCGTGCGCGTCTAAATCGTCTAATCGCCGATCAATCATCAATGCACAATATAAGGTTGCAATGGCGTGCACAGAACTCGAGTTCTCTGGGCAATACTGTCTGGGCGAAAGTCCACCAAAAGGCCCATTTCCGTTACTGTAATCGGGCGTTACCATCCACAAATTATCTATGGCGGTTTGAAGATCTTGCTGGGTCGGTGACATCACTATATTGCCCCCCAAAGAAGCACAGATTCGTTCGTATTCACGACCTCCCATAAAACGGGCGCAAGCAACGGGGTTACCATAAACATCGACGTTTGACAGAGTATCCTTATGATTTCCCAAGCCTTCAAGGTTACCGTTTACTTGCATTAAAATGGTCCAGGTTCCCGTTGAAATGACAGAGAATGCTTTATTATGGTTTAGTTTCAAGTACCGCAGTAAGCTCGCATTGCTGTCATGGACCCCCGTATAGACTTTGCAACTTATCGGTAACCCCGTCTCTTCACTAACCTTATCTGTCACAGTGCCTAAACAATCCCACGCATTTTTTAAAGGGGGAAAAAGCCGGTGCCAACTTTGTTTCTCGACTAAGGTGGAATACTGACCTGAAACCGGTTCCCATAGGTCCGTATGGCACCCTAGGGAGGTGACTTCTGTAGCCAGTTCACCGCAGAGCCTCCAGGCCCAATATTGCGGGTACATTAACATCGCGGTTGCAGAGGAAAATGCTTTTGGGTAATGACTCTCAAGCCAAAACAACTGTTTACCAAGGTTTAGACCGCAAGGTAGCGAAGGAGAGAACGTTTCATTGAAACTAGGTCTCACAGTCATATAATCTTTTTCGCAACTATCTACACCTTCGTATTCGTAGTCTAATATAGGCAGTACCAACCCCGTAGGGTTAGATTTATCTGTATGATTAATTAAAGCACCAGCTGCTCCGTGCGTTGTTACGCTAATCGCTTCTACCGAGGCTGTGAAATTACATGAGCGTAGTGTCTCGGTAAGCCAAGACCAGATTGCATTGACATCGCACTGACTATACATACCTATAACCGGCGAGTTTTTACAGCTAAAACTGGCTAATTCAGTATTATTTTCGAGAAACAACAGCTTAATGTGTGTTTTCCCTATGTCTAAAACGGCTTTTCTCATGAATGAATACTTCCTTATGGTATTTGTGCCTAAATTAAGGCGATTAACCTACCGGGCTAGATAATAAATCAACATGGTTACAGTCCATCACTTGGCGAGGAATGATAGCGCCAGGATGGCGAATAATCGTACCCGCTAATTTTGCGGCAACTTCAACAGCGTGCGTTACTGACATTTTTTTTGCCCTGCACGCCAAGTACCCTGCGGTAAAACCGTCGCCCGCTGATGTGGTATCGACTACGTCTGTTACTGGTACGATAGAGACAGAGGTGTCTTCGAATGGAGTAACGACTCTTACAGGTTTAACCCCATCTTTTAAGATCATCTCCTGTGGCGACATAGAGGAAAAAAAGTCTACTATTTCAGGTATAGAAGCATGTCCAAATAATGCGGTATGATCTTCCAACCCTGGAAATACAATATCGCTTAAAGAATAAGCTTTTTGTGTCCAATAGACTGCATCTTCAAGCCCTTCCCACAACATAGGGCGATAGTTCGGATCAAAAGCAATGGTTGCCCCCTTGGCCTTACTCTCTTCTAGGAAGTCGAGCAACATCTGTCGTTGAGCCGCACAAAGCACGGCAAGGGTTATGCCTGTAAAATAAATGAGATCAGCGTTGTCTAGCGTTATACCGTGATTAAAAGCAAGATTCATAAGATCTTTAGCAGCGGACCTATCACGCCAATAATGAAAAGAGCGCTCACCTTGTGAGTCGGTTTCTATTGCATAAAGTCCAGGCAAACGGTTGCGATGTTTTAACATCAGCGAGCTATCTATCCCCTCCTCTTCAGCGAAATGGCTTATACGCTGACTAAATTTATCAGTACCAATTGCGGTTAAATAGCTCACCTGACTCTCGTTAAACACCCGCTTGAAGTAGATTGCACTATTGAAGGTATCACCTGCGACGTTTAGGGTAACGTTATTACTCTCTGTCATAGGCAGCTCTACCATCACCTCGCCAATAAAAACACTGTGGTACATAAATTTGCTCTAGGTTGTTTGTGGTTTTGCGATAATCGGAAAAATTTATTTTGCTCTATCTAGCTGATACGTATCTTTATAGATGCCACGAGCGGCTTCTTTAACCAAGTCGGATACTTGTTGGATATTACCTTTAGGAAATACTGCCGCAGGAGCTGTGATACCAAGTGCGGCTACTACTGTACCCATGCTATCTCTGACAGGTACAGCGACACAGCGTATATCCTTGTTGTATTCCCTTTCATCGACGGCATACCCCATGGCTCTTACCCTAGATAACTCTTTCTCAAGCACATCAATCTCAGTAATCGTCAGGTCAGTATGTTTTTCCATCGGATGCTCTTCCATAAGTAGCTCGACATTATCTGCATATAAGAATGCGAGAAATACCTTTCCTGTGGCAGAGCAATGAAGCTGAGCTTCCCCCCCGGACGCTTAGACACCATCAAGGGGCTAGGACTGTCAAACACTTCCACTATTAGTGCTTTCCCATGGTTTGGCACCGCTAAGTGGGCGGTATACCCCGTTTGCAGCGCTAAACGTTGAATATGGGGGATGGCAAAATGCTGCAGACGGTCAGAATGGATAACTTGTAACCCTAGCTGTAATAGACTTGCTCCGCTGAAATAGAGTTTGCCCCGCTTTTCGAGCAGGTTTTCTGCCAGTAGCGTTTTTAACAAACGAAACACTGTGGTTCTTGGAAGAGACAACGCTTCCTCTAGGGCTTGCATACTTAACCCTTGCTCGCTGTTTGCCATCAATCGTAAAATTTCGCAAGCATGAACCACACTGGGTATTGTGTAACGTTCTGTCGCCATGTTGACTCCATCTTTTTGAAGTGCTGAAGCGCTTTCGCGCCTCGGACTCAAGGTTATTAACGCGCTAAGAAACCGCCATCGACTGCAAGGATATGACCATTTACATAGGCACTGGCATCACTGGCTAAGAATACCGCCGCACCTTGTAAATCTTCTGCCTCGCCCCAACGATTTGCTGGGATACGCTTGAGTATTTCATTGCTGCGTTCACTGTCATCTTGAAGCGCTTGCGTGTTATCGGTACGAATGTAGCCAGGAGCAATGGCGTTAACTTGAATATTGTGCTGCCCCCACTCGTTCGCTAATGCCTTAGTTAAGCCAGCGATAGCATGTTTGCTAGCGGTGTATGCAGGCACCGTAATACCCCCGCTGTAACTGAGCATTGAAGCTATATTGATGATTTTTCCACGCCCGTGTTTGACCATAGTCTTACCAATTGCTTGGGACAATATAAATGCAGAATCAATATTCACATGCATCACATTCTGCCATTGTTCAAGTGGAAATTCCGTTGCTGGCGCGCGATAAATGGTACCGCCGTTGTTAACTAAAATATCTATGCTACCTTTTATTGTCAGTGCTTCATCAGCAAGAGCGCGCGTTGCATCCGCGTCACTTAAATCAGCACTAAGGGCATATGCATTCAGGCCTAGTTCCTTAATTTTAGTCACTGTGTCATCACAGCCACCTTTTCGACTACTGGCACAAATTACAGTTGCACCTGATTGAGCCAGACCCACCGCAAGCGCTTGTCCGATACCTCGGCTTGCTCCTGTAACCAGGGCTGTCTTGCCATGTAGTTCAAAATTTAAAGCCATCGCTTCTTGCTCCCTAATACTAAAATTGATTGCTAAAAGTAGTTATCGATTTACTGCACCTTTGCTGGTGCAACTTCAACGGCATATACGTGGACTGGGCCGTGCATATTGGAACGGAAAACAACCCATTTATTATCTGGTGTGAAGGTAACATTAGGCTCTAACCTGTAATCGTGGTTTTCCATATTCACTAACTTAGTTGCTTTCAAAACTGACGGCTTAATCAAATGCTCAGCATCGGGCGCACTTATTCCTGCCACGTCTTTAACAAGTTGCGAATCAAAAAGGTATATCCATTTGCCATCATTGGCGCGAGCAACCATCTCACTGTCGCCGCCATCACCGGCAAATAGAGTTCCGTTAGGCGCAATATTAAAATGAACCGACCACCAGTCTCGAGGAAGGTGGCGCCATACCCGCTCGTTAGTGTTTATGTTTACACTAGCCAGCCAAAATACCTCTCCTCGCGGCGTTTGCAGGTCGTAGAAAATTCGTTCCCCTGAGGCATCAAAAAACTCATGCCCTGCTATTTCCATATTCATCGTCCGCGCGTGCATTTTTTTACGTTCACTGCCATCTAAATTCATGGTCCAAATGCGATCAACTTTATGCCATGGACCCTCATGGCAATACATAATCTTGTTAGGATCTTGAGGAGAAAACTGAATGTGATTTAACCAGTCTGTCGCTTTATAGATGGTTCGCTGTTCTCCGGTCTTGATATCGACCACAAACATCTGCATAGGAATTCTAGCTTCAAGGCGTTCATTAATTCTTACCTCTTTGGCTTCAGCAAAAGTAAGTGGTTTACCGTCCTCACCTAGCGCCTCATATCGCGCTTCAAATCGAGCATGTCTTGGTCCCGATTCAAGTTGATAAGCACGCTCTGCAAACGCACCTATAAGCAAAGTTTCATCGGCATTGATTGAGTGAACTTTCCCCCTAGGCACAGTAGCAACGTGCTTTGCATCACCAGTATCAATATCAATCGCAAGTACTTGGGTAGGTTGCTGCAGTTCGTTTTTCGCTACAACTTTCCCGCTACCAACTCCTTCGATCTGTGTTACATACACATTGCGACTTTTCGGCCCCATGAATAACAACCCGACATCAGGATGTTCGTAGAGCCTGCGTACTTCAAAGGTAGTCAAATCTACTGTTGCAATGCCTCGCGGATTATCAACAGAGATAACCATTTTATCTCCTTCGGCGCTGTAACCGTTTTGATGGAAGTACAATGAGCGAGAGCCAGGTTCTTCAGACAGCCTTACAACACGGTGGCCCGTCGTCTCGTCTATCCACTCCTTAGGAATCGTGTTGGCAACACTTGAGGTAGCGAATAATGCCAAAGTGAGTAGGAGGCTAGAAAACGCGTGATTACTTTTCATTGAGTGCATCTCTCACTCCTGGTTTGGTAACTGAAGGAGAAAAACGCCCTACGTTATTGCGTCCCCAGAGGTCGTCGTATTTAAAACCAGATAGATCTTCTACAATGCGCTTGTTTTGTTCCGACGTTGGCGCAGTGGCGCCTGTTTTCAGATGAGCAATCTCTCCCATCAATACTTCATGGGTCTCTTTACTTAATTTAAAGAACGTAGAAACGTAGAAGCCGAGCAACAAAACGATAATAGGCCCAACCGCTAGCATGACCACAATAGTGGAAACTGCTTGGTCACTTTGCGCGTCCGCGCCTGAAATAAATCCCCCCATTTCCAGGATGATCCCCACTGACATGACCGCAAGCGCCTGTGTTGCTTTTCGAATGAACGTCATGACACCCGCAAAACTTCCTTCGCGACGCTGAGCGGTCACGATTTGGTCTACATCCGCCATGTAGTTGTACGTGTTCCAAGGAATGTAATTAAGCGCGCCCCGACCAAGACCAGCAATAATCACGCCTGCGGCTAACCATAACAGGTTAAACTCTCCACTCATGACGTACATCAGCACTAGCGCGACAATAGCAACGATATAAAGTGAAATTGCTACGCGATAGGTTGGTGCAGGTCCAAACCGCATAACTAACGGTATTGCCACTGCCACGGCGGCGAGCTGTGCAATGTAAGTTACCGCCATCATTTCAGATGCCACGACAACGGTTCCGCCAATTGCGAATACGACAAAATAGGTGAACACAGCATTAAATACATCTTGGCTAATATAACCACCGAGATACATACCTAGATGTAAACGAAATGCTCGAATCTTCAGTGTAGAAGTGAGATTGGTATATAACACTTTGAAGGTATCAGCCACACTTCCTTTGCGTTCCTGCGCCAGCGCGTCTTCACTCACACCGGTTTGTTCACGTTCCCACGTAAACAACCACACAATGAAAACCACTGCCATAAACAAGGCCGCAAAAATAACCCCCATAATTAGGAAAGTTGATGCTGACTCTTTCCCCCCAACTGAACTGACAATCCAACTAGGTAGAATGCCCGCCAAAATTGCCGACATTTGTCCGGTAAGAATACGCGCACCGGCAAGCTTTGCTTTTTTCTTATAGTCATCTGTCATTTCGGCAGCAAGCGTTTCATAAGGAATGATCACCGCTGCGTAAACTAATTCGAAAAATACGTAAGTAACTAAATAGTAGAGGTAATGCTGACCACTAACCCACATTAATGCAAAGCTCGGAAGCAAGGGAATAGAAAACAATAAAAAGACTCTGCGACGGCCGAACCGGCGCCCAAGTCGCGTATTGCCTAGGCCGTCTGATATATGACCAATAAGAGGACTTGCAACCGCGTCTAGTATACGTGCTATGGCAAAAATACTCGCAGCTTCCACTGCTGATAGACCACAAAACGTTGTATAGAAAAACAAAATCCAACCACTGATGACGGCCATGGAGCCTGCACCGAGGATGTCATTAAGACCATACGCGATATAATTGACGGGTTTTAGTTCTCGTCTTGCCATTATTCTATTCCCTCTTCCCGTGTGATTGTTGATTAGATGTAGTTATTCATATACTCAACCAGAGCCAGTATCGCCATAGACTGGCCATACGGCATCGACGTTAACGGGATATCCTTGTAGCCTTGAAGGGTATCGAAAACAGGCGTACCAAATGAGACCTGCTGAAGTTCACCGGTTTCATCAATATGTTCAATCACCGCTTTGATTGCTTTTTCTGCGCAAGGGAGATACTCCTTACCAACGTAACCTTTTCGCACTGCTTTCAAAATGCCGTAAGCAAATCCTGCGGCTGCAGACGCCTCTAGATAAGAGTCAGGATCATCAAGCAAGGTATGCCATAAACCATCTTCATGCTGTGTCTCAACGAGTGCTTTAATTTGTGCTTCTAATGTTTCAATTAAAAACAATCTCAAGCTGTCAGTCTCTGGTAAATCGAGCAACTCGATAAACTCAGGAATAGCGATAGTGACCCAACAGTTTCCCCTAGCCCAACGCGCATCGGCAAAGTTGTGACGACCATCAAATGTCCACCCGTGGAACCAAAGTCCTGTTTTTCTATCAGCGAGGTATTTGGTATGTAACATAAACTGACGCTTCGCTTCTTCAACATAATGAGGTCTGTCTAATAGCAGGCCTATTTTAGCCAGGGGAAGCACACTCATCATTAATGTGTCATCCCACAAGTGCTGATAGTTGTCTGCGTTAAACACAATATGTTGTAAACCATCTTCTTCGGTGCGCGGCATGTCTCGCATTACCCACTCTGCCCACACATCTAAATAAGGGAGGTAGCTGCGATTACTCGTGCGTTCTTGCATGTAAGCAAGGGTTAGGAAAGGAGACATAGTGTTAACGTTTTTCGTCGGCGTGCCTTCTGCAAATCGGTCAGCAAACCATGCTTCAATAATTTCCTGCGCCTTGCTGTCTCCGGTAATATCCCAATACTTTAGCAAGCCGTACAGACCTATACCGTGCGTCCACTCCCAATCTCCCCAGCCTTTAGTGTCAATAACACGTCCATCTTCGAGTTTAAGCAAAAACTCGCCGGTTTCATCAGTAATATTGACAAGATTATCGATAAGTAAATCAATCTTATTGCGAACCGTTGAATAGGCGATGTCGTTTACGATAGCAGGCATAACAATTCCTCTAATTAAACAATACGGGCTCAAATATAGCCGCCGTAAAAAATCACTTTCAATCACAATACATCATTTCACATCAATTTAACATGATTACCGAAGTGATTTTTACAATTTAAATTCATATATGAAATTTATTTGTTCAAATAAGAAAAGGCGCTCAAAAATTAAGCGCCTTATAAAAGGTTAAACGATTAATTGTTGGCTGCTCTATAAGGCGTCTTTAATAAGAGCAAGATTTTGGATTGCAGCAAGTCCCCACTGGGACGCATCATTCGTTGCAAGCCAAGCTGCCTCGTCAACCGAATTTAGGGTTCTCGGCCCCGCAATGCAGTCAGTTTGGATGGCACCTTGACTACTAGCCTTATTGAACTCCCGCCAAGCTCGTTTAGCCAGGGTTTCATCATTCTCTTGAGCTGCAACATAGGCTGTAAGTCTAGAATGAGCCACCGTAAGACTGTTGCCTTTCATACGCTTGCCAAGTACTGCTGTTTGTTCACTCGCGGGCGCACTATATAAGCGGCCGTATTGCAGCCATGCTTTTTTGTATTCAGGCACGTCGAGTAATTGCAGTAATTCAGTGGATATCTCTATTAGTCCGAATACAGAGCTTAAATGGGATAGCTTAGGCCCTGTATCTTCATAGGGAACTAATTTTTGTGTTTTCACATTGTAGCCAAATGCGCCTGCAAAGAACCCTTGAGGGTGAGAACCAATAACTTTCATCGCATTAACGAGCTTTTCTTTGTACTCGTCGTTACCGCTGCGCTCCCATGCCGTCAGCCAGTTTGCAGCAGTAGAGCCCCAATCTGTTCCTACTCCCATCTTCGCCAATCCAGGAATAGGGTTAACTTTATCTACCTTCCGGGTTGGATTTACCACAGCTAGTGCAGCGTCTGCATTTGCAACTTCGTTGAGAACATCACCAGTTCGTTCGTCACCGGTAATGTAGTAGTGAAAACGACGATAAGCCGCGGTGCTTATGCGCATTTGTTTAGCACTACACCCCCAATGCTGTACGTTGTGACGAGTACCTAGCCCCTTAAATTTACCGGCGTGATATATATCCACATCGCGATTGTGCCGAGTCATGCGCTCAGCTAAATGAAAGCTGGTAGGATCGCCACTACGTAAAAACGAGTACCATAGCCATAAATCAGGAGACAACTCAGAATTATCCCATGCATACCCCCCTATGTCGTATCGCCAAACGTGACGATCAGCATCATAGGTATGCATAATATCCCCGTAATTCCAAAATCCGTACCAATGACGCTGTTCAACTTGTCCAGCATAATAGTGAACCTGCCATGCTAGTCGGTCCTCTATTTGTTTGCGTGCAGGTGTTGAACGATCTGGTAAGCTCCACACGCCGCCAAATACTTTAGCTTCTAAGTAATCAATTGGCGCCGCCACTAATCTAGAGGGGTGGCGTACTTGCTCCGCCATGCGAATAATATCATCTCTCGCTGGTATACTGTCTTTCACTGAAAGGGTAAATTCGGTGGTACGCGCGATGCCATGAGCATCGCCAAATCCAGGCTCATAATCTTCGTAGATGATATTGAGGGCGTCGAGTTGCTCCTCATAGGTTTCTTGACCCATTCCGTCGTGATAAAAGCGTACGTCCATGGCGGGAGCTTCAGGGGAGTAAAACCATATTGTGGCGTGAGAAATCGCTTCTCCTGCATCGCGTATATCGATTTGTACTGGGTGCAATTGCCAGAAGTCACGCATGCCAAAAGCGATACCGCCACTACAACCGCCCAGATAACCTACCCCACTTGAACGCGCCCCTTGATCTACACCTATCCAACCGTGACCTGCTTTGGTTCTCTTTTTGATCTCAAAGCCGTTAGCACCTATTTGCGTTAATGTAACATCGTTCCAAACTGGGATGTATTGCAAGCGACTACTTACACGCTCATCCCATTCACTTAAAGGAGGTGTTTTGCGTCCCGCGATCTGGGCATCTTTTACCGCTTGACCGGGGTCTCGCCTAAGTCCCGTAATACCCTTTACCGCTTCTGCCCATAGCCCTTCTCCTTCCCCTACTAAACGCAGATGCCTGTCGTAAAGTGCATCGTTTTGCAGTACCGAGAAACGCAAACCTAAACCTTGTATAAAGTCATTGTTTACATCGCCGTCAAAAACAAAAGAGTGAGTTATGTGTAACGCCTCGCTGCCAGCGTATCCATACAGTCGTATTGTGAAGGGCAACCATTGTTTACTATTTTCTCTAGCATGAACCCCCTTAACTTTGATGACAGCACGCACAGGTCCGGTCTGCTCAACCGTAACGCTTTGTATTTTTGAAGAAAATTGAGTAGTAACTGCATCGAAGTCAGGGGAGGACTTTACCAATCCGACAAGATGTGCGTTTTGCCCAATTAACTTGTTACCACGCATCAACTTACTAACAATATGCGTACCCTGTTTAGGAATTTCAAACTGCGCTATGCCTGTTGAAAGTGTCACCGCATTGGCGTTTTCACTTACCTTGACCGGTGTTCTGGGAATCTTTGGAGCTGATTTTATGATCTTTGCCGCGCGACCGACTTCTGCTGATGCAGGTATAGCATGAGCCGTCCACTTTATAGAACCATCAGGCCAAAATGCTGTTACCCATGTTTGCAGAGGAATCTGCTCGCTTTTTTCATTAACAAGCGAAAGTGGCTCTCCTTTACGCAACGCACCCTGTTTCCATGGATAACCAAAAGTCGTCCCTTTTAGTTCGCCGGGCTCATCACCGTCTAGCCAATTGAGAGCGCCTTTAATACGCTCTATTTTTTTTGATGATTGAAGAGGCGTACCGCTAGCCGGCTTCGTTGATGCTGAACACGCTGTTAATGAAAATGGCACAGATGCTGCCACCCCAGAACGGATAATAAATTCTCGTCTATCCATGTGGACTCCGATAACGCTTATTGTTAATTAGTTTTTAATCTTTGTTTAATTTTTATCACAAAAGAAATAAAATAACCAATTATGATTGGATTTGATTGATAATAATTGCGCATTTAAATCTTCAGGGGAGAGATCACTGTGTCGAATATATTTACTTTACTAGCCAAAGCTAGCTTATTTACACTCGTAGTGCTGTTATTGCCTAGCTACCAAAAAGCACCTGATACTATGCCCCTTAACGCTGTCCCTGCACAAGTAACTCAACATATGCAGCTTATCTATGACAACCCCATGCAAAGTGACGAAGATATGGCTGGTTGGCGAATGGAGGGGCCTGGGCAGGTAAGCTTCAAGAGTAATTGGATGCAAATGTGGTCACCTGATGAAGCCATGCATCATGTGTATTGGGCTCCCGTGTCATTTCCAGACAGCTTTGTAGCGAGTTGGCAAGCGCAAGCCCTCAATACTGACGCTGGGTTAGTCATTATTTTTTTCGCGGCTAAAGGGGTAAATGGAGAGTCTATTTTCGACGACCAGCTTGTACCTCGAAATGGTACTTTCACTCAATATACCGAGGGTGATATTAAAAGCTATCATATATCTTACTATGCAAACGCGGCCCACAATCCCAATCGTCAACACGCAAATTTGAGAAAAAACAACACGTTCTCATTACTGCAAAAAGGAAAAGTAGGCATTCCTGCTCAGTCAACACAGATACATAACATCACGCTAGTGAAGCAAAGCGCGCACATACAGCTGTTTGTTGATGACGAAAAGGTGATTGACTATATAGATAACACCTCGGTTATAGACAACGTCGACACGGGTAAACCTTTGACAGACGGCTTTATAGGTTTTAGACAGATGAAATGGACTCAGTTCCAGTATAGAAATTTAAAAGTATGGGCCAATACAACCCCATAGCACTCACTAAGCCAGTGTCATAGCTGGCTTAATTTTCTCTACATGCGAACTAACAAAAAGTGATACTCGAACCTGTTGTTTTTTGTAGAACTTTTTGGCAGCAGCTAACAGGCTCTAGTCTAGATGAAATACTCGCGTAAGCGGCTGAACAACTGGGCTGTTATCGGGGTTGTGTTCCATAATATCGCCCATAAATGCCCACCACTTTTGCATGATTTCGTATTCGGGTAAGTTATCCATATCGTGAGTCGATTCCCGTTTTAACACCGCGAACAACTGCAAGGTGTCTGGGTGCAGAAATATTGAGTAGTCGTGGATACCCGCTTTTTTCAATAAAGCCACAAGTTCAGGCCAAATCTCATCGTGACGTTTTTTATATTCATCCTCAAAACCGGGCAGCAACTGCATTACAAACGCTATTTTTTCCATTTCAAATATCCTATTAGAGCTCACTGACAACGCACTTACCCAGCACTGATTTCGTAAAATGAAAATGATTATGCCGAGTCCCCCTGTGGCGCAAGGTTTAAATAAGGCGGCGCGCCTACATGTAGGGTTTGAGGTGATTATGCGTAAACGCGCCAAAAAATATACAAACGACTCTCGCGTTTACTTTGACATCGACGATGGTTTTCTCGTATTAACACGAAAACCTATGTAACACCGGTCAAACTTCACACACCAGCCTTTAACATTCAAATTCAATCATAAATGCTCAAGCAATGTAAATACTAGGAAACATTAAAGTTCAAATGAGAAACATAACAATAGATGAATTATGAGCGCGCGAATACTTCATAGGCCGTGAAAATGTATAATATCCTCAGCCAGTTTTTGTAAGGAATTTTCTTGAGATTGGTTTTTTTGCAATGTGTTCTACTTCATGAATCAAGTTGGCGTGGAGCCACGATGCTTCGACACTGTACATTGCTTTAATGGCCGCTCGCCTTAGTGCCAGATCAGGTTGGAATAATTCGCGCTTAATAGTTTGTGAACCATAAACTCATGGGGTGATGGATGGGTTCGGAGCAAAAACAAGAAATCCAGAAGTTTTGATTTATCGCCGCTGATCAACGCGTTATAACCAGCGTCTATATTAGCTGTTACGTTGCTCTCTGAACGCGAACTTTGCCATGATATTAAAGAAGGCATAGTACAATTTACGATTGCTTCGTTGCCATTACTCACTTCGCTCAGCAAAGGCTTGTTGTTGTCGTAACTCATTTCTCCATACCATTTTGTGAATACTAGAAATGAAACAGCTACGCCAATTGCGACACCTAGTACAATGCCATCCCCCTTTTTCACTCGCTCACCTCACTGCATGTTTTCCTATTTAGTACCATCCGCGTAATAGGTTTCAATTATGAATCAAATTGAATATTAGCAATTGATTCTGACCAATATTGATTGAACAAATAATAATTTAACACACAGTTAACATAACAACACAATAGGAATGCTTTATGTCTTTAAAAATAGCAAGAAAACAGGCTTCGTGGATATCACCACTGGGTGCATTGGCAATTGCTCTATCATTGGTAAGTGTGGCTGATGCAGCGGACACCACTCAGATTCCAAATAAACCCTCCTCTGCTATTAATTTAATTGATAATGAGACCTACGACTTTGGAGGCAGAACCATTGATGGAGGCAATATTTCAGACAATGGTTTGTTCCGTTGCTTCAACCGGCGGGGCGTAACGATAAAAAATGTAACGGTAACCAACAGCCCTCGCTACGCCTTACTTGCAAGAGGGTGTAGTAGTTTCACCATCGAAAACTTTAAAATGACAAATATGAGCAATAGTGTTGGCGGAATAAGGTTTGATAAAGGCACCGAAAATAAAACCGTCACCATAAACAACGTTGAAGCCGACAATGTGGGTGGCCATGCCGTGGAATTGTGGGACACCAATGGGTTTACAATAGGTACAATCAAAGCGAACAATACAGATGGATGTGGTTTACTACTTAATCGCAGCAGAATTGGTACTGTTTCTCGCGTAGAAGGCGACAAAAATGATCAATATGGGGGATACGCCACGTTCAGAGTTGCGAATAATAATGGCGGAAATATTCAAGTAGGCTCAGTCAAATCTCGTAATTCCGGACGCGGCTTCTTTAGCGTCAGCGGCTCAAGTGGTACAACAGTAAACTATGTAGATATAGCATCGAGCAATAAAGAAGGTATTTATATTCAAGACTCATCCAACACTAAGGTAAATAGCGGAAAAGTAAGAGGGACACTCAATTGTAGAATAAGAGGTGGTTCTAATAATAGCATAAACGCTGATTGCGGTGGGTCGATCGCCAACTAATTAAGCCGCTATAACTGCAACAAAAACAAAAAAAACGCGACTTACTTTTTACAGTAGTCGCGTTTCTTATCATTTATACATTTAATTTTCCCGCTACTAAAGAAGGAGATTAACACGCCTTACGGCTGATGGTTCAAAATTCAATAAAACCTATTATCAATTTACTGGACACCGAAAGCATTAAACCAGTCAAAAATAAAAATAAAAAGCCACTGTAATTAATCAACACTACCAATATTGGGACAGTAAAATGAAAAAGAATACATTTACAAAAACCTGTTTATCTATTGCCATTTTAAGCACAGTCAGTAGCCATAGTTTTGCCCAAGACGAGCCCTATTCATGGAATATCTCTGGGTGGATAAACGAAGGCTTAACCTATTACGACGACGGTGTGGGTAGTGATGTGGCACAACTTTCAGACAACGGTACAACGCTAGGCAGCCGTATTACGCTTTCAGGGAATTATAAACTGGAAGAACAAGGCATTGACGTGGGCTTTGAGGTCATTATTGAACCTCTTTCAGGCGCACCGAACTACGCCGGTGGTGGCCATCAAACCCCGCTTTTGTTTGCCAATCAGGATAACTTAGACACCTTCAATGGCGGCGACATAGGCCTGTTGGGCAGTAGCCTCTACTTTGGTGGCGACTGGGGTAAAATCACCATTGGTTTACAAAGCCTTCCCACCGATAACATTGCCGTTCTAGCCGACCCCTCTGGCACAATCTGGTCGGGAATTTCTCCATTATTTAGAGCAAATGGCTTCTTTATTCAAGGCGTGGAAGAAGGTTCAACCAATGTCGCGTGGGGTCAATTTGCTCAGTGCTTGGCTACGCCTGGGTTGGGTATAGGACTAGATTGTAACGGGATTTACCGTAATGGCGTACGCTACGATCTTCCTCAAATGGGCAATGTGAGTATTGCAGTTGGTTATGCAAACGACGAAATCTACGATATTGCGGTTAAATATGCTGCTGAACACGAAGGCTTCAAAACTAACCTTCACGCAGGTTACTCAGTGAATAAAGATGGCGGTAGCAATGTTGGGGGCAACAGTTCAACTACGCTACAACTGCAAGCAGGGCTCATGCATATTAAGTCAGGAGTATTTGGGGTAGCCACTTATCAGATGGAAGAAGCTGACGATGCGATTGTTGGCTCGGGTGACGATACGGATGCCTATTACTTTAAGGCAGGCATTAGAAAACAGTTTAATCGCTTTGGTGATTCTGCCTTCTACGCTGAATATGCCAGTTATAACGACCAATACGGCATGGCTCATTTAGATGGCGTTACCGGCTCAGAGCTTAGTCAGTGGGGTGTTGCAGCGGAACAGTATTTTGGCTCGCGCTTCTTGGTGTACGCGAAATACGAAAATCTAAGTTTAGATATTGATGGTTCAGAATCTGCGCAAGGAATTTATAACAGCGCAGAAGACTTAACCCTAATTCAACTAGGTGGCACTGTGTTCTTTTAATTGAGAATTAAAAATCAGTCATATTTTAACAGTGAACTTATATCTAATTACTCTTAAATTTAAAAATTACTCGATTCATTTAATTAATGATAAAAAACTGATCAATTTTAAACTTAAGTCAGAAATTAAAATTAAGCTAAAAGATATGACATAAAAAAAGCGAGATTCACTCTCGCTTTTCCTATTGAAAAAGGAAAGATCATGAAAAATATATCTCTATTTTCATTACGTTCAGCTCAACCCATTCTGTTAGCCCTACTCTTCATAACGACAGTACATATCGCAGACGCACAGGTCATATTTCAGGAGGACAAAAACAATTTTATTCGCCTTGTTGAAAAGCAAAACGAAACAGACGGTGACATGCGTGCCAACCAGCACCCCTTTACGCTGCAAGAGCAGGATGTATCCGCCATACTTAGCGCTATTGATGTGGTTAAGAACAAAAATACCTCAACACCGCTTTTTTCCAACGAACAGGTTGCGTTACTTGCCGCCTATCTGCCTGAGGCGCTGCGAACAGCGACTGCTCAGCAAGACGTAATTTTTGCCCTTAGTAAAGAGAAGCGCTATTTGGCAGGCCTTAAAACCCAAACGTATTACGTTGCAGGCAGTATTTTCGTTGCAGACGACCAGCTCAATATTCTTATTGGCGAGTTCGATAAAGTAGCCAATAAAGCCTACGAAATGGCCTATGATCCTACTTCTCAGGGCTTGGTAAAATACGACTTTGATTTTGGTAATCGCAAACAAGCAAAGTTCTCATTCGATTCCCCACTCTCTTTTTCCGCACCTGGTATAGAACTGAAAACGAAAAATCGCTTCGATTGGGTGGTCGCACCGACTCAGCTGGCATTTGAAGCACCTGTAGAAAAGGAAACACTTTCCCCAGCGAATAGGGAAAACACACCCAGTAAGAAAGACGTAGCTGGCTCGGGCTCCTTTCCAGCAGATAACGATATCGTTGCTCGTTTTAAACGGTTAGACGCACTAAAAAAGGCAAACCTAATTAGCGAAACAGAATACGCCGAAAAAAGAAGGCAGTTACTTGACGAGTTATAGAACGAAAGTCCCGTCCGTACTGGTCTTACGTGCTTTTTTATTATAAGCCATTGGTCTTATTAGGCCTGATTTAATGTTATATTAATGTTAACATTGTAAACACATGAAGTGACTGTTTAGCTTTTAATATTTCGGGGAATTTGGTCACTTTGAAGCGTTTCATTTACGCCATAATTTTGTCTTACTAAAAGGCTTATGTGTGAATAAAACGCCAGCCCAAATAAGTCACAAGGCCAGCGGCAAATGTCGCTTTTTTAGCTGAGGGAAAGACCATGCACCGTATCCTGATAATTGACGACCACCCTATTTTTCGTCACGCAATGATTACTATCTTAGGGAAAAAGTTTCCCGACTCAGAAACCCTCGAAGCCAATTCAATTTCTGAAGCGTTAACGTTACTAGAGCAAGACGCGAAGTTCGACTTAATCATGCTTGATTTAAATATGCCGGAAACCTGTGGCCTAAACGGACTTTTAGAAATTCGAAACCAACACCCTAACGTACCTGTAGTGATTATTTCAGCTGAAACGGAAAAGCAAAATATACTGCAAACCATTTCTTATGGTGCCGTTGGCTTTATTTCAAAAAGCAGCAAGATTGAAGAAATAGCCACATCTATCGAGAGTATTTTTGAAGGGAACGTGTGTTTACCTTCAGAGATATTGAGAACGCCGTCTACCAGAACACGTATGACCAATGACAACGGTATTTCACCGGAGCAAATTCGTTCATTAACACGAAAAGAGCTGACTGTACTGAAATATCTAACTCAAGGGTTAGCCAATAAAGTGATTGCCTACGAGCTTAATATTTCTGAAACCACGGTTAAGTCTCACGTCTCATCTATTCTCAAAAAATTAGGCGCAAGCAACCGAGTAAAGGTTGTGGCCAGTGCCGCGAATATCGACTTTAACCAATACGTATTTAATTAAGACCTGTTGATCTTTGCTGTGCACCTAAGATTAACAGGCCTCATGTTCCTATACTTTTAGCCATTCAAGCTTGAGACTAGCGCCGCCTTAAGCACCGAAGAGTTAACAGGTTTGTGCAGCAGCTGAATGTCGGTGCCTTCAAGTTCATTCGCTAACGCTTTTGAGTGATTAGCGGTGCAAATCATAATGGGCATTGAAGGCGCGATTTTTCTTACGCGTTTCGCAATGTCTAAACCGGTTTCTTCTTCATCTAAGTGGTAATCGACAATAAGCATGTCGCACTCGTCAAAGCTGCCATTATTTACGGCACTGCATTGTTCAAAACCTGAGAAGGTGTCTACTTCCATGTCCCAGTTTGCGAACAACGTTTGCATAGCAATACGCATATTCGCATCGTTATCAATATGCCATATATGCTTATCCAAAACGTAATCTGGTAACGATGGCTCCAAAGTATAAAGATAGTCTTGTTCCTGGCTCGTATCACAAACATCGGTAATAGGAATGGTCACCGTGAAACATGCGCCTACGCCCTCTTTCGAGCGCACTCGAATATTGTGCTCTAGCAACTTACTCATTTTATCTACAATGTATAGTCCCAGCCCCAAACTGTAAGAGTAGTTAAAATCGTTTTCTAATCTGGAAAACTCTTTAAAAATAACTTTCTGATCGTCTTCGCTTATACCCACACCTTGATCATAGATGCTAATTTCCAGGTTCTCATTCACCTTTCGAGCTGCCAGTAACACCTTACCGTTGGCACCGTATTTCATTGCATTTATTAATAAATTTCGCAATATTCGAGAAAGTAAGTTCACGTCTGTCACCACGAAGGCTTCTTTCAAGCGATAGCGAAAATCTACACTGTAGTCTTTACTGATATGTGTAAACTCTTCGGCTAGCTGCATAAGTAACGGCAATACATTTTCTTGCTGCTTATCGGGCTGTAACACCCCAGCGTCAAGTTTGGATGTTTCAATAAGCGTGCGAATAAGGCCATGTAAATCAGACAGTGAATTATCGAGGGCGGCAACAATGGTGCTGGATGAACTATCCACTTGATCTTTCAATGTTTCGTTGAACAAGATGGCAGCGCTAAGGGGCTGCATAAGATCGTGGCTAATAGCAGCCAAAAATTTGCTCTTTGAATCAATCGCTTCTTGAAGGGCGATGTTGGCGTGATTGAGTTCACGGGTACGCTTTTCTACATTCGATTCTAACTGATCCTTAGCCGCTTTAAGCTGAAGCTGGCTTTCTACCTGCTGCGACACGTCTGTAGCCAAGACAAAGTGCCCGGTGATATCGCCAGATTCATTGAAATGAGGCAAATAAACTTTCTGTAAAAAGCCAACGTCGCCATGAGCATTTTTTTCTTTGCTTTGAAAGCTCACCACTTCGCCTTGGTTAACACGGCGCAAGTACTGAATAAGATTGGGGTAAACCTCTTTCAGATGGCTTCGATCCATGGGCATATCATTAATGTCTTGCTCACTAACGCCATACCAATCGCGATAACCTTTATTGGTGTATTGAAACTTTTTATCGGTACCAATGTAAGCAATAAGCGCCGGTACGTTATCGGTTATCATGCGGATCCAGCTTTCGTTTTGCTTCAGCGTTTCCGCGTAGTGATGCTGCGATGTAACATTGGTGAACGTGCACAGCGTATTGCCGTCGGGCAGTGTAGTGATGTTGCGTTCAACCACCAATTGCTCGTGTATAATCTGGGTACTTGGCCCCACCGGGTTTAAGTTGAGCCCGCTCCAGTGACGGTTATTTTGAAGGGCATAAATATTCTTACTGTTTACCAGTACGTGCTGGGGCACGTTTGATTGGGTCAAAAACGTGTTATTCCAAAACGCAATGCCACCTTCTTTATCAATGAGCAATATTCCAACATCAATATTATCGATAAGGCTTTGCAACAGCTTGTTTTTCTCTTTAATGACTTGCTCGTAACGATTCGATTCAAGCAGTTTTACTTCAGTGATGTCGTTAAACAGAATAACGTTCCCGCCTTCTTGCGTGGGTCGATTGGTCAGCTGATACCATCGCCGGGTCGACAACTGATAGATCATCCTGCCTTCGACATCAGCAGGCAGGGCGCGGCGAATAACCCCGGAATGCTTGGCAGCTTGGGTGATATCGTAATAGTTATCGCCAATTTTAGGGGTAATGGAAAGGTCATCCCAAACAGTTTCAAAGTGCCGATTAAAGAAGATGATCCCGCCAAGTCTATCTAGCAACACCATCGCCTGATTGGTGCTTTCAATGGCGTCATGTAAACGCTGTTTAACCTGATGGGTTTCTTCGTGAGCTCGCACCAGTTCGGCGTTTGACTGTTCCAGCTTTTGTAGTACTGACTGAAGCTCTTCCGTTTTCTGACTTACTTTTTCAGAAAGTTGAACCGAATGTTCGAAGGCGCGATAACTGTGATGATTAAAACCGCCCTCTTCCATGCGATACATCAGCGCTGCGTTTATTTTTTCAAGCTTTTCGTTTTCACGCCGTTGATCGTAAAGCGCCTTTTGGAGCGCTTCCACGTCGGTAAATTGATTATTGGGCTGCAAAATACACCCCCGTAAACGTTTGGTTCAAGTGAACCGAGTGGATATGCTCGCCATAGGCATTGAAGCCCGCAACCTTGTATTTTTGCTGTAAGCGTTTTATCTCGTGGTCATTTTTACCTTGCTGAATTTCGAGCCTTCGTAAGAAACAGTCACAGGCATAAACAAACTCGGGCTCGCCAAGCTCGGTTTGCAATTTATCCAACTTGTCTTCTAGTGCTTCAATACAATCGCCTAGCTGAATGAACGTAAGAATAATGCCAATATCAACCGCGCAATAGAACGTAATAGCGTTAGTCGCCAGATCTACTTTCTGGATTGAGCGAATAAAGTATTTTCCACCCACCAATACTGCCAAAGGAAAAAGAGAAAACACGTCAGGCGTTAAGTCTTCTGCTTTCATCCCTAACAAGCTTGCGTAATATTGCGCTGCGGGTTCTCCGTTAATTTCATACACGGTTCGCGATTCTGGATCGGCGTGGGTTACCACCAACTTCGATACGGGAGAGTTAATGTGATCAGTGGAGAATACCGTGAAGGGCTTTCCCGTGCCAACAAGCAGCAGTACTGCTGCGTCTCGATGAAATTCACCGTTGTAAAACACATAGGTGGCTTCAAGCTTTAAATCGTCGCCAGCGCTACCACCTAAGTGTGGAATATTGCCAAATGCAGTCGCAAAGGTTTCTAGAAAATGTTCCTCATGGCGGGTAAGTCCATCGAGCACAGAAATAACGAAGTGCTGCTCTGTATCGTAACGACGCTCCCTCCCCTGTAAGGCTCGGCGCAAACCACTGGCAATATCGTGGGCTTCATCAAAGTTTACTTCGCCCAAATTAGGCACCAATGCTGTGGCAATAGAAAATTCGTTTTTCAAAAACGCGACGGCCAAAAGTTTTTCTGTTCCGTAGCCGTTTTTATTAAATTCTCCTGCACTGGTGCAGCCAACAATATTCACGTGCGGAAAACGTGCGGAGATTTCCTTTGCTACGGTGTCTAAGTCAAAAAGCGTGCTGGTATGAAAGAGTAATAGCTCTATTTCATCGCACTTAACGTTGGCTAAAATCTCATTGGCCACATCACGGCAGGCTTCTTTAGCACCGTATAAACTAGAATGGTTGTCATCGTTAACCTTGCTATTAGCAGGTTGACTAAGTGCGGACAGGATTGAGGTTTTTGACACGCGTTGGCACCTTTTTCTTTTTATATTTATCGATTTTGCACAAGTCAGGGTTATCTAACGTAACCACACACTCAAGGCACTGAATACATTCAGCATAGTCAATGCTGCCGTCTTGTTCTATAGCATCAATACCACATTTCTTTTGTTTGCACAGCTGACACGGATTACCGCAGGCATCTTTACGTGTAAGCAACTTAACTAAAGGGAAACGCCCCAGAATGGCAAGCCCCGCTCCCAACGGACATAAATAGCGGCAGTACACTTTATGAATTTTTAAGCTAAGTAGCAGCAATAAAACCGAATACAGCACAAAGGGCCAATATCGAACAAAGTGTAGGGTTATGGACGTTTTGAACGGCTCTATCTCAGCGAGCTTCTCCGCAAGGTTTAGCGAATAGAATGAGCACGCAACTAGGCCTAGAAGCAATACATATTTAATTTTTTGTGCCCGTTTGTGGTGCTGTGGCTTAATTCTAATTTGTTTTATCCTGAGCTTTTCAGCCAGTATTCCCATCATTTCCTGGAGTGCTCCGAAGGGGCAAAGCCAGCCACAAAATAGTCCCCGACCAACAATAAACAACGAGACAAATACAAAGCTCCACAAAATAAAAATGACCGGGTCGAGAAGATATACCTCTAGGGAAAATCCATCGACAATATCCAGTAGCAGCGTGTATATGTTGACAACAGACAGTTGCCCTTGAGCGTAAAAGCCAATAAAAAACAGCACAAACACAAGGGAAAATGCCCGCACTGTATGCACAAACTTGGTGTAAGGCGTTAGCCTTTGCTGGAATGCAAAAAACAACGACAGCGCTACAAGATAAACAACGGTGATGCTTATCGTTAAGGCTCTGTCCCCCCAAATTTTCTGCCACAACGGAATGGGCTTCGCTAACTGAGCCTCAGGATTTTCCATAAATAGTTCACTAGGCAGTGTCACTTTCAAAGGGAACAGATGCTCATCTTGCTCGAAGAAACTTGGCTTAAACGGCACACTAATCGCTAATTCCATTTCTTGGTCAAGTGACAGCCCACCTTTCGATTTTACGCGAAGTACTTTGATCTCGTTGTAGTCGGGCAATGGTTGTGAAAATGCGGGGTCATAGAAGCTATAAAAATCGATATCGCGGATTGCCGTGGGAAAACCGCCTTGAGATACCCGTAAATGCTCAGGCGTGGTTTGGGGAATAAACTCATCGCTGATAAAACTGAACCCTTTCGTATTCAGTACCATCAGTGCCATTTCTCCTGGATTTAGATTTTCCTGTAACCGAGCAAACTCCTCTTCATCCAGCAGGTTTTTCCCCACAATAGGAAGACTTAAAAACGCATAGTAGTGTTCGGCAATGATGTCACCATCAAGAGCAAACTCTCTTTGAATATCGTCAACCGCCCGAACCACTTCTCTCGAGAGGCCTTTGGTATTTTGCTGGATAATCTGGTGCTTTTGGATGTAGCCCTTGTCCACCAACTCGCTAAAAGTAAGAGGTTCGTAAAAGTCTGGATTGATAATATTATTGCTAGGCGCAACAAAGCCATCGAGCTTAGCTCTGGCAACGGCTAATGCAGATGTCACGATGGTATCGTTGATAACCAGCACCGATACGGTGGCTTTCGTAACCCCATCAAAGTAGGTAGCGTCTTTGCCTACATTGCTTTTCCCACCAATGATAAAACGCTCTTTGACACTGTGCCCTTGATATTGAGCAACGAAATCAAACATGGATTTCTCGCCAAGCCCGTGCAAAAAAATCGGCTCGCTATGCTGCTTAACGAAAAGATCGACCACATTGCCTTGTGTATCTAGCCCAATAACCACATTAACCGGTTTGCCTGAAAAGCCTATGAAGTCGACAAAGTCATTCGACTCAAAAACATATCCGAGTATTTGCTGAAGCTGATAGACCGGGGTTACCTTGATATCTGTGTGCATTTCTCCCACGCGTGTAGCGTTAGGAAATATTTTGTAAATGTCTTGTGGAATGTCTGTCGCGTCAGACTGCGCCAACACATTGGAGCTGAGAAACAGCAAGAAAATGATTGAGGAAAATGCGATGCGCATAAAAGTAGCGGGCGGCGGTAGGCGCCGCCCTCAGGTTTACTTAGAAGAAACCAAGTGGGTTGATGTCGTAGCTTACCAATAGATTTTTTGTCTGCTGGTAGTGATCTAGCATCATCTTGTGGGTTTCGCGGCCAATCCCCGATTTCTTGTAGCCGCCAAATGCAGCGTGAGCTGGATACAAGTGATAACAGTTCGTCCATACGCGACCTGCTTCAATCGCTCGACCTACGCGGAATGCTACATTCGCATCGCGGCTCCATACACCAGCGCCAAGTCCGAAGCTTGTATTATTGGCAATCTCAATCGCCTCTTCTTCGGTTTTGAAGGTTTGAACAGCGATTACCGGACCAAAAATCTCTTCCTGGAACACACGCATGTGGTTTTCCCCCTTCAAGATAGTCGGCTGAATGTAGTAGCCTCCATCAAAGCCTGGTAACTGTTCTTTCTCACCTCCAGTGACAACCTGAGCTCCTTCTGACTTACCGATATCGATGTATTTAAGGATCTTTTCGAACTGCTCGTTAGATGCCTGCGCGCCTACCATGGTGTCTGTGTCTAGTGGGTTGCCGCGTTTGATCTTCTGAATTTTTTCCAACACTTTTTCCATGAACGCATCATAGATGTCTTCGTGAATAATCGCTCGAGAAGGACACGTACATACTTCACCTTGGTTGAAATAGCCAAGCACTAACCCTTCCGCACACTTATCGATAAATTCTGGTTCGTGATCCATAATGTCTGCGAAGAATAAGTTTGGCGATTTGCCGCCAAGCTCTACAGTAGATGGAATAAGGTTTTCGGCAGCACAGCGAAGGATGTGCCCGCCAACCGGCGTAGAGCCAGTAAATGCAATTTTTGCGATTCTTGTGCTTGTTGCAAGGGCCTGTCCAGCCTCTGCGCCGAACCCGTTAACAATGTTTAGTACACCCGGCGGTAATAGGTCTTGGATTAGTTCGGCGAACAATAAGATAGATACTGGCGTTTGTTCTGCTGGCTTTAACACCACTACGTTACCGGTAACAAGTGCTGGCGCAAGTTTCCATGCCGCCATAAGTAGCGGGAAGTTCCATGGAATGATTTGTCCAACTACACCATAAGGTTCATGGAAGTGATACGCCACCGTGTTTTTATCAATTTCACCGATGGTGCCTTCTTGGCTTCGAATACAGCCTGCGTAATAACGGTAATGGTCTGCGCAAAGCGGGATATCGGCATTCAGTGTTTCACGAACGGCTTTACCGTTATCCCAAGTTTCTGCAACGGCGAGTAGCTCTAGGTTTTCTTCGATGCGATCGGCTATTTTCAGAAGAATGTTAGAACGCTCAGCTACTGATGTATCTGCCCAACCTTTTTTCGCAGCGTGAGCGGCATCTAAAGCAAGCTCAATATCTTCAGACGTTGAGCGAGGGATTTGTGCGATGTCACTGCCATCTACTGGTGATGTCGCGGTGAAGTACTCACCTTTAACCGGTGCAACCCATTCGCCATTGATAAAATTACCGTAGCTTTCATTGAAGCTTACGACCGAACCTTCACTACCTGGCTTTGCATAAATCATAAGAAGTACCTTTTGATAACTTTGCGCGTACCACGCGCACTAACTTGGTTTGTTGTGTAGTTTGATAATGGTACTTTTACGTTGTACCTACCATGATGCGATAGACCGATTTGACTCCTACTTTAGGAGGGGAAACCTATGGCTACTTGCCACTTTTCTCGACAAAAGACACCGATTGAGACGGTGAAAGCTCTGCATCACCGATGTAACCGTGTTTAGCCGCAATGGCTGCAAACTGGGAGGGCACCGCGTCGAGCTTTCGCTTAATGACGGTAAGTGCGTTAGAGACAGTCTTAGCCGATAGGCCCAACTCATCAGCAATATCGAAGCGGGATTTATTCATTGCTATCGCAATAAATATTTCGAACTCACGTTTTGTTAATTTGGCAGCAATGTCCACATTGGTATCAAGAAGTTGATTGGCTAAATTTACCGCCAGGCCTCGCTCAATATACTTTTGCCCTTTTGCGACGACCTTAATTGCCGAGATCAATATTTCAGGCGAACTACTTTTACTGATGTACCCCATAGCACCGGTCTGCATGGCGCGGTGCAATATGACACTGTCTTCGAACATACTGAAAAAGATAATTTTTAAATCTGGATGTCGCTTCAAAAAAATCTTGGCTAAAACAAGGCCACTTTCATTTGAAAGGTTTATGTCGAGGATTAAGATCTCAATGTCACTACTGGCTAATAAACGATGGGTTTGTGCACCGTTTTCAGCATCAAAAATACGGCAATCGGGCATCATCGCATTGAGTAAAGCTTTGTATCCTTCACGTACCACAGCGTGGTCGTCGACAATCAGAATATTCATGCGACGTTAGCGCCCATAAGAGGAGGCATTTTTTTAAGGGTAAGGGACAGCGATACAGCAACGCCGCCATCATCTGGTGACGTCACACTGCAATTTGCTCCTATACAACGCGCTCGGCTGCGCATTGAAGACATGCCAATATTTTCTACAATGTGGTTACCCAATCCCCGGCCGTTGTCTTTGACCATCACAGAAACCCGGTGAGTATCGCCATAAATTTGAATGCTAACCTTGGTGGCCTTCGCATGCTTAATCACGTTATTAATGGCTTCTTGAGCAAATCGGTAAAGATGAATATCTCGCTCATTATCTTCTTGATAGCGCTTTAGATTAATTGACACGTTCCACTGCGTATCGGGCTGTGCCACTTCTTGTTCGTAAACCAGACGTTCTAGCGACGACTGAAGAGAGACTCTATCCAAAACAAGCGGGTGAAGGTGAGCAGTGAGCTTTCTAATTGCATCGCTTATTTGATGTGACATCACCTGAACTTTCTGAGCAGAGAATTCAACAACAGAGCGCTCTTTTGCGTTAACCAGAATATAGGCGTGGGCTTTTATCGTTGTCAGCAACTGCCCCACGTTATCGTGAAGTTCTCTGGCAAGGTAATTTCGCTCTTGCTCTTGAAGAAGAGCTAACTGCTTATCTATTTTGATGAGCTGCTTTTCTTTTGTTTTAAGCGCATTTTGCAGGTGCTTAAATTGATTTAACACCCTGTTCATTTCGGTAATATCTGAATGTGGTAGAGGCTGTGATTCCTTGCCTTCTCGTAGCTTAGATAACGCTTCAGCGAGCTGATTTAGCGGCACTAACCTTTGTTTAACCGCTACATTTAATGTAAATAGAAGCAGAACAAAAGTCGCAAAAAACAGCCCCGCTACCAAGGCAAAAAACGTAAGATTCTGAGTGAGCTCAGTAGTATCGGAAGGCGTAACAATAAGATACTGATTTTCCTGAATTGGGATGATAACGGGTGTCAGTGCATTGCGTTCAGATGTAGACATTGCTGAGGGCTGCTCTGCCCGAAGACGGCCCGTGAAATAATGGGCAGATAAGTGAGGACTAGGCTCTACAATTGCTTCGATATCAGCGACAGGGATATTGAGGTTTACCATTTCTCGCACTTGATTAAGCGCGCCGGTCATTTCTTCCTCTATATTATCCTGTATGTGGAAGTAGACCAGACAGGTAAAAACCAAAAAGCAGCCAATGAATACGGCCACTACAGCTGTAGATATTTTCGTAAAACCTGACATAAGCGCCCCTGCAAGCCTTTTATTACAGGGTTATGCTATACAGCATGCGCTCAAAAGCACATCCTGCAATAGGGGCGAATTCATCCTACCAAGGTAGGATGAACTCACTTTTTCAAGCATAGGTGTTACAAGTGAGGCAATAGGTACGCTTATTGATTACGTTCTACACGTTCATGTCAACGCTACTTATTAATGTTTAATTTACAAGCTGACTGCTAAACTGCCCGACTGCATCCACAACTTCCTTCGCGCCGTTTTGGATTTGCTCAATAACCTCACCCGCTTCGTTGGCGTAATTAAGCCCAGACTGTGCTTTTGCATCACCCTCATTCACAAGGTTTACGGCATCGGTTGCCAACGTTTGGTTGTGCTTAACCACATTAATAATTTCTTCCGTAGCCTCGGTAGTGCGCGACGCTAACTGGCGTACTTCGTCTGCCACTACAGCGAAACCTCGTCCCTGATCGCCAGCGCGCGCGGCTTCAATGGCCGCATTTAAAGCTAGTAGGTTAGTTTGCTCGGCGATGGCACTAATACTACCTATGATAGTGGCTATCTGCTGAGACTGGCTATCTAGCGCGTTTATTCCTTCCTTAGCTCTGTCCATTTGATCCGACAGCGAAGACATTTCAGAAAGCAATTCACTTACGACTTCCTTCCCTCGTGATGCAATTTGATCAGTAGTATTAGAAGAACGATAGGCAATATCAGCAGCATTAGAGATTGCATTTTCTCTAGCAACTTGCTCAGTAATATCAGTAGCTAGTTTAACCACTTTATACATGCGGCCGTGAGAGTCACAAATAGGGTTATAAGTTGCCTCTAACCAAAAGCTGTTGCCATGCGCATCAAAACGTTCAAAGCGCCCTGCAACGAATTCACCACGGGCTAGACGATCCCAAAAATTTTTGTATTCCATAGAATTAGCGTATTCAGTATCGCAGAATATTCTATGGTGCTTGCCCTTTATTTCGTTCAAACTGTATTTGACGGTTTTCAAAAAGGCTTCGTTAGCGTCTTGAATTACACCATTAAGATCGAACTCAATCGCCGCATTAGATTTGTGTAAAGCAGCTACTAAGTCTTCGTGTTCTTTCGACTTGGCGATGGTGCGCGTGAGGTCATTTAGGTTTACCGAGTATTTATGTATGTTGCCATTAATATCGAAAATAGGCTCTACTACACCCCGCAGCCACGCCTCATCACCAGTTGCACGCACAAATTCTATTGCCCCCCAGTAGTGAACGCGCTGTTCAAGGGCATCTTTTAACTTTTTAAAATGAGGAGTGTTCCGTGCAATTTCAGGAACAAATTCAAAAAAGCGTTTACCTTTTACTTGAGACAGAGAGTAACCTAGTTCCTCTTCGAACATCCTATTGACCTCGTCAATCTCACCACGCTCGTTTAGGCGAAGAAAAATCATGTCTTCACGTAACCCGTCTCGCACTTGCTTGAGTATGTGTAGTTCCTCTCTAAGTGCTTCGTTTTCTTTAACTAAGTGTTTATTGAACATAGGATCTTCCCTGACAGAGAATGGCAGTAATATAAAATGTATCGGCAGTTATTTATCGTGCCTTAACTATAATTTGATAAATGTATGCAAGATTTACAAAGCGTGATGCTTAAGTTTGTTTTTTCGACAGTACCTTATGATCTAGTTTAGTCATGCAATAAATATAGCCTAGACCACATTCACCACTTGGGTTAAATGAATACAGACAAATTTCTTCGATTTTATCCTGCGTTTTTTCACATATTTACCCTGCAAAAGACAGTAGATAAACGTCTAATTTTTTAGTCGAGAAATTTTGAATGGTATTGTGTAACTTTATCTGTAAGCCATTTTGTAAATACCTGAAAGCGTGCCTGAGAATGAGTCTCTTTGTGTGTGGCAAGCCAGAATGTACGCTTAATATGAATCTCGTTTTCAATGAGTCGAACTAAGCCTGGCTGAGTTTCAGCCATAAATTTAGGTAAAATGCCTACCCCTGCGCCATTAACAAGCATTTGATATTGCGCATTAATACTGGTGCTGCGAAGCGCACTTAACTGTGACAAAGCAGTCTCTTCAATGAACTTTAATTGAGGAGCGTAAACCAAATCGGGCACGTAACTCACTAAATTGAAGGCGGTGAGCTCTTGTAATGTTCGTGGTTCGTTGTCGCTGATAAGGGACTGGTGGGTATAAAGATAAAGGTTATAGTCAGTTAATTTTTGTGTAACCAGCAAGCCTTTACTGGGCTTTTCTAACAAGATAGCCATATCGGCTTCTCGTTTGTTCAGGTTTAAAAAGCCGCTGGTTGCCACAAGCTCAATACTGATCCCCGGATACTGCTTTTTAAAATCGGGTAGTAAAGGCGCTAAAAACCAGCTACCGAAACCTTCAGAAACACTCACTCTGATCGTACCTGCCAAATGCGAGCGTTCATCACCTAATTCATTTTGTGCCTCTAGAAAGTAATGCTCTGCTTTTTCAATATACGTAACCAACTCACTACCATGGGTGGTTAGCACATATCCCTTTTTCGTAAGCTCGAACAACTTGCAATTTAATGAGTCCTCCAGTTTTTTTACACGACGAATTAATGTCGTAGGGTCTACCTTCAAGCCTTTAGCTGCAATAGCTACACGACCATTTCTTGCCAAACCAAGAAACAAGCGCATGTCGTCCCAATTCACTTAAACACCTGCATTTTTACAGCACCATACTGCAAGTATATGTATTGTCTTTGCAAACACAAGGTTTCAATATTGTTAAAAACCCTAGGAGCTATGTCATGAGAAAGATTGTTCACTTTATTGCAGGTAAAGATTTTGAGGATAGCAGCGAAAATACCGCGTCGGTATTTGCGCCTAACACAGGTGAAGTACAGGCTGAAGTAAGCTTGGCTAACACTTCAACGTTGGCCTATGCAATTGAAACAGCCCAAGCTGCACAGGTTGAGTGGGCAGCAACAAATCCTCAACGACGCGCTCGTGTAATGTTCAAGTTTAAGGAGTTAGTTGAAGCAAACCGCGACCGCTTAGCGGCACTATTATCAAGCGAGCACGGTAAAGTGTTGGTTGATGCGCAAGGTGATATTCAGCGCGGTCTTGAAGTTATCGAGTTTGCCTGCGGTATTCCTCATGCGCAAAAAGGTGAATATACCGAAGGCGCAGGCCCGGGAATCGATGTCTATTCTATGCGCCAAGCACTGGGTGTAGTGGCAGGTATTACGCCATTTAACTTCCCGGCTATGATCCCAATGTGGATGTTCGGTGTGGCTATTGCCTGCGGTAACGCGTTTATTCTGAAACCATCGGAGCGCGATCCGTCTGTACCTGTTGAATTGGCAAAGCTTATGATTGAAGCGGGCCTTCCTGCTGGCGTACTTAACGTTGTACACGGCAATAAAGAAGTGGTTGATGGTATTTTAGATCATCAAACTATCAAGGCGGTGAGCTTTGTAGGCTCTTCTGATATAGCCAACTATGTATATGAGCGTGGCGCTCGTGCTGGTAAGCGTGTTCAAGCTATGGGAGGCGCGAAAAACCACGGCATAGTAATGCCTGATGCTGATTTAGATCAGGTGGTAACCGACTTAGTGGGTGCTGCATACGGCAGTGCCGGTGAACGCTGCATGGCGCTACCGGTTGTCGTTCCGGTTGGTGACGAGACCGCTGAAAAACTTAAAGCCAAGCTTATTCCGGCGATTAAAGACATTATGGTAAGTCATAGTGAAGATCCTAACGCTCATTATGGCCCTGTGGTTACTGCTGCGCACAAAGAGCGCGTTGAAGGCTATATCGACCTTTGCATAGAAGAAGGTGCTGAGCTTGTTTACGACGGTAGAACCAGTCAGATCCCTGACGACAGTCAAGGCTACTTCATCGGCCCCACATTCTTCGACCACGTAACCAAAGACATGCGCTCATACCAAGAAGAAATTTTTGGCCCCGTGCTGCAAATGGTGCGCGCAAAAGATTTCAACGAAGCGGTTAACTTAGCTAGCGACCATCAATACGGTAATGGTGTTGCTATGTACACCCGTAACGGCCATGCGGCGCGTGAATTTGCGCAACGTGTAAACGTAGGCATGGTGGGAATTAACGTGCCTATTCCTGTGCCGGTTGCTTATCACACTTTTGGTGGCTGGAAACGCTCTGCATTTGGCGATACCAATCAACATGGTATGGAAGGAGTGAAGTTCTGGACCAAGGTTAAAACCATTACGCAGCGCTGGCCTGATGGCTCAGATACCAACGACAACGCCTTTGTTATTCCAACCATGGGCTAAGTGAGGAGACGATTATGACCACAGTTGCATTTATTGGCCTAGGTAACATGGGCTCGGGGATGGCAGATAATCTAGTTAAGAACGATTACAACGTACTGGCCTTTGACTTAAGCGAAGTGGCGCTGGCAAAAGCTAAAGAAGCGGGATGCACTACCGCTCAAAGTACCGAACAAGCTGTTTCTGAAGCTGACATCGTTATAACTATGCTACCCGCAGGCAAGCACGTAAAAGATATCTATTCAAATCAGATCCTGGCTTCTGTACGCGAAGGCACATTGCTTATTGACTGCTCGACCATTGACGTTGAAACGGCGAAAAGTGTGTCAGAACTGGCTGAGAAAAAAGGCCTCAAAATGCTCGATGCCCCTGTCTCAGGCGGCGTTGCAGCAGCCGCAGGCGGCACGCTCACGTTCATGGTGGGCGGCGATACTGACGCTTTCGATAAAGCGCAAGGCGTTCTTGGTGCGATGGGCAAAAAAATTGTTCATGCAGGCGGCCATGGTGCGGGGCAAGCGGCGAAGATTTGCAACAACATGCTGCTGGGAGCGACTATGATTGCGACTTGCGAGAGTTTCCAGCTGGCACAAAAACTAGGCTTAGATGCGCAAGTGTTCTTCGATATCGCGTCAAATGCCTCGGGACAGACATGGTCAATGACCACCTACTGCCCTGTAAAAGGTGTGGGACCACAAAGCCCTGCTGATAACGATTTTGCTGGCGGTTTCGCTTCTGCGCTTATGCTCAAAGACTTGGGGCTGGCCATGCAGGGCGCGAAGGGCGTCAACGCGCAAGTACCAATGGGTGAACTTGCTGCAAAGTGGTTTGAAATGCATTGTGAAGAAGGCAATGCAGAAATGGATTTCTCTTCAATAATCAACCGATTAGCATAAGAGAAAACCAACAGTTCTCCGACGGCTACTTTCCCTCAGAAGAGGTGGCCTTCTTACTGAGCGAGTAAAGGATTTTACTCGCTCTTTTTTTATTTCAACTTATATCAGTCCACACAGATAATTACCCACTCAGATGGCGCTGTTGTTACATTCGCTAACCCCCTTACCAAGCGGGATTATTCCTTTGTTATTTGGTGTTCCCTTTTCACCATCAAAAATCCACTTTTAGGTGACTTATTCGTTCTCACCGACCTGATTAAAACAAGCTGATTCGATGTTAGGTCTACATCTTGCAATCCGCTATTTCAACGAAGAAATCTACACTGCACTAAAGGGCTAAATTTTATACCCCCTTATGCAAATCGATACTTTTTTAACTGTAAAAACATTATACATTTTAATGACTTACTTAATTCACTAAGCAATTTCACTAAACACATTGGTTCTTCGTGCCGCTCATTTAAAGCAAGCTTGAAGAAGCAGGGTGTCGCTAATTTCGAACGTTCAACTTCCTAAATTCAGTAAGTAAAAATAAAAGGAACACACTATGAAAAAGCGTATTGTTGCCGCTTCGACGGCAATTGTAGCTATTGGTTGTATTTTCGCCTTTATCGATACTACGTCCTCGGGCAAAAAAGAGGTAGTAGCGACCAAAACGGAGTCAAAATCGGTTGGTAACGGAGGCGCTGTTGAAAAGCAACGAAACGGCAAAGTGCTATCGACAGGTGTCGATACCTTCAAACCGAAAAATAAAGCCGACTTAAAAGCTCAGGCTGTAACTAACACCAACGGTAAGTCAGAGAAAGATACCATCGTCTGGACGACATCAGAAGATGGTAAAAAGGTACTTCAAGCAGAAGGCCATATTCCCGCTGATGTGACCGATGAAGCTTACATTGAGCTTGATCGTGAAGAATTAATGACGGTAGAAGTTGGCGAGTATCTCGATTTATACATCCCACAGTTCGGTGGCAGTTACACCGGTGAAGTTGACCACGTTGTCACTCATCCAAACGGCGACCGCACTGTAGAGGCGCATATCCCAGGTGCAGGCTCTCTCTACGCTGCCGTTATAACGCTTGGCGAAAATGCTACCTATGGAAACTTAGCCACGCCTCGCGATGTGTTTGTGCTTGAAGGCAACGATAAATACGCATGGATCGCGCCGAAGTCTTCAATGATGCAAAACCACATCGAACGCGAACCCGACAGTGAGCGCCCGCTTAGTGACGATAACGCTGAAGAAGTCTTCGATCTCGGCCAAAACTAATCCCCTAGTGCCTGTTGAGCTTCACAGGAAATTCAACAAGCTCAAATAAAACAACAAGAAGGAAATAAAAATGAAACACACATTTAAGTGTTTAACGGCAATGGCAGTTTCACTGCTTTGTGCAACATCAGTAACAGCAGCCACCATCGATGTAATGGTGCTTTACACCCAACCTGCTGCAAACAATGTGTCTAATATCGACACTAAAATTAACCAATACATTTCACACGCCAACCGTGTTTATCAAAATAATGCTATAGATTTACAGTTGCGTTTAGTGGGCGCTCAGTCTTCTGCTGCTACATCTAGCGACCTACAACCCACTGAAAGTGCATTAGATTTGTTAACTGATAGCAGTGGTGTACAAAACGCGCGAACCTCTAACGGCGCAGACATGGTTGTGCTTCTAGGTAACCGTGAAAACATTTATGAAGGCGGCCAATTGGCAGGCTATGTGTGCGGTATTGGCTGGGTAGGCCAAGGCAACAACGGTATATTGTACTCTAGTTCGCAAAGTCGTATGTACAGCATCAGCGCCGTTGATTGCGGGTTATCTACATTCGTTCATGAGCTTGGTCACAACATGGGCTTAGGTCACTCTGTGCGCCAGGGTTCAGTTGGTGGTGTTTATAGTGACGGTATAGGACATGGCGTTGATAATAACTTCTCAACTATCATGGCCTACCCTCAGGCATTCGGTAGTGCTACCCAGCTAGATTATTTTTCTGACCCTTACTGGTCGGGCTGTAATGGTCAAGCGTGTGGTGTTGAGAATGAGTCAAATGCTTATCGTGCGGTAAACACGGTAATCAACCAGATCGCTAATTACTATTAAGTAAATGAGCAATTAGGGGATACGAGGGGAAAGCGATAATGCTTTCCCTTCAATTCACTAAAGTTCATCTACTTTTTTGGCTGGTTAAGCATATCGTCATAAGCATCCATTTCCCAAGGAAGTTCACCTGGACTGGTATCAAGGAAATGCAAGTAGCTTTCAAACTGGTCTAAGATATCCTTAGCTATACTCTCCTTATCATAACCATAAATATCGTAGGCTTGACCGCCGCGTCGAAGGAACACTTCAGCGCGAAAGTACTTTTCCGACTCGTCTTCGTCCGAGCGCAGCTCTGCGTAGCTAAACCCTGGTACTAAATACTCGGTCACGCGAATGTCGTAGATAAAGTCCATGTGATCGTGACGCTCAACAGTGAAGGTGGCTCTTCCCGTTTCCTCATCAAGTTTAACGAACGCCTCCCACTCTCGCGCTTTCAAAGCAGCCTGAACGTCTTTCATCGCAGCAATCACGGTTTTATCAATAAATTCATGCACCTCGTTTCGACTCGGGTAATCGACCATTGCGGCAAACCGCCCTTTGAGGCTAGCTGAGCGGCCATGATTTCTATTAAGCGTATTCGCCGTCAAACTATTGTTTCGATAGCCCTCGATGACAAGTGCACGCCAAAGTCCTGCTGCAGACGCTAACATTATGAAGGCAAAAGGTAAGGCGCTTGCTATGGTCATCGTTTGCAGTGCATTTAGTCCACCAGCCAACAGCAGTACCGCTGCAACGGTTCCTTCCAAACACGCCCAGAATATACGCTGCCAAACCGGACTTTCCTCTTTCCCCCCAGAAGCAAGTGAATCAATAACCAGCGACCCTGAGTCTGATGAGGTCACAAAAAACGTAATGATTAATAACACGGTCAAACCTGACATGATTGACGCACCGGGTAACAAGTCGTAGAGCTTAAACAAAGCTACGGCCTCGTTTTCCTGTACATCACTAATAAGCGTTGTCACCCCTTGGTTCATAATGGCATTTAGTGCGGTGTCACCAAACACGGAAAACCAAAGGAAAGTAAACATGGTAGGCACTAGCATTACACCAAACACAAACTGTCTAATGGTCCTGCCTCGACTTATTTTGGCGATAAACATGCCTACAAACGGCGCCCAAGCGATGGTCCAGCCAAAAATAAACAGGGTCCAGTTCCCTATCCAGTCACTACGACTGTAAGCTTGTAGATTAAAAGTGCGCTCGATAATACCGTTAACATAACTCCCTGTATTTTGCAGAAAAGTCTCTAAAATATGAACGGTTTCCCCCATGACAAAAACTGTGCCCATAAGAGATACAGCCAAAAGCATGTTCAGAATAGAAAGTCGCTTGATGCCTTTATCCATTCCCGCAATAACCGATATTGTTGCGGCTATCGTCACTATAGCGATAGTACCTACCTGTACCATGATGTCGATGGGGATATCACCGGACAGATAGTTAAGCCCCGCATTGATTTGCGTAACAGATAGTCCAAGGGTAGTGGCGATACCAAACAGTGTTCCTAGAATGGCAAATACATCTACTGCATGACCTATTGGGCCATAAATTTTATCACCTATCAGCGGATACAAAGCAGAGCGAATAGATAGGGGCAAACCATGACGAAAAGCGAAATAGGCAAGCACCAAGCCCACTAACCCATAAATCGCCCATATGTGGAAACCCCAGTGAAAAAACGCGATTTGCATAGCTTGTTTCGCCGCATCAACAGTTTCAGCCGATCCTGCTGGCGGTGAAGAATAGTGCAGTACAGGCTCTGCCACGCCGAAGTAGAGCAGCGCTACCCCGTAGCCCGCAGAAAATAACATTGAAAACCACTCAGGAAAGCTATATTGAGGCTCAGCATGATCGGGCCCCAATTTGATATTCCCCCAGCTAGATGACGCAATCGATACGATAAAGACCAAAAAGATCGCCACCGACAGCATATAGAACCAACCGAAGCTTTCGGTGATCCATGCCAATGTGTTGTTGAAAGCCTCGGCTGCGAGTTCGGGGTTACTGATTGTTCCGATAACCAGAAGCAGAATAATGGCAACGGCGGGAAGAAATACAGGAAGAAGGATGGTGGAGTTGTTTACTTGACCTTTCATAGCAAATCCCTTTTCACTTACAGGTAAGTTGAAACCCTGTGTAATGCGTACAAACTTTGTATTTTCTACTTGTGAAGGTCTAAATCGGTTCAGGCTTGGTGTAAACGTATGAAATCGGAACGTTCAGATTCCGACTGCGTTAACTCAAAAATCTCCCCATATAGCGAGCGTTCATGGTGTTTTATTTATCTATCTTCCAGCGACATTTAAACGTTCTCAAAAACATACTGCTTGCCTGTCTAGGCACATACACTAATTCTGTAATAATTAGTAATTAACATAGTCCCCCTTCCAAAATACACCGCTTTTCGAAAGATATTTGTTTGGGATTGATGTGAATACGTTATCTAAAGTACATGCTGTTAATTTTGTTGGTGAACAAGAAAATGAAATAGCCTCCCCTTGCAAAGGATTGCCAAAGGCGAAAGTGCCCACTAAAAAGTCAGATTTTTCTTCGTTTTATCATATGCATTGGGAGGGATTATGCGCTTTCTTAAGAAAAACCTTTGGTTCAGGTCCTCCAGATCCTGAGGATGTAGCACAAGACGCGTTTTACCAGCTGGCAAAGATGAAGTCTCGCGAGCATATTGAAAACCCTAAGGCGTTTCTATATAAAATTTCAATTAACCTGACACTGCGTTTTTTGAAATCAGATAGATGGATTGCGAACGTTGTACCCGGTAACGACGAGTCGTTTGAATCAGAGTTACTGTCACTATCTGAGCCCGATAAAATTTTGCATTCACAGCAAGCTTTACAGCAACTAGGGGCTTTGTATTGTACTTTGTCGGAAAAGCAAAAATACATCGTAAGTGCAAGCCGACTTGAAGGCAAAACCTATCAGCAAATTTCTGACGATACGGGGTGGAGTATAGCCGATATATGTCGTCAACTTAACAGTGCACTGGTTATCCTCGCAAGCTCATTAGATGCTAATGATTGATTGTGCCTTAGCGAAAAACAAACAAAGAGACAGAACGTGAAACAGGATTCGAACGTCACCCACCTTAATATTGAAAAGTCTATCGATGAACAAGCCATTCATTGGTTTACTTTAATAAATGATGAAGACTTAGCACATCAAAATCAGGAAGCATTTACCAAATGGTACACGCAATCCGTACTTCATCGGAACGCGTTTAAAGCTATCGCCAAAATGTGGGATAAAACAGGTTTTACTGATGACATTATTGCATATGAGACCGAAATAAATTCAACACTAGAAACAGGTAAATCAACCCAATTCAAGTATAAAGCGCTACACAAGAAAGTTGGTGCGCTCGTAGCGTTCGCCGCGACCTTAGTTATTACAGTTATTACTTTGCTAAGTAAACAGGACCAATCATTTTCTCAACCCAGCCAAGTCTTTGCTTACTCTACGAAAACAGCACAGATAAAAAGTATTACGTTGCCTGATGGCAGCAAACTCACTCTCGGCCCTACAAGTAGGGTTTCGTATACGGAGCTAGATAACACCCGTTCTATTGAGCTGAGTCAAGGAAGAGCATTTTTTGATGTTGTCTCGATGACCAATAAACCTTTCATAGTAAGTAGTGGTGTTAATACTGTAGAAGTGACAGGCACTGAATTTGAAGTAGATGTAAATAGCTTCAAAAAAACCACTCGGGTAAGTGTTGTGGAGGGCAGTGTTAAAGTCTCAGGTCAAGGCGAAGCACCTGTGTTCCTATCTCAAGGAGAACGAGTTTCTGCACCACTGACTGGGGGTCCGATGACGGGCATAACGACTTTCTCAGATAAAGAAACACTCGCTTGGATGGACAATAAACTTATTTTTAATAATACCCCTATTACAGAGTTCTTGTATCGAATACAGCCTTATGTAGAGCAAACCCTCTCTCTTGAAGGTTTTAGTTCTGATGCTGTTACGATAAACACCATAGTTACCCCTTCCAATGTTCACACATTGCTTGATTCTTTGCCTGCGGCTTATCCGCTAGAAATGGTAAGAACAAGTAGCACGATTACATTTACTTATTCGGAAAATTAACAGCTAGCGGTGCTTTTTTGAATGCTGAAGTACCGCAAACATTTCAGTTACATTCATGAAGGTTTTGTGAAACCTGACATAATTCTGAAAAAGATTTCCTCCCTTTGCCTCTTTGTTCACGACAGTCGACTGCAACACACTTAATTTGAACTCAATCGGCAGTAAACCACTGACCGTACCGGAGAATGTAAAATGACATCGTCGCGTTGTGTAAAGAAACACTTGTTAGCTTTTTCCATTTGTACAGCTTTGTCACTAAATACCGCTGCAATTGCGGCTGCCCAAGAAAGCATAAGCGTTGAACTTGAGCCAGCTCCTTTGGCATCAGCACTCAACCAACTTTCATTCAAGTCGGGCATTGTGATCATCGCACCTGGGCGACTGGTCAATAATATTAAAGCTCCTGCGCTAAATGGGAACTATGAAATAGGTGAAGCGCTTGAAAAATTGCTTTCCAACTCTGAGTTAGAGGCCGTCAAGCAATCGAACGGGGCGTTTGTAATAAAGAAACGAGGGCCCAAGATGCCTCATACCCCAAAGGATACTGCTGATACTGAAGCACCTATCGATGAAATAGTGGTTACGGCTACAAAGCGCGACACCAATTTAATGGATGTATCTGCGGCTGTATCTGTATTAAATACACAGCAGATTCAAGATGCGGGGGTCACTGACTTTAAAGGCTTGGTAGACGCACTGCCAGGTATTTCAATTAACTCTGCATTTGGCGGAGCCAACAATAGTTTCATTACAATTCGTGGTATTGGTGGGGCTGATGACTACAAACCTAATGGCAACCCCTCTGTCGCATTACATGTTGATGGTATCTACCAAACGTCTAATGCTTATCTTGGCATGCCGTTGTTCGACTTAGAGCGAATTGAAGTCCTCAAGGGCCCTCAAGGAACACTTTACGGACGTAATACAACAGCAGGAGTCATTAACGCCATCACAAAGCGTCCTACAGAAGAATTCGAAGGCTATGCCAGCGTAGAGTATGGAAGTTACGAGTATACGCAGGGTGAAGCTGCTTTTGGCGGAAGCGTTTCTGATAATTTAAAGGTACGTATCGCTACCAAGTTTGAGCAAGGTGGTGGCTACATGGACGGCAAGGGAGCGGGCCTGTTCTCAGGTTATGTGCCAGAAGGATTTGAAGGTGTAATTCCGGCAGTGAACGATCCGGGAGAGCGAGACGGGTTTGGTGATAAAGACCTATTTGCCTTCCGTGCAACCGGGGTTTATACCTTCCAGACTAACACTGACTTAACCTTGCGCTACTTTATGAGCTCTGATAATGGCGACACACTTCAATACGATCGTATCGCTTTGGAAAATGAGACAGGCTCTGGCATAAGCAGAAATGCAGGCGAAAACGACGACCCTTATGCGTTTTACTCGGATGAGTACTATCGACACACTATAGATATCGAAGGTGTAAATGGAGAATTAGCTCATCAAATAGACGCCGATCTGAACGTAAACGTGTTATTTGGCTATCAAGAAAGTGAGCGTGTTATGGAGGGAAATGGTGACGGAACCTCATTTCCTCGCTACAAATATGCATTTGATGAAACACTTGATCAGTCCTCTTTAGAAATTCGCTTCAGTGATAGTCAAGGAGGAGACATTGATTGGATCGCAGGTGTCTTCTATGTCAGCGACTCGGTGGATTTCGTAAGCGATTGGACAAGCTTCGCAGTTCGCTCACAATACACCTCTCCGTATAGTCAGACTCGAAACAGCTTTGCTACGTTTGCCAATATTGATTGGTTTGTAAGCAACGACCTGAAACTATCTGCAGGCGTTCGTTATACTCAAGATACCGCTAAGTTTTCAGGCTACAACCAAGACTTAGACCCTTGGGGAACTTCTATTTATGAAGACGTATTCAACTCCCCTGGCCTGTTTTCTTGGGACAGAGATTTTGATGACAATAATGTCTCAGGTAAGCTAACCGCTCAATACTACCTTTCTGATAACCTGAATATTTTTGCCTCGTTAGGCAATGGATACAGAGCAGGTGGCTTTGATGGTACATCAATATTTTCCTTAGAAGAGACGGAGCCATTTGACTCTGAAACCGTAGATTCGTTTGAACTAGGACTGCGTTATACAGATGAGACCTTGAGTGCTAGCGTCGACTTATTTGCGTACGATTTCGAAGAAATGCAAGCAACCACCCGACTTTCAAATGACACCAATGGACGGACAAATGTTGGAGCGGCTGAAGTTCGTGGCGCAGAAGTTTCTTTCAACTCCCAGCTGTTTAACAGTAGCGACCAACAATTAACGTTCAATTCATCCGTCACCTATCTCGATACAGAAATTACGGAGTTTTCATCTAACCGTGTCGATGATGTGCAAAACACAGTTGGTGACCCGTTACCGGGCTCACCCGAGCTTTCATATTCAATCTCGCTCAATCATAGCATTTTCGTTGCAACCAACCGGTTACTCTCTACTCGTCTGACTTATACCTACCACGACGAAGAAACTAACCGATTGAATGCAGGAGCTGGCAATACGGTGCCTGATTACGGCTTGCTTAATATCAATATGGATCTTGAGTTGGGTAATGGGTTTACCGCATTTGCATATGGGAGAAACATTACTGATGAAGAGTATTTTCTAGAACTCAATGCAGGTGCTCGTCTCGTTGGTGCTCCAGCAACATACGGCGTAGGCGTTCGCACTACCTTCTAGTCTAATGCAGGCATCTGCAGGTTGCAGATGCCTGCCCACAAGAGGCATTGTTATGAAGCAGCTCGTACTTATACTATTATTTAGTTGCCTACCTACCATAGCACTTGCTACCACACCAGTTTGGCAGCAAGCAAGCGAATACCCTGACAGAGTTATACTTAATCCTACCCAACTTCCGAGTGAAAGCTTTTCTGTTAATTGGCGTACGTCGGATGAAGTTGAAGTTACGGTTGCCCAAATTGCACCTGTTACATCAGCCGCCAGATTCGATTTGGGAGCAAAGACCTACAAAGCAAAAACACAGCGCGTTGAATTGCGTAGAGGTAACTTAATGTCTTCTAACGTTCATGAACAATCTAGAGACGAGGTTCATCAAGAGAGAGCTCAATATCACTACAACACGCACCTTGCCGACGTTGCATATCACGAAGTTACATTTGAAAACTTAAAACCAAATATGCGTTACGCGTATAGAGTACGAGGAAGCTTAGGTAAATGGTCTGAATGGTTTATAACGAAGACGGCCGATCTCCCCTCCTCTTCAACTACACGATTTCTGTACTTTTCAGACGCACAGAATGGCGTGCGTGAACAGTTTCCGGCACTTCTAAGAAAAGGCTTTAAGGCGATGCCTGATGCAGACTTTGCTCTTTATACTGGCGATCTTGTGGACCATGGAGCTAGGGACTTCGAATGGGCGCAGTGGTTTTCTGCAGGGCAGTTCATACATGCAGAAATTCCTGTAGTCCCAGTGGTTGGAAATCATGAATATGCCCATCATCATTTTCACGATGGCAAAAAAAAGTGGGCTTTAAGCCGCTTTTGGCAAGATCAGTTTAAGCTTCCGTCCTCACCAGAGTTATCAAACCAATTACAAGAAACTGCTTATACTTTGCATTACCCTAACACCGACGTATTCATTGTTAATACGGAAATCAGGCACAACGAAACAGCATTCGCAATGCAAACAAAATGGCTAAGAAATGCACTTAGTGAGAGTAAAGCAAAATGGAAAGTTATCGCCTTTCATCACCCAATATTTTCAAACTGTGGGATGCCATTAAATAGTCAGGGGCAAGACGAGCCCGCAGTTCGCAGTGCTTTATTGCCACTGATAACAGAATTCAAAGTTGATCTGGTTTTACAAGGACACGATCACGCGTACTCTAGAGGAAGTATAAAAAACAAGCAGGGAACACATGTAAATAGTGTTTTTGTTACGGCAAGTAGCAGTCCTAAAGCTTATCCACTAAAGAGTACGCGATGGGATGAATACGAAGAATTCAATGTTATGTTAGAAAGAGTCGGAGAAAATACACCGACCTACCAAGCTATAAAAATACACGAGAGCACCCTTACATATCGCTCGTATACTCTAACAGGAGAACTTTACGATGCTTTCGATATCGAAAAAACAGACTCTGGCAATGCTATGACATATCCCTACGACCTTATGAATGAAAGGCTTTTCAGCAATACAGAACCTTACAAACATCACAACTCACTCTACTAGTTGTTTATTTTTAGGCTAATTTCACTTTAACGCCAACACTTAATAACGTTGGCGTTCAATCAAATAAGAAAGTATAGATATATAGCGCTGCTAATATATTCTATTAACAGCTTAATTTTCGAGATGACTGACAATTTGAAGAAATTAGTAGTCATAAAATGCCACTCTATCGCAATGTTTGCCAATATTTAAATTGGAGTCGAGTTATTTGCTTTTAATGATGCCCACCACAACAGCCACCTTCATGCTCAGCCCAGTTTTTGAGTTTGGTGGTTTTACCTATGCCCGGGTTGAAGCTGTTGGTGGGGTCAAGTTCGCGATAGAAATTCTTAAGTGCGTCTTTGGCAAAATACTCATGACCCACATTATGCTCTGCAGGATACTCAGCACTTCTAGCATCAAAGGTTTCAAGGATTTTTCCTTTTAGCACTTTCGCGTCGGCGCCTTTCTTCAATACATAGTTTTGGTGCATTACGTGGCAAAACAAATGACCGTAATAGAGTTTGGTATCTATCTGGTCGTCTATTTCTTTAGGCAACACTTCAAACCAATCAGGGTCGTTACGGCGAAGCGCAACGTCTATGGTCATCATGGCACCCACGTCTTTACTGTGCATTACGTGGTAACGACCTATTGCTCCACCGGCAACAAAGCGGTGTAAAATCGCTTTATCTGCTTCTTCCTCAGTACACTCAAAGTAGCTGCCTTCATTAGCTTTGAAGAACTCATCTAGGTAGGCTTTGGCTTCATCTACCCCATCATTACTCATTTCCAAAATCCAGTGGTGTTGATACTTGTCCCTAAACTCTTCCATGCGCTTAGGTAAGTGATTAGGAAAAATATAGCTCATGTACTGCATGACGCGGTCTGACATTTTGTTGGGTAAAAAACCTAACTTGTCAGTAAATGCATCGAATTTGCGTTTAAACGCAAACAGTTTTGGAATGAACTTCGCCCCAAGCTTGCTGATAACGATAAACATATCTTTGCCGTATTTCTTCGACACGTCGTAGCAATCGCGGTGAAGGTACTCACCCGAGTCAGGCAAGTTCTCAAAGGTAGAAAGAATGTCGCGACGCACTTTGGTAAACACTGCAGCGTCGTTAGACCCCACATAAAATACCTGCTTTTTCTCAGGAATAGGAAACGTGTCTAGCCTTACTGCAAACACAGCAAGTTTACCTGCACAGCCTGAAGCCTCATGAAGACGCCTGCCGTCATTGTTAAAACGCGATGGCGTGTTAGAGTCAACGTCTCGTACACGCTCATCATATTCGTTGTCTGAGGCGCGAGCGTCGGGGTGCTGTACATCAGTTTCTTTATAACGCTTGTTTTCAAGATTATTTAAAATCTCTTCTGGTTCGCTACCTAGATTGATGCCAAGGTTGTTTACTAAAGATAACTTGCCGCTGGCATCAATTTGCGCAAAAAGAGCAAGCTCGGTATAGGCAGGGCCTCTTTTTACTAAAGCGCCACCTGAATTGTTGCAAATACCACCCACGATAGAAGCACCAATGCACGAAGAGCCAATAACCGAATGTGGCTCTCGACCGTAAGGCGCAAGCGTCTCTTCCAACCCAAACAAAGTGCTACCCGCTAAGCCAACAATTTGCTTTCCATTGTCCACCAGCTGAATCTCATCAATTCGCATGGTGCTTATGATAACAAGAGGCCTATCGTAATCTTTACCGTCTGGCGTAGAACCACCTGTCAATCCTGTATTTGCCGCCTGCATAATTACCGCAACATCGGCTTCAACACAAAGCTTCAACACGCGCCAAATTTCCACTAATGTTCCCGGTCTTACTACCGCGAGCGCCTCACCTGCGCCAAAGCGAAACCCTTTGGTATAAGGCTGCTTCTTCGCTTTATCAGTTAACAAATAGGCTTGCCCTACTACATCGCGCATAGATGCAATCAAAGACTGAGTGTCAACATTTACGGTCATGGTTCTCTCTGTGTGTTGAAGTTTTGGAAGGATTAGTTTGGTGATGAACTATACACTAACGTCATTTTTAACAAAGGGGGCAAACGTTTTTTATAGAGATAATTTACTTATATTTAATTCACCGAGTGCTTAAAAAACAGCTATTTTTAAGCAAAATTAATATAAGCTTTTCACTGTTACATTTTGTTACGCTTTGGCGCTACAAGTAAGACTACAGGAGTATTGTAAAGCTATTGTATAGTTCGTAAGGTTGATGTACACGAAAAGGAGCTTTCATGTCACACCAAGCGTTCGTTTTAACAAAAAGTAGTTTCTCGGAAAATACTAAAAAGGATGGGGCTTACGAACGATTCCTTAGTATTTTGCCTTCGTGTGGATTTAACGTTACGACTGGCGCTATCCACCCGCCTAGAAGCGTGCTCAACAACACTTATACCTTCTTCATTGATGCACAGTATTGTGACCCTGCTGCTATGTTCAGCTTGCCGGTTGTTAACGATTACCCTGAATTGAACAAGGTGATTTTCAACGTGCCAGAAAGTAACATCGACTTTCATTACGCGGCACTTCAACACGGTATCAATGGGGTGTTTCATATTGAAGATAGTTTAGAGTTGTTAGTTAGAGGTGTTCAGCAGGTTCAGGCAGGAAACAAATGGTTTAGTCGCGAAATTATGAGCCGTTATATTGATGCCAATCTAGTACCAAAAACTAAGCCCGTTGCTGCGCTTCAATCGTCAACGACTGTCTTAACCAAACGAGAATTGGCCATTACACGAAAAATTGCCGACGGCGCACAGAACCAAGAAATTGCAGATTGCTTGCATATCAGTGTGAATACGGTGAAAACACACGTATACAGCATATTCAGGAAAACAGAATGCAGAAATAGGGTTGAACTCATCAAATGGTTCGACCATCAGTTTAGCCAGCCCCAGCAGGTAAGCTACTAAACTGACGAGCAATGTAAGTTAAAACACTGTATGGCGCTTACGCTTTGGCGCGCCATACTCCTTTCTCCATTCCTTGTAATACTAATTCACTCACCGCTTTCTCTATGCTTTGTTTAACGCATTCAAACATGGGTTCGTTAGTGGTGTAACCCGTCTCTGCTTCAAGCAAGCGCTTTAAAGAAACGTATCTGAATAATCCCGCTCTAATCTCTTGGCTAAGCACCTTTTTAGATGTAGAAACTGATACCAATACTTGACCCGTTCTTACGTCAACCGCGCGCATATATATAGAAATTTGATCTTCTCTAAACAGCTCGCTCGCGCCGATACCAAAGTACTCAACGCCAGCCCCGCCAGTACGAATATTGGTGTCGTAGCTAATTATGCCGCCTTCTATAATAATTCTAGCAGTCGTGAGTGGCGGTAAATCGCCCCCGCTTTTTTCGTCGGCCCGGATAATTTTTCTTTCAGTGAGAATATTTTGTAGCCCTTCGCGCTCAACAGGCAAAAACCACGATGTTTCACTTAGGGTTTGTACAAGGATAGACGTAGCCCCCTGTGTCACTGCGGTTGAAAAAGAGCTTGCTCCTGTACTCGGCTTATATTGCCCAGTTTGATCTCTAAACGCATAAACGGAAACCGGAATTTGCCCCATGGGTGCCGGTAGGCTTTTGACTTCAGAAAGGGTGGCGCTATCTTTGATAATATCCGCAGCCGTAGTATCAGGCGGGATTGTATTTGTGATGGACTGGCAACCAGTTAATGCCAAAGCCAATAATAAATAAACGGTACTTCTCATGTGTGTCCCTACCCAAACCGTGGAATTTCTACAATGGTGACTTCACCTGTCAACAAGTTAGTAATGTTTACGATAATACTATCAGCGTTACTTGTTATAAGCTCAACTTGGAAGTCACCGCTAACAAAAATACTATCTTGGTTAAAAATACTGTCTATCGGATTGCCATCTTCGTCGTATTCTTGCTCGCCAAAAGCGATATCTGTAATTTCACGAACGATGCGATTTATATAGGCACGCTCTAGTGACTCTTGAAGACGCTCATCATAGGAGCGCTCGCTTAGAGAAGCACTATGCGCATTTTGTGAATTTGCTTTACTTAATAAAAATGAACCGTTAAGTGGGTTGCCACCAAAAGACGGGTTTATTGGCTCATAAACTAATTCAGTTGCCTGCGTTATTGCAGGCGCTACTACCGCCGCCACTGCAAGCGCTGCAATTACAATTTTTTTCTTCATTACCATTCGTCCCCTGCTAAATCTGGGCTTCTACTGTCTATACTCGCATTTGCTACTGCGTCTAATACCAACATGATTGCTTGCTGCACTTTCTCATCTATCGGAACTTGCCTACGCCCCATATAAGTTTGGTAAACCACTTTGTTGTCGTAGATTACTGATAGCAAGGTACCTGCTTGAGGCACTATGATTTCTTTGACTACCAGGTTTTTACCTGAGCTGTCGGGAACCTCCCGCCAATATTGACTAATTCGCGAAGCAAATTCATGACCTTGGCGGCTTATACTGTTATCGAGCAGTAACCCGCCTAAGCGAATTTCTTCCGCGTGAATCGGAGAAAAGAGCACACCTAAAACTAGTGTGAGAAAGGAGAATCGATACAGATACTTCATTTTATTGAACTGAGCCGGGCACTCGCCCGGCTATTCACTTTGTACGTTAGCACATTTACATCTGAACAACGGTAGCTACGTTGTAGTCACCAACCTGCGTAACACTTACCGTGCCGCCATTGCCAGTGATGCTACCTGTAACTAAGTTGTCGTTACCCATTTGCGTAACTTCAAAGGTATTCATATCGCCTGATATAACAAACTGCCCACCCGTTTCATCCGTTACCCAGTTTCCAACACCTTCTTGCATAACACTAACTATATTTTCGTCACCGTTAACCAGCAGGTCTAGTAAGTTAAGCTCACCTGTTTGGGAAACCATAATTTCGTTGTAGCTTGAAGTAACATTGCTAGCTAACTCAACTGATGCCGTATTTTCAATACCCTCTTGCGACATTTCGATGATATTGCCATCTGCATAATAAGTTGCATCACCAATTCCGGCTTGCGCTAACGCCAAGTTAGCATCGCCATCTTGTTCAATTTCAACGGTGTTTAAAATACCATCAAAGTTTACTGTGCTGATTTCGTTGCCATCACCTACCTGGGTTAAATCGAACTCGTTTAATAAGCCAATCACGCCAGCGTAAGCCGTATTTCCTTCGCCCACCTGGTTAATTTCGAACGTATTAGATGCTCCGCCGACAGTTTCAACGGTAGCAAGGTTTACATCGCCAATTTGGTCAACATTGACTTCGTTACCCGAACCTTCAAACACGCCAGTGGCAATTTCATTGCCATCGCCGTCTTGTTCGAACTCAAGCACATTAGCATCGCCAATCATGGTCCAACCAATAACGTTCTGGTCGCCATCTTGGTCAATTTCAACTTCATTGTCAGACCCGATTACGGTTAAATCTGAAATGTTGTAGTAACCGTCCTGAATAACATCAATCACGTTAGCATCGCCGCTAAGTTCACGCACATAGGATTCGTGCCAGTCACCGCTTTGATCAACAAAAATCGTATTGTCATTACCAGAAATCGCATTATTAGCCCAGTTACCACCATCGCCTTGATACACAGATAGCATATTGCCGCTACCCGTAATGCTATTTATTGAGCGGTTGAAGATAAAACCAATGGGGCCACCGTCACCTAATTGAACAAGTGAAACCGTGTTGTCGTCACCCTCAACTACGAAATCAGCCGTGCTGCTTAAGCTATCTTGCTCTGATTCCAAGAAATTGCCGTTACCAGTAACGCTTGCAAAAAAGGTGTTACCCGATTGCATTTGCGATGCAAGCACTTCGTTAGCGTCACCAGTTACCTCTACAACGATAGCGTTAAGGTCGCCTTCTTGGCTTAATACTGATTCATTACCTACTTCGTTTCCCTCTGGTGCCGTTTGAGTTAGCGTAATTTCATTGCCTTCTGCCGCTGCTACAAAATCTGCTGTGGCGTTTAAGTCGACAGTTTTAGTTGCAGGAACTTCCTGAGCTGACGCCCATCCTGAGGCTGCTACTAAAAGCAATGCACTAGCTATTTTTGTTTTTTTCATTTTCACATTTGTCTCCCTATGGCAATCACATCATTCTTGATATTGTGTGATGTTAATTACCATTTCGTTCCCTATCTGATAAACAGTGAAAGACTGCTCACCTAATTGATTAACATTGGCAACATTGTCGAACCCGTCTTGAATAATTTCGAAATGGTTGTTGTTGTTTTGCTGCAGCAAATTCACAACGTTGCCTTCACCAAGTTGAGTGATGATAGCTTCGTTATTACTGCCGTTTTGAACAACGTTCGATAGGTTGGCGCCGTTGCCGCTTTGGATAATGTTAGTTATGTTATTCAGCCCAAACTGACTGACAGCAATGAAGACCGTTTCATCGTCTATCGTAATAGCTTGAGCATTCAGACTCATTGAAAGAGAAGATTCCACCATGTCGGAGCTTGTTGATAAATCAGACTGTTGGGCATAGACAGAAGAGTTGACGGTTAGAAGACCACACACCGCTGAAGCTAAAAGCGAAGAGGCTTTTAATGCTCTTACGTTTTTAGCGCATTGGTATTTTTTAACCTTTAGTTTCTTGTCCATGAGAACGACTGCTTCCTTGATTAACAACAAAGGTGACCCTTCTATAAAACGCCTTAAAAGCGAGAGAATCCATCACCATTAAGTTGTATTTATTGCAATCGAAATAACATTAGTATGCGCTTCATTAGCGTTCTTGCGGTTAAAGCTAATACCTTAGTGCTAGTTTTGTTTAAAAATCACACCAAAAAAAATTATTGGTAAGACCTCTTGATGGAAATAGGAGATAGCGTCTCGTTCTGGGTACGCTGTCTAATAATTAAGTACCACATCACTCATTATTTATCGTAATGGCCTAGTGGTTAAGTTGTATTTTTGTACTATTTTTTGCATTAAGGGTGGCAGGTTTTAAAATTTGCGTTATAAGTTTTAACCGTTAGTTATATCAGACCGAATGAGAAGGTTTCGTGATTAAAGCATTATTGCTAATTATGGAATCTAACTATGAAAACAAAGCCTTTTAAAACAGGCCTTTCAGCACTGTCATTAGCCCTACTTCCGCTAATGGCTTCTAGCCACGCACATGCCGCGAAAGCCGAAATTTTCGACGATAGCGTTATTGTTGTGTACAAAGAAAATGTAAGCAAAGCGGAAAAAATGCGCGCTCGTTCATCAGTGGGCGCAAGAATCAGCGACGCTAACCGTGATGAAGTTGATGATCGCTTCGCCAACCTTCTAAATGGCCGCATTGCCAAACTTCAACTTCGTGGAAAATCGGTTAAAGACGCCATTGAAACGTTAAAGAAAAACCCGGCGGTTAAAATTGCCGAGCCAAACTTTTTATATCGCAAAGCATTAATTCCTAACGACCCGTCTTACGGTGATTTGTGGGGCTTGGATAATACCGGGCAAGCAGGCGGCACTGCAGATGTAGATATCGATGCACCAGAAGCATGGGATATTACAACAGGTGATAGCGATGTAGTGATAGGTGTTATCGATACCGGCGTTGACTACAACCATGAAGACCTTGCAGATAATGCATGGGTAAACCCAGGTGAAATCGCCGGCAACGGTATTGATGATGATGGCAACGGCTACATTGATGACGTTTACGGAATTGATACAGCAAACGGTGATACCGACCCTATGGACGATGATTCTCATGGTACGCACGTAGCTGGGACTATTGGCGCTGTGGGCGGAAACGGTATAGGTGTAGTTGGCGTAAACCACGATGTGTCTATCGCTGCCTGTAAATTCCTCGGTGCAGATGGAACGGGGTCAACCGCTGGCGCTATCGAATGTATTGATTACTTCACCGACCTGAAAGAAAACCGTGGCGTCAACGTAAAAGCTACGAACAACAGCTGGGGCGGTGGCGGCTACAGTGAAGCGCTAGAGACAGCTATTGAAGTGGCAGGCCAAGCTGGAATTTTGTTTGTTGCTGCAGCAGGTAACTCTGGTTCAGACAATGACAACGTCGACAACTATCCGTCTAACTATGTCACTACAACAAACAGTTTATTGGCAGTTGCAAGCCACACTAGAACTGACGGCGATAGCGGCTATTCATACGGTCTGGAAACGGTGGATATTGCAGCGCCAGGTACAGCTATTTTATCTACTATACCGGGCGACGGCTACGCCGCATACTCTGGTACATCAATGGCAACACCACATGTTGCCGGTGCAGCGGCCCTTGTATGGTCGTTAAACCCAGAGCTTACGCCGTCAGAAATGAAAGAGCTATTAATGACTACCGGTGAAACGAGTCTTTGGGCTGATGGTCGCACTGTTTCAGGCAACCGTCTTAATGTGCTAAATGCGTTAGAAGAAGCCGACCCAACCCCTGGCTTTAAACTAGGCATCACCCCAGGCTCAGCGGAAATTGAGGCGGGTGAAGCTTATACCTTCACTATTGAAGTAGGCTCTATAGCGGGCTACGATGAAGAAGTGCAGCTTTCTCTTGCCGAAGAAAGTGACATTGCCTATTTAAGTGCTAGCACCGCAATGCCTGGCGACACTGTTTCGCTAACAGTAGAAACCTCTGAAGATACCCCTTGGGGCGCTTATAGCTTTACTGTTAATGGTGTAAGTGGCGAAATTGAAAAGTCTAAATCCGCCAACCTTTACGTTTACCCGCAAGGGCTAAACGAATTCCCTTACGCATATTCAGGCGATGCTGTACCTACGTTACCGAATGAAGAAGATCCAGATGATGTAGGCGTTGACCTAGTGATAAACGTACCGGATGACTTAACGGTATTTGGTATGCAAGCCTCGGTAGATATTACGCATACATATAGCGGTGACTTAGTGCTATCACTTACTTCTCCCCAAGGAACAACTACCGTTCTGCGCCAAAACCAAGGTGGCGGTACAGATGATATCGTTGAAAGCTATAACACTGATGCCTTTAACGGCGAAGTGGCTACTGGCGATTGGACCTTGAACGTGCTTGATACCTTTAACGGAGATAACGGTACCGTTAACACATGGAGCCTAGTAGTTACCGGTATTGGTGAAGTAGGACCAACACCGCCAAACTCTGCATTTACTTATGACGCTTCAGGTCTATCAGTGAGCTTTACTAACAATAGTAATGACGTTAATGACGACATTGTTAGCTACAGCTGGGACTTCGGTGATGGTGCGACTTCAACGGAAGAAAACCCAACTCATGTATACGCAAGTACAGGTGCCTATGATGTAACCCTTACGGTTACCGACTCAGAAGGTCAAACTGGCGTTTCAACAGAGACAGTGTCGGTTTCAGACAGCAATATTGTTGCAGAAATTGACCGCGCTATGCTTTCTCGCTTCGGCTCACTACGTGTAGATTTATCTTACAGCGGCTCAATGGCTGATACTGTAATGATTTATCGCAATGGTGAACTACTTGAAGAAGTAAGCAATACTGGTCGTTATCGCGATAGAAGCCGTGGCGTTCAGCCTGGCGAATATACCTATATGGTGTGTGATGAAACCTCTGCATGTTCAGCGCCAGTGACGGTAAACCTTTAATACCGCGTTTGGTATTGCTATTACACGCATAGTAGCTCTTAGCATTTAGCATTTAGCATGCTAAACACTAAAGCTTAAGTAACTGCCGGCCATGGATAGGCCGGCTTTTTTATGCACAAAATTGAATACACCACCAATCTAAGCCATCGGCTTATTCCCTATAAGCCAAATACAACGTAAACTTGATGCATTAAGAAATAGATTGATTTTTTCATGCACATACTCCTCATTGATGACCATGAAATTGTAAGGGACGGCATTAAGACTCTCATCGAGCAAGAGTATGGCTGGCACGTTGCTTACGCTGTAAGTTCATTAAGCGCACTCCCCGCCTTCGCATCTTTAGACGATATAGATGTGGCAGTTTTGGATATTTCCTTAGCCCAAGAAAATGGTTTTGACACGCTTATCAAAATTAAGAAAGAGGCGCCATTTGTTAAATGCTTGATGCTAAGCATGTACGATCACGTAGGTTATATTAGTAAAGCACTTGAACTTGGCGCTGATGGCTATGTTACAAAAAGTGCCGCTACGAAAGAGTTAATGGACGCGCTGGAGTCGCTAGAAAAAGATGAAAACTACCTCAGCTCAGATATCAGTAAAAAATTAGCGTTTGGCGATAAGCGTCTGACTTCCATTCTTACAGAAAGAGAAAAGGAAGTTTTTTTACTACTAGCTAAAGGTTTCCAACCTAAACAAATTGCCTATCACATAGATACTGCGCCAAAGACAGTCATGGTTCACAGAACTAATATTTACAAAAAACTGAATGTTACGTCTCAATTTGGCTTGCTTCGCATAGCATTAGAAACCGGATACTTAGATGTATCTGATGTCATTTATGATGACACCTTAGTCAAAGCGGATTAATGAATATTACACGGTATATCAACACTACCTATTTGATGATGGGTTTGATATATACCGGTCTATTTCATAGCGTATGGCTATTTAGCACCCAATTTGAAATTATATCAGGGACTGTGAGTTGGTATTTACCCGCTGGCGTTCGCTTGGCCGCCTTTTTGTTATTACCGTTAGCAAGCTGGCCCTTATTGCTTTTTTCAGAAAAGTTAATCCACTTCATTTTATTTCACCCAGGGGGCGTTCTTGATAACACTGCCTTTTTAAGCGGAAGTGTTGGCTGGTATTTAGTGCACTTATTCATATCGCCCGCGGTAGTTTGCGGATGTGTTTATGTCTTTAGACGCCGTTTTGCAGCACCTTATTTCGATAATGTCCGCAGTACCCTTGCCACCTTGGCATTCGGCATGCTGATAAGCGTAGCGCTAGGGACAGTGTTTCTAGGCAGACGGGCTATTGAATTACAAACTGACGTAGCGGCTTTTCTTTCTATTTTGTTCGATTTCTCTCTTGGTGACTTTGTAGGAATTATCGTCCTTTGCCCCCTTCTATTTGCGCTATACACTCGCCAGTATATTAATAAAAACGAATCAACACTGTTTATAACCGTAGGAACATGGTTACTTACTTTAGTTTTCGGTAGTTATCTTTACTCTCAAAATATTAATATCAGCTATCAAATTAAATACATTGCGGTATTTCCAGCCCTTTTCTTATCGTATCGCTATGCTGTATTCGGTAGTGCGCTATCTTGTTTGTTTATTGGTATTACAGCGTTTGTGGTAGCCAGTCAGAGCTCTTTACCTCCCATAGAGCATCAATTTTATATTTTAGCGCTATGCGTAAGTTGCCTCATCCTAGGGTCTTCTATCAACCAGTCGAATAAATTGAATAAAAAACTGGCTCGAAACAACGAAGACCTTGAAATTGCAGTGCAAAACGCACAAGCCCTCGCGGCCAAGCTAGTAGCAGTACAAGAGGATGAAAGAAAGCGTTTATCTCGCGATCTGCACGACGATTTTGGCCACCGCATCGTTGATTTAAAACTCCAGTTATCACTAATTGACACAACCAAAGACCACGAGATATTAGTCGGCAAGATAGATGCTTTGTATCAGGCAATGAAAAAGAGCCTAGGCGGTTTACGCCCCTCTGGCATCGACACTCTTCCCATCGAGAGCGTTATTGAACGCTCCGACATCACAACTACGCTTAAGCGCGCAAAAATAGATTTTTCTTTCAATCTTAGCGGTACGCCTATTGCTTTTAAGCCCGAGCAGAAAATACATATCTATCGCATAGTTCAGGAAGCGGTAACTAATAGCATCAAGTACGCTGATGCGAAGACACTTTCTATTGATATTTCCTATGAGTCGCAAAGTGCTACCTTCACTGTAGCAGATGATGGTGCGGGTATACCCGAAACCATTGAGGATTCAGTTAACGCTCAGCCCACCCTCGGCCTGCTTTCCATGAGAGAGCGCGCTAAGTTGATAGATGGAACCCTCAATATAAGCCGCGATTACCCAATGGGGACTGTGGTACGCCTTTCTATTCCTATAAACAAAATCCAATAACGTTTTCTACCAATTTAACTCAAGCACAAATTGGACTTACCAATAAGCATAATAACACCTGCATTATTGTCATTTCATTCGTTCTTGTTGGCACTCTAACCACCCTCTTTCGAATTGCAACCAAAAGCAATAAAATTCAAGCATTTATATGTGAGTAAAGTTTAACACCGCTATACATTTGAAGATGAATTTATAAAACCATGACAAAAAACACACAAAACAGGTAGACCAATTAATTTTATTAACCTAAGATTGGTTATACACAATGTAATACAACACAAAGAGTTATTGTTATGACGAAGAAAGTAGCACTGGTAACTGGAGCAACAGGCGGCATCGGATTTGAAGTTGCTAAAAGACTTGGCCAAGACGGTTTCATTGTTGTTTTAAATGGCATTGAAGACGATAAGGGCGCAGAGCGTGTAAAAGAGCTCAGCGACTTAGGTATTGAAGCAGAATACTATGGCTTTGACGTTACAAGCGATGAAGCCGTTGATAAAAACGTAAAAGCGATTGGCGATAAATACGGTAAGATCGACGCCGTCATTAATAACGCCGGCGGCCTTGGCGGACGCAGCCCAATGGAAGAGATGACAACAGAGTTTTACCGCTTTGTTATGGCACTGAACCTTGATAGTGCGTTCTTCGTTTCTCGTGCAGCTATTCCTTATTTAAAGAAATCTGACAGCGGCTCTATCGTAAATTACACATCTAATGCTGGTTGGAACGCTGGTGGCCCTGGTGCAGGTATCTATGGTGTTTCAAAAGGTGCGGTACATACTTTGACCCGTGCACTTGCTAAAGAACTTGCACCAGCTGGTATTCGTGTAAATGCTGTTTCTCCTGGCACCATTGATACGCCTTTCCATGCGCAAATTAAAGCGACTAAGCCAGAAGTATTTGCTTCTTGGAAAGATAACATCATGCTTGGTCGCCTAGGACAGCCTGAAGAGGTCGCGTCTGTAGTGTCTTTCTTGGTAAGTGAAGATGCGTCATTTATTACTGCCGAAACCGTTCAAATTGGTGGCGGTCAGGCACTAGGGATTTAGTCGTCACGATGTTTCCTGATAAACCACTTACAGAAGACGACCTGAAAACGCTTTCGAATACCCTGGTTAACGCACGCAAGCAAGCCACTGTATTAGAAACTTTTCCAGGTGATGTTCCGACAACCTTGGACGCGGCCTACCGCGTTCAAGACATGTCGCTTGAACAGTGGAACGACGAGCTCACCGGCTGGAAAGTAGGCATGGTGATCCCCGAACTTCGCGATCAGATGGGCGCAGAGCGCTTAATGGGCCCAATTTTTAAAAAGGTTACCCATTTCATTGGTCGTTCCCACGCAGACGATGAATTCGTTGAGCTAGAAGTCTACGCAGGCGGTATGGTTGCTGTTGAAGCCGAACTGGTATTTGAACTGGGAGAAGAAATTACGCCCGGCTCAATTGATACCAAGGGACCATTGAAACACCTAATCAAAGCTGTATATGCAGGCGTAGAAATAGCAAGTAGCCCTGTTATTGATTTAAATAGCTATGGCCCCACTGCCATCATCAGTGACTTTGGTGTAAACCAAGGTATGGTAATTGGCGCCCCTATAGCGTCGTGGGATACGGTGATTGAAAACATGCAGACATCTGTGTTCATTAATAAAGAACACATCAACACTGCACCATCAAACAATGTATTACGCGGGCCTATGGCGGCTGTAGCTTATTTAATTGACCAAGCTGCAGCGCGGAATATTACTCTTCCAAAAGGCTGTATGATTTGCTCAGGTGCTATTACTGGCGTACATGACACAGTGGCTGGTGCCACATCTACAGTTACTTTCGAGGGTGTTGGGAATATCAACATGAAGCTGATCCCTGTATCAGCTTGAACCGACCTGCTAAAGCGGTAGTTTACTACGGTCAATTACCGCTTTTCTCTTTACTTTTTATGCTACATTGTTGTTGATTTAACTACTATTTTGACCATTGTATGCAAAACACTTTCTTTGAACGTCAAGCCCAGTTGATTAAGCACAGCTTAACCATAGCTACTTTCATAGCCGCTTTCTTTACTCTAAATGGCTGTGTCAGCACCCAGAATGAAAACCCTTATACTTACGCCCCTTCTCCGTCACCTTATCAAGACGTGGTTAACGCGCAGCAACGAGCTGTGGAGGAAAGCAAGCTGCTTCTGGTTGTCTTGGGAGCACAGTGGTGCCATGACAGCACAGGCTTAGCTGAGCGCTTTGCAACAAAGGAAATGGATCTTATTCTACGCGCTCATTATGAAACCGTGTTTGTTGATGTAGGAACGCTTGAAGACAGAAGAAATATAACCGAGCGATTCAACTATCCGATCTACTACGCAACGCCAACTGTGATGGTAGTTGAGCCTAAAACCAGTGCTTTGCTGAACAGAACGACGATGGATATTTGGGGGCGGGCCGATAGCATCCCTTTATCAGAGTACATAACTTACTTTTCCCGTTTTCCTGCTATGACAGCTGCGCAAAAAGCTCCACTTATTAATTGGAAAGCAACGGGTGAGGAAGCCGCCTATAACAAGGAGCAGGCAATTAGGCTTCAAAGCGCGTATGACAAGCTTGGGCCCCTGCTTGCACAAGATTTACAAGGTGATACTCCAGAAGGGCTTAACCAGCTATGGAAAGAAACCAAAGGCTTTCGTACTGAGCTACAACAAACACTCATTAAACGTGCTGAGCTCACGCTAGACGCTGCGAATAACAACGGAGTAAACACCACGCCAGCGCTGCGCCATTACAACCCGTTTTCATGGGAGCATAACTAAAGCATTAGTTTTTAGTTTTTAGTTTTTAGTTTTTAGTTTTTAAGGAACATCAAAAAAGGGCCTTTTATACAAAAGGCCCTTTATCAATCAGCTATCATTTTACTGATAATAATATAACTGTTTACGCATCAGCGCTGTTTGCAACCCTATTACTAGTTGAACTGTTGGACGGACTGTTTCTACGTTTAGCGGGTCGTCTAGCAGCATTACCTTCGCTTCCTGAGTGTCTTCGACCTGCAGGTTTACCGCCGCCACTGTTACGAGTATTTGGCTTGCCCCCGTGAGAGCTACCATTTCCACTACGGTTGCCCTGTCGTTGTCCCGCTTTCTTATTACCGCCAGTTGACCTGCCTGCACCGTTATCACCTTGAGATACTTTTGGTTTTTTCGGTTTTTTAGGCTTTTTCGGCTTAGAAAGCGTGGTAACAGGTACGGCTTGCTGAGGCTCAAAACCTTCAAGGGTTTTGCGAGGGAGCAGCTTTTGAATGAGTGTTTCAATATCTTTTAGGTTCTGTAACTCTTCGGCAGAAGCAAACGACCAAGCTTGTCCACTCGCACCAGCGCGCCCAGTACGACCGATTCTGTGAACGTAGTCAGCCGCTGTGTTCGGCAAATCCAGGTTAACCACTATCGGCAGTTCGCTGATATCTATACCGCGTGCAGCGATATCGGTAGCCACCAGAACTTTAATCTCGCCACTTTTAAAATCAGCAAGGGCTTTAGTTCTTGCCCCCTGACTTTTGTTTCCGTGAATGGCTGCACTTGGAATTTTCGAGCGAGTCAGCTTTTCCGCAATTCGGTTAGCGCCATGCTTGGTACGGCTGAAAACTAATACTTGCTGCCACTTTTGCTGTTTAATCAAACAAATCAGCGCAGTCGTCTTTTTAGACTTATCAATGGTCACCAAGTGCTGCTCGACAGCGTCCACCGTTGTATTAGCAGGAGCGGTAGAAATACTTACAGGATCACGAGTTATCGTTTTCGCCAGCGCCGTAATCTCATCAGAAAACGTAGCTGAGAAAAGTAGGCTCTGACGCTCCTGTGGCAATAGCTTCAACACCTTTTTAATGTCGTGAATAAAGCCCATATCAAGCATTCTGTCAGCTTCATCTAATACCAATACCTCAAGCTGTGAAAACTTCACGGCGTTTTGCTGATACAAATCGAGTAATCGTCCAGGGGTCGCAATTAGTACGTCCACGCCCTTACGAAGCTTCATCATTTGAGGGTTTATGCCCACCCCACCGAATACCACAGCGGTCTTTAATGGTAAAAACTCACTAAATGCTCGAATGCTTTCTTCCACCTGAGCAGCAAGCTCGCGAGTTGGTGTTAAGATAAGCGCGCGAACATTATTGCCAGATACTGGCTTGCCAGACATCAGTCTTTGTAAAATAGGAAGTCCAAATCCCGCGGTTTTCCCTGTTCCCGTTTGCGCAGCCGCCAGCACATCCTTTCCTTGCAATACTTCTGGTATTGCCTTTTCCTGGATCGGTGATGGCGTACTAAACCCTCGTTTTTCAATAGCTTTTAACAAGGGTTCAGCGAGCCCTAATTGGGTAAATGACATTAATAAACTCCTGTCATAGGTATTTATAAAAAGTTGCATACCGCAAAGGTATAAGCGTTAGTGCTTTATTGCTAACCGTGGGGGGTTATAGATTACTGGGAAAACCTAAAGAGACACGCCATTGCCAACTTGGCTTATTGGTGTTTGACATCAAGAAAAGAACGTAGGTGTTTACTCTTACAAATTGCGTGCGGAGTCTACCACTAAACACCTTAGGCCACCAGCGCATTTTTTGTTCAAAAGACATCTAAATAAAGCATAGCTCTACCCCTTCATACAATTTCAATCTAATTACTAATTAAGAAATGACGAAAACCGTCTATACTAGATTTGTGAATAGGTGACGGTCCTTTCCTACATTTTATTCGAAGTCGTTACTGCGAGCCCATTCAACTTAAAAGAGCATTTTTTGAAAAGTCTTAGGTCAGAGATATCCTTCAATACACTTGCATCTATCGCTATAGTCAGTGCTCTTATTATCGGCCTGTCTATATACGTTTATGAAAAGCTTTATATTGAATTTGTCTCAGAAGAGGTCGACGCATTAAGCGTAAACATGGCTGTCGATCTCATTGACTATATAGAAGAGCCATCCGGCAGTTTCAATCAAACGGAAATTCTGCTTCGCTTAGATGAATATGAATATGCTGAAGCAGCTTATATTTTCAGTAATAGCGGTACGCTGTTGAATCATTATGTGGGCCCTGCCGGCTTTGAAGGGAGGCTCACTAAACCGCAAGAACAAACGTCCCCGCAACTCAGTGGAACCAACATTGATCGTAATATCGCGACGCTACCCATTGGCTTACATCGCACTTCTAGCAAAGTAATAGTAATAAAAACAGTGGGCGAAGACGTTTTTCCGTTGGGAAAACTTGCCCTGGTCTTCAACCTTGAAGAAGCATTAAAAGTAAGTCGGCAAAGATACATTATCTTGGTCACGCCTTCCGTGGTACTTCTCATTATCATCTCGTTATTTGTATCATCACGAGCGCAGCGCAGAGCAATGCGTCCGCTAAACACCCTAATTAAAACAATGGACAGTGTCGTGGATGACAACGCTTATGATGTCAAGGTTGAGGAAGTAGACAAAGAGGAAATGCTTGCTTTGTCTCGAGCCTTTAACAATATGATGGAGAATATAAAAAACCAGTCTGAAGCAACCGGCAAAAAAACGAAATGCTAGAGAAGCAACAATCTCAGATGGAGCGGCTTGCTAATTTCGACGCCTTAACAGGGCTGCCTAATCGACAATGCTTAATGAAGCTTTTATCAAATGAACTCGCTATAGCGCAGAAGAATGCTCACGAACTGGGTTTGTTGTTTATCGATTTAGACGGTTTTAAGACTATCAACGATTCGTTTGGGCACGACACGGGAGATAAGTTTCTCCTTCATATCAGTTTGTTGATGGACAGTACACTTGAGGATAACTGCACACTGGGGCGTTTAGGCGGTGACGAGTTTATTGTTATTGTACCCGAGCTTACATCCCCTAGTTTTTTAGAAGAAACAGCGCTAAAACTCGTAGAAGCAGTATCTCAACCTCATATCATTAACCGACTGAGGCTAGACTCAAGTGCTAGCATAGGTCTTGCACTTGCAAGTGACTGTGAATACTCACTAACCAACCTCATAACTAACGCTGACGTTGCCATGTATAAGGCTAAGGACGATGGCAAATCTAGATATGTATGGTTTACCGATGAAATGCTGGCGCATACGCAGCGCAAAGTGCTCATATCTACTCGCATTACTGAAGCTCTTGAAAACGATGCGTTTTACCTAACTTATCAGGCTAAAGTAGACTCAGATAAGAACATAACTGGGTTTGAGACTCTGCTTCGCTGGCAAGACGAAGTGTTAGGTCCAGTTTCGCCTGCTGAGTTTATTCCTATTGCAGAGCAGACTGATAAAATATCACAAATAAGCCTATGGGTATTAAAACAACTTCGCTACGAATTTCCCGTACTCCTTGAAGCCTTTGGCAGCCACTTAGTTATATCGGTGAACTTGAGCCCCCACGATTTAAATAACCACAATGTCACGCAATTTTTACTGCATGAATTAGATAATGGTAGACTCCCCGCTTCAAACTTAGAAATTGAAGTTACGGAATCTGCATATATAAACAATTTCAATGCGGCGAACCCGTTTTTTGCATCGCTGAAGCAATTAGGCTGTAGACTTGCCCTTGATGATTTCGGTACAGGCTACTCTTCTCTGAGTTATTTAACGCAGTTTGATATAGACACACTAAAAATAGACCGAAGTTTTGTAAACAAAATAGGTAAATCTAAGCAATCAGAAATGATTACCAAGACTATTATTGATATGGCTAAAAGCCTGAACTTTTCGGTGTGTGCAGAGGGTGTTGAAACGCAAGAGCAAGCCAACTTTCTAATACGCCAAGGGTGTAACACGCTTCAAGGTTATCTTTACAGTAAACCAATTCCACTGATGGCATTGGTTAATAGTACTACAAAGCAATCACAAAGCTCTTAAGATTAATGATTGCTTAAAGACTTCGATAAACCACCTTTACATTTTCAGGTAGCGCAGTCCCAGCGGGAACATAACCTATCGCACCTTCAGTATTTGTTACGTGTTCAAGCAAGGCGTTTGAATTATTGAACTCGATTGGCCGTTTTTGACGTCCACTAAAGCGCATCTGTGCCCAATAGGATTGAATTCGTGATTCGGGCAGAGCAATTATCTTGGTATTGAAAATTGCTCGTGCTCTATTGCCAGGGCTCATAGCTACGGGTATTAATGCATCGTCGGAAGATGTTCCACTGCTCATGAAAAGGTTGCGCACTTCCGCTTTTGTTAGTGCGAAATTTTGACCAGGAAGGTTTGCAACGACCCAAATGCCATCTTGGGCAACGGCTATACGAGAACAAAATAAGAGAAAGAAAATGAGCAAGTATTTTTGCATTAAAATACCCACTCTACTGCCACTTGATACAGGGCCGCATTTCTATCGAAACTACTCTCTTTTATGTCGTAAAACGATGTTTTACCTTCTTTACCATCAAGAATCGACAGCTCAGCTTTAAGTGCAATATTGGTTTTCACATCCCACCTAGCGCCAAGAGTCCAAGTATCAAGATCATCCGTCGGAAAAAAGCTATTTAGCTGCTCGACTGCGAAATAAAGCTGATCGAGTTCAGGCGACACACCTACAGGTATTACATTGTCGATGGTATTGAGTGATTGTCTGGATGAAGCATAAGTTAAGTGTAAAAGAACCTCATCAAAATAGTAGCCATATGAAACATAAAAACTTTCTAAATTCGCAAGTACATCGATATCAGACGAGACCTTCATCCACTCACCGCTTACATACCAACTAAGCGTGTCATAGCTGGCGCCCAGTAAAAAAGAGCCCGCGCGATCGTTAATATCAAACTGTTCAGCTATGGAGTCAAATCCAGCAGCTCTAAGCCCCTGTAAAAATGGGGCAATTTCATCAATGGTAGTTTTAACTTTGGGGGCATTGATAGTGGCTGTTCTTAGCTGCAAGCCACCATAGTTGATTTCAATAACGCCGCCGAATAAGTTTTTCACTTCAACATCTACGTTGATACCGCTTGAAGCTAGCGCATCTTCATACTTTCCGTAGTAAGCCTCAAAATCAACTACAACATCGCCAAAAGACCTTCTCAACCTAGCATTACCACCTTCATACTGAGAGAACAAATAACTACTGTAGAGTTGCTGCGGTGCATTAATCCATGGGTAGGCAAACCCAACATCAATAACATCAGAATACTTTAAAAAAGGCGTGCGCAACCGGCCAACATTAATTTGAAAACTTTCACTAGGTGCATAGGTTAAATACAGCCACTCTATACCTGACTCTCTATCGTCGTCGGTATGCAAGAGAAGTTGAGCTGAAGCGGAGAACGATGATGAATAAGTATAGTCAGCCTGCAAAGCTATAAGGGATTTTTCAGAAAAGCTGATGCTGTCGTCATACCCTTCATAGGTAGCTTTTTTTGTATCTAGTTGACCTGCAACCGCCCTTGCAAAACCTGAAAACTCAAGTTCATTAGCACGGCTTTCGGCGACAGACAAAAGTAGGGCGGCTGCAATGGTGAAAGGCAGCACTATCAATTTGCTCATAGTCACGTTTTCATTCTGATTGTATAAAGCCAGCGCCACAGCGTTGTATGCGCAAACTATTTCACTAATGATAGCTCGGTTAAGCTATAACACCAATTAATACGCTGAAAAATCAAAAAGCTGGCGAATGTGCCAGCTTTTTAAGGAATGAAAATTAGGAAGGTGTCGCGTTCGCTACACTTGCGAACATGCCTCTGTGATGAGGTTCCACTGTTTATCTGCTACCCATTGAGGTTTCGCAACCCAAGTACCGCCTGCTGCAAACACATTACCTAGCGACAGATAGTCGTTGAAATTCTCTGGCGACACGCCTCCCGTTGGACAGAACTTTGTATCTTTAAATAAACCACCTACCGCTTTCAGGAAAGACGCACCACCTGACAAAGATGCTGGAAACAGCTTCATTTCTCTGAACCCGTGTTCCCGTGCTAACACGATATCTGATACGTTTGATACACCTGGCAGCACAGGTAAACCTGAGTCTACTAGCATAGTTAGCAGGCGCTCGGTTACCGCAGGCGTCACGATAAAATCCGCTCCAGCATTGATAGCGGCATCTAAAGATGCTTTATCGATTACGGTACCAGCGCTAACTATCATATCTGGCAGCGCCTCTTTAATAGCTGTAATGCATTTCGCTGAATTTTGTGAACGCAATACAACTTCAACTGTGTTAAGGCCCGCAGCTGACATTGCTTTCGCAATGGCCACACCGTCTTCTACATTATCGGCTTGAATGATTGGGAGCAGGGTTTGGCCGCCCATAATGTCTGATATTTTTTTCATGGTTTGTCTCTTGTAATACGAGGGGCGGATGCCCTTATAAGTTCGATATAGTGTTTTATTTGGTATTTGAATACTTCGCTTTAACTTACTTAAGCGATAGATGTCACTAGGTCTGCATAGGCCTTTTTATCTACAATGGCGCCAGGGTGCTGAATCACAAAACCTGCACACTTAGCGGCTTTGTTTACGCAGGCCTCAGGACTCTCGCCCGTAAGGTACGCCCCTAGAAAAACACCGTTAAAGGCATCACCAGCAGAGGTAGTGTCAACAACATTAGTAACGGGGGTTAGCCCTACTTCTGAAACCTCTCCGCTTTCATCCACTAGCGTTACAGCGCTTGCGCCATTTTTAATAACGAGCTGCTTAAATGAGAAAGGCGCTAAAAAGTTTACTATCTCTTCTACCGTTTCAAACCCATACAAGAAGTTAAAGTCTTCTAATCCAGGTAACGCAACATCTGCAATTTCAAACGCTTTTTCATACAATGCAGTGGCATCATCCCTACCCTTCCACAGGGCTGGCCGATGATTCATATCAAAAACAATTTTGGTTCCACTTTCTTTAAGCGTTGCAAGTAAACGCCAAAGCTTTGGTAAGTCTTCAGTATTTAGAATAGCGAGTGAAATGCCCGAAAACAGCACTAAGTCTAACGCTGTCATCGACGCTTTATCGCCATCAGTAATTAAAGACATCAAGCACTTCGCAGCAGAATCATTGCGCCAGTATGTAAAAGAGCGCTCGCCTTCTGCATCGGTATAAATTTTATAAAGCCCAATATGCTTGTCTGGGTGAGTGAATAAGAAGCGTGTATTAATCGACTCGCTTTGCGCAAAGTCGAGCATCTCCTTTGACAATGCGTCCCTGCCTACTGCACTGACAAAATAGCTATCTAATTGAGGGAACGTGCGCTTTAGATAGACGGCAGAATTGAAGGTATCGCCAGCAAACCCTTCTTCTAGTACACCGTTTACTTTTTTAAGTTCGGCCATGCACTCACCAATAAAACCAACTCTCATATCATCCACCCTACGAACTCGTAGTCTTTAATTTTTACTGTAATTACTTTTCGTTGCATAAGTTGCGCGCTAGTTTGAGCATTCTTACTCAGAGCAGCGACATTCGTCTTTCGCTTTCAAGAAATCGACAATGTCGATACCTTTTGTACTTTTAAATGTATTGCCGCTATGCGATGTTTGCGGCTCTCCAACGGTATGTTCAATTTTGACTGGCGCACTTGCGCTAAACTCGTTATTTCGAATCTGTGTTTTTTGTACGCCATGAAGAAATATGCTTGCTTTACGCTTGTTTCTTTTACCCAAACCTACATTCGTTAACACGTTTTTAGCTATCGTTACCTTAGGCCCAAAAGTACTTTCGTCGGTGCCACCGCGATAGATAAGTGCTAGTGCCCCTTGAACATCGCTAAATGTATTGTTTTCTAAATTCAACACTTCAACGTTGTAGATACCTAAATCATCTTTTTCTTTATTCAACGCCAGTACGTGACCTGAGACAGTGTCAAATTGGCTATTAGTGATAGATAACAAAGTCGCAAAGCTTCGGGCGCCTGCTGAAAAGAAGTGATAGCTATGATTTATGTCTAGATCAGTTACTGTCACCTTATCCATAGTGAATCGGTAATTAGTTAACATGCCCCACTTTTTAGTGCGGATGAATGTATTTCCAGCCGCATCTGGTGCATCACTACCTGAAAGCGTTATGTCTTCAATTTCCAGTGAACCATTGTCACTTATTTCAAAAAGTGCAGAGCGCTGAGGACGGATAATGACTTTTGCGTTTTTGCTTGCTTTTACAGAGAGAGTTTTAGTTACCTTAACAATTTTTTGCTCGCTATATACGCCATCATTAAGTATAAGAACATCACCATCATTCGCTTTCGCGACCGCTTCAAAAAGCGAATTTACACCTGGCTCTACAGTAATTTCATCTCCTGAACCAAACGGCGTTTCGTATTCTTTTTTCTGATACCAACTTGGCCCTACCTCTGCTTTTTTAAGTGGCTTAACACTGTCGTCCGCCCCTACTTTCATCTCCTCCGAAGAAATACTGTTCGATGAAGATAGCTGTATATCGCTTCGCTTCGTAAAGCCTTTTTCAATCTGACTTTCTACGCTGTAGTTAGCCACATTGTTGATAAATGCTATACCGCTAATGTCATCAAAAAAGCTAAATGTAGTAGGCACCATTTTAGCGATAACAAGGTTGTTAGCAAAAACACTATCCACAGGTGGCGCTGAACGCTCTTCATCTGCTCCAGCAGCCAATTGAATGTGTGAAACGTCAATGAAAGTGTTGTGATGTATGTTGGCATTTTTTACTTGGTGGTAGCGATTTTGAGGTGAGTTGGGCACGCCATTCATTACTGTAAACCCACTGCCAAAGCGGTAGCCAGTAAGCCCTTTAAACACGTTATTTGCTACTTCTTGATCGGCATTAATGACGCGTACTCCACCCGTATTTGGAACACCATTACCCAGAAACACGTTATTGGTGATTGTGTTACCGTTGCCATGCCTTAGCGTTAGCGTACCGCGAGACTCAATGAAGGTATTGCCATGAAGAACGTTGCCACCCGATTTAACGCTGATAATTTCAACTTCGCCATTACTACGGTCAAACACATTGTTTTCGACTCGGGTAAAAGAGTTTTCAAGTGAATAATGGCTGGTACCAATTCTTAAGGTTTCTCCACCATTTGAACCTAACTCAGGTCGGAAGCCAAAATAGTTATTGTCTATTTTGTGATAGTTTTCTACGCTATCTTTTGAATCTAACCTTACTGCGACCGTTACACCTCGGTTTCGCTTGCCTGCTAAGTACGAACTATCTAGCCTGTTATGCTTTCCATACAGCGCAACCCAATAGTCACTTTCAAATTTGTCTGGCTTAGAATAGTCTTCGATTACGACTTCAGTGACGCGGGTATAATTCGCGAGTTCGTCCTTACTCGTTCTATAGCTAATTACTGAACCTGATGGAGAATAGCCGTCTTTAAATACAAGCCCAGATACAATTAAGTGGCTCCCCGCAATAGATAGGTTTGATTGACCAGAGAGAATAACACCGCCTTTGCTTTGCGCTCTCAATGTAATTGGCTCTTGCTCACTTCCTTGCGCTTTGAACTTAATTTCAAAATCATGGTAAGTACCATTTTTCAGTACGATATCGTCGCCAGGGACTACTTTCTCTAACGCGTTGAGGTAGCTTTTCTTAGAGTCAACTAAGTAGTCTTCGGCGTATGCCGTTGTATTAAACGCCAAGAGCGTAATAATTCCGATCGCTGACTTACAGATATTTGCTACTTTCATACTTTCCCCATTTCGCTGGCAAGATCTTCGGTGATATCTACCGTGATAGTGCCACTGACCTTGCTAAATCGTATAAATCGCACATAAATTGCCAATCTTCTTTTGCAAAAACGCAATTATGCTGTTATTTATTTGTTACTGACTGTTTTAGAATCTAACCAATAAACAGACCAAAAACAACCAATTTATTTTACCAATAACAATAAAATGTATTACCAATTGAAAGAACTTTTCTGCTTATAAAGTGTTTCAAAGCACACTACTCGGGACTTTGCGCTTTATGCTAGTTTCGATATACAATGGTCAGATAGAATTAATTTACCAATTGTCTCTTCTTTTTAGGTAAGCAACAGGCAAACAAGGGCTGTAAATATGAAGACTCGTCGTCTCTTCTGGAGCATAGTTGAAAAACTTGAAGCGCTAATCGACCAAGGAATTTATCCTGAAGGTAGCCGCTTACCCGCAGAAAGGGAACTCGCGGAGACGTATAACGTTAGTCGCCCTACTATCCGTGAAGCCATTATCGCGCTGGAAGTACGAGAGCGTGTAGAAGTAAAAACCGGTTCTGGTGTATACGTCTTGCATCAGAAAAAACAAGGCCAAGCAACCAAGCCAATCAGCGCATTTGAGCTTACCCAGGCGCGCGCGCTTGTTGAAGGTGAAGCTGCTGCGCTTGCTGCCGCAACTATTTCAGATGAAGAGTTAGAAGCGCTAAAACAAACCTTAGTTGAGATGCAGACTCCTCAAAAAGCCGACGAGGCAGACCAGCGCTTCCATCAGATTATTTCTCAAGCGACACGAAATAACGCCATTATGCTTTCAGTTGAAAATTTATGGGAATTGCGAAGAACTGTCCCTCAGGTTATATCTGCCTACAGCGATGTGTGCTCACAAGGTGAAGAGCAAAGGCTGAGAGAACATACGCTTATCTATGATGCTATTGCTAGTAAGGATACCGCAGGCGCAAGGCGAGCAATGCATCAGCACTTTAATCGCCTTATCAACGCGCTTTTCGATGCGAGTGAGGCAAAAGCGTTAGAAGAGATAAAACGTAAAACTGATGAAACCCGTGGGCTCTACTCTATCGCTCATCTAAGACAGTAGTTACGACTACGTACATTTCTTATTACAAAATAAAACAGGCTTCTTATTTCTAAGAAGCCTGTTTGCTTTGTAGGGTACTCTTGAGAGTAACTGTTTTTATTATCTTTGCTTCAAAGCGCAAAACAAAAACTGCGGTTTGCTATTAAGTTTACACTCTTCAACATGCCGATTTTCGCATAAGCGCATAGATAAGCTAGTCCACACTCTGCTTAAACAAGCAGCAGAAAACAAATCCATATTACAATTCGGTCTTACCAGATGTCAACCAATTATTATTACCAATAATTGGGAGGATTTAATTTTTCTATCTAGTCGACAAAATTCATTCGGTAGGAATATCATCTTTGCTTGAGTATTTAACTGCCACAAAAACAAAAAAATCTTCTATTTCAATACAATAAAGTCAACCCATATCGATTAGTATATATCTGAAAGGTTATATCGAGTTAAATCCATCCTCTATTCGCTGTAAAAACAGCCGAAATCTGTATGACCAGTGATGAATAAACAATCGACATATGTTGATTCGGTGAAAAAAGCTTTACCCTAGTTGATAATAAAGATAAAAAGCGCGCAGGGATTCCACGCTCATTAAGCAACACCCGCACTTACGTTGCGCGGTAATTAAATTAAGTAGAACACATGAATGTTGATAGTTTAACCCAGCACTTCGAAGAGAAATTGGCGTTAGTCAAAGCGTCAGTAATGTCTGATAGCTTTATTATCCAGCTTACAACTATCGCGGTAATATACTGCGTAGCGTTTTTACTTGCCAAGCAGGTAAAAAAGCCTTTTAAGTTTACTCGAGAAAAGCCACAGCAAGGCGCACATACCATGCACGGCTTTCTATATAATCTTGGCGAGGCACTGTTTCCACTTATCACTATAAGCTTATTAAAGCTTACCACTGTGTTAGGTGCGCAATTCCAGTTCGACGCATGGCTACTGGAAATTGCAGTGGTCGTAGCGCTTATGCTGTTCGTAAACTCTTTAATCATAGGCTTCGTTGAAAATAAAACCATCGCTGCGTTTATGCGTTGGATAGGCCTCCCTATCCTGTTTTTACATCTTATAGACGTGCTTCCCCTCATTACTTCAGCTTTAGAGTCGATAGCAATATCAGTGGGTAATGTTGAAATTTCTGCGTATGGCGTAACAAGAGTCTTATTGTTTGGTGGTTTGCTGTTCTGGCTCGGTCGCAGCTCTAATGCGATAGGGCAAGATATTATTCGAAACCACAAATCGCTTGATGTATCTACCAAGGAAGTGTTCGCCAAACTGTTTGAAGTAGCTCTGTTCTGTATTGTGTTTCTTCTATTACTTAACGTTATGGGCATTAACCTTACCGCATTAGCCGTTTTCGGCGGAGCCTTGGGTGTGGGTTTAGGCCTAGGCTTGCAGTCTATTGCTTCAAACTTTATCTCCGGCATTATTATTCTGTTGGATAAATCGTTGACCGTTGGCGATTTCGTTGAATTGGAAGACGGGCAAAAAGGTATCGTTAGAGAGTTTAAGATGCGCTATGCCGTGTTAGAAACCTATGACGGCAAGGACATCCTAGTCCCAAACGAGAAGTTTATCAGTTCTTTGCTGATAAACTGGACGCATAAAGATCCTAAGCAGCGTTACCGTATCGATTTTTCGGTGGCCTACAAAACAGATATACGCGCAATGGTAGAAATCATTAAGGAAGCGGTATCAGAGCACCCGCAAGTTATCAGTGGCGACAATATCCCTTTTGAAGAACTACCAGACTGTGAAATAGACAGTTTTGGTGACTCTGGCGTAAACATGTTTGTCGAGTTTTGGATGGAAGGTGTAGACGATGGCAAGAACCGCGTGGGGGGTGATTTGCTGCTTACTGTCTTTGAAACACTACGTGAGCACGATATTGAGATCCCTTTCCCTCAACGAGAAGTTCGGGTTATCAACGAGCAAAGTATGAATATCAGAAATACCACGCCATAGCGCTTAAAGCGTATATTAAGGTGTGCATATTAAAACCGTACCTTCGCGCTGGTTAGAACCTGGCGCGAAGGGTATCCCACTGCCACTCCTGAGCAAACAGGCCTAGCGTGTTAACAAACTTTTTATAGTCTTCTTTACCCATTGCAGACGCCACCGTTTTCAACTGAGATTTCGCCTTTATAGCTTTAACCTGAAGCAACTCTAACCGTTTATCGGCTTTTGAATCGAAGTTTTCACTAATAATAGCGTTCGCTTTATCGGTAGCCTCCCATGCGGAGATCACATAACCCACCAGCTTAATGTAAACCCTGACCATACCCTTTCTTTCGAAAACGTCCTCGAACATAGAGCCAAATAACAATTTATGAAAGCTTGCTTCTGTCTCAAAGGCAACAAATGACTCTGCGTTTTTGAGTTCTTCTAACACATTACGCAGAAGTTTTATGTGAGCGGCGGAATTAATAGCATTGTCATTTAATGCATTAATATCCTCACTTAGCATTTCTAAGTTTACCAAGGTTCGTTGAAGGCTAGCCATCGCGATATTTGTCTGATGAGGCGTAAAGTAAAGATTCAGTGTATCGAAATAAAGAAAGCTTTGCGACGCTCCCAAGGCCATTTTAGCTACATTAACAATTTATAAAGTACTTTGAGTTCAGCATAGAAAAAGGGCGCCGAAGCGCCCTTTTAAACTTTGATACTATCGCTAACAAGTTCGCGATAGCAGACTCGCCTTATCTATTTACCTAGGCTGGCATTTAGGTCATGACGTAAGTCAAAGCGGTCTAGCGTCATCACTTTAGTCCATGCATCCACAAAGTCTTCAACAAAACGTTTCTTCGCATTGTCGTAAGCATAAACTTCGGCTACGGCACGCAACTCACTGTTCGAACCAAAGATGAGGTCTACAGGTGTACCTGTGTACATAACTTCACCTGTGCTTCTATTCACGCCTTCATATACCGATGGATTGTCAGTTTTTCTCCACTTAACGCCCATATCAAGTAGCGTCACAAAGAAATCATTGTTAAGCGTGCCTACTTCGTCAGTAAATACACCGTGTTTGACATCGCCTACGTTAGCCCCTAATGAACGTAACCCACCTAATAATACGGTCATTTCAGGTACCGTCAGGTTTAGTTGATCAGCTTTGTCTACCAACATGTCAGTTGGCGAACGATAGCTACCTTCAGCGTTGTAGTAGTTTCTGAACGCATCAGCTGTCGGCTCTAGCAAAGAGAAAGAGTTAACGTCTGTCTGCTCTTGAGTTGCATCTGTACGACCTGGTACTACTGGTACAGTTACTTCAACACCGGCGTCAGCCGCTGCTTTTTCGATAGCTGCAGCACCACCAATAACAATCAAATCGGCAAGTGACACTTTCTTCTTAGAGAACATGCGCTCGTTGTAGCCTTCCTGTAGTTCTTTAAGCTTAGACACTACCGCTTTCACTGTTTCTGGCTCGTTAGCTTCCCAGCTCATTTGAGGCTCTAGCGTGATACGGGCGCCATTTGCACCACCACGTAGGTCTGAAGCACGGAAACTTGCCGCCGCTGCCCACGCTGTTTTTACAAGCTGCTGAACCGTAAGTCCACTATCTAAAATGTCTGCTTTAAGCTTGTTAACGTCTTTAGCAGAAATCATTTTGTAATCAGCTTTAGGCACAGGATCTTGCCAGATAAAGTTTTCTTCCGGGATATCGTTACCTAGGTAACGTGCTTTTGGCCCCATATCACGGTGTGTTAGCTTAAACCATGCTTTAGCGAATGCCGTTTGATACTCTTTAGGGTCAGCCAAAAAGCGTTCGGCAATTTTGCGATACTCAGGGTCATACTTAAGCGCAAGGTCCGCTGTAGTCATTACAGGAGGGTTTTTCTTACCTTCCACGTGTGCATCTGGCACTGACTTGTGAAGTGATTCATCAGTAGGGACCCACTGAATGGCACCGGCTGGACTGCGCGTTTGCTTCCACTCAAAACCAAGTAGGTTTTGAAGGTATAAGCTTGTCCATTTAGTCGGCAACTGTGTCCACGCCCCTTCTAAACCACTGGTTACTGTGTCTTCAGCATTACCCTTACCACAGTTATTTTTCCAGCCTAGACCTTGCTCTTCTACGCCTGCGCCGCCAGGCTCAGCTTCTAAACAGTCAGCAGGTTTGTGCGCACCGTGCATTTTACCGAATGTATGACCACCAGCAATTAGCGCTACAGTCTCTTCATCGTTCATCGCCATGCGACCAAATGCAGTACGAATGTTTTTCGCTGATCCCATTGGATCAGGTACACCTTTAGGACCTTCAGGGTTAACATATATTAGGCCCATGTGCGTGGCACCAAGTGGACGCTGAAGCTTGCCGTCGCGCTCTTCACGGTCACTAGCTAGCATTTCTACTTCCGGTCCCCAGTACACCATATCTGGTTCCCAGTCGTCAGTACGACCACCTGCAAAACCATAGGTATCAAAGCCCATGTTTTCCATGCCTACTGTTCCGGCAAGGATCATTAAGTCGCCCCAAGATAAACTTTCACCGTACTTTTGCTTAATTGGCCAAAGTAGGCGACGTGCCTTGTCTAAGTTGCCGTTGTCAGGCCAGCTGTTAAGCGGGTCAAAACGCATTTGACCACCATCACCGCCGCCGCGACCATCTAATGTACGGTAGGTACCAGCGCTGTGCCATGAAAGACGGATAAAGAAAGGACCGTAGTTGCCAAAGTCTGCAGGCCACCAGTCTTGAGATGTGGTAAGCAGTTCGTTTACGTCTTTTTTGACTTCATCAAGGTCAAGTTTTGCAAACGCTTTAGCGTAGCTAAAATCCTCACCTAACGGGTTAGAACGGTTGTCATGATCTCGAAGTGGTGAGAGGTCGAGTTGGTCGGGCCACCAAAACTGATTCGTCTTCGCTTGGAAAGCTTTAGTCATCCCTGTGCCTTTAGCACCAGCGGGCTTACTTATCTGATCATTGGCAATAGCACCTGACGCGCCTAGCGAAAGCGCCACTAGCGCCGATAACGTAGTTTTTTTAAACCTATTTAAAGTCATGGTCTTTTCCCATCTGAGTTTGTTTTAGTTATCACGTGATAGACACTTCTAAGCGCCACCACTTGTTAACATTTTGTTTACCTCATAAGCCGTTAAAAGATAGACACGCTTACGCAATATTTACAGTTGATAAAATGAATTCAAATGATTGGAAAATCTAATCAAAATAAACTTGTTTAATTTCAGCAACTTAATAAAATTCTCGATTATCAGCGCCATCACTGTCTAAAATATAGTCGATGCATTTCTACCCGCAACGCATATTTATGAATCTCTTTCAGACGCTAGGAAAAATTTTCTTACGGTGTTTGCCCGTAGTTTTTACTACAAATCGAAAATGCCTAAATAACAAACAATTATGTGGCCACATCTGTAAATTTTGCTCTAGTTTGAAATGAATACTGAAATTTCTACCATGGCACAGCAGTTGAAACAGAAAGTGTGTAATCAGGACACGTCGGCTTCAAGTGAGAAGTCGATGATTTATTAAGAAGTAATGAGGATGAACTTATGAAAAACACACTTAAAACACTTTCTGGACTTGCTGCTGTTGCCTCTATTAGTGCGATGGCATCGTTCGGCGCACACGCTCAGTCCAATCAAATTGAAGCAAAAGACAGTGGTTTTTATGTAGGTGGTAATTACGGTTACCTGCGCGTTGAAGGCGAAGATGATTTCGATGACGACAAAGACGTATGGCAAGGTCTTGTAGGCTACAAGTTTAACGAATGGGTCGCTATTGAAGGTGGCTATATCGATTTTGGTGATTACGGTAACGACATCGCAGGTGCTGAAACAGATGGTTATACAGCCGCTATTAAAGGTATCCTTCCGCTAACCGAACGCTTCTCTCTTTATGCTAAAGCAGGTCAGCTATGGTCTGAAACAGAATACAACTTTGCGGGTGTTTCTCGTGACAACGATGACGAAAGTCTTTTCGTGGGTGCAGGTCTAAGCTATGCAGTTACTAGCAACTTCCTAGTAAACGCCGAGTACACTGTATACGACACAGAACTAGATGCAGACGAAGCGTTTGATGATATTGATGACACAGACTTTGAAACTGATCTTAAACAAGCAAGCATCGGTGTAGAATACCGTTTTTAATTACTTGCAGCGTTACAGTTTTAACTTGAATTGATGTGAATAAAAAGCCTTCGTCGTACGACGAAGGCTTTTTAATTAACCGTCTATGCGCTGAATAAGTTGCGCTAACTCTTCTATCTTAGATACCGTCGTTTTTACAAGGTTATCAATTTCATTTGACGATGATTGTGAGTTGCCCGCAAGCGTTCTTACCTCATCAGCAACGACAGCAAACCCTCGCCCCATTTCTCCTGCTCTGGCCGCCTCAATAGCTGCATTTAACGCTAACAGGTTAGTCTGTTCGGAAATGGAGTTAATTGTGCCAACAATATTACTAATAGTTTGACTGGTTACCAATAGCTCTTTCATTGCTTCTTGCGTATCGTTCACGGCTTGCTTTCTAGACGTAACATTAATAGCGAAAAATACGTAGCGCGTTACTTGCCCATTGAAATTTTTGAGCGCACTTATTCGAGCATCAAAGGCTAGGTAATTATCCCCAAGATCCAATTCGATAATTTTTGAAACGAATCCTGACGTTTCTAATGTCGATTTGTCCTCTGCACTTAACCCCCCCATAACCTCATCAGCAAATGCCTTTGTATTCATTACACCATTCAAGGTTTCGCGCAATAATTTGTTTGCCTCGATGATTTTTCCGTTAGGCTCCATTTCAAGCAAGACAAGTGCACTGCCGATGGCTTTTAATTTATTTGTAAAGTCTAGCGCCATCTGTTTAACACGGGTAATATCAGCCTGAACTGCGATAAAGTTAACTAAGTTGCCCTCTTTGAAAACAGGGTTTATTGAAAGTGAAGTCCAATAGGGAGAACCATCTTTGCGGTAGTTGAGGATTTCGTCATAAAACGCTTCGCAGTTTTTGATTTTCTGTCGGATAACACTAACGGTCCGCTGATCCGTCTCTTCGCCTTGTAAGAATGAGCCCGGCTTTTTACCTTTAACTTCTTCAAGCTGCCAGCCCGTTAGCCGGTAAAATCCATTATTCACATATTCTATTAATCCGTTGGCGTCGGAGATAATCACCGCGTTATCCGTTTCGTTAGCAACAAGAGAAAGCATTCTCTGCATCTCTCGCTGTTCGACCTCTTCGGTAACATCCTTTATAAAGGCCGTATAAAGTGTTCTATCAGCGAGTCTTACTTTCGATAACGAGAGCCTTCCCCACAAGCTTTTTCCGTCTTTTCTCTCGACTTTTACTTCGCGGCTCGTGCCGACAATCTTATCTTGACCAGTTTCTCTATTTGCGTTCACATAATTGTCGTGGTTCGCCTGTATCGCCTGGGGAACAAGCATCTTTACATTTTGGCCAATAACTTCATGTCGCCCGTACCCCCAAAGCTTTTCAGCCGATGCGTTAAATAGAGTGACATTATTGTTCTCATCTATACACACTACTGCATCTAACGCTTGCTCTAGGGTTTGCTCCACAATTTCACGAGATTCACGCTCTTCTGTAACATCGCGTACAAACGCCGTGTAATGCTTTTTGCCTTGCACAACGACTTGTGACAAGGCGAGTTGAACCCAAATTCGCTCACCGTTTTTGGTTTCCAGTTCAACCTCTCGTGAACTTCCAACAATCTTATTTACGTTGGTTTGTCTGTGTGAGTTGACGTAGCTATCGTGATTCGCTTTGTGTTCCTGAGGTACAAGTATTTTTATATTCTTTCCCATTACCTCGCTAGGCGTATAACCCCATAGTTTTTGAGCTGCGTCATTATAAAACGTGATGTTATTTTTCTCATCAATAGTCACGACCGCGAGTATCGACTGTTCTAGTGCCTGCTTAGATGCGTTTTCTTTGGAAAAAAACTTCATTGCCCCTAACCTTTTATATAACCCTAAAGTTATATAGAAGACATTACGACCTTTTGCCAATACTAAACATGAAACGCGTTCTATCGTGAAAAAATTACACAAACTAGACCATGAAAAATACACACAACTTTCTTTAAAAGTAAATTAAACATTTAAATCAACCACTTAAAACAAGGAAATTCATCAAGTATTGAGGTACGGATTCTGCAACAACACGTGAATAGATAGATTTAATATAATAGGTAAGGAACCATGCAATCAGGTAAGAGTGTTTTTCAACGAGGTCAAAACTGTTGGGTAGAGAGCAAAGCTCGCTTCTCTACTCCTCTGATAGATTGCGGAAACTATTACAAAGCCTTGCATAGCTCAATTGTTAAAGCAAAGCACAGCATTTTTATTGTTGGTTGGGATATTGATAGTCGTATCCGCTTGTTACGAGGTGATGATGAAGCCTCTAGCGAAGCGCCTAGTGTTATCAGTGACTTGCTTAAATGGAAAGCTGAGCAAAACCCAGACATCAAAATTTACTTACTGCGCTGGGATTCTTCTTTGGCCTTCTTCGCTCAACGTGAAATGTGGGCAAAAGAAGTGTGGGAAGAGAAAACGCCTGACAATGTTCAAACAGAGCTAGACGATACCATTCCAATGGGCGGCAGCCAGCATCAAAAAATTGTAGTTATTGATGACGAACTTGTTTTTTCAGGCGGTATGGATGTTTCGACTAACCGTTGGGATACCCGAGACCATCCCGTGGTCTCCGAGGAAAGAGATGGTCCCGATGGCGAGTATGGCCCGTTACACGATGTTCAAATGGTTTCAAGCGGGCCTGTTGTTGCTGATTTTGCACAACTTGTAAGGTGGAGATGGCAGCGAGTAGCTGAAGACACTCCTATTAATATTCGTGAAGATGCGCGTAATGGTGAGAATGCGCCTTTGCCTGAAGCATGGCCAGAAGACTACCCTCCACTTTTTGAAAACGTAGAGTGTGCACTTGCTCGAACCATCCCTTTTATGGATGAAGCAGAGCCAGCACAAGAAGTACGTCATATGCTGCTCGACCTAATTGGCGAAGCAGAATCGGTTATTTATATCGAAAATCAGTTCACGACCCGTCAAGAAATCGCTGAAGCGCTTAATAAACAACTTAAGTTAAAGCCAAATCTTTCCGTTGTTATTGTTAGTTCTTACGAACCCAAAGGTAAGTTTGAGTGTGAGGCATTTTGGGCTAGCCGTATTGAGTTCAAGGCGATTTTGGAAAAAGGTATAGACCCCAGACGAGTAAAACTGACTTACTCTTCAATAGAAGACATGCAGGGGCGAAAAGCATACAAACGCATTCACTCTAAGGTGATGACCATTGATAACAAGTACCTTGTTATTGGGTCTTCAAACCTAAGTAACCGTTCAATGACCCTCGACACTGAAATTGATACGGTTTTGTTCGGCAATAGTAAAGATAACCAAGCATGTATAGAGCAAGTGAGAAACGACCTACTTGCTGAGCATACAGGTCGTGATATAGATGCGATGCCGGAGATATTTAACAGCCAGTACCCTGTAGAAGCATTGATGCAAGATCAAATAGCACATGGTTACGTGCTTACCGAAGTTCGCGACGAAGTATTTACAGAGCACTCGGTTAAAAATGTATTTCGCGCCTTATCAGACCCAGAAGAACCGCTTATTTCAGTACCTACATTTGATGGTGACGCGCTACCCGCTCGTAACCCTAAGCGACGCAGCATAATGATTTTAATTGGCATTGCCATTATTGCAGTACTTGGCGGGCTGATGTTTTGGGCTAGCCAGTCAATCCCATGGTTAAGTTCAGAAAGCATCAACGCCTTTTTAGAAAAAAGTAGAGGCACTTATTTTGCCCTTCCAACTGTTTTGCTCGTGTATGTAGTTGGCGGCGTTTTGTTCTTCCCTGTGACTGTACTATCTCTGGCAGTAGCCGCTATCTTTGGCCCAATTTGGGGGCCTATTTACGGCATCATGGGAGCACTAATGAGTTCAGCAATTATGTTTGGTATCGGCAAGTTATCGGGTAACGCAGGACTTAGAAAGATTGGTGGGCCAAAGGTTGCCGCAGTTGATGAAAAGCTGAAACGCAGTGGTGTAGTTGGCGTAGCAGCCATACGAATGTTGCCGATTGCACCATTTAGTTTGGTAAATTTGGTCGCGGGCATTTCATCTATAGGCATTTTTCAATTTTTGGTAGGTACGTTTTTAGGCATGTTCCCTCCAATGATAGCCAAAGGCCTTGTTGGCGATTCTATTGCGCAAATTTGGCAGGATCCATCTGTTAAAACTATTAGTTACCTAGTGGGAGGCATCATTTTATGGGGCTTAATGATTTGGGGGTCGCAAAAATTCGCGCGCTACTACCAAGCTCGAAAAGAGGGTAATACCGACACGGAAGAAGACAGTAACAACTGTAAGGATGAGTCTGAAAAATGTGCCGCATAGTAACCTACAATATCCATAGCGGAGTTGGCAGGGATAAGAAGCACGACTACAAACGTATCGGGCAGTTTCTTGCGAACAGCGGTGCTGACGTAGTTTTGCTTCAAGAAATGGATACGCGCCCTCCCGAACGAGATACAGCGCAAGATGTAAAAGACATCTGCGCTGGTAATACGTTTAAATTAATTCCCTCCCCAGCAATTAGAGAATCTGATGGGTGGTACGGCAATGCAATTTTGACCCGTTTTGATGTGTTGGAGCACGACACCATAGATGTGAGTCAAACAGGACGACAGCCAAGAAATGTGCAGATTGTTGAATTAAAAACTGAGAAAACGCCTCTGACGGTGGTGAATACCCACAAAGGTCTCAAGAAACTTGAGCGTCGTTCGCAGTTTTCTCTGCTCCATGAACATCTGTCGCGGCGTTTAAAAGATAAACAAACTCCGCTATTTTTAGCGGGTGATTTTAATGAATGGCAATTTTTTTCAAAGGCCTTTAAGGCTTTAAATGATTTGCTATTGCAGCAAAAAATTGGTGCCACGTTTCCTAGCAACTTTCCCATATTTTCTCTCGACCGCGTATGGGTGACAGAAGATATTAAAGTAAGGTCGTGCAGGAAAATTAAGAACGAAAAAACTAAGGTTCTATCTGATCATTTACCCGTATTGGTAGATATTGTTCTACCTGAAGCGTAAGTAAAAATGCTATTTCCATTAAACGAAAAGTGGGATTTTTACGATTACGCTGATTTCGCTACAAAGGATGATGCCGCAAACTCTAAGGTACCACACCAATGTTTGAGCGCATTCTCCTTAGCTACCACTTTTCGAATGATATCGATAATTTGCTGATATTCGTGCGTAGCTTTTCTCTGTTTGTTTGTAGCAGCTAGCACAGTTCGATGCATTTCAGGCTGGGTGATTTTTAGGGTAGAGACCAGCCCTGATTCTCTTAAATGAAAAATAGCTGAAGTGGGCAATATCATTACCCCCTCCCCTTGCATTACTTGCCTTAGCCCTGTCATTAACTGCCCAGAATATGCAAGATCATGCTTAAGGCTCACTCCTGTAGCTTTCTCGTAATCAGCAATAAGCTGACCGAGTGCATCTTTGTTTCCAGGCGATAAAAGAGGTAGTTCACTTATTTCCCAGAATTTTATCGTTGATTTATCTTTAAGCTTGGCGTATTCGGGATAAGCTGGGGAACCAGTAAAAACGAGATGTAGCTCTTCTTGAATAAGAGGGGTCACGCTCATAAATTTAGGTTCTATCGCCTGCTGGTAAGTTAAAGCAATATCTACCTGTTTTGATTCGAGCCAATCGTTGATGGTGTATGAAGGCCCAGTGCTGATCTCTACTTTCAACGCTTTATGGTTACTCGTTATTTCAGTTAACAACGGCAGGGAAAGTACGTTGCCAATTGACGGAAGCATTCCTATTTTTATGACTTTTTGCTGTTCTCCCTGAAATGCTTGCAACGCTGATTTCACGTTGTCAATTTCACCCATTATTTTCTCTGCGTGTTTGTAAAATACTTCTCCAGCGGGCGTTAAGCTTATACCCGAAAAACTTCGTTCTAGCAGCGTTGCTTTGACTTCTCGCTCCAAGCTTGCGAGTTGCTGACTAATAGCAGGCTGAGCGATATCTAAGGCTCTTGCCGCCGCAGCAATACTGCCTCGCTGTACTGTGGTTATAAAGTAATGTAGCTGTTTAGAGTGCACTTAACCCCCTTTTGGAAGGCAATAGAGAATAGCCCAGCGTAACTGCATCTGAAGTCAGCAAGGTATATGCCATTCCAATAGGTTATATGAAGCAAAAATGTAAATAAAAGCGCCCACAGACGGGTTAAAAAAATCTCACATTAGATGCTACTTAAGTCTAATATCAAGAAAACCGTGAGTTTCCGAAGGGGTCAATATTTTTCTTATACCCCTGAATATTCTTCTTTCTTCCACCAGCGGCAAAGAGTTTTTAGCCTAGTCCCTGTACACGAGTTACACAATAACAATTACAAGATGTGTATGCATCAATGTGGTGCTCGTGCGTGCCTAGAAAGAGTGCAGATCAAATTAATCCGCATTCATAAATTAAGTAGCAATAAGCACGATTGGGAACACTAATGAATCAAAAGAAACTCCACACTGCAGTACGTTACGCACTTACCGGATTAACCCTTTTTACTACCTCAATGCTCGTACAGGCGCAAGAAGCCAGCGAGGAAACTACAGAAGCTAAAGATTTAGAGCGTATAGCCGTTGTAGGCGCTCGTGGTGCGCCGCGCTCAGTAACAAGTTCGCCCGTTCCCGTTGACGTGTTAACCGCAGAAGACGTTGAAGCCGTTGCGTTTACCGACATGAACAACGTTCTAATGACCCTTGTACCTTCCTACTCTGTTGGCAGACAGCCTATTTCAGACGGCGGCACCTTTATTCGTCCTGCCACGCTTCGAGGCATGCCTACAGACAAGACTTTGGTTTTGGTGAACTCAAAACGCCGTCACAGAGCAGCGCTTGTTTCAATCGGTGGCTCTGGTACTCAAGGTCCAGATATCGCAACTATTCCTACAGCAGCAATCCAAAGTGTTGAGGTGTTGCGAGACGGTGCCGCAGCTCAGTATGGCTCGGATGCCATCGCGGGGGTAATTAACTTCCAACTTAAAAACAATACCGAAGGCGGCTCTTTCACCATCGATTACGGTAGCTACTTTGAAGGTGATGGCGACCAGATTACCGTTACAGGAAACAAAGGTTTCGCCCTTGGTGACGATGGCTTTTTCAGCATTTCAGCTGAATATTCAGATAGTGAAGCGACCTATAGAGGCGAACAATATTGTGAACCCTGGTTTTGCGTAGACGAGCAATCTGCCGAGTATATCGCTGATGCTACCGCTATGGCCAACAGTGTGCATGGTTCTGACGTAGTACAACCTTGGGGGCAACCTAATACCAGCGGTAAACGCGTCTTTTTCAACGCGGGGTACGCACTAAGCGCTGAAGCGGAGTTATACGCTTTTGGTAACTATTCTGAAAGTGAAGGCGACGGGTCTTTTTACTATCGCTATCCAGGCAACGGGACTATTGAAGATATCCGCCTTGAAGACGGTTCTATTTGGAATCCTACAGAGTTTTTCCCTGGCGGGTTTACACCGCGTTTCTTTGGTGATGTCACTGATTATTCAATGGTGGGTGGCATAAAGGGTATGTCTGGCGACCTTACCTACGATATCAGTGGACGTTATGGCAACAACGAAATTTCTTACACGCTAGCAAATACCATTAACCCTTCTCTGGGCAATGAGTCGCCTACGTCATTTGAGCCAGGCGACCTTACTAACGAAGAAACTCAAATCCAAGCTGACTTTACCTACGACCTGAGTGAGTACGTACTCGCTTTTGGCGCTAGCTACCTAGATGAGTCTTATGAAATATCTGAAGGAGAGGAAAGCTCTTATTTTGCAGGCCCTTACGCTACCTCTGACCCGTATGGTTTCTGTGACGGAGCTACCGCTACCGCCGAAGGGCTCGCTGTTATCGCAAACGGCTCGACATTAAATTGTGCTGACCCAGATGATGCTGTTTATACAGTCGTTGGCGTTGGCTCTAACGGATTCCCAGGTTACTCACCTGACTATTCAGGTTCATACGAACGCGACTCTTATGCAGTGTACACAGATATTTCGGGAGACATTACTGACGAGCTATTTGCCCAAGCAGCATTGCGCTATGAGGACTATTCAGACTTTGGCTCTGAGGTAGTGTACAAAGTCGCGGCGTTCTATCAATTAAATGATGATGTAGGCTTTAGATCTTCATTTGGTACAGGCTTCAGAGCGCCAACCCCAGGTCAGCAGGGTACCACTAATGTATCGACTCGCTTACCTGATGGCTTCCCTGTAGCTACAGGCTTATTCCCTGCAGGCGGTGAAGTTGCGCAGGCACTTGGTGCAGAAGAGCTTTCACCAGAAAAGTCGACCAACTTCACGTTAGGTATGACGGCTAATTATGGTGACTTAACCCTTACCGTAGACTATTACAATATCAAATTAGAGGACCGCCTTTACTCTGTTTCCACACGTGATGTTTCAACAACGGTGGTCACCGACCCAGATGCTGATGGTTATGATGCTTACCAGAATTACTTAGCCCTTGCTGGAGCAAACGTGTCGGGCGCTGAGTCAATCGGTGGTGTTTTCTTCTTCCAAAACGCATTCGATACTGTAACAGAAGGCTTGGATGTCGTAGCTACCTACAAGATGGAATCCAAGTATGGCTCAACCGTTTTAACCGGCTCGGTTAACTATAATAAAACTGAGTTTGACTCTGACCCCAGCGAATATCTGGATGCAGAAGATCAGTTCGATTTTGAAAATAGCCGACCTGAAATGCGCGGTGTGTTCTCAGTCACACATAGTTATGACGTTTGGTCTGCGGTAGCTCGACTTAGCTATTTCGGCGAATACGAAAACGCGGGTAGCGATGATGGTGTAGATCCAACAAGCATTCAAACCTTCGGCGACGAATTTATGTTTGATATCGAAGGCTCTTACTTAATTAGCGAAAACCTTACTCTTTCAGTCGGTGTTAGAAATCTATTTGATAACTACCCAGACCTGAGTACTAACGGTGACGCTTGCTGTGGCGAGCTGTATGACTCTGGATCGATAGTCGACTGGCAGGGTGGGTACTATTACACACGCCTAGCCGCTCGCTTCTAACCGGGAGAAAAAACACCGGCGCAAGCCGGTGTTTACGTTTTTAAATAACTGTATATAAGTAATAAAACTAAAAAGGTCATTCAATGTTTAAAGCTGTATTGTGTGGGGTGGAAAGCTGATGGAAATAGAACTACTGTGGTTTGTAGTTACCTTGTGTATAACCGGTGCCGTTGCTGGTATTACCGCAGGTCTATTCGGCAATGGTGGAGGCTTTGTTGTTGTTCCTGCCCTACTCGCTGTTTTTCCTTTCTTTACTCCCCCTTCTGAATCGCTAGTGAAAGTTGCCATAGGTACATCATTGGCATCAATTGTCGTATCTAGCGCGCGTTCTGTTATGGCGCATCGAGCCAAAGGTGCCGTAGATTTTGACATCCTTAAGTCTTGGAGTATTTGGCTTATCCTTGGTGTTGGCGGAGGCTTATTAATAGCTAATAACTCTAGTGCGAATGGCTTAACCGTAGTATTTGCTGCAGGTGTACTGCTGTACTCTGTATATTTTCTTTTCCCTGAATTTGTCGTGCGCCCTGGCCTTGTTTTCGATATGCCGAAGGGCATAGGCAAGGCGGTATTAGCATTTGTATTGGGCGGCTTCTCGGCGTTACTTGGTATAGGAGGCGGCACGCCAACCGTCATAACGATGGTCATGTGCCAACGTACTATTCAGCAAGCTGTTGCTACCGCTGCCGGCGTAGGCTTCCTGATAGGTCTTCCTGGCGCCATCGGCTTTCTATTTATGAAGCATCCAGAAACAGCCTCTCTTCCTGTTGGCACTATCGGATACATCAACATTCCAGCGCTCATCGCTATCAGTATAGGCGCAATTTTTACTGCACCTATTGGAGCGAAGATGGCGCATAACTTTAGTGAAAAAAAGCTAAAGCGATTGTTTGGCATTTATCTCGTCATTGTTTCAAGCGCAATGTTCTATAAAGCCATTTAAAATAAATAGGAGAATATCTGTGAGTTATAACCGTTCAAGACGTTTGTTTTTAGGTGGCTCGGTAGCAGCATCAGCCGTAGGTGCAACAGGTTTTAGTAACTTAGTTAGCGCTCAATCTACAAGTGCTGCAATGACTGAAGCTGCATCAGTCATTTATGGCCCAAAACCTGGTGTAGCGAAACTAAACGCTAACGAAAACCCGTTTGGCCCTAGCCCCAAAGCGTTGGACGCCATTGCTCAAGCCTCTGCTCAAGGCGGTGCATATTACGCTTATCCCGCAGCGATGACCCTGTTAGATATGATTGCCGAGCGTCACGGCATAACGCGTAAGAATATTTCCCTAAGCGCAGGGTCTAGCCCTATCCTTTCCTACGCTGCCGTGGCTGCCAGTAAGAATGGGAAAATTCTTGGACCGGATCTTTTTTGGGACACCACCTCAAAAGCACCCGAGAAACAAGGTGCGCCTGAAATAGTAAGAATTGCTAATACAGCAGATCTCGACATTGACCTTGACGCCATGTATGCCGCTATTGATGACTCTATCGGTATGGTACATATCTGTAACCCTAATAATCCCACGGGCAAAGTGCTTGACCCAGATAAGCTTCGCGAGTTTTGTATCAAAGCCTCGAAAAAGACGCTTGTTTTAGTTGATGAGGCCTATAACGAACTTATCGATGAGCCACCAAAACACTCAATGATTCCACTTGTGAAAGCAGGCCACAATGTCATCGTAGCGAGAACCTTCTCGAAGATTTATGGTTTAGCGGGTATGCGAGTAGGCTATCTTATTGCCTCTGAGGAAAATACTGAATGGATTAACCGCTACGGTATGGGCGGCTACACATTGAACCAAGCAGGCCTTGCCGCTGCTATCGCCAGCTACAATGACGATGCCTTTTTAACGTTTTCTAAAGAAAAAATTTATGAAGGTAAATCTATGGTTATGGACGCCGTTAAGGCTAACGGTTTGACAGCCCTCCCCTCTAGTACTAATTTTATTTTTGTTAATCTTGGTGATGGCAATGCCGAGTATTTTAGACAAGCTATGGCTGAAAAAGACGTACTTATCCGAGGCATTTATCGTACTTATAATAATTGGTCTCGAGTGAGCATGGGGAAAATAGCAGACGTTAAACGTTATGTTGATGCGATTCCTGCCGCTTTAGAAAAAATGCAGTTAATGCAACAAAGTTAATTATTGAGGGTGTGTGCCAAAGTCGGTGCACCCCCGTGTTTTTAGCTGCAACTTCCTTCTCCGCGACTTATCAATTCAACTTAAAGTCTAATACGCACAAAAGTCACCTTTGTCATATACTCTAATCACTCAATAAACAGATAGAGCACACTACAACAATAATTTTCGTAGGTATTGTTGCAGTAACGCAAAAGTTGCACATACTTTATCAAGAAGGCATTACGTTAAATGCCGCTCAAGGAGGCTTTAAATGTCACTTTCTGTACTAGTTGCTGATGACTCCAAGTTGTCGAGGCGCAGTGTTATACGCTCCCTCCCCCAAGACTTGGAGTACGACATAACCGAGGCAACAAACGGGCAAGAGGCGATTAATGCACTTTCTGAGAGCGATTTTGCGCTCGTTCTCTTAGACCTTACCATGCCAGAAGTGGATGGCGTCGGCGTGCTGGAGTTTTTACATGCAAGATCCAATATGCCAAACGTAATTGTGATAAGCGCTGATTTTCAGCCTGAAAAACAAAAAATTGTGATGTCTTTAGGCGCAAAGCGTTTTCTTCGCAAACCTTTAGACAAAGAAGAATTAGCAATGGCACTGTTTGAGTTGGGGTATTTATGAGCATTGTACTACCACTGGATGAAGAGCAAAGAGATGCCCTTCAAGAGCTGCTTAATATTTCAATGGGGCAGGCTGCAAATTCCCTCGCTCAACTTATCGAAACAAAAATCGATATTTCTATTCCTAAAATTTCAGCCGTCACGCCAACTCAGCTCTATAGCCTTTTATTTGAAACCGAAGATGCCTTTTATACCCGTCAGTCTTTCTTAGGCGATGTGCACGGTGAAGTCATGTCTGTGCTATCTCAAGCTGGGTTGAGTGAGGTCGCTACGTTAATGGATTACGACGAACCATTGAGCAAGGAAGACATTCAAGAAATTATTTTAGAGCTTTGCAATATCTTAGCGGGCGCATGCTTAGCTGGCCTTTCTGATCAGTTAGAGCTTACCACCAACTTGAACATGCCTACGTTGTTTTTACCCGATAAAGCGAACTTTGATGAGCTCCAGTGGCAGCATAGCTTGGTGATGGAAGTACAGTTCATTATCGCAATTTCCTCATTTAGCATGCGCGTTGTGTTTTGTTTAGACGATGAATCTCTTGCTCGCATGAAAAACACATTGGATGAGTTACTCGCATAATGTTTGAACAGCTGGTAGGTAAGTTACCTGTCGGAATTGGTGTAGTCGATGAAAGCTTCAACGTCGTTTATCTCAACGACTTCTTTTTAGATCGCCTCCCCCACAAAATGCGCAACTGTTATAAAGACACGCCTGTGGTTGAGTTGTTTCAAGGGCAAGGTAAGTTCCTTAAGCGAAGGCTAAAGTCGGTATTCGTACTACAGCACCCAAGCTTTAGCTATTGGGAGCAAAGACCGCATATATTTCCATTCAAAAGCTCTCGGCCTATTACGGGCGAAGAGACACAGATGTACCAAAATATGGAAATTTTGCCTATTAAAGATAAAAAAACCGGGCAGCGTTTAGCCTGTATATTCTTGCAAGATGTAACCGCCCAAGCGAGCTATTTCAGAGCCCAGCAAAAACTTTCCGAAGCCCTAAAAAAAGAGCACGAAGCGCAGCGAAAGCTCATTCGCAAACTCGATACCGCCCAAAGCCAGCTTATTCAAGCTGAAAAGATGGCCTCTACGGGGCAACTTGCAGCAGGTATAGCTCATGAAATTAACAATCCAATTGGCTTTGTAAATGCTAACCTCAATACGCTAGATCAATACGCATCGCACCTTCTTGCGATTTGTGACGGCGTGAAAGGGCAAATTGAGCTCTTTAATGACGAGCTTAAGGAACAAATAGATGCCTTATTTGAGTCGAATCACTATGACCTACTGAAAGACGATATCACCGAGCTAATTGCGGAGTCTACTGAAGGGCTTACACGGGTAAAAGATATTGTCGAGAACCTTAAAAACTTCTCACTAGAAACTGCCGAAGGGATGCAAACAGTAGATATATGCGCCATATGTAATCAGCTCATCACGCTCATTTCCGCTCAATACAGCGCCCCCCAATATAAAATTGAATGTGAGCAAGAAAAGGTGGAGGTTATGGGAAATCCAGGGCCACTGAAACAAGCCCTGATGAACGTAATGATAAATGCTGCGCAGGCGATAGAAGATAAGGGCTTTGTTAAACTCACCGTAATTGATGCCGCGCAATCAGTAACGATTAAAATACTGGACTCAGGCTGTGGCATCCCAACAAAACACTTAAAACGCGTGTTCGAACCTTTTTTTACCACCAAAGCTGAAGGGCAAGGTCAAGGGCTGGGCCTTTCTGTGGCTTACACCGCCATAGAACAACACCAAGGTAAAATATCCATTAGCAGTAAAGAGGCTAAAGGAACTGTTGTAGAAATCACCATACCTAAAGCCCCTGCAGAGCCCACCAGTGATTCCTAGCTTGCTAGTTTACTCGCTTCGCACCCCTTAAATATAAATACACCTTCCTCATTGAGTGTTCGCGAAATACTCCCTTCATTTATTAAATAGTTAAGGTGAGATAAACACTCCGCCACAGCGAACACCATGTTACGGCTTGAAAGCTTGCGCTTAAACATAACGGGTAACAGCTCGACTACCGTTTGAGGTTTCTCACAAGCCTTTAACAACGCTTTAAGATGTTCGTGGTGATGTGCAATGAGCGAGTCTACCCGCTCGTGAAGACCAATAAAGGGAAGTTTGTGTGCGGGTAACACGGTTGTATTTTTCGGCAAGCTTTTAAACTGGGGCAAGGTGTTCAGGTAGTCGTCTAGGGTGTTGGCGTCAGGCTCTGTTGAATAGGCGCCGATATTGGGTGTGATGATAGGTAGAATATGATCGCCAGATATAAGAATATTTTTCTTTTCATTGTAAAGGCAGGCATGTTCGGGAGAATGGCCGCGGCCAATCATAATTACCCATTCATTATCGCCAAGCGATAATGTCATGCCATGCTTTAAACGGGTATAGCTTATGGGAAGTGGCGAGACTACACTGCTGTAACCATTGCCCTCGCCAGAGGTCAGCTTTGCAATCATTGATTCATCAAGCCCTACCCGCTGGTAATACAGAACATCTCTTGCGTTAGTAGCGCCGTTTCTGCCTGCTGCGAAGGCTCGCGCAGTAAAATACTCAGTTTGGGTCATATAAAAAGGCACGTTAAATGTATCAGCTATCCAACCTGCTAACCCTACGTGATCAGGATGTAAGTGCGTAACAATAACACCGACAATTGGTGCATCTAATTGTTCAAATATACGCTTCCAGAGTGATTTGGTAGTAGACGTTCCAATGCCAGTGTCAATTACTACCCAGCCGCCTTCATCGCGAATTAAGTACAGGTTTATATGATCGAGTTCAAAAGGAAGGGGCATAGTTAGCCAAAGTACATCTTCGGCTACTTCAATTAGCTCACCCGGTTCTACCTGTTTGTCGTATAGATACTCCATATCGCCCTCACCTTTTCTAGCCTGCATCTTTTAATATTCACTGAGTCGTTCCACTGTTTCCAATGGCTGCTAAAATAGCCTAGGTACGACCGCCTTTTTTGATAAAACCGTAAGTCGATAATGCTAGTGTGCAAACGCAGCATAATCTTATTGGTCTGATACCTTCGTTCTCATGCAAGATAATTAGTACCAGTCTCGTTCTAACTCGCTCCGTTAACAAAAACAAACATATCTGTCGAATAGAGATCTATAGGACTTGGTGATAACAAACGCTATACTGTGGTTGTTGAAGTTGATAGCCGACGTATTTTGTACCTTTTGCGCTTTTGACTGAATACGTAAAATGCTGGTTATAGATGGTTAGAAAAATTCAATCAACGCCCACGCACTTAGGGCTTTCCTAATAAATTGACACCTTTAAAAAGCGGTTAGTAAAAACAAATTCATGTCAGCCCCAGTAATACAGCAAGGGTTCATACTCAACAAAAGTACGTTTACCCAGCGAGGCAAAGTATATGTTGAACTCTGGGTTAAAACCGCCAATAACACCGCTAGATTAGTATCGTCACCTCAGAACCCCACTTGCTTTGTGTCCCTCGAACAATCTGCTGCATTGCGCGACATTGCTGCTCGTATGCCAGTTAAGATCATAATTTCAGAAGATGGTTTTCACACGCTAGAACAAGTTCCTGTGGCTACGGTCAAGACCGCCACCGAATCGCATATGCACCAGCTTCGCCAACGCGCGCAAGAGCAAAGTATTGTATTGTATGAAGCTGATATTCGCGTGGCCGATCGCTATCTAATGGAGCGCTTTGTGTATGGCGCAGTGGAGTTCGTTACCCCACAAGTTGTCGATGATACGTCACAACTTGTTATAGAAAATGCGCAAATTAGACCCTGCCATTTCAGAACTACTTTTACGTCATTAAGTATAGATATTGAGTGTAATGAACACGAAGAGCTGTTCAGCATTGCACTGGCAGGCGACGGAAAAAGTGTAGTGCTGCTTGTTTGTCCACCGAGTTTTATTGGTCAGACATTACAGGAGCAAGAAGACAGTCCATACACGCTTATTACGGTCGAGTCTGAAAAAGAACTGCTAGAAGCTTTTTTTTCACACCTAACCTCCCACGACCCAGACATTATTTTGGGTTGGAACGTTAAGCAGTTTGATATGGCTGTGCTGGGCCGCCGTGCTAAGGCAAATTCGCTCAAGTATGCTATTGGCCGCCATGGCCGAGAGGCTTCAGTAAGACAGTGGGAAGACCAAACACTTGTTGATGTACCTGGCCGATGCGTGATTGATGGTATTGAAGCACTTAAAACCATGACCTATCAGTTTGAGTCCTTCTCTCTTGACCATGTTTCCGAAGAACTGCTTGGTGAAAATAAGCTTATTCAAGCTGCCGACAAACTTGAAGCGATAAAACATCTTTATCATAGCGACCCTGTTGCACTCGCGAACTACAACTTTAAAGACACCGAACTAGTAAACCGCATTCAGGATAAAACCCAGTTTATTGATTTTCTGGCATTACGGAGCATTCTTACCGGCTTAGATATGAGCCGCCCGGGAGGCTCGGTAGCGGCGTTTTTAAACGTTTATTTACCTAAGCTACACCGCAAGTCTTATGTCGCTGGAGTGAGGCCAGAAAATGGCGGTTTAGCTAGTCCGGGCGGTTATGTCATGCGCTCGCAACCAGGTTTATATAAAGATGTTTTAGTCCTCGATTTTAAGAGCCTTTACCCGTCCATTATTCGCACGTTTAAAATCGACCCGTTAGGGCTTGCAGAAGGACTTAAGTCTCCTGATACGGCAATAGAGGGGTTTAAAGGCGCAGTATTTAGCCGCGAATCACATTTTCTACCTTCAATTATCGAAAACCTATGGCTTCAGCGCGACGAAGCCAAAAAACAGAAAGACGCACCACGCTCTCAAGCCATTAAAATATTAATGAACTCTTTCTATGGAGTACTTGGTAGCGGAGGCTGTCCTTTTTACGATCCTCGTCTTGCCAGTTCAATTACATTGCGTGGGCATGAGATCATGCAAACCACTGCGAGTTGGATTGAGGAACTAGGCTATACGGTTATTTACGGTGATACTGATTCAACCTTTGTGCATGTTGAAGGAATTACTGCACTGGGTACACCTTCTGAAACAGGTCGTGAGCTTGCCAAAATTATTAACCAGAAATGGACTGAGTTACTTAAGCGTCAATTCAATATTGATTGCCATTTAGAGATTGAGTTCGAATCTCACTTTTCTACCTTCTTTATGCCAACAATTCGTGGCTCTTCTGAAGGTAGTAAAAAGCGCTACGCAGGGATGAAAGACGGTGAGCTTATCTTTAAAGGCCTAGAGAACGTGCGTTCGGATTGGACAGTGCTTGCTAAAGTGTTTCAATACGAGCTATACAAAAGAGTCTTTAACAATGAACCTGTAAAACAGTACATCAATAAAACGCTAAACGCAGTAAAGGCGGGAAAAATGGATGGCGAGTTGGTGTATAAAAAGCGACTCAGAAAACCACTTTCTTCGTATGTTAAATCTCTTCCCCCACACGTAAAAGCGGCAAGAAGGGCCGACAAGTTATTTGAAGAACAGGGCTTACCACTTCGCTACCAATCTAATACATCCATAGCCTATGTAATTACCGTTCAAGGGCCGCAAACAGTAGAAACAATCTCTGCGCCGCTTGACTATGACCACTATATAGAGAAACAGATAAAGCCTATTGCTGATAGTATATTGCCATTGATATCCCTTAATTTTGAGCGCATAGCTAACGCTCAGCTTTCCTTATTTTAACTATGTTTATTTGTATGAAGATCTTTCAGGCTTCGTGACAAATTAACAAAAAAATTACACACTAAACCTATTCCCACCTTAAGCAATTGCTCACATTTTCAATAATTTAGATCGTTGGCACGACAAGTGAATAAGATATTTGTGAGTAGCTAAATAGGTTTGTTTGAGGAATTAACTTCAATCAACATGCGTTCAATTTAGTGATTAGGGCAATTGATAGCCCGTGTTCGCAATGAGAAACAGAAGGAATTTGATTATGAAGATCACAAAGTTAAGTATGATTACTAGTGCCGTTGTTGCCGCTACACTTTCAGCGTCAGCACTCGCAGGTCACCATGAAGAAAAAATTTCCAAGAGCTTTAACGCGCTCGATCAAGACGGTAATGGCTACATAGTCGGTTCAGAATCGTCAGGTACAATCGACAGTAAATTAGTATCTAAAATGGATACTGACGGCGACAGTATGGTTAGCCGTGCAGAATTTAATTCATTTGTCGATGAAAAACCATCGATGTTCAGCGATGAGGTTATCACGCAGGTTAAAGCTGAAGGTACAACAGACGCTGTACTCACTGAAGAAGGCAATCCAGCACTATTTTCTAAAGCTGATAATGAAATGATTTCAGAAAAGAATAAAGAGTTGCGCACTGAGATGTCTGCAACAGCCAATACTAAGTTCACTAAAATCGACAAGGATAGCGATGGTAAAATCAGTGAGAAGGAGCTAGAAATGGCCGACGTTGAAGGCGACTTTGACTCAATGGATGAAGATGGTGATTCGTACATAACTCGTATGGAATACCGTACCTATTTTGAAGAGATTGAATCAGAATAGTTAAACTAAATAATTCATAGTATTCTCAACTATGTAGCCCCGCTTAAAGTGCGGGGCTTTTTTATTTTACCTCAGACAATCCATCCCACGAAACTCATGAGTTCGCCCTCCTTATAAATGGTCTGCGACGAAATACTAATATTTTTCGTTAAACAGCGCCGTATACGACCAACATCTTGTCGACAAAACGCATTTGCAACCATATTGTTAATAAAGGTTAAATATTTTGTTTACTCAATTGCGCATTCTGTAATTAGCGCAAAGGTCGCTATTGTGTAAGCCGATTAAAAAATCATGATAGCGATTATCTAAAATCACATTATAATCATATGCGTACGCGCATGGAGGCAAGGAATAATGGAATCAAAGATGCAGCCAAATACTCTACTCCCACTTCAAAAGAGTGAGTTTAACGGTCCTAATAATGCTGAACTGACATCATTAACAATCGGTCAATACTTCAAAAAGGTTGTCGACAATTATGGCGATAACCCAGCGATCATCGTAAAACATCAAAGTATTCACTGGACCTATCAGCAATACTGGCGTGAAGTAGAACGTGTGGCTTGTGGTTTACTTGCCAATGGCGTAGAGCCAGGTGATCGAGTTGGGATATGGTCCCCCAATAACATCGAGTGGTCACTTGTACAAATGGCCACGGCAAGAATTGGTGCGATCATGGTATGTCTTAACCCAGCTTACCGCCCAGATGAATTAGCCTTTGCTATTAACAATGTCGGGGTAAAGCACTTGGTGATGGCACAGTCTTTTAAACACTCAAACTACATCGCCATTTTGAAAGAACTAACTCCGGAACTAGATTCTGACGAACAGAGCCAAACGGACGCGGCGCTATCGCTCTCGAAGCTCCCTTCTCTTAAACACGTATATACTATCGGTGAAACGTCTGTAGACGGCTTACAGGCATTTTCAAAACTCCAAGTAGAGCCTACTAAGGCTTTAAAATCGCAGTTAAAAGACATCGAAAGAACGCTAAATGCTGATGATAACATCAACATTCAATTCACCTCAGGTACGACTGGTAACCCGAAAGGCGCAACACTCACTCATCGTAATATTTTAAATAATGGTTTATTAGTATCAGAAGCAATGAGATTTACGCACCAAGACAAGCTTTGTATTCCCGTACCACTCTATCATTGTTTCGGTATGGTGTTGGGCAACTTAGTCTGTTTAGCATCTGGTGCATGCGCAGTATTTCCTGGGGAGTCTTTTGACCCTGAACAAACGCTTCGCACAGTAGAAGAAGAAAAGTGTACTGGCTTGCACGGCGTGCCTACCATGTTCATCGCCGAGCTAGAGCTTCCTAACTTTAGAAGCTTCGATTTATCGAGCTTGAGAACTGGCGTTATGGCGGGAAGTACATGTCCTGAGGAACTAATGCGTAAAGTCCATAGTGAGTTTCATATGACCGAAGTCGTTATAGGTTACGGTCAAACAGAGTGCAGCCCTATCAATCATATTACCGATATTGAATCACCATTTGAGAAACAGGTTAAAACGGTCGGCCGAGCTATGCCTCATACCGAAGTAAAAATTATCGACGCACAAGGCAGTACTGTTCCAATTGGAGAGCCAGGTGAGATTTGTGCGAGAGGCTATTGCGTAATGAAAGGTTACTGGGGAGATGAAGCTAAAACTAGAGCTACCATAGACGACGAAGGTTGGCTTCATTCTGGCGATCTAGGCGAAATGGACGAAGAAGGCTATGTCACTATTGTAGGCAGAATAAAGGACATGATCATTCGCGGGGGCGAAAATATCTATCCACGAGAAATCGAAGAGGTGCTGTACCAACATGACGATGTATCTGACGCTGCTGTATTTGGCATACCCGATAACAAATATGGCGAGCAAGTGTGCCTTTGGATCAAAGCAAAAGACAATAGGCATGTAGATGAAGATCAAATACGAGACTACTTAACATCAAAACTTGCTTATTTTAAAGTACCTAAATACATCAGTGTAGTAAAAGAGTACCCAATGACAGTAACAGGCAAGCTACAGAAGTTTAAAATGCGTGAACACATGATAGAAACCCTGAAAAAACAAGCACTACAGACCGAGGCGTAAACCTACGGCAAACAAATGGGGTCAGAGTTGAGGGTCAGTGTCGTGACTCTGACCCCATTATTTTTCTTTGCTTCAGAAAGCAAAAAACCCGCCGTTAGGCGGGTTTCTCTTAATGGGACCTGGCAGTGTCCTACTCTCACATGGGGAAGCCCCACACTACCATCGGCGCTAATACGTTTCACTTCTGAGTTCGGAATGGATTCAGGTGGTACCGTATCGCTATGGCTGCCAGGAAAAAACTGGTAACAATTTGGGAAAGATAATATTAATTCAATCAGTGAGTAACTACTTTTCACTCTACTTACTTTAGCTTGTCTACAACACGCAAAAGCCTAAAGCTTTTTGGGCGTTGTATGGTTAAGCCTCTCGGGCAATTAGTACAGGTTAGCTTAACGCCTTACAACGCTTCCACACCCTGCCTATCAACGTCATCGTCTATAACAACCCTTCCAGAACTTAAAGTTCAGGGATGACTCATCTTTGGGCCGGCTTCCCGCTTAGATGCTTTCAGCGGTTATCCGTTCCGAACATAGCTACCGGGCAATGCGATTGGCATCACAACCCGAACACCAGCGGTTCGTCCACTCCGGTCCTCTCGTACTAGGAGCAGCTCCCATCAATCATCCAACGCCCACACCAGATAGGGACCGAACTGTCTCACGACGTTCTAAACCCAGCTCGCGTACCACTTTAAATGGCGAACAGCCATACCCTTGGGACCGACTTCAGCCCCAGGATGTGATGAGCCGACATCGAGGTGCCAAACACCGCCGTCGATATGAACTCTTGGGCGGTATCAGCCTGTTATCCCCGGAGTACCTTTTATCCGTTGAGCGATGGCCCTTCCATACAGAACCACCGGATCACTATGACCTACTTTCGTACCTGCTCGACGTGTCTGTCTCGCAGTTAAGCTAGCTTATGCCATTGCACTAACCTCACGATGTCCGACCGTGATTAGCTAACCTTCGTGCTCCTCCGTTACTATTTGGGAGGAGACCGCCCCAGTCAAACTACCCACCAGACACTGTCCACAATCCCGATAAGGGACCAATGTTAGAACATCAAACATACAAGGGTGGTATTTCAAGGACGGCTCCACACAATCTAGCGACTGTGCTTCAAAGCCTCCCACCTATCCTACACATGTAGGTTCAATGTTCAGTGCCAAGCTGTAGTAAAGGTTCACGGGGTCTTTCCGTCTAGGTGCGGGTACACAGCATCTTCACTGCGATTTCAATTTCACTGAGTCTCGGGTGGAGACAGCGTGGCCATGGTTACACCATTCGTGCAGGTCGGAACTTACCCGACAAGGAATTTCGCTACCTTAGGACCGTTATAGTTACGGCCGCCGTTTACCGGGGCTTCGATCAAGAGCTTCGTCCGAAAACTAACCCCATCAATTAACCTTCCGGCACCGGGCAGGTGTCACACCCTATACGTCCTCTTACGAGTTTGCAGAGTGCTGTGTTTTTAATAAACAGTCCCAGCCACCTGGTCACTGCGGCCTCCATTTGCTTACCACGCGAAGTGTTCACAAACAGAGGCGTACCTTCTCCCGAAGTTACGGTACAATTTTGCCGAGTTCCTTCACCCGAGTTCTCTCAAGCGCCTTAGTATTCTCTACCTGACCACCTGTGTCGGTTTGGGGTACGGTTCATATAATCATAAGTTTAGAAGCTTTTCCTGGAAGCAGGGCATCAACAACTTCACTCCCTTGGGAGCTCGTCTCGTGTCTCGGCCTTGAAAACCCGGATTTACCTAAGTTTTCAGCCTACGCACTTTCACTTGGACAACCAACGCCAAGCTTGCCTAGCCTTCTCCGTCCCTCCATCACTGATTATATAAGTACGGAAATATTAATCCGTTTCCCATCGACTACGCATTTCTGCCTCGCCTTAGGGGCCGACTTACCCTGCCCTGATTAGCATGGGACAGGAAACCTTGGTCTTCCGGCGTGGGAGTTTTTCACTCCCATTATCGTTACTCATGTCAGCATTCGCACTTGTGATATGTCCAGCAAGCTTTACAACTCACCTTCATCCACTTACACAACGCTCCCCTACCCAGCACGTAAACGTGCTGCCGCAGCTTCGGTATATTGCTTAGCCCCGTTACATCTTCCGCGCAGGCCGACTCGACTAGTGAGCTATTACGCTTTCTTTAAAGGGTGGCTGCTTCTAAGCCAACCTCCTAGCTGTCTATGCCTTCCCACATCGTTTCCCACTTAGCAATATTTTGGGACCTTAGCTGGCGGTCTGGGTTGTTTCCCTCTCCACGACGGACGTTAGCACCCGCCGTGTGTCTCCCGGATAGTTCTCATTGGTATTCGGAGTTTGCAAAGGGTTGGTAAGTCGGGATGACCCCCTAGCCTTAACAGTGCTCTACCCCCAATGGAATTCGTCCGAGGCTCTACCTAAATAGATTTCGGGGAGAACCAGCTATCTCCCGGTTTGATTGGCCTTTCACCCCCAGCCACAAGTCATCCCCTGACTTTTCAACGTCAGTGGGTTCGGTCCTCCAGTTGATGTTACTCAACCTTCAACCTGCTCATGGCTAGATCACCGGGTTTCGGGTCTATACCTAGCAACTAAACGCGCAGTTAACACTCGCTTTCGCTACGGCTCCGCTATTCGCTTAACCTTGCTACTAAATATAAGTCGCTGACCCATTATACAAAAGGTACGCAGTCACCCCGAAGGGCTCCCACTGCTTGTACGTATACGGTTTCAGGTTCTATTTCACTCCCCTCACAGGGGTTCTTTTCGCCTTTCCCTCACGGTACTGGTTCACTATCGGTCAGTTAGGAGTATTTAGCCTTGGAGGATGGTCCCCCCATATTCAGTCAAGATAACACGTGTCCCGACCTACTCGATTTCACTGTAAAGATTGCGTCGTGTACAGGGCTATCACCTTGTATCGCTCCTCTTCCCAAAGGATTCCACTACATTCAATACAGCTTAAGGGCTGTTCCCCGTTCGCTCGCCGCTACTAGGGGAATCTCAATTGATTTCTTTTCCTAAGGGTACTTAGATGTTTCAGTTCCCCTCGTTCGCCTCGTTACGCTATGTATTCACGTAACGATACCTATAAATAGGTGGGTTTCCCCATTCGGACATCTGTGGCTCAAATGCATTTTGTCGGCTCACCACAGCTTTTCGCAGACTTACACGTCCTTCATCGCCTCTAACTGCCAAGGCATCCACCGTATACGCTTCGTCACTTAACCATACAACCCCAAACAGCCTTTTGACTTCTGTCTAAGTTATGTCGCATGAATGACAAGCTAATCGGAAGAATTGCCTTGCTATCAATAAATTGACAACAAGCAATTCAGTCAAGTAGAGTAAAAAGTTCATCTTTCGATTTCTCAGTTACTCAATTTTGATTGATTACTATTAATATCAGCTTTCCAAATTGTTAAAGAACATTCGATGTTTCCTGCAAAAGCAGTACTTTCATCTTTAGAGTAAAAAACCCTAATCAATGCTTACTGAAACAGTAAATATTCATTAGGATTTCGGGTCCAACGTGACACGTTTCTACCTTTGTTACCTTCCTTTCTTAAAGCAAGGAAATGGTAGGCTTGGGCAGACTTGAACTGCCGACCTCACCCTTATCAGGGGTGCGCTCTAACCAGCTGAGCTACAAGCCTTCAGTTTCTAAGCTTGTTAACAACAAACTCAGTTTCAAGTAGATGGTGGAGCTAAGCAGGATCGAACTGCTGACCTCCTGAATGCAAATCAGGCGCTCTCCCAGCTGAGCTATAGCCCCATAAACTTGTGTCGTTCTTCATTTTAAACAAGACTATCTGTGTAGACACTGCATCAAGTGCGTCTGTCGACGTAATGGTAAGGAGGTGATCCAACCCCAGGTTCCCCTAGGGTTACCTTGTTACGACTTCACCCCAGTCATGAAACACAAAGTGGTAATCGTCCTCCCGAAGGTTAGACTAACTACTTCTTTTGCATCCCACTCCCATGGTGTGACGGGCGGTGTGTACAAGGCCCGGGAACGTATTCACCGCAGTATTCTGACCTGCGATTACTAGCGATTCCGACTTCATGGAGTCGAGTTGCAGACTCCAATCCGGACTACGACATTCTTTAAGGGGTCCGCTCCACATCACTGTCTCGCTTCCCTCTGTAAATGCCATTGTAGCACGTGTGTAGCCCTACACGTAAGGGCCATGATGACTTGACGTCGTCCCCACCTTCCTCCGGTTTGTCACCGGCAGTCTCCTTAGAGTGCCCAACTTAATGCTGGCAACTAAGGACAAGGGTTGCGCTCGTTGCGGGACTTAACCCAACATCTCACGACACGAGCTGACGACAGCCATGCAGCACCTGTGTCAGAGTTCCCGAAGGCACCAATCCATCTCTGGAAAGTTCTCTGCATGTCAAGTGTAGGTAAGGTTCTTCGCGTTGCATCGAATTAAACCACATGCTCCACCGCTTGTGCGGGCCCCCGTCAATTCATTTGAGTTTTAACCTTGCGGCCGTACTCCCCAGGCGGTCTACTTAGCGCGTTAGCTTCGCTACTCACGACTTAAAGTCACAAACAGCTAGTAGACAGCGTTTACGGTGTGGACTACCAGGGTATCTAATCCTGTTCGCTACCCACACTTTCGCACATGAGCGTCAGTCTTTGGCCAGGGAGTCGCCTTCGCCACTGATGTTCCTCCAGATATCTACGCATTTCACCGCTACACCTGGAATTCCACTCCCCTCTCCAAGACTCTAGTCTGCCAGTTCTAAATGACCATCCCAGGTTGAGCCCGGGGCTTTCACATCTAGCTTAACAAACCGCCTGCGTGCGCTTTACGCCCAGTAATTCCGATTAACGCTCGCACCCTCCGTATTACCGCGGCTGCTGGCACGGAGTTAGCCGGTGCTTCTTCTGTTGTTAACGTCACGGCTAGCAGGTATTAACTACTAACTTTTCCTCACAACTGAAAGTGCTTTACAACCCGAAGGCCTTCTTCACACACGCGGCATGGCTGCATCAGGGTTTCCCCCATTGTGCAATATTCCCCACTGCTGCCTCCCGTAGGAGTCTGGGCCGTGTCTCAGTCCCAGTGTGGCTGATCTTCCTCTCAGAACAGCTAGAGATCGTTGCCTTGGTAAGCCTTTACCTTACCAACTAGCTAATCTCACTTGGGCCTCTCTTTGCGCCGGAGCCTAAGCCCCGTTTGGTCCGTAGACATTATGCGGTATTAGCAGTCGTTTCCAACTGTTATCCCCCTCGCAAAGGCAAGTTCCCAAGCATTACTCACCCGTCCGCCACTCGTCAGCGAAGTGCAAGCACTTCCTGTTACCGTTCGACTTGCATGTGTTAGGCCTGCCGCCAGCGTTCAATCTGAGCCATGATCAAACTCTTCAATTAAATATATCGAAATATGAATCGTCGTTGTGACACTCTTAACGAGTGCCCACACAGATTGTCTTGTCTAAATTGTTAAAGAACGTAGCAGCTTCGCTGCTATTCACTAGAAGCCGTTGCTTCTTAGTGACTCACCCTGCTCGAGTGAGGTGCGCATTTTACATCGTTTATTTTCGATGTCAACCATGTTTTTAAACTTTTTATTTGCTTGAAAACTTGGTTTCGCACTTGTTGCTAAGTTGGCTTTGTTTTTCTCGAAGCCCCCTCAGAACGTGGAGCGCATTATAGATACCTCTTGAGAAAGATCAACACTTAAATTGGATTTTTTTGCATTTTAAGGCACTTTTGGTGTTAACCGTTCATTTCTGCATCATTTCCATTGGCTCAATGCATCTTTCGACTAGTTTTTTCACATTTTATTGTTCTAATTGTTACAAATGAGTAAACTATATACAGCCTCCAACACCATAATAAACAATAGAAAGGTAGGTATATGAAAGTAGGCTTTATTCAATGCGCTGTAATTAGCGCTATTTTTGCAATTGCAGGGTATTTGTTATTTTCTTCTGCTAGTTTAAACGTCCATGTTCCACTTACCGTATCTGCAGCTCTGCTGATAAGCGGTATCGTTACTCCTTGGCTAGCGTCTCTTATTCAAAGTCCATCTTCCTCAGATGCCAGAGCACACACCAATAACGGATCAGTTGAAACTTTATATGTGGGTAACTTACCCTATAGAGCAAACGAGAACGCAGTAAAGGAGTACTTCAGTAGCTTTATTGAAGTGCAGTCGGTTCGTTTAATGAAGGATCGTAAAACTGGAAAAAGAAAAGGTTACGGTTTTATCGAGGTTGTCACAGACGATCTTAGTAGTGTTATTGATAAGACTAACGACTCTATCTTCCAGGAACGAACGTTGAAAGTTCGACCTGCAAAAGACAAAGTAGAACACGCGTAATTCTTATTCGTAGTTTTTAGTTATGTAAAAAAGCCCGGTAAGCTCTCGCTTCCGGGCTTTTTATTATCATAAGCATTAACTCTCGCTGGCTTCAGCTGATTGAGGAAGGCCATCTAATAAAGTTTGGTTAAAAGAACGAAATCTATTTATGGCGGATATTAGATCAGGAACCTGGACATCTTCCATTTCGTTAATAATACCAGCTATTAAAGTATTATAGTCTTCACTACTTTCTAATGAACTTTCTGCATTAGCAAAAGTATCCATCATTTTCTCTAAGTACTGAGCGATTGGACTAACCACATTACCAAACTTCGCGTTGTCGCTTTTATCTTCGTTATAGTGCTGAATATTTTCGTATGTCTTTAGCACTTCTGTTTGTGTTGTTCTATTTAGTTGTAGTGCGTAACCAACCAACTCTTTATCATCAAAGCCTAAACTCAGTGCTTCTTCAAATGCCTTGTCGATGTCACCACTATAGAAGGTATCGGCTAGATCCTGCACTTGCCCAACTAAATCAGCTATCGATTCCAACTCATCTTCATCAAGTTCTCCTTTCAATGAAAAGCTAATACCGCTTCGTTCATAGTATTGATAAGACGTTTGTTGAGAATAGCTTGCCGAAAAGCCACTTTCACTTTGCTCACCACTACCGTCAGATTGGCCTTGAGATGCCTGAGCCTGAAAATTAAGTTGCTGAGAAGCCTGGAAAGAACGCAGGCTTTCAAAACTAAAGCTCACTTCATCACCATCTTTAGTTCGAATCATCAAACTACCGCTTTTTTCGTCCGATGCTGCAACAGCTTCCAACGAAGACAGCTGGACAGCATTAGGCTGCTGGCGTCCAAAGATATCGGTTTCTAGATCATCAATACCCGTATCAATAAGATCCCGGCTTTTCGTTATACCTTGCTCAATCTCTTCATTCATAAACCCAGCAAGATCTTTTTCAGCCATCGCGAAGCCGCGGCTTACTCCTTCTCTTGCTTGGCTAAATAGCCCGGTCAGCTTTTCTTCGCTGGCACCTCCATCGGCTGCGCCGCGAATAACGCTGCCCACGAACTTAAGTACGTTTCGGGCTACTTTTTCAAAATCGAATAAACCGTTCGACTTTTCTTCAAGATTTTTCTCTTTCGTTTCTTGTGGTCTTTGCCCATCTATTTCCAACGCTTGATTAATATTGCTACTTACCACGCGCAAGCCGATACTCGTTTGGCTACTTGAAACAGATACTGAAGCCGCTTGTTGCTTCGAGAACTCAGCGGCTTGCTGCAATCCGTCTTGCTGCAACTGCTTTTTAAGCGCTTCATTTGGGTGAACCGTTGCCTTTTGATCCGCTTTCTGATCAACCTTTTGGTCTCCCATAAAAGCTTTAATTTGACCCACGTTCATAATTTGATCCTCACTATCCTCACTCTTATTATCGGCAAAGAATCAATATTGTTTAATTTTAATACAGTATTTTTTTCTAAAAGCTATTTAGGCAATCATGCGTATTAATAATGAAGAAGTCGGGAGCGCTTGTTGCAGTTATTTTTTAAGGGACTACAATTCGCGACCTCAACAATGAATGGAGAATTTTATGACCACCACTGAACAACAACGCTATCAAGATCAGTTAGACGAAAAAGTAAATCGTCTCACCGCGTTGCTTTCTCCATTCAATGCACCAGAACTTTCTGTATTCCCATCTCAGCCAACACACTACCGCATGCGCGCAGAGTTTAGAGTGTGGCACGAGGCCGATGACTTATTTCACATCATGTTTAATCAGGAAACGAAAGAAAAATATCGTGTCGATAGCTTTGCCCCTGCATGTAAAGCAATAAACGATGCGATGACACTTTTGCTTGAAGAAGTAAGACCAAACGAAACTCTAAGAAAAAAGTTATTTCAAATCGATTACCTTTCTGCGTTGTCTGGTGAACTTGTTATAAGCCTTTTATACCATCGTCAATTAGATGAAGAATGGCAAGTGGCAGCAAGAGAATTAAAAGCGACACTTGAATCTCACTTTCCTAAAGTAAACATCATTGGTCGCGCTAGAAAGCAAAAGCTTATTATCGACAACGATTTTGTAATTGAGCGTTTACCAGTAAACGGACGAGAATTCGTATTCAAGCATATAGAAAATAGCTTCACTCAGCCCAATGCCGAAGTGAACTGTAGCATGATTGAATGGGCTTTAGATTGTGTTAAACCACTCTCTGGAGACTTACTAGAAATGTATTGTGGTGCCGGTAACTTTTCACTTCCGCTAGCACTTCACTTTGATAATGTGGTGGGTACCGAAATAGCTAAACCTTCAGTGCAAGCAGCTCAGTTTAATATTGAGCAAAACGAGCTGAGCAATGTAAAAATTGTAAGGTTAGCCGCCGAAGAATTCACTCAGGCTATGAAGGGCGAGCGTACGTTTAGTCGCTTAGAAGGCATTGATTTAAGCACTTACAATTTCACCACTGTATTGGTCGACCCACCAAGAGCTGGGTTAGATGAAGATTCACTAAGAATGATTCAGGATTACGATAATATTGTGTATATCTCGTGTAATCCTGAAACTTTGGCGCAGAACCTTGAGCTTTTGAGTGAAACTCACGACGTTTCTCAATCGGCGCTATTCGACCAATTTCCTTTCACTCATCATATTGAGGCAGGCGTTCTACTTACACGCAAAGTCTAGTTTGCGTGTAAGTCATTTTCTACTACTCCTTGCCTTCTACAAGAACGTGATGGCTTACTGAACCGTCAGTTCTTAGTTTTAGTAGTGGAAGGTAATCTGGGTCAGACATAAAATCGAGTGCGCTTTGTTTTGAAGGCCATTGGATAATAGCGCGAATAGCGGGTTCTTCTCTCTCGCCTTCTAAAGTTTGATGATTCGCACTGTTCGCTAGATATTTTCCACCGTGTTTCGACACGATATCCGCGGCAAGTTTTACATAGTGCGGGATCCACGTTTCATTGGTAGGTGTAACTTCTAAAACTGAATAATACATATCTTGCTCTCTTCTCTTGAAATTAACTGGTTGAACCCAGCGTTATCGTATTGAGAGCTTAACAAGCTATATTTCGTGTAATAAGAAGGCTTACGCTAGAATCTGTTTCGTAAAATATTTGATAATACTTCAGCGCTACGCTTTCTGGGTAGCGCCTATTTGAACAAAGCGAAGTTGCGCTTTCACTCTTTCACCAATTTCACTTCTAAGCTTATCATCCGCTTCTAATGCTTCCGCTCCGGCACTGAATACTAGTCTTACCATGGCATCGGCTTGTAACTGGGCGCAGGCGTATTCCACGCCTTGCTGTTCGATAATGTAGTCAGTAAGTTCATCGATGAAATGTTGAATTTCTCTGAATACTGCAAGTCGGTAAGCAGACGACGTTCCGGTATGCTCTCGCAGTAATAACCGAAATACGTTTGTGTTGGCCGCGATGAACTCCATGAAGGTTTCAACAGAGGTATGGATGACGCCGCCCCCTGAAGCTATGCGCCTTCTAGCCTGACGCATAAGCTGACGCAGCGCTAAACCCGCTTCATCCACCAGCGTTAAACCCAACTCGTCCATATCTTTAAAGTGTCGATAAAACGATGTGGGAGCAATGCCAGCTTCTCGGGCAACTTCACGCAAGCTTATTGCCGATAAACTGCGGTTTTCATCTAGCAGTGAAAATGCAGCATGGATGATATTTTGGCGGGTTTTTAATTTCTGTTCTTGTCGGCTCACGTTCGCACCCTGTGTTCATTAACTTTTAATGGTTTGATGATTTTTTAACTTTAGAGTCTACTTTCAACGTCATCTGAATAACCATTAACGCAATCGAACCTCATACATCAAAGACTAGCACGTCTAGTTTATCGCAACACGCACTGATGGGGAAAGGGAAACAAAATCATCTCTTTTATAAACAAGGGTTAAGCGTTAATTCTCACGTTTTAGCTACGTTTTTGCCACCCTCGGCTATAATTAAACTTTACACATGTAAGCAGAACTTATCTGGGTTTTGCTTGCCTGAAGCCTCGTAAAACGATAAATTAGCGAACAGTTGTAAGCCAAGTTGTATAAAATGAAAAAACCTCCTCTTATCCTAACGAATGTGCTGGTATTTATAATATCAGGCGCAATTGCATTTATAGGTGTGCCGCTTTGGGTGGCATATCAGGGTATCGATTGGGCAGAAATCGGTACCGCCATATTCCTATTCTATTTCACCGGTATGTCGATAACTGCTGGGTATCATCGCTTGTGGTCGCATAAAACCTATGATGCCAACATTGTAGTTCGAGTCATATTAGCGATTGGTGGCGCGATGGCCCTACAAAATAGTATTTTGCACTGGTCGTCAGATCACCGCGTTCACCATCGCCATGTAGATGACAACGACAAAGACCCCTACTCTGCAAAGAAAGGGCTTTGGTTTGCGCACATCGGCTGGATGTTACGCGAGTATCAAGCTAAGCGTTACGATGATTACAGCAACTGTAAAGATCTACAAAAAGATAGCGTTGTGATGTGGCAGCACAAATACTACTTGCCTATCGTACTCGCTGCTAACTTTGGTATTACTGGTCTGTTGGGTTACCTGAACGGCGACGTTATGGGCATGATCTTGGTGGCCGGCGTACTTCGTCTAGTGCTAGTTCACCACGTAACCTTCTTTATCAACTCACTTGCTCACTTCTGGGGTAGTCAGCCTTATACCGATAAGAATACAGCACGTGATAATGGCGTTTTAGCATTCTTTACTTTTGGTGAGGGTTATCACAACTATCACCATATTTTTGAGTACGACTACCGCAATGGCATTCGTTGGTATCAGTTTGATCCTACTAAATGGCTTATCAAAGGGCTGTCTTATGTAGGTTTAACGTCGAACCTTCGCAAAGTACCTGAAGAGCGCATCGAAAAAGCTCTGGCGGCCATGCAGCTTCAAAGGGCAAGTGAAAAAGTGTCGTTACTACCGAATGCGGAAGAAATGATGCACACTATTCAAGAAGAGTACGACCTGCTAATGCAGCGGATGAGTGAGTACTACGCAACGAAAAAGCGCGTTATGCGCGTTAAGAAGCGTACATTAAAACGTAGCATTGAAGGGTTAGAGCTAGCTTACAAATATAAAGAGATGAAGCACGCTTTTGCTGTTCAGAAAGAAAAATGGACCCAATTGCAGAGTTTGTCGCTTCAAATGGCGTAGCATTACCTATTCTTTTAGCTGATCTGATTAAACCAAAAACCACATAAGTATCTGCTTATGTGGTTTTTTTTGATCTATAGTTGGGATGACACTTCAAGTAAGGTAGTTATACTAGAGTTTGTAAGGTTGGCATAAACAGCTTAGCTTTAGACTAAGTTCGGTGTTCAAGCTACATCATAAACTGAATTATGGCGGTTATTGTGATTTCAGACGCCACATCATAGAAGTAATAATACGGGAAGATAACATGGCAACGAAGCAAAAAACTAAAGCTCCGTCGTATCATTACGATGCGATTGTTATAGGCACTGGCCCCGGTGGAGAGGGTGTTGCAATGCAGCTTGCCAAGGCCGGTAAAAAAGTGGCAGTGGTAGAACGCTACGAAGCTGTTGGCGGTGGCTGTACTCATTGGGGCACTATTCCGTCTAAAGCGCTTCGTCACTCGGTCAGTCGTCTTATTGAATACAATACGTCTCCCCTGTTTGCCGACAACCACTTAAGTAAGAGCCTTACGTTTTCAGACATCATGAGCCATGCTAGTGGTGTAGTTAAAAGCCAAACTCGCCTGCGTTCTTCTTTTTATGATAGGAACCGCGTTACGCTGTTTCATGGCGAAGCCAGCTTTGTCGATGCACACACCTTGGAAATAACACGAGAAGATGGCTCGAAGGACACAGTCACGGCAGCACAAATAGCGATAGCCACAGGTTCGCGCCCCTATTGCCCGAAAGATATCGATTTTAATCACCCCCGTATTTATAACTCTGACACCATCTTATCTCTAGATCACGATCCAAAGTCCATCATAATTTATGGTGCAGGTGTAATTGGGTCGGAATATGCCAGTATCTTTAGAGGCTTGGGAGTAAAAGTCGATCTGGTTAATATGCGAGACCGTCTATTGTCATTCTTAGATGACGAAATCTCTGATGCGCTAAGTTACCACTTATGGAACAACGGCGTACTTATTCGTCATAATGAAACCTACTCTTCTGTCGAAGCTACCGATGATTCAGTAATTTTAAACTTAGAGTCAGGTAAGCGCATGCGGGCTGATTGCTTATTGTTTGCCAACGGGCGTACGGGCAACACAGATACCCTGAAACTTGAGAATATTGGTTTAAAAGCTGATGGTAGAGGCCAACTCAAGGTTAACGAAAGTTATCAAACTGAAGTAGATAACGTATTTGCTGTTGGCGATGTGATTGGTTACCCAAGTTTGGCATCTGCAGCATATAACCAAGGTCGATTTGCCGCTGAAGCCATGCTCGGCATCAATACACATTCAGCGTTAGTAGAGGATATTCCGTCTGGTATCTATACTATTCCTGAAATTAGTTCAGTAGGTAAGACAGAACAAGAACTTACCGCAGCCAAAGTACCTTATGAGGTGGGAAGAGCCCAGTTCAAGCATTTGGCCAGAGCGCAGATTGCATCAACGCAAACGGGTAGCCTTAAAATTCTATTTCACCGGGAAACGAAAGAAATACTGGGCATTCACTGCTTTGGTGAACGTGCCTCTGAAATTGTTCATATCGGCCAAGCCATCATGCAGCAAAAAGGCGAAGGCAACACGATCGACTATTTCGTCAACACCACATTTAACTATCCGACCATGGCTGAAGCCTATCGAGTTGCTGCCATCAACGGACTAAATAGGATTTTTTAACAGATACAAAAAAGCCGGCGAAATCGTCGCCGGCTTATATGCGTTAACTAAAAATTAGTTACGGTTCGCAGCAAGCGCATTAAGCGAGTCTTTATGTGCTACGATGTCGATGTGCATATTTTCTTGATCGAATGTCATTGTTGCAATAGCGTAGTCACCCTGACTTTCGCTTGCAATGTCGATCAGCTTTGCTTGTGCATCACGGAAACGAATGTTATTGCCGATTTGATCCGACATACATTGGTTATTCATTTCGAATGTTTTCGCATCCATGCAATCGAAAAGCTGGTTCTCACCAGATTCCGCATGCGCAATACCAAAGGCTGCTGATAGAGCTAATGTTAGTACTACTTTACGCATGTTTCTTCTCCTGTGTTACAGTCTAATACTGTAGTATTAAAGATACTGTATATACATTCGATAGTCAAATTTAGATCACACTAATATGACAGAAGTATGACAAAGAGAAATAATTGGAGAAAATTTTGAAAGGGCACGATGCATTGGTGGCCAAAGCAAAGAATTGCACAATATGCGCGCCTCACCTACCTCACGAACCTAACCCCATTTTTAATACTTCACCATCCACAAAAATTCTTATTATTGGGCAAGCGCCAGGGCTTAAAGCTCACGAAAGAAGTATTGCGTTTGACGATCCCAGCGGAGATCGCTTGCGAGAATGGCTGGCTGTATCTAAAGAAACTTTTTACAACCCGCGCTTAATCTCGGTGCTGCCCATGGGCTTTTGCTTTCCAGGGTACAAAAACGGCGCTGATGCCCCTCCTAGAAAAGAGTGTGCACCTACATGGCACAATGAGTTTCTCGCCTACTTAAAGCCTAAAATCACGCTTTACGTAGGTCGATACTCACAGCAGTATTATTTACCCCAGTACAAAACTTTGACTGAAGCAGTAGGCGCGCCGACTAATACACACTTTGTTTTACCTCACCCGTCAGGAAGGAATAACAGGTGGCTCGCTAAAAATCCGTGGTTCGAGCAAACTATACTTCCCAAACTGCAGTGCGCTACCTCGTCAGCTTTGTCTGATTAATCGTGCGCCTCAAGAAACGCTAGAAGTGCATCGAAAGGCATGGGCTTTGCGTATAAATAACCTTGGGCCTCATCACACCCTAGTTTAATCATGTAGCTTGCCTGCTCTCTTTTTTCCACACCTTCGGCAATGGTGAGTAACCCCAGCTTGTTTCCTAACGTTACTATGGTTTCGGCGAGCACTGCACTAGCACCCGGTTTGATGTCTTTAACGAAGGAACGATCGACTTTCAAACGATCTAATGGCAATTGCTGCAGATAGCTCATGGAAGAAAAGCCTGTACCAAAGTCATCGATAGCAATTTGAACGCCAAATTCTTTCAACGTACGCAAAGCATCAATCACTATTTGCGGCTCGTCCATTACCACACTTTCGGTTATTTCAAGCTCTAATAGACTGGGGTCACAGTTGGCTTTGGAAAGTGCTTGTTTAACTTTTTCGACAAATAATCTATCGCGAAACTGGGGAATTGATATATTAACAGCAACCCTAAGATGCCCGTACCCCTTTTCTTTAAGCTCTTGCAAACGGCGACATGATTCCTCAAGCACCCATTCACCAATATCAACAATAAGACCAGAGTATTCAGCAAGTGGCACAAAAACAGCTGGAGAGATATAGCCCCCCTCTCCATCTGGCCAGCGAAGTAGGCCTTCCATACCCACTACTTTTTCATTGAGCAGGTCTACTTGGGGCTGAAACCATAGTTCTAGCTTTCTCGCCGCAAAGTCGTTTCTTAATTGACGGATCATATCCAAACGCCACGTGGTCTGATCCTCAATATCTTTAGCGTAATACTCGAAGTTGTCTGTTAGGTTTTTCTTAGCGCGGTTTAACGCAATATTGGTGCGCTTTAAAATCTCAATACCAATATGGCGCTTATTCTCTAGCTTGCAAAACCCGACGGTAACATTCACGGGTAGCGTGTGGTCACCCACTTTAAAGGATGATTGGAAAAGTGCGTTGATTGCCTCGGGACAGACAAGCTCATCGGGGCCGATAAGACCAAAAACATCAGCACCAATACGTCCTTTCTTGACTCGGCCGTCAAATGAGGTTTGAAAACGATCGCTGATTGCACGTAATAACTCGTTGCCAACTTCTTGTCCTAACCCATCATTAACATCGGAAAAATGATTAACGTCGATTAGCGCAACACTAAAATGATCACCTGCAAACAAGTGAGGCTTGTCTAGCATATTAATGAATTCATTACGGTTTGGTAATCGGGTTAACCAATCTCTGAACGCTGCATTTCTTAATTCGTGGAAGAGATTGACGTTTTCATAACCTACCGAAATGCTAGATAAGAATACTTCTAGAAGGTTTTTATCCAATTCACTGATTTCGTGAGTTTGCCTGACGTATACGGCGGCTTCGAACCCAGCGCGACTTATATAAAGTACAGAACAACTCGCCTCAAATATGTGCTTTTTAAGCCGTAAACAACGGCTTATATTTTCTTCAATGTCAATGTTGTTAACGTCTACAACCGGGTGATTGATAAATTTCGCATATTCACCCGCGGCACCAAGAATATATACTTGCTCGTCGTCTTGATCTAAAAGGGAACCGGCTCTGGCACATAATAGCCCTTCAGAATCGAGACCAATAAGAGAGCTAATTTGCGTGACAACCCCTTCGCAAAACTCTTTAACCGAATGCTCTTCAAACAAATTAGCCGACGAAGTAATTATCTTTTCTAAGCCAGCGCGACTTTGACTTATGGTTATAATCTGCTGGTAAGAGCGCAACGAAGAAATAATGGTCGTAAGTAGCTTGGAGCGCGTAAGTTCAGTTTTCGTTTTGTAGTCGTTAATATCGTAAACTTTAATGACTTGCTCTTCAGGTGCATAACCTGGCTGACCTGTACGCAAAATGATACGAGGCTCGTACAGTTTCATGTCTTCACGAATATATTTAACGACATCAAAGCCTGCATCGTCGGTTTCCATAACAACATCAAGCAAAATGATAGCGATACTGTTACCGAATTCGTGAAGTTTTTCTTTGGCTTGCTTTGCAGAATAAGCGTGGATGAAGTTCAACTTGCGATCGTTTACGATGAGATCAGATAGCGCCAGACGCGTTACCGTGTGAATTTCTTCATCATCATCGACGATAAGAATGTTCCAGTCTTTGCCTAATAATACAGGCTCTGTAACTGAATCATCATCATCTAAAAAAATTAACTCGTCGTTATCGTAATCCATTGCCGACATTACCGCTTATTTCCCCGATACATACAAAACAAGAATGCACGACTTACTGTATTAAGGAGACAATCGCATTGATAAATGGGTTACGCAATGCAATAGTGCTCTCATGTTACATGCTAATTTACATTCAATAATTTAAATCAATATGAAGATTACACCTCAGCACTTGCCCCCTGAGATTAAAAAAGCTCAAAACACGGAAGTCAGTAGCGCAAAAGCGCCCAGTGACCAACCCGCTGCTGAGAAAATGGCGAGCTCTATCAAAGCGGATGCAAGCCGCCAACGCATGTTGTCATGGTTCGCTAGAGTGGGTATTAGCCCTTCTATGATGTCTCCTGATCCTAAAAAGCAAAAACATGCGCTGGAACGAAGGAAACAAATTCTAGAAACTCAAAAAGCGAGCAATCTTCAATCTGTTTTAAATATAGCACTAAATGTTTCAATCAACGAAAAAACTAACGATAATCTTGATGCAGATTGGTTTTTTGCCTTTAGTACCATGGCCGAGGAAATTTACAGCCAACCAATGCAAGAATTGTGGGGCAAGATTTTTGCCGTTGAGGTCGCCCATCCCGGTAGTTTTTCACTTCGCACTCTGCAGTTGCTTAAAACGCTCACGCACAGAGATGCAAAAGTATTTAATAAAGCGGTTAACGTAGCGAGTCGAAAAAGTAATGATTCCGTACCGCGCATATTGGTGGGGTATCACAAACGTAAAGGCCTGCTTTCGTTTCTTCGAAAACCCATTCCAGAACAATTAAATTTAGCTTCTGTTGGACTTAGTTACCCAGACCTATTGTCGCTGCAGGAAATGAAGTTAATTTATGCCAGTGAAATCGAGAGTGGAGAATATGTAGAGGGGCAACAGGTTACGTGGCGATGTGTTAATGAGAATATAACGCTTACATGTAAAACTTCTGGGGCTGCTTTGGTTTATTACAAGTTTACTTCTGTAGGCAGTGAGCTTTACAAATTGGTTACTAAATCTTCTAACGAAAGGTATTTACAAGAATTAAAAAAAGTATTGGGCGAGGTATTCAACATAAGTTAAATACCGTCACCAAACTCGTGTAATCCACATTCGCGCTTTAACCCGAAGAAGCGGGTATCTTGCTCACTCATACCTTCTTGCAGCGACTGCGTTGTATGCCAATCGCCAATTGAAACATAACCTTGCTCCCAAAGCGGGTGATAAGACAAGCCGTTATCTTTAAGGTAGTAGTGGAGGTCTTTGTTGCTCCAATCGATAATTGGGTATAGCTTGAACTGCTGTCCCACTTTTTGAAGAACAGGCAGTTTGCCACGGGTATCAGATTGACTTCTGCGCAAACCTGCGAACCAGGTACCCGCATTCAGTTCACCCAACGCACGCTGCATTGGTTCAACTTTGTTCATCTTGTTGTATTTTTCAATACCTTCGATGCCTTGTTCCCAAAGCCTACCAAAGCGCGCTTCTTGCCACGCAGATGACATTTTTGCGCTGTAAACGTGCAAGTTTAAATTAAGCTTTTCAACCAGCTCATCAATAAATTTGTACGTTTCTGGAAACAAATACCCAGTATCAGTGAGCACAACGGGGATATCCGGTTGTGCTTGAGTAAGCATGTGCAGCATAACTGCCGACTGCGCTCCGAAACTCGAAGACACAATATGAGTATCGGGCAAGTTGTCCAGCGCCCAAGCTACTCGCTCTTGCGCTGTCATTTTTTCCAACATATCGTTGATATCAGCAAGGTCTTCCTTGCTGATATCAAGCGTAAGTGATTGCTGCTTTTCTGCTGTATTATTCGTCATAGAAATCCCGTGCGGAGTCTACTACTGGTTTTACAACACCAGCGCGAACAACATAATCACCAAAGGCCTCGCCACTCTCACGCTCTTTAGCCCATTGACCAAGTAGCGTATCTAACTCTGCCATGATTTCTTGTTCGCTAATGTTTTCTCGATACATACGTGGGATACGCGTACCTTCTCGGTTGCCACCTAAGTGCAAGTTGTACTTGCCTGGACCTTTACCTACCAAGCCAACTTCAGACAACATCGCGCGACCACAGCCGTTAGGACAGCCAGTTACGCGGAAGATAACGCTGTCTTCTTCTAAACCGTGTTTGGCAAGCAAGCCTTCTAGCTCGGTAACAGCATCTGGCAGGTAACGCTCAGCTTCTGCCATCGCTAGCGGACAAGTTGGCAATGCAACACAGGCCATTGAATCAAGGCGCTGATTAGAAACACTTGGCGCAATGAGGCCATGCTCACGAGCTAAGGCTTCTACTTTGTCTTTGTCTTGGGGTGGTACACCAGCAATAATCAAGTTCTGGTTTGCGGTTAAACGGAAATCGCCTTTATGTATTTTGGCAATTTCTGCGCAACCTGTTTTTAGCGTTTTACCTGGGTAATCCAAAATACGACCATTTTCGATAAACACAGTCAGGTGGTATTTGCCGTCAATGCCTTCAACCCAGCCAAAACGGTCACCACGGTCGGTAAATTCGTAAGGGCGGCTATCTTGGAATGCCACGCCCGCGCGTTTCTCAACTTCAGCTTTGAAGTTGTCTACGCCAACACGCTCTAAGGTGTATTTGGTTTTCGCGTTCTTACGATTAACACGATTACCCCAATCACGCTGCGTGGTAACAACCGCAGCGGCAACGTCTAGCGTGTTTTCCAGCGGTATAAAACCAAAGTCAGAGGCTTTACGCGGATAAGTACTTTTATCACCGTGAGTCATTGCAAGACCGCCACCAACAAGTACGTTAAAGCCAATTAGCTGACCATTTTCTGCAATCGCAACAAAGTTAAGGTCGTTTGCGTGAACATCAACATCGTTTTGCGGAGGAATAACCACGGTGGTTTTAAACTTACGCGGCAGATAGTTATCACCCAAAATAGGCTCAACTGGCTTTTCAGTGGTCTCAACTTTTTCACCATCTAACCAAATTTCAGCATACGCGCGAGTTTTGGGAAGTAAGTGTTCACTTATCTTTTTAGCCCATTCAAATGCCTGAAGGTGAAGCTCAGATTCAACTGGATTAGACGTACATAGTACGTTTCGGTTTACATCACCTGCCGTCGCAATTGAGTCAATGCCAGCTTTGTTTAGCATTAGATGCATAGACTTGATCTTAGGCTTTAACACACCGTGAAACTGGAAAGTTTGACGAGTGGTTAAACGAATACTGCCATACATGGTGTGGTCAGCTGCAAACTTATCGATAGCTAACCATTGGTCAGGCGTGATAACACCACCTGGTAAACGCGCGCGAAGCATCACATTATGAAGCGGCTCAAGTTTTTGCTTTGCACGTTCTGCTCGAATGTCACGATCGTCTTGCTGGTACATACCGTGGAAGCGAATAAGCTGGAAGTTATCAGCTGTGAAACCACCGGTAAGATCATCTTTAAGATCGGTAGTGATGGTACCGCGCAAATTATTACTCTCGCGCTTTAGGCGCTCGTTGTCAGCCAGTTTGCCCTCAACGATAAATGGTGATTTTTCGTTACTCATTAATAGACATCCTTCTGATAACGTTTCGCTTTTCGTAACTCTACAATATAGGCTTTAGCATCGGCTTCAGATTTTCCGCCGTGCTCCTGCACAATATTGATTAAGGCGTTTTCTACATCTTTCGCCATGTGCATTGCATCACCACACACATAAAAGTGTGCGCCCTGCTCTAACCATTCGTACACTTCTTTACCGTTTTCTAATAAGCGGTGCTGAACATATACTTTTTCTTCTTGGTCACGAGAGAATGCAAGCGTAATTTTATCTAGCAGACCTTCTTTAACGTAACCTTGCCACTCTACCTGGTATAGGAAATCTTGCGTAAAGTTAGGATTGCCGAAGAACAACCAGTTTTTGCCTTCAGCGCCTTGCACATCACGCTCTTGCATGAAAGATCTAAATGGCGCAATACCCGTGCCTGGGCCAACCATGATGACAGGTGTATTCGGATCTTCCGGCAAACGGAAGTTATCGTTGTTTTCAACGAAAACTTCTACCTCACCATTTTCTTCTAAATATTCGCACAAGAAGCCAGACGCACCACCTTGATGGCGGTGACCAAACGCTTCGTAGTCAACGTGAGCTACCGTTAAGTGCACTTCGTCTTCTACGTCAGCTTGGGCTGATGCTATAGAGTACAAGCGAGGTGTTAATGGGCGCAATGCATCTACAAGCTGCTGTTCCGACAGCTTACCTGGGTGGTCACGCACGATATCAATGATTTGACGCTCAGCCATATAAGTACGCAGCTGCGCTTTATCTTCCATCAAGGTCGCTAACGATTCAGAGCCGGTCGCTTCTTGATAAGACTTAATGAAATTAGGGTAGCTTAAGGTTAATTCAAGCTTGGACGTTAATGCATCAGTTAACGACATTGTCGCATCACCTACAGATACTTCAGCATTGCCATCTAACGACAAAATACTAATAAGCTCTGATACTAAAGAAGCAGCGTTCTTGAACCAAACGCCTAGCGCGTCACCTGGTTTGTAGGTAATTCCACTATCTTCAAGGCTTATTTCAATGTGACGGATATCTTTAACTGAATCGCGACCCGTAATCTTCTGGGCATCAATCAACGTTGCCTTGAACGGTGCCTTTTTGGTGTAAGTCTGTGCTGCTACACCCTGCACTGCTGCGCCAGTTTGCGCCGCTACCGCTGCCTGTGGTGCCGCACTAAAATCATCTTTTAATGATTCAATAAGCTTGTTTAACCATGCTTCGGCTTCCGCTTCATAGTCAACATCACAATCAAGGCGCTCAACAATAGGCTTACCACCTAACTTACCTAAGCGCTCATCGAAGTCTTTACCTGTTTGGCAGAAAAACTCGTAACTGCTATCACCTAACCCCACAACGGCGTATTTAGTGTTCGCAAGCTTCGGGGCTTTTTTACCCGCTAAGAATTCGTGCAGTTCGATGGCATCATCAGGTGCATCGCCTTCACCGTGGGTACTTACAAATACCGCTACGTGGGTTTCTGCTTTTAAGTTGCGAGGCTTGTAATCAGCCATGCTAACAAGCTTGCTGTTAAAGCCTGCTTCCTCTGCTTTGGCTTGACACTGCGCAGCCACACCTTTCGCATTACCTGTTTGTGAACCATACAGTATAGTTAGCGTTGGCGCATCACCCGCTACGGCAGGCGCGCTTTGTAAAGCAGGGGCAACCGAGCCGCCTTGCGCAGCCGCCATGCCTGCTGCATAGCCACTTACCCAAGTAAGTTGATCACGATTTAAGCCTGCAATGGCTTGCGTAATGGCATTCCACTGCTGTTCGTTTAATACCGCGCCTGGCGCTGAGTTCGAATTAGAATCTTGTGACATAGTCTTTTAGCCTTTTATCAATGGCGCTAAGGCTAACGGCTTTCTTCAAGAAGAGAAAAGAATAAATGAAACTTTTTTATTACTGAAAGTGCTAATGACTAAGTGAATAAGTAATAACGCACCTAAACGTTACCCTCGAAAAATAAAAAAGGCGTGAACTGCACAAGCAGCCACGCCTTTAAAAACAGATAGTTAGTGCTTAAAAATGAAGTTCTAAGCCTGCGAATACACCGTCAAATTCCATGTCAGCGTAAACATCATCAAGATCTTCAATATCAACTGTTACGTTTCTGTAACCAACTTGAAGGGTCATATCGACTGCTAAACTTTCAATAAATGAATATTGAACTGCCGCTTGATAATCACTTAGCTCGTGGTCATCGAATGACAAATAGCTACCTTCAAAATATGCAGATAGCCCAGTGAACGGAAGCCCTAGCTGAACTTTCGAATATGCCATAGGCACTATGCCCGAAAATTCAGCCGAGCCACTGGTATCACTTGCTGTATCGACAACAAACAATGCACCATCGATGTACTTAGCATTTACACCAAGATCAAAGCTTACCAAGTCGTTATCGAATAACTCGTAGTACAAGATGAAATCCGTTGCATCAAGCTCGATATCAGTATTGACCACAGTACTTTCTGTAAACAACTGATCATCAAAAGTAAAGTTGGCATCAAGCGCGGTAGTGCCTGAATTATCTAGCGTAGTGTGATTTACCTTCACATTCGGTAAAAAAGGCACTGGGTGTTCAAAGGCAATATATAACGCCGTATTGGTTTCATCGTCAAAGTTGAAATCAGCAGTGTTGTTGCTATCTGCAAAACCGCCTTGCGTGTCGGTTTGCCAAACTTGAGCTCCAACATAAACGCCTGCGATAGTGTCTGCTTGAGATGAAACTGAAAATAATGCGCATCCCAATGCGGCAGCTATAAGACCTTTTTTCATTAATTATCCTTGATTAAGAAGTTCTGATATTTCAATTAAAGCAGCGTTTGCGCGAGAAATATAGTTAGCCATAACTAAAGAGTGATTAGCTAACATACCAAAGCCACTGCCATTTAAAATCATCGGACTGTAAACAGACTGTTGTGTTGCTTCCAGTTCGCGAATGATTTGCTGAAGACTAACTAATGCATTCTTATCTTCAAGCACATCGTTAAACTCAATTTCTACAGCTTTAAGAAAGTGTAGAAGAGCCCATGTTGCGCCACGCGCTTCATAAAAATTATCGTCTAACTTCCACCAGCTTGTTTGTACAACGCGTTGACTGGTGCTAGGTGTAGATTGCTTTGCGTTAGCGTCACCAGCTAAATCTGTATTAACTCTAGCAGATCCTACGCTGGCGCTTAATCTTTGTGAATAGCTACCCAACCGTTTTTCAACCTGCTTCAACCATTCTCGCAGGTTATCTGCTCGGGTATAGAACTGACTGTCTGAATTACGTGTGTTTGCCAACTCTTCTCGGTACTTTTTAAGAAGTTCGATACCCTCAGCATAGCTAGATTCAGACGAAGGTAATGCCCAGCTTTTATGGTCCATATTGAATTTAGGGTGAGCTTTTGTCAGGTATGGGTTTTCAATTGATTGAGATTGAGAACGGCTAAAATCCTTACGCATTGATAGCGCGAGGTCTCGCACCATTTCTAATGCTCCAAACTCCCAAGCCGGCATATTATCTAAAAAAACACCGGGTGGAATGACATCATTTGAAAGATACCCACCAGGCTTATCTAGCAAGGTTTCCGACACATCAATCATGGTGGTAGTTAGTGTGTAACCCGCTATATTTGTGGGGTTTTCAACGGGTGAGTTCTGCTCCAAACGCTTTCTGACATCAAATGTATCTGGAGATAAACTCCAATACCAACCAATTAACCAGAAAAGTAAAAAAATCACCACAGCGACAATCGCTATTCGTTTTGAGTTAATAGATTGTCTCATATAAACACCAACCTTCCTTTTAAATAACAAATAGCCGACGATGGTCAGCTATTTGAAACAACTAATATTATGTGAAAAATGCGAAACCTTTATGACGGTTATCGACATAACACCATCTTTTACTACGTTAACACAATATAAATTTATTTATGCTAATTATAAAGTATGATGCATGTTTGTATCATTTTGCTGCTTATAAGCAGCAGAGTTGCGATTTTTCAGCGCATATAGTGCAATACCGATAAGAATAATTGGCCAGAAAGCGCTAACGCCCATAACAAGTAGCGCTAGGAAGCCGGCGCCAAGCGCTAACAGAATCGTTCCAACAACACTTATTGCGACAACAAAGCCAACAACAGCAAGGGCAACCCCAATTAGCGAAAGCACGGCCACGTTTTCCCAAGGGCTAAGCAGTTCGTCAGACATGACAAGATGCATACCTAGCCAGCTATCTACAAGGCTACCCAAACAGTTAACCAGTACAATGGCAATAACCAGTGCAATTAGAAAGTTTTTCATTACACTAATCTCGGTAGTAGGATAACGGCAGCCACGTAAGCCACTAGCGTGATGGGGGTTGCGATAAATAAACCCGCTACCGCCGCTGCTCTTACCCATACTGCATCGATATCAAAATAACGTGCAACACCTGCACACACACCTGAAATAATGCCAGAATCAAGGTCTCTATAAATTCGCTTCTGTGATGGTACTTTCATCATCTTCTCCAAAAATGTTTCTTTCGATATCTACAATATAAGTTGGCGGCGCCTAAGGTCGCTTAGGCGACCTTTTTCTTCTTAAGCTCTGCCAGTTCCTTTTCTATCGCTTCGTCTGCTTCCATTGCATCGAACTCAGCTTGTAATGATGTTGCCTCACTCGACTTCGCTAAGTCATATGCATCTACTTGCGCTTCAAGGTGGTCAATGCGCTGTTCGTAGCTTTCAAAACGCATCATTGCATCGTCTATTTTTCCTTCGTGATCAGCTTGCTTCACTTTCAAGCGTGTTTGCGCTGAATTTTTGCGCTGAACTAAGGTTTTTTGCTTAGCTTTGGCTTCTGCCAATTTACTGTTCAGTCTTGCAGTATCGCCTTGAATCTTTTCGATGCTTTCTGCTAGTTGCGCTTCTTGCTCTTTAAGAGAGTCAAGTTTCGAAACATACTTCTGCTTTTCTATAAGCGCCGCTTTTGCCAAAGACTCTTTGTCATTGTTCATCGCGATCTGCGCTTTATGCTGCCAACTATCAACTTGTCTGTTCGCTGCTTCCATATGACGCGCTAGCGTTTTTTGCTGAGCAATAAAGCGCGCCGCGTCGGTGCGAACTTCAACCAGGGTTTCTTCCATTTCTTGAATAATCAAACGAATGATTTTTTCAGGATCTTCAGCTTTATCTAACATCGCGTTGATGTTTGCTTGAACAATATCGTTAATGCGTGAAAACATACCCATGATTCTTTCTCCGTTAAAAGTAGTGTTGTGGCTTCCAGCATTTATTCTCTTGTACACACTGCTAGTTGCCGCTGACTGAGTTCTCCTCAACACTTTTAGTATTACAATGACTATGCCATTTATTTAAATTATTGATACATATGTGTTTTATTAAATTTTGAGCTTAAAACTGCTTTTTAACTTTACGTTTAGATACGATAAATTAGTGTATTTAACCAACCCTATTGTTAAATTGACCACTTCCGGTTTGACGGCATTTACACTTTGCCCTTATAAACTTATTTCATTACTAAACACGCATAAAAAAAGCGCCCGTAGGCGCTTTTATCGATGCTGATTAACCGTTAATCAGCGTCTTTATCTGTATCTTGGTTGTCCGCTTCTGTTACAGCTAAGTCGGTAACACTTACTTTCCCGTTTCCACGTACCTCTTGAGGGCTCAACTCAAAATGATAGGTAGCGTTAGCCACTGCTTGGTACACATCAGACTTTATTTCTTGTGTAGTTGTAGTTACTGCATTTGAAACTACATGCGTCAAAAATGTTTGAAGCACTGACTCTTCTGCATTTGCTACACCGCTTGCCATGCTTGCTGTCAGTAAAGTTGCTGCGATTAGTGAAGTTTTCATGTTATCCCTCTAAATTTAGTCAGTGCAACAACACGTTGTCGTCGCGATACTTAGAGGATTGCGAGAGGTGTGCCAACTCCTTAAAAAGAACTTAAACATTTGATTTATATAAACTTAAAGAAAAGCCCGCAAAAATGCGAGCTTCGGATACAATTGAACAAATATTAAACTTTGGTCAAAAGCACTAAGTTATTAGCCTTTTTGACTATTGTACTCAGCAACTTCTTTTTGCGCACTCTCTACAGCATCTAAAGCATTTAGAAGTAAATTAGGATCTGGATTCTTACCTGTACCATTTTGGCTTAAGTATCTTCGCCAAATTCGTCCACCCGCTTGCCCTTGATAAAGGCCCAGAATGTGGCGAGCTGCATGCCAAGGTTTAAAATAGGGGTCCTCTTGGCGCTCAATGTACTGCTGCATTTGAAGTACTATTTCACGACGTGACAGACTCTGTGCATTAGCATCGCCAAATATGTCTTTATCAACGGTAGACATGATATAGGGGTTTGCGTAAACCTCGCGGCCAACCATAACACCGTCAACGGTCTCTAGCTGTTGCTGGGTTTCGGCGAGTGTTTTAATACCACCGTTAATGCTAATTGATAATTCAGGACGCGCCTGTTTTAGTCTGTGAACCCTAGGGTAATTTAAAGGCGGAATTTCTCGATTTTCTTTTGGGCTTAAACCTTGTAGCCATGCTTTTCTTGCATGAACAATAAAGGTGTCACAGCCTGCGTCTGCCACTATATCGATAAAACGAGCAAAGTCTTCATCTTCGTCCATGTCGTCAATACCAATACGGCATTTCACAGTTACGGGAATATCTACTGCAGCCTGCATAGCCTTAACGCAGCTAGCTACCACTTCAGGTTGCGCCATCAAACAGGCACCGAAACTACCGTTTTTTACTCTATCGCTTGGGCAGCCTACGTTTATGTTGACTTCATCGTAGCCGCGCTCTTGTGATAATTCAGCACACTTAGCCATGTCAGCGGGATCGCTGCCACCTAGCTGAACAGCGATTGGGTGTTCTTCTTGGTTGTAGCCAAGGTAATCGCCTTTACCGTAAATAATCGCGCCTGTAGTGACCATTTCAGTGTAAAGCAGCGTGTGCTTAGACATTAATCGTAAAAAGTAGCGACAATGCCTGTCTGTCCAATCCAGCATTGGAGCGACAGAGAATCTGCGGTCAAGAGTTTGAACAGTAGTATTCAATTTAAGCCCATGTTTTGTATAGATAATATTTAACTTTTTTGAGTAAGTACCAAAAGCGGTACTTATCCCTTTTATTCCTTATTTTCACTGCATCGGGGTCCAAAAAGAGCCTTTTGGAGGCCCAAGTTTTTAGGCGGAAAATAAGATGGCGTATTATAGCATTACTAAGACGACGAGAAAAAATATCAATGTCTATCGCGTGAGAGTAAGAAACAAAGAGTCGGGAGTTATTACTTTTTCAATTACATTGAGGCTGCCTTCATGTTCATTAAAAGCCGATGTTCACAAAAAGTGAACACATAAAAAATGAACGAATATTGCAGTCTTGCGGTTGCCGCACCCCTTAGATATCGAGTTAGCGCTGTCTACAAAATCCTACTAGTTAACGCCTTAACTTTTTCTTAGATTCGAAGCGCTGCCTCAGCCTCACTTAATAGTGCTTTTAGTATCCTTGCACTATTAAATTATTAACAACCCTCTGAAAAATTTGCTTTTTTTAGATAGATATTTACCACTATTATGCTTTTAGCGTATTTCAAAATGAGCAATTAGTGGCTATTGTATAAGGTAATAACCGTAATTATCAGCACAATTAAAAATGTGATCGCAGAATACTCGCTATTAAAAGCAAAAGTACTGCACCTTCCGGAGACATTTTATGGCGGACAAGAAGCCGAAGGATCAGCAAGCGCAAAGCGTTAATGAAGCACAAAACGCTCCTCAACCAGCTGACGAACTTGCTCAACTTAGAGAAATATTATTTGGTCAAACAAATCGTGCTTTCCGTGCAGATCTCTCTGCCCTTGAGTCGCGAGTAAATGATAGCTTCGCTAAATTAAACACACACCTTGATAACCAGTTCAATGATATACGTAAACTTATCGATAATCAGATCACTGAACTCTCTAATCAGCTAGCCAGCGCTAATGACAACAACAGTAACGTGCAAGAACAGCTTCAGCACACTACCGATAAGCTGCAAAGTGAACTGGAAATTGCTGAAACATCAGCAAAGAACGACAACGACGCTTTAGAAGCTCATGTAGTGAAAGAATTGGAGTCACTGGACAACTTGTTTAGCAAGCGTCATCAAGAATTGTTAGAAAAGCTTCAGCAAGTTACTAGCGAGCTTTCAGAGAGTAAGACAGACAGAAAAACACTGGCAAACTTACTTTCAACCATGGCTACCAACCTCGCTACCGATCATTAATTAATGAGTGACAAAGTGCCGCCGTCTGAATTGCCGGACAACTCTCTTGAAAAAGTCAGAGAGCTACTTATTGGACGAGATGACAAGTTCGTTCAACAGAAGCTTGATCGCGACGCAAAGGGCTTTGTGAGCAATGTTGTTTCTGAAGCGTTACTTGAACGAGAGACTAAAGATGGCTCGGTTAACAAAGTTCTTGTTCCCCTTGTCGAAAAATCCCTGCACCGCTCTATCGAAGCTAATAGTGAAAAGATTGTAGGCACACTTTACCCATTAGTAGGTACATTAGTAAGAAAAGCCGTTTCATCATTTCTTGTAGAGTTTGTTGAGCGAACCAATGCATTAATCGAAAATAGCTTTAGCCCCAAAAGTATCTCGTGGCGCTTTAAAGCCTGGCAGTCTGGCGTTAAGTACTCTGAATATGTAGCGTCGCAAATATATCAGTATCAAGTGCAACAGCTGCTGGTCATTCACCGTGAAACCGGCACTTTACTTCACAGTATCTCGTCCGATCCGGAAAAAGAAAAAGATGCAGATCTCATTTCTTCGATGCTTGTCGCCATCAATGACTTCGTTGCGGATGCGTTTGGCGTAACAGCTACCGAATCTGAAAACGAGCTAGGCGAGATAAAAACAGAAGATTTTACACTACTGATTAAAATTGGTCCGCAAGCACTGCTGGTTGCTGCAGTTACTGGAAGTATTCCGCCTGAAGTACGGGGTAAACTTCAGCAGGCTCTGGAGGAATTTCATCAGTTTTACCAACAACCTTTAATTCATTATGAAGGCGACAATGCTCCTTTTGAGGGATGCGAAACTATTCTTGCGGATTGCTTGATCAGTGAAAGGAAAGAAGGTGAAGGTAAAAAATCGAAACGCATGATAGGCGCTGTCGTGCTAGTGGTAATCTTTGCCGTGCTAGCAGTGCTGTCGTTTATGAGATTGTCTCTAAGTGTTATCAAAAGCGATATGCACGAGCTTACTCCTCCGCCAGGTATCGTAGTTACAGATACTTATATTTCTCACGGGAGAATACATGCCAAAGTGCTACGGGACCCCATAGCCACCGACATAGAAAAGTGGCTAAATGAAAATGACATTGATACGGAAAAGGTCACAATAATTGAAGAGCCCTTTGTCTCTCTAAAAACCAGCATGGTTGAACAAAAGCTCGAAAGGCTCATTACCAGCTATCCACTCAGCGAAGCAGAAAGCATTTCAGTTGATAAAGGTGATAACGGCAGATTCTTGATATCAGGAACTGTATTTAACACCACCGCGATAGAGCTTACTCGGCAAATAAGTGCAATCCCTGGTATATCGTCGATTTCTATGGACACTAATGCCCTTAAAGTGAAACAGGTATACGATGTTGATCAAGCTGTGGTTCAAAAAGCGACTTTAAATCGACTCGTTAATAAGGTTTCTTCACAAAGTGTACTTTTTGCTACTAACCAAGAGGCGCTTTCTGAAGTACAGTTAGCAAAATTAGAAGCCCTAGCAAATGACATAAAACAATTATTAATGCTCGCAGATAGAACAAATACTATTGTGAGTATCGTTGTGATGGGGGCCAGTGACAATTCGGGCTCAAGCGCACGCAATCGCGCCTTAAGCCAAAAACGAGCAGAGAATGTTGTGAATTCATTAATTTCACTTGGTGTAGAAAGTGATATTCTTATACCCGTAAGCTTAGGAGAGCTACCATTGCAGAAAGCATCGATGGGGCGTTCAGTTATGTTAAATGTTTTAATATCCAGTGAGTAATAGTAAGGAAGCTTTGCGGTGATACAGAAAAAAGTTTGTATTCTAGGGCCCACTGGTGTTGGTAAAACAAGCCTAGTAAAGCAGTTTGTCGAAGGTATTTTTTCTGAAAAGTACAAGACTACTATTGGCGTAAAAATAGACAAAAAACAAGTCAATAAAGAAGGGCGCGGTGTCCAGCTTCTCCTCTGGGATTTAGAGGGTATCGATAGATACTGTGGCTTTAATCCTCGCTACCTTCGCGGCGCCAGTGCTTATATTATCGTGGTTGACCAAACTCGCTCTCAGTCTTTACTTGAGGGTATAGAAATTCTCGAGCTCGCCCAAGAGCACTACCCTGACATTCCCGCATTTTTCGTAGTGAATAAAACTGACCTCCCAACTAGCTGGCATTGGAGTGAGGAAGAATTGAATAATTACGCACGAAGATTTTCTTCACTTACGAAAACAAGTGCGAAGACCGGTGAAAATGTAGAAAACTTATTCAGTACAATTGCGTTTTGGTAGGAGATTGCCATGGATATCCATTTATTAAATGCGCTAGGCATAACTAACTGCGCGCTGTTTAAGTGCAATTCTGAGAACGATATCACGTGTTTAACACCGGAACTTCCATGGTTAAATAATGTTGTTGCGCTTGACGATAACAACAAACTGCAAAAAAAACACATCTCATCTATTTTTTTAGACGATTTCTTTTTCGACGCCGATGAGGTATGGAAAGGAGAAACGTCATTCACCCTATCTTCCGGTTTTTGGACCGAACAAAACGAAAATCAGCTTTTGCGTCTTGAAGCCTTGGCGATCAATGGCGACCACCAGCTCCGCTATCTAGTGGTTAAAAACGTTGAAGAGCAGTTTGATGAAAAACAGCAGACGCTCCAGGCAGCTCGTGAATTACTGTTACGCCACCATGAAATTGTGGGGCAGCATGAATACATTAGGCATAAATTAAATAATGTACTGCGCAAAAACACCCGTCTTCAAAAGCTAGTACCGCCTATACAACAAGCTATTCATAATTTAGAAACAGGCGTAGTTATTTTAGATAATGAAGGTGCCTTGATACTTGATAACAAAGCTTCACATAGGCTTTTACTTTGCAATAGCACAACGCCAAGCTCTATTCGCATCGGTGAGTTGATTAAAGACATTGACGCGCCGTCTACTTTTTTACCGACTTTGGTACAGAGGAAAGCCCCCTGGCAAGGCGAAATATACTGGCAGCCAATAGACGATTACAAAGTTTGGCTTCAGGTAACTATCCATCCTGTAATGCATGCAGATGAACTTACTCACTGGGTTTACTTATTTACTGACATTACGCATATACACAATAAAGAAGAAGGTGTGCTTACCGCCAGTGGTATGGATTCACTAACGAAAGTTGCCAACCGCAATTCGTTTACCAGCACGGTAAGGCGGCTGATACAGGAAGATACCCCTTTTAAGTTGTTTATCATTGATATTTGCGGTTTCAAAAAGATTAATGAGATGCTGAGCTACCAATCTGGGGATGAGATTTTAAAGTCATTTGCTTTACGGCTACAAACCTTCGTTGGTAACAGCGGATTCATTGCAAGAATCGGCAGTAACGAGTTTGCCCTCGTAAAACGAATAGATACTTTTAAAGATGTAAGCACTACCGAGTATGCTAGACAGCTTGTAACTAAGCTAACTCAGCCCTACACCGTACTTAACGGCAACGAGCCCAACTTAGGTGTTAATATTGGTGAGGCGAGTTTTCCACAGGACAGCTTTTCATCAGAAACGCTGTTGCAATGTTCAGATATTGCACTTCAAGCCGCTAAATATCAGGGAAGGAACATCGCCCTCGCTTACAGCGAGGAACTTCACGAGCAGCATCGTGCCATTAATGAGCTTGAAACGAAGCTTCGCGGTGCCATAAAAAATAGCGAGCTAAAACTCTTCTTACAGCCCATCGTCGCTCTCTCTTCTGGTAAAGTCGTAAAGTGTGAAGCGCTCGCTAGGTGGATAACGCCTGAAGGTAAGTTTATCTCGCCAGAAGTATTTATTCCGTTGGCAGAAAAAAGTGAACTCATTTTCCCCTTTGGCGAATGGCTAATTAATGAAGCCTGTAATGCTATTGAAGCGTTACAGGCAGCTAATCTAAACATTAGATTGGCAATTAATATATCAGGTCGCCAAGTATCAGATTTAACTCTGCTAAATCAAATTAAAAGCGCACTGGAAGAACACCAACTACAAGGTTCGAACTTGTCTATCGAATTAACTGAGAGCGTATTCGTTGATAGCCTAGACACAGTATCTGTTTTGCTTAACGAGCTTAGAGCTATGGGAATTACTGTATCGATTGACGATTTCGGCACGGGTTTTAGCTCACTCGTATATCTGAAAAAACTACCCATTGATGAGCTTAAGATTGACCGTTCTTTTGTGAGTGAACTAGAGAAAAACACCGACGATCAAGCTATCGTTCAGGCTATCCTTGGGCTTGCAAATAATCTGAATATCAAAATCATTGCAGAAGGCATTGAAACGCCACAGCAACAGCTGTTTCTAAAAAATCATCAATGCGCTTACGGTCAAGGGTATTTATATCAACGACCCGTTGCGATTGATGAATTCATCTCACTTGCGCAAAAGTTAAAGTAACCTACAGCTTTTCATTTAAGACGATACAAAAAGCCGGAGTCTATTGAAGTGCTCTCTGTTATCGGATAGCCCAACTATTGGGGGCACTTCGTGATCCAGCAATTAGCTACATGCTAATTGCTGAAACAAGCACGTTTAAATTAAGCCCATATGTCCCGCATGGAACTCTAAATGCTCTTCAATAAACGATGCGATGAAAAAATAACTGTGATCGTAACCTTCGTGCATATTAAGCGTAAGTTGCGTATCGGATTGTTGTGCAGCATGAACCAAAGACTGAGGCTTTAGCTGTTCGTGCAAGAACTCATCTTTTGTACCCTGCTCAACCAACAAAGGCACACTATGGGTTTTGCTTGCTAACAGCAAAGATGCGTCGTAGTACTTCCACGCTGCCTTGTCATCACCTAGGTATCCGCCTAGTGCTTTTTCACCCCATGGACAATCTGACGGATTCGAAATAGGACTAAACGCTGATACCGAAACGAATTTGTTTGGGTTACGCATGCCGATGACTAACGCACCGTGTCCGCCCATAGAATGTCCGCTAATTGCCCGCTCTTTAGTTACAGGAAATTCGCTTTCGATAAGCGCTGGCAGTTCATCAACAATATAGCTATACATGTTGTAGTGTTTGTCCCACGGAGCTTGCGTTGCATCTACATAGAAGCCCGCTCCTAAACCGAAATCGTAAGACCCTTCTTCATCATCCGGCACTCCTTCTCCACGAGGCGAAGTATCAGGTGCAACAATGGCCATACCCAATTCTGCTGCAAGCTTCATTGCCCCCGCTTTTTGCATAAAGTTTTGATCGGTGCAGGTTAATCCAGATAGCCAATATAATACCGGCACCGGCTTTTCTTTAGAGGCAAATGGGGGTAAAAAAATTGCGAAAGTCATATCGCACTGTGTGGTTTCAGCTTTGTGGGTGTAGCGCAAATGCTGGCCCCCAAATGCTTTATTTTCGCCAATAAGCTCCATTTCAGCTCCTTAAATTCGTAAAATTGCACCTTTATTGTGGAATCAGTAAAGGCTCTATCGGATTTTAGATCAAGTTCGTTTACACTAAGCGCCTAATTTTTGAGGTAAGTACAATGGTAAAAGCCCTGTTGCATCATATTGTTGGCACTATTTCGGTTATCTGCTATTTCCTGAATACAGTTTTGTGGTCAACGCCTATATTCATCTTAGCGATATTTAAGTTAATTCCTATAGCCCCGTGGCGACGCTTCATCTCTTATTTGCTCGATGCCTGCGCTACCGCATGGATTGGTGTAAACAACCTTAATCAGCGCATCAGCGGCCGAACCAAATGGCAGGTAAACGGACTAGAAAAACTCACCCGAGATGATTGGTATCTCGTCGTTGCTAACCATCAATCTTGGGTCGATATCCTTGTTCTTCAACGTGTATTCAACCGAAAAATCCCTTTTTTGAAGTTTTTCCTTAAAAAAGAACTAATTTATGTGCCAATTCTTGGGTTGGCATGGTGGGCGCTCGACTTCCCATTTATGCAGCGGTATTCAAAGTCTTTCTTGGCTAAAAACCCGCATCTCAAGGGAAAGGACATGGAAACTACACGTAAAGCGTGCGAGAAGTTTCGCAACAAGCCCGTTAGTATTATGAACTTTGTAGAAGGCACCCGCTTTACGCAGGGAAAACACGATAGGCAGAACTCGCCTTTTCAGCACCTTCTTAAGCCCAAAGCAGGCGGAATTGCCTTTGTATTATCGGCCATGGGTGACCAGCTACATAAATTGATAGATGTCACAATAGACTACCCTAACGGTGTTCCTTCTTTTTGGGACTTCGTGAGTGGAAAAGTGCGCGACATCCGCGTAAATATAAAGGTTATGCCTATTAAAGACATTATGGAAAATGGCGTATTTAACGATAGTTACTTTGATGATCCGCAAGTTCGTGCCCGTTTTCAAACATGGCTGAATGAACAATGGCACGCCAAAGATCAGCTTTTAGATTCACTTAACGCAACTCAGAAACCATTATGATCCGTGTAGTACTCGCGCCTTTTATTTTTGTTTTGCACACCACGCTGCAAATTCTCAATCTCGCTCTATGGGGCGGACTAATTATTCTACTTGGCTTGGTAAAGCTGCTTTTGCCAAATGGAAGAATTAGAACTGCCTGGAACAAGGTTATGCATGCCCTAATGTTTAGCTTTGGGCGTATTAGTGTGCTGTTAATCAGGCTATTTAATAAGGTTAATATTGAGTGTTCGGTTCATGGTGAGCTTTCAAAAAACAGTTGGTATCTAATTATCGCTAATCATCTGAGTTATTTAGATATTATTCTGCTTATTGAATTTGCCACACACCGCATTCCCGCGCCTAAGTTCTTTCTTAAGAAAGAGCTCATCTGGTTACCCTTTGTTGGATTAGGCGCTTGGGCGCTTGATATGCCCTTTATGCATAGATACACCCGCGCATATTTGGAAAAAAATCCGGACAAGAAAGGCAAGGACTTAGAAACCACTAAAGCGTATTGTGAAAAGTTTAGAACGGTTCCTACTACCGTCATAAACTTTGTGGAAGGAACGCGTTTTACAACCCAAAAGCACTTGTCTAAGCAAAGCCCTTACGAAAACCTACTGCCACCAAAAGCGGGCGGGGTTTCTTTCACGCTTTCAGCTATGGGTGAGCTATTCACTAACGTGCTAGATATCTCGTTACTTTACCCAGAAAATAAACGTCATCCCATGATGGCAATGCTAAGCGGTCAGATGACAAAAATCGTTATTGACGTAAACGTGACTCCTGTACCAGAGCTCCAACAAGAATCAGAACGCACTGAGTCTGAGTTTCGTCTTTATTTCCAAAACTGGTTAAATGGTCTGTGGGAAAATAAAGACAACCGTATAAAGAAACTGTTGGAGTCGTAAATAATGGAAGTCAGTGCTTCAGTACGCGATCATTTCATTCATTTGGTTAAAGACGTTTTTCCTAATTTAACCACTGAAGATCCGCTTTATAATTTGCTCGCTCTAGGCTCTATACTATTCGTAGCAATCCTAATCTACGTGATTGCGCGCCTGCTAGTGCGCCCTCAAATTGCTAACTGGGTATATAAGTCGAATAATAAGTGGGATAACGCGCTACAAGAACACGGCTTCTTTAGGCGTTTGATGCACCTTTTTCCGGCGCTCTTTATTTACGTTACCACCCCCGTTCTCATTGACGATGAAGCTGTCATACACGGAATGATGATTAAGAGTGCCCAACTATACATGCTGTATAGTGGGCTATTGGCTTTGTATGCCATGCTAAGCACGGTAGAAGATGTTTACAATGCTTCAGCCTTATCTCGGCGCGCTCCTATTACAGGCTTCATTCAAGTAACGAAACTTGCCTTCGCTATTATTACCATACTGCTTAGTATTTCTTTAATTGTAGACAGAAGCCCGCTGCTTATTGTGTCTGGCTTAACAGCCATTGCTGCTGTACTGCTATTAATATTCAGAGACACCATTTTAGGCTTTGTTGCCGGTATTCAAATTGCCGCCAACCGCATGTTTAATACGGGCGACTGGATTGCCATGCCTAAGTATGAAGTAGATGGTGAAATACTCGAAATAGGCCTTACTAACGTTAAGGTACAAAACTGGGACAAGACTATTTCAACGTTGCCGACCTATAGCCTTACCACTGAAGCGGTTAAAAATTGGCGGGGCATGCAGGAATCTGGTGGGCGTAGAATTAAGCGCGCTATTTATATTGATGTGCACTCGATCAAGCTTTGCGACAACGACATGCTAGAGCGCTTTTCCAAAATTCGTTATATCAACGAATATATCGACAAAAAGAAAAATGAGCTCCGCGCCTATCACAGAGATTATTCTATCGATGAGTCGGACCTGTTAAACAATCGCCGCCTTACTAACATTGGTACTTTTAGGGCCTATTTAGAAGCTTACCTACGTAAGCACCCAGACATTAACCAAGAACTAACCCTCATGGTTAGGCAGTTACCGCCTAATGAGCTCGGTTTGCCTTTAGAAATTTACTGCTTTAGTGTTCAAAAAGAGTGGGTCAAATACGAGAAAGTTCAGGCAGATATTTTTGACCATGTCATGGCTATGCTAGACCTGTTCGACTTACGCGCTTATCAGCGTGATGGTCATTTATCCTTGCTTGCCCATCGGGAACATAGCGTGTTTAACAGCACTGAAGGAAACGATGTTCAACAGAAACCGGCCCAAGACCGTATTGATGATAAGAGTGCTAATACGCCAAGAGAAGCTCAGGACAAAAACGAACACGACCGCAAAGACAACGACTAGTAGAACTGATATCACTATTGTTTAAAGGCGAAAAAAACCGGCTGTAATAGCCGGTTTTTTCATAATGCTTATCGCTTAAGCCAGTGCGTAGGCCATCAGTAAGCAAAGTACTAAACCAGTAACGCCAAAAAAACCGTACTCGATTTTTTCCTGCATACCTTCAGCACCTGCTTTAGCAGTCATAAAGCCCATAACGATGCTGCTTAGCCCTAGCGTAAAGGCAATTAGCGCAACACCAAACATAATTGCATTAATCCAATCAGCCATTGTGATAACCCCTTAAAAATATTGGCGGTATTATGCACCAATAAATAAGATTTAACCATGCTTGGATTGGCTTAAATCTATCGCTATTGGTATTAATTGATCTTAGTCAAATCTACTAATTAGTTAGCAATTTCACTAAATAGTGAATTGGAAATTGCTCTAAAAAAACGCACACATAACCTAACCAACTGAAAAATATAAATTTTAAATCTTGGCAAGGCCATTGCTCAACTAAAGATATACCAGCAAATAACGCTAGTGTTTATTTGATAGTGACTCTACAACCCGTCGTAGCTCTTAGAACAAGGTTGATGTGTTACACCTAAATTAAGGAATGAACAATGTCTAACAAACTATTACTTTCAGTTGCTGTTACCAGTGCTTTGATAAGCGGCCACGCATTCGCGCATGACACAAGTTTTCAGAACAACAGCTGCGACATGGAGCTTGATGGCCATATTCAGTATTACCAAGGCGACCTTACGGTTCAGATGGACAATGGTTCGGTAATGACAATTGATGCTCAACACAATATGACCATCAACGGTGAGTCAATTTCGCTAAATAGCGAACAACAGCATTGGGTAAGTGAATACTACAACAACATTGATATTGCTATTCCTATGACCCTTACTATTGCCAGTGAAGGCCTACAAATTGCCAATGTAGCAGTAACTGAAGTGTTTACTGAACTGTTGGGCGGCGATCAAATGGGTGATGATTTCAATGAATTGTTCAACTCACTAGAGACCAAACTAAACACCTCATTTTATGATGACGCGGGTAATATCCGCGTAGATTCTACGAAATTTGACGAGCCAGGTTGGTTTGACGAAAGCTGGGAGCAAGAGTTTGAAACACAAATTGAATCTTTGATCAGTGAATCTATGGGCAGAATTCTTATCGCGGTTGGTACGCAAATGCTGTGGGAAGGCGGGGATATGTCTGAGTTTGAGCAAAAGATGGAGCGCTGGGGTGAAGATTTAGAATATCGCTTGGAAAGCCAAGCCGCTTCGCTGGAAGAAAAAGGCGATGCTTTGTGTAAAGTGCTGAAGAAAGCCGACTATGCCGAAGGTCAAATGCAGGCATCTATATCAGGGCTTGATGACTTGAACCTGCTGGATATTGACCCCAACGACCATCATGGTCACAACGAGCACAATGACGAAATGAAAATGTAGTCGAATAATTTAGCGAATTAAGCCTGCTACAATAAACGACTTACCTTTCTGTATCACTTACTTTGAAAACCGACTGAAAAAACAGTCGGTTTTTTTAGCGCTCGCTATCTAACTTTTTAATATTTCTCCTCACTCAGATTTCTGCTTTTTCAGTTAATGGTAGGCGTATTAACGACATCCGCCCCCCGATTGATGTACTCTTAAGCCCTAAATAAAGGGGGAATTTAATCGATGACTCAGAATGTAATAATTAGTGGCTATGGCTGGTTAGCCGGCTATGTAGGCAACGCACTGTCAGGTAAGGTCAACATTATTGGCACTACTCGAAGCCAACAGAAACGCCTCGCGTTAAAGGAACAAGGTGTCACCGCTATTGAATATGCACTAGGCGATGATACATCAGTACTATGTAGCAACTTACAAAACGCGACGTTATTGTTGAATATTCCCCCTGGTAGAAGAAACACCAACCTCGAATCATTTACTGAAAATATGCTGCGACTTATTGATGCTGCACTAAGCGCAGGCGTCGCGCACATTGTTTTTATCAGTACTACATCAGTTTATGGCGATGCCACGAACGAAGTAGTTACCGAAGTTAGCACTACACAGCCGCAAACAGCTTCGGCCAAGGCACACGTGACTATTGAAAACCATTTAATGTCTAAGCGAGACCAAACTAATATCAGTATTGTTCGCTTAGCCGGTTTAGTAGGTCCAGACCGTCATCCCGCCCGTTCGCTAAGTGGAAGACAGTTGGATGCAGGAAATAAACGAATTAACCTTGTCCATGTGCACGACATTGTGTCTGCGTTAACCTCAATTATTTGCGACAAGCCACTAAACGACGTTATACACCTTTGCAGCTTATCTCACCCTAAACGCGGTATTTATTATGTAGATGCAGCTAACGCTCTGGGTATAGACACACCACACTTTTCTGGTACAGAAGCTCAGCCTGGCGGCAAGGTCATCGACGCTACGCAAAGCTGGGAAAGGCTTAACATTACGCCTACCTATGGTGACCCCTATAGCATGTTTTAAGTCTTATATTGACTCATTTTCTAACACAGTTCTCTTGGGATGAAGTGCGTTTAACCTAATGTGTTAAGCGAGTCACTATTCAAGAACAGTGAGTGAAAAATAAAGATTCTGTTGAAAACAAAAACGGCAAGCTTCACGCTTGCCGTTTTCTCATCTAACGTTACTGCTATTGCACGGTAAATTTAGTAATTTTTGTCGTGAACCTTATTAACCAAAAAGGCTCAACCCGAAGTATTTCACCGCCACCGTGTTTACAAAAATCACAAGTAGAATTAGCGGAATAAACGTCTTCAATGAAACATCCACATACTTTTCAAACCAGCTGCCTTTATAGCCGCTGCTGCCTTCTTCCAAAGAAGCATTAAAATTAGCACTCTTCCAGCGATAAATAACGAACAAGCAGATTAGCAGGCCGTTTAACGGCAAAATAGTGTCGTAAAATACATCGTAAATTACGTCAAACAGCGATTTATCGGCACCTGCGTAGTGCATAAATGACGTCAGCATATCAACTTTACCAAACGACAATGCACTTAGAATTGCCAGCACAATCATAATGCTACCTAAAGAGCCTAGCGCCCATTTACGGCTTACGCCTTTTTCATCCATAAGCGCCGCAACAGGTACTTCAAAGATAGACACTAGAGACGTTATTGCCGCAAAGAATACTAGTAGGAAGAACAGGCTCGCGACAATCGAAGCGCCCATATAGCCAATGGAGTCTTGTAGTGCCAGGAAGATACTAGGCAGATAAGTAAAAATCATACCTACAGACGATTCACTTAACTCATCAGGGTTAATATCTGGGTTGAAAGAGAATATGGCAGGAAGAATCATTAAACCTGCGGTAAAAGCCACAGCAGTATCGGTTAATGCAACAAGCTTTGCAGCGCTTGGTACATCCGCTCGTTTATCGATGTAACTACCGTAGGTAATAAGAATACCCATACCCAGCGACAGTGAGAAAAAGGCTTGTGACAGTGCGCCGTTCACTACTTCTGCTGTAATTTTTGAAAATTCAGGAACAATATAAAACTCTACGCCTGCCATTGCGTTTTCGCGAGTTAGTACAAAGATAACAAGGCCGATAAGCATCACGAAAAGTGCTGGCATAAGCAGCTTCGCCGCTTTTTCTATCCCCTCTTTTACACCACCTTGAAGGATAAGGTAAACCACACCAACAACAGCAGCCATGTAGACGAAAATAGACTCTGAATTAATAAACACCCCAAAGGTATCGGGGTCTGCTAGTTTGTCTAAGTTTCCGCTAACTGCTTCAAATAAATAGCCAAAAAGCCATACAGTAATAACCATGTAGAAAACGGCAATCATAAACGGCGTGGCAATCGCGAGCCAGCCTGCAAGTTTCCACTTCTTTTCGTTACCACTGATAGCGCTGTATGCGCCTAACGGGTCTTTTTTAGCATGGCGACCTACCGACATCTCTGCCAACATAACCGGTAAACAAATGGCAAAAACGAAAATAGCGTACATTAAAAGGAATGCACCACCGCCGTTTTTAGCTGCGCCGACTGGGAACCCCACCAAATTACCAATGCCCACTGCAGAGCCTGCAGCAGCCAATATAAAACCTATGCGCGATCCGAACTGTTCTCTGGCCCCGCTCATATCCCTTCCTCTTGTTGAGTTATTGTTATAGCAGTTCGCTTATCACGCCTTGCGACATTCAAATTAGCCTTGTATACAACAATCACTTTTTGAAATCACAATTTGTACTTGTTGTTCGTTCTTGATTCTCGTCGGAATCAAGCCGAGCGAACTGGTATTATTTATTATTAGGATGGCGTTTGTTGTAATGACTCACATGTGGCGTCAACGCGTTGTATTGCTACCTCTATGGGCGTATCAATACGCTGCACCATTCCCAAAATAACATGGTAACAGCAGTGAAATAAAAAGTCTTGATGTTGGACTTGCAGAAATGAGGTTAGACCGTATCACCAAGTTACCACTTCACCATTCCAGTCGATAAAATGGCAAGTCTGGTCCCGATTGAGCGCTGAAAGGTGGTGAATAAGTTGCTTTGCAGTGAACTCTGGCGTAAAGAGTTTTTTAGCCGCTACATTTTTTTGAAATGGCTTCGACAGCCCAGTATCAACGGTACCTGGGTGGTAACATACCAGCATGACATCTTTCAATCTGCGCTTGTACTCTACAGACGCTGTTTTGACAAACATATTGAGCGCGGCTTTCGAGGCACGGTAGCCATACCATCCGCCAAGCCCGTTGTCTGATATACTCCCAACTCTCGCGCTTAGGCAAACAAGGGTTGAGCCTTCTTTACTCATAACGTTGACTAAATGCTTAAGCCATATAGCGGGAATAATGCTGTTTGTCGCAAAATACGCAGTCAAGGCTTCCTCGCTGACATCTTCTAAGCGCTTTTCGGGGTGAATATCTTCGCTTTCGTTATGCAAAAAACCGGTTGTTATTACTACCGTATTTAACACAACCTCTTGCTTAGCAAGTTGCTTAACAAAGCCGCTGATGTGCTTATCATTCTGTTCAGCAATTTGATGATAGGAGACGTTCTCTGAATTATTACTTTCAGTTGCAGCTGCACGACTTACAGCGAACACTTTTGCGCCCGCACTGCGATATTGCTCTATAAGCGCAGACGCTATGCCACCAGATGCGCCCACGATAAGTACGTTATTTTCCATTCGGCTCTCCCGGTACACAGCGGTCGCACTGACGTTTTTTTCCCGTTAAAAGGTAAGAAATGGTATATCTATGTTTTGCGAATACATTGTAGAAAGCATCAGCGGCATAACGGATAACAGGCCAGCGAAGCGGTGCGTAGATCCATCCCATACCTACTGCCTTCCACGCTTCATGGGTAACATCAAGTCCGGTAATTAGGGTACCATCCTCGCGAAGTCCGTGAATTCTGGCGTTAAGCGCATGCCAATCCATGGCAGGATAGCGAGTTGCAAAATCAGGGGCCTGAATGTCGACCAGGGTGAGTTTGTTATCCTTGTCTCTTTTGCGTAAATGACGCATTTCGGCTATGCACAAAGGGCAATAACCATCGTAAAAAATAATCACTTCTACCTACCTCTGCTAAATAAGACGCTTATCGCTTAAAAGACGATTTCGCCCATGCAAACATGGAAAAACAAAAAATACATCGCGTTTGCCGTGCACTATCAGCACTCTTGTCGCGGCCAGTTTAAAACCGTTTTAAGCCGTCGCACGTTATTCTTATTTAATATTCGTTTATACGATAAAAAAACACGCTTGGATGACTTGTGTTGTGCCCTACCCGCACCCACACTACAAGCAAAGATCATGAGAGGTTTTATTATGGCAAATTTACAAGTAGCCACTTTAGCAGGCGGATGCTTTTGGTGTATCGAGTCTGCATTTAACACTGTCGAAGGTGTAGAAAAAGCAATTTCTGGCTATGCTGGAGGTGAAAAAGCCGATCCAACCTATGAAGAGGTATGTACGGGAAACACTGGTCATGCAGAAGTGGTACAAGTAACCTTTGATGCAGACAGCATCAGCTACCGTGAAATTCTAGAGATTTTCTTCGCGCTACATAACCCTACTCAGCTAAACAGACAGGGTAATGATTTGGGTACTCAGTATCGCAGCGCAATCTTCTATCACGACGATGCACAAAAAGCGGAAGCTGAAAAAATTATTGCACAAATCACAGAAGAAGAAATCTGGCCTGACCCGGTAGTCACTGAAGTAGTAGCCTTGAATAACTACTATGACGCCGAAGACTATCATCAGGATTATTTCAAAAATAATCCGCAGAACCAGTATTGTTCTATGGTGGTTGCACCTAAACTTGCAAAATTCAAAAAGACTTTTGCTTCTCGCCTTCGCAGCGATGCATAGGTAAAGTCAGCTTTTTTAGCGACGTTTACAGGTTGGCTAGAAACGAAAGGGTTGCTTGGTAGCAACCCTTTTTCGGTTTTAATAACATCGTAAGTAGATAGACGCTAATCAAACCAAGCGTCATTGATTTCTATCGAAAATAGCAAGGGCGCTAAATCTTCATAACGCGTCTTATGCGCCTCACATGTCGCGTTTTTCATATAATTCTTTTCCCACGGATCGTTAATGATCCATAGCGTACTATCAATAGTGACTAACCCTTCCATCGACGAGTTATCCATTGTGTACTGTTCGCAACTCTGATCACTGGCAACATCAAAAATAATGGGAATGCGCTTTGTCGGTTTGCTACCAGTGGTATCAATTACCCATAATTCATTGTCGTTTCTTGCCGCGCCAAATAAATATGATGCGCCCGTTGAGTGCGTATATAAAGCCAAGCCATTTATAGGGTGATTACCCGAGGTAAACGAAGGAAGCTGAAGGTCTGGTTCACTTACAGTTGCAAAATCGCTCGATGAGAAAAAGTTTTCATCAACAGACAATGTAAAGATCCTTGGCTGCCCTGCTTTGTCTTTTTCTAATGCCAAATACAAAGTGCCGTCTTCCGCCATAGTCAGGCCTTCAATACCATCGTTAGGAAAGTTACCTACTTCGAACTCTTTCGGAAACTGGAGCGGACGCACATCTGACATTTCAACGTCACCATTGTCCTTGCGGGTTAATTTAACCAATAGGCTTGGGTAGTCTGTAGAGCCTGTATCTTCGTACTTGGTTTCACAACGAGGGCTCAAGGCCCCAGTACGGGTTGCATCCTCTGTGACGGTGTAAATGACATTAGCATCTCTAGGGTCTACCGCTAACGCTTCTAAATCTGGTTGTTCGCTCAAGTAGCTATAGAAGCAGCTTCGACGCACATCTCTTGAGAATGAAAAACGCTTACTAGACGCGCTTAGCGTTGCCGTTTCTGGTGAAATGCTATGTAACTTCAACTGCTGCGTAACATCCGCACTTGCATCTGCAATGGTAACTAGCTGTTCGTCTAGCACGACTAGCCCGGATGTTTGGGGGTCAAACATAACTTTTCCAGATTCACCAAGGATCCACTTCCCTACTGTTGTTTCTGTCAAATCGGTAGGTTCTGGACTGATAATGACATCTTTGGGCTCGCTGCATGCGGTGACCAGCATGGCGGTTAAAACGGTGGCGGATAAATACTTAAGCATAATATGAAGTCCTCTCTCGACTCGGCGTATCGAGAGCAAAAGCTAAAACTGAAAAAATTGTAAGGGAGTATATCGAGCATACCGTTTACGCACAAAAAAGAGTAAGGTTATAACGGTTATTTACATTGCGACTGCGTTTGTGGCTTGTAAAAGACACTATAAATATTATAAAGCTTCTTAGTATTGAGGCAGAAAAGTTTTAGATAGTAAATCGAGTATTGAAGGAGAAAGTCATTCCTACGCAGCACTTGCCCCAAGTCATAGCAGGGCCAATAGTAAGAAAAGTGACGCCTACTGAATGCCATATATGGGTAGTCACCAGTAACGCCGAGGCACCATCACTGACACTGTCGGTCTGTGACCAGACAATAGCGGGTGAGTGTCAGAGTGAAACGGTACGCGTAGGCACTTATGCTTTCATCCACCTTATCTCTTTTTACGCGGCTGATACTTTTAAAGACAGAGCACGAATTAGCTATAAACTGTTATTCGACAATTCGTCTTCCCAAACCACCTGGGAAAATGAACAGCACGCAATACTCTACGATGGTCAAACTTCGCCAAGCTTTCACTACACAGAAACGCCTGAAACTATTTTGCACGGCTCATGCCGCAAACCCCACTTTCATGACGATGATGCGCTCGCGCAGGTTGACGAGCTTCACAAGAAGGCGTTTGAAAAGGATGACGGCTTTCCCGATCTTTTGTTGATGACGGGGGATCAAATTTACGCAGATGATGTCGCTGGCCCTATGCTTAAAGCCATTCACAGAGTGATAGAGCGCTTAGGCCTTTACCACGAAGCGCTTGAGGGCGCAGTGGTGAGCAATACGAGTGAACTTGCAACCCATGAATTTGGGTTTTATGAACGTGAACAGCTTCTGCCGCAAATAGCGACCAACACAGTACTATCTTCAATATTCTTTGGCGCCAAGAAAAAGCCTGTGTTTACGTCGGTAAATGCACAAAACCATTTAATTGGCAGTGCAGAGATTATCGCTATGTATTTGCTGGTATGGTCCGACACGCTTTGGGCTGATACGTTGCGCTCTGATGGCTCTATAGATAAAGAGGGACTCCACCCAAAATACCTCGCTATTTTCGACAAAGAACACGAGGCGCTTAACGGCTTTGTGAAACAACTACCGCAGGTACGTAGAGCCCTGGCACACATTCCCACCTATATGATCTTTGACGATCACGATGTTACCGACGACTGGAATTTAACTCGGGGCTGGGAACAAGAAGTCTATGGAAACCCTTTATCAAAACGCATGATCGGCAATGCGCTTATCGGCTATTTGCTTTGCCAAGGCTGGGGGAATGCACCAAAAAAAGTAGCGCCACTAATCGCTAAAGTACAAGAGTCAATGGGAGAAAGCGGTTTAAACTCGCACGATGAAATCATTGACGATCTGTTGGATTTTGATCAGTGGCATTACCGTTTAGATACCACACCTCCTATTGAGGTTTTAGACACCCGCACGCAGCGTTGGCGCAGTGAATCAGATATGAACAAGCCCTCGGGGCTAATGGACTGGGAAGCACTGTGTGATTTCCAGCATTCTATTATTGGCAAAGAATCTGTCATTGTTGTCTCTGCCGCCCCCATCTATGGGGTTAAAGTTATTGAGGCCATTCAAAAAATATTTACGTTTTTTGGCAAAGCGCTAACGGTAGATGCAGAAAACTGGATGGCACATAAAGGTACTGCCAACGTTATGTTAAACATTTTTAGGCACTATAAAACTCCACCTGAATTCATTATTTTGTCGGGAGATGTGCACTATTCCTTTGTGTACGATGTACGCCTGCGCTTTAGGCGCAACAGCCCTCACATCACCCAATTCACCTGCAGCGGATTGAAAAACGCGTTCCCGGATGGGCTAATTAAATGGCTAGATAGATTAAACCGCGTGCTGTATCGCTCCAAGTCTCCCTTGAACCTTTTCACAAGACGTCGAAACATGTCGGTAAAAGCACGAGAGCCTAGCAAGGGTTATGGCGAATTATTCAACGGTTGCGCCATCGGTGTATTAAAAATTTCACAGAAAAACGCCGATGTTCAGTGCAAAGCTTTGTTGAGCAACGGTAAAGAGGTAGAATTCCCAGCTTCAAAAGACGATTAGTTCAAAAGAGGTATCTAATGAGTGATAGCGCACTGTCCATCGGATTATTTTACGGCTCAACAACCTGCTATACCGAAATGGCGGCAGAAAAAATCCAAGCGCAGCTCAATAGCCTTTTTGACGAAGACATTGTTGACCTTCACAACATAAAAGATGTAAACCTTACGCGCACAGCCGAATACGACATCATCATTTTTGGTATTTCAACGTGGGATTTTGGCGAGCTTCAAGAAGATTGGGAGTCTCATTGGGAAGAGGTTCACGGCTTAGATTTAGCAGGTAAAACCATTGCACTATTCGGCCTTGGCGATCAACTTGGTTACGGCGAATGGTTTCAAGATGCGTTAGGCATGCTTCACGATGCAATTATGCCCTCGGGTTGTAATATTGTGGGGTACTGGCCTAACGAAGGCTACGAGTTTACCGCCTCTAAAGCCTTGACCGAAGATAAAACCAAGTTCGTAGGTTTATCCCTTGATGATGAAAACCAATACGACAAAACCGATGCTCGCATTGAAGCCTGGTGTGAACAGCTACTGGTCTCAATGGCATAAAACTTTAATCCACTTGGATATCAGCGTTGGAAAATAAAGGTCGTCTTCATCAGCAGTTCTATCGCAACGGTCCGAGCCACCGAGACGGTGCCGACGTGTCGTTTCAAGATATTCGTAAACTGTTTAACTTCGCAACGATCACGGTTGGCAGGTGGGTGACCGCGGAAGAGCAGCAGATCGCTGCCAATTTATTTTTTGATGCGTTGTACGATCTGGTTGCGATCCTTAATATCAATGAGCAAGTGCTGTCTTTAAACGGCTCTCTATACCTTGCTTTTGGCAGTGGGGGGCAAAAACACAGTAGCGCCCACTACAACAGCGCGAAAAGGCAGCTTGCGCTAGCAAAAAACGCAGGAGCCGGGGCGCTAGCTCACGAGTGGTTTCACGCATTTGATCACTACATTGCGCCTCGTATGTTCGAAGGCATTGCTGCCGGCAGCTTCGCCACGCAGGCATGGCTAGATAACGCACCTATGAACGCCCATCCATTGAATCAAAAATTAAGCGATTGCTTCTCGCTATTGTTCTTAAATGATCGAAAAAGGCCTAATGAGTACTTTGTGCGATCCGTAGAAGCTGATCGCGCGCTAAAAATGTATTATTATGCTATGCCTCAGGAGATGGCTGCCCGAGCATTTGAAGCCTGTATACAAGATCACGAGATCAAAAATGCGTTTTTGGTACAAGGCACAAAAAAATCAACGGAAGCTAGACTTGGCATTTACCCTCATGGTAACTTGCGTACATCACTCAATCAGGCATTGATGTTGTATTTTTACCAATTAGGTGTCGCTATTTCACGCAAACAACCCTGAATTGTTGTTTTATCACCGTGAAACTGAGTATTTTTTCAACAACAAGTGTTAATGAGCACACTGTTTTTATACAAAAGTCTGTATATTTTTGTAACAAGCAGTATACTAAATGGCTCGAACGTAACAGAAGAAAGAAGACGAGATGAAAAGAAAGAAGCATACCTCGGCTGAAGACGAGGCTCAGATTGATATGACCCCCATGTTGGACATCGTGTTCATCATGTTGATTTTCTTCATCGTAACGACCTCGTTCGTGAAAGAGAAAGGTTTAGACGTAAACCGTCCAGAAGATAATCAAGCGAAAAACGACAAGCCTTCTAAAGCGCTTTCTATCCGTATTGATGCTGATGGCACTATCATGATGGGTGGCCGTGAGGTTGATATTCGTCGTGTGGTTGCGAACACGCAAACATACCTAGCAGAAAACAACACTGATTCTGCTGCTATCCAGGCTCACGAAGACAGCGAGCACGGCACAGTGGTTGAAGTAATGAACCAAGTTAAAATTGCTGGTATCGACAAAGTATCTGTTTTGGTTAAAAAGAGCAGCTAAAACGCTTTATTAATCAAATACTAATTAAGTAAAAGCCACCTTCGGGTGGCTTTTTCGTATCCTCTCTTATACCAAAGTATCTCTTGTGCTATCGCACGAATTTTGTTCAGATCGTACCATTCGGTGTGTCTGGATAAACCATGTTGAAACTCGGTTCCAGACTCGGATGTCACTGGAGCCATTATGCACAAAAAACTTATTTACACTGCTGTACTTGCAGCAGTAATGTCAGCACCCCAGGTGTCTGCAGCAAAAATCGAATTAAGCGAAGCCTTTAACTACAACGCTTTCATCTTTGAAGATTACGCAGGTGAGCGTTCTGACGTTGAAGGTACGTTAGCCGTAGGTGGAAACCTAACGGTTGAAGACTTTGATGTAGGTCTTCTACTCCCTACCGATCTTTCTTCTAGTGCACTTTATGTAGGTGGCGATCTTTCTTATACCCGAGGCCATGTTCACGCAGGACAAACCACAGTTTCAGGTATGGTTACTGCTAATAGCGTAATGTTCGATGGAGCACTAAACAGTACCAGTGCTACCACAGTAACCTACGGTAGTGTGGAAAATGGCGGTATATTCAGTAAAGGTGACGTGACATTAGAGAAGGCTGGCGTTAATAACGGGGACATCCAGTCTGAGCAAGCCGTTACCATCCGTGAAGCGGGTGTGAATGGCTCCATAACCTACGGTACAACGCTCACCGTGGATAATGCTGGCTATACTGGTAGCGCCGTGCAGTCTTCCAGCAATACAGTAAACGTCGACAATCTCGATTTTAATTCCATCGCAACTGAAGTAACGGCACAGTCTCAAGACTTTGCCTCGATGAGCGTGAATGGAACAACAACCCTGACCTGTACCGACGCTTCAGATCCAAATGCGTTAGTCAGTTGTAATGACAGTAATATTGATACTCTCGACACCATCGTATTTTCCGGCTCCGATGATGTGAATATCTATTCGATTAGTTCTGACTGGTTCAGTGCTGCCGACAAAGACATTGTTTACGACTTCTCTACCACCAGCTATAACATTATCAATGTGTATGGAGATTCGGTAGAGTTGTTTAATACTGGGTTCTTTAATACAGCCTTTACGCAGGAAAACGAGTATTTCACAGAAACCGGCCAGTACAGAGATAATGACAACAATGAAGGTCAACGTCATGACGGTCTTTATACCAACAACATCTTGTTTAACTTCGTTGATGCTAAAGATCTCACTCTGCACAGTGTAGGCGTAAAAGGTAGTGTGTTGGCGCCATATGCAGAACTAAGCTTCTACAATGGCCACGTAGACGGCAACGTTATTGCTAATAGTTTGGTCACGCCGCTTGTGGAATTAGTTAACGACCAAGGTGAAACTTACAACGCGCCAACAGGCCAAATTAATAACTATCAGTTTGGCGCTATTAACGTTAGCGAGCCTGCTTCAATCGCCCTTCTATTTGGTGCAGGATGCTTCATGCTGGCTAGGCGTCGACAGGTTAGCAAGGTCTAAAAAAGGATAGCTTGGTCTTTAAAGAAAGCGGCATTATAGTGCAAAGCCGCTTAATCTTGGCGAAGACAGCAAAAACTCATCGCTTGTTACTCCGGTACCCTGCCCTTGTCGCCACCTTATCTGAATACCCGCTTCAAACGCTTGATATTCGACCGCAAACGCTTTTCCAATATAGCCAGCCACAATCCAGTTGTGGTCAATACGATATTGCCCTTCAGCCATAAAATTGCCGCTTAAACCTGTGTCTGAGTTTTCTCCAAGGGTCTCATCTAAGTCTTCAAGACGAAACGCTTCTCCTGTTGGAAAACGTAAATCATCGTCTTGTTTAACACGAGAGAGTGCAAGTGAACTACGTAGTTTAACCTGCCAATTATGTGCCTCTAGGGTTAGCAGCTCAGAATAGCCGCCAATACTGACAAACTGACTCGGGCTAAAGTAGCCCCCGTTGCCTACAGTAAAACCGCTTAAATTTTTATCGTAGCTCGTATAGCTTAAGAATGGCCCTACACGCCAATAATCAAGGCGAGGAGATACATAACTCGCTATGTCGTAGCTCACGTCACCACGAAGTGACAACGCGCTGTTATCAGCAACGAGTTCGCCTTCCAATCGGCTTATTTGTGCAGTTCCCGCAACCGACATATTGTCAGCAATGGAATGGGCGACCAATCCACGAATACCGCTTTCTATCACATAGCCCCAAGACCTACCCCGGTTGGCATAAAAAGTTCCGGTCTGACTCAATAGACTGTCTTCTTTCGCTTTTCTAAATAGCGTAGCCGCAACGGTTGTATTTGCTAAAAACTTGGTCGCCGAGACTTGCCCGGTTACTTTAGCGCCAACGGGTTGCTCGAACATGGCATATTCCAAATTCGCGTAAAAGTTGAAGTCTGGCGCTTGATAATAGGCTTCAGCTCGAACACCTGTATCTTCGAAACCGCTTATGCCCACAGATGAACTTTCTAATTGCCTGTCACCGAACCAATCACCAGCTTGAGGAGAACCACTGTAGAACTGTTTGTAGTCTAATGAAACTTGCCAAAGCCAGTTTTTATAACCGCTGCCAATGCCGATGTACTGTGACAATACATCAAAATTCCCAAGCCCCTCGCCACCACTTCGGCTGCGGGTATTTATCCCGTAGAGGGCACTTAGGCCATCTTTAGTTTGTGCGGTCACTGCTTGATGATCGTCGTTTTGATATGCCAACCAAAACTGTTTTCTAGGCCACGCGTTGCGTATTGTTCGCGCTTGCAAAATGCTTTTCACTGCACTGTGTTTTAAGGCCAAGCGATTTAATGTAGCGTCATTACTTTGATTCAATGAAACCAATTCATTCGCAATAACCGTATTGGTTGGCGTTTTCGATAGCACTTGCTCGAATGCCGCCGTTGCGGTGGAAATATCTTGTATTTCTTTTGCAGCCCAGCCAATTAACGCACGTTCCTCTATGCTTAAAGCCCGCAAACGTCCGAGGGCTTCGCCAGCTTGTATACTTTCTTTGTAACGCCTTGTATCGTAAAACTGGGCCTGCCTGCCAGCAAGGCCATCTGCACAGCGCCTGATGAAGACTTCTGTATCAATACTGCACGCCAAGTCGAAAGCGTTTTGCTCAGCAACATCGCTGTTTTGCGCGCTGAGTACCAGATACCGGCCTTCATTATCTTCTAATATACTAAACAGCGCTTCGGCAAAGTCATAATTTTTTAAATCATATTGCTGCCACGCCGCGCCTTGTAGTACCTCTTTTACGTAGCCATTGTCGTCAGACTTAAGAAACTGAGCCAGCCTTGCTGTATCACGCAGCGACAACGCTTGCTGGAGCTTGATACCTGTAACGCCGTTAAGACCTTGCTGTGCTGATTGTTTATCGATATCGCGAACAGACGATTGCAAAGCTGCAGTAAACTGTTGGCTAGCGACCTCTAACATGCCTTTGTCGATAGCAGTCCACCCCATGAGCAAGTAAAAGTCAGTGCGCTTTAACTGATTACTTAACGCAACAAGCCTTTCTACTTTTTGCTTTGGCGTTGTCGCTCTAGCTTTAGGCGTTAATTGCGCAAACCTCTCTAATGGAAGCGCTTTTGAGGCAGGTTTGGCAACCTGTTTTTGGGGTGTTTCGAGCGAACCATTGGGCATAGAGTCAGCCTCAGGTTTGCCTGACTTATCTACTCTCTGTACTGAAACTACAGGCTTAATAGTACCTTTAACTCGGCCATTAATTCTATTTAGCTCAGCTTCGACTTCTTCCGGCACCTTCCACTGGGGGTAACGGGCTTTTAAACGCGTAAATTCTTCGTTCGCTCGCTTAATCTGTCGCTCGTTAATGTGATACCAAAGCCCGGTTAAATCGGGCTGTTCCTGTTGTGCCGGAAGTATGCCTAGATCTTTTTCTTTGTAGGTCGTTTTAGTTTGCCCGTACGCCTGCATCGACCCAAAGGATGTGAGCAATGCGCCAATGGCTAGACAGAGTGACGTGCGTGTAAACCTTTCTTTCACGATGCATTATCCAAAACAGCCAACATAGAGAGCAGCGTTAGGCTTGCAGAGTAATAATCCATGTTACGGTCGATAGAAGGCCACTTAGGTTTTTGTGGCGATTCTGGTTTCATTAGGCTGTTTACCGCAATCTGAACCGACTTCATGCCCTTAGACATCTCGTACTCAGCTGTTTCCTCACTTAATAGGTTGATAGTAGCTGGCGTAGGTGTAACAGCCCACCATGTGTAATACGGCGCCAGAAGCTTTTCGGTTAGCTGAGTGTTTTCACGAAATTGCATTGACCATGAAAGCTGCAGTGGAATGCGGATGGCATTAAAGCCGAATTCGGGCGATATCACATTGTCTAAGCTTACTGCGCCAATATTCTTATTGTCTGAGTCAGTACTGTTGGGCGTAAAACGCACCCAGTCACTTGGTAACTTATAAGAAGAAAATTGCATTTTAGACAGCAAAGCTAAGCCCGAATTATAGAGTTTCTCCCAGCGTGCGGGCGTAGCCGATATTTTTGCCAAATCAGTGATAGCGGGAAAAACCCAGTAAGACAAATTCAGCTGCAAACTGTTATTGCCTGCTTGTTCGGACGTAAATCCGTATTCACCAGGTAACAATACAACGCTGTTGCTTTGGGTTATCAACAACTTCTGTTCGACAGCACCCACAATTGCTTTAGCGTCTTCCAGATAGTTGCTTACGCCCCACCGTTCATTCGCACGTAATAACGCCCACGCGATAAGAATTTCGCCATCAGAGGCGTTATTAGGGTCATCAATACAAGCGGCTGAATTATCAATACAAGGGCGATAGCGCCAGCTAAACAAGCCGTCGTCACGCATTAGTGTGCTTTTAGTCCAATGCCACAGTGCGTTGAAGGTGTCTTTATCGTTTGCGGCAACGGCAAAGAGCATGCCGTACCCCTGCCCCTCGCTATGTGATACCTCATCATTTCCGGTATCAACTACCCGCCCACCATCAATAAACAGCGCCTTATACGCAATGTACTGAGACTTAAATTCGCTATCTTCTTCAGTAGAACATGACATTAACAAAAGCGTGATACCGAATAAAAATGTTGCTCTTAAAACGCTATGTATATTTACCATGAGTCTTGTACTTGTTTGTTTCTGCGTTTCAATAGTAGATATATGAACAGGCTGACCACAAACACTATAGCTACGAAACCTATTAGCCAATACCACGGGTTATTAGATAGCCATAACCTTAAGTGCAACCAAGTATCATCAGCTTCGCCAACCTCATATTTATCGCTTACTTGCATAACCAAAGATGGCGATAAAGCATTTTTCCAAGCAAAGAAGTCGCCAGCCATTTGCCCCCACATTGACAAGCTAACCAGGTCGGTAACTCTCGCCTGAAGCAATTCAGGACTTTGCGCGGCAATAATGAACATAGTATCCGTCTGGGATGAAGTTGGATGCTCTTGGGCGGTCAACACTGCCTGTTCACCTAAATCACTCTCTTGTACTGTGTGCCCATCTACATGCATTACCTTGAAAGACATGTCGTCAGTAAGCGTACGTACGCGGTTGTACAAATTATTTTGCAATCGATAAGACCAGCGTTTTGTTGCCTCTATCGCAGTGCTAAATTCGGTTTGCTCAATTTGCGAGAGGGATTCTGGCGTGCCTAAAACAATAGCAGAGCCATCAGTAGAGACGTTATTTCCTTCTCTTATATGCAGGTTTAACAAAGGAACCTGCGCTACTTGAGCTAGTTTAGCCGCTAGCGTGAGCGCAGTGCCTAGATAGTTATCTGATGGAATGACAATTGTGGAAACAGGTGCCGATTTAAATCGTGCAAACGGGTAGGCAGTTTCAGACAATAATGCCAAATTCGGCTGCACAGCAACATTTCCTGCTTCCGGAAATTCGATAGCAGAAGAATCGGCCAACTGAAAAACTAAATGCTTGCCTGAAACATCGTCACAGGGCACTCCCGCAAGTGGCGCGCGTAAACTTAAATCAAAGTCTACATTGTTGATGCCTCCTTTAAAAAAGCGTGCCGGCACTCTGAGTTGATAATCCCTAAACGACTGGCCGTTGTCATTATTAAGCGCTAGGCCGTGGACTAATTCATCATTCACGCTCACATTCATTACAGAGCCAGGTCCGAAACCCGCGCCATACCCAAAATCTAAGAACAAGTTAACGCTGGCATTCTCTGGTACGTAAAAGTCAGCGGGCAATCTAAACGATACTCGTTTGTTGAAGGTGCCTTCGTCTCTAAATTGCGATGTGGACACGCCTAGATCTTGAAGTGTGTAATGATTATCAGGAGCCAGTACAAAATTGCGCTGAAGCGTGTCTGCTTTCATTTGGGTTTGGGAAAGTATGGTGACCTGAGAGACTGGATTGATAGCGTCATCCATTACCGCCAACGCTTTTGCCGCTTCAAGCACTTCAGTTGGTGTTGTGCCACTAACAATAAGCCGATAGCTCGCCGGTACAATTACTTCACCATCTTTTACAAACGCTGGAGTTCGCTGGGTTTTCAAAAATGCACCGTCAATATCGTTTATTACTTCGTCAGATAACACAGGGGATAAAGCATCTACGGTGCCAATTAATACGTGAACGGGCTGCTTTTCTTTTCGTTCCAAATACCAAGCAGTGCGTTCATAACGCGCTACGTTTTCCTCCCCCCAATAGCTATCCTCAGTCTCTTTTAATTGAGGCAAAACATAACCATCATCGAAGGTGTCATGCTCTACAATTAACGGTTGGTATTGGTTTCTAAGCGCTAGAGCTTGTGCCACTAAAGGCAAAGTTTGTTGCTTTAGCTCACTTTCGATCTCGCGTGCAGTGTAAAGCTGTACGTCTCTCTGTCCGCCAATGCCTGGATTAAAGAAACCGCTTAAATCTTCTAATTTAAAAGGTTTGTTATCGATTGATGTATCTAATTGTAACGTTGACGTATAGGCATTAATTTCACTCCATAGCTCTGGCGCACTGCCATCTACGCACTGCTCGGCATAGTGCTGGCTTACTGCTAACGTCAGTGAATTAAAGCCTGCTCGCCAAAGAGACTGGGGTATTTCTATCTCAGAGACTAAAGACGGCCTTTGAGGGTCAAAAGCCACCTGACCGATAGTCGCGTTGTTGAACCTAACATAAAGTTGAGAGCGTTTTTTGATCAACGCTTGGGAGCTCATTACCTCTAACCGCAGTCGAGCGCTGTTTACTTTCGCAAGCGAACTAAGAGGTATAGGTATGTCTAGCGTTGCCGCTTTACCTTGTAGGCGCAGGGTTTCGTCACCGCCGAAAAACTCTGTTAGCCTGTAAGTATCGGTTTGGGCCGCGAGGCTGCATGATACGCACAAACACAACATGAAGATAAAGTATTTTTTAATCATTGTTTGTCCTTTACCGATTTAGGCAATAGACCTAATTTATCGGCGAATTTGCCTATTAATACAAGCATATGCAATAAAGCTGGCTTTAATCCAACTTTTAATACGTGTTTAGCTCCAAACCAGTAAGAAATGGGTCTGGTTCTGCGACGTTGAAACGATAACCAACGCAAGCTGTCACAAAGAGCGAAGGCGATGACTTCGTTTTCTTGTTCGTCCGTTTCGGGAACAAAACGAACTCTTAGTATTTTAGATTTGCTATCGTAGTTCAGTACAACAATAGCGATATGTACATTCTTATTTAAAGCATGACTCCATGACGAAAGTGTTGCCTTTTCAGGAACGAATGCCCCTTTACCTTTCAATCGTAACCTTGCTCCACCTAATGAAAGGTCGACTAAGTCACCCACCCAAGCTTCATCACTTTTAGTTTTAATTACTACACTATTGGTGGCTGGCAACCGAGCTTGGCTGCGTACCTGTTTTCGCTCGAGTAGAACACTCAACACTGACAGCAATAAAATTAAATTAAAGACATTCCAAAGCAATACGACTACCGTAAGCTCTCGGGTTAGTGGTTCAGTTATTAATTTATAAACTCCACACCCTAGCGCGAAAGTAATAAGAAGTATTCCCCAGTAAAAAACGTTAGAAAGCGGCGATACAAAGGTTTTTTCTAAGCTTTCTCCTTTCGGCGTTACGACAAAAGAGGGGGCTCGCGGCTTCAAGAAAACTTTCACTAATGCGTTTAATGTGAATGCGCATTGCAATATTTCGTAAAGTTCGGATACCAAGGGCCATCGCGTTCGCCCAAAGAGCATTGTGGAGATCATATAAGTTGCGAACACATGGGGTAGTGTAAACGCGAATATCTCTAGTATAGAGGCATGGTAAACCTGAAGCCCGAACACAAGATATGCTAAAGGCATGAGTAAAAAGATAATGCGGGCGAAAGGAAACAGCCAAAACATGATTGAACTCATGTAGCCCACCCGCTGGTACCACTTTAAACCTTCCGCTTTAAATGGTTTTTTAAGTAGTAAAATTTGTGTCATTCCCTGCGCCCAACGCATACGCTGTTGAATAAACGCATCGAAGGTTTCAGGAGCAAGTCCGCTTACCATAGGTCTGTCAACATACACAGACTCATAGCCCATTTTATGCAGGTCTAGCGCGGTTTCTGCGTCTTCGGTAATAGAGTCACCAGAAATGCCGCCAACCAAGTCCAAGTGCTTTCGACGCATTAATGCGGCTGAGCCACAAAAAAACGAACTACCCCAATAATCTAACCCTTTTTGGATAGTGCCATAGAACATATCGTTCTCTGAAGGCATGCGCGTAAACGCAGAGAAATAGTTTCTTTCTACTGGATCGGGGTTAGCCATGAAATGGGGCGTTTGAACCAAGAAAACTTTTTCATTTTTAAGCATCCAAGGGACAGTTCTGTCGAGAAAGTCAGAAGTAGGCACGTGATCGGCATCGAGAATTACAATCAAATCTCCCGTCGTATTTTGTATTGCACTATTAACGTTGCCCGCCTTAGCAAACTCATTTTTCGCCCGAGTGTGATAGGTAATGCCTAAGCGCGAACAAAGTGATTGTAAGTCTTGTCGACGCTGTCTGGCTGACGCTGCCGAGGTAGGGTTATCCGCATTGATTTTTTGATCTGTACCACCGTCGTCAAGCAGATGAATATGAAGCTTATCTTTTGGGTAGTCCAACATTTGTGCGGCACGAATCGTGACCTCTAATATCTCTTCATCTTCGTTATAGCTTGGGATCATAACGTCTACGCTTGGCAGCGCAGATTTATCCATACCTTCTAATGAGAGCAATGGTCGACTTAACGGGAAAGCATTAACAATAGCCCCCAATACCGAAGTGATACCCGCATATATTTCAGCTGCGAACAGCAGCCATACTGCAATCATCGAAAAAATATCTGAATAGGTGAGTGTATAGATACCTCGCCACAGCAAATACCTTACGCTAAGTGCTATGGCCAAAACGAGCGCAAAGATGCGGAATAAATGCTGGTATTTCTGAGTATGACGCGCTTCTTTACTACAAAGAGAGATGAAAACTAGGATAGTAATAGAGGCCAATAGTTGGCCTAGTGCGTCCATTGGCGCTAAAAGTAAGCCTCCTAACAAACAAGAGGCTACCAGAAGCAACAAAATTAGCTTGGAGGTATAGTGATGTCTATGGGTTTGTGAATAATCCAAGTTTGCGATCCAATATGTGTATTTGAGTTACACTTGCATAGTTCGCCCTGTTTATTAACTTCATGGTTCCGTCAACAATCTCAACTTCGTGGTTGCTTTTGTAGAACAAGCTAGAGATATGGTCTCTGCGTTTTCTATTACTTTTCGAAACTAAGAACCATGCTGGGTAAGTCGCCAAACCGAAAGCTGCAACAGTAATCAAACTGTAGAAAACTGCTGGAGACATGGAAGGAGCCACGTACAGGGAAAATAAAAACATAGCGATACTCAGGACCGTAAATATAGCAGTAATTTTACGTAAACGTATAACTTTTATAAGATTATTCTCCGCATCCAGTAGCATTTTAAGACGCTTTTTCCAAAGGTTCTCTGTTTCAAGACTGGTGCTTACTTCTACCAAACGCGGCTTGTTGCCAGCTGGCGCTGTATTTTTGAAATGTTGTGCTCGTTCAAACACATTTACCGCAGAACCGCTGTTGATAGCGCTTTGAAAAGACTGCTCAAGCAGATCAGTTTGATTAATTTGTTGTTTGTTATCGACTAATTTCACTGCGCACGCTCTCCTGACTACTACACGACAAGTCTACTTCTGCACATCCGGAGGAAAAATTGCTGAAACCATACTTACTGATTGATAATGATACGCTTACATACGCAAAAGAAAATTGGACTTTAGCTCATTAAACTTTGGTATAAGCCTTTAAAAACAAGGCTTAAAGCAGATTCGCATGCCAATACTTGACCGTTTGGAGGAGTGCTATCTGGCCTTTTGAAAGCCCAAAGCAGCCCATTTTTTGAGCTAAATTAGACTAATTGATTAGATAAGTGTGGTAAGAATAGTATTAAGGCTTTCTAAGCTTACTTAAAATACTGATCAAGTTACTGATATTGAAAACAGTACCGAAAATACTGCCTACGGATAAAGCGTATAACAGCCCTAATGTTTCAGCCGCTAGAAACACTTTTCTGATGGTATGTGTGTTTCGAATAACTAGTGAACCTACGGTAAAAATAAGTGACGAAGTGTAGGCAATAAAAATTATCCAGCTGTGCTCTAGCACAAACCATTCATAGGCGAGAAAGCCTAAATTCACCGCTACGAAGAAAAACAAAATAGCATTGCTTCTGTGTTTAATAGCAATAAAGTTACGCACGCTTGCGAGCAATGTACCAATGCCAGCGGCCATGGCGTCCAACATAAAAAAATGAGCGCTTAATGCACTCAAAGCAAACGCTGAAATAAGCAGATATTTGTCGACATTGGTTTGGCGATACCCAATAAAATTTAAAACAACGGCTATCGCGCCAAAACCTTCTGCAACTATATTCATTTATATAAGCTCATTAAAATTTAAGGTAAAAAGGCTGACAAAGGGCTTTGTATTCATTTGTGTAATTACCCTCATGGTCTCTAATAACCAGCGCATTTTCATTCGCAACTTTTGTGGTAAAAAGCTGCTGGTCTGCATACGCAGTGCAATCTGCATGTCCGCCGTCAGCATTCTTCATTACTTTGTTAAAGCGAAATGCACAAAGGTAAGGGTCTTTATCCGATGTATGCTTTACATAAAGCATCGTTTCCAACAATAAGCCATGACCAGCGGCGGTTTTGATAATGTCAGTTTCCATCGAAGCAGGGTAAACGCAGTACATTTGCCCACTTTCTATCAATAATGCACTGCTAGCGTTAAAAAGATCATCTGGGCTTAATGTAGATGTTTGTCTTGCTACTGAACGATTGTGGCTTTGCTTACTGTAGGCATTAGAAAGTTTCGCTGGCGATTCGAAATACGGCGGGTTGGAAATAATGGTGTCATACAAATAGGCTGGTTCAAACCCCGCCAAATCGCAGTTGTGGATATGTAGCTGCCCTGCCCACTTTGAATTTTCAAAGTTAATTGCTGCCTGCGCCGCTGCATCCTTATCAATTTCGATGGCATCGATTTTGATAGCCTCGACTTGAGGTGCATCATTGTTATGATTTAACGGAAAAAAGCTTTCGGCTTTTTGCGCCATCATTAGGGCTAAAATGCCACTGCCGGTGCCAATATCTAAAATACGCGGGGCGCGGCTAATGTCTGCACGATGCTTAGCCCAACTTCCTAGAATTAGGCTGTCGGTGTTCACTTTCATGGCGCATTTATCTTGCGCTACGGTGAATTGTTTACAGCGGAACATGGGGAAGTCATATTACCTGGTGCATTAAAAGGCGCGCATTCTATACCAAGTTGGATTGCGCTTCACGTTAAGCTGGTGACATATATTGTACACGCTCATCCCCCGGGTCTATTTCCAGCGCTGAAGCGACATCATATTTCTGGCCACATCCACGGCATGAACAGGTCGGTACTTTTTTAACGGGCCTTTCATTATGCTTTGCCATATAGGCGCCGTTTTCTGCGCTATGTCTTCTAGCATTCGCGATTCATTGCGCTCGCCCAGTAGTAATGAAGGTCGAACTGCCGAGGCATGGGGTAATTGCGGCATACGCATAATGGCGTTCTCCAGTTCTCCTTTCACCCGCAAATAAAAGTTACTGCTTTTAGCATCAGCCCCTACCGAAGATATCCATACAAAGCTGTCTGCGCGCTGAGCGCGGGTAAGCTGCGCCGCTACGTGAACGTACTCGAAGTCGACACGGCGAAAGGCTTGCTTAGACCCCGCTTTTTTAAGCGTAGTACCCAGGCAGCAATACACATGGTTTACACTGAAGTAACCTTGGTAGTCTTGCAGGTTGTCAAAGTCGATAACCACAGGCTTTAGTCTGTTGTAGGGGTCATTAAACATGCTAGAAGAAAGCGGTTTTCTGACTAAGCAGGTTACTTCATTGTACCGTCTGTCCTGTAACAGCATATTTACAAGCGTTCGTCCTACTAAACCTGTCGCTCCTAGCACCATTGCGGATTTCATACGTCGCACCTTGTATCATAAATTGATATAACTACAATCAAACCTTCGACAGTCAAATATGCAGATAAAAATGAAAAAAGCCCTTTTAATTGGAGCCGCTATGCTCTCTACTGCTTTAAACGCTGAAACGCTCACTATTGAGCGCATTTTCTCTTCTCCTTCACTTGATGGCAATGCACCCCGTTCGTTAAAAGTATCCCCGGACGGTCAACGCGTTACATTTCTTAAAGGCAAACAAACTGACTACGAACGCCTAGATCTATGGGAATACCATATTGAAAGCGGTCAAACTCGCATGCTGTTCGACTCAAACGACCTTCAAAGCGGCGAAGAAGTCCTGTCTGATGAAGAAAAAGCGCGACGTGAGCGTATGCGCTTATCTGGTAGCGGCATCGTTAGCTACCAATGGTCAGACGATGGTAAAGCATTGTTGTTCCCGCTGGGCGGAGACGTTTTCTATCACAAGCTAGGTGAAAAAGGCGCAAAACAGCTTCTAGATACCGAAGCGTTTGAAACCGATATTAAATTATCACCAAAAGGTAACTACATTTCGTTTATCCGCGACCAGAACCTTTATGTTAAACACATAGAATCAGGTAAAGAGACAGCAATTACCAAAGAAGGTGGCGACAACATTAAATTTGGTATGGCCGAGTTTGTAGCTCAAGAAGAAATGGGCCGCATGACTGGATACTGGTGGTCGCCAGATGAAAGTAAAATTGCCTTCACCAAAGTTGATGAAAGCCCGGTAGATGTAATTACTCGCTCTGAAATCTATGCTGACGACATCAAGCTTATCGAACAGAAATACCCGAAAGCGGGCACACCAAACGTGTTAGTGGAACTTGCTATTCAAGACATCAACTCTGGCGATCGCACTTGGGTTGACTTAGGTGAAGATAAAGACATTTATTTTGCTCGCGGTAAGTGGATGCCAAACAGCACTACCTTTACTTACCAATGGCAAACGCGAGATCAGCAAACCTTAGAGCTTCGCGCGTTCGACCTTAACAGTAAAAAAGAAAACGTATTGCTTACAGAAACAAGTAATACCTGGGTAAACCTGCACAACGACCTTTACTTTCTAAAAGAAAAAGGCCAATTTATTTGGGCGTCTGAGCGCGACGGTTTTAAACACCTTTACCTTTTCGACAACAACGGCAAGTTAGTTAAGCAATTAACCAAAGGTGATTGGGTTGTTGACAGCGTTGAAGCTATTGATACCGCAAACAACCGTTTGTATTTCTCTGGTCGCAAAGATACGCCGCTAGAAAGTCATGTTTACAGCGTACCTTTAGATGGCGGCGAGATTTCACGAGTAACTGAGTTAGGCGCGTATCATAGTGCTGCGTTTAGCAAAGATGCTTCAATTTTTATTGACCGTTTTTCAACTATCAATTCCCCTGCACAGGTAAGCTTAAACAGTGCAAACGGCGAGCGAATTACTTGGCTTGAAGAAAATAAGGTTGAAGAAGGCCACCCGCTACACGCTTATATGGACAGCTGGACGGCACCTGAGTTTGGTGACATTACCACTAAGGATGGCGCAACGCTTAAGTATCGTATCTACACGCCAGACAGCGCTAAGCAAAACCCTAAACAGAAGCACCCTGTTATTGTTTACCTTTACGGCGGTCCACACGCACAAGTGGTAACAAACAGCTGGGCGGGTAACCGTGGTTTGCTGTTCCAACACTGGGTTGACCAAGGTTACGTAGTATTCACGTTAGATAACCGTGGCTCTAACTATCGCGGTAAAAGCTTTGAAGATCCTATTTACAAAAAAATGGGCTTTATTGAAGTAGACGATCAGGTTGCGGGCGTAGAGTTCTTGCGCACACTTGACTACGTTGATGCTAAGCGTATCGGTGTTCACGGTCACAGCTATGGCGGCTACATGACGCTTATGACTATGTTCAAAGCGGGCGACTACTTCGCAGCAGGTGTCTCAGGTGCGCCGGTAACCGACTGGCGCTTGTACGATACTCATTACACCGAGCGCTATATGGGTAACCCTAATACAGATGATGATGCCTACACAGCATCTTCAGTATTCCCTTACGCAAAAGACTTGAAAGGCGACCTTTTGATTTACCACGGCATGGCAGATGACAACGTATTGTTTACGCACTCGACCATGCTATACAAGCACCTTCAAGATTTGGCGATTCCATTTGAAACCATGGATTACCCAGGTAAGAAGCATAGTATTCGTGGTAAGCAAACGGGCATTCACTTATACAAAACGATTACTAACTTCTTTAACCGTAACTTGAAAGACTAATCGGGTTAGGGCCTAGGCAAGTTGTAATAAACAAAAAAGCGATGCTTGTGAAAGCATCGCTTTTTTATTTGGTCTTTTTGATTCTTACTAACTAAACATCTGGGTTGCTAGGTTTTGCTGTACCGCCTGAGCAGACGATGCACTTAACTCAATTTCAACAGGGTCAGCTTTACCCGACAACCAAATTTTAAGCTCGGCGTCAGTATCAAAGTGCCCTGCCGTCTCAACGATAAACTGGGTAATAGATTTGTAAGGAATGGAGTGATAGTTCACTTTGCGCCCGGTTAGGCCTTGCTTATCGATAAGGATTAAGCGTTTGTTTGTAAATACGCTTAAATCGCGCACTAGTTTAAACGCGGAGGTAACGGTCTCGTTAGCTGCGAGTATTGGCGTAAGCTCTTCTTGTACGTCCGAAGCGCTTGTCTCGCTTGCATTACCCATGATGGTATCAAATAAACCCATAATCATTTCCTTTAGGCAGAGGCAAGTTTAACTCGCCATTGAACTCTATGCGCCAGCGGTTTAGGTTTATCTAAAGCAAAGCCTTGACCATAGTCCACTTTAAGCTCTTGTAAGACCTCTGCGGTCGCGTTATCGACCACAAACTCAGCTACCGTTTGTTTACCCATACTGTGCGCAATATTATTAATCGCAGTAACTGTAGCATGATCAATTGGATCGTGAACAATGTTTCGCACAAAAGAACCATCAATCTTAACGTAATCAACATCAAGGTTTTTAAGGTAGGTGAACGAGGACATACCTGCACCAAAGTCATCTAAAGCGAAGCTGCAGCCGAGGGCCCGTAAGGTAGAAATGAAATGCTTAGCTGCACTTAAGTTAGTTACCGCCGTTGTTTCTGTTATTTCAAAGCAAATCTTCTCAGCTGGCACAGAGGTACTTTGCATGCGCTTCGTAATGTTGTGAAGCGCCATTTCATCGCCCAGTGTAATCCCAGATAAATTTATCGCAACTTTACCAACGTTATCAATATGAGCTGGGTTACTCTCAAGAGTTTTAAGAGTGTTATCTACCACCCACATATCCACTTTGTTCATTAATCCGTGGCGCTCTGCCAACGGGATGAAAAGCCCCGGGCTAATAAGGCCGCTGTCTTTTGCATTCAGACGCAGCAGAATTTCGTAATGCTGTAATTGGGCGGCCTTATCTTGGCTGGGCACGTTGAGTGGCATAATAGCTTGGCTATACAACTCAAAACCATCGTTTTGTAACGCGTGGTGTAAAGCATGTAGAACCTGATTTTCGCTGTCGTCAATGGCCATTTGCGAGTCGTTATCATGGAACACAAAGTAACGGTTTCGACCTAGGTGTTTGGCTTTGTAACACGCATTGTCTGCAGCTTTAATCAATGCTTCTGCACTTTGTGTACTTTCATTGATTTCGATAACGCCGATACTTGCGCCTACAAAGAATAACTTGTCGTCATAAACAAAACGATAATTTGAAATTGCCACCAATAACTTGTCTAGGCGGTTTGTTACCTCATCCAAACTTTGATTGCGAAATATAATGCAGAATTCATCCCCGCCTATTCGGGCAAGCAAATCTTGGCCGTTTACGTATTGTCTGAATATTGTAGATATCTCTTTTAAAAGCTTGTCGCCCGCGGGGTGACCACAGCTATCATTAACCAATTTAAAACGGTCCATATCGATAAAGCACATCACGCTTTGCTTGTGGTAAGCGCGAGGCGAGCTAATGTTTGCCACTTTTTTAAAACCAACTTGGTGTAACGCCTCTTGGCTACTGTGCTGAACAGCTTCTTTATGCGTTTCATCAAGGATCTCTCGCAGTTTTTCATCAAACGCGTAGCGATTAAACAACCCGGTTAACTGGTCATGGTTTGCTTGAAAATACACTTCTTCCTGCAGCGCTAGCTCTTTCGTCACATCGCGGGCAATGCCTTCAACGGCTACGAGTAGTCCTTGCTCGTCGAGGATAGGGGTGTCTGAGAACTCAATGGCTAATGGCTCGCCTACTTTGCCTTGATAATGCACAACATAAGGCTCGGGCTTTTCGCCACGGGCAATGGTTTGGCGTATTTCAAAGGTCTCGTCAGGTACTTGGCGCACGTATCTCGACTCGTTCGCACAGAAGTCTTCGGCGCTAAACCCTAAAATTTTTTCAATACCCGCGCTCACATACATAAAGTTATGCTCGACGGTTTTGGTGTAAACAAAGTGACGGTGCATACCATCAACTAAGCGACGGTATTTTTCCTCGCTGCGTTTAAGATCATTTTGAGCCCGAAAACGCTCGGTAACATCCCTAATTGTTAAGGCGATATTTTCCCCCGCCTTTACCACCTGAACTTTTATCCATTCTGGGCTAACTTGATCATTTTCAATAGCGATATGCGACTCATAAGGTACGCCATCTTTATATACGTTTTGCGCATTTATGAATTCGTTACCCAATCCTAGATACCGCATTTGCTCCGCCAATGTCATGGATCGCAGTACGTCACACGCCCCACGAAATAGATAACGGGTATATGAATTGGCTTCAACGAGTGAAAAATCGCCTTCAGTAGGTTGGTAAATAAGCAAAGCATCTAAAGAAGCTTCGCTGGCTGTTAAGTAACGCTGATGGCTAAGCGATAAACTGACGGCACCCTTTAATTGTTTGTGTAGTACATAGCTAACCAGCGCTGACATTAATAAGCCCGTTAGCATAATCAAAAGCCCTGCGTTGTAAGGGCTAAGCTGGGACTGCATGGTAAGAATGAAGTCCCGCTCTAGAAATGTAAAGGGTGCAAGCGGCACAATAGTGCCATCTTGTACTAATTCTCCGCTTTGAAATAAGGTTTGATTGTCGGCTTTGAGCTGAAAATTAAACTGCGGCCCCACTAACTCGCCTAACATCACGCCTAGAATAGTTTGTACATCAAAACTCGCCACTAGAAAGCCATGCTCAGGCTCCTGAGGGCTTATCGATCTACCCATAATGATAAAGTGGTGTTTTACGGCCTCTGAATACAATAGCGTACTTTCCAAGTCCTCAGAAAAGCGCGATATGTTCAGGCCCAACGCTTCCATAGGCTTACCAACTAAGCTGTTGTCTATGCGGGTTTTAATGCCGGAAGATGGCGTGGCCACCCACGCTATCTTCCCATTAGCATCAACAAACACCAGCGATGAAAAACCACGCTGCATACCCATCAATGACAAGGCCTGCGCGTTAAACCAGTCTACTTGGTTTGGCTCAAAGGTGGGCCAGTTTTGCATCAGGTTATGCAGCGCTTGAATGCGTTCACTCGAGAAAACCTCTAGGCTTATCTTTACCTGCTCTGCTACTGACTGGGCTTTAGAAATCCGTGCTTGGCGTTCGTCGTTTTGAATAAAAACGCCCGCAGAAACGAATAGTAAAGTGAGAAAGAGAAACAAAACCGTTGGTAAGGCGTAAATACGATGATTGAGTTTGCTTAACATGTGCCTATCTCCGGAAACTGGCGCAGTTAGACTAAAGTAGAATTATGAAATAAATATGAATTGCCTTATACACGATTAAGTTTCAGCACACTGGCGTAATTGAAAAGTATCTGGCAGTGTATAGATTTAATTTTTTCTTTAGCGCGAAAAAGGGCATGCTTACTTTAACGCGTTAAAAACACACAATTAAAAGAGCGTTTCTTAATGAGTAACTCCCCAAATTTTGAAGATATAAAACAAGCCTATGAACGTATAAAGAACGACGTAAAGAAAACACCAATAGTAGAATCTTCGTTACTGAATACATGGATGGGCAACCGCATTTTGTTTAAAGCAGAATGCTTACAAACCATTGGGGCATTCAAAATTCGCGGCGCAATGAATTTTCTGGCACGTTTGAAAGAGGAAGGCCGCCTACCAAAACATGTGGTTGCCAATAGCTCTGGAAATCATGCACAAGCTGTTGCTTATGCAGCCGCACATTTCGGTTGTAGTGCTACAATTTTCGCGAGCGAGACCATTTCGCCAATCAAAGCTGCAGCAACGCAAAGCTATGGCGCAGAATTAAAGTTATATCCTACTCGCCCAGAGGCCGACGCAGCGGTTGAGCAAGCATCAAAGGCACCAGACACTGTATGGATACCGCCGTTCAATTATGAAGACATAGTGGCGGGGCAAGGCACAGTGGCATTAGAAGCGTTAAATGAAATAGGCGATGTGGACGCCGTTTTTGCACCTTGCGGCGGTGGCGGTCTGCTATCTGGTACCTTGCTGGCAACCCGTGAATTGCAGCCCGATGCTTTGGTTATAGGCGCAGAACCAGCCGAAGCAAACGACGCATCCATGTCGCTACAGGCGGGCGAGATAGTATCGCTGCAGCACACGCCAAATACGCTAGCTGATGGCGCAGCCACCCCTTCAGTGGGCGATGTAACCTTTCCTATACTGCAGGAGCTTGACGATTTTTATGAAGTAGACGAGCTACAAATTGCTTATTGGACGCAATGGTTGCACCACCTACTAAAGCTTCATATAGAGCCAACATGTGCAATGACGATGGCCGCTGTAGCAGCTTGGGCGGCGAACACTCCTCCTGGGCAAACCGCTCTTGTAATATTAAGTGGTGGCAACATTAGCCAATCGAATATGGCAAAAATTTGGGAAAGAGACTTTTTATTGCAGCCTCCTATCCTGGATTTTGAAGACGCTGACGAATTAGAAGAACTTAAAGACGCTGAGGCATAGTCGCAGGTCCAAGCTCAGACTTAGCAAAGCGGTATTTCGCTTTTTTCGTTTTAAAGAGAACTTAAGCGAATAGTACGATTTAATACTAAGAATAGAAAAACAAACAGGCAGAAACTCACTATGAACTCTACATTGTCTACGCTGACATTTAAAAAGCATTCGCTTTCAAAACTACTCGCAGCAACATTTGCCACAGCGGCAACACTGGCCGCCACGACCACTGCGCTTAGTGTTGAGGCAGCCACCCTGGTTGAGAACGTAAAAGGCTACACCTTAAATGAAAAGGGTGAACTCACTACTTTTAAAAACCTTCTCTTGGACGAAGGTAAGGTCGTTGCACTAGATGTAGATAAAGGTAAAACCTCTGTTGATGACACCATAGACGGCGAAGGTAAAGTCATGCTGCCTGGTCTTATCGACGCTCATGGTCACCTTCTCGGCCTAGGGGCAAACTTACTAGAAGTAGACTTGCGAGAAAGTAAAAGTGCCCAAGACGCAGCTAAAATGGTTGCCGAATACACTTTCGCAAACGGACAACAAGCTTGGATCACCGGGCGGGGATGGAACCAAGAGTTATGGTCTGACCGAGCCTTTCCAACCGCTGCGGATTTGGACAAAGTTGTTTCTGATAAACCTGTAATGCTTACTCGCGTAGACGGTCATGCGGCATGGGTTAACACAAAAGCCATGGAGCTAGCTGGCATCACAAAAGACACCCAGGCACCTGTTGGCGGTGAAATTATCAAAGACGCCAACGGCAATCCTACAGGCGTATTTATTGATAACGCATCACTGTTAATTGAAGAACACTTACCGAAAGCCAGTAACGCGATATACGAGCAGCAATTAAATGCCGCAGGTGAGCACTTACTAGCAAATGGGATTACGTCAATGCACGACGCTGGTGTGGGCAGAGACGTTTACGACTTCTATTTAAAAGAAGCGGTAGAAGGCGACTTACCTGTACGTATTTATGCAATGGTGAGCGCGACTGACCCTGAACTTTCAACAATGTTGAGCAACGGTGCAATTCGTGATGAAGATGACTTTTTGTATATTCGTTCAGTGAAAGCTTATGGCGATGGTGCGCTAGGTAGTCGGGGTGCAGCATTACTCGAACCGTACTCAGATGCGCCCCATCAACATGGATTGCTGTTAACTCAGCCAGAAGATATGACCCAACTTTTCACCACGGTTATTGGTGCGGGCTTCCAGCTTAACTATCACGCTATTGGCGATAAGGCGAATCATGTTGCGCTAAACGAGTTTGAAACTACGTTTAAAAATATTGGCGGCAGCGAGTTGCGCAACCGCATAGAACATGCGCAAGTTATAGCGCCTGACGACCTAGCCCGCTTTGCGTCGCTAAAAGTGCTTCCTTCCATGCAGCCTACTCACGCCACCAGCGATAAAAACATGGCGGAAGATCGTTTAGGCAAAGACCGAATGAAAGGCGCTTACGCATGGAAAACGCTGCTTGATTCAGGCATTGCCCTACCCTTAGGTTCAGATTTTCCTGTAGAGCTTGCTAACCCGTTTTATGGTCTTCACGCTGCGGTTACGCGTCAAGACAGAAACAACCAACCGGTAAAAGGCTGGTATGCCCACGAAGCATTAACTATCGAGCAAGCCTTCAAAGGGTTTACTTTAGATGCAGCCTACGCAGGGCATATGGAAGATACGTTAGGTACGTTAACCCCAGGAAAGTGGGCTGATTTCATTTTGGTAGACCAAGATATTTTCAGCATAGACGCCAAAGACATTTGGAAAACCGAAGTTCACGCCACCTATGTGGCTGGAGAAGAAGTTTTCTCTAAATGAATAGCGAAAACAAAAGCCTTTTAACCAAAGGGATTGGCGGCATTGGCGCCGCCCTTTTAGTATTAAACGGTCTTATTGGGGCAGGCATTTTTGCACTGCCCGCTAAAATGGCCGCTGAGCTTGGTGCTTTCAGCCCCTACATCTTTCTGATCTTTGGCGCACTTATGCTGGCCATCGTCTGGTGTTTTGGGCAGTTAGCTGTGCGCTATCAAGAAACTGGCGGACCAGTAATTTACGCCCAAAAAGGATTTGGCAATGCAGCCGCGTTTCAAACGGGGTTTGTGTATTACTTGGCTCGAGCCACGGCAATTGCCGCAAATATGCACGTTCTGTTGCTATACGCCGGCTATATTTGGCCCGAACTCAATGCAAACGCAGGCAAGTCATTTGCGATTATAGGGCTGACAACAGCATTAATTGTAGTAAATATTGTTGGTCTTAAGGCCGCTATGCGTTCGCTAGATACTATATCGGTGCTAAAACTCGTGCCTTTTGTGGCGCTTATTGCTGTGGGTTATTGGCAGCTGGATTTTTCTACTGCGCTGACAAGCTCTTCGGCTACCGTTGTACCTGCATTCGACACTATATCTGCAGGTGCTTTACTTACACTTTACGCCTTTATTGGTTTTGAAACGGTAGTGGTAACCAGCGGCGAGACTAATTCACCGAAAAAGACCATCCCTCGGGCGTTGATGCTTACGGTTTCAGGCATTGCCATATTCTACTTTTGCGTGCAGTGGCTTTATTGGCATACCGTAGGGCCTGCAAAGCCTGATAGCGCTCCTCTTATTGCTCTTGCTAATGTGATATTTGGCGAAACCGGGGCGCTTGTTATGACATTTACTGCCGTGGTGTCGGTTGCCGGTAATTTGTTGGCGAATATGATATCTACCTCTCGGCTTACGTTTTCTATGGCGCGGCAGTCGCTTATTCCAGGTAGACTAGGACATAGGCTAGGAGAGATTCACTCGACCTTTGCTACCCCAGCCGTTTCCATAACGATATTGGGGATTTTTGCCGGGACCATGGCACTTACCGGCAGTTTTGTATGGCTAGCAATTTCAAGCGTGCTGGCGCGGCTAGTAGTATATGCAATGTGTGTAGTGGTGCTAATGAAAGCGCAGAGGGCTTATTTACGAGGGAGTTCTACAGGCTCATCCGCTAACGCTATAAACCCTTTAAAACGTTTGATACCCTTTGCTGCATTAGCGGTTTGCGCATGGTCTATTGCACAATCGTCTACTAACGCATGGCTATTTTTATTAGGTGAATTAGCGATTGGCGCGCTGCTTTATTTCGCGCTTTTTAGAAATAAAACATTAAAAGGTTAAACAGTGGAAATTCAAGTTATACCGGTTACGCCCTTTGCCCAAAACTGCTCGTTAATTTGGGATCCAACAACTAACAAAGGCGCGTTTGTCGACCCTGGTGGCGACGTTGAAACGTTAATTGAAGCTGCTACAAATAAAGGCGTGAGTATAGAAAAAATCATACTGACTCACGGTCACCTCGACCACGTTGGCGGTACTGTCGCCATCGCTGAACATTACGGTGTGCCCGTTGTTGGCCCCCACATCGGAGATAAATTTTGGTTAGATGCGCTTATGCAGCAAAGCCAGATGTTTGGCTTTCCACCCGCGCAGCCTTTTGCCCCCAATGAGTGGTTAAATGACAACGACACCATTTCAGTAGGCAATTTAACGTTGGAAGTATTGCATTGCCCCGGTCATACACCCGGACATGTGGTGTTGGTAGAGCGTTCGAGCAATCGAGTTATTGTGGGGGATGTCATATTTGCAGGCTCTATTGGCAGAACTGACTTTCCGCAAGGAAATCATCAACAGCTTATCGACTCTATTAAGCAAAAAATTATGGTGTTACCTGTTGATATGACGATTTACCCTGGACATGGCCCTACTACAACGGTAGGCACAGAAAAGGCGTCCAACCCTTATGTATCAGGTCAATTCGGATAAAATCTCACGTTTCAAGAGTAGTTAAAGAACAAAAAGGCGAGGTGCGTTGAATGAGCTTTTGCTTATTTCGCCCTCGCCTTTCGCTTATTTAAAGCTAGCTATGCATTTGCTTAACGCAATGCCTATAAAGCATTATTAACTAACGTTTACTCGTAAGCGCCGCTTGCATAGTGCAACTCATAGCTGTGGCTATAAATTTCAAGGATGTTGCCAAACGGGTCTTCCATATAAATCATGCGATATGGCTTTTCACCCGGGTAGTAGTAGCGCGGCGCCTTCATACGTTTTTTACCGCCAGCGGCAACAATCTTCTCAGCTAAACCTTCTACGTCTGGGTCTTGAACACAGAAGTGGAAGATACCGGTTTTCCAGTACTCGAAGTTGTTCTCAGGATTTTCTTGGTTGCTGAACTCAAAGATTTCAACGCCTACGCGATCACCCGTTGAGAGATGCGCAATGCGGAATTTACCCCAACCTGCACCGAATACGTCGGTACACATTTCGCCAATGGCCGAATCGTCTTCAATAATTTCGGTTGGCTTCATGATGAGGTACCAGCCAAGTACTTCGGTGTAAAACTTCACGGCGGCTTCTAAATCGGGTACCGAAATACCGATATGGGAAAACGTACGTGGATACGGTGTTTTTACTGCTTCAGTCATCACTTACTCCTTTGTAGTGCAAGTTGTCAAAACGGCTTAAGCGGCTAATTAGTTGTTTATCTCTGTGTTTGGATAGATGGCGTTCTCTTGTACCAGTTATCCAAAACATCAATCATACAGCTAATCGAAAATAGCGCTTAAGTGAATATGGATACATAGTAGCTAGACAATGAAAAAACTTGAAATTATGATATTTTCTTAATTTGATAAATTTAGGTTATACCAAAATGATTAACCCTATTTGGCTAGACACCTTTATTACGTTAGTAGAAACGGGAAATTTCACTCGTACCGCTGAGCAGCGATTCATGACGCAGCCTGGGGTAAGCCAGCACCTGAAAAAACTAGAAGAAGTATGTCAGTGCGAATTGGTGGTTCGTTTAGGCAAAGGGATTCAGCTTACAGAGCAGGGTCAGCGGGTTTATCAATACGCCAAAGAGCAACAGACAAAAGAACAAGACTTTATTGCCAGCTTAAAGTTCGACGCTCCTTTTGAAGGAAAATGTGTAGTGGCCTGTTCAGGCGCTATCGCACAGCGTATTTACCCTGCCCTGTTGGCACTACAAAAGCAGCATAACGCGCTAAATATTCATGTTGAAGTCGCGCCTCGACGCACAATTTTATCAGGCATAGCTAACAATACCCTTGAGCTTGGCATTGTGACTAACCAGCCAGAGAGTGAAGATATACACAGTGAGTACTTAGGCGAAGAAGCACTGGGGCTTATCCTACCGCGTAGCCTGCCTGTTGCACTTGCTACACAGCTTTCTGAATTGCCTGAAAATACACAGAACTTTATGCCTGATTCGGATACGGGTACAAAAATAACAAGCGTATCTGAAAGAGCAAAGAGTAAAACTGATGACGCTATTATGCTAAAAGCCGTAATCAACCATTTAGGGCTTATAAATCACCCTGACGCCATGCACTACTTACAGCGCTACTTTAACGATTGCGGAGAGCCTGAATTAGCCAAGGTTAATCCAAATAAGCTGCCACACGCCGGCTATATCAATCAACTTTCGCAAATTCTACTGCCGGTAAGCGAAGGGTTAGGTTACACCGTGCTGCCAACCAGCACGCTAGAATTTGTGTCATTTGCCGACAAACTCACCGTCTACGAAGCCAAAAATGAGGTGACAGAGCCATTATACAGTGTTCAAACACCCCACAGCGCACTCCCCGCCCGCTATCAAGCAGTAAAACAAACCATCAGCCAAGTATTGAGATAAATATTGGGGTAACCCGAGTTTTGGGGTCAGAGTACATTATTGAGCGGCTTACCAACCAAGCGCCGGCTTTTAAAGTGCGGGGCCGGTAAAGTTACTCTGACCCCACAATTCGTAATTAGTCGTGAAGCGAGGGATCGGGCGCTACCATCTCGGCTTCTTTTTTGTGTTCAGGTACATCCACCTTACCCGAGGCAATGACTTCCCCCTCTTGCCAAAGCTTCCATTCGCCTCGCTCGTATATATCCCACTGTTCATCATTAGTTAGCGGTTCGGTAGCTATAATACTTACCACATCCTTTGGCGTGGTTTCAGCTGCAAAATCAATTTCTACTTCAACATCACTTAAGCAAGCCGGGCCAAAAGGTGCTCTACGGGTAATGCTAGCTAACTTTGTACTACAGAACGTAAACAGCCAGTCGCCGTTACTCAGTAAGCAGTTGAATACACCTTGCTGTGCATACTCTTGTGCCAATTCGACAAGCGTTTCAGCTAGCTGTTTAGGCATGGCGTCACGAGGTAAATTCTGTCTAACATTATTCATGATGTCACAGAAAAGTTCTTCGCTGTCTGTATCCCCTACCGCTTCATAAATACCTGCTCGGCGTGAAAAGTTAGGCAATTGCCCGTTGTGTGCAAACACCCAATAGCGCCCCCAAAGCTCACGTGTAAAGGGATGCGTGTTCGCCAAGTTAATGTTACCAACGTTAGCTTGCCGAATATGACAAATGGCGTTTTTACTTTTTATAGGAAGCTTAGAAACAAAGTCGGCGATAGGTGACGTGGCGCAAGGCTCAGGGTCGTGAAACATACGCACGCCTTTCCCCTCATAAAATGCCACGCCCCAGCCATCTTTATGCGGGCCTGTTTCACCACCACGGCGCGTTAATCCCGTAAAGCTAAAACACAAATCCGTTGGGGTATTGGCACTCATGCCTAGTAGTTCACACACGTTAATTTACGACCTCTAACAATATTAGTGTTCAGCATAATAAAGGGCTGGCGCTAGTTCAATTCTCAATTAGGAGCAATCCGCATTTTATAATTAAAGACTTTTTAAACACTCCTTTTAATAAAATACTAATGTAAATGACAATTATTCCTATTTACATATATACTTTAGTTGAATATCCTATTGGCGATTTTTTAAGGCTGCTTGCCGCAAATTAAATAAAAGCTAAAGGAGAGCTTACGTTGACGACTGTATTTGCATTTGGTTTAGTCCTCTGCGTGTTAGCGTGTACAGTCTTGTATGCTGGAACCCCAAATCAACAATGGTTTAAAACACGCCCTTATTCATTTAAAACAGCCATCATCGGTTGTATTAGTCTCTGTACTGTCGCCACTTTTTGTTTCAGCCAGTCGTTTTCAGTAGCCGCAGCAATTTATACGACTTTCACGCTTAGCATGCTTGGTTTAAGCCTTGTACCTCTTATAACACGGTGGGAGAAGCCTTTAACCGCACCACGGGGTAATAAATCTACGTTATCTCGCGACCAAAGTAGTCAAGCTAATCCGCCACAATGGTGGCTAAAAAGTATTGGAGCACTTGTACTGGGGCTTCCTCTAGGTTTATTTACTAGCGCACTTATCACTTTTGCAGTTTTTGATAACACGCCTTTAGACGTTAAAACACAACACCTTATGTGGTGGATAGTACCTGTCTGGCTCACGCTTATAGCACTTATTTACTTTTCTCACCGTCCACTTCGCATCTTTACCGCTATCGCTCTTTTAACCGCTGCAGAGTACCTAGCAATACAGGTCTTCATTTAAACCATGAAATTAGAAAACTTTAAAAACTACCAAAACATTCATATTTGGACAGGCATTTTATCTGGGCTTTTATTGTTCATCTGCTTTGCAACGAGTGCTTTTACCATGTTTAAAGGGCCGCTGAACACCTGGGCTCTACACAGCGAAAATACCATGCCTGACATCGCTGAAAGCCAGTATGACTACCTAATACAACAAGTACTTACTGAGCACCCAGAAGCAGGTAAAGAAATGACGGTGTATTTGCCTACCGCAATGACAGAACATGCGCCGGTTCAATGGGTAGTGAGAGATGAAGATACTCATGATGCGGTCTATTGGCATGCCTCATTGGATGAGAACGGACAACTTATCAGTCAGCAAGCATTTCTTTCAGATATCGGTGATTTTCTTGATCATTTACACAGAACCGCAGGGATCCCAGGAGGTGACGATCACGATGCGGTAGGTATCTGGATAATGGGTATCGTTTGTATACTCTACTTTGTCGCCATTGTATCTGGTCTGGTTATATTTCTCCCCACATGGGCAAAAGACTTATTTGCCCTGCGAAAGGCAAAAAAAGCAAAACGTTTTTGGGTAGATTTTCACAATATATTAGGTATTTCAGCCCTTCCTTTTCACATCATCATCGCTGTAACAACTGTGGTATTCGCTTATCACGATATCCTTTATGGCTCTATGCAAAGCCTTGTTTATCAAGATAAGCCTATGTTTAATCGACCCGCTGCAATTGACGTGGTTCGAAACAACGAAAACCTTCTCTCTATAGAAACATTACGCCAGAAAATTACAGAAACTGAGCCTGACTTTAATATGGCTGAACTTCGCTTTTCAGGTCTGGGTACGCCGCGTTCTAGATTGATCATTGGTGGCGAACTTGAAGGTGAGATCATCCGCGGTCCTTATTACGCGTTCTGGGTGACAGACCCATACACTGCCTCAGCTGGGTATACGGCAATGCTGCCTTCAGTTTCAGGCGTAGCGGGTAAAATTGTGAATAGCTTTTTCACGCTGCACTTTGGGGGTTTTGGCGGCAGTGCAATTCACTGGATTTATTTTGCATTGGGATTAAGCGGCTCACTGCTATTCCTAACGGGCAATATCATTTGGATAGAAGGGAGAAGGAAACGTTCGACAGCTAATGCTCCTGCCACACAGAAACGCTCGGTGAAAATTTTATCACGTCTAACTGTCGGCGTTTGCACAGGAACCTTGGTTGGTATTGGTTTATCTCTTTTGGCGGCCAAACTTGCATCGGCAGCACAAAGCGACATTCAGTTCTACCAGCACCTTGGCTATTACGGCGGATTCCTCGCAGCGATAGCGTACAGTTTTTTAGTTAACCCCCTTAAATCAGCTATTCACAGCCTTTATGCACTTACCGTCATAGCACTTAGCCTTATTGTAGTGACCTGTGTTTATTGGAATGCCAGCATATCTAGCACCATAAATATCACTTTTATCGGAGTCGCTATTTCGCTTATTTCGCTGTTTATTTTGACTGCGAAATGTTTGGCTGCAAAGCGCACGCTTGTGCCGCAAGACGGTGTCTGGCAATAACCTAAATCTAACCTCTGGTGGATGTTAACCGTTGGCAGCTGCCAGAACTTTATCACTTAAGCAATAAAAAGAGCCTCATTCAAAGCGGCCGTACTACTTTGAGAAATAATAAGGAACTACCTTTATGAGAAACACGTTTCCATCATCGTTATCTGTGATAGCAATGGCAATATCAACGGTCGGCTTTACTGCCAATGCTCAAAATATACAAGCCCCTGACGGTAGTGTTGAGGAAATTGAGAAAATCGTCGTACTAGGTGAAAAAGCCAATCGTACGCTAAAAGATTCAACATCATCCATATCTGTACTTACCGCAGATGAGATAAACAATACACAATACAAGTCTGTATCTGATGCCCTGTCAGAAATCGCCAACGTAGTAACACTATCGGGAGCATTGCCCGACATTCGCGGTGTTTCGGGTAACGGTGGCGCTGGAGGCTTTAATTCAATTGCTGGTGGCGCTAAGGGGCGCGTATCGACCTTAATTGATGGCGTAGCACAGCCTTTTGTTGCCGACTTAAGCGGCGATAGTGGTATGTGGGACTTACAGCAAATAGAGGTTTTCAGGGGCCCTCAGTCCACAAGTAATGGTAGAAACAGTATTGCCGGCTCTGTCTTCATTAAGACTAATGATCCTTCATTCGATTGGGAAGGCGCAGCCCGAGTAGGCTATAGAAATAAAGACCAATATATTGATACTGCTGGCGTTATCTCAGGTCCGATTATTGAAGATGAGCTAGCGTTTCGCTTAAGTGTGCAAACGCTTAACGCAGATACCATTACCAATGGTGAAGGTTTTGAAACTAACCCACCAGACTACGACATAGATGAAATTGAAACCCGTCGCGTGCGCGCGAAGCTAAAATGGCAGCCTAGCGACGACCTTTCATTTATGCTTACACACACCTACAACAACGAAGAAGGTGACACGGGGCGTATTTATTATGAGCTTGAAAATTTAGACGAACGAAATCGCGTATTTTTTAGAGATATTGAAACTGAAATATCTACCACCTCGCTCCTTACAGAATATGCAATAAATGATAACTTCTCGTTCGACCTTATATTGGCTTATATGGATTATCAGTGGGGCTTTGACAGTTACGAAGCATCTGATGAAGACGAACAAACTCTAGTATTCGATGAAACCAATATCACGGTAGATGCAAAGCTAAATTTCGCGTTTAGTGATGGTGAAACCACAGGTTTTATTGGTTTCTATTACTTCGAGCGTGAGCAAGATATTTTAAGTAAGGGCGCATTTCCCTACTACGGTGACGACGATAGTGAATCAATCGCACTATATACCGAAGCCAACTTCACATTGTCAGATAAGCTCACGCTTACCGCAGGTGGGCGATTAGAAAGAGAAAGCCAAGACAGGCACTTCGTTTATGACCCCATCGACGATGTATACATAGAAGATACTAACATTTTCCTTCCTAAACTCGCGCTAACCTATGATGTAGATGAAAGCACTACATTGGGTATCAGTGCTCGTAAAGGGTATAACGCAGCGGGTGGTGCGCTAAACTTCACAGCTCAAGAGTACTATTACTACGATGAAGAAGAAGTCTACACCTACGAGTTAAGCTCGCGTACATCGTTAAGTAATAATACATTCATTAGTGCTAACCTTTTCTATAACGACTATTCAGGTTTTCAAGCATTAAGCTCCACCCGCTTCATAACGAATATGCCAGAGGTAACAACTTATGGCTTGGAAGCGGAGCTGCATACAAATCTCACTGACGACCTACAGCTTAATGCGGGTATTGGGTTACTTAACAGTGAAATTACCGATGCAGGTGAGGAATACCCTGATGTGGATGGTAATGAACTGAATTCAGCACCCTCTTTTAACGCAAATGTAGGGGCTAAATACTGGCTAAACGAGACATTCAATGTCGGCGGCTCGGTCCGTTACATTGGTGAATACTTTGGCGACTTTTCAAATACTGAGGAGCGCGTGGCCGGAGACTATACCCTGGTACGTCTAACCGCTGGCTACGAGACTGACAACTGGTCTGTTACTGCATTTGTAGACAACCTTTTCGACGAAACCGCCATTGTGACGCAAGAGCCAGTCAGTGCTCGTAACCCAGCGGGCTACGCTGCCATTGCGGACCCGAGAAACGTTGGAGTTTCTGCTACTTATAAATTTTGATTTACTTTAAAGAGTAAACTCCTGCAAGCCACCACCGTCCGCGACGTATTGCGCGCGGTGGTTTAGGCTTTTAACTTTTATTGTGCAGTGAAGAACTAATCAATGTTTTCAAGTTCCCTGTGTAGCAACGTCGGGTTATCTACGCTTAGAAATAACGTAGACATACTTTCATTTAATAAAGCCATACCAGAATAATATGCTTGGGGTTTATTGAAGGTAAGTTTGACGTTAGCAGCCCCCCTTCCAAAGTGAAAATCCTCTTTGGTTAAACTTCTACTCCACTCGCCAACTTCAATACCTTCTATATTTGCTTTTGGAATTACTACCATCCCCCACCACGAGTTATTCACTACAACCTTTTCCTGCCAAACAAAGCAGCTGTAGTTTTTGCTTACCCGGTAGTTGGCGACGAACATGATCACTAGATAGAACACTAATGTGGCCACCACCATGGCAATCGTTTCACTGAATTGCAATAGCAATACATAAGAGGCATAGGTTGTGATACTCAAAGCAATAAGTACGCTTAGTAAATGCCACCACTTACCAGAAAGTAACTTCAGGTGCACTGCGCTTTTCACATGCTTTTTGCTGAAGCTAGGTATAGCGTAATACCAACTAGCAGGTTCGTGAGCCAACATTAAAGCAAGCTCTAGTTGCTTAGCCTCTTTGCTACCTTTTTCTGGCGCTTCAGCTTTTTCATATTTTTCGAGCATGTGTATTCGTGGGTCGCCGCTTAGTTTACGTGCGCCCCAAAGTGCTTTTACGATAGTTACTATTAGCACGACTTCAATAACCATTAACACAGTAATGATGGGGTATTTAAGGTAGCTGATAAACGCAAAATAGTGCGCTAGCTGTTCCGGGTAGTTGTAGCGGGCTATTAAACTACTTAAAGAAAATATTAGCAGTACTTTCCAAAGAGCTTGTTCGCCAATACGAATAACCCAGAAGTAATACAATAGCGGCAGTACGAGGAAATAAACCAACGAAACAAGCGTTGTATTACGCCAGCTTGGCTCTGATATGATATTGCTAAAGTTCAGCGTAATGTCTGGCAAGGTACTCGGTAAGAACCATGTGCCTACATAAAAACACGCCGCAGCAACGATTAAAAAAGCAATTCTGTATTTGACGGGTTTACGCATATTTCATCCCTGATGCGTTGAAGATAAGAAGCAGCTAAGAAGCTAAACAATTGATACACAATACGAAAAAGTGGGGTCAGAGTAAATTAATTTGATGGCGGGGTCGTCTGACTTTGACGAAGTGTACTCGGCCCCTAAAATTTAAAAAGTGTACTCTGACGACAAAACTCATGGGGGCCGAGTCAACCAAACTGATAGCAGGGGCAGTATAGCTATAAGGAAATGTACACTGACCCCCTTTCGTTTTTATGCGGCTTTTACTTTTGCTGTTGCTTCATCTTTTAAAACGTTAGTTTCTGACTGAGGAACAGCTTTGTTTGGCTCGCTTTGCATTTGGCTATCACGAACGTTCTTTTGAACCGTAATGGCAGCAAATAAGCTTAAGGTAAACGCCATGCCAAAAAAGCCTTTTTCGCTTAACAAGAGTTCGGCGTTCAGCAATCCAATAACTAACAGTACAATGGCTGAACAGGTGGCTACCGCTGAAGCTAAAAAGTATGCTTTGGTTGTAGGTACACCTTCCATTTTATCCCGTACCGTTTTTTGCAAGCTTACCACTGAAAATAGGCCAAATAGCATGATAGTGAAGTAATAACCTTTTTCGTTAAGGGCCATAGGTGCATTGTACAAGCCTATGAAATAAGCACCTACGCCTACAATAAGTGCAGCTAGTGACGCGATTCGAAATGCTTTAGTGGGTTTATTCATGTTTTGCATAGTAAAACTCCTAAATATTCTCTATTTGACCCGTATGGGTAAACGTAACGGCCTTGTTTGTTAAATCGTACTTTTGCATATAGCGAGCAAGGCTTCCAAAAGTGGTGGTTTCTACCTTGCGACCGTGATCTGACAAAGTTACGCCATCGCTGAACATACTTGCTAAGCCAAGTTTCGCGCGGCTCATATTTACTTTTTGTGGCACAAAATGGGCCTTAGCATTTACCTTTAGCTGCGCAATATCAGTGGTTGAATAAATTGCAGCGTTTAGAATATCAAGGGTGTATTCCGTGCAGTTCTGGCGTTCACTATTAAACGGGTTAGCCACTACCGAATATCGAGCATTGTGAAGCAGCTTAGCTTTGTCATCACGATATAGATTCACTAACGCTTGTTGCACCTCTACTGAAGGAATTATTATTCCTGCCTCTAGCGCATACGCGCCCCAGAAGAAATCTACCGGATAGTCGGTAATCAAATGACTTTTGCCCTGCTCATCTGCGTCTTGATATAAATTGTGTATGGCATAACCCTTCGCCCTATCGCCATTGCTTAGCTCAATACTTGAGTAAATAGCGATTGCGGTATGAGTAAAGCGAATACCTTTTGGCATATCCTCAATAGGTCTGCCACGCCTGGCAATAATAAATGCCCGGGCCCCTTCACCTGCCGCATACTTTTCCACATTCTTTGAAAAAGTAGCGATCGCTTCTGGCGTAAAAGTAGGCTTACCATGCTGCTGACTACCCGCGTATACGTCATGAATATCAGACATCAATAGTACAAGTGCAAACCCGATTGAAGTTATGTAGGTTTTCATGTCTAACCTACCGCTTAGTGTTAGTTGTAGTTGTGATCACTTTGGTTTTAGTAGTAACCACTTGGTTTGGGGCTGGGTCAGCAGTAATAATAGTTTCGGTTATTACCAAAGGTTGGTTGTGCGCTACTGAAGACTGATGGCTAGCCTGATGAAGGTTGCGAGCACTTTCATTCACGGCACTTTCTACCACCGCGCTTCCGGCTACAACAACACTTCCGGTCAATACCACAGGCACTGCCACCACCGCACTTGCTACCGAAGCGGTTGTCGCTAAGCCTTCAGAGACAGCTAACGCACTGTGCTTACTGGCTTTGCCGCTATGCTCAAAAGAATCATCTGCCATTACAGAATGGGTAAGAAGCGCACCACTTAATAGTGCAGTTAACATCAATGTTGAACGTGTATTTTTCATATCACTTGCTCCTAGTGTGTTAAGACAAGATGTGTCTGAACACTTTCTACACTAGAACCAAGAATAAATTTCGTAAACCAAAATGATTATTGTAGTATTAAATTACACCACAAGTATAAAAAAGTAATACCATGAGCCAAATTAGCCTTGTGTACGACACCTTGAAACAATGCTTACGGGAACAGCGACTCACCTATAAGCAGCTTGCAGAAGCACTTGATGTTAGCGAAGCGAGTGTAAAGCGTAACTTTTCGTTGCAGGCGTTCAGCCTTGATAAGTTAGAGCAAATTTGTGAATGCTTAAGTTTGTCATTAAGCGATTTATTTAGCCTTTCACAAAAACAGCAAGAGAAAATTTCGCAGCTGTCTGAAGAGCAAGAAATGGAACTGCTCGCTAACCCTAAGCTACTGCTTGCCGCCGTGTGCGTTCGCGACGGCTGGCGCTTTTCTGAACTTATCAAACATTACGATATTGATGAAGTGGAAGGCATTAAGCTAATGACAACCCTTGATAGGCTTAAGCTTATCGAGCTGTTGCCGAACAACCATTATAAGCTGCTTATTGCCCAAGACTTTCGGTGGATCCCAGGCGGGCCGCTAGAAAAATTTATGGAACAAGAAGTCATGGTGAAGTTCATGGATCCGAAGAAAAACGAGCCATGGATGTTTCGCTTTTACTTACGAGGGCGCTATTCACAAACCTCGGTATCTATCATTCAGCGGCGCTTAGAGCAGCTTAGGCAAGAAGCAGCTAAGCTCAGTAGCGAAGATAATGACTTACCGATAGAAGAGCGCCAGCATGTGGGGTTGCTGATGGCTATGCGGCCTTGGGAACCTTCGCTTTTTGAAAACATGAAGCGAAAATAACTCCGACAAAGTATATTGGGGGGGGTCAGAGTACTTTAAATAGAAAAGTACTCTGACCCCATTAGTTTACTGCGCAGAAAAGTACTCTGACCCCATTAGTTTACTGCGCAGAAAAGTACTCTGACCCCATTATTGGGAGGCGCTTCTTGCCTGCATGGTAGCTGGTACTCTGTTGGACAGCGTTAGGTATACGATACTGGCGATAATTAGCCCCACGAACCATGCGTAGGCGTAAAGCGTATCAAAAATGGCTGGTACGCTGTCTACAAACCCAGCTGCGTGCGCAAAGCCAGGGATATTAGGCAAAATACCAATAACAAGTGCAGCTACGCCCGCCATGTTCCAACCGTTGTTCGCGCCATATTCGCCACTGTGCTGAAACAGCGCATCAATGTTTAGCGTCGATTTTCTTAAAATGAAATAGTCGGCAATGAGGATACCTGCGATTGGGCCGAGCAGTGCAGAATAACCCGTAAGCCAGGTAAATAAATAACCACCCGCGGTTTCAAGCAACTTCCAAGGGAATATAGCAACGCCGATACCCGCGGTGATGTATCCGCCCATTCTAAAGCTAATTTTTGAAGGCGCCATGTTCGAAAACCCATACGCCGGAGCAACCATGTTAGCGGCTAAATTCGTAGTTAAAGTAGCAAGCGCTAATGCCGCGAGCGCAAAGACCACGCCCATGCCGCCCATTCTGCCCGCGAGTGCCACTGGATCCCAAATAGCTTCACCGTAAATGCTTACCGTTGCCGAGGTAACCGCTACCCCAATAAAGGCAAACAACGCCATGGGTAAGGGTAAGCCGATAGCCTGCCCTAGCATCTGATCTTTCTGTGATTTAGCAAAGCGAGTGAAATCAGGGATATTTAATGCCATGGTTGCCCAAAAGCCCACCATAGATGTAAGACCTGCGAAAAACGCAGACCAAAACTGTCCTTCTTTAGCGCCCCCTTCGACAAATTGAGATGGCGTAGATAACATAGCGCCAAATCCACCGGCATTGATGTATGCCCAAGCAAGAAGCGCTAAGCCCATTAAGATCAAAAATGGTGCAGCAAAAGTTTCAAGCCAGCGAATAGATTCAGTACCGTGCTTAATGAAAACCAAATGCATTGCCCAAAAAGCAAAGAAGCACAGGGTTTGGGTAATATCTATACCTAAAAATGGCAGCGCCTGCCCTACAAAAGCGTCGCCGCTTACGCTATTTAAAATAACGTAAATCGCACTGCCTCCCACCCATGTATTAATGCCAAACCACCCGCAGGCTACAAGGCCGCGAGCCAGAGCAGGGATCTTCGCGCCTTTGGTACCAAAAGCACTACGTAGCAATACAGGAAAAGGTAAACCGTATTTAGCCCCCGCGTGACCAATTAGCATCATTGGCACCAGCACAATAATGTTGCCCAACAGCACGGTTATCACTGCCTGATACCAGTTCATGCCTTCAGACACTAGCCCAGCAGATAGCAAATAAGTGGGCACACATACCACCATAGCCACCCATAACGCCGCATAGTCCTTCCACCTCCAGGTTCTTGTTGCCTCACTGGTGGGCGCCAAATCTGGGTTCCATAAATCGCCATCGTAATGGGAAGGTTTTGTCATGGGTTGATTGTTGGTGTTATCCACGATCTATTTCCTTGTTGTTTTAGTGCTGCACGCGCATGTCTTTTTATAAATAAAAAAACAGGGCCTTACGAAGCGTTACTGTTTACAAAATATCGAATATTTTGCTGATTCCTTGGGTGACATTTTTTGAAAAAATGCCGCATTCTTTTTAACTAGCGAAAACGCGCTATTTACGATAAGCCACCGATAAGTCGCTGATGAGAACAGAAGCAAAAATGCTGCCGTTTTGCGCTTACCGATAACGAAATACCTAGATACCGTTTTTTAGAATGTCGGTATCTAGGTTAGCTAAATATCTGGCGTTTTCGAGTAAGGGCGTTTTCGAGTAAGATTTAAGTTTTAAGCCAAGTGTCTAAAACGCCTTGCTTACCAAACTAGAAACTTCGTCTAATAGTCACGCCATATGTCCTAGGTTTTGCGTAGGAAATTTGGCTTGTGCCGTAAAATCCTGAAACGTCAAAGCCAATGAGCTCGTGATCAGAATCAAACAGATTATCTACGTAAGCGGCTAGGCTCCATTTGTCTTGACCATCAACCCAAGTTAAACGTGCATCGGCCATAGCATAGCTATCAATTTCATGAGCGGTAAAATTACGCGCATTGTGAAAAGTTTCAGATTGATAGTTTGCTGATAGCTGTGCCGCCATGTTTCCTTCGAACGCATCCCAATTATACCTGAGCATAGCAGACGCCTGGTATTCAGGGGTAAACGGCGGCGTTGTATCAGCAAAGTAACCTGACGCCACTTCTAAATCTTCAACCACTGCATCGGTATAAGAGAAGTTAACCATTACATCTAAGCTGTCTGTTGGCGTTAAAAATACTTCAAGCTCTACCCCACTAAACGACGCTTCTTCATTCGTTACCACTCCGGCATTATTTACCCATGAAAAAGACTGGTAATCGTTGTAGTCGTAGTAAAAGACATTAGCATTAAACACGCCGCTTCCCTGCATAAAACTGTGCTTTAAGCCAGCTTCGTAGGAGGTTAGCTCTTCAGGCTCATAAAAACTGAACCCTCCGAATAAGGGCGCATTAAAACTCCCTGCTTTAACGCCACGATTAATTCCCGCGTAGTACAAACTATTGCCAATACTATATTCCAACTGAAGCTTTGCAGACCATAAATTTTGGTCGTTGCTTTGCGAAAGCATTTCTAAAGAAGACGTGCTGGTGTCAATCTCAATAACTCGGTCGTCGGTGTTCTCGTTCTGATAAACATTACCCACAAAGTCTTTGTCTTCACGGGTATAGCGTAAGCCACCAACCAGAACAAGGTCGTCAGTCAAGCTATAGTCGACTTGCCCAAATACAGAGTATGACTCGGTTTCAAGGGCCACTAAGGTATTATTTTCTTCACCGCCTAAGAAAAAGGTGGTGGGTGAGCCCGCTAAGCCTTGACTGTAATCAGTGTCGATAGAAAGGTAATAAAGCCCTCCAACCCACTTTAAGTCGGCAGTTTCACCTGAAAAGCGAAACTCTTGGCTAAACTGTTCAATGGTGCTATTTGACTGGAAGATAAGTTCAGGAGACGCCGTTTGGTCAGAATCTAGACCAACGGTACGCTTGAATTCTTTATAGTCTGACATTGCAAAAAAATCGAAGCTTTCGAAGGCATAGTCTAGTGTTGCCGCTAAGCCTTTTGACTTGATTTTGTTTTGATCGTCAAAGGCGAAGTCTTTATTTACCTTATTGCCCGAACCGTCAGGGTCAAAGTTGCCGTTGAAGTCACCACCTTGCACTGGACGGAATGGGTCGCCATTGAAATTACCATCTACACAAACACCCGCTTGGATAGTGTCACAGCCTAGAGGATCGTCAGCAGCGAAAATGACATCTATCACATTGCCCGCGGCATCTTTCACTTCTGTGGTATTCACCACCTGATACGGGCCTTCACTTTTGGTGGTATCAGACCAGTTACCGCTTACAAGTAAGGTGCCCTCCTCGCCAATATCAAACATTAGCTGAGCACGAAACGCTTTAGTATCGTCGTTATAGCCGTCCTCTCCGCCGCCTACTGAACCCAAGCGCGTATCGGGTGCTGCACCGTCTTCGTAAATATTTTCAAGTATTTCACCTTGCTGATTGGTAAACCCAGAAAAGCGACCATAAATGCCGTCTGCTATTTCCCCGGATATTGCTCCTTCAAAACGATATTGTTCGAAACGGGCTGCGGTAAATTCCGCATAACCTTCGGTGTCGGCGGTAGGTTTTGCGGTAACGGTATTTACCAGCCCACCCGTAGCGTTTCGGCCAAATAATGTTCCCTGCGGACCTTTTAAAATTTCTATACGAGCTACGTCGAATAAGCCAAAGGTTTGGGCTTGGGTACTTGCTAAATATCCGCCGTCCACGTAGACCGCCACCGGCGCTTCCGCCAAGTCAGCGTAGTCGTTCTGTACCACACCTCGAATATTAAAAATAGCGCGCTGCCCACCAATATCCCCGGCTAACGACACGCCTGGGGTAAACGCAATAAGCTCGGTACTGCTTTCAAGACCAAGCGCCTCTAGCTGCTCCCCCGAAAAAGCGGTAATAGCGATACCCACATCGCTTATATTCTCGTTGCGCTTTTGCGCGGTAACTTCAATACTTTCCCAAACATTCTCTGCAGCAAAGGCCGCTGGCGTACTTAACGCCATCCCAACGGTTAACGCCAGCAGACGCTTGTGTGTGTTTAACGTATGCATGTTTTACTCTCGTTTATAGTTCTTTTTAACAAGCCTTGCGGCGGTGTTGTCCCGATATTTTTATAAGAGTAACTGTCGACGTGAACTGCTTATCGATTGCCACTGGGGTGCAAACCTAAAGCAGGACTGGAGAGTAACTGCCAAAGGTTTGCGGGTTTAAATTGTTATAATTAATGGCATAGCTTTTACTACCCACCGCCAGTGAACATTTGCCGTTTTTAGCTAAAGGCATTAATGCACCGGCAGCATGTAGTTTTTATTAACTTGTTAGTTAACTAGGAAATGAAAAGCTGACTCCTTCTCTAACACCACTTGAGGGCCAACGTTGGGTAATAGTTTTGCGTTTAGTATAAAAACGCACGCCGTCAGGTCCGTATGCATGAAGGTCGCCAAAGAGTGAGCGCTTCCAACCACCAAAGCTGTGATAAGAAACAGGTACAGGCAGCGGTACGTTTATGCCTACCATGCCCACCTGAATATTGTCGGAGAAATAACGGGCAGCTTCACCATCGCGGGTGAAAATGCAGGTGCCGTTGCCGTATTCATGCTCGTCAATAAGCTGCATGGCTTGCTCCATACTTTCAACGCGCATTACCTGTAATACCGGGCCAAAAATTTCAGCCTTATAACTTGTCATTTCAGCCGTGACTTTATCGATGAGCGTAGCACCTAAGAAAAAGCCAGTTTCATACCCCTCGACTGTTGGGCTTCGCCCGTCAACGACTACTTTAGCGCCTTGCTCAGCTGCACTTGTTATGAAGCCTTCTACTTTCTCTTTATGCTGCTGTGTAATAAGCGGGCCAAAATCATTAGATGCATCGTCAAATGCCCCCACTTTTAAGTCTTTCATCGCCAACTGCATTTTATCTACAATCTCATCGGCTATCTTGTCGCCCACGGCAACCACCACAGAGAGCGCCATACAGCGCTCGCCCGATGAACCAAAGGCTGCGCCTAACAGTTGATTAACCGCGTTATCAACGTCAGCGTCAGGCATAACAATGGCGTGATTTTTAGCCCCGCCTAGTGCTTGGCAACGCTTGCCGCTAGCATTGGCTTTTGAATAGATGTATTCGGCGATAGGCGTTGAGCCTACAAAACTTACTGCTTTGATGCGCTCGTCATCGAGTATTTGATCAACCGCTTCTTTATCACCATTGATTACATTGAAAACACCGTCGGGTAACCCAGCTTCTTTAAGTAGCTTTGCTAGGAAAATAGCGCAGCTTGGGTCTCGTTCTGATGGTTTTAAAACAAAGGTGTTACCGCATACAATGGCGAGCGGAAACATCCAAAGCGGCACCATAGCCGGAAAGTTAAATGGGGTAATCCCTGCCACCACACCAAGGGGCTGAAACTCGCTCCATGAATCTATACTTGGGCCCACATTTTTACTGTGTTCACCTTTAAGCAACTGCGGCGCGCCACAGGCAAATTCTACGTTCTCGATACCTCGCTGTAGTTCGCCTGCCGCGTCATGGCTTATTTTTCCGTGCTCGGTGCCAATTAGCGCGATAATTTCATCAGCATGCTCTTCAAGTAAGCTTTTGAACCTAAACATAACGCGAGCCCGCTTGCTTACCGGCGTGTTTCGCCATTGTGGAAAAGCTTGGTGCGCGTTAACAATGGCTTCGTTTACGGTAGCCTTCGATGCCAGTAAAACCAGCTTCTCTGCTTCGCCCGTTGCTGGGTTATACACATCTTGCATACGCCCTTTTGGGGTACAGGTTTCACCATTAATAAAGTGGCCTACTACTTTCATTGGGTATCTAATCCTTCAGTTATGCGTCTTTGCACGCGCTGTGATATCCGCGCTGGTAATATAAAAGTGCGTCGGCGTCTTGGTCTTGTTTAATGTCTACTACTTGGCAAAAAAGCACATCGTGTGTAGCAACACTTTTTACATCTATGATCACGCAATCAAAACTGACTGCGGCATCGAGTAGTTGAGGGCAGCCAGTTGCTGACTCGCCCCATTCGCCAATTTCGAAGCGTTCACTCATAGGCGCTTTACCACCGAAGGTGTTTGAAATTGACTGATGCTGCGAGGTTAGCGTGTTAATAACCAGATGCGTGCTGTTCTTAAATACCTTATGCACAGAAGCGCTGCGGTTTAAACACACCAGCAAAGTTGCTGGGCTGTCGCTTACGCTGCACACTGCCGTTGCTGTAAAGCCAGCGCGCCCTTCTGGGCCAGTCGTTGTAACGACGTTTACCGCTGCCGCTAAGCTAGACATGCCTTCACGGTATTGCTCAGGCGTAACCGGGGGAAGCACTTCTGTTACTGCGTTTTTTATTGCTGTAATAGTCATACAAATATCCTTTGTGTTGGCGTTACAATATTTGACAAGCTTGCTCGAAACTTAAGCGAGGCAAACGTTTGTGCACTTTCTTTCCATCGCCATAACCAATGTTAAGTAAGAAGTTCACCTTCCACGTGCTATCGGAAAAGAATGTGTCGTTAAGTAATTTGGGGTTAAAGCCAGACATGGCACCGGCATCAAGACCGAGTGCGCGCGCGGCGCTAATTAAATAAGCGCCCTGCATGGAACTGTTTCGCATCGCGGTTTCATAAGCGGCTTCAGGGCTTGAAGTAAACCAGCTTTTCGCATCCGCATAAGGAAATAACGTAGGTAGTTCTTCATAGAATTCTTCGTCGAAAGCTACGATAACCGTGCAAGGTGCGGTCATGGTTTGCTCTACGTTACCGCTTGAAAGACAAGGCTTGAGTTTTTCTCGCCCTTCATCTGAGGTTATAAAAACAAATCTCGCAGGACTGCAATTTGCTGATGTCGAGCCTACTTTCACCAAGTCATAAAGCTGCTTTAGTACCGCTTCATCTATCTTTTTATCGAGCCATGTAGTGTGCGTATGAGCACCGCTAAATAACTGAGCTAGACCACTTTCGCTAATGGGGGCCTTTATTTCATATTCAGCTTTTTCTGATACCGTCATTTCAAATTCTTTCCAGTTTTTAAAGATTGTTAAGTACTGTTTTAGCCGTCTAGGTATTGGGTTAGCCGATTAAGCTATGCGCGCTAAGTAATCCCATACCAATTTATTAAATTCCTCAGGCTCGGTAATGCTTGATGCATGACCGCCATATTCCATTACCGATAGCTCTGCGTTAGGCATGGCATCAGCTAGTATTTTCGAGCGCTGCCATGGAACCAAAGTGTCGTCTTTATTTGCCAGCGCTAATGTTGGTGTAGTGATATTTGCTAGCTTGTCATCGATATCGAACGCACTTAGCGCGCCGATACGAGCTAGCAAGTTATCTACATCCGGAAAATTGTTGAGTAAATGTGCCTCTTCATCGTCTAAATGCTGGGCATTAGCAGCTATCCAATCAGGTGGAAATAGCAGCAGTGCTTGCAGTTGTAGGTACATATCTTTTCTATCCGCAGCGAGTAAGGCTTTGCGTATGTCAAAGCAGCGCAGAGTGTGCGGATTGGGGCTACTCCATGCGTTCACTAGCACTAGGCTTTGCAGAAGGCTGGGCTGAGTTAAACCGAGTTCTAAGCCCACCAGCCCTCCAAGTGCATGCCCAACAAAATGGCATTGCTGTACTTCTAGTTTTTTCAGCAAAGCGGCCAGTTCATTGGCCATATCAGAAATACTGTAGTTCGCTGGTAAATCACCCACACTTTTGTTGGTTCCAAGCTGGTCGTAAGTTATCACTCGGTAGCCTGGGGTAAAGTCAGCCAGTTGAGGCTGCCAAAACTTAGCAGCCCCGCCTAGCCCTGAGCTGAAAACAACCGTTGGCGCGTCGGTCGACGTCAGACCATGTATTTCGTAATGTGTCTTGCCGTACATTTCGCTGCGTATTTCGCCCTGCATTTTGCCGCTCATGTGGGCGTAGCTTGCCTGCGTATCAGAAGGCATAAAGCTCACCTATATAAAACCAATGAGCACAATTAATGGGAAGTCCAAACATAACCGCTTACCCAATGTGTGCTGTAGAGGCAATTTCAATTAAGGCTTCAGGCTTTACCAGCCCAACTTTAATGCAGTAGCGAGCAGGCTTTTCGCCTGGGAAGTATTCGGCGTAAACCTTGTTTACCGCGGCATAGTCGTCCCAATCGGTAATAAAAATTGAGTTGAAGGTGACGTCATCCATAGTGCCACCCGCCTCTTCAATTACACTTTTTATGGTTTCTAACACATGGCGAGTCTGCGCTTCAGCATCACCTACATGCACCACATCATTGTTTTCATCAAACGGCAAAGTGCCTGACACATAGAGAATATTGTCAGCCATGGAGCCCGGAACAAAAGGGGCTATTGGCGTTGACGTACCCGCTGGAATAATGGCTTTCTTCGGCATGTTCTTATCCTTTTCATTGCGCTTTCTATGCATTGCTGCCTGGCGCCTATAAATGGTTTATTTCAAATCGTGTAAACTGATTTATCGCGTTGTTTTTGTCTGTGTAGCTATTTGAAGCTAAGAAGAAACGCCTAACTCGCCTCTTCAAACACTTCACAGAACTGCGCGGTGGTAGACACCCACCCGAAAAACGTCTGAATGTTGAAAAGTGAGGCCTCGTGAATATCTGGCGGGCCAGCTTGATATGCCGCATCAGCCAGCACAACACCAAAATATTCCAGGTGAAAGCCATCGCGCAGCGTAGATTCAACACACACATTAGTTGCAATGCCTGTAAACACTAAGTTGCGAATACCACGTGCGCGCAGCATGCTGTCTAAATTAGTATTGTAAAAACCGCTGTAACGGGTTTTCGGAATAACGATGTCGCCATCCTGAGGCTTTAGGGCATCGACAAGCGCGTAATCCCATGTCCCCTTGGCAAGCAAACAGCCCTTTAGCTCTGGTTGTTTACGCATAGTTTTAAGGGCATTAGATTTGTACCAATTCGGCGAACCTGGGCCGCCCGCCTCTTTATAGTCGGCATCCCATCCATTTTGTAAAAACACCACCGGCATACCAGCTGCCCGTGCGGTTTCCAGTACCTTAACGGTATTCTCAATGACTGGTGCCGTGGTGGAAACGTCAAAACCCGCTTTGTCTAAGTAACCATTTTTACTGGCATAAGCATTTTGCAAATCCACCACAATTACGGCAGTTTCCGCAGGGTTTAACGTTAACGGTTCAGGCTTAGCTGGTAGTACGGGCTGCCCTGTTTGGCGCGCTTGAAAGCACCCTGACACTTCAAATATTTCACCGGCTGACATTAGGCGGCTCCCGATGTACTAAGCAAGTGCTGGCGTGATTTCATTAGCGGCTGAATTTTAGTGCCAAAATCGTCCATGCCTTTAAGGAAGTCATCAAAGGTCAGCAACACACCTTCACAGCCTGGCACTGTGGCTATTTCATCAAGCATAGAAGCGACTGATTCATAAGAGCCAACAAGGGTACCCATATTCAGGTTTACCGCTGAGGTTGGATTGGTCATGTCGCGAATGTTGGTGTCTTTGCCTGACTTTTTGTCTGCCGCGCCTTGCGTTGCCATCCAATCTAACGCTGACTGATCTTTACCGTCTTTATAGCTTTCCCATTTAGCCATCGCTGCTTCGTCGGTTTCATCAGCAATGATCATGATAAGTACCGCGGAGCCAACGCTGCGACCTTGCTTTTCAGCGGCTTCGGTCAAGCGCGCAGCGGTAGGCGCAAATGCGGTAGGTGTATTCACACCTTTACCAAAACAGAAGTTATAGTCGGCGTGACGGGCCGAGAAATCCATGCCCGCGGCACTTTGCCCAGCACAAATAAGCGGTATTTTACGCTGTGGTTTAGGTAGCATGCGGCAGTCATCCATTTGGAAATGCTCGCCTTTAAAATCACTTTTCCCTGTTTCCCAAAGCTCTTTCACAACTTTGATGTATTCATCTAAATATTCGTAGCGGTTACCGAAAAATTCATCGCCCGGCCACATGCCCATTTGCGAATATTCAGGGCGTTGCCAGCCAGTAACCAGGTTGACCCCAAAACGTCCGTTAGAAATAGAATCGATAGTACTTGCCATGCGTGCCATGATCGCTGGTGGCAAGACCAACGTTGCAGCTGTGGCATACAGTTGTATTTTTGAAGTAACAGCGGCAAGACCAGCCATCAAGGTAAACGACTCTAAGTTGTAGTCCCAAAACTCTGTTTCACCGCCAAAACCGCGCAACTTGATCATAGAGAGCGCGAAGTCCATATCGTACTTTTCTGCCTTCATTACAATCTCTTTGTTGAGATCGAACGATGGTTTGAACTGAGGCGAATTTTTAGAAATTAACCAGCCGTTGTTACCAATCGGAATAAATACACCTATATCCATGTTGTTCCCTCTGCTTGTCTGCGTTTTAAGCGGTTTACCCCGCTTTTTTTAAGGTTGCCGAATTCAAAACATTGAAGTGGCGGTATACATAGTGAACAGCACAAAGCAGGCCAATTTATTAAACACTTAAATTTCAATAACTTAAATATCTTTAACTTTGAAATTAGACCTATTGGTTCAATTTGGAACATCCAGTCCAGTGCAACTGAACTTAATTGGTGCATATTTGTGCAAATGGGTTTATAGGTTAGAAAACTGCGCGTAAACTATGCGCCAGATTGCAGAAATCCGGTTAAGAAGAATTGAGTAGTGAGTAAATCTGAAGACCAATTAAATACAAAAACAGCAAGAGCATTTAGCCCTACTACCCAGAAACGAAGAGAAAAGGCGCTTCAAGAAAAGCGTAACCGCATTATGGATGCTGCCCTTTCTCTGTTTTCAAAAAACGGTGTAAGCGGCACAACCGTAGAACAAGTATCGGAATTAGCGAATGTATCAAAGAGTAATTTACTGTATTACTTTAAAAGCAAAGATGGCCTTTACTTATCGGTAATCACTCACCTATTAGATGTATGGCTAACGCCGCTACAAAGCTTTTCTGCAGAACAGGAACCCATAGCCACCTTGAGTGAATACATAAAAGTAAAACTTGAAATGTCCCGGGACAATCCGGCCGAATCTAAACTTTTTTGTATGGAAGTGGTACAGGGTGCTCCTCTTCTAATACAGGAATTAGAAACGCCGCTAAAGGCCTTACTCGATGCAAAAAGCGCTGTCATTAACGAGTGGATAAAAGCGGGTAAGTTAAAACCTGTTGACCCCATACACCTAATTTTTAGCATTTGGGCTATTACGCAGCACTACGCAGATTTCAGCGTGCAAATTAAAGCGGTCACCGGCAAAGATTTAAGCGAGCCCAACTTCTTTGATAGCACGCTTAGTAACATTCAGCACATTATTTTAGACGGGCTAAAGCCTTGATAAAAACCTAATCAACCGGGGGAACACTTAATGTGTTTTGTTCAGATAACACCTGCAGTAGGTCGTTATAATTTTTGAGTGAGTACTAAAAGCCCCCTACAAAGGTAATATAGACGAACTGTCTTTTAGAAAATTCTTAAGGCGCTCAACATTGGTGATAGCTATTCCTCCATATCGTTTCTCTATAAGTTGCAAGTCATACAACTTAGTTAGCGACTTATGTGCGGTAAGTACTGTTACTCCCAACCTCTCTGCATAATCGCTTTGCCGCAGGGGTATAACGTCACTTTGTGTCGTCAAATATGACTGGTAAATCAACTTAGCCAACTGAACATAAGTGGGTAAACGTCGAATATCATCTAGCCTTTCTAGCGCCGCGTGAAGCTTTATTGCGAGTGATCGAGAAATAAAGTCAGAGATTACAGGATGCTGGTTTATAAGAGAACGAAAAGCAGGTTCAGGGACCTGTAGTATCTTACATTGCGTTAGCGCTTGTGCGTGGTGGGTTCTGGCAAGTGAAGCATATAGCGTAAATTCTCCAAACGTATCTCCGCGTTGCAGTATGGTGGTAATTTGATAACTGCCGTCTAGTCCATAATTACCTATTTTAACTTCTCCAGACATAACAATAGACAACCCTTTGTTTTTGCTTCCTCTATCGTGAATAGTCGAGGTCGCTGCATAGGTTTTTACCTTTCCAAAGGGTATACAAATATCGAGATAATCATCAGGCATAACCGTCTGCTGTATACCGTGAATGTAAGACATGCTCATTAAATCTATATAAGTATATATTCTGCAATGTTAACGCAATGTAAATTCACACTCAACAATCGTGTGTGGGAGTAATTACTATGAGCTATCAATGGGCAATTTTGGCCGTTTTTGTTACGTTTGCTTTGCTGGAAGCCAAGAGCGGTAAGCTATTTAAAAAAGCTACGGAAGTCAGCGATGATGGAAAAGTAGAGCTTATCGGTACGTTACTATTATTTACCGTAACACAACCTCTGGTTCTCTTTTGCTCTGCCGCAATAATGGGGTTAGCATTCCCCCAATTTCAGGGAGTACTTGCAGATTCCTCTATTCTCTTGCACTTAGCGCTGCTTTTAATATTTGATGACATGATGCAATACTGGTGGCACAGGCTTTCACACTCAACCCGGTTTCTCTACAACTTACATAGAGCCCACCATAACGCTAAATACATGAGTGTTCGTATTATCTACAGAAACAACTTCTTCTATTACTTATTTATGCCGTCATTATGGTTTTCTGGCGCGCTAATCTATATGGGATTGGGCTGGACCTACGCCTTTTATTTAGTGGTTAAGCTTACTGTGATAACTGGCGCTCATGCAGAGTGGAAGTGGGACAAAGTACTGTACAGTATACCTTGGTTACACCCTATTGCTTGGGTGGTTGAGCGCACCATATCAACGCCTTCTACACATAGTGCGCATCATGGATTAAAAGCAGATGACGGCGTGACCAATTACAAAGGTAATTACGGCAACCTATTGTTCTTTTGGGATGTATTATTTGGTACCGCTAAGATAACAAGGCAATATCCTGCGCAATACGGTATTGAGGGTATGTTTTACGCCGACTGGAAAGAACAACTAATTTGGCCGCTGTACAAAACCCCGAGAAAGCCAAAGCAGTTAAAGACTGAGTCTTCCAATAAGGGATTACCTGTGCTTAATTCAGAGCAACTAACAAAGCAACAGGCAGCGAAGACTAGCGCTTAGTATGGCATCAAAAAGTTATGGGGTCAGAGTAATGACTCTGACGCCATAACCTTGTAAGTTCGTGATAAACTTATAACTCAAACTAAGACAGAGCAGCTCCAACATATGAACCAACAACCCAATAACCCGCTTCACGGCTTAACGCTAGAGAAAATCGTAACGCAGCTTCATGAGCGCTACGGCTGGGACGGATTGTACTACCGCATAAAGGTGAACTGCTTTAATAACGACCCTTCAATTAAGTCGTCGCTTAAGTTTCTTAGAAAGACCCAGTGGGCGCGAGATAAAGTAGAGCAGCTCTATATTCAAACGTTTAGTGATTAGTCACTGATAAAGTGCGTTTTACAATGCACCTTATTTTATTGGGGGTCAGAGTCCTGACTCTGACCCCACTGTTATTTTTTGCTAGGCGTCTTTGTAGAGTGTAGCTATCCACTTCTCTTCATTGATGAAATTCCAGCTCCAGTCGGCCCACTTTTCATCTAGGCCCATCGCTTTTACTTCATCAAGGGTTTTGCCGTCTTGCTTGAGTTTCTTAACGTAGTCAAAGGTTTCGCTGATCATAGCTAAAAATGCGGTGTATTCTTGCTTGTTGCTGATTTCGCCGTGGCCCGGAATGATAATGGTCTCGTCATCTATTTTCGCTAGCAACTGCTCTACCGATTCCATGTAGCCTTCTACATTGCCACCTGCACCTTGGTCAATGTAGGGAAAACGACCATTGAAGAATAAGTCGCCCGTGTGCATGACGTTGGGTTGCTCAAACCACACTACGCTATCGCCATCAGTGTGACCTACCGCTAAATGCATTACATGTAAGGTCTCACCATTAAAGTAAATTTTAATGCCATCTTCATAGGTAATGGTTGGCAGGGCTTCCGGTTTTATCTTTTCATCGTTAGCTAAGCGTACGCGTACATTTTCATGGGCCAGAATGGTCGCGCCTTTATGGCTGTGGAAAAATGCATTAGAGCCTGTGTGATCGCCGTGATAATGAGTATTTATCACATATTTAGGCTTATCACTGCCTAGTTCGCCAAGCTGAGCCGCTATTTTTTCAGCCAATGGCGCAAATTGATCGTCGATGATAAGAACACCATCTTCCCCAGCTGATACGCCAATATTTCCACCTGCGCCTGTAAGCATGTGCACAGAGCCTTTTATCGCGGTTGCCTTTACTTCAACATCGGCGAACCTGTCTTGTGCATTTGCAGGGTTAATTGTTGAATAGAATAAAGGGCTAGCTGCAATGAGCGCAGCCATTATAGGTGCACTAAAACGAGGGGCAGTTTTCATTATTATTTCCTTGTAAGAAGCCTGTTTAAATAAGACCTTTTACACTATGACCTAATTTCACAATTAGATCATTTTTTCGTCATTAGGGATATCACCCACATAAGCAAAACGAGGGAGTGTCTTTCCGTCTTTTTCTACTGACTCTAAAAACATATCCAGAGGGCGAACCCATAACGCCTTTTCGCCATAACACGGCCGATATACCACAAGCTTGCTTTCGTCTTCTGAGTGGGTGGCCACTTCGTAAACATCGTATAAATTGCCTTTATAATGCTTGTAACGGCCGGGGGTTTTAAGTTGTTTTGAGTCCATAGTGACCTTCGAGATAAATGTTGCGTCAGAGAATAAGGCGCTAGTGTTAATTAAATTGGCTCAAAAGGCAAAACCAGCTGTTGTGTTGATTGGTCGGCGGCGAGGCCTATATGCACGCCTACAAGACGGATGCCACGCCCTGTTGCGCGTTCAAAAGCTTCCTGCATTAATGTACGAAAATAAGCTTCATCAAGCGCTGCGCTGCGGTGTTCAACCGTGGTCAGCTGAAAGTCGTTAAACTTAAGCTTTACGCCTTGTGTGCGAATACGCACAGGCTTGCCCGTCCGCTTCTTATGGTTTTCCATTCGCTCCTGAAGCTTTTCAAACAAATGGGGCAAGAAGTCGATGCATTGCTCGATAGTGTGTATATCTTCACTTAGCGTGCGCTCTACGCCTATAGACTTGCGCTCTCGAGATACTGACAACTCGCGCTCATCGATGCCATGAGCCCGTTCCCATAGCACACTACCGAATTTGCCCAGCTCTTTTTGAATGCGCTCAAAAGGATACTGGCGAACGTCGTTACACGTATTCAGCCCCATGCGCTGAAGCTTTTGCATGGTAACTTTGCCCACGCCTGGAATTTTCTTTAGCGGCATCTCCCGTACAAACTCATCAAGTTTATCAGGCGTGATCACGCAAATACCGTTAGGCTTGTTTTCATCGCTGGCTACTTTTGCCACGAATTTGCAGGGCGCGACCCCTGCTGAAGCGGTAAGACCTAACTCGCTTTCAATGCGTGCACGTATTTCTTCAGCTATTAACGTAGCGCTACCACCACAAAACTCACTGTTAGTAACGTCCAAATAAGCTTCATCTAATGATAGGGGTTCAATAAGGTCGGTATAGTCTGCAAAAATTTTACGTATTTTTTGCGACTCAGCGGCATACACCTCCATGCGGCCTTTCACTAAAGTAAGATTGGGACATAGTTTTAACGCATACGCGGTAGCCATAGCCGAGCGTACACCAAATTTTCGGGCGGGATAATTACAGGTAGAGATAACACCGCGTCTGTCGGCACTGCCGCCAATAGCAATGGGAATATCGCGCAAGGCTGGGTTATCGCGCATTTCTACTGCGGCGTAAAAACAATCCATGTCAACGTGGATAATTTTTCGCATTACCTGCCTTTGTTCTTAACGTGCTCACACAAAACTGTATAAAAAGACAGTATATTATCAATAGCGTTTAATTACACTACCTCGTTTTGATAATTAACGAGATTGATTGGTCCTCACTCTTTTGCATGAATGGCTTAAGTTAAAACGCGTGTTTTTTTACAGAACGTTTCCAGAATAAAAGTACTAAACAAAAAGCGGCGACACACCAACATTGATGTGTCGCCGCTCAATTATGTAAACGCCAAAACAAGTATCAAAATTGCCCAGCAGTTTTACTTAATTCACTCTGCCTAACCAATACATTACCCGAGATGTTGCCATCATCACTTCTAGGCTTCCCTCAGCAGACTTTCTCGCGTGTAGAGAGTGGCTGCGGGCCGGACCAATCAACGCAGGGCTTTTCCAAATACTGATGCCTTCAACCGTCATTTCGCTGAGTTCAGAAGCACCGTAGTAACTCCAATCATTGTCATGCGCCGTTGTCACAAGAAGTGTCTGTTCAGTAGCGGTTGCTGGATTGGCTACCATGTCTACAATAACCTTATTTATCGAAACTTCCGATGTCTTGGTCAAGCTGGTGTCAGCTACATCATACATAACTAGAGATTGGTTCTGATTATAACAGGCCAGTTCAGCGGCAGCGTCACTATCAGCATTAATAAAGGTAAGGCGCGCGCAAGAAATATCGGCGCTTGCCTGAATAGAGAAACCTGATGTTGTTGGTTTGAGTAATTGCGTAATGTCGTCGCCTTGAGAAAGCGCCACGTACACATTGCCATTGATCGCGGCAATATCAAAATCACGGAAATATTGAGGCATGGTGTAAGTGGCCAACATAACTTGATTATTCACGTCGACCGCTTTTAATGTGCGACCATCAACATACACTGCATCATCGAAACCATCGTTATTGAAGTCGAATGCCTTGATAACTGAAACATCATTTGAATAATCGCCTGTAATCTCATATTGAATAGAGAAATCATTTAATCGCATTGCAGCGAATGCGCCATCATAGGTTTCTGCACTAGGTAGGAATAAATCACCAGCACCGTCATTGTTGTAATCGGTAGTTACAGCAACACTAGAGTTATCCCAGTTAGAAGAAATCTCTTCACTAGTAATGTAATTCCCTGTGTTCTCCATTAGTAAGACCTTAGAGCCGTCATAACCACTACCCGTGCTTGGCACGAAGAAAACAGCACGTTCGTCACCAGGGTACAAATCTGCCCACCCAGCCGCACTAAAGCTATCTAGTTGATGTGTGGTTGCCGACGTTTTTATTGTTGCAGAAGTGGCTGTGACATCTGCCGTTACGAGTAAATTTTCACCAGAATGTGTAGTACCGGTGCCCCATAACAGTTCGTTAAGGCCATCATTGTCGGCATCGCCAAGGGTCAGCGAGGTCGAACCATGATCAACCATATCAACGCTAAATACTGAAGTGAGCGTGTTACTAGACAGCTTCATGGCGTGGACATTGCCCCATTGGCAGTCCCCTACAAGCAATACAGGATCACTATCGTCAGTCAGTTTTCCTGCGCTAATGTCGCAAGTATTAAAATTCTCAACACTCGTAATTTGAGACTTGTCTTGTGCTGAGTACAAATAGATGTAAGACCAACTGTCAGCTCCTACAATTTCATCAATACCGTCGCCATTTATATCGGCAACGGCAATGTGATGACTACCAAATCCTGAGTTCAGAAACCACTGGTTTTCACCAGAATCAAGGTCATAGACCAAACCAGAATTAGTAACTAGCTCTAACTGAGTGTCGGAATCTACATTACCCAGAGCAATTTCATAGGTATCTTCGGCGGTAAACGTAAATAAAGGTGTTTCGGGCGAACTAAGGTCTACCACCACAATATCACTGGCTTCGCCGTAATCACGTGGTGAGTATAGGTAGGCCAATTCATCGTCACCATCATTATCTATGTCACCGAGAACGGCACTATGTATGTAGTTGTCGGTAGTTAAAAGCGTTGTTGCCGTTTCGTCAATGTCGGTAACAACGGATACGCCGTGTTCAGATATCACTAGAATATCGGGGTAATCGTCGTTATCAAAATCGGTACTGAGGACTTGTTTTACTGTTCCACCTTGCTCGATTTTATAGGGGTACATCCAAGTTTGGTTGTAGATGCCGTTTTGATAAGACAGTAAAAATACGCGATTTGCAGAATCGGTGGAGAGAACTTCATTGTCACCGTCGTGGTCGAAATCACCCACTACCATTGAATTGTTCAGTTTAGGCACTTCAATACCCGAGCGAGCTAACTCTTGAACGTCATTATTAGTCACTGAGACATCAGTTTTGACTACTTCGGCACCTTCTTCACCCGTTGAAAAACCAAATTCGTAAAGTTGGGTTTTAAACAACTGATTACTCGGCGCTTGCCAAGAAATCAATCCATCTTCGTTAATGGTAGCGCCTGAAGGCGCTGACACTAAGGTCGGAACCCCTTGATTGTCGCCAAGATCAGGGTCAGACACAATTGCACTAAATTCGATATATTCGCCAGGAGACACCGATTCAGGTAAGTTTTCGAACGCTACTTGTGCCGGTGCATCCGCAAGAGTGATTGAAGTGCGACCTGACTCTACAGTGTTAGCGCTATCAGAGACGACCATTGACACTTCTACCACATCGTTAAATACAGCGCGGTAGGCTGGAAAGGTATCTCCAGTAACGTCTTCTACTAAAACACCGTTGAGATACCAGCGATAACTGACAGATAAATCTTCGTAATCTGTATCGCTATCATTATAATAACCAGGGCTAACAGTAATGGGTGTCGTCGTGTCCACGTTGTCCCAGGTATAAAAATCAGGTGCATAGACTGTGGGTGGCATGGACATGTCAGCAATAGCGACAAGTGATCTGTCTGCAAGGTTACCACTAATTAAATCATGGCCATCAATTATAAATGTACCTAGGTCGTAGGTACCGTCGTTATCTGTATCTTCTAAATAACGAATAGTGCTTTGTTCGAAAAGTAAGGTTGCAGTTTTATCACCCGCTACTACTACTTCGCCATCGTACATGTATGGCCATAAATACTCAGGGGCCTCTGCTTCGACAGCTAGTTTACCTTTAGAGCCAACATAGAAGTCTAATTCAGCATGGTTAAGGCTTTCATTGGGCGAATAGGATATGTCGTAATTCCCCGTTAATTTATATTGCTCTGCGCCTATAGTGAACGCGACATGTTGACTGGTATCTACGTAATAGCTACTGTTAGCTTCGTTGAAGCCCTCATCGATTGAGACGACGCCAGACAAAGTATAGGGTACACCTTCGATAGTCCATGTCAGACTGTCGAAATACATACTGTATTTCGCAGCGCTATCTGACACGCTTTCAATGGCAATAGCCGTCGACCCAGAAATAGCAACGCCATTGCTATACAACCAACAATTTTGGTAATTCATGGCGATGGTACCTGTCAAGGTATCGGATACTTTGCCGTCATAAGCAACACTACCACCTTGATCACAGGCATACGTGTTTTTAATCGTTCCGCCGTTCACATCATCAGAAAAGTCCTGTTCTGCCAGTTCTGGGACTGTCATAACTGAATCATTAAACAATAAATTGAACGCTTCTTGGACCAGCTCTATGTCCACTTCCGCATTGACTGTTTCGCCTTGGTATTGGGCGTTTGCAATTGCCTTTGCTGCAGTGTTGAGGCGCGATGGAGTGTAGTCTTTAGCGTTTTTGATGATTGATGATGAAGAAACCGGAGTGGAGCCTCCGTTATCCGACACATCAGAGTCCGAACCTCCGCCTCCACATGCGGCTAGGGATAACGCGATTATACTGAAGGTCCCGAGGCGTACACTGCGTGTCATAACTCTTCCTTGATGTTTTATTGTTTATATTAGAATTTTATGAGATGTAAATTTAACCTAAATACAAATGTGGAGCAACGAAATATGGGTAGAGCTAACAAAGTGCTAAAATATTAACGCCTGTTCATGGCTTGTTCGTAAAGATAACGCTCCCTTTAAGTGGTGTCGCCCATGAAGCATCCCCGACAAGTTACATTAGGTTAGCTGTTCAGATTCGACGTAAAATCTCCATCTATCAGATACAAAAAAGCGCTGTCGATGAGTATCAAACAGCGCTTTTATAACTTAAGCCAACGAGAGATTAAGCATTACAAAATTTGGTTCTGCTTCCACTCGTTTAGTTTTTTCTGGCGGGCTTCTTCTTTTTCCATGCGCGACTTTTTACGGTCACACGGTTCTGGACAGTCACAGGCTTTTTCAATACCTAGTGCACCTAAGCCACCACAGCTTCCAGAGATTGATTTTTTCTGAAAAAGGTAACCTACGGCCATAGCCAGTACCATTGTTAGAAAGAAACCAAAAGCAAGAATGAATGTAGACATCGCTACCCCCTAATTATGAACTGTGACCAGTTTATCAAATTCTGGCGATGCATACTCTTCAAATCCGTCATCTGTGCGACGAATGAGGAATACAGCGAGTTGTTCTTGCTCAGCAACCGTTATTGCTTGTTCCCATCCCATCACATTAAATGCCGTAGCTAAACCATCTGACGTCATAGATGAGGAGTGAACAACGGTTACAGAAACCAAGTTGTGTGAGATAGGTTTGCCCGTTGTAGGGTCGATTAGGTGCGAATAACGAACGCCGTCTTCTTCGTAATAGTTGCGATAGTCACCTGATGTAGCAACCGCGTTTTCTCCTATTGAGACAACTTTTTGAACAGCACGTTCAGTGGTAACTGGCTTTTCAATAGCGATAAGCCATTCACTGCCGTCGCCTCGTTCACCTTTCACACGCATTTCACCACCTATTTCAACAAGGTAGTTTTCAATGTTGTGCTTTTCAAGGATCTCTGCCACTTCATCAACGCCAAAACCTTTTGCAATAGTCGACAGGTCGACATAAAGCATTGGGTGACTTTTCTTTAAGCCTGTTGGTGTAGTTGATAGTTTCTTATAGCCCACATATTCACGGATATCGTCGATGTCTGTCTGACTTGGTACTTTTTCAGGGCGCTTAGTCGGGCCAAACCCCCACAAATTAACCAATGGACCAACGGTAACATCAAGTACACCACCACTAAGATTAGCCAATCGCAAAGCTTCGTTTACCACGGTAAGGGTATCGGGCGACACAGCAAAATTATCGGTATAGCGATATTGATTAAAGCGTGAGAGCTCTGACGTTGGGTCGTAGGTCGACATCATCTTGTTAACGTCAACAAGGCGAGCATCTATTTCAGCTTGTAAGCCTTCTACTGGCGTTTCAGCTACAAGGTATTTCACATTGTAGGTTGTTCCCATAGTCTGTCCTTGAAGGTGCACTACAGGCGTTTTTTCGTCACTGCAGCTTGCTAGTACAAGAATACCAATAGCAACAAAAGCGAGAAAAATTCGAATACCAAAACGAATCACATTGTTGTCCTTACTTACATGTACAAAGCTGTAAAGCTTCTATGTACGTTATTGCGTTAAGCTTAAACAAAAAAGGGGCTTTCGCCCCTTTTTTTTAAATTGCTTGTTAGCTTGGTAGCTTAGCCACCGAAGTCATCTAGCATGATGTTTTCGTCCTCAACACCTAGATCTTTAAGCATGTTGATTACGGCCGCGTTCATCATAGGTGGTCCACACATGTAGAACTCACAGTCTTCTGGTGCAGGGTGATCTTTCAAGTAATTCTCTAGAAGTACTTGGTGAATGAACCCTGTGTAACCTTCCCAGTTGTCCTCTGGTTGAGGATCAGAAAGTGCTACGTGCCACTCGAAGTTATCGTTTTCTGCTGCTAGCTCGTCAAAGTCTTCTGTGTAGAACATTTCACGAAGTGAACGTGCACCGTACCAGAAGCTCATCTTACGCTTAGACTTAAGGCGACGAAGCTGATCGAAGATGTGTGAACGCATTGGGGCCATACCAGCACCACCACCTACGAATACCATTTCGTTTTCAGTTTCTTTCGCGAAGAATTCACCGAATGGACCAGAGATAGTCGCTTTGTCACCTTCTTTCAGGCTCCAAATGTACGATGACATTTTACCCGCAGGCAGGCTTAGGTTATTAGGTGGCGGCGTAGCGATACGCACGTTCAACATAATAATGCCTTCTTCTTCTGGGTAGTTCGCCATTGAGTACGCACGAATCGTTTCTTCGTCTACTTTAGACTCGATGTCGAAGAAGCCAAAACGCTCCCAGTCACCGCGATATTCTTCAGGAATATCGAACTCTTTGTACTTAACGTGGTGCGCTGGCGCTTCAATCTGAATATAACCACCTGCACGGAAAGGTACGCTTTCACCGTTAGGAATTTTAAGCTTAAGTTCTTTGATGAAAGTTGCTTTGTTATCGTTAGAGATAACTTCACAATCCCATTTCTTAACACCAAATACCGACTCTTCCAGCTCAATTTCCATGTCTTGCTTAATAGCAACCTGACATGAAAGACGGCAGCCTTCGCGTGCTTCACCTTTAGTGATGTGGTCTAGTTCAGTTGGAAGAATTTCACCACCACCTGAGTGTACGTCTACACGACACTGACCACATGAGCCACCGCCACCACACGCAGAAGATACGAAGTATCCCGCATCAGCTAGAGCACCAAGTAGCTTACCACCTGGCTCTGTTTTGATTGCTTTGTCTGGGTCACCGTTGATAGTGATAGTAACATCACCGCTTGGTACCAATTTAGACTTGGCAAACATGATAATAAATACCAGCGCTAGAACGATGGCAATGAACATGCCTACGCCTAGATATATTTCTACATTATTCATTTATATGCTCCCGAGCTTTCTTACAGCTGAATACCAGTGAATGACTGGAAGCCTAGTGCCATTAGACCCGCGATCATAAATACAGAACCTAGACCACGAACACCATCTGGCATATCAGCATACTTAAGCTTTTCACGTACTGCCGCAAGCAACACGATTGCTATTGCCCAGCCAATACCACTTCCTACGCCGTAAACAACACTTTCGGTCAGGTTATATTCACGCTGTACTGCGAACGCTACACCACCGAAGATTGCACAGTTAACGGTAATAAGCGGAAGGAAGATACCTAGTGCGTTATAAAGCGCAGGGAAGAACTTATCTAAGCTCATCTCTAGGATCTGTACCAATGCCGCAATAACACCGATAAAGGTTAGGAAGTTAAGGAAGCTTAAGTCAGCTTCAGGGAAACCTGCCCATGCTAATGCGCCTGGAGCAAGAATGTTTACATAAATAATTTGGTTAACCGGAACCGAGATACCTAGTACCACGATAACAGCAACACCAAGACCCATAGCAGTTTTAACTTTCTTAGATACCGCAAGGAAGGTACACATACCTAAGAAAAGTGATAACGCCATGTTCTCAACGAAAATTGAGCGAACAAATAACGACAAATAATGTTCCATGACTTACTCCTTAGGCTCTACTTGCTCAGGACGGATGGTACGGATAACCCAAATCATACCGCCGATTAAGAAGAATGAGCTGAATGGTAGGATTAACAAACCGTTACCCTGATACCAGCCACCGTTTTGAACCAGTGGAAGGATTTCGAAACCTAAAATAGTACCGAAACCAAATAGCTCTTTAATTGTACCAATAACAATTAGAATGAAAGAGTAACCCAAGCCGTTACCAATACCATCAAGGAAGCTCATCAGAGGTGGGCTCTTCATGGCGTAGGCTTCAGCACGACCCATTACGATACAGTTAGTAATAATAAGACCAACGAATACCGACAGCTGCTTCGATATTTCATACGAATACGCTTTCAGAATTTGGTCAACAACGATTACCAACGACGCAATAATGGTCATCTGGATAATAATTCGAACGCTAGATGGGATCTGGTTACGAATTAGTGAAATAAACAAGTTTGAGAACGCTACAACGCTTGTAAGCGCTAGCGACATTACCAATGCTGTTTCCAGCTTAGTGGTAATTGCCAGTGCTGAACAGATACCCAATACCTGTAGGGCGATCGGGTTATTGTCCAGGATTGGCCCAAAGAGGGCCTTTTTCATTTCTTTAGTATCTGCCATGAGACTTCCCTTATGAACGCCATGCTTGGTTCTTCAGGAACTGGCCGAAGCCTTGCTCGCCTACCCAGTAACGAATAGTGTTTTCAACACCGTTGCTGGTTAGGGTTGCACCTGAAAGCGCATCGATAGTGTGAGGATTGCTAGGGTTAGCATTTTTCACTACGCGAATAGCAACTTCGCCATTCTCGTAAAGCTCTTTGCCGTCCCATTTGTCCTGCCAAGCAGGGTTTTGCACTTCACCACCTAGTCCTGGCGTTTCTTTTTGCTGATAGTAAATAAGCTCGCGAACCGTTTGGCCGTCTGCGTCTACCGCTAAGAAACCGTACATAAGATCCCAAAGGCCGCTGCCGTGAACAGGAAGGATGATACGAGAAACATCACCTGCGTCGTCGCGAACTAAGTAAACACTTGCCACGTTAGGGCGGCGCTGGAAACCAACATTGCTGTTAGTTACCTTTGTGCTGTACTCAGTTTCTTTGGCTGCTTTATACATGTCGTAATCTGGCTTAGGCGCTTCTACGAAAGTACCTTCGTCAAGATTAACAAAACGCTGTTCTACTCGCTCGCTGTACGTGCTTTCAATTGCGCTATTGCTCATGCCCATTTCATAAAGGCCTGCAGCATTAAGAATGTTGCTCTTTTTATCTAGAGCTGCGTTTGTTTGTTGTAAAGAGCGAAGGCCAACAGCCGCGCCAGAAACAACAATTGAACAAACTAAACATACGGCAACAACAATACCTACCGTTTTGCCTAAAGATTCTTTCTTAGCCGACACGTGCTACCCTCCGCTTGATATTGCTTTGTGCGACGAAATAGTCGAACAGTGGCGCCCACAAGTTAGCAAATAGAATTGCTAGCATTACACCTTCGGGGAAGGCTGGGTTTAGGACGCGGATTAGTACCGTCATGAAACCAATGAAGATACCGTAAGCCCACTTACCTTGGTTAGTGAACGACGCAGAAACTGGGTCTGTCGCCATAAAGAACATACCAAAAGCAAGACCACCAACAACAAAGTGCCAATGTGCAGGCATTGCAAACATAGGGTTAGTATCGCTGCCAATTAGGTTTAGCAAAGTTGCGAAGAAGGCAACACCAATTGCTACACCAGCAACAATGCGCCAGCTTGCTATACGCATGTACATGATGAACAAGCCACCAAGAATAATAGCAAGGGTAGACACCTCACCCGCTGAACCTGAGATAGTACCGATGAAGCTGTTCATCCACTGATCCATGTTCGCGTAATCAAGGTTGCCAGAAGCCGCTTGGCTTAGAGACGTTGCACCAGAATAGCCATCTGCCGCTACCCATACTTGGTCACCTGAAATTTGTGCAGGATACGCAAAGTAAAGGAATGCACGACCAGACAATGCTGGGTTAAGGAAGTTACGACCTGTACCACCGAATACTTCTTTAGCAATTACAACACCAAAGGTAATACCTAGTGCAACTTGCCATAGAGGAATAGTAGCTGGAAGTGTTAGTGCGAACAGTACCGATGTAACGAAGAATCCTTCGTTAACTTCGTGCTTGCGCACAGACGCGAACAATACTTCCCAGAAACCACCTACCGCGAACGTTACCGCGTAGATTGGCAGCCAGAAACATGCGCCATAGAAGAATAGACCTAGTGTTCCCGCATTTGCCAAGTCACCGCCAAGGGCAGCGAATAGACCTGCTTGCCATGTGTCAGGCAGCGTTCCTGCGCCAGCAGCAATAGCTTCTTGCGCTTGGAAACCAATGTTATACATACCAAAGAACATAGCTGGGAATGTTGCCATCCATACCATGATCATGATGCGCTTAAGGTCAATGCTGTCACGCACGTGCGTGTTAGCTTTGTTTACTTTACCTGGCGTATAAAAGATGGTCGCTGCAGCTTCGTAAAGCGCGTACCATTTTTCATGCTTACCACCCGGCTCGAAATCCGGCTCAATTTTTTCTAAATACGCTTTTAAACCCATGACTTAACCCTCTTTCTCTATCGTGGTCAAACAGTCGCGTAAGATAGGAGCGTAGTTGTATTTGCCTGGGCATACATAAGTACACAATGCCAAATCTTCTTCGTCCAACTCTAAGCAACCCAACGTCTGAGCACCGTCAGTATCACCAGAAATCAGGTCCCTTAGCAGAAGCGTAGGAATGATATCTAGGGGCATAACGCGTTCGTAATTACCAATTGGAACCATAGAACGTTCTGAACCATTGGTAGTTGTTGTCATATCAAATTTCTTGCTACCACTTAGGTGACCTAAGTAAGCGCGTGTCACTGAGTGTTGGTTTGAACCAGGTAGGATCCAACCGAACAATTTCTTCTCGTGACCTTCTTTTAATAGTGAAACTTGGGTGTGGAAACGACCTAAGAAACCGTGTACGCCCATTGCAGTGGTACCGTTAAGTACAGAACCAGAAACAACACGTACTTCACCGTCTACTTGCTCGTTCGCAGTTAGCTCGGTCACGTCTGCGCCAATTACAGTGCGCACTAGACGTGGGTTTGTTGCAGCAGGACCTGCAAGTGAGATAACACGGCGGTTATCTAATTCACCTGTAGTTAGCAATGCACCAATCGCCATAACGTCTTGGTAATTAATGTGCCAAACCGTTTTGTTCATGCCGGCTGAATCAAGGAAGTGGATGTGAGTACCCGGTAGGCCCGCAGGGTGAGGACCGCCAAACTCTTCAACATCAACTGCCGCATCGCCAGTAGCAACAGAAGCACCTGCCGCTTTACAAACGTAAGTCTTGCCACCGCTCAATTGCGTTAGCGCTTTAAGACCATTTACGAAATCGTCTTGGCGCTCAGCAATAATCACAGCAGGATCTGCTGCAAGTGGATTAGTATCCATTGCTGTAACGAAAATTGAGTTTGGTACAGAGTCTAACTGAGGCGATTTGCTGAATGGACGTGTGCGTAACGCTGTCCACATGCCTGACTCTACAAGGATTGACTGAAGCTGCTCACGTGTTGCGCTCGCGATCTGGTCAGCTGCAATTTTATCAAATGTTACGGCATCGCTGCCGTTCATTTTGATAACTACAGACTGAAGAACACGTTTTGCACCACGGTTAACCTCTACCACTTCACCCGCAGCTGGAGCAGTGAATTTAACGCCAGGGTTCTTTTTGTCTTCAAAAAGAACCTGACCTTTCTTCACTACATCGCCAACTTGGACGTGCATGGTAGGGCGCATACCCACATATTCTTCTCCCAGAATGGCAACGCGCGTTGCAGCAGATGCATCAGCAATCTCCTGCTTTGGCGCTCCCTCAATTGGGAGGTCGAGACCTTTCTTGATTTTTATCATATGTAATTGCACTACTCTAATAGAAATACCCTTTTGCATGACCGCAGGAAACCTGCCTGTCAGCATGCAAAAACGCACTATTAACAGGTGTTAGACACCTTTTTTGTTGATTGATGGAACTTGCTGCAATTGCTACGGTCAGCCTGTTATGAAGCCGTAACGCATAATTCCTTTAGCGGACGCTTTGTTCGCCCTTTCTATATAGACCACCAGCAGAAATTTACACTTATTATTGTTGTTGTGTAGCTGCAATCGCCACTGCTGTTTTGGTAGAGGCAGAAAAGACCCCTACTTAATTTCGGGATTTTAGCATTAACCCATACGTTTGTGCCACGCTATTTCAAGATAAAGGCAAATTTTTCTACAATTTAATGTAAACCTTTGGTCTTATTCATTTACAATTTTTTCGATGACACCCTATATCGGCTTGTAATTCGGTACAAAAAAGCCGTCAAATCAGACGGCTTTTGCACGAATTGCATTAAGTTAATTAATGGTAAGTTTAGGCTTTACCACTTAACCAATGGGTCAACTTCACTGTCGTAATCAACGCTGTCAATGTCAAAACCAAACAGCTTTAGGAACTCATGGTGGTAACCTTTGTAGTCACTTAAGTCATGAAAGTTCTCTTGTGTCACTTGGTCCCATAGCGCTTTAATCTTCGCTTGAGTAGCGTCATTTGTTTCTTTGCCGTCCATGCGATAGCGATTTGCTTCATCTAACGTAGGCGTATTGCCAAACAGGCACTGTGTGAACAAACCATGAATCTGTTCAATACAGCCTTCGTGTGTGCCCTCTTCTTTCATCACTTTGTAAATAAGTGAAATATAAAGCGGCATGACGGGAATGGCAGAACTTGCTTGCGTCACGAGCGCTTTTAGTGAGCTTACGTTTGCTTGTACAAGCAAGTCACTGTTTTTGCCAATAATAGCAGCTGCAGCGCGATCAAGGTCTTCTTTTGCTTTGCCGATAGTCGCTTGACCGTAGATAGGCCATGTAAGCTCTTTACCAATGTAGGTATAGGCAGTGGTTTTGCAGCCTTCTGCTAGCACATCAGCATCTCGTAAAAAGTCCATCCAACGTTCCCAATCTTCGCCACCCATCACTTTAATGGTGTTGAGGATCTCATCGTCGTTGGCAGGCTCAAGCGCCACTTCATGCACTTTGTCTTTATCTGTATCGTAAGTTTTTGTGGTGTATGCCTCGCCTACTGGCTTAAGCGTCGACTTGTAGGTCACACCGGTTTCTGGGTCGGTTCTGCGCGGAGACGCAAGGCTATAAATAACCAAGTCAACCTTACCCATTTCAGCTTTGATTTTTTCGATAGCTTCGCTTTTGATTTCATCAGAAAAGGCGTCGCCATTAATAGTATCTGCATACAAGCCTTTTGCTTTGGCTTTTTCATGGAATGCTGCCGTGTTGTACCAACCAGCAGTCCCTGTTTTGCGTTCCGTTGGCGCTTTTTCAAAACAAACACCTAATGTTTTTGCGCCATAACCAAAGGCAGATGTGATGCGTGACGCTAAGCCGTAGCCTGTAGAGCTACCAATAACCAGTACATTTTTAGGGCCTTCGCCTAAGTCACCTTTTGCTTCCACATAAGCAATTTGTTCATCAACCGCTTTAGCACAGCCTACCGGGTGCGCGTTTGTACAAATGAAGCCTCTCACTTTAGGCTTGATAACCATAATAATTTTCCTTATTTGAGCGTGGGGCTATTGTAATGCCGAAGCCACTGATAACAACTCGGAGCAGATGGGACCCTGCTAACCTTTAATTCGCTTTTGCCAGCATATCGCATACATGCATTCTCACCAACAAAACATAGTAGCATCACATATTTAGATTTAAACAAGCGACACGTAAACGCGTCCAGATTATTAGTGTGCTGTTCGTTTACTAACAAAGCGTTAGAAAAGTAAAAGGAATAGGTTAGAAGATAGAAAGGAATAAAAGATTAAACAAAGAAAAGTACTGGTATTCACAGGAGCACCATTGGGCACTCCTGTGAAGAAATCATTAACCTAGAACGTCAAGAAGTTCTACGTCAAAGATTAGGGTGCTGTAAGGTGCAATAGCTGCGCCAGCACCTTGCTCACCGTAAGCTAGGTCGTGTGGTACGTATAGACGATACTTTGAACCTGCTTTCATAAGTTGAAGTGCTTCAGTCCAACCTTTGATTACGCCGCCTACTGGGAATTCAGCTGGCTGACCACGCTCGTAAGAGCTATCAAACGTAGTACCGTTTATAAGCGTACCGTGGTAGTGAACACGTACTGTGCTAGAAGCATCTGGAGTCTCGCCGTCACCTTCAGTAACAACTTCATATTGAAGACCAGATTCAGTTACGGTTACTTCGTCACGCTTTGCGTTTTCTTCAAGGTACTTTGTGCCTTCTTCAATAACCGCTTTGCTTGCTTCTTCTTTAGCAGCTTGCATACGCTTGTGAATTTCGCCAAACGCATCACGTAGAGTGTCGTTATCAACCTGAGGTGCTTGACCTGCGAAGGCGTCTTTAAGGCCAGCTACAACAGCGTCAATCGCTAGTCCGTCGAAAGGATTTGATTGTAGTTGTTGACCCATTTGAAAACCAATGCCGTAACTTGCTTGGGTTTCTACTGTATTGAATGTATCAGTCACAAGAACTCCTGAAATTAAATTACAAATGCAGTACAAATTTCAAACAAAACGCTTAACGCGAGAATGTTTCTGCATTTTCCGGTGCAAGAGTGTACCACACCACAAAATATCTTGCTTTGAGCAATGTTAACTAGGGTGCAAAAGTATCAAAATGTTGTAAATTATAACCGAAAGTGGTTAGACAAGTCGCAAAGGACACAGTATGGTTAGCCCATATATTTAGGAGGATAGCATGCAAACACACTATGATGCTGAACTGAAAGATACCGTTCGATACCTTGGTAAAACCCTTGGTGAAACAATCAAAAATCAATTAGGTCAGGAGTGGCTAGACCGTATTGAAAAGATTCGTAAAGGCGGCCGAGCTTCTTATCAGGGAGACGCTACTTGTAGCGAAGAACTGAAAGAAACTTTCAAAACAATGTCTGACAGCGATTTGCTGACTGTTGGTCGTGCCTTCGCACAATTCTTGAACCTAGGTAATATTGCCGAGCAAGAATACAACGCGGCAATGAATGTCGATGCATCTATTGATGCTCTGTTTAAACACCTAGATAAAGCAGAACTGACTGCTGACAAAGTACAAGACGCCGTTGCAAAACTAAACATCGATCTTGTATTAACCGCACACCCTACTGAGGTTACGCGCCGTACACTTATTCATAAACATAAAGAGCTAGCGGACTGCCTGCAGGCTGTGCATCAAGCTTCACTAAGCGATGTTGAGCGTAAAAAGATCGAAACCCGCATTGCTGATCTTATAGCGCAAGCTTGGCACACTGAAGAAATTCGTTCAGTTCGCCCGACTCCCGTCGACGAAGCGCGTTGGGGCTTCTCGGTCATTGAAAACTCATTGTGGGAAGCGGTACCTGACTTCATGCGCGAGCTTGATGGTCGCTTAAATGAAGACTACGACGTATCGCTACCGCTAGACTCGTCACCAGTACAATTTAGCTCTTGGATGGGTGGAGACAGAGACGGTAACCCGTTTGTTACTTCGAAAGTAACTGAGCAAGTATTGCTGCTGGCAAGAAAACGCGCGGCTAAGCTTTTCGCAATCGACCTTGACCGTTTGCAGGTAGAACTTTCGATGTACGATTGCAACGAAGAACTACGTGCACAAGTAGGCGATGCAAACGAACCGTACCGCGCCCTACTTCGCCCGTTGGTTAATAAGTTTATTGCTACTCGTGACGGCATTGCCGACTATCTTGCAGGTAAAAACCCAGACACGTCTAACTGGATAGAAAGCGATGATGAGCTTATCGAGCCGTTGATGCTTTGCTATCAGTCACTATTAGACTGCGGTATGCAGGTTGTTGCTAATGGTCTACTACTAGACACCATTCGTCGTGCTCGCGTATTTGGTATTCACCTTCTACGCCTTGATGTACGCCAAGACTCTGAACGTCACGCAGACGTATTTAGCGAACTTACTCGCTATTTAGGTTTAGGCGATTACGCACAGTGGAGCGAAGCCGACAAGCAAGCATTCTTATTGCGCGAGCTTGGCTCAAAACGTCCGCTATTCCCAGCACAATGGGACGCATCTGACGATGTAAAAGAAGTGCTGGATACCTGTAAGGTCATTGCAAAGCACAGCAAGCATGGCTTTGGTATCTACATTATCTCTATGGCGAGTGAGCCATCAGATGTTATGGCGGTTCAGCTGCTTCTTCAAGAAAGCGGTGTAGATTGGCCAATGCCGGTAGCACCACTATTTGAAACGCTAGACGATTTGAACAACTCGCCTGACGTAATGCGCAAACTTCTGTCTATCGACTGGTATCGCGGTTACGTGAAAGGTCGTCAGTTTGTGATGATTGGTTATTCTGATTCAGCGAAAGATGCAGGCGCATTGGCTGCGGGTTGGGCACAGTATCAGTCTCAAGAAGCACTGGTAGCCATTGCAGAAGAATTCGACGTAAGCCTAACCCTATTCCACGGTCGTGGCGGTACGATTGGTCGTGGTGGATTGCCAGCGCACGCTGCTATTTACTCACAACCTCCTGGCTCACTAGAAGGCGGATTCCGCGTAACAGAACAGGGCGAAACTATTCGCTATAAGTTCGGTATGCCAAAACTGGCTAAACGCAGCCTAGGTATTTACGCCAGCGCCATTATTGAAGCTATGTTGTTCCCACCTCCGGCACCAAAAGAAGAGTGGCGCGAGCTTATTACCGCAATGGCAGCGCAAGGTCGCGATAACTACCGTGCAACTGTACGTCATGATGAAGAGTTTGTCCCTTACTTCCGCGTGGCTACTCCAGAGCAAGAGTTGGGTAAACTACCGCTAGGTAGCCGCCCAGCTAAGCGTAAGCCACAAGGCGGAATTGAGAGCCTACGAGCTATACCGTGGATCTTCGCTTGGGCACAAACACGTTTAGTACTGCCAAGCTGGCTAGGCGTTATGCGCGCTATTGATAGCGTGAAGACCCCTGAAAACGAGAAAGTAGTTAACGAAATGTTCAGCGAATGGCCATTCTATCGTTCGCGTCTTTCTATGCTAGACATGGTGTTCCACAAAGCTGATCCACGCATTAGTGAAGCTTATGATGAGCGCCTTGTACCTAAAGAGCTTAAGCACTTTGGTGAAGCGCTACGTAGCGAGCTTAAAGAGAGCATCTCGTCACTGTTAGCTATTACAGGCGATGACGACATTATGAAGAACGACCCGCAGGGTAAAGAGTCTATGGAAATTCGCGCTGCGTATTTACAACCTCTTCATTACCTGCAAATTGAGCTTCTTGACCGTATCCGTAAGGCCGGTGATGAGTCGCAAAATACCAGCTTAGAGCGTGCAATGATGGTTACCATCGCGGGTATCGCGATTGGTATGCGTAATACGGGTTAATCGCTGTGCTAGCGAAGCGCTTGAATTACCGCACATAGCTTTATTATGTCCGGTCACCACTCGCTTCGCTAAGTAATAAGATAAAAAAGCCCACTTCATCAAAATGAAGTGGGCTTTTTGTTGCTTACGTGTTTTTACTTACACTTTAGATAAGAACTAACAGGTAAGGTCGAAGCGGTCTGCGTTCATCACCTTTATCCACGCAGCGACAAAGTCTTTAACAAACTTCTCTTTGCTATCATCTTGCGCGTATAGCTCAGCATACGCTCGCAACACTGAGTTTGAACCAAACACTAAGTCAAAGCGTGTAGCGGTAAACACTTCGTCACCTGATGCTCTATCGACAATGGCGTAGCTGTTTTTCCCAGTCGGCTTCCACGTGTATTTCATGTCAGTAAGGTTTACGAAGAAGTCCGTGCTCAGCGTACCTACATTGTCGGTGAATACACCATGCTTACTGCCGCCGTAGTTAGTGCCAAGCATGCGCATACCGCCTACTAGTACCGTCATTTCTTTTGCTGTTAAACCAAGTAACTGGGTTTTGTCTAACATTAGCTCTTCTGGCTTAACTGCAAAGTCTTCTTGAAGGTAGTTTCTGTAACCGTCTGCAATTGGCTCTAATGGATCAAACGATTCAGCATCGGTCATGTCGTCAGTAGCGTCGCCGCGTCCAGGAGAGAAAGGAACAGGTACGTTAAAGCCTGCCGCTTCAATCCCCTTTTCTATGCCCACGTTACCTGCTAAAACAATGGTATCCGCAAGGCTTGCACCCGCCGCGTCAGCAAGTGGAGCAAGAACCTCTAGCACCTTATTTAAACGCTCAGGCTCATTGCCCTCCCAATCTTTCTGAGGAGCTAAACGAATTCGCGCACCATTAGCGCCGCCACGTAAATCTGACCCTCTAAAGGTACGAGCACTATCCCACGCTGTTGCTACCATATCCCCAACAGATAGGCCTGATTCTGCAATTTTACTCTTCAACGCTTCAACGTCATATGACGTACTGCCTTCAGGAACTGGATCCTGCCAAATTAACGTTTCTTCTGGTACATCAGGCCCTATGTAACGAACTTTTGGTCCTAGGTCGCGGTGAGTAAGTTTAAACCATGCGCGGGCGAACACTTCGCTGAAGTATTCGTGATCGTTATAAAATTTTTCAGAAATTTTTCTGTATTCCGGATCCATCTTCATCGCCATATCGGCGTCGGTCATAATAGGGTTGTAGCGTGTTGATGGGTCTTCAACATCAACAGGCTTGTCTTCTTCCTTAATATTGATTGGTTCCCACTGCTCAGCGCCCGCTGGAGACTTTTTCAGTTCCCATTCGTAATTAAGCAGTAGGTGGAAATAGCCGTTATCCCATTGCGTAGGATTCGTCGTCCACGCGCCTTCAATACCACTAGATACGGTATCACGACCAATACTGCGGCTCTCATGATTCATCCAGCCAAGACCGGCTTCTTCAATACCTGCTGCTTCTGGGTCTGGCCCTAACGCTTCTGCACTTCCGTTACCGTGACATTTACCCACCGTGTGACCACCGGCTGCTAACGCAACGGTTTCTTCGTCGTTCATTGCCATACGCGCAAAGGTTTCACGTACGTGAGCTGCCGTTTTAAGTGGATCTGGCTTACCGTTAACGCCTTCAGGGTTTACGTAAATAAGGCCCATCTGCACAGCTGCCAAAGGGTTTTCCATGGTTTCAGCACTTTCTACGTCTTCATAGCGTTCATCACTAGGCGCTAACCACTCTTTCTCAGCGCCCCAGTAAACGTCTTTCTCAGGGTGCCAAATATCTTCACGACCGAAGGCAAAACCATAAGTCTTAAGACCCATGCTGTCGTAAGCTATGGTCCCCGCAAGAACAAACAAATCAGCCCAGCTTAATTTGTTGCCATACTTCTTTTTAATGGGCCAAAGTAAACGGCGCGCTTTATCTAAGTTAACGTTATCAGGCCAAGAGTTAAGCGGTGCAAAACGTTGGTTGCCCGTTGAAGCGCCACCGCGACCATCCGCAATTCGGTACGAACCTGCCGCATGCCATGACATACGGATCATAAGGCCGCCATAGTGCCCCCAATCCGCTGGCCACCATGGCTGTGAATCTGTCATTAAGTCGGTGAGATCTTTTTTAAGGGCTTGAAAGTCTAGTTTTTTAACCTCTTCACGGTAATCGAAGTCTTCTCCCATTGGGTTTGTCTTCGTATCGTGCTGATGCAGAATGTCTAAGTTTAAGGCTTCAGGCCACCAGTCCATTACTGTTGTCCCTGTGGCTGTTAAACCACCATGCATGACCGGACATTTTTTTGCCGAATCATTCACATCACCTAACTTTGCATTGCTCATATTACATCCTCTTTGCCTGTTCGTTAGCGTTATACAACTTAGTTGGTTAGATAAGTTATAGGGTTGACCCATGCAGTTACGCTGTCACGTTAGCATTGATACTAAACCAGCGTTCTCCAAGCATAGTCAAAGTTTTACGCTTTTCCACAAAAGTTTAGACATTAGCCCTTATTACGAGCATTTGCCAAACAAAGCCAATACAGGTAAGTCACTAAGCTTTTTCTCATGGCTGAAAGCAGCATAATATTGAAGCCTTGTACTTCTGCTACAGCCAAAGGTATCAATACAGATTCACGTGAAGACAGGCTTTTTAATATTGCGAAATGCCCTACCCTTAAATAATACAAACGCACGTCCATTCGTAACTGCAAAAGTATACGGCCAAATTAATCATGGTTTGCCAAAAGAGGTTACAAACAAATCCTCTGTACAGTTAAAAAGCCGCTTCGACCTGAATACACTTTAAAGGTCCCAATTCTTGGGGTTTTTATTAATAGATTAAAGATGACTTATGAAAGAGTTAAATGTAGAAGAAGTTACACAAGTGTCTGGAGCAATGGGTGATTGGACCTCTGGAGGCATGGCAGTAATAGGCCTTGGGATTGCCGGAGGTCCAGCTACAGGTATATTCGGACTCGCTGTCGGCGGAGCAATGATGTTCATTGGCTATTTAGACAAGTAAAAAGTGATAAAAGCTCACCTTTGGGCGAGCTTTTAATATCTACCTAATGAGGGGAAAACACCATGAAGCATAAAAAATTGGCTGATTTCACTTACCTAGTTTTGATCTTTACAACGTTCATCGCCTCCTACTTTAAAGATAGCGATTCTTTTTTTTACACATTTACCGCACTAACGCTGGGTTACATAGTCATTCTTCAGCATGGAATTATTCAACGTTTGGATTTTAACTAAGCCCCCCCTTTCTGTGGCTAATAAATCTATAAAGATAGAAAAATGAGGTTTTGGGCTGAGAGAAGTTTTGATAAGTAAACATGTACCCAAAACGCCGTCGCAATGTCTACAAAAATGCAACGAAAAAGGCTGGATACGTAAGGTCGTAACAGACTGGTCTTTTTAAAAAACTTCAGTGATTAGGCTATTGGAAGGTTTGGAGTTGGCGGGGCTTTGATAAGCAGGCTCTCCTGTGCCAAGAATGCCATGACGAAGCCTACAAGCACGCAACAAAAAAGCTGGATACGTAAGGTCGTAACAGGCTTTCTACTCTCTAGAGTAATGAGGTCCGGTAAGATCGCATGTTGGTGTAAAGACTGGGAAGGTAGTTAAAATGTAGGCTCTCCACCGCAGGGAAGCGGTGGCGAAGCCTACATGGACGTATTCACGGCGGGCCTACGTTTTGATTGCCTTTTCAGGCTTACCCGCCAAAGGCACTATTAGCCGTTTACGAAATCAACGCCTAGCTTGATGTCGCCACGTAGGCCTTCAAGCATGTCGTTTTTCGCTTTTTCTTCAAACGCGCTTAGCTCGCCGTATGGCAAGATTTCTACAACACCGTTTGCGCCAAGGCGTACTGGGTGTGCGAAGAATGCTGCGTCGTCGCTGTCGTCAGTCTGTACGTAAGTGTACTCAACAACGTTCTCACCTTGCATTGCTGCAACTAGAGACAGACAGAAACGCGCTGCTGCTTGACCCATTGAAAGGGTTGCAGAGCCGCCGCCAGCTTTCGCTTCAACAACTTCAGTACCCGCATTCTGGATACGAGTAGTTAGGCTAGATACTTCTTCGTCTGTAAACTCTACGCCTTCAACTTGTGAAAGAAGAGGAAGGATAGTTGTACCCGAGTGACCACCGATTACCGGTACGTGCACAGAAGATACGTCTACACCTTTAAGTTCAGCAACGAAAGTTTCAGCACGGATAACGTCAAGTGTCGTTACACCGAAAAGCTTGTTCTTGTCGTAAACGCCTTTAGCTTTAAGCGTTTCAGCTGCAATAGCTACAGTAGTGTTAACTGGGTTAGTGATGATACCAACACACGCGTTCGGGCAGTTATCAGCTACACCTTCAATTAGGTTTTTAACAATGCCGGCGTTGATGTTGAACAGATCAGAACGATCCATACCTGGCTTACGAGGCATACCCGCTGGAATAAGAACTACGTCTGCTCCAGTAAGTGCATCAGCTAGGTCATCTTTACCGTGACCGGTTACTTTTACCGCAGTGGGGATGTGGCTCAAATCAACGGCAACACCAGGAACAACTGGCGCAACGTCATATAGCGCTAAATCTGAACCTGCTGGCAATTGTGTTTTCAACAACAAAGACAGCGCCTGACCAATACCACCGGCAGCACCTAACACGGCTACTTTCATACCATTTCTCCTATGGGATTACTTCACGTATTTAAACGGAACGTCACACTAATGCAACGCGGGGGAAAACTCAATCACCGGATCGTCTTATTAACGTTATTTATGGCGATTTTTATTCGATATTCATTATCATGAATGATTATGCAAAGAAATTGCGCAAAGTCTACCTGTACGGCACAATATACGCATACTAAATACAATTCCTTACGATAACACTTAAAAAAGAAAAGAGCGCTAATGGCAAACGCAAAACAAGAGCAACTCATCAAAGCTTTTAAAGAAATCTTAAAAGCAGAAAATTACGGTTCGCAGGGCGAGATTGTTGACGCTTTGAAAGCACAAGGTTTTGACAACATCAGCCAATCCAAAATCTCTAGAATGCTAAGTAAGTTTGGTGCAGTACGAACCCGAAATGCACGGGGAGACATGGTTTACTGTTTGCCCCCTGAACTAGGTATGCCTACCGCCAAAAGTCCGCTAAAACAGTTGGTACTAGATATTGTGCACAACAATGTCATGGTTATTATTAGAACCAGCCCAGGCGCTGCTCAACTTATTGCTCGTTTACTTGATTCATTAAGTAAAAAAGACGGCGTATTAGGGACTATTGCAGGTGATGACACTATTTTCATTGCCCCTGCTGACGTAACAAGAATTGAAGAATTAAGACAACGCGTTGAAGATTTATTTGAAAATGTATAGTTAGGGCAACCAAAAGCCGACAATCAAAAATCAAGAAACCGCATACAAGATGCGGTTTCCAAATAGGGTATAACCGAAAGTTATCCTAAGATAGCAACTTAATAAGCGCATCTGCTGCGGGGCGAGATGACGGTGGGTTCTGACCCGTTACTAACAAACCGTCAGTAAAGACTTTTACCGCGAAATCGTCAGCACTTTCATACTTACCGCCCTTTTTAACCAGTTCATCTTCTACCAGATAGGGAACAACGTCAGTAAGTTCCATTGCAGCTTCTTCGCTGTTTGAGAACCCCGTTACTTGTTTGCCATCAACTAAGTATTTACCATCTGGAGTTTTAACATCCTTTAGCACGATTGGAGCGTGGCACACTGCGCCGACAGGTTTATTCGCTGCAATTGTGTCTTCGATTAACTTAATCGAGTGCGCGTTATCAGAAAGATCCCATAGCGGACCATGGCCACCGGGGTAAAATACCGCGTCAAATTCATCAGCACGCACATCTTCAAGCGGTATAGTCGAGGCGATAGCACTACGTGCCAATTCATCTTTGGTATAACGCATAGCGTCGTCTGTCATTGCGTCTTCTGCAAGACTATTAGGGTCAATAGGCACCTGCCCGCCCATTGGTGATGCCAGCGTAATCGTATAGCCTTGGTCTTTAAATGCGTAATATGGCGCTGCGAACTCTTCTAACCACATGCCAGTTTTCTTACCCGTATCACCCATAATTTCGTGAGACGTCATTACCATAAGCATACGTTTTGTCATAAGCCCTCCTTGCGAGCATTTAAAAGTTTTCTCGTCAGTTAGTTCGTGTTGTGGAGGGACTTAGATCATAAGCAAACACTGTGATCGATTAGTGGCTTGTGTGTGAGATAAATCGCAGGCATAAAAAAGTGCCACTTCCTGTTAAGGAAAGTGGCACCTAACACTACAACTTGTAGTTAGTGTTTACTACTTCTTAGAAGCGGTAGTTAACACCCAAACGTAATTCCCAAAGTGACGCATCACCTTGACGACGTTCTGGATTAGCAGTACCTACAACAGCTGTATTGAATGAAGTCTCTTCTAGGATACCCCAATCATCGTTAAGCATATTTGTGAAGTTATCAATCACGAAGAATACTTGTGCTGTGTGGTCTTTGTGGAAGGCTGGAACATCTTGGCGAACCGCGATATCAACTTTTGTCCACCAAGGGCTTTCTTCATCGTTACGCTCAGCACCAATTGGAAGTACGTTGTTAGAGTCCAAGTAAGGCGTGAAGTTAAAGATACTATTTACTTCGTCCTCAGAAATAGTAAAGCTGTATGGCTTACCAGACTGAGCAACCGCGAACGCAGAGAACGTAGTGTTGTAGCCATCAATAAGTTCAGTAGTGTAACGGAAGTCCAACGTAAAGCGGTGAGCAATGTTCCAATCCGACAGTGAAGAAACTTCTTCATTCGGGTTAGTAAATGCCCTGAACTGGTAGTTAGAGAACGCTACTGAGCTAGTCATAGGCTGAACATCTTCAGCGTGGCTGTAGTTATAACCACCCACAAGTGAGATGCCGTTGTCCCAAGTCTTGTTCATAGTTGCTGTTAATGAATAAGAAGTAGAGCTTTCATCAGAGTTAGTAAGCTCCAAAGAACCCAGACCCGTTCTTTCGTACTCAATGTATCCCTCGTCGGTAAGACCTACAGGCTCTATACCTTTGTATTTAATCATCGCTTGGTCTTGCGTAATGCTTACCAAAAGATCTAGGTTAAATACATAGTCTTCATCTGTAATGTGCGTCATACCTGCAGAGATTTTCCACTCGCTAGGCATTTCGAAGTCTGGGTCAAGGTTATTTGGTTCAAAGTTACTACCAACACCTGCATCCATCTGAGCATCAAGGTCAGACGGTACTGAGTAACCAGGGCCAGCAGTAACGCCGTCTTCAGTGTTAACCCAAGTTACGCTGCCATCTAGGATGTTTGCGTAATCACCACGTACTTCACCACCAGTAACGTTAGTGTTCTGGTAGTTGTTAGTCATCCAAACGTTCGGGTTACCGCCTGAGAAAAGACCAAAGCCACCGCGTAGTTCTGTGCTATCACTTAGCGTGTAATTAAGACCAACACGTGGTTGAAGAAGGTCTACACCGTCTAGGTTTGCACTATTACTATAACCGTAAGATTCGGTGAATTCAGCGTTCTCTAGAGGGCGGTCTGACGTTGTAATCCAGTCATAACGAAGACCAGCAACTACTTTCAAGTCGTCAGTTAGGTAGAACTCGTCCTGCGCATATGTAGAGTGTGAAGTGTAACCCCACTCAGCAGCTCTATCTAGAAGGTTACCCGAGTAAGCATAACCATAATCAATTCGAGCATTCGCACCATTTTCGAAGTCATCAATGCTGTTAAATGTAGTTGTTGTTTCGGCGTGCTGTACGAAAAGGTTGAAGATATCAAGCGTGTCGTTTTCATAACCGAAAGTTAGCGTGTGACCGTTATCGAAGTAGTAGTTACCGCGGAACATGATGCTAGTTGCATCCCAGTCTAGGTCGTTGGCTTGACGGCTGTCATCAGAACCTAGATAAACAGAAAGGTTATCAGCGTCATCATTAGGATCATTAGCCATGCGAATGATAATTTCACCGAAATCATTGCCACCTGGTGTTCCGTCGCCATAGAAAGAGCGCTGAAGATTATCAAGCTCTGTACGAGCTACGCGGATTTCGGTTGAGAATTTGTCTGTCCAGTCAGAGTAAAGTACACCGATGAAAGACTGAAGTTCTGCACCACGCTCATATAGGTGGCTTTGGAATTCGAATTCATTTGAATCGCCATCAGACTCAGCAAAGTTATTACCGTCGTTGTAGTTATAGGTAAACGCTAAACGGTGCTGGTCATTGATATTCCAGTCTAATTTAACAAGTAATTTTTCATCTTCGTTAGCAAGACTTGATGGTACAGAGCCCGCGTCGAAGTTGTAAACATCTTGAGAAATCTGTTGGATACGCTCAACTTCTGCTTGAGTAATATTAACTTCGTTAATTGCACCAGAACCGATAGCGCCACGGTCGAAGGTGTTTGCACCTTCAAGCTTTTCGTATGCTGCGAAGATAAATAATTTATCTTTGATAAGTGGTGCACCAACAGTGAAGCCGTAACGTCTTTCAGTATAAGCACCTAGGTTGATGTCATCACCTTCGAGTGAGTCACCACGTAAGCTGTCGCTACCGAAGTCATAGAACGCAGAACCGTGAACTTCGTTAGTACCAGTTTTACTTACAGCACTAATATTACACGCAGAGAAACCACCGTAGATTACATCAAACGGTGCGATTTCAACTGAAACACCAGCGATAGCGTCGAAAGAGAAAGGCATTCTCTCAGTTGGGTAGCCGTTTGAATTAAGACCGAAAAGGTCGTTCATACGAACACCGTCAACAGTCAAACTGTTGAAACGCGGGCTTTTACCCACACACTGAATACCGTTGCTGCCACCTTCGTCCACGTAAATACGCGGGTCGATACGAACGATATCGGTAATATCACGGTTGATAGCAGGCGCTTCTTGAAGAGTAGAAAGGTCGAAGCTTGCAACAGGGCCGGTTTGGCCGAAAGATAAGCTGCTAACTTGAGAACCAGTAACAACAATGTTTTCGTACTGGGCTGCTGGCTCTAGCATACGCTCAATTGACGCTGACTCACCAAGCTCTAGGTAGACGTCATTGATTGTTTGATCAGCGAATTCGTCAGAATCAATGACAACTGTGTATGGACCACCTACGCGAAGACCGCGAAGACTGAACGTACCACCGTTGTTCACAGTAACAGTTTTAACCGCGCCTGTAGGAACGTGAGTAACTGTTACAACAGTACCTGCCGCTGGGTTACCTTGCGGCCCCATGATTTTACCGTTCAATTCAGATGACGTAACCTGGGCCATAGCCGTTGACGACAAACCGATTGACAGCGCAACCGCAGCCGCAATACGACTGAACTTTGCTGATGTTCTCATGTGTGTTTCCCTTATTGTTTAAATTTGTTTTTAGGGTCGCTAGTAGGGCATTTCCCTTAGACGACCTTCAATTAATATGAATCGACAAAATTGTTATAGAGATTCATGTCAATTTTATTACAACTTTACATTTTTATTTAGCAGCAACTCCCCTAGGCGTTTGACTTTGTAAAAAATATCTTGACCAAATGGTCAGGTTAATTTACTTATTGTTATTATTGTCAATTCACGGCGATTAGCTGATGCTATTCTTGCCATATCGAACACTAATAAACAGCGTTTAACAAAAATCAGGTTTACCTATAAAAGATTCATCAATAACAACAACTTACCATTTAAAAATAAATTTACCTATTGCAATAAGTAACCTTAACTGATGAAATCCACATATAAATCGTTAATTCATTTGGTCGTTTTTTTGACAGATTTAAGAATTGTTACCTCTGTAAAGTGGATTATATTAGCTATAGTTGCACTATCGTGTGGCCTAGCAAGCTATTATAAAAATTCTACGTTTTATGATGACATCCTGCCGCAAACTGGTCAAATATTAACCTGCAACACAGGGTTATCGGGTAATAAAGATGTATTTTCTGCTTATATAACCGATGGTCGCATAGCTAAAATGGTTAGCGAACGATTATGCTCTGACAGCACGATAAAACGCCAATACAGCAGTATTAAAGTAGTAATTGGTCAAAGCGATTACGATACCTTTCGATATATAAACCACGGTGTAGTTGACCTAGCCTTGGTGAAAAGCAATATCGTTGATGCCTTTGGTGCAGATAAAATCTATGGTTTAACCAAGCTAGCAGCCCACCCTGACTACCCCGCATTTTTTATAGCGCTTAGAGAAAAACCATTGTTAAATAAAGAGTATCTACTTGGAAAACGAATTGGTCTTTTAGACTATCCAAGTAGTCGTTCTGGTCATATTGTGCCCAAGACAGTCTTACAACATATGGGGCTGACAGACACCACTGTCGACATTGTCTATTACAGCTCTCATAAGGAATTGAGGCGCGCACTCCTTTCAGGCGAAGTCGATATCATCTCAACGTATTGGGCAGAGGAAGATGCCGAGACGTTCTCTAAGAATTACACCGCCCCCCTTTTAGAGAGCGTGAGCGGGATGCAATGGTATTTAAAGATGCAGACCCAAAATACGGACCTATTCTGCGCTGTACAGTCAGTTGTCTACGAAATAGCGACAACTCACCCAAGGCCATATTACAAAAATATTACCTTGGAAGAAGGGTGTAACAAATGAGTAAAGTTAAGTTGCACCTTATACCTCCCCTAAAAATTGCGGCAGTATTTGTATTGCTGGTAATGGTTCTGCAAACAGCATCCATTATAGGTCAGTACTTTGCACATCAGCTTTCCATCCACCAAGCTATTGATGTCGTTGAAAGGCGTATAAGTTTGGATAGCGCTTTCCTTGATGTTGGAAACGAAACGCTAAATACGCCAGCGAATATGTATGCCATTGAACGCTATCTTGAACGCCTCAATAAAGTAATAGAAGAAAAAACGCTGCCTGTCATAGCGAGCGCTGTTCAGGACGTTCAGACAAATGCAGACTTAACTGAATATCCAATTGTACATAGATCCACTTTTAAGAATGCAGAGCAAACCATACATATTTCAATTAATAGTAGAAATGCTTTAAGTGAAGTGGGGATTAGCTGGGTAGCCGTTCTAATCGCACTGCTTATTGCCCCATTATTTGTATTTACGAACAAAGAGAAGCGAAAACAATCTCCCCTTGAAGAACTCGTTGTTCCTCCTAAGCCCAAACTAATAATTAACCTGCAAGAAAAGACCATATCAAACGGTATTGAAGACAAAGTAGTAACCTTACAAAACAAGCCTCTTTGTTTTTACACTGCTTTGGTTAAATACTGCATAGCCAATCCCAATCAACCATTACCGCCACATAAAGATGTTCCAAGTGAGTTAATGGCGCTAGCTAATAAATGCTTCGGCCGATTGATTGAGTTAGGCCATACAAAGAGAAAACGCCCCGACTTCAACGCAAACCTAGACAAAACGCTAAGTGAAATAAGAGCCGCCCTTGATGAGTTATTCTTGTCTTACAATGAAGAAAAAGAGAAGTATTACCCACCTCGGGCTCAGGGTGAAGGTTCACGTTCAAAGCAACACTCTTATGCATTGCCACCGATAAAAGAAGAGGATATCGAAATTATTGGTAACTAATTAAAAACTGACCACTTGGAGAACTTTTTTGGATTTTATGCGAGTTTAAAAAACAGCCCGCAATACCTTGAAAATACAATAAAGTTCTAGCAAAGACCGCGCCCAAAAGTGAGAACTTGTGAATATAACATTGATTCGCGAGGCCTAAACGCGTATCTTTGCACCAACAAAACCAGCTTTATAGTACTATGCAATCGCCACTAATTATTGCCATTTCTGGAGCTTCTGGCTCTGGGAAGTCTCTTTTTACAAAAAATTTGTTTAACGGCTTCAGTGCTCAAGGCCGCCCTGTTCAAGTGCTGCGCGAAGATCACTACTATCGCGCCCAAGATCACCTTCCCATGGAACAGCGTGAGAAGAATAACTATGATCACCCAAACGCATTTGAACACGAGCTATTGAAAGCGCATTTGCAAGCATTGCGTGACGGTCAACCTATCGACTATCCGCATTACTGCTATAAAACGCACACACGTTTACCTGAAACGGAGCGCTTAAACCCCGCACCGGTAATCATACTTGAAGGTATTATGTTGCTTGCACGTACAGATTTATTACCTCTGTACGACGTAAAAATCTTTATCGACACTCCTCTTGATATTTGTTTGATGCGCCGAATGATGCGCGACCTAAAAGAACGTGGTCGTAGTATTGAGTCGGTGGCAAAACAGTACGAAGAAACTGTTAAGCCTATGTATCATCAATTTATCGAACCTAGTCGCTTCACTGCCGACGTAGTAGTGACGCAAGGTGGCAAAAACCAAATTGCATTAGATGTGATCAAATCACACATTCAGCAAGCGCTTCTTTAAGGGAACATTACTATGGTAGGTTTACTGGGCATTGCAGTCCTTCTGGGTATTGCTTTCGCGTTATCATCGGCGAAACGCAGTATAAATTGGCGCACCGTTGGTGGCGCATTTGCTATTCAAGCATCAGTTGGCGCGTTTGTCCTGTATTCTGAAACAGGTAAAGAAGTATTGTTAAGTGCAACCAAGTTTGTTGCCAACATTATTGCTTACAGCCAAGAGGGCATAAACTTTCTGTTTGGCCCTATTGGCGACAAGTCTATTGCGTTTATCTTCGCTTTTAACGTACTTCCCGTTATCGTCTTTTTCTCAGCCCTTATCGCAGTGCTTTATCATCTTAAAGTGATGGGAGTTGTTATTAAAGTTATCGGTGGTTTTTTACAAAAGACGCTGGGTACCAGTCGCCCTGAATCTATGTCTTCAGCTGCTAACATCTTCGTGGGTCAAACCGAAGCCCCTCTTGTTGTTCGTCCTTTTATCCCACATATGACAAGCTCTGAGTTGTTTGCCATTATGGTAGGCGGCTTGGCATCAATAGCAGGCTCTGTCATGGCAGGTTATGCTGGAATGGGCGTTGACCTTAAATATTTATTGGCCGCAAGCTTTATGGCTGCGCCAGGTGGTTTGCTAATGGCAAAAATTATCTTGCCTGAAACCAGTAAACCAAATGAAGATTTACATGACGTAGACGCGGAAGATACCGGCTACGCTAATGTATTTGATGCTGCTGCCAGTGGCGCAGCGTCAGGCATGCAGCTTGCGTTAAACGTGGGCGCTATGCTACTCGCTTTCATAGCGTTAATTGCCATGTTTAACGGCCTTATTGGCTGGACAGCAGCGCTATTTGGCTATGAAAACGTTACGTTTGAAGGGATCCTGGGTTATGTACTTCAACCTCTCGCATGGGCAATCGGCGTACCATGGGAGGAAGCACAACTTGCAGGTAGCTTCATTGGTCAGAAAATGGTGGTCAACGAATTCGTTGCTTACCTTAACTTCTTAGAAAACCAATCACAGCTATCTGAAGCATCTCAGGCCATTATCACCTTTGCACTTTGTGGTTTTGCAAACTTCTCTTCTATCGCTATTTTGATGGGTGGAATTGGTGCTATGGCACCAACACGCAGAAAAGAAATTGCGCGACTGGGGTTAAAAGCTGTTATTGCTGCAACGTTATCTAACTTAATGAGTGCCGCGCTAGCGGGCTTTTACCTCTCTCTTGGTTAAATTTCATTAATTTGGACCAGTTGGTCAAGATTTTACTAGACTAACTGGTCAGGTTTCTGTAAATTACGCGCAAATTCCTCGCGGGGTTGATTTATGTCAATTTCTGCGACTTTTTTCTGTAGCCCGTCTACCTTTATAATGCCGCAGTCAAAATATACGGGATAAAGTTATGCAATTAGTTGCTGTTGATTACCAAGCGGAAAACGCACAAGAAGAATTCGTGAAGTCACTTCGCGAAACAGGGTTCGGTGTTTTAAAAAATCACCCTATCCAACAGTCATTAGTTCAAGGTATTTACGACAATTGGCAGGGCTTCTTCGACAGTGAAGAGAAGAACGATTACCTGTACAACAAGGGTAAACAAGACGGATTTTTCCCTCAGAGCGTATCTGAGGTAGCCAAAGGCTTTACGAAAAAAGACATTAAAGAGTATTACCATTTCTACCCGTGGGGTCAGTGTCCAGAAGCACTTCACCCGCAGATTTCCCAGTACTATGGGGAAGCAAACACACTAGCGAAAGAGCTATTGGGTTGGATAGAAAAACATTCTCCTTCAGAGGTGAGCGATAAGTACAGTCAACCGCTAGGTGACATGATCAAAGATTCTGATCAGACCTTGCTGCGTATACTGCACTACCCACCACTAAAAGGTGACGAAGAAGTAGATGCGATTCGCGCTGCTGCTCACGAAGATATTAATTTGATTACTATCTTACCAGCAGCCAACGAGCCAGGATTGCAAGTACAAGCTAAAGACGGTAGTTGGATTGACGTTCCTTGTGATTTCGGGAACTTGATCGTGAATATTGGCGACATGCTTCAAGAAGCATCAGGCGGATATTTCCCATCAACTACCCATAGGGTTGTAAACCCAGATGGCACTGACATGACGAAATCTCGTATCTCGTTGCCATTGTTTTTACACCCAAGACCAGATGTTGTTCTTTCAGAACGTCATACTGCAGGGTCATACCTGCAAGAGCGCCTTCGTGAGCTGGGCGTTATATAAATTAAGTTCCTTTTGTAGTGTTATTCTTTTGCCGCAGCTAGTCTGCGGCTTTTTTTTAGTTGCTTGCCAAGGTAGCTAGTTTAGAAGAATAGCGCTGTTTTTCTTGTTGGTTTGGTGAATACTTCACAGCCCTCTCTAAGAAGCGTTGCGCTTCGCTAACATCGCCTAACTCGTGATACGCTTTGGCCATGCCGAATAAAATCTCGTGACGAGCATTATCAAGCTTAAGCCCTTTTCTATAATGCGCTATTGCAGCGTTAAGCTTGCCAGCATCAAAAGCTTGTTCCCCTAATATGTAATGATAAAAAGGGTTGTTCTTACGCTTTGCTTCAACCATTTGCGTAATCTGCATTGCTTCTTCATTTCTTTCTTGATGCGTATAAAGAATAGATAAATTTTCCCATGCGGTGAGGTTTTCATCATTTAGTGATAGTGCGTGCTTGTAAGTCATCTCAGCCTGCTTATAAGCGTCAACCATTCTATATAAAACGCCAAGGTTGACCCAGCTTTGCTGTAATTCAGGCGTTAATGTAGCAGCGGCACGAAAGTAGCTGTAAGCCCTTGTGTAGCTATTCGCCACCAACGCATCTGCACCTTTGTTGTTGTAGTACATAGACACTATTTTGTTTTTCGCTACTGGCTTTCTGGGAAAGTAGTTGCGTAGCATTTGCGGGTCAAAGTCTACGTCTGCCCATAAGCCTCCAATCGATGTTACGTTGTTAGCCTCAGGCATTGAGACGCGCATATTAATATGCCCATTTAGCAGGCTATACCCTTCCCTTCGTGTCCAATACTCTGGAATATCTACTTCATAGAAGGTCGCGTCTAAACCCACGTGTTCAGCAAGCGCATAGGTCATAATTGAAAGGGATAAGCAGTTTGCCGCGCGGTTGTTAAACGTAGTGTCTGCTGTCGTATTCGCACTATTGCGATAAAGCATGCCGTAATCTGAATGGTCAAAAATAGCTTTCACTAAACCTTTAACGTTTTTCTGCAAAGTGCTTTTGTTATGTACCGCTTTTTCAGCAAAAAACTGAGCGTCTTCACCTAAGTAAAAAATCTCGTCGATGGTCTCTACGGGAAACAAATGGTGCGACGGAAACAGGTTATCGTTTAATAAGGTAGGCGGCGACGCTATATTTTGCTCATCCGTAGACTGGCAAGCACTTAGAAAACAGCAAAGTAGCCAAATTAAAACTAGTCGAGTATTCATATCAGGCACCTATTTTAGTTACTCGATAGTTTAAAATTATAGCACCCAAACCATTTTTTTACATTTTATTTACAACTTATGCAGTTGTACTTTTATCGCAAAAAAACATCAAAATGGGCTTACTCACTGCTCTGTTACCTCATTCTTAGTAATGGTAATCGTTTCTTTAACGGCATTACACAAAGTTAATCATCAAAATATTAAACAGCGCCGTAACTATTCTCAATTCAGTACCTTTCATTGGCTGTCATTTAGTAGTAGGCAAAACGAAGGATGGTGAATTTCATTCAAAGCCCGTTTACATATTAAAGGAAAGATTATGAAGAAATTAATGAGTGTGTTGTTTTTGGTTGTTTTAAGCACCAGCGTTTTCGCCGGTCACCACGCTGAAGGAGAGCAAAAAGATATTGTCGATACAGCCGCAAGCAATAACATGTTTTCTACACTGGTTGCTGCCGTAAAGTCTGCTGATTTAGTCACTACATTGAAAGGAGATGGTCCATTTACCGTTTTCGCGCCAACCGATGATGCATTTGCAGCTTTACCTGATGGAACCATTGAAATGCTGCTTAAGCCAGAAAACAAACAAACACTTGTGAAAATTCTTACCTATCATGTTGTAGCCGGCAAAGTAACGGCCAAAGACGTATCTGCGCTTTCTGATGCCACTACAGTGGAAGGAAGTAAAGTTATGGTCTCTACTACTATGAATAAAGTCATGATAAACGATGCTCAGGTTATCAAGGCTGATGTGATGACCAGCAACGGTGTTATTCACGTTATTGATACGGTATTACTTCCAAACGATGTAAAAGCCTCTTTATAAGATGTTCCTCTAAAAAGAAAAGTAAAGATCGCCTTTAGTCGATCTTTGCTTTTCTTAAAATTATCACCGATCTCTCCCAATAGCTTCTCCGTAAAAAATCTTATGAAACACTGTTTTTATTGTTCTAGCACTATCAGGCGCGTGAGTTGAACAAACAAATCAGTCTCGATGCTATTAGAACTTCAAATAATTAACCTTGCCCTTTGGACTAGAAAAGGAGTTCATATGTTTACGGTTTACACATACAGTATTGCTGGTCTATTAGTGATTAGCTTAACGGTTTTTGTCCAAAACATTGTTGCCGCTGTGGCACATAGAAAACAGTCTCGCTACATCCCCGGTAAAGTTAGCGAAGAATTGAGCCACGATAGTTTTGTATTTAGAAGTCACAGAACCTTTCATAACTCGCTTGAAAATATTCACCAATTTGTGCTGCCCGCCCTGCTTTGCATGTTTCTTGGCGCGCAAACAGATGTACTCGCCATTTTGGTATGGGCATTCGCGCTCAGCCGTATCATACATATGGCGCTGTACTATGCTGTTGCCACAGAAAAGAACCCTAGCCCAAGAAGCTATTTTTATATGGTAGGAGCTCTATGTACACTTGGCGTTTATGGGCTCGCGTTATTTCAGTTGCTATTCTAGCTAGCTCCCTTGCGCTGTACAAATATCATACAGCGAAGTATTCTTTTACCTATGGAAAGTGCTTTATTCGTTAAAGGTTTTTATAGAGAAGCAGATAACAGTGATAATGAATCCTACGCTTAAATATTACACTTTTGATTAATGTTCTTTTCCAAATTCAGGCGTATTCTTATTAATTGAACACTCACATATGTGTTTAGGAGCCCCAGTGTACATTGACCAAGTCGGCGATCGGACTTTAACTGATTGCAGTGTATTGATTGTCGACGATCAAGCCAGCAGTAGACTTATTTTAGAAACACTACTCGAAGAAACAGTAGAGTGCTTTTCTGTGAGCTCAGGAAAGGAAGCCATTGAGTACTGCAAGCATAACAGGCCAGACTTAATCCTTATGGACGTCTCCATGCCAGAAATGGATGGGCACGAGACCACAGCGCTGCTTAGACAAAAGCCATCCTGTGAACACATACCTATTATTTTCGTTACCTCTTCATCAACAGACGAGGAAGAATCTCGTTGTTGGGGTTCTGGTTGTGTAGACTTTGTAGTTAAGCCTGTGAATGCTTGTACGCTGCGCAATCGCGTAAAGTCGCACCTTCAACACAAGCTCAGAAGTGATTTCTTAGAAAAACTAATTTATATCGACAAACTAACCGGTGCCTACAACAGACACTATTTGGATGACTATCTCCCCCGATTAGTTAAAGATAGCGAACGCAATGCCACCCCATTGTCTTTAGTTATATTTGATGTCGACCACTTTAAGCTATTTAACGATATGTATGGACATTTAGATGGTGATAGCTGCTTATGGAAGGTTAGTAAAACGATAAACGATGCACTCCTTCGTCCTATGGATAAATTGGTGAGAATTGGTGGTGAAGAGTTTTTAGTAATTTTACCAAACACTGATGTGGAGGGAGCAGTAGCTGTCGCCGAGCGCCTATTAGAAACCGTTTACGACCTCAACATTCTACATAGTTCGTCTGAGTACGGGCGCATAACACTGAGTGCAGGCTTAGCGATAAAAACTGCCAACGATGATAAAACGATTGATTATGTCATGCTGGAAGCGGATAAAAACCTGTATGCAGCTAAAACTTCCGGGCGTAATCGCTTAGTATCTCCTTCACTTGCGCCTACGAAAAAAGCATTGAGCCCCAGTTCTTCACAAGCGATAAAAAGTTTCTAGCTGTCGCCTAGCTGAGTGCAACCAACAGCCCCGGTGTGAAGCAGACAGTCCAGCGTAGCCTCTTTCTCTACACTTAATTCCGTCAACTGGGCTAGGAAAAGCTGAAGCGTAGCTAACGCATCATCTAGCGCATTGTGTTCATTGAAAGCTGGAAGATCTAAGCGTTGGCGGCACACACCTAGCGTAGCACTATTACTTGGTAAAACCTGATGCTGCTTGTTTAGCTGATACAGCGCAAGCTGAAGGGTATCAATATAAACCACCTCTAATTTTGGTAAAGCGCACTGTTTAAAAGCTTTGTTCAACGCCATCAAGTCCAATTTAGCGTTGTGAAAAATAAGAATGTGTTGCTGAAATAAAGGCGTGAGTGCACCGAGCGCCACTTCTAAATGTTCGCCTTTTTGCAAGATGTCAGGGGTTAACCCGTGAATCACAGGGCTTTGCCCTAGGTCTGCGGTCGTGTTGATAACATGATAACCGCTCGTCGATAAATCGATACGGCCCCCCTTGCCACTCACATAACCCACAGAAGTAATTTGCGTTGCTGAAGGGTTTAGCGAAGTAAGTTCTAAATCAACTGCGGTAAATGAAGTATTGTGAACGCTAAGTTCGCGAAGACGCTTTTTCAGTTTCGTTTTGCTCGTGAGCGCCTGTGCGCATGCCTTTATCCACCTTTGCACCATATCGATTAACTCACGCCACCTGAAAACTTCATCACCATAGCTTGATTCGTTCTTTCTATGGCTTTAAAAGCAGCTTTAAGCTGATGTTTTTCAATTGATGACAGGCTTGATATGGAAACACGATTATCGGTAACTTTGTTTTCAAGTTGATGACGCCAGCGCAGACGATTCAGGAACAGCCAAATATCGCTAAGATTCGTTGCATCGCGTTTTGAAAGCTGAGAACGAGCAGATAACGCTTCTAGACGTGCGAGCGTGTTAGGTAAAGTCACCCCATCAGCCAAGGCATAGATTCTTGCTATATTATTGATTAAAGCGACAGCTCGGGTCTTTAGGTCAATAACATCTTTTTCTTTTCTTCCTTTCTCATAAACAAACTTCTGGAACATAGAAAGCGGCACCGATATTTCATTACTATGCCTGGTAAGGGCTGCTAAGAACATGTTTTGCTGCATTAAAGGGGCGCGCTGTTTTTGAAGCTGCTTAAATAAACTTACATCACCCGCGGCACACCGCACATCCAAAAAGATATTAAAGTGCATAATGGCGTCTTTAGTGGGCGCTTTTACCCACTGTTTAGCTTCTTCGAGCGCCTCATCGAGAGATAGTCTCAACTTAGGATTACTGGCCATAATATTGCCATCGCAAAGCTTGATGCCGCACTTTGCCAACCCTTTGCATACGTACTTTGCCATTTTCGAAAAGTACTCGGCTTGCACTTCGGTAGGTTGCTTGGCAAGAAGTAGCCCGTTGTCTTGATCTGAGCCCATGGTTTGGTCTTCTCGGGCTTGTGAACCATACACTAACCACGCAAACATCATGGGAGCTTTACCGTTAGCTTGTTGGAAAAAGCCAATTAGCTTTCTGGTCATAATATCGGTTGCTTGTGACAATATTTTCCCAGCAATGTCGTAATCACCTGCCTTTTTAGCATGAGCTGAAAAGTAATGAGGCAGTTGCCACGACAAGCGCGTAAGCTCATAAAGGTTCTCGGCTTTGCTCAGTTCACCAATAATGAAGAGTACGTTTCCTCGCTGCTGACGAATGATATCGCTTGCGGTTACCATGCCAAGGGGCACGAGCGTTTGGTGATCAATAACAGGCAAGTGATGAATGTTTTTTTCCGTCATTAGCGCTAGCGCGTCAAATAGGGTCCTGTTACCCATAATTTGAGCCGGGTTAGCTGTCATTATTTGGCTAACCGGAAGATGGGGGTCTAAAGAGGCTGCCACCACTCTCGACCTTAAATCGCGGTCAGTAATGATACCAATTAGCTTCTCTTGTTCAGTTACTAACAAAGAAGAGACTTTTTGCGATGTCATTAACTGAGCTGCAACCGTAATTGAGGTTTGAGCCTCGACGGAAACCGGCGCCTTTTCGATAGCATCTAAAAGCCCCTTATAAAGCCACATTGAATTACTATCTGCAATGGCATGGTTTTGCAGAGCGTTATTGCTAAGGCCATCAAAAAAATGCCGTATGGTAGGTATTTCTAGTAAAGGTTCTACAGCTAGCGCATCAAAACAATAAACCAGCCCTGGGCTGTCCACCGTTATGCTTAGTGGAAAATTACGTTTTTCCATTATATTGATGTAGCCGAAGTAGTCTCCCTCACTTAAATGGCGTAAAGGGGCATCAGAATCTTGGACGGAAAACTGCCCGCTTTGGATAAGAAAAAGCGACACTTTATCCTTTTGCAGTTCCTCAACGTTATCCGCGGTTACGTATACCAGTTCAGTATGTTTTACTAGCTGAAGCTTCTGCTCGCTATCCAGCAAATCAAAAGGTGCGGATGTATTAAGAAAGTCTTCAACTTGTTTAGCCATCGCAGTCATAGAGATTGTCCAGTTCTCAAAAAGAAAAAACCAACCTACTCACTTTCGCCAGTAGATTGGTTTTATTTTGCTAAAGCCTATCTTAAGGCAATACTAATTTAGTGCGCTGATGCTTCACCCGCTCCCTTAGGATAACGAATGCTCTCAACCAGTTCTTGAATTTCTTCAGGTGCTTCATCTGTTGCTTTAAACACTAAGAATGCAACAATGAAGTTCACCATCATACCTAAAGTACCAATACCTTCAGGAGAGATACCAAACCACCAGTTGTCAGGCGTATTCGCAGCCGGATTTACAAACTTGAAGTAAATAATGTAAGCCGCAGTAAACGCAATGCCTGAAATCATACCCGCGATAGCGCCTTTGTCGTTCATACGCTTGCTAAAGATACCCATGATAATTGCAGGGAAGAAGCTCGACGCCGCTAAGCCGAAAGCAAAGGCGACCACCTGCGCCACAAATCCGGGCGGATTGATACCGAAGTAACCTGCAATGACAATAGCCACCGCTGCTGCCAATCTAGCGTACATAAGCTCGGCTTTATCCGTAATATTCGGCATAAAGTTCCGCTTCAGTAAGTCGTGGGACACAGAGGTGGAAATTACCAACAGTAAGCCCGCTGAAGTAGAAAGGGCTGCTGCCACACCACCTGCCGCAACCAGCGCAATCACCCAGGCTGGTAAGTTCGCGATTTCAGGGTTAGCCAATACCATAATGTCGCGGTCAACTTTCATTTCGTTGCGCTCATCACCCGAGTAGAACATTTTGCCATCGCCGTTTTTATCTTCAAACGCGATAAGGCCAGTTTGCTCCCAATTTTTAATCCACGACGGCGCTTCTTCATAGCTGGTGCCCGTCATCTCTGGACCGTTAATGGTTTCAATCATATTCACACGAGCGAATGCTGCAAGCGACGGTGCCGTAGTGTAAAGAATGGCGATGAACGCTAGGGCATAACCTGCAGATTTACGTGCATCGTGAACTTTAGGCACAGTGAAGAAGCGAACAATAACGTGTGGAAGGCCCGCAGTACCCACCATTAGGGCAAAGGTGATAAAGAATACATCGATAGTACTTTTTGTCCCTGATGTGTATTCATTGAACCCGAGCTCGACGGATAAATTATCGAGTTTCTGCAGCATATGCACCCCCGAACCGTCTGCCAAGGTTGCGCCAAAACCGGTTTGCGGCAGGATATGCCCGGTAACCATCATTGAGATAAAGACGGCAGGTACTATGTACGCAAAAATCATTACGCAATATTGAGCAACCTGTGTGTAGGTGATGCCTTTCATGCCGCCAAGTACGGTGTAAAAGAACACGATAACCATGCCAATAACAACGCCAGACACAATATCCACTTCTAAGAAACGGCTGAATACCACGCCTACGCCACGCATTTGACCTGCAACGTATGTGAAGCAAACAAAGATGGCGCAAAATACCGCAACGGTACGTGCTGTTTGTGAGTAGTAACGATCGCCAATAAAGTCAGGTACCGTAAATTTACCGAACTTACGTAGGTAAGGCGCTAAACAAAGTGCAAGTAGAACATAGCCACCGGTCCAGCCCATAAGGTATACCGCACCGTCGTATCCCATAAATGAGATAAGACCCGCCATTGATATAAACGATGCAGCCGACATCCAGTCTGCCGCTGTAGCCATACCGTTCATAACAGGCGGTACGCCGCCACCCGCCACGTAAAAGTCATTCGTCGACCCAGCGCGTGCCCAAATTGCAATTGCAATATACAGCGCGAACGACGCGCCAACGATAATAAATGTTAAAGTTTGAACGTCCATGATTTACTCCTCATCTACGCCGTAGCGTTTGTCCATGGCGTTCATCTTCGCCATATAGACAAAGATCAAAGCAACAAATACATAAATTGAGCCCTGTTGTGCAAACCAGAAGCCTAATTTAAAGCCAAAGAACTGAATTTCATTTAAGATATCGACAAACAGTATGCCGGCACCAAATGATACGATGAACCAAACGACTAAAAGCTTAGCTAGGAGCGCTAGGTTTTCACTCCAGTAGGCTTTTTTGTCCTCTTCGTTTCTAAATGCCATTGTTTCACCCTCATGTCAGGTTAACTAGTTGTTATGATTTTACAATTCCCTAACGCTCGGCTTTGTTAACGTTATTGCTGCGTTTGAAACTTTTGTACACGACAGAACCAAAGCAGCAAAAGTCAAGCATCTAGGAGGTCGGCTATTACTCTAGACCTGAGGTGTGAAATTCAAAATGAGACCATGGTCGTAGGTAGACCATGGTCGAAATGATTATAATATCAGCACGGTTGTTAAAACTAAGTTAAAGGAAGGTTATGGTTTTTGGTTGGGTAACGCTTGCAGTCTTGTACCTTTTTTTGCTGTTTTCATTAGCAAGTTGGGGAGAAAAGAACTCGCCTACAGCAAGAGCACTGACTTCTCATCCCGCCATTTATTCATTAGCCCTGGCAATCTATTGTACCGCTTGGACCTTCTTTGGCATGGTGGGGCAAGCAAGTAGAGATACGTGGATTTACCTGCCAATCATGCTTGGGCCCATCTTAGTCTATGTGCTGGGATACAAGTTTATTTACAAACTGACACTGGTAAGTAAAAAGCAGCATATCACAACCATTTCAGACTTCATTGCGTCTCGCTATGGCAAGCGTCAAACCGTAGCCTTAGTCGTTACGCTTATTGCTTTACTGGCAACCATTCCCTACATTGCGCTTCAGCTTAAGGCGGTAGGCGCCACCTTTCAACTGTTAACTCAACAACCTAACAGCAATGGAATTATCATTGCCGCCACAGGCTTTATCGCTGCCTTCGCGATTTATTTTGGTACGCGCCAAACTGATGTAACAGAGTATAGGCGTGGCCTGATGCTGGCCATAGCATTTGAGTCTACCATCAAGCTACTTGCTTTAGTGCTGGTTGCTATTGTAGGTTACAGCGCGTGGAAGCGTACCCAGTCTGGTGCATTTTTCGAAAGTTTTACTAACGAGGTTGCGCTTGCTCAGTTCGGTTCGTTTAGCTTCATTGCACAAACTATTATGGCTGCGGCAGCCATTGTTTGCTTACCTCGTCAGTTTCACGTTGCCATTATCGACAACTTAAGCTTGGGGCACATTCGCACAGCGCGTTGGCTATTTCCTCTTTACTTAACCATTATTTCCGCGGTTATCCCTATCATTGCTATTGCGGGTAAGGCCATCTTTGCTGGTCAAGGCATTGAACCTGACTCCTATGTATTGTCTCTTGCGATGTTTTCGGAGTCTGCACTTCTTCAAGTCATTGTATTTGTAGGTGGTCTGTCTGCGGCTACGGCTATGATCATAGTCGCCACGCTTACCTTAAGCACCATGCTTACCAACGACGTGATATTGCCACGAATTTTAGCGTTCACCGGCAACACCGACGACAAAAAAGACGTATCCAAAAAAATCCGTCTAATTAGACGGATTGTTATCGCCTTTATTTTATTGATGGCTTTTCTATACCACCAGCAGATGACCAGCAGTCGCTCTCTTCACTCTATTGGCCTTATCGCTTTTTCCCTTGTAATTCAGCTAATGCCCGCCATTGTTGGGGGCCTTTATTGGAAGCGCGCGCATGCCCACGGCGTTTATGCGGGGCTTATGGTAGGGCTTGTTATCTGGGTGCTTTGGTTAGTGCTTCCTATTGTAAGTGAGCAAGTCTCTCAAATGGAGCAAAACGAATTGATAAGCCAAGGGGCCATGATTAGCTTGGCCGCAAATAGCTTGGTGTATATACTCTTTTCTCATTTCGCTCCCCAGCGCCTTATCGACAGAATGCAGGCAGAAGCGTTCGTTTCTCCCGCCATTTCTAGTAACAACACGGTGAAAGCTCAAGCCACAAACGTTACCGTGTCTGACCTTATCACTTTGCTTTCAACCTTTATGGGAACAGGTCGTTGCGATCAGCTTCTTACCCAATATCAACAGCTAAATAATTGCCAGTTAAGCCACGCAGATACACCTAATGAATCGTTTTTATCATTCTGTGAACGCGCTCTTGGCGGGGTTATTGGCGCCTCTAGTGCGAAGGTACTTTTAGACAGTGCGCTACGTGGCAAAAAAATGGATTTTACTGAGGTAATTAACTTTTTCGACGATACCACGCAGGCGATGCAATTTAATATGACAGCGCTATTAACCTCGCTTGAAAACATGGATCAGGGCATTAGCGTGGTAGACAAACATTTAAATTTGGTCGCCTGGAACAAGCGCTACGCTAACCTGTATCCTTACCCCGACAACTTACTTGCTGTTGGCTCTCCAATAGAAAAGCTCATTCGATACAACGCATCGCAAGGCGAATTTGGAACGCACGATGTCGATGCTGAAGTAGAAAAACGCTTAGCGCACTTGCGCTCCGGCATGCCGCACCGATTTACTCGCCAGCGTAAAGATGGTCGAGTCATTGAAATGGTCGGCAACCCACTGCCCGGTGGCGGTTTTGTAACAAGCTTCAACGACATCACAGGGCATGTGGAAATTCAGCAAGCCCTTGAAGAATCGAACATTGACCTTGAAGCTCGCATAAAGAAACGTACGGAAGAAGTGCATTCGATTAACGCAGAACTTCGCCTTGAAATAGAACGACGCTCCGAGGCCGAGAAAGAACTAATAAGGGCAAGAAAAGCCGCGGAAGACGCGAACGCCAGTAAAACCCGTTTCTTAGCCCTTGCCAGTCATGACGTATTACAGCCGCTTAATGCAGCTAAGCTTTACGTAAGTGCTTTGGAAGAACAGGAACTTTCTGAACAAGCCCAGAATATAGTTCAGAAGCTTGGCCATAGCGTTAGTTCAAGTGAAACGCTCATCGGCACCCTGCTTGATATTGCTAGATTAGATCAAGGAGAGATGAAACCCGATATCGAATCAATTGATGTAAGCGCCCTACTCTCTCCACTAGTTGATGAAATGGCTATGCGTGCCCGTGAAAAGGGGCTTGGTTTCAAAGCCATAATCCGCCCTTGCTGGGTACGAGGAGATAAAACCTATTTATATAGAATTACCCAAAATTTGTTGTCAAATGCAGTGAAATATACCGAAAAAGGGCGAGTTCTTTTTACGATTAGATCTGTTAAAGAAACCGTTTATTTCAAAGTTATCGATACAGGTATTGGTATTTCTAGTGATAAAAAAGACAGTATATTCGGCGATTTCTTTCGCGCCAATGAAAGTAAAGAGCATGGATTAGGTTTGGGTTTGGGTGTGGTGCGCCGCTTAAGCCTGCAGTTAGACAGCGACATAAATGTAACCTCAAGGGTAGGAAAAGGGAGTTGCTTTGCATTTTCTCTTGCGAAAGCCAAACCTAAACGAGTTTCTAGTATTGCAGCAAAGCCTCGTAGTACCACATTTACTGGAATGAATGTACTTTGCGTAGACGACCAAAGGGAAAACTTGGATGCTATGCAAACCCTATTACAAAAATGGGGCGTAAATGTGTTCTTAGCGAATAACTGGGATGATGCACTGAAAGTTTGTGAGGTCATTCAGCCTCAGATCTTACTGATGGATTATCAACTAAGTCACGATAGCGAGAAAAATGGGCTTGCGCTAATTGAAGAAATAAGACATCGACTAAACGTTGTAGTGCCAGCGGCGCTTATAACCGCAACACCAGATGAGAATTTAGTGACTGAGTGTAAAGACCAAGGCGTAAACTTTTTGGCTAAGCCGCTTAAACCGGCAAAACTACGCGCGTTACTACAAAGTATGACGCGTTATATTAGAGAAGCGAAAAACGTTTAATTATTGTGGAACAATGACGTATCTGCACCACGTTAATTGAATGCTTTTCGTTCTCTACTATTGCACTGTAAATGACGAATAAAGAAGTACTTACAGTAACTCGTCATGTGGTTTAGTTTCTTCCGTCTTAACCACCGGCGTCTCTACACTCGACTTCGCCACAACTTTACCCATGGCCCCCCACTTTTCTTTCGGGTTGAGTAGCACTGGGCGAGTTAGAATCAAATTGTTGGGGTACATTAGCGTTTCGCGGTCGGCGGTGATTAAACGAGTACTGAATGGCCCAACATCCGCAATAACGCCCTCTATATAGTTATCGCCATCGAGAATGCGCACATAGTTGCCTCTGCTATAGGCTACATTGGTAAGCAAAATAAAGTATGCCGTAATATTGCTGATGAGCGACCAACTTGCAAAAAGTGCAACCCCGGTTACCGTAATGATGGACGTAGAAAGTACAAGTAGGCCTGAGAAATCGATACCCCATGCCAACAGCAGCAGGGAAAGCGATACAGTTGCTACAATCACACGCGCAGCAAAAAGTCCTTTTAAAGCACTGTTAGATTTGAGCTTTGATTTTACGATATTATTTTCTAATTTTGGTAGCAGCTTCCGCGACATTGCCAAATAGATAAGCAGAACTATACCACTGAACACGACGTTTGACTGGTACTGAGTTAACCACGCCAAAAAACCATGCCACCACTCATTCATTAATTTTTTCCTTACTGTTTTTATCACGCATACTGGCTTCTTTATCTATTTTTGCTTTAAAAAGCCAAGGCGCTCTAATGCTAACGTGAATAACAGACAAGTTCATGCATTAAAAGCAATCGACACAACAAGAATTATTCGTAAGACACCCCCTTTCACTTCTATTAGTATGCGCGCAAAAATGACTTGTCTAATTTTAATACCAGTCCGCACATAAATTAACCTATTGAATGGGCGATTATCTATACAGATTGGTATACTCACGTGCTAACGTGGTAAATGACACGTCGATTAAACGACAAAATAAATCACAAACTACAGGCTTTTTTATAATGCGCATCGCTATTCTTTCAAGAAATCCACGTCTTTACTCTACTTCACGCTTAGTGGAAGCTGGGCAGGCTCGCGGGCATGAGGTCGACGTCATCGACACAATGCACTGCTACATGGATATTACGAGCGCACGACCGTCTGTTCGCTATAACGGTAAGAAACTACCTTACTATGATGCAGTGATCCCCCGTATCGGCGCATCTGTTAGCTTTTACGGTACTTCTGTAGTTCGACAGTTTGAGATGATGGGTACATACAGCCTTAACGAGTCAGTGGCGATTAGCCGCTCTCGAGATAAACTTCGCTCGCTCCAGCTGCTTTCGCGCAAAGGCATTGGCATGCCTAGAACCGGCTTTGCTCATCACCCGGACAAAATTGACGATGTAATCAAAACCGTGGGCGGCGCGCCAGTGGTTATTAAGCTGCTAGAAGGTACCCAAGGTATAGGCGTTGTATTGGCAGACACCCAAAAAGCCGCAGAATCCATTATTGAAGCATTTATGGGGCTTAATGCCAGTATTTTAGTACAGGAATTTATTAAAGAAGCAGGTGGCTCTGATATACGCTGTTTTGTGGTTGGTGGGAAAGTCGTTGCTGCTATGAAGCGTCAGGCGGCGCCTGGAGAGTTTCGCTCTAACCTTCACCGAGGCGGTCAAGCAAGTTTAGTTCGCCTAAGCCCTGCTGAGCGCAAAACGGCGGTAGATGCAGCAAAAACCATGGGCCTTAATTGTTGCGGTGTAGACATTCTTCGCTCAAACAACGGCCCTGTAGTGATGGAAGTTAACTCTTCACCAGGCTTAGAAGGTATCGAGAAAGCTACCAATAAAGACGTTGCCAGCATGATCATTGAATTTATTGAAAAGAGTGCCGAGCCACATAAAACAAAAACCCGAGGAAAAGGCTAACCCCTTCAACCTACGCAATAACGTAAATATAGGAAAACGTTAGTGGTAAGTGATGTTTTAAAAATTGGGGGCGAAAATATTGCTCCTGGCGAAACAAAAAAGATTGAGTTAGAAATGCCACCGCTGTATACAGCGACCAATATGAGTATCCCCGTTTATGTTAAACGAGGAAAGCGACCTGGTCCTGTTATGTTTGTGAGCGCTGCTATCCATGGTGATGAATTAAATGGCATTGAGATAGTCGGCCGCCTTATCCGGTCAAAAGCGATTGAACGCATTAGGGGCACCTTAATAGCGGTACCCATGGTTAACGTTTACGGCGTTTTAAACCAGTCTCGTTATTTACCCGACAGACGTGATTTAAACCGCAGTTTTCCTGGCAGTAAAAAAGGCTCGCTTGCCGGGCGGTTGGCGAACTTATTCTTCAAAGAGATAGTGAGTAAGTGCGACGTGGGCATCGACCTGCATACAGGCGCTATTCATCGAAGTAATCTGCCACAAATTCGCGCGGATTTAGACGACCCTGAAGTGCTTGAAATGGCCAAAGCGTTTGGTGTGCCTGTGCTGCTTAATGCTGAATTACGAGACGGTTCGTTACGCGAAGCGGCCAGTGAAAATGGCGTTAAAATATTGCTCTATGAAGCTGGTCAAGCACTGCGCTATGATGAATTTTCTATTCGCGCAGGCGTAAAAGGTATAATCAATACCATGCGCCACTTAGGCATGCTAAACAAAAGCCGTAGCAAGGGCCATAGCATTGAGCGTTTCATTGCCAGACAAAGTGGCTGGGTGCGCGCGCCTGAGAGTGGATTTGTAAATCACCTAGCCCAACTAGGCGATCATGTTGAAAAAGGTGACAAACTAGCCATTATTGCGGATCCATTTGGCAATTATTTGGACAGCCTTGAAAGCCCAGCTGAAGGCGTTGTAATTGGTAAACAAAATATTCCGCTTACCCAAGAAGGTGAAGCCGTTTACCACATTGCATACTTTTCAGAGCCTGATACTGTTGCCGAACACGTAGAACTATTACAAGACAATTTATTGCCGCCAGAGCAGAACCCTGTTTTATAAATTGGTAGAAAACTGATGAACAATAAGAAAATTGTTGGTGCAGTAGAACTGTGCGACTTGCCCAAACTCGCTATCTCCGACTTAACCGTGCGCGTTGATACAGGTGCGGCAACGTCATCACTTCACGTAGACAATATTGAAGAGTTTGAGCAAGACGGTGAACTATGGATTAAATTTGATATTCACCCAGACATTCATAACGTAGAACGTGTAGTTAGACGGGAAGCGCGCGTTGAAGGCAAAAAGCGCGTAAAAAGTTCAACAGCTACACGTGAGAAACGCTATGTTATCATTACGCCTATCGTTATGGACGGATTCCAATGGGATATCCAGTTAACCCTAACGGATCGCTCTGAAATGACTTACTTAATGCTACTTGGCAGAGAGGCGATGAGTGGACAGTTTATTGTAGACCCCGAACACGATTTTTTACTTACTGGAAAAGATTAGCCGCTAAAAAAAGGGCTATACTTAAAGTAACCTTTAACAAGACAATTAGCCGGGCTGGCGCCACGTAAATGAGTTAAAAATATGGATATCAAAGCTAAATCTCTAAGCCGTATCATTTTGTTAATGAGTTTACTTGCGCACTTCGTTGTTTACGGGCAACAGCAACCTTCTGATGAGGTAAGCGCAGACTTGCCTCATACCGTTTTACGATTACCCAACGTCCACCCTGGAAGGGATAGCGTTTATTCATACGCAAAGTCACTGCTAACAGAAGCCTTGCGTGTTACTCAGTCGCAGTACGGTACCTTTGAGTTTATTGTTAGTAACCAAGAAACGGCCCAAGAGCGCCAGTTGCGCAGCCTCGAACACAATATGCTAGACGTAACGTGGAGCGTAACGTCAACCGAGCGCGAGCGTCAGTTCCTTCCTGTTCGCATTCCTATCATGGCCGGGCTATTTGGTAAGCGCGCCTTGTTTGTAAAAGAAGGGGATGAGCGACTAAAAAAGGTAAAAAACCTTGCAGCTCTCCAAGAGTTTCGCGCGGTTTTAGGGTATGACTGGCCTGATACAAAGATTTTTCGGGCTAATGATATTCCTGTTTTAGAAACCACGTATCGCGCTTCATTCCGCATTGTTTCGGAAGGGTTCGCTGATATGTTTCCAAGAAGTGTGATGGAAATTAACGAAGAGTTTGCCAACAAAACCTTGTCAAAAGGTTTAACTATCGATGACAACCTCATCATTTCATACCCAAGCCCTATCTTTTTCTTTGTTGGCAGTGATAATCAGGCATTAGCAGGGCGTATCGCTGAAGGCCTGCTGATGCTATTTGAAACCGGGAAGTTCCAAGAGTTACTGCTTGCACATAAGAACTTTAAAGAAGGGATGACCTTAATTGATGGGCGTACGGTTATTGAAATCGAAAACCCGCTATTGAGCGAGCAAAGCCGCTTGGCGTTAGAAAAGTTTCTACCTGAATTTGCTATGTCTGAAGCCGTGCTTAAACACGATGTTACTGAACCGGTGGCTCCAGCTCAAGCTGCGAAGCAATGAGTACCGCTTGGGTACGGTTATTAATGCCCAACTTTTTAAAGATAGCGGTAACATGCGCCTTAACGGTGGCTTCAGCAATATCTAAATTAAAGCCAATTTGCTTATTCAATAACCCATCTCGCATGTAGCAAAGTACTTTATACTGGGACGGTGTGAGCGACGCAACTTTGTCAGCAAGTTCAGAAAACGCTTCATCCACCTCATCAACATCTTCGCTTAAGTTTTCAGGCAACCACACATCACCATCTAAAATAGCCTCAACTGCATTGGCTATATCTTGTGCACTGGCCGTTTTTGGAATAAAACCAAGTGCCCCTACGCTAATGATCTTCGAAATAAGGGTAGCGTCTTCCGTTCCAGAAACCACGGCAACAGGAAGTTCAGGAAAGAGTTTTCGGATATGCAGCAAGCCAAATAAATCATTGCTGCCTGGCATATGTAAGTCGAGAAGCAATAAGTCGATATCCTCATTATTGAGAATATCGACTGTGGTGTTTAGATCTCCGGCCTCTTTAAGGGTAAGGGCTGGAAGTGACAACGACAACGCGCCTCGTAGTGCATCGCGATACAGCGGATGATCATCAGCGATTAGAAGGGTTATCATTGTCTATATCCTTAATTCTACTTATTCAGACGTTCCTCTATCAGTGTATCAACAACCGATGGATCCGCCAATGTAGATGTGTCACCTAATTGCTCATGCTCATTGGCCGCAATTTTACGCAAAATACGGCGCATGATTTTACCAGAGCGTGTCTTAGGTAGCCCGTTCGACCACTGAATCATATCAGGAGTGGCAATGGGGCTTAACTCTTGGCGCACCCACGCTTTAAGTTCTTTAGTCAGCGCTTCGTCTGCTTCAACACCTTCATTAGGCGTTACATAAACATATATCCCCTGCCCTTTGATATCGTGAGGGAAACCGACTACCGCAGCTTCAGCCACTTTAGAGTGAGCAACAAGTGCACTTTCTATTTCAGCCGTACCTAGACGGTGGCCCGATACATTTAGTACGTCGTCTACGCGGCCAGTGATCCAGTAAAAGCCATCTTCGTCACAACGTGCGCCATCACCTGTGAAGTACACGCCTTTGTATGCGCTGAAGTAGGTGTTAATGAAGCGCTGGTGATCGCCATAAACCGTTCGAGCCTGGCTTGGCCAGCTATCTTTGATCACTAGGTTACCTTCTGCCGCGCCTTCAAGTTCATTGCCATCAGCATCAAATAGCGCCGGCTGTATGCCAAAGAATGGGCGGGTTGCAGAGCCAGGTTTCAACTCTGTTGCTCCAGGCAGAGGCAAAATCATGTGTCCGCCAGTTTCAGTCTGCCACCATGTATCGATAATAGGACAACGGCCTTCTCCAATAACACGGTGATACCATTCCCACGCCTCTGGGTTAATTGGCTCACCCACTGTGCCAAGCAAACGAAGTGATGATAAATCACAACCTTCAGCAGGCACGTCACCGTGAGCCATTAACGCACGAATCGCGGTTGGCGCAGTATAAAGACTATTTACTTTGTATTTTTCTACGACCTGCGCAATGCGTTTAACGTCTGGATAGGTAGGTACACCCTCGAAGAACACTTGCGACGCAGCGTTTACCATGGGGCCGTAAACCATATAGCTGTGACCTGTAATCCAGCCCACATCCGCAGTACACCAATAAACGTCATCGTCTTTGTAATCGAAAGCGTATTTAAAGGTCATAGCGGAATAGAGCAGATAACCGCCTGTTGTATGAACCACACCTTTTGGCGTACCCGTAGAACCCGATGTATAGAGAATAAATAGCGGGTCTTCCGCATTCATTACTTCAGGCTCGCATTGTGCTGACATACCGTCCACAGCTTCATGCCACCATACATCGTGCTTCTCGTTCCAGTCTACATCGCCGCCCGTTAGCTTATGCACCAAAACATGTGTAATTGACGGGCAGGCATCATCGGCTAAAGCTTTATCGACATTTGCTTTAAGCGGAATGCTTCTTCCTGCGCGGCGCCCCTCATCGGCTGTAATAACGACCTTTGCGCTACTGTCATTTATGCGGTCGGCAATAGCGTTTGGTGAGAAACCACCAAAAATTACCGAGTGAACCGCACCAATACGTGCACACGCAAGCATCGCGTAGGCAGCTTCAGGCACCATAGGCATGTAAATGGCGACGCGATCACCTTTCGTGACTCCCATCTCTTTAAGTGCATTCGCTAACTTACATACTTCATAATGCACTTGTTGGTATGTCACATCTTGGCTGTCTTGTGGTGAGTCACCTTCCCAATGAAAGGCAACTTTTGTGGCATTGGTTGCCAAGTGACGGTCAATACAGTTGTAGCTAGCGTTTAACTCACCGTCTTCAAACCATTTAATAGACACATCATTTTCACCAAACATGGTGTTTTTAATTTTGGTGGGCTTTTGGTACCACTCAAGCATAGACGCGTGCTCAGCCCAGAACACTTCGGGTTGCTCTACTGACTGCTTATACATCTCGTCATACTGCGACGCAGTCAAATGAGTAGATTGAAGAATGTTCTCAGGCACAGGATAAGTTTTGCTGGCGGTCATAAAGATTGCCTCCAATATCAATAATGTAAAATTCTTGTTGTATGGTGAAACACTCTAGCTATTCACCCACAAAGCAAAATGAGACTTTGGTCTTAGCAGCATAAAACTAAGGTAGTAATAAAAAAGTTAGACTAAAAGTATTACGACTATAGTCTTATGCGACCAACGGCTTATTTAAATTTGCGATAATAAGTACACAATCAGCGATGTTAACGTTGAATTTACATTTATTTAACCACTTTTTTTGGAACAGACACGATGAAAGCTAAAATAAAAAATACCGCTACCGCAGTAGCGCTGTGCCTAGCGGCAGCGGGCGGCACAGCACAAGCAGCAACAATCGGCGACACTAGTGTGAAATTCACGGGTTATATTAAAGTTGACGCTATGGTAAGCGACTATTCAGATGGCACCATTGCCTCTGGCAGCGTAGGTCGAGACTTTTATATACCTTCACTAACTCCCGTTGGTGGCGTTGACGAAGACCCACAGTTCGATGCACACATCAGAACATCTCGTTTCCGCTTTGCCACATCAACGCCTACCGCCGAAGGTGACACTATTAACGGTGTATTCGAGCTGGATTTTGTTGTGACTAGCGGCGGTGATGAGCGCATCAGTAACTCCTATACTCCACGAGTACGTCACGCATACTTAACTTACAAGAATTGGTTGGTGGGCCAAACATGGACGACCTTTATGGACGTAGGTTCGTTACCAGAATCACTTGATTTTATTGGTACTACCGACGGTATCACCTTTGGTCGTCAAGTCATGGTGAGATATACCAACGGCGGGTTTCAGATTGCACTAGAAAACCCTGAATCAACCATTACGCCGTTTGGTGGTGGTAGCAGGATAACAAGTGATGACAGTAGTGTTCCAGATTTAGTTGCCGCCTACACCACAAAGCAAGACTGGGGTTATGTAAAAGTAGCGGGCTTAGTCAGACAACTTTCTTATGATAATGCCGCAGGCATCGACGCTGACGAGACTAGCTTTGGCGTGTCGTTAACAGGTAAATATAACTTATCCAATGGCGATGATATTCGCTTCACGTTCAATACGGGTAAAGGTTTAGGCCGATACTCTGCACTGAACGCAGTAAATGGCGCTGTTCTTACTGAAAGTGGCGACTTGGAAGCCATTGACTCAACTGGGTATGGCATTGCGTATCGTCACAAGTGGAGCGAAAAAGCACGCAGCAGCATTATGTTCTCAGCGTTTGAAGCCGACAATGACGTAACGCTTACTGGCTTAAATACGACTGAAAGTACCTACAGCACACGTGTGAACTACTTGTACTCGCCAACGAAAGCGCTAACTGTTGGAGCTGAGTATGCGTTCGCAAAACGTGAAATTGAAGCCGGTCTTGAAGGCGACATGAACCGCTTCCAAGTTTCAGCTAAATACGCGTTTTAATAAGTACGCAGCTTTACAAATTAGAACGGCGTTTCTGGGCTCGGAAACGCCGTTTTTTATTGACCGAATGGTTGCTAAATGCGTTTAATGCCTAGTTTATACCGGCCCGCACAGGTAGTAAGCACGCTAACCTATATTACACCATCAGAAACAATGAGCCCGCATTTACCTCTCTAGTGCAGTTTAGAACTGCCGGTACGCTTTTATATTGTCGTAAAAATAATTCCCAGTGGTACTGCAAAGAACAATCCACCCACGTAAGCTGCGCCGTACATCTTTCGTTCTGCAGCTAGGACAGATAGCTGGTAGGACAAATTAATAGGAATATTACGCAATACAGGAACACCATAAATGAGTGTGACACCCAACACATTGTAGATAAGGTGTACCAGCGCTATCTGTAACGCAAAACCGCTGTTCACGCCCGCCACGCCTAACGCAGCAATAAGGGCGGTAATACAAGTTCCAATATTTGCACCAAGAGTAAACGGGTAGATTTCACGGGCTTTTAGCACCCCTGCCCCCACTAAGGGCACCATGAGTGATGTGGTCGTGGATGATGACTGCACCAACACCGTCATTAAGGCGCCAGATGTGATGCCGGATATGGGCCCCTGCCCTATGCTTTTGTGTAGTAAATCCTTCGCTTTTCCTACCATAAGGGACTTCATAATTTTTCCCATATAGGTAATAGAAACCATGATCAGCGCAATACCAATCAGAATTTTAGCGATACCTGGATAAACAGAAGGTAAAAACTCAAGGGACTGAGAAACCAAATTGGTTACTGGCTGTGTGGCCGCCTTTATTGGGTTGAATCCGCTTACGCCCAGCGCTTCTGGAGTATGAATAAGTGTTACAATCTGACCACTCAAATACTCTAAAATACCAAAGGCCATTTCTAGTGGAAGGAATATAAGTACGGAAAGAACATTGAAAAAATCATGAATAGTGGCTGCGTTAAAAGCGCGCTGAAATTCTTCTTTTTTAGCAACATGCCCCAGGCTTACCAAGGTATTGGTAATACTAGTACCAATATTCGCTCCCATCATCATGGGTACCGCGATGGTAATGGGTAAACCACCTGCAACCATACCAACAATAATTGAAGTTACCGTGCTTGAAGACTGAATTAACGCAGTCGAAACCATGCCAATTATAAGGCCCATTATTGGGTTTGATGCAAAATTAAAAAGCTCTCTAGCATGCTCACCAGCGGCATATTTGAAACCACTTCCAATCATGCTCACCGCAAGTAACATGACATAAACAAGTAGTGCAAGAAGCAGCCATCGGTGCCAGTTATTGTTCTTTTCTACAGTGCTGGCTGATAGTATTTGTGGGTCAATCATTCAGATAACGAGTACGAGTTAATACAGAAAAAACCATACTATTACGACCGTGTGACACAAAAATGACGGGATATACCCGCCATTCTTCATCAAATAAGCACTAGCTATTAGAAACCAAGAGGATACCTTCTAAATACATCGTGAATATCATTCAACGTCTCGCTTGAGAGCTCTATATCAAACGCTTCAATGTTTTCTTTTAACTGAGGCATTGTTGTTGCCCCAATAATAGTAGACGTAACACCAGGTACTTGCTGGCACCATGCTAACGCTAATTGTGATGGTGTAATGCCCACTTTTTCTGCAATCTTCACATATTCTGCTGTAGCAGCCTGCGCAGGCGCTTTATCTCTGAAAAGTCCCATGCGCTGAGCTAGCGTCCACCTGCTACCTTCTGGTCTTGCGCCGTTTTGGTATTTGCCGCTTAGCATGCCTGTCGCTAATGGTGACCACGGTAAATATGCAATATTTTCTAGCTCACACATTTCGATTAAATACGGCCAGTCTTTTGCGTGCAGTAAACTGAACTCATTTTGGATAGATACGGGAAGGGGCATATCGAGCTCTTTGCAAAGGGTAAGAAAAATGTGAATGCCCCAAGGCGTATCATCCGACAGCCCCCAGTGTCTTATTTTTCCTTCGTCTAATGCCCGCTTAATTCCCAAAAGAATATCGCGCATACCCTCTATTTCTTTTTCGCGATTCGTTTTCGTGGGATCCGCGCCATCAGGCCAATGCTTTCCAAAATGTGGCGTTACCCTGTTCGGCCAATGTAGCTGGTAAACATCAATATAGTCAGTATTTAAACGCTCTAGCGAATCAGTAAGCGCGTTGCTAACTGCATCAGACGTAATGGGGCCAGCATTGCGGATATACTTCAATCCGCTGCCGGCAACTTTAGTCATCAATACAATATCTGAGCGCTTCGCTTCATTTCGCGAGAGCCAATTACCTATAATGCGCTCTGTATCGCCGTACGTATCGACATTGGGAGGAACGGGATACATTTCCGCGGTATCTAAAAAGTTAACACCTTTATCGAGGGCGTAAGCTATTTGTTCATCTGCATCTTGCTGGGTATTTTGAATACCCCATGTCATTGTTCCTAAACAGATGTCTGACACCTGTAGGTCGCTACTTCCTAAGCGGTTAAACTTCATCTTTGCTTCTACCTTGGCTTATACCTTGTTTATGCAATAGTGAGTCGGCCGCTTTAGAAAATCTACCTACTTTTAGCTTTTAAATGAAAGCTATGAGGCTTTCTTATTGGCCAACTCGGCTTCGACGCTGGCGAGACGCGCCTCAATATCTCTTTTCGACTCGACCATTTCATTCGCCAGTTCTGCGAGTGACTTTAACTCTGCAAACCCTAACTTTCTGGTATCAATCGTTTGATACTGACGCTTGCAGCGATAAAAGAAAGTAAGAAAGTTAACAAATGCGCGATGAAATGTCGCAAAACTCTTGATCAGCACCAGAATTAATACGACAGACGTAAGCGCGGCAATACTTAAGCTATAAATACGCACCTGTGCTTCTTGTTGCTCGATCATGGGTTGCAGGGCGGCATCGACGCCTTTTAGCTGAGTTTCAACATTGTGAGCGCTTTGTCTAAATTCGCCACGAAGCCCTTCATTATGAGTTACGCCGTAGGTAGTAAATGCATCAACTAGCTGTAAAAGCGCTTCTCTATATTGAACCAAAGTGCCGCTCAGTAAAGCAGTACCGCTATATTCAGAAGCTAAACGCTCACTCAACGTCATCATTTGCCTTGCGTAAACCCCTTCTTGGTTTATCTGATAATTGCGCGTTGCCAGTTGAATACCAGTCAACAATTCACTCGCTTGCGAGCCTTGAGCACGCAGCCCTTCGCTAAGGGTATTTTCTAACTCGGTTATGCGCGCTCTCAAACCATCGTTTTGGCTTAATCCAATCCGTTCTTGAAGCGATACTACCTGTCGAAATGTGCCGCTATAGGCTTCTATCGAAGATGACAGGCTTTCCACGTCAGCCACAGGCAATCTGTACTCATTGAACAAGGGAACCAGAGTTGTTAAGCGACCTTTAAATTCATAGCTCCGCTCAAGGAACTTGTCGTAATAAACGGTCTCGTGGCGCAGAAGAAAGTCTTTTTCATGTCGTCTCATTTGCAGCAGATCTTGCCCCATTCTTAACAACACATCACGCTGCTGGTGTAACCCTATAAGTCGTTGGGTAAAGTAGTGCTGGCTAACAACTAATACCCCCATACCGATAACGCAGACAAGGGTCATTAAAACTAGGCGAGATTTAATAGAATCGAACTTCATGACAAGCTCCTCTTGGGAGAAATTGCGCGCACCAGCTACATAAAAAAAAGCTAATAAACGCTGAAAACACATCAACATACGTCATCAATATAGATGTTTAACGCACGTTTTATTATTAAACCTTTGTAGCATTTTTGAACGTTTTGCTATTTAAAAAAATCTTATAATTAGGGTGAAACCCCTATGTTCTGGCCCTTCTCAAAAAGTCACTATTGAGGCGTACCTTGCTGCGATGACGTAACCCGATACCAAAGCAAACCGCAGCCTTTAGAATTTGGAGAAGAATATGAAGAAGTTCGCCCTATCTACCTTAGCTGCTGCAATGCTGGCAAGTCCTTCGGCTCACACGCTAGCCGACGCTTACATTGGTTCTCAAATGGCCGATAAACTAGTGTCTCTATCCCCTACAGAATCATTGATGGCGGTTGTTACGTACGATCAAATGTCGCCTCTTGCTGAATCTCAAATTACTCAACTATTAAACTTGGGTATTACAGAAGGTATTCAATTTAAAAACCTGCCAATTATTGGTGTAGTAGCCACCAAAGCTCAAATTGAAGCTATTGCACAATTTGACGGAGTACGCTCAGTATTCGCAAACCGTGAGATGAGCTTATACAACGCTGATGCGCGTGAGATAACGGGTGTTGCTGATATGCAGGGCGAAGCATTTGCATCGCGCAACAATGTCGAATTTACTGGTAAAGGTTCAACGGTTTTAGTCATTGACTCTGGTGTTGATGCTTCTCATCAAGACCACTTCTTTGGTGATACCGTGGTTGATAATGTGCAAGCGATTTTGAACCCAGGCGCATTGTCTATTGTTGGTATAACTGGCCCAACATTATCTAACCAAGTAAATACAGACTTAAACTCAGGCCACGGTACACATGTGACTGGCACTATCGCAGGTACTGGCGCTATGTCTGGCGGCAAGCACCGCGGCGCAGCACCAGATGCAGATATTATTGGTTATGGTTCGGGTGCAGCGGTACTGCTACTTGATACCATCGGTGGTTTTGATTACGCGATAAGTAAGCAGTACACCTTTGACAACCCTATCAAAGTTATTAGCAACTCATGGGGTTCAAGCGGCAAGTATGAGCCACTTGGTCCTATATCATTGGCCAGCTATAAAGCGCACACAATGGGTATGATTAGTGTCTTCGCTGCGGGTAACGATGGCCCAGGTGAAGATTCACATAACCCATACGCGCAAATTCCTTGGGGAATTTCTGTGGGTGCGGGCGATAAGTTTGGCAAACTTGCCGATTTTTCATCTCGTGGTCTTAAAGGCGAGTCTGGTGACTTTACTATGCCAGACGGCACAGATTGGACGTATACAAACGACGTAACCATTGTCGCTCCTGGTGTAGATATTATCTCTACTCGCGCTGTTTTAAATGCGGCAGCTAATGGCGGTGATGGTGATATTGGTGCGATAGAGCCGCAAAATATTCCTTTCTATACCATGATCTCTGGTACCTCTATGGCAACGCCACATGTATCGGGCATTATTGCGTTAATGCTAGAAGCAAACCCAAATCTTGATAACTTAACCATAAAGCGCTTGCTTCAAGAAACTGCTACTAATATGCCTGGCTACGAGCGCTGGGAAGTGGGTGCGGGTTATGTTAACGCGCGCTCTGCGGTTGCCGCGGCCCTTCTTGAAGACATGGATCATAAAGTTACGGTTAATAACCTAGATGGCAAAAGCTTCAAAGCAAATGCACTAGTGACCACCAGCGACCGTGTAGAAAACTTCGATGTTTTTTACTCTCCAGTAGGTGCGCCTGAAGTTATAGAGTTTGAAGTAGGAACAGAAGAAGTACTTGTTAAAGCGTCTGCCGATAGTTTCGCAAACTTAACCAAGCTTGTTCTTGTTGCGCCGGACGGCACTGAATATCGCGGTAACCTTACAACACCAGTGCTTACAACTACCATGCGTGTCGCTGCTCCTGCAATGCCGGGCACTTGGGGCGTATATGTCTATGGATTGACGTCACTGTCTGGTATTGAGGCCGACCCATTAGGTTTAACCAACGGCCCAGGTCTGCCTGAAACCTTCAACGTTACTGTCTCGTTTGAAAATAGTGGTGGCTTTGAAGGTATGGATGATGTTGAAGGTCACCCTCAGCAAAACGCCATTGAATTTGCTGTTAGCGAGCGTCTAATGGATGCCATTAACAGCCGTGGTTTCTCGCCAGATGCCCGCCTTAAACGTAAGGACTTTGCTCGCTATGCGGTAATGGGCGGTGCAGTAAGACAATACCGTGACCTGCTAAACGAAGAGCGCCCTAACATCGGCTCTGTACCTGGGTTTGATAAAGCGTTTGTAGAATCGGTCATGGTCAAAGGTGGTGCACTTAAAGATAAGCTTCGTACACAAGCGCCTGTTCTAAGAAGCGTAGGCGGCAGCGCCGACCCCTTTGCTAGCGTAACCAAGTTAGATATTGCTTATTCGCTGGTGCAAATGTTAGGTCTTGAAGAAGCAGCACTTAGCTTCGACCCCAATGCCGACATCGTTGTTGACTATAATGGCGAACAAATCATTTTAGAAGACCAATACAACATTCCGGCTGATATGAAGGGATATGTGCAGTTAGCGCTAACCTTGTCTCTCATTAACGCTGAGTTTGGTGTAGAGCAAAGCCCATTTAGCATTGCGCCAACTATTACTGCGAGCTTCGCGCCAGATACAGTGATAACCAGAGCGCATTATGCTGTACTCGCTTCACGCTTTTTCACCCAATATTTTGAATAAAATCGCAAACCACTGAAAACGGTGCCATTATACTAATTGATAATGGCGCTATTTTAGGTTAAATTTTAACCAGCACTGAAAGAGGTCATCCTATGATGTTTACTGCGATGAAATTCAGACAACTTACTACTGTTGTTGCCACCACTGCATTACTTCTGCTTTCAACCGCGCAAGCACAGGTAGTTACTCCTGCAACCCTAACTGTCGATGACAATAAGATCCAAGCGAAGCTTGCGCTTACCAGCTTAATCGAAGTTGATTTGACCGTTGAGTTTGAAAACAGCATTGGTCTTAATGCTAACACTATTGATATTACTGCAGAGCTGCTAGACCCAGCAGACTTAACGATTACAGACCGTCTGCCTTCAGCACTAACAAGTGCCGTTTCAGGCTTCCCTGTTCTTGTTTCTATTTCGCCGAAAACAGACGCAGGATTTGGCTTTGAAGGTTTAGCGACGGTTGAGCTTTACACCAAAGCCATTCATTACACCCCAACCATTCCATGGCGTTTGTTTACGTCGCATGACGGCGGGCAGTTTGAAGATATAACAACGCTTACTTCATCTGGTAGCTTTCGTGCGCGCGGTAGCACAGGACAATTTTCCGATTTCATTATCTTGCTCGACAATCGTCCTTCAACTACTGTCATTAATGACAAAGTTGCCTCTTTAAGTACGGCTGTTAATGACAACCGCGACGAAATAGCCCCACTGCTAGAAGCTGCTATTGATAGCGGAATAAATGACATTCAATCAGCGCTAGCGATAAATGATGACGATGCAGCATTAATTGCGGTTGATAGCCTTATCACACTTGTTGACAGTGCATCTGGAAGCCAAATTGCCGACGTATGGCGCTCAAGCGGCGACGTAGTTAATGTGAAAGGTTTACTTCTTACTCAGCTGCAAACATTACGTTTCAGTTTAAGAACGCTGTAAATAGTCCTGTTGACCTTAAACCCACACTGTTTTTCAAAAAGCTACACGGGACTAGGGTCAACTTGGCTTCGTGCCTATCCGGGCATGGTTGTAGGTTGAAAAAAAACAATCAAAATTCAGCGACAGTGACATGATGAGGGTGATGCCATGCCATTACAGTTTGCCTTTACAGAAAGCAACGGTAGCGTAAGTGAACACTTGCTTTTTGAGGGCCGTGAATATCAAGTAGGGCGCGCCGATAGTGCCGACATCGTTATTCCTCACCCTCAAATCTCACGTTCTCACATTGTTTTACGCACCGCAAAATATGCTGACAACGACCATATTTGGCAGTTGGACGACACCAGTTCTACAGGGTGCTTCAGCAACGCAGGTACCCCCGTAAAACATCTTACGCTAGACAAACCTCACGTTTTGCAACTTGGTCCAATTCCTTGTGAATTCACGCCTGTCGCATTTAATAATGTCGTTAAACTTGATAGCCAACGTGAATGGCGTAAGCAACAGCTAAAACGATATCAAAACCAACTACAGCACTGTAATAACAGCACTACACTTATTAACCTCGCCAGAGAGTGTTTAACTCAGTCGCTTGGGTGCGAACGCGCTTCGCTCATTCTGTTTGATAAAATAAATAACTATCAGCTTGGTGTAGGTTATGAAGATTGGATGCAGGGCGATGACTTTACAGGCAGCCGCACTATTATCAATCAATGTATGCAGACAAATGCCGTTCGCGCTATCGGTAATATTGTTTGCGACAACACGCTTAATAAGCAGCACAGTATAATAAACCACGGTATTCAGGCAGCCGTTTGTGTACCCGTATGTTTGGATGAAAAGCCTATTGGTGTTTTATATGCTGACTCTGTTTTAGGGCGTCGTTACTTCACACAAACGGACATAGAATTTGCCACCTCCTTAGCAAATATGATTTCCATGCGTTTGTTATTCCACACAATAGAGCATAAACTTTCACTTATAAGCTAGAATAAAAGCAATAACGTTTAAGCCAGTCGACCATTTGTTATACCTATTGTAGACAGGCCTGCGTGGCGTAAACCCTATTTGAGTTGCTTCGTCACGTTAATTAGTGAAGTGTGGAGAAGGCTTTGAACAGGCCAGATGTATTCTCGTCGCAAAATAATTCCCTTAAAACTGAAGCCTTAGCTTTAGGGCCATCTATTGCGCCAAATTCACGCCTAGCTAACCGTTTTCTTATTGTAGAGCAATTAGGCTGTGGCGCTCAGGCTAATGTTTATAGTGCGCTCGACGAGCTACTTGATGTAAAAGTGGCGCTAAAAGTGATAGAAGGTGGTGCTAGCGACCCGGTTAAAATGCAAACTATCCGCAATGAAGTTAATATTGCCAGACAGCTTCAACACCCCAATATCATTCGTGTACATGATGTTTTCTCTGACGGAGATACTGCATTCTTTACCATGGCTTTCATAGAAGGGGAGCCTCTTTATACGCGTCTTCAAAAACCAATCAGTAGGGCCGATTTCGATAAGTGGCAGCAACAGCTCATTGAGTCTTTACTTGCATGCAAAGCCGTAGGGATTAAGCATGGCGATATAAAGCCAGACAACATCCTAATAGACCATAATGAAGATATTAAGCTTATCGACTTTGGCATAGGACAAAGCGCGGCTTCGGGTGTCCAGACCAGCGGGCATCAACGCTACACCGCTCCTGAGGTTATTCAAACCGGAAAAGCAAGTGAGCACTCTGACACCTATAGCCTAGGTAAAGTGCTAGAAGACATGTTGGGCTGTGTTGAAGAAGAAGGCGTTGGCATCTCCCATTACTTGTGGTCAAAAAAGCGCAAAACCTGCATTGCTCAATTAACCCATCACTTACCGGCTAAGAGGCTTTCGCTGGAAGAGGCCCTTAGCGTTAATGGTAGAGCCCTCAGCGTTAAAGGTCATGCCCTTAGCGTTAATGGCAGTGCGACCGTGCCTAACAAAACCCTTGTTGGATTTTCTATAATTGCTTTACTGGTATTAATTGGCAGTGCCAGTATTTTTTCCTTAACTTGGTATCAAAAAAGTCCCCCCGAATTAGCGACAGATAGCCCTATCCAGCTTCTGGTATTGAACGACCCTCAGTACCCGCTTTTAGAAACCATTAACACATTACTTCGTTACCCTTTGTCTACCCACCCCAACATAGTGTTAGACAACAAAGAACAGACTCAAGCTTGGGTAAGAAATTTAGGGTTATCCCCCTTTACTAAGAATAATGATCGCACTGATTTAGCCGCTACACTTGCAGCTAATAGCGTACTGCTTCTTGATGCTACGCCTACCAGTAATAGTGCTTACTTGCTTCACGCAAGCTTACTCAGCATGCCTGCTAATACGCCTATTTTTACCGTGTCGCACAATGTGGATGCAAACACCCTTTCTGAGGATTTAGTGGAGTTCTCCAATAAATTAATTCAGCAACTATTTGATGCTGTTGAAACTCAAGCCCCTCAACCACTCCCTGATTTACGTTATCTAGATGCGTTAGATTCAGCGTGGCAAAAGGGAGAAACGCTAAATAGTACAGATGCAGTCGACGCCATTACCGCGACAACCCCCGATTACCCCGGTGGGTGGGTAGCCACAGCCCGCAATAGTATAAATACTGGCGACTATGATAGTGCCAGACAGGCCCTGCAAACCTTAACCAGCCTTCCCGAATTAGCGCTGTATTGGCGACTACAAGGCGAACTTCTAAGAGCTGAACTCAATGAAGATTTAGCCCTTGCAAAACAATCGATAGATGCACTGGTTTCTCAATTTCCTAACCGACCAGAATTGCTATCAATGCGGGCCGACATATACCAGTGGGCGGGCGAAGATGCCAAAGCGATGGCCGACTACAAAGCCGCTTTAGCCCTTCGACCGAATAACGGACAACTGTGGTTTGAGCTGGCTCGTTTGCAAATTATTAATGGAGATATAGAAACGGCCACCAGCGATTCGTTAACACGCGCACTTGTGGCATTTCGACAGGCCAAGGATACCCAAGGTGAAAGTTTAGTGCTGAATGCCTTTGGCATTGCCTACCTGCGAACGGCCGACAATGTAGAAGCGGCGCGTTATTTTAAAGACGCGCTAGCGCTACGAGATGCGAAAACACAGCCTTCTCAACGGGCCAAAACCTTAGCAAACTATGCTATTGCTACTTCACTCACAGGCGACTACACCACTGCTGAAGCGTCGCTAGAAGAAGCTGTAAAGCTGCTTCACGATTTAGGTGACTTAGCACAAGAAGCGCACGTAAACGACACCCTAGGCTTTATGTTTGAAGAACGAGGACAGTTTGCAAGAGCGTTAGATTACTACAAACGAGGCCTTGATATTCGTGTTCAAAGCGATGACAAGGTACTTCAGCCCCAAAGCATGAGCAACGTGGCCTATATGCACTTTTTGATTGGTGATATCTCTCTTGCAGAAATATACTGGCAGCAGGCTAAGATGCTATTTGAGAGAAATGGTGATGAATCTCACCTACTTCGAACCCATCAAAATCTTGCGCAATTGAGTTTAGTTAAAGGTGATAAAAATATCGCAAGCAATTACTTAACGGCGGTAGATAGGCAATTAGGTACACAACATAATCAGGAAAAGCTCTACAATCACCTTCTGTTCAGCTATTTAAACTTTGCAAACGGAAATTTAGAAGAAGCCACACAACATGCTGCACAGGCAAAACGCTTAGCTCAGGAGTCTGAAGATAGCCGAGCAAAAACAGAAGTTTTGCTCTGGGAGGGTGAAATATGCTTGTTAACTGCAAACTGGTCATGCTTAGAGAAGCGTCTTGAGTCGGTATTGCCCACCATCAACGAAGAACGTCACGAGCAATTCGCCGTTTATCAATGGCTAACGTTAGGGTTAAAGCATCATCAAGGTAACCTTAACGATGAAAGTGACGACATCTACAAAACGCTTCTAAATAACGACAATGTACCCGCGATCACCGAAGCAAAGATTTTGCTCGATATGCAGCAGCGTCTATCTTTAGGCGCTTCGAGCAGTATCATGGAAAAGCTTGGCACTCTTATTAAACCTACTTATTATCAACAATACTTGCAGTGGCTGTATATACAAGCGTCGTTAGGTGATGAAGCATCAGTTGAAAAGCTCAAGCAAAAGCTCGCGCTATACCCTTCATATTGGCGCAATCACCTATACTATCGCGCTATTCCCGGCAAAGAAGATACCGTAAATAAGTTAACAACGCAGTGGCTGTCTCAACTACCTGAAAAACAAACGGGTGACTACAGGAACGCCTATTTTGAGTGATTTAGCCAAAGAAATAGAGAGCATTAAGGCACTACAGGCAACACTTCAAGCGCGACTAGACGCTGATCAGGAAGTACTTCAGCAGCTTGCGAAACGCCTGTGGGCTCAACAAGAATCCGAAAAAGCTAAACTTTCTAGAGAGTTGCATGATGGTATAGGGCAGTTACTTACTGGGCTGACAAGACGACTGCAGGCGCTCTCATCTTCCTCGCCTGAAATAGAAGCACTACACGGTATCGCTGAAATGGCGCTAAATGACGTGAGGCAGCTATCACGCCTTATGAGCCCCACCATTTTAGACGACCTGGGCCTTAAACCCGCACTAAACTGGCTGTGTCGGAACCTGCTTAGTGGTGAAGATATGGCGTATAACACTGACATAAATCTACCCACAGATCTCTCGAAAGATATAAGCACCTTATTATTCAGAATTGCGCAAGAAACATTGGTAAATGCTATAAAGCACAGTGAAGCAACACACCTTACCCTGACGGTTTCTTACCACCATAACGTTATTCGTTTAGATATTCTTGATAATGGTGTAGGGTTTGATAGTAGAACTATAGAGCCTGGCATTGGTCTTTCAAGTATTCGCGATAGAGCCGAAGCGTTCAACGCTAAGCTAGAAATAGATTCAGCTGTAGGGCAAGGCACAAGAACAACAGTAACGGTACCTGTATGACAATTCGAGTAGTGCTAGCCGACGATCATGTACTCATGCGTCAAGGCGTATCTCAAATGCTAAATGCAAACCCAGATATTGAAGTGGTCGGAGAATGTGATGACGGTGTTGAGCTTATTGCAGCGGTGCTAAAGCTCTCCCCCGACGTTATTCTGATGGATATTTCTATGCCGCGCATGAGCGGGCTCGTTGCCATTGATAAAATATTGTCTCAGCGCAGTGATGCAAAGATACTTGTGCTGTCTATGCACAACGAAGTGGAATATATAGAGGCCATGCGCGACGCTGGCGCAAAGGGCTACATTTTAAAAGAGTCGTCTGGGGACAGCTTAGTCGATGCGATAAAAAAAGTGGCGGCCAACAAAACCTCTTTCCCCGACGAATTAACCCAGTCATCCACTGAACAGTGTCAAAAGCACGTATCACCGCTGAGCGTTTTGACGCGAAGAGAACGAGAAGTCTTTTTCTTAGTTGCCGCAGGCAACACCAGTAAGAAGATTGCTGAACTACTAGATATGAGTCTTAAAACCGCAGAAAATCACCGAAGCAACATTTATAAAAAGCTCAATTTAAGCAGTTCCGCAGAACTTATCAGAATGGCTGGAAAGGCAGGCTTGCTAGAATAGCTGGAATTTGTTCGGAGCGTACAACTCTATTCTTTCCCCTTTTTACATATTAAGCGAATACTGATTGCAGTAGCTAAAATCCTCAGCACTAAACTTGCTTTAGTGGACTCCCCAAAAGCAAATTCCGTTAAGTAGAACACTACTCTATAGAACTTTTATACGTTAAAACAAAAGAGAGGGGCCTTGCTTCATCTGAAACTCTCCACAGCATGGATGCTGTGGCGAAGGCCCCATGGATGGGTTTACGCCGTGTTTCAGATGGAGCAAGGCCCCTCTTATATCAGAAATTAAAGCTCAGCGTATTGCGTAAGGATAAACGCCGCTTCGCCTCGTGATACGCCATCTTGTGGGTTAAAGAAGGCTTTAAGCGTAGGCTGTAGGTCAAATGGACCTTGCTCTACCTTCACTTCCACCTGCATTATCCCTGCAGCTAAAGCTTGTTGAACATAGCCGCGATACTCAGGTGCAATTGCGTCTGTATCTTCAACTTCCACCGCTTCACCAAGCACGATAGCGATAACCTTTTCAGAGTCAAAGCTACTCGCGGCATCTTCAAGACCTAATGTTTGAACCATTGAGTACGCCATTTCTTCCTTACTTACCTGCATATTGCTACCAAAGAAGTCGCCGTCAACTTGCATCACCGGTTGCGTATTCATCTCTAAATCACCTAATACAGCGCCAGTTGCTGTTGCTGAATTTACGGCGGCAGCGTTTTCTGCACTCACATCAGTGAAGTTCACTGTATTACCATCGTTGGTTTGACGAAGATTAGCGCTAAGCGCTAGCGTATCAGCAAGTTCTACACGCGTTAACGGTGCATCTGGTGCAAAACCACTTTCCTTTGCGTCCATTAGCTCATTTGCGACTACGTATTCAATGAATGGTTTCGCTGGATGGCCTACTGCATCATCAATACCGGTATAGCCTGATGTAACTAACAAGCGAATATTCACATCGTTAGTACCAGGAATGCCCACACCATTTGTAACGCCGAGTGGGTCAACTGACACACCACTAATGCTGCCAATGCCTCGGCTGTATAGTTTCCATGTACCCGGCATACCCGGCGCAGCTGTACCAACAGAAGAACCTAAAACAGGTAGGCCAATGCCAGAACCGTAGGTATTTCCTGCCGGATCTTCTAGTACAAAGGCTGTAGCAGTTTCAATTGATGCGCTTGCAACAACCATAGATACATCAGGCTTTACCTCAAACTTTTCTACAGGAGATTCACCAACAGGTAGGTAAGTCGTAGGCAATGTAAAGCTATCGCCTTCCGCCACATTTGCAAAAGCGTTAAATTCGCGATTCTTTTTCACGGTATCGCCAAATACTTCTTCACCGTCAAGCACTGCAGTTACCGCAGCATAAGCGTTCACGTAGCCGGCGCCCACTTCCCACTCATCCATACCTGCCATCGGCGTTGCGGTTTCCTGAAGAATACGCTTCACATCTTCCCACTGAAGGTTTGGATTTGCTTCTAGCATTAGTGCAACAATACCTGACACATGCGGCGCAGCCATTGATGTGCCGCTAGATACGGTATAAAACGGTAAGTGCTGTGGCTCAATCATTTCCGCGTCGTCAGCTGCACTTAAACCGCCTAAGCTAGACAGTGATGCACGGGCAGATATGACGTCTACCCCAGGCGCCGTTACGGTAGGACGGTCTTCCCACGTGAACACTTCGCCATCAACAACTGCCTGCCCGCCCTTTCCGTCAACACCACGAGAACTAAAATCAGCTAGCTCGCCTTGTTTGTTGCCCGCAGCCACTGTAATTACCCAAGGTGCCTTTTTAAAATTACCGGTAATAGTTGATTCACCTGGACCTGAGTTACCCGCTGAGAACACGGTAATAATACCGCTGTCAGCCAATGCTTTAGTTACAACGTTGGTTGGGTCGTCTGGGTTGAAGTCTGTACCTACATCACCTGTGTTACCGAATGAGTTAGAGATAACACGAATGTTGTAATCGAACTGGTGTGTTAACGCGTAGTCGAAGCCACCGATAGTATCTAAAATAAATAAAGCGGCACCCGAGCCATAACCAATGATGTCTGCACCTGGTGCTACACCTGCGTGTAAACCACCGCTCTTGGCGCCGTTACCGCCTACTGTGCCTGCTACGTGAGTACCGTGACCGCCTAGGATATCGGTGTTAGATACGTTTTCTTGGTATGTAATCGGTAAAATGCCGCTGTAGCTATTTAGATTAACCTGCGCTAAAACGTTTTGCACAACGTGATCAGGGAAAGCTAAATCACCGTGGGTACCGTCAACACCCGAGTCGTTTACCACTACACCAATGCCTTTACCTGATACTGGCATGCCGTTAATGCGAATATCGCGGTCAGCCTGTAGTGCCTGTACGCCGGTAATTTGGGTAGACTCATGGTTCTCTAATTCTAGTGGGTCGTTGTTCCACACTGACACAACGTCATCACGTTGATAAAGCGCTTCAACTTGCTGCTTGTTGGCTAACACACCAACAATTGGCACGTTACGCAGGCTAACACCGCCAGTGATGCCTAACGATTCAAGTGCTGTAATTTGTTCTGTTGTGGCAGGTCCCTTACCTTCAAATGTAACAATAACTTGTTGTAGTTCTAGTGGCGAAGCAGCAAGTGCATCAGCCAAGGTTTTATCGAAAGTTTTTGCATTCACCATGCTCGCTGGTAGGGCACAAGCAATAGCAACTGATAATACTGTTTTGTTATTAAGGAACTTCATAATACACCTCTCTTTGAGTACCCCTTGAGTATTTAACAACCAAAGAAGCAAAACTATGGGGAGTTCCCCCTATTCGGTGTGATTTATAAAAGCGTTGAAAAATCAGAAATCTAAAAAGAAAAAAGCCCTCACAAGTGGAGGGCTAAAAACACCAACTATCGAGAAACATTGATAGGTTGGAGGGAACGAACACAGTAAAAGAAATGAAACGCTTATTAAAATTAAAAATGCTTTACTGTTTGCGCTTCCTCAGTGAGGTAAACGCGAACAAAACTAACATTGCTGATGCGAAGGAAGCAGGTTCACTCACTTGCGTCGAGCCGTTATTGGAGCCACTACTCGGCTCGACAGTTTTAACCAATTGAAACAACCCGCCCGCACAGCGGTCGCTATTTTCAAAGAAAACACAAGTATTGGTTTGCCCTAGTCCAGCTAAACCTGAACTAATAGTAAACTCGTAAGGAACGCTTGAATCTTCAATGAAGAACTCAAAGCCTTCACTGCTTTCATCACCAAACACACCATCATCTAAATCGACTATCGCGAAGTCGGCTATGTCGTCTTCTAAAATATTGTAAATGTCACCATCAAACTCCAACTGAAAGAAAAACGATAGCCATGTATTCATATTGAACTGCGTTTCTTTTTCATCGAAGGTGATTTGCCCGATTAAGCTGGTTTCGTCAGCTTCGTCACCTAACACTAATCGAGTGAAATCATAAGTGATTACGCCAGCGAAAGAAGGCGCGGAAAAAAGAACGAACACAGCGGCAATTAATGATTTCATAGTAAATCTACCTTTACGAAAATGTAGGCTCAGTATCAAACCAACTGATCGAAGTGCAAATAGGGATTTCCCCCTACATAGTGCCAATGGCTAATTAATTGTGAGAATATGCAATGCTTTGCTTTCTACCTAAGAACGCACTTTGATTAGGCGAAAGGGGTAGCGCTTTTTTGTCCGCCACAAGCATGACATGAGCAGCATTTCTAAAAGGTAGAACTCGACTTTTTCCATGTTTGAAGTTGACCGCAACCGCTCCGTCTTTTAAATGCGTAAGCGCTTGAGTATCAATACTGTTGCTTTGTGTTTGCGTCCAATAATCACCTTTTTGGATATTTGGGAAAAATGCGCTTTGTATAAAAGGGCCATTAGATTTAGTTGGAGTTTGAACTAAGGCAACCAACTCTTCTGCATTGGGCAGGCGCCAGTTAGATAAGTTACATATTTTTCGTTTAATTGCTTGCTGCTGAATATGCCTTGTATCGCACCCCGGCTTGTTGAAATAACAGCTCCCTCGCTCTTTCACTCCTTTATGCTGTTCTTCGTCGAACCAACTGTAGCTCCAATAACTGTCAAAAGGCGACTCGTCATCTCTTCCCACCAGCCAGGCAACTTCGAGCTTTCTGTCGTAAACACAGTGCCAAGGGCCTTGTTCGTTTGAAATGGCATGCCCATGTGAGTTCAATTTTACAAATCGATACTCATCTATTTCTTTAGCAGCAAACATACTAGGTACGCTATTAAAAAATTGATAAAGCACGCTTAACTGCGTGCTAACAACGACAATCGCGCAAAGGACTAAAAGCTTTTTTACAAATAAAAGCATAGTATTACCCTTACAATTCATAGCTAAGCCGCAAAGGCCTAACATGTCGGGTATGAGCAATTTGAGCGTGATCAAATGCGCTTACCCACAGACAAATTCCATCAGTTAAATTGATGTCTGTCTTTTCTGAAGCTTGCTTCTTTCGCACAATTTCAAGGTTCCAGTAACCGTTTGCATACCTTCCATAAGCACGCACGTCGGCCCGTCCCCCTTCAAGCTGATTAGAACGGTACAAAACGGAGTTGATCAAACTGCCTACTGGTAAATCATCCCGTTTGGGAGAATAAGCTTTGTAGTCAAACCAGCTAGCATAACCTTGAGATTCAAATGAAGGAGCGTTAGGAAGGCGTTTCGGGGTAACATTTTCGCTGCTGTACCATTTCCAGTTTAAGACATAGCTTCCCCCCATATCGCTGTCTTGCTGATAGCCAGCCGTGTACCTTTTTTCGCCTATAATAGGCGCTACGGGCCTGCCAATGTAACTATCGTCGACCAAGTACATCGCATTCGTTCTTACCGCTTTCCACTGCCACAAATCGACGACACCGTCGGATGTAAAGTGATAGCCCTTTTTATGTTTATTAGCAGGTAATTCAGAACGAGGCTGACTACCTAAATGGGCGGTAGCAGCTGCTGCTATATTGCAACTTTGAGAAAACAGTAGCGCAAGTTTATCTTCGTAAAACTCCTTCTCATCGAACTGCTCAAAACCATGACTTTTTACTTGCCAACCGTCATCGGTTTTTACCAAAGGAAGGTGAAGTAAACTTTCCGTAGGATCTTGCCAGCGAATAAAGAAATAAGTTTCAGTCTTATTGTGTAGCGTTTTAAGCGTAACGTCCGACGTCCCTTCATAAAAATTGGCACCAGCAAAAGTTTTTACTGTAACGCCAGGCGCCTTTTGCCAAGCACTCTCATTGGCTTTTCCATCAATTTTGATAAACACATCGTCGGCAACCACTTTAGATCGCAGAGTTGTAGGCGTAGATAATGTGAGCAAGTACAAACTACACGTTACCAATGCAGCCGCCCCTAAATAAAAATAGCCTCGCTTGAAAGTGAAAGGTTCGAAAATAATGTGGAGAAGGTAAGTTACCGGCTTTTGAAAGTAGTATCGCAAGGGGTGTAGCGCAATAAAAATAAGTAATCCTACCGCACTATAATAATGGATAAAGCGCACCACTAAGTGTGTGAGTTCAAAAAAGAATTGTGCCCCACCACTTACTACCGATACGCAAATAAGTGCAGAGCCTATTTGGTTAAATGTTTTTGGTACGGCCTTTTCTTTTCGTTGATTTAGCAGTGCGAAAAGCATTACCGGCATCATCAAAAGCAATAACAGCCCTGAAATCACGTGCCAAATATGCACAAGCCCTTCAGGTAACAGCCAATCAAAATAAAGCCAAAAGTCTCGATGCTGTGACGCAATACGAAAGCCGCTTAACAACTGGGTGAGCACGCAACAGCCTACTACAAGATGGCTAAATAAAAACAGTTTTTTGCGAGTCATTTTCGTACACAAATTTGCCGAATACTTATGCTGCACAATTATGAATTTTTTATGACTCCCCCATCAATAGGGTGTTACCCCCATATCTCATCGCCTCATTTTTTTATCCAATACGCACCAAACAAAACTAAGGTAACAGTCATATGATTATGCGTAGTTATAGAACGATTCTGGCACTGCTTTTATTGAGTTATGCGGGCACGGTAGTATCAGCTACTCATTTATACCGGTTAGCATGGGATAGCGACCCCGCACACGAGGCGATAGTAGGTTTTTCACCTAAGGGGGTTAGCCTTTCACCTTATGTTCTTTATGGAACGTCAACCGATGAAGACCAATGGCAACGGGTAGAAATTAGTCACAAAGCCAGTTTCTTTAGCCTTGAATCTTACTTTGTGCGGCTTACCCGTCTGCCTGCCGACAGTACGATTTACTTCAAGGTATGTGACTTTGATGGTTGTGATACTCCAATGTGGTTTAAAACTGCATCAACTGAACCTACCCCGTTTACAGCTATTGCAGGAGGCGACACACGCACGGGCTGGACGACGCGGCAGGAAGGCAACAAGCTAGTAGCGAAGATTCGCCCCTTGTTTGTTATGCACGGCGGTGACTTCACCAATGGCAATACCCCAATTGAAATGGCGGGTTTTCTTGATGACTGGCAGCTAACTTTTTCAAATGATGTGATAAACGGCAAAGCGTTTAAGCGAATTTATCCCATCATTCCCACTCACGGTAATCATGAAGACACCAACTATGCCACCTTATGTCAGGTGTTCGGTGTCGACTTTGTACGAGACAATTTTTGTGATGAACAAGACACCTACGGCGCGTTAACCGTTAATGCGTTGGCTAGGGTTTATACGCTCAACAGTCAGTACCAAGAAAGTGGATGGCAAGTGTATGCAACCCAGATGAATGATTGGCTTGCGTCAGACTTGCAGTTGAGCCAGCAAGCGCCCTTTTGGCGACTAGCCCAATACCACAAGCCCATCTTCCCTCATTTCGATGGAAAGTCATCGAATAAAGGCTTATTCCTGTGGTGGGCAGCGCTGTTTTACCAACACAATATGAACCTTGTCGTTGAGTCAGATACCCACATTAACAAATTGACCTATCCTATGGCGCCAGAGCAAAACGACATCGCCTTTCGTCGTTCAGACGAAGGCGGCACCGTTTATGTGGGTGAAGGCAGCTGGGGCGCTCCGGCCCGTTCTGCTAATCAGTCTTACCCTTGGACAATTGACCTTGCCAGTATTCAACAGTTTAAAGTGTTGAGCATTACTTCTAGTGAAATACAAGTGCGTACCGCTGAATTTGATGAAGAAGCCAGCACTCTTTCGATGGAGGAAAGAGAAAGGAACCCGTTAGCCTTGCCTGAAAATATTAAATGGTGGGTAGCCAATGACGTAGGCGCTGTTTTCACTCTAACTCAGAACGGCAAAGGTTTAACAACCTACTTACCGCCAAATCAAGAAAATCGACGGGCTTATACGCTTACTGCAAAGCACGATAGTTTTATCTCTAGTGCAAAACCTACGATGAACTACAATGCTTACCCTAGCGGTATGATGGTGGTTAATAACCATATTCAGTATGGTGAAACAAAAGCTCTGATGAGCTTTGATGCAAGTGACATAGCAAAATGTGCCACTCTCGATAGCGCTACCTTGTCTTTTCAATCTAACCCAAGCGAAACGAGTGCCGCTACCGGGTTAGCTAGCGAACTATTTCCCGTGTATCCGAACCCCACAGCACTTGGCATATCAACTGTTACGCCTAGCTTCAATGAAAACACTGTGAACTGGCATAGTGGGCACTCACTCTTTTCAAGCAGTACTTTTGCAAATGTTAACGTCATTGATGCAGGTAATAATATAACCCTTCCTTTAGACGAATCTACTATTCGAACACTGCAGCAGCAGTTTATAGAACACGGTGCGTTTGGGCTTGGAATTTCAACGAACCATCCTCTACAGCAACGCTTTATCGACGCTAGCGAAAACACCAAAGCACCTGTTTTACACGTGGCCTTTTCAGCTACCGAAGATTGCTTTTCAACGCCTAACAACCTTTTAACGCCGCCGCAGAACCTAACAAACTTGCACGCAAGAACGGGAGTTTTTGAAACCTATATTGTTGATGCTATTGAGCACGACAGAACCCTTTCCATTTATTTAGAGCGCGGTTTTGGCGATGCTGATTTGTATGTACAAATTGGCCAAAACGTCAGTTTTCGTAACTATGTATGCCGCTCTAATGGGGTGGACAATACGGAAAGCTGCATCATAGACGTACCGCGTGGAAGCGCCGTTTCTATTGGTATTCATGCTCGCTCTCAATACCAGGGGCTGAGTTTACGAATTACAGATAAATAACTCCGTATATAGGCAATTAAGGTGTGGCTAGCGCTGTAGCTGTATTCGGCTGAAGCGCGCTCCCCTATTGAGAGAGAAGGTTAAACAATGAAAAACGCGATAAATTATTCCCGTCGACAATTTTTTAAAACGGCGGGGTTATCCGCTTCAATTTTAGGCTTTAGGGCTTCAGCCGCGCCTTTTGAAGCGCTGAATACGTCTTTTAAGCTTGATAACAACTACTATTTCCAACATGGAATTGCCAGTGGTGATCCGCTCCCTAACGCTGTAGTCCTATGGACTCGCATCAGTCATATTGCAACTGAAACACTAGTCACACTGCATGTTGCTTTGGACAGTTCGATGAAAAACAGTGTGCTGAAAGAACAGTTAAGCACGTCTGAAAGTCGAGACTATACCGTAAAAGTTGATGTCCAAAACCTTTCGTCGGATACCACCTACTTTTATCAATTTGAAGTCAACGGCTACAGAAGCCGCATAGGCACTACGAAAACGGCACCTGTCACGACAGGCCATGCCCGCTTTGCGGTTGTAAGTTGTTCAAACTACCCAGAGGGCTTTTTCAATGTCTACCACGCCATTACGAACAAGAATGCCGTTGGGGAGATTGATGCCGTCCTTCACTTAGGCGACTACTTATATGAATACGCCGAAGATGAATATGGCGATGGTTCTCGGTTAGGCAGAGCGCCACTGCCTGACAAAGAAATTACCAGCTTAAGTGACTATCGGACCCGACACGCCCAATACAAAACTGATCCTGATTTAGCTTTACTGCATGCCGCCTACCCCTTTATCACGGTGTGGGATGATCATGAAATTACGAACGATGCTCATCGCACTGGCGCTGAAAACCATAACGAGGGCGAAGGCAACTACCAACTACGCAAATCGTACGCAATTCAGGCCTATTATGAATGGATGCCTATTCGCGAAGGCAGTATCTACAGGCATTTTGAGTGGGGCTCGCTCCTTGATTTATATATGCTTGATACACGCATTGAAGGGCGCGACCCGCAGGTCGATTCACCTGTTTCAGCAGAACGCTACGATACCAACCGTACACTTCTTGGCGATACCCAAGAACGCTGGTTACTAGATAAGCTCACTACATCTACGTCTACATGGCGCTTTTTAGGGCAACAAGTGATGTTTGGTCAATTCAAAGGACTGAACGCGCCAAACCTAGAGGCCGCCGGAATTCCTGTTACCAAAGATATTCTTGCGCTCAACATGGACCAATGGGATGGCTATCCTGAAGCTAGGCAACGAATTCTGGACGCCATCAAAGCCTATAGAATAGAGAATACGGTTATATTAACAGGTGATATCCACACGTCTTGGGGAATGGAGGTTTTTGAAGACAGCACTAACGGTTACACCTACAACGCTCGTGTTCGCCTTGGTGAACAGCCCTTAGCAGTGGAGTTTGTGACGCCGTCGGTAACATCGCCGGGATTAAGCGACCCTGTTGCAGACCCGCTAGCCACATTGATACCGACAATGAACCCACATATGAAATACGTAGAGCTTAAATCTCACGGCTTTATGATTGTTGATGTTACCCATCAAAAAGTAACCTGTGATTGGTGGTACGTAGATACTATTGATAGTGCTGCATATAAAGCTTATTTGGCAAAAAGTTTGTATACCACCAATGGAAGCCAGCGATTAACTGAACGCAAAGACCTAGGTGTATCCTTTGACTATACGCACACCCCTTTTAAATAAGTTCAGTGGCTGACAGCGGCCAAATCTTAGGGCGATTTAAAAGCGTTGAAGATTAATCAACGCTTTTACTTAGTATTTTCGCTAACTCGTAGTTGCCTTGCGAAAGAGCGATATCGGCAACCGAATTGCCCGCTTTATCCATATGAGCTGGGTTAGCCCCTTTATCGATAAGCGTATTGATAATTTCTTGCCTGTCGAACAGGCTTGCGAACATTAACGCGGTTTGGCCTTGTGCATTTTCTTCGTCAATATCGCAATCGGCAAACACGAGCTGTTTGGCCACGCTTACATGCCCTTTAAAGATGGCCCCCATTAACGCAGTATTGCCGCGATTGTCTTCTTGACATGGGTTAGCGTATGCATTGCTGATAAGGAAGTCTACCGTTTCAGTGTGGCCGTGATAGGCAGCAAGAATAAGCGCGGTATAGCCTTTCTCATCCGCTACGTTAACATCTAGACCAGCTTGATAAAATGCAGCTAGCATGACGCTATCGCCTTCTCGCGCCGCATCAAAATAGCGTGCTTTTAAGGCTTCCATATTAGGCGTAGTTGCACTTTGTTGAGTATTAGCTTGAGTGGTTGTGTCAATTGCCGCATTAGTATAAAAACTGGTCAAGGTGGCAACGACGAACAGTGCTGCCGTAAGTGTTTGCTTCCAAAAAGACATTGTGCCCCCTTACTGGTAAATTAAATTTGGTTACTACTAAACTGTTTTGGCAAAGCAGTTTTAGCAAAGCAGTTTTAGCAAAGCAGTTAGATAAACATTGTTAAAGGAAAATGGGAGTTACTCAACACTGTGATATAACTCCCAACGTTATTGCTACTTAGCTTATTGCATAAGTGCCGTTAGGCTTTCTGCAACTTGCTTTGCTTTTGCAGCGCGTGCTGCCTGTTGCTCCATCAAGTCTTTTGCAGTTTGGCGAACTTTCGACATTGGCGCTTTAGCTAGTTTAGCTACGCCCTTACCGTAGTTCTTATCTGCGTTGTACATATAAGCACTAATGATTACGCGAATCTCTTCTTCAGGTACCGATGCTAACGCTCCGCCTAAGTTACTAATTAGGTGCGCTTGACCTTCTTTAGTCAGGTTTCTGAAAAACTCACCCGCTTGCTTAAAGTTTTGTTCTTTATAGAACGGAATTTGTTGTGTCATACCTGCAAGCGGCTTGCTTGAATAACGAAACGCTGGATCTTCGTTAAGATCAAGACGACGGCTTGGTTGATAGTTCACATCGCGATTAGAGCTAGTTGTACGAAGCTGACCGTGTTGCTCGTGGTTATTGATAACCGCATTTTTCGGCGCGTTAATAGGAATGCGGTACGCATTAACACCTAAACGATAGCGCTGCGTATCAGCATACGAGAACAAACGACCTTGAAGCATTCTGTCTTCTGATGGCTCAATACCTGGAATTAAGTTGCTTGGTGCAAATGCCGCTTGCTCAGTTTCTTCAAAGAAGTTGTCTGGTACACGGTTAAGCACTAGGCGACCAATTTTCTTAGCAGGAACCAAAGATTCAGGCCAAATTTTAGTCGTATCAAGTGGATTAAACTCGAAATCATCTAACTGTTCTGGCTCTAACTCTTGAAGATACAGATCCCAAGATGCTGTTTCACCTTTTTCACCGATACGGGTATACACATCAGTGGTATGAGGCTGGAAGTCCATACCTTGAACTTTCATTGCTTCTTCAGCAGAGAAGTTCTTAATAGGTTGATTCGCTTTCCAGGTAAACTTCACGTACTTGTAATTACCTTCGTCATCAACAAATTTGAAAGCGTGAACACCTGAGCCGTCCATATTTAAATAGCTTGCTGGTGTACCGTAATCAGAGAAAAGCATGGTTAATGTATGCGTTGACTCTGGCACGTGAGAGAAAAAGTCAAAAATGCGCTTCGCATCTTGCTTGTTCGTTACCGGCGACGGTTTAAATGCGTGAACCATATCAGGGAATTTAATTGCATCGCGAATAAAGAATACCGGGAAGTTGTTGCCGACTAGATCCCAGTTTCCTTGTTCGGTGTAAAACTTCACCGCAAAACCACGTGGGTCACGCAGCGTCTCTGGCGATAAATGTCCGTGAACTACTGATGAAAAACGAACAAATACTTCAGTCTTTTTACCTTCGCCTTGAAATGGTGCGGCAATGGTCTCGTCAGATAGGTCGACATAGTTTTCATAGTAACCGTGAATACCAACACCACGGGCGTGAACTACGCGCTCTGGAATACGCTCACGGTCAAATGCCGCTAACTTTTCAATAAGGTGAGAGTCTTGTAGCAATACTGGACCCCATGGCCCTGCGGTTTGCGAGTTTTGGTTATCGCCTACCGGTGCGCCATTTTGGCGAGTTAGTGTATCTGCGCTTACACCTAAAGTAAGCATACTGGCAGCAACGCCGCCTAATACAAATTTAGTTAAGGTTGATTTCATTGAGGTTCTCACAGCTGTACTCCTACATGAAGGTTGGTACGAGGTTTAGGGGCTTTAACTTCTACACAAACTTGGTCGCCGTAATAGTTATCAGCGTAGTTGCATTGCGTTTGAATTTGTTGATTCGTTGTGGAGGAAACACGGTGGCTATTTGCCGTTGTTAGCTTTTTTAATAGTGCGCTCATTTCGCTCTCCTTGTTAAGTTGAGAGCATTATCATTAATTGAGTAAAACTATTAAAACGAGATAATATGATTCAAACAATCAGACAAACCGATTGTAAATATGCTGGCTAATCGCAATTTTTTATGAACGAGAGTGATGGCTATTGCCGTGGGGAAGTGAAGGTTATCTGTCTTTTTAGGCTAGTAAGTATAGTAGGGCTAAGTGTTTGAGAAGAAATGTGGCAGCGTTTTTGTCAAAACGCCGCGCATGAAATCATTTAATAAACTTAGGCGTTAAGCCACGGACCGGTAATGGCCAACGTTTTGGTTGGTGAGTAAATATTGACGAAAAGCGTATTGCCATCAGGCGAGAAACACGCACCTGCTAGTTCTGTTTGCGCATGTAATTTGGCAAAGTTGTACACTTCTCCGCTTGGCGTAACACCACGCAAATGGTTATCCACTATGTCAGTGTACTGATCTTCGCACACCAATAAGTGTCCGTTCGGGCACACAGTTAGATTATCGCCAAAGTTGTACAGGTTCTTGTCTTCACTTTCCAAAAACAGCTGAAGCTTGTCTTGTTTACCATCTGCAGAGGGAACAAGCTTCATTACCTGACCTAGCTGCTTTTGCCCGCCATTGGTACAGCAGAAATAAAGCTCATCTTCGCCCCAGTGTATGCCTTCACCCCGAGCAAATAGCGCAGCACCTTTATCATACCCTTGCACACGTAAATCATCATTAGGGCTTTCTGGGTTATCTAAAGCTACCCACTCAACGTCAAACCATGTAGCTACAGGCATAGCATTGCCATTCCAGTTACGTGTATCGAACTGAGGGTTATTTTTAACGACTAATGCTTCTAATTGGCCGCCAGCTGCCAAGTTACCGTACTCATTGGGTACAAAGCGATAAAGCAAGCTGTCGCCTCTATCTTCGGTTAGATAGACAATACCAGTTTTGGGGTCGACACAAGCTGCTTCGTGGTTGAAACGCCCCATGTCTTTAAGAGGTTTAGCTTCAATCAGTGAGTCGGCGTTTGCAGGTACTTCAAAAATGTAGCCGTGATCTTTGTTTACTACATCGCCGTTAGGGCCATGAGGACGGTCTACCGATTCTTCACAGGTTAACCACGTGCCCCAGGGCGTAATGCCGCCGGAACAATTTCTTACGGTGCCAGTCAGGCTAATAAACTCTTTTTCAACCTTTTGCGTGGCAAGGTTATACACCATGGTTGTGGTACCGCCGGGTATAGCAATGCCATTAGCGTAACTATCATAAGCTAAGTCGCTGGTATGCGCTTGAATAGACTTAGGCTGAGCACTTAAATGTTTAGGGTGTAGTTCATGATTGCGTATTAGCGCCAGTTTATTGCTACTACCATCTATAGGTAGACACCCCATTCCATCCGCCCTATCAGGTACATGCATACCGTCAGACATCGCATTGCCAAAACTAGAAATAACTTTATAGCTAAAGCCTTTGGGTAAATCGAGCAGCTTTTGAGGGTCGTCTACGAGCGCGCCATAGCCTTCACTAATTGGCATTGATGCCAAGTTCATTTTCTTACCAAAAGCACTGGTAGCTAGTCCACCAAATGCCAAAGAGCCTACTAAAAACTGGCGTCGTGTAATCATGAAAATCTCGTTAAACAATAAAGCCGGGCATGATAGCCATTAATTGTTATTGTATAACAACAAAGGGATGAAAATTCCACTTCTTATCTTCGTGCTTATCTTATATCGATAGAAGGGAGTGAGTATATACCCGCTGTAACCCGACCTGCAGGGGTGTGGTGTCGAAGCTCTTTTGTAAAAGAAGGGATGGGTTTACAGCGTGTTTCAGCGGGCACAACAATCACGAACTAAATCGCAGGCATAAAAAAAGCGCACCTAAGTGCGCTTTTTTGGCTTGTGTTGCTAAGTCTAGATTAGTCTAGGATCTTAGATACGACACCAGCACCTACTGTACGACCACCTTCACGGATTGCGAAACGAAGACCTTCTTCCATCGCAATCGGAGCAATTAGCTCAACTTTAAATTTAAGGTTGTCACCAGGCATTACCATTTCTACGCCTTCTGGAAGCTCTACAGCACCAGTTACGTCAGTTGTACGGAAGTAGAACTGTGGACGGTAGCCTTTGAAGAATGGAGTATGACGGCCACCTTCATCTTTAGACAGTACGTATACTTCTGCTTCGAAGTTAACGTGTGGAGTGATTGAACCAGGCTTAGCTAGTACTTGACCACGTTCAACTTCATCACGCTTAGTACCACGTAGAAGAACACCAACGTTCTCACCTGCACGGCCTTCGTCAAGAAGCTTACGGAACATCTCAACACCAGTACAAGTAGTCTTAGTAGTGTCTTTGATACCTACGATTTCTACTTCTTCACCAACCTTGATGATACCTTGCTCAACACGACCTGTTACAACAGTACCACGGCCTGAGATTGAGAATACGTCTTCGATTGGAAGGATGAACGGCTTGTCGATTGCACGCTCTGGCTCTGGGATGTATGAATCAAGCGCTTCACCAAGCTCAATGATTTTCTTTTCCCACTCTGCGTCGCCTTCAAGCGCTTTAAGAGCTGAACCTTGGATAACTGGTAGGTCATCACCTGGGAATTCGTATTCGTTAAGAAGTTCACGAACTTCCATTTCTACTAGCTCTAGAAGCTCTTCATCATCAACCATGTCACACTTGTTCATGAATACGATGATGTAAGGAATACCAACCTGACGACCAAGTAGGATGTGCTCACGAGTCTGAGGCATAGGGCCATCAGTCGCAGCTACTACTAGGATACCACCGTCCATCTGAGCAGCACCAGTGATCATGTTTTTAACGTAATCAGCGTGTCCTGGGCAGTCTACGTGTGCGTAGTGACGAGTAGGAGTGTCATATTCTACGTGTGAAGTAGAAATGGTGATACCACGAGCTTTCTCTTCAGGCGCGTTATCGATTTGATCGAAAGCCTGAGCAGAACCGCCGTAAGTTTTAGAAAGAACTGTAGTGATAGCTGCAGTTAGGGTAGTTTTACCGTGGTCAACGTGGCCGATTGTACCCACGTTTACGTGGGGTTTCGTACGTTCAAACTTTTCTTTTGCCATTTCTATTATCCCAGCAAAGTTACATTAAAAAATTTAGAAATTTTACATGAGCTGGGGAGAAATAAACTGGTGCTGATAGGCAGATTTGAACTGCCGACCTCACCCTTACCAAGGGTGCGCTCTACCAACTGAGCTATATCAGCACTGATTTGGAGCGGGCAGCGGGAATCGAACCCGCATCATCAGCTTGGAAGGCTGAGGTAATAGCCATTATACGATGCCCGCAATCCTAATTCTCTGGCCACCTCATAGAGAAAGTGGTGGAGGGGGCAGGATTCGAACCTGCGAAGGCTGAGCCGGCAGATTTACAGTCTGCTCCCGTTGACCGCTTGGGTACCCCTCCAGATTGATGGTGCCGACTGCCGGAATCGAACTGGCGACCTACTGATTACAAGTCAGTTGCTCTACCAACTGAGCTAAGTCGGCACTACATCAAGTGGGTGCGCATTCTAGAGTATTGTTTAACTCTGTGCAAGTGTCTTTTTGAAAATTTTTCAATTTTCTTTTTTGACCAATTTTTCAACTAATCAAAAACTTACGTCGATGTTCCCTTTAGAAGTTCACTTCGAGCGTAGCGGGCAAGACCCTGCATCACCAAATGAGCGAGGCGCATGTTATCAGCAGATTTTAAGAATGCAAACACTTTTTTGTCTCCACCCCCTAAAATTATATCAAAATCGGTTTGTTTGCTTGATATGTAATCAATCGCGCTCAAATAAACACCATATAGTGCCGCATGACACCCTGATGCTACACAATCTTCTGTATCGGTCCCTACCCCAAAGGTGGTCGGAATTTCATCATTTGCGTACACTTTTTTAGTAGAAGCTACCAATGCATTACGCATAACTTGAAAACCAGGCACGATCCAACCGCCTAAATGTTGACCACCTACAACAAAATCAACCGTAATTGCCGTACCCACATCCATAACAAAAAATGCTTTTTTTGATTTTTCTGCAGCACAGACCATGGCAAGCCATCTATCAACGCCCATTTTTTGAACATTCGTGTAACTATTTTTTATGCCGAAGGCTTCTTTCTCTGTTTGTTTTTCTACAAAAATAATATTTCGCTCGTTACACATGGCGGATATTTCATCAACCAGCTCCTGATTTCTCACAGAAGCTATATATAAATGGGAAATTTTTTTGTGAGAATCGATAAAAGAGAAAAGAGAATTGGCATCTTCACATGCATTAGGCTCTTCTTCTGCATGACAAAGCAGTGAATATTTTATTCGGGTGTTACCGATATCCACTAATATGACGTGGTTTTCTTCAATGTTGTTCATATTTTAGGTTTCAGTCGCAATGTAATGCGTAAAACGAACGGAAAGAGTTCTATCTAAAAATCACAAAGATGAACTACGAAGTACTTTTATAATAAAAATGGCCAAAATTTTCGTAGCTCAGTTATAAAATAAAGCGTTAATTGCCTCTAAGGCTAACTTCACCACCGTGGAATCGGGTAATGCCATCTTGGGTTTCAACAAGAAGTGCGCCGCTGGCGTCCACTCCCCTGTCAATTCCGGAAAAACGCTTCTCGCCCATCTGCAAAACAATGCGTTTATCTGCGTATAAGTCGAGCGCTTCCCAATATGCTGTGAATGGCCCGAAGCCTTGTTGAGTAAATTTGGGCAAATAAAACCACAGAGATTTGATTATTTCTGCCGCTAATGCATTTCTATCGGGGATAGTGCCTAAATAAGACGCAAGATCGCTATGAGGCTGACCAACATCATATTGATTATCGGGAACACAAACATTTAAACCTATGCCGATAACACTATGCGCCGTTGCACCTATCTGCCCTTCTACCTCAATAAGTACACCCGCAAGTTTTTTACCCTGCAGATAAATATCGTTTGGCCATTTAAGTTCAGCGTCTTCGACACCAAATTCCTTAAGCGCATCGCAAACAGCTAGACCTACTAATAAAGAAAGACCAGCCATACTCTGATAACCATCAGGAAAAGACCAATACATGGAAAAAGTTAAGCTGCCACCAACAGGAGCTAACCACGAACGACCGTGTCGCCCTCGCCCATCGGTTTGAATTTCAGCAAAAACAACATCGCCATTTTCAAGATCTTCTCGTTTGCTCGCAATACGCTTTTTCATTTCTGTATTGGTGGAAGGTAAAACCGACTCCACATCAATAACCGCTCGTTTTGTATTGCCTAAATGACGTTTAATGCTGTCAGCGCTTAACAATGGAAAACCTCGTTCTAATCGGTAGCCTTTACCTTTTACTTTAAATACATCTAGACCCCAATCGGCAAGTTGGGAAATATGACCCGCTACTGCGGTACGTGAAAGTCCAACTTGCTGAGCAATGGTTTCACCTGAATGGAACTGACCGTCAGACAACAAAGCGAGTATATGTTTTCTTATAGCTTTTGATGCTTGTCTCATAGCGAAATAAGTCCTTTGTTTCCTAATAAGCGTACTTCGGGTTCGAGCTGTACGCCAAATTTATCCTGTACGCTTGCTATGATATTTTTCGCCATGGTAATTACATCGTTTCCGGTGGCGCCACCTAAGTTAGTAAGTACCAATGGCTGTGTAGGGTGGCAACGTACTTTGTTTAACGTTTTGCCTTTAAAACCTGCTTGGTCAATTAACCAAGCAGCGGGTATTTTTATTTGTTCTTGTTCGTTTCCAGTATTTGATGAACCAGCATTTTCGCTTACAACAAAATGCGGTACCGAGTCATATTCTTGCGCTATCGCTTCGTAGACTGCTTTTGAGACAACGGGATTCTTGAAAAAGCTACCTGCATTACCTAATTCACTGGGATCTGGCAGTTTGCTTTTTCTAATTTCAATTACCTTACTATACACCTTTTCTGGTGTCGGCTCGGTAAGTGCGGCTAATTCTCCATAACTTGTTTTAAGTTCGTATTGCTTAGGTAACTTAAAGTTTACATGGGTGATAAGTACTTTGTTGGCTAAGGCATGTTTAAACACACTGTCTCTATAACCGAACTGACAGTCTGCATTACTTAGTAATACTTGTTCGCCGGTTTCAAGAAATACACATTCCACCTTATCGATTAACGAATTTACTTCTACACCATAGGCTCCAATATTCTGAATAGGACAAGCCCCTACCGAACCAGGTATTAACGCTAAATTTTCAAACCCATACCACCTCTCTTTCATACAGAGAGTTACAAAGTCGTGCCAGTTTTCCCCAGCTCCTACTCGTAAATAGTGGTGACTTTCAGTATCGAAGTGACTAATGCCTTTTATTTCGTTTACCAGAATCGTACCGTCAAAATCGTCGGTAAAAATCGAGTTGCTTCCACCACCTAAAATATAAATAGCTTTGTTTGTTTCATTCTTATAGGTATTAAAGATAGATTGAAATGAGGCTACATCGGTAAACGACTGGATGGAATCACACGACGCTGAAAGGCCGAATGTGCTGTAAGGTTGTAGTGAGGGCATAGAATTTTACGAACTGCGAACAATCCGCTAATGGTAGGGTAACGACGCGTTAAATAAAAGCGCAAACATGCAAATAACTCAGCTGCTTTGCTGTAAGTTTTTTACTCCTAAAGATATTTATAGCGCTACCACGCTATTCGGAGTAGCGTTTCTCTAAAAGTCGTACTTAGTAACGCCTTAGTTCTGTTTTTCTCATAGGCATTTTATCAATCGTGCTATAGATAAGCTTACTATCAAAGGTGTCATATTTAGCTTTAATTGTACTATCTAGCCCTATGAGCGTTACTTTATTTTCCGGTTTTAGCTTACCAAGAAAGACATGACACTTAGGGTAACCAAAAACAACAACAGGTTGTTGCTCTACTATACCTATCACAACGAGCTTCCTCTCAGTAAGGGCAACCTTTTCATATTCAGCGAATGCATAAAGATCGTCCAGCTCGCTCTTGCTTTGCACTTTGTAGACTAATACCCTGCTTTTCCAAGCAAGCTCCCCAAGAGTAATTTCACAATGGTTCTTAGCGCTATTTGCAAATGTAAAGGTGGAGTAGAACCCCGTGAGCAGTATAAAAATAATAAAGTAGATAATCTTCATACTTATATCTACTAGTGAACTACCGATTTAGCACAAAATGTTGGGTCAGAGTACATTTCCCTTAAGACGGCAAAATTAAATTCGCTTGTATCGACATTCCAAGAAGCTCGTTCTCTTGGCGTAATGGTGTTTGACTTACATCGGTAAAACCTAATTCAGACATAGACATTAATAGACTGTCTATTCGATCACTGTCTAATGCAACTAAAAGTAAATTATCTAGTCGTTTAGCAAGTGTTTTCATTTCGCTGCGGAAGTTTTTGAGTTTGTTCTTTCGTGATTTGAAGTCAATTGGCGAAGAAGACATTGTATTTTTAAGCAGATCTGGAAACCCAGTTCCATATAAGCCGAATTTGTTAGAATGGGATAACTGTTGAATTTGCGTATTCAACGAATGACGGTACTTTTCAGCATTAGGGTTATTTTTACCAATCTTGTGAATAGAATTGACCAACATGGATAACAGGTCGAAAGGGCCGTCCTTTACCATAACTTCATCTACGGCCTGGCGAATTAACGCATTGGGCTTAACAATTGCCGAATCTTTATGATGTATTACAAAGCAAACCTTCCCGCCTAATTTCAGAGTGCGTGATAGTTCTTCTAAGACTTTACCCATATCTGTATATTCAAAGCCAAATTGTGAAATAGCAATATCTATAGTATGGCTTTCTAACGGCAGGGTTTCTGCTCGCGTACTCTGGTAGAAGCGTACCCTCTCTTGCATCAAGTGCTTAGGAATACTCAGTTTAGCGGCATCTACACCTATATAGTTGGGTTGGGTGTACTTGAACTTGTTTAGCGCTAAGTCCGTTAGCGCTCCGTTACCGCAACCTATATCTAATATATTGCAATGTGAGTGATTGTACTCACGAAGAAATTCTTCCCAAAACGAAGCAATTTCTCCCGAATAGTTATCTTTACTGGATTGCGCAAAAGAACTTAGATGACCTACTTTCCAATAGTCAGACCAATAATCACTCATGTGGTACCCGCCCTTTTACTTCTAATTTAAAAATATTGAACTCGCCGAGCAGTCGAGTATAGACAGGCTAAAGCACAGCTTAAAAGCATTTTAAATAAATTTTTATTAATTAATGAACGTATTCCGTTATAGAAACAGCGTATTGGCGAGGAAAGATTGAGAATAGTTTAAACAATGGGGTTTTGCTGGGGGAGGAATGGGGTCAGAGTCGTGACTCTGACCCCATTATTTTCTCTGGTGCAGAAAGCAAAAAACCCGCCGTTAGGCGGGTTTTTCTTAATGGGACCTGGCAGTGTCCTACTCTCACATGGGGAAACCCCACACTACCATCGGCGCTAATACGTTTCACTTCTGAGTTCGGAATGGATTCAGGTGGTACCGTATCGCTATGGCTGCCAGGAAAAAACTGGTAACAATTTGGGAAAGATAATATCAATTCAATCAGTGAGTAACTGCTTTTCACTCTACTTGCGGCTCGTGTTTCAGAGCTTAGCTTGTCTACAACACTCAAAAGCCTAAAGCTTTTTGGGCGTTGTATGGTTAAGCCTCTCGGGCAATTAGTACAGGTTAGCTTAACGCCTTACAACGCTTCCACACCCTGCCTATCAACGTCATCGTCTATAACAACCCTTCCAGAACTTAAAGTTCAGGGATGACTCATCTTTGGGCCGGCTTCCCGCTTAGATGCTTTCAGCGGTTATCCGTTCCGAACATAGCTACCGGGCAATGCGATTGGCATCACAACCCGAACACCAGCGGTTCGTCCACTCCGGTCCTCTCGTACTAGGAGCAGCTCCCATCAATCATCCAACGCCCACACCAGATAGGGACCGAACTGTCTCACGACGTTCTAAACCCAGCTCGCGTACCACTTTAAATGGCGAACAGCCATACCCTTGGGACCGACTTCAGCCCCAGGATGTGATGAGCCGACATCGAGGTGCCAAACACCGCCGTCGATATGAACTCTTGGGCGGTATCAGCCTGTTATCCCCGGAGTACCTTTTATCCGTTGAGCGATGGCCCTTCCATACAGAACCACCGGATCACTATGACCTACTTTCGTACCTGCTCGACGTGTCTGTCTCGCAGTTAAGCTAGCTTATGCCATTGCACTAACCTCACGATGTCCGACCGTGATTAGCTAACCTTCGTGCTCCTCCGTTACTATTTGGGAGGAGACCGCCCCAGTCAAACTACCCACCAGACACTGTCCACAACCCCGATAAGGGGCCAATGTTAGAACATCAAACATACAAGGGTGGTATTTCAAGGACGGCTCCACACAATCTAGCGACTGTGCTTCAAAGCCTCCCACCTATCCTACACATGTAGGTTCAATGTTCAGTGCCAAGCTGTAGTAAAGGTTCACGGGGTCTTTCCGTCTAGGTGCGGGTACACAGCATCTTCAC